>OY781093.1:0-3590369 GCA_963676355.1 Christensenellaceae bacterium
CCTGCTTATTGATTTGCCGCAACCCAATCCTAAAACCGACGGACTCATGCCGTTTGCATTAAGTAATTATAAGTTTGCACATGAAAAGGCAAGCGAGGTAGGAGAGCAGATAAAGATAGTGGCAGCCAGAGGGCCTCTTACCACGGCTTCACATATGATGGGATTGAGTGAATTTTTGGTTGCAGTGAAAATTTATCCCGAAAAGACGCATAAATTGATTAAAAAAACTGCACAGCTTACGATTGACTGGCTTAATGCGCAGGCTGATTGCCTGCCGGATGCAGAGGGCATATTGGTGCTTGACGATGTTGTGGGAATGCTGTCGGAAGAGGACTATCTGGAGTTTGCTCATCCATATATGAAAAAAATATTCGAGGCGTTTCCGAATGCATTTAGAATATATCATAACGATACTGACAACTCTGCCTGCTATAAATATCTCAACGAGATGGGGATAGATGCATTCAACTTTACTCACATGAAAGATATTGCTTTAGTACGTCAGCTTGTTGGAGAACGCATTAGCCTTATTGGCAATGTTGCACCTCTTGATATATTGGCTAGTGGCAGTGCACTGGATGTTAAAGAGGCGGCAGAAAAATGCTTGGACATAAGTGCGGGCGGAAAACTTATACTTTCAGCCGGCGGCGGTACATCACCCGGCACACCAAAAGAGAATATAACTGCATTGGCGATGGCTGCAAAAAATTACATAAAATAGTTTTATTTAATACGATATTGAGAGACTTGAAAATGATATTATGCCAAGAAAGCTTTTTAACAGTTGTCTTAACTTTCCCATTTTTATACTTGGACATAGAGCTTATGCTCGGCAGTACATTATCAGGATTCTCGTATGAGTTTGAAGCTTCAATGTCGCCTCTAAATCCTTTTTCATTCGCGCTAGTATGTTTGGGATTATACATATTTCCGTTAACCATAAAACCGATTGGTTCTAAAAATGCACCGTAAAGAAGTGGTGATATATCTCCTATTTTAAACTTTGGGTGTATTGTAATGGTTGTTTTTCTTCCCATGTTTACCTTCATTAGTTGTTCTATCCAGTACGGCGGCCCACTTAAGCCGGCCGCCGTTAATTTTGTTATTTAAAAAATAATTTCCTTTTCTTAATTCTTCAAAAGAATATTGGGTGAATTCTTTGTTCTCTTACCTTTTTACAGATACACCCTTCTACTTACAAATGCAAAATCAAGCCTTAACAGCGCCGATCATAATACCCTTAACAAAGTACTTTTGCAGGAACGGAATTATTCTTTGAATTTCTGTTCTTCTACTTATGTACTACTTTTGCTAAATTCTTTGTCAGTCACCTCCCTTCCTTTTATTTTCTCTAAAGTTCATGTAACTATTCTTAATCGCTCTTAAGAGGTCAGCCATCTTCTTGCCGTCCTCTTTGGACCGATAAAATAAATCAATTATTTTAAGCCTTTCGCATATGTGTCGTAAATCCTATTCCTTACAGCTCTTTCTTCAGGACTCAGTTTTTCTGCGCCTTCTATATCGTACGCACCGAAAGTATCATACAGGCGTGAAGTCGGGTCGATTTCCACATATGTAACCCATGGCAGCCAGTGGTAGTGGCTTTCAAATACCTGATCGCCAAATCTTCCTCCCTCATGGGACATTCCCGGAAGGGCATATCCGAAGCTGCCGTCCACATCATTGGCTTGACGAGTATTGTTGTGTATAAATTCTGCATAGTCCCTGTAATGCTCATCACCTGTTATTACATATAGCCTGTAGTAAATATATGCACAAGCTGCCATATACATATCTCCGCCGCCTCCGCCAACAGTGACGGGGCTTTGTCCGCTGATTGAGTTTTTATTAAACGGATGATTAGGCCACAATACTTTAACCGGGAAAGACCACATATATGTCCATGTCTCTGTGTAATCTGCAGCTCCAATAAGGGCTTTAAGCCACTTGTCATCTTCCGTTAAATCATATAATGACAAGAATCCAAACATCGCATAAATTCCCGACTCATTGTCAATGATGTCGGCATTATCACATGTGGAGCCTCTGTATTCCATATTCATGTAAGTGTTATTGTATGACCAGTCACCGGCCCGAAGTGCGGCTTGTTTGTACTTTTCATCACCAGTTACAAGATAGTACTGAATCAAAAACCTTACTACGCTAATTGTATTGGCCTTGGAGTCCATGCGCTTGGATCCATCGCTTGTATTATAAGCGCGGTAGTAACTGCCATCTTCGTTTTGAATGCGAACCAACCAGTCAGCTGATTTTTGGCAGAATTCCAACCATTCAGGACGGTTTTCTCCTTTTTTCTTCATATAAACATATGCATCAAGTATGTTTTCAAGACCGTCGGCTATCATTCTGGTCCAGAATGGCATAGGTTCAAATCCCTCTATTGTGGGATTGTAGCAGTTTTGAGGAGCACCGATATCTGTCATTGCTGTCCTCACCCAGAAATCGATTATATTGATACCTTTTTCATAAGATTCGCTCTCATTTTCCATATCGCCATAGCGGATTAACTGATATCCGATACCTGGCTGCTGACCCACAAATCCAAACTGAAAGGATATGCTGGATACGTCCATTTGAGGAAGCTGGCATGAAAAAGGCAGTCCCCATGAATCGCCGTATTGACGCGTAAGCTTTGTAAGTGATTTCATGCAGTTGCGGTATTGAAGCTCATTGTCAACCTTATATACATCGTCTTTAAGCCTTGCATAAACGCTTCTCCAAGCATCGCGCATCATTGGATAAAATCCATCATACTGTCCAAAGTTCACGGCAACAGCAAAACTATGTGAGAAACCTTCCTCCATAGGATGGAAAGTTCTTGTCATGGTTTTGGTGTCCATGTCATAGTCAACATTATATCCCCTTCTTCTGGGCATCTGTCCATCCACTCCGGGATATACATAGTCGATTGTAAGGCCATCTCGAACTGTATCTATTTCTTTGCGCAGAGGGAAACCGTAATAAAGGTAATTTAACGTTTTGTTTTCCGGTTTGCTTATCCCTATCGCCCCTATACTAAACTTGCGATCCACTATATGTTCGGATCTGACAAAGTTTTGATCTCTCATACCCACGTCAGATGCCCAACGCGACAACATTACCATCTCTCCTGAAGCTTTGTTTTGTGCGGCGAAAAGAGGAAGTGTAAAGTTGACTTCGTTGCGCCAGAAATACTCGCAATCAAGATCGTATCCCATCACATGCGGAGCTGTAAATTCATTTTGACGATACCAGTTAGCCGGAGAGAAATAGTTGTAATCACGAACTTCATATGAATCCGCCATTACAAAAGATATTTTTGAGGCAAAGCCCATATCATCTATATTTTTAAGAACAGTAACACTCCTGCTGACTTTGATGCAGGATTCAATTTCTTCATATGTGTCTGTGAAAGAAAGCTCAGATCCAGTAGGAGATTTCAAGACGCCTGTCGCGACAATCTGTCCTTCGCTTTGCAAGACATCTTCATATGCTTCATCATAAAATTCAGTGATTGACAACGCGGTTTTAATAAAAGCGTAAATTGGTCTTTTATTAAAATATACAACCCTTCCATCTCGAAGCACTTCTATTGCACCATTTTTAAAGTGCAAATTGTAATTCCCTGTGGAAATATTCATCCAGCTTCCCCCTTAAATTCTCATAATTTTTTAATTTCTTTTTCTTTTTTACCCAATACATGTGATTTTTCACATATGGAAATTCTGTTAATTATTTTGGTAATATTTTGGTTGAAATGACGGTGAATAACCACAATGTAATTATATATAGCATTTTACTAAGTTTCTATTATCACCTTTTTACATTCTTATCTATTTTCTAGACATTCGCCAAAAATATACTTATCATTTTTACTTGTTATTATATTTTTATCTTTTTCCATATTAGACTGCAAAAGCCAGCTTTTAAAAAACTACTGAAAAATGAAACAAATGACCTTTTATTCTGGTTTTCGTCTTCTTAATTGCTAAATTATGTTTTTCGCTATAGTAAAAATGACAGCCTCCAAATTGCTGTCATAATTATTTGTTTGTGGTTATATAAATTTTGTTAAAAATTAAATCAACTAAGAAAAAAATTGATATGCTTTATATTATTTATAACAAACCATGTTCTCTACCACTTTGCTCCTGATGGATGGGGGCAAATCCTTAATGCGTTGAGTGCGCGTACCTTAACAAGGCACCCGCAGCTCATGCATGTTGTCCCGTAAACCAGCTGTTCGCAATTGCGGCAAATCTCTATCCGTTCGCTATACAGGCTATCTTGTGTAATCGGAACTCCCGATTTTCGAACAATCTCCATCTGCTGCTCAATCTGGCTGTCGGTGATATGAACGCTTTCCGGACAATTGTTACACTCTTTATACGTTTTATCTTTCATTAATATTGCTTTCTACTTGTATTCTTATGGCAGACAGTTGTCCTAGGACAGTGTTATCCTGACTACTGAATGAGGTTGTATTTCGAAATTAACCATCAAATCGTTTCCATCTGCGACACAGTCAGCTTTTTCTTTTACCATTTCTGATTTTACCATTAGCTCCTGTATTTGTTCTTTTGTCGGGTATGTCGGGCTGCCCATTTCTTTCCATGCTTTTTTAGGGTTCGCATGCATGTCATCAATACGCTCAATCCATGCTTGTTTATAGTTAGCCGCACCCTCCACACGCAAGCTTACTTTTACAGGTTCTATCGGTGCGTTGAGCACATTGAAATTCGTAACCAAAACAGTTGTGCAACAATCATCTTTAGAGGCCGCAAAATCCACCAAAGAACTTGTATCTTCTGCACTAGCCTCAAGCCTGTCTCCCTTTAGTCCGTTAAGGAGTTGGAAAGCACGATATGAAGGCTTAGGTATTCCATTGATGTTTAAAAGTCCAAAACCTCCGTGGAAAGGCAGTGAGCTAAATCCGCACTCTTCAAAAATATCGGTGAATGTCCAGAAAGAATATATATCTATAAGCCCTAGATTATCCATGATGTTTTTTGCAGCAAAAGAAGCACAATATGATGCATCATGATATCTGTCCCTTGGGCTTGGCGAGCTGTTCCATTCTGTGTAAAATAACGGAATAGATCCCGCTTCCTCAAGAGCCTTAACGAGGCTTGTGTGCAATACGTTGCGTTCCGAGCGCGCCATCTGCTCTTCCATTTCAAGCCCAAGCCCGAATCCAGAATCCGTTGGATAGTGGTGTGTGGTAATAAAATCAAGCGCAAGATTATTCTTTTGGCAAAATTCTATCGTTTCCGGAATCCAAGCGTTTATTGCAGTAGAAGGGCCTCCAACAGGCAATCTTTGGTCAACTTTTTTTATAGCTATCGCAGCACTCTTGTAAAGCTCCAGATATTCTTCCATAGTTCCCGACCAAAAAAGATCTTTAAGATTTGGTTCGTTCCACACTTCAAAAAACCATCTTTGAACTTCTTCTATGCCGTAACGTTCCACCAAATGTGCTGCAAGTGCACCACAAAGTGCCCCCCACTCATCGTAATCCTTTGGTGGTGTGATATTGCCTTTGTAATGAAAAACAGTGTCAGGACCAGATGCAAGCGCTTCAGGCATGTAGCTCATCTCAATAAAAGGCTTCATCCCGATACTTAGCAGAAAATCAAAAATCGAATCAACGTTGAAAAATGAATACTCCAACTTTCCTTCACTATCTCGCAGGCACGTGCTCATGTCATCATCAAATATTCCGTGAAAACGCACAAACTCAAAGTCGAATTCATCTTTGCATATTTTAAGTTGCTTTCGCCAGTCCTCTCTCAGTGCGGTTGCCGCATGACAGCTGCCTATGCATCTTGTCCAGTATTTATCTATTTTTCCGTTTGTTTTTTGGCTTACATTAATCTTCATAATTAGTCCCTTCTATAATTCTTCATTTAATAAGTTTTATTTAATTTCAAGCATAACTATCGATTTTGCAGGCATAACTAATTTCAAGCCATCCGAAGTGATTTCCGCTTGGTCAAAATTATTTATTCCTACTTCGCTTTTGTCCTCGAAAGTATTCTTTGCATTCATCTTATCGGCTGTAATAATTTTTCCTGTCACATTTTCCGCATTGCACCCTCTGAGCTCAAGTTTAATGTCCATATCTTCGCTTGGGTTAATGTTACATAATGTCATGTGAATATACCCGTTTTTATCCAACGAAGATGAAACACTCAACTGAGGCAGTTCTTTATTATCAAAGCTATATTTAGGACTTTCAAAATCAATGTCTAGCAATTGAGAATCAAAATGCACCTTATACATTTCAAAAGCATAATAAGTGGGTGTAAGAACCATCTTGTTTCCTTCTGTCAGTATGATGGACTGCAAAACGTTTACCATTTGAGCTATGTTTGCCATCTTCACCCTATCAGAATGATTATTAAAAATATTGAAATTGACAGCCGCGACCAATGCGTCACGCAAAGTGCTTTGCTGAAATAAAAACCTCGGGTTCATTCCAGGCTCCGGATCATACCACGTTCCCCACTCATCCACAATCAACGCAACTTTCTTATCCGGGTCATACTTATCCATAATTGTGCTGTGTCTTGTCAGCATTTCGTCCATGAACAGAGTTCTCTGAAATGTCTTAAACCAGCCTTCTTCACCGAAGTCTGTGGATGATCCCTTTTCGTTCCAGAAGTCACCAGCAGCAGAATAATAATGTACGCTAAGGCCATCCATCATATGGCCCGCTTCGCGCATCAGCACTTCCATCCATTCATAATCTGCCTCATTTGCCCCGCCTGCAATCTTGTAGACTTTATTATCGCCAAAGTTTTGCACATATGACGCATATCTTTTATATAAATCAGCATAGTACTGAGGGCGCATATTGCCACCGCAGCCCCAATTTTCATTTCCTACTCCAAAATATTTCAATTTCCACGGCTCTTCACGTCCGTTTTTTCTGCGCAAATCAGCCATCGGCGATTTTCCGTCAAACGTGATATACTCCACCCACTGCTGCATTTCCTGAACAGTGCCGCTTCCGACATTACCACATATGTAAGGCTCTGCTCCTATAAGCGTGCAAAAATCCATAAATTCGTGAGTGCCGAAATGATTGTTTTCCACCACACCGCCCCAATGAGTGTTTATCATAGAAGGTCTGCTCTCCTTAGGGCCTATGCCGTCTTTCCAATGGTATGTGTCGGCAAAGCATCCACCCGGCCATCTCAGATTGGGAATATTAAGCCGCTTAAGGGCTTCTACTACATCTGTTCTGTATCCTTTGATATTTGGAATATCAGAGTCCTCCCCGACCCATATTCCGCCATATATGCATCTTCCTAAATGTTCGGCAAAATGTCCGTATATATGCCTGCTAATGGTTGCCTTTTTTACGTCTGTATTTATAATGATATTTTTCATTTACTTTCTATCCTCCTAAATTGATGAATATACATACTAAGTCGGTATTTTTAAAAACACCTGAAATTCTTTTTATTATTTGTATGACTACGCCATATCAAACGAATTATGCTCTTTGTGTGAATACTATCTTATTATCAATAACATGTAGTGCTTATAATTATATGATCAAAATCATACGATGCTCTTCTAAAAAACAACATAACTATCAAAAAAATTTACCGTGAAATTCGAAGGATTCTATATGAATTTGCTTAATTTAAGCACATTTATTATTGTAAAAGATTGTTTATCATAATTCCATTTACTTGTTTTTACTTGTTTATCTTATATTTACCCGCTACTCTTTCTGATGTCCATAACACTCTGCTATCATCGCTGAGAATCATACCATTCATTTACCTCTCTGGTAATTTCTCTACCTCCCACCTGATACCAATCACCTACAAACTTGTCGAACTCATCAATATCGGTAGCACCCATAACAATTTTAACAAAAACCTCTCTTTCTTTTTGCTTTAGAGTATTCATACTTATGCTCATTGTTGGCGTTGGCGCACCATTAAACCTGTCTCTCATATATAAGTTATTTTCTTGATACTCAAGTACATGTTTATAAACTCCGTTTGGGCCATAAATCTTAAACCAGCCCCATTGGGATAAATCACCGTTTTGATATGCTTCAATATTTCTTTGGATTGCTGCGGCTTCTCCTTTTAGCTGTTCAAAAGAGTTGTTTTTTCTAGCAGCCTCTAAGGTCACAAAAGCTTTAGTATTTTTTAAAGGAATCGCGGGAAAAACAGGAGAGAACTTCCATACTCCTACGCTTTCATTTTCTTCAGGCATATAATAATAATCAAAATCACTCGTTTCACCCCAACATAGTTCAATGTGTGTGTTCAGTAGTTTTAGTAGTGCTTCAGGGTGCTCACATTCGCTATTTACCGCATAAAAAATGGTTTCACCTAATGCTGAAGGAGAATATGCCGGCTTCTCATCTGCAGATACGAGCGCATAACCTGTCCAATCAGCTTCGGGGTCATTGTTAAAACTACTAATAAGTGGATACATGGGGTTCCACTGTTCGCCAAACTCAATCCCAATTTTACCATCTGCAATGCTATTGCGAACATTGCTGAGATCCTTGATACCAAATTCTCTGTCTATCTGTCCTTTTTGATACATATCAGCCAAAATCTTAAGCGCTTGCTTCATTTCTGGTAAAACACTGCCATACACCAGTTCACCGGCGTCATCCTCTATCCATATGCTTGGATAAGCATGGTATCCTGCAAAAAATCCGGCTAAACTAAGCACGCCATTGTGCAAATCTTTGGTTACTGCAAAACCATACGTATCGTCTGCCCCGTTGCCGTCAGGATCTTCATTTGTAAAAGCTTCTGCAATCTTTAAAAGATCATTCATATTTTCAGGGGGCGAAAGATTAAGCTTTTTCAGCCAGTCTGCCCTTATCCATATAAAAGTTCCGTCATTATATCCATCTGTAGATGATGACACTGCACGTAATTTTCCATCAAAAGTGGAAGACCCAAGAATGAATTTGCCTTGCGAGGTGTAAATATCTTTGAGCATATCAGATGCATAAGTGTCCCAGTAAGGAGTGAGATCTTTAAGCATATTAGAATCCACCAATTGTTTAAGCTGAGTGGACTCGACCGGAATAATATCCGGCAAATTCCCCGATGCTATAGAAACATTCAGCTTTTGAATATAGGGATCACTGTTATAGCCACCCTTTATTATCCAGTCATATGTTATTTTAATCCCCAACTTCTCATAATAAGCCGTTAACCACCTGTTATCTTCAAGTGTTTCTCCCGGAGTTCTGGGCAAAATATTACTTGAAGTATCTTCATCCAAAGTTCGGACAAATGATATCTCTATTGGCGGATCATATTTTGAAAAAGGTCCATCTTCTTTTTGGTCTTCTATGTAATTGCTGTCTGATGGTTGCATGGACGAAGACATTTGAGCATCTTGCCCAACGCCTGCCCCACATGCAGAAATGACAGTAACTAATCCCAACAATACAATAGATATCACAAACTTTTTTTTCTGCTTCATTTCATTCTCCAAGGATATAAAATAAATATTCATTCAATATTTATCGCATTTAACTTTTCGATCAATTATCTTTGTTGTTTGCAATTGATCCTTTATATCAAATACTATAGATTTATCGTCATTAATCTTACAAAAAGCTTTCCAAATCTCTAAGTCTAATTAATTGCTTTGCCGTCTGCCTGCTTGGCTTCTTTGTTCATTGATTTTACCATATCCAAATATTCCTGAGGCGAAATTCCTACTATCTTTTTAAAGAATCTAGTAAAAGATGCAGGGGTTTCGTAGCCCACATCACGCGCTACCTCATATATTTTATAATTTTCATTTCTTAACAGCTGCTTTGCTTTTTCTATTCTGGTGCTGTCTATGTAATGTGAAAGATTTGTTCCTGTTGACAGCTTATAGAATCTCGATAGATATGAGGGGTTAAGATAAACCAGCTCTGCCAGCCTTACAAGCGAAAGGTCTTCATTTAGATGACCTTCGATAAACCTGTGAATGAGTGCTATTGTATTATCCTCTTGTGTCTTTTCTTCCTCAAATTGATGTTTAAATATCTCCTCGGACAGATTATAGATATCCTCCATAGCATCTTTCCAAGTTTTATCTGCATCTAATTGCATAAACTTATTTTTCTCTAAATATATTGAGAGCTTATTGAATAAATTAGTTCTATGAACATAAGACAACAGACTCAATGTTACCTTATAATATGCTAGCAATGCTGCAGTATTGCCTTTTTCGTTGATTATTTTTAAAGGATCCATAAGTTCTGACAGCTCATCAAAATACTTCTCCTTTTCTCCGGATTCCAGATACAGTTCAAGTGTATCAAGCTTTTTAAGATGCAAAATTATATCCAAAATGCTTTCATCCACCATATTGATTGAATCATCAAGCTCAGATTTCGTCTTTAAATCGTGGTCTATGAGAATCATTTCTTTGCCTACAGACCTTCTGTTGCTAAGCATTTGGCTCATCACGTAATACTTATGCGGCACTTCTTCCCATTTGCATGGTTTGTCTGCCAAAACAAAGCTAATGGATGCATTCAAAGACTTTTTACAAATTGTCTGAACTCCCTCAAGCGTTCCTTTTAAAAATGAAAACATCCTATTGTAAGAAGACATGCCATCATCATCTGAAGATTCCGAAATTAACCCTTTTGGTTGCAAAAAGAGAATAAATCGATAATTGTCATCCATTATGTTTACGCTTCTAACATGTGTGTTCAAATGTTTATTTAATATAAACATAATGGAATTTAGGTGCTGAATTTTGTCACCGTAAGACAAGTCCAGTGATATATTGTCAGTTCGTCCCAAAAGAAGTATTACCGGCTTATCCGAATATAGCGGTACAGAAAGCTGCTCAAATTGAGATTTACTGATTTCAACAGATGTATCATTATGCAGCAAATGAGTAAAATAATCTTTCTGAAACAAGTCTTTAACCATATTCATCTGTTCTTTGGCTTTATGAATAAGGTTTTCGATTTTTACTCCCTTTTCAATATCCTTAATCGTATTTTCAACTTCCGTTACTACTTTTTCTGGGTCTTCCGTTTTAAGGATATAACTGACGTTTTTGTGCTTTATCGCCTTATAAACATAGTCAAATTCATTGTACCCGGTTAAAAATATCACTCTGCACTGTGGCCAGTTTTTGATTATCTCATCCATCAGCTGCAATCCATCAATATCCGGCATTTTAATATCTGTCAGTACGATATCAAACCTAGTACGGTTAAGCCAGTCAATCGCCTCTGCACCTGAATACGCTCTATATACGTCCAGATCCAGTTCTTTTATGAATGAAAAAATCTCATAGAGACCGTCAACTATTATTTCTTCGTCATCAACTATCAGCAACCTATAAATATCGATCTCCTCCTTTTTTCATGAACTTCATTTTTACTTTCAGTCCACCCAGTTCGCTTCTTGAAACACTAATCCCACTACCATCGCCAAAAACAAGCTTAATTCTCTTATGGATATTAATGATTCCCGTAATTTCAGCTTCGTCGTCTTCGCCTTCCAGTAATTTTTGTAAATTTGTCAATTCTTTATCGGACAAATCATTCCCGTTATCTTCTACTATAATATCAAACTCAGAACCACTATTGAAGAAGTCCACTTTTATTATACCGTCTTTCATTTTATTTCCCAACCCATGCTCTAGAGCATTTTCTACTATCGGCTGCAAAATTAGTCTTGGCACACTAAAATCTTTGTATTGTTCCGGGCACTTTCCGAATTCCACTTTTAATCTTTTCGAAAAGCGCATAAGCTGTATATTAGCATATATTTTTGCATGATTTAGTTCTTCAGTAAACGGTACATAGTCTGATGTATTGCGTGTTATATATCTGAAATATTCCCCCAAATATTTTGTGAATTTCACAAGATTTTCATCGCTGGTAACAACCATCGTATTAAGCATAAAAAAGCTATTGTACAAAAAGTGTGGGTTTATCTGCGACTGCAGCTGCTTAAGCTCTGCTCTTTGCATAAGAATTTTCTGATTGTATACCTGGTCGATAAGCGTCCGAAGATTTTTAGTCATTTCATTAAATCTCTTATATAGATAACCAAATTCATTTTTCGCATCGTGGCTGATAGTTACAAGCAGATTTCCCTTTTCCACCTCCATGAATGAATCTATCAGCTTATGCATTGGCTTATACATCAACTGATAAGCATAGTATGAAAAAATTATAATAATTATAATTGCCGAAACAGTAAATACCCAGACCCATGTATAGAAATTATTAAGAGGTATAAGGCCTAGCTCCTTGGGTATAAATCTCAATAGATCCATGTCCAGATATTTGGATTTTACATACACTGTATAGTATTCGTTGTCACCTATTTTGTATGTCATCATGCTGCTTGAATCAGCACTTGTTGCATCTGAAATAGTTTCTTCGAATACGCTAACTTCCATATCAGACATATCGATGATTATTTCGTTAGTATCGGTGTTCATCAAGTACAAACCGCTTTGCTCATATGTGTTAAGCTGTATCAGTGCTTCCCTAAATGCCTCAATATCAAGCTCTATCTCGATAAGATATAATGGATTCCCCGATGTATAATTGCGCTCTTGGAGAGTGCTCAGATATAGCCCTCCTTCATAGCTTATAATTTGTGCTCCTTTTTTCCCAAAAGGTGCTCTCATATTTTCATACTTTTCGGTATTAAATGTTTCGATTCCGGCCTCGCTGGTAATTGTTCTTTGGATAGGATCTATATATATACTTACCTTCTTGATATATTCGCTGCTGTTTTGTATTGTAAAAAGCCTTTGATGCAGCTGTCTCATTGATTCAATAATATCGTACTGGTCCATTATCTCCCATTCAATAGCAAGCTTATTAAGATTTTCATCGTTCAAACAGTCATACTGCAGTATTTTTATTCTTTCTATTTCATTTTCCAATCCTTCAAGATAAAACGAAGCTTGTGCAATCGTTGATTTCGATATTTCATTTTTAACAGTATTTAATCCCCATTGATAAATATATATTCCCAGTCCATATATAGGTATCATGATTATCAAAAAAGTTAGAACCAGACGACTAAAAATACTGTTAATGTGTTTTAGCTTATACGCTTGCATAGACTTCTCCTACAATAAAGGTAGTTGCTTCATTAATGGAAAGTATTTTTCAAATACTATTTTACACTAAAATTATATCTCTGAAGGTCTTATCTTAAAATACTGCCTTAATGCAGACCGGCATTGATTCATTCAGTCCGGCCGGAAGTTTCACCAGCAATGCTCCTTCTTTTTGTTCAAATTCAGCGGGACAACCAGACACCCAAACAGATTTAACTTCTTCTTGTGTATTTCTTCCCAAGGTCTGAATAAACGCCTTATCTGATTTCCCGGTGCGCATCATAAAGGCATAAATCGCTCCTTGCTTTTGCGTAAATCGGAAATCCGTAGGCTGCCAATCAGCACTGTCTTCCTTAAATGCGCCGCCTGAAAGCTCTGTTTTTCCTTCCTTATGTTTAATGTATGGTCTTGTGCCGTAAATACCCTCTCCATTTTCCTTAAGCCAAGCACCTACTTGTTTAAGCGTATATCGTGTTTCTTCATCAATCGTTCCATCCGGCTTCTGCGCAACATTCATTAATAGATTGCCATTCTTTGATACTATGTCGACCAAGGTATCAGCCACGTCGCTTGCAGTCTTATATACATCCCGTACATTATAAAACCAATCGCCAAGACTGGTATCGTCTTGCCAAGGCTCGGGAAGCGGATCCGCTGAAAGACCGCGCTCAATATCCAGCACTCCTATTTTTGTTATACCGGGAGCAGTATTATATGCTCCGTGCTGCTTGAAATTATATACCGCTTGATTGCGTCCTTCGTGCTCTGATGCACTGGTATTATATAAGTGTGCCACAATTGCGTATCCAACTTCATGGAATGCGACCTCTCCATCTGAATAAAGTAAATCTGGCTGAAACTTATCTATTACATCCTTGATTCGGCGGAAATAGTCTGCATGATATTTTGGGTTTTTAGTATACCAATGCCATCCGTCATCTGTAATAAGATGTTCGCTATCGTTATCTCTGTAAAGGCTCTCATTCGCAGGATCTGCTCCGTCATATGGCACGCCTGCATATGGACCTTTCTTATCTGCACCGTGAGAAGATGAAAACCATGTATAAGATGCGCCTAAGTGTTCTGAAAGTCCAAAAGGCAACCCATGTCTTTTCGCCTCCGCTTTCCAAAGTGCGCATATATCTTTCATTGGCCCAACTTTAGTTGAATTCCATACATTATGTTCTGAGTTAAAGTTATCAAAATTGTCGTGATGCATCGCCTGCCCAACGAAGTATCTTGCACCAGATTCCACAAACAAGTCCATAAGCTCAGCCGGATCGAATTTCTCCGCTTTCCAGAGCTTTACGATATCCTTATATCCGAATTTCGAAGGATGTCCGTATTTTCGCCAATGATACATAAATTGTGGACTTCCTTCTATATACATGTTTCTGGCATACCAGTCGCCAAACATCGGTACAGACTGTGGTCCCCAATGGCTCCATATGCCAAATTTAGCATCGCGGAACCAATCCGGGCATTCAAAATCTTTCAGGCTTTCTACAGTGGGCTTAAATGGTCCTTGCATAATTTCATATTCTATACTCATATCAATTTCTCCACTTCTATAATAAAGTCAATCAACTATGTGTTTTATAAAAATATACTAACGTATGCGCCTAACTGGCTTTTGTAATCATATTCAAAGCTTTTGTCTTTTGCAATAACCCGTGATGTTGCGTAATTAGCTGTGTCACAACAATAAAAGCGAAACGTTTCGCTTTTATTGTTTTATATTATCATATGTACCAAATATAATGCAATAAATATCCTGAAATATGCGGTATTTTAACTATGATAATACTCTTAAATGTCACTATTTTTTAAATATATGGCCTTCACCCAACATCCAGCCCACATTCCAAAAGAAATGGTTTCAGTATCGCCGCAAGGTTCATGCCCATTGCAGCATGCCCGTAGCCTGTCGGGTGTATCAAGTCGCAGCTCAATCCGTTCACGTCATCCAACAGTTCATATCCGTGTGCAAGGCTAAGCGTCGGGCAACCGGCTTCATCAACCAGTTTAACCAGTATCTCGTTGTATGCCGCCTCATTATATGTGTGCTCATTGGGCTTTGCCGCATATTCCAGCGAGTAGCCGTTCGGGAAAGTGGTTATGATGAGGGCTGGCTTTCCTATTTTCACGAGCCTTCCGAGCAGATATCTTGCGCGCTCTTCAAACTGCGCGGGTGTGAATATCTCCCTCATGTTTATCCCTAGCTCACATGTGATAAAGTCAAACTCACATTCATCCAACAAGTAGTCAACCACTTCTTTTTCCATGTGGCATCCGCCGCCCAAGCCTTTGTCCTGCACCTGCACTTTAAGCCGCTGAGCCGCCAAAAATGGATATCCGTCCAAAAACGAGTGCGTAATAGATGAGCCATATGCAAGCCAGTTGTATTTTGGCAATTCGCTTTCATTGGGCTTACGTATATCTTGCCCGAATACATTCACGCCGTGAAAAGCAAAAACAGAGTTTCCAAACACTATGCGCCATACGTTGGGTGCAAACCCGCCGCGCTCCAGCATTCTTTCATCGGTTGCGGCAAAAGATGGCGGCGCCTCCACACGGCAGAGCGTTACTTTTCCCGCACTCACCGTTATCGGGCGGCACATGAAGTTGCCTTTATATACGCGTATCTGCGCAGTATCCACGTGCATGGGGGCTTGCATTGAAACATAAAACTCTATCCTGTCAGAGTCCGTCACAAAGCGCGCCTCTATGCCAATGGACTCCGAACCCACCAGACGTGCCCAGTCGTTTAGCTTATAGCGCACGCCTTCCGGCAAGCGAACGAGGCCGTTTTCACCTATGCCCGGTATGCTCTCAAATGCTCCGAGGTTAAAAAAAGCTACTTTGTCTAAATTCATATCCTATACTCCTTCAATGTTTTTTTATATCATATCTGCGTTTTCATAAAAGCGAAAAAAGTCAAAATCCGCATAACCGCCGCTTTTAATTGCCGCATAATTAAACAAACCTATCCTGCTCCCCGTAAAGTGCGCCAGCGAAAATCTCATCTTTAAAAGTCCGCCTATCTCATGCCAGATTTCTCCGTCTGCGGAATATTCAAACTTCGCTATATCCGTTCCGCCCTCAAAATAAAACCGCGCTTTAAGATATATCTCATCTTGTTTATATTTTATCTTCTCGACAGTTTTTTCGCCGCCGTTTCCATCATTTACGCTCATTCTCACATATTTTTCATCATCTGCAGAGACCTCAATTCCCAGTGCGGCAAAACTGTTTTGAAGTGCGACAATGCCAGCATAGTCGCCGCCTATCATACCTCGGATATCAAGCTTCACATATGCCGCGCAGGACTGACCTTTGGTTTTTTGTGTGAGTGTGTTGCGTGCTGCAAGCACTCTGCTTCGTATTACTCCTGTTTTAAGGCGAAGATATCCCGGTCTTTCGTGAAGAGACCAAAGGCTATTATCCGGATTGTGATTCCACTGCCATTGTGGTCTAAGTATGTTCTTGCCACTATCAAATTCATCACTTGTGATAAAGTTCTCAGTTGATGATGGTGAAAACTCCGTTTCAAAACTTTTGATAGCTTTGCCATCGTCTCCAATTACAGGCCACCCATCCTCCCATTTCATCGGAAGCAGATAGGGTATGCGCCCCACCGCACCATGGTCTTGAAACAGCATTGCATACCATGCGCCCCGTGGCGTGTCAAATATCGAACCCTGAGCTATACCGCTGTTTTTATAGCCCATATCATCATCCAATATGATGCGACGCTCATAATCTCCAAAAAGCTCTTTTGCACGATAGCATATCTGCCTACGCCTCCAGTTTGCAAGCTTTGGCCACTCCACAAACAAAAGATAATAATATCCGCCTATTTTATACGCCCTGCATCCCTCGCAGCGAAGTATAAGGCTGTCGTTGGATGTGGTAAAAAGCAACTGCTTTTTTCCGCCGTCTTTAACACCCTTTAAATCGTGAGTCAGCTCTTTAATATAGATATTTCCGAGCCCATATATAAGATAGGCTCGCTCTTGGTCAAAAAGAATGCTGGGATCTACATGCTTTCCTTCAATCTCCGTGCGCTCCCATATTCCGTTTTCGATATCGTCTGTTGAAAATATATAAAGCTTATCCAAATCATAGCAAGAAAAGCACACATAATATATGCCATTGTGGATGCGCAGACAGGCCGCATAAGCACCAAGACCATATACACCTCTGCCATCTTTAAGGCTGTGTGTGCAGCTATCTTCCAATATGTCAAAAACGTAGTTTACTATCTCCCAATTAACCAAATCGCGCGACTTCATTATGGGGCAACCCGGCATATAGTGCATGCTGGTGCTGACCATATAATACTCATCTTTCACACGTATTACGTCAGGATCAGGAAAATCTGCATATATTATCGGGTTTTGAACTTTCATATTTTTAAATACAATTCTCCTAAATATTATGTGAATCAATCTGTGTTTTTTGTAATTTTATTATACTACGCCCTCAAGTAACCCGCCAATTATTTATAGAGACTATCCGTTTTTTACAAGTAGCCTTTAGTACTACACAAGTTGAATGAGTTTGCTATCGGTGATATCATATGATAGCGGAAACAGTATTTTTTATAATGTTTTAAAGGTGGTGAAAAATCATTAATATTTATGTGTCGGACGCAAAATCCCCTCTCACATATGTAAGCTCAGGAAAAAGCCTTTCGCTTACTCTACCTAAAAGCGATAATGGTTGCTTTATACTGTTTTTCTGCCAAAGCGGAAAGCACAAGATATCCACCGCCCACAAAAAATACTCCTTAAGCTCAAAGAACTTTATACTTCTGCCCGAAAAAAACGGACCAATATCATCCGAAAGTCGCTTCCCCGATGCTCCTCTTTTTTGGGTTAAATTTTCTTTTACCGAATATAAATATCTTGAGGGTGACATATCAAAGGCATTTTTAGACCTAATATGCCTGCCCGAGGTAATTAAAAAAATTGCAAAAAGCGTCCCCGATGACAAACTTATAATACCCGAAAGCGGCAGTCTTGGATATGAAACATCTATAGAGGTTCTTTTTTCACAACTTCTGTCTTCAGAGGAACGCGAAAGCTATTTCCCTCCATCATACATGAACTATAACCTAAGTCTCATTATGATTGAAATAGCGCAAGAATATCTAGATAACTATAAAAAAAGCCAAACCCCAGCTCTTATAGGAGATTTAGAGGAATGGCTGAGAAATCACTTTGAAGACAATATAAACATCGAAGCCCTTGCACAACATTTCGGCTATAATGCGCGCTACCTCACAACGCTTTTTAAAAAGCATACAGGATTTAGCTTAAAGGAATACTCGCATAAGCTGAAACTGGATTATGCAAAAAATATTTTGTCATCAAGCGATACTTCAGTGCAAAAAATCGCATATTCTTTAGGCTACAAAGACGAAAAATACTTCATGAAGCTTTTTAAACAGCAAGAAGGCATCACTCCCACGCAGTACAGAAATTCATTTTTTCTTAAAAATCAGTCGGCTACTGAAAAATAAACTCAAATATGCGTATAATAACTTCTCTTAAGTGCAAGTTCACTGCATATGTTCATTCGCTTTCTATGAAAAACTTTTGTCATGTTCTATATACAATCTTTTGGTGATTTTTTATCTTAAGTCCTGTGCCCATTTCTTCATTGTCTCCCCCAGTTCGAACGCAAAATTGCGTATTGCAACTATGTCGCGTTCCTCTTCCGGCTGCGCTCTCCAATCCATTATCTTGGATGTAGGCAGGTCATACGTCAATACAAGCCCGTTTGCTTCCATCAGGTTTGCCGCATATTCTGCCGCCTCCAATATCTCATCGGATGGCTTGTCTGCGTTTTTAAACAGCCCACGCTGCTCGGTCAAGGCTTCTTTCAGTCCCTCTATAGCCTTATATACATATCCTTCCCTGTTCGGGTTGGGTTTGACACGCGTCTCGGAACGGTTTATGAAAAATCCGTGCAGGGCGGCTATTGCTTCAGGGTTTCGTATAGTGCCGTCGGAATAGATAAGCCCGTGCGTATCCCCCCAGTATCCTTCTATTACGAGATTGAACACATAAAAGCCCATGTTTCTTTCCATGCATGTCTGTATGGCAAGGTCGTATGGGTTTGCTCGGCACAGGCAGCATATCTCGGAGTTTATGACAGGCTTATCATACTTGCGTCCTATCTCCTGTGCAAGATCAAAGTTTTCGGCGATGCGCGCACGCGTTTCTCTATAGTCGTGGAAACAGAGAACATCCACCCAATCTGCAGAAGGCTCAAGATGCTGCGCCTCGGTGTGTCCTATTGTTATCGTACCGTCAGGGTCAAGACTTTTTACCAAATCGCAGTAGTGCTTCAAAAATTCATTTATCTTTGCCCAGCGTACAGACTTTTCCTCGGGCGTAGCGTCCTCCATCCAGACGTTGCATGACGGCTCGTTCATGACATCCCACATCAAAAGACCTGGGTGGTCTTTCAGTGCCAATACGATATCTTTCACATACGCATCGCCTTTTTCAGCCCAAAACTCAGGCTCGAGTATAGCGGGGTCGAGCTGGTTGCCGCCAAAGAGTATCTGCATGGTGGAAACGCCGTACTCCCAGCAAGTATCGACGCACTTAACCAAGTCATCTCTTGTTCCCTGCGGGTCTTTTGCATACATCGCATAGTCCATGAACATACGGCTGGAGTTTAGCTTGAGCTTCTGACAATATTCCAAACGCTCCTCCAGCGGCATTCCGTCTTCCACCCTATGCAAACCGAGATGTATACCTCTTATGTGGCTGTAGTCTTTCAAAGGTTTCATAGATTGCCTCCTGCTTATTTTTTATTTCAACTTACGCGGATCGATGCTGAATGTCACTTTACCTTCTTTAAGATTGGTGAACGGTCCGGCTATGCGTTTATCACCCGCAGCGTTTCCGTAAAAGTCGGTATCTGCTTGCTCCAACGCTTCAACTCCTTCAAGATCGCCTTTTAGCTCCACTGTCATTTCAAGCGTACTGCTGTCTATGTCTATTTCCGCCTCGAACTCGCATCCTGCCAAGTCAAAGCCCATAAATTTCTGCCATTCGGGCAGGTTTAAGCACATGGAAGGCTCGGGATAGAGCACCCTGAGGTATCCGCCAGGCATATTGGCATAGGCGTTGCCCTCGCACTCGTTGTGAGGGTTGGGCAGCTTTATTGCGGCCTCTCCGCAGTCGTAGAACATATTGTTTATGAACTTCTGCTCGCGTGCTGTGCCGCCGCGATTTTTGCCAGCTATCCTGAATGCCACCGCCTTTGCGTAGTAGCCTGCGCTGTTGCATTTACCGATGAGGTTATTAGCCATTATGATGTAATCGCTGCCTTCGTTATATATGCCATATCCGTTTATAAATCCCGCCTCATTCATCTTGTACCAACCGGACGAACCCGGCTCTTCAGGCACTGCGCTTTTGTCATATCTGCCTTCAACGTTCCATATTATATTGTTGTCTATAAGCTTGTCTGTCTCTCTGTTGCATTCTATGAACATGTGCTCGCGTGAATCTATGCCGTCAATAAACACATTGGATGTTATCCTGCAGTTGTTGTTGCTCACGTCAAGCCATATCGCATCGCAACCGTAGCATCGAGATATCACATTGCGGCGGAAAAGAGCGTTTTGCGCAAAGTGAGTCTTTATGCCTGCCGCTTCCCAAGAAAGCTCCATCCTCTGCCAGCCGGTTCCATCTATCAGATTATCTTCTATAAGAAGGCTTTGCGATCCGAGCACAGCTATGCCGCACACACCGCTATCGCGGATTACATTGCGGCGAATGATATGGCCGGGGTTTACGTCAGGGTTCATCGGATGATGCCAGCATTCGTTGCCGCAGTCAATACCAACTGTATTTGCCCAGTCTATCTCGCAGTCTTCCACTATCCAGTGGTGTCCGCGGTAGCACGATATCGAGCCGCGCTGCGGCACGGGTGCGCCGTTTGCCGCATGCGCGCAGACAAGACCTTTTACCTTTATATAGCCAAGGAACGGAACATCCGGTGCAAAGCACTGCTCCCTGTTTGTAAGCTCTATCTCATGGTCTTCGGGTGATGCATCGCCGGGCAGGCGCACATGCACCTTCTGGCCGTTGCTTTCCACCCAATACGCACCATCAGCTTTTGAAAGCTGGTTGTATAGCGCCACCTGTTTTAGAGGCTTGCCATCAACAAACACCATGCCTCGCCTGTTAAGATAGGTGGTCATATCTGTTTTGTCATATTCTATAAACAGCCTGTCGTGTATGATGTTTACCGCGCAAAAGGGATTGTATCCTTTAAAGTCTTCTGGATTAAGCTTTGTTTCCCACACTTTTATGCCCTCTGGCAATGGGTCTTTATCACCAAAGCGCTGAAGCATCCAGTCGGTGCTGGGCTTCCAGTCGGTGACTGGCACAGAGGCTTTGATAACTGCTTTTTCGCCTTCCGCGGCTTCATAGCATATCATGCTGTCGGGGCCGTCGCCGCCCTTTTGAGGTTGTACGGTTTCCCTATACACACCTTCGCGGATAATGACATGCGTGCCGGCCTCGGCAATCTTGGCCGCGGCGTTTATTGTCTTAAGTGGTTTGTCTTTTGTTCCGGGATTGCCGTCATCGGCGTTTGTGGCTTTACAGTCCACATAGAGCGTGTTTTTATAGCTTTGTTCCACTTCCCAAAAAGGAAAATATGAGCCGTCAGGTAATTTTGAGGTTAAATCATTCTCGTTTATCATATGCACTTCCTTATAAATTTCTATTCTTATTCAAAGTCTATTTCTACACCGGCGATTGCACATGCAGGCAGTTCCACCACAAGCTCGCCATCTTTTATGCTGCATTTGAGCTCTTTTTCATATACGGTGTCCGGTTCTTCAAATGTATTGTGCGCTGTGCACTTTCCGTCGCCGTCCATATACATTCCGCGCGCTTTAGCCGCCTTTTTGTGTGCGAAGTTCAGCGTGACGGTAGTTCCCTCTTTTGCAGATAGGTTTACAAGCGACGCATAAGCTTTGCCCTCGGATATTGTCGATGCGGATATATCTACATTTGGTAAGTCCATCTCTATAAGCTCCGGCTGATCAGCCCATGTAACAGGCACATAGTCCGCTTCCTGATGCCCTTTGAGCAAATCAAATACATAGTATGTGGGAGTTTTTATCATCTTCGCGCCTTCGGTCATTATAATAGACTGCAAAACATTTATAGTTTGTGCAAGGTTACACAGGCGAATCCTGTCGGAATATTTGTGGAACATGTGAAGCATGAGCACTGCGCAAAGAGCCGAGCGCATAGTATTTTGCTGATACAAAAAGCCGTTGTTCGTTCCGGGTTCGTTATCCACCCATATTCCCCATTCATCCACTACCATCGCTACCTTTTTCTCAGGATCGTAGTAATCCATTATGCTTATGTTCTTTTTAAAATGCGGCTCTTTGGAATATGTATTTTTGGCTGTCTGGTACCAACTGTCATCGGAAAACTGTGTTCCATTCATTTCATCGCCCGGCTTCACATAGCAGTGGATTGAAAGACCGCCCATAAACATGGGGCCCGCCTCGCGCATAAGCGTTTCCGTCCAGCTTGTTTTTTCAACGTTTTCACCACCCGCTATTTTAACTATAGGCGGCACTTCCCACCAGTTTGAATCTCTCATTCCCTTATAATTTCTAACATAGGTGGCATATTTGCGATACACCTGCGAATAATACTCAGCTGTCATAAATCCGCCGCAACCCCAGTTTTCGTTTCCTATGCCAAAAAAATTGATACCCCACGCCTTGTCTCGTCCGTTTTTGCGTCTGAGCTCTGCCATTGGCGAATCACCGTCATCGGTCAGGTATTCCACCCAGCTTCTCATCTCGCGTACCGTGCCGCTTCCCACATTTCCGCATATGTATGGCTCGCAGCCTATCTCCTCGCACATGTTCATAAACTCGTGTGTTCCGAAATGGTTATTTTCAAGCACTCCGCCCCAGTGAACGTTTATCATTGGGTTGCGCTCTTCTTTCGGACCTATGCCGTCAGTCCAGTTATAGTCGTCTGCAAAGCAGCCGCCGGGCCAGCGTATGTTTGGCGTTTTTATAGCCTTCATAGCTTCGATTATATCGGTGCGTACACCGTTTGTGTTTGGAATGTCGGAATCTTCACCCACCCAGTAGCCACCGTATATGCAGCGCCCTAGGTGTTCTGAAAAATGACCGTATATGTTTTTGTCAATTTTGGCCTTCTTGTTGCGTATATCAATTATCGCTTTCATTTTTGCTCCTTAAAAAAATATTGATGTGAATTTTGTATTATCCCAAATGCTATAATATAATGATGATATCATTCATAATTTTAAACAACTGACTTATGTAAGAATTGGTGGCTAAATATCACATGCGCTATCTTTATGCGAAGGCTAATGCGCCTTCAAATTTTATATCCTGCGAAAAAATAGAATCTGAATTTTCGGATGATAAAAAAGAAAAAGTTGAGCAATGCTATGCTCTTTTGTATGTCAAAAGAGGTACTCTTGTTATAACTTCTTCAGACAGAATATTCGATGTGCAAAAAGATAGGTTTGCATTGATTCTTAAAGGTGAAAAGCATATAACTTCCGTTCCCGAAAAATGTGAATACTACAAACTTTGCTTTGATGTGGAACACCCTTCTCATATAAACAATTCAGAATTTCTAAATATATTAAAAACAATAAACCAAGAAGACGAAAAAGAAAGCCGCGCTCAAAGCGTATTTTTGATACCCGAAAACGGATACAACATTCACGACAACAAAATAGCCGTGCGTTTTTCCAAGCTTCGTGAAATTCAAAAGATAAAAAACAAATGGTCGCCGTATATGATGCACTATTCATTAAGCCTATTTTTAAGCGAAATGACGCGTGCATATCTTAGCATATATAAAGCAGATAAAGAACCCGCGCTTCAGGCTGTATCTCTGGTTACAGGGCTTATAAAACACTGGGTGGAGCAGAACTATCAAAAGAATCCGAACATAAAAGAGATTGCTGAAATATTTGGTTACAATTCGCGCTACCTTACAACGCTTTTTCGCGAAAGTACTGGGTTTACCCTTATTGAATATATTCACAAGGTTAAGCTGGACAAATCAAAGCAATTGCTTTGCTCAAGCTCGCTTTCAATAAAAGACATAGCATACTCAGCAGGCTTTGACAGCGACAAATACTTTATGAAGCTGTTTAAAAAATTTGAAGAAATGACTCCTTCAGAGTACCGAAAACTATTTTCTAAGCAATAAAGGCTGGCTTTTTCTGAAACATATTTTATTTTAAACTTAGCTATTCCAGTAGTTTCTTTTGTCTCTTTTTATTTCATAACGCCCGCCTTCGGGAACAGTCAAGGTATCATGGCATTTAAGCACATGAGATAGTAATTCTTTCAATAGCTCGCATGCAGTTTCCTGAAATTCCTTTTTGTAAAAAAGGTTATCGGTTTCATATTTATCGCAGGACAAATCGTATAGCTGTCCGTTTCCCATCATATCATATGTAAGCGACCATTTACCCTTTCGGAGCATTCTTATGCTGCCGCTTTGGGAATATGAGTTCAAGCAATCAAACGAATCTTTCACCACACCGGGTATAAGGCAATTTGTCTCTTTAGGGTTATCTTCCGGGCCATAGTGCATAGCGCCGTATCCCTGCTCCACTATTACGCTTGAAAACTCATCTTTCGGATAGCTTTCACCCGTAAGTATAGGCATAAGGCTGCGTCCCTGCACACCATAAGGTATTTCCTCTCCCATATATTCACACAGCGTGGGGAAAACATCCGCTATCGAGATAAATTCTTTTTTTGCATTATCATCCGGAACTATTTTAGGGCCACAAAATATCATTGGTATGCGTGCCAGTATGTCGGGTGCCTCGGGACCTTTACGCATTAGTCCATATTCGCCCACAAAATCGCCATGGTCGGACATAAACACAATGAGCGTGTCGTCTTTTAGGTTTTTGCTTTCCAAAAACTCGGCGAATCCTTTTATCTGGTCATCAATAAGCCTGAGCATACCGAAGTAATTCGCCCTCGCTCTAGGTATCAGCGATTCATAGTCGGGATATACATATTCGCCTATCTTCCGTGTCCACTGCCACTTAAAGCCTTTACTTTGGAGCACTTCCTTACCATTTTTCACTTTGGGCAAATCCTTTTCATCAAACATCGAAAAATATGGTTCGGGCACCTGATAAGGATTATGCGGCTCAGGGAATGTCATCCACAGCAAAAACGGCTCATCGTCCACGCTATCAACCCAACGTTTGGAGTCGTCGGCTATCCTGCAAGGCAGCTGGCAGCGCAGCGGATGAGGCGTAGGCTCAAGCCCAACACCATGATTAAGCTCCACAAGCCAGCGGTCAAACTTAGCACATTCCTCGTCTTTGTCATCACCCATTTGCCCGTCATGGGAAAACTCGTTCCAATAGTCAGTCTTTTTGCTATTTAGGTGAGAGTGATTTTTGCCTATCATGGCTGTTTTATATCCTAGCCTTTTTGCCACATCAAATATATCTTCTTTATAGTATGCATTGTCTGTCGCATGGTTTACGCACACCTTGTGTGCACTCGGGTAGCGCCCCGTGAGCATGCTTATCCTCGCTGGCGCACATATGGGCATGGTAGTATATGCGTTTTCAAACCAACAGCCCGATTTTGCCATATTGTCAAGAAACGGAGTGGTGTCAAGCGGATATCCTTCACGCGCGCAAACATCAGCTCTGTGTTGGTCAGTCATTATAATTACGATATTTTTCTTCATCTCAGCCAGCCTTTCACTAGGTTATGTTAGGGTGAATAGCGTCAAATTCTTTTTTCGGCAAAAGCCTGAAAGCCGCTAAAATAAAAGCTGCAACACACAGTATGCCAATCGCTACAAAAAACGGCAAATATCCCGCGGCGTCTATCAAAAGCCCCATTGCAAGGGAGGCAAATGAAAACGGCAAAAGTATTAAGCTGTCAAGTGTTATGCAGTCAGGCCGAGCTTTGTCTTCCATAGAATACATCATATAAATAAGATATCCAAGAAAAGCAGAATCAGCTATGCCTCCGAGTGCTGTGAAGATATATGCGAAATATGTCGGCAAGCCTATGTGCAGGCACAAGAAAATGCCGCAAAGAGAAAGCCCCAGCATAAGTGCATATCTTATGAGTATAAGCGCCTTATTGCCTGCCTTTTTAGAAAACCATCCAGAAAAAAAACCTCCAACAGTCCTGCCGACAGTGCGCATTACAACAAGAATACCCACCTGAGCGGCTGTAAGCTGCAATATATCTTTTGAAGCTATTATTATAAATGTTATTACCGTAAAAGATATCATATCCAGTATCCGTACCTGAAGATATCCTCTGAAATGTTTTTGTTTTTTTAATATAGGAAGGGCACGCTTTAAAAGGTTGCGTATTCCCTCATTGTCATGCTGATCAGTTTTTGGGCGTTCCGTTTCTTTAAGACGAGAAAGAGGAAATGCGCACAAAGCAAGAAGCACCGCTCCAATAAATATAATGATACCATACTGCGTCTTAAATCCCATAGTCTCATTTGCCAATATACGCTGAACAATAAGGCTTGCAGCCACTCCAGCCAAAGCTCCCAGCGACTGGCGATAACCCATTACTGTACTTCTATACTCGTTCACCATTGTCCGCGAATATAAATCTTGCCATGGAGCCATCGTAGTGCCCTGAACGAAAAAGGCTATGAAATAAAGTAAGATAATTATTATGCCCAATGTGTAGTCTGATATATTTAAGAACAGCGCCGCAACCGCAAAAAGCAAAAACACCCTTGAAAAAGCTATTTGTTTTCCCATAAACCGAGGAATATTTTTAATCACGCTGAGCCTTGAGCCATATATGATGTTGCCAAGTGGAAGGCCCGCCATGAACGCAACCTGCGCAAGACCTGCCATTCCCGCACTGCCTGTGAGCAGAAATATAAATACGGAAATTATGGACGAAGCATCCACAAAGCTCAACCCAAGCTTAAAGAGTATTCCTTCGGCAACGAATATAACAGAATTTTTCTTAGAAATATGATGTCTTAATGTTTCGCCCGATAAAGGCGCGTCTGTATCCATTAAAGTCTTTACACCCTTTATAAAGATTTACTTTAAATTATCATTTTTATAAACACCAAAAAGTATATTATAATAATGCAGTTTATATTAAATGATTTCAACGCTTATATGACGGAATAAGTGGCTAAATGTAATATTGTGAAAATCAATTTTAACACTGTTTACAATAAAGTTTTGCACATCTTTACTTTAAGTAAAAGAAGGATAAGATAGTCGTTTATTAAAGCAATTCACTGATTAACATAAATATTGTAAGTTTGGAGTAATCCTATTTTAATAATCCTTTAGGCTTGACTCATAGTTTTCATCAAGGCATATAGACCGAAATACTAACCTTTTTTCTAACTCATTTTAAGATGGATATCATTAGTAATATATCTGCAAACAGCGCAGCGCTACAGAAGCAAAAGCATGGATACTTTCTTTTCTTGTTAAAAATATATGACCAAAAGTATACGAGGGCGAAATTCGCCCCACGATACTTAATATCCTGCCTATTACACAAGCACAAACACTAATTTTACTTTAAAAGATTATGCCTTATTAATACACACACTTTTTTGCCTCATCAGCAAAAGCATGTATCAACTCAAGGTCAGCATCAAAGAAATGGTCCGAAGGGCACAATATATACCCTCCACCTTCTCCTGCTTCTTCAAAGCATCTTCTGACTTCCGCTCTGGTTTCTTCAGGAGTACATCCTTGGAAGAAATGAAACTGATCAAATCCTCCTATCATACACACCCTATCTCCTATGCGTTTTTTTGCCTCTCGCAGATCAGTGTCGCCACTCATGCCTTCCGGTGTAAATGTTTCCATTGCATCAGGGCCCATGTCGGCAATATCCTCCAAAATGGGCATCATCCCCCCGCATGTGTGATATGATATCCTCTGTCCTGCTTTGTGTGCTTCTTCTATTATCTTGCTGTCATAAGGCGCAACGAATCTCCTGAACATGTCAGGCGATATAACCGTCGTAGATGCATCCCCGCCACCAAGTTCCAGCAGGTCATATTTTGCACCCTTCAAAGACTTTGTAAACTCTATCTTTCTCTTTTGCAATATCTTAAGAAGCTCATGCACCCATCCTTCATCATCGAATGTTGCCATGATAAGATTCTCGATTCCAAAGAGGCATGCCGCATCCTGCCAGCATCCCGGCTGTCCGAAAACATCAAACGTACATATATGCCCTCTGACTAATGCGTTTTCTCCATATTCTTCAGCAATTTTGTTTACTTCATCCACATCACATATTGGCTGCGTCATATACTTGACTATTATATCTATATCATTTTTTTCTTTTATCAGATGCTCTGTCACCCATGAACTGTATTTATCCGTTTCAACAGTCATATTCAGCGTCTTTTGTGGAGTAATGAAAGAATATCTTATCCTTTGAAGTTTGCTGTCACTCAAATCTTCCTGCTCTATTGTCCATTTGTCAGACAGCACTCTTTTGCTCTCTAAAAAGCCAAGACTCTTTTGTGCACTGTCAAAATATTCACCAGTATCCTTTGCAAATTTATGTGGCACAGTCCACACTATTGGATCCAGCCCGAACTCCGAAAAAAATTCATCACTGCTTTTCCCATCCAAATATGTGTTCCTGAAATAATCTAATATATGATGCGTTGTTACAGGCAGTCTGTCAGGCTGCCCTCCCTCCAGTGTCGTTATCATTCTTTGTTTACCAGTCAAAACAACCTCCTATTAAATCCTTATTTCTTCTTCAATACCGTCTTCTGTAATAACTTCAACCAAGCATTTTTCTGCTGTGTCTTTTACTTTATAAAACGCAGTACACATGCCGTTTTGCATCTGTCTGGAAGAGTCAGTATAAGGAGTATGATCAGTTAAATCTCCGTTATCCACGACTAAAAGCTCCATACTCTCATTTGATGAGAACGTTATCTTTTTGTTATACCCAAAGCAGAAAACTCCATCTTCATCCATTGCTTTTGCAGTTACCTTTATTATGCCTTCTCCAAGTTCTTTTGCTTCAACGTTCAGCTTTGATGCAGCTTTTGCAGTTGTATATTCCTGTCTGCACACTTGCTTTCCACCAATATAGCCTACTGCCTCCACTTTGCCAGCATTCCATGGAACAAAAAGCTCCATAAAACCACCGGTAAAATCTTCTGGTTTTCTTTTTATAACTTTTGCGCCATTTAATACTATCTCCACCTCTTCGCAGTTAGTAAATACATTCATACGCACTGCTGTCACACCAAGATGCTCAAAGTTCCAGCCCGCAGCCCACTTGGGTGAGCTCCAAAAGAGCGGTTCCATAGGATTTTTTATCGTATCATCGCATATCGCCATATATACCATTGGCTCGTCAGTCCATAATGATTTTGTAAGGTATGCTTTAGGCTTTATCTGACCTGCTGTGTCTATAATTCCACCTGCCCATCCACGAACCGGCCAACCACCGCAACCCACAGCTTCACCAAGATAGTCTATCCCTGCCCATATGAACTGACCTATCACATAATCTTCATTACAGTCCAGCCAAGGGTTTTGCGGTAAATACCCTTCGTTCGAGTTATCATGACCTCTGTAGAAAGGATATGTTTCTGTGCCTAATATTAAAGAATCCGGCATCAGTTTATGGTATTCATCATACCATTGCTCATGATAGTTGCCTGCAATGATATCAGTGTATTCATGCATCTTTTGAGTAAGCTTTGCTTTTTGCGCCGGTGAAAGAGGCATTTGCTCGCTGTCAAAGCAATGCGGCTCCATTGCAAATGTTACAGGGCGTGTTTCATCCAAGCTTCTTGCATAGTCCGTCAGGTTTTTAAGTCGCTCTATCATATCATTATGACCTTGGTGATATACTTCATTACCTACGCTCCACATGATTATACTGGGATGGTTTTTATCCCTTAATATCATGGCTTTTATATCCTGCTTCCAGCACTGTTTGAAAATCTCGCCATACCGAAGTGTATCCCATTTATCAAAGGATTCATCCATAACCAAAAAACCCATTTCGTCACACAAGTCCAGAAACTCTGCCGAAGGTGGGTTGTGCGCTGTTCTTATTGCATTGCAACCTATTTCCTTCAGTGCTTCCAGCCTGTCACGAGCTATAGATTTATTCCATGCTGCTCCAAATGCGCCCAAATCGTGGTGCAGATTCACGCCTTTAATCTTTATGCTTCGTCCGTTTAAAAACAATCCTTTTCGGGGAATTAATTCTACTTTGCGTATGCCGAACTTCTCATCTATGCTGTCTATAACATCATTATCTGTTATTATGCTAACTCTGCATGTATATAGTTCGGGATTATCTATGTCCCATAGTTTCGGATTGTCAACCTTTAGGCAAAAGTCCACTTCAGTTGAATCATTTGCTTGAAGTTGTTTTGTCAAAGTATTTTGTGCGCATGCAGCACCTTCGGGGTCTATTATTTCAACCTTTATATCTGCACTGCAGCTAAAGTCGTATTCGTTTTGTATCTCGGCTTTAACATTAACATCTGTGTGTTCTTTTTCAATATTATCCGCAGTTATCGTTATTCCCCATTCTTTAACATGCAGCTTGTCACAAACAGTCAAAGTTACAGGCCTGTATATACCACATCCGGAATACCACCTGTCGGCTGCGTGCTCCGGTGAGTTATCAACACGAACTTCAAGCACTCCCGAGTTTACAGGCACACTAAATGCGGAGTATCCATATCTCATACCACCAATTTCTTTTCCGTCAAGATATACTGTGCTTTCGTGAAAGATTCCGTCAAAATTAAGATATGCCATCTGGTTCTCTGAAAGATTAATATCGAGCTTCTTTCTATACCAGCCCACACCCCATCTGTCATAAAAGCCTTGGGCTGATGCATAGGAGTCTTTCGGATCATCAGAAAGCATGTTTAGCGAAAGTTGTATATCCGCTTCCCTTAAAACGAGTGGTCTGTCTATCGCCCAGTCATGTGGAATGTTTATACTCTGCCACTTGCCGTCATCAAGATTTATCTGCCCTATACCCTTCACATTCCCCTCCGAAAACAGCCATTTTTCTCTTAATTTAGTTATTCTCCTCATAAAATTCTCCTCAACGCTTTATATGTTTATCTAATCTCTAAAAAACTTTTTATATAAATCGAAAAACTCTTATTTGATCAAACCCTTTTATCTCTATATTCACTGGGAGAAATCCCAACAGTTTTTTTAAATACCTTACTAAAATACGAAGGATCTTCATACCCCACCATCTGACCCACCTGATAAGTCTTATATTCTAATTTACTCAAAAGCTTTTTTGCTTTTTCTATTCTTATTCTAGTGATATATTCGACAAAATTTTCCCCAGTCTTGCATTTAAATATTTCGGACAAATAATTTGGATTAATGTATGCAACTTCCGCCACTTTTCCCAATGTTAAATTCTCTTTGTAATTGTTTAATATATATTTTTTAACCAGTTCAATTACCTTCATGTTTTTTTCACTGTTGCACTCCAACATTTTTTCAAAAATATCATTGTAATATTTACATGAAAATTCTATTGCCTGTTTGAAGCAGTCAAATGTTTTTAAAGCATCGGTATAAGAAAAATCCATTCCATACATGTCCGAACAAATCAAACTAAACACTTTGCTTTCAGCCTCAATTTTTAAATAGATCTTTGTCAATATATTAAGTGCTTCATTTGGATGGATTGTGTTATCCGCAAAGTCTTGTGCAAGCGCATTAAGACTACTCTTAAAAAAAGTTATTTTGTTGGCATAAAAATACTCTTTTGTCTTTTCTACAATTAGCTCATAATAATCTTGTGATTTTAAAAACGCAAAATCTTGTGATTTATCTGCTTCTTCAAATATTTTTTTGTTAAATTTATAAAACCTACGTCTTAAATTCTTGGTCGCATTTTTATAGCTACTATTTAATTCAATGATTTTGGTTACACTACCGCCAATACCTAAAGAAACCTCTTTTTTTATGCTTTTCGGGAGTATTTCCAAAATATATTCCGCCAAGTCAATCTTAGTTTCATTTGCGTTGTTTAATGCACCTAAGACAATAATCTCATTGTTATAAATAAACGAGGATACTATTTTCTTATTATCATTCAGAAGTTTAACAGTCTCTTGCAAAGCAGATAACTTCTCGGCTGCCTCATCCGGCATTTGATTTAAAAGAAAATCGTAATTATCAATAGATATAATTATTATAAAATAGTTCCCAGCTTCAACCGGAAGAGAAAATTGTTCAAGCTTCTTTTTCGTATTGTCATCGTTTGTGAATGTTTTTCCACCCACAAGATCAATGAGAAACTTGTTCTTTATAATTTTTAGACTTTCATTTATTCTATTTTTTTCTTTGATTTCGTCAGAATCTTTTTTCTTTTCCTCTTCTATCTCTTCTTCAATATCGCAAAGCACTTTTTTAACATGTTCTTCATCTACAGGTTTTAGCAGATAGTCAAGCGCGCCGCTTTTCATTGATTTTCTGACATAATCAAACTCATCAAATCCACTCAGGATAATTTTGCGGATTTTTGGATAACTTTCGTTAAGTGCCTCCACCAGTTCAATGCCATCCATTCTAGGCATTTTAATATCTGTAATCACCACGTCTGGCCTATGCTTTTCAATCAAAGAAAGAGCCTCCCTGCCATTTCCAGCTTCTCCGCATATCACAAACTGAGATCCGGCTTCTTTTATGGTTACTGCTAGACCTTTTCTTATATACTTCTCATCATCTACAACCAAAATATTCAGCAAAGATATCCCTCCCGCCGAGTTAGCAAGTCTTCATTGTCACTTTTTAAATGGTATTCTTATAATTACTTTAGTTCCTTCATTTATTATGCTGTATATTTTTAGACCATATTCTGGCCCGAAGTAGAGCTTTATTCTCTCATTTATATTTCTAAGACCAATTCCTCTTGATCCATCTTGCTGTAATTCAAAATTGTTTATACTTGCGTTTAATTCTGATAATTGTTTTGAAGTCATTCCCAACCCATTATCACTTATCTCGAAAATTGCATCATTTTCTTGTTTATAGCCTTTTAAATTAATTACCCCTTTGTCTTCAACCGTTTCAAGAGCATGGAAAATAGCATTTTCAACAACAGGTTGAAAAACAAGTTTTATTATTTTTGTCGACAAAAGATTTTCATTTACATCCACAATCAAATCAAATTTATTATCAAACCTGTGATTTTGAAGCTTTATATAGTCCTGCAAATGATTTATTTCCTCAGTGACTGTCACTATCTGCTTTTTTGTATTTATTCCATATCTTAAAAGCTTTCCCAAAACAAACAGCATTCTAGAAGATTCTTTATCACCGTTAATTTTCGCCATCATTCTGATGGATTCCAAAGTATTATAGATGAAATGTGGATTTATCTGAGCTTGCAAAGCATTGAGTTCTGCTTCCTTTTTCTTATAGTCCGATATATACACATCATGTATCAGTTCTTCTATTTCAGCAATCATTGAGTTAAATCCATGCCCCAATTGGTTCATCTCATCTGTTCCATTCGTTTCTGCTCGTACAGATAAATCTCCTTTTTCTGCAACTTTCATAACGGTCAATATCTTTTTCATTGGCTTTGTAATACCATTTGAAAGTATGAAGGCTACAAAAAGGCAAAAGGCAAAAAACACAATTATAATTGACGCCAACCGCAGCTGCGTCACCTTTATTCCCTTTTCCAAACCCGATTCTGGTACTACTCTCACAAACAGCCAATCCGGTTGTTCTATCTCTGTGGCCATAACCAAATAGTCCTGTCCATCGTGTCTAACCGAATAGTTGTCCCCAGAATATGCCACAGTGTTCATATCAATAAAACCTATATCAGTTTCATCTATATTTTTAGATATATTAGAGTTTTCGGAATCATAGATGATGTCTCCGTCATTGCTGAGAATCAAGAACCGCTCTCCACTTATTGAATATATCTTCTCAATCGCTTCTTCAAAAAGCAAGCTATCCACAAAAACACATATTACTCCTAGTATGTCAACGCTGTTTAAATCCTTTATCGCTCTAGAAACCGTGAAAGTATAGCCTGTACTGTTTTTGTATTTAGGCGTTGTCTCCATCCTTGGAAACGTTTTTGAAACTATCGGAAGCCCAGATGCCTCTAGGCTATCAATAAACCACGCGTCATCAGATACGATGTGCTTTTCTGTCAGCACTCCAACAGGGAGATAATGAACTATCGGATAACCCTTGGTTTCAAAAAGAAAAGATGCAAAGATATACTTCTTGTTGCTGGATATAGCATTAATCAGATTCGAAAGTCCTTCTTCTTCAGAAAGTGAAATTCCGGATGACAAAAAGGTGCTTCTTTCAGCCTCATATTCGTCCCCTAATTCAAAGCTGTGTCCTTTGTCATATTGATCAATTTTCTTGTTTATGTAGACCATCAGCGATATAGTACCTTCGTCATACAAAGGATAGGTCGTAAGAAGCGCGAGATCGTGTATATATAAATCGATACTGTCTGCTGCTTGTCTATTCATCCTCGAAATCAGTTCTATTTCTTTTTTCTTGTTCTCTTGATAATAAGTATTAAGAATCAAAAAATATGTAACAAATGCAATAATCATTAATATACTGAGACTTCCGAGTATTTTAATTTGAACAGGTATATTAGACGGCGCGAGCTTATTAAAGTATTTTGTCTTTATTGTTTTAACTGTTTTATTAGTCATAAAGCCTCTTGCCTATATCTTTTTAAACATACAAAATATTATAACAAAACAAATATAAATATAAAAACACATATTAACGTCTCTGATAATTAAGCTATGCCTATCCTTTAACTGCACCCACCGTGAGCCCCGAAAATATATATTTTTGCAGAAACAAAAACAAAATTGTAGTCGGCAGCATTATCGCGACACAACCCGCCGCCATAACGTTAAAAGTAGACGCAAACCTGCCCGTAAATGCCATCAATGCCGTTGTGGCAGTCATCATTTTCACATTCGAACAATATAGGTATTGAGTAAACATGTCGCAATATATAAATATACACTGAGTCGTGAGAACTGTCGCTGTTGCAGGCAACAGAAGCGGAAATATAATTCTCCTGAATATCTTAAGATAAGATGCACCATCAATCATTGCGCTTTCGTCAAGAGATATGGGTATACGCTCAATAAACTGAAGATAAATCCATACCTGCATAATGTTCGGCAGTGAATATATTATAATAGGTGCTCCAAAAGTCCCTGTCAGCTTTAGCATAAACATGACTTTATATATTACAACCTGTAATAGTGCATTCGGAACTATTGCCGCTATAACATACATCTTTGTTATTTGTTTTTTTAATTTAAATGCAAATCTATTCAATATAAATGCGGTCATCGAGCCAAACAACACATTCAGTAATCCACCGAAAAATACCAGAATAAAGCTGTTTTTAAGAGAAAAAAGTATTTTCCCTTCTATCAATGTTTTTCTATAGTTTTCAAAATTTAAAAAATTCTTTGGCGGCATAATCGCAAGAGTATTGTTATACTCAGCATTTCCCTTAAAAGATATAAAAAGCAACATAATCATTGGTATAATTACCACCAAGGACCACAGCCCTACAGGAAGATGATATAAAACACGTATTACTTTATTTTTATTTATTAGCCTGGGTTTTTCTGATGTCGCACTCATGCGTCTTTCCTTCCTATAATAAGGTTTTGTACTCTTGTAAGTATAAATATCATAATAATTAGAAGCACTGACATAGCAGCCGCAAATCCATAATCATTGAATACTGTATATGCGTTGATTACGTAATACATAAATGTGTAGGTCGCCTTTCCGGGACCGCCATGAGTTAGCACAAGCGATTCTGTAAAAGCCTGGAGCGCTCCGCTAAGCGAAAGAAACATCTGAAGCTCAACTATCCTAATTATGCTAGGCAACGTTATATATCTGAAAGTTTGCCAAGCGTTTGCCCCATCTATTTTACTTGCTTCATAAAGGTTTTTTTCAATGGATTGCATAGCCGCAATATATATGATTGTCATATATCCAAGCCATCTCCAAAAAGACATAGATACAAGCGAGTATATCGCTATGTTCGCGTCGCTTAAAAATGCAATGGGATTAGCTCCGATATGTCTTAAAAACATGTTTATCGGTCCTTCTCTGAAGTCAAAGACAAATTTAAACATAAAGGCTATAGCCGTAACATTCAAAACGTAAGGGATGAAAATCACTGTTTTGTAAAATTTTGATCCTTTCATATTGCTATTTAAAAGCACCGCGAAAAATAATGCTACTATATTAGCCAAAATACCGGCTATAGCATAGATCAAATTGTTTTTTAGTGAAATCCAAAGAGTCGGCTCGGTCAGCACTCTTTTAAAATTCAGCAGTCCTACATAATCGTATCTAGGCAAAACGCCGTCCCAGTCTGTGAAACTATAGAACACCATTCTTACCGTAGGATATGCCAAAAATAAAAGCATGAGCCCCACCGGTACAACTAAAAAACCGAATATAATAAGTTTTTTCTGCAAAGCATATTTCATAATATCTTTTTCCTAATAGTCTTTTTGGCAATCACAAGCAATTAAATGAGCCGCAATCCGTAAGAAAAACGGCTCACATTTTTGCTTTTTCTTAAGTTTTCTTAATTTACAATTTCTCTTGCTTTTTTCCAAGAATCATTCATAGCTTGCGCTATTTCATCCGTGCTCTTACCTGATGCAATCTCTACATATTGAGTGTAGAAATCAATTTGTGCTTTATCAAGTATAGACTTGAATTTTTCAGGATATTTTGCCATGATGACTTTCTCATGATCTGTAGTTTCTAGCTCTTCAAGATATGGAATGCTAACAACTACATTTTTATTTGCAGAAACAGAAGCTGTTTCTTGAGCATAAGTCCCATAGAACTCGCCCATATGCCATCCAAAAAATGCCTTTGCAGCGTCCATATTTTCAGAATTTTTGGCTATCGCTACGGCCCAGTCTGGGGCAAACTTAACATTATATGATCCACTATTGTCATAAGGGAAAGGAACAAAACCTATATCCTCCAAAGCAAGAGAGCCATCTCCCCTTTCAGGATAATTCACAGGTGTATTTGTCCATGTAAATGCCATTCCTATTTTTCCGCTTCCAAAGTCTCTTAAATATGATTCCCAATCATAAGACAAAGGATCTTCTTCCCATACGTTAGCATCTCTTATACTAGCCACTAAATCCATCATTTGCACATACTCATTGTCTGCAGTAAAAGGTGCATCTGATTCAGCCATTTCAGCTAACATTTTATCCTGATCTTCCATCAAAACCTGCGCAGTATCCGAATACGGAAGCATGGTCCATTGAGGTGCAAGACATCCAGTAAAACCGATTTTTCCTGCTTCTTTTATTTTTTTTGCCGCTGCAATCATCTCATCAAATGTAGTCGGTGCAGAAAGTCCCAATTCTTTAAACATAGCTTTGTTATATGCAAGGCCTATTCCTTGGAGACCTACTGTAAGGGCATATGTCATTCCATCATCGCTGTTTTTATTGGCATCATTACCTATCCAATTTCCAACAAGGTCTGGAAACACTTCATCAAGTGCCAGCATATATTCAGCTCTTTGAGCGTCGCTGTAACGCACACCTTCAACGGTGAAAACATCAGGAACATCACCTGAAGCAAGTTTTACCCTGAGTGCATTATCAAAATCTTTTACTGTCGCAAGCTCCACACTAATTTCAGGATATTCCTTATTAAAAACCTCAAGCCATACAGGATAGCTGCTGCTTACCAAATCATCTCTGTACGTGAAAAACTCAATTTCTCCTGATATAGTTTCTTTTTCAACCTTCTCTTCTTTAGTCTGCGTTTCGTTTGGTTCCGCTTTTTCGTCGGATGTACATGCAGTAAAAGCAACAAATATCATACAAAGTGCAATTACTAATGCCATGATCTTCTTAGACATGGTTCTCCTCCTCGATCCATAAGTTTTTATTTCTCAAAGCTCTGATATGCTCAATTATAGCAACATGGCAAATACTAATGAATGAAAATAATTAAGGTTCCTTGTAATATCTTCAGGTTTTTTAGATTCTTAAATATGTGGCAAACCCATCTTAAAAATATATTGTATATAAATGTCTGTAAATCACATTTTTTTCAAGCCGATTTGAAGCATGATTATCGCGGGTCTTCCACTTGCTAAGCTTCATCCACAGCAAACCTCATGCTTTTATAAAATCTTTTCTTAATCGCTCAAAATGGAAAAATCGCGCTCATTATTATCAAGAAATTTAATAGATATTAAGCTAACTAGCATATTTTAAGAAAGGAGATTAGTATATTAATTAAAGTTAAAACATTAAAAGGATTCAAACTAAATTGCAAGGATGTCCAAATAGAAAAAACAAAGAATTTCTATTTTGACGACAATTACTGGACAATTAGATATTTAGTTGCCGATACTGGGAATTGGCTATTTGGAAATCAAGTTCCAATATCCCCACAGTCATTAAAAAACGCAGACAAAGACAAAGAATATATCAATGTAGATTTAACCAAGAAGCAAATAGAAAATATCCCACCCATTATAAATGACGCAGTGTCGCCGTCTGTTATGCGGGGAAACTCCACTATCTCATATCCGTCCTCGAAAAAATCCATACCGGCAAAGTCCATGTCAGGAAGCGAAGGCGCGGCATCAGTTTGCACTGCCTCATAGCTTTCAATCTCCTAGGAAAGTACGGATTCTATCTCATTTACTATCTCACAGCCGCTAAAAATAAACGCGGCAACTATTATTGCAATAACTATCTTATCCTTAATATATCCATTATCCACCTGTCCGCTTCCTCGGCCGCCTGTTCGGGGCTCAGGTTTGTAGTGTCCAATAGCGTAATATTCGGCGAAGTCGTGTGTGCATTCGCCTTAAGCCAGTCGTTAAAGTCCAGCGAGCTCTTAATGTGGCTTTCGTCGTCTATCCTTCGGCCATCTCTCATGCGAGACTCTATGCAAGAGCGCTCGCAGACAGCCGCGAGGTAGTGGATGTCGGAAAAAAGCTCCCGCTCGGGCAGTGTTTCAAACTGTTCTGGCGTCACACAGCCGCACAGCACCACGGGCAGACCTATCTGCGATATGGAGGCGCATATGCCAAGCCACGTCTTGCGAAACAGATGGTAGTTATTTTCAGGAGTGTCGTAAAACGCACTCCATACCAAATCGCTTTCCATCACGATATAATGCTCTTCCTTTTGAAAAAGCACCTCGCACAGCGCGGACTTTCCAACGCCTGATGCGCCGGACACGATAAAAAGCGGCAGTTTTTTTGTGGGTTTCATAGTACTCCTTTATATATGACAAGAATCATTATACTAATAAAAAGGTGTTATATAAAGGATACCCCGCCGTTTTTCCGAAGACAGCAAAAAACTCCCGAACTCGGGAGCTTTGCTGTTCGCGTATTTAAAGATACCTAAGAGAGAGTAAAGGATCTGAAGTATCGATAAATCTATACTTTACGCCATCGCTTCTACGATATCTTCATGGCCTATGATGCCGCGAAGCTTGTCTTTCTTGTCGATGACAGGCACGTCAAAGTCGCTGTCTTTAAGCATTGTCCACGCCTCATAAAGAAAAGCGTTTCGGTTTATGCGCTGTTCAGCATCAAAAAGATGCGCCGTTACGCTCGCACCTGCGGGAGCCGCTGCCAGGACTTCCAGTGTGACATAACCCAAAAGCTTGTTTTCGACATCCGTCACATAGCAGTAGTCCTGCCCTGCGCCCTTCAGTTCGCTTGCAGTGTTTGCGCATGTGTCATTTTCGCGAGCCACGTATCCCGGGCTTTTCATGACGGTCTTTATCCTTATAATGCGCGATTTATCTACATCCTCTATAAAGCTTTGCACATATTCATCGGCAGGGTTTTTAAAGAAATCCTTCGGTGTTCCCATCTGCACCACCTTACCGTCTTTCATAAGCGCAATTCTATCGCCCATCTTGAATGCTTCATTCATATCATGTGTGATAAACACGATGGTTTTATCGATATAATCTTCCAGATTTAAAAGCTCGGCTTGCATTTCACGCCTTATAAGCGGATCCAAAGCCGAAAACGGTTCATCCATGAGCAATATTTCAGGCTTGTTTGTAAGTGCACGCGCAAGTCCCACCCGCTGCTTCATGCCGCCGGAAAGCTGCCTCGGATAGTAATTTTCCCATCCCGAAAGGCCCACAAGCTCTATAGCCTCCATGGCTATCTCGCGGCGCTCATCCTCGGATACATTTTGCACCTCAAGTCCGTATTCCACGTTTTTGAGCACTGTTCTGTGGCTCAAAAGACCAAAGTGCTGAAACACCATCGATACTTTGTGGCGTCTCAGCTCTATAAGCTGCTGCTTGTCATACTGGCAAATGTCTTCGCCATCGATTATAACTTTGCCCTTAGTAGGGACATTGAGCATATTCATGCAACGTATCAGCGATGACTTTCCGCTGCCGGAAAGACCCACGATAACAAACATCTCGCCTTCTTTTATATCAAGACTTACGTCGTTTACGCCCACAGCACTGCCTGTTTTTTCGCGTATATCCTGTATGGACGCGCCTTCATCAAGCATTTTGAGCGCGGCATCTTTCTTCTTGCCAAATACCAAAGTCACATTTTCTATCAATACTTTAATATTATCCATATTTATCACTCCATTTCCCTAAGCTTTTTAGCCAGACCCTGCAGCACACGGTCAAGTATTATAGCCAAGAATACTATAGCAAATCCCGCTTGGAAGCCTTTGCCCACTTGAAGCTTTTTGATGGATATAAGCACTTCCTTGCCTATGCCTTCAGCTCCGATCATGGACGATATAACAACCATAGCCATAGCCATCATCATAGCCTGGTTTACACCCGCCATGATGGTGGAAAGCGCCTGCGGAAACTCTATCTTAAAGAGCATCTGCTTGGGAGTCGAGCCAAACGAAAGACCCGCTTCCTTTACTTCCTTGTTGACATTTGCGATGCCCAGATGCGTAAGCCTTATAAGAGGCGGCAGGGCGTATGTCGTGGTTGCAATGACAGCCGATACCTTGCCGAATCCGAAAAACATAACAGCCGGTATAAGGTATACAAAGCTTGGCAGCGTCTGCATCATGTCAAGCATCGGCAAAAATATCTTCTTTACCGGCGCCGACTTTGCCATAAGCACTCCCATAGGTATGCCGAGTACAATTGTTATGATAACTGATATGAAAACTATCGCAAGCGTGTAAGTCATCATCTCCCACAGCCCGAAAAGGCCTATGAGAAATAACAGCACCGAAAGTATTATTCCCGTTTTCAGATTGTAAAGTTTCCAACCCGCGAAAAGCAGTGCGCCTATAAAAACCCACCACGGTATGATGGCAAAAAACCATTCCACACTTGATACCATTGTCAAAATAAAACTACTAATAGCTTCAAAAAAGGCGTCTAAGTTTATCAAAAGCCAGTTTATAAGCCAATCAATACCCGAACTTATCTCAAAGCGTAAAGCTTCAGGAAATTGAATCATATTTTTCACTCCTTAATATATGGCAAAAAAGAGGCTAAGCCTCTTCATGCCGATTATTTTTTATTTTTGTCAGCCTATAGCTTCCATTATCTTATTGTATGCATCCTCTGTTACCCAGCTTTTCAACAGCTCCTCGTTTTCTTTAAGGAACCATTTTGCAGCCACATCAGCTTCAACTTCTTCGTTTTGCATGTATGCCAAGCCTTGGCTTGTAAGTGCTGATGATGTATGGTAGTTTGACAAAAAGTCTGCAATCTCCGGATAATTTTCCACAAACTCAGGTCTTGCAGCCACCACAACGTCAACCGTTGGGAATGCTCCTACGCCGTTTTCGTAGTCTGCTTCGTTATACTCGGAGTCTTGGAGCAGTGTCATGTCATACACGCCCATTATCCAAGTCGGCTCCCAGTAGTAGCCTACCCAAGGCTCGCCTTTGGCAACAGCCGAAGCTATAGTCGCGGCGAGTGTCGCACCGGAGTCGATAGTTCTGAACTGATACATCTCGCCCAAACCGTATGCTTCCACCTTTTTGTAAATAAAATCTGTCGCGCTCCAGCCTTCAGGGCCGCCATATATTATGCCCATATCCTTATCTTCAGGATTTGGGAAGAGCTCCACATAGTCTTTCAGGTCTTCCACTGTTTTAAGATCAGGCGCTATTGCGTCTTCGCCTTCCACCACATATGTGGGTACATACAGCCCCTGCATATTGTCGTCAAAGTTTGTGGAAAGCTTTACATAGTCGCCGTTTGCGATGTCATCATCATATGTTAAAACGTTGTCCGACCAAAGCTCCATAGTCATGTCGATGTCATCGCTTTTCATGCCTGTTACCATTATTGCGGTATCAGCCAGTATTATGTCGACTTCCACACCGTAGCCTTCTTCTATAATAAGTTTGGCGATTTGGTCGTGCAATGCGTTGCTTGCCCAGTCTCCTTCGCCGATTACTATCTTCTCAGCTTCCTGCACACAGCTTGCAAAGCTAAATACTAATACAATGCTAATAAGCATTATTAAACACATTTTTAAAATATTTTTTTTCATTTTTACCTCCGATTTTTTAGTGCCAATCCGTATACTACCACAAAGTTGTCACTTTGTAAAATATAAACCCGCTCTTTGGTCTATTCAAACAAAAAACATTGCCTGAAATGGATTTTTAGTCTAAAATAAGTTAAAAAGGTATTTAACATGACCAAAAACAATCCAGTTCCGGTTTATATGAAAGTTGCCATAGATATGGCTTCTAGGATTAGCCGATATGAGTTTAAAAAAGAACAAAAGATACGTGGTCGTTCCACTTTAGCAAGTGATTATAACGTGTCTCCTGAGACAATAAGAAAAGCAATGCGATTGCTAACCAACATGAATATTGTTGAAGTAAAATATGGGAACGGTATCTACGTTTCATCTATTGAAAACGCCGAAAAATTTGTTCAGCAATATCTTGCACGTCAGAATGTTTTAGACCTTAAAAACCAGCTAAAAGACCTTATGCATGAGCGCGGTAAAATTGAAAGACTCATGAACGAAACTATGAACTCCATAGTAGACAGTTCTAGTAGATTCAATCATTTAGATAAAATAGTAATATACGAAGAAGTTCTTCCTGAAAATAGTATATTATGCGGTGAAAAGATCAAAAATATTGATATGTGGGAACAAACAGGTGCTACTATCATTGGTATAAAGCAAGGCGAAAAAACCATTATTTCACCCAGTCCTGATTATATTTTACAACGTGGAGATACGATACTTTTCGTATCTGAACAAAATGATCACATCAAACTTCATAAATACTTATATAACGATTAATCAGGTTAAAGTTTTAGCTATAGTCATATTTGAATAAAAATATTTATCTACTTCTCCGCCCAACTGTCGGCTACACACGCTTCTGCCACAATGGGCACATCTTTTACATACTTACGACCGGCCTCTTCCATAGTGGATTTTAATAAACTCGCGGTTTCATCAGCTATTTCCTCGCTGCACTCGATGACTATCTCATCGTGCACAGTTGCCACAATAAACGCATCCATATCCTCTAGCCTTTCGTGCAGCATTCCAAGTGCATTTTTCAAAATATCAGCAGCCGAGCCCTGAACAGGCGTGTTATACCTGGCAGAAGGCGCAGTTGTTTCGGTAAATATATGTTTGCGTCCCGCCAGTGTACGCGAGATTGCATTAGATTTTCTGTTTATTTGTTTATGCCAAGATTCAACGCCTTTATATCCTCTGAAAAAGCGCATTCTGAAAAGATTAGCCTCGTCCAAAGTCATATTTACACCATAAACATCAGCCGCATAATTTTGAAGCCCGGCTGCGCCCATTCCAAATACCAGCCCGAAATTTACAGCCTTAGCCGCCTGCCTCTCCTTCTTTGTAATCTCGCTCATGTCTTTTCCTGATATAAGTGATGCTGTGAGCTTATGCAAATCCTCGCCGTTTTTATATGCCTCAATCATTCTTTTGTCTCCGGATATCTGGGCAATCACTCGAAGTTCTATCTGAGAATAATCTGCAATGACAAGTTTTCTGCCAGCGGGGGCTGAAAAGCATTCTCGGAAATCCTCATCCCTAGGAATCTGCTGAATATTCGGATCGCTGCAACTCATTCTTCCGCTGTATGCCCCATTTTGCATATAATCAGGATGAAGCCTGCCTGTAGATTTATTTATCTGCTTAGGCAAAGAATATATAAAAGTTGAGAGCGCCTTTTTTGCATGTCTATACTTAAACAATGATTTTATTATTTCTTTATCCGAATGTTGCACTAATTCATGCTTAGAAGTGCTCTTTACCATAATCTTATTTCTATGCAGAAGTTCAAGAACTTGTTTGTTGCTATCAAGGTTTAACTCCTGTCGCACCTCTTCTCCGAAAAATCCCATCTGCACTGTGGGAAAACCAGTATAGGGATATAGCTCTTCCAACGCTTCATTTTGCTTTTTTTCATATTCTTTTTGAAGCACTTCCCATTTTTCAAGGTCAAGATGTATTCCGTAGTATTCCATATCAGCCACTGCATATGCACATGCAAACTCAAGCCTTGCACATTCAATCAGTGCATTTTCTTTGATATGAGCTATCATCTCTTGTCTTAACGGCAAAAGTACCGCCGCATCGCTGGCTGCATACTGCATCTGGCTTTGTGTGAGATTTCCAGTAAAATCGCTCAGTTGCTCTTCCTTTGGAAGATTAAAACCAAGGTAGTGCTCCACCAGCGCTCCAAGCCCAGCACGCTTTGAGCCTGCAGAAGTTCGCAGTATCTGTCCTGCAAGCATTGTGTCAAACACCGGCCCTTTTATTTTCACACCATTTTTTCTTAGAAACCTTATGTCAAAATTGCAGTTTTGAAACACTTTAACTGCGCTTGATCCCAAAACCTCGTTTAAAACATCAACACATTCAGGCAGAACTTTGAAACAATCCAGCACAAGTGTTGTTCGTCCTTCGGCTGCAATCTGCAATAAGCGAAGCTTTTCTGTGTGCGGATCAAGTCCTGTGGTTTCAGTGTCGACCCCTAACACCTTAGCATCAAAAAAACCGCACAAAGCCTTTTGTGCTTTGGCGGCATCATCTATAAAAACAAAATTTCTGTTGTGAAGTTGCTGTGTCATAATATCTCCTGATTTTATTATAACATGTAAGACACTTTTTACCATAAGCCATTATCGTGATATAATTTGCAAATATGCTAATTTCTAATTAATTATGAATGGATATAATATGAAAAGGTACAATATTCTGCGACTCAAAAGCTTTGGCGTATTTGACAATCTTAATGAAAAAGCAGACACACTTCACGAAATAAGCTGGCTTAAATCAAAATGCGTATATCCCGAAGCTGTGGAAGTACTTGAATATTTCAAAGGCAAAGGCTATGAAACCAGAGCATATAATTTTTAATGCAGCACTCAACTGTCACGGAGTTACAGCAAAAGAAATTCTATATGTGGACGACTACGACGTAGAAGCAGATGGTGCGCGCAATCTGGGCTTCACTTCTTTTCTCATCAACAGAAAAGATGAAGATAAAGGCGAATGGACAATAAACAGCCTGAAAGAAATAGTGGAGTATGTTGAACACCAATAGTTTTTATCAAGTTAATTCTCTTAATAAATACAAAAATCCCGAATTTATTTCGGGATTTAAATATTCCATTTCTTTAAAACAATGTGCCTTATTGAGGAAGCACATAGAAGTACACCATTATAAAATGGCACACCGTTCCGCCAAGAACGCAAAGATGCCATATCATGTGATGGTATTTAAACAATTTAAATGCATAAAACATAACACCTATGGTATAGAAAACACCACCTGCGAATAAGAACTTCAATCCGGCAGGATCTACAAGCGGTGAGATAGTATTTGCAAAAAGCGCTATCATCCATCCCATTAAAAGATATATAACCACATGAACTGCAATATACTTGTTATAAAAAACACTGCGCATTACTATGCCTATAATAGCCAGCGACCACTGTATAGCAAGTATTATGTATCCTGTGGGCGGGCCTATCATTGTAAGGCAAAATGGTGTGTATGTCCCTGCTATAAGCACATATACGCCACTGTGGTCTAGAATGTGGAATACCTTTCGAACCAACCCGCCTTTTTTTGCAAAAGCGTGACATAAGGTTGACATAAGGTATAAAAACACCATGCTAAGCCCAAAGATTATAGCACCCGTGATGTCTAACGCGTTGCCTTTTTTAACCGTTGCAACAATTAGTAGTGTCAATGCTGATACGCTGAGCGCGGCTCCTATACCATGTGTTACGGAGTTTGCGACTTCTTCGCCTACCGTCATATCGTGATTTCCTGTTTTCATTTCGTACACCTCAATATTTTATGCAGAATTACTCTGCGTATTTACTATATCAGATATAGTAATATTATAACTTATTACTCTATCTGTCAAGGTAATTTTGAAATGTTATACTTAATTTGCACCGAGAAAATTGCAAAATCATATGTTATAATTGCAAAAAGGAGTGCATCATGAACGAAAGATTTAATAAGCAATTGCAATTTATTTATGAAATAGATAAGATCAAATCTATTTTCAGAAAAACCCGTCTGTTTGACAACTCCCGATATGAAAACGATGCCGAACACTCATGGCATCTTGCTATGATGGCACTTGCCTTCAAAGAACATGCCACAGAAGAGATTGACATTCTCCGTGTTATAAAAATGGTGTTAATTCACGATATAGTGGAAATCGACGGCGGAGATTTTATAGTATATGACCAAACTGCAGCCGCCGAAAAAGAGGCTCGTGAAGTAGAGTGCGCTCAGCGCATCTATGGCATGCTACCCAGTGACATGAAAGAAGACTTCATTTCCACATGGGAAGAGTTTGAAGCACGCGAAACTCCCGAAGCAAAGTTTGCCGTCGCACTGGACAGAGCAGAACCCACACTGCAAAATTGCCTAACTCAAGGTCACTCATGGGTAACTCATGACATATCTTATGAGCAAGTCATTGGTGTGAACAAGAAAAAAATTATGGAAGGGTGTCCGGCCCTATGGGATTATATTGACTCCCAACTTAAACAATGCATTAAAGAAGGGTTTTTAAAAGAAAAATAATTAAGCGATAATCTTTATACGCTTTTACAATAAGGAGACAAAGATGCTGACAAGCCTTGCGCTCATTTTTTTATGCGCAATGACACTAAACCATATATTTAAAAAGCTCCACTTGCCCGGTCTTATCGGAATGCTGATTACAGGCATAGTGCTCGGCCCTTATGTTCTGGATTTAATTGACGGACAAATTCTTGCGATATCAAGCGAGCTTCGCAAACTTTCGCTTATAGTTATACTCACAAGGGCTGGCTTGGCTCTTGACCTTGAAGACCTAAAAAAAGTTGGCCGTCCCGCAATTCTTCTAAGCTTTATCCCTGCAACTTTTGAGCTTGCAGCAGTTATGATATTTGCCCCTATGTTTTTTGACATACCGCTTGTGGAAGCTGCGATACTGGGCTGCGTGCTTGCGGCAGTCTCCCCTGCTGTTATAGTTCCTCGCATGCTAAAACTTATGAAAGAAGGATATGGCAAAGACAAATCAGTGCCACAGCTTATAATGGCCGCTGCATCGGTGGACGACATATATGTAATAGTCTTGTTCGCTTCATTCATGGGTGTGTTCCAAGGAGAAAGCTTTTCTCTCGCCTCGCTTATTCAAATACCCATATCAATCGTTCTTGGAATAATTCTCGGCGCATCAGTCGGAATATTTCTTGTATGGTTCTTTAAGAAAATGCACATGAAAGACACCGTCAAAGTAATCGTTCTTTTCTGCGTCTCCTTTTTATTTATTACATTAGAAGAAGCCGTTGCGCACATAGTGCCAATATCTGGTCTTTTGGCAGTTATGGCGGCAGGAGTTGCGATACTTAAAACATATCCTGTGCTTGCCCACAGACTTTCATCCAAATTCTCAAAGATTTGGGTTGCAGCCGAACTTATGCTTTTTGTGCTGGTCGGAGCTGCTGTCAATCTAAATTATGCCACGGGAGTTTCGGGCATGGTGTTTGTTCTGCTTGGCTTTGCGCTTTTCGCCAGACTTATTGGCGTTATGATTTCGCTTATAAAAGCGCCTCTGAATCTAAAAGAAAAGGTGTTTTGCCTATTTTCATACATCCCAAAGGCCACAGTTCAAGCTGCCATAGGCGCTCTTCCACTTGCAGCAGGCGTACCATCTGGCAATCTTATCTTAACTGTCGCAGTTCTTGCCATTTTTATAACTGCACCTCTTGGCGCGCTGGGAATTGATTTAAGCTATAAGAAATTATTATCAGAATCATAAACTTGCATGTTTAATTAAAAACAAAATCCTCGAATAACTTCGAGGATTTTTATTAATGTTTATTTTCTTTACGATACTTAATTAAGCTAATATGTTTTTACTAGCTCACATATTTAAGCGCAACTTCTGCTGCTGTTGCTGCATCAGGCGTATAGCTGTCAGCGCCGATTTCTTTTGCAAAATTATCTGTAACAGGAGCTCCGCCCACCATGATTTTAACACCATCAAGGCCTGCTTCTTTTGCAGCATCTATAACAGCTTTCATATTAACCATTGTAGTTGTAAGAAGGGCAGATAAAGCAATGATGTCTGCATCGTTTTCTTTCGCGGCTGCTATAAACGCATCTGGCTTAACATCCGTTCCAAGGTCCACAACATCAAGTCCAGCACCAACCATCATCATTTTAACAAGGTTCTTGCCGATATCATGCATGTCTCCCATAACTGTTCCTATAATAACTTTTCCTACAGGCTCCACTCCCTTTGCTTCAAGAAGCGGTTTTAAAACATCCAGTCCGTTGTTCATTGCACGTGCAGCAATTAAAACTTCAGGGACATAAACTTCGTTGTTTTTAAACTTTTTGCCCACAACATTCATTCCTGCAATAAGTGCGGCCAAAAGTTCCTCTGTGTCAATGCCTTCTTCAACACCCTGTGATACAAGCTCACGTGTTTTAGGGGCATTGCCTGTTTGCATTACCTCTGATATCTCTTGCAATAAAGCCATACAGCTATTCCTCCTGCTATTATCTTTTAACTATCGTAATTTTACTTCAAAAGTATACTATTATATATAATTTATACTTCAATTTTGGTAATAATATGCCATAGTTATGTAATTATCAATTGTTTCTTCTATATTGTCCGGGCGATGTTCCCTCACGCTTTTTAAACACTTTGGTGTAATAACTCTGATCTGAAAAGCCCACAGCAGTTGCAATTTCGCTGATGTTATACTCTAAGTCAAGCAAATATTTTTTGCTTTCTTCTACTCTGACATAGTTTACATACTCCGAAAAAGTCATTCCGGTTTCGCTTTTAAACAGCCTCGAAAAGTACGCGTGGCTTAAAAACACACTGTCTGCAACAGCTCCTAAAGTGATATTTTCTACATAATGTTCATTTATATAGTTTATAGCATTTTTGATGACCAATGCGTTCTCCTGTGATTCAACTGGAAACACTGAATCTGTAAACTGGTCAAGCACTTTTATTATCAGATAACTAAGCTGATTTATCGAATGCACCTTTGGGATTTCTCCCATGTAAAAATTCGTAAGCTCAAAAACTTTTTTAGGCTCTGCCCCGCCTTCTATTGATGCACGTGAGATGATAACCAATAATTCAAGTCCGCGTGCGACCATAATCTCAAGGTTCCCTGCATACTGAAAGAAAATATATCCTAATATATTGTTAAGCAACGCTTTTGCACCAGATTTATCGCCACGCTTAACATGTTTTATAAGGTCTCGCTCGATATCCACGGGATATTGAACTTCGATGTTTCTTTTCTCCGTGTCTTTTATAGTGTGAAGATTTTCACTTATAAGCCTTTGTTCATGATAATATTTTTTGCGCTCATCCAAAATATGATCTTCATCGGACGATATATTTTGCGCTATTATGTTTAATAGGTCAGATAAATGTCTGACTTTCTGAGAATCAACTACGCTTACTTGCCTTAAGTTTTCAACCATTTTCTTTTTGCTGTCATGAGGAAGACCGTGAGCTTTTATAAGATTATCCACCATGTACTCATCGGCAATATCCATCTGAACCATTCCAGACACAAGCGCGCCCTTAAGCTCTTTGTCATATACCACAGGACAAGTCCAGTGAATCAATCCACCAGGGCAAAAATAAATATATGATTCACCAAGATTGCCAGACTGTCTGCCCGCTCGCAAATGAGCTTCAAAGCATGGGCTGTCTTCTCCTGAAAGGCGCTCAAAATCGATGCAGAAGTTTGGCAACTCTCCAACAGACAATATGACTTTGCCAGCTTTATCAATCATAAAGACCGGCAGTCCCGTTACTTGATGATATACTTCAAGACTTTTTCTTATGCTATCCATCAAACCCCATACTTTCAATGTAGTGATTTTGGAAAATCATGCTCGTAGCAAGCTCTACATGCTCTGAAGCTTTTACATATCGCTCCACTTTGTTCAAAAACTCCGAACTGTGACATGCCACAGCGCCTTTTGCAGCTGTATTTCCCACTGCTGTTATCCTGCTTTTTAATTCTTTTGGAATAAGCCCCAGCTCAAGTGCGCTATCAATCCTCATGAAGTTTCCGAACCCACCTGCAATATAAACGTTTTCAATATCTTTATAAGCAATTCCGGCAGTCTCAATCAAAGTTTTAACGCCTGCTGCGATAGCTGCTTTGGCAAGCTGTATTTCGCGAACATCTTTTGCTGTAAAAATCACATCTTCATCTCTGCCTTTTGCAACAATGAAATATTCTCGAAGTGTATCATCATATTTAACATTTTCGCTATCTGCAAGCAGCCGCCCTGTCATATCAACGACACCACGCGAAACAAGAACAGAGGTTATATCCAATACGCCTGATCCGCAAATTCCCAAAGCCTCGCCGCCACCCAATGTTTTATATTTATATTCACCGTCTTCATAAGAAAACTCGGATACAGCTCCCGACAGAGCACTCATCCCGTTATGAATGTTTACAGCTTCAAAGGCCGGTCCTGCAGCAGTTGCACAGCTCAGCAATGAATCTTTATTGCCCAGCGCTATTTCACCGTTTGTGCCAAGGTCAATCAGCAACGAATACTTTTCGCTTTCCATAAGGTCACAATAGGCTGCGCCTACCGAAATATCCGCACCTACATAAGAATCCATTCCTTCAATTACAATAATATCGCAATCAAGATTTATGCCCAAGCTTTCACAGCTGACTTTAGCTCGCGCCAATGACACCGGAGTATATGGTGCTTGCCCTAAAGAGGTAATGCCATATCCTAATAGAATGTGTGTCATTACAGTGTTTCCCACTGCAATCACTTCTTTTATCGCAGGGTTACCATTTCTTTTAAGCAGCTGCTCTACCATCATGTTAAGCTGGATGATAATTGCATCGTTTAAATGTTTTTTCCCGTCACTGTTCTCCATCTCATGCAATATCCTAGATGCTACATCCGACCCGTATTTTCTCTGCGCATTCACCTGCGCTTGTGTATCAATTATGCTTCCATCATCAGAATTTATGAGATGACATACTACAGTGGTGGTTCCTATATCAACTGCAATTGAATAGTTAGATGCTTTGCCGTCTCCCCTTTTTTCATCTGATAAAATCAACATGTCACTATCTTCTATATATAGCTCCAACGGATGGCAAACCTCAACTTTGCACACAAGCCTCCAGCCATCGCTGAGCTTGCCTTCGGAAAGGGATTTTTTATCTTGTTCTGTGATATCCGGCACTGTTTTTACAAATTTTGCTGCGCATCCGCCACAGGTGCCTTTGCCATTGCAAGGAAACTCCATGTGCACATCATTTTTAATAAATACTTCCCTTAGATTGTTTCCTATCGAAGTTGCTATCTCGCGGCATTTATCTCTATTATGAATTTTTATAATTACCTGCCTGTCATCCCTCATCATGCAGTCCTCTCTGGGACACCCCGCGCAGCTGTGCGCCACACATCCATCCTTTATTTTTCCTATCCCATAAACTGCGGATATACTTTTTGCAGGCTTCATAAGCATGCTGTCATTAAGACTTACCCCGATTGTGTCCGCGTCAATCAAATTGAAAATAACCTCCTGCTGTTCAATGGCAAAATCCTGTGAACCGGGCGCAAAACCACGTGTTATTTTTATACCATCAGGAAGCTCTTTTGAATATCTTTTCCACATTTGATTAGCAAAATACGAAACAAGTCTTGAGCCTGCAGCATCTATCATCATTCCCGTAAGAGAATCCCCTAAACCAAAAGCATTTGATATTTCTTCGTCCATCTTTTCGCCCACGGTGAAAACAGCCGCTATAACATGGGTACAATCTTTTAACTCTTTTGCTAAACTCTTACACGAAAGCACATCTCCCGTCTCAAGTTTAATGTCATCGCCATGAACTCTATCTATGGCTATCTTTCTGTCAATAAATTTAGGAGTGCAAATTTCATTGGCTCTATCCGCTGAAATCTTTGCCTGTTCCAGCACAAATTCATTGGCCGAAGTGTCCTTGTATCCTAATGCCATCATAATATCATTTGATGTAATTTTTACTTCCATATTTGGGCCCACTTATATTTTTAAAGATTTATGCTCACTTGATTTGCTGACAAATAAACATACGCTACACCGATTTTATAACAAATATGCGATTTTTCAATACAATTTTGTAATTATTATACCACAAACTTCGTTATGTCATAAAAGTACAAAATAAAAGGCTTTTTTACTATTCTATATCGTCTCCGTTTGCTATTGTCAAAATGTAACTATGAATTATTCGGAGGAGAGTATGACAGGTAAAGAAAAAGTAATAAAGACTTTAAACCACGAACCGACAGGATTTACCCCTTGGGTTCCTTTCACAGGCATTCATGCAGGCTCTTTAAAAGGCTATGATGCACAAGAAGTTTTAACAGACAGCGACAAGCTAGCAGAATCTCTGCTGGAAGCTCATAAGCTGTATCAACCAGATGGCATGCCTGTTATATTCGATCTGCAGATAGAAGCTGAGATCCTCGGTTGCAAACTTTTGTGGGCGCAAAAAGCACCGGCATCTGTCATGACTCATCCTTGTTCAGACAAAAGCATACCAGACATTGAAATTACAAAAGATTCGGGTCGCATCCCATTAGTTCTTGAAACATTTGAGAAAATCAAACCGCAGATGGAAAACACCGCTTTATTTGGCCTCATTTGCGGACCTTTCACTCTAGCCTCTCACCTTCGAGGAAATGACATATTCATGGACATGTTTGACAGTCCCGAATACGTGACAGATCTCATAGGCTATGCAACAAAAACTTGCATTCAGGTGGCAAAGATATATATCGATGCGGGTTTTGATGTAATAAGTGTTGTAGATCCTCTGGTATCTCAAATATCATCGGATCACTTTGATGAATTCATGGCAAAAGATTTCACTGAAGTCTTTGATTTCATAAGAAGCCAAGGCGTTAAATCTGCATTCTTTGTTTGCGGAAATGCTACTCGAAACATCGAAGTAATGTGCAAAACCACACCGGATTCGATATTCATGGATGAAAACATCGACATGGTAGCTGCAAAAGAAATTACAGATAAATATAACGTAGCAGTCGGCGGAAATATTCCGCTTACATCCATTATGCTTCACGGAACACAGCAAGACAATATGAAATACGTTGTGGAGCTTCTGGATAAAATCGAAAATAAAGACAATCTCTTTATTGCACCCGGCTGCGACATGCCATATGACACACCGGCTGAAAACATCATTGCCGCGCGTCAGGCAATATACGAAACTGAAGCTGTGCGTGATATCATCGCAAACTACGAAGGCTCTGATGAAGATATCGATGTGGAGCTTCCTGATTATGAAAATCTGCCCCGCCCGTTGGTTGAAGTGTTCACTCTGGACTCTGCCACATGTGCTGCATGCACATATATGAAAGGCGCTGTCTTTGCAGCAAAAGACACATATGGAGATAAAATCGATGTTGTAGAATATAAAATAATCTACAAGGAAAACATCGCAAGAATTAAAAAAATGGGTGTTAAAAATCTACCCAGCGTATACATCAACGGCGATTTAAAATTCTCTTCTATAATACCTTCACCCGAAGAGCTTAAAGAAGCTATCGACTCGTATTTATAATACGGAGGGCATATGAAAAATTTATACTTGGTAACTGGATTCCTGGGCGCAGGCAAAACAACTTTTTTAAACAACTTGCTTTCAGATTACAATAAAAAGTCCGCAGTTATAGTAAATGAGTTTGGCGAGCAAGGAATTGACGGCTCACTAATTTCTCAAAGCGAAGGCATTAGGATTGAGGAAATAAACAACGGCTCAATCTTTTGCTGTTGCCGCATGCTGGATTTTGCAAACGCTTTAGTTGAAATTGCAAAATCCGATGTTGAAACCGTGTTTGTGGAAGCAAGCGGTCTTGCCGATCCTTCAAACCTTGAAGACATTGTAACTGGTGCTAATTCACGATGCGAAAACGAATATAAATTTACCGGCACTATCTGTATAGTGGACGCAGTAAATTTCTTAAAGCTTTCCACAGCGCTTCCCGCGCTTATTAGCCAAATAGAAAAGAGCGACTACATTCTAATCAACAAAAGTGATTTGGCGGACAAAAATTCAATCAACGAAATCAATACTAAAGTTGCTTCTATTAATAGTAAGGCTATGGTATATAAAACTTCATATGCTAAGATGCCAAATCTTCCGGAGAAGGTGTTGGACTTAAAACCTTCCGATCCTTCTTCAAATACTCCAACAAATCGTCCAAAAACGAAAATTGTCTATCCAAAGCCACTAAACGACAAAAATCTTTTGCGCTTTATAAATAAGGTATCAAGAAGGGCTTACAGGGCAAAAGGCTATCTCACCTATAATGGCGCAAAAAAATATCTTGATGTTGTCGGTGATACTTATACTATTTCAGATTCTGAAATAAACACCGAAGACAAAGTCGTTCTTCTTTCGTTAAAAAAATAAATGTACTTTTTAAAGAGCCCGAGGGCTCTTTTTTTATATTCCCCTTGACAATCAACGGTAAATGGTATACTATTCCAGTGTACCACACTCACTAGTACACTACATACGCATCGAAAGAGGTGTGCAGATTGATAATAGACAAAAGATCCATGGTTCCCATCTATGAGCAAATTGTAAATCAATGCAAAGCATTGATATCCAGTGGCGCAATTAAAACTGGGGATAGGTTGGAATCGGTCAGAAGTCTCTCTTCAAGGCTCGGCATAAACCCAAACACTATTCAAAAGGCCTATACTGAGCTTGAAAATCAATTTATTTGTACTTCATCCCCTGGAAAAGGCAGATATGTAACTGCGGATGCAAAATGCATTATACATGAAAATGCCAAGAAAAATACGGCCGCTTTGGACAGCGAAATATCAACACTCGTATTATGCGGACTGACTTATGATGAAATTGAATCTATCGTTAAATCATCATATAAAAAAGCTGAGAAAAAAACAGAACTTATCAAAAATTTAAGTGGAAAGGACTGATTCAATGATAGAACTTTCAAACGTGTCCAAGTCATTTGGAAAAATTCAAGCTCTCGATAATGCAAACTGCACCATTGAAAAAGGCAGTGTTTTTGGGCTTGTTGGATCAAACGGCGCGGGAAAATCAACCTTGTTCAGAATAATAGCCGGTATTTATAAACAAGATGGAGGCAGCATTCTTTTTGATGGTCAGAAAATATTCGATAACCCAAGCATCAAAAAGCAGTGTGTTTTCGTAAGCGATTCTCCATATATAGCAACCGGCGCGACAATAGAGAGCATGGCAAAAATGTACAGCGCTTTTTATGATACTTTTTCTTATCAAGAATATAACAAATTAGTAAATCTTTTTAATTTGAATCCAAAGTCGCAGCTGAGCGATTTTTCAAAAGGAATGCGAAGGCAGGCAAACATCCTTCTTGCTCTTTCATGCCAAAGCAAATACATCATAATGGATGAAACTCTGGACGGACTTGATCCTGTTATGCGCTCACTTGTTAAGAAGCTTTTGTACCAATCGGTCATGGACCATGGCACAACTGTTATCTTATCTTCACACTCCCTGCGCGAGCTTGAGGATGCATGTGATAATCTTGCCATGATACATTCGGGTAAAATCATCTTCCAAAAAGACATCCAAAGCATTTCGTCTTCCGTAAATAAGATCCAAATTGTTATGGATGATGAATTAAATAAAAAAGATTTCGGGGAAATAGACGTTCTAAGCTACACCCGCCGCGGTTCAGTTTCAAACCTTATTATACGTGGCGACTGCAATAAAGCAGTCAGAATTCTAGAAGAGAAAGAGCCCATACTTATCGAAGTTTTGCCTTTGTCTCTGGAAGAAATTTTTACATATGAACTCAAAGAAAAGGGCTATTCATTTGATGAAACAATTGAAAACGGAGGCAATGAATATGAAAAAGAAAATTGATTTTCGTTTGTATAAATATGTGCTAAAGCAACTTTTTATTCCAGGAATAATACTTGGTGTTATATGCGTCGCCGCATCCATTACAAACATGGCAACTCCTAAGGATTATGATTCTTATCACTACTACAGCAGATTCTTTGTAGTAGAATTTGCAAGATTTCACAATAGCCAGCCAACAGCAGCTTCAGTCGCCCCCGCCCTTATTGCTTTTATGTATCTCGGCTCGGCACTGTTTACTTATATCAGCTTTAAATATCAAAATGGCAGAGACTCGAGCGATTTTTTTGATTCGCTTTCTTACACGCGGAAAAACAATTTCCTTTCCCGCATTTTAGCAACACTTACTTGGCAATATGGAATAATTATTATATCCCTTGTAGCGAGTGTCATCACGATGCTTTCAGCCGGAGTTACTTTCTGCTGGGGATTTATACCCAAGCTTCTGCTTTCATACATTGCAGGCTCCACTCTTATAGTCGGTACAATAGCGGTGGGCATGAGTGTAACAGGAACTCTTCCGGCAAATCTCATGGCGTTTTTTTCAATTCTGTTTCTTCCTAGATTTTTGCTCTTTGTTATGGACAGATACATTATTGGCGCCTCCTATAAAATATTTACTGATGTTTCAAAGATGGGAATTTTCTTAAACCCCGTCTACAATATCCCTTCCGCCATCATTCTTGACATTACTCGAAAGTGGCAGTATTACGGAACTTCCGAAACACTTATTAACGGCGGAGCAATTGTATATACCATGATTCTCGGCCTGTTATATCTTGCAGGCGCTATGTTTCTATCAAAAAGACGCCCGGCAGAGCTTGCAGGGAGAGGTGTCAGCCGCAAACTTTATTCTGTAATCTTAAGTTCATGTGTTGCGTGTTTCTTTCTTGCGTATGCTTTTTATAATTTTTCAAAAACAGGTGTGTTCACACTATTATATGGCAATAGTAACCAGAAGGCATTTTTATTTATAGCAATAGGAGCTCTTGCCTTCTTTATATCTATCTTTGTTCTCAGAAGAGAATTAAAAAGTCTTTTAATTTCAATCCCTGTATTTGCCGCTGTAGCTGCGATGTCGCTTGGATTTGTTTACATTTCAAAAGAAATAGGGATAAAAGTAAACAATATTATCCCTGATATTGAGCAAATAGAATATATAAAACTCAATGAATGCAGTGATGCTATTTCTAGATTTAAACCTGTATATAAATATAGAGATTTGCTTTCAAAGGAAATCGAGTTCACCGAAGAAGCCATTATCTACTCGATGTACTATAATCTTCAAAAAAATATCGAGTCAATCAACACCGCCCGCGAAAAAGGCCTGAATTCTGCCCAAGGCACAAGAGGCGAAATATACTGCGAATTCAAGCTTAAAAGCGGTCGAAGTATATATAGAAACGTTCAGTTGACAGAAAAATATTTTAAAGATCTTCAAATGCATATAGCCGCAAATCCGGAATACGTCAAAAATTCGTATACTCTTCCATCAGTAGATACAGTGCATGAAGTGCTTTTATCTTCACCTGTACAAACGATAAATAACAGCGACTTCCCAAATAAGCTTTATGATAAATTTGTCAAAGAATATGGCTTTCTTGACAAAGAAGATAAAAATGCTCTTCTTTTCAGATACAATTACCCCAGTAGTTTCTTATTGGAACACACTGACTATTACGGTGAATATTCTTATGAGCATCGCATCGCACAATTGCGAGTCACTGGTTGTTACAATGGATTTAATTACTCTAATATGTTTTATCTTAATGAGCTCGTTCCAATGACTACGACAATTTATATGAATGAAGCAAACTCCAAATCAAGAGCTATGGCTTTCAATAAAATCGAAATGCTGTTAAGTGCAGAGGAATTGGACTATTCAAGCTATGAATTTCGATTAGCCCCAATACATTTATTGGATAACTCACTAATTATTAATGAAGCGTATATCCCATACTATCAGCACAATTTTAGTTACTCGTATAGTCTCAGCGAGCAGGAATTCCTCTCCATTCTAAGCATGATTGATCCTGAGGATACCGAAAATGTATCGTTTGATTCCAATATTTTTTCATTAAATTTTCATTTTAATAACTATGACGAATCTTACGAACAAGCCACATTCACAATATACGCTAATATCTCCAACGACGAAGCTATTAAAATTGAAGAATATTTTGCTAGCGATGAATAAAACAATTCTCTATAAATTATAAGTCAAAAAGAGCTTTCGTGCTCTTTTTTGATTTATAATTTCCTGTGAATCTAATTTTAAATTTATAACAAACAGATTTTTATAATAAATTGTCTTTTTTTGTGTTTCTGTCAATATCTATGATAAAATTAATTATGAATCCATTTTCAGGAGACTGCATGAAAAAGCATATCGAACTTTCAAATAAGTATTCGGCAAAAAACTATAACCCTTTAGATGTCGTTTTGGAAAAAGGAAAAGGCGTGTGGGTGTGGGATACCCACGGCAAAAAGTATCTTGATATGCTGTCTGCTTATTCCGCTTTAAATCAGGGACATCGACACCCCAAGATAATTGATGCCGCGAAATCTCAGATGGATAAAATAACAATCACATCCCGTGCATTCAGAAATGATAAGATGGGATTGTTTCTAGAGAAGATATGCTGTCTTTCAGGCTTTGACATGGCACTGCCCATGAACACTGGAGCCGAAGCTGTGGAAACAGCACTCAAAGCTGCGCGAAAATGGGGCGAACTTATTAAAGGCATAGATAAAGATAAAGCCGAAATAATCGTTTGCGACAATAATTTTCACGGTAGAACCATTTCAATCATCAGTTTTTCAACTGAAGATCAATATAAAAGTGGATTCGGTCCACACACTCCCGGCTTTATAAGCGTGGAGTTTGGAAATGCTAATGCAATGGAAGATGCGATAACGCCCAACACATGCGGCATATTAATTGAACCGATACAAGGTGAAGGCGGCGTCATAGTCCCTCCAGATGGCTATTTAAAATCACTTCGCGATATAGCCGACAAGCACAATGTATTACTAATGTTTGACGAAATACAGGTAGGGCTTGGAAGGTGTGGCACAATGTTTTCCTTCCAAAACGAAAATGTCCGCCCTGACATGTTGATTTTGGGCAAAGCTCTGGGAGGCGGGGTTTATCCTGTATCTGTAGTTCTTTCCAGCAAAGAAGTTCTTGGAGTTTTTGAGCCCGGTGACCACGGCTCAACATTCGGCGGAAATCCATTGGGCGCTGCTGTTGCCATCGCATCACTTGATGTGTTAATGGACGAAAATCTTCCCGAAAAAGCAAAGGCTGCAGGAAAATATTTCACAGAGAAACTGAAATCTTTTAATCTTCCTGCAATAAAAGAAATTCGTTCACGCGGTCTTATGATAGGTGCTGAGATAAAAAGTGAATATGGTACAGCTCGTGAATATTGTCTGGAACTTATGGAGCGCGGCATACTTTGCAAGGACACCCACGGCACTATAATACGATTTACTCCACCGCTTATAATATCCGAAAAAGAGATGGATTTTGCACTGAAAATTATTAAAGAAGTACTAATATATAAAAAATCAAGGAGCAATGAATGAAATATATTTTAGCATTGGATCAAGGCACTACAAGCAGCAGAACAATAGTTTTCGACCAGAATAGCAAACCGATTGAATCTATAAATCAAGAATTTAAGCAAATCTACCCTAAACCGGGTTGGGTGGAACACGATCCCATGGATATTCTTTATTCTCAGTCAGAAACCATGCGTCGCGCTGTTGAAAGAGCCAATATATCGGCAGAAGACATTGCTGCAATTGGCATCACAAATCAGCGAGAAACTACCGTTGTGTGGAGCAAAACCACAGGTAAGCCAATATATAACGCAATAGTGTGGCAATGCAGAAGAACAGCTTCCATATGCGAACGCTTGGAAAATGAAGGCCTTACAAAATACATAAAAGACAAAACGGGCCTCGTGCTTGATGCTTATTTTTCAGGAACTAAAATCAGTTGGATACTGGACAATGTAGAAGGCGCACGCGAACTTGCACAAAAGGGAGAGCTGCTTTTTGGCACGGTGGACACATGGCTCATATGGAATCTTACAGAAGGCGAAGTTCACGCAACTGACTACTCAAACGCATCTCGCACCATGCTATATGATATCCATAACCTCTGTTGGGATGAAAAGCTTTTATCAGCACTTAACATACCCATTTCTATGATGCCTGAAGTTAAAAACAGCGCTGACGATTACGGCTATGTATCTTCTGAATATCTGGGCACTGAAATACCAATATACGGTGTTGCGGGCGACCAGCATGCCGCGCTCTTTGGCCAAGGTTGCTTTTCTAATGGCTCAGTAAAAAACACATACGGCACAGGATGCTTTATGCTTATGAATACCGGAGATACCGCAGTCGCGTCAAAAAGCAATCTGCTAACGACAATAGCTTGGGGGCTTGACGGTAAAATAACATACGCTCTTGAAGGCTCAGTTTTTGTGGCAGGAGCTGCGATACAATGGCTTCGCGATGAGCTTAAAATGATAAGCACCGCAGCAGAATCTGAAACTCTTGCAACAAGCATTGAAGATACTGGCGGTGTATATCTTGTTCCGGCATTTACAGGCCTTGGCGCACCTTGGTGGGACATGTATGCACGAGGCACGCTTGTGGGCATGACAAGAGGAACAAAACGCGAACACATTGTCCGTGCCGCACTGGAATCCATTGCCCTTCAAAGCCGCGATGTCATAATAGCCATGAAGGAAGATTCTGATTGCGAGATACCAATACTTAAAGTTGACGGTGGCGCGAGTGCAAACTCATTTTTAATGCAGTTCCAGTCAGACATTATGGACGTAACTGTGCAGCGCCCTTCGTGTGTTGAAACCACCGCACTTGGCGCAGCATATTTCGCGGCACTAAAAGCCGGCTTATATAAAGGCCTCGAAGAAATTAAACAAAACTGGGAATGTGACAAGGAATTCTCCCCCAACATGACCGAAGAGCACCGTTCTAAAAAAATATATGGCTGGCATAAAGCACTGTCCCGAGCAAAAAAATGGATAGAAGAGGATTAATATGAATATCGACATTTTCGGTGCGCCGAGCTGCCTTGGCATAAGAAAAAACGGTACTGACTTAGGACCAAGTGCCATACGATATGCAGGACTGATTAAAGAGCTTAATTTATTAAAGTTAAGCTATAAAGATTACGGCGACATTGCTGTTCCAAAAACAGACTTCAGCTCAACCGACTATGACAAGATAATCGAATCCGTAAACAAGGTAAATGCCTCTCTTTATTCAAATGTTTCTGAATCGCTAAAAAACAAAAACATCGCTTTAACCTTAGGCGGAGATCACTCAATATCCATTGGAACAGCACTTGGCGCGCAAAAAGCAGCTGGAAACATAGGCGTTATATGGGTGGATGCTCACTGCGATTGCAACACACTCAAAACAACCTATTCTGGCAACATTCACGGAATGGCGCTAGCTGCCGCGACAGGATGTGCAGAAAGCATTCTATCTCCATTTAAAGACGATTACGTATCCTACATAAACCCAAAGAAATGTGTTGTAGTTGGCAATCGCGAAGTAGATGCAGATGAACTTGAAATCATAAAAAATTGTGGCATCACCGTTTTTAGCATGGCAGATATAGACATGATAGGAATAAAAGGCGTGATGGATAAAGCAATAAAAATCGCGTCTTCCGAAACCAATGGCTTTCACCTAAGCTTTGACATGGATGCTGTGACACCCGAAGAAGCTCCTGGAGTGAGCACACCCAAAAGAGGCGGATTTACCTATAGGGAGTCGCATCTGATAGTAGAGATGATTTCTGAAGCAAAAGGGTTGCTTTCATTGGATTTCGCCGAAACAAACCCCATACTCGACATTAAAAACAAGACAGCCGAGCTTGCAGTTTCTCTAATTGCTGCAGTCCTTGGAAAAAGATTCACAGCACCACCACCCTCAAATAGAACAAATGTTTGACTGCAAAAATTGCAAGTGCTATGATGATAAACACGATAAAAGAGGCCATAATTGAATCAAGATTTTAAATCGGCGGAAAAAGTTCATCTTAAAAAATATATAATTAATTTCTCTGTATTCTTGATTATAGCAATTACAGTTTATTTTGTTATGGCAGCCATTGCCCAAAGCCAGCTATACTCGACTGCCACATCCGACAATATAATTACAATAAGAAACGAAGATTTAAAAAGCGGTGACATTGATTTTAATTATAGCATAAAGAGCAAAAACGATAATATAAAAACAACTTATACCGCTGACATTCTTAGAAGCGATATTGAAAAGCTCAACGATGACTTTGTCACAATATTTCTCCCTAGCATGCAATGTGAAGCTTTCATAATTTACATTAACGAAAAGATCATAGCCGTTGAAGGCGATATCACTAAATATAACTCTAACGTATGGACAAAAAACTATTCATATACCATTGATTCAACATTATTCGATAAGGATATATCAAAGCTAAAAGTTGTGCAATTCAGCAGATACCTACGCGGCGGGCTTGCTAATCCATTTATTATCGATGGATATGCCTCATCTCTTAGCATAAAAGATTACAAAGCATTTGACATAAGACATGGAATATTTGGAATCTCGATTTTTTTACTGCTTCTAATAATATTAATGCTTTTTCTTTTTAAAGAAAAAAGATCAAAATACTACTTACTGCTTGTTTCATTAATTTTTATGATGATTGGCTATTCAGAGTATTTTGAGCTATCCTATCTTCCATTTGATTTCTTACTATTTAAAAAGATAACCGTGTCTTCCAATTTTATTGTTGCAGGCTTAGGTACAGTTGTTTATAGACATTTGTACAACAAAAATAAATATAACATTCTTTTCATGACAATATATAGTGCAATAATTTTAATTCCTGCATTTTTAGTTAAAGATATGGTTACATACAAGGCAATCTATACAATATTAACTTACTTAATCATACCGTTAATACTTTATTGGGTATATTCTTCAATTATAAATTTGAAAAAATATACTAATGCTAAAACACTGTTAACCCTTGCCGTCTCTTCAGTCTTATATATCATTGTGTGGATTATCAGTGAATTGGCAGAAAATATCTATATGGACACAGTAACCGTTGTCATTATGCCATCATTTATGATTGTCGCACTAACGCTTATTTTCATCGACTTGCACGAACTTCAGGTTAATATCGCCGAAACACATAAAAAGACTATTATTGATGGGCTGACAAAATTGTATAACGCAGAGTTTATGGCAAATATCATCAAAGATATGGACCCACCAATAGCTTTTACTGTCTTAGATCTTGACGATTTCAAAAATATCAACGACTCGTATGGACATATAGCGGGCGACGGGGCTTTAAAGCTTATGGCAAATATAGTTTCAGAGCTTCTTCGTGACGGTGATATCTTCGGAAGATACGGCGGCGATGAATTCATACTGATTTTAAATCAACATTCAACAGAATCGGTTAAAAACATCCTTGAACGCATACGCAAGAAAGTTGAATCTACTCCACTCACTTATCAAGAAAGCAAAATCTACATGACCATATCTTTGGGATACTATATCACTTATGATAAGGAAGATTTCACATCCATGCTCGAAAAGGCAGACACAGCTTTATATCAGGCAAAAAACAAAGGCAAAAATACAATAGTAGAATACGTTCCTCAAAGTTAAAAAATAAAATTAATATCATGTTAGGCTAATTAAATAAGGTATATTTTTGCAAAAGTTAATTATGCAGGTTTTCCTGCATGCATGCTTATATCGTAATTGTTATCTTTCTAAATGTGTGTTAAATTTGAGTTATCAAGGAAAGGCTTCCCCTATAATTTTAATTAAAGGAGCATATAATGAAGTTATTAGAAGACGTAAAGAAAAAAGTGTGCGCGATGGATGGAGAGCAAAGCGAATTTATTCAGGCAGTAGATGAGGTCTTGGAGTCTCTTGAGCCGGTTGCAAAAAAGTACCCGCATTATGTTGAAGCAGGAATATTTGAAAGAATAGTCGAGCCTGAAAGACAAATCATGTTCCGCGTGCCATGGGTGGACGACCAAGGCAAGGTGCATGTTAACCGCGGCTTCAGAGTACAATTCAACTCTGCTATAGGCCCTTATAAAGGCGGCTTAAGGCTGCATCCTTCAGTTAATCTGGGCATAATTAAATTTTTAGGATTTGAACAGATATTTAAAAATTCATTAACAGGCCTTCCTATGGGTGGCGGAAAAGGCGGAAGTGACTTTGACCCTAAAGGAAAATCCGACAATGAAGTGATGCGCTTTTGCCAAAGCTTCATGACAGAGCTATCACGTCACATAGGCCCAAACACCGATGTTCCTGCAGGAGATATCGGCACAGGCGCACGCGAGATTGGCTATATGTTCGGTCAATTAAAACGCCTTCGCAATGATTTTACAGGAACTCTAACAGGCAAAGGCCTTAATTGGGGCGGAAGCCTAGTGCGCAAAGAAGCAACAGGCTATGGAACATGTTACTTTGCAAATGAAATGCTTAAATCAAAAGGTGATTCTTTTGAAGGCAAAAAAGTTGTGATTTCAGGTTCGGGCAATGTCGCAATATATGCCACAGAAAAAGCAACCGAGCTTGGAGCAAAAGTCATAGCATTAAATGATTCATCAGGATATATCTATGATGAGAGAGGGATTGATTTAGACCTCATCAAAATAATAAAAGAAGTAGAAAGAAAGCGCATTAAAGAATATTTAAAGCATCATCCAGAAGCTGAGTATGGCGATGTTTCAACCGACATATGGAAGATACCCTGTGATATAGCACTTCCTTGCGCAACACAAAACGAACTGGACAAAGCTTCAGCTGAAATCCTTGTTAAAAACGGATGCATCGCAGTGGCAGAAGGCGCGAATATGCCGACTACACCCGAAGGCATAGAAGTGCTGCAAAAAGCTGGTGTACTTTATGGTCCTGGCAAAGCTGCAAACGCCGGCGGTGTTGCAACCAGCGGACTTGAAATGTGCCAAAACAGTGCACGATATTCATGGTCATTCGAAAAAGTGGACGGTATGCTCAAAGAAATTATGGCAGACATTTTCCAGAAGGCAAGCGATGCCGCTGAAGAATTTGGAGATCCAGGAAACCTTGTTCTTGGCGCAAATATCGCAGGCTTTCTAAAAGTCGCGGAGGCTATGTATCAGCAAGGCGTAGCCTACTGATACTATCCTTTATTTTATCATATGGCAAAAGCTCCTCGGATATCCGGGGAGCTTTGCTATATTTAACATTATATTATTAAACTAAATCCTTTTTCATAACCCTAAGTCCAAGAACAAAGTAAACAACCGCCATTCCCAAAAGCACGAGCATTGGAACAATCGCAGTAGTCGATGCTGCCCCCTTCATCGCGATTTCTTCCATCGCGGAAAGCGCCCATTTTTGCGGAGTTATATTGCCGAGCGCAAGAAGCCACTTGTTCGTAATTATCTCTAGCGGCCACATGCAGCCGCCAAGCATTGCGGTGCTTACAAGAACTATGGGTGTCATTGCTCCCAACTGGTCATAGGATTTTACGATGCTTGCAAGGAACAGTCCAAGGCAAGTGAAAGTCAGTACATAACACGCGGAAATCGCCAATAGTATTCCAATGTTATCGCCCCAATCTATGCCAAAAATATATTTACCGGCAAGAAGAACAATCGCAACCTGTGCAAATCCTAGAAAAAATGTCACAAGCATTTTCGCCGCAAGCTGAGATGCGCCTGAAATCGGAGACACAAGATTTCGCTGGAAAATGTGTAGCTTTTTCTCCTTTAAAATATCTGCCATAACAAAAACCATAGAGAACGTGGAGAAAAACAACATGAAACCCAGCACATAATGCATCAAATTGTTGTAACCGGACCATTTACTGTTGCCCACTGTTTCAATAGTTGTTATATATGGCCTATCACCATATTTATTATCAAACACTTTTGAAACTTCTTCACTAAGGCCTTCGTCTGTCTTTAAGGTCTGCTCGATTGCCAAAGTAAGGTTTTCTTTGTTTTTCATAAGAGCTATTTCTTGTGATAAAGAATTTTTAAGCTGCATCACTTCAACAGCGCTTTTTCCTGATACGATTTTCATTTTGGAATAGTCATCGCCAAATCCTTCCTCCAAAACTACTCCCGCCAATATTCCGCTTTCCTTTATAAACTCCTCCATTGAAGCAAGATCGCCCTCACGGATATCAAAGCCTTCGACATCATTTTTTAGCCTGCTATAAAAATCAGCGGAGGCTTGGCTCTTATCCAAGTCAACAACCTGAACTATGGCTTCATAATCTTCGCCAAAAGCCTGCCCAAATATCATCGTAAGCACAATAGCCATTGCAAGCATCCCAACAACCATAATTATGTCATCTTTTAAGAGTTTAAATCTTAATTTTATATGTTCAAGCATTGCTCTTTTTCCTCTCTGCACTTATTAGAAGCCAAGCCGCTCCAAAAAACAGTGCTCCAAACAGCATTATAGTCAATAGCTCCATTCCAATATTTCCAACACCCATTCCTTGCGCTGTTTTGATATAGGCAGAAAGTGCTTGACCGTTTACAGTAAACTTTGATGCCTTTGTAAAGAATTTTGGTAAAATTGAAAGCGGTATGTAACTTCCGCCAAGTAGCGCAAGCACCTGTACTAGTGCGCCTTCAAATGCGTTTGCCAGCTTGAAGTTGCCGGTACGCAAAGATATTGCCCCAATAAAGCTCCCCAGACCACCTATCGCAAAAGATCCACAAATCGCAATTATTATAACAGAAAGATAATTGCCCCAGTCAACACCGAAAAACAGCGAAGAAAGAGTTATCATCACTGCACTTTGCAAAAGGCAGATTAAAAACACAACAACCATTTTTGAAAGCATCATCTGAAAATATGTAACACCTAAAACTTTCATTCTATCAAATGTAATATTCTCTTTTTCCTCCAGCATGCTTCGTCCGCCTATACCTGCCGAAAATAGCATGAACATGCAAAGCATAGCAGCCGTATAGTATGTGAAGCTATCCACAAGTTTATATTGTTGAACCGACTCTGTTTTAATTTCATCTGCTACATCGGAAGTATTGCTTTGCAAATTGTTGAAAAACTCCTGAGATTTAAACCCGAGCTCCATTTGGTTTAAAAACTTACCGCCTATCTCATCAAAAACCTGTCTGTTTGCAAACGACATAGACATGCTATCGGTAAACGCTTTTATAACTTGGTGCACAATTTCACCACTGTAGCTATAGGAAACATCCGCTTTAATTTTAAACTCAGCCTGCGCGCTGCCCGAAAACATATTGGCATATGTTGCAGAAATGAAATTTTGAGGTATAACAATCACAGCGGCAACACTGCCATCGTCAATCGCTTGATCGGCATCTGCTTGGCTCATAACTTCATAATTCATAATTCCTTTTATGTCATCTGAATCCATAAAGTCATCAAAAAACACCTGCCCTGGATTAAATGAATCCATCTGCGCTTTATATGCCTCAATCGCTTGAATGGGCATAACACTTACATCCATTATTTCAGCCAGCAATTCATCTTTATCAATTTCGCTGTCATAAAGCTTTACAACTCCCACATTTATAGGCTCTGAAAGCCCTGAAGGCGAAAATGTGCCACCCAATGCAAAGCTTAATATCACAGTCAAAACTACAGGCATGGCGATTATGATTAACATCTGCTTGCCATCTAAAATATTTACTTTTAAATCTTTTATAATGCTGTTTAACATATTACCCCCTAATCCCTAAGGGCTCTTCCGGTAAGGTGTATAAATACAGCTTCAAGATTCGGAACAACGCTTTCAAAAGATTTCACTCTGCATTCTTTACTTATCTCATTTAAAATGTCAGTATATCTTCCATCCAGTTTTTTACCCGTTACAATCAGTGTGTCCTCCGAATATTGCGCATCAATCACAAAGTCGAGCTCTATTAATTTTTCTGGCAAACCTTTTACTTTTTTATCAGCAATAATATTTAACTGCTCATCGTCATCCAATAGCTCAACAAGCTCCTTTTTAGTGCCTTGAGCTATAATCTGACCCTTGTCCATTATACAAATCCTGTTGCACAGATACTCAACTTCCTCCATGTAGTGGCTAGTATATATTACTGTTGTTCCCTGGCGGTTAAGTTCAATTACCGTATCCAAAATGTATTTACGTGACTGTGGATCGATTCCAACCGTAGGCTCATCCATTATTATAAACTTCGGTTTTCCCATTAGAGCCGCACCTATGTTTAAGCGTCGCTTCATTCCGCCTGAATAGTTTTGGACTTTATCCTTTAGCCTCTCATCTATTCCCACAATCTCGGCAACTTCTTTAAAGCGTGCTTTCAGCTCACTTCCGCGAAGTCCATATGCCCTGCCCCAGAAATTCAAATTGTCTTTCCCTGAAATCGTAGGATAAAGTGCAATCTCCTGTGGCACATAGCCAAGCTCTTTTTGAAGTGTTTTTGGGTTCTTGTGAACATTTTCACCCTTATAAAAAACTTCTCCTTCGGTGGGCTTTATAAGAGTTGATATCATAGATATAGTTGTAGATTTTCCTGCACCGTTTGGTCCCAAAAACCCAAGACATTCGCCTTCTTGAACTTTTAGGTTAACCCCGTCTACTGCCTTAACATTTTTAAAGTGCTTTTTTAAGTTAATGGTTTCAAGCAACATAGTAATACCTCTTTTTCCTTATGTATTTTCAAATTATCTCATAATAATACATTCTTGTCATCATATCCGATAACATTTAATGTAATGCTAATATTAGCGGCAATATAAGTCTTTTGTTCTTCTGCGAATCAGTATATAATATAGTAAATTTAGAATAAGATAAGGAGAACTTAATGTCGAAAGTTAGAGTAGTGTTTTGGTACTCAACTGCATATCTGCTATTATTATTTACTTATCCATTAATTGTTTATCCAAAATACTTAAACTATAGAAAGAAAACAAAGCAAAGAACAACATTTGTATACATGTTTATGCACTTTTTGTCTAAAGCATTGTTTTATGCTACCGGATCTAGGATAAAAGTGAACGGTTTGGAAAATATCCCCAAAAACACCCCGGTGCTTTTTGTAAGCAACCACCAGGGACACATGGATAGTCTCATAATAGAAGGATTTATAAATAAACCAAAGGGCTTTATCTCAATAAAGGAATATCAAAAAGCCTTTATACTTAGAACATGGATGAAGCATATGGGCTGTGTATTTATGGACAGGCAAGATCTTAGGCAGCAGTTCACATGTATCGCCGAAGCCACCCAGCAGCTTAAAGACGGGCACTCCATGGTCGTCTTCCCTGAGGGTAAGCTAAATGATGGCGGCGAAACACTGGAATTTCAAAAAGGCTGGCTTAGGCTCGCAACTAAAAGCAAAGTACCAGTAGTTCCAATCACCATAAATAACTCGCACAAAGTGCTTAACTACAACGGAAGAGGGCTACATTCTGCAAGAATTGAAGTTACTGTTTCAAAGCCTATAGATATTTCAGATGTTAAAAGGTCAAACGAGGCTGAATGTATAGAAAATATACGCAACACAATTCTTAAAAATCTAATTGCATAGCTTATCGTGCTTTTAGCCTATAATTTTTTGGCGAAAGCAAATATATTCTTTTAAACATTTTTGAAAATAGATATTCATCCTGATAGCCTACCGAGTAGGCTATTTGTTTTACTTTAAGATTGGTGTTTTTCAAAAGTTTTTGAGCTTCTTTCATCCTTATGTCAATAAGATACTGTTTTGGGCTTTTTCCAAAACCTTTCATAAAATACCTATAGAGCTGTGTTCGGTCAACCCCAATATGGCTCGCTATATCTTCTATGGTCAAATCAAGCATGTAGCTTCTTTTGATGTATTCTGCTGCCGCTGCGAGCAGCGATGCTGCCGGTTTTTTAATTTCCTCTTTGCCTTTATTTTCGTGGCTTCTTATAATCCAAGAAAAAATCTCATAAAACTTCGCAGTTTCATAAATTCTGTCGCTTATGCTTAATACTCTGCGCTCTGATAAATCTTTTACAACCTCATCGATTGAAAAAAGTGCGTCCAATGTATATTTAACTCTTCTTAAGCTTTTAGAAAACCCCATCTCAGATATAAGCTCCTCGCAGCATTCACCCTCAAAGCCAAACCAATAATAATCCCACGGATTATTCTCATCCGCCTCATAGTAGGTTACTTCATCAGGATATATAAGAAACATCTCTCCTTCGTTGAGTTCAATCTCTTTGTCACCATATCTAAATATGCCCTTGCCTTTTTTTATATAATGGATAAGATAATGCTGCCTTAAAAAAGGACCAAAGTGATGGGATGGCAAGCAAGATTCATATCCCACTTGGCGAATCAGTATATCAAATGGCTTGTTTTCTTTTTCTTCAAACTCAATAATCTTCATATGTGCAACATAATAACATCTTTTTTCACAAAATACCATTCAATTTGCCTGTTTATCATCATATAATTACATCATAATTTTAACTTGGAGGATTTTATGACTAAAATTGCTTTTCTCGGTGCAGGCAGCACAGTGTTTGCGCGAAATGTTCTCGGCGACTGTATGCTGACTCCTGCTCTTTGCGATGCACACATCGCACTTTATGACATTGACAAAACACGCTTAGATGAATCATACAACCTGTTGACAAACATCAACAAAAACTGCAATGATTCAAGAGCTAAGATTAAAGCATATAGCGATGCGCGTGAAGCGTTCCGCGATGCTGACTTCATTGTAAACGCCATTCAGGTTGGAGGATATGATCCATGCACAATCACAGACTTTGAAATTCCTAAAAAATATGGACTTCGCCAAACTATAGCCGACACACTGGGCATAGGCGGAATCTTCCGTGCTCTGCGCACCATCCCCGTCATGCTTGAATACGCAAAAATAATGGAAGAAGTTTGTCCTGATGTATGGCTTATAAACTACACCAATCCAATGTCTATGCTTACTATGGCATTGCTAAAGGCGACCAAAATAAAAACAATTGGCCTATGCCACAGTGTTCAGATTTGTGCGCCTCACCTTCTTGAGGGGCTTGATATTAGTACAGATGGACTTGAATATAAAATTGCAGGCATAAACCATATGGCATGGCTTTTGGAGCTTAAAACAAACGGTAAGGATATCTATGATGAAGTACGCACAAAAGCTCTTGCGCGTGAAGAAGAGCACAATGATATGGTGCGCTATGAAATAATGAAGCAATTTGGTTATTATGTCACAGAGTCAAGTGAGCACAACGCCGAGTACATGCCATACTTTATAAAAGACAAGTATCCAGAACTTATAGAAAAGTTTAATATACCTTTGGATGAATATCCAAGGCGGTGTATAAAGCAAATTGAAGATTGGCAAAAGCTAAAAGAAGAATTGGTTCACAATGCTGAAGTAACACACGAAAGAACCCATGAATATGCTTCATATATAATGGAAGCTATAGTTACAAATAAACCATATAAAATCGGCGGCAACGTGCTAAATACAGGGCTTATCACAAACTTGCCTGATAACTGCTGCGTGGAAGTTCCCTGCCTTGTTGATGCGTCAGGCATAACCCCATGCTATGTTGGCGAACTGCCTCCACAACTTGCAGCTTTAAACCGCACAAATATAAATGTTCACCTGCTTACAGTCGAAGCAGCACTCACCGGCAAAAAGGAACATATCTATCATGCTGCAATGCTTGATCCGCACACATCAAGCGAGCTTTCAATCGACGAAATTAAATCACTTGTAGATGACTTAATTGATGCCCACGGCGACTGGCTGCCCAAGTATCACTGATTTGAAATATAATCTTTAACTGCGGTCATTCCCAAGCTGTAGCTCGTGAATCCAAATCCACTGATTTGTCCTATGCACGCGGAAGCTGTGACAGAAGTTTTTCTAAACTCTTCCCGTGCATGGATATTTGATAGATGCACCTCAACAACAGGAACTGATATGCCTGATATCGCATCTTTTAATGCAATGGAGTAATGCGTATATGCGCCGGGGTTTATCACAACTCCATCATACTTTGAGTCAGCTTCGTGGAGAATGTTTACAAGCTCACCTTCAACATTGTTTTGCATCAGATCGGCTTTAATCCCCATTAATTCAGCTTGTTTACTCACGTACTCACATAGAGCGTCATAATCTTTCTTTCCATATACATCAGGTTCTCTTTTGCCCAAAAGATTGATGTTTGGTCCGTTTAAAACCAGTATTTTCATCTCAACTCTCCTTTATTCTATTAAGGATATCGTCTATCACTGAATCCAATTTTTTATTTGAGTCAATTACTATGTCGGCATATTTATTGTACAACCCAATCCTGTTATTATACAACTCATAAAGCTTTTCCTTGCCCTCGGCTAAAAGCGGGCGTGTTTTTGTCACCACATCTTTTATGATGTTTTCAACCGATCTATTCAAAAAAACAATTACGCCGCTTTTTTTGAGTGCGACCATATTTTCCTCGCGGGTTATAACTCCGCCACCTGTTGCAATCACTGCCCTTTGTTTTTTTGCGATATCTTTTATGCATGCAGTCTCACATTGTCTGAAATAATCCTCGCCACGCTCAAAAAGCTTAGGTATCTCACCAAAGCAAGACACAATTTCTTCATCCGCATCACAAAATTCATAGCCGAACTTTTGAGCCAATATCTTGCCGACAGTTGTCTTTCCGCACCCCGGCATTCCAATAAGAACTATATTTTTATTTTCCATCATTACATGCAATCTCTTTTTCTATGTCTAAAAATATTCTGTCTATAACACTGTCATCAATTGTAATCGAGTTCCATATCTCTTGAGCTTTCACTGCTTGTGCCACCAGCATATAGAGTCCGTTAACATGCTTCGCCCCAAAATGCTTTGCCTTTTTTAAAAGCACAGTCTCATATGGATTGTATATCAAATCCGCAACTGCGCTAAATCCTTTTATGACATCATCGCCCAACGGACAAGCATCAACCTTTGGGTACATTCCCACGGGTGTTGTGTTAATCAACACATCAAAGCCATGATTCTCTTTTAAATCCACATATTCCTTCACTTGAACATCAGGAAACTTCTCTATTGCTTTATTTGCGCTTCGACTTATAAGCCGTATTTGTGCACACCCCGAGTTTTGCAGCAGCGCCACAACAGTTTTTGCAGAGCCGCCCGATCCCAGAACCATCACTTTTTTGCCCTCAATATCGATTCTAGCCCTTTGAAGCATCTTCTGCACACCGAAATAATCCGTGTTATATCCTTCAATGCCGCATTCTGTTGAAAGCACGGTGTTAACCGAGCCAATCTTTAATGCTTCATCTGATATTCTGTCAAGATAGGGCATAACATCATTCTTATAAGGAATAGTGACATTGAGTCCCGAAAATCCATTATCTTTGAGGCCAAGAATAAAATCGCCCACACATTCAGGCTCCTTGGGATAAAGCTTATACTCGCCCTTAAGCTGCGTATATTTAAACATCAGCTCATGTATCTGAGGCGATAAGCTGTGTCCCAGTGTTCTGCCCAAAAGTCCGTATTTTCTGTTCTCACTCACTTCTGCAGCTCCTGTAATTGCCCAGCATCTTAACCTCTGTGCAATAACTATTTATCTCTTCTAATGCAAGCTTCACATTTTCATCACCTAAGTTTCCTGAAAAATCCACGTGAAATCTATACTGCCATGGCACATTGGCTATTGGTCTGGAAAAAAGCTGCATCATGTTAAGCCCGTGCTTTGAAAAAATGTCCAGCAATCCAAACAATGCGCCCGGCTTATGCTCAATGGAGCAGATAATCGAAATCTTGTCTGCATCCACCACTTCTTCACTCTCTTTTGCAATAACCACAAATCTTGTATAATTGCTGTTATTGCTTTGAATGTCTTCTGCCAGAATGTTTAGCCCATACATCTTTGCTGAGCGCTTGGATGCGATGGCAGCAACGGTTATATCGTCCATTTGAGATACTTGCTTTGCAGCATGCGCCGTGCTTTGAGTGGGCACTTCATCTATCTTATGCCTACGCAAAAAGTCATCGCACTGCTCGAGTGGTTGCGGGTGCGACAACACTTTTTTTATGTTGCCCAAGCTGCTTTTTGCCTGCCCCAAAAGGAAATGACGAATCTTTACTATATGCTCGCCCACAATTTTTACATCATGCGTAACAAGGAAATCCACCGTCTGGTTTACGCTTCCGGTTGATGAGTTTTCAACAGGTATAATTGCCATGTCATATATCCCATCTTCAACTTTTTTTATAATCTCGCTGAATGTATGAACGCTTATAGCGTTAACATCATCTTTGAAATATTCAGACACCGCCTGCTCTGAAAATGATCCGGGCAAGCCCAAGTATGCAACGGTTGGTGTTTTATGCCTTAACGAAGGCGCTCTGCCTGTCACTTTGCTTATGATGTCATGCTGCATCTCGCTGCTTATGGCAATCATGGATTCAACAAACTTTTTTGTATATTCCTTATATTCAGGGCTTACGTTAAGGAGTGCTTGATCAATCACCTGCTTTTCGCGGGTCTTGTCAAACACCTTTTTGTTGTTTTCTATCTTATATTCGGCAACCTCTTTAACAAAATCCATCCTTTTAATAAAAAGATCAACCATCTCGCTGTTTACAGCATCAATATTTTTTCTTATCTTGTTTAAGTCCATCATATTCTCCTGGTCGAGCGCTCCATCATGCAGTCCAGCACAGCTATTGCAACAGCAGATTCTATAACAGGCACTGCGCGCGGCACGATGCAGGGATCATGCCTTCCTTCCACCTTGAGTTTTTCTTCTTCGCCCGTCTTAAGATTCACTGTGTTTTGCTCTTTTCCAATTGAAGCTGTAGGCTTTATTGCCGCTCTTACTATTATCGGCATAGAATTTGTGATACCGCCTATTATTCCGCCATTGTTGTTTGTAGCTGTCTCAATACCGTTATAGGTCATAATATATTCATCGTTTGATTCACTGCCATGCATATCGCTTATTGCAAATCCACTGCCAAATTCCACTCCCTTTACAGCAGGAACCGAAAACAGCATGGAAGACATAATGCTCTCCACGCTTTCAAACATTGGCGAGCCTATGCCAGCGGGAAGTCCTGTAACCGCGCACTCTATAACGCCGCCCACTGAATCCTCATCTTCTTTTGCAAGCGCTATTGCTTCTTTCATTTTTTCGCCCGCCTCATCACTTATGGTCGCAAAAGGCTTGGCTACAAGTTCATCCATCAAAATATCTTTTATGCGCACCTTGTCAAAAGGTGTGTCATCTATCTTTGCTATCCTTTTTATGTGCGCGGCTATTTTCACATTTTTCTGAGCCAAAATCTGCCTTGCAATAGATCCTGCAAGGACAATGTTTGAAGTCAGGCGCCCTGAGAAGTGCCCGCTTCCGCGTCTATCCTCAAAGCCCCCATATCTTGCGCGCCCCGAGTAATCTGCATGTCCCGGTCTCGGGAGATATTTAAGATTGTCATAATCCTCCGAGCGTCTGTCTTTGCCGGGGATTACAATGCAAAGCGGTGTGCCTGTCGTTCGCCCATTGTGCCATCCGCTTAATACATCAAATTCGTCATCTTCTTTTCTGGGAGTGGACCATTCGTTTTGTCCAGGTGCGCGCCGCTTCATGTGATGCGCTACCTCATTAAAGTCAATTACCAATCCCGAAGGAAGATTGTCAATTACCACACCCACTGCAACTCCGTGCGATTCTCCGAATATGGATACCTTGAAATTTCTGCCCCACATGCTACTCATACTATTTTGCCTCCTAAATCAACAAAATCCTCCCAAAAAGAAGGATAAGATTTCTTTACACTCATCTCGTCGGTAAGATTTACTTCGCCCTTGCACTTTGCAGACACCGCGCCCACCATCATAGCTATCCTATGGTCATTTTGTGCATGTGCGCTTCCACCTGCCAGCTCACGTTTACCGTCTATTATCATGCCATCATCTGTTGGTGTCACATCTGCCCCAAGTGCATTTAGTGCATTTGTAACAGACATAATCCTGTCGGATTCTTTAACCTTCAAGCGCTCACCGCCGATTATCTTGCTCTTTCCCTCTGCCACCGACATTGCAGCCGCTATTGCAGGAGCTAGGTCGGGACATTGAGAAACGTCGCAATCAGAAGCAATAAGTTTTGATTTTTTTGCTTCAAGCAAAGAATTATTCCATTTTATATCAGCGTTCATCTTTTGCAAAATATCAATTATCGCCATATCGCCCTGCAAAGAGTTTTCATTAAGCCCTTGGATTTTAACGCCATCTCCCATGATTCCTTCAAGAATTAAAAATGCCGCTTGCGACCAATCACCTTCAACCTCATAATCTGCCGCCTTATATTGTTGCCCGCCGGGCACTAAAAATCCATCATCAGTCTTTTTAACTATAACACCAAAGTGCTCAAGCATTTCTACAGTTAAATCCACATATCTTTTTGATTCAAATTTACCTGTGATTTTTATCTCAGATTCCCCCTCCAAAAGAGGAAGTGCAAAAAGCAGCCCTGTTATAAACTGAGAACTTACATTGCCGGGAACTTCATAAAGTCCGCTTTTAAGTTTCCCTGAAACCTCAAGCGGCAGACTATTTTTGCCCTGAATCCACTTTATTTGTTTTGCGCAAAATAAATCTTTGTACACTCCAAGCGGCCTCTCAGGCAAAAGCCCACTTCCCGTAAAACTTCCACCGCCAGCCACAGCCAATGCTATGGGTATTAAAAAACGCAATGAAGAACCAGATTCATTGCAGTATATATCAGGCATTTCATTGCTTCTTTTTTTGCCTATTCCACGTATTTTAAGCATGTTGCGCTTGCTGCTGGAAAGAACAACTATCTCAGCACCCAGCTTACGCATAGCATCTATAGTAACTTTCATATCCTCTGAAAGCTCAATGTTTGTTACAACACTCTCTTTTTCCGCAAAGGATGCACAGATAATCGCCCTGTGCGCCATGCTTTTAGATGGAGGCGCAGTTGCTTTGCCCTTTAATTTTGTCGGATAGATTATCATATAAGATCTCCGATTTGAGATATGGGTACTTTGTGAATCATAGCCTTGCCAATCTTTTCAATAAGCACTACATTAAGCTCACCGTCGCGTATCTTTTTATCACGCGCCATCACTTCAACAAGCTTTTGCTTATCAGCGTCCGTGTCATATGGAAGGCCGAACGCGGACGACACTTTTTTTATCCTGTCGGATGTTCCTATCTCTGTGATGTTTAAATTTTCGCCAAGTTTTGAAAAGACCGTCATTCCAACAGCCACAGCCTGTCCATGTGTCATGGTGTTTCCCGGTTGTTTTTCTATGGCATGCCCCAAAGTGTGCCCGAAGTTTAATATCATGCGAAGTCCATTGTCCAGCTCGTCTTGGCGCACAACATCCGCCTTTATCTTGCAGCAGCTTGCAACAATTTCATCAATAATTTCAATAGCCTTTTTTCTGCCTCCGTTTTTTTCTATCAACTCAAAGAGCTTTGCATCCGCTATCGCACCGGTTTTAATGGCTTCTGCCATACCGCTTGCAAAGTCCTCATCTTTTAAAGTTTTTAATGTATCAGAGTCAATAATGACCAATGCAGGGTGATAGAAAGCGCCCACTAAGTTTTTCCCCGAACTCAAATTAACCGCCACTTTGCCACCGATGGAGCTATCCACCTGCGCAAGCAATGTGGTGGGTATCTGAACAAAACCAACACCACGAAGATATGTGGCAGCGGCATACCCAGCAAGGTCTCCTATAACCCCTCCGCCAAGCGAAACTATAACGTCGCTTTTTTGTATGCCGAGTTTTACAAGCTCATCATATACACGAAGCAGTTTCTCATGCGTCTTTGTCTTCTCACCTGCAGGCAGAACAATAGTTTCAACACAAACGTCTTCCTGCTTTAAGCTTTTGATGACTTTGCCGCCATACAGAGGATAAACATTTTCATCGGAAATAATCACTGCTTTCGCCTTAGGATATGCTTTTTTTATATATTTACCAGAATGATTAAGTGTTCCGCGTTCTATATAAAGCGGATATTTTGTGTGCCCAACATCAACAGTTATTTCCGGCATCGTAATTCTCCTTGATTTGCGCTGCCTTTTTCATATATTTTTTCAACGCATCTCTGTCTTTTTTTTCTATGTCTTCTATTATAACTTCAAGTCCATCTTTTAAGCTTCTAAGCTCAGCCGCTAGTTTTTCGCTATTTTCACAAAAAAGCTCCGCCCACATCACTTCATTGATGCTTGCAACCCTAGACACATCTCTAAAGCTGCCGCCTGCAAAGGGTTTTACATCTCTGCCCCGTGATTCATGCATATAGGCAACTGCCAAAGCATGTGGTATCTGGCTCGTAAAAGCAATGTACTCATCATGTTTTTGAGGGGTTGAGATTACAATGTTTTTTGCTCCCAGAAGCTTTGCAAATGCTTTAACCTTATCCACAAAAACATCTTCCGTTTTTTTAAGAGGTGTGATGATATAATTGCACCCTGCAAATAGCGTATCAAACGAGCAATCATATCCTTTGCGCTCACTCCCTGCCATAGGATGTCCCGGTATAAAATGAATATCATCCCTTGTAATTGTTACGCCATCCACCACCGGTGTTTTAACTCCGCAGATATCAGTTATGATTGCACCGCTTTTAAAACAATTTTCATTTTCATTTATAAACTTCACGGCAAGTTCAGGATATAAGCAAATCACAACAAAATCAGCTTCTTTTACAGCCTGCTCCGGGCTTTCATATCCTTTTGATATTACGCCATCTGCCAGAGCCTTTGAAAGAACTTCCGGGTTCTTGTCAAAAGCTGTGACATCACCTGTATTTTTGCTATTTAAAGCTTTGGCTATGGAGCCACCCATAAGCCCAAGGCCGACAATTAATATCGTTTTGCCGCTAAAGTCATCTACCATTGCGGTTCAACCTTTTTCTTTGGCCCGATTGTCTTGCCTTCTGTTCTTGCAAGAATTTCAATCTCTTTCATGATAGTCGTAAATTTCTTTGGTTTTAACGACTGTCCGCCATCGCTCATTGCATGTTCGGGATCCGGATGAACTTCAACTGTAACACCATCAGCACCCACCACAACAGCAGCCTTCGCTAATGGTTCCACGAGCCACCAGATGCCGCCTGCATGCGATGGATCAACTATCACAGGAAGATGGCTCAGCCTCTTTGCAACGGGCACAGCGCTTATGTCAAGCGTGTTTCTCGTGTAGTTTTCAAATGTACGTATTCCACGCTCGCATAATATAACATTGGGATTGCCCTCAGACATTATATACTCTGCGCTCATAAGCCACTCTTCAATGGTTGCAACCATGCCGCGCTTTAAGAGTATTGGAGTTTTTGTTTTGCCCAACTCTTTTAGAAGCTGAAAGTTTTGCATGTTGCGTGCACCCACTTGGATGACATCGACATTTTCAACAAAAAGGTCTATCATGTCAGCCGAGAGAATTTCGGTTACAATGGGCAGCCCCGTTTCCGCTCTTGCCGCCTGAAGATATTTTATACCCTCAACGCCAAGCCCTTGGAAGCTGTAAGGAGAAGTTCTTGGCTTGAATGCACCTCCGCGCAGCATTGTAGCTCCCGAAGCTTTAACAAGCTTTGCAACGCTTACTATCTGCTCTTCGCTTTCAACAGAGCACGGCCCTGCCATCACTGTAAATTCATCCCCACCTACGGTGTAGTCGCCAACTTTTATCACAGTGTCATCGTGGTGAAAGAGCCTGTTTGCGCGTTTATATGGTTCCTGCACCCTGATTATTTTGTGCACTATGTCGCTTGCTTCTATGCTGGATTTTTCGATTCCGGCAGTGTTGCCGATAAGCGCGAGAACAGTGTAGTCAACTCCGTTGTTTCTTTGGATTGCAACTCCCATGTTCTCAATGATTTCTATAAGATGTAAAATCTTATTTTCCGGTGAACCCGGTTTTAGCATAACTATCATAATTTTGTTCCTTTCAGCCTTTACTATTATATCAAAAAAGGGAACTCATTCCGAGTTCCCTTTGATTATCTTTGTTTAAGTAATAAGTTAAGTTGCTCGGAAGAGCAATTTTCTATTCAATTTTGCGTGCATAAACCAGAAGCTAAAAAAGTAATAGCTTCCGTTAAAATAGTTGTATTCAAAATTGAAGTTTAGTTTCTTTGTCATAACTTACCTTGTTTTCGTTTCCCTTATTATAAGGACAGCTCCACACAAAGTCAACTTAAATTTTGAACATCAAACTGATTTAGCGGATGATTTTCTTGCCTTTAATCTTAGCTAGTTGTTCCAGTTCATCCATCATCGCTGTAAACTTCTTAGGCTTTAGCGACTGTCCGCCATCGCTCATTGCACGCTCTGGATTATCATGAACCTCAACCGTAATGCCGTCTGCTCCTGCAACAACCGCACACTCTGACAAAGGTTTTACCAGCCACCATGCGCCTCCTGCATGCGAAGGATCAACTACTACTGGAAGATGGCTCAGCTTTTTAACAACAGGCACAGAGCTTATGTCAAGTGTGTTTCGTGTAAAGTTTTCAAATGTGCGTATTCCACGCTCACAGAGTATAACGTTCGGATTGCCCTCGGACATAATGTATTCCGCACTCATTAGCCACTCTTCGATAGTAGCTACCATTCCACGCTTTAAGAGTATCGGTGTTTTCACTTTGCCCAGCTCTTTTAGCAGCTGAAAGTTTTGCATGTTGCGAGCACCCACCTGAATAATGTCCACATTTTCTACGAATAAATCAAGCATATCAGCAGATAGTATCTCGGTTACTATAGGTAACCCCGTCTCTTTTTTTGCAGTGTTTAGGTATCTTATGCCCTCAGCACCCAGTCCCTGAAAGCTGTATGGAGATGTTCTTGGCTTAAATGCACCGCCGCGCAGAAAAGTTGCTCCAGCTTCTTTTACAAGCTTTGCAATGCTTACTATCTGCTCTTCACTTTCAACAGCGCAAGGCCCAGCGATTACAATAAACTCATCGCCGCCTATTTTGTGTCCTGCCACATCTATTATGGTGTCTTCTGGGTGAAACAATCTGTTTGCGCGTTTATACGGTTCTTGAACACGTATTATTTTGTGTACTATTTCGCTTGCTTGGATAATTGATTTGTCAATTTTTGATGTGTCTCCGATAAGATGCAGCACAGAGTGCTCCGTGCCGTCGCTGCGCATTACTTCCACTCCCATTTCACCAATAATATCCGAAAGATGCTCAACCTTATCCGAAGCCGAATTTGGCTTCAACATGATAATCATAATTTTCCTTCCATTCTACAGTCGTTACAGTTCAAAGATTCAGTTTAATATATAAAAAAGGAAACCCGCTTATCCGAGTTTCCTTCTTCTAATAATAGATTTATGTTTACCCGGATAAGGTTTAGCTGATTTTTTTTACATATTCATAACGGCCGTTAAAATAATAGCGGCTAAATGAATAATAATACAAGCTAAAGTTTTTTGCCTTACTCATGGGTTTCTCCAAACATTTTTTATAATTATATGAGTTAAATGCACAGTTGTCAAATAAATAAAACTTTCGTATACACAATAACTTAATCAATTTAAGCTAAGTTATTTTGGAATAATGCTTACAAGACCCGATGAATTTCTACCCTTCTGATTCCACACTTTCTCAAAATCCAAGTCAAATATTTTGCCCCATGTAGTCATAACTATCTGCTTTTTTTCTTCCTTATAGCCGATTACAACCATCCAATGCCAAGTAAATTCTTCAAGTTCCGGGGCAGGATTTTTAAGGATTAAAAGCGCAAGCGGCAATCCTTTGTCGATTGAGTTTCTAATCTTTTCATAGGCTTCATCAGCGCTTAGTTTTTTGCTTATTATCTCCGTATCAAGCGCTACTTTTCGACTCTCTGCAAATCTTTTCACTTCACATGCGAAATAAGTTTTTGATGTTAGGCCGTTTATACCCGGCTTAACAAATTCACGAACCTCACCCATGTGGAGCACAAATTCTTCTTTTTGAAGCGGAAAATTATACTTATATAAAGCTCTTAAGCTTTCTTTATACTCGGCAAGATGTGCCAGTATAGTTGCTGCCACCGTCGGGCCGCAGCCGGAGAGACTGTGCCATTTTGCTTTATACCAGTGCTGGTCACCACCAAAGTGCTTTTGGTCTTCATCCAATATACATGAAAGCTCAAGCTGTTTTTCGCCCATATCCACACCTCCTTATTGAGGTTTATTTTCTGTTCCTGCATAAAATAAAAGGTAGTCTTCCATATTTTCATTGCAGCTTTGCCTGCTGTGAGATAGAGACATCACATGATATTCGGACGACATTCCCTTGCCCGACAACAGGTCATATAAATATTTTACACCGGCTGAGCCTCCCGATTCAACATCAAGAAATATTTTAAGGGCAGAGTCATCAAAATTCTCCGCTATTTTTATCGGGTCTCTTTCCTGCCTTATATCATCGGTCGGATATAAAAAGTCTGTTACTGTAGTATCCGGAAAGCTTTCGATAAAAAGCGACGGGCTATGCCCTCCCGCTTTGGAAAACATATCAGAATTCCTCATTGCTATGTGCAGCGCGGCAAAGCCTCCCATGGAGTATCCGCCTACATATCTTGCTTTTTTTTCGGATATAGTATTATAATTTTGATCAATATACGGAACTATCTCATTTATAAAATAGTCCTCGTACATCCCTTTATCAAAGAGCTTCCCGCTTTCAGTCTCTACTGTTTCTACTTTTTCTGCACTGTTTATACCAAAGCTGCGGTCAACATCGACAGCCACGATTATTATAGGCTCAATCAAACCCGCCTCTATCATAGCTTCTGCTTTTTCTGCTATATCATATTGATCCATAATTGTATACACACTTCCGCCATAGTCGGGGAAAAAGTATAACACAGGGTATCTTTCGCCGTCCTCATACCCCTGTGGGGTATATACTTTGAGCAGCATCTGTTTGCCAAGTATTTCACTTGCAAAATCTATATCGGTGATTTGCACTTCCGATTCAACTTTTGAACAGGATACAAAAAATATAAGCATTACTATGCATAAAAATAATATAGATTTTTTCACTAAGCATTACCAACAAATACGTCAATATTTTTACTTCGAAGTTTATATTATTATATCACAAATCATATGTAGCCGCCGTTTAACTCGCAATCAAAATAAATCAGAAGAGTAAGCTTACCAAGAAAGCTGCAGGCAGCAAAGCGCTGATCGCGCTATCCATGGATTCTTATGTCGGGCTTAAGTATTCAACTTAGCATCCCAGTTTTATTTTTTTAACAGGCCATATAAAACTTGAATCACTAAACTTATGCCTATTCCAACAACTGCACCCGCCATGATTATAAAAACACTCTCATCCACGCGAAATCTATTTGCAGTAAAAGACCATATTCCCGCAATGGTTGAAAATATTATTGCACATCCCAAGTATAGCGAATAAATCATTTTTTTGTTGTTTGTAACTGAAACGGACTCCGTTCCCTTAATGATATAATCTGTAGTAACGTCAAAAAGCTCACTGATGGTAATAATCTTTTCTACATCCGGTAGGCTTTGCTCGCTTTCCCATTTTGAAACCGCTTGTCTTGATACACCAATTTTATCTGCCAATTCTTCTTGCGAAAGCCCTTTTTGTTTTCGCAAATATTGGATTCTATCTGCCATATTCATTGTCGTGACCTCTTTCTTTTATGGATTAATTATAACAAAATCGCCGGTTGCATAACCACCATTTAAACATGGATATATGTCAACCGTAAGTTGCAATTGCAATTATATCACCCAAATCAAGTTTGAAACTTAAAAAATCTGAAACCTATAATCAAGAAGCATACTGCCAAATGTTCAACCTCCACATAAAAGCGGACTCCCAAAGGGAATCCGCTTTTGATGGCGTACCCGAAAGGATTTGAACCTTCGACCTCATGCTCCGGAGGCATGCGCTCTATCCAACTGAGCTACGGGTACATAAATAATAAATTTTTCTCACTACTCAGTTGTCTACCCTCTGTTCGAAATAGGTCTTATATCTCCATTACTGTCGCTATTCTCCCTTTCTCACAGAAACTCGAATTCCTTTAATCATCCACAGGATGCAGTCATTCTCGTTTCCAACTGAGCTACGGGTACTTATTTAGATTAATTTACTTTCTGAATTATAGAGAAAACAAATAATGCTGTCAAATATTAAAAGCTTACCATAGTTGCAAGCTCATTCAAACTCACATCATAAAGCTTGGCAAGTTCATCTTTTGTGATGTCTGCTGCTTTGCATATTCTTTTTATCTTACCATCTTTTAAAAGCACAAGTTTATCCGAATACTGCATGGCAAGATTAATGTCATGAAGCACACAAATTGCAGTATGCCCCTTCTCTGCTCGTTTTTTAATCGTATTTAATATGTCATATCTGTGGCGTATATCCAAATGATTAACAGGTTCGTCAAGCATAAGCACATCGCTTTGCTGGCAAAGCGCACGTGCCAACGACACACGCTGAAGCTCGCCGCCAGAAATCCTATTAACCGCTTCTTCTGCCAGATGCTTAATACCCATAACATGAAGGAAATGCTTTATTATCTCCACATCTTCCCTGTTCATAGATTCAAGCCTTTTTTTGTAGGCATATCGCCCCATTGCAACAACATCAAACACACTATAGCCAAAGGGAGCGCTAACAAATTGACGCACAACAGCAATCCTTTTTGCACGAGCTTTATGTTTCATCGAATGAATATCATGGCCTTCAAGCAATACATTACCACTCTGAGGTTTTATCACGCCTGAAATAATGTTTAGCAGCGTGGATTTGCCCGAACCATTCGGACCCAAAAAAACGGTAACCTCGCCGCTTTTGATTTCCGCACTTAAATCAGAGATTGAAAAACGCTCTCCGTATGAATATGTCACATCGTTTATGCTAATCATTTTTCACGCTTCTTTTCAATATATATATAAAGAAAGGAGCACCAACCATCGCAGTTAATATGCCAACAGGCATCTCAAGCGGTGCTATAACAATTCTCGCCAGAGTGTCCATCACAAGCAAAAAGACAGCCCCCAGCAAAGCACTAAGCGGCAAAAGCCTTATATGCTTTGGTCCAAATATCATTCTTATCGCATGAGGTATCATAAGCCCCACAAATCCAATTATTCCGCTTCCCGCAACAACCGCCGCTGTGCCTACTGCCGCAAGCAGCATAATTATGTTTCTGGAAAACGAAACATTAACTCCGCCTTCAGCTGCCCACACCTCGCCTTGCGACAGCATATCCAGCTCTTTTGAAAACAAAGTAATTCCCAACATAGAAATAAAGCCTAAAGGCGCAGTGTATATAAGCTGTTTAAAGTTTGAAAAGCTAAGCGAGCCCATGGTCCAGAAAATTATGCTTTCAGCTTTTTCATGGTCTAATCGCATGACAAGCAATATCCCTGCATTCATAAAAACACCCACTGCAATTCCCGAAAGAAGTAATGAAATGTTTGAAACTTTGCCTCCGGACTTTGCAAGAAATGCCACCAAGAATATGCTTAAAATGCCCATTACAAAGGCCATCATTGTAATCCCGCCCACGCCTAGAATGCTTCCTGAAAGTCCCAAGACTATTGCAATAGCTGCCCCCAGCCCCGCGCCGGATGACACGCCAAGTATGTGCGGATCACAAAGCGGGTTTTTAAACAATCCCTGAAGTGCCGCTCCGCATACAGCCAACACTGAGCCTGTAAGCATGCTCATAAGTATTCTTGGGAGGCGAATTTTCCATATGATAACCGAACCTTTTGCGCCTGAATTAAACACCGCATTTAGGCTTTCTCTAAAATTAAGTCCAGCCCCGGTAAGCAACGAAAGCCCTGTCGCAATGACAAGGGCAATCGTTAGTATTATAATTCCTAACAGGAATTTTTTTTGAGATCTGATGGTGATAAAATATCCTCCGAAAATCAATTCTATTATATTATATACTAATTTCCGTAGATTGCATTATAGATTTCTTCGAGTCCATCCACAATACGCACAGAAGGTCTTTCAGTTAAGCTTCCGTTCACCATAACAACATTTCCTTCTTTGCATGCTGTAAGCTCTTTATATCCTTCCAATGCGCATAAATCTTCTATTGTAAGATATGCCATGTTTGAAAGAAGCAAAAGGCCTGGATCTTCAGCCACTAAAGTTTCAAGCGAGAAATCCATCCATGCAGCAGAAGGTTCTATGTCTGTTATAACTTCTACATTAAGCATTGCAAACATATCGTTAATAAGTGATCCTGGGCCGGATGTCCAGTTTCCATACTCCCCAGCACTTAAAACGTAATATGCTGTTATAGCCTCACCGTCATATTCTTGGGCCATAGCAACTACTTGGGCTTCTTTTTCTTTCATCTCAGCAATAACTTCTTCAGCTTTTTCTGATGTAAGAGTTAAGTCTCCCATAAGTTTTATGCTTGCATAAATTTCTTCATAAGTTGTAGCTTCCACTGCCGCAACATTTAATCCCACATCCCTAAGCTGAGCCACTGCATCTGCCTGCAGCTTGTTGCCTGCAAAGACGATGTCCGGTTCAAGTGCTAAAATAGCTTCCACGTTTGGACCGCTAAAATCGCCCACTTTTTCTATCTCAAGCGCTGCTTCAGGATAATCTGAAGATGCATCCACACCAACAACATATTCGCCCAAGCCTAAAGCAAAAAGCATTTCTGTGTTTGAAGGTGTAAGGGATACGATTTTCATCGGTGCCTGCTCTGGGATTGTAAGCTCATTTCCCAAAACATCGATGATAGTCACTTCGCCTGTCTGCTCATCTTCTTCGTTAACAATGTCTTTTGATGGAGGTTGTGTAGCTTCCGGCTCCTCAGTCGGTTCCTCTGTTGGTTCTTCTGTTGCCAAAACTTCTTCAGTTGCGTTAGCTTCTTGATTTTCAATAGGTTCTTCTTGTTTTACACATCCAATAAACAATGAAGCTGCGATAGCTAAAACAAGCATTAAGATGGTTAATCTTCTTTTCATATATAATCTCCTAAATTTCGTGGAAGGAATCGAACCTCCCATCTCTTTAACACAAAACTTTGGACTTATGTCCAAATTCGTTTGAATTATACATGACTACCGTTGGGATGTCTATGAAAGGCTGAATGTTGGTAATAATTTAATAATAATAGCTAATTAGTTATAATTTGTTGTTATATTATGATTTTTTATGATTTTCGTGACATCATTTTTATGATTATTTTTACTTTTGTAAATAATATGCTCTTACAAACAAATAAGCAGCCAACTCAGTTCATCCTACTGCTATGCTATTATTGTTTAAGATATAAATTTTAAAACAACTTCTGTGTATTCTTCGGGATTTCTTACACTCAGCTCTCCATGCCCAAAATTTTCAAGAGTGTTAAGCTTAGAGTTTTTTATGGATTCAGCAAGTAATTTTGCAGATTTTTTCATGATCGAAACTTCTTTTCCCCCAACTAAAACTAAAGTTCTGGCAGTCGTATCTTTAATTTTTTCTGGTAGCGGATAGCTGCTATTGCTTTTTGTAATGTTTATAAGAGTTTCTTTTTTCATTGCAGAGCTTTGTTCAAAATATGTCTCAAACATATCATCTGTAATCAAAAGCGTTTTTGCCTGCATTTTGGCAAACCACCTTTTGCTTATAAGAGGGTAAGTTAAATCGCATGCAAATTTTGCTGCCTTGCTTACAAAATTCATTGGATATACCAACGCACTTTCTATAATCGCATATTCTGCAATATCTGGGCTGTTGGCAAGCATTTCAACCACTATCTGAGCACCTATCGACAATCCGCACAAAGCCAAAACCTTACTGTCGCATTCTTTTTTTATATAGCTAATTAATTTTTCAGCAGAATCCTTGATACTTAAAAAAACAGTATCACAATCCTCTCCGTGCCCATCAATAACGGGAACAATCAATCTATATTCGTTTTTAAACAGTTCAATTTGTTTTTCCCATTGCCACCACGAAAGCCCTCCGCCATGAATCAAAACAATTGCCTTTTTGCTTTTATCTCCAAATTCTTTTACTAACACAATATTCTCCCTTAAAACAAAACAGCGCATAATGCGCTGTTTTGCTTAATTGTAATTTTACTCGTCGTGAAGCTTCACAGCAGTACCGTAAGCCATCACTTCTGCCGCACCCTGCATAACTGCCGCAGAAGCATAGCGAACATTTATAACAGCATCCGCTCCTTGGCTTTGGGCATCTTCCACCATGCGCTTTGTGGCTTTTGCACGTGCTTCATTCATCATTTCAGAATATTGCTTCAGCTCGCCGCCCACCAGTGTTTTAAAGCCGCTCATTATGTCTTTACCTATGTTTTTAGACTGAATGATTGAGCCTCTTGCCATGCCCAGTATCTCGATTTTCTTTCCCGGAATATAGTCAATATTTACTAAGATCATCGTTTTTATCCTCCTCTATTTCTTTTAAACGCCTTTTGAGCGTTATAATTAATGCCACAGCGGCTCCTGTTCCTGCAATCGCAAAAATAATTCCGATAGCAGACATTAAGACCCCCATATTCATAAGCAGAATAAATACTGCACCTGCGTAGAGAACAACTAATGTAACCGCAATCATAATAATAAAAACTGGCGCTATCTTTTCTTTCATAACTCCTCCTTTATTATCTGCCCAAAAGCAGACTACCTGCCACAACGGCCAAAATCACCGCCATGAATATCCATGCCCCCGGACGCGCAAAGTTTACCGTATAGCCTATCCCGAATCTCTTTTCCACAAACAAGGAAGGATCTTTTCGGTTCACATAAAACATGCCCTTCTTCCAGTATATATCGTCTTCCCTGTTAATGCTGTCGCTTTGTTTTGCATCCGATGAACTTTTTAGCCTTGATCCCGACTGCCCATATAAAATGGAGAGAACAACAGTTGCTAAAATTAACGCACTTGTAAAAATAATCGAACCAATATAAGCTATATTATTTAAAATTCCCAAAAACTCCAGTTGAATCAACACAAAAAGCAAAAGCATTCCCATACCACCAAATACAGTAAAGCACGACCATGCGTATCTGTGTTTTGCATTTTTTTGCGCGCTTGCTTTTGCGTCATCCGCTGAAAGCTCGGGGCGCGCCCTTTTTATAGAATAGTATATAAAGCCAAAAACCAGCGCTATAAGAAGCTGTGTTGCAGGCATTATAAGCAATATCCCAAATGATTTTTGAGCATATTCTTGACTTCCATCGGCATTCATGCGAATTAAAACATTCTCCGGCATATCCGCATAGAAGTATAATCCAGCAACCACTGTTAATATAATAATTATCGCATAGGCTATAAACCACATTTTGCTGACCGCAATTTTTCTTGTGCTAAAAGTGGTGTCAGCCACAGCGGAAGGTTTAGTTATCTCCGACCAGTTCAGCTCAATCTTTATATTTTTTGCTTTGTTATGCATGTAAATATACAATATACTCCAACAAAGCATCATTCCAAAAAAAAGCGCTGTGCTTAAATATGCCTGATTTTCGGCAGAGAAATTTCTTATTCCTAACAATAAAACCAGAACGAACACTGCTCCCAGCAAAAGGGTCACTACGCTATAAGCTTTGCGCATTTTCTTTGCTCTTTTTTCGCCATAGAAAGATTCAGGCGCACTTATTCCAAAGAAATTATCTTTTCTTGTCAAATAAGGCATCAAAGTAAAAATTATGATCACAGGTATAAAACCAATTAAATAGCTAAATATCATATTATTCCTTCTTTTCTATCTCATCAAATTTTTGCTTTAAAAGCTCAAGCAATTTTTCTTTTTCAATAGATCGGCTTTTAGCTTCCGCGCATATTACAGAAAGGTTTTCAGATATCTTCTGTATATCTTCATCTGTTGCAGCATAATCTTTTTTAGGCTTAACTATAGCACCTTTTCCTTTATGCATGGTGAAAAAGCCTTCATTTGCCAACTGATTATACGCCTTGCTAACAGTATGCATGTTTATTGCAAGGCTTGAAGCAAGCTGACGCACAGAAGGAAGCACTTCTCCTTCTTTAAGCTCACCCTTCGCAAGGGCCATAACTATATTTTCTTTAAGTTGCTGATAAAGCGGCTTATCGCTTTCAAGCATCAGTTTTACTATCATACACCCCTCACTGTTATATAAATTATATAACAGTTGTTGTGAACAATCAAATATTATTTTCTTAATGTTTTTTCGTGATTTTTTCTTAATATTTCATTAATTTGCTCTAATATATTAAATATTTTAATATTTCCTCTTGATTTTATTAAATATTTTGATATAATTCAGTTGTAAGTTGAAAAAGGAGTGAAAATTATGGCAAGAAAACACCCGATACCCGAATCATGTCCGGTATGTTCAGGGAAATATGTAGTGTCTCAACTGAGATGCTCATCCTGCGGCACAAAGCTTGAAGGCAACTTCTCATCCGGCGCATTTTCAGGGCTTAATGAAAAACAGCAGAATTTTATAATGGTGTTTTTGAAAAACAGAGGGAATATACAAAACACCGGCAAGGAACTTGGAATATCCTATCCTACAGTGAAAAACCGCTTGGATGAGGCACTGAAAGAAATGGGTTTATTCGTAGAAAACGAAAGCGACATACTCGCTAAGGTCAAATCCGGCGAAATATCAATAGAAGAAGCCGCTAAGATAATCGCGGCGATGAAAAAGTGAGGTATCATCATGGGCAGAGATATAAGCGAAATCTTAAAAGATTATAAAGAAGGAAAAATAACAGAGGAACAGTGCCGACAAGAGCTCAAAGAACAGGGCATCAATATGGATAGCGAAAAATCCAACCCAAAGGGCGAAAGATCATACGGCGATGGCAGCAGCAAAGATTTTTGGGCTTCTCTTGGCTACACTTTCTCAAAGCTGGGCGACGGGCTGGAAGATGCATTTAGTGGCGCGAAAGATGCTTGGAATGAAAAGCTTACAATCGAAGGTGACATAGAGGGCGATTACCATGGCGACCTAAAAGCTAAGGTGATTGGAGACATCAACGGGTCTCTCAAGGGCAATCTTTTCGGAACCGTTCTCGGCGATATCAACGGAGACGTGGAAGGAAATGTTCTGGGTTCAATTAAAGGCGATGTTAACGGAGACATCAAAGGCTCCATTATGGGAAAGGTCGGCGGAGACATCAATGGTGATGTAGAGTCTGTCTTGGGAGTCGTGTCCGGCGACGTTTTTGGCGATGTTCACGGCTCTGTAATGGGAGTTATAAGAGGCGATGTTCATGGTACTGTGCGCGGTTCTATCCTTGGAAAGGTGCACGGAAGGATTATGGGTAACAAACAATGATTATAAAAGCACAAAGCATATCATTGGAACATAGCTTTGGTCGCAATGCAAAGCATGTGTCCAAAAAAATCTCTAAAGCAAAACAGAAGAACAAGCAAAAGTATAGCTTGCCCATCTCTTCCCTTTATCCAGGAGACAAGGCAGAAAAGGTTTATGCAGAAAGCTATATATACTATCTGAATGATTCATTCAGAAAACTAATTTAAGGTAGGAAATAAAATGACTTACACAATGAAATATTCACCAAAATCCAGAATGATTACGCTGCTATTGGCTATATTCCTTGGAGAGATTGGAATACACCGCTTCTATGCGGGAAAAGTTGGCACAGGTATACTATACCTTTGCACAGGAGGACTTTTTGGCATAGGTTGGATAGTTGATGTGATAATGATAGCAATGGGTTCCTTTACAGACAAAAGCCGTGCGTTCATTAAAATCTGGTAAAACTTAAAAATCAACTCTTCTTATAAATCGCTAAGGCCGGTGTCTGCCGGCTTTTTTTATTCCTCAAAAAACTCTAAACTATTATTATGCTTTTTCACTCGAAACTTATCTCAATATAGATTAACTTACAAATTACTATTTAAATAGAAATTATAGTTGTAATATAATAAGAATAACCATATAATATTAATGTTGATTATTTTTATCAGATATAAGGAGCGATAAATGCAAACTTATTTAGAACCAATCTTCAATGTAGCATATCTAATTGTCGTTATGACTCTTGGCATAATTATTCTGTCAAAAAATACTGAATATCGACTTTTTGGTTTATTAGCCGTTATACTGGATGCAGGAGATTCTTTTCATCTCATACCTAGAATATATAGCACCTTAACAGGCACATTCAACGAAAATTATGTGTCCCTTGGATTTGGCAAACTTGTAACTTCAATAACCATGACAGCTTTTTATGTGCTTTTATATCACTTTTGGCGACGTCGATATAAAATTACCAACAAAAAATCACTCACTTATATAATATATATTTTGGCAGCAATCAGAGTTGCACTCTGCTTTTTCCCTCAAAACAGATGGATGTCACAAAACCCTTCCTACCTTTGGGGCATATACAGAAACATACCGTTTCTTATAATGGGAATTATAATAGCTGTGATTTTTTACAAACAGCCAAGAAAACACAATGACGTGTTCTTTAAAAACGCCTGGCTTGCCATATCGCTTTCTTTTGCTTTTTATTTGATAGTTGTGGTTTTCGCTTCAACTGTTTCTATTCTAGGAATGCTCATGATTCCTAAAACGCTGTGCTATGTATGGCTGGTTGTTATGGGTTATCGAGCATTTAGAAAAGATCTTGAAACCGCATAGAAATACTTTGTGTTTATAGCCAATATAAAAGGAAGCATTTCTGCTTCCTTTTATGTATACTGCTCTATAGTTTCATTGACAGCGATATCCTTTTTTTATCTTCATCCACGCTTAAGACCCTTACCTTTACAACATCTCCAACTTTTACAATGTCTGAAGGATGCTTTACAAAACTGTCGCTCAGCTGAGAAATATGAACCAAACCATCTTGGTGCACTCCAATGTCAACAAACGCGCCAAAGTCTATGACATTTCGCACTGTGCCTGTAAGTTCCATGCCTTCTTTTAGATCCGCCATTGTCATAATGTCACTTCTAAGCATTGGAGGCGGCAACTCATCACGTATATCACGCCCGGGTTTAAGCAATTCTTGCACTATATCTTTAAGTGTCGGAACACCAACGCCGCACGCATCAGCAACTGTTTTTTCTCCCATATCCTGAATTTGCTTCGGTAGATCTTTCAAACCATTGTTTGCAATATCTGAAAGTTTATAATCAAAAAGGTTAAGAAGTTTTTTTGCAGAATCATACGACTCGGGATGAACAGAAGTATTATCCAGAATATTTTTGCCATCAGGTATGCGCAAAAATCCTGCGCTCTGCTCAAATGCCTTTGGTCCCAGCTTAGATACCTTTTTAATATCACTTCGTTTTTTAAAGCTTCCTTCTTTGTCTCTGTATGCAACTATATTGCTTGCAACGGCAGCACTTAATCCTGATATATGTGACAACAATGAGCTTGATGCTGTGTTTATATCAACACCCACCGAGTTTACACAGTCTTCAACAACGCCGCCCAATGCAGTGCTGAGCCTTGTTTTTGGCATATCGTGCTGGTATTGCCCCACCCCAATTGACTGCGGATCTATTTTTACAAGCTCTGCAAGTGGGTCTTGCAGCCTTCTTGCAATTGATACCGCACTTCTAATGGAGACATCAAACTGCGGAAATTCTTTTGCCGCAAGCTTTGATGCAGAATACACAGATGCCCCCGATTCATTTACCACCATATACTGAAGCTTTTTATCTATTTCCCCTATAAGTTCAGCCACAAATATCTCAGATTCTTTTGATGCTGTTCCATTTCCAATTGAGATAATATCAACACTATGCTTTTCAATCAGGGCTTTGAGCTTTGCTTTTGCTTCTTCGATCTTATTAACAGGTGGCGTGGGATATATCACTGTAGTATCTAAGACTTTGCCCGTTTCATCAACAACCGCGATTTTACATCCCGTGCGATAAGCAGGGTCCAGCCCGAGCGTGACCTTTCCCTTTATTGGCGGCTGCAAAAGCAGCGGTTTTAAGTTTAACGCAAACATTCCAATCGCGTGTTCATTCGCCCTATCCGTCAATTCATTTCTTACTTCGCGTTCAATTGAAGGCTTAATGAGTCTTTCCCAAGAATCCTTTAAAGCTTCTTTTACATATTTTGTTGTAATGCTTGCCTTTTTCGCGAACTTTTCGTTTAGCCTAAATAAAGCTTCCTCTTCGGAAATATTTATTTTTACTTTTAAATGTCCTTCTTTTTCACCTCGGTTTAAAGCAAGGATTCTATAGCCCGGAATTTTACTTACCGATTCACTATATTGATAATACAATGTATAAACCGACTCATCATCTTCTTTGCCTTGAGATTCTACCATTCCTTCTCGCATAGCGTGTGACCTAAGGGTTTTTCTTATCTGGGCATCGTCACTTGCAATTTCAGCGATAATATCCTTTGCGCCATCAATCGCCTGCTCGATATTTTCAATTCCTTTTTCCTCGTCAATATACCGCTTTGCGATATCATCGATATTACCCGACTTCATATCTTGTTTTAAAATGATTTCCGCTAGCGGTAGAAGCCCCGCTTCTTTGGCAATGGTTGCTCTTGTTCTTCTTTTTTTCTTATAGGGTCTATATATATCTTCAATTTCCGCCATAGTTTTGGCTTTATCAATAGCCGACGCAATTGCATCCGTCATCTTATCTTGGGATGCTATACTCTCTGTTATTTCTTCTTTTCGCTTTTCAAGGTTTCTTAAATACGTCAGTCTATCAGATAGGTCTCGCAAAACCTGATCATCCAGCGATCCTGTCATTTCTTTTCTGTATCTTGCTATAAAAGGAATGGTGTTTTGTTCATCTATTAATGTAATTATATTTGAAACATACTTTTGATTGATATCAAATTCTTTTGCCAAGCTTGCCGCTATATTCATATTACTCCTCCAGTGTGGAATATATTCTATCATAAATAATATAAATAGGCACTTGGTTTGCAAGTATAATAGAAAACTTGGTCTATGCGTGACCTCTTCTTTGCTACCATCTTTAAAATTGATTAGATGTCTCTCCTCATTAGGTCCATACAAGTCCAAACCCCTTTTTATATATTCTTCTAACGCCATCCTATCTCTCTATCTCTTAATATTATATGAAAAAGGAAGTCTTCTGACTTCCTTTGAGGGTGTCAATAAAGTCCGCAACCTCTCAGGCTTTCGAAAAATCATACAAGACGGCGATTAGCAAATTGACGTTTGTGGGTTTTTCGACTGTCTGAAAGGAAGTCTTCTGACTTCCTTTCTGGTAATGTTGAGATACTACAATATGAACATACTGCCAATAAAAATGCGAAATAATTGAGTTTGTCAAATATCTTAATTTAAAGCTTTTAAAATATCCCTTTCTTGTAATCAGACTTTTTGTTTTTATATCACTGTTTTTTCGTTACAATTGTTCTCACCACGACAAGCGTCGCGCCTATTCCAGTCGCAAAAATTCCAATCGCAATCAGTATCAGCACAAAAATGCTTAGCCCGCCTTTTTCGGCCGATACATCCACCGCACCCAGTGCGCTCTTTTCGCTGTCCAATGCAACTACCTTGATTGCACCGTTCTTTAAATCCTTCGAGCAAACTTCGCAGGTGATTGTTTCGTCACCGTTTAGCTCAATTACTTCACCGTTTGGCAGCTCGATATACTGCGCACCGTAAGGCAGCATAGAGACATCGATATCCATTGTGTATATCACATCCACTTGAGTTGCCAACGGAGTCGGGGTGGCTTGCGTCTCTTGCCCGCTTTCGGGGGTTGGAGTCGGTTCACTTCCCGCCGATTCTTCTCTTGGCTTGACCGACACACGATAGCTATCCGTCTTTTCCCCTGCAATAACGGATATAGTCGCCTCTCCTTCGGCTACCGCTGTCACCTTTCCGAGGCTTGTCACGCTCGCAACCGAGGAATTTGAGCTTTGCCACGAGAGCGAGGCATCATCCGCATTGCTGGGCGAAACAGTAGCTGACAGAACAAGTGTATCTCCCACATACATCACCATCATCGTATCCGTAACCATTGACAGGCTGACCGAATCAACCGACACTTCTTCACGTGTCACAGTAACCTTGCAACTATCCGTGACGCCTCCTGCTTTGGCAGTTATCGTGCAGCTCCCTATTCCTTTGGCTGTCACAACTCCGCTGGAATTAACCGCCGCGACGGTGTAGTCGGAGCTGTCCCAAGTGACTTTCGAATCGACTGCGTCCTCCGGCAGAACTTCAGCATTTAGTGCGAACACATCTCCGACATACATTGATTTTTTGTTGTAATTAAGGCTTACTGTTTCAACCGTTCTCTCACCGACCGACACTGTGCATTTATCGCTTTTTCCGCCTGCAGTTGCGGTTATCTCGCACACGCCAACACCTTTGGCTGTCACAACTCCGCTGGAATTTACCGCCGCGACTGTATCATCGGAGCTGTCCCAAGTGACTTTCGCGTCGCTTAAGTCGCTGGGAGTAATTATCGCATTTAATACGAAAACTTCCCCTACGTTCATGTATTTTTTGCCGTAGTTAAGGCTTAGTGTTGCAATCTCTTTTTTGCTGACCGTCACCGTACAGGTATCTTCTCTGTCGCCTGTGCTCGCAGTTATCGTGGCGCTTCCTTCACCTATGGCTTTTACATTTCCACTTTGGTCGACGGACGCCACGCTGTTGTCTGAGCTTATCCAGAAAATCGTGCTGCTTGCGTCAGATGGAGTATAGCTTGCTGTCAGTTTGTATGTTTCATCCTGCGAGAGCGAAAGACTGCTTTTATCAAGTGTAAGCGAAATCATTGTTTTATTCCATATGGCATACAAAGTGATATCTGTATATGCGGTGTATGTAAACGCCGGAAAGATGTCTGTGCCGCTTCCGTCGGGCTCCGTGTTCCATTTTACAAACTTTGCGCCCGTATATGATAAATCGTCTGCATACTCTGCCGTAAAAGTAAGGCTTTCCGCCAATAATTTTAACGTACCGTCAGGTTTAGTGCCTAATGCGCCGTTCGGGTCGTATTCTAATAAAAGCGCAACCGTATCGCTGTAGTAACCGCTCGCCTCTGTCCATCCCGAAGGCAGCTTCACTCCATATATCTCGCTGTTTGAATCCGCAGACAAAGTTGAAAAATATGTGTGGCTGGTGGTGGGCGTCGGGAAAGTGTCGTTTTCAAAAAACACCGCGCTGTCGCCGGAAATAGTCAATGTGCCCTCGTTTGTGCCGTAGTAACCATGCCCGATATCCATGGTTCCGCCGGATGCAAATACCGCTCCGCCATTAATGGTTACCTCAGCCCCATCCCCAAAACTCCCGATACCGGCGCCGGTATTTTCGCCTGTGGCGGTAACCTGTGCACTGCCCCCTATTGTGACCGTGCAGCCTGGACTGCTTTCGCCCACACCAATGCCTACCCAACCGGTTGCCGTGACCTTTGCATCGCCGTTTATTGTCACTGAGCAGTTTTGACTATAAGAACCGCTACCGATGCCGGATGAATGACCATTTGCGATAATTGTGCCGCCTGTTATAGTGATCGAAACATCACTGCAGCGTTTACCTCCGCCTATTGCGGCACCATGAATTTCGTTTGTTGCGTTGATTGTGCCGCCTGTTATGATTATTTCTGCTCCGGGTCCATAAGCCCCGCAGCCGATTCCCGCTCCGGGAGTGCCGCTAAATTTATCAATAGCATAGGCTGATACTGTGCCTCCTTCGATAGTTATTTTGCCGCCGCTGCCTTTAACGAGATTTCCGCAGCCGCCGCCGATGCCTGCCCCGCCATCACCATAAGAATAGCTATATGCATTGACAGTACCGCCTGTAATAGTTATTTCCTCAGCATCGCCGCTCTGTCCTCCACCGATTCCTGCGGCGCCTCTGCCGCTGTGTGCGGTGACTGTGCCGCCTGTAATAGTTATTTCCTCAGCATCGCTGTAATATCCTCCACCGATGCCTGCGGCTTTATTGCCGCCGTGTGCAGTGACTGTGCCGCCCGATATGGTAATATTGCCGCCATCGTTCATGTGTCCGCCACCGATGCCCGCCCCGCCATCGTCGCCGGTGGCTTCAACAGAGCCTGTGCCGGAGATTGTAAGCTCTGCGCTCCCTTCCACACGGATACCGGATTCAATATTCCCGCTTGTAAGCGTGGATGAGCCAATGAGTGTCAAGGTATTGCCAGCGCCTGTGAAAGCTAGCGCGCAGCCGGAAGAATTTATGTTTACTCCGTCTATTGTAAGATGGGTATTTGCGCCCGCGCATGATATTTTTAAATTTTTCCCGCTAATGGCGGTGGTGTTGGTAAGCGTTACTGAAAGACCGCCGTTTATTGTAACGGTCGCGCCATCATCGAATGAACTTACATCATAGCTGCCGCTTTCGCTGATTGTCGCATCCGCGGCAAAAGCCGTAGCGGGGAAAAAAGAGAGCGTAAAAAAGAGCGTCAGAATAAAAGTTAAAAGCAGTGCGGATATTTTCTTCATTACATACCTCTTAGTGGTCGCGGTTGTCTGATGTTTATATCTATAATATCTATATATAGTTAATTATCTGACAAAAGAAAATAATTTGTCAACCGACTTTCAACGAATGGTAGATTTTTGGGGCTGAATGGTAGATTTTTAGGGTTAAACAGTTTGAGGCTGCTGTGCTTTTGTGTGTTTATTTTTAAGCATCAGCCCTAAAAAATCTCTTCTCTGACTGCAATTATCTGTTATGTTTATATCACTGTTTTTTCGTTACAATTGTTCTCACAACGACAAGCGTCGCGCCTATTCCAACGATAAATGTTCCAATTATAATCAGTATCAGCACAAAAGTGCTTAGCCCGCCTTTTTCGGCCGATACATCCACCGCACCCAGTGCGCTCTTTTCGCTGTCCAGTGCAACTACTTTGATTGCACCGTTCTTTAAATCCTTCGAGCAAACTTCGCAGGTGATTGTTTCTTCACCGTTAAGTTCAATTACTTCGCCGTTTGGCAGCTCGATATACTGCGCGCCGTAAGGGAGCATAGAGACGTCGATATCCATTGTGTATATCACATCCACTTGAGTTGCCAAAGGAGTTGGGGTGGCTTGCGTATCTTGTCCGCTTTCAGGGGTTGGAGTCGGTTCGCTTCCCTTCGATTCTTCTCTCTCCTTGACCGACACACGATAGCTATCCGTCTTTTCCCCTGCAGTAACGGTTATAGTCGCCTCGCCTTCGGCTACCGCTGTCACCTTTCCGAGGCTTGTCACGCTCGCAACTGAGGAGTTTGAGCTTTGCCACGAGAGCGAGGCATCATCCGCATTGCTGGGATATACGTTTGCCGAAAGCACCATCGTATCTCCCACATACATCACCATCATCGCGTCCGTAACCATTGACAGGCTGACCGAATCAACCGACACTTCTTCACGTGTCACAGTAACCTTGCAGCTATCGGTGACGCCTCCTGCTTTGGCAGTTATCGTGCAGCTCCCTATTCCTTTGGCTGTTACAACTCCGCTGGAGTTAACCGCCGCGACGGTGTAGTCGGAGCTGTCCCATGTGACTTTCGAATCGACTGCGTCCTCCGGCAGAACTACAGCATTTAGTGCAAACACATCTCCGACATACATTGATTTTTTGTCGTAATTAAGGCTTACTGTTTCAACCGTTCTCTCACCGACCGACACTGTGCATTTATCGCTTTTTCCGCCTGCAGTTGCGGTTATCTCGCACACGCCAACACCTTTGGCTGTCACAACACCGCTGGAATTTACCGCCGCGACTGTATCATCGGAGCTGTCCCAAGTGACTTTCGCGTCGCTTAAGTCATTGGGAGTAATTATCGCATTTAATACAAAAACTTCCCCTACGTTCATATATTTTTTGCCGTAGTTAAGGCTTAGTGTTGCAATCTCTTTTTTGCTGACCGTCACCGTACATGTGGCTTCTCTGGCGCCTGTGCTCGCAGTTATCGTGGCGCTTCCTTCACCTATGGCTTTTACATTTCCACTTTGGTCGACGGACGCCACGCTGTTGTCTGAGCTTATCCAGAAAATCGTGCTGCTTGCGTCAGATGGAGTATAGCTTGCTGTTAATTTATATGTTTCATTTTGCGCAAGCGAAAGACTGCTTTTGTCAAGCTCCATCGATACCATTGCTTTGTTCCAAATAGCATAAAGCGTCAAATCAGTGTATGTTATATAGCTAAGCCCCGGGAAGATATCAGTGCCGCTGCCGTCTCGAGCGGTGTTCCACTTTATGAAGTGATAATTTGTGCGATACAAATCTCCCTCATCTTGGGCAGTAAAAGTAAGACTTTCTTTAAATAAATTAAACACATCGTCAGGTTTAGTGCCTAATGCGCCGTTCGGGTCGTATTCGACTAAAAGCGCAACCGTATCGATGCAATAACCGCTCGCCTCGGTCCATCCCGAAGGCAGCTTCACTCCATATATCTCGCCGTTTGCATCCGCTGATGTCATTTGTAAATATGTGTGGCTGGTGGTGGGCGTTGGGAAAGTGTCGTTTTTAAAAAACACCGCGCTGTCGCCGGAAATAGTCAATGTGCCCTCGTTTGTGCCGGCGGCACCATGCCCGATATCCATGGTTCCTCCGGATGCAAATACCTCTCCGCCATTAATGGTTACATCAACGCCATCTCCAAAACTCCCGATACCGGCGCCGATATTTTCGCCTGTTGCGGTAACCTGTGCACTGCCCCCTATCGTGACCGTGCAGCCTGAACTGTAATCGTCCACACCAATGCCTACTCTACCGGTTGCCGTGACCTTTGCATCGCCGTTTATTGTCACTGAGCAGTTTGGACTCAAATAACCGCAACCAATGCCGGATTCATCACCATTTGCGATAATTGTTCCGCCTGTTATAGTGACCGAAACATCAGAGCATCTATAACTTCCGCCTATTGCGGCACCTTCACTTTCGTTTGTTGCGTTGATTGTGCCGCCTGTTATGATTATTTCGGCTCCGGACCCAAAAGCCCCGCAGCCGATTCCCGCTCCGGGATAGTCGTCATTATAATCAGTAGTAGCATAGGCTGAAACTGTGCCTCCTTCGATAGTTACTTTGCCGCCGCTGCCGTAGCCTCCGCCGCCGATGCCTGCTCCGGAACTAATAACAGAATAGCTATATGCAGTGACAGTACCGCCTGTAATAGTTATTTCCTCAGCATCGCTGTAATATCCTCCACCGATTCCTGCGGCGTCATAACCGCCGTGTGCAGTGACTGTACCTCCTGATATGGTAATATTGCCGCCATCTTTAAACCGGCTACTGCCAATGCCTGCGGCTCCAACGTCGCCGGTGGCTTCAACAGAGCCTGTGCCGGAGATTGTAAGCTCTGTGCTCCCTTCCACACGGATACCGGATTCAATATTCCCGCTTGTAAGCGTGGATGAGCCAATGAGTGTCAAGGTATTCCCTGCGCCTGTGAAAGCTAGCGCGCAGCCGGAAGAATTTATGTTTACTCCGTCTATTGTAAGATGGGTATTTGCGCCCACGCATGATATTTTTAAATTTTTCTCGCTAATGGCGGTGGTGTTGGTAAGCGTTACTGAAAGACCGCCGTTTATTGTAACGGTCGCGCCATCATCGAATGAACTTATATCATATGTGCCGCCGGTGTCGATTGTCGCATCCGCGGCAAAAGCCGTAGCGGGGAAAAACGAGAGCGTGAAAAAGAGCGTCAGAATAAAAGTTAAAAGCAGTGCGGATATTTTCTTCATGGATACCTCTAATTCTTGTTATCTGTAAAAACATAATTACATGAATTATCTGATATAAGAAAATAATTTGTCAACCGACTTTCAACGAATGGTAGATTTTTGGGGCTGAATGGTAGATTTTTAGGGTTAAATAGTTTGAGGATGCTGTGCTTTTGTATGTTTATTTTTAAGCATCAGCCCTAAAAAATCTCTTTTCTGACTGCAATTATCTGTTATGTTTATATCACTGTTTTTTCGTTACAATTGTTCTCACAACGACAAGCGTCGCGCCTATTCCAACGATAAATGTTCCAATTATAATCAGTATCAGCGTAAAAGTGCTTAGCCCACCTTTTTCGGCCGATTTTATCAGTTTTAGGGCACTTATAAAAAAGATGGATTTAGCTGTGACAATATTTGTCGCAAACTTGCTTTTTGTCCTAAGCATTATCCATGATGTTCTTGTCGGCTCATATATAATAAAATCTCCGTTAGGCGAAGTTTTTTCATACGCATTTTTCATATACATGTGCGTTATGGTAGTTGTGCTTTTACTAAAAAGCGACCTTATCGAGAAAAAATATCTAAAAAGCCAGCTAAACTTTCTACATGCGCAGATTAATCCGCACTTTTTATACAACACCATAAGCACCATCCGCGCATATAGCAAAGACAATCCCGAAAAAACCGCCGAGATGCTTGACTATCTTTCTGTGTATCTTAGAGGCAAGCTAAAAAAAGGCGATGACATTTTCACTTCGCTCAAAGAAGAAATGGAGCTTGTAAATGCATATCTTACGCTTGAAAAAGTGCGCTTTGAAGAGCGCCTTGAGGTTGAATACGACATAGATGATAATATCGACATCATAATCCCCTGCCTCGTCATTCAACCCATTGTTGAAAACGCTGTAAAGCATGGGCTTTCAAAAAAACCTGGAGGCGGCAGAATTAAAATTACTGTAAAAAAAGACAGCGACAATGTATTTATCACAATTGCCGATAACGGAATCGGCATAAAGACAGTGTTTATAACAGCATATAAGGAACATGCCGTAAAAGCTTTTGGCGTAAGTGCTGTGCACTATCTATTAAAGCCTGTAAAAAAAGAAGATTTGAAAGAAGCTGTAAACCGTGTAAGCGAAGCAAAAAAGCTTGAAACAGGTCTTGGAGAGGCAAATTCAATATCTTTTATAAAAGGAAGCGCAGGTGTGTCTGAGAAGATAAGCATCCAAGAAAGCGACGATATTTCAGTCATTAAAATTATTGACATCCTTTATATATATGCACACTCCGGAAACACCATTATAACCACAAAATTTGGGACATATAAGTCTCGCAAGGGATTGCAGTTTTGGGAAGAACGCCTAAATGAAAATGGTTTCTTGCGCTGCCATAAAAGCTATCTCATTAACACTGAATATATTTCTAAGATGATTCATGTTCTGGGGGAATATAAGGAGCTCGAGCTATGCTATGGCGACGTACATATTCCCATCAGTCGTCGAAAAGTGAAAGAAGTTAAAGACTGGATGGGAGTAGTATAATGACTCTCTTTGTTCTCTCCAAAAAATTGTTCCAAAAACATCCCTTTTATTTTTAATACTTTATCCCTTGTCATATCCACTTTATAAGTATCTGTATGTTCTCAGCCAGAGCATAATGCTTATGTAATGCCTAAGCTTAATAAATAAACAGCATTTATAGTTTAATTATAAATTTGTCATTTGCTTTACATTTATGTTACATTTATTTATAATTGAGATGTATTTATATGAAAAGAGATTTATTATGACATTATTAAACACGTTACCATTGAGCGGTAAATTAATTATTGCAATCATTTTATTTTTGTTTATTTTAGCATTTGGGTTACTGATAATACTAAAAAACAGATATAATTCACTATGCAAAGATGTGAATTTATTATACCAAAACCCAAATGAGATTATCTCATCAAATAATCCTGCGATTCAAGCAGCTATAAATCGCTATAAGATGGGCTATCATGACTCAGGTGCTGATATTAATACGCCTGCAATTGTGGATAGTGCTATGGAATCAGTATTAAAAGGTTCTTCATTAATGGAAAGGTTTTTAAAAAATGTAGTATCTCTTTTAATAACTCTCGGATTATTAGGAACATTTATTGGCTTAACTATGGCAGTTGGTGATCTTGCCTCTATGTTTGGCAACGGAGACACCGCAGATGTACTAGCCACACTAGAAATAGTAGGCAGTGGGCTGTTGTCCGCTCTGTCAGGTATGGGTATTGCATTTACTACTTCTCTCATAGGAATTGGTTGCTCTATTATTTTTACAGTTTCTAATATTATTATTTCACCTATGCAAAAAAAAGAACAGTTTGTTGTATTGTTGGAGGATTATTTAGATAATTACTTAGCGCCTAAGCTTAAAAAAGATCGCCCAGATGATAATGCGGCAATCATGGCCGCGCTGGATGATGCACTTAATAGACACTCCATTACAATTAGCGATTCTCTAAAAGCCTCCTCCAAAATGCTGCAAGACACTGCAATATGGCTAAACGATGTAATGAAAAAATTTGGAACAACTTGCGATTCGTTTAATGGAAATGTCCGTGACTTTTCAGAGTTCAATCATAATCTTCGCAATAATATAGAAAGAATGGATGTGAACTTTATCCGATTGGTTGAAGTGCTACGCGAAAACAGTGATAAAATCGATAATAACAGAAAGTAACATTATTATTAATTAAGTAAAATTAACAATGGATTGGAAATAGAATGCGCAAAACAAGCCGCAAAAGTAATATAAATGAATCATCTCATAATTATTGGCCATCATTTGCCGATGTAATGTCTGCTTTAGTCTTGGTACTATTCTTTTTGATGGTTTTAACTTTCATACAAAATATATTAACTGGAGACTCATTAAAAACTGCAAAGGTAGAGCTAGCAGACACTGAGTCGCAATTGTTACAAGCATCTTCGGATTTGAATGATGCAAAATTAAAAATCCAGCTTGCCGGAGAGGAACTATTAAAATTACAAGACGAAATAAATAGTGCAATCAGCATTATCAAAGAAAAAGAAGAAGCTTTAGCACTAAGCCAAGCATTAATTGATGAACAAAACGAAACTATATCAATTACTAATGCATCGCTTGAAGAGATACGCAAACAAATGCAAGGCATCGCTCTTATTAGGATGGACTTGTTACAAAAAGTGCAAACAGCCTTGCAGCAAAGCTTAGCGCAGTCTGATAGCACACAAAATACCACTGTCGATATTGGTGATAATGCTAATATTATAATAGGTGGTAATTTCTTATTCGCATACAATTCAACTGAAATAAACGAAAGTGCAAAGCCTGTATTGACTCAGCTTTCACATGCTTTTTATGATGTGCTAGAAGAGGGCAATACAAAAGACATGATAGACACTATAATAATTGCCGGTCATACAGATAATAAAGGAACAACCCAATATAATTGGGAACTTTCAACATATAGAGCTCAAGCTGTTGTGAATTACCTTTTTGAAGCAAACCCACAACTAGAAATAGATTATGGCAGTTATTTTTCAGCTGCAGGTTATGGCGAAAACAGGCCAATCGCACCAAACACAACGGCTGAAAATCAAGCAAAAAATAGACGTATTGAGATATCAATAGTTGTCCGAGACAGTGCAATTACAGATTTAATAAATAACTATTTGGAAACAGATAATCCGGATATTCCCGAAACTCCTTGAGGTTAATATTTTATCACTGCCATCATGGCATTAAAACTCACACACGATAAAGTTCTCAGTAAGTTTTATTTCACCATCCTTTTCTAGAGAGTATATATTAACATCTGGCTCATCATTTATATAATATTCATCTACTACTGTCTTATCTTCAGCATATGCAATATGATAACTAGCAGAAAATAGGTAAGCAATATATAAGTAACAAGGAAATGATTAATTTCTTTCTAGTTTGTACTAAATAATTTAATTTCACTTTACATACCAACTGTGAAAATTAAGTCACTATCTTTTAATCATGTTACTACTATCAACTTATGTTTGATTACTTAACACTAAAGCTTATATATAGTTTTTGTTTTATGGTGTTAATATTTTGTTGTATTTCACAAAAAGTAATTAAGCTTTTTAAGTAAAAGAAGAGACGTAAATATCTTCTTCTATTTATATCATAATATTACTCGGTTCACAGGCTCACTGACATTTCCTTTCAGTTATACAATAGAGCTAATAATAGTTTGCAAATCCTGTAATTTGTTTGATTTATCTGGTATTAGCTATACATATACTAGAATTAATCACTAACACGCGAACTGTATAGTAATATAGAAATCTCTTCAGTATATAACTCGTCTGCTTAAAACTATTGTTATATCAGCCTTAGAGATAGCTATAGTTTTTGATTAATGCATCTTTCCTTTAGATTCCTTATTTATTCTACTTGTTTGAACCTAAGAAATAAATATCCTATAAAAGACATAATATAGAATATAGCCCAGATAACAATAAATAACAATATAGGTAGTACTCTCATAACATTAAATGAACTTACTAATAGAATGACAATAATTATTGTAGTTATGAATATAGCCAGTTTTAACCATCTAGTAAATATATGCCTAATTGCCACATACTTTCTATTGCAATTACTACAAGTAACTATACTCCCAGGAACAACGATTGAATCCCAATAGCTGATTTTAATCTTACACCAGCAGCACTGTTTATATAAAGTAATCTTGGCTTCTTCGAATAAGCTTTCCTCATACCTTGTTCTTAAAATTAGCAAATCGATTAAATAAGGTGTTAAAAAGGAGAACAATACCATTATTCCAGAATATATTATAGCATACCCATTAACTCGTAATAATATACTAGCTTGTAATAATATACTTATAAAAAAGGAAATAACCATTATCTCCTTAATCTCATTTTTACTATTCATTCTTTCTATATATTTATCTAGTATAAGTACTGATTTAGAATATCTGCTTTTCCTATTCCTCCATACTGCTCTATAATAATCATGAAATCTAACATTAAACCTTATTAAACCAATCTGCTTTTTTATATCTTTGTCAGTTTCATCACCTTTAATACGACGTCTGCGTTTCCAAAAATAAGCAAAAAGAACAAGTATAAGATTTGTTATTATATAGAAACAAAGTAATACAACTAATATATAAAATATTATTAATCTTATCTCAGAATCGGTTTCTGTTATGTTGGCAAGTAAATATAGTAATATACTCAATACTGCAAACAAAGCAAGTGTTAAAAAATGTATCTTTTTTATATGCTTTTTCATAAGAAGTTACTCCAGAAGTTTTCCTATTCCATTTACGATTGCATAATTATCCCAAGTAATAATTTCACTCCAATCAACTGTGTTATCTATAACATTTCCCAAGTACACATATTCATCATAACGTACACTAATACCAGGTGTCCACCCTACACCTCCTACTGTAGTTAAATCCAGTACATAGACCTCACCATCATCTAAAGTTAACTCTCCACTATCAAGAAGTTCTATAGCTACTTCAGTAAATGACTCAACAAATCCACTTTCTCCTTTGTTTCCACCCCCACTCTCACCTGTATCTGGAACAATCTTTTTTGGATTTGGAGGTGCACCACACCAATATTCACCATCAATAAGTGCTGGTGGAGCAAACCAGTGCTCAGTAGGATCTACAAAGTTTACTGGATTATGGATTATTGCCTGTGTATGTATAGAGATTCTGTGTCCACGGCTCATATTTGCTGTAACGCAACCAATATCGTTATATTACCACGAACATCCATAAAATTACACAAAAAAGGAAGTCAACTGACTTCCTTTCTGGTAGCAGCGAGAGGATTTGAACCTCCGACTCTCCGAGTATGAACCGAATTATGCTGTTCAATCATTATATTTTACTCTTTGTATTCCTGCTGATTAGTTGTGTTTCAGCAAAATATCATAATATGCTTATATATGTTTTTGTTGCATGGTGTTGCATATTTGTTGTATTTTATATACATGTTAAGAATAAAAAACAATAAAAGGATAAAGCGCATTATTTATTGTTTCTCATTTTTAATACTTTACCGGGATTCCCCGCGACTACCGAATGCGGTGCAATGCTTTTTGTCAGGATTGTTCCAGCTCCAATAATACAGCCCTCGCCAACATTGACACCAAGCAATATAATCACCCGTCTCCCAATCCAAACATCATCACCAATAATTACCGACTTGTATTCTTGATATCCTTGCTGTTGCATAGGAATATCTGTTCTGCTAAAAGCATGGTTTCTTGTATATATAACAACCTCAGGACCCATGTTGACGTATTTGCCTATATGTACAGGACCGTTTATTTCACAATCAACCCCTATCCCTGAATAATCTCCTATTGAGACGTCCCCTCCAAATATTGCACCTTTTTCAATGTTTAATGCTTTTCCAGTGTATTTAAGTATTTTCTTGGCAAAAAAAGCCTCATTTTTTTGCCAACGGGCTATGTCTACTCATAGGCAAGTTCTTAGCGAATATTGAATATAATATCAAAAAGGATTTTTCTTTCCTGCTTTTCGCCATTTTATACCCCCTATAATAGTTTTAAACAAAAAACAACACATAGGTATTCGAGTTATTATTAGTTGTTTTTAAACCATTGCAAATATTCTAAGAGGCCTTCTTCCAAGTCTACTGAAGCACAAAAGCCTAGTTCTGATTTAATCTTATCGGTATTTGCCCTACAGTGCAAAACATCTCCGGGTCTAATTGGGGCATATTTTATTAGAGTATTCAGTCTGCTTATAGAAGTCATCATTTGTGCTAGTTTGTTTATAGTTATGCTGTTCCCGCTTCCAAGATTGTATACTGCTGTCTTATAAGCCCCCTCAGCCGCCAGCATATTCGCCCTAACAACGTCGCGTACATTTACAAAGTCGCGGGTCTGTTCGCCGTCGCCGTAAATGGTGATGTTTTCCCGAGAGTATATTTTTTTGGCAAATATGGGTATTACATTTCCATATAAATCATACCTTTGATTTATCCCATAAATATTGAAATACCTTAGGCATATTGCAGTGATATTATATATGCCGCTATAAGCCAAAATCATTTTTTCTGCTGCCAATTTACTCACCCCATAAGGCGAGTCAGCGTTTTGAGGGTGATTTTCATCAATAAAACTTGTTACCAACTCCCCAAATATTGCAGCAGATGATGAGTAAACTATCTTATTAACATCGTTTTTAATCATACTTTGGAGAATATTTACCGTGCCGATAAGATTTGTTTCAGAATCAAGAACTGGATTGTCAATGGATTTTTGCCGTCCGACACAGGCGGCCAAATGAAAGACTACATCTACATCTTTGCACAATTGTTCACAGAGTTTGGAGTCGCAGATATCCCCTTCAACAAGTTCGATATTTAGATGCTCAATATTGCACCTATATCCTGATGAAAGGTTATCGATAACTCGAACTTTCCATCCATCTATTACCAGCTGATTCACAAGGTTGGAGCCTATAAATCCCGCCCCGCCTGTTACCAATGCTTTTTTTTCGTTTTTCATATATTTATCTCTCCTTACTATACCGAGTGTTTGCTTTCGTTTTCTATATTATGTCAGTTTGCTTTATTACCAAGCATACAACTTTTTATCTGAATAGCTGATTTTATAATCTGGGTTTGAACTTATAATTATTTTTGTTAGAACCTCTTTGTCGTCTGGCAGATGATATATGCATATGGCGAGTTTAGGTTTATAAGTTTATAGTGTATTTTCTGCTCCTTTTAGCATTAGCCTTTCAGTGCCTTCGATATCCGCCTTTATAAAATCCACTTTTTCTATTTTATTTTGCATGATAAAATTGTCAAGAGACAAAGTCTTAACTTTTGTTGTTGCATTTTTGCCTAAGCTATGCACAAAGGTTCCTGCTCCAATATTATTCTCATCAATACTAAACTCAACAACTCCTTCTGAGTCAGACAATGCATCTTCAATAATAATTACTTTTTCTTGACATTAGTTTAACATAATAGTTTCTTCCAATATCAATCTGGCTTTTTCCTGTGGTTCAAAAGCATAAATCCTTGATGCTTTTCTATATGCGGCAAGAGCGGTAAATACACCCATATTTACACCTGCGCCAATTACAACATCGCCACTATCTATAAAGACCCCAAAAGCTCATATTCACCTTCAATAAGTTCTGGTGGTGCAAACCAGTGCCTTGTAGGATCTACAAAGTTTACCGGATTATTACCTGTATATGTATACAGATTCTGTGTCCACGGTTCATAAGAGCTACCCGATTAGCTGTCCTGCAATATAATACACTCAGCATTGCTATAATATCACAAATATCCATAAAATTACACAAAAAGGAAGTCAACTGACTTCCCTTCTGGTAGCGGCGAGAGGATTTGAACCTCCGACTCTCCGGGTATGAACCGAATGCTCTAGCCAACTGAGCTACACCGCCATATTTAGTTTTTGGCTTTCAATGTTTTGAGAAAACATTTGCTTTTTATAAAAGCTTCGCCATATATAACTTAAATATCCCAAAGGGATATTTAAATTAATTAATTGGTTGCGGGGAAGGGATTTGAACCCATGACCTCCGGGTTATGAGCCCGACGAGCTACCAGACTGCTCTACCCCGCGATATAAGTCTGCCGTAACAGCGAAGATTATTGTATAATATCGTTGATAAAATGTCAAGAAGGGATTTGACTATTTTCACTCATCAACAAAAAGCTTATAATTTGTTCATATTTCAAAATCTACTGCGCATCTGTCAATTCGTATTGAAGAACAGAATTTAGACACTGCCTTATGCTTCGGGTTTTCCTTGTAGCGATTTAATGCGTCAATTGACTCTACATCCATTACAAGCGACGCATCCCATTCAGAATTATTAACATCTCGTCCTACAGACATCGTGACTATCTCATCTATTTCTCCATCCAAGGCTTTTAGCATATTAAGAAACTTTTCTATATTCTCATCCTTGTTTTCGTTTTTAAACTTCCACATCACTACATGTCTTATCATCTATCTATCCTCTTAGTCATTTAACTTGTAAATATGATATTCCTTTGCAGTGCCTATCATTGAGTAATTTTTCGTTATATACTCATAATATTTTTCTGGCATATAACTACTTATTTCTATTTTATGAGTCGCTACAATAATTTTGGGACTATCAATAATCAAATGCTCCAAATACTCATATTTTATGCTCTCTGAAACATCTGATATTGGATATTGATATATATATTTACTAGACGACAATCTATCGGCATGCAAGAAAACAATACAATCATATCCTAACACAGTAATTTTATCATCTTTCTCTGTGTTTTCCTTGATAATCTCTCCTGCCATTATAGGCCCAGATCTTCCATCATTTTTAGTATTCTTAATTATTCCAAGTCCATCATAAATAGAGTTAATACTAATTATTAGCGTTGCAATTACCAATATAGGTACCTTTGAAAAATTCAAGATACAGCTTCTATTTAAACTCATGTTTTCAACCCAGCTATACACTGATATGAAAATAATACTAATAGGAACAATAAATGTTGGTAAACTAATCATTGCATAATGAAAATATGGTCTACCAGACATTGATAATAACCCTATATTTACTAATGAATATAGAAATAATAAAGCATAAACTAACTTTCTATTTTTATTTTTCTCAAATATTGTTGTCAGTACATAAAATGATAAACTAATCAATGAAATTATTGGTTTGACAAAAATAACAGCTACCCTAATACGTGCTCCCCATGTGGTTTCAGAGTATCTTAAATTAAAAAACCAATACTGATCTATAAAGGACGTTAGCGCTGAATTCAATCCCAAATAAATTATAAAAGGTAAAACAGCTACTACTACGCCTAAAATAGAAAAAGCAATGCATCGGAGTAAAAATTTATACTCTTTCTTTACTATGGAATGAATAACGATGTATCCACAGAATACAATCCACAGCGCAATCATATTTGGTCGCAACATTAAAACGCACCCTAATGTAAATCCTATTAGTGAAAGTTTTATATTTGAGAATTCAAATTTATTTTTATCCAAATACTCTAAAAATAAATATAACGCTATAAAAATAAATGGTAATGCATACTCCTCTGTAAAATTTCCTGTTTCATAAAATAGCTGAAGAAAAATGAAAATCACTGAAGTTGCACAAGCTGAAACTATATAATTTGAATACTTCTTTCCTACTAAAAAGCAAAACAACATAGCTATAGACATAGATAGGATTTGCATAGCCCAAACTCCAGTCTCGCCTCCAACAAGAATACCTATATAGTTTATAAAAAAAATCAGGGGTCCTTTTTGCTCAAAAACATCTAGATACGGAACAATCCCATCAGCCATGTGTTCTCCAATATATAAATAAACACAGGAATCATAATTAGGTTCACTAGTAGCTGCTGGGTTTAACGGACTTTGTAACATTATAAAAGCCAATGAAAACAATAATAAAAGTATAATTAGTGCAATATTAAATATTTTTCTTATTCTTAACAAAGTAATACTCCAAAATATAATTTTTTTATCATTTTAACATAAAATGAGATTTTTGCCATATGATATTCCTAAAATGTAAATCAAACTAAATAAGAGCACCTTAACTTCCTAGATCACTCAGCTTTTCTTTTAAATAACCTTCCAAGTTGCCAGAATCAGAAACATTTATCTCTTTTAGCGAGAAAATATCCATAAACGTAAGAAGTATCACGAGTCCTCCGATTATGATGTCCGCTCTTTGAGGTTCAAGGCCAATAACTGCTTTTCTGGCTGCAAGCGGCATATTAATCAACATTTTATACCACTTTTCCACCATTCTATATGATAAGCGCTTGCCCTGCACTCTCTTGGGATCATATTTTGCAAGCTTTAACTCCATCGCCGCAAGCGTTGTGATTGTGCCGCCAATGCCTACGAAACTCACATCAGGGCTCTGTAGCATAACTCCAGCCGCTTCTTTTGACATTACATTAAGTGCCCACTGACGCATGGCTTCAAGTGTAAGCTCATCTGCTACATCTCCTAAAGGATACATGTCAAGAGCAGCCACGGCGCCTAGGTTCATCGAGCATCTGCGAACGTTTTCACCGTCACCCACAGCTATTTCCGTCGATCCTCCTCCAATGTCCAATATGCCCCGCATGCCTTCGCCGCCAACACCAATGAATCCCAACTGTGCTTCACGCTTCTTGGATAAAACATCAATATCAAGCAACACTTTTTCCTTTACCAAGTTTATAAATTCATCTGGATTATTCGCATTGCGCACGGCAGCCGTTGCAAAACACCATATGTTCTCTGCTCCCATTTCTATAGCTTTTATATTAAATTCATAAACAGCTTCCACTGTTCTGTTCATAGCTTTTTGCGACATCTCTCCTGAGACTGCAAGTCCTTCGGAAAGTCTGGTTGTGCTAATTGCCTTAAAAACAGGTGCAACCTTTTCATCCGTACAGTCTGCAACCAGCAGTCTTACGGAATTTGAACCTATATCAATAACAGCTTGTCTGCTGCCTGCCATATTATTTCCCCATTCAATAAATTTTGTCTACCTATTTGCATATTATATAAATTAAATATGTATAAAGTCAAACAACAAGAATATTAAAGAAAGTTTTAATCAGTCTTTACCAAAGCCAATGATATGAATTATTGCAAGTTGCATAATTATAAAATATAATTAATATTGATAAATAACGATAAATATTAAGCAAGGAAACATTATGCAATCATCAATAACATTTCCAAAGGGATTTTCGGCAGGAACTTCTGCCTGCGGTTTAAAAAAGAACGGTCAATTGGACCTATGTGTTATAAAAAGCGAGTCCCTCGCATCTTGCGCTGGAGTATTTACTACCAACGTTGTTAAAGGCCACAGCCTAGAAGTGTGCAAAGAACATGTTAAAAAAGGTCATGCAAGGTGTGTGTACGTAAATGCCGGAAACGCCAATGCCTGCGTGGGCAACGACGGAATTTCTGATGCATATAAGATATGCGAAATAATAGCAAAGCGCGTTGGGTGTTTGCCTGAAGAAGTGCTCCCCAACTCAACAGGTGTCATAGGCGTACGCCTTCCCATGGACAAGATATCCAGCGGAATAAGCGATGCAATAAGTGGACTGTCAAAAGATGGCGCAGAGGATGCGGCTCGGGCGATAATGACGACTGACACACATCCAAAGCTTGCGCAAGCTGAAATAGAGATCAATGGTAAAAAAATTAAGATAGGTGCTATCGCAAAGGGTTCTGGCATGATACACCCCGATATGGCAACAATGATAAGTCTTATTACAACCGATGCCGATATTGCCCCAGAACTTTTACAAAAAATGCTTAAAAAATGCGCAGACTTAACATATAACAGAGTGAGTGTAGACGGCGACACAAGCGTGTGCGACACGGTGCTTATGGTGGCGAATGGAATGTCAGGTGTTGTTGTAGATACCCTAGAGGGCGAATTCTTCCGTGCGCTAACAGATATCTGCACGAAGCTATCAAAAATGCTGGCAGCAGACGGCGAAGGTGCCACAAAGCTTATGAGCATAATAGTAGAATCCGCACCTGATGACAAAAGCGCAAAACTTATAGCAAACTCAATAGCAAAATCCCCTCTTTGCAAAACAGCAGCATTCGGCGAGGATGCAAACTGGGGCAGGATACTCACCGCCGCAGGATACTCTGGCGCGGAATTTGATCCTGTAAAATGCCAGCTTTACATTGGAAGCCTATTGGTGTATGACAAGGGCTTAGGGATAGTTTTTGATGAAGATGAAGCCTCAAGAATATTATCTAAAAAAGAAGTAGAATATAGGTTTGTAATGAATCAAGGAAATGGTGCATACAACGTTTGGTCATGTGATTTTACATATGACTATGTAAAAATAAACGGCAGCTATAGAACATAATCTATGATTCTTTATGGCATATAATCTTGTGTTATTTTTATAAGGTTGCCTTCAAATCCAACTATATTGTACAGATTTTCATAAATCAGATTTTCATCTTTTTCAAGTATTTGTTCAAATTGCGAAATATCGGCGCGATATCCTTCAGCTGTATTTGAAGAGTCAATATTTACGTTAAGTGTGATTTCTGTTATGTCCGTAAACTTATATTCAATTATAGTCGGGTTGCTGTTTTGAATATATACATTGTCTGTTTCCAAGAGAACCTCTTTTGCCCTTCTTTCGGAAACGCCAAAGTCGTGAATATATTCACTGACCGCTTCTTCTCCCGTAAACCTTCTTACATAATCAATATAAATTACCTTCTCTTCGAGATCATAGTCCACAACTTTTGCAAGCGCCATTACGGGCAGGTCTCTTGAAAGTTCAGTTCCGTCCGTTTTTAAATAGAAAACCTCATTAGACGCTGTATTTTCATATGACTCAAAGAAAATCCAATCGCTTGCAACGTTTAATCCGTTTACATCATTATATTCCAAAATATACTCAACATCGCCACTTTCTATATCCATGGTTCCAAGTGCGCTGTTTTCATTTGAATAAAATATAAGAGTGCTTTCTGTACTATTTAGATACGAAATGTTTTCTTCTAAAATCACTGTGCTTTCGAGTGTTTGAGTGTCAAGCACCGTCAGTTTTTTTGTTGTTTTATTTATATAATATACTTTCCCAGCAATAATATTTATCTGGCTTGCCTGATTATTTGAAAGCTGCAGCATCTCTCCCGTGCATGTATCATATGAATACAGAGTGTTTTCCTCTTCTTCATTGGCATAGTAAATTACCTGCCCGTCAAAAGTATACGCAGACGTTTTAATCATTAAATTTTCTTTTTCTGTGCCGTCAAGGTTTGCCCGATAAAGGTAATTGTCAGCTTCGCTTCCTATGGCGTTCTGATAATATATATGATCTTGCATTACCATCATTGAGTATGCACCTGTAATGTTTAAAGCTTCCGGCTCTCCTTCTTGGTTCAAAGGCATCCGGTGAACCGCATATTCTTCTGAACAAACGAAATATATATAGCCATCATAAACATTTATATAAATAATATCAGTTTTATCAAGAATCTTCTTTTGATGGTGTCCAGAGTCTGACATACTGTTTAATCCGTTATTTATATAATATATAGTACCTTCAAATTCTGCTGCTATTCCGTTGTTTTCAGCGTTTGACCCCTCATTAATACGCTCAATTACTGGCGGTGCAAGCTTCACCTGCCCAACCTTGAGCGAGGTGTGCTCTGTAGCCTCTTCTATTTCCACTTCATCTGTTTCATAAAGAGATGAATGTAATGCAGGCATGGGGCTCATTTCTGAAGGCTCCGATGAGCATCCAGCAAAAAACAAGGCAGCTGTAAAAAAAACGGTTGCAATATGAATCAGTTTAATATTTATTCTATAGTTTTTCTTCATAGTTTAGGAACGTTATATTAATGCATTTTTAATCAAATGTAAATATTAGCAATTGTAAGTTAACACTTAGTTTAGATTAAATCCACTAGTCTCCGAAGCTTACACCCACTGATCTTGCAGCATCAACCATCTCACAATCATCAGGAACACCTTTTGTTTTTCCGGCAATTTTGGAAAGCTTGTTGTGTGTGATTACTCCACCTTTAAGCGCTACAGTCCTGCCATATTTTTCTTCTTCAATAAGCTTGGCTGCATGTATTCCAAATCTAGTGGACAAGATTCTATCATAAGGAGAGGGGCTTCCACCGCGCACAATATGCCCGGGGATAACAACCCTAACATTATGATCGCATCTGTCGGAAAGTTCACCAGCAATTCTGTGAGATACTGCGAGACACTGGGTTTCGTCTCTGTATTTTTTTAATTCTTTTTTCGGCATCTTGGCTTCTTTTTTGTTCTTTGCGCCTTCTGCCACTGCAATGATTGAAAACTTTTTGCCCGCCTTGTCTCTCTTATTAATCGCATCTACTATAGAATCAATATCATATGGTATTTCAGGGATAATTATTACATCCGCACCACCCGCGACTCCTGAATATAGCGTAAGCCAGCCTGCCTTGTTGCCCATAATCTCAACCAGCATAACTCGGCCGTGAGAGTTTGCCGTGGTATGAATTCTGTCAATTGCATCAGTTGCAGTATCTATTGCGGTATGGAAACCGAAAGTCACATCCGTACCATAAATATCATTATCTATTGTCTTTGGGAGTCCGATTACATTCAAACCCTCTTCGGATAAAAGATTTGCTGTTTTATGTGTGCCGTTGCCTCCCAATGTCACAAGACAATCAAGCTTCATCTTTTCATAGTTTTTAACCATAGCAGCCACTTTATCGACTTTGTCATCTTCTATGACTCTCATTTTTTTAAAAGGCTGTCTGGATGTTCCCAGAATAGTTCCGCCTAATGTCAAAATCCCTGATAAATCTTCTTTTTTTATTTTATGCCATTGGTTTTCTATGAGACCACGATAACCATCTTCAATGCCAATAATCTCGACATCCTTCATGCTTTCATACACTGCTTTTCCTACACCTCTGATTGCAGCATTAAGCCCGGGGCAGTCACCACCGCTTGTTAATATTCCTATTCTTTTTGTCATTTCAATACTCCTTCAAAAAGATTAATATATCTATATAACAGTTTAACACTTTTTAAATGGTTTTAAAATCTTTTGACCAATATTAAGTAAAAAGATATAATAAATACGAATTTTTACCGTTTATCGGGGGAAATATGAAAAGAAAAATTATTGCACTTATTATAACAACAACAATTTTACTATCCGCACTTTTATCTGGGTGTGGCGCTTCAAGCGTGATTGATTCAAAAGTAAAATCAGCTGTCAGCAATTCATCAAGGTCTGATGAAGCTCTAGAATGGCTTGTTGCAAACAAAGATATCGTAATTCCAGAGCTATTAAACCGGATGTCTAATTCTTCAGGAAACCGAGCCGAGCAATCCGCTCAAGCCCTGCTTATGATGGGTGATATTGGCAAAAAAGGCTCTATAATGCTTTTTGAAACTATGACGGAAAGCGGAAAACGCACATGGTGTGACGCTCTTGCCAAAGAAAACACAAAGGATGCGGTAATAGAGCTGCTTATTCTTTCTGAAAAAGAAGGGGCTTTTGATATAGCGGTATCAGCACTTGTTTCAATGGGCGATGTCGCATTGGACTACCTTGCAGGGCAATTACACAGCCCTTATTTTAGCCAAACAGTTGACACAACGCTTGCAAATTTCGGTGAACCAGCAGTAGAGCTTATAATCCCTGCCGTTCATTCATCAGACAAGGATAAAGTTAACCGCGCACTTGTAATATTAGCAACAGTGGGGCAAAGCGCAGCTGCAGCTCTTGCAAAAGATGCCTTGGTTAATTCCGAAAACACAGAGTCGGCTAGGCAAATAGCCGTCACAATGCTCAAAAATTATCCCGAAACTACGATAAATACAATTATAGAGTCAATTGATGATACAACTAATGTATCAATCGCAGCGGCGCTTCTTAACGAAATTTCGGGAACTGAAAACATTAATGCGGTGTTGTCTGCAAGTTCTTTGGGTGATGAGGCCGTTGTTTCAAAAGTGCTTAAAGAATATTTAATCATGACAGGTATTGATCCAGTTATAGCCATTGCGCTAAACGGAAGTGAAGAATATCTGCAGGGTGCATCAATTGCACTACAAGGTGGCGACTATGACACGCAGGTTTTAATTGCAGTTTTAAATAACATAAAAGATACAGACTCGCAAGGTTCTCAAATTGACAACATTGCAGAAAAACTTATTCAGGATGTAAACTTAAAGCTTCTTGCTCGTGCGATTATTTCAAATGACACACAAACTCTTTACGAAGTCCTTTCCACAGGCATGGAATTAAGCAGGTCAAGCTCTATATTGAGCAATGCTTCTGAAAATATATATACAAGAATGATTGCCGCAAATAACTCCCTTGAAGGCGATGCAAAAAAGACCTTTATGACAGTGCTTGCAAGCTGCTCGGATTCAATGCTTCCTTCAATTGTTCTGTCTGAATACGCAAACAATGAAGAAACTTCCTCTCTTGCAGCTAATGCTTTAACTTCAGCTCTTTCTGCCAATGGCAAATTCATGTTCTCAGAAGTTGATATGTCTGCCTACTCTTCAAAAATTGTTCAAGATTTATTAAGTTCGGATGACGCAAAAAAAACAGCGGCACAGATAATACTTTCCAGAGTATCCACATCAAAAAGCAACCATGCTTTTTATAAAACCATTTTCGACAGCTATAAGGATAAGACCGTTTTCACTATATTAGCAGGCCACTACGGTGGTGCAGGTGCTCTTCCTTTAGACTTAACTATTGATGTAAATGGCTCGCAAATCTCCCCTCAAACTGTAACAGTTAAAAAAACAGGGGATGTGAAAAATGTATCCTCCAGCAAAGAGCCCGACTACAAAACTCTCATTGCAGGGTTTGCGCCATATCTTGGTTGGACTGAAGCCGAAAGCGATGCTGATATAACCCTTGATTTTGACTGTGACATAACACCAAAAGACAAAAGATATTCCGGGCTTATAGCAAGCAGCTATCTGGGCGCTGAAGCAAGAGGAACCCTTACCTTGTACGTAAACGGCGAGAAGATTAAAAGTGTAAGCGGCTATGCCCTCATCTCACCACCGTCTGAATACCCAGGACCAGAAGGAGAATTCAGATATAAAAGTGAGCGTGAGGATGCGCCTGCAAGCGATGCATATCTTATCGCATTTATAAATGCAATGTATAATATGTGGGGTGAAAAAGCATTGTTTGGCTTTTATAATTATGATGTAAATGCCACTGATAAAGCAAGCTCAGACTTATTTATCCACTGATAATTATTAAAACTTTTATCCTCCCCTTCTTTCAGACAGGTATAAAAAAAGTTGTGTTCGATAACCCAATTAATGTTATAATTAAATGATGATACAGAATTTTAAAAATAGAAACATGAATCTGAATGTCAGGAAAGCGGCATACTGGGTAATGGTTGCAAGTTATCTTCAGATAGCAGCAGCACTTCTTGTGGCGTTTTTGTATCTTACGGGAGAGAATGTATCCACAACTATAATGATGCCGGTTTTGGTGATTTTGGTCATTGCGGGAAATGCACTTTTAATGCGCAACGCAAAAATAATCCTTTCCACTCGCCAAGCATTAAACGAGCAATGGATTAGCATGACAGAAATGCTCAGCTCTGAAGCTGATCTTAACAACAAACTTCGCGCACAAAGGCACGATTTTTTAAACCATCTTCAGGTAATTTCCTCTTTAATACAACTTGAAGAACATAATGAAGCCAATAAATATCTCTCCAAAGTAATGGGAGATATAAAGCAAGTCGGGCAATTGCTTCGAACGTCAAATGCCGCAATAAATGCTCTTTTGGCTGCAAAATCTGTCGATGCAGGAAGAAACGGAGTTGAGCTAAAATTTCATATATCAGCAAAACTCAATAGTATCCCGATTGAAGACTGGCAATTTTGCAGAATCCTTTCAAATCTGATTGACAATGCAATGTACGAGGCAAAAAAAATAAATGGCGAGGTTCACGTTTCACTAAGAGAAGATGATAATGCACTTTACTTTTCTGTTGAAAACGACGGAGAAGATATAACTGATGAAGAAATGAAACAAATTCTAGAGCCGGGATTCACCACAAAAGGTGATGAAGGCACGGGCATGGGGCTATATATCGTCACACAGACACTTGAAGAAAACAATGGCACAATGGAGATTGAAAGCTCAGAGGGCAGAACCCGCTTTTTCGGGCACATAAAGTGCGCTGACAGTTTGACTGCTGAAAACGACACTTAGGTTTAGCAATATCTTTCTTTGACGCGTTTTACTTTAATATTTGACAAAACAAGACTAATATATAAGCAAGTAACATTAGTGAGGTGATATTATGGAAGCCGGAAGCGAAGTTTTAATGAATATCTTAGGCATAGCTATAAGCTGGCCAGCCGCTATTTGTCTTATCTTAGGAATTGCGTTGGTTATAATAGAAATGTTTACTCCTGGTCTTACCGTTCCAGGTATAGCAGGGATAATACTGATAATAGCTGCAATTATTCTAACAGCAGGTAGCTTTCTTGATGGAATGCTCATGCTGCTGGGGGTTATTGCCATATTGTCGATAGCGCTATTCTTTGTACTGCGAAGTGCATCAAAAGGCATGCTAAGCCGCTCCCCCATCATAAAAAAAGACACCGAAGAAGAATATCTGTCGGTTGACGACATGAAGTTTTTTATCGGCAAAGAAGGAAAAGCACTGACCATTCTCCGTCCTGCAGGTACTGCAGACTTTAACGGCGTGAGACTGGATGTAGTGACAGAAGGCTCTTTTGTAAAGCAGGGAGTCAAAGTAAAGGTCATACGCGTGGAAGGACGTCGAATAATTGTAGCTCCTATCGCGCTTGATGAATAATTTTATTTAAAAGGAGAATATTATGGATGTTGTAATTGTATTAGCAATAATCGTCGGAATTATTATATTCCTCGCACTGTTTTTTTCATTCATACCAATCAGATTATGGATTACGGCAGCTGCATCAAATGTCAAGGTCGGCCTCGGCACACTTGTAGGCATGCGCCTGAGGAAGGTTTCGCCGGTAAGGATTATCATGCCAGCCATTAAGAGCACCAAGGCTGGTCTCAGCATGACAGTTAACCAGCTTGAAACTCACTATATCGCAGGCGGTAATGTTGACCGGATTGTAGATGCCTCCATCGCAGCACAAAGAGCCGGCATTGAGCTTCCTTATGAGAGAGCTTGTGCAATTGATCTTGCAGGCCGTGACATCTTGACTGCTGTTCAAATGAGTGTTCACCCCAAGGTTATAGAAACTCCAATAGTAGCCGCTATTGCAAAAGACGGCATTGAACTTCGCGCAAAAGCAAGAGTTACAGTTCGTGCCAACATCGAAAGACTTGTCGGTGGTGCAGGCGAAGAAACTATCATCGCACGTGTCGGAGAAGGTATCGTTACAACAGTTGGTTCTGCTCCCACACATAAAGCTGTGCTTGAAAACCCGGATTCAATATCCCACACTGTCTTAAACAAAGGCTTAGATGCAGGAACAGCATATGAAATTCTTTCAATTGATATAGCAGACGTTGACGTAGGACGTAACATCGGAGCTCAATTGCAGACTGACCAAGCACAGGCTGACCTTAGAATCGCTCGTGCTAAAGCTGAAGAGCGTCGTGCAATGGCTGTTGCCCAAGAGCAAGAGATGGTTGCACTCGAGCAAGAGATGCGTGCTCGCGTGGTTGAAGCTGAAGCTGAAGTTCCAAAAGCTATGGCATATGCTTTCCGTGAAGGCAATCTCGGAATCATGGATTACTACAACATGAAAAATGTTATGAGTGACACCGAAATGAGAAATGCAATTTCAGGAATGACTCAGGGACAAAATAGTGACGATGCAAAAGCAAAAGACGATAAAGCAAACAACGATAATTAATTTTCAAGGGTTTCCGACAATGTCGGGAACCCTAAAATAAAAGGAGGTACTAAATGGACATTTTTGAAAACCTTATTCCGCTTTTGATTATTGTAAGCATAGTTTTTAGCATCATAGGCAAAGCGAAAAAGGTACAAGGAAAATCCTCCAATAATTCATCTGCTACAGCGTCATCTTCATCACAAAACAAAGTGCAAAGCTTGCAGGATATCATAAGGCAGCAAATTGAAGAGCAAAAAAACGCAGTGAAACCTGTTCCCCCAAAAACAACTCATCCTGCATTCCAGCATAAAAGCCCAAAACAGCCCAACCAGCCTCCCAAACCCACGACATTTGGCGAGGGACAAATAAGGGAATTTTCTTCACTGGAAAACACTCCTGTTGAGATGCAGCGTCATTCGCACAACGCTCACGGAGGACGACCCAGCTATAATGAGGGCGATCCGCTAAACCGAAAGTCCCTTGAAGGACAGCCTAACATTTTAGATGTTGCTTCCTTAGTTACTAGAAGAGGAAAAAAGGCGACAAAAAACAACAAGCAGGCTCTTTCCAAAAGCGGCAATATTAATTTTAAAATAAATACTGAGAGTGTTGTTAATGGCATAATAATGTCTGAAATATTAAACAAAAGAGGCGGCAGAAGGACACTGAAATGAACGAACTTAGAGTATTAATAGCAGATGACGACGAAGGAATGCGCCTTATCTTACAAAAGATAGTGGACAAAACAGATGGCTTTAAGGTAGAAGATATCGCTTCAGACGGAAAAGAAGCCGTAAAGCTATTTAAGAAAAAAAGACATGATGTAGTGTTTTTAGATGTTGAAATGCCTCAAATGACAGGTATTGAATGCGCAAAAGCAATAAGCGATATTTCGCCTGAAACTCCCATTGTGTTTGCAACAGCTCATGAAAGCTACATGGCAGATGCTTTTGAAGTCTATGCATTTGACTATCTTACAAAGCCATTTGATGTTGAGCGCGCAGTTGGCACGCTTAACAAGATAAAACAAATATCTGAGCATCAGCAAGTGCCGGGACATGGGCTTAACGCTATAAACAAACTCGGTAAACTTATAGTGCGCCACAGGGAAGGCATATCCTTTGTAAACACAAAAGATATAGTTCTCGCCCAGCGCGAGGACGGCTCGACCGTAATCTACACTCTAAAGGATAGGATAACAACTTCTGAACCTTTAGGTGAGCTTGAAAAGAGACTTGATCCAAGCAGATTTTTTAGATCTCACAAATCCTACATCATAAACCTTAAGAAAATTACAAAGGTTTATCCTTATGGACGGTGGACATATATAGTCAAATTTGAGGGCACTGAAAGAGACGCACTCATTACACATGAAAAATTCTCAAAGCTAGAAGAAATGTTTAACTGAAAATCATTTAATAATAACAAAGAGCCGTTCGAAAAATCCGAGCGGCTCTTTTTATTACACAATTACTTGCGCTTTTAATCTTTAATATAGCAATCCACTATCTTTCCGAAAAACAGCGTGTGATAGTCTCCGTTTTCATAATCGCCTGCATACATCTTATCAACGATAGATCTTTCCATCTTGGTTGCATCCATTGTGTCCTTACCAACCACCTCACACTCAATGTGAAGGCTGGCCTCCCCTATAATCGGGCAATCCACCACGTTTGCATCAATATCTGTAAAATTGCAAACTTCAAACTTATCCATATCTCTTCCCGATTTGCTTCCACAAATACCCAGCTCTTTTCGAAGCTCACCGTTTAATGGCACACTCACAGTAAAAACTCCGCTTTCATCCACCATATGATGGGTATAACGCGAAAGCCTGACTGGCGCTATGAACACCTGCATTCCCCAGTATATCGAAAGAGAACCCCAGCCTATCGTCATTGAATTTATCTTGTCGCCAAGTTTTGCGTTTAAAAACAGCCCACCTTTTCCTAATGCCTCAAGAATTTGAGATGAATAGTCAAATGCATTAATCTTTTTCATAGTGTTTCCTTTCGTTTTTATAAAGATTTTTTGTGCCTGATTTTTAGCCCAATAGGTGCTCAATCAGTATTTTAATTCCCAATGCAATAAGCACGAGTCCACCTAGCACATCAAACAACCTGGGATATTTTTCACTTTTAAGATTACAAGCAAGAAGCACTCCTGCACCAGACAAAGCAAAGGTTATAACACCGGTAAGAATTGCAGGCAACCACAAAGCCTCTCCCAACGCTTTAACAGAGATCCCCGCCGCCATCGCATCAATTGATGTTGCAAGTGCTAAAATTACTAAAGTTTTAATTCCTGTTAAAGGCCTGCTTTCTTCTCCCTTAATGGCTTCATATATCATGTGAGCACCAATTAACAGCAGTAATCCAAATGCTATATAATGGTCAATCGATTCAATATATTTTGAAAATGATGATGCGAGAATCCATCCTGCTGCAAGCATTCCGAACTGAAACACCCCGAAAAAAGTTGCGCATAAAAACGCCACTTTCTTCTGCTCTCGCTTGTCGTGAATGCAAGCACCCAAAGAAAGCGATGCCGCAAAAGCATCCATAGCTAGTGCTGTTGCTAGTAAAAAAGTTGAAAGAAATGTCATGGGTTTCTCCGTCTATGTCTTGCCGTCTTCTGTTATTCTTCCATCGCCCGTTATAGGTATCTTCTCTCCAAGCATCGGCTCAGGCTTTAGTATCTCAACCTCTAAAAACGCCTTTATCCTCGCCGCGCACTCGCGAGCCTTAAAATATAATATCTTGCTTGAAACATATACATCGCTTGGCAGGCCTTTAACCTCAACGCCCATTCGCTTTGCTATATAGCAAGCCCGATAAAGATGATATTTCTGTGTGCAGATAACAGCTCTTTTAACTTCAAAAATATCTTTTGCGCGATACATCGTAGAATAAGTGTCAAAACCTGCGTGGTCCATGAACACATCTTCAATTTTAACACCTTTTTCAATCAAATACTGCCGCATGGCGTTTACTTCATCATACCCATAAGTTCCATGATCACCTGAAACCAATATTTTAGGCACTGTACCATTGTCATACATTTTGAAAGCAAAGTCCAGTCTGTCACGAAGCATATAGCTTGGCGTTCCGTCGCTTCCCACTTTTGCACCCAGCACTATGGCACAGTCATATTCTTCTTCAATATCCTCCACCGAAGAAAAATCGCTTTTCCCTATCAAAACAACATATAGATTTATTAATCCTATAATTAAGCAAAAAGCAATCGCGAAAATCATGATTGCTTTTATTATTCTTTTTACAAATTTCACTTTAAAGCCGCCAATAAGAAATTCCAGTCTTTATTGCTTCTTTTTCGCTGTACACTCCCTTAACATCTATAAGCACTCCAGAGTCTACAAACCACTTTTTCATCTCTTCAAGAGAAATAGCTTTATACTCATCATGCCCCACTGCACATATAACAACATCAACCGGAAGTATTTCGTCCGCATCACTTAGCATGATTCCATATTCCCTGAAGCATTCCTGCTTATCTGCGTGTGGGTCTACCACCTTTACATCAATGCCATAGGATTCAAGCTCTGAAACAATATCCACCACCTTGGTGTTTCTCACATCACCCACGTTCTCTTTAAATGTAAGCCCTAGAACAAGTGCTTTTGCTCCACGCACAGAGCTACCCGATGCTATCATTTTTTTAACAGTCTGAGACGCAACATATGCTCCCATTCCGTCATTGATGCGCCTGCCTGATAATATAATCTCAGGATAATATCCCACTTGCTTGGCTTTATATGACAGATAATAAGGGTCAACACCTATGCAATGTCCACCCACAAGTCCGGGTGTAAAGTTTAAAAAGTTCCACTTTGTGCCTGCGGCTTTTAAAACTTCATCGGTATCTATTCCAAGTTTATCAAATATCATTGATATTTCATTAACAAAAGCGATATTAATATCACGTTGGCTGTTCTCGATTACTTTTGCTGCTTCTGCCACTTTAAGCGATGATGCGCGATGTATGCCAGCTGTAATAATTGATGAATATAACACATCTAGTGTGTCAAGAGTGTCCGCATCGCTGCCGGATACAACTTTAACAATAGTTTCAAGCCTATGTACTTTATCTGCGGGATTTATTCTCTCAGGCGAATAACCCACTGTGAAATCCTCTCCAAATTTAAGTCCGGAATGTTCTTCTAAAACAGGGATGCAGACCTCTTCTGTAGCGCCAGGATATACCGTTGACTCATATACAACTATGCACCCACGCTTCATTTGCTTTCCCACAGTAGTGCTGGAGCCTATGAGAGGCTTAAAATCAGGAGTTCTGGCCTCTGTTATAGGAGTGGGAACAGCCACAATAATAATGTCAGCACGTGACAATTCTTCAGGATTATATGTCAGCTGAATGTTTGCATTTTGCAACTTTTCATTTCCAATCTCATCCGTTACATCAATTCCTTGTTGATATTTCTCAACTTTTTCTTGATTTATATCAAACCCTATCGTTTCATACTTTGCCGCAAATGCTGCTGCAAGAGGAAGCCCAACATACCCAAGCCCTACCACAGCTATAACAGCCGTCTTATTTTCAACCAACTTTTTTAATTCTTTTATATTTTGCATACTGCACCTTTTTAATATTTTCTATAGTATATATCCAATTTAATCTTGTTTCAAGAGCGATGCCTACTTGCTCATCAATAAGCAAAAGCCGCTCTTAAAAAGAGCGGCAAATAAGTTTATATTACTCTTCTTCTGTCTCCTTATAATAAAGCTTGAAGTTTCCCATCACAACATTAAGGGTTCCTTTGTCTCCCTTGTATTGATCAAGTTTTATAGTAAGCACTGCACAATCATCCCCCAATGGAACCGTGACATTTTCTAAGAAATCGTCAAAGTCCATTCGGTCTCCTGGCCACACTTCTTTGTCGTCAGCACTAATTGTTACTTTGTATGTGCCAAAATTTTGTCTTACATCATAGCCAAAAGTCTCCTCACATCCCAAGTCAAATGAGATTTTGTCAAACTTACCTTCAAGATAGAAAGTAACAGTGTTCGAGCCCTTAGTCTCCATAATCTGGTCAGACTTTACAAAGAAAGCCATACCATGATAATAGATCTGTCCGCTCATTGTGAAAGGCTCTGTGTTTCCGTTTAAATTCCAATGACTGAAAAAAACCGTACCGCTTCCGCCGCTAGCTTTTGTCATGCTGATGTCATCAATGTATTCAAAAGGATCTTCCTCGGGTGTAGGAACCGGTGTTTCTGTCGCTGCCACAATATTTGTGGGCTCCGGCGTTGCCGTCGCAGTATATTCTATTGTTGTCACCGGCGGCTCTTTATCTTTCTTTATTCCTTTAAGAAGAGCCGACACTCCTATAACTGCGCCTCCGATAACTACCACAGCTATCGCCAGCGTCACAATCGAACCGTATCTTCTCATAAAACGGGAAAAAGAAAATTTCCTCTGGTAATCTCCGCCCACCTCATATCCTTCAACTTCAGCTGAGCCTTGAACGCCCGCCATAGGGATTGCACCATAGGATTGCGAGTAGCCGTCTATGTGTGGCCACCCTTCCTTTTCAGCTTCTCTGAACAGCCACTGACCTATATCAAGGCAATCTGCAATGCACCCATGCACCAATTTGCTGGAACTATCTAGGTCGCGAAGCGATGTGCGTGAGCCTGCGCTTCTGACATTGTGGAATTTCTGCAAAATTTCTGCGGGAACCATGCCCGATGTCTGCAAAGCTTCAAGCTTTTCAATCTGGGATGCGCCTCCTGCCACTTGAAGCTCATAAAAATCAAGCGCAATATCCGTGGCCCATTCACAATATGTCCTAAGGGATGAAAGTGCAGATGATGGGCTAACGTCGGCAAGTCTGCTTGCATCGGCTGCCATCGCCGCAAGCTTTGGCCATTTCACTCTTAAAAAATCAAATTCTGACGCCATTAAACCAAACCTTTCTTAAAGTATTGTAAAAGCACACTACCCTTTATCTTAAAATATATTACTATTATTATATAATATCCAACGTATATATTAAGTTATTATTACATAACTGTCAATCAATTTACATAAAAAGGTAATTAGTTTTTAGCCAACACTCCGTACATATCTTTTTGCACACGGCTTAAACCACCCTTTTTTATCTTTATTCCACTAAATCCTGCATTTTTCAACACATCCAAAAGTTCTTTTTTGTCGTAGCGTTTATCCCAAATTCTATACACTTTCATATCATCTTCTAATATCACAAAAGCTTCATATAGCGCAGCACCCACGCTGTCATACATTTTAGTGCGTTCAAGTACAGCATAATCACCGCGATTCCAAAACCCACCCTGCTCAATTTTCCAAGAGATATTCTCTTTTTCAAATGGCGAACTTTTAGAATATACATCAAACGCAAAACAGCCTCCGCCTTTGAGAGCGCTTTTTACATTTTTCAGCATTTCATCTCGCTCTTTAGGTGAGAGTGCTCCAAAATCACACCATATCATTGAGATGCAGTCATATTTATCTGCAAAATTATGCTGCGTATAATCCCCTTGTATATATGATATAATATCCGCATATTCGCCTTTATGAGCCATGGCATAGCCCAGCGATTGCCTTGATATATCTATCCCTGTGTAATGTATGCCCATTTTTGCGAACTCCTTAGCATAAAGCCCCGGTCCGCAACCTAAATCCAAGACAGAATCGCCCGCCTTCAAGTCGCAGTTTTTTATTATATTGCTAACTACTTTCTGCCTGAGTGTGCTTTTATATGATGCCTTGTCGTGAGATTCATCAAGATGCGCCACAAGCATGTTTCGCGAGATATACTCATCATCCCAAATAGGCGCGCCTTTTTCATAGGCTTTTGGCCATGAAGCATTGCTTTTGAGTTTAAATATCAGCTCTTTTAATTCCATAGATGTATTATATCTCAATTGCTCAGCGAAAACCATACAACAAGCAAAGCTTTTGGTAAAATAATTATTCATTACACACCATATTTTGTTATCATCTTTTGAATGTATACAATATAGCTTGTTTTATGGTATTATTATATATTGTTAAACAAAGGGTGTACGGGGTATGCGTTTATATGATTTATTCACGCCATATTAGGAGAGATTTAGATGAAAATCAAAAAAATTCAAAGCTTTTATAAAAATAATATTTGTATAGTTAAAGTGATATCAGAAGACGGTGCTTTTGGCTATGGTCAATGCGCTCCATTTAACGCTGACATCACACAGCTTATTCTTCACAAACAGGTTGCACAGCATGTCTTAGGACAAGAAGACAATGATTTTGCAATAGCAGATAAAGTGATATTAAACGAATATGAGTTTACAGGTTCATATATATCGCGCGCGGTATCAGGAATTGACACCGCACTTTGGGATTTAAAAGGCAGGCGCGAAAAACGTTCCGTTTCAAACATCATCGGCAAAAAGCGCGAGCGCATCATGCTCTATGGCTCATCCATGCAAAGAGAGCTTCCCGTCTCAGAAGAAATAGACAGGATGCAGGCATTAAGAAGCGAAAAAGGCTATGGTTCATTCAAGCTGAGAGTTGGACTTCCAAATGGCAACGATACTGACAATTGGCCGGGACACAGCGAAGACTTAGTTCGCCAGTGTCATAAAGTTTTAGGTCCACATGTAGAGCTATATGTGGATGCAAATGGCGGAATGTCTGTTAAAAAGAGCCTGGCATATAAAGAACTGCTTGCCCAAAACAATGTAAAATTCTTAGAAGAGCCGTGTCCTTATTGGGAGTTGGAGAAAACCGGTGAAATAAAAGATGGCTATGAAGAAAGCGGCGTTCTTATAGCAGCAGGTCAGCAAGAATTTATGTTCAGCCGTATAAAACGCATGCTGTCCGAGCACAAGGTGGATATTTTTCAACCGGACATCTGCCAGATAGGCGGATTTTCAAGAGCATATGCAGCTTCAAAGCTTGCAGCCCAAGAAGATATATTTACAACAGCGCACAACTCCACAAACTCCTTGCTGTTTGCATTTTCATTGCATCTTATGGCAGTGGTGGATAAACCTTGGCGCACAATGGAGCATTCCATAGAAAAAGAATCTTACCTGAACGGATTTTTAAACCGCACACCTGAAATTAAAGACGGCTATGTGAAAGTGCCGGAAGAGCCGGGCTGGGGATTTGAGCCCACATCAAGCTGGCTTGCATCATCCAGAACAGTAGTAAGCGAGTAGACGGAGACCACATGCCAATGTTTATATGCCCACTTTTTTCGGGCTCAAAAGGAAACAGTACATTTATAGCAACAGAAGATACCGCGATACTGGTTGATGCAGGAACGTCCGCACGACAAGTAGGTTTTGCACTAGAGCGAGTAAGTGCTGGATTTGAGCACTTAAAGGCCGTTGTTATAACCCATGAACATATTGACCACATAAGAGCGATAAGCGTTATTTCACGCAGATACGATGTACCTATATATGCAAACGAAAACACATGGAACGCGATACTCAACATGAAGTCATTTAATGACATCCCTATTAAAAATCGCGTAATGTTTGACGGCGACTTTTATGTGGGATCACTCGCTATAAGCCCATTTAAAATATCCCACGATTCTGCAGACCCTGTGGGCTATAGTATTTATTCAGGCAATAAAAAAGCTGTGGTTGCAACTGATACCGGATATTTTACAAAGGCTGCAATGAGCGCAGCATTAGGGGCGGATGCCTGTGTTTTGGAAAGCAACCATGATGTTCACATGCTGGAAAATGGGCCATATCCAGTCCACCTTAAAAATCGAATACTAAGCCGTAAAGGCCATCTTTCAAATCACGATTCATCGCGTGTGATAGAGCAAATAATAGAAAGCGGATGCAGAAATTTTTCACTTGCACACCTGTCACAGGACAACAATACTCCTGAGGCTGCATTTGACAGCGCTGCAAAGGCTGCACACAATCTCGGTGCTAAGGTAGGCAAAGATGTAAATATTTATGTCGCACCGCAGTTTGGCCCTGGTGACGCCATAATAATCTAAAAAAGCTCTTTACAGAAAAGGCATCTTTAACTTTTGCATAAAATTATTCCAAACTTTTTTATTATTTATTTATAAAAATATGTTGTGTGTATTCCAATTTATACCTAATATCACAGACTAACCTAATTTAAACATGTTTAATTTTCTACCGATAATGTTATATATAATATAAAGGTTTTTATTTTATGTAAAAATTACTATGAAATAATGATATAATAAAGTTATTATGGAGATTCGGTTAATGGAACAAATTTATGATGTTGCAGTTATAGGTGCGGGCCCTTCTGGGATCGCTGCTGCTGTCTATGCCTCAAAACATGGCGCAAAGACAGTTCTTCTTGAAAAAGAATCTATGATTGGCGGCACGGCATTCAGAGCAGATGTTCACACACTAAAGGGCGCGTCCTATTCAAACATGGACGGTCTTTTAAATGGCATCACAACAAAAGCTTGGGGAAGCGCAATATTTCATCCTGAAACATTGGTTGATCGCTATTATGAACTTCTAAACAAACACTCTGTAACTCTTTTGAGCCGGTACGAAGTCATCTCCATCGAAAAAAAACAACACAGCATTTCCTCTATCATCTGTGCCACTTCAACTGGTAAATCAGTTATATCGGCAAAGCTATATATTGATGCCTCAGGAACACTTGAGGTAGAAACGCTTACAGGTGAAAGTGATTCAGGTGTCTGTCAATATTGTTATATTACAGGACTTATTGGCAAGGTGGAAACTGTAGGCGGCAAGTGCTACAGCGTCGAAGCTAAAAGACTATTAAAAGAAAAGATTCAGCATTCAATTGACAAAGGCGAGCTAAGCCGAGATCTTTATATAGAAATTCAACCAACGGTTCGTGCAGATATCGCATTTATATCGGTAAGGTATGACTACAGCAACACAATTGACGGTTCATTTATGCGAAACAAAATGAATGAAGCGGTAAAATTTATGCAGGAATTCGGATACGGTTTTGAAAATGCATCGCTTATATCCTCTTCAAAGGAGATTTTCCGTTCTGCCACAGGAAGCTTTGGTGCAAAGCACACACTTGCCCTTGATGAAATAGTCCAAGGCAAATATTTCTCTGATCAGGTTGCAAAACTGCCTTACGGAGAAAAAGAATTTTATATACCGTTTGGCTCTTTATTATCTGAAAGATTTGATAATCTTGTTTTGTGCGGAAAAAACATCGGAGCAACAACCAATGCCATTTCAAAGATAAACTCAATACCCACTCATTTTGAGACGGGAAAAGCAGCAGGTGTTGCCTGTGCTATTGCAATTGCAAATGATTTATCCATTGCAAATGTATCTACTTATGAGATAAATACCAAGGCAAAATTCGAAAATATTGCTGAGCCTTATATACCAGAGCCATTGCCATATGAAAATGACAATGTTCAACAAGAAACCAGCTTTATTAAGCCTGAAGAAACAGAAATTATTCCTGATTATGCCATTCAAGAAAATAAAGAAGAAAAACAAGATTACGGCGACAGTTTCGATGATTTGGACAAGTTCTTAAGCCTTCTAGATGATAGCGTCACTCCACCAACACAAAGCGAAGAGAAAATTGAAGAATTTGAAAATGATCTTGATTTAGTCATGAACATTGACAGCGCCTCTATTATAAAAAAAGAAGAACCTGAAGATGATTTAATAGCTTTAATGGAAAAAGTGGGAGAGTTTGCCGACATTCGTGACAACTCCGATCTAAGACATGATAAAGAAGAACCCGAACAAAGCAACCAAGACGATTTGCTTTTAGAGCTTTTTGAAGACCTTTACAATGAAAAGCCAGAAGATGACGAAACTTCATCTGACTATTTCGCTTCCGATGACAAAACTGATGCTAAGCCGCAACAGATTCCCTTTGTTGTTGACGAAGATGAGTTTTTCTACCAAAAAGATGAGTCTGAATCAGATTCCTCATCTGATGAAATTAGCGATTCCGGCGAAGAAGCCACAGAAGATAACTCGTTTAAAGAAACAAATGCTTTTCATGAGCAGGATCAACTTGCTTCACAAAACGTGCAAGAAAACAGCGATTCGGATGTTTTGGAAGAAGAGCAATTAGAAGCCGAAAATGCAGAAGGCTCAGTCAATATAAACGAAATCCTCGAACTTGTTGAAGACACTTCCGATACCGAAGCCGAAGAAGACCAAAGCGTAGATGAACCAAACTACATAGACGCCAATGATTTCATGTCGGCGCAGCTTTCTGACGTATATGCTGAAAAAAACGATAAAGAACCTTCTAAAGAACATACACCTGAAGAAGAAACTACACGGGATGAAGATATATCAGAAACATCAGATGAAGATGATAATGATGAATTGTATAACGAGATGTTGATTCCAGATTATGATGAATATAAGGCATCAAAAGACGAAGATAATGAAGAGGATGAAGATCCCGAAGACGATGCTTTTCTTTCACATGATGATATATTTGTCGATGACTCCTCAAACATTATCACAAACGATGATGTTATAAGCATGCTCTATAGCGATTCTATAAAGGCCGCCGAGGAAGAAAAAAAGTCGGCACGCAACCAATCCCAGGGTCAAAGTAAATTTAAAAAGCAAGACTCCTTCTCGAGTTCAAAAAATGCATCTGCAGGCAATCAACGAACCCCACGCAGCAAGAAAAACAAAGACGACAAAATATCTTCAATGCTGGACATGATATATGATATTACGGAGCAGGAAGACGGCGTAGATCAGCTGGATGTTATTAAAAATAAAAATTTAGCCAAAACAAATGGTAAAGATGATAATATAAAAAATTACGATAAATTCAAAGCAATAAAAGACTTTTTGTATAACGGCGAAGAAAGCTAACAGTGCGGCTAAAAAGCATAAAATACAATAATTTTAGAAATTTAAATGACATGGAGTTTCTTCCTGGAAACCATGTCACTTTGTTGAGTGGAAAAAATGCTCAAGGCAAAACAAACATGCTAGAGGCAATTTACATTTGCTCAACCGGCAGAAGCCATAGAACAGCACGCGACCGCGAGCTAATAAAATTTGGCAGCATGGCCGCTTTTTTAGATGCAAAATGTAGTCAAGATGATGGCATACATAGAATAGAAATCAAGCTTTCAAATACAAATAAAAAAGCTGTAAGCATAAACAATTCCCCGGCAAAGCGCTTGGGACAGCTCATGGGTCACATGAATGCTGTGATGTTTTCGCCTGAAGACCTACAGCTTATTAAAAGTGGACCTTCATTCCGACGACGCTTTGTGGACATTGCACTTTCTCAAATGAGCAGCACTTATTTTTACAATCTACAAAGATATCAAAAAACATTGGAGCAAAGAAATGCGCTATTAAAAAACAGAGAAAGCAGCAAGAACCTTGACACATTGGATGTCTGGGACGCACAGCTTTCAAAATATGGTGCTTATCTATGTGTCAGAAGGCGTGATTTTGTTACTTCTTTAAATGAAATTTGCAACAAAATACACAGCGAGCTTACAGGTGGCAAAGAATATCTCACTGTAAAATATATGTCTCCTATACAAAAAGAAAATGAAACCGATGCGGAAAGCGAGCTATTAAGCCACTTTGAAAAGCACAGAGCTTCTGACATCAGGCGAGGCATAACTTCATTTGGCCCTCATCGAGATGACATATCTTTATCTGTAAACGATGTGGATGTTCGAGCCTTTGGCTCACAAGGCCAGCAGCGTACCTGTGCTCTTTCGATGAAGCTTGCAGAAGTAGACATTATGAAAAGCATAACGGGAGAATATCCCTTGCTGCTTCTGGATGATGTGTTTAGTGAACTTGATAACTCGCGAAGAACATGGCTATTAAATTATATCGGAAATGTGCAAACATTTATAACCTGTGTTGATATTGACCGGACGCTTTTAGACGAGCGCGATGATATTTCCATCTACGTAATCGAAGATGGTGTTGTGCAAAAAGCATAAAATTTATACTTATAAACTTTCTTGATAGCAATTAAAAAATGAGTTATATTTATAAAGTGATAAGTGTATATCCTGAAAGGAGTAACTATGTCTTCTTATAAAAATATTTTATCAGCTGTATACAGCCTGCCTGTTATTGACACGCATGAACATATACCTGCTGAAAAAAGCAAAATGGCAATGCCAAAGGATTGCCTTCAAACCTATTTTGGCAACCATATTTACATGGATTTAAAATCCGCAGGCTTGTCTGAGCGGCTTTATAAAGAATCAATGGATGACAATTTTGACTTGGAGGAGCGCTTTAAAATTATCGAGCCATACTTTGAAGCATGCAAAATGATGGGTCAAGGCAGAGCGGTAACCGCCGCGGCATCTGGTCTTCATGGCGTTGATGACATATCAAAGTTTACAATAAAACATCTTTGTGAATCATTTAGTACCCTTACTGCGCAAGAAGACTATGCTTATAACACTTTGGTTAAGCGCTGCAATATTGAGCATGTAATGATAGATATTGAAGATAATATTAATCGATTCGACTGCGACAAAAGGGTGTTTTCACGCGTGTGGCGCCCTGAAAAATATATAAATCCCGGTCCGATTGCGGGAAAATTTGTCCAATGGCTGGAAGCGCATTATAATCCCATCAAAACACTTGATGACTGGATGCAAGCTTTCCAAGAAGAATTGCACGAAGTATTAATGCACGGTGTCAGCAATATAATGATTGAGGCTGCAGCTTTCCGCACGCTTAGATTTAAGCGCGTTAAGTACAAAGAAGCCTACAACCTTTTCGAAGAAGTCATGGAAGACTGGGTAAATCGTGGACGCGGTGTTCGCGATCACTTTATCTTCCCCAGAGAACTGCAAGACTATATTATAGGCCAGATATTCAGCTCTTTCAGAGGTCAGGAAATTACAGTTCAAATCCACACAGGTCTCCAGCAACAAAACGGAAGCCTACTCAAAAACTCACGACCAATGCTTTTAGATAACACTTTGCAACGCTTTGAAAATGTTCGCTTTGACTTAGTCCATGCAGGTTGGCCGTGGTGGAATGAGGCAATCGCTCTTGTTAAAAAGTTCCCGAATGTCACAATTGATCTTGCTTGGGTGCACAGCTTAAGCCCTGCAAGCGCTGTCCAATGCATTGTAGATGCTTTGGGTTCTGTTCCTATTAATAAAATACTTGGGTTTGGCGGCAACGCCGAGCATCCCGACATGATTTACGGTCAGCTGGAAATCGCAAAACAAAACATTTCAAGAGCCTTATCGGCTGCTGTAGACAACGATATAATCTCTGCTGTTCAGGCAGTAGATTTTGCAAAAGCAATATTATATGACAATCCCAAGAGAATATTTAATATCAAATAAGGGATTTTGGAGGATATATGAAACAATTCGCAATTATTGGCATGGGCAGATTCGGTTCATCAATAGCACGTACACTCTACTCTTTAGGCAACGACGTTCTTGCAATCGACTATCAGGAAGAGCGCATTGAAGAAGTGAGCGACTATGTCACACACGCCGTTGTGGCAGAAGCTACTGACGAGCAAACTCTCATAGCACTCGGTCTTCGCAACTTTGATACAGCGGTAATAACTATCGGCGGAGATATACAAGCATCTATATTGGTCTGCCTTCTTTGCAAAGAGATGGGCATTAAAGAGGTAATCGCAAAGGCAGCAAACGAGCTGCATGCCAGAGTTTTGCGCAAAATAGGCGTTGACCGCGTTGTATTCCCCGAGCGCGACATGGGAATGCGTTTGGCTCACAATCTTGTATCATCAAATATTTTGGATTTTATAGAGCTATCCAGCGACCACTCTTTGGTGGAGATAAATGTGCACGATTCTTGGGAAGGTAAATCGCTTGAAGAGCTTGCAATGCGCGTAAACTACGGCGTAAATGTAATGGCGATAAAGCACGCTGGCACAATAAACATCTCTCCTCGCGGCGATGATGTGGTGCAAAACGGCGACACGCTTGTTGTAGTCGGTGCAAATGAAGACATCAGAAAGCTTGAAAAAAGCACATAACTTAAGGATTAAAAATGGCAAAACAATTTGAAGGAATAGACTGGAGCCCGCACACAAAGCCTTTCTTTTTTGAAGGTGGCAAAACGGGTGTTTTGCTTATACACGGCTTTACAGGCTCACCGGGAACAATGAAAGTTTTGGGAGAAGCATTAAGCGAAGACGGATACACAGTTTCAGGGATAAGGCTTCCAGGACACGGAACTCATATAACCGACATGGAAAATGCCACTTGGCAAAACTGGCTTGCCGAGGCACGAAGTGGTGCTCTTGAGCTTCAAGAACAGTGTGATAATGTTGTGATATGTGGGCTTTCAATGGGTGGACTGCTGGCTCTTATATTAGCCTCAGAGCTGCCGGTTGAAGGTGTTGTAACTATCGCTGCTGCTATGGAGCTTACAGACAAACTTTCAAATTTAGCTTGGCTTTTTAAATATTTCGTACGATATCGTGGAGATGGAAAGCGAGATGACAACGAACATCCTTACAAGATAAGCTATGGCGTAACGCCCATAAGAAAAGTACCGGACTTATTAAAACTCCAAAAAATAGCAAAAGCCGGGCTTCACAATATAAGGTGTCCCCTTCTTATAATGCGCGCAATGAAAGATGAGACCGTCACACAAAATGCCGCCGATATTATCCATAACGGCACAATAAACTCTAAAAAAAGAGAGATTTTCAATCTTGAAAATTCCAAGCACTTGTGCACCGTTGACAATGAAGCAAATATTATCATTAATAAACTAAGAGAATTTATAAAAGACTGTACTAGTTGATTTAATTTTTTAGTAACTTATATATGATAATGGATGCAAGCAAAACCCAAATTAAAACAATCACAGCTGCCGCTGCATAATTTCTGGGCAGCTTTTGCTTTGATATATTCTCTGACTTTTTTAAGCATTCTGCCATTATATCTTGAGGAATAAGCTTTATTACAAAAACTATTCCTATTGGAAGCAGAATAATATCGTCCAGATAACCCAGTATCGGAATAAAATCTGGAATTATATCAATTGGGCTTAGAGCATATGCCAAGACTAAAAGCGCCGCAACTTTCACATGCCAAGGCAACTTATATTCGGTATACGCAATGTATATTGCATAAATCTTATTTCTAAGCTCTTTTGCCCATTTTTTAAGTTTCTTTATCAATTAATGCCGCCCATTTATGCTTACTTCAAATTATTATATAACTAAAGCGTCAATTTATGAACCATTTATTAAGTTTTTATTTTTCAACAATTTTTTATTGACATATTCAAATGAATCCTTTAATGTAAGTAAGTACTTACTTTAATTAAGGGTGAAATTTTTGAAACAACAAACACACGATAAAATAATTGATGCCGCCATGTTGCTTTTTTCAAAGCATGGCTTTGCTGCTGTTACAACAAAAGAAATAGCAGAAAAATCCGGCATCAGCGAAGTGACTCTTTACAGGCATTTTGAAAGCAAGCGTTATCTGTTTACTACAATAATAAATGAACGTATGCTGGACACAGGTGTTATTGAATATATAAATGATGAAGCAAAGTATGATGTGCATGCTGATTTAACCAAGATTGCCAATCTGTTTTTTGAAGCGTATAAACAAAACAAATCCATTCATCGCATGATTTTTAAGGATAAATTTCAAAAATCAAAAGCACGCACACAGTCACGAAAATCAGAAGACAAAGATATTGAAGCCTTACTGGAGTATTTTATACGTCTTGAAGAAAAAGGCATCATACATGATGACCCCCAAAAGCTACACAAGCTGTTTTTAAGCAACATACACGGCTTTGTGATTCATAATATCATCCTTAGAAATCCGGATGAATTGCAAATAAAAAAAGAAAAAGAGTATTATGATTGGCTTATTGAAAAAATTGTTAAAATAATTTTAATTTAGAAAGGATAATAAATGAAAAAAATATTTCGGTACCTAAAACCGTATTCATTACAAGTCGTGCTTGTATTCGCTCTTACTTTTGCACAAGTATTGAGCCAACTATATCTGCCCAACTTGATGAGCGATATAGTGGACAAAGGTGTTGTCGGGAAAGATATCAATTTCATCTTAAAAACCGGACTTATAATGTTTGTATTTACTGTAATCGTTTCAGTCTGCACTATACTTGCAAGGTATTTAGCCTCTCGTGCAGCTGTAGGATTGGCCAGAGACTTAAGGCGCGATATCTTCGTGCACATTGAAAACTACTCTCTGAACGAATTTGACAAAATTGGTACAGCGTCACTTATAACGCGCTCAACAAACGACGTAACTCAAATTCAAAACGTTATGGTTATGATGCTTACAATGCTGATTATGGCTCCAATGATGGGAATCGGCGGTGTCTATATGGCCCTGCAAAAGGACTCTAAACTAACCTACATCCTGCTTATTGTTCTTGGACTGCTTATAATACTGGTTAGCTTCGTGTCAAAAATTGCAGTTCCCCTGTTTAAGAAAATGCAAAAAAAGGTTGATAGAGTAAATCTTGTTTTGCGTGAAGGACTCACAGGCATGAGGGTTATTCGAGCGTTTAATAAATCTGAATATGAAAAGAAACGCTTTGATATAGCAAACCTTGACCTTACCAAGCTCTCAGTTAAAGTTTTTAGAATAATGAGCTTTATGATGCCCTTTATCATGCTCATCTTCAACATAGCTTCGGTTTCAATAATATGGTTTGGTGCAATGAGAATAGACAACGGTGCAATGGAAGTTGGAGATCTTATGGCGTTCCAACAATATGCAATGCAGATAATGTTCTCAATGTTTTTTGCAATCATGATGTTTGTAATGCTTCCGCGTGCCAGTGCTTCAGCCGTTCGTATAAACGAAGTAATCGACATGCCATTATCTATAGCACCGCCTAAAGGCGCAGTTACAGAAACCAGCATGAAAGGATATGTAGAGTTCAAAAATGTTACTTTTTCATATCATGGCGCTCAGGAATCTGTTTTGCAAAACATTTCATTTAAAGCAAAACCAGGTCAGACAACTGCGATAATCGGAGGCACAGGCTCAGGGAAATCAACAGTTGCAAAGCTTATCCCAAGATTCTATGACGTAAAAGAAGGTGCAGTCTTAGTTGATGGTGTGGATGTCCGTGAAATGGACTTTGACACACTGCGCGGCAAGATAGGCTGGGTACCGCAGAAGATAAACCTGTTCCAAGGAACTATAGCCGACAATATTCGTTTTGGCAAAAAAGACGCAACAGAGGAGGAAATCCTCACTGCCCTTGAAACAGCGCAGGCATCTGAATTTGTCAGCACTTTAGATACAGGGATTGAATCTGAAGTATCTCAAGGCGGCTCAAACTATTCAGGCGGACAAAAGCAGCGCCTTTCAATTGCAAGGGCCATCATTCGTCATCCGGAAATATATATATTTGACGACAGCTTTTCCGCACTCGATTTTAAAACTGATGCCCGCTTAAGAAAAGCCTTAAGCAAAGAAACAAAAGATGCAACTGTTGTGATTGTGGCACAAAGAGTGTCCACTGTCATGAACGCTGACACAATCATCGTTTTAGATCAAGGAATAATGGCCGGAAAAGGAACACACAAAGAATTAATGCAAAGTTGCGAAGTATATAGAGAAATTGTCGCATCTCAGCTTTCAGAGGAGGAACTGGCATGAGTGAAAATAAAAAAATTAAAGCCAGGCCTAGAAGAGGTGGCGGCCCCGGAATGCACGGTGGCGGCATGCCTGTTGAAAAGCCCAAGAACTTTAGAAAATCTTTCAGACGTTTGGTTGGATATCTTGCCAGAAAAAGAGGCGCTCTTATAACAGTCTTAATTCTTGCTATAGCCAGCGTTTCATTTGCAATAATCGGTCCTAAGCTATTAGGCAATGCTACAACTGAAATTTTTAAAGGCATTATGCTTAAGGCAAAAGGTGCCCCTGGCGCAGCAATAAATTTCGACGAAATCAAAAGGATTCTATTAATAGTTGTATCGCTTTACTTAATTAGTGGACTTCTTGATTATATCCAACAATTTATAATGGCGGGCACTGCTCAGAAAATAGTGTATGGAATGAGAAACGAAGTGAAGGCAAAGCTCTCAAGGCTTCCACTTAAATACTTTGACTCAAAATCACACGGCGAAATCTTAAGCCGTATAACAAACGATATTGACACCATTGGAAACACCTTGCAGCAAAGCGTGACACAAGTTATAACATCTGTTACAACAATAATCGGTGTAGCCGTTATGATGGTTACTATATCAGGTATTATGACGCTTGCCACAGTGCTTGTTATCCCTCTTGCGATGTTTGCTGCGCAGTTTGTAATTAAGCGTTCGCAAAAGTATTTTAAAGGCCAACAAAAAGAAATCGGCAATATAAACGGTCACGTTGAAGAGATGTATTCCGGACACAACATTATAAAAGCTTATTCTAAAGAGTCGGACTCTATCGAAGAGTTTAACGCTATAAACGAAAGACTTTACACAGTCGGTTGGAAGGCACAGTTTATCTCGGGCATAATGATGCCACTTATGAATATTATAAACAACTTAAGCTATATCGTAATTTGTGTTATTGGCGGAATACTAGTTATAAACAACAAAATCCAAATCGGTGATGTGCAGGCATTCATTCAATATTCAAGAAGGTTTACACAACCCATCGCACAAACTGCTCAAATTACTAACGTAATGCAATCAGCCATAGCTGCAGCAGAGCGTGTATTTGAAGTGCTGGATGAAGCCGAAATGACGAGTGATCCCAAAAAACCGGAAGTTCTCTCATCTGTTCAAGGCAGTGTTGATTTTGAACATGTGTCATTCGGATATGATGAAGGTATAACAATCATTAAAGATATGAACCTCAAAGTAAATCCGGGAGACGTTATCGCTATAGTCGGACCAACAGGCGCCGGAAAAACAACTCTTGTAAATCTGCTTATGCGTTTTTATGACATTGACTCAGGAAAAATAAAGATTGACGGAATCGATACAAGCAAATCAACAAGGCACAACCTCCGCGAATCTTTCGGTATGGTTTTACAAGACACTTGGCTGTTTAACGGAACAATAAAAGAAAACATTGCTTACGGCAATGACAAAGCCTCAGATGAAGAGATAATATCAGCTGCAAAAATAGCACATGCTGATCACTTCATTCGTACGCTTCCTGCAGGTTACGACACAGTCTTAAACGAGGATGCTACAAACATTTCTCAAGGACAGCGTCAGCTTTTAACTATAGCTCGCGCACTTCTTGCAGATCCGAAAATATTAATACTTGATGAAGCAACAAGCTCCGTTGATACTCGTACCGAGCAATATATTCAAAACGGCATGATAGAGCTGATGCGCGGACGTACAAGCTTTGTTATAGCCCATAGGCTCTCAACTATCCGAGACGCTTCTACAATACTCGTTATGAACGAAGGTGAGATAATAGAGCAAGGCAATCACAAGCAGCTCATGGATCAAAATGGCTTCTATGCTGACCTTTACAACTCACAGTTTACTGGAGCTGATTTGACTGGACGTCCTGCTTAACATTAATTTAATAATCTAAAAAAGAACGGGGTACCTCCCGTTCTTTTTTTATGCTATAATATTTTAATGAAAACTAAGCTTTCCGTTAAAATCACAATTACAATTTTAGCCGTTGCTGCAATAGCTTTTGGCATATTCCAAGAAGAAGCGGTTACCGTTTTAAACAAGGCGATATATATTTGTCTTGAGTGCATAGGTATTGGCTAATGAAGATAAAAAGATGGATTGTACAAGCTTTTGCACTTCTTGTCCAAAACCCAATACTAGGCAATTTCTTTAAAGGAAAAATTTATCAGGGCAAAACAAAACATGTATGTGTCCCTGGGCTTAACTGCTACTCATGCCCGGGAGCAGTTGGTTCATGTCCCATTGGCTCTTTGCAGGCGGTGCTTGCCAGCGCAAAATACAAAATTTCATTTTATGTTTCAGGCTTGATTGTGCTTTTTGGAATGGTCGCCGGAAAATGGATTTGCGGATGGCTTTGCCCAATGGGATGGCTTCAGGATTTGCTTCACAAAATTCCAATTAAAAAAATTAAGCTGCCTAAAAAATTAAAATGGCTGGAACACTCAAAATATGTTTTTTTGGGTTTGTTTGTTATAGGGTTTCCACTGCTGATTGTAAACAGCATTGGCCTTGGTGATCCATGGTACTGTAAATATATCTGCCCTTCAGGAACTGTGTTTGCTTCCTTCCCTCTCATGATTACAAATCCTCAGCTTCGCGATTCCATCGGGTGGCTGTTCATTTGGAAAGTATCGCTGGCTGTTGCAATCCTTGCAGCATCTGTTTTCATATATAGATTCTTCTGTCGTTTCTTCTGTCCTCTTGGCGCAATATACGGCTTATTTAACAAAATATCATTTCTTAGAATGTCTGTTGACATGGATAAATGTATCAGCTGCAAAAAATGCGAGAAAGTGTGCAAGCTTGATATTTATACTTCTAAGTCCCCAAATCACACAGCATGCATACGCTGTGGCGATTGTCGGGAAGTTTGCCCAACAAAAGCTATCGACCAAAAGTTCACACTTCGTTCATAATCACCATAAACTCCTGTTATAGAAAAGGTTTACATTCATAACACAACTTTTAAGGAGATATTATATGAACGTAAAAACAAAATGGTTTAGGCATGCATTGCAGATTTTCTTTTTTGTGCTTATTGGAATGTTTGCTGTAAACCACGTGCTTGGAGAAAGCGGTACTTCCCTCTTTTCTTCTATTTTGCCTGATGTATCACTGCATGCAATCTGCCCATTTGGTGGTGTAGAAAGTGCACTAAGCTTAGTAACTGCAGGTACATTGGTTCAAAAGCTGCAAATGTCCACTTTGGTTATGACTGTCATAATCATACTCATCACTTTGATTTTCGGAGCAGTCTTTTGCTCCTTTGTCTGCCCACTTGGTTCCATTCAAGAATGGATAGGAAAGCTTGGCAGAAAAATATTCAAAAAGAAGTACAACACTTTTATTCCAAAGAAAGTGCACAACGTTCTGAAATATTTCAGATACGTTTCACTCATAGCAGTTGTTGTATTAACATACAACGCCGCAACACTCGTTTTTCTTGAAGTAGATCCCTATTATGCTCTATATCACTTTTTCACCGACGAAGTCACTATCGGAAGCCTAGTCGTTTTGGGAATAACTTTGATTGGTTCTCTTTTTGTAGAGCGCCCTTGGTGTAAATATGCCTGTCCTTACGGTGCTTTCCTTGGCCTTATCGGAAAAATTTCACTATTTAAAATAAAAAGAAATACAGACACATGCACAAACTGCAATCTTTGTAATAAAAAATGTCCGATGAATATTGATATTGATAAAAAGAAAACAGTTTACGACGGCCTTTGCAACAAATGTCTTGAATGCACCGACACGGGATTATGCAAGCCAAACTCTCTTTCTTTCAGCTTTGGCAAGAAAAAGGAGGCATCAGATGAAAATTAATAGACTTATAGTTGCAATAAGCGTATTGATACTAATCTTTGGTGGAGTGTACTTAAGCCAAAAGCTCGGATTCTGGCAGACCAAAAACTCCGGAGGCGGAAGAGGCGGCGATCATGAAACGGAGTCTTTAGAGCATGAGGATTTGGAAGGCACCGAAAATTCAGAGTACATCACAGAAGAAGATCATGAGTCATCGGAACTTGTTACAGGCTCTACAACAGTAAAAGACCTGTTGGACAAAGGAATCTCTTCCGAGCAGATTATTAATATAGTTGGAGAATATGAAAACGAAGATCAGCTTATAAAAGATGTGGCCACTCAAAACGGATTAAGCTTTGGCAAAGTGAAAACTTCATTAAATGAACTTATGGAATAAAAAAAGTAGCCGCCCAATGGGCGGCTATTAAAAAATTAAATATAAGAAAGGTAAAAACCTAAACGGTTTTTATATTATTGAAACATTTGTTAAGATGCTCTTTGTCGTACTTCGCCTTTGTGGAAAGACCCACTACAACCGTTACAATAATAGATATTGTAAGTGCGATAACTATTGGGTCAACAAATTCTACCATTGTTCCTTCTGGAGCCAGTGTAGGTTTTCCAAAAATAGCCTGACATACTTTAAGCACAACTGATTCCTTTGAGTGAACAAACATCATCCACAAAAGGCTGGTTCCAAATCCTGAAAGCATTCCTGAAATAGCAGCCTTTTTTGACATCTTTGGGAAGTACAAAGCTCCCACATACATGGGTAGAAAGGATGCTCCACATAACCCAAAGAACAAACCTGTGCTAATCGCAATGGCTCCGTCCCATATCTGGGGCAGTGTATATGCTAAGACCAATGTCAGCAGTATAGCAACCAGTACACCTAATCTTGAAATAAGCATAGCCTTTTTGTCTTCCATGTTTTCAGTGTTTACTAAATCACGGCTGATAGCAGTACCCACTGCATGAAGCTGAGAGGATATTGTAGACATGCCCGCGGCAAGCAAAACAACTAGGAAAATCGTTACATACCATGTTGGCATATAGTTTTCCAAAAAGTTCGGAATTATAGAGTCTGTCCCACCCGAGAACGCAACTGCGATTTTTCCGGTCTCTTCAAAGAAAAACACATTGCTCAAAGCACCCACTATAAATGCAACTCCTGTCATAAGCAGTATAAACACACCGCCAACTGGAATCGCACGGTTTAACTCTTTGTCGCTTTTAACTGTCATAAAGCGAACAGCAAGCTGTGGCTGTGCAAGGACACCGATGCCTACTCCCAAAGTTATTGAAGACACGACTATCCACCAATATTTTGACCAAAACTGCGGCATACTCGTCCATCCTGTAAATCCACCTTGGGCAAGCCCTGCCGTTTGTTCTTTAACCGCCGGGTTTTGCAATAAATCAGTAAGTTTCTCATGAGCGGCTGTTATTCCGCCAAGTTTCGAGTAAACAGTTACAAGAAGTATAAGCATTCCAAAAAGCATTATTGTGCCCTGAAACGCATCAGAATACATAACACCTTTTATTCCGCCATATAATACATAGGCAGCAACTATCACGGCAAACACCAAAAGTGCCACATTGTAATTCATATTAAAACTTGTTTCTAAAAACTTTGATGCACCAATCATTACCGCTGCGGTATAGACTGGCATAAATAAAAATATAATAATTCCTGAAAACTTTTGAAGGAACTTGGATTCAAACCTCTTTGCCAAAAATTCAGGGAAAGTGTGCGCTTGAATGTTGTGTCCCATTCTTCTTGTGCGCTTTCCAAAAACGGTAAACGCAACAAAAACACCAAGGAAAATGTTTAAAAACGTAAGCCACAATAGGCTAAACCCAAACACTCCCGCATTGCCGCCGAATCCTACTATTGCAGATGTTGAAATAAATGTTGCTCCGTATGAAAGTGCCATAACAGCCGGATGAATTGACCTTCCGCCGACCAAATAATCTTTTGTTGTTTTTGTGTTTTTATATCCAAGAACACCAAGCAAAGCAACAACACCAAGATATAGCACTGTAATAATAACTTTTATCAGCATATAAATCTCCTCTTCTAAATCTCTTCTCTTACATTACAGTTTGCTGTCAATTTCCTCTTCTTTAGCTTCCCACTGAGCATCTTTTTCGGTAACATCATCTCCGCCTTTATTCCAATTTAAAATTCCATAGATGACACACAGCAGTGCTGACGCTACACATAATAAATATGCAAGCCATATTCCCGGATCAGGTATTCCAAACATATGCATTTCTCCCTCTTTTTTAATATAAAAAGCCCGAGCGGAAAAAATCTGCTCGGGCTAAATGGGCGCTAAACCCCATTAAATAACCTCTTCGCTACCATTCTTCCATGCCTCTTTAATATTAATTTTATTTTAGATAGCAAACAGCCAAGTGTCAAGTAGATTGTTTGATTTTTATGAAATTGTCTGCATTTTTATTCATTTACTGATAAAAATATTTGTATATCCAACTAATATATCTTTTTTGTGTAGTTTTCTTTAACTTAATATGAATAATTTTAATATCTCTTGTAATCCTGACTATTTCAGTCGATAATAAAATTATCAAGAAGTGAAGGAGGAAGTTATATGGAAGCTACAGCGTTTTTACCTATAGTTGTTTTCGGTGCAGGATTATTATCATTTTTCGCACCTTGCATAGTTCCTTTGCTTCCGGTTTATGTTGGTTTTCTGTCAAAGGGTGCTAGCGAATCCATTGATTCTGCTTCCTCGGATAAACCAGAAAAAAAGAAGGTAATAAATCCAAGGCTCATTTTACAAACTCTGATATTTACTATTGGGCTTTCAACAGCTTTTATAATATTAGGTTTTGGAGCAGGAGCATTGGGTAGGCTTATAAACAACAGAATTGTTCTGTATGTAAGCGGTGCAATAGTGATTATTTTGGGCTTGCATCAAATTGGTCTTTTTAACTTCGCTTTTTTAGAACGACAGAAAAAAGTTGAGATAAAAAGAAGCAAAAGAGGCGGCATTGTGGGCGCATACCTATTAGGCCTTACATTTTCTTTAGGCTGGACACCTTGTGTGGGGCCAGTGCTTGCAACAGTGCTTGGAGTGGCAGGAAGTCAAGGTCAAGCATTGTACGGCGGATTTTTGATGATGATGTATTCTATAGGACTTGCTATCCCCTTCTTGCTGATTTCATTGTTTGCTGGATTTTTCCTAGAACGATTCAGAAAACTCAATAAACATATGAGAAAAATTCAAATAGCCGGTGGAATTCTTATAATCATAATGGGAATTCTCCTGATGACTAATAACCTTAATATAATAACTGCTTGGTTCACAAGATTACCAAGCGCGCCATAAACGGAGGTATTTAAAATGAAAAAGAACAGATTGTTTGTTTTGACAGCATTAGTTCTTGTGAGCATATTTGCATTTGTTTCTTGCACGGCTGCGCCGACTGCAAAAGATGAATCTACAGCATCTGCACAAGAACCGCAAATGACTGAAAATGCGGATGCGGAAAAAGATGCTATGAACGAAGACAACGATAGCAGCAATATGGCTGTTAATGAAAAGGAAAATGAGGATAATATGGATGATAAATCAACTTTTACAGGCGACGCTTATAATTTTGAACTTGAGTCAGTAAACGGCGAAACATATCAACTTTCTGACCTTGCAGGAAAAAAAGTATATATTAAGCTGTGGGCTTCATGGTGCTCCATATGCCTTGCGGGACTTGAAGAAATTGATGAGCTTTATCAAGAGTTTGAAGACAGCGAAGATGTTGTAGTCCTCACAATGGTTCCGCCAAATGCATATGGCGAGGTTGATTCTGATAAGTTTAAGAATTGGTATAGCGGCTTGACATATTCATTCGATGTTCTTCTGGACGAAGGAGGAACTTCTATGGCACAGTATGGCGTAAGAGGATTCCCCACCTCTGTGTTTATAGACACAGATGGAAATGTTTATGACACTAAAATCGGACATGTTAAAAATGATGACATAAAAAGTATTTTAGAAAAAATGTCATAAACAGGCCTTACAATAAGGATGTGATATTATGAAAAAATGGCTGATAACTATAGCTTTGATATTTACAGCAGCTATTGTGTTTGCAGCCTGTCAAGGAGGCAATGATATGACTGACACACAAAAGACAGCAGAAAAAGCAATTGGTAGTACAAGTGAAATCGTGAAAATAGACAAGGATAATTTAAGTGAAATATGGCTTGCAGGAGGATGCTTTTGGGGCATAGAAGAGTATTTTCAGAGGATTGATGGAGTGTACGACGTTGTAAGCGGTTATGCAAACGGGAATACAGAAGACCCCTCATATCAAGATGTCATAAGAGGTTCCGGGCACGCTGAAACAGTTCACATACAATACGATCCTGATGTTATTGACTTAGATACTCTCTTGGGTTATTACTTTAGAGTAATTGAACCTACCATATTAAATCGACAAGGCAACGATGTAGGTGTCCAATACAGAACAGGCATCTATTACAGCAACGAAGAAGACTTGCCTGTAATTGAAGAAGTCATAAAACGCGAGCAGGAAAAGCATGAAGATCCAATTGTAACCGAGGTTGCGGCACTTGATAATTTTTATGTGGCAGAAGAATACCATCAGGATTATCTGCAAAAAAATCCAAATGGATATTGTCATGTGGATTTCGGTGTTTTAGATGAAGGTCCGGAAATTAAAGTGAATCCTGCAAACTACTCAAAGCCCAGCGATGATGTTTTGCGTGAAACTCTGACGGATGCGCAATATCGCGTAACTCAGCTAAACGAAACGGAGCGCGCTTTTTCAAACGAGTATTTTGACAACCATGAACCAGGACTCTATGTGGATGTTGTGACAGGAGAACCTCTTTTTACCTCCACTGATAAATATGACTCAGGGTGTGGATGGCCAAGTTTTGTTAAGCCCATTGACCCAGATGTCATTGTAGAACACAAAGATACGAGCTTTAATATGGTGCGCATTGAAGTTCGCAGCCGCGTAGCAGACTCCCATCTTGGACATGTCTTTAATGATGGACCAGCCGACCGCGGTGGCTTGCGCTATTGTATCAACTCAGCTTCTATTAAATTCATTCATCTAGACGATATGGATGAAGCAGGCTATGGAAAATTTATTCCGCTTATTGAAGTAGAATAGACCATTTATATGCAACGGCGGCATAAAAGCCGCCGTTTTATTTTACACATATCGCCTTGAAGGGCATCAATTGCAGTAGTATAATTGAATAAATAACAGAGAAAGGAATTTATACTATGAAAAAATTATTTAAATGCGGCGCATGTGGATTCGTTTATGAAGGCGATGAAGCTCCAGACAAATGTCCAAAATGTGGCGCACCCAAAGAGCAATTTTCTGAACTCGATAAAGAAGCCTCAGCAAAAGTATATTCTTCAGACAGAACCAATGACATACACATGGAGATTATAACTTTAGCTGGCAAAATCAAAGAACTAGCAGAAGAAGGAATAAAGATAAATCTTGATCCTCCTTGCGTTGCAGTCTTTGAAAACGCAAAGGATGAAGCATGGACTATGAAGCAACGCTCAAAAGCGGAGCTTGCTGGGCACGTTGGCAAAGGAAAGTGGTAAACTAAAATTTATTTGCGGGTGCATTTTATTGTGCCCGCTTATATTATATTAAGGAGCAGATAATGGTAGATTTTTTCATAGGTTTATCGCCTGTAATGCAAGCATTTTTTGCCACGTTGTTTACATGGCTTGTTACAGCATTGGGCGCAGCTCTTGTGTTCTTCTTCAAGAGAATAAACAAAAAAGTGCTGGATGGCATGCTTGGGTTTGCAAGCGGCGTCATGATTGCCGCAAGCTTTTTCTCGCTGTTGGCACCAGCCGTTGAAATGTCTGAAATGAATGGTCAGACCGCATGGATTGTTGTAGGCATTGGTTTTTTTGCTGGATGCCTGTTCTTATTTCTTGCCGACAAGATTTTACCCCACATGCACATAAACAACGATGGACCTCACAAGGAAGGCTTAAGTACAAATTGGCGCAAAAGTATTTTGCTGGTTACAGCAATTACACTTCATAACATACCTGAAGGTTTGGCGGTTGGTGTAGCCTTTGGTGCGATAGCATCCGGTTCGCCTGGCGCAAGCCTTGCAGGAGCTACGGCACTGGCTGTAGGAATCGGAATTCAAAACTTCCCTGAAGGCGCAGCTGTTTCTGTACCATTGAGAAGGGAAGGCATGTCTCGCGGGAAAAGTTTTTTCTGGGGACAACTTTCAGGCATGGTGGAGCCTATCGCCGGCGTTTTGGGAGCTGTTGCGGTAATTCTTTTTCAACCAATGCTCCCCTATGCACTCGCGTTTGCAGCGGGCGCTATGATTTATGTCGTAGCAGAAGAACTTATTCCAGAAGCTCATGCGGGACACTCGGATATTGCAACTATGGGTGTTGTGTTTGGCTTTTTGATTATGATGATGCTGGACGTAGGCTTAGGATAAACTAATTCATATATAGGAGGCAAAATGGGCTTTAAGCAATTAAACCCTGCAGCATGCAGGACATATCTTATTACAGATGAAAGTGGCAATGCAGTTCTTATTGATCCTGTCATTGACCATGTGAGCGATTATCTTAAGATGTTAAAAGAAGAAAACCTGACATTGACACATGTCGTAGACACTCATACGCATGCAGACCATATTTCAGGCGGATCGTCCATGCGTGATGTTACTGACTGCGAATATGTAATGCATGAATTAGCGCCGGCAAAATGTGTAACAAAACGCGTTAAAGACGGCGATGAGCTTATTCTTGCGGGTCAAAAGGCAATAGTTATAGAAACTCCAGGGCACACAAGAGATTCCATTTCGCTTTTATTTGAAGATAAGTTTTTAACAGGCGACTTTCTTTTCCTAGACGATGCAGGTGCTGGACGCGATGATCTCCCCGGAGGAGATGCTTCCTCTCACTGGAAAAGCCTCCAAAAACTTCAAAGTATATCCGGTGATGTGATGATATACCCTGCACATGAATATAGGCAGAGAAAACCCTCCACACTTGAAAACCAAAGAAAAACCAATCCTCATCTCAGAAATATGAGCGAGGATGAATTTACCTCATACATAAATGATCTAAAATTGGGGCCTGCCGATTGGATGAAGGATGTGCTTAAGGCAAACTATAAATGCGCAACTGATCCAAACTCTGCATGGATACCCACCGATGTTCCTGCTTGTGAGATAAAGGGAACGCTAAACCCCAATGCAGAAAACATTGAGGTGCATTATGTAGGCTATGAAAATCTTGATTCAGACGCAATTCTTTTGGATGTGCGGGAGCCAGATGAACTTACCGGACCACTGGGAAGCCTAGAAGGTGCAAAAAATATACCTGTAGGAGAGCTTACACACAGGCTTTCAGAACTTGATAAATATAAAAATGAAAAGATTGTCACTGTGTGTCGCTCAGGAGCACGCGCAACCACTGCAGCCCAGATACTCACAACTGCAGGGTTTACTAATGTAGCGGTGCTGGATGGCGGCATGATTGGTGTAAAAGGATCTTAATGAAAAAAGGCTATATACAAATATACACTGGAAACGGGAAGGGCAAAACAACAGCCGCAATGGGTCTTGCTTTGCGAGCGGCTGGACACGGCTTTACAATAAAAATAGTTCAGTTTTTAAAAGGCGGTATTTCTGGCGAACTTGAATCCATAAAAAAGCTGGACACTGTTGAAGTTTTTAGGGTAACAGATGCCGATAAATACATATGGAATCTGACTCCCGAGCAAAAAAGCGACATGCAAAGTCGTTCAAAGGAAATGCTAAATAAAGCTTTAATATGGTTTAGTGAAGAAATTGACATCCTGATACTGGATGAAATCATGGCAGCGCTCCAATATGATATCGTCTCATTGACTGATGTCATTGATTTATTGGACGCAAAACCCGAAGGAACGGAAATAATCTTGACCGGTAGAAATGTTCCGGATGAACTCGCTAATCGCGCCCATCTTATAAGCGAAGTTAAAGACATCAAGCATTATTTTGATGACGGCGTTCCAGCAAGAAAAGGAATAGAATTTTAAAGATATAATTAAATTAATTTTAGCACCTCACCAATCCTTTTGAGGTGCTTTTTAAACCCTTATTTATCACTAACTAATAGAATATTTATATAAATTCGTTTCAACATATTGACATAATCATTAATTTATGTTACATTTATGTTAAATAAATAGTACAAATGTGTTTATGATATGCTACAGATAAATTACTACAAATTTACATTATGCGCAGTACTATGTCAGTTGATAATTGCAGCTGCCTCTGTTGGCAGTTACAATATTCCTGCAGAATACACTTGTGATAGCAACGAATGTGTCTTTGGAGCACTTAACCAAACAGTAAAAGAAGAGCTTCATATCGTAGAATATACAAAAAACCTCGGACACAATACAACAGAAGAATCCATCAGCATAGTATTACAACATGACGAAATGATAAAAGAGGCAAGCAAAAAATATAATGTACCTAGGCAAATGATTCAAGCAGTGCTTTTTAAAGAGTTAAGAATGATTGACTTTAGGGATGACATCTCAGACAAGTTTGTAGACAATTGTTTCATCATTAATAGAAATCTGTCGGAATCCCAAAGCATAGACTTCGTGGAAAAATTTATAATCCATGTAACTGATACAACAGGCTCTTCCACAGGAATAGGGCAAATATTCCCAGAGACTGCAATTAAAGCACACAATTGGTATATGGAAAACTATAAAAACTCAAACAAAAATAAACTAAATTATTATGACACGCGCCAGAGAGAAGACATATGGCGAGCGTTGCAAAATGATGAAACATGTATAGACTACATGGCTTTAATTTTAAAATATGAAGCCGAGCATACTCTTAATGTAGATATCAATGACAATGAGGAAAAAGATCTGATAGAGATTTTCATAAAATATAACGGTGCTTCATATTACGGATATGAAGTTCTTAAATATTACAAGCTTTTTTGTCAGTTAGAAACAGCAAACATCCAATCACCTGAATCTTCACACACAAAAACCTCTTTAGATTAATCTAAAGAGGTTTTCATTATACATTTTATTTTTTACAAGTCTGTTCTTTTGTTCAGCAAATTACCCGATATTAAAAACAATGTTCCAAACATTACCGTGTATAATCCGTAACCTAAGAACAAATATTTTCTTAATACCGTATAACTCATAAATTTATTCTGGTCCAGCACAATAGCATCTTTTATAAACCCAGAAGATAAGACTCCGACTCCATAAATCATTTGGATAACTGTATATATACCAATATAAAATACAAGAGCCAACAACCAATTAAAATCTTTATTTGACAAAAGTGTTTTGGCAATTGTTATAGAAAATAGCGCCACCATTATACTTGTCATATACTGCATCATTATTAAAACAATCATCGGCATAAATTTCATCAGGGTAATTTTATCAGTGCCAGCCAGAATTTTAAGTCCCATTATCATCTGTCCCGATATCTCATTTAAAACTTCAGGCGCAATTTTATACAATGTATCGTAATTGATTTTTATTGCACAAGCTAAAAGTGTTGTCATTATTATAAACTCTATAAGTACAAACACTACTTTTGATCCTAAAACACTATATCCATTGTTTGGTGTCAAAAACAGCATATATCCGTTTTTCTTCTTGAAATCCGAAAAATAGTTTATCACCGCATCAAGGAACGGAAACATAATCCCCCCGACGATTAAAAGCATGAAAGAAAGTAAGGACATAATATACCATCCACCTCCCAGCTTTAAGCCCACAAATACCATGAGTTCTAAAAAGAAGAACACAATCAATGTGGTAATCAGCATCCTCGTTCTTCTAAACAATTCATATTTCATTAAATTAAGCATTCTTGAACACCTCCTTATATAAATCAACAATTGACTTTCCACTTTCCTCACGCACTTTTTCGGACTCGCCGCTTAAAACAATCTCGCCTTTTTTTATAAAAATGACCTCATCCAAAATATTCTCCAACACATCAATCAAGTGGCTTGAAAGAAGCATGATATTTTTTTTATCCGCTTTTTGGATGATAGCGCTCATTATCTGATCGCGGGCTACAAGATCAATGCCATTTAACGGCTCATCCAGCATGAAAAGGCTTGCATCTCTTGCCATTGTCGCCGCCAGCTTAAGCTTTGCCGCCATACCGGAAGATAATGCATTTACTTTCATGTCCATATCAAGCCCCATGTGAGCTATTAGTCTTTCATATTCCGATGAATTAAAATCATTGAAAAAATCTTTGTGAAATTCCCCTACTGTGGAAATTTTCATATATTCATAAAAATATGGCTCCGTCGGCATATATGCTATTTCAGACTTTTGTTTATAGGTGAGTTGTTCTCCTTTTATTAATATCTCGCCTGTATTCTTGTGCAAAAGTCCGGCTGTTAGTTTCATAAATGTAGATTTCCCACTTCCGTTAGGACCGAGCAATCCATATATTTTTCCCTTTTTCAAAGTTATGTCGACGCTGTTAACGGCTTTTATTGAGCCAAATTTTTTGCACAGCTTTTCTGTTTTTAAAAACTCCATAATTCCTACCTCCTTTTTATCTGCTCTATCATTTCAGTTTCATCGTATCCGAGTTTTGCCATTTCTTCTTTAAAGTTTTCAATAATCTCTTTGGCCATTTCTAGTTTAATAATCTTTATGAGCTTCTCATTTTCTGTGGCGAATGTGCCTAAGCCACGTTTTGTGTAACATAATGACATCTGTTCCATCTCCCTATATATTCTTGCTGCAGTGTTTGGGTTAATGTTGTATTCCACCGCCAGTTCTCTGGTGGAAGGCAGTTTGCTGCCCGGTGTAATTTTGCCGGTCACCAGCCGCCTTTTGATATCATCTATAACCTGCAGGTATATTGGTATACGGCTGTTAAACTCCATATTGTCCTCCCTTACTAGTGTACTAGTTGCATAATACACTATGACTTTAAATGTGTCAAGCCTTTTTGTAAAAATTTTTAATGCTAAATCCAATAATAATTTGAAAGATATGATTTTAACAAAAGCTTCAAATCAAAATAAATATAGTCAAAATGTTCTGAAACGCTGTAAATAATGCATCATCTGTATTTAATCCATTTTTCGTAGCATTCGACAAAAAGCCTGTTTTTCTTCTTTAAACGTTATATTTACTACCATAAATACCTTTAATATAGAGCAAATTACATAAAATCGCCTACCAATTTACTTTTCTTAGTATAAGGACTATCATTATTATATTAATAGTGTATAATAACCTAGGAAATTAAGTAAAAGGATAATTATGATTAAAAGAAAAGATTTACGTAATATAGCAATAATAGCACACGTCGACCACGGCAAAACAACCCTTGTGGACTCGATGTTTAAACAAAGCGGAATGTTTCGCGAAAATCAGCAAGTTGAAGAACTGATGATGGACTCCAATGACTTGGAACGTGAGCGTGGCATTACCATACTTTCTAAAAACACCTCAATTAAAATAGGCGATGTTAGAATTAACATAGTGGACACTCCGGGGCATGCAGACTTTTCAGGAGAAGTGGAACGCATTCTCTCCATGGTTTCAGGGGCGCTGGTTTTAGTGGATGCCGCAGAAGGTCCAATGCCACAGACAAGATTCGTGCTTCAAAAGGCAATGTCTCTTGCACTGCCGCTTATTATAGTTGTAAATAAAGCTGACAAGCCAGATGCCGACTGCGAAAGAGCGCTTGAAAACACACTTCTATTATTAATGGAACTGGGTGCCGAAGATGAGCAGCTGGACAGCCCTGTAATATACGCATCAGGTCGTGACGGCCGTGCTGGACTTACTCCCGAAACTATGCAAGACACCCTAGAAGATCTGTTTGACGCTATAGTCTCACATATCCCATGCCCTGTAGGAAAACAAGACGATCCGTTTAGAATGCAAGTTTCAACCATCGACTATAATGAGTATGTTGGAAAAATCGCATTGGGCAGAATAGAACGTGGCTCTATAAAAATAGGCGACACAGTTAACATTTGTTCTCCATCAAAAGAGACAAACGCAAAACCAACTCGTGTAACTTCAATATTACAATATGAGGGACTCACAAGAGTACCCACTGAAAGCGCCTCTATTGGCGACATTATAGCCCTTTCGGGAATAGAAAATATTGAAATAGGCGATACTGTATGCCCACCTACGCATCTAGATCCTCTTCCTGTTCATTCAATTGCAGAGCCAACAGTATCTATGACATTTATGGTAAACAACTCCCCTTTTGCCGGCCAAGAAGGATCATATGTAACATCCAGACAAATACTTGGCCGCCTAGAGCGCGAAATACAATCTGACGTAGCGCTTCGTATAAAGCAGACCGAAAAAGCCGATAGCTTTGAAGTGAGCGGGCGTGGAGAACTACATCTATCAATATTGGTAGAAACTATGCGCCGAGAAGGATACGAATTTATGGTTTCAAAGCCAAACGTTATCCTTCATTACGATGAAGAGGGCAAAAAAGAGCCTATTGAGCGCTTGCATATAGACACTCCCACAGAATACACAGGCACCGTGATGGACAAGCTCAACCGTCGCAAAGCTGAAATGATAGATATGACTACTGACGGCAATAGAACAAAGCTAGAGTTTTATATCCCATCCAGAGGACTATTCGGTCTCCGCGATGAGCTGCTGACAGATACACGTGGTGAAGGCATCATGAGCTCGGTTTTTGATCACTACGGCTTATGGAAGGGCGAGCTGCAAACACATAGAAGTGGTGTGCTTGTTGCAACAGAACAAGGAGCTGCCACCGGATATGCTTTAAACACAGCGCAAAGCCGTGGCGTGCTATTCATTTCCCCTGCTGAAAAAGTATACTGTGGTATGATTGTGGGACAAGGCGGAAGACCAGAAGACATCGATCTAAACGTATGCCGCGGAAAAAAACTTACAAACACTAGAGCTTCAGGAAAAGATGACGGGATAGTTCTCTCTGCTCCAAAGACTATGACTTTGGAAGAAAAATTATTATTCCTTCAGGATGATGAGCTCTTAGAAGTCACTCCCAAAGCACTACGTCTCAGAAAACGTATATTAGACAAAGGAGAAAGAGCAAGGGCACTTTCAAAAAAGCAAAAAGCTTAACTGCTTAAAGCCACGCTATTTTGATGCAAATAAACTAAACTCAGGAGAAATAGATGAAAACAAAAACAAACGGATTGTACTACTTTTTAGTAGCGATAATTTGTTTTTTTGCATTGGGTTATGATCTACTACAAATGTTTATAGATAAACTGCTTTTTACTAATGCAGTTGCGGAAAATTTTTTTAATTCCCCTTGGTATGTGCTTGTTGTACATTGGCTTTGTGTAGTTCTGGTTTGGATAACAGCCATTATTCTTATATCAAAGTGGATCAAAAAACGGTCAGGAAGCGATGTTCTCAAGCTAAAGCAGAATAAATCTTTGAAGTATTTTATTCCGGCTGCAATAATCTTAAGTATTGGTTTAACCTTTTTTGAGCAGCTGTTTGATCCCGCAGTAATTCCGCAAATATACAGAGAATATTCGGCTTTTAAAGCAAGCTATGGCTCGTTAGGAATCATTGTTTCCATAGTTCAAAATATTTATTATATAGTAGAATCGGCATTAGTAGTGCTTCTTGTTGTCTTGTTTCAATTAGCAGGCGAATCATGGACAAAGAAAGAAAAAATCCCTTGGGGTTCGATAGGTCTTTTGCTTACATGGGGTCTGGGTCATCTGACTCACGGAGGTCTTACAACTGTTTGGGTTTGTCTTTTTGCAGCAATAGTGGGCGTTTTTTACTTATTGTCAAAAAGACATGTCATTCCAAGTTATATTATGGTTTTGTTAATATTTATAATTTAGAAAGCGATTTTGCTTTTTCCATAAAAAAGTTTAAAATATATCAATAAGAGCGGTTGAGAAGCTGATTAAAAACAAAAGGGTATAAAATGAGTAAATGCGAACTTCTGGCACCCGCCGGAAATTATGACAAATTTGAAATAGCTCTTGCTTATGGAGCAGATGCCATCTATATGGGCGGTAAAAAATTCGGCCTTCGCACGATGGCTGGCAATTTAGAGCGCGATGAGCTAAAGTTAGCTGTCGACAAAGCTCACAGTTTTGGCAAAAAAGTTTTTGTCACGGTAAATATTTTTGGTCGCGATGCAGATTTTGATGAACTTGGCGACTATCTGAGCTATCTTAACGAGATAAAACCCGATGCATTAATCATCGCGGACCCAGGGATTGTCTCTTTTACTCTTAAAAATGCACCTAAGCTCACTGTGCACCTTAGCACGCAAGCAAACACGATGAATTCATATACAGCCAATATGTGGCATGACATGGGTGTAAAAAGAGTGGTGCTTGCACGAGAATTGTCTCTTGACGAGATTACACATATCAGAAAAAACACTCCAGACTCACTTGAGCTTGAGTGCTTTGTACACGGTTCTATGTGCATGGCTTATTCCGGAAGGTGTGCAATTAGCAGCTATCTTACTTCCCGCGAAGCAAACCGAGGTCACTGCACACAGCCGTGCAGATGGGAATTTACCATTCAAGAAGGCAAGCGCGATGGTGAGTTTTTCACCGTGGAAGAAGACAAAGACGGCATGTATTTTTTCAACTCAAAAGACCTTAATATGATGCCTCACCTAGACAAATTGCTTGATACCGGTGTTAACAGCCTAAAAATTGAAGGCCGCATGAAAAGCGAGCTTTATATTGCCACAATCACTTCGGCATACAGAAGAGAGATTGACAGCTACTATGAAAAGGGTGAAAACTATACTCCATCCGAACGCTCAATAAACGAGCTTTATAAAGCCACATATCGTCCATATACCACAGGTTTTTTCTTTGGCAACCCCGAAGAAGAGGGGCAAAATGTAGATAAGTCAAAATATGTCCGACAATGGGATTATGTCGGTAAAGTTTTAAGCATTAGGGATAATACCATATTGCTTAAAGAATACAATCCTTTTAAAATAAACGAAGAATATGAAATACTTAATCCTGATGGTTCATTTGAAAAGTGCACGATACTGTCAATAACAGATGAAAAAGGAGAATCGCTCACCGAAGTTAAGCAACCAAAAAAACAAGTTAATGTCACTCTTTCCTGCAAAGCATTCCAATACTCCTTGATTAGAAAGAAGCTCTACTAGAAGGTTTCTGTTTGATAAATTTGATTTTAGTTTATAAAAATACAATATACTAGTTAAATTTATGCTAATATATAGTTTATAACTTTTATTATAAAGATAGAACAGTTATTGGAAGGTGTAAATTGGATTCTCAAACTATTGTAATGTTAGAAAAAGTAAAAGTTCTTACCTATAGGATAAGAAAGATACTTGAAGGCAGCAAAATATGCGTTGTTGACACCGACAGCGAAAACACTCTGTTCAATTCATTAAATACAGCCGAAAACTCATTATCGCTTGTTTTAATGGATTTGGATTTAAATGAGCGTTATGCAATGGATTTATTGATTGAAACACGCAAGAGAGTTAAAACTTCTCCAATAGTAATTATATGCAAAGAACACACAAAGAAAATCTTTGTTGAAGCCATGCTTCAAGGTGCAACTGACTTTATTATAAAGCCCTTCACAAATCAGCTTTTTATAGAAAAAATCACAAAATATCTAGCTCCGCCGGAATTCTGCGGTACTGAGCTTGTTTCTATGGATTTAAAACAATACATAAAGGGCGAGCTTAGAAAAGCTGAAAAAGGCAACTTCCCGATATCGCTTATGTTTTTATATTTTGAAAATAATAATACCGACCAAACGAAAACCCATCAGATTAACAACTTTATTTTTAGCAATATGCAAAAGCTTTTTTGGGACACCGATGTATTTATCCGCTTCGCTATGGAACACGGAGTGGGAATATTCCCTTTCTGCGATGAAAAGAACACAACAATTATCAAGACCAAAGTAGAAAGCAAGTTTCGAGAATTAAAGTCTGACAACGAAATACTTAAAGATTGTAATATGCTTTGCGCCTTTTTGTCATATCCATATGATACTCAAGAAACCGACAAAGTGTTTCAAATGTTTATCGATAGAATAAATGATCAATTTCAAAACATTCAGATAAATTCCTGAATTTGTTGTGTTTTTGATGCATTCGTACCTCCGTCTTGTAAATCCTGCATAAACTGATATAATTGTTATAAAATCATATATTTTGAAATGCAAATCATTTCACGGAAAGGAGGATATATGTTCAAAAAAGAATATATAACCGTTCCAAACTTCTTGTCTCTATCTCGTGTTTTGTTTATCCCGCTATTATTATTTTTTGTGCACAATGAGATGAGGCTGGCATTTTTGGTAAGCTATCTTTTAATCGTGTCGACTGACTTATTTGACGGACAGATTGCCCGCAGATTCAATCAATGCTCAGAAATTGGCAAAATTCTTGATTCATACTGCGACTTGATTTTGTATCTATCCACAGCCTACTTTATCTACAAGCTGTATCCAAGCCAGATTATTCCCAATCTTCCGCTTTTGTATGTACTTATCGGAATGATAGTGTTGTCTATCATTGTATCATTGATACGCAATAAAAAAGTGATTATGATGCATACCTGGCTGCTTAAAATCCCTGCTGGACTTTTATTCTTTTATGTGTTATTTTCATACTTTTATGATTCACCATACGCATTAACCTTTGTTATTTCTGTGTATATGCTTGGCTTTATCGAGTCAATAATCATCTTTATAAAATATGGTGATGTGGACCCCGATTCAAAATCCATGTTTCATGTAATTAAAAACAATAATGAATAAATTTGGTGTTATCACACAGGCTCTGAGAAATCAGGGCCTTTTTTATGCTAAATTTTCTGTGAATTTTAATAGCGTTAACAAAAACTTCACAGTATATTAATTTAATTATTAAACTAAATGGTTATTATAAATTTAAATAATTATTGAGGGCGGTAAACGGTTGAAGCTACGAACACACATAATGATAGCCAAGAAAGTACATGAACATCTTGAAAAAAAACACGGAATAAACATTAACAAAAGAAGTTTTATATTAGGAAACATCTTTCCTGATTTTATAAGAAGAATGGGCTCTTTACACCACACGATGGAAGACTCACTTGACTATGTGCTTAAAAGAATAAACAATCATAAAAGAGGAACATTGTTCCCATCTTTTCACTTAGGAAAAACAAATCATTACCTTTCTGATTTTTTCTGTAGCGTTCATCATAAAAGCCATTTGAAATTAAAGTTTAAAGATCACTTAAAATATGAGGATAAGCTTCATGATACATTTATGCAAATGCATGAGGAGTCAAGGCTTAGTAACATGCGCTTAAGCTTAATGCACATGCCTTTAGGTGATTTTAAAGATATTATCGGCGATTTGGAAACTGAATACTTAAAACATCCCAAAAGCATAGAAACTGACATAGTATTTGCAATTTGGGCTCCGCTTACAGCCTGCAAATATCTTCTAAGCGGCAGCGTTACGGAATTTGGTGACACCGCAGCTCAGGTAGCATAAATTATTTATTTTTAATTGATTTCATCTTGTCAAATAAAATTGGCTGTATAAGAGGATGCGTAAGCTTTTCGGGCATCTCGTCTTTAAATATTACTTCTTCTATCTCAAACTCATCATCAAGCTCTTGAAGTTCAAATATTTCTGCATAATATAATCTCGAATAATTCACTGTGCCATCTTCAAACGACACAGAAAAATCGTTAACTGCTTCGATGCTGTAATTTACAGCTCCAGTTTCTTCTTTAAGTTCGCGTCTTGCTGCAACATCCACGTCTTCTCCCGGCTCCACATGCCCACCCGGCACTTCCCATGTGTCTCGATTTTTTTGCCTGCAAAACACCCACTTGTCTTTATATCTTGATATTATTACTACAAATAAAAAGTTTCTGCTGTCATCCATCTCGTGAAAAATCGTTTTCATTATCTTGTTGTCCTTCAATTATTTTATACTTTTGGGGTAAATATGATAGTCGAGTAAATAAAGCTCCACTCCTGCCATATTTTTTTCTTTATATTCCTTTTTAACTATTCCACCCAACGATTCGGGTATCTTTCGGCTTGCTATATTTCGCTTATCTACAGGATAAATTATATAGTCAAACTCAATATTACTGCACGCCCAATTATAAATCGCGGTAATTGCTTCCCTGCCATAACCGTTTCCATGGGAATCTTTTTTTGTCCAAACACCAAACTCAGGAGTTTTTAAATCAACTTCGTGAAGCCCCGCGCAACCCAAAAACTCTCCAGTTGTTTTATTAATAATAACAAGCTGAACATTACTGCCTTTTTTCATTTTTCCCCTAGCCCCATTTATCCAAGCTATCGTTTCGGAAATATCATCAGCAGGTTTCGGATACATGTATGTTGTAACTGAATTATCCATATATTTAAAACAATCTTCAGCATGAGATAATTCTATTGGCTCAAGCCGCAATCTTTCAGTTTTGATTTCAATCTCAAACAAGTTCATGGTACGTCCTTAATAAATATTCAACACCTAGCATAGCATACAGATATGTATCTTTCCATAATGGCTTTCCTTCAGAATTAGTTTCAAAATATATATTTTTCACAAGATGCCCTTCGCGTCTAAACTTCAATCTTTCAAGCAACTTCCATGAAGCAACATTCTTTGGATTGCATCTTGAAATTATCCGATGAGCCCCTAATGTGTTAAATGCGTATTCCAAAATTCCTCTGCATGCCTCTTGAGCATAGCCCCTTCCCCAAAAATTCGAATTAAAAACATATCCCAGCTCCCAAGTCATAATTTCTTTGGGCTGGCTTTTTGCAAAGTAAAGATTACCTATCAATTTTCTTGAATCCTTAAGGCACACTGCAAACATTGTTTCATTGTCCGCGCGGCTTATAGCTTCGCTCACGCATTGCTCTTTTGAATATACCGGATAGGGCTCAAATCTTACAACTTCCTCTTTTGAAAGATAGTCGTATAAATCATTAGCATCCGTGTGTTTAAACCTTCGTATATATAATCTTTGTGTTTTAATTGATATATCATTTTTCATATCTTTTCCTTATCAATAAATAGAGAAATGCTTAGAGACTTTATTTAGTTGACCGATATGCTATCCTAAAAAATACTATCTCATTTTTAAGCAAAAAAATGTTAAATTGCTTGCTTTGTTATTTTTTAATTGACTCAATAATAAGTTTTTTTATTGTAGAAAAAAGGACTTTCTTAGCCTCAGAATCAAGTCCTGACGTCAGTGCCGATAGTGATTTTATATCCATAAGTTTAATCTTTTCAAAATCATATACTGTGCTAACATTTGCAGACTGGAGAATCTGGAACAAAGCGTTAACCAGCTTTTTACGATCTTCGTCACTCATGGAAGAAAGACTTTTTTTAAGCCTTTTGTTCATTAATTGTGCGCTTTTGGATATCTTCTCCTCAGTTATAAATCCGTCCTCATCCATTTCCCATGAAAAAGAATCGTGCTGCATAATCCCAGTGTTGTTGCTTTTTACAATTTTGTAATCTTCTTGACTTTCCATCATCATTCCAACAAATGCGGCCTTTGGCACTGTTTTATGAATTTTATCTTTAATGTTCCTGTATTCAGATGTTTCTGTTAGTGTTTTAAACCCTGGGCCGTCGTGACTATAAATTGATGTAATCTTCTTAGCTACATTTTCATCACACATAGCTCCTGCAAAAACGGCAAGATTTCCACCCTTTGAATGCCCGCCCAAAATATATTCTCTTTTAAGCTGCTTTGACACCTTATTAATATATTCTTTTGCGCTTGTCTGAGCAGGAACCTCCTCTAAGAATGCCATATTGAAGTCTTCTTTCCAGCCTATTATCGTGGCATCAGTGCCGCGGAATGCAATATATGCGGTTTTTCGGTCTAAAATAAACGTTATAGCTGAAAATTGTTTTTCTCTATCCGCATCCAAATCATTAACATAGTAATTTAACTTGATATTTCTAAAGCGAGGGCTTGCCGCAAGTGCTGCAAGAAGATGTCTATTATTCTCAGGAAAATGCACCATGTCGAGTATCTTATCAAAATACTCAGCGCAATATATATCCTTTAACGCCACAGCTTTAGAAAAGGCTTTAAATCCCGGTACGATATCATCGAAGTAGAGGTAAGACAATTGAGATAAAATCAAGCTATCAAGCTCACAAAACGCTTTTTCTTTGAATGTTCTAAGTTCTTTTTCAGAATATGTGATTATGTTCATATTTAACCTTTACTAATGTTTCATGTTTTTACATATGTATAATACCACACTATTTAACAAAAAATTTGACTTTTGCTCATTTTACTATATACTTGGTGAGGCTGCTTTAAAATAAAGCAGTTGATAGAATCAACAATTGTCCTTTTATATAATGGTTTAATTAATTACTTGTCCTTGGTAATGTCGTATATTATTCAATTTTAAAGAATGGCTGAAATTGATTTTATACTATATTATTTTAGGAGTATCAATGAAAGTATTAAACTTTAACAGCTTGGGCCTGTCCCAAGAATCACTTAACGCCGTAAAAGACATGGGTTACAGCGTACCAACTCAAATCCAGCACGAATCAATACCTCATATATTGGAAGGCCGCGATGTAATCGGTCATTCAAAAACAGGCACAGGAAAGACAATGGCTTTCGGGCTTCCTGCCATAGAAATGGTGGACACCTCTCAAAAAAGCACACAGGTTTTAATCCTATGCCCTACACGCGAGCTTGCAGAGCAGGCTTCAGGTGAGATAAAAAAAGCCGCAATATATAAAAGCAATCTAAATGTTTTAGCCGTTTACGGCGGAGCTTCCATGCCGAATCAGATGAAAGCTTTAAGACATGGCGCACAAATCGTTGTTGGAACTCCGGGGCGTGTTATGGACCATATGCGCAGAAAAACACTAGTCCTGTCAGAGCTTAAGCTCCTTGTTTTAGATGAAGCGGATGAAATGCTCAACATGGGATTTAGAGAAGACATTGAAACTGTATTAAAGGACGTGCCTGCAACGGTATCTACTGTGCTGTTTTCAGCCACGATGTCAAAAGGCATAATGCAGATTACGAAAAATTATCAAAACAACGCAAAAATAATACGCTCAGTGGACAAAAGCAAAACAGTTGCTGCAGTAGATCAGTGGCACGTACACACAAAAAGAGCAGAAAAGCCCAAGGCAGTAAGTTCGCTTATAGCTTTTCACGAACCAAAGCTCTGCTTGATTTTTTGCAACACAAAAAGAATGGTGGATGAGCTTACACGTAGAATGCAGCAGAGCGGAATCGCCGCTTCAGCTCTTCATGGAGACTTAAACCAAAACGCACGTACTCGCGTGATGAACGGATTTAGGAGTGGAGCTATGCCGGTACTAATTGCAACAGACGTTGCAGCACGTGGCATAGATGTTGACGATGTAGAGCTTGTCATAAATTATGATATACCTCTTGATGATGAGTATTACGTTCACAGAATCGGAAGAACCGGAAGAGCAGGACGAGATGGTCTTGCTGTGACATTGGTGTCCGGCAATGCAGATAAAAAAAGACTTTCCTTTATAGAGCGCTATACAAAGGCAAAAATTCCAAAAAGACAGCTTCCCACTGACTCAGCTATTTCAAAAAAGAAAAGCAATGCATTTATTGAAAATTTCCTTTTGGAGCTTGAAAAGCCTGTCAGTGACAAGCACTTCACCACTTTGGATATAATAAAATCCAAAGGATACAGTGAAAGAAAAATTGCAGCGACTCTTGTAAACTTATATCTGACAAAAGCAAATGAACCTAAGGTTAAAACATATGACGATGATGCCGTTTCATCCGGTGCAAAAGAAGCAAACATGGTGCGCTTTTTTATAAACGTGGGACGCAAAGACAAAATATCCAATGCTGATATAGTAGGCTGCGTTGCAGGAGAGTCTGGAGTTTCAAGCTCCAGCATCGGAAAAGTCGACATTTTTGAAAACTTCTCATTTGTTGAAGTGGAAAAGCAATACAAACAAAAAGTGTTAGATGGTATAAACAATAATAAGGTGAGAATACGCAACCGCGATATATCTATAGATGTAGCAAAACCTAGGAAATAGTAAAAATGAAACACAAAAAGCTTCCGTACTGGAAGCTTTTTTTAGTTTTTCTTTAATACATTAGATTTCCCGAAGCATTCTCTTCCGGAATTTTTTGTATTGAATCCCAATGTTCAATTATCTTTCCGTTATCATCAAATCTGAAAAAATCCATTGTTACATATTCTTCGTTCCCAGGCCATGTTTGATGTGTGTGAACTGCCACAAAATTACCTTGAGCTACTGCTCTTAAAAATTCGATATCTTTATTCGGATATTCCTTTTGCATCCTTTCAAAGTAATCAATAAAGCCTTGTTTTCCATTTTTAACTGCTGGATTGTGCTGGATATAATCTTCTCCGACATATTTATCTACCGCTTCTTTTGGTCTTCCCAAATAGGCCATCTTGTAAAATGCAATGGCATTTTGTTTATTCTCTTCTAGGCTGTGCTTCATATTGAAACTCCTTTAATTAACTGTCGCAAAAGATTAAACTACTTACATTTTGAGTATAAATATAAATTTTTCTATTGTCAAAATGATAAGCCAAGCAATCGTCATCAAAGACTTTGATTGGTTTTATATCAATAATCTCGCTTTCATAGTCTCTTACGAAACTATTGTCGCTCTACAGGTTTTTCAAAGAAAACACTTGAACGAGTTCGACCTCTTCGTCTAAAATAAACAAAAAGCACTTCGCATACTCTGTATGCTAAGTGCTTTTCTTGGCGTACCCGAAGAGATTCGAACTCCCGACCTTCTGGTCCGTAGCCAGACGCTCTATCCAGCTGAGCTACGGGTACAATCAAATTGTGCTTATCAATTCTATAATAACTCCTATGGTTTGTCAACAGAATATATCCAATAGTTTCATTATTTTAAGCATACCACGCATATCCGTCTTATATCATATCAACTTGTAAATACATTGCTTTAGGAGTACAATTTATATAAATTTAGGCTAAGGGTATAAAAATGATTGATATCGTGCGTAGTTTTATTAAAGATACTGCGCTAATTGAGCAAAATGATAAAGTGTTAATTGCGCTCTCCGGCGGAATAGATTCCGTTGTTCTTTTTAATATATTGCTTAAGCTAAAAGATGAGCTGAGCTTTAATCTGATTGCTGCGCACTTTGACCATATGATAAGAAAAGAATCATCGGATGACGCAAAGTTTGTTAAAAATCTGTGCGAAATGCACTCTATTGATATATATATATCCCAAGGCGATGCCAAAAAATGCGCTGCAGACGAAAAACTCAGCCTTGAAGCTGCCGCCAGAAAGCTCCGTCATTCATTTTTAAGACACGTTGCCTCAGATGTTGGCGCAAAAAAAATCGCTTTTGCCCATCACAAAAATGACAGAGCGGAAACATATCTAATGCGCGTTCTGCGCGGAAGCGGCACAGACGGCCTTGGATGCATGCCCGAGCGTGACGGAATAATCATCCGTCCACTCATGTGCGTTAAGCGATGTGATGTCGAGCATTATGCAAAAACAAACATGCTCAAGTGGCGAGAAGACGAGACAAACAAAGACACATCCTACACCAGAAACAATTTAAGGCACAACACTATCCCCCATCTTGAAAAAAGCTATAATGAATCGATAATCTCTACTCTTTCAAACAATGCAAAACTCATGTCGGTTGACCGTGATTACTTTGACCGTGAAGTTTCGAAATCAATTATTAAAGCAACTCCTACAGATTATGGTTATTATCTGGATGACGACAGCTTCTTTTACCTTCATAAAGCAATACTTTCAAGGTGTATCATAAAAGTGATTGCAATGCTTGGAATAGACAGCGATATATATGAAACTAATATAGCTCAGGTAATGGAGCTTTTTTATACACAAAATACAGGCGCGTCGATAAACCTTCCACAGGGAGTTATCGCAAGAAGAGATGCGTTTGGTGTTGAAATTATAAGAAGTGAAAGTGCGCCGCCGATATTTTGCGAAACGCCTCTTAATCTAAATGGCACAACATATATTGCCAACTGTGGCACTTTTTCATGTGAAGATACACAAATAAACGTTAAAAACATCAAAAACCATAGCAAAAACGTTGCATTTTTTGATACAATATGTTTATCTGATAATTTAACTGTAAGAACCAGAAGACAGGGTGATGTTTTTCATCCATTAGGTGCGCCGGGGAAAAAAGCGCTAAAAAAGTATTTCATCGATAAAAAGATTTCTAGATTTAAAAGAGACTACATTCCACTTATAGCCCAAAGTGATGAAATTTTGTGGATTGTGGGACATGAGATAAGCGAGAAAGTCAAGGTTTCCGATGACAGTCTTATGATAAAAAAAATAATATTTGAAAAAGAAAATTTATAGGAGAGGGACTTAAATGATAGATAAAAGAGATTTTGAAAAGATTATGTTAACCGAAAGAGAGATTCACAACAAAGTAGCACAGATAGGTCACAAGATATCCAAGGAATATAAGGACAAAGATTTGCTGATGGTTGGCATCTTAAAAGGCTCTTTTGTTTTCTTTTCGGATCTGGCACGTTGCATAGATATTCCAATGGCGGTGGACTTCATGGCAGTTTCAAGCTATGGCAATGACACACAGAGCTCAGGCATTGTGCGCATCATGAAAGATTTAGACGCTCCGATAGAGGGAAAGGACGTTTTAATCGTTGAAGACATACTGGACACGGGACATACGCTAAATTATTTACTTAAAGTGCTTAACGCTCGCAAACCCGCTTCAATAAGTTTGTGCGTTTTACTTGATAAATTTGAAAGACGCGAAGTCCCCGATATAGTCCCCGACTATACTGGATTTAAAATTGAAAACGAATTTGTTGTGGGCTATGGATTAGATTATGCGGAAAAATACAGAAATCTTCCGTTTATCGGAGTACTCAAGCCGAGCATATATGAAGATTGATTAAGGTAATTTTTGGTGATATAATTTGTAAGTTACCTTGTTTAATGAACAGTATTTGAATAATACACTAAAATGATTGAAATATTGTTTTTTATGCAATAATATATTATTCCAGTTAAACTAGGAGGACAAAATATTGAAGAACAACAAAATGTTCAGAGGTTCATTAATATTTATTATAATATTCGGTATGGCTCTTGTGCTTGTCATGACGATGAACGGCGCTAAAAATGGTAAGATGGAAGAGCCGACATATAATGAATTCATTAAACTCGTTGAAAATAACGAAGTATCTCACATAGTAGTATACGACACTTATCTTGCGGGTTTGTATAAAAACACGGCAGTTATTGAAGGCAGCTTTCCGGGAGATTATGACTTTAAAGTTAGTATAACCGATAAAGTCGATATCCGTGAAGATTTACTTTCAGCAGTTGCCAAAGGAAAAGACTTACCAGTTGACATGGTATCCCAATCGGATTTTGATTTCACTTTGGAATATAAGCAAGAACAGTCAGGCTCCCTTTTTGCTCTCATTGTTCCTTATATAATAATTGCTGCAATTTTAGGACTTTTGTTTTTCCTTTTCATGCGTCAGGTGCAGGGCACAAACAACCGCGCAATGAATTTTGGAAAATCCCGTGCAAAGCAAGTGGATCCGAACGCAAAGAAAGTAACTTTTGAAAATGTCGCAGGCGCTGTGGAAGAAAAAGAAGAGCTTGCTGAAATAGTTGAGTTCTTAAAAAACCCCAAGAAATTCGTTAAGATGGGAGCTAGAATCCCTAAAGGCGTGCTTCTTGTAGGCCCTCCTGGAACAGGTAAAACTCTTCTTGCAAGAGCAGTTTCCGGCGAAGCGGGCGTTCCGTTTCTTACAATCTCCGGTTCTGATTTTGTGGAAATGTATGTCGGCGTGGGTGCATCCCGCGTGCGTGATCTTTTCGAACAGGCAAAAAAGAGCGCTCCGGCAATTATCTTTATAGATGAAATCGATGCAGTTGGCCGCCACAGAGGCAGCGGACTTGGCGGCGGACACGATGAGCGCGAGCAAACATTAAACCAATTGCTTGTTGAAATGGATGGCTTTGCTGTAAACGAAGGCATCATAATGATTGCTGCAACCAACAGACATGACATTCTGGATCCGGCGCTGTTACGACCAGGCAGATTTGACAGACAGATAGCCGTTGGCTATCCAGACGTAAAGGGCCGCGAAGAAATCTTAGAAGTTCATTCAAAAGGAAAACCGCTTAGCAAAGATGTTGACCTTAAGGAGCTTGCAAAGCTTACACCAATGGCTACAGGTGCTGATCTTGAAAACATATTAAACGAAGCAGCCATACTGTCTGCAAGGAGAAATCTCGAGGAAATTTCAATTGAAGAAATTAAGGAAGCGATAAATCGTGTACAGATGGGGCCTGAGAAAAAAAGTCGACTCGTCACTCCTGCAGACCAAAAGCTTGTTGCATATCATGAAGCAGGCCATGCCGTTGCGGCACACTTTTTAAAAGAGTGTGATCCTGTGCATGTTGTAACAATAATTCCACGCGGACAAGCCGGTGGATATACACAAACTTTAAGAGGCGATGAATCAAACTATATAACTAAATCCAAAATTCAAGACCGAATCGCAATGTCTCTCGGTGGCTATGTTGCTGAAAAGCTTACGTTCAACGACATAACAACAGGATCTACCAGCGACTTGAAATACGCAACATCCATTGCAAAGCGCATGATTACGGAATATGGAATGAGTGATGATTTAGGCCCGATATATCTGGCAAACGCGCCGGAAGTTATGATTGGACGAGACCTTGGACACACAAGAGACTATTCTGAAAAACTATCTGCACAGATAGACAATGAAGTCTCCTCTATTCTTGAAACAGCAAAAAAGCGTACCGAAGACATTCTGACTAAGTATAGCTGTGTTTTAGATGCAGTCGCAAAAGCGCTTCTTAAAAAAGAAAAAATCGACGGAAAGCAATTCAAGAGAATTGTTAAAAAGAATATGCCAGAGGGTATATCCGAAGATCTCGTCGAAGCATAGTTTTGAACTTAAGACAGATATCAAAGCCTGGGAATATTTCTTGGGCTTTTAATTTATACCTTTTCACTCACATATGTTTATAATATGTGAACAATGAAGTAATATATTGACTCACAATTGTAATATTTTAATTTGTTTGTTATAATTATAAGTCGATTTATTGCTTTACTTATCAATACATTAAGCTAATGGAGGCTGCGGTGAATTTAGGCGTAGGCATGAGTTTTAGAGAGAGATGGGAAGTGACCGAAGACATGACTGCATATGCAGTAAGAAGCGGCGATACTCCTGTTTTTTCAACTCCATATCTTTTGGCTTTGATGGAATGCAGCGCGCATCAACTTGCACAACAAGGCATGGATCGCGGAATGACGACAGTTGGCATAAAGGTAACTTTAAGTCATTTGGCACCAACCCCTGTGGGGCTAGTCGTTTGGGCGGAATCATGTATCACAAGGATTCGTGAAAATGCTATTGATTTTGATATCACCGCATATGACAAAAGCGGAGTGATTGCAGAAGCTAAACACACTCGCGCCATTGTAAATGAAAAGAGATTTGTACACGGCGCGCTAAAAAAATTAAATGGATAAAATATTAAATTAGAGAGGAAATTGCATGACACAAAGAAGAACATATTCAAGATCTGTAAGCGGTTCAAGCTCAAGAAGCACGGGCTCGAGATCTTCAGGCAATTCAGGCTCAAGAAAAGGACAATCAAGAACCGGCGGCTCTTCATCATACAAGAGAGCCTATTCATCAAAATATCAACCATCGAAAAACCCAAACAGACCACCTTCATATAACAGAGGTGGAAATAATGGCGCCATGAAACTTATTCTTGGCTTGTTGATTGTTGTTGTAATTGTTGGCGGAGCCTTGCTTGTTATAAAAAGCATGCCCACTACCGTCAGTGCCAATAGCGATGCAATAGTTCAAGGAATAACAATTGACGGCATAGATGTTTCGGGCATGACTAAAGATCAGGCTATGGCAGCAGTTAATCAGGCTGCTCAAGCCAAGATACAAAACATCGGCATAAACTTCCGATATAATGACAAGTCATGGACATTTACATCGGCAGAACTTCAAGCCGCTGTAAACGCACAAGCAATGGTGGACAAAGCATATGCTGTAGGCAGAAGTAGCGAAGATAAAAATGAAAACAAGCAGGCAATAGAAGATGCTAAAAACTATGGCGTTGTTTTAAAAACTGATATTTCAGTAGACGAATCCGTATTAATTGAAGCATTAAAAGGCGTGAAGGAAGAAATTGACCAGCCCATGGTTGAGGCCTCAATTGAATTTGATCCATCAGATTATAACTATTTTGAAGATGTTGGTCTTCCCGACCAGGATTTATCTCAAAACATGTTCACCATAACTCCAGGAAAAGTCGGTTATGTGATGGACTATGAAAAGGCACAAGCCGAATTAACCGAGGCTCTTAATAATGGCTGGACTGCAGATATCACTATAACTGTAAAAGAAGAGCATCCTAAATATACTGTGGAAGAACTTAAGGAATGCACAACGCTTATATATCATTCATTTAGTAAAAATACACACAGAGACGATACTGCAAGAAATACAAACCTTGCAAAAGCACTTGGATACTTTAAAGGAATGGTCATAGAGCCCGGCCAAATCGTAAGCTACAATGACGTTTTGGGCGAACGCACAGAGCGCGCAGGCTGGCAGGAAGCAAACACTATTACAGCTGAAAAGACTTTGGAAAAAGCGCTTGGTGGCGGCATTTGCCAGATAGCTACCACGCTATATAATGCACTATTTATGGCAGACTTGAAAATAATTGATCGCGGTCCGCACTCATGGCCAGGCTACAGAGAAGACTTCGGCTACGGAATGGACGCGATGGTTAACTGGGGAACAGATGAATTGATTTTCCAAAACGATTCCGAATACCCTATATTTATAAATACATATTATGATACAGATGCATATGGAAGACTCAGCTATGCGGATATTGATATATACACAATGCCGCAAAAAGACGAAAACGGCAACAGACTTTTTATTTTACCCTCAAGCACTATAGTATCAAAAGAAAATCCACCTGCTCCTGAATATATTGAAGCAAAAGAAGGTGAGTTTGCGGATAAAACATGGAAGTATGATTCGACTTTAAACAAAGAAATCTATGTATACAGAGATTCAAAAGTAAGATATGACGTAAGCGTAGACAAAGTCTGGTATGCGGACTCAATAATAACGCAGCCCGGTGTATATGGAGGCGGGGTTGAAGTTAAACGAGAGCATGACCACGACGACACATACGCATATGTGCAGGCTAAAATATACACAAGGAACGTGCAGGCGACTCCAACGCCACCTCCATCGGCAACACCTGCTCCTTAAATCGTAAATAATTTAACAAAATTGCAACGGATGCTTAACATCTGTTGCTTTTTTTGTTATAGTATTATATAAATATAACTAACTTAGATGTACTAATGGAGAATATTATATGGCAACAAGAAAACCTAAAAGACGTGCCAGCAACGGCAAGAAGCCTTCTTCAAAGAAGAGGTCTTCAACAAGAGCCACACATAAAAAAGGCAGCGCTCGTTTAGTATTTATACTTATCATTCTGGCGGTATTTATTGCCGGAGGACTCTATTTTGCTAATATTGCAAAAGAGCTTAACAAAGAAGAGATTATAAAGGGTGTCAAAGTCGACGGAATCGATGTTTCAGGCATGACCAAAATCGAAGCCTACAGTGCAGTTCAACAAGCTGCAGAAGAAAAACTTGCAAAGATTCAGATTACATTCCGCTATCACGACAAGGAGTGGAACTTTGATGCAGAAGACCTTCAAGCAAACATCGCTTTTGACAAAGTGGTTGAGGAGGCCTATAACACAGGCAAAGAAGGATCTCTTATTGATAAATATAAAGCTGTTCAGCAAACCCAGCTTGAGGGCAAGGAATATAAGTCCTCTTTTATGGTGGACAGGCAAGTGCTGGTTGACGCACTTGAAGAAGTCAAAAAAGAAATCGATCAGCCTATGGAAGAACCCAAGCTAGAATTTAATCCGGAAGGCATCGGCTACGAAGAGTTTGACAATCCCGAATTTGACGAAGTGGCAGCTATGTTTACAATAACTGAAGGCAAAGTCGGATATGCAATGGACTATGACAAAGCTCTTCAGGACTTAAACGCACAGCTTGAAGACGGCTGGACAGCAGATATTGAGCTTTCAGTTGAAAAGTCACATCCAACAAAAAGCGTGGAAGAGCTAAAACAATGCACCACGTTGGTGTTTCATTCATCCAGCTATCTTAACAGTACAAAAAGACAGAATTTAAATCGTAACCATAACATAGAAAAAGCAATCGGCTTTTATAAGGGACTGGTTGTTGAACCTGGAGATATCATCTCATACAACACACTGCTTGGCGAAAGAACTCTGGATACAGGTTGGCTTGAAGCTCCTACAATTGCTCGTGACAAAACCCTTAAAGATGAAGTCGGCGGCGGAATATGTCAGTCTGCAACTGCTATATTTAACGCAGCTTTCACGGCAGGTGCTAAAATCATTGAAGTTAACCCTCATTCATGGGCGGCATATTATCATGACTATGGCTATGGTATGGATGCAATGGTAAACTGGGGAACAAGCGACTTTGTGTTCCAAAACAACTCCGAATATCCTATGTACTTCAATACATACTTTTGGTATGACTCAAGCGGAAGACCGGGCTATGTTGATGTTGATGTATATACAATGCCACAAAAAGACACTGATGGAACCATTCTTTATATAAGGGCTGACCCAGAAGAGACTCGTCGAGAGTCCCCTCCTGAAATGGAATATGTTGAAGTCGATGAAGCAACCGCTGCATCTGATTATCCACAGGCTGAATGGGAATATGATGCTGCACTGAAAAAGATGGTGTTTAAAATGATTACACCCAGAGACTTGGTTGAATATACAGTTGACAGAGTTTGGTATAAAGACTGCGAAGAATCAGAAGACAAAGGAATCTGGGAAGGTGGAACAGAAGTCAAGCGCGAATACTCGCATACCCACCTTTATAAAGCAATACAAGGCAAAACAATTGTAAAGCCAACACCGACCCCCGCTCCCACAGCAGTCCCAACTGCAACCCCCGCTCCTACTCCTGTGCCTGCAAGCGGCTGATGGAGCAAGCGGTTGAAAAACTAAAATCATAAGCCTGTACGCTATGTGCAGGCTTTTTGCTATTTATGTTATTGTTGTCATATTTCGCCAGACAGGTTATACTATATTAAATATTATTTGAGGTGAATATGACAACAAATCAAAAACGATTGATTACCATTTTTGCAATTATTATTTTAGCTCTTCTCATGTTCTTTTTTCCGATATCTTTTAGCAACAAGATTGCCAGAGGCGTTTATGTAGATGGCAGTGATTTATCTGGACTTTCAAAACAGCAAGCAGAAAATCTGCTCAATGAATATAGGTCTGTGCTTATGAATGAAACAATAGTCTCTTTTGATATCGGCAAGCAGAAAATTGACACAACATTTGCAGAATATTGTTTTGATATTGATTTTACCACCTCGTTGGATAAAGCATTTTCTATAGGCAGACAAGGCAATCTTGTTAAAAGAATAAATGATAAAAGAATGGCCGCGGCAAATCAGATATTCCTTGTGTCTGATGTAACCTATAATGAGATTTGTTTGGATAATATAGTCGCATATCTTTCAGATCAGTTTGATGTCATGCCAATCGAAGCTAATGTGATATTTACTCCCGAAGAGTATGACTTCTTTGCAGAAAACGCAAATCCGCAAACGATGTTTGAAATTACACAAGGCATTAATGGAAAAAACATTAGCAAAGAATCTCTGCGTGAGCTTATAGTCTCCGCACTCTGCCAAAAAGAAAACACAACAATAGAAGTTCCATTTAATATCGCACTACCTAGATCCTCACTTGAGGAGCTAAGACAATGCACTACATTTATCTATCATTCATCCAGCTATCTTAACAGCACAAAAAGACAGAATTCAAATCGTAACCACAACATAGAAAAAGCTTTAGAAAAAATAAAAGGGCTTGTTGTAATGCCGGGAGATACAATTTCGTTCTTCGGCTTGATAGGTGAACCTTTGCCGGAAAACGGTTGGCTGCTTCCTATGGCGGACTTTTTTAACAAAGAATACTATCTTTCTTTCCCCGAACTATCCCAACCTGCCACAGCCATATACAATGCAGTCTTTCGAGCAGGAGCACAAATCATTGAAATTAATCATCATACCTATCCTGCATATAGCAAGGATTATGGATATGGTATGGATGCGTACGTAAAATACGGCGAAAGTGATTTGGTTTTCAAAAACACATCCGATTATCCAATATTCTTTGACGCCTACTTCTGTTATGATTCAATCGGAAGACCGGGCTATGTTGATGTAGATGTTTATACTTTTCCAATAGGTAAAAATATGTACATCGCGCCGATAAGCGAAATAGTCGAAACCATACCGCCGCCGCCTACAGAGTATCTTGAAGTGCCTCAGGAAAGCTATTCTTATTATAACTGGACATTCGATGAAGATCTTGACATGTATACTTTTCAACAGACAGCACCAAGAGATGGATATATAGTTCAGACATATAAAGCCATATATGAAAACGGAGTGCAGGAATCGCCCGGAGTTTGGACAGGCGGAGAGCTTATATCAAAAGAAGAGTATGAAAGAATTGAATATCCTGCTCAACAGGGCTTAATATTAACAAAACCCGCAAATATTGAATAATTCAGTGCGCCTATGACAGTAATATTTTGAAACTAAAATAAGTTTATATTTTTTCCTAAAACTAAATATTGTGATATAATGACCAAAAAGCTAGGATTTAGGAAAAACTATAAATATGTATGGAAAAATATCAGTTAATCTGTTCGATATTGTACTATCCCTGACAGAACTTACCGACTTAATTGACACAGCACTTTCAAACCATCACAAACGCGTAGCTTACACAGCATACAGGATATGCGATCAGCTTGGATATTCACTCTCTGAAAAGCGCGAGATACTACTCGCGGGGCTTTTGCATGACATTGGTGCTTTTTCTATACACGAAAGGCGCTCACTGCTTGCTATAGACGGCGGCGCTGATCCATTAAGCCATGCTTTTAAGGGCTGCAGACTTTTAAGCGGATTCTCACTTTTAAACACGCCGGCACACATCATTAAATTTCACCATCTAAAGTGGGACAACGGCAATGGCGCTTACTATGATGGTGAAAAAGTGGACGAACGAAGCCATATACTCCATCTTGCAGACCGTGTCGCCATAATGGTTAAAGGCAATGAAGATATTCTTCTGCAGGCAAAGTATATCAATAATGAAATACCCAAGATGAAAGGCCACATGTTTAAGAGTGAACATGTTGATGCATTTTTAAAGATATCAAAGCAAGAAAAACTCTGGCTTGATTTAGTGTATGAGCCTATACACGCGATTATTTCCCCTGTCTTTTCAGATGAAATGATATTGACACTGGACCAACAGACACAGATAGCAAAAATAATCGCAAACATCATAGACTTTAGAAGCCCCTACACCGCAAATCACTCGCGCGGAGTTGCTGCCTGTGCCGAGCACCTTGCAAGCCTTATGAACTTTTCACCGATGGAATGCCGAATGATGCTTATAGCCGGCTATCTTCATGATTTGGGAAAGATCGCAGTACCCAGTGAGATACTTGAAAAACCTTCCAAGCTAGATGTGGATGAATTCAGCATTATGCGCAGCCACACATATTATACATACAGAGTGCTAAACAAGATAAGGGCACTCCAGCACATAACAGAATGGGCAGCCTTCCACCACGAGCGTTTGGACGGAACGGGTTATCCTTTCAGACTCAAGGAGGATGAGCTTTCTTTAGGTTCCAGAATTATGGCTGTTGTTGATGTGTTTACTGCCATAAGCGAAGACAGACCCTACAGGAACGGGATGGAAAAAGCAAAAGTCATAAACATATTGAAAAACATGGTCAAAACTTCAGCTTTATGTGGAAATGTAACAAGCGTAATGCTAGAAAACTTTGATGATATAAACAACACTCGTATTGAGGCACAAAGAGATTCTCAATCAGATTATGAAAACCTAATAAATTGATTATTTACAAACATCACACCTTTAAAGCAACATTAGCTATATGATGATACAAAAATCGTCGGAAAGCGTATACAACTCAGATATATCACTTAACATAACGGCTTTTTTTTGTTATATTATATTTGCTGAATAAAGCAAAAAAGGATAGGTGTATAATTTATGGCTTGGAGAAAAGACATTAAGATTTTCGCAGGAAGCACAGGCGAAGCTTTCGCTAAAAAAATGTGTGATTTTTTACGCATAGAACTTGGCAAATCAGAAACCATAACATTTTCAGAAGGTAATACTTTTGTACGCGTGCTTGAAACTGTGCGCGACACTGATGTATATCTTGTACAACCCATTGGCTCAAAATCAAACGATGAATTCACTGAAATTCTCTTTTGGATGGACGCTTTCAAAAGGGCAAGCGCAAAATCTATTACCGCTATCATCCCCTATTTCGGCTACGCAAAAGGTGACAAAAAAGACGAACCCCGAGTATCAATCAGAGGCAGAGTTTGCGCAGAATGCATTGAGCTTGCAGGCGCTGACCGCGTTGTAACAATGGATCTTCACTCACCACAAGTTCAGGGCTTTTTCAAAATACCGGTAGACCATCTTTTCGGAGCTCCGATATTAGCACAGTTTGTAAGACACTTAGGCATAGGCGATGAAGACTTCACTGTGGTTGCCCCAGATGCAGGCTTTGTAAAAGAGGCACGCTCTTTTGCAGGGAGGCTGGGAGTTCCAACCGCTATTTGCGACAAGCAAAGGCAAGGACATGACGAATGCGCTGAAATACTTGAAGTCATTGGCACAGTAAAAGACAGAAACTGTCTGATAGTTGATGACTTCACCATATCAGGCGGAACACTTATAGAAGTTGCAAATCAACTAAAAGCAAGAGGCGCAAAAAAGATCTGGGCATGCACTTCCCATTCGCTTTTAAATGAAAAAGGCATAAAACGCATGGAAGCGTCTCCAATCGACATATATATCACAACAGATACAATTGCAAACCCAAATATCATTCAGTCAAAAATGACTCATGTAGTCTCAGTTGCTGCACTTTTTGCAGAAACCGTACGCCGCATTCATGTGCGCGAATCCGTCAGCGTATTGTTTGACGAAGCACCTACATATGTGCTTGAAAACACCATCATAGACTAATCCTGAAACTAACAAAGGAACATTATGACACACAAAAACAACTCTTATCATCTTCTTTCCGTAAAACAGACCTTTCAAAAGCACAAAACAAGCCAAATGGGGCTTGATTCCTCAGAAGCTTCCAGAAGGCTTTCAGAAAATGGTCCTAACGTTTTGCCCGAAGGCAAAAAGGAGAGCTTTTTTCAAATACTTTTTGAGCAGCTTAAAAACGTAATGCTCATCGTTCTTCTTGGTGCGGCCATAATCTCTTTTGTGTTGGGTGAAATAACTGACGGCATTATAATATTAATGGTTGTGGTGCTTAATGTGTTGCTTGGCGCGATTCAGGAATCCAAGGCTTCAGAAGCACTTGATTCACTTAAAGAAATGTCTGCGCCGAATGCAATGGTAATAAGAGATGGAAGCGCTCAAAAAATACCGGCACGAGATGTCGTTGTGGGCGATGTTGTTTTGCTTGAAGCAGGAAGCTCCGTCCCTGCAGACTTAAGGCTTATCGAAGCTGCGTCATTATACGCGTTGGAATCAACCCTTACAGGCGAATCTGTACCCGTATCAAAAAACATAAAAGCTTTGGATGACGAAAAGGCCGCTTTAGGCGACATGAAAAACATGGTGTTTATGGGCTGCTCCATAACACAAGGCCGAGGCACGGGCATAGCAGTTAAATGTGGAATAGACACCGAAATGGGCAAGATAGCTGACAGGCTTGCAAACACAGAAGATGAAGTTACTCCCCTACAAAAAAACCTAAACAGCATAAGCAAAACTCTTTCCTTTGCCGTTTTAATCATCGCCGTTATAGTCTTTGCAGTAGGGCTATTATCAGGCAGAGAGATTTTTGACATGTTCCTGCTTTCAATATCCCTTGCTGTTGCCGCCATACCTGAAGGACTTGCAACAGTTGTTACCATTCTTCTTGCAATGGGCATGAAGCGCATGGCGCAACATGGTGCTATAATTCGTAAGCTTACAGCAGTTGAAGCACTTGGCTCAACTCAAGTGGTGTGCTCGGACAAAACCGGAACGCTTACCAAAAACCAAATGACTGTCGAAAAAGTTTATCACGACCTTAAGATGCACGATGCCGGCAGCACAAATGATATGCTGTCAAAATGTATGGCCTATTGTAATGATGCAAATCTTCGGGATGATCTTTCTTCCATAGGGGATCCAACTGAAGCTGCGCTTATCGACTATCTTGTGTTCCACAATCTGTTTGATACGGATGCATTGCGCTCAAGAGAGCGCGAAAATGAGATACCTTTTGACTCCAAGCGCAAGCTAATGACAGTGATAACAAGACAAAACAATTCTCTCGTTTCATATACAAAAGGTGCACCTGATATCCTAATTTCTAGATGCACAAAAGCGTTAGTTGATGGCAAAGTAGTTGAATTTACAAAAGAGCTAAAAGATGCTGCGATTAAAACAAACGCTGACCTCGCTCACGATGCATTGCGCGTTTTAGCCTTTGCATATAAACCGATTGAAAATGACGATGTATCCGATATATTAGAATCTGAAAGCAATCTAATATTTATTGGGCTGTGCGGACAGATGGATCCTCCGCGCGAAGAAGCTTTTGGCGCGGTTACTTCCTGCCTTAAAGCCGGAATCAAACCTGTGATGATCACCGGCGACCACATTGAAACTGCAAAAGCCATAGCCTCACGCATTGGTATTCTGGATGAAACACGTATAGCAATAACAGGACGTGAAGTTGAAGATATGACCGATGAAGAGCTTAAGGAAAAGGTTTCAGACATCGCTGTTTTTGCCCGCGTGTCTCCCGAGCACAAAGTGCGCATAGTGGATGCATGGCAAGCAAGAGGAATGGTTGTTGCCATGACAGGTGACGGCGTAAATGACGCTCCAGCATTAAAGAGCGCAGACATTGGTGTTGGCATGGGTATAACGGGAACCGACGTTTCAAAGAACGCCTCTGACATGGTTTTAACAGACGATAATTTCGCAACAATCATTAAAGCCGTAAAACAGGGCAGAAACATATACACAAACATTTCAAAATCGATAAAGTTTCTTTTAAGCTCAAACCTTGGCGAAGTTATAGCAATATTTATCGCAACGCTTGCGGGTTGGCACATATTTTTGCCTATTCACATACTGTGGATAAACCTTGTAACTGACACCTTCCCCGCGCTTGCCTTGGGAATGGAGCCTGCTGAAAAAAATATAATGACCAGACCCCCTCGCGACTCAAGACAACCCTTCTTCACAAAAAAACTCACGCTGGAGCTTCTTTTGCACGGAGCTGTAAACGGTCTTATTGCGCTGACTATTTATATTATTGGCCTTAAAGTTTATAACAGCCCTCAGGCAGCAACAACAATGGCTTTTGTAACGCTTGGCATGACACAGCTTGTCCACTCGTTGAGTGTAAGGTTTGACCACAGGTCATTTTTCTCCTCACCGTTTTCAAACAAGTTTATGATATATGCTTTTCTAGGTTCAGCCGCACTTCAGATATCAGTCGCCGTTATACCTTTTATTGCAAATGTTTTCTCGCTTGTGCCTCTCACTCCAATCCAATGGACAATAACGCTCCTTTCCCCTTTTGTAATGCTGTTGTTTTCCGAGGCAGAAAAGCTTGTAAAATATATTGCCAGAAAAAAATAGTTTTAAAGTTATAGCGCATATGATATAATATCCGAAATATTTACGAGGTGTATCATGAAAAAATATAGAGCAGGAATAGTAGGCGCAACAGGTATGGTCGGACAGAGATTTATAAAACTTCTGGAAGATCATCCATATTTTGACGTGACCGCCCTTTCAGCGTCACCACGCTCGGCCGGCAAAAAATATGAAGATGCAGTGAGCGGAAGATGGCTGCTGGATGGCGAAATGCCCGAATATGTAAAAGACATAATGGTTTACGACGCACAGGATATAGATGCCGTTAAAGACAAGGTTGATTTTGTGTTTTGTGCCATAAACTTAGATAAAGCTGCAACACGCGAACTTGAAACAGCATATGCAAAAGCTGAAATCCCCGTGGTTTCCAACAACTCAGCACACAGGGGCACACCAGATGTTCCTATGCTCATTCCTGAAGTAAACCATGCGCACCTTGATGTGATAGCTTCTCAGAAAGCACGACTTGGCACAAAACGAGGCTTTATTGCTGTAAAACCTAACTGCTCTATCCAGACATATGTTCCGGCTCTGGATCCTCTAAAAGATTTTGGAGTCACAAAAGTTTTAGCATGCACATATCAAGCGATATCCGGTGCTGGCAAAACATTTGAAATGTGGCCTGATATGGTGGATAACGTCATACCTTACATAGGCGGCGAAGAGGAAAAAAGCGAGCAGGAGCCGCTTAAAATTTGGGGCGAAGTTAAAGACGGCAAAATCGTTAACACTGACAATATGAGTATAACAACTCAATGCATAAGAGTGCCTGTTACAGACGGACATTTGGCAGCTGTTTTTGTAAGCTTTGACAAAAAGCCTTCAATGGAAGAAATCAAAAAGCGTTGGGCAGAATTAAAAACTGTCCCACAAGAACTTGAACTCCCAAGTGCGCCGACTCCTTTTATAACATACTTCGAGGAAAATGACAGACCACAGACCAAGCTTGACCGTGACAACGGAAACGGCATGGGCGTAACAGTCGGAAGACTGCGTGAAGATACTCATTACGATTATAAATTTGTATGTCTTTCTCACAATACTGTGCGCGGAGCTGCTGGCGGCGGGCTTTTAATGGCCGAACTTTTAGCCAAAAAAGGCTTTTTTAACTGATATCAAATCAACCCATAAAGCCCCTGCAAAAGCATGGGCTTTTTTTGTTTTCATTACACGAAAATTTATTATTTTTAAATGCTAAATTTTAACATATTTGCTTTACAATCTCCTTTCTTACTGGTATAATCGCTTTATCTTGGCAAACTGCTAGGTGCCGCGTTTGCGGCTATAATAACAAGTCTCAAGGATTTGGGACAAAGGAGATATTATGTACGAGGATAAAACCCTAACCTGTGCTGACTGTAACGAAAACTTCGTATTCAGCGCATCAGAACAAGAATTTTACGCAGAAAAAGGTTTTGAAAACGAGCCAAAGCGCTGCCCTTCATGCCGTCAGGATCGTAAAAAGCAAAGACGTTCACAAAGGCAAATGCATGAAATTACATGCGACGGATGCGGAAAAACCGCAACAGTTCCTTTCCTTCCGAGAGGCGACCGTCCCGTTTATTGTGACGAATGCTTTAAGGCAAATCAAAATAGATAACCAAAAAGCTACTAACGCCCCAAAAGGGCGTTTTTATAATATTATGGATAAATTATTTAAACAAACATACTTTTCTCCTATCGGCAAGATAAGCATTATAAGCTCAGACATCGGTGTCCGATATATTCAAATCGGACAAGAATCAAACTTTGATTGCAAACTTGGCGATCCCTTTGATGCTGCATCTCAAATAAAGGCTTACTTTGAAAATCACCTTATAACATTTAATCTGCCCTTTGATATCACTGTAACAGATTTTACAAAAAAAGTGCTCAACGCCACAAGCAAAATCCCATATGGCAAAACATCAACCTATGGCAAAATAGCTGCAGCTATAAATAACCCAAATGCCTTTCGTGCAGCCGGCGGTGCTTTAAACCGTAACCCTTTGCCGATAATAATTCCCTGCCATCGTGTTCTTGCAAAAGGATCACTGGGCGGCTTTGCATTGGGAAGCGAAGTTAAGATAAAGCTGCTGGATCATGAAAAGGCTGAAATGAAACAGTTATTATAAACACGCTTTTTTTATGATACAATTAATTAAAAAGGAAATATTATGAGACTAATATCTTGGAATGTTAACGGGCTTCGTGCCTGTATAAAAAAAGGATTTACTGAATATTTTAACGAAATGAATGCGGACATGTTCTGTTTGCAGGAAATAAAGCTGCAGGAAGGTCAGATAGACTTCCCTGCAGATGGCTACACGCAGGCTTGGAACTATGCTGAAAAAAAAGGCTATTCAGGTACAGCGATTTTTTCAAAACAAGAGCCACTCGCTAAAACTATAGGTATCGGCATCCCGGAGCATGACACAGAGGGCCGTGTAATCACGCTTGAATATGAAAACTTCTATCTAGTCACATGCTACACACCAAACTCCCAACGTGAGCTTGCTCGTCTTGACTACCGAATGACATGGGAAGACGCATTTAGAGACTATCTTAAAGCACTTGATTCCAAAAAGCCTGTTATTTTGTGCGGTGACTTAAATGTAGCTCACAAAGAAATTGACCTTAAAAACGACAAAACAAATCATAAAAACGCAGGGTTTACCGATGAGGAGCGAGAAAAATTCACCAAGCTTTTGGATGCTGGATTTACCGATACATTCCGACTGCTCTATCCTGATGCTGAAGGAAAATACACTTGGTGGTCATATATGTTTAACGCCCGCAAGAACAATGCCGGATGGAGAATCGACTACTTTGTAGTATCCGACAGAATTGCAGACAAAGTTCAAGACAGCATTATTCATGCTGACGTAATGGGATCCGATCACTGCCCTGTGGAGCTTGTGATAGACCTTGACTAAGCTTTAAGTTCTTAAAAAACTGTGGATTTTTCCACAGCTTTTTAACTATCATAAATTCTCTTTATACCACTCGATCGCAGCATCAATTCCCTTTTCAAAATCCCAATCGGGATCGTACCCCAGAAGTTTTTTCGCCTTTGAGATATCGGCGTTGCTGTGCTTTATGTCCCCTATTCTGTCAGGACCAAACCTTGGCTCGACATCCTTGCCCAAAGCTTTTGTCAAAACATAATAAATATCAATCAGATATTCTCTTCCACCATAGGCAATATTATATACCTGACCAGCGGCTTCGCTGGACGCTTTACACGCTTTCAGATTTGCCTCGATTACGTTTTCGATATAAGTAAAATCGCGGCTTTGCTTTCCGTCGCCATTAATTGTAGGCTGCTCACCATCCATTAACTGCTTTATAAATTTCGGTATAACAGCCGCATATGCGCCATACGGATCCTGTCTTCTGCCAAATACATTAAAATATCTTAAGCCATAAGTGTCAAGACCATAGTGCATGGTATATTGTTTTCCATATTGTTCACCTAACATTTTTGTAACTGCATATGGTGAGAGCAAATTTCCTTCAACGCCCTCTTTTTTGGGAAGATTGGGTTCATCACCGTAAACTGAAGAACTGGACGCATAGACAAACTTCTTCACACCATTTTGTCTTGCCGATTCCATCATGTTTATTGCGCCTTTGATATTTATCTCTTCATATAATAAAGGCATTTCTATGCTTCTTGGCACACTTCCCCAAGCTGCCTGATGCAATACATAGTCTACATTCTCACAGGCACTCATACATGTGTCTAAATCACGTATATCCCCTTTTATGAAAGAAAAATCTGGATTATCCATAAATAACTCCACATTTTCCTTTTTACCGTTTGATAGGTCATCCAAGCATCTCACTTTATAGCCTTTGTTAAGCAAAGCCTCGCACAGGTTTGAGCCGATAAACCCAGCACCCCCTGTAACCAAAAAAAGTGAGTCTTTGTCAAATTTTAAATTGCTGTATCCCATAAATTATCTCCGGTAGTATTTTATAAAAATAGCCTGTTCACAGGCTATTTTAAATTTAATATTTTTCATTTAGTTAAGTTCGATTATCTGAGCCTTTGGCTGATTTTCGCGCATTGCTTCCACTATGAAGTCATGACATGTAAATATAAGTATCTGGCGTTTTTTTGCAATCTGTGCCAAAAGGTCAAGTCCCGCGCCAAGGCGTGCTTTATCCCATGTTATAAGTGCTTCATCCAGCGTTATTGGCATCGCTTCTTGTCCCTCGTCAAACGACTCGATTACAGATAGGCGTATGCTTAGATATATCTGCTCACGCGTGGCTTGAGAAAGTCGTGCAGCCTGCGGAGTCATATAATTGCCATTCTGAGTGAGCACTGTAATTTCAGATGTCTCAGAGTCCAAATCCAACTCGCTGTATTTACCATCAGTAAGTATCGAAAGATAATAGCTTGCTCGTTGCAAAACTTCCGGCTGATGCAGCTTTGAGAATGTATCTTGTCCGTCTTTTATAATCTGCTCGCTCACCCGAAGCTTGTCGTATTCCATCTTAGAATTTAATATTTTATCATCCAAAGCAAGTATTTCAGATGCGATATCTGAAGGATCATGTCCTAAAAGCGCTTTCTTAACGTTGTTTTCCATCACGCCAATCTTGCTCTGAGCTTCACCAATTTTATCTCTGCACTCTGCGATTCTATCTTTTGCTTGAGACACAGCTTCTTCGTTATAAGGCCATCCTGCTTGGCTTAAGTGGTTAAGTCGCTCGGATATCTCTTTAAAGTTCGGATATTTCTCCAAGATCTCATCCCTTAAGACTACAGCGCGGTTAAGCTTGCTATAACGCTCCTGAATGCTTTCTATCTCTTCCAAAGGATTTTCACCCAAAAGAGCTTCCATTTCGTTCAGCTCGCTTTTTGCTTTGTCGTAAGCGGCTTTAAGCTTTGCAACTTCTTCCGGAGATGGTGCAGGACTTTTAGCTTGTGGTGCGTCTGAATGTTGCATTTTAGCTACATGCTCCATTGCATTATCCAAAAGGTTGTTTAGAGCATTTAGATTCTGCTCATCATCATGGAACGGAAAATCAAGCAAAATGTTTGCAAGTTTTGAAATCTCGCTTTCTTCCTGTGGAACATCTGCGATGTTTTCTTCCGGCTGAGCCTTCGGCTCAACTATTTCTTCATCAGGCTTAACATCATCAGTTTTTTCAGATTCAGCAGCCTCGTCCTTTTTCCGTCTTTCCTCAAAAAGCTTTTGTCTTGCTTCTTTAAGCTCTATAACATCTTCACTTATGCTTTTATCTGCACGTTTGATTTTAATCTTAGAAACAGGAAGTCCATAAAGCTCTTTTTCAAACTCTGCTTTGTTGTATTCCTCTTCCTCTCGTGCACCTTTTATAACTTCTTCTTTGCTTTTTAGCTGTGATTTTGCAGACTTTTGCTTTATAAATCCAAAATCCGATACAAGTAAAATCAGTCCAATTCCGGTTAGTAGGTTCGCAATAATTGGTATATCCAAAGGAATAATTTTAAACAAATCTACAAACGAATCAAAAATATTATTTACTGGTGATATGTTTTGCAGCAAATCTTTTATAGTATTAACAAAGAACAAAGACACTCCCGACAATACTATAAGTATTGAAATTATAAGCGTAAAGATGAAAAAGAATGTTCTTGTACCGCTCTTCTTAGGATGGCTTGCACTTTCTATAAGCATATCCAGCTGCGTTTTGCTTTCAGAGTATAGCTCTAGTTTTCCCGCAAGGCTCATAGCGTTAATTTGATCGAGAGATTTGAAAATCTCTTCTTCATGCGTTGCGTCATGTAATCTCTCTGCACAAACCTTTTTCCAGTTTTCAGCCGCTTTGGAATAATCATCGTTGTCATTTAATTGTTCTTGAGTATAATAGCTTTCATCTTCCTTAAATGATAAAAAGTCCGATTGCTCACTTTCAGTAGATTCTGATACATATCCTATAGATTCTGCATCTTCCTTTTCGGGATCTGAAATGCTAAGCATTCTTATTTCATTTTCATATTCTAATGCCTTTTTATATTTTTCAGGCACTTCTTCTTGCTGATCAGGCACAACTTCAGTTTCTTGTTCTTTATTTAACAGATTTTCGTATGAAAGCCTGGCATCCTCCTCTTCATGTAAAAGAGAAACATATTCTTCTTTGATGTCAGGAAGCCATGGTTTATAAGGCGATAAGTCTCCAGCTTCTTTTGCCAATATCTTTATCCTTGATATATCTTCCTTAAGACCATTCATCTTGGTCGCTTCCTGTATAAATGCGCTTTCAAATTCAATCTTGTTTTGCAAATCGTTAATCTCGCGCTTTGTTTTATCAAGCTCAAGATAGTCTCTCGCTGCATCTTTTTGGTCTTGGTTGACTTCTGAAAGTCTATCTTTTAAAGACTCGCGCTCTTTTAAAAGTTCATTTATAGCAGAAGGTCCCTCGATGCTTTTAAACAACTCATCTGCTTTTTTTCTTGAAATTGATATAGCTTCGTTTGCGCTGACAAGTTCTTTTGCCATGTCCGCATCCATAAATTCTTCTTTTATTCCCTGCCAAATATCTTCCTTAATTGAGCTCATTGCATGAAAGTCTAGGGCATAAATATTCTCATACACTTCTTTTGATAAGTCTTGAACTATCGGTGCTTTCACACTTCCGAGATTTTGAAAATCAAAGTTTTCATTGATGTTCAGGTCGCAGGAAAATTGGGATATAATCCGAGAAAGAGTAAGCGGAGAGCCATCCTCTCGCTCAAATTCACCTGAAATATGTGCTTCGTTTGATCCATGGCGCACATATCGCATTCTCTCTTCGGGTGACATCTCTTCAGGCAAGCCGAATAGCAGCACTTTTATCATATCAAAAATGGTCGATTTACCGGCTTCATTTTGTCCATTCACCACCGCCAGATTCCCGTTGAAATCAACCGCATAGTTTTCGAATCTGCCAAAATTCTTAACTGTAAGCCGTCTAATTCTCATAGCCCGCCTCCTTTATCATGACCTTGCACAATGTATCAATCAGGCCTTCTTTAAACTCGGCCTTATATTCTTCTTTTTTCTCTTTGTCTATTGTTTCATAAAAAAGCTCACTGCCTTTGCCCACTTTTTCCAGTGTATCTTCCAGCTTATCTTCGTCATTTTTAATTGAATCTATTATCTTTACACTTTCAACAAACGGAGATGTCGAATCAAAAAGAGACTTTGGAAGCATTGGAAGCAATCCATCTTTCTGGATAAATACTACTATATCCATAGTGTTTGACAACTCATCTGCCGCATTTTTTACTTCCTCTTGGCTAAAGCTATCTGCAAAAGGACACCTGCCGGTAAGTCTTACCCTCACAAAAGCATCTTTTACAGATGTAACATGAGATTGTATCTCAGTTTCAATGCGCCTTTTTAATGTGTTAATATCATTTTCTTGAATGTTTCCTATTTCAATGTCATAAAATGCTGCCTCTGAAAGCGGAATCTTATCCATCACCATCTGACCGTATCCGTTAATCTCCGCATACAGTGCTCCGCCTGCTTTGTCACCAAACCACACCCCTGTTGGTGATCCGGGATATATAATATTACTATCAGAACGAGCCACCAAATAGTGATGATATCCTCCCAGCACAAAAAGATCATAATTAAGCCCCGCAAGGCCATCCAAAACAAAAGAGTTTTGGTTTTTAAATCCGTCCCCGTCATATATAAGCCCGATTGTCGGATATGAAGTTTCTTTCTGCTCAAATTGCTCTGCAATAAAAGCTGTGCCGCTCGAATATCCTGAAGCGAAAATCACAGCTTCAGGTGCGCCGTCTGCACCTATTAGCTCATAACGCTCCACTTCGTGTGAAAAATCTATAAAGTTATTGGTTTTTATAATATCCGGTGCTGCTGCACTGTCAGCTTTTCCGTGTGCATAGAGCACCTTTATTCCGCAGGCTGCCAACTGAAGGAAACATTTTCTTAAAAATATCATCGTCTCAAAGCTTGCACAGTCATTGTGAAATAAATCGCCACATATTAAAAATGCGGTTACATTACGGCTCGCTGCCTCATCAACCGCGCGTTTGAACGCGTCTTTTTTTAGGCTTTCAAGTTTTTTTCTTTCATCATCGCCCAACAATGACGGCGAATCAAAGTGAACATCACCGACTGCCATTAATTTTAAAGACATATAACCACCTTTCCGGACCTACCAAATATTTTAAAATTCAATCTTTGCAGAAAGCTCCAACTCATCATCATAAAGATGCATCTTCATCCGTCTAAGCCTTCTGACCAATAAAATAACGACTAAAACAAGCGTAATAAACAAAAACGCCAATATAGCCGCTATAGCATAAAATAATATTGGATTATCAATAGACATTATTTTCTCCTGTTTAGCACAAAGTGCAATATAATTGCAGATATAATTATTATAACTCCCAAAAGCAATATATACAAAAGGTATTTTGGGAGGATTTTCCCTTCTTCCACCACCTCTGGCATCACTGTCTGCACAGGTGTTTGCGTAATTATTGCATCCGTTGGCTCAGGTGTGAAGGTCGCAGCCGCATTCACAACAGCACCATTAACTCTTGCTGAATATTTTATAATTTTTTGCGGCAGAGAGCCGTCTTTTATTTCAAGACACAAAACGTAATCATGCACTCCCTCAGTAGCTCCACCGTATGAAACTGAAAGTGCCTCATTTGCTTGTTCGCTTAAGCTTTCATCTTGCAACAAGAAGAGCTGCCCCTGTTTTAGTTCAAACAGCTTAAGTGAATACGCTTGAGCATTTTGCCCAATGTTTTCAAGCTCAGCCCAATTAAAGCCACATTCAATCACAACACTGTTTGTATCGCCCATTAAAGAAATAACTTCAAGCTTTGCGCCTTTTTGAGTGCCGCCGGTGTTTTTGTAGCCATCCAGAACATCCTTGTTTGTTGCATCATTTAAATCCAGATAATTATATGAAAAGCTTATCTGATAGGAATATGGTATTTCAAAGTTTATAAACTTTGAAAGCGAAGTCAAATTGTTTGATGCAAATGAAGCACGCCTTATATTTTCAAGGTTTCCAATGCCATCTGGCACATCCTCCAAAAGATTTTGACCACACATCAATACTTCTAGATTTTCCATCTGCAGCACAGCATCAGGAATCTTTGTAAAGTAATTGTTTGTCATCACCAGCTGCTCAAGCTTTTTCATGTTTGCAAAACTTTGTGGCATATTGCTAATAAGGTTGCCAGAAAGGTCCAGCCTTATAATCGGCAAGTTAGAAAGGTATTCCGGCAAATCCACAAGTTTGTTGTCCGCAAAATATAAATAGCCTAGCCTTTGCATCCCGCTTAAGTTCGGAAGCGATTCAAGTTCGCACCCGTTCATCATCAAAAGCTCCAAGTTTGTAAGGTTTTCAACAAATTCAAACCCTTCAATCTTTGCTCCTGAAATGTCCAATCTGTCCAGCGTATTTGCAGTAGAAAAAAGGTTGGGTGCAGCTTCAAGATTTAAATCACCCATATATATACGCCTTATGCTGGGCATTTCAAAAAAGCTATTCGGAATAGTCGCTATCTCATTATTGCTTATATCAATGTGCTCCAATGATGAAAGATTTGTTTTTTCTGGTAGCGTTTTTAACCAATTATAATCTAAATAGAGAGATTTAAGATTGGAAAGCCCTATAATGGGCGATATATCTGTAATGTTATTAAAAGACAAAACCAAATCTTTAACGTTTTGCGCATGTTCCAAGCCATCAAGACACTTTATGTTTAAATAAGATAGGTCAAGCCGTCCACTTAGCGACTTCATATCATCTATGGTGATTCCTTCTTTTCCGATTATCTTCACCATGGCAGTTTTTAATTCTTCGCATCCAAATTGAACCAAGTCATCCGCATGAGCGGTAGAATCCGGAAAAAGCACAAGCACTGTAACCAGCGATAGTAATAATACTAAAATCTTTTTAAATTTCACGTCGCTAGCCCACCATAATCTTGCCTTCAGGATATTTAAACTTTATCTTTGAACGGCTGTAGCTTCTGGAAAATGCGAGTGCCAGCGTAAGAGGACCAACACGTCCTGCAAACATTGTGATTATCATAAATATTTTCGATGTTGTTGAAAGATGAGGAGTCATTCCAGTTGAAAGTCCAACAGTTGCAAATGCCGAAACCGATTCAAACATAATATTTTCAAATTTGAAAAGCTCAGGATCATTGCCAATCTCCGCAACCGACAGCACCATTCCAAACACAAACACTATAACCAAGCCGATTACAGTAATCGTAACTGCTCGATATGCCGTACCCTTTATCAGCTGTCTGTTAAACGCTGTTATCTCATGACGTCCTCGAAGCACAGTATAGACTATGAGAAGCACCACAGCAAAAGTAGTTGTTTTGACACCGCCGCCAGTACCTGCAGGTGATGCACCGATAAACATAAGTATCGAGGACATAAACTTGCTGGGCAAAGTCATTGCGCCTTGGTCGATTGTATTAAACCCTGCCGTTCTTGTTGTGACCGACTGAAACATCGCTGCCATCAATTTTTCGAAAAAATTAAGCTTCCCTGAAGCTAGAGTTTCAGGGTTTTTAAATTCCATAATTAAAAAGAATAAAAAGCCTAATCCGAGAAGGACAGCGGTTATTGTAATTACAACTTTTGAGTGAAGCGATAAAAGCTTAAACTTTTTATTGTTGCCGATGTCTATGAGCACAGTAAATCCAATACCACCAACTACTATAAGCATAATAAGAGTTATATTAACTAGAAAATCAGTTTGATATGCAGTAAATGAAGTGTAGTTACCCATCACATCAAATCCAGCATTACAAAAGGCGGATATGGAATGAAATACGCTCCTGTATAGACCGTCCGCAAATCCATATTCAGGGATAAAGCGGATGGATAATAGCATCACACCAATTAGCTCAAATGACAGGGTTAAAAACAGAATCTTGCGAATAAGTGCCACAAGCCCCTGCAATGAAAATTCATTCAAAGCTTCTTGAATTACAAGTCGCTCGCGAAGTCCCACGCGTCGTCCCATAAGCATCAGTATGAGTGTTGCCATGGTCATAAAACCAAGTCCACCAAACTGAATCAGCACAAGTATTGTAACCTGTCCAAATGTAGACCATCCGGTTGCAGTGTCACGGACAATAAGCCCCGTCACACATACAGCCGATGTGGATGTGAAAAGCGAATCCACAAAGTTTGCTTTTTCTGCGCCGGGAGCTGCGGCCGCCGGAAGAGACAAAAGCAGTGCGCCAATCAAAATTACAGCCGCAAAGCCGATAACCAGAATTTGCGGCGGATCTAATTTAATTCTTTTATTCATAGAGTATATTCTACCATAATTTGCATTGTGATGTCACTATTGTTGCACAATCTCAAAGTCTATATTGCGCATTGCAATATCAGCTTTAATGCATCGCACTTTTATCCTCTGTCCAAGCTTATATACATTGCCGGTCCTCTGTCCCCTAACAAGATATCCTTGTTCCTCAAAAACATAGTAATCATCATCAAGGCTTGTCATTCTGATAAGACCTTCAACTGTGTTTGTAAGCTCTGCAAATATGCCAAACTCCGTAACACCAGAAACCACAGCGTCAAACTCTTCACCAACACGGCTCGACATATATTCTGTCATCTTCAGGTCATCCACGTCTCGCTCTGCAAGCATTGCGCGGCGTTCTCTGTCCGAGCAGTGTTTAGCCGTTTGTGCCGAGCGCTCGCCATATTGTTTTATATACCCTTCGGTGATTTTGCCTTCGATTATCCCTTTTAAAATCCTGTGGACAACAAGGTCTGGATAGCGGCGAATTGGCGAAGTAAAATGGCAATAGCACTCTGAAGCAATCCCAAAGTGGCCTATATTCACTCCCGAGTATACTGCTTTTTGCATAGTGCGCAACATAATCATGTTTAAAACATTTTCTTCTGGCGTGTCATTTGCCGCATCCAATATCTCCTGTAGCTGTTTTGGGCGAACGTCATCGGTTGAGCCTTTCACAGAATATCCAAGATTGTACGAAAAGCGCAAAAATTCTTTCAGCTTTTCAGGATTGGGCTGTGCATGCACGCGGTAAATAAACGGCAATCCCATGCTAGCCACATGACTTGCCACAGTCTCATTTGATATAAGCATAAATTCTTCTATCATTTTGTGAGAAGTTCCTCTTTTGCGTGGCGATATATTAACTGGAATACCGTCTTCATCCACTTCAATGCGTGCTTCATCAATGTCTAACTCCAAGGCTCCTCGCCTGTATTTTGCTGCAGCTAAAGCTTCTGCCAGATTCTTTGCCTCATGCAAATCTTCAAAAATCTTTTTACGCTTTTTAATCAGTTTTTTGTCGCCATCATATATATCGTTTACTTCGTCATAAGTAAGACGAGCGGTGCTTTTAATATAACTTTTTTTAATATCATGATTCACAACTTTGCCACGTGCGTTAATTTCCATAAAGCAGCTCATTGTAAGGCGCAAAACACCTTCGCTCAATGAGCATATTCCATTTGATATGGTCTCTGGCAGCATGGGTATAACCCTGTCCACAAAGTAGACTGAAGTTGCACGGTCATACGCCTCATCATCCAGATGAGTTCCTGGTTTTACATAGTTTGAAACATCCGCAATGTGAACACCCAAAAGCCAGTTGCCGCTTTTTGTTTTTTCAATGGATATTGCATCATCCAAGTCCTTTGCGTCAGCTCCATCAATGGTAAACACATTCTTGCGTGTTAAATCCATCCTGTCTTTAAGGTCATCTTTTGATATATTTGCAGCTTTTTCCGCCTGCGCAAGTGTTTTTTTGCTAAATTCAGTTTCAATTCCTTTTTCGCGGATAATGCAAAGTATGTCCACTCCAATATCGCTTGAGCTTCCGAGCACTTCTGTTATAACCCCTATAGGATTACGTCCGCGCTCTGCCTCCCATTTAACAACGCGCACCACAACTTTGTCGCCGGATTTAGCGCCATTTTTTGTGTCTCTTGTAACGAATATATCGCTGCCCCAGCTTTTATCTTCCGGCACAACAAACCCGCCGGAGGCAATTTCCTCAAATGTTCCCACCAGCTCTTCGCGTCCGCGCTCCAATATTTTAAAAACCATGCCTTCTCTGCGCTTATCCTTTGATGACTTGTGCGAAAATGAGGCAAGCACTCGGTCGCCGCCAAAAGCGCCGCCCATGCCTGAAGCCGGTACAAATACATCTTCATCGCCTTCTTCAGGGATTACAAATCCAAATCCCCTCTCTTTTCTTTGCATTTTTCCAACAACATAGCCCAAATGCTCAGGAAGTGCATATGCCCCTTTTTTTGTTCTTATAAGAGCATATTCTTCTATCATTTCATCAAGTGCAGCACTCAGTTCATCCCTGTCTGCTGAAAGTTTCTTTATAAGCTCATTAAATTTTAGTGGTCTATTTTCTGCCTTAAGCAGTTCTTTTATTTCATTTATTTCCATATTTTTCACTATAGACTGCAAGTATTCCACAAATGGTCTTGCCGTCTTCTATTTCTCCTTTTATTACCCTTTGATACATATCTTCCAAAGGTATCTTTTCTGTTTCTATGAATTCGTCCTCGTCAAAGTTTGTCTCGCCTTGTGTTAAGTTATATGCCTTGTAAATATATATTATCTCTGTTGAAAATCCCGGGGACACTCTCATATCCACAACCTTTTCAATATTGCCTGCTATATATCCTGTTTCTTCCTGAAGTTCGCGCACTGCGCACTTATCAGGGTTTTCTCCTTCGTCTATTTTGCCTGCCGGAATTTCCAGCAACACTTTGCCTGCGCTTTGTCTATATTGGCGCACCATTATAACATTGCCCTCATCGTCCATCGGCACAACAGCACACGCGTTTGGATTTTTTACAATATCATATACTGTCTCCCTGCCGTCAGGTAATTTTATAAGTCTTTGCTGTACATCAAAAATTTTTCCTTCATATATAGTCTCTATTTTAATCAATTTTTCTTTAAGTTCCATGCTAACCTCTTTAAAATATAAGTTTTTCAGAAAATAAAAATGCAGAAGGCCTATACCCCTCTGCATTATAAAGTACAATTTTTAAGCAAGTATTTATAGAGATAACTTCTCCAGTAAAGCAATAGTAAAACTTAAGACAAACATCACAGCTGCCATTATCTTCGTCCACTTTGCCAGCTTTTGCTCAAATGATTTAGTGCTGTTTTTTGCGTATGATGCTTCCGTTTCGCCAACCAAAGCTCCCATTCCAGCAGCCTGTCCCGGCTGAAGCACTACCACTGTTATAAGTGTAACAGCGGAAATTGCCATCACTACATACAAAATCGTTATTAATACCTGCATTATTGATTTCCTTTCAATGCTTTCTTTTATAAGCTTTGAAATTATAACATAAAGAAAAGATTAATGCAATACACAGGTTTGTTTTCAGTGTCTATTTGATTTTAATCCTATAAACACAGCTTTTATCGCCTTTTAAAACGGATTTAACCACTTTAGCGTCCACATCTTTTTCCAAAACACGGCCAAACATCCTGCCATTAAAACTTTCCGAGCATCGGCATAAAATCGGGTTTTTTATATTTCCTTTTTCAACAAGCGGGCAAACACAAAAGGGTTTGTTTTCATCGATTTCGATTATGCCCTCTTTTTTATTATATATTACTTTCCATCCCCATTCATCTGTAACAAGCGAAATAAAGCCCTCGATATCCCCTGTGTATTTTTGTACTAGCTCATCTATATTTAGCGCTTCATAATGAACAGTGCAGCAGCTTCCAACAATTTCAGCCGCTCTCTCGTCGCCCACGTTTTCACCAACTGAGTTTAACATCGCATCAATAAACTCATATGGAAACTTATCAACTTTTTCTTTTTCTTCAGACATAATGCTCCTTTACAGTTCTCTAAACTTCAAACATTGTATATTTAAATGGACTCTATCTCCTCCATCACATAGTCCCTGTCTTTCTTTTTGCCAACACCACGCGCCGCGTCAATGGCCTTGTCCTTATAAATATCCTTTTCACGTCTGTCCAAAACGCTATATGCACGTGACACCGCTTCATATCCAAATGCAAGGTCAAAGCCTCCGATGTTATTTTCCTCACAAAGTCTTAAGCTTTCCTCTCCATGCAAAAGTGCCGGATATCCCATATTAAGAAGAGAATACACTCTTGAAATCTGCCACTCACCGCGGGCTTTTTCAAGTGGCCCTCCTATCTGGCTCCAATGGTAGAGCGAGGCGTGTGACATATGAATCATATTAATCTCATCCTCATGTGTTCGTTTATCTTTATCTATTAAGTCCCAAGTGGCATTAAATAACTTAATAGCTTGTTTCTTGTGCCATTCGGTCATTGTTGAATACTCGTTTGACATAACATGGCTCCTTTTTATCATTTGTTTAAGTTTATCACATTAAGTTTGTTTTGTGCTAAAAAAATAGCCTCGGTGGCTCCTAGGCTACCGAGGCATTTTATATCTACTTCCCTACTTCTTTCCAATGTCCGTTCTGTAGTGTGCTCCTTCAAACGAAATACGCTCGACATTTTCATATGCCACACTAAGCGCATCTTCCAGTGTATCGCCCAGTGCAGTAACGCCCAGTACGCGTCCACCGTTTGTTTTGAGTTTTCCTTCATCGCTTTTTGTTCCCGCATGGTATACAAAAGCGTTTTCTACTTTATCAAGTCCTGATATCTCATATCCCTTTTGATATTTCACAGGATATCCGCCGGACGCCATAACTATTACAGCAGCATGCTTATCTTTAAACTTTACTTCCACTTCCGATAGTCTCTCGTCCACAATAGCATCCATTATTTCGTACAAGTCGCTGTCCATAAGAGGCAACACGACTTGCGCCTCGGGATCTCCGAAACGAGAATTGTATTCAATCACCTTTGGTCCATCTTGAGTCAGCATAAGTCCAAAGTATAAAACGCCCTTAAACGGACAGCCTTCAGAGTTCATTGCCTCCATTGTCGGAACCACTATCGTATCATAAACCACTTTTGCCACATCATCTGTATATTTTGGTGATGGCGAAAATGCTCCCATTCCTCCGGTGTTTGGCCCTTCATCATTGTTGTATGCACGCTTATGGTCCTGTGATGATATCATGGGTACGATTGTCTTTGAGTCAGTAAAGCATAAAAGCGATACCTCTGGTCCTTCAAGATATTCTTCGATGACCACCTTTGCGCCAGCTGCGCCGAATTTTTTGTCCACCATAATTTCATCCACTGCGCTAAGTGCGTCAGCTTCGGTCATTGCAACATACACGCCTTTTCCAAGCGCAAGACCATCGGCTTTTATAACCTGTGGCGCACCATGTTCTTTTATATAAGCCTTTGCAGACTCCACATCTTCAAAAACTTCGTATTTTGCAGTGGGTATATCATATTTTTTCATCAAATCTTTTGAAAAGACTTTGCTTGCTTCTATCTGCGCGGCAGCCTTGTTAGGGCCAAATGCACGTATGCCCTCATTTTCCATGGCGTCCACCATGCCGAGTGCCAGAGGATCGTCCGGCGCTACAAACACCATGTCCACCTCTTCATTTTTTGCAAGCCCAACCATAACATTAATGTCTGTCGCCTTTACATTAAAGCACCTTGCCAAATGCTCCATGCCACCATTGCCCGGAGCGCATATCACATCATCCACATGCTCGCTTTCCAACAATTTTATTAGTATGGCGTGTTCTCTTCCACCTGATCCTACGAGTAATACCTTCATTTTTTATTCCTATTTTTTTCTTTCTATTTTTTATATATTCTAATTATACTAGAGTGATCATAATTTTTACAAGACAGTGCGAAAATCCTCGCCTCTGAAATCGTGAAGTTTTAAGTGCTTTAGGAGTGTTTGAAATGGCGCATGCCAGTCAACACCATAGCAATTCCAGCCTCGTCCGCAGCCTCAATGGATGCTTTGTCATTCCTTGATCCACCCGGGTGAATTATTGCTGTGATTCCCGCTTTTGCGGCAGCTTCCACGCAGTCAGGGAATGGGAAGTATGCATCGGATGCCATTGAAGCTCCTTTGGTTTTTTCTTCGCCATGCTCAATCGCCTGTTCGGTTGCCCAGATACGGTTTACCTGTCCGGGGCCAACTCCTACCGACTGTCTGTCTTTGGCTATTGCAATGCCGTTGCTTTTTGCATGTTTTACAAGCTTCCACGCAAACATCAAGTCTGCCATTTCTTTGTCAGTTGGTTTACGCTTTGAAACCACCTGAAGCTCTTCACCCAAAAGCTCTAAGTCCATGTCCTGTACCAGAATTCCGCCCAGCACTTTTTTCATGTCCATCGTGCCTTCTTTAATTTTACAGCTGATTGTAGGAAGCTCAAGCAAGCGGATGTTTTTCTTCTTCTTTAATATTTTAAGCGCATCCTCGCTATAGCTGGGTGCTACTACAATCTCAATGAATATTTTGTTTATGCCTTCTGCCATCTTAACATCAACTTCAGTGTTTGTAACAACTATACCACCGAAGATTGATACCGGATCAGCTTCATATGCCTTCTGCCATGCTTCACCCACAGTGTCTGCGCTTCCCACTCCGCAAGGGTTTGCATGCTTTACGCCAACAACAGTGATTTCTTCAAACTCGCGGAGTATGTCAAGCGCGCCGTTTGTGTCGGATATATTATTATAGGAAAGCTCTTTTCCGTGCAGCTGAGTAGCCGCAGCAAGTGAGCCGTCGAGCCCTGCCATTTCTTTATAAAAACATGCATCTTGGTGCGGGTTTTCACCGTAGCGCAAGTCCTGCTGTTTTTCAAATGTGACTGTAAGCGTCTCAGGAAATTTAATGTTTTGTTTTTCGCGAAGATAGTTAAATATCAAAGCGTCATAGCTTGCTGTATGTTCAAACACTTTGTAGCAAAGATTAAACTTTGTCTCCTTTGATACTTCGCCGTTTTCTTTCATTTCAGAAAGCACCTTGCCATAATCCGCAGGATCAACAACCACCGCTACATCCTGATAGTTTTTAGCTGCCGAGCGAAGCATTGTCGGGCCGCCTATGTCAATGTTTTCTATAGCATCTTCAAGCAAAACATCCGGATTTGCGATTGTCTGTCTGAATGGATAAAGGTTTATAAACACAAAGTCTATAGTGTCCACTCCCAAATCTTCAATCTGCTTCATATGGTCTACGTTTGAACGCATGGCGAGTATTCCCGCATGGACCTTGGGGTGCAGTGTCTTCACTCTGCCATCCAAGCATTCCGGAAATCCGGTTATTTCGCTGACGTCCATCACTTTTACGCCAGCTTCGCGAATCTTTGCGGCAGTGCCGCCTGTTGAAATTATTTCAACACCAAGTTCGTCAAGTCCCTTCGCAAGTTCTGTTATTCCTGTTTTGTCTGATACGCTGATTAATGCTCTCATTATGCATCCTCCAAAAAATATTTAACTTGTATAAATACAAGCCAGTTTACTTAATCCAAAATTCTTGTGCGTCGTCCTTCGACTATAATCTTATCATCACACAAAAGCCCCACAGCTTTTACCAAAAGCTCATGCTCAATGGGAAGTATCCTCGCGGCCAAGCTTTGTGCAGTGTCATCTTCTTTTACTTCCACAACGCCCTGCAATATTACAGGACCTGCATCTGTTTTTTCTGTCGCAAAGTGTATTGTGCAGCCTGAAACTTTGACTCCATAATCAATTGCTGCCTGATGAACCTTTTGTCCATAGTATCCCATTCCACAAAAGGATGGAATAAGTGCAGGATGTGTGTTTATTATCTTGTTTTTATATTCCCGTATAACATTTTGATGCAATATATCAAGATATCCAGCAAGAACTATTACATCAATTTTAGCTTCTTTTAAAACAGACAGCACTTTTTCGCCCTGTGCATCCGCATTTTCAAACTGAAGCTTGTTTATATATTCTGTTGCAATGCCTGCGGATTTTGCGCGCTCTTTTGCGTATGCCTTCTTGCGATTATAAATAACCAGTACAATCTCGCCGTTTATTTTTCCGCTTTGGCACGCATCATAAACTGCCTGAAAATTTGTTCCGCCTCCGCTTGCAAACACAGCTATGCGTTTCACAGCAGCACACCTTCGCCTTCTATAACTTTGCCGATTACAACGCTTTCGGGTAAAATCTCTTTTACTTTGTCCGCATCTTTTTCGTCAATTGCGAGCACCATCCCGATTCCCATGTTAAATGTGTTATACATCTTTTCATTTTCAAGACCGCTTATCTTTTGCATGGTCTTAAATATCTGTGGCACCTCATATGAATCAACATCTATCTTTGCACACAATCCATCCGGCAGCATGCGAGGAATATTTTCTATAAACCCACCGCCTGTTATGTGGGATATTCCATGCACATTCACTTCTCTAATCATATTGGTTATCTCTTTTACATAAAGCTTGGTGGGAGTAAGCAATGTCTCGCCTATCGGTTTTTCCAAGCCGTCAAATTTTTTCATCAGCGCTTGTTTGTCATCGCCAAACAATTTGCGCACAAGCGAAAACCCGTTTGAGTGCACACCAGACGATTTAAGTCCAACTAACACATCGCCTGATTTTATAGATTTTCCGTCTATTATGTTAGACTTATCCACAATTCCCACACAAAAGCCTGCAAGGTCATATTCGCCTTCGCTATAAAATCCGGGCATTTCTGCTGTTTCGCCTCCGATTAAAGCGCAGCCCGACTGTCTGCATCCATCCGCTATTCCGCTTACTATGTCAGCGGCCTTTTCGGGCAAAAGTTTTCCTGTTGCCATATAGTCAAGAAAGAAAAGCGGTGTTGCTCCTTGGCAGATGATATCGTTTGCGCACATTGCAACAAGGTCAATGCCCACTGTGTCATGCTTATCCAGAGCAAAGGCAAGTTTCAGCTTTGTACCTACGCCGTCTGTTCCCGACACCAAGACAGGTTCTTTCATATTAAATCCTGCGATGGAGTAAAGACCTCCGAAAGAGCCCACATCACCCACTACGTTTTCATCAAAAGTGCTTTTTATGTGGCGCTTCATAAGCTTTACTGCTTCATAACCAGCTTCAACATCAACGCCTGCTTGTTTATAGTCAATTGCCATATTTCTCCTTGAAAAATCGCCGAAAACAATTTCCAGCGATAAAGTTTGTTTCTTATATTATAACGAATAGTCAGGGCAATGTCTTGGCGCAACATCCATATCCATAGGATAGTCACCGTCAAAACACCCCGTGCAAAATTGGCATTTTGTGCCGCCAACTGATTCCAAAAGCTCGTCTATTGTGAGATAAGAAAGTGAATCCACGCCTATTAGTTCCGCTATTTCGTCAATAGAGTTTCCAGAACCGATAAGCTGGCTTGCAGTCGGTGTGTCTATCCCGAAAAAGCATGGAAATTTAACAGGCGGTGAAGATATCCTCATATGCACCTCTTCAACACCCGATTCTCTAAGCATTTCAACTATCTTTCTGGATGTCGTGCCACGCACGATGGAGTCATCCACCAGCACCACTTTTTTGCCATCCACATTGCGCTTTAATGCATTGAGCTTAACTTTAACGCTCTGCTCTCTTAAGCTTTGCTGTGGTTTTATGAAAGTACGCCCTACATATCGATTTTTAGCAAGTCCTTCGCCAAATGATATTCCCGATTCTTTTGAATATCCGATTGCCGCAGTTATAGCACTGTCGGGAACGCCGGATACAATGTCGGCCTCCACCCCATCGCGACGAGCAAGTATTTTTCCCGCATTTTCGCGAGCCTGATATACGCTGATGCCATCAATGTGGCTGTCTGTTCTTGCAAAATATACAAATTCAAAAATGCACAGCTTGCGATGGTCTTTTTCCTCAAGCATAACAGATTCGATTCCGTCGTTGTTTATGATAACCATCTCGCCCGGTTTAATGTCGCGTATAAATTCCGCCCCTATTGCATCAAAAGAACATGACTCAGATGAAAGCACATATGAATCATCCACCTTGCCCAAGCAAAGAGGACGTATCCCGTGCGGATCACGCATACCAATCAAGCTGTCATGGGTTGCAATCACCAAAGCATATGAGCCACGAATCCATTTTATCGTGTTTTTTAAAGCCGATTTTAATCCGTCGGCTGCAAAGCGAGCAATTAAGTGCGCGATAACTTCAGTGTCCAGTGTAGTCTGATTTATATGTCCCCATTGCTGCAGTGTTTCGCGCAATGTCTCAGCGTTCACCAAGTTGCCATTGTGAGCAAGCGCCATCTCTCCGCGGCGCGATTTTACAACAAGCGGCTGAGCGTTTATTATCTCGCTTGCGCCTGATGTGGAATATCTCACGTGACCGATACCGATGTGTCCGCCGTTTAAACGGCTAAAAACTTCTTCATCGTTAAACACTTCAGTTACAAGGCCCATTGATTTATGGTTTCTGATCTTGTCGCCGTCACTTATGGCGATTCCGGCAGATTCTTGCCCTCTGTGCTGTATAGCATAAAGTCCGTAGTATATGGCATCCAACACAGACTCTCCGGAAGTGTTAAACGCCCCGAACACTCCGCACTCTTCAGGCATGCGGTCGTGCCGGGGTTTAATAAGCTCGAAATCAAGCATTAATTATTCTCCTTTGGTTAAACGACGGAAAATTTCTTCATAAGCCTCTTCAACGTTACCGAGATTTCGTCTGAAGCGGTCTTTATCAAGTTTTTCATTGGTGTTTATGTCCCAGAACCTGCAAGTGTCAGGAGACATTTCATCCGCCAATATAATTTCTCCGTTAAATCTTCCAAACTCAATCTTAAAGTCAATAAGCTTTATGCCAAGCTCTTTAAAGAACTCAATCATAATTTCATTAACTCTAAAGGCATAGTCAGCGATTTTTTCCATTTCCTCTTTTGTAGCAAGCCCGAGTGCCGCGATATGATAGTCATTTATCATCGGATCACCCAGATCGTCATCTTTATATGAATACTCAAGAACAGTTGTTTTTAAAGGTGTTCCCTCAGCAAGACCTAAGCGTTTGGATATAGAGCCTGCTGCGATGTTACGAACTATCACTTCAACTTTTACTATCTCGACTTTTTTAACTACAGAGTCAGTAGGGCTGAGTTCTTCCACAAAATGAGTGGGGATTCCCTTTGCCTCGAGCATTTTAAAAATCATGTTGCTCATCTGATTGTTTATTGCGCCTTTGCCGACTATTGTTCCTTTTTTAACGCCGTTAAAAGCTGTAGCGTCGTCTTTATAAGATACTATCACCAGGTCTTTGTCATCAGTGTTGTACACTTTTTTTGCTTTGCCTTCATAAATCATTTCTTTTTGAGTTACGCTCATATTAAAATTTTCACTCCTTATAATTTAAGGCGAATAAGTTATTCGCCTTTCATAGTAATTAGATTACATGTATTCCTTTTTTACGGCTTCATCGCTTGCGATTACTTTTTCAGCCATTTCTTTTTTCATCAATGAAAGTTTTTGTTCAATCGCAGAATCCTTAAGCGATATAATTTGCGCTGCCAGTATAGCAGCATTTTCAGCAGCATTTACGCCGACCGTTGCAACCGGCACCCCCGAGGGCATCTGTGCAATTGATAAAAGTGAGTCCAATCCATCCATAAATGAAGATTTAATTGGAAGTCCTATAACAGGAAGTGTTGTAAATGCGGCAAGAACACCGGGAAGATGAGCCGCCTTGCCTGCAGCTGCGATTATCACATCCACTCCGTTTTGTCTTGCATTTTTTGCAAAGTCCGCCGCAATTTCGGGTGTCCTGTGTGCCGAGCACACCATTGGAATCACTTCAATTCCAAAATCCTTCAGCTTGTCGATTGTTTTTTTTACCACCGGCATGTCCGATTGGGAGCCCATTACGATTTGCACCTTTGCCATCAATATCCTCCAAGAAATTTAAATGAAATTTTTAACAATATATATGATTAAATTATTGTATTCCCTTTGATGTGTGTATGATAACAAAGGACATGCATCATTTCAATAAGTATGGTTAACATTTGGAGCTACTTTTTAAAAAACGTTCGTGTTTTTTGGTTGGTCTGTCAAAATGTTTAATTTTGTTTACATAAGCAAAAGCCCAAAGCTTGAAGCTTTGGACTAATTTTACATTATTTTATCATCATCCTTAAATCAAATAATGATGCACACTCGATATTTGGCTTTATATTAGATTTTTTAGGCTTCTTTTGCCTATTTATCCAGCAGGTTTTCATTCCCGCTTTTTTTGCAGGTGCAATGTCATATTGTATAGAGCTTCCCGCATGCAAAATTTCGCTCGGCTTAAGCTTTAGCTTTTCCGCCGCCGCCTCAAATATTTCCGGCGAAGGCTTATAAACCTTTGCATCTTCAGAAGATATAACATTTTCAGCTTCTATCTGCGTATAGCACATGGCATCTTCTAAAATATCTTTATCCATGTTTTCAATGATTGCAAAGCTTACGGGAATCCTGTCGAGAAAGGTTTCAGCATCAGGATATATCATCGGCTTTTTAAGCGACTCCATAACTTCTTCAAAAAGAGCGTCAGGATTTTCCACTGAACGATAATCCTCCACTATCTTTTTGAGGGCTGTCTGCTCCAAAGTTTTTGAATCATAAAACGTGCCCGAATGCATCATCTCGTCCACAATTCGCCACCAAGCCATGCCAACGTCAGCCGGTGACACTATCATCTTAACTGCAGACTGACTTATCCTTTTGCATATGTCGCGTATCACTGGATTGTTGTCACGGACAAGTGTTCCGTAAAAATCCATTGTTATTGCTTTGATTGCCATAATTCACCTTCTTAATGTTAAAATACTATGTGAAAGAAAAGCGTGTCAACTACAACCAAAATACCTAAAATCCCCACGTAAATCGAGAAAACCCAAAGTTTCCCCTTCTTTATTATACTAAACATCCATTTAAGCGCAACTATTCCGGCAAGACAAGCAGCTATCATCCCGGCTGCTGCTGTACCCCAAGAGAAACTCGCCTCCAAAGATTCCAACCCTATTATATCCTTAATGTTAAAAACAAGCGAACCCAAAATGGCGGGAATTGACATAAGGAATGAAAACCTCGCTGCCTTTTCCCTAGTAACTCCAAAGAAAAGTCCTCCGCTTATGGTAGATCCCGAGCGGGATACACCCGGCAGAATTGCTATCGCCTGAAACACTCCCATAATTCCTGCTTGTTTTGCAGTAATTGTGTTAAGCGATGTGTCTTCATCTTCATTTTTTACTTTTACAAAGCTAATAAGAAGCAAAATAATTGCAGTCAGTATAAATCCCCAGCCAAGATATCCGCCTCCAAAAGCCTCTGTTATAAAATCTTCCAGAAAAAGAGCGGCGAGCACAGCAGGTATGGTCGCAACTATCAGCATCAAAGTCACTTTCTGAAATGGACGCTTTAAAATATCCACTATATCTTTCCACAAGACAATAAACACAGCAACAAGCGTGCCAACATGAAGCAGCGTGTCAAAAACTATCTCTCCGCCTTCTATCCCAAAAATGTTTTGAAACAAAACCAAGTGTCCTGAAGATGAAATGGGCAAAAACTCTGCCAATCCCTGCAAGAGTCCTAATATAATTGATTGCCAAATCGGCATATGTACCTCCAATAAAAAGAGTTAGTATTTTTACTTATACTAACTCATTATAATATATAAGTCTATCGAAAAAACTAACATTAACGTAACTTTAATTTTTAAAATGCTATGCTCCGCTTTCATCGATAATTGCGCGATATGTTTCCTTATCCGGCCCTTTGTAATGTGGGAGTTTTGCTTTTTTTGTGATGTTTACTGCATTATTGGGGCAAAAATTTACACACCTAAAGCACAGCGTACATTGCTTTGTTTTCTGGTGCACCACTCTGCCTTCTACAAGCTTTAATGCATTAGTTGGGCATATATTTACACAAACCCCGCAGCCATTGCAGTCATCATTTACCTTGAGCATTTTTTCCATCGATCCATGCATCGCTTTAAATGCCGGTCTTTGACTAAGTGCAGCAATGGTGTGAAAAATAGTTGCGCCTTTTATGTCATCCACATTTTTCAAAACTTTAAATGCGAGGTAATCAGCTTTTTTTCTAGCCTGCTTTAAATATTTTTCTTCGTGCTCCAAATAATCATCACTACATGAAAGAGGGATTCCTCTTATCGAGAGATTGTTGGGCATGTTAAACTGCATTGCCCATTTTTGAACATATCCTTTTGCTTCCAGCTGATTGCGCATAACGACAGCGCCGTCCCCTGAAAACATGAGCTGTGTGCAAAATGTTAAAAGCGGTCTTTTATCTGCAATTGGCATATTTTTTACAAAGTCTTTTACTACTTTGGGTGCATCTGATCCGTAAATAGGCCAGCCCAGCCCCACAACAGAAGCGTTGTCTATCATAATTTGTGCTTGTTTTGTGGGAAGATTTTCAATGGATACAGCATTTGCTTCATAATTGTGTTCGTTTAAAGTGTCGCAAATCCTGCGAGCAATATAGCGTGTGTTGCCTGTTCCCGAGAAATAAAATAATACAAGTGACATGGCATCATCCTTTTAAATAATGAGTATATTATATCAGTATAATATGTCGGTGTATATCTTTAATGCCTGATTTATATTTGATTTAACTCAATTTTTTGTAATGATGAATAAAATATATTTTGTTTTTTATAAGTCCTTAAACCTTTAACATTCAAAGTTTGTTTACCCATCCTGTTTATTGCTTTATGATAACTTCCCATTTTCTTGTGCACGAGCATATAAATACATACAATTCATGTGGTTTTCTTGTGTTTCATCTCCGTATTTTGTATACTTATTTTAATTATCAATTTGCAGTATGGGTTTCTCTTAAAAATATAAACAAACACGGTATCTCGGTAGAAATCACTTTAGTTTAGATCGAGGTTAATATGTCATATAATTATAACAAAAAAGCTATAATGGATTTGCTTGAAAACGCTTCCGCATTGGGAAGATATTGTTTATACGAGCATGAAGTATATGAAATCCTTAAATTACTGAGCCTTGAGACTCCAAAATATATTTTCATAAAAATTGGCGACGAAGTGCCACAAGACAAGTTACATGCTTTAGCAGGCAAAGCTGTTTTAAAGGTTGTTTCTCCGGATATCGCACACAAACAAAAAGTTGGCGGCGTAAAGATTTTAAAAAGCATCTCGGCTAAATCAATAACCTTTGAAATAAATGAAATGCAAAAAAACATAGAATCTGCATTTAAAGGCAAAGCACAGCCCGCAATCGACGGATTCATCTTGACAGAGTTTATCGAATTTAATCCAAGCCTTGGAAATGAAGTATTATATGGCTTTAGGCAAGACTATGCCTTTGGACCCGTTTTAACTTTAAGCAAAGGCGGAGATGATGCCGAGTTCTTTGCTAAATATTATGACCCTGCAAATCTCATTCTACCTCCGCTTGACTACAACAACGCATTAAAGGAAATTTCATCAACACTTAATATACGCCACAAATACACTAACCCCCAAGGCAAAACTTATCTTTCAATGCTCGCAAAAGTAGCTTCAGCCCTTAGCTATCTTGCATATGATTTTTCCAATGCCAGCAGCAAAAACAATAACTTTATTATAACGGAAATGGATATTAATCCTTTTGTCTTATCTAGTGACGGACGGTTTGTAGCTGTTGACGGTTTTGCAAAGTTTTCAAAAAGCAAATCCGATAAAAAACCTTTGACTATAAGAACTAAAAACTTAGAGAAATTCTTTGAACCTAAAGCAATAGCCGTTATAGGAGTGTCTTCCAACCCTAAAAAGCAAAGTCTAGGCAGAGAGATTGCAAAGCTACTTCATAATTTAGGGCGCGAAAATCTATATCTGGTAAATTCTAAAGGCGGCAGTATAAAAATAGGTGAAAAAGAATTTACCCTATATAAAGATTTTAGTGACATTCAGCAAAATGTTGATTTAATTGTTTATGCAGCACCTGCAAAATTCACCCTAAGCTTTATAAAATCCCTAGGCGCAGACTCTCAAAAAGCAATTATTCTGATTTCAGGAATACCTTCGGACATGGAATATTCCGATTTTAAAAAAGATATGGATACCACTCTTCCTGACGGAATAAGAACCATCGGTCCGAACTGCATGGGAGTGTTTCATGCCGCAAATGAGCACGATAAAGGATTAAACACACTTTTTATAGAAAAGAGAAAGCTTGAAATCAAAAGCTCGCCTAAAAGCAATACAGCGCTTCTAACTCAAAGCGGAGCTTTAGCTCTTACCCTCATTGATAAGCTTAATAACAGCCGTCTGCTAAAGTCGATTGTAAGCTTCGGAAACAAGTATGATGTGTTAATAACAGATCTAGTAGAATATTTTTCAAGAGATAAAAATACAGATGTCATTGCGTTATATGTTGAGGGCTTTGACCGCGCAGAAGGAAGAATATTCTTTGAGCAAGCGTGCAAAATTCAAAAGCCGATAATCGTATATAAATCGGGAAAAACCGAAGCCGGTGCCCGTGCTGCAGCATCACACACAGCCTCAATGTCTGGAAGCTATGAAGTTTTTAAGGCCGCATGCAAACAAACAGGAATAATTCTTGCAGAAGAAATCGATGACTATGAAAACTATATCAGAGCATTTTCCTTGCTTTCAAAGAAAATCCCTCGAGGGGCAAATGTGTCCGGAGTAATAAACGCTGGATTTGAGTCAACAATAGGCGCTGACGAACTCGACTTTTTAAAGCAGGCAAAGCTTAAAGAAACCACAGTTGAAAAGCTTAAATCTATAGACAACACAGGCTTAGTGGATCTTTCCAGTTCCTTCTTGGACATAACACCTATGGCAAATGACAAGATGTATGCGGACTTTGTTGAAACTGTTATTAAGGATGATGATGTGGACTGCGTTTTTGTTGCAATAGTTCCCCACACCAGTGCACTTAACACCCTTCCTGAAAACTGCGAAAAAGAAGGCAGCCTTGCCCCAAGGCTTGTTGAAATGTTTAAAAAATATGACAAACCGATTATTGTTTCTGTAAACGCAGGACCTCTATATGAGCCATTTATACATCACATGGAAAGCGGTGGCATTCCAGTATACAGAGATGTTAAGGCGGCGGTTAAATCTCTTGACCGATTTGTACAATATTATACAGAAAATACGGCGGACTGATATGAATAAAATAAACTTAAAAATTACACCTTTTTGGCAGGAATCAAAAATAAGTAAAGCCAATATAAATATTTTAGCAGATATATCCTGTCAAAAAGACAGTGTTTTGTTTTCAATATATAAGCAGATTACTAACAAAAAGTTTGTTGACCTTGAAGGACCTTTTTTAATAAAAGATAATATCGGTAATATCGACTGCATATCAAAAACAAGTAGTCAGATGCATGTGGAAACTGAATCCTATCTGCCCGAAAGAGCTACCGAAGGTAATATTGAAATAAGCTATACTGTGGTGGTTAATCCCGTTAAAAAGAATCCTGCTTTTGACTTCGGCTATGAAGATAATGGCGTGACAGGCTCAGGGATGACCTTTTTGCCTCTTTTTGAATGCGACTACTGTGATTTTTCAATTGAATGGGATCTTTCAAAAGTTCCGGACGATTTCACAGGGGTATGTTCATTTGGCGAAGGCAATTGCTCCGTCCAAGGCAATCCTTCAATCGTTCAAGAATGTTTTTTCTGTGCTGGGAAAATTGAAAAATCAAGCAATGAAAACTTTGGCTTTTATTGGCTGTCAAATCCTGATTTTAACGCTGCGCCCGTTGCTGAATGGACTAAGAAGGCCTATGAACTAATCTCTTCCTTTTTTAAAGACACAGAAAGCTCTTATAGAATTTTCGCAAGAAAAGTTCAAGAGGATAAGTTTGGAGGAACAGCTCTTAATAATTCCTATCTTTTCGTATATCCGCCCGATAAAATCCCAGACATAGCTGACATAAAGTTTTTATTTGCTCATGAAATGATCCACAATTGGATTAAAATGAACGACAATCCTTTTGGTTCGCTCACATGGTATGTGGAGGGAATGGCGGAATATTATTCTGTCCTCATACTTTGGCAAAACGGTTTAATTTCAAAAGAAGAGCTTGTTTCAGAATTGAATAAAAAAAGTGAAAGGTATTATCAAAATCCTCACATTTCAATCAAAAACGAAGATGCCGGAAAGCTTCTTTTTTCAGACCGTGATGCCACATATGTTCCTTATGGACGAGGATTTTTCTATCTGGCGGATATTGATTCTAAACTTTTGGACAAAACTAATGGCAAAGTATGTCTTGATAACATTATGTATAAGCTTAAAGACCTGTTTGATTCTGGCAAGAATCCCGGCTCAAACGAATGGCTGTACGAAATCACGCCTTATCTCGGTGAAGCTGCACGAAAAGAGTTTGATGAAATGACAAACGGCAAGCCGATTAATCCCAATCTTAAAAGGTTTGGAAGCAAGTTAAAATACTCAAAAAAAGCAGGGCATGTCAGAAATACAGACAAGCCCTGCAATAGATGGGTATTTAAATAAATATAAGGTGTTATTTTACTTTTTTGCCTCCAATAAACACTGCTTTCACATTTTCAGCTTTGGATAGGCACGCAATGGATTCAAGCGGATTTCCGCAAACCATTGTAATGTCGGCTGTTTTTCCTACCTCAAGTGTTCCTATATTATCATTTTTAAGAAGATATGCAGCATTAACTGTACCTGCTCTAATGGCTTCCATAGGAGTCATGCCTGCTCTTGTCATTGCTTCAAATTCCTCTCCTAACTGAAGGAAAGGAGTGTTTTTGCTGTTTGAATAATCCGTGCCAAGCGCTATTCTTATCCCAGCTTTTCTCGCCAAATCTATCGTAACAACATTGAATTCAGCAGTTCTTTTAGCCTTTTCATGAAGCCAGTCCGGAAGGCCCGGAATATTCGCAACTCCCAAAGATACAGCAAGTGTGGTTACAAGCGTTGCATCCATTTTTGCCATAAGGTCAATCTCTCTGGATGTCAGCATCACTCCGTGTTCAATGCATTCAACTCCGGCCTGCAATGCCTGATATGCGCCCTCGTTGCCTGTGCAATGCGCGGCTACATATGTGTGGTGCCTTTTTGCTTCGTCTACTATTGTTTTCATTTCTTCGGGTGAAAACTGAATATCGTCTAATCTGTCAGTGGGTGACGACACTCCTCCAGTCGCACAAATTTTTATAAACCGAGCACCCATTCTAAATTGCTCTCTTACTGCAAGAAGGCAATCGTCCACTCCATCGCATAATCTTTCAAGTTTAGCATTCCTGTTAAACTCTTCCTTTGTAAGATGAGGCATAAAGTCCACATGCCCTGATGTAATGCTTAAAACCTTTCCTCCCGGCATAATTCGGGGAGAACGCAATATCCCCCTCTCCTGTGCCCTTGAAAGATAAAATCCAGCCTCACTCATATCTCTTATTCCGGTAAATCCAGAATCAACAAGCAGCCCAACCTGATGCGCCGCTCCTAAAAGTTGGTCTCCAAAAAAGTTGCCACCAGCAAATGACCCTGCGTCTTCTTCTCCCTGAAGATGCGCGTGACAGTCAATAAACCCCGGAAGGATCGTATCCGCCTCAATAACTTCTGCATTTTTCGGCACATCAAAGCCTTCTGCTGTTCCAACATATGCTATCTTGTCGCCCTCTATAGATAACAATCCGTTTTCTATAGGCTCGTCCGAAACAGCATCTATTATTCTTCCTTTTAAAATATACATATTAATTCTCCTTAAGAACTAAAATCCAAATCCCTTACAAGTACACTCGGGCTTCCAATAGTGTAAGTTTTAAGGTAAAAATCATCAAAGTCCAAGTCTCGTCCAACCTTTTGTATTGATTTGAATAAATCTCTGAGATTTCCTGCGACCGTCATCTGCGAAACAGCGCCGACGGGTTTCCCATCCTCATAAAACACACCGCCGCACGGTATAGAAAATTCGCCGGATGCTACATTCACAGAATGGAAAAGATCAAGCGAATATGTAAGATAAAATCCCGTTCCCATATCCTCAATCATTTCTTTTGCGTTGCACTCTCCGGGTTCAATATACAAAACAGCAGGAACTGTTGTTATCTTGATTGGCATAGTGCCTGTCATTCTGTCTATTCTTCCTGCGCTTGCTGTGGATTTCATTCCGCACTCATTTGCTGACTGTAAGTTTAAAAGAGGGGTAACTAATTTTCCGTTATCAACTATTTTAACACTTTCGCATTGGATACCTTCACTGTCCGTCATCCATGCCTGTCCCAGCATATTATGATATGGTGCATTTATGACGCTAAAAGCTTCACTTCCCACAACTGTTCCAGGTTGCTCGCAAAAAATAGTGTCATGAGCTTTCATTGCAGCTCCCGAAAACACTCGCCATGCCGTCATCATTATGTTTCTCATGACTCTGCCACTTAGCACCGCATCATACCTGCCCGATTCTTTTTTGCAGGGCTCAATCCCATTCCCATCATATGTTCTGCCGTCTGCAATGGCTCTTTGAGCCATGTCAACCGCATTCATTTCTTCAAATGAAAGTCCGCTTTGGTATGCGTACCCCACAGCACTTGATCTTTCTCGTTGAAGTTCCAGGTTTATGAAGCTTTCCACCCAGTTGCTTTCATATGATGAATTAAGTCCAAGTGAATTTATTGTTTTAAGCTCCCTTGAGCATATTGAAACAACGCATTCTAAAACTCTGTCAACTTCACGGCTTTTTCTAGCAAAATTTTCAGCAGCACCACCAAAGATGACAGCATCTTCAATGCTGTTTTTTCTCTCTACCCGTTTTAAAAACACAGTGTTGGCCTTTCCAAACACCTCGGGTTTGTCCGACATTGTATATTTAGAGTTGATAAATGCCTTATCTAATATTTCATACGGATCTTCGTCCAGTTTTTCAGTATAAGTCATTCCTGTTTTTTCTCCGGTGACTCGGATAAAAAGTTTTGTTTTTGACGAGGATTCACTTCCAACCAGCTTCCCATCCTTTATTTTAAGAGTGGTTCTTTCTATTTTTTCCGCATTTACTTCTGCCTCATTTATTCCTTTTGGCAAATCTTCAAATGCTTTTTTATATCTTTTTAAATCTATCAAGACTTGCCTCCCCTTCCTCCTACAACCATCTCTGACACCCTCATTCTTGGTCCTGATGTTGTAGTCGCACAAAAGCCGGAAGGCGCACCACAAAAAGAGCCGCTCCCTTTTTCTGATATCATTGTTTTTCCCACCCTGTCGATTTTAAGCATCGTCTCATCTCCACGCCCAACCAACATCGCACCTTTTACTCGTCTGTCAATCTTTCCGTTTTTAATCCAATATGCGACGCTTGCCATAAGAGTAAATTCTCTTCCGCCTGTTCCTCCGCCCATTCCCGTTACGTAAAGCCCTTCTTTTGTGTCACGGATTATAGCGTCATCATCATCATTTCCCGCGGCGAGATATGTGTTGCTCATTCTTGATGCAGGAGCATAAGAATAGTTTTGTCTTCTCCCGCTTCCAGTACGTGGTATTCCAAGAATTCTAGCGCCATGCCTGTCCGCAAGGTACCCTTTTAAAATCCCATCTTTTATGAGTATGTTCTTTTTACGCTCCATTCCTTCATCGTCAATGCTTCCCGAGCCATACATTCCCTGCATAGTCCCGTCATCGACTAAAGTGACCTTTGATGAAGCAATTTTCTCTCCTCTTTTGTCCCAAAACAATCCATCAGTTAACAAAGACGTTGTTTCCAGCTGATGTCCGCACGCCTCATGAAAAAATGTGCCTGTGCAGTCTCCGCCCTCAAATATAACAGGAACTTTAGCGCTTGGAGCTTCATCAGTACTAAGCGAGCCTTCCATATCTAAAATCTGCTTTTTTATAGACAGTGTATATGCTCCATCTTTAAGAGCCTCAAACCCTGCTGGGGCGCAATAATCAATAAAATGGCTCTCTTCGCCATGTTCATTTGAAAGAAGTGGTATAAATCTAATTCTTGAAGTGACTCTTCTGTCTTCTGCGTCCGTTCCTTCAGTGTTAACAATCCTTATCTTTTGATCTTTATCAAAATAGGTTATCTTAAGATTTCGAACAGATGGAGTAAGGTTTCTTACAAACAAATCCGCGTCTTTCAAGATTGATATTTTGTCTTCAAAGCCAACAGTTGAAGGATATATTTCAACAGGACAAGGGTTGGGCAAAACAATCTTTTTGCGCTGAATTAAGCTAGCTTTTTTCTCACCACTTAGCCTTAATAGTTCAGAAGCCTTGCTCACAGCATCCATCAATGAACTTTTGGATATATCATTTGTGCTTACATAAACTTTTTTCTTTCCACACATCATGTATATGCCAACTCCATAGCTGCGCATTGTGGACACTTCATCAATGTGCCCTGAAAAATTGATGGTCACATCCTGACTGTCTTCAAAAAAAAGCTCGGCAAAGTCCGCACCCAATTCAAGTGCTTTGCCGAGTACTTCACTTATTTCATAATCGCTAATCATAGCTTCTCCTTACGCTTTATGGCAGGCCACAAAGTGTCCGGGGCTTATCTCTCTTAATTCTGGAGTTTCTTTTTCGCATCTACCATATGCAAGAGGGCAACGTGACCTAAAACTGCATCCACAGCCTATGTTTACAGGGCTTGGAACATCACCGCTTAAAATTATTCTTTTCCTGTCTTCTTCCACTTCAGGATCGGGTATTGGTATTGCAGAAAGAAGTGCTTTAGTATAAGGATGTTTATGGCTGTCATATAAATATTGTGAGGGCGCAAGCTCCACAATAGAACCCAGATACATCACAGCAATTCTGTCGGAAATCTGTCTAACCATAGAAAGGTCATGAGTGATAAATAAATATGACAATCCCATTTTGCCTTGAAGCTCTTTAAGGAGATTTACTATCTGCGCTTGTATTGAAACATCCAACGCCGATATAGGCTCGTCACAGACAATAAGTTCAGGCTCCACCGCAAGTGCTCGGGCTATGCCGATTCTCTGCCTCTGTCCGCCTGAAAATTCATGTGGGAATCTGTTTGCGTGCTCTTTGTTAAGTCCAACCATTCCCAAAAGTTCAATAATTCTTTCATGCCTTTCGCTTTTTGAACCTTTATACAAACGATGTATGTCCAAGCCTTCTCCAATTGATTGACTTACAACGTGGAGAGGATTAAGTGATGCATATGGATCTTGAAATATCATCTGCACATTTTTTTTATATTCAAGGTTTTCTTTGCGATTATATATCCATATGTCGCGTCCCTTATATTTTATGCTGCCGCCATCACTTTTATAAAGCTTTATTATCGTGCGCCCAAGAGTAGTTTTTCCGCAGCCTGATTCACCAACAAGCCCCAAGGTCTCGCCTTTTTCAATAGTCAGGCTCACTTTATTTACAGCTTTAAGACAACCGACATTTCGAATCTCGAAATTCTTTTCAACGGATTCAAGAGTGAGTAAAGAATCTTTTTTCATTTTATTCACCCCTCCTTTCAATCTGTTGAGCATACTTTTGTTTTGCATCCTCTGTGTAGAGCCAGCAAGCCGCATAGTGCTCATTCTCATCAAAATCATAGTTTGGTGGGTTGTGATTTACACAAATATTCATTGCGTGCTTGCATCTTGCCGCAAAAGCACATCCTTTAGGCGGCGATATTAAATCCGGAGGAGTTCCGGGAATATATTTCATTATTTGATTCTGATCAGAGTCTATTCTGGGCACCGAAAAAAGTAATCCCCATGTATATGGATGCTTCGGATTTTTAAACACATCTTTTGCGTATCCGTGCTCAACTATCTTTCCTGCATACATAACATATATTCTCTGTGCCATGTTTGCGACAACACCAAGGTCATGTGTTATAAGCACAATGGAAGTTTCAAGCTCTTCTTTAAGCGAATTCATAAGATCAATTATCTGCGCCTGAATGGTTACATCCAAAGCCGTTGTAGGTTCATCTGCAAATAATACTGATGGATTGCAAATGAGTGCCATTGCAACCATAATCCGCTGCCTCATGCCTCCTGAAAGTTGATATGGATAGTTTCTCATGTTTCTTTCAGGGTTTGGGAAACTGACCATTTTCATGATTTCTATGACTTTCATGTCCGCTTGTTCTTTTGAAGCTTTTGTGTGTTGTCTATAAGCTTCTGCAATTTGCTTTCCAACGCGCATTGTAGGGTTAAGATATGTCAGCGGATCTTGAAATATCATTGACATATCATTGCCCTGAAGCTGCCTTATGCATTCAGGTGATGCATTAACTAGATCTTCACCTTTAAATTCAATCTGTCCTCTTATGATTTTTCCTACAGGCTTTGCTAAAAGGCCCATCACAGTCTGTATGCTAACCGTTTTTCCACAACCGGATTCTCCGACTATTGCTACAGTTTCTTTCTTTTTAAGATGCCAGCTAACTCCCCTTACAGCTTGAACTTCGCCTGCATGGGTAAAAAACGAAACAGCCAGATCATTTACTTTTAATAGAATCTCTTTTTCCATTTCAACCTCCTTATGATTGCAGCTTTGGATCAAGCGCGTCTCTTAGCCCATCACCCAAAAGGTTAAAGCAAAGCATTGTAAGGCTCACAAATGAACAAGGGATTATAAATCTGTAAGGATATAGTTTAAAAACTTCAGAAGCCTCTTTTATAAGCTGTCCCCAACTCGGGTTCGGGGGCGCGATGCCAAGCCCTATAAAGCTCAGAAACGCTTCAGCAAAAATAATGCTCGGAATCATCAATGTTATTCCAACTATCGCAATGCCCAGTGTATTTGGCAGCAGATGCTGTGCGATTATCCTTGCCGGCGAAGCTCCGAGTGCTTCACTTGCCATAATAAATTCTCGCGATTTTATTTGCAGCACCATTCCCCTTGTTGATCTGGCGGAAAACAGCCAGCCCGTCAGCGTAAAGGCAATTATCAAGGTGCTTATATTCCCACTCCCCAACACCATTATTAGCAAAATGTTATATATCATCGCGGGTATTCCCATCAATACATCGATGCCGCGCATTATAATCATATCTATTTTTCCACCAAAATATCCCGATATCCCGCCAACTATCATTCCAATAAAATATGGAATCAAGGTAGCTAATATCGCAATAAGCAATGACACACGTCCGCCTACCCACACTCTTGTCCACAGATCGCGCCCTAAAGTGTCAGTGCCAAACCAGTGCTGAGACGATGGCGGTTGATTAGCGGCAGCATAATCATTGCTGAAATAGTTATATTCATTAAGCATTGGGCCGAAAATAACCAGTAAAACAAGAAACCCAAGTATAAACAAACTAACCACTGCAGTTTTTCTCTTTTTAAAATTACGCCAAACATTGCTAAGATAGGTAGTTTCCGGTCTAACCATTTCCTCACTGTCAAATTGATTTGCTTCTGCCGGCATAATATCTTCAGGCATAATTTTAATGCTATTGTTTTCCATAAGTACTCCTACTCTACTCTTATGCGCGGATCCACTACACCATATAGCAAATCAACAAGTAAATTCATCACAACAAGAAATGATCCATAAAACACAGTAAGTCCCATAATCAAAGGATAATCCAAGGTGCTTACCGCATTAACGAAATGTTTCCCCAATCCGGGGATTACAAATATCTGCTCCACAACAAAGGAGCCCATTAAAACTGATGCTATCGCAGGACCAATTCCAGCAAGCATCGGAACCAATGAGTTTTTAAGCTCATGTCTTCTAATTATCTGAAATTCGGAAAGTCCTTTTGACTGAGCTGTTTTTATATAATCCTGGGTTGTAACGCCAAGCATACAAGCTCTCATAGTCCTTGTGTTTCCGGCAATCGTTCCAAGTCCGAGAACAAAGGCTGGCATTATTATCTGTTGGAATGTCCCCCAGCCTGAAACAGGCAAAAGGTGCATCTTCACTCCGAAAGAATAACGTATCAAAGGTCCTATTACCATAGATGGCAACGCAATACCCAATATCGCAAAAAACATAAGCACATAATCCGGCCATCTGTTTTTAAACTGCGCACTTAATATTCCGAAAAGTATGCCTATAACTTCCGCAAAAAACAAAGCAAACAAACCAAGAGATGCTGATACGGGAAAAAATTCCCCAATTATATCCGTAACCTTTCGGCCTACATATTTAAGCGATGTGCCGAGATTGCCCGTCACAAGGTTTTTTATATATATGCCATATTGTACGAAAACAGGCTTGTCCAATCCGTAGTATTCCATTTGTTTATCTTGTATAGCTTTTGGAATTTTGATGTTCATGAACGGATCACCCGGCAAAAGCTTCAGTAGAAAAAAAGTCACTGTAGCCAGCACAAATACCGTTAGAATAGCTATACCAATTCGCTTTAGCGCATAGCGGAGCATATTGTTCCTCCATTTATATACACCTCGGATTGGCATATTTTAAACCAATCCGAGGCATTAATGTTTAGTTTATTAAGTGTTATTCTGCAGTAATGTCAGCAAAGGCAAGATCTGGTCCAAAGCTGTTTCTTATGCCGCCTGCAAGTTCAATACTGGGCACGTATACCGCGTGTGCTGTCTGCCATGTTATAAGCAATCCAGGTATTTCATCACAGAACAATTTTTCAAGTTCTGAAATCGCGTCCATGCGTTCCTTCGCGTCCAATGTAGTTGCTGCTATCATAAAATACTCGTCAAATTTTTCATTGCTATATCCGAACAATGCATCAGGGTTTGTGCCATCATAATATGATAGAACGCCGTCTGTGCTTCCTACATCAACATTTCCTGTTCCAAGTCCGCCCCACCAGAAGTCATAATCGAAAGAAAATACTTTTCCTATCATCTGCTGGATTGGCTGTGGATCTATAACGCAATTGATGCCAAGTGTTGTAAGGAACATGTCCTGACAAGCCTGAAGTGCTGTCTGTGAAGTTTGTGCTTCATAGCAAAGCATGTAAAGCTCTGGCACATCTTCTATAGTTGCATCAAGTTCTTCAAGTGCAAGCTCTAAGTACTGCTGAGCTTTCTCTGTATCTACTGTTGCGTTTATTCCATCTTCATAAGGATATTCATTTACAAAGAAATCATTTATTCCCATCATTCCAGGATCGGCCAAGCGTGTAGCTGGTGTTTGTCCGGGAAGAACGCTTGAGCAAAGAGCCGTGCGGTCAAGCGCATAGCTTAATGCTTTTCTGAAGTTAACGTTTGAAAGGAATTTTCCGGCTTCTTCGCTTTTTCCTTTCTGGTTTATGTGAAGGAACTGATAGTTGTTTGAATATGTTGAATAATCATATCCTTCATCAATCAAAGTCTCATAATAAACAGGGTTTGTAAATGTTGCCAAGTCTATTGTTCCTGTCTGCATCATTTCAACTGCCGTATCGTTTGAAACGTTTGCAATGCCTGTCATTTTTGTGATGTTAATTGAGTCGGCATTCCAATAGTTCTCATTCTTCTCGAGAACGATCTGGTTTTCATGTGACCATTCAGAAATAACAAAAGGACCGTTTCCTAAGAATGCGTCTTTTTCTGAACCATAAGCTGATTCATATTCTTCAGCAACTTCTTTTTTTATAGGAGCAAAGGTATTTGACGCAAGAGTGTATAAATTCTCTAAGCTTGTTTCTTGGAAAGTGATTTCCAAAGTATATTCATCCAAAGCTTTATAGCCAACTTCTGACTTTTCAGCTGTTCCTTCTGCATATTTCTGAGCATTCAGGATTACATATCCGCTGCTTGCCTGTGAATGAGCCTGTTCAGGATCAATCAATCTAAAGAATCCATAAACAAAATCTTCTGCAGTCAAAGCACTTCCATCACTCCAAACGCTCTCGCGAAGTTTTACTGTGTAAGTAACGTTGTCGTCTGCGACCTCCCAGCTTTCAGCGATTCCTTCAACCAGCTCACCATTTAACAAACGCAAAAGCGATTCTGTTGTATAGCTTACTATATTTATTGAATTGTCGTCTGCAGCCTCTGTTGGATCAAGAGATGTAGACTCATATGAGCGTGCCCATGTAATCTCTTTTACAACAGGTTCTGCTTCAATTTCTTGAGTTTCCTCTACCTGTTCTGTTTCTTGTGCTGCTGTTTCTTCTGCTGCTGTTTCACTTGGTGCTGGAGCCTGTTCTTGTGAACAGCCAGCAAAAATAAGCGACACTGCTAGAAGCAACGTAATCATCATTACTAAATATTTTTTCATTCCTATTTCCTCCGTTTTATTGTATTAAAAGGATTTCTCCTTTACTACCTCTGATTTATGTCATTCACCAATATTTCTTTGGCACCCTGTGCGTCTTTTTCAAGAAGCTTGTCAACTATGTCTTTATGATAATCCTGCCATCCTTTTATTCTGGAAGCTGCGACATTTTGCTCCACTCTGGATGCAGAGCCCAGCAGCGTTTCCATTAGCGAGATCACGAATCCATCTCCTGTAAGGTTTGCAATCGCCATATGAAATCTGCTATTGATTATTGTAGCGCTGTCACCCTTGTTAAATTCTTTTTGGATAAAACCATATAAAGACTCTATATCTTGCTTGTCTGCTTCTTCACAAATTATATCAAGAGCTAGAGATTCAACCGTTATTCTCATTCTCTTTAGCTGCTTCATTTCAAGCGGTGTAAGCATTGTAACCATATAACCGCTTCTGGGATAACTGGTGAGGTGTCCTTCTGCGCAAAGCCTATGAAGTACTTCTCCCGCGGTAACTTTACTTACTTCGTATTTTTTGGCTATATCTCTTTCTACTATAAGCTCATTGGGCTTATATTTAGCCATAAAAACTTCTTCTTTGAGTTGTTTGTATACGCTATCGATAAGTTTCAATATACTGTTCCCCCGAATATTTATTTAATGCTTATATCATATGCCTTTTTAAGGCTCTCAATTCCTCTTTTAATGTATTCTCTTGGTGCTGCTATATTCATCCTTGCAAAGCCTTCTCCTTGAATGCCATATTCAACGCCTTTGTCCAATAACATCAGTGCTTCTTTTTCAAGAAATTCGGTAAGTTTTTTTTCAGACATGCCCATTTTCCTAAAATCAAGCCAAAGAGTGAATCCGCCCTCAAGTGGTGATACATCCATTTTCTCTAAGAAAGCTTCTATATTCTCTCTTATGTACAGATAATTTTCCCATACATACTTTTTCATTTCGCAAACCCATTTAAAACCTTCGGGAGAGTAGCCTGCTATTAATGCTGAATAGAAAAACGGATCTATGCTTCCAAAGTGATCGGCAATCCTTTGTCTGTCAAATGCGTCTTTGAGCTTTTTATTTTTAATTATCACATTAGCATGATTTACCCCGGTAAAGTTAAAAACTTTTCCAAGTGATGTGCATGAAATTCCATTCTCAGAATCAACACTCACATAAGATGTAACCGGCTCTTTTTTAAACCCTAAAGCGCCGAATATTTCATCAGAAAATATGATAACTCCATATTTGTCTGCCAAGCTTTTAAGTTCAAGCAATTCTTCTCTTTCAAAAACCTTGCCCGTAGGATTGTGTGGATTGCAGAGAATAAGCATTTTATTTTGCTTTTCTCTCATTGCCTCTTCAAGCTTTTCAAAATCAATTGAATATATCGCATTGCACTCGCTGAGCGGAACAAAGACTGGTTTTCTGCCATTTGTAATTATTCTTGGTTCATATCTATAATAGATGGGAGGCATAACGATTATTCCGTCGCCTTCTTGTGTAAATGCTCTTACCGCTGTTCCCACCGAGTAAATCGTTCCGTGGGTCGTGAGTATTTCTTCTTTTTCAACATGTAGATTTCTGGCTTTTTTCATCCACCATTGGATGGCTTTTTTATATTGTGTGTCAGGCAGAGTGTATCCATAGATGCCTCTTCCTGCAAATTCTACTAATGCCTCCACTATAACCGGCGCTGTTTTGAAATCCATTTCCGCACCAGCAAAAGGAATAAGTCCTTTTTTGTCAAGTTCTTGGGATCCTAAAGAACCCTTCATGCTTCCTATCTCTTGTCTGTCTACCAACGTATCAAAATCATATTTCATCCGTACTACCTTGCGCACTTCATTGTACTTCTCTCTGAGTTGTTCAGTGTATATCTTAGCAAGATTATAACGTTTCTTTATTGCAAAGTAAATAGTTTAATTGTTAAAAAGTGATTTTTTATGCGAAATGAATTATTTTTATTCATTTCGCATATATTAATTATATAAAATGAAACAAATGATTCGTTTTACTCTCCCATTACAAGATATCTTGCGCATATTACATCCTCAATCGCAAGACCTAGAGCATCAAATAGGGTTATTTCCTCGTCCGATTGTCTCGCAGGCACTTTGCCTAAAAATGCCTCTCCAATAGATCCAACCACATGATTTTCATCAATCACTCCTTCGCTCAGAGGCACAAGATATTCGCCGCTTTCTTTTCTAAGCGATTCTTTGGAGTCTGCATAAACTTTCGCTTTTGCAAAAAGCTCGGATGTAACTTCTCTTGTTGTGGGCGAAAACGTTCCCACTGCATTTATATGAGTTCCCGGTTTTATCCATTCCGCTTTAAGGTAGGCTTCTTTTGAAGGCGTCAGCGTGCAAACGATATCCGCATCTTCTACTGCTTCTTTTACCGAGCCTGCTACAGTAATTTTAACTTTATGTTTTGCTCCCTGCTCTTTTGCATACTTTTGTGCAACTTCTTCGGAAATGTCAAAACACATAACTTCTTTTATTTTGCGTATATTGCAAATCGCCTCAAGATGAGTTCGCCCTTGAGCACCACAGCCTATGATCGCAAGTTTTGAAGAGTCTTGCCTTGAAAGAATCTCCGTTGCAACAGCAGATACCGCTCCGGTTCTCATTTCGGTTATAACTCCCGCATCCGCCATGCCCAAAGGAGTTCCGTGTTTTGAATCAAACACCATGACATATCCCATGTGGGACGGATATTTTGTTCCAATATTATTGTGACAGGCATCTATAACCTTAGCACCGAAGCAATTATCCAGCCAAGCAGGCATAAACCCAAAAGTATGTCCTCCCGGAAATGAGTGGATTGTTCTTACAGGTTGCCCCGCTTCATTATTTTCAAGCTTTACTAAGGCTTCTTTCATAAGCTCAATACTTTTTTTAATTGTCAGCTGCTCTCTTGATTTTTTAGCATCTATTATTTTCATTTAATTCTCCTGCTTTTTTGTTAAAGGTATTTTTTAAACCAATTAACCATCGAGGTGTAATAATGATATTTGCTCTTATAGTCAGTTGGCTGGCTGTGCGTTGTATTAGGATAAAGTATCATTTTTACAGGGATTTCAGGATGAATATCCTTAAAAGCGGTATAAAGCTGATGAGCATTTTCCACCGGGCATCTTAAGTCTTTCATCCCATGCATTATAAGAATCGGAGCATTAAGATTTTCCGCATAAGAAACAACAGATTTTTCAATGTTATAAATCATAAAATCTTCAAAACTCCTAAAGTTGCTGCTATCTCCTTGCATATCAGAGGAAGCATATGATATTTGCTCGCTAGCTATGCTGCGCTGCGTAATGTATGCTTTAAACTTTTTGCATCCTACAGCCATTTTGTTGGTCATATATCCCCCATAGCTGCCTCCAGTCACACCCAGTCTGTCGCTATCTATAAAATCAAACTTTCGACAAGCTTCATCCACAAATTGCAATAGGTCAGTATAGGCTGTTCCATCAAATGCTTTTGTCATGCTCTCATGTTCTCGGCCATAGCTGCTGCTGCCTCGCGGGTTGCAATAAATGACAGCAAAGCCTGCACCTGAAAAAATTTGATGTTCATAATCAAATCCGTATGCGTAAAACGGATGCGGTCCTCCGTGAATGTATAAAATTGCGGGATACTTTTCTCCCTCTTTTTTGTCCTGAGGGGGCAATACCCAGCCGTGCACTTTTCCCCCACCGTCAAGGCAGTCAATCCACATCTCCTCAGGCTCGCTAAGTGGTATTTCATCCTGCCAGCTGTTGGTTCGCGTTAATTGTCTTTCAATCTTTCCGGTTTTTTCATTCAGCAGCCAGTATTCTCCCGAATGTGATGTCGTTCCAAGTGAAATCACCACTTTATTTTCTTGTGGTTTATCAATTCCTGAAACCACCCATTTTTCATCTGTGATTTTTTCAATCTTCGGTTGCCCATATATATTAGCTTTGTAAATGTTTCCAGCTCCGTTCACTCCTGCGCAAAAATAGCAGTATTTTCCGTCAGAAGATATCTGTGCATTATCATAACTTCTGGGTGCGCCTGTATTATACGGAAACTGAACACATTCATAGCAAGGCGCGTCATCCGGGAATATGCTCGTATCTTCAGTGCCATCTGCCGCCACTTTATGCATGTGTGCAAAAGGCAAATCCGTCATACCGCTCATATCTCCTTGATCAAACATTGCTACTATTATATATTTTCCATCAGGAGTAAAGATTGGTCTAAATGGAGAAGGATAGCTTGCAAGCCAGCCTTTGCATTTAATCTTTGTGATTTTCTCTCCCTTATAATCAACAAGGAAAAGATCATTCGCCAAAGATTCTTTCTTTTCTCGATCCCTTGAGCTTATAAAAACAATTTTCTCGCTGTCGGGAGACCAATTGTGATGAAGATGGTCATGCTCTCCATCCGTTATTCTCCAAGCCATTCCTCCGCTTTTGTTAACCACCCACAAATGTATCCGCTCTGGGCTGTGGAAGCCAAGTCCATCAAATTTATATCCAAAATCATCAATAACAATTGGACGGCTCGTATCTTCTTTTTGATTATTCCCCTCAGGAGTTTCTTGAAGCCATTGAACGTCCGCCACAGACGAACATTGACTCATAAAACATATCTTACTTCCGTCGGGTGACCATATAGGATCAAATGCGCCAAATCTCATGGTGGTTATCTGTGTGTCTTTTTTTTTCGCGATATCATATACCCATATCTGCCCATTTCTCATGTAACAAATATTATTTCCTGATGCATCAAGCCTAGAGTTTGTGCCGCCTTCAATCAATATTTCTTCGCTGTCTGTATCTAAATTAATCAGCCTTATCTGAGGCGCGCGGCCTTGGGCAGAACTTGTATATATAAATATATTTTTTTCACTGTTATACTGCCCGCCGGAAAGGCTTTCTAATCTTTTTAAATCTTCAGGAGATGATTTTACACTATTCATTTTCTCCTCCTTTTTTTAAATCGCCAATAAGATGTTTTTTAAACCATTCTACCATTTCTTCCAAATGGCTTACCTGACTGTTTGGTTTGCCGTTTCTTGTGATCCCGTGATCCTCTTCTGGAAACATCACAAGCCTTATGGGAACTTTCGGATTGCGCTCTTTCATAGCAACAAAAAACTGCTCTGATTGTTCAAACGAACAACGATAATCGTTATATCCATGCAGAAGAAGAACAGGCACTTTTATATTTTCAACCTCTGTTATAGAGCTAATTTTAACTCTGTCGAGAAAATATTTTTGCATCTTAAAATCTGATGAAACAGGTCCACTGCTGGAAGCAAACCCGATATCTCCCGTTCCATATGAAGTAACTCCATTGCACCAAACTCTTTGGACCACCGCAGCTGCAAATTTATCTGTAGTTGAAATTAGTTTTGTCGTCATTGATGCCCCATAGCTTCCGCCTGTAACACCAATTCTACTTTCATCAATGAATCCCAGATTGACTGCTGCATCCACAAAGCAAATAATATCATCTTGGGCTTTGCTCCACGCAGCACCGTTTTCAGTAAACTTTGGTCCATAACCCATGCTTCCTCTTGGGTTGCAGTAGATGACTGCAAAGCCTGCGTTTGCTAAGGCTTGATATTCATGCCAAAAATCAGCTGAGGATGTTGTTTCAGGACCTCCTCGGATATCCAATACAGCAGGATATTTTTCGCCGGCTTTTATTCCACGAGGCTCCATTACCCAACCATCTATCTCAGCCTGTCCGTCGCTGGTTTTTATTCTCATTTTTCTGACATCACAAATGTTATAGTCTTTCATCCACTCATTAGAATCAGTCAATTTTTCATATTTATAATATACTTCTGCTATTTGCTTTGGGCTGCTTTTTGTATAAACCAATTCGTCATTTTTCCCAAGCGAAAAATTTTGAACAGTAAAATCGCCATATAACACAGGTTCTATTTTTTTGCTTTCCATATTAATTTTAAAAATACCGCATTTTGCATGCCACGCCAACAAATAATAAATGTTTTTCCCATCAGCGCTAGTGTAATATTTAGGGCTTTCGCTTCCATAGAATGTTCGCGATATAGGATACCCGCCCACTCCGTAATACTTTTCACTTTCACTATCAAAAATCTCTTCACTTTTTCCGCCTTCAACGGAAACCTTGAATAACGACTGCACTTCTCCTCCATTTGGAAGAGATGGCCATGCATCAAATATCACGTATTTTGAGTCCTTTGTAAAACAAGGAGGTTGCTCTGCAATAATCAACATATCATTTGAAAGCCTGTTCAATCCTTCTCCTGTTTCATCACAAACAAAAAGCTCATGTTTTCTAGCTTTAACCCCTTCATAGGGTCTGCCATAAAATGTGATCTTTTCTCCGTCAGGCGACCATGAAGGCTTTATACAAGGAAATTTTTCTACTAAAACAGATTGTTTTAAAGAATCCAACTGAGCAATACCCACAAGAGGCATACTCCCATCGGATATACCTTCTCCATCAAATTTATAAATTATATCAGTAATCTCTATCGGTGCGTTCTTTTTTTCTTCTACATAACTATCATATTCTTCCACCGTCATTTCGCAAAAAGCGAGGTTTTCTTTTATCTCATCTTTATAAAACTTGCCTTGAAATACTATTTTATCGCAACAAGGAGACCATGAATAGTTTTCAATCCCATGTCTTACAGATGTTATTTTTCTAAATGTATCGTTACTTAAATCTTTTATCCAAACTTGAAAAGTTCCGCTTTCGTCACTCAAAAATGAAATATATTTTCCATCAGGCGAAAACCATGGTGCCTTTTGCTGCCCATTTTTCATCTTCACTTCTTGTATGTTTTTTCCGTTTTTGTCCATAACAAAAACTTTGGAAAAAAAACGGTTTTCTTCATCTTTTACTATGTTTTTTACATAGGCAACCCGCTCGCCGTCTGGCGAAACAACAGGTTCCGACAAATACTCAATTCTTCTTATCATTTCTGGTTCAAAAATCTTACCCAAACAAACCGCCCCCTATTTTTGACGAAAATTTTATATCGTTTTTTTATTACTGTTTTTTTATTTGCTCAATATGTAAATAACATAACAGAATCCGTACTGCCGTGCTTCTATAAATCTAAACTATTCCCTAACACTACGCTGTTTTTAAAATAATTTGATTAATTCTCTCATATTTTTATTTATTAATCAAACAAAGTATTTGTCACTTTTAATTTTAACCAAAGCATTCTTCGTAATAATTATCTCAACATTACCTTCCATTTTCTATACATAAAATTCATTCAGGTTATAAACCCATCCTCCTCAACACTTCCCTCCATGCATCAAGTTTTGTTTTATATGCCACAGCATGCGCAGGGCTTGTGGACGGCAGCCGCACAAACTCACGCACATCATCAAAACCTACTTTTTTTCTGTAAGTATCATATGCTTTTGCTCCGTTAAAATACACATATTGAATGTTGGGATACTTTCCATATAGCTCTGTGAAGTTGTTTGCTTCATCTGCTTTTATCTTTGAATCCAAGCTACCCTTGCGCTCGCATTTTGATATCACATCCCACAATGCAATGTGATTTTTAAGAAGCATTTGCTTTTTCGCTTCATAATCATCAGTATGTTCACACTCAAGCAAATCAAACATTATCCGCCAGAAGGCGTTCCTTGTGTGACCATAGTATTCATTTTTGCGCAAAGAATCCACCCCCGGCATAGAGCCGAGAATTAAAATCCTGCACTCAGTATCAATTATTGGTTTAAAAGAATAAATCATAGCACACTCTTTCAACTAATTTCTCATATGTAATAATCATATTAATTATAATATATTTCGCTTTTTACATTAACATACAACATATAGTGCTGTTTTTTTCATTAAACCACAACTGTCTTTTGCATGCAAAATTAAGCCTTTAATTTACTTTTACCCAAGTGTAAAATTGTGTTATCATTGATTATCCGAGAAAGGAATTACAATGGCAGCAGTATCATTTTCAGACGGGAATGCATTATATGACATAACTCCCGTTGAAAACATATTTATACTAGAATATATGGCAAACGTCCCTGGAGATTATATCAAGGTTTATCTTCTTGGGCTTACGATGTGCTACCATTCCAACGAGGATTATTCCATCTCGCAGATGGCAAAAGAACTGTCACTGTCTTCAGACGAAGTAAAAGAAGCATATACATATTGGGCGCAGATTGGGCTTGTAACCATTGAAAGCCGACGTCCATTTAATGTTGTATATCACAATATCAAAAAAGAAAAAATGCAAAAGTCACAAGACAGCAAAGTCAACCTCTACACTCATCAGCCGTTAGTCTTAGAGCTTCAGCGAATTTTCGGCGGAAGGCGGTTGCTTGGCAGCGGTGAAGTAAACTACGTCATGACTTGGCTTGAAGAGTGGAATGTTCCCCAGGAGGTAATTTCGCTTGTTGCCGCATGGTGTGTTGAGATGAAGAGTGAAAAAGTGCGCTTTTCCTACATAAACAAAGTGCTGGGCGATATATATGACCAAGGTCTTGTTGCCTACTCGGAAGTTGAAGGCTACATAAGAGAAGTGTCTGGAAAAATGTCAGGCGCTGCAGATGTCTTAAAGGCTTGGAACATTAGTCGTCCGCCGACTGCAGATGAAATATCACTTTATAAAACATGGATTTCAAAATATAAAATGCAAAAAGCGGCCATTCGCGAAGCACAAAAGCATATGACGGGAATAAGTAATCCCAATTTTAAATATCTTGGCACTATAATTGATGAACTGCATGAAAATAACGTTAAAACCGCCGATGAAGCTCTTCGTCATTTCCAGAGAAAAGACGCACTTCGTTCGGATGCAAAAGAAGTGTTTTCAATCCTTGGCGGTCTTCGCGTTACTGAAGGTCGCATAAAACTATACGAAAGCTGGATTGATCTCGGCTTTACTCAGCGTTCAATATTGACTGCAGCAGAAGAGCTTTCAAAAACTGGAGATCGTCAACCCGATGATTTGGATTCAGTGCTCAAGCGCTGGCACAAAAATGGTATCTTGGACGAAAAATCTGTTGCTGAATATATGACACTTGTTAAAATGACACGCAAAAAAGTGGCTGATTTACTTGACACTTGGGGCGTTCAAAGAGCACCCAAAACCAATGAAATTGCAATATATAATACCTGGATTCAAAAGAAGTATCCCAATGAGCTTATTGCACTTGCTTGCGAGAAAAGTGCATCTGCAAATGACAAGATGCAGTACGCCAACAAGATTCTCTCTAACTGGGAAAATCAAGGCGTGAAAAATGCAAAACAGGCTGAATCTTCCCCCATAAAAACTACAGGTGTCAAAAAAGAAGCCGAGATTCCTGAGGATGATTACTTCAGCAAAAACACATCTTGGGAGGAAATCTGATGGCAACAAGAATGTCTATAGATGCTGTTTTGCAGCAATACAAAAAACGCCGCGACAACTTCCAAGTAAAAAGCGATAATATTATGAGTGATTTGATAGTAAAATATCCAAAGCTTTTGGAACTTCGCAAAGAATATGCATCACTTCGTGTGAACGAACGCAAAAACAGGAATCATAAAGAATATGAAAAAAAGCATAAAGCTCTATATCAGCAGTATCGCAGCTATCTTTTTGACTGCTTGAAACAAGAGGGAATCCCAAAGCACGAGATAGAATATCAACCACTGTGCGATAAATGCGGCGATACAGGATATCTCGGTGATCAAGAAAAAAAATATTGCCCGTGCGTAATATCAAAAGCCGCGCAGAACATGTTGGAAAATTCGAACATTAACGACACTGAAACGCTAGAAAACTTTCGTTTTGATATTTTCTCTGATGAAGTTTCTGAAAATAGTACAATCTCTCAAAAAGAGATGATGAAAAAAATACACGGTTATATAAAAAGCTGGACCGAAAAATTTCCCGAGTGCGAAAAAAAGCAAATGCTGATAGCCGGAAATGTCGGGCTTGGAAAAAGCTATATTTTAAACGCAATAGCCTATGATATATTAAAAAAAGGTCACTCCGCGATGATGGTTACATCCTTTGCGATAAACGAAGCCGCTTTTGCAGAAATTAAAAAATCCGATTCTAATGCAATCTCCATGATGAAAAATGTGGATCTTTTACTGATTGACGACTTAGGCAGCGAGCAGGTGCTAAACAACATCACGATACCCACTCTTTTTAACATCTTAAACGAACGCACCAGAAAAAATCTTTTCACAGTTGTGTCCACCAATCTAAGTGCCGAACAGATAGAAGCTATCTATGGATTGCGAATTTTCTCGCGCCTTATAAATAAGGACAGAACACAGATGTTTTTGCTTCGCGGTAAGGATGTCAGGAAAAAGTAATACAAAATTTTAATTTTAGCAAACAAAATCCCCTATCGCCTATTAGTGTTATCTTTTTATTCAGCTTTCCGATGGCTGGGTTATTTTTTCTTTTTTTGCGAAGAAGATGACTTCTGCTTATAGCGGCTAATAAAACTAGCCATCCTGAACACCAAATAGCCCTGTCCTTTTGAATACTTCTAGTTTCTAATAACACAAAAGGCTTCCTCTTATTAAAAGAAAGCCTTTTAAAAATAATAATTACACAAGTCCAAACGCCAGTGTTGTTTTCATGCGTTCTGTCAGCTGCATCCAGTCGTAGTGCCACAATCCTGACAAACCTTGCATGTACCGTTGCGAACCATATTTTCGCTTCCGCAGTTGGCACAGGCTTCGCCATATATTCGAACCGGCTCTTCTATGTCATCGCCCTCTGCTATCGGCTCGCGATCTAAATCAACTTCTACAGAGTGTACTTTTGAAAACTTTTTGGGTTTCACCTGACAGCGGGAAAAGTCGCCCAGCTCAATGTCTATCACTTTGCTTACAAGATCTGATATTGATGCCGCAGATTTTATATATGGATGACGGCTTACAAACCCCGATGGCTCATACTGCTGGTTGCGCAATGTACGCGATATCTCCGATGCTGGAATGTTATATTGCAGCATGTTGCTTATAGCCTTTGACAGTGATGCAAGTATTCCCTTAACTACAGTGCCCTCCTTATCTGTTGAAACAAAAAGCTCCGATATTTTTCCATTGTCATAAAACCCAAGAGTAATATAAAGTTCAATCCCGCCTATCTTTGCTGAGTGTGTGCGGCTCATATGCATTCCGAGAGGTTTTTTGCGTATCGGTTTTGAATGACAGTTTTTCGCGTATTCCACAAGCTCTTTATAAGAATATTCATCAAACTCACGGTCTTCTTTTTTCTTCTCTCCCAATGATAAAGGCTGTGCCGCCTTGCACCCATCTCTATATAATGCGATTGCTTTAACTCCGCTGTTATAGGCAAGAAGATGAATGTCTTCGATGTCTTTATAAGTCGCACTATTGGGAAGATTAACAGTTTTTGAAACTGCACCTGATATAAGCGGCGTGATTGCTGCCACCATCAGCACATGCCCTTGGGGCGTTATCTCATTTGCTGTTTTAAATATATCAACGTGCTTTGCCTTAAGCTGTGGCGCATTGCACACAGATGAATTTTTAAGTGCTCCGTTTTCATCCTTATCAAGAGCAAATTCCATTATCTCAGTTATTTCTTTCTTTGAGTATTTAAGCTTTTTAAGAGCTTTTTCCAAGACAGGGTTTACCATCATCATAGAACCGCCGCCCACCAATTGCTTAAATACAACATGACTGTAATATGGCTCAACGGATGTCGCTCCGCAATCCATCGCAAATGAAATTGTCCCGGTTGGTGCGATAACCGACACTTGAGCGTTACGATAACCGTGTTTTTCACCTTCACTAAGCGCAAGTTTCCATGCTTCTTTTAAGCTTTTTGACATATCTTTTGATAAAAGTTTATGGTTAACCTTTAAAGGCTCATAACTTAGTTCGTCAAAATTATCCAAAAGACTTCCTGCCACCCTTGCATGATTGCCAATAACCCTTTGCATATGCTCACGGTTTGTTTCATATGCTAAAAACGCTCCTAGCTTTTCAGCCATTAATGCAGATGTGTAATAAGAATAGCCCGTCATTATGCCCGCGAGCGCACCCGCCAGGGCACGACTTTCATCCGAGTCATAAGGAACTCCGTTCATAAGAAAAATCGATGCAAGATTTGCAAGTCCTATGCCTGTTGTTCTGAAAATGTGGCTTTTTTCTGCCACATCCTCTGTGGGAAACTGTCCCCAATGTATGGATGCTTCAAGCGCCAGCTGAACCAGACAAACAAGGTGTACAAATCCTTCCACATCAAAGCTTCCTTTTGCATCATCATAAAACCTATATACATTGATTGAAGCAAGGTTACATGCTGTGTTGTCCAAAAACGCATATTCAGAACATGGATTTGTTGCATTTATCCTGTTGTGCTTTGCTCCTAATTCGCCGTCACTTCCTGCAGGGCAAGTATGCCATGCGTTAAATGTGTCATCAAATTGAAGTCCGGGGTCTGCACACTCCCATGATGATTTGTTTATCTTCTGCCAAATGTCTGCAACGAATACTTCTTTGTCTACCGATGAATCGACTCTGCCTTTTAGCATAAACTTCTCTTCGGGATTATCCTTCAGATTTTTAACCTTTTGCATAAATTCGTGATTCACACGCACAGAGTTATTGGCGTTTTGTCCTGAAACTGTTTGATACGCCTCCCCTTCCATTGAGGTGTCGTAACCCATTTTGCCCAAGTCACGCACTTTTTGCTCTTCGTGCGCCTTCCAAGTTATGAAGTCTTCAATCTCAGGATGATCGATATCGGCTATTACCATCTTTGCTGCTCGGCGTGTCGTTCCGCCGGATTTAATTGCTCCGGCATTTCGGTCAAAGCCCTGCAAAAAGCTCATCATGCCCGATGACTTTCCGCCGCTTGACAGCGATTCATCCAACGCGCGAAGCACAGAAAAATTGGTGCCAACTCCAGATCCGCCACGGAAGAGATTAGTCTCGCTCACGTAGTGATCGGATATCGAATTTTTACCCATCAACTTATCTTCAATTGAAATAATAAAGCACGCTGAAGCTTGAGTTCTTGAATATCTGTCTTCGGATTCCAAAACCTCCTTTTTTTCGAGATCATAATAAAACAATCCGCTTTTTTCGCCTGCAATGCCGTAGTTTCTTTTTATTCCCGTGTTAAACCATTGGGGTGAATTCGGTGCCCATTTTTGTGAAAGCAAAGCATATACCAGCTCATCATATAAAACCTGTTTTTGCTCCCCTTCATCAATCATTCCTTCATCCACCAGTGCATCTGTCCAGAAACCAACAAACCTGTCAGCTACCTGCTTCATGCTATATTCGTATCCACGCTCGTCATTCAGCCCGGCTTTTCTAAAATACTTGCTCGCAATTATATTACAGGCGTTTTGTGAATATCCTATTGGAAACTCCAGCCCTTTCATATCAACTATTGTCTTGCCTGTCTTCCAGTTTTTCATATTGACATCAACAAGCTTATATTCAAACATGTCATATACCGATTTACCGCTTATTTCTAGCTCTCTGGTAAACCGTCTTTTAATAATATTGTCTAATCCGCTCATACCAAACCCCTTTCTATATACACCACATATTGTGCTGTAAGAATTATTGTATCATATATATTGTGCTTTAAAAAAGATAAACTTTATATTTTTCGCAATTGGACAAGATTCTACAAGAATAATTGACTAAAATAGTAGTATATATCATCATTTTACAATTTATTATTCCTAAAAAAATGATATAATTGAGTAATGAATCAATTATCTTTGTTAGTTTTGAAAGAAAAATACTGCATAATGAAGATGTCTGACAAAGAAGCGGATCTTGAATGGCTTGAATCCTCAAAGTGGCACAGCATTACAAAAACTGATGATGAGCTTTCAGTTATTTGTCCTGAAAATGAAGTGCCTGAAAAAATCAATGCCAAGACAGAATGTGGATGGAGCTGTTTTAAGATAGAAGGCACACTGGAATTTTCGCTAACAGGAATTTTATCTGGAATTTTAGATATTTTAGCAGAAGCTAAAATCAGCATTCTGTCGCTGTCCACCTTTAACACAGATTATGTGCTTGTAAAAAGCAATAATTTTAAAAAAGCCGTAAACGTTCTTTTCGCAGCCGGCTATAAGATAGAAAAACAATAGGAGTTATTATGAATGTACTAGTAATCTTTGCACACCCATACAACAAAAGCTTTAATTATGCTATATATCAAAGAGTTTTGTCCACGCTGAGCGACGGTGGACACAACGTTATAACACATGACCTTTATGCGGAAAACTTTGACCCCGTTCTAAAAGGCTATGAAGCAGCATCCGACGGACCACCAACTGATGAAGCAATCGTAGAACATGCAAAGCATTTAACATGGGCGGATGCTATCATTATAATCCATCCCATATGGTGGGGCCAAATGCCTGCAATTCTCAAAGGATGGGTAGATAGAGTCATAAAAAATGGTATTGCTTTTACTTTCCGCGAAGATGAAAATGGTAATGAAAAAAGAATCCGCTTGGTAAAACTTAAAAAAGCAGTGGTTATAAACACTGCCAATTCATCAATTGAAAAGGAAAAAGAAACATTGGGCAACGCAATTGAAAACCTATGGCAAAAAAGCGTTTTCGCCTTTTTAAAAGTTAAAGACTTTAACAGAAAAACTTTCCGAATAATAGCAAACAGCACACTTGATGAGCGAAAAAAATGGCTGGAAGATACTGACGATTATATTAAAGAATTGTTTCCGTCGGATTAATCTGATTATTTTCGCGTATCGGGCACTTCGGCGTCATTGTTATATCCAAGGTCTTCCCAAAAGCCTTTATATTCGGTGTCATCTGAAACTTCGATTTCATTAACCCATCGTGCCCATTTATATCCCAGCTTATCTTCTGCAACCACGATAAAGGGATATCCCATCTGCGGTGGAAGAGCCAAGCCATTTGCTTCAAATGCAAGTATCATTTCCCTGTCGTAAATTAAGCTTAGTGGCATAGATGTGCTGTAGCCGTCAACAGCTTTAAATATAATGGTGTTTGCTCCATCATTTATTTTGGATGCTTCAATCAGATCTGTGATTTTAACTCCCTTCCATAAAACCGTGGCATCCCAACCTTCCACACAATAGAGTGTAATCAGCTTTTCATATTGTTCAAATTCCAATACTTCATCATAAATGTATGTACGAGGATTCTCAACCAGTCCAGTAATATCTAGTGTATAATTTTCAATATCCACATACTGCACTCCATCTATTGAATTATCCCTAGGACCGACAGAGGGATCCAGCCGTACACCTTTATATTCTTTTATCTCATTTTCCCTGTATCTTTTATATGTGGCCTGCGATACTCCAGACAGTTCTTCTTGTGTCGTTTTTGGATCTTCAGCGTCTTCTTTTGCGCAACCAAAAAGTAAAAGCATTAAACATATGATTATCAAGAACACTGCTTTTTTATAGAAAATGCTTTTTTTATTGGGATTCATATAAACGTTCCATCGTTTAAATCCTGAAGCGCTTTTTGTATTTCAGCCTGTGAGTTCATAACCATAGGTCCATACCAGACGATAGGCTCATCTATCGGAACACCTTCTGCAAACATAAACTCGAGTTCAGTATCCTCGGCTTTAAAACAAGCTTCGCCTTCACTCAATGTATATGCGTAATGATTTGTGATTCCTCTTTCCCCCACAACTCCACTGCCGTCAAAAACAAAAATAAATCCTTTTTTACCCTCACTTCTTGTAAGTGTCAGCTCACTGCCCGGCATTATTTTTACATGCATCATCACCACACCGAGAGGCGTTTTGGCGATTGGCCCTGACTTTCCTTCATAATCTCCGCTTATCAGCACAACTTCCGCATTTTCCTGTTTTATAACCGGAAACTTATCTCGGGTCAACTCCTGATAATTCGGAGCATCATATTTATGATGGGCTGGCATGTTAAGCCAAAACTGAAATCCTCGGTATCCGCCTTCCCTGCTTTGCGGCATCTCCTGATGATATATTCCTTTTCCCGATGTCATCCATTGCACGTCGCCCGCGCCAATTATGCCGGCGTGTCCCAAACTATCCTCATGCTTTATATTTCCTCTCAGCATGTAAGTGATGGTTTCAATTCCCTTGTGCGGATGCCATGGAAACCCCGGTGATTCATCAGCACTGTCGCTTTCAAAATAGTCCAGCATCAAAAACGGATCAAAATCCGGAACCTGATAGTAGCCAAACACTCGGTTTACTTCAACTCCCGCACCTTCCATCATCTCTTTAGGTTTGTAAACTTTAATAATTTCCGACATAAACATCATCTCTTTTCTTATAAATCCTATGATAATTATACTACTAATTACAATTATTTTCATTAGCTTGCCGATGCCGCCCAAAATCATTGTTTCGGCATACATTGGCATACATAGTTTACATGCTGCCGTTTTCATGATATCTTTGATTTATACTGTGAGGAGGCATAATATGGAAATTACTATTCGTGAAATGAGCTTGGAAGAGGCAAAAAAGCTGGGCATTGACTCATGGTCGTCTTGGTCTTCACCGCCATCAAAGTTTGACTGGTTTTATGATGAACGAGAAACTGCCTATATATTCCGTGGCAACGTGATTGTTACCCCTGAAGGCGGCGATGCTGTTACTATAACAGGCGGTATGTTGGTTACTTTTCCTGCAAGAATGTCTTGTACTTGGGAAGTGATTGACGAAGTTGAAAAGGTTTATAGGTTTGGGTGAGAACACTTTATACTATAAGTTAGAGAATTTTTTTAACCGCCCCCGCGCAAGTGGCACAGTGAAAACAAATTTCACTCGCCTGTCGACTACTTCTCGTTAGAGTGTAGCGACAAGAGTAAATTTGAGGTTTTAAAAGTATCCTAAAAAATTCATCTTGCAAAAAGCGTCCTTCTTTTGATACTTTTCTTTGATGCAAAGAAAAGTATGCCCGTCTGGCAGGATATATTTTTTAATAATTTCCCAACCGTGTCAATAATCCACCTTATACTCACAAACCGCACCGTCATAGGTAAACTCAACTTGATAAGTGTCATATACCAAAAGATCGGCATAACCCGTCGGCTTTGAACCGGATAAATCATATGGAAGCTTAAGCTCTTTAGCGCCATCAAACCAAACTTTTGATATTCCAATAAAATTATCATCATAATACATCACATCAGTAAATAGAGTGTTTACACCCATTTCACCGAAAACATAATATAACGCGCCACTATCATCCAGATAAAATTGATACACAGAGGATGATTCTGGCTGGGCAACTTTTGTTTCAATCTGGACAATCTGAGCAGCAGAATCATAATAAACAACAGTTGAAACAGTTTCTTTTGCTGCCTCCGCTGATTCATAAGCGAAATTTTTATATGTTGTTACGCCGTTTTCGGTCACAATCTGTGTTCTTGTGGTAATATCATAGTCCTCGTCGGTTAATACTCCAGAGTCCCAGTTAGTGCCGTAATTATTAAACACACCTAGAGCTCCGGCAAGCTGCGCACCCGACATTTTGATAGTTAAAAACTCCATACTAAGATTCATGTCCCCTGATTTATCAATGCCCTCTTCCATAAAGGCAGTCATTTCATTTATTTTTTCAATGTAGCTTGCTAGAATAGAAAAACCATCTGCTGTCTCTTTTTTTGTGATTGTCTCTTCTTGCTTGGTTTGAACAGGTTTATCTTCCTCTGTCTGTTTTTCTTCAGTCGGGGTTGTTTCGCTTTTTTTAGAGCATCCAGAAAAAAGCATCATAAGTGTCAGCATTACAATAAAAAATGATTTTATTTTCATAGCCATCGCCCCTTATTATTTAGTTACTACACGTAAATGTTAGTACTTTTTTTAATAATTGTAAATGGTTTTAAAAATGCGAAAGTGCGAGAAAATTTTACGCACATTATCACATTTTAAACTTTGCAGATTTTAAAGTTGTGCAAATCAAACAAACTGTCTGCGCCGTTTGACCAATCTTCAAAATTCTAACATTAATTTGTAGACATAAATTTTATATTAAAGTATCATTTACAAAGATATAAAGGAGAAAAAATGAAGGAAAATAAAATGGGGTATGTCCCCATACCAAAACTAATCACAACAATGTCCCTGCCCATCATATTCTCAATGTTGGTACAGGCTCTTTATAATGTAATCGACAGTATATTTGTAGCTAAGATAAGCGAAAATGCATTAACGGCGCTAACGCTTGCAAACCCCATGCAAATGATTGTGGTTTCTGTGTTTGTGGGTCTATCAATAGGTATCGGTTCTGCGATTTCAAGAAAACTTGGTGCTAAAGACAATGATGGCGCACTTCAGGTAGCAGAGCACGGAGTATTAATTGGAGCACTAATATATATCTTGGTCGCTGTGTTCGGCATATTTGGCTCAGGGCTTGCTTCTGCCGGAATGACACAAAGCCAGGAAATTATTGATTATACGACAACCTATATCCGAATAATTATGCTGTTCTCATTCGGAAGCATCTTGGCGCAATCCGGAATGAGCATATTTCAAGGCACCGGCGACACTATAAAGCCCATGGTAAGTCAGCTTATCGGAGCGATACTAAACATCATACTGGATCCGATACTCATCTTTGGATATCTTGGCTTTCCGGCAATGGGTGTTAAAGGCGCGGCTATTGCTACGGTTTTTGCACAAATAGTTTCAATGGTATATATATGGGTGCAGCTGCTAAGGGGTAAATCCATACTTAAGATAAAGATAAAAAAATTAATCTATGACAGCAAAATAGTAAAGGAAATATTCTCAGTTGGACTTCCCTCATTTATGATGCAGGCGCTGGGTTCTGTTATGCTTTTTTTCATGAACATGATACTTTCAACATTCGGAGATACAGCAATTGCCGTAATGGGCGTTTATTTTAGAATGCAATCTTTAGTGTTTATGCCTATCATTGGACTTTCTACCGGTACAATGCCTGTAGTCGGCTACAACTTCGGAGCCCGCGACAAAAAAAGAATGACGCATGCTGTAAAATTTTCAACGACAATTGCAGTATCTTTCATGCTAATATGCCTTGTGCTATTTCAGATATTTCCTAGGCAGCTGCTGATGTTGTTTAATGCCTCCGATAATCTAATGGCAATTGGCATTCCAGCCTTTCGAACTATAAGCTTTATTTTTCCGATTGTCGGAATAAACGTTATATTCTCAACTACATTCCAAGGGCTTGGCAAAGCGCATTTAAGCCTTATAATTTCCTTGTGCAGAATGATACTTATCTTAGTTCCTTCGGCATATCTTCTTTCCCGACTGGGCAACGTGGACTATGTTTGGTGGTCATTTGTGATATCTGATTTTGCAGCAATGTTTTTGACTATTTTCTTTTTCAGGCAAAGTGTCATGAAAAATACCAAGGACTGGCCGAATGAGCCTATACCTGCGGATGTATAAAATAAAATATATAAACGGATGCAATCGCATCCGTTTATTATTGCTTACTAATAAATAAAAAAGGCACATTTCTGTGCCTTAATTCTATAAGATTTCAGCTAGCTCAGCCTTTCCACAATCCGTGGACATTGCAGTATTCTCTTGCAAAAACGTCTTCTGCCTTTTCAACGCAGAATGTAGCTTCGGGAGCATCTCCCGGATTAAGCATTTGACGATACGCTTTGTCGCCAACTACCAATTCAATCCATTGAATGTAGTGCTCTTGTGCCATAGGGTGATTTACTTCTTTACCAACTTTTACTTTGTATCCGTCTGCAGTCTCTTCTATGTAAGGAACATGCTTTTCTGTAGTAACGTCAGCAGTTTTTTCTTCCAAAAGATCCATGTCCTGACCGCAGCACACTAATGTACCGCCCGCCCCTTCAAAAACTTCTACAATATTCCCACATAGTTCACACTTATAAACTTCAAGATACTTTGCCATATTCACTCTCCTATAATTTATTCGGCTAAAACCGTTACCATTTATTATATACCTATAATTCCCACCAGTCAATACCTGACTTATTTAATCAGATATGGTTTTGCAATAAAATTGACATTGTAATCTTTGATTGTTATACTCCTTTTGAGACAAAACTTAAGTGATGTTGGAAAAATTAAATATAGCATAAAGGTGCTTAATCTATATTGCATTAAGATAATAGGGAATCCGGTGTGAATCCGGAGCAGCACCCACTACTGTAAGCAGACGAAATCTTTTTCTGTCAAATGTCAGGCCACTGAGCAATCGGGAAGGCAAAGAAAGTAGGATGAAAGCGAGTCAGGAGACCTGCCTTTATGTGAACAAACAATGCATATCTTGGGGAATGAAGATAGGGTGTTTTTCTTATACCTTATTTTCTCCAAAAGGAGGAAATTTATGCTTAAAACAACTATTGCGGGCTATCCCCGCATCGGAAACAAACGACAACTAAAAAAAGCGACCGAATCCTATTTCAAGGGTGAAATAACAAAACATAAGCTTGTAAAGCGCGCAACTGATATAATGAATACCCAGTGGCAATTTTTGCAAAGTTCCGGTCTCAGCTTAATACCCTCAAATGACTTTTCCTATTACGATCTAATGCTGGATACTGCATTGCTATTGAATGCAGTTCCAAAAGAGTATAAGTCTTTGAATCTTGATGAGCTGGATACTTGTTTTGCCTGTGCTCGAGGATACAAAGAATCAGAAGTCGAAATAAAAGCATTGCCAATGCGCAAATGGTTTAACACAAACTATCATTATATAGTTCCAAGACTTGACAGCCCCGAGCAAATCAACCTTGTAGGCAACAAACCAATAGAAATGTTTGATGAGGCTTTAAATCAAGGCATTAAAACAAAACCGGTTATTATCGGTCCATTTACTTTTCTAAAGCTTTCAAAATTAAATGGTTCAATCGACGGCTACGCAGAGTTCATTTCAAAGGCATATACCGAATTAATTATTCGTTTGGATGGCATAGGAGCTGAGTGGGTGCAAATAGATGAGCCTTTCTTAGTAAATGATTTGACTAAATCTGATATTGCTTTATTCAAAAAGGTATATCAATCAATTATTCTTAACAAAAACAATCTAAAATTACTGCTAAACACATACTTTGGTGACATCCGCGACATTTATAAGGATGTAACCCATATGGGTTTTGATGGATACGGGCTGGATTTTGTGGAAGGCCAGCAGACTCTTCAACTTATCCGTGAAAACGGATTTCCCGAAGGCAAATACCTATTTGCCGGCCTTGTAGATGGACGCAATATATGGCGCAATGATTATGAGGCTTCACTTTGCATTCTTAATGAACTCAAAGATTTTACAGGCAATGATAAAATGATTATCTCAACTTCCTGTTCCCTTTTGCATGTTCCTTACAGTTTGGAATCAGAAACAAAGCTTGATGAAAGCAAAAAAGCCTTCTTTGCATTTGCTCAGGAAAAAATCAGAGAACTCGGCGAACTTTCCGCACTTTTCTTAAATGAAGATTATAAAGAGGATGAAAAATACATCTTAAATCAGACACTCTACTCAAAAATGAGTGCCGAAAACCACCCTATCAGGCAATACTCAGATGATTTTAAACGAAAACCTGATTTTTACGAACGTGAAAAAATGCAAAAGCAAGCTTTTGATTTGCCCTATTTACCGCTTACAACCATAGGCTCTTTTCCTCAAACATTAGAAATAAAAAAATTAAGGCGAGGATATAATAAAGGCGAGATATCAAAGAATGATTATGACAATAGCATAAAAGAAAAAATAGCTGAGTGCATAAAATTCCAAGAAAAAATAGGACTCGATGTTTTAGTTCACGGCGAATTTGAGCGAAATGATATGGTGGAATATTTCGGTGCAAATTTAGATGGATTTCTTTTCACACAAAATGGCTGGGTACAATCCTATGGAACGCGATGCGTGAAGCCACCAATCATTTTCTCAGATATCAGTCGAAAAAAGCCTATCACTGTGGAATATTCAAAATATGCACAGGATCTTACGGACAAACCTGTAAAGGGAATGCTGACCGGTCCTGTCACAATACTTAACTGGTCCTTTCCGCGCCTTGACATCAAAAAGAGTGAAATGGCTTTTCAAATAGCGGAAGCAATCAAAGAAGAAGTTCTCGATTTAGAGTCGGCTGGAATACGTATAATACAAATTGACGAAGCCGCACTTAAAGAAAAGCTACCTATAAGAAAATCAGAATGGCATAACAAGTATCTAAAGTGGTCAATTCCTGCATTCAGATATGTTCACAGCGGTGTTCAGCCAGAAACACAGATACATACTCACATGTGCTACAGTAATTTTGAAGAAATATTGACTTATATTGACGAGATGGATGCTGATGTTATTTCCTTTGAAGCCGCGCGATCCGATTTATCAATACTGAATGCTATCGCAAAATCTGGCTTTAAAACACAAGTAGGCCCTGGTGTATATGACATTCATTCTCCCCTAGTTCCCAAAACTCAAGAATTGGTTTCCATTATAAACAATATGCTTGAAATGATACCCATAGAAAAATTATGGATAAATCCAGATTGTGGTCTCAAAACAAGAGATGAAATAGAAACTTACTTTAGTCTTAAAAACATGGCCGAAGCTGTTTTTGCAATTCGCAAGGAGCTAAAAAACTGATTTTGAATATTAGCTTAAATGATAAGCCATGAATACCTTTATAATTATTGGTGCTAGATAACTTTATCAGGAAACTCTTTAAAACATAAGAGTTTCCTGATATTGTTTTTTTAATATAGTTTAAATTAAGTGGACATCAATACATTAGCCATATATTATGTTTTTATCATATAACATTTTGGTGTATAATTAATTCTGATATAAACAAAAATATTAACACTCTTTAACAAATACCTAATCTAATTGTTTTACAAGGCTCAGAGTTGGGTATTATTAAATTGATTATTGGGAGAAATTATTTATGAGCGACATGTATATTGCAAGGCAACCGATTTTTGACAAGGATATGAAAATATTCGGTTACAAACTTTTTTATCATGATGATTTTACTTTTGCAAGTCAGATTGATGAAAACGACAGAGAAGTTGCATCCTTGGTTGACAACATGCTTCTTGTCGAATTTGACAGCCTAACCGACGCGGCTTTGGGTTTTGTGAAGTTTACGGACAATTTAATTATCGGGCAAGCCCCACTTTTATTTCCAAACAAAAAAACCATAGTAGAAATTCAAGATGATGCGCGACTTGATGAAAATTTTCTTGAAGAGCTTTCAAACTTAAAAGATTTAGGCTACATTGTTGCAATTGACGATTTTGATACTGATAATCCTGATAAATACTCGGACATATTAAAATATGTGGATATAGCAAAGGTAAATTACACCTCAAAAGAGGAAGATAAATATAAAAAACTCATAAATGAAAAAGGTGGAAGGCTTGTTTTTCTGGCTAAAAATGTAGAAACTCGTGATGGATACAAAAAAGCGCAAAATATTGGATTTAAGCTTTTCCAAGGCACTTTCTACAGCAAGCCTGTAAAAGTAAAGTCAAAAAGCATAGGTGTCTTTTCCGAGAACCTTGTGTTTATTTTAAATGAACTTAATAAATCGGAACCTGATTTTAATGACATAACAACCGCATTTGAAAGGGATATAGAACTTTCATATAAACTTTTAAGAATGGTAAACTCCGCATATTACGGAGTGAAATATCACACGGATTCTTTAAGGCTTGCTCTTTTGCAGATAGGACGCAACGAACTCATACGTTGGATTAATATCCTTCTATTAAGAGGCATTAAAAGCCCTCAAAATGCAGAGCTTATAAAAACATCCATTGTTCGAGGAAAAATGCTGGGCATGCTTTCTATAGTAACTAAAAAAAGAGCTCAGGAGAGTAATTACTTTATCAGCGGATTGTTTTCATCGATAGATGTTCTTTTAAATGACTCTATGGAAAACATCGTAAGCCGTCTGCCACTTGGCGACGTTGTGTGCAAAACACTCTTAAACGAACCTACTGACATAAGATATGCCCTTAATGCAGTTATTGAATATGAAAAAGGAAACTGGAGCGAAATTGATGTTTTCCTCAAAAAGAATAATATAAATCAAGAAGAGTTTATCTCACTTTATATAGATGCTATTAAGTGGCAAAAGACTTTATAAGCAATAATAATAAAAGATCATAGTGGAAAAACCCAAGTTAGACTAGAGAAGAAACAAATTGGTTTTTTCCATTTTCTTTTGCTTTATAGAGATTTTTATCTGCATTTTTTATAAAATCTTCAATATCACCGCCGTCATAATGGCCGACTCCACCGCTTATAGTGAATCTAATATTATTGAATTGTTTTTCTGCTAATGCTTCTTTTATTCTGTCGGCGAGCTTTAAGGCTTCCTTCAAGTGTGTTTTTGGCATTATGATTATAAATTCTTCTCCGCCATATCTTCCCACACTGTCATCCTTGCGAACTATGGACACCAATAGTTTTGAAAAGTGTTTCAAGACATCGTCTCCAGCCTGATGTCCATATCTATCATTTACCAGTTTAAAGTCGTCTATATCTGCTATGATTAAAGACAAGGGATATCCCCTCGCTTTTGCAAGATTCACCTCGCTTTTTAATACCCTAAAAGATGCTTCATGATTATATAAGCCTGTCATAGAATCTTTATCATTTAATTCAATTAGTTTAAGGTTTTGACTATACAAGAGTTTTTTATTTATAAACACATTAATCTGCGCTCTCCACAAAAAATTCGCCATTGCCCAAGCTGCTATATTGGATGCTATAGTATTTATTCGAATAGTAAAAAACAGTTCCGGGTTTTGTGCATAATTTGGAAGCTGCACTAGAAAATATAATAACGTTGTAAAAAGCAATATTCCACGTACCGCAGGCCGCATAAGAAAAAACACTGAGCTATAAAAAACCATAACTAGATAAAGGTGAACCAAGTCTACCTGATCTTGTAAAAATAAAGCTACAGATGCTCCAAATATAATACATGCGGCAATAACAAGAAATAGAATAACATTTGCAAAATTTGTGTTTATTTTGTCTGCCTTAAATCGAACAAACCATACAAATGGCAGCATAAAAAAAAGTATTATTATAAACTTAACTATCAAATGTCCTGTAAAAAATAGATTTGACTCAAAAAACATAAGTACGCATTCGAGAATAAATAAAGATGTTAATGTAATAGACAGTCGATTAAAATTTTGTTTTACGACTTCTCTATTAAACTCAACTTTATACTCAGTCGGCATTTTTAGATTGCACTTAAAAAGCACGCTGTTTAAGAATCCTTTAATATTCCCCATTTTCATATCCTACTATTCAAAATTATTTTAATTATCAATGAAAAACTTTTTCTATAAAATCATTGCTTTTATTATAATTATAATAGTGCTAGCATAAAGTGAATTATATATATAGTATTGTATTATAACATAATTAAAATTCGGAGGATACTATGCAGTTTTTATGGACTACTATACATGTGGATAGTTTAAAACTTTAGTTTTTATCGTGTACTATTAATTATTAGAGTAGGTTATGTTCTATCAAACACCATATTATACCATTATTTATGTGATTTATTATACTGCAAACCTTTTGAATAAGTATTATAATTTATTATCATATATTAAATTAAGGCGGACAAAATGAAAATATCCAAAACAGATGCATTAAAATGGTTTGAATTTTTTTCAATGCTTCCCGAAGATGAAGATTTAAGCCCTGATCAGCAAGAAATCATATACTCTGTTTTTTCGCAGATAGAGATGGCAACCGAAAAGCGTTTTGACAAACTAGAATCTCAAATTATAGGCTTAAAAACGCTTGAGGGCAGAACGCTTTATGTTGGAGATGACAAGAAATTTGCAGACGGCTGTAAATCGTGCCTACTAGGTACAGGATTAAGCGCGGTTCGCAAGACAAACAAGTGCAATCTTAACTGCAAATTTTGCTATAACTATGGAGAGCTGGACGATATCTCTCCCGTTGGCGAAAACATGTGGGAAATCGGTGGCACAAAATATAAAACCGAAGATATAGATCTTCTGATTTCCATTCAAAATAAACCAACTGGCATATCTTATGTTTACCTCGAACCGTTTATGGAGATTGAAAAATATTATCCGGTGATAAAAAAGTTCAGTGATGCCGGCATTCACCAACACTTATACACAAACGGTACTCTGGCTGTGGAAAACACACTGCAGGCTCTTGCAGAAAGCGGCCTAGATGAGATTAGATTTAATCTCGGAGCATCAGGCTGCTCGGATAAAGTGATAAAAAACATCTCCATCGCTAAAAAGTATATTAATAGCGTTGGTATAGAAACTCCGATGACACTTGAATTTTATCAATCATTCTTAAAAAAGAAAAATGCTATACTTGAAACAGGTGTGGATTTTATAAACTGCGCAGAGCTGCATCTAAATCCAAATAATATTGATAACTATAATGGCGAAAACATGTATATTTCAAGACACGGCTATATTTCTCCTATCTGGAGCAGAGAAATAACTCTTAAAATTATGAAGATGGCTGATGATGAAAATTGGGATACCGTAGTTCATGACTGCTCCAACCACACGAAGTTTGCGCGAGGCATGAATCTTGCGGCTAAAGAAGGAAGATGGTTTGGTGCAAATGACTATACTTGCGAATTTGTTACAACGCCTTTTTATGCTTTTTTGCCAATTCTTCAGGATAAAGACTTTGAATTTTTAGAAGAAGAAGCGCTTCCTGAAAAATATGCTTTAAATGGGATAACTATATGATATATCAGTATGTAAATATATGGTATTAATCATTCAAATTTAATAACTAAAATATATAAAGGACAAATAAAATGAAAAAAACAATACTAGCAATACTCTTGGCAATAATATTCGTGTTTACATCGTGTAACGATGCCGACAAAAATAGTGTAACTCCTGCTAAAGATGTAAAACCAGAAGAGAGTATTACCGAATTACCAGAGGAAACCAGTCAAAAGGAACAACTCGGGTTTATTACCAACGGTGATGATATCCACATTACTATGGACGGCGCAACTTTAGGCGACACTGAAGTTAACGGCGATCTATATATAGATGAAACTGTAGGTGATGGCGAGTTTTTTCTGGAAAATCTCGTAGTTAACGGAACAATTTATGTAAACGGAGGAGGCGAAAACTCTGGGTATTTTATCAATGTTTCGGGAAAGAATCTGATTATACAAAGCAAAACCAATCCAAAAGTTGTTTTGGACATGGAGACATCCATGGATGGTGTTCAAATCGCTTCTGACTGCAAGGTACATGTTGAAGGCGATAAAATCAAATCTGTTACAGTCAATAGCAGCGACACCGAAAGTGCAATAAATGCATTAATCAAAGGTGATTTACCAAAGGTGAGCATAGAATCCACCGCAAATGTGACAATTGACGGAAACGTTAGCCTTATGACAGTGCTTAAAAAGGCAAAGCTTACAAGCATAGACATGGTCAATGATTCGCAAATGTATTTCTATTCATGTAATGGTGAATCTGTCTCGGTGCATGGCGGAACAATAATTGAAGCTTGGATTAACGCTGAATATTGCAGTTTGCCAGAAGACGTTGACAAAATAGGCAGCGAGACTGGTGTTGCGGATGTGAAAATAGGCGATGTTCAATATACACTACCTAAAAGAACAACGATGCAAGAAAATGTAGAAGAAAACAACGAAAACAATAATGAAAACAGAAATCAAAATTCTGAAAACCAAGAAGATGAAAATCAATCCGGCTTTGCTCTCAGCGGATATCCTACTGCGCAGGCTTCCGGAATGACTGTTAATGTAGCCATATCATCATACACAGCGGGCACGGCGCACGTATTAGTCGAGAGTCCGGATGTGGGTGGAAAAGAAACCACATCGGCAAATGTTAAAAATGGTATAAGCGCAGGTGCTGGAAGCGACGATTACACTGTTATTTATGAATCATTTAGCATTTCATCTCCTCTTGCTGAATACAGTCACACAATAAATATTGCTTCATATCTTGATATGGGCGGAAACGGCGAAGCTCCGCAATCAGGCGGTATGGGCTTTTCAGGATATGTTCTTATTGTCATTGAAGACAATGAGGGAAACCTATCTCAAGTTTACAGAATCAAGGTTTAATTCTTATAAAACATAAGACGACAGTGTATGCTGTCGTCTTTTTGTTTAGTTAAGTATTTTAAATTTTTATGTCTGATGTTTAATCGGTCGATTATACTGCCAATAGCACAGTTTCTAACATTCTTAGATCATTAATAATTTTCGTTTAACCAATCAATATAGTCATTATAGAATTCATCCTTGGTTTGTCCAAGTACCTTTTCCATAACTTCTGACATAGTTTCTGCATTCTGCTTTGCAAAATCTGGGTTCATAACATTCTCGTTATATGGCTTCTTACCAGCTTCATAAAACATATCCATTAATTTATCATGACCGTATTTCTCAATTATATAATAGGTATACATATGTGCTGTATCATACCAGCTCCATGTTTCGCTCTGCTCTGTGGCTTCCCACATACCATCTGCATTTTCTAGGAAATCAAAATCTCCAACCAGCTGTTCCTTTGTAGCTGTTTTGTGGGTTATAGCATTTCCTCCCGATTGGAGGTAGCTACCATATTCCAAAGCAACACCATCTGCAAGCCAACCAGGAAGATTATTATTGCATATTCTCATTGTTATGTGGTGCACAAGTTCGTGTTGTATGGTGTTTAGATATTCATTTATATTCTCATGTCCCGTATATAATTTAAGAGACTCATTAGCTTCTCCCCACCCTGTAAAAAGCCAGCCTATGCTAGGGATTGATCTTTGTCTCAGCATTTCTCTATCATGAAATAGCTTTATCTGAAAATTTTCATCCGGCTTTTCTTCAAATACTTCTGCCAAATTTTCATAAGCTTCTTTTATAAGAGTGGCAAATTCTTCCACCTTTGTTTCACCCTTCATATATTTTAGTGTAAAACCGTCGCCTTCATATACGAGAAAATCATATCCTGCATCTTTCCACATACCTTCTTCAAAAACTAATTTCAAAGGGTATGTAATATCAAACTGTTCATTGTAAAAATGTTTTTGGTTTATTGTCGCAATTATTGTATTTTCATCTTTTTGATCAATATTCGTTATATCAAGCTGATAATTTTTCATTCCGTCTTTTGTCATTTCTGTAAACCAGCGTTTTTGTTCATTTATATAGTATTCATCAGATTTTGATATAGTTGTCATGTAGTTATCCAAATCTTTATCATTTAACGCTTCAATTTTAATCGTCATTACATTCGCTATTATATCTGTATAATCAACGGGAGTTACTTTTTCAGTTATAGTGGGTGTCACCTTTTTAGTTATAGTTGCTGTTTGTTTATCAACATTTTTAACAGTATTATCCGAGCAACCTGTCAATATAAACACTAACAATATAATAATTAATAATTTTTTCATAAAAGATATTTACCTCTATATAAAATTTGTAACACATGCGATACTAAGTTTAACAATCCATACAAATAAGATTATATAGCAAAAAATAATTTATGTGTTAATGGGAAAAGTGATAGGTATTTTCAATTTAAGTGTGATAATATAATCAATTATTCTACAATTGTTCGTCTGAAACAAGCTTAAGCACTTCTTTATATCTTCTGTTACTTTTAAGACAAGCTATTAACTCTTTTCTAAAGATAAAAAGTATATTGTATAATTTTTCCTTTTCTGAAATAGAGATGATTTCTTTTAGTTTATTATAATATTTTGTATCTTTAATATAGTTTTTATTTTTAAGTTTTATTTCATTAAGCTCCAGTAACTTGTAATCAATTAACTTTTTATTAGTGAATCTCGAAAATCCCATATCCAAATATTTTTTTGCAATCTCTTTATCTGATTCCATATACATTTCAATAAGCATAAGGTGTGGTATAGTATTTTTGAATGTGTTGTTTTCAATATATTCTTTACATGTATCAATAAGATTGTTTTCTAATCCTAATACATACTTTAAATATTCTATATTATATCGTGTACTAACTTTCTCTTTTGTAAATGTATTATCTGAGGTATGTGATAAAATCTTTGATATGCTAATAAAATAATGAAGAGCTTCTTTATAATCTTCTTTAATAATGTTTATAATCCCTTTATGTTTCATGCTTTGCAGCTGACCTTTTAGCAAACCTTCTTCTGAATAATAATATTGCGCCTTATCAAAAGCTATAAATGCATTGTCAAAATTTTGTTGATTATAGTATTCATATCCAAGAATGTAATAGCCAAATCCTGATTTATAAGTGTAAATTGATTTATCCAGAAAATCGGAGTTTTTTGTTAAAAGATATAAAATTACTAGCAAAAATGCAGATCTTTTTGGATTTATATAGTTTATTCCAGATTGGATAATATTTATATCCATTTTATCTTTTTTATTATTAAGGTACATATCAATTGCTAAAAACTCGTAAATATAAGTGCTTCTAGTGTAATCTTTATCTAACTTCTTTAAAATTTGATTGGCACTTTCTTTATCGGCATTTTCTATCTTATCAATCAAATCAAATAAAATATCATTATCACTTAACTTATATACATCAATAGAAAGTTTTTTAAGCAACATGTCCAGCACTGCTTTTCCTGCATGTATTTCATTATTTTCAATCTTACTAAGATATGAAGGAACACATATTCCTTGTGATAATTCAGATTGAGACATATTGTTTTTTATTCTATTATATTTGATTATTGTGCCAATATTATCATTCATATACTTCTCCTGAAGCAATTGATTAATTCTATATAGTGCAGCTGTTAAATATTAATTATACTAAACTCAGCAATAATATGTATATATAATTTCTGAAAAGATAATCTGTTTTATTTTAAATTTAGGTTATAAAAACAAAAATAAATACTTTTTAACTGGACAAATTACTTTTTAAAATCATTTTGAAATATTTTTATAGCATTTCATTAATGATATTCGTAACACTATATTAACACTTCGATAAAATACTTGTAATTAATGGAAATATATGTTACAATCCTAATTATCATAATATGGAAATTATGTGTCCTGTGTTTCGAAATGATTTTAATGGATAACTAAAAAGTCATAATAAACTATCAGCGTGCACTTATTATTTAAGCCGATTATGTGAATGAAACAAAGTTTATGAAATGTCGGATGGAGTTGTAACCCAAGACCTATATGCGGCCAATATCTACTACGAAGCTTTTTATCAGACATTTACTATTAAACATTGATTGAGAACCTTATATATATGTAGAAAAATTCAGTTGGGGTGCAACGCTTTTGAAATTACAAACGTATATATTGAAGGGGAATTTAGATATTTGTAACGCCGCTTAAGATCTGAGTGGTTATGTGACCATAGGTTTAGGTTTAACTAAATGGTATATATGGATTCCTGCTATCTTGTTTTCATTTAATTCAGGTGATTTATTTAGTATCTTTTCGAACGGACGAGTGCAAACGACAGAAGATAGAACATTACATTTTAAAGAAGGGTATGTATATGAAAATGGTAGATGGTATTTCGGAGCAGCAACCGAAAGACTTGCCACAAATTTAGTTATGACGACTCATTGGCGAGACTCAAACAATGACCCACACAATTCAACGGAAACTCATAACTATAGTCAAACTTCAACAAATTACTATAATAACACTAACATTAGAGCTTTGGCATTATATTGGTATAATCAATTTAATGGTCCTTACATTGAAAACTATCCAGAAGCAACATCACGTACAATAAACTAAAGAACTATGAATAAATGATAATTATGCCAAAAATCAAAAAGATTGTTTTAATTATATCGATTGTTATACTGCTTTCAACACTAGAATTATTACTATTTTATATTGTTCCACCCTTTGGTTGGTCTATAAAGGGTTATAATAGCAAATTCAATTTCGAGCAAAAGATACATTTAGATAATGCACGTGTAGAATATTTATATTATTCTGTCACCGGAAATATAATTACGATTACCGTTAACAAAGATGACACAGATATGATATACGAGGTCAGTGTACCCAATGACACGCATGAGATAATAGTTTCTCATGATGGTATAACTTATAATGATAAAATTATTAATATGCAGGATATTAGCTCAATTTTTGACTTGAATACTACGTTTTTACTCAATAATATCATAAAAAAAATACCTAATGGCAACCTAATTTTATATTATATATTCTATTTTATTATCAATCTTATATCTGTAAATTTATTATTTCTTACTAAGGAAAATGTATCAAAAAAACGCTTTAGTATATTTAGAGAATCGATACCTACCTATATATACAAGCTTGTTGGGATTGTTGGGTTACTGGCTTTATTGGGTAACGTAATGTTATAAATAGTTCATGTCTGGGCAGTAGCAATAGCGAAATCCTAGTAAACATACTCTCTGGGATTATATGGTTGTATTTTTTATCTAATAAGTGCTCGATGCGGCAGGGTCTACCCCTTACCAATTTAGGATGGACTTAGTATAAAGATATAAAAAGTGAAGGTACGTTATATCAATGGGCACTATCTTATAGTATAATAAATGTGATTGTAATAATACTAATAATTGTTGTTTTGAGATTAGTATTTAAGAAAAAGAGATAAGACCACAAAGCAATATTCCAATAATCATTGGAAGTGTTGTATGCAGTATTAAAAACGTTAGATAACAATCAGATTTGATACCGCATGAAATACCCGTTTCTACAAACTATATAAATATTTTAAATAATTCAACTAAAGTAATTTTGGATAAGCTTCGGTGTAAGCCCATACATACACTATTTTTCAGTAAATAACTCTCTTTTCAAATTGGCATACGCACTTCAATTGTGGGAAGTGTGAAAAGTTATTTAATAGAAAAGTTATCAAAGCTCCAGAACCAAGAACAGCAGGCAGGATAAATCCCGCATAAAACATCACAAGGCACTTATATGTATCTTGTGATATTGGCGGAGAGACAGGGATTCGCCGGTCGCCTACGGCTCTTCGCCCCGTGTTTCTTCCGAAACACTCGGACAAATTGTCATTTTAACTAATACGTGTAGTATTAGAAGCTACGGCATCGCTTTCATAGTTTTTCGCTCCACAAAAAGCTATTGTCGCGCTACGAGTTTTTCTACAAAAAACTCTCGGGCTGCGAAATGCTTTGCATTTCTTGCCAAAAAAAGAACACCCATAAAAGGATGTTCTTTTTTTGGCGGAGAGATAGGGATTCGAACCCTAGGTACCTTGCGGTACACGTGATTTCGAGTCACGCACAATCGGCCAGCTCTGTCATCTCTCCATACGAATTATAAATATACACCAAATAAAGTATAAAATCAATAATTAGTAATACGATTTTTTGACAATATTTTAAACTGTGATAAAATTGAGAGCTCCAAAATAATACTGGAGGTAAGTAATGAACATAGTGCTTGAAACTGAACGATTATATCTAAGGGAACTTTCGGACGAAGACGCATCTTTTATACACAAACTCCACAATGATACTGATGTGATGAAGTATATTTCCTCAAAAAGTGATAAAGAAGTAACTTTTAAAGAGTGCCAAGGATTTATATCAAAATGCAAAGATTATTACATCAACCACAAAGGTATGGGTATCTGGGCAACAATAGCAAAATCAGATAATGCTTTCATTGGATGGACTACCTTAAAAGATTTAGATAATTCCGAAACTATTGAGCTAGGCTATAGATATCTGAAGAAACACTGGGGAAAAGGATATGCGACCGAAGCGTCAAAAGCACTATTGGATTACGGTTTTAATATACTAGGCCTTTCATCAATCTCTGCAGTTGCAATGCCTCAAAACACTGCATCTATCAATGTTATGAAAAAAATAGGAATGAAATACGATGGAATCAAAAACTTCTACAACACTGATGTAGCTTATTATAAGATAGAAAAATATTAAACTTTGCATAAAATGCATTTTATATCATTCTTTTATTAAAAGGCTTCGTTAATCAATAATAAGAAAAAGCATCCTCCTTTTAAAGAGGATACTTTTATTATATACTATTTAATTGTCATTGAGTTTTTCTGCTATGGAATAAAGGCGTTCTAAATCTTCGCGGTTAAAATATTTTATAGTTATTTGCCCTTTTGACATATCCCCTTTTATTGAAACCTTTGTTCCAAGTCCTTTTTGTAGCAGACGTTTAAATTCTTTAAACTCCGCAGGTGTCTCCTTTTTTTCCTTGTTTTTAGGCATCGCCGAAAACGATTCATAAGTTTTCACCATATTTTCAGTCTCACGAACTGAAAGACCTTGCGAGATTATCTTGCTTACAATCGCCTTTTGATCAGCTTCATTAGTGCAAGTAATCAAAGCACGTGCATGTCCTGCTGAAAGCTCATCATTTTCAACATAGTCCACAATATAATCCGGAAGGGACAAAAGCCTTAATGTATTAGCTATCGCGCTGCGGCTTTTTCCCAGCTGTTGTGAGACAGTTTCCTGAGTCATATTATAGTCATCCATCAGCTGTCTTATTCCACGTGCGGTTTCAATTGGATTTAAATCATCCCTTTGCAAGTTTTCTATAAGCGCAATTTCCGCAATATTCTTTTTAGTAAACTCACTTACCATCGCAGGTATCATTTTAAGCCCAGCAATTCGTGCTGCACGCCATCTGCGCTCTCCTGCCACTATCATATATCTAGCGCCGTTTTTTACCACAAGGATAGGTTGTAGTACGCCATGCTCTGAAATAGACTTAGATAAGTCCTCCAATGCATCTTTACCAAAGTTTTTTCTTGGCTGGTCAGGATTTGGATCAATATCCAATATCGATATTGAATATACCGTATCCCCTGCCGACTTTTTTATATCTTCTTCGCTGTCAAAAAGAGCATCAAGCCCTCTTCCCAATCCTTTTTTCTGAATAGCCATCTTTGTCCCCTTTACAGCGTTTCGTTGTTTGCAAGAAATTCGTTTGCAAGACTGTGATATGCTTTTGCTCCCACACAACCCGGATCATAGAGAGTGATTGGAAGACCAAAGCTTGGAGACTCACTGAGTCTAACATTTCTCGGAATAATTGATTTATACACTTTATCTGTGAAATGCTTTTTAATATCCATACTGACTTGCTCAGATAAATTGGTGCGAGCATCATACATTGTAAGCACAACACCCTCTATCTGCAGATTTGTGTTTAAAGAACTACGTACTCTTTTAAATGTATTTAGCAGCTGGGACAACCCTTCCATTGCGTAATACTCACACTGTATTGGAATAAGAACAGAATCAGCCGCAGTCATTGCGTTAAGCGTAATAAGCCCCAATGAAGGAGGACAATCTATAAATATATAATCATATATATCCTTTACCTTTTCCACGGCATTTTTAAGGCGCACTTCCCTTGCCATTTCATTTACAAGTTCTACTTCCGCAGCAGCTAAGTCAACGCTGCTAGGAAGAATATCAAGAGTATCAATCATAGTTTTATGAATTGAATTTGTTATCTCTCTTTCATTAATAAGCACATCATAGCTTGAATATGGCAAATTTCTGAAATCAATACCAAGACCACTTGAACAGTTACTCTGAGGATCTAGGTCTATCAGCAGAACTTTTTTGCCAATCGCTGCAATGCAAGAACCCAGATTTACTGTTGTGGTTGTTTTTCCTACGCCGCCCTTTTGATTGGCGACAGCAATTACTTTTCCCAAAATATTACCTCTGTTAATTATATATTTTTCACCAACTCATTATACATATTTGTTTCACGTGAAACAAGATTATTTGTTATAAATTATTTTTTATAATGTTTCACGTGAAACATTTGAATGCTTTTTATTCATATAATATTAATTGTTATATTATAATTTGTCTGATATACTTTTCGTGAAAAAATATTTATTGGAGGCTTTGTTGATTAAAAAAACTGACATACTTATTTCAGTCTCAATACTAGCTTTATCTTTAATAGCAATGCTTGCAGTGTATCTTATTCCCTTTGAAGGAGAACCAGTTGTAAGCGTCTATATAGATAATGAAAAGATAGACTCATATTCTTTTGATGAGGAATATCAAGAAATAGATATTGATACACAATACGGAGAAAATGTTCTTATAATATCTGAAGGCATGGCTTTTATAAGCGAGTCAGACTGCCACACTAAATCTTGTGTGGCAACAAAATCGGTTTCTAGGCCTGGCTCAATGATTATATGCGCGCCGAATCATCTTGTAATAAAAATAGAAACTTTATCAAAGAGCGGTGAATGATATGAATATATCTCTTAGAAAATCAACATATATTTCTCTGCTTATTGCTTTCTCACTTATAAGCTATTTCATTGAAAGCAGTCTACCTCCCCTTATCCCAACTGTATCGGGAGCACGATTGGGACTGAGTAATATATTTGTTATATACGCTTTATACGCATTTGGTTTTAAACAGGCTATTATAGTTGCGCTTTTAAAATCACTTCTGGGACCAATCTTCGCAGGGGCACCAACAGGAATATTTTTTTCATTCGCAGGTAGCATTTTGTCTCTTTCATCAATGACAATAGTAAAAAAATATATGGTAGGAAAAATTGGTGTAGTTGGCGTTTCAGTTATTGGATCATTACTCCACAACATTGGACAACTAATAATTGCAATACTTTTTACATCAACAACTTTTATACTATTATATTTTCCAATTCTATCTATGATATCTGTTCCTTGTGGTATAATAATCGGTATAGCTGCAGACAGGCTTTTAAAAATTACGAAAGATATTTCTATTAAAAAGAAAATGCACGGAGGAAAATAACTTGAAAACACTTAAGGTGATACTCACCGTATTTCTAACAATTATTATTGTGGCGACATGCTTTGCAACGGAGATAATAGCTCTTGCAAATGTGTCTGTTCTGAATCCTAACTTCTATAAAAAAACGCTAAGCAATAATGGTTTTTATGATAATGTAAGATTAATTATGGTCTCATATATAAACGGTTTTGTAGATCAGCAAGGTGCAATTCCTGATGAATTTAAAGATGATGCTTATCAAATAACTGAAAATGTTTTTTCGAAGGAAAGCTTTTCTTCTCAACTGGGAGAGTTTTTAGGAGGATCAGTCAGCTATGTTTTGTATGACGAAGGCGATTCAGTCATTCCCATAAACATTTGGATTGACAGCTTTATAGAAGAAATTGATAATTCAACATTGGTTGATGATATCGCAGAGTATAACCTTTCAATTGGCGAAACTGATGACCAGCAAGCATATCGTGATGCTTTGTATCCTGTTGTGCGTTCAACTTACACTGGTTTTCTCGGAGCTTTCACAGGCTTGTTTACCGAATCTGATAATCTCTCTGATTTCATAAAGCTCATGTACCCAACAGAAGAAATGCAAAAAAAGGTCAATGCAAAATTTGACCAATTAAGGATATGGGTTAAATGGTCAAATCGTGCGATGTATGCAGGCTTTGCTGCAATAATATTTCTATGCGCTCTTGTTCTATTAATTTGGAAAAAGAAGATTGGCAAGGCATACAAAATGTTAGGCACTGTATTTATTATCAATTCTATATTACTTGTTATTGTTGGCAGCATAATGCTAATGAGTATTTCAATTCTTGATTTGATGAATAAGCTTCCCTCGATACTCACTTCATATAAAGGCCTTGCTCAGTCTGCAATAAACTCAATAGCTGTCTTAACTCTTATTGAAGGAGCAGTCGTGTTATTGATTGGCATCTTCCTTTCAGTCTTTGGAGGAGCAATGATAAGAAAAAAAGCAGAAGCCATAGCTGAAAGTGAAACTGACACCATAGACACAAAGATTCAAGAAATTGACTACTCTGAAGATAGTGAAACAGAACAAGTGGATGAATAAATAATATACAAACATATGTTCGTGTTAAAATATAAAACAAATCCCTCGATTACTCGAGGGATTTTTATATACTGATTATTTTATTACTCTGCGTAAATTCTGACCGGAAGAAGTAAATATAAAAAGTCTTCGTTTTCAGCAGGCGTTATAACACACGGGCTAACGTTTGTTGTAAATGAAAGCGCTATTTGCTGATTATCGATGTTTTTAAGGAAATCAAACAGATATCTTGAGTTGAATGCTATCTGTATTTCTTTTCCTTCCACCTGTGTATCAATAACCTCATGCACGTTGCCTAATTCGTTCTCAGAATCAATGTTTAACTGATTGGCACTCACATTAAAGGTGACAAGGTTATTGTTGCCAGAAGAGATTGTGGAAGCTCTGTCAATACATTGTGCAAGTTCAGCACTTGATACTGAAAAACGCGTCTGCCATTCAGCAGGGATAATCTGCCTATATTTTATATACTCTCCATCAATAAGGCGGCTGACCATTTTAATATTTTCTGTTTGAAACAATATATATGCTTGTGTAATCGATATTTTTATAGTTCCCTCAGTTTGGAGGATTCGTCCCACTTCAGTTAGTGTGCTTGAAGGAACAACAGCTGTTGTCGCTTCTCTTTCTTCTCCCATATCATGACCTGCTATTGCCATCCTGTATCCGTCAAGGGAAACAAGTTTTATAGAGTCATCAACTATTTCAAATAAAACACCTGTAAGTATCGGACGTGACTCATCAATTGCCGCGGCAAAAAGTGTTTTTCTTATCATGTCTTTTATACGTTCTTGAGAATACTCAAAAGACTTTTCATTTTCAACATCAGGCAGCAATGGAAAATCTTCTGCTGGAAGTGTATGCATCTTTGTTTTAGATCCTGCACATGTTATCTCAACAAAGTTATTATTGAAATATAAATCAACATCCGCATTGTTTGGAAGCTTTCTTGATATTTCATGGAAAAGACGTCCGGGAACTACAGCCTCACCATCTTCTTGAACGGTGGCAGGGATTGTGACTTCAATTCCGAGAGTCATATCATAACAAGTAAATTTAACACCTTCATTTACGGTTTTTATTTTAATACCCTCAAGTATGGGCATTGTTGTTTTGCTTGATATTGCATGACTTACTGTTGATACTGCATTACATAGCTTTTGCTTGTCTAGTTTTAGTTTCATAATGTCTCCTTTGATGAAGATATATATTATTTATTTATAGTATTAATATTAGTAGGGCCTGTTTAAATATTGGATAACCTATACAGGCTTACTGTTTATGCCACTTTAAGGGTGTTAGTTTTCCTGTTGATTATACATTGATTTAGCATATAATATCCACATTATCAACAAAAAACGCTATTTTTTTATAATCTGGTTTCTAATATCAGCCAGCATTACTCTTAACTCGTTGTTGTCTGCCATCTCTTTTGAAATGGTGCGGTATGCGTGAAGAACAGTGGTGTGATCGCGTCCACCAAAAAACTTTCCTATTGCACTCAATGACATATCTGTAAGCTCTCTTAAAAGGTACATTGATATCTGGCGCGGGTATGATATATCATGGCTGCGCTTTTTAGAAAAGATGTCATCCTCTGAAAGAGAGAATCTGTCGCATACAAGTTTTGTGATGCGCTCCGGAGTCGCTCTTTTACTTTCACTGTTTTTAATTATATCTTTTAAAGCTTCTTGGACAAGATCCATTGAAATGGGTTCTTTTTTTATTTTAGAAAAAGCAGTGATTCTTGTTAAGCAACCTTCCAACTCTCGTATATTGTTTTCTGCTTTTGTTGCTACAAACTCAAAAACATCATCGGATATATGAAGTATATTTTCGCTTTCGGCTTTTTTTCTTAAAATTGCTATTCTGGTTTCAAGATCTGGTGGTTGAATATCTGCTGTAAGCCCCCATTCAAACCTACTTTTCAAGCGCTCTTCCAAGTGTTCCATCTCACGCGGCGGTCTGTCTGAGGAAATAATGATTTGTTTATTGCTTTCATACAAAGCGTTGAAAGTGTGGAAAAACTCTTCCTGCGTTCTTTCTTTTCCTGATATGAACTGAATATCATCAATCAGCAAAACATCAACCTTACGGTATTTATTTCTGAAACTTTCGGAAGCATTTTTTCTGATGGAGTTTATCATTTGATTGGTGAATTCTTCACTTGTAACATAATGAACATTGAGTTCATTTGGAAGGCTACGAACAAAATGTCCTATAGCCATCATAAGATGGGTTTTTCCCAAACCAACTCCTCCATACAAAAACAGAGGATTGTAGGCTTTTGCCGGAGCTTCTGCAACTGCAAGACATGCAGCATGGGCAAATCTGTTTGAGTTACCGATGACAAAGCTGTCAAAAGTATATTTTGGATTAAGAATGGATTGCGATGTTTCTTCTGTTTTTTTGTTGATTGAAAGCACTCCGCCTATTTCATCTTTGGTAAGAATCTTAACATCGCAAGTTTCGCCCATGATTTGGCCGAAAGCGTTTTGTATAAGAGGTATATAGTGTGAAGTGAGTATATTTTTATTAAAATCCGACTCCACTTGCAACAACAGTGTGTTATCAGAGTATTTAACTGGAATAAGCGGGCTAACCCATGTTTCAAAGCTTACGGCAGGCATCTCATCTCTTAGCATATCACAAGCAGATGACCATTGTTTACTTAACGGTAATGTCATTTTTTCCCCCATCAATAGTGGCACATCAAAATGCCGTTCTTTCTTCTAACAATAAAAATAATTCCACAAACTTATGTATATAATCTGTTTAAATAAGTTTAAACATGTTGTGGATAACCAGTGGTTATTAACATACTTATCCACAACACATTTATATATTTTTTAGTGCCTTTTTGTGGACAAGTCATATTTTATCAAATAAAAAGGGGGTATTCAAGCATTTTTTGTGGTACTTATCCACAAATAAACATGATTTTTTTTCAACATAGTATCTGTAGTATATCCACAATTGTTAACATACAAGATATGGTATTATTTATGAAAAAAAATAAATAAAAAAAAGGGTGATACACCGATACCGTCCTTGCGGACGGTACGATGTTTGGGTGTATTGAGGGTTGGAGTGTATCAAATTTAATGCAGGTAATATAATAATATATATTCCTGCTAATATAGTATAATGTAAATGTGTAAATTTTACAAGAAAAAAATTGAAATTTACATAATTGATTATTGTAGTTAACATAGTAATTACATAGCGCATTTTAGATATTTCCATTTGATGCAAAAATATAATATAATATGTTAATATGACAAATAGTAAAGTTAAAATTGCTGCAGCAGTCGATATTGGCTCTGAAAGCGTAAATATGAAAATTGCCCAACAAGATGAAAAAGGTGGGCTTGAATTTCTTGAAAATTTAACTCAACCAGTCAATTTGGGTGAAGAATCTATATTTGGAAGCTCTGTAAGTTTTGATAGTGCCGAGAAAGTTTCAGACATTTTAAATAATTACTATAACTTGATAAAAGAATACCAAGTTCCGAGAGAATATGTTCTTTCATTTGCAACAACTGCCATAAGAAATGCAAAAAATAAAGATTATGTTATTGATCAGATAAATGTAAAAACCCAAAGGGAAATCGAAATATTCGAGGATGCGGAAGAAAAGAGCATAATATTCCGTGAAATGCTAAGAAGATATAAAAATCAAAAGGATGCGGAAAAAAACTTTTTGATGGTTTATACCGGGACAGGATCTGTAGGCGTTGCTGCAGTTGTCAATGAAATGATAGTTTACTCACAGAATGTTAATACAGATACATTAAAGCTTACAAAAATGACCGAAGATATTGAGTCACTTACAATGAGTGATTTTACAAAAGTTATTGATGAATATTTAAACTATATAACAGGTACTGTAAAGAGAAACTTGAAAAACACAACTCTTGAAACCATAGTTGCCAGCGGAGAGGAAATTTCATTTATTCAGTCGTTGTGCAAAACTCATTTTTCAGATGATGAAAATATAATAAAAAAGAAAAACCTAATTGCACTTTATGAAGATGTTACAAACAAGTCATCAAAGTATTTGGTGAAGACATTTGGGCTTCCTTTTGAAAAAAGCAAAAAACTTCTTATAATAATTGCGTCCTACATAAAACTTTTGGACATTATGAAGGCGAAATTAATTGTAAATGTTGAGGCTGATTTATCGGATGCTGTTTTGTATGAATTGCTTAATAGAAAAAAAGCAAAAGCGGAAAAAAAAGAATTTGATTTAAATATTGTGTCTTCGGCTCGTTTTATGGCGCGAAGATATGCTTGTGATGAAAAGCATTCAGGTGCTGTTGAAAACTTTGCGCTTACGATATTTGATAATCTTAAAAAAGTTCACGGTTTTTCAAGGCGGGAAAGACTTTATTTGCAAACCGCTGCGATTTTACACGACATAGGAAAATATGTTGACTCAACTGTATATGATCTGGCAACAGTACACCTTATAAAAAACTCTTTTATAATTAGCCTTACTTCGCAGCAAAAAGATATAATAGCAAACATCGCAAGATATCATGGCAATGAGATTCCAAGCCTTGAGCATCCGCCATATAGTATATTGAATGAAAAACAGAAGATGATAGTTTCAAAGCTTAGCGCGATTTTGAGGATTGCGGACGCTTTAGACTATTCAAGAGTTCAGAAGATAAAAAACATCAATCTTAATTTATATGAAAAAAAGCTGACAATAGTAACTGAAGGAACAGAAGATACTACGCTTGAAGAATGGACCTTTTTTAAACAAAGCAAATTCTTTGAGAATGTATTTGGAATAAAATGTGGGTTACTTAAAAAGGGTATGGTATGAACAAAGATTACATCGTAACAAACAGAGAACTATCATGGCTTGATTTTAACTTTCGTGTTTTGCAAGAAGCACAGGATGACAGAAATCCGCTCTTTGAGAGGCTGAAATTTTTGGCCATTACATCCAGTAATCTGGATGAGTTTTTTATGGTGCGTGTTGCGGCGCTCCAGGCACAGATTATGTCAGGCTATGAAGTAAAAGATATTTCAGGCATGACTGCGGCGCAGCAGCTTGAAAAAGTGTTGGAAAAGATCCATAGGCTTGCAACCCTGCAGACAGCAACTTGCCATAGATTGTTTTCAGATGTAGAAAATATAGGTGTGAAGTTTTTAAGGCATAATATGCTTAGCTCACCTCAAAAAGAATTTTGCTCCAGATATTTTCGCAAAGTGATTCAACCCGTGCTCACTCCACTTGCGGTGGATGCATCGCGCCCTTTTCCACAGGTTTTGGGACGTTCGATAAATCTTGCAGTTCGTCTTGAAGACAGTGAGCAAAACACGCTTTATGCTTTGGTCCAGGTTCCATCTTTGTTGTCAAGATATGTGGAGCTTGAAGAAAAGAATTCATTTATACTTATTGAAGATATAATTCTCATTCATATATCATCGCTTTTTGAGGGATACACTATAAAAGGAGTTACTCTATTTAGAGTTACCCGAGATGGAGACCTTGAAGTGGATGATGACGTTTCAGATTTGATGGATGAGATACAAAAGCTTATTCAAAAGCGAAGAAGAGGGCAACCTGTTCGAGTTGAGATAATGAAAAGCTTTGCTTTTTCCGAAGAAGATTCTCAGCTTATAGGATTCCTTAAAGAAAAACTTAACACAAAAGATTCTGACGTTTTCATGCTGGATATGCCGCTTGATTTGACTTTTCTTTTTGGATTTACAGGAATTGATGGATTTTCAGAGCATAAGTTTAAGCCGATGCCGCCACTTAATCCAGTAATGCTAAAAGACAGTGTTGATATTTTCAACACAATCAGCGAACGTGACATATTGGTGCAGCATCCTTATGAAAGTTTTGACTGTGTGGTGGATTTTATTAACCGAGCTGCTGATGATCCAAATGTTCTTGCAATAAAGCAGACCCTGTACAGAGTTTCGGGAAACTCCCCTATCGTAGCGGCGCTTATCCGTGCTGTGCAAAGCGGAAAACAAGTCACCGTTTTGGTTGAACTTAAAGCAAGATTTGATGAGGAAAATAATATTGCTTGGGCGAAAGCTTTGGAAAAAGCAGGTTGCCATGTGATATATGGATTGGTTGGACTTAAAGTTCACTGCAAAGTGCTACTTGTTGTTCGTCGTGAAGAAACAGGAATAAAAAGATATCTTCATCTTTCTACCGGCAACTATAACGACAGCACAGCAAAGATTTATACGGACACGGGGTTATTTACTTGCAAAGAGTCATTCTGCTCGGATGCTTCTGCACTTTTTAACATGCTGACGGGATATTCCACACCCGCAGGATTTAGAAAATTTAAAGTCGCGCCGGCCTATCTTAAAAAATTCTTTATTGAGATGATAGATGATGAAATAGCAAATGCAAAGGCAAATAAACCTGCCTATATTGTTGCAAAGATAAATTCACTTATTGATCGTGATGTTATATATAAATTATATGATGCCTCAAACGCAGGGGTTAAAGTTGACCTGATTGTTCGCGGAATCAACGGATTGCGCAGCCGCATTGAAGGAATGTCTGAAAATATCACGGTAAAATCTATTGTGGGAAGATTCCTTGAGCATGATAGAATATATAAGTTTTGTGCAGGCGGAAAAGACTTGATATTCATTGGCAGTGCCGACTGGATGCCAAGAAATCTTGTGCGCAGAATAGAAGTTATTTTTCCTATTGAAAACGAGGATATCAAAAAAAGGATTAATAAAACACTTGATATTATGCTTTTAGACAATGTAAAAGCAAGAATTCAAACGTCTGACGGAAAATACCGGTATGTTGAAAATAATAAGAAGAAAGTCTTATCACAGTATAAAATATATGAAGAGTTGGCAGAAAAGCTAAAAGAAGATTACTTATCAAAAGATGCTCTATATATACCCATTAAAGGCGAGCGAAAATAATTATCACATTTTTTTAAAAATAAAATGAACCATATCCCCTTGTCTTGCGACTGATGTTGTGAAGGATAACTTGGAGGAAAGTTTGGCGAGCGAAGAGAAAAAATTTGAAAAAACTTATAACGAATTAAGCGGAAAAGTTTATTCTCTTGCAAGGTATAAAGGACTGTCCACCGAAGACAGCAGGGATATTGTTCAGGAAACCTTTGCCGCAGTCTTTGCGGGATATCATACCTTTATGAACAAATCTTCTATAAAGACTTACGTTATTTCAATAGCGCAAAACAAGATATCCGATTTCTACCGAAAAAAGTACAAAAGAAATGAAACGGGATTGGACGAAAGCATCACAAAAGATGCGGCAGACAAAGACATTGTTGAAGTGACTGATGTGCAGAATCAGGTGTCAAAACTTACAAAAGATCAGCAATACCTTTTACACCTAGTGTTTACACAGGGGCTAAATTTCAATGAAGCAGCAGCGGTGATGAACATTCCTGCGGGAACTGTGAAATCGCGTATGTTTAAAATAAGAGGCATTTTAAAACAAGGCTTGGGGGAAAACTACAGATGAATTGTGAAAAAATGAATGAATACATACCACAGCTGCTGGCACAATCATTGGATCGTGAAGAAGAAAAAGATGTGCTTAACCATCTGATGAATTGTGAAAACTGCAGACAAGAGCTAGCCTTTTGGACAAAAATTGCAGATTCTGCTTCAAAATATGAGCATGAGTTTTCAAAGGATGCAAAAGAAGCTATTCTAGATGAAATTACAGGCAGGAAAACCACAGCTTTTGAGCTGGTAAAAGAATCGTTTAAGATTTACTTTAAAGTAATTAAAATAATAACAAATATTTAGGAGGCATAATATGAGTGAACATAAAGATGAAAAAGATTACGGTCCTAAGGAGATAGTGGAAATACTGGACGCGGTATCCGACAAAATCCCTGGCATGGTAAAAGGACTATTTAACGCAATATATTCCGCTGAAGCTGGCGCTGAAGCAGGAAAATCTGTTGGCAACTTTTATACTAACCTTTTGGAATCAGGCATTCCTGAAGATTTAGCGCTGAGACTAACTGAACGATACATGTTCTCAATTCGCGATGTTGTAGAAGTCTCAAAATCAAACAAAGATTATGAGGATTAAAGATGGACGCCGTGTGGGCGGTGATTCGGATAATTTATTACGTATTAAAACTGATTATATGGATATTACTTATTCCTTTAATACTGATTATCTGGATTATCAGGATAATAATAAACAGGCTTAAATTTAGATCGCAGCTGAAAAAAAGCGGCATTTCAAAAGAATGGGCGAAAAAGCTTTCAGCAAGATATAACTTACGGTTTAGCGACTATATTTACTTAATAAAGCTGTCAAAAGAAAATAAAAAAAAGTATGTTGACTAAAAAGGATACGCCGATTAACGGTGTATCTTTCTTTATTATTGACTTTTATTGTCGGGATTACTAAAATATAAATATATTAAAGGAGGTGGGTTATGACTGAAAAAAAGACTTATGACTTGAAAAAGACTGTAACCATCGCAATTGTTGTATCTTTGCTTTTAACTATAGCCATATATCTTGCTTCACTTACAATGGGAAGATTTAGAGATATTTTGCTTCCTGACACGGGTGCATCATGGTATTATTGGAAACTTCCCGAAGTTCAGCTTTGGGCAAGCGTTAGTGTGTGGGTTTTGTATGTACTGCATCAGGTCTCAGCATGGTACTTGGCTTTTAAAATAAGCAAACAAGAAAATGCGCCTAAAGGTCGCATAACAAAACTACATATTGTTTTTCTTGCAGTAAATGTAACTTTTATAATATTGCATATAATTCAATCTATGATCTTTTATGAGGGACTTGCGCAGTTCGTACCTGTTATGTCATCTCAGGGTTCGGTAATTGTGATGCTTGTCATGGTGCTCATTTTAATGAATGGAAGGCGCGGGATGTTTTTTGGGAAAAAGGTTAAACTTCCGCAAAAGGGCGTGGCATCAATATTTAAGGTTCATGGCTATTTCATCGCTTGGGCGCTGGTATACACATTTTGGTTCCATCCGACAGAAGGAACATTAGGGCATTTAATGGGCTTTTTCTATATGTTTTTGCTGTTTATTCAGCTTTCTTTACCAAAAACAGAAATTCATACTGACACAAGATGGGTCACAGTCCTAGAGGTTTATGTAGCAGTGCATGGAGCAATCGTTGCTGTAAATCAGGGAAATGGAATGTGGCCGATGTTCTTGTTTGGATTTTTATTTATGTTTGTTGTCACTCAGCTTTATGGACTTACCGACAAAAAGCCGCAGATTCTTGCTGTTACTATAAGTTATGCAATCATAGTGCTTCTTGTTTATTCGGGAGTGCTTGGAAACAGACAAACAATATCCGATGTGCACCAGATAACGTGGATTCCAGTTATATTATACGGACTGGTCTTTGTGCTGGCTTTTGCTTTTCAAGGATATGCAATGATTCGTGACAAGATACAAAAAAATTGATTTTATAAAGAGGCATTTGAAATGCCTCTTTTTTTATGCCTTTATAAAATATAGTACGCTTCGTCATCTTTTTTGCTCAAAAAGTATATTCCAGTTTCTTTAACTTCGACTCCGGTCAATTCTTCCAACGCTCTTTTATAGATTGTTAGTTGATTGCTATAATGCTTCATTAGTTCCTGAGGAGTATTTTCGTCTGTAATTTTGTTTGTTTTATAATCCACGAGCACCCATTTATTATCTTCCATAAAACACAGATCTATTATTCCTTGAACAAGTAGATCCTTTTCAGAGGAAATCTCTCTATACGCCTTACTTGCCTTTATTTTTATTACAAATGGTAGTTCCTTTTTTACTTTATTTGAAGCTACAATTCTTTTACAGATATCACTTTGTAAAAACCTTTGGATAGAGTTTATATCAATTTCACCTTCAGAATCGTTTGGAAGAATGCTTTTTGATATCAATTGATTGATGGTTTCGTGAACCTCTTTTATTTTTGAATCAAACTCTATAAACTGCATTACTGTGTGTGTGAATGTTCCACGTTGTGCGGCAGTATATGAAATATCTTCTCTCATAAAGTCTGGCACATCTGCAAAGTCATCCATTGCAAACTGCACAGGAGTGCCGGAAAGAAGCGCAGTTGCTGTTGTTTTAGCAGGTATATATTGTTCTTTTTCATGCTTTTTTAAGAATATATCTTCAGAAGGCATATTTTTCGAAAGATCGTTAATTGCATCAAGAACTGCATTTTTTCTTTTTTTCTTGTCATGTTGAAGAGCAGTGGCAGGAATAATTTTAGAATAGATTCCGTTAATTTTTGTCTCCAGAACATCGTCTGCAATATCATTTCCGCTTACTCTTATTGCACTTGCAGCGAGTATATCAAGGAAAGGTTTGTCGAACAAAAGCTCGCCCCGCTTTGGGAGCATCCAGCTTTGTATTTTTGCAGTTAAGTTGCGGCTAACACTGCCTATCATTATAAGGCGCTCGCGTGCTCGGGTTAAAGCAACGTATAAAATTCTCAGGCTTTCCGAGTTGTCTGTAAATGTTGAAATATCTGATGATGCTTCATATGCTATGGTTGTCTTCTTTGTCATTTCCTGTGGATCATAGCATTTAACTCCGGGTGGCAAACCACCTGATAAAATTACGGACTCTGTGTTACTCAGTGTTCCGGAGTTGGTGTTCATGAGAATTACAACGGGAAACTCCAGTCCCTTTGATTTATGTATGCTCATAAATTTTACGCTGTCTTCATTTGTTTCGCTGCCTGCGGATTCAAAATCTGCGTTACTTTGGCTTACGCTTTTTAAGTGCTCAATAAAAAGTGACAAATTTCTTCCCGGCTTCATTGAAAACGCATCACCGCGCTCTGCCAGGATTCTTAGGTTTTGCTGACGAGCTCTGCCTCCCGGAAGTGAACCAACTGCATCATAGAGCATGGTGTCAGTAAGCATGTGCCAGATAAATTCGCCAACAGGCATGTGCTTGGAAAGTAGACGAAAATTTTCTATTTTATTAAAAAACGATGATAATTTAGCGGATAACTCATCTTTTTGCTGATTTTCGTATTTTTCCACAGCTGAGTAAAAAGGTGTGTGCTTTGAACTATATCTTTTTCGTATCCGAATAAGATCCTCAATTGAAAATCCAAACGCAGGTGAATTCATCGCGGATATTAGTGCCACATCTCTGTGATGGTTGTCAATAATTTTGAGTATGTTTACAGCAATCTCGATTTCAAGCATATCAAGATAGCCCGATTCGCCAACTGGCGTTACGGGGATTCCGTTTTGTTCAAGTATTCTGCGAACAGGGCGTACAATTGGCTTAAATGAACGCGATAAAATGCAGATGTCGGAATATTTTGCAGGCCTGAACACACCCTTTTTTCCATCATATATTTTTTGCGATATAATTTCTTTTATTTTATTTGCTGCAAGCACTGCTTCATATTCTATGTTAGACATTGTGCTGTCATCTTCTTTTTGCTGCGTATCAATTATTAAAAGCTCAGCCTTCGCATTTTCATATTCCCCATCAGGTCTGCGGGCTTTGCATTTTAAAAGCTCATATCCCTTATAATCCACTCCACCTGTTTTTCTGGTCATAACATCTGTGAATACAAAATTTATAAAATCCACCACGGGCTTTGATGAGCGAAAGTTTTCACTTAGCGGGATAAGGTGATTTTCACCTTCAAGCATAACAGAGGAAATATCCATTCTTTTAATAAAAAGCGAAGGTTCTGCCTGACGGAAAGAATAGATGCTTTGCTTCACATCACCAACGCAGAAAAGATTATCTCCTTTTGTAATAAATGAAATCAGTTTTTCTTGCAGCTGATTTGTGTCCTGATATTCATCAACAAAGACATACTCATATCTTTCGCGTTCTTCGTTTTTTGCTTTTTCGTTTTCAAGCGCTTTTAGTGAAAAATGCATTAAATCGGCAAAATCTAAAAGATTATACCGTCTTTTTGCTTTCATAAACTGTTTATCATATTCTAAAACCAATCGAGCAAGCGCAGATATCGCTGGACTCATATGATGAGTTCTCTGAGTAATTTCTTCAAGAGTCGAAAATATGGGTGAACTTTGCAAAGCACTTATTGTCTTTTTTGCAGAGTCTCTTAGTTTCTTTGCCATATCAGCATATGTGGGATTGCAATCTTTGTCTTTTCGTGGCAAGCGAGCAAAAACAATGCTAAACACAGAATCCTTCATTTCTTGAAATTCATCCATTTTAGATGCAATTTTTATAGCATTCATTTCAGTTTGCAATAATTCTGTATAGCTTGCAGGTCCACCAGGCATAAGTGTATATCTGAGTGCTGTTTCAATGTCTGCCTGTGCGGAAGATAGTTTAAATTTTAAAGAGCGGATAGCAGCTTTCATCCAAGGGCTTGTTTTTAGCTCATCTTTATTCATAAGATAGCTTTTTTCCCATGACGATATGAAATTTTTATAATCCGGATATTTACGCGCATAATCATATGCATTTAAAACAATGTCATTTAGCGCTGCAGCTTTACCAGAGGCAAGGGTATCGCAAAGAAAAATAAAGTCGTTTTTAGCTTCTTCAAACTCACGTTCAATTATTTTTTTAATATTTTTTTGAGATATATTTTGTTTTTCATCTTCTGAAAGCACCGAAAAAGCGGGATCTAAATCTACAGCATGATAGTGTCTCCTTAAAAGCTTGGTAAGATATGAGTCTATAGTGCAGATATCAGCATCAGTAAGCGCACGTAATTGTCTTCTTAAAAAAGCATCATTATTTTTTTTAATTTCAGACTTTAATACATCAGCTACGCGTTCTCGCATCTCAGAGGCGGCAGCCTTCGTAAATGTTATAAGAAGCAGGCGGTTTGCAGGGACTTTTTCTTCAACTAAAAGACGCACCGCACGGCGCGCTACAACTGCTGTTTTTCCGCTGCCAGCAGCTGCCGCAACAAGAAGGTTTGCACCTGAATGAGAGATAGCTTTGCTTTGGGAAGGAGTAAATTTTATATCAGCCATCATCATCCCCCAGAATTAGTTTTTTTGCAGCGTCTTTGTTCATTTCAACATGCTCTTCATGCATATTAACGTCCTTTTTGCATATCGACGAATAATCGCAATACTGGCATTGAGTGCCTGTGGTGCTTTTTGCTGGAATAACAGGAGCTTGTCCTGAATCCATTTTATCAAGCATTTCTGATGCCTTATCTTTTGCATATAGCATAAGCTTTTCAAAGCCTTTTTCGGAGATATTGTCACTATTTTTGTCGAAATCGCCATTTTTTTTGATTTTTGCATTAATAAGCGATGATGCACCGAGTTCTGTAATATTTTTATCTAATGCCTCTATATTTACATCGTTTTCTATAAAAAGTCCTTGCATCTTATCATTACGCTTTTCATTTTTATCTTCATCAATATAGTTTTTACGCAGAGGAAAGTAGAAAACACCTGAAGCTTTTAAGTCTTTATTTTTTTCAAGATAAGCATTCATGTAGATTAAAAGCTGGAGCTGCCTGCCGGATTCAATCCTTGAATAGTCAATTTTTTTAACGCTTGATTTATAGTCAACAATTCTAGCATAATCCTCATATTGATCAAGTCTGTCCACTTTTCCGCCGATGTGCACTTTTGTTCCACTTTCAAGTGTGACTTCAATCGGACCTAGATCTTTACCTTCTCCGAACTCCACTTCCTGTCCAATAGGTTTAAACTTTGAGCTTTTTAAATGATTGGAATATACGATTGCGCCGTGTTTTGCTTTTTTTATAAGAGATGAAGCTTGATAGCCGCCTTTTGCATCTCTTGAAAGGCGTTGGTTATCAAAATTTTGCGCAATGATTTGCGCTTCGTTTTCCATAATTTCTTCTATCTGAGCTTCAGTCATATTTTTTGCGTCAATTTCGGAGAGTTTAATTCCCAACCGTTCCATGGCTTCATGCAAAAACGCGCCTTCCCCTGCGGGAGTTATTTCGCTGTCCGGATCATCCGCAGGTGATAGTGCATATTTAATCATGTATGAGAAGGGGCATCCGGCATATTGCTCTATCTGTGATACTGAAGAGATTATAACGCCGTCTTTTTTTGGAGTCATATCATAGGCTTTTTCATTGGAGGATAAAAACATGCTCATTTTTTGGAGCTCCTCTTTTGCTGACTCACTTGAAAGGAGTGAGGAAACGGCTTGTTTCCAGTCGGGAGGCGTCATCCTCCCATCTCCCAATGCGCCAAAAGCTCTTGCAGCAATTGTAAGAGCTGCGGCTTTAGATGATTTATAGTCTATTTTTGCAGGTTGAGGCTCAATATCATATATTTCTTCAATGTTTTTGACTATTTGTGAAGGCAGCATCGAAGAGTTTTCTGAGCTTTTTGCATAGCTTATGTGAAGTGCGCGGGACGGGAGTGAAAAAGCTTGATATACTGCATAATCCGCATCCATATGCTTGGCATCGGTGCTTTTCATAAAATCCACTCCAAGCTGTGAAAGAGCATCTACATCCCAATCACTTAAAATGGAGTTTTGTGCACCCAAAGGCGGTAGATTTTGCTCATTAGCACCGACAACAAAAAGATGCTTTGTTTCTGCAAGCTTTGTTCTTCCAAGTTCACCAATCAGAACTTCATTTGAGGATGCAGGAAGTGTTCCGAGTTGGGTAGCCACAAAGCTTTCTTCCATAGCGATAAGGATTTGTTCCAAAGTCATCTCTTTTTCTTCAAAAAGAACATTTAATTGTTCAAGCACGGAGATTATGCTGTTATAGACCTGTGAAGTAAGAGCTGCATGTTGGAGTGCGCCTGCTTCAAGAAGCTCGTCCCTTTGTTTTATCAATGATTTTTTTATTTTTGCATTATCAATTAGATGATATATGCTTTTTAAATGCTCTTTTGCACTTTGGTGTTTTAAAGAAAGAACATTAAGAGGATTTATAAGGGTTTCACGGATAGAGTTTATTTTTTTCAGATCATATTTTTTTGCACCTCGACGAAGCGGACGAGTAAAAAGGTATGAATCTATTGCATTGTCTAAGATATAATCCTCAAAAAGCATGGCATCTTTAAATGAAATGTTCAAATATCCACTTTTAAGCATCGCAGTAATGTCACTTTTTGGTGTGGTGTATATTTTGGCCGACAGTGCAGAAAGAATGTAGGATACGGCCGGATGTTCTGATATGGATTTTCGTCTGTGCGCAAAACACGGTATTTCATATCTTGAAAACATTCGCTCAAAAAGAGGGGCATATGTGTTTAGCTCCGAACAGCAAAGAATGCTTATGTCTGAAAATGAGAGATTTTCTTCATCTTTTACTAGATTTAAAATACTGCATGCTATGTGTTCTGCCTCCTCCTGTGCGGTGGCTGCTTCCGATATATTGATTGAACATTCTCCAGAAAAGGTCTCTGGATTTGTTTTAAACAGATTCTTTTCGAGATGGAGTATGGAAGGATGCTTTCGCACATGGGGATTTGTTGCATACTCTAGCTTTAAATTCGTTTTTAAGTCTTGTGCAATTTTCTGGAGTCCATTTAGGGCGCGCTCCCCAGAAAAGAAAAGTTCTTCAGATTCACCTTTTGCATAGTTTATGGTTACTGTGAGTTCGCCGGATAACATATGCAGTGATTTTGCAATTTTAAGATCTTGTGCTGTAAGCGTATCAAAGCCATCCATAAAAAAGTGGGTGCTTTGATATTTTTTTGCATGTGGCAAAAGCTCTGCCAGTAAATTTATTTTATCATCAGAATCGATATAGTCTTTTTTCTTCAAAAAGCTGTGGAATGCATCATATATTTTTCCGATATCATATATTTTATCTGCCGATGTTCCTGATGTGCTCTTAGAAGCTAAAATGAGGTCATTCGGCTTTATGTCGTGCTTTTTGAAATCACTGATAAGTGTTGCAGCTTCAGAGGCAAAGCCTGTAAAAGACACTGCTTTTTGAAAGATTTTAAGCTCATCTTTTATTTCACCGGCCACAGTAATGATTGCTGCAGCTTTTCCTCTTTCGTCGATGATTTTATTTATTGGGTTTTCAACTGTAGCAAAAATGTCTTTTGCAAGGCGAGATATACTCATAACATTTACTGTTAATAGGCCTTTGCTGTTTCCAGAGGCAATAAGCTCACGCTCTGCTTGCAGTGTAAATTGTTCAGGTACAAGCAAAACAGCAGGTATGTTGTTTTTTACTAAGTCATTTATTCTATTGTAGATTATTGCGCTTTTTCCGCTTCCTGCTCTTCCTGCAATGACTTTGAATGACATTTTTTCTCCAATAAGTATGTATAAAATAATTATATCATATTACATTTGGCTATGAGAGATAATTGCATAATTTAGAAGGACATAATAATTTATTGCTAATTGAAATTCTATCCTTTTGGTAGTATATTTAAATTAATAGGAAGATATAAAAATTTTGGTTAAATTATGTTTTCCATTAAAATTAATTATTAACTTTAGAAATACTAACAACGATACATTAAAACTATTGAAAGGATAGAAAGAAAAATGAAAGAATATTTTCCACAAGTAAAGAAAGTAGAATATACTAAAGAAAAACTAAAACCAGGTTTGTTTTTCAGACACTATAACCCCGATGAAATAGTCGGCGGCAAGAAGATGAGCGACCACCTGAAGTTTTCAATGGCTTACTGGCATACAATGACGGCAGAAGGGGCAGACCCTTTCGGAGTAGGCACAGGCATACGCCCGTGGAAGGTGTATTTCGACCCGATGGAAGTGGCAAAGGCAAGAGTTTATGCAGCTTTTGAGATAATGGATAAGCTAAATATTGACTACTTCTGCTTCCACGATAGGGATATTGCACCCGAAGGCGAGACACTTGCCGAGTCCAATAAAAGATTGGACGAAATCGTAAAGCTTATCAAAAAGATGATGGATGACACTGGCAAAAAGCTTCTATGGGGCACAGCAAATTTATTTACTAACCCACGCTTTATGCACGGCGCAGCTTCCAGCCCAAATGCGGAAGTTTTTGCTTTTTCAGCAGCTCAGGTGAAAAAGGCGATGGAAATAACAAAAGAGCTCGGCGGACAGAACTATGTCTTCTGGGGCGGACGCGAAGGCTACGAGACACTGCTTAACACTGACATGGGTCTTGAAAATGATAATATCGCGCGCTTTTTCCACATGGCTGTGGATTATGCGAAGGAAATTGGCTTTGATGGGCAGTTCCTCATTGAACCAAAACCTAAAGAGCCTACAAAGCATCAATATGACTTTGACAGTGCGACCGCAATGAACTTTTTACGTAAATACGATCTGGATGACAAATTCAAGCTTAATATCGAGGCAAACCACGCAACTCTCGCAGGTCACACGTTCCAGCATGATCTTCATCTGGCGCGCATAAACGGAATGTTGGGTTCTGTTGATGCGAACCAGGGCGATATGCTTTTGGGATGGGATACCGACCAGTTCCCTACCGACATTTATACCACAACGTTTGCCATGTACGAAGTGCTTAAAGCTGGTGGACTTGGAAAAGGCGGATTAAATTTCGACGCCAAGGTGCGCCGCGCGTCGTTTAAACCGGAAGACATTTTCTATGGGCACGCTGCGGGAATGGATGGATTTGCACTGGGCCTTAAGATTGCAAATAAAATGCTTGAAGATAGATTCCTTGAGGATATAATAGAAAAAAGATATTCAAGCTATCAAAGCGGAATAGGCAAAAAGATAGTAGACGGCACTGTTGGGTTCCGTGAGCTTGAAAAATATGCTCTTGAAATGAAAGAAATTGAAAACGAAAGCGGAATGCAGGAATACCTTGAAGCTATGGTTAATGAGTATCTGCGTTCATAAATGGAGAAAAGTATTTTAGAATTAATTTACGGAACTTATAACCCTGCCAAATTTAATTCAATGGTAGAGGAAGTAAAAGAACTTGATTTGAAGCTTATAAGCTTGACTCAATTGAATATGGACTTGGGAGAAGCTGAAGAAACCGAGGATTCTCCATTAGGCAATGCACGGCAAAAAGCACTATATTATTATAAAAAGCTCAAAAAACCTGTATTTTCCTGCGATTCTGGTCTTTATTTTAGAAATGTCAGCGACGATGTTCAACCGGGTGTGAAGATTGCTCGGTTTAACGGAGAAAGATTAACTGATCGCGAGATGATGGAGTATTATATGAGCTTGGCAAAGGAAAACGGCGGGAAGATTACTGCCTATTACAAAAATGCCATTTGCCTCGTTTGGGATGAAAACACTGTTTTTTCGCATGACGAATCGGATATCCATTCTGAAGAGTTTTATATAGTGGATAAACCACATGGCGACTTTAAAGAAGGGTTTCCACTTAATTCAATATCGGTACATATTGAAACCGGTAAATATTACAATGATTTATCGGAAAGCTCTACTAAGTTTTTAGAAAAAAGAGGCTTTTATAACTTTTTTAAACGTGTTTTAAAGGAAAAGATTAATATGTAGTGACTAGTATAAATTAAGTATAAAACTGCATCGTTAAAGTATAATAACTTGGGCGATGCAGTTTTTTTATTGTACTTTTATAGCGCACCGTATATCGCGGCTCTTAGTCTTGGTTGAGTGTATCCTTCCATATTCGGATACAGCTGATGCATATAAATAACCGAAAGTTTTTCTTTAGGATCAGACAAAAGCCATGTTCCCGAATATCCCAGCCAACCGAATTCCCCTATCGAGCCATTACAGCCTCCCGCTGCCTTATCAATCATTGTTCTGACGCCAAGGCCATATCCATATCCTGCCATGTTCGGCCAGTTAAAGTCTTTCATTTGCTCGGGTCCGAGGTGGTTTGTGGCCATGAGCTCTATGGATTTTCTGCCGATTATCCTTTCGCCGCGCAATGTTCCATTGCATGCCAGCATCTGAGCCAATTTTGAATAATCACCCAAGGTCGACAGCAGTCCGCCGCCGCCGCTTTCAAATGTTGCACCCGGGGCAAAGCGGTCATCTTTAGGATGGGTTTTGGTAAAGCGCTCTGGCGTATCAGACATATAAAAGGTTGCAAGATTCTTTTTTGTTTCTTTGGCATATCTAAATCCAGTGTTGTTCATGCCGAGTGGGTCAAAAATATTTTCTTTTAAATATTGCCCGAATTTTTTTCCGGATAAAACCTCAATGAATGCGCCCAATATATCATGGCTGAATCCATACTTCCAATGAGTGCCCGGCTCAAAATCCAGTATGCAGTCGCCAACTGCTTTGGAGACTTGCTGAACATCATAAGAACCTTTTTTTTCAAGATTATCAAAGATTGTTTGTACGCTAGTGGAAGCAGGAGATGGATCACCTGGATACAAAATGCCGGATGTCATACATAGCATGTCTTTTATCAATATTTTATTTTCCGCAGGAACAATTTTTACTTTTCCATCAGAATCATATTTTGCGACTTTCATATCTTTATACTCAGGAAGATATTCTTCTAAAGGGTCATTTAAAAGATACAACCCTTTTTCAAATAGCTGAAGCATGGCAACACATGTTGTAACCTTTGAAAGCGAATAAATCCTGTAGAGTGTATCAGGGTCTATAAGCTTTTTCGACTTAACGTCAGCATATCCTGTGTAGTGCTCATATTGTGTTTCGCCATTGATTGAAACATTAAGAGCGCAGCCTGAAGGACCTTTTTGTGTAAAGCTTTCAAGTAGTGGAGTAAGGTTTGAAAAGTTTGGCATATGTACCTCCTAAATATTATAATAAGTTTAAATTATTTTCTGATAGGTGGATCTATTTTGTTATTTTTATTAAATAGCGATTGATAATCTCTTTGCACAGTTCGCCGCTCTCATTAGAAAACTCTATCCTGAAATGATTAACTCCGAGAGCTATTAGTTCCGGAATGTCTGCGCTTTCATATTTTTGTCCCAGAATATAATTATTGCAGCTGCCATCGGTTACTATAGGATACCGGTTTCCGCTGATATCTGCTAAATAATATTGTTTTTCTGAACATTTATTGCATTTTTCATTGTTTTTACCGCTATCTGATACAACACAGTGCTTCATTGCCATAAGCTCATGTCTTGCATATATTATCGCTTCAAGTGGTGGAGGCTGTCCGTTTTTTTGCTCATATGCCTGTGTAACGTATTTTACTTGTGAAAGCGAAAGTTCAGGAGAAAGGGTGACACGGCGTGCGTTCATTCCCACAAAGAAAGAAACCGTCTCTGCATTTACTGCGTTTAACGAATAATCAAGCACAATATCGTTATTTTTATAGTATTCATATATGCCGCCGTTGTCGGTGACAAGCAGGTGTTCATTTTCGTAGGAAGGCGCATATTCTGCAAGTTTATTAGTTTTGAGCCTTAGATTTGGATATTTTTCTTTATTTTGACGATATAGAATTTTATCAGAGGTATAAATATCCCCTGTTATGATATCTTTTATCGCACCAAATTGTTCCGCATTTCTTACAAGCACATGAAGTCTTGTGCTTTTTTCATCAGAAGAAAATGATACAGGGTCAGAAGTATAGTCTATAACTCTTCTGTTTGGAATACTGGTTCTAGCTGTAATAAGCGACTCTGTTGCCGCACGCCTTAATGCATTTGCTTGGCTTTTTGCGACAAAAATATCTTCATCGCAATCAGCTGTAATATTATCCATAACAAAAGGTGTGCCCCCAAGCTTTGATATGCTGTCGATTAGCTCAGCTTCAGTTGTGGGGCGTGTTTTGCTGGGTTGAACTATATCGCCTGTTGTGCTTATGGAGTTTCCATAACTATCCGTAAAGTTTAGAACCATGGGCTCTGATTTATGAGCTATAAGGTGCGCAGTTATTGGAATCTTTTTTTCGTCGTAGTTTTCAAGCGATTTCATTAGAAGAGCATCACTGGTTTTCAAGACATTCTCGCCTATTTTAACTCTAGCTTTTGCATCAAGCTCTATTGTATCACCAGCATCTGCGTGGCTTACTAACATTCCTTTAAGATAAATCTTGTTGCAGATAAAGCCGGTATCGCTGCTCTCAAACTTAATTCCGTCACCTTGGGTTAATGTATCACTTAGCTCAAGCACAATCCTATTACGATTAACCGAGACAACACTGCCCAAGTGCGTGCCTTTGTGGTTTGGCCTCTTGGTTTCCATAAGGGACTGTCCCGTTTCACCCAAGAGATGTCCTTTAGTGAATCCGCGGTTAAATAGCTTTTTGGCGTTTGCTATATCTTCAGTGCTGACTTTAAGTGCAACGTTATTTTTATAATCGCTTATAAGCTTTGAATAAATTTTTGTGATTTGCCCGACATATTGCGGCGCTTTCATGCGCCCTTCTATTTTAAATCCAGTAACGCCGGCATTAATTAATTTTTCTATGTCTTCAAACAAGGCAAAATCTTTTGGGCTTATAAGATATTCACCATCTTTTTTGATTCTATTTCCAAGCTCGTCTTCAAGAGTATATTTCATTCTGCAAACTTGTGCGCATTTTCCCCTGTTGCCGCTTCTTCCAAGGGTAAGCGAACTAAACAGACATTGTCCTGAATAGCTGATGCACAGAGCCCCGTGTATAAAGGCTTCCTTTTCAATATCGCAGGTGAAGTTTTTTATCTGCTCAAGTGATGTTTCGCGGGCAAGCACTGTGCGCGTCATTCCAAGGCTTTTAAGAAAATACAGGCATGAATCATTGTGGTTGTGCATTTGTGTGCTTGCATGGATTTCAATGTCGGGATATAAGTGTCGCACCATGTTTATCATCCCCACATCCTGCATTATGAGCGCATCAGCACCAAGCATATATATTTTGCCGACGTTCTCTAAAAAGTTATTTACTTCGTTTTGATAGATAAGAGTGTTTACCGTTATATAAACTCTCACTCTGTATATGTGCGCGGTGTCTATTGCTTTTTTCATTTCTTCATATGAAAAATTGCCCGCGAATGCGCGAGCGCCGAAGTTTTTTCCGCCCATATATATGGCATCAGCGCCATTGTGTATCGCCTGCATGGCGGCGTCAATATTTCCCGCCGGTGCAAGCAGTTCAATTTTTTTCATTATAAATATTATATCACACGGAATGTGGCATAAGCCAAGCATTATTTGAGCATTAAAAAAGAGCTGTGTTCCAGCTCTTGTATAATCGCTAAAGATATTTAATGCTAAATTGGTATCACACCACTTGAGATTAAAAAGCCGACAAGCAGCGCGACTGCGATTACAACCAAAACTACTTTCATAAACTTAAAGCTTATTTTGGCTATAAGGAAAATTACTACACCAATTCCAAGCAGCCAAATAATATCGCTTATGTTAAATGAGGTAATATTGCCTGATTTAATCTTATCCCAAATCTGCCAACCTTTATAAATTGCTTCATCCATTTTATCACCTACTCTATTTTTCGTTCTCTGATTGATTTTACTTTATCGGGATCCAGTCCCTGTATGGAGGCTATTTTGCCAAAGCGTTTGGCAAATGTCAATATTTTCAGTGTTTTTAAGTCCGATTGCCGTACAATGAGGCAACATTCTTTTATTGTTTTAAGAGCCGTATCTGTCTTTTGATAATACCCTGTATATGCATAAGCAGTTTCGGAGGATTTCGCACTGTGGCTTGAAGCAGCCTGCTCTTTTAAAAACTCAGTAAGCTTGTCTCTTCCTTTAAGTTTATAAAAATAGTCAAATGAATTGTATGTACACTCTTTTAGAAGTTTCTTAGAAAATGATGAGAAATCACCATTGTTCCAACAATATCCGAATTTTGTATAGAGATCATTCTTCATTTTTATTTCTTAAATATTCTTCAACTTCGCCTTTTACACCTTCTGCAAAGGTCATTGGGCTGTAGCCAAAGTCGCGTGCTGCGTCATTGTAATCAAAATTTTTGTCTTCTGTCATTCTTTGGACCTGTTCTACTGATATCATCGCGCTTTTGAAAAAGAGATTGTACATATATGCGCCTATAAGGGACAACCATATAGGAAACTTTATATTTTTTGTGTTTGTTTGAAGATAATCTTCAACAGTTTTTACAAGCTCAATATATTCAATTGGGTATTTGCCCGAAAGGTTATAGTCTTTGTTTTTTGTAACATCCCAGTTTTGAATCACATTATAATATGCATCTCCCAAATCTTTTGCGTGGACAGGCTGCATTAGGTTTTTGCCGTTGCCGAATATCGGGAAAAAACTGTGTGTATCTAGATATGAAACCAGTTTATACATGTTTCGGTCGCGTGATGTGCCGTATATCATTGTAGGGCGCAGCACCGTGATGTTAATTTCGCCGCGCATCTTTAATACTTCTTCTTCGATAGCGATGTATTCAGCGGAAGCACTTTTAAACTTAGAAAACATTCCTGTGGTGTGAACTAAAAGTGCGTTTTTTATCCCCGCAGCTTTTGCGGCTGTCATGACGTTTTTGCTTTGATAAATGCTGGCAATATGCAACACCATGTCGCATCCATTCATATTCTTTGAAAGAAAATTGATGTCATTCAAGTCGCCAACAGCTTTTGTTATGTTAAGATTGGAGTTATCCAAAAATCCAGTATCGCTTGTTTCGCGCACAACACATACAATTTCATCTTTTGAATTTTCCGAAATAAGTCTTTGTGCGTAAAACCTGCCGGTGTGTCCTGTGATCCCAGTTACAAATATCCTCATTTTTTGCCCTCTTTTACGCCCTGTGCTTTTACTACTGCCGTCACTGTCTTAAAGAGCACCCAGATATCAAACAAAAAAGACGCGTTTTTTGTGTATGCACCGTCATATTTTGCCTTCTCATCAATTGGAAGCTCATCGCGACCTTTTATTTGTGCCAAGCCGGTAAGGCCGGGACGTATATCGTTTGCCCCGTATTTGTCGCGCTCTTCAATTAAATCATACTGATTCCAAAGTGCAGGCCGAGGACCTACTATTGCCATTTCCTGCATTATGATGTTAATAAGCTGTGGAAGCTCATCAAGAGAAAACTTGCGCATGAAACGCCCAATTTTTGTTATGTACGCATCAGGATCGCCCAAAAGATGGGTAGGCGTGTTCTTTGGTGCGTCGGTTCTCATCGTGCGGAATTTATACAATGTGAAGAGCTTTTTATTTTTACCAACTCTTCTTTGTGTAAAAAAAGCTCCGCCGGGGCTTTCAATTGATATAATTATCATAAGAATCGCCATGAAAGGTGATAAAACAATAAAGCCCAAAAGGCCCAAAAAAGTGCCGAGAGCAGGCTTTATAATGTTAAGATAGAATTTTCTCATTTAGTTTTTGTCCGTTGTTAGTTTGTTCTGCGTCTGCTTTTAAGATTATATATCTTAACAACGGAATCATCCTCTTCTATTTTTTCGCTCTTTGGAACGCCATATTCGGGTACCATCGACTTAATATATTCTATAACTTTGCCGTCGTCCCCGTCAAGGATGGTTTTAAGTTTATCCAGCTGATCCTTTAGTTGATTGTATTCATAAAAATCTGCTTTTCCTATAAAGATTTTTTCAAACTTGGTGTGTTCAAGCTGTTCGCGGTTAAACATCAGCTCTTCATACATTTTCTCTCCAGGACGCAAACCTGTGTATATTATTTTTATGTCTTCACCGGGTACAAGCCCTGAAAGTTTTATAAGATCGCGTGCAAGATCATCGATTTTTACCATGTCGCCCATATCAAGCACAAATATCGTACCTTCATTGGCGAGCCCTCCCGCCTGTAAAACAAGTTGCGCAGCTTCGGGTATTGTCATGAAATATCTTGTTATCTCAGGATGAGTTACTGTAACAGGGCCACCCTGCTCTATTTGTTTTTTGAAAAGCGGAATAACTGAACCATTTGAGCCCAGCACATTTCCAAAGCGAACTGCAGTAAACTCTGTTTTTGAATTTGCATTTATCGCACTTACCACCATTTCGGCTACACGTTTTGTGGCACCCATGATGTTTGTGGGGTTAACGGCTTTGTCGGTTGATATCATTACAAAGCGTTCAACGCCATGTTTATCGGCAGCCTTTGCAGTGTTAAATGTTCCGAAAATATTGTTTTTTACTGCTTCACCCGGAGAAAACTCCATCAGCGGCACATGCTTGTGTGCGGCAGCGTGGAAAACAATTTGTGGCTTATATTTATTAAATACAATGTCCAGTCTTTTCGCATCGCGAACCGATCCGATTACAACCTCTATGTCGCGTTCGATATGCTTTCTTCTAAGTTCATGTCGAAGCTCGAAAACAGAATTTTCGTATATATCAAATAATACCAGAATTTTAGGATCATATTGTGCTATCTGTCTGCACAGCTCGCTTCCGATGGAGCCTCCGGCACCTGTTACAAGCACTGTTTTTTCGGTGATATATCCTGCAATGGATCGCACATCCAAGTCAACAGGATCGCGGCCCAATAAATCTTCAGGCTCAACCGAGCGCAGTTGGCTCATGTCTGCTTCTCCGCCCATTATGTCGCGAACCGATGGCATAATGGAAATGCGACAGTTAGTTTTTATGCATTTTTTAAGTATTTGTTTTATAGAATAGCTGTCCGCTGAAGGCAGTGAAATGATTATTTCTGTGGCATCGACATTTTCGCAAATATCAATAATTTCATCAGTTCCGCCCATGATGCGAACACCGCTCACACTTGAGTTGTGCTTTTCTGCATTATCATCCACTAAAGCGACCACTTGTCCGCGCTCCGGATTGCTGTTTATGTCATGTAAAAGCATGGTTCCTGCTTCGCCTGCACCGATTATAACAATTCTTCCGCCGATGCCGCCGCGGCCTCTAATATATTCAGATTGGAGATAGCGCAGAATTCGGTAGCTCATACGAATAACCATTATGCCTATCGCAAAAAGAACCGCAAAGATTATGTGAATTCTAAAAGGTATTACCTGTTGACCATTATAGGTAAGAAATACCTTGCCAGCAAAAAGCAAAACTGCGTTTACAACAAGTTGCGCAAGAAACACGCGGAGCATTTCCTTTATACTCGCATATTCCCATTTTAATCCGTAGAGTTTAAACACAAAATGAACAGCTACTATGATTAGTGAAGATATTAATAAAATTGGTATGAAAGCCGAAAGTATTGCATCGCTCCAGCCCTTGTCTGTTAAAGACTTTGTATGCGGACCAAGAATAAGATAAAAAGATATGTATATGGAAAAAACAGCCCATACAATATCCATAAAAACAAGCGAAAGCTTTCTCAGTATTTTTTCAAACATGGTTCTCCTCGTAACAAAACCGTAAAGATATGTTAAATATTATAAAACATTTTAACATATCTTTGCGCCGTAGGCAACGTAGAAAGCCATTAAAAAAATGTCATACAATATCTTGTATTGGCTGTTTAATTTTGCACATATTTTTGAAATATACAGCTATTTATTGCAATACTATAAAAATCAGTATTTCAAGCAGGATTAAAATTAAATCATGCAGAAAACAGTCAAAAATAGCATATTTATTAAAATTAATTTATAAAAATGCAGGAAATCATTGTGCTTACACCAATTAAAGGCATATAATGAAAATAATATAATTCCTAAAGGGAGTTGCATTAGAGCAAAATAAAAAAAGGAGACATACAATGCAGTACGACAAAACTAACGACGTATTGGGCACGGTCAACAGAGGAAATACAGCCGAGTCCGGTTTGTGCACTTTGTGCCGGGCCGACTGTAAAGGACAGTGTGAAACATTTGTTTCATGCATGAAGGGGAGAAAGCTGCTTTACCCAAGAGACTTTGGAGCGGTGACGGCGGGCAGCAAAAATGTGGATGAGCTTGGTGTATGCTATAATGCACTGCGCATTGAAGGATATAACTATGGGGCGCACGGGCTTAAAAATGGATATACAAACAGCGCAGATGATTGCATTTTTCCAAATGTCGACATAACTTCGTCATTCGGCAAAAGCTCAAAGACAAAAATAGCGGCTCCGATTATGACGGGAGCTTTGGGTTCTACGTTTATTGCCGCAAAATACTGGGATTCATTCGCCGTAGGCGCAGCGCTTGTGGGCTACCCTATAGTAATTGGTGAAAACGTGGTGGGAGTCGACCGTAAATCGGTGCTTGAAAACGGTGCAATAAAAGAAGCGCCTGAGATGGACAGAAGGATAAACACATACCTTAAATATTATGACGGCGAAAATGGAGCAATCATTGTGCAGATGAATGTGGAAGACACTCGCAACGGAGTAGCCGAATATATTATGGACAAATTTGGAGACAAGGTAATAATTGAATTAAAATGGGGACAGGGTGCAAAAGATATTGGAGGAGAGATACAGGTAAACTCCATAGAATATGCGAAGTTTCTGAAAGACCGTGGATATGTGGTAGACCCAGACCCATATAAACCGGAAGTAGCCGAAGGCTTTCAGCATGGCGCCATAAAGTCTTTTGCGCGACATTCAAGGCTCGGATATACTGATTTATCCACAAGCGATGAAGTAAAGAAAAGCTTCATGGAGTCTGTAGGTTATCTTCGAAGCATAGGATACAAACGAATAACATTAAAAACAGGGGCTTACGGTATGGAAGGCCTTGCTATGGCGATAAAATATGCCACTGAAGCAAAGCTTGATTTGCTCACTATCGATGGTGCCGGAGGCGGCACAGGCATGAGCCCGTGGAACATGATGGATTCATGGGGCGTTCCGTCGCTGTATTTGCACTCCAAGGCGAGGGAGTACGCAGGCATACTAGCAGAGCAGGGCTATGATGTGGTAGATATGGCTTTTGCCGGCGGTTTTGCAAGAGAAGACCACATATTTAAAGCGCTTGCGCTTGGTGCGCCGTATACAAAGCTTGTGTGCATGGGCCGAGCACTTATGATTCCTGGATTTTTGGGAGCAAATATTGAAGGTGTATTCCATCCTGACCGCAAAGAAAAGATGAACGGAAACTGGAATAAGCTCTCAAACGTGGTTCTGGAAAATGGTTCGTTCCCCGAGGAGATATTTGCAGGGTATTATGATGTTCAAAAAAAGGTTGGCGCAGACGAAATGAAGAACATACCTTTCGGAGCGATAGCCTCTTGGACACTTGCGGATAAACTTTCGGCAGGGCTTAAGCAGCTCATGGCAGGCGCGAGAAAATTCTCTCTTCCCGAAATAAGCAGATATGACCTTATAGCGCTTAACAGACAAACAGCGAAAGAAACAGGCATAAACTTCATAACCGAAGCTAATGATCAAAGTGCAAAGAAAATTTTAATGGACTTAATTTTTAATCGTTATTAGAGCCGCTTTTTTGATAAAGGCGGCTTTAATTTTAAAGATTAATTTTGCCTGTTACAGGGCAAAAGAATTATAAACTTCGCAAACTCCCCTTCTTTGGAGATAACCTTTAACTCTCCCTGATGCTCTTGTATTATTTTGTAGCTGATTGAAAGCCCAAGCCCTGTTCCTTCCGAGCGGCTTTTTGTAGTAAAAAAAGGATCAAACATTCTGTTTTTGTTCTCTTTGGTAATTCCAAGCCCAAAGTCTTCAACAGATATTTCGAGCCAATCTTCACCGTCTTGTATAATTTGTCTGCATTTTAAATTTATTTTCTTGTTTTTATCATAGCCCTCATATTTTTGATTAAGAGAATCACGGGCGTTAGTTAGCATATTCATTAATACTTGCTGGATTTGCTGACCTCTGCATTTAATTAGCGGAAGATTATCCGGAACGTCTTGTATAAGTTCTATTTGATCGTGTTTAATTAAAGTTTTAATCAAAGAGACAGTATGTCGAATGATTTCGTTAACTTCTGTATATTCGTATAGCTGTTTGTTGCTTCGTGAAAAGCTGAGCAAGTCATTAACTATAACGGAAATTCTGTTGGATTCATTGAGTATTTCTTGCAAAAATCCTTTTGATTCTTCTTTATTGTTACATTCACCGTCTAGAATAATCTGAGAATAATTTATAATTCCATTGATAGGATTATTGATTTCATGTGCTACACCGCTTGCAAGTGTTCCTACAGATTGTAACCTTTGATGTTGCCGCAAGTTTTCTTCAATTTCGATTTTTTCCTGTTTTAATTTTAAAAGTTCAGTAATATCATATAATATCGCAACAGTACCGGAATATTTTTTGCTCACATCCTGCATTTTCTTGAGGCTTATTGTAAATGTTTTTTCTCCTTTTTCCGTTAATGTTGTTTTTTGATTGACGGTTTCATCTTTATTCGTTTGAGAAAAAGATTTCACCTGCTCTGCAATCCAGTCAAATTTGTCACCGTAATCAATTTTATTGTAGTATTCTACGCCAGGGGTATCAATATCTAAAAAAACTTCTGCCGCCTGGTTATTAAAGTTTTCTATATCATTATTTTGGTTGAATAATATTACAGGTGCATTTATGCTTTCAAAAATTGTTAGGTATTTATTTTTTTCGTTTTGAGTGAGACGGCTTTTTTCCTGAATATCTTCTAAAGCTTTTTTATTTGAAAGACCTATCCATTCTTCGGTGAATCCCAACTCCACAAAATCAAAATATCTTTTTACATATAATTTGTAGTAATCTTTTTCTTTCGGAGAAAAATCGGCTTCTGATATTAAATCTTCATAAGCTTGCTGATAATATTTCATAAAGCCTAAAAACATTGACAGCGTAATGCCGCGAGATCTGTGCTTTTGAGCCTCTATTATACCAAACTGAGCCAACTCCTCTTGCGAATAAATGATGTCTGGGCCCAATGTCGGGATATCGCTTTGCGCAGAAAGGGCCTTTAAAAGAGTGGAGGACAGTCCAGAAATGGACAACCTCCACGCCTCTTTTAATGTTGAAGTATATTTTGAGTAACCTAAATCAATCGCGAAGTTTAATATTTTTTCCATTAAAATATCTTCACTGTTTTCAATAAGATTATAAAACTTTTCTATACGCACCTTAATACCCCCTAAAAATTTGATTTACTGCGTTTCTGCGGATGCCTCCTCTTTTGCTGCCATAAGCTTTTGCTTAAGTTCCCCCTCAAGAACTTTTAGCTCGGCTTCCGCATTCTTTCGAGCAACGCTGCCTTCTTGCTGAATTCTCAAGCTTTCTGTGATAGTTTCAATGAGGTCAGCATTTGTTTTTCTCAGTGTTTCAATGTCCACTATGCCACGCTCTGCTTCTTTTGCAGTTTCCAGTGTGCCTGTTTTAAGCATTTCGGAGTTTTTCTTAAGTAAGTCATTTGTGGTGTTTGTCACTTCTCTTTGTATTTCAAGAGCCGAACGCTGGCGAAAAATAGTGATTGCAATAACCATTTGGCTTTTCCACAGCGGTATGGTGTTTAATATGGAGGACTGAATGCGCTCAACCAATACTTGGTCGTTGTTTTGCACGAGTCGCATTTGCGGCATAGCTTGAATGGCAACCATTCGAGAAAGTCTTAAATCGTGAATTTTCTTTTCAAAGCGGTCAACCATCGCTTCAAGATCGCGTAGCTCTTGTGCTTTTACTGCGTCATCTTCGCCTTCAGCTTCTTTGCGTGCTGCAGGGATTATTTCTTCGCGAAGCTTTTTCATTTGCATATCGCCAGCTGCGATGTACATATCAAGCTCTTTTAGGTATTTATAGTTTTTGTCGTATAGTTGATCCAACAGCTCAATGTCACGAAATAGTGAGTCGCGTGCTTTTTCAAGCTGCTCGACAATCTTATCTATCTGAACCGAAAGTTTGTCGTATTTTCCTATAAACTTTTTAACACGGCGTTTAAAGGAATTAAACAATCCTCCGCTTTTGCCGGATACCACGCCGTCCACATCAATTTCTTTGACCCTTACCATAAGGTCATTTAATGCTTCGCCCACATAGCCTGAGTCTTTGGAGCGCACCTGTTCCAAAACGGTATCTGAAAAATCGGATATCTCCGTCTGCGCACCAACGCCGTATTCAATTATTGCCTGCGTGTCATAGATGTCAATTGATGATGATATTTCATTTACTTTTGCAAGCTCCTCCGGAGAAAATTCGCTCAAGTCCACCTCATCAGGCAGTGTCATCAATTCGTTTTTTGTTTCGCTCATTGCTGCTCCTTTCGGCCGTTATTCTCGTTATTATGCTCACTGCTTTCAGCTAATAGCCCTTTTGAAGACAGTGATTTTTTTAGTACTGCAAGCTCTACATCCAAGTCGAGTATATTATTTTCATAAAACTTGTTTATTTGTTTATCAGTAGCTTCTCGTATGAGCACCATGCCTTCTTTTGCGTTTTGAAGTGAAAGTTTTGCTTCGTCTGAAAGATTGGTTGCTTCAAAAAGCTTGACGGATTGTTTGACAATTGTTTCAAGAGAAGAAAAAGTTGCGTTAATATATCGTCTAGCGGATTTTATGTCTTTTGGGTCTTCCTTAACTATCTTAAAAATCTGTCTAAACTGAGCAGATATCGCGTCCAGTTCTTTTTGCATATCGGTATCTTTTAATTTATAGTAATTTCTGCGGATTTCCTGAAGCTTTGCATTACTGTCTTTTATTATATTTTGGACATCTCCTGCAGTCATTCCCTCTGCGACAATTTCTTGCTTTTTCTTTTTATCTTTTTGGTTTAAAACGATTATTAATATTGCAAAGGCAACGACTAATGCTGCACCTATTATTATTATCCATTTTATGAACTCTTTAAAGAAGATTATACCCACAATTATTGCGGCAATTATAGCTATTCCCGCTATTGAACAACCGCTTCCTTTTTCCTGCATGGTAAGCTCCTTTTTTTATGTGTAATTATTTCTTTAAAATAATTATATCACAGGCGCATGATATTGTGTAAAACATATATATGAAAAAGCAGGCAAGTGACTTGCCTGCTTAGGTACTGCTGTTTATTAAACCTTAATTAAAGGTCATGTTACCAATTATATCAGAAACTTCATCTTCAGCATCAGATAGATAGCTTATGGCAAGGGAGCCAAGATATCCGTTTTTGTAAAAATAGGCATAATTGGCATGCATGGTCTCATCGGAGTCGTTTATGTCAATTGTTATCTCAACAGTCACCATTTCAATGCCATTTACATCATAGGTTTCTATTTCATCGTATGTGGTTTCACCATATGTTGATAGTATAGAATCTAGTTGTGGAATATACGATTCTACAATATCTTGTAAATCGTATTTTACGGAATATTTTGTCATGGTCAAAAATATATTAGAAGTTGCAGAACTAAAAGATTCTCCTTTATATATGAAAAACAATGGAATTACAGTATCTTCCTTGATTTCTTTTGATTTTACATCAGTCATAGATTCAGAAAGAGAGAGACCAAGCCCAACGAGCTGTCCTAGCTCACTATCGTTTGCATATTTCCAACTATCAGGCTTATCAGCTGATATTTCAAAATATTCGCTTATATATGAATTGCCCATCCATGAGCCAAGAAGATTATTTATATCAGGACCTTCTAGTTCTTCAATTTTTAATAGTAGTTCTTCATTTTGTTCTTTGAGATCATTGTTTTTATCAGTAAGTTCATCGTTTGAATTTTGTACGGCATTTAAATTATCGTTGAGATCTTTGTTTGTAGTTTCTAATGATTTTATTTCTGTTTCCAAAGAATCAATTTCAACTTCAAGATCTTCTATGTCGGTCATTAGATCTAAGTTTTTAGCTTCTAGCTCCGCTTTTGCGCATCCGGCGAATAAAAAAGCACATACACAAATTAGTAAAACAATTTTTTTCATGTGAGAATTTTCCTTAAATATTTATTTCAGACTATTTTATTATATTTTCCTTACAAATGCAAGTTAAGGTATTTGGCGATACATAGTAGCAGTGATACTCATGATTTTATAAAAAAATATAGGTGCCTTTGGCAGAAGAAGCCCCGTGATATTCGCTTTGTGCATTGGACCGAAAATTTATATCCGGCAAAAATCTATTAAAAATTTTTAATAGAATAAAAAGAATTTTCGATCTTGTTGGAAGTTCTTTTTTTCTTCCAACTTCCATTATATAATTTTCATAATAAAGAAAGGATTTTTTATGGATAAACTATTTTATAAAAAAAGAGTTGGAAGCTTGGATCAGCTTGCATATGCAAAACGGAAGACTTTAAACGGCGGAAGTGCAGAAGGCATGAAGGTTATTGATGTTGTAAATGGAGGCGGGCTTCAGCTTACTTTGCTGGAAAGCAGATGCCTTGATATATCGTCGCTTAGCTACAAAGGCATAAACATGGGGTTTCTTTCAAAAGCAGGGCTTGTTTCTCCACAGTATTATGCAGCATACGATAATGCTTTTACAAGCACATTTCAGGGAGGGATGCTATATACATGCGGGCTTGAAAATATAGGGCCTGAAAGAGAAAAAGATGGAAAAATTCTTCCCATTCACGGAAGTATAGCAAAAATACCGGCAGAAGATGTTAATTCGAATGTTGATTGGGAAAAGGGATCTATAACTATCTGCGGAAAAATAAAGAGTGCAAAACTTTTCGGAAAAGATATTATTTTTGAAAGAAAAATTGAAATACCTCTTTTTGAAAATGAGATAAAAATAAGTGACACTGTGTCAAACGAAGGGACATTGGATGAAGAGATTATGCTGCTTTATCACATTAATTTCGGATATCCAATGTTAAGTGAAAATCTTGTTGTTGAAATAGACGAAAAAGATGTTGTGCCCAGAGATGATGCTGCAGCAAGCGGAATTAGCAGATGGAACGTGTTTGAAGCACCGCAGGATAACCGTCCCGAAGAAGTGTTTTACCATAATCCAAACACACAAAAGGACGGCAAAGTGCATGTGAACCTTAAAAATTCTGAAATTAAAACAGGTGTTGAAGTAGTATATGATAAAAGCCAACTTCCTCAGCTTGTTCAGTGGAAATCTATGGCTTCGGGGGATTATGCTTTGGGCATTGAGCCAGCAACAACAAAAGTAGGCATCGAAAATGACGAAAAAGAGAGTGATAGATATATAACACTTAAGCCTGGTGAAAAGAAAAGATTTGAAGTGAGTGTAAGATTTTTTGAGATATAAAAAAGGGAGCTGATTGAGCTCCCAGATTTTTTATTTGTTTTCAATCGCTTTGGCATAACCTTTGTGAGCCATGAAAGAGCTACGGGTTAATGGAGAAGACTCTACATGTTTAAAGCCCATTTTTATGCCGATTTTTTCATATTCTGCGAACTGATCGGGGTGGATGTATTCTTTTACGGGATAGTGTTGTTTTGATGGGCGAAGATACTGTCCTATTGTAAGAATGTCGCAGTCGGCATCTCTTAAGTCGTTCATGACTTTTATTACTTGCTCGCGAGTTTCACCGAGTCCTAGCATCATGCCCGATTTTGATATAAGCTTAGGGTTATAGAGCTTGACTTCGCGAACCACATCAATTGATTGCTGATAGTTTGCTTCAGGGCGTATAGCCTCATACATCGAGGGTACAGTTTCTACATTGTGTCCAACCACAGTACATGGTGAATCAAGCACTCTTCTTACGGCCTTCATGTCGCCCATGAAGTCTGGAATTAAGGCTTCAATGTGAGTATCTGGGTTTAATTCTTTTATTTCTTCGCATGTTTCGGCAAAGTGCTGGGAGCCGCCGTCCGGCAAATCGTCGCGCGTAACGGAGGTTATAACCACATATTTTAAACCCAGCTCGTTTACAGCTTGTGCTATGCCATGCTTTTCATTTTCATCAATACAACCCGGCATACCGCTTGTGACATTGCAAAATTTGCAGTGTCTGGAGCACACTTTTCCGAGAATAATGAAAGTTGCTGTATTTTCATTGTAGCACTTTCCCCTATTTGGACAAAGTGCTTCATTGCAAACGGTGTTTACATTGCAGGAGTTCAATATTCCTACTACATTCATATAATTGTCGCCTGAAAATGCATCTACTTTAAGCCATTCCGGCTTTTTAACATAATTATTTTTCATTGCTCACCTAAAATTTTCTGAATATCAATATAATTAGCTTGTGCGTCAAAAACCTTACAAAATGAATCAGAGACTTTCTTTTTTGCCCACTCAAAGTCAACTTCTTGACCTAAAATTTCTTTTAGCGAGGTGACGCTTCCGATTCCTAACCCACACGGATTTATATAGCCAAAGTGCTCAAGTTTAGTGTTTACGTTAAAGGCAAAGCCGTGCATAGTTACATTGCGGCTAACCGAAATCCCTATTGCGCAGATTTTTTTGTCATCCACCCAAACACCTGTGTGAACTCCGCTTTTTTTATTTGCATCTATGCCAAACTCATCTTTTAAAAAATTTATAATTGTTTGTTGTATGTTTTCCACAAATATGCGGATTCCAAGATTGTTTTGTGCCAGATGTATGATTGGGTATCCTACTATTTGTCCCAGACCATGATAGGTCACATCACCACCGCGATTAATCCACACTGTTTGTATGCCTTCTTTTTTCAGAAGCTCATCAGGAACTAATACATTGTTTTGCTCTCCTCGCTTTCCCATGGTGAGAACAGGAGGATGCTCAACCAGTATAAAAGTATCATCTGCTTTATTATCAATTCTTAAACGTTGGACGACTTTTTGAATTTCGAATGCTTTTTTATATTCTGTTGTCTTAAGATCCGCTATATTAAGTTTCATATCTGCCTTCTATTTAAATGTATAAGTTAGCGCTAATATAATAACATGGCAGAGTTTATTTGTCAGTTTATTAGCTGAAAAAAATTTATATAAAACATTAACATTATTGACATATGCACAAAATCATGCTATTATAATAATGTGCATATGCACAGAATTGTTAAATGAACAAGTAGACTTAACAATCTGAAGGTATTGATTAATACAGGAAGTTATCGAAATGTTTATTAATAATGATGATAAGAAAAAAAGCAACGATATTGATTTGTTGTATGACTTAATTCAAACAAGACTTAAAAAATTGAAATAGTTACGAGGTGAAATATGCGTAAGAAAAAACTTTTAAAAGATGATGAATTTTTAAATATCCTGGCACTTTATGGCCTTACTAAAGGTTTTTAAATATTGTAATAACAGCGACTGACTTAACATAAGAGGTGAAATTATGAAGAAAAACAGGAAAGAAGCTGACGAAAAAATAAATCACAAAGCGCTTATGATTATGGAACAGTACAATAGATTTATGTAGCATGCATAAACGTGTGTTAAAGTAATCGACATATTGAAGCCACACAAATGTGTGGCTTCAAACTATAAATATTTATTAGTGAGGTAGATATGGCACGACCTGTTTCAAAAAGGAAAATTGGATATTTTCCTGAAAATTATCGTTTTAATCCTGAAAAACAATGTTTTGATAAAGATAACAAAGTTGTTATCACTCACGTCGAGCTTGAGGCTGTTCGATTATCAGACAGTGAGGGGCTAGATCAATCAGTGGCTGCAAAGAATATGGATATATCCCGTGGAACATATCAAAGGATATTAGCTTCCGCCAGAAAAAAGATTGCCGATGCAATTGTTTTTGGTAAAAGCCTTTCGATAGAAGGCGGAAACTACTATTTGAAAGATTGCCATGCAATGTGTGAATCCTGTGGCTTTAGCTGGAAAAATCCATGTGATGTGTTGTTTTATGAAAATCAGGGAAAATGTCCTGAATGCGGAAGCAAAAAAATAGTTTGTTCAAGCAAAAATAGTGAATGCTGTCTTGGAAAAAGACGACATCAGCAAATGATGCACGAAGATACAAGACAGCATTTTAGAAAATAAAATTTTATTAGATTTTTTATGATATAAACACGGTAACAGCAGTGGTTTGCATAGGATATGATTCCATTATAGTTCCGTTTGACAAAATCGATGCTGTTTCACCGACTTTAAACAGTGAAGCTATATCATTAGGTGCAAACTCTTTATCATCATTATCTAGAAAAATGGTTTCATCATTAATTGTAACCCATACCTGTCCATTTATAGAAGTTGAGGTGGATTCTATCAATACCCTCAAAATATTCTCGTTTTCTATTTCGATGATTTCCCCAACTATATCAGGCTCTGAAACCTGAACATTGTCATCTGGTAAGTCAAGTGAATCTTTGCTTATGTCTTTATTGCTGCACGACGAAAATACCAGTGCGCAAACAACTATCAAAGCAATAGTAATACTTTTATAAGATTTATTTTTCATGTTTTCCTCCTTTGTTTATATATTTTTTGACGTAAAATATATAAATAAGTTCCAAAAATAAAAAAGAATAAAAAACCGCCGTAAATTTACGGCGGCAATTAGCGTTATGTTATTCGGCTATGGCAGGCTCTTGTGTTGATTCTGGAAGCTCTTCATAGAAGTACACAATTTCATGCTTTGCAAGCCATTCTTCAACTAGTGCAAGCCATTCTTCGTTTTCTTTTTCTGCCATGATTTCACGTGTCAAAGCATCTTTGACCGTCTCTAAGTCAATAGGGCCGGATTCTATATCTGAAGTATATTCAATAATGTGATATCCATAATCTGTTCCTACAAGATCTGAAACATCTCCAATGTTTTCAAGTTCCATGCCTGCATCCACAAATTCCTGAACCAAATATGTTGTTTCAAGAGACATCATATACCCTTCCGGGTTTGATGTCATGCCAGGGTCTTCGTTATATTCTTCAATAGCTTCATCAAAAGTAATTTCTTCTGTTTTAATTTTTCCCAAAACTTCAAAAGCCTTGTCATATATTTCAGCTTGTGCTTCTTCAACGAGCTTGTCAGCTTCTTCATCTTTTCCTTCGCTTCTTAATGTTCTAATGTCATTAATCATTTCATCGCTGTAAGAAATGAGAACATGGCGAACCTTACGAAGTCCATCGGGAACATAGTAAATCTGAGTTTGGCCGTCTCTGGCGTAGTATTCATACATTGCCAAATCCACAAAATCTGTTGTATCAGCTTCAACTTTATCATTGAATAATGCAACTATTTCCTCATCAGCTACAGTTGGATTAACAAGATCTAAAAGAGCATTGCTTAAAGCTATTTCATATTTAAAATAATCTTCTATATATTCCTCAGTAAAACCTGCTTCTTCTAAAGCAATTTGAAGATATTTCATTTTTGCTTGAGCCAAATCTTTTTCATTGTAGTCTGCGCCCAGCTCGGAAAACATTTCTTCTTGCTTTGAAGCCAATATATTGTTTAACGTATCATCTGTCTGAGATTTTATTGTATCATGTTCGTCTTGAGTGAAATCATAATAGCCCATATTTTCAAGTTCAATCTTTATCACTTTTTGGCTAACCAATGAATCAAGTACGTCGTTTCTGAGTGTTGCAAGATCTTCAGAGTAGTCCTCGTTGGATAATATTTCATCTGTGATATTATAATTTGCTTTTACGTTTTCCCACATTTCAAGATATTCTGTCTTGTTGATTTTTTCACCGTCTAATGTGGCAACGGTTATTTTATCGTTGGGATTTTTTGTGCATGCGCTCAATGTCAAAATTATTGCAAAAAAAATAACCGCTGAGAGCACCTTTAAGTTTTTTTTCATTTCAAACCTCCAAATGGTTATAGTGTATATTAACATAAAAAATGGATAAATACTATTTGCTTTAGTGAATGAATTATAAATTTTCTCACAAATTATGGATGTGAATCCATTGTGGGTATTTACATTTATTTAATTTTACCGCGTAATGCTTGTGTGTTATAATATCGGAATGAAAAATACAGCAGTTAAATTTATGTCATTTGTTCTTGTCATCGCGTTTGTGTTGTCATTTTCGGGTTGTCTTAAAAATGTTGATGTATCAAGGCTTGTTGAAGCGCCATACCCATTTAAAGCTCCCGAGGCAGAGGATGAGGAAGATAAAGTAATTGTGCCTGAAGCGGATAATTTGTATCAGGATGCATATATTGATGTAACTCCTGCTTTTGGTGATAAGGTACGCGTAAAAGGAATTGACTATGCTATACAGCTTATTTTTGAGGCATATACAAATCCTGATAAAATATTAAATGAAGAAGCCTCAAGAAAAGGATATAAAAATAACATTAAGATATATAATAGGAAAGATCAGCTTTTAGGTTCTTTTGAGATTTCGTCTGACTTCTTACTTCATGCTAGAGCCGATAAAGACTCACCTCTTTTTCTTATGCCTGAGTATTCATATTATATGATTGAATATGCTTTGTGGAAGGCAGGTGGATCACTTGTAATGCCTATGCGAGAGTGGGAGCGTATTGAGCCTATTGGAGATGAGCGCGCAACATATAACATCAATGTACTTGAGCTGAGGCTTGAGCATGATGTAAAAACTATACTTATTCAAAAGTATGGTTATTCCGAAGCTTATTTTATGAACTATTCTATTTACAGAACAGCAGAATATAAAACTGATGACAGGCTGATGGTAAGGGTTTACGCTTTTATAGGATATGCGGGGTACTCCAAGCATGAACCCGAGGAAAAAGTGGGAGAAGATGACGAAGAAGAAGCGGAAGATGTAGAGCCGGAAGTTCTTTTTGGTATGGATTATCACCATGAAAAAGCGACAAGACTTATTTATACTTTTGTTGATGGAAAATATTTTAGGCTTACAGAGTATACCGAGCATGCCGAGAACGATCCAACATCAGAGTATCAACCCACCCTTGAAAGCCGAATTCGCTCAATATTCCCTTATGAATATTTGAAAAAAGTACTGGAAGAAATAAAAGATCCGACGGAAGTTTTGATGGATTTAAAAAGACAGGCGCTGGACTATCTGAGGCTGTCAAATCAAGGCGATATCAAAATTGATGACTAAACTCAGTCTAATATGACCCTGCAGGAAAGAATTACTGGCATAAGCTTTGCGATTATAAGATATGCTGCGAATATTAAACCTGCAGATGTGAAATAAATTGAAAACTCTTGACCGTGATATTTGATGAACTCTTTAACATTCATATAACAAACTCCTTATCTTTATAGTTTAATTATATAAACGTCTATGTACTTATTTTGGGACATGAAAGTTTAGCGTGGCTAATATTTGCGTTCAACTAATCTTGAAACAGCTTTTTGTGTCTTTCATCCAAGCATCAGCAATAAGTCCGTGACCGTTATATGTAGGATGTACACTGTCCCATATCCAATAGTCAACGGGACGAATTTTTGCGGCGTTATTAAATCTTTCTTGAAGAGGAATATAAATTAAATTTAAGTCTTGCACGATTGAGTAAATCACTTCTTGCTTTTTTACAAGCGCCTCTTTGCTTTGATTAATACTTAATTATTATACCAACTATGATTGATTATTATATTGACTATTAATGCTATGATATAGATAAAAATGTTATATATATTTAAACTTTTTCATTTTAACTTGCCAACTAATATTTTCGTTGCTATTCTATCAAAAAGCATCAAAGGATATCTCAGGGAGAATGAAATGGCTGATTACTTAGAAGATATATATGACGAAACATATAAAATAGTGTATTCTGCACTGATGGATAGAAAAGAAACAGATAAAAATTTTACGAAAAGCGAGCTTGAAGGATTGCTTAACAGTTGTTATGCAAATGAGGGCAATAATTGGGCGGGGCAAAGTGAAGTGAGGCTTACTAAAAAATCAGCAACAATTGCAGCATATGAAACTATACTGCTTGAATGGTAGCCAACAAACTGTCTTTTTAAAATATTATGGCTAATATATTATGCTTACATGCATTTTTGTTTGTTTATTGAAATAATTTCCGATATAATACATTTATGATTGAAAAAATAAAACAACTTATAATAAAACATAAACAATTCATTTTATTTTGCATTGTAGGCGCATCCAACACATTGATTACAATGGGAGTTTATGCATTACTATTAAAAATCGGTGTGCCATATCTAATTGCAAGCCCGATAGGATATATCTGCGGTGTAGTTAACGGATATCTTTGGTCATCAAAGGTGGTCTTTAAAAAGAAGCGTACCGTTGAAAATGCGACAAAATTTTTACTAGTAAACCTTATAGTTCTTGGAGTTAATACAGGACTTATGTGGATATGGGTTGATGCTCTTTTAATTCAAAAAATATGGGCACAGGCTCTTACCATTTGCTTTACCATGCCACTCAACTTTATACTGAATAAAATCTGGACTTATCGAAGCAAGGAATCATAACACGCGAGTGCGTAGTTGTCCGTCATTCCAGATAGATAATCTGTAATTATAATATTCTTACTAGGACTTTTTTCAAAATAACTTTTGTCCATATTGTTTAAATAGGAAATGAATGTAGAGTCAATTTCTTTGCGGCTTTTTCCTGCTACGATGTCATCATAATGCTTGTAAAAATAATCAAACAGTGAGCTTAACTTATAAAGACAGTCATTTTCAAAATACTCGAGAGACTCGTGATGGTATATCATTGCGTAGTTGAAGTTTCTGAGCTTTTTAATCATTTGGAACTTTTCATCAGAAAAGCCTGCTTTGCCTGTCTTTGCAGTGTGTTCTATCACATCTATTACAAGTGTGTTTATTATTTCACCGTTCGTATCGCCTATATGCCTTGATATCTCATCGGGGATGTCTTCCCTTTTTATAACCCCCACGCTAAGTGCGTCTTCAATGTCACGGCCAAGATATGCTATTTTGTCAGATATGCGAACAAAGCAGCCTTCCCAAGTTGCAGGCATTCTGTTTGGTGAAAGCTTGTTTTTAAGATTTTCATGCACATGAGTGGGTTCAATATATTGCTCAAACTTTTCGCCGTTATGGCAAAGGATGGCATCACGAACTGCATATGTTAAGTTTAAACCTTTTCCGTTTCTTGCTAAATCATCTACCACTCGAAGTGAGTGGATTTCATGGCTAAAGCCATTTTCAAGTTTGGAGTTTAGGACGCCTTCACCGCTGTGACCAAATGGAGCATGCCCTAAATCGTGTCCTAGCCCCGCGGCATATGCCATTTCAACGGATAAATCCCAGCCCTGCGAGTTTAACCCTTTGCAGATTGTAGCGGCGATTGTAGCCACATGCAACACGTGCTCAATCCTTGTGCATATATGGTCATTTTCCGGAGCGAAAAAAACCTGAGTCTTATGTTTCAGGCGTCTGAAAGCTGTGGAATGAATAATTGCGGTCTGATCCCTGAAGTAAGGGCCGCGCATATCCACCTGCCTAGGCTTTAATCTTTGGGTGAGAATTTTTTCCGGAAGAATGTTTTTCATAACTTGATATTATATTTAATATGCTACGTTGTCAAATTATTGCTTGAGACTTTGGATGTATTCTTGCTTGAGGCGTTCTATTGTGCCATCGTTTTTCATTTGTTCCAATGCTTGGTTTAGATTGTCGTAAAAAGATTGCTTTTGTCCATCAATCACGAAATATACGGGAATTTCAGATAATGTATCCAAAGTATAATCGTTTATTCCGATATAAGAGAGCGCATCATATTCTGACATTATGCAGGCATCTACGATGCCGTCATTTAAATCGCTTAGAACAAGGTTACTGTCAGAGTAATATAAAAATTCGTATCCGTTTGAAGAAAGTGCGTTTTTTTGCTTTACGCACTCTTCGGTGTCAATTACACCGACTTTTTTTGTTTCTTTTGATGGATTTGAAACCATTACAATGCCGTCAGCTAACACAGCTGAAGTTGTAAGGTTTATATCAGAAGTTTTGCACAGCATCATATCGATATCTTGGTTTTCAAGAACTGTTTCCCAGTCATAGTCATTAACGGGACGTATGGGAGCTTCAAGGCCCAGTCTTTCGGCGGCAAGTTTTATGATATTTACAGCCAGACCGTAACCCTCATAAGTGTGATACTCTTCGGGGTCGTAGCCAACTGTGAAATATCCTGAGTTTTCAACAATCTTATATGAAATATCTTTATTTGAAGAACAGCCGGAAAAAACTGATGCAAACATCAGCAATACGACCAGAAATATAAGCGTGCGAGTTTTCATTTTAGTTTGATTCTTCCTTAGTCTCTACAGCTGCAAACTTGTATATTACAGGATCGGTGTCCGGATAAATATAAAGCTCGTTGCCGATAATTTCCCAGCCGCCGCTTATAGGCTCCGGAGTGCTTTCAGGATCATCTTCATCTTCAACGTAGGTAAAAACAAATTCGTTTCTGTCTTTTTCATATGTACCGAATACATCATCAAGAAAATCAACTGTACCGTCTTTGTTTATTGTAAAAACCATCATGTTAGCAAACATAGGCTCTGTTTCTTCTTTTGTTTCAGCATCAATAGTTGCCTGCATTTGCCATGAGTGGTATAAAACATTTTTTTCACTGCATCCTGTAAAAGCAAAAGCACTTACAAGCAATGAGGCTACAATGAGCAGTATCTTAAATTTTTTCATAAACATCTCCTAATAAATAGTACTTCAATATAATAGCAAATAAACAATTTTTCCACAATGAACATCTGATTTATTCATTGATAGTTCATTTAAATGTGGGGGTGGTATGCTCCATGAATTCAATCATTTCGCCTGAAGGGCCTTTAAAGAACATATTTTTTACGCCTGTGGGAAATATGTCAATAGAGCCGCCTGTGGTTTCAGTCTGCCAAGTGTCAATCCCCTTCTTTTTAAGCTCGTCAATCAGAGACTCCATATTTAAAACTTCCAAAGCAATGTGTGCCACAGTACCTTCTGTGTCCATATCATTCTCAGTTGTTTTGTGGTTATTTATCAGCTCTACAACACAGCTTCCCAGTCTTAAAAAATCCAAACGAAAGCCTTCTTTTGAAACAAACTTATAATAATGTTGAAATCCCAGAATGTTTTTATAAAAATCAACAGACTTTTCAGAGTCTAAAGTCTTAATGCCAACATGGGATAGCCCGAGAATTAAATGATCCATAATAACTCCTATTGTTTTTTAAGATTATATCATTGCATAATGCTGTATACAAGTTTGAGCAAAATAAAAAAGACTCCTTACATAAGGAGCCTTTGAAGTTTTTTTATTCCGCAGTAAATACTGCTTTTATCGTAAATTCTCCACCTGGCATGTGGACTGATATCGTACTTCTAGTCGAATAATAATTATCAATGTCCGCTTCCCAGCCTTCAAACTTCCAGCCTTCAAAAGGAAGTGCGGTAAATTTTACTGTTTCGCCTTGTGTGTATCCTGTCTTGTAAGGAGACACCTCGACTGTTCCCTGTCCTGCTGTAAGGACTATGACCTTTGCATCGTAGATTTCCTCAGCACCAAGTGCAACGGCTTCATCTTCAATTGTGAGGTTGTTAAGTGCGTTTTCTGATACTGGATCAAAAAATATTACAAAGCCTAAAGCCACAACACATACTGCTGCAACAAAACTTATAAGTATCGTGTTTCTTTTTTTCATAATCTATCACCCCAATATACTTAAATTATAAGTCTCGAGTATGGCAAAGTCAAACATATGGGGATTGTCACATATGTGATTAATAGAATATTAATTCAATCCAAATTCTTTACCGAGCGCGATAAATGCACCCTTTGAACGCTTTATTTTCTCAAGCGATACACAATAGCATATCCTGAAATATCCAGGGCGGCCAAACCCGCTGCCAGGTGCAAACAGAAGGTTGTGCTTTGTTGCTGCCGCTGTAAATTCTTTATCATCTTTAATTGGGGATTTTATAAAGAAATAAAATGCACCTTCAGGCTTATAGGCTTTAAAGCCGGCTTCGCATAAAATGTCATAAAGAGCATCTCTTCTTGCTTTATATCCAGCTACATCAACCGATGCGTCTATTGCGCGCATCACAGCTTTTTGATATATAGCAGGAGCGTTAACAAAACCCAATGTACGATTTGTAAGAGTCATTGCGCCAATAACTTCATCGGCATCCGTCATATCGGGATTAATAGCTATATAGCCAATTCTTCCGCCGGGCAAAGAAAGAGATTTTGAAAACGAATTCACAATAACAGTGTTTTCATAAATGTCTAAAAGATTTGGAACTTCGGTATCATAGGCTATTTCAAGATACGGTTCATCGGACAATATGCAAATGTCCGTCTGAAGTGCATTTTGTCTCTCATATAATGATTTTGCCAATTCTTCAAGCTCTTCTTTTTTATAGATGACACCTGTTGGATTGTTTGGTGAATTTAAAAGGATAGCCTTTGTTTTTTCTGTTATAGCGCCATATATTTTTTCTATGTCGATGGAAAAATCTTTTTCTGTTTCAACAACAACAGGAATACCGCCGTGGTTTGTGATATAAAAATTATATTCCACAAAATACGGAGCGAGCACGATGACTTCATCTTCAGGATCTAGAAGCGCTTTGAGAGCTGCGTTTAATCCACCTGCAGCGCCCACTGTCATGATGATGTTTTGGGCTGTTATTTTCTTGCCGCGTGAGGAAACTTTTTCAGCTATCTTTTCGCGAACATCCATAAAGCCTGCATTGGGCATATATTTATGAACACCTTCTTGACCTGCAAATTCCTTAATTCCATCGATTAATTCCTTTGGTGGCGGCATATCAGGGTTTCCTAACGAGAAGTCGTATACATTTTCTTCTCCGTATATCTTGGCAAGGCGTATGCCTTCTTCAAACATTTTTCTAATCGCTGATGAGTTCTTAAGCGACGTTTTCATTTTTTTGGATATCATAGTTTGCTCCTTGTTTGTTCTTATCCCTATTATATATAATTTTGATTCAGTTAGCACGGGATATCGACAATTAATCTACGTTATGGGCATTTCCTCCTTATTGCTCATTATAACATTGCACAATAATATAGCGGACGTCCACACAATAATTATTGGAATAAGCAACAATACGTTAAGTATTAGATTTTCAGATCCTTGAGCTAAAAGAGAATATTGCATTAATGGAATGGTAAAAAGATTGCTGCTTTGCGTGTAAATTAAAGAAGGTAAGTATCCGCCCCACATTATTGCAAAGTTTATTGCGGCAAAAACTATGGATAAAGGCATGATATCTTTTATATAACTATTTGTATTTTTGAGTTTATCGATTTTGGGACGATTAATAAATATCGCATAGGCCACTATCATCCACATTGGCAGGAATCCATTTAACAATACCGGCAAAATAGTATTTATCAAACCTAAGCTCCTATAATTCAGGAAACGCTGAAGATGGAAAACACCATATGATGAGAAAACTACTACAATTAAATAAATTGTTCTAATGACTTTATTTTTCGAAGCAAATGGATATGAAAGCGTAGCTGCTAAGGCGCTTGAGATAATCGATACTATTAACGAGCCAAAAAGAAAAATTAGATTTATAGGAATGTTTAGCCTCTCAATTGATAAAATCACTTCTTTTTTGGGAATGAGTGAATGGAAAGAAGCGATAAGAATTATTGAACACAGTATATAGTTTAGTATATTGGATGAGCGTTTTTCAGAGGGTTTGTTTTGCACATCGATTGGTGCAAGACGTTTAAACAATACGATTAATACTAAGACTGCGAGGGATGTAAAGACAAATTCAGTTATCAGTTTAAATACCCATATGGCTGAGCCCATGCCAATTTCCATCATCATAAAAGAAGACCTATAAGAAAGAAAGTCTATGACGTTTGCTTTGTCTAAAATAATCGGATTGATAAACATCATTGCAAACTCGGTATTTGAAGATAGAAGCCGTGAGAAAATAGCAAGTAGGGCAATAGCTATTACGAGAACAAAATTTCTTTTTTTGTTTATGTTGCTTTTACCGCTTTGAAGGAAAAACGCGCCTATTGCAGCATAACCAGCCCAAACAGTAGCTTGCGTTAACGGAAAAACTATATAATAAAAGTTTATAATGTTTATCCCTAAAGACATAGTGAAAAAAGATGCCTTTATGATAGGAGGCATTAGCGCGGGCAGCGCATATATCGCGGTAAATACAAGCGATTGTTTTTTTGTCTTTGCATTTAAAATTCCATATACCATAAGTCCGGACAAAACCACAGTAAATAACATGGTGATTGCATTTGTAAGAATAGTATTTTTTATGGCATGTATAAAATGATAACTAGAAAATAAATTTTTAAAATTTTTAAACCCTATCCAGGGAGAGGCCTCAAATCCTTGGAATATTGAATAATCTTTCATTGAAAGCATAATTCCTTTAAAAGAGGGAATTATCCTGAGAACAATAAGGGTTAATATTCCAAGAAACATAATAAAAAGTAGTGCATTTTGTTTTTTATTTTTCATTATTACTCCTTTTGATATAAAATAATCCCCAGTTATGGGGATTAGAAAAGTTACTATTTACTGTTGTAAAAATCCATTTGTTCTTGTGCTCCTGCTTCAAGATATTCTTTGACAAAAGCTTCCCAGTTTTTGTCTGTGAGCCGTTTGCTTCCTGAAATGAATCTATCCACCCACTTGTCTTTTACAGCAGTCATAGAAGCTATTATCCTGCTGTTGTGAAATCCATTGTCTTCAAAAGGATTAGACAGAATTTTATCATAATTTAGCAGCGAATCATACCATAATGATGCTGTCTTAGAGTATTCGGGCGCAGTAATTACGTTAAAGTTTGTTATGATATTTCGGATTTCATTGTAAGGCTGGAGTCCGTTTACAGTTCCGTCGGCAAGATATTTCCATCCTTCTGAGCCGTATACGTTATAATTAGGAAGTATATTTTCTCCATCCTTTTCGTAATGAATACCTTCAATGCCATACGATACAAGTGCTTGTCCTTCATCTGAAAAGATATATTCGAGCATGTCAAAAAGACTTACCGGATCTTCAAAATATGTGCTTATAACATTTGCTGAAGCATATCTTTTGTCGGTAACTCTTGTTGTGCCGCCAGGGCCTGAAAGATTCACCGGCAGCGGTTCAAGATATCCTTCTGGGATGTTTTCTTGAAGCTGATCGTTTAGCATAGGAAGGTTTGTGATTTCAGTTGCAATGCATCCGGCTTTTCCTGTTGTGATTTTATCCTTGGGAACAGCCCCATCGTGGGAAAGATATTCCCTGTCAAAAGCTTTTGATTCGTACATCAGGTAAATGTAGCCCAGTGACTCACGAAGTTCATATAGTGTGTACCAGTCAGTGTAATACCCATCCACATTCTTAAACATGTACGCGCCTGTATATCCGGCATATATTGGATAGAGATTTTTTTCAGTGCTTGCAGAAAAACCAACAGCACTCACTCCGTCAAAATCGTTTTCTTCAAATACAGTCATAAGCTCGCTGAATTTTTCAAGCGTGTTTATGTCCTCTAAGATATATCCCGCTCTATCCACCCAGTCACCGCGCACTAGATACACAGTGTCATCCGGCGCACAATAGTGAGGAAGACAATAAAGGCTATCATCAGTCTTGTATTTTTCAAGAGACTTGTCATCCAATATATTCTTTGAAATGTTGGGATAGTTTTGAGCTTTTTGCTCCATAAAAGAACCAACATCCAACGCGACACCAGATTCAACTAGCTTTGAATATTCATCCGAGTCAGAACCCAGAACATCCAAAACCATAAAATCGGGTATTTGCCCTGATGATATTAAAGATGTAAGTATTTCAGAGTACTCCATTGGATTTTCTTTGGATGAAGTATCTATTATATTAAATTTAAAACTAAATTTTTCTTCCAAAAAAGATATAGTAGGATCATCTGCGGAAAGCGCAGCTGTCTGGCTTGACGCTTTTTGTGGCATAAAGTCAATTGTAACGATTTCGCTTTTTGCATCTTCCAAAAGCTCTTTTGTTGCAGTCGGAGTCGTAGCTTCCGCGGATTGGTTATTAGCGGAATTACAACCGGACAAAAGCAAAGCGGCGGCTAAAGTTAAAACAAGAGTAACCGCGCTGATTTTTTTAAAATTCATTTTTACCTCGCAATTAATAATTTTTTATTTTTCAAGGCAGGTCGCCGTCTTTGATATCCTGTATCAAAACGCGAACACGCGAAGCGATGATGCCACGCACCCTTTTAAAGAAGTCATCTCCTTGACCATCGGGATTTGCAAGCGACCAGTCTAGGCAGGTAACGCCCGGTATCGAGCTTGGGTTTTCAGCATCCATTGATATTGCAATATCGGGATAGTCAATATCTTCTATTGATTTTGGTTTTTGCTTAGATATATCAATACCCACTTCTTTCATAGCAGATACAGCTTCGGGTTTCACGCTTTTGTCAGGGTTGAGCCCTGCACTGGATGCCTCGATCACATCGCTGCCCCATTTTTTAGCGAAGCCTTCAGCCATCTGTGAGCGGCAGCAATTGCCTTCGCTTAAAAATACTACTTTCAATTTTTTCATATTACCACCGATTCTTTGAAATCAAATTATACTATCTTATAATTTTATTATATAATATACTAAGATTTATAACAAAGAAAGAAGAAATTTAGCAAAAAAAGTAATTATAATGCGTAAAATTGATGTAAAAGCTATAGAAAATACTGTATATGAAATGTTTCTTTCAGCCTGCGTGAGGCCGGATCCAAGGCTTGTGGGCGTTTTAGATTCAGCTATAAAAAAAGAAGAGAGTGATACGGCAAAGTCAATACTCACACAACTTCAAAAAAACATTGAGGCAGCGGACAAAAGCAATGTTCCTCTTTGCCAGGACACGGGAATGGCTGTTGTTTTTATAGATATAGGACAGGAAGTTCTTCTTGAAGGTGAATATTTATATGATGCCATAAACAGCGGAGTGCGAAGAGCATATAAGGATGGGTATTTTAGAAAATCGGTTTTAAGCCCCATTGAAAGGGTTAATACTAAAGACAACACTCCTGCTGTTATTCATACAAGGATTGTTCCCGGAGATAAAGTTATAATTAATGTTGCGCCCAAAGGCTTTGGCAGCGAAAACATGTCAAAGATTAAGATGATTACACCTGCTGATGGGCTTCAAGGCATAATTGATTTTGTGTTGGAAACGGTAAAAAGCGCTGGAGGCAATCCGTGTCCTCCAATTTGTTTGGGTATAGGAATTGGCGGAACATTTGAGCTTTGTGCTCTCAATTCAAAGCGAGCACTTGTTCGAGAACTAGGAGCACCTTCTCCAGACGCAAAAACGGCAGAGCTTGAAAAAGAGCTGTTAAAAAAGATAAATGAACTCGGAATAGGTCCCATGGGAATGGGAGGAAAAACAACGGCATTAGCAGTTCACATCATTTCAGAGCATACACATCTTGCAGGACTTCCCTGTGCTGTTAATGTGCAGTGCCATGCGGTTCGCCATGAAAAGCGGGTGCTGTAATGAAAAAAATTATTGTACCAAATAAAAACTTAAATCCAGATGATTACAATCTTGGCGAAGTGGTGTACTTATCGGGAATAATATACACAGCCCGTGACGCTGCGCACAAAAAGTTTGTGGAGCTTTTGCAAGAAGGAAAAAAGCTTCCATTTGATTTTAACGGTGCTGCAATTTATTACAGCGGCCCATGCCCTGCGCCTCCGGGAAAACCTATTGGACCATGCGGTCCCACCACAAGCTACAGAATGGATGCATTCACTCCGCAGCTTTTAGACTTGGGATTAAAAGTTATGATTGGCAAAGGTCCGAGAAATAACGAAGTAATGAAATCCATGCAGAAAAACAAAGCTATATATCTTGCGGCAACAGGAGGTGCGGCTGCGCTACTGATGGATTGTGTAAAGACAAGCGAGATTATATGCTTTCCGGAGCTTGGAGCTGAAGCTGTTCGCAGGCTTGAAGTGGTTGATATGCCGCTCATTGTGGCAGCGAAAGAGGGAGAATCGGTATATAAAAAATAAGAGCTGTATTTTACAGCTCTTATTTTTTACTATTTTTTAATTTGAAGCCCTACCTGATAAGAATACCAAAGCATTTTCAAACTCTTCATAGGTAACGGCCTCATCATAGTTGGTTTTGCCGGCTTTGATTTCACTGTCATCATCTGTGCAGTATCCCCAGCCATAATCGACGATGGTATCGCCGTTGAAAAACAGAACATAATATTCAACATATTGTGCGGCTATATCGCCATTATTTGTTACAGAGATTATAACCTTTGAGTCTGTTATAGTAAGTTCCTTTGTAAGGCTGGAAAGAACCGGAACGTAGTATTCTTCAAGGTCAGCTGAAAGGCTGTATTCATAGCTTGAAAAACTATCTTCATTGTAGAAATCCAGTAAAATCTCCTCGCCTGCCTCAAAAGCTCTCTTTTCATTGTTGGCGGCTCCGATTAAATCTCCATTTTCATCTTTAAAGATTGTTTCGCCGTATATGGTTATGGTGTATGGAGAATTGTTTTTTACAGCAAGGAACATATAGTTGCTGTACTCGGATACATAAGTATATTCTGTAACTTCCAATTGACTTAGAACCTCTTTTTCAGAAAAGCCGGAAGTATTCTCTTTATCTTCTTGCTCATTTTGAGGTGGTTCGGGGGCTTCTTCATCTTCAGGGTCGGGGATTGTGTCTTCGCTGGCTTCAGTTTGCATAGAAGGTTTATCTGCTGCTGATTTGATTTCATCTATTTCATCTTCTAAATCATCAACTTGTGACTCTAAATCTTCTATCTGTGACTCAAGATCCTCTAAATCTTCTTGGGATACCAAGGAGCATCCAGCAGTACTCAAAATTATTATCAGAGAAATGATAAATCCTATTAGCTTATAACTTTTTTTCATAGCTATATCCCTTTCGCTTTTTCAACAAACATATATTGTGTAATAAAAAATAAAGATACCGCTTTACCGGCGGTATCTTTATTTGATATTTAATAAAAGTTATTGATAAAGCTGAATGCTGCAAAACCTGTCATTAGACCGATGAGCAAACTCAATACAAATGAAATTGCCGCTAGAATCAAGGCTGCGATGCAAAATCTCTTGCGGCCTATATCACCTGTGCCAAGCCCCCACACAAACAGCATGACTATGTTGACTATGGGGATTGCCAAAACTATCAGTGTTCCTATCCATCCACCTACGGACAGAGCGTTTCTTTCTTGATTACTTTCCATTTCTACCTCCAAATTATTACTGTTTAATGTGCTGGTTGGCTTTAGGAAAAATATTTATATCTCCATTTTATCATTGTGTATTTTAAGGAGCAAGCAAAATCATAAATGTAAATTTTTGATAATAGATTTTTTGCATGATTGATATCAAAAGATATATAGTTTATAATTTATCCATGTTTAAATTTAGAATAAAATCACCTATTATTATATTCGTTTTTATCGCGGCTTTCCTTTTGTCTTCCTGTGCTAAAATGCCGGATGACATGGAAAACAAAGCGGCGCTTCCTACGCCGACGCCAGATCTTGCATTTCCGGATACAGAAATCACAATGATGCTCAAGACAGAGGATTTTGTGATGGAAGACTGGGCTGTGATGGACAGGGTTTTTAAGGAAAGCGGGATAAGCTGTGTGATATCTACGATACGCCCCGAAAGATATGCTGAAACTTTAAACCTTAATCTTTCAACAGGTGTTGTATATGACATTATGGAGATTGCACCTGAATATTCAGAGGCGGCAGATCCTTTTATTGTGGATGTCTCCTCCCTTATTAATTCGCATGCTCCAAACTATATAAACTGGATAAACACATTTTCTTCTCAAATGCTTACTTCGCTTGCCACATCAAAAGGAGAAATAAAAATCTTTCCTTTGCGGCAGGAAATGGGTGTGATAAGCGCAGTTCCTTTTATAAAAAGTGAAGCGGAAGCAAGACAGTTTGATGCGGGAAGTTTTTATAATGCCATTTTAAACTCAGGCGGCAAATTTGCAGTTCCCGGCTCCACTGAGCTATTGTGTGAGCTGATGGCACCTTTTTATAATACTTCAGTGGATGCTTACATGAAAGATGGAGCTTTGGTATATGGTCCAACTACTGATGAATTTAAAGCAATGCTTTTATATCTTAATTCCCTTTATCAACATGATATGATAAGCGAGTCGTTTTTTGTATATTCGCCCACAAGCCTTCTTTATGACATCACAAGCGGAGATGTTACTGTGGGAATTTTCACTGAAGAATATTATGAAGCGGCATATGAAGCGGGCATGGAGCCTTTCATGTATACTCCGGTGGAAGGTGCTAGTCTTCCCGGATATAAATATGAACCTTCAAGCTATGCAGGAATATCAAATGCCCAAGGCAGACAGGATATTGCCATAAAGTTTATTGACTTTTGTTTTTCCGACAACGGAAGAAGCCTTTTAAATTGTGGAATTGAAGGACTTCATGTGAAAAAATTTGATAATGGTGTGCTTAATGCGCTTCAACCATATACGCGATATGATGCATATCAGTGGAAGGAGCAGGGACTTACAGCCGAAGGCATGCCTGGAGTTTATTACAACTCGTGGACGAAGTTTTCCCAGCCGCTTTATGACTTGCTTGTACCGATGCGAAAATATGCGCCCGACGAGGATATGCTTATAGCCGCGCTTCCTGTGACAGGAAGAGACGCGGTAGAATCTAAAATGATTATGGGTGAGATAAAACCGCTTTTTCATGAATGGTGGAGCGAGTTTATAGTGGGCAGCAAATCGCTTGCAAATGATTGGAACAGCTATATAAGGGATATAAACGGAGCGGGAATAAACCGTTATATAAACATGCATTATAAGTAGAAAAACTGAAATACGAGTACAAAAAAAGCGCTTCATCGAAGCGCTTTTAATATACCTAGATATCTATTATTAGCCTAAATCCATATTAAGTCTTGATTTATATATTTTCACTTTAGCTTCTTCACGCCATGCAGTTATTGTTTCTTGATAAATCTCATTTTTTCTGTTTTCTAAGATTTCTGCTTTTAAATCGTCTCTAACATCTTCAAAGGCTACAGCGCCTTCTTTAACTTCTCCATAATATAAGATTATGTGATATCCGAAATCAGATGCAACAGGCTCAGTGAAGTCACCTACATTTTCAAGAGCGAAAAGTGCATCCATATATTCAGAAGCAAATTGAGTTACGTCCTTTACAACTGGGTAATAGTCTTTTGACTTCATTCCAGGATCTTCGCCATATTCATCTATAAGCTCTGCAAAGTCTTGACCTTCAACAGCAAGCGCATAAACTTCATCTGCTTTTTCTTTTATCTTAGCAAGCTCTTCTTCACGCAAGGCATTTGCGCCATCTTCGTCACCGTCAGCTCTAAGAGCGTTTATTTGCTCTTGGATATCATCAGGCAGAGAAATGAGGATTTGGCTTGACTGTCTTGTATTGGGCAAATTGTAGTATATAGTTTGATCTCCACTTAAAGCGCTATCATAAAGCGATGGATTTTCGGCATATGAAGCTTCTTGTTCCGCCACTTTTTGATCATAAACGGCTTGGAGTTCGCTTTCAATAGGATCTTCGGTTTCGGTTACGATTTCTCTAAGTTTGTCAATTGCTTTTTGATTTTTTAAGGCTTCAAGAGAAGCTTCTTTGTCATCTTTGCCAGCAGCCACAAGTGATGAGTTGAACTCTTCTTCAATGAGTTTATCCAGCTCTTCTTGGCTTAAACCTGCATTTGCATCATTGCCCTCTACACTGTTTTTAGCAGACGCTCTGTATTCTTCAATATCATTATTGTATTCTTCGGTTATGGCATCCAGCTCTTCTTGAGTAAAATCATAGCAGTCATATTCTTTTGCTTTGATTTCCAAGATTTTCTGAGTGATTGCGCTTTCAATTGAGGCTTCTTTTAAGGCTTCAAGTGTGTCCGGATTAGTGAAATCGGGAGCAGCTTGACCAGAAAAATATGCTTGAATCTGATAGTTATATACATAATAATCCACATAGGCTGCGTATTCTTCTTTTGTGATAGTTTGTCCTTCTACTTTTGCGACAATTCTTTGCATGTCTCTTTCTGGATTGACTTCTATAAGATTGCATCCTGCAAAGACCATTATAAGCACCAGTAATATGGCAATAACTTTTATTTTTCTCATTTATAAACCTTCCTGTTTTAGCTTAATAAGTACAACGTATTATACAATAATTAATGCTCTTTGCCAAATGGATTATAAATTATTTACACCTCATTTATTTTTAGCTTTACTCTTTTGTTTTAGGCACAGAAGAAAGGGATATAAAGCACCGACATCATTGGTTTGTATACATACACTAAATATGGTAATATAAGTAACTAATAGTATTTCTTAAAAGGAGTTTGTTATGAATAACAAAGGATTAACCGTTTTGATAAGCATTACTTTGGCATTGGTGTGTGTATTGGTTGGCATCAATATGATAAACGATGGTGTAAAGATATCAGAAAACAAAGAAAATGATATTGTAAGTGTGTATGGCCGCGGAATAGTTTTTCTTGAGCCTGACGTTGCATATTTATCGCTGGGATATGAAAATATCGATATGGACCCAAAAGCAGCACAGGCAGAAAATGCTGCAACCATGGTAAAGGTAATTGATGCTATAAAAAACGCCGGCATTCCAATAGAAGATATTCAAACATCTAATTATAATGTAAATCAGGAATTTAAAAATCACGGCAGTGAGAAAACGTTTGTGGGATACAAGGTGATAAATTATATTAATGTTAAAGTTGATGAAGTTGAAAGAGTAAATGAAATAATAAATATTTCGATAAATGCTGGCGCTAATGCTTTTTTTGGAATAGAATTCAGTGTAATAGACAGACAGCAGGCATATTTGGACGCAATGGAAATAGCACTCGAGCGAGCCAAAGAAAAAGCTCAGATATATGCTCAAAAAGAAGGTAGAAACATATCAGATGTTTTGAGTATAGATGAAGGTTCTGCGCCATCTTTATCCAGAAGCCCTTACAATAATGTATCTTTGAGTTATGCAAGAGATGCTTCCGGTGCGCTTGAAGGCGCAATAGCAACCGGACAGGTGGAGATTATAGCCACTGTTACGGTTGTTTATGCTCTTGACTGAAAAGATAGTCAATATGACCAAAAGCCAAAATCATTTATTAATTATTAATTGCTTAATGGGCTAAATCCTTGTAATAATTGCGGAATTGAAGTATAATATGCACGAAAAATATTGTTAATTAATTTAATTTTTTTGGAGGAATATATGGCAGTAAAAGTTGGTATTAATGGTTTTGGACGTATTGGACGTCTTGTATTCAGAGTTGCTATCGGGAATCCCGATATCATAGTAACAGGAGTTAATGATCCTTTCATGAGCCCGGACTACATGGCTTACATGCTTCGCTATGACACAGTTCATGGCAAATTTGAGGGAACTATCGAAGTTAAAGAAGACGCTATCGTTGTAAACGGTGAAGAAGTAAAATTCTATGCATGCATGAATCCTGCAGAGATTCCTTGGGGCGAATGCGGAGCAGACTATGTTGTTGAATCAACAGGTATCTTCACAACAAGCGAAAAAGCTTCTGCACACCTTAAAGGCGGCGCAAAGAAAGTTATCATCTCAGCACCTGCAAAAGACAAAGAAACACCAATGTTTGTTATGGGCGTAAACAATGACACATATACAAAAGATATGACAATCGTTTCAAACGCATCATGCACAACAAACTGCTTGGCTCCTGTAGCTAAGGTATTAAACGACAAGTTCGGCATCAGCGAAGGCCTTATGACAACAGTTCATTCAACAACAGGCACACAGAAGACTGTTGATGGTCCTTCAAAGAAAGCATGGCGTGACGGCCGCGCTGCAGCAGGCAACATCATCCCTGCTTCAACAGGCGCTGCTATCGCAGTTGGCGTTGTTATTCCTGAGCTTAACGGCAAACTTACAGGTAAAGCAATGCGCGTACCTACACTTGACGTTTCAGTTGTAGACCTTACATGTAACCTTAAGACACCTACAACATATGAAGAAATTTGTGCAGCTATGAAAGAAGCTTCAGAAGGCGCAATGGCTGGTGTTCTTGGATACACAGAAGAAATGGTTGTGTCATCTGACTTTATCCATGATCCACGCACATCAATATTTGATGCTGATGCAGGCATCATGTTGACTGACACATTCGTAAAAGTTGTATCATGGTATGATAACGAGTGGGGTTACTCAAATAAAGTTATCGATCTTATTTCTTATATGGCTGAGGTTGACAACGCATAATAAAAATCAATCAAAGCGGCTCTCGTATGAGGGTCGCTTTTTGTTATGTAAAATAAAGTTGTGAAACAATATAAATTTATATTGCCAGAGGCTGTAGAAAAATGTATAATATCAAGAAAAAAAAGGAAATGATATGACAAAAAAAATTAAACAGATATTACTTACCGTGCTAGTACTTGCAGTATTGACAGCGACATTTGCCGGATGTGGCAAAAGTAGCGAGGAAATTAAAGACATTGCTCAAGAAGCAGTAAAAACTATATCAGGATTCAGGGTGGGCGAATGGGAAGGCAATACCTACACAAACGAGAAATTTAATCTCACAGCTTCCTTTCCGGAAGAGTGGTACGCCTACAGCGCTCAAGAAATGGCGGATGTATTTGGAGAGGTGGCAGAAAGCCTTAAGGATACGGAATCGGAAATAGAAGAAGGGGTGTATATACCTTTGCTTTTTGTAATAGATAATCAGGATGCAAACATGGCAATGTCTACTGTTAATCTTACTGCTGCGAGATCTATCTTGGCACCCGACTTCGAAGCTGAATACACAGACGAGGCACTCGAACAATTGAAAGCCCAGTTTGAGCAGCTGGGAACTGTGGAAGCGGAAGTTGTGGGCGAAACGACTTTCGGTGGAGAAAAAGCTTTTTTAGTTACAGTGGATACATCAATTGCCGGAACTGATTTTGTTCAGTCTCAAAGAATATATCAGCTTTATAAAAACGGCTACATGCTTACTTTTACCATATCAACTTTAGATAGTGAAGCTATGAATAGCATTGAAAGCTATTTTTCATTTGACTGATTTTAAACTTAATAGTTAATATCCAATAAAAGCTGCTTCTTGCAGCTTTTATTTTATTAATAAGGATAATAATATAGATTAAACTAAAATAATTTGAATTAATGAATATCTAAACACGATATGCATTTTAATTCATTAAGTGTATAATGAGGAAAAAGGAAGAATATTATTATGTACTATAAAGAAGAATTTCAAAATTTATCGCAACAATTTGACAAAAAACAAGCCGAAAAGCTTCAGCTTGATTATTTAGTTCGTATGATAGACAAGCTCGAGGAAAAAGGTATAGACGACGAAATAATTTTGCAAAGGTTTGAGGAATTGAAATCACAGCTTGAAAAGGTAAAAGCTGAATTTAAGGGTAACAAAAGTATATTTATCAGAGACATGAAAGCACTTATGGAGTACGTGAGGAAAAATCACGCTTTGGTTGCCAAAGGACACTATTCCATGACATATATGATGTACGGAATGTCAATAGGTGTTGCACTGGGAGTTGCACTTATGAGTATGGGAAATACTGCATTTTTGGCAGTCGGTATAGGTGCGGGTCTTGCGATAGGCTACGGTGCAGGTGAGCAGAAAGAAAAGCAGGTAAATCTCGCGGGAAACTTGTATTAACAGCGTAATGCTATAGAAGCAGTCTCTTTTTATAATTGAAAGGAGCTAAAATGGGAAGATTTTTTGAGAAAAAGAAGAAATTAAAGATAACATTGCTGTCGGTATTGTTTTTTATAGTTGTGCTTGTTGGCGGATTTTACATATATACGCTGGATTATTACAGGGCAACAGATGAAGTGGATAAAATGGAAGAATTTCAGAACGCTGAAAAAATGGATAATATGAGTGTTTTTTATCCTAATAAAGGCGAATCTCTGAATAAAGGTATCATTTTTTATCCCGGGGGAAAGGTGGAGGCAAAAGCATATGCGCCTCTTCTTATCAAGCTTACACAAGAGGGATATACATGTGTACTTATTAAAATGCCTTTTAACCTTGCTGTATTTAACATTAAAGCAGCAGACAAGGTGTATGATGAGGTTTCTGACATAGATGAGTGGTATTTGATGGGACACTCTTTGGGTGGTGCAATGGCAAGCAGTTATTGTGATAAAAATTCCGAGAAACTGGATGGATTAATATTGCTTGGAGCATATCCTTTAAATGATGCGGATATAGAAACTCTCACAATATACGGCACTGAAGACTTAGGTCAAGACATGAATGAGCTTCAGGAAAAATATGATGCCGTGTTAATAGAAGGTGGCAATCACGCATACTATGGAAACTACGGTGAGCAAAAGGGTGATGGCATAGCAAAAATCACAAGACAACAACAGCAGGAAACAGCAGTGAAACTTATAACTGAATTTATAGGTTCCAGATAATTTGTTTGTAAATATGGCAGGTAAATATTATGTACTACAAAGAAGAATTTGAAAATCTTGTTCAGCAATTTGAGGAAAAGAAAAAGGAAAAACTGGAGCTCCCCAAATTATTGCGACTTATAGAAAAGCTGGAAGAAAAGCAGCTTGAAAATGAAAATATTGCAGCAAAATTTCTATCCTTAAAAGAGGTGCTTGAAAAAGCGAAAGAAAATTATAAAATAAACAAAAGCATTTTTGCAAGAGATTTTAGGGCATTATCAGAATATATAAGAAAAGAATATGGTCTTGTTTCAAAAGGTTTTTACACCGCTGTGTATATGTCATTAGGAATGGCTATTGGAACAGGAATAGGGGTAGCTTTTATGAGCACAAATACAGTTTTTTTTGTTATTGGAATCGGCGCCGGACTTGCAATAGGATCTGGAGTTGGTGCGCAAAAAGATAAGCAGGCCAAGGAGAAAGGCATTGTTTATTGATATATCAGGTTAATTATCTTTAATAAAAAACTTATCAAAGTATTCTGAAACGCTTAAAAGCGTTTCTCTTTTTAAGCGATAATGAGTGAAATATCCTCTTTTTTCGCCAACTACTATATCCGCATTTCGGAGAATTTTTAAGTGTTGGGAAACGGCTGCTTCGGAAATACCAAGCTTATTTGACAGCCCTCTTACACATAAATCATAATTTTCTAAAATATTTATAATTTTAAGTCTGTTTCCATCAGCCAATGCTTTTAAAGTTTTTGTTATTTCATCCATACTTATACCAATGCTTTCGCCTACTAGGAAGGCTGGTTGATTTTATAGTTCTTCTTATCAAGATATCCGCCCAGCACAGTTCCCGCAATAGCCAGTAGAGGTATAGCTGCTATAAGCCGTGTTGCTGTAAACAGCGCACCCAAAAAAGTTATTTCAAACATTACCATCGGAATGCGGCATATACCGGCAAAACCGAGGTAAGAAAAAATTATTTTATTTCCCGCACCTTTTTTGCTGAGGGATGCAGAAAGAGGGAAAATAACATACACTCCGCCTATGGATATACCGGCTAGTATAAGAGCCCACAGATAACCTTTTATTCCGCTGGATTCACCCATATGTTTTATAACGTGTTCGCGCTTCACCCACTTTTCAAACAGCGCGATGAGAACAAAAGCCGGAGGAACTATTTGAAGCATCTCCCACAAGTTAGTTCCAAAATACTTTGCGGCATTTATGCCCCACTCGATGTCAAAAATGCGGGATACTAAAAAAGTCCCAGCCAGCGCCACGGCAAATAAGGAGAAAAATACCCATTTTCTTTTTCCGTTTGGTTTGTTGTCTGCTTTTTTCATAACAGCGCCTCCCCAAATACCAAAGAAACTATAATGGTTATAATAATTGCCAAGGAAAATCCGATGCCGTTTCTTATGAGCGCAACTTTAGTCCCGAGATATTTCTTTTCAAGCGGAAATGTTGCAACACCGACATTCATAAGAGTCATTGTAAAGGCAGCGAGCACCGCATATGTTACACCCTGTGCTTTTAGCACTGCTGCAAGAGGAAACGCAACAAAGCCCGGCATCATCGTGGCTGAACCCAACCCCAATGCAAGCAAAATACCGCCTAAACCGCTTTTTTCACCAAGCAAGTTGGTTATAGTCTTATCAGGCAATGCAGACATAACAATAGCTGTAAGCCCCATCACATAAAAGAACAATGGCATAATTTTAAGCATCCGCTTACCTGCCATCTTTAGAGCGGCAACACTCTTTTTCTTGTCAAATATAAAAGATATAACTAATGCGATGATGGTTATGCTCCAGATAACATATTTCATGTGGATTCACCTCAATATAATTAAGCAAATACTAAAATAAATAATAATATAGTTAATAACATATGTCAATTTATATTATACAAAAAATTATTGACTCTCCCCTTACGTAAGATGGTATATTAAAGACAGTACTTATTAAGGGAGCTCTCCTAATGAAACAAATAGGCGAATTTGCAAAGGATAACACAGTGACGGTAAAAGCTCTTCGTCATTATGAAAAGCTTGGGCTTGTTTTGCCGGCCAAGGTTGATGAATTTACAGGATATCGATATTATAGTGAAAGTCAATCAGACATTTTGGATGTAATTACATATCTTAAATCGCTGGGATTTTCACTGTCGGAAGTAAAAAAGATAGTAACAGGCGAGATTACAGTGAAAATGCTTTCGTTAATTTTACGGGCAAAAAAGAAACAGGCAAAAACGGATATTGATTCATCAAATGTCAGATATAAAAGAATAAATGCGCTGATTAAGAGCCTTGAAAGCAGATTCGTCTCCAATGATTTTGATATTAAGGAGATAATAAACATGGAAAACAAAGATATTAAGCTGGAAATGACAGGACATGAACTCTTTAACTACGAGGCAAGAAATATGATGGATGCTGCACGCGAAAACGACACGCCACTTTGCGTACTCAGCATCGATATAGACGACTTTGCAGCAGTTAACGATAAATTTGGTTATGAAGTGGGAGATGTGGTAATTGAAAGAACACAAAATGCAGTTCAACAAGCATTGATGGAAATAAATACTGAAAATCGTGACGGCTATAGTATGTTGGAGCGCGATGCGGGAGATGAATTTAAGATTGTATTAAACGATGATGTCGATATCGCAAAAAAACTTGCGAGCCTTATAATTGAGATGGTGTTCGCCATTGATTATGGTGATATCCAAGAGGGGCTGTCGCGTTCGGTTACGATAGGAGTCGCATCTAACGAGTGCGAAAAGATGTCGATGGGAAAACTTTTTCATCTTGCAGATAGTGCGATGTATGAAGCAAAGAACCAAAAGAGAGGAACATATGTGGTGTATACTCAATAGTGAAAACAGGCATACATAAATAATAAAAGCGCTTGTCAGGGTTTTATCTGACAAGCGCTTTTTTATAAATTTCCTTATTAAATAGAAAGAATATGTCTCGGAGTTTTTTTATTCTTCCATCTTTACTTCATCAAACACACGCTTTATCGCTTCAAAGGCATAATCCATCTGCTCTTTGGTGTGGGTTGCTGTGTAGCTTGTGCGAAGCAGGCATTCGCCTTCAGGCACAGCAGGGCAGATAACGGGGTTTACGTAAACGCCTTCTTCAAGCAAACGCTTAGTTATAATAAATGTCCTGTGCATGTTGTAGGTGTATATCGGTATGATACCTGTGGATCCGTCTATAATCGGAATGTTTGCGGCCTTAAGCTTGTCGCGCATATATTGACTTATCTCAATTAAGGCATCCACCCTTTCAGGCTCATTTTTTATGATTCGCAAAGCTTCAAGGGCAGCTGCCGCGTTTGATGGCGGAACCGATGCGCTGAAGATAAACGGACGCGACTTGTGTTTAACATAGTGTATTATCTCGTCGCTTGCGGCGATACATCCTCCAAGTGAAGCTAGGGATTTTGAAAAAGTGGTCATTATAATGTCCACCTCGTCTTCAAGTCCGAAGTGTGAGGCTGTTCCCCTTCCGCCTTTGCCCACCATACCCATGCCGTGGGCGTCATCCACCATAATGCGAGCACCATATTTTTTGCCGAGTCGCACAATTTCAGGAAGGTTTGCAATATCTCCAGTCATGGAAAATACGCCGTCAACAATTATAAGCTTTCCCGCCTCTTCAGGTATGCGCTTCAAAACACGCTCAAGGTCTTCCATGTCATTGTGACGGAATTTAACGCTCTTTTTTGCAAAGCTAAGCCTGCATGCGTCGCGGATGCTTGCATGGTTTTCTGAGTCGTTTATTATATAATCGTGATATCCGACTATGCATGAAATAATGCCAAGATTTGTCTGGAAACCAGTTGAGAAAGTGAGTGCTGCTTCTTTGCTGAAAAATTCAGCCAGTTCTTCCTCCAAAGTTACGTGTAAATCCAGTGTTCCGTTTAAAAACCGCGAGCCTGAGCATCCAGTGCCGTATTTGTCCAAAGCGTCTTTTGCTGCTTGAATTGTCCTTTTATCCGAAGTTAATCCGATGTAGTTGTTGGAGCCTATCATGATGACTCTTTTGCCATCCATGATGACTTCAGTGTCTTGTCCTGATTCAATTGCATGAAAGTAAGGATAAATCCCTGCTGCCATGGCTTCCCGAGCATCAGTATACTCAGCACATTTTTGTAATAAATCCATAAATAATACCTCTAAAAATAAGAATAATTTCAGCCATATAATAACATAAATTTGCATCAATATATAGCAATATAATGTTAGAAGTGCGTTAGAAGTTTTCTTTTGCTATAATAAACAAAGTGAATTTATTATTGATTATTTAGGAGAAAAAGATGCAAAACAAAAAGACAGCTCTTGTTACAGGAGCATCATCGGGTATTGGAAAAGCAATATTTAGCAAGCTAATAGACAGTGGTTGGGTTGTATATGGAACTTCAAGAAAAATAGAGAAGGGAAATGTTAAAGAGGTTTCCGGCGGATTTATGATCCACATGGATGTAACGGATGAATCTTCCATTGATTCGGCTTATAAGATAATAAAAGAAAAAGAGGGCGGTTTGGATGCGCTGATTAACAATGCAGGAAACGGTATCGCAGGCGCAGTGGAAGACACAAGTGCAAAGGAAGCCATGTGGCAGTTTGATGTGAATTACTTTGGAATGCTACGTACAGTTCGTGCATTTTTTGATATGCTTATGAAAAAAGAAGGAATAATAATAAATGTAAGCTCGGTAGCCGGAGTCTTGAGTATTCCCTTTCAAGGGCAGTATTCTGCAAGCAAAGCGGCACTGGAAGCGGCAAGTGAAGCACTTCGCATGGAAGTAAAGCCATATGGAGTGCGTGTGTGCCTTGTGGAGCCGGGCGATACAAAAACGGAATTTACTCAAAACAGAACATGGTCTGAGGCGGCAGAAGGCTCAAGATATGAAAAAACGATGAAAGCATCCATACAAAAGATGGAGCATGATGAGCAAAATGGAGTTTCACCAGCAAAGGTAGCAGAAGTAGTGTGGAAAATGATGCAAAAAAAGAATCCGCCTGTGCGCAAAGCTGTGGGCTTGTCGTATCAGATATTAATATTTTTAAAGCGATTATTGCCGGATAAATTGGTATTATGGATATTGGGTAAAATGTACGCATAAATGAGAATTTTAATAAAAAAAGGAATAAAACTGCTTTATTTATACTTTTGTGATTAATGTGTATGTTCAGTGTATTTGTATGCAAATAACCATAATAAATGGTGCCCGAATCAACAAGAAACTCGTTTAAAACATTCTTTTAAAGATTTGAAAGCTGGCATAATAAAAGGCTTTCATGAAGATTAATAATTATTTTTTATGTATGATATAAGTGCTTGTTTGTTGTTGTTTTCGGGATGCTTAATTATGTGTTTAAGCAGTTCAATTTTAATTTTTCCAATAAGCGGGGAATCTGCAACTTTTAATGTTTTTTTTATATCGTTTCCGCTTATAGCAAGAGTTTTCATGGAAATTATATAGTCTTTTTGCTGCATGTTGGAGGTGTAGTGTTCAAGAAGTGAGCACCTTCTTTCAAGCACTTCCAGTAATTCAGCTAAAAGCATACCTCTTCTGTATCCATGTTGAGCAAGAAGATCTACTGATTCCGCGTCATGAAAGTGTATATTATTGAGCAAGAACTTCACGTCGCCTCTTATGTCGCTGTTGGGACAGGTATAATACAAAGCTTTTTTAAGGTCGTCGCATTCGGATATAAAAAGAGCAACTTTTACTTGATAACTTTTGGCATCTGTGGCTTTTAGTGCATGTTTTTTTAGTATTCCATCAAACAACGTTTGTGCAGCGTTACATTCAAACAGTACGTCCATTCCCTGCTTGATGTTTTTTTGCGAGCAGGATGAATACTTTGTATCTGAGATCAACAATTTTTCTATCTCTCTGCTTATTCTTTCTTTTGAAAGCATTTTAAGGGAGTCTTTTAAGCTTCTTGCAGATTCCATTGCAGCATCATCCGGTAAGAACATGGTTTCAGCACTAATGCGTGCCATGCGTAGTATGCGAAGTGCATCCTCGGTGAAAACTTTTTTAGGCTTTCTTGGGGTGCGCAGCACTTTTATTTCGATATCGTTTATTCCGTTAAAAAAATCGATAAGTTTTTTATTTCTTATATCGTAGTATATTGAGTTACAAGCAAAATCGCGGCGGAGTGCGTCCTCATTTATAGTGGCACTCAAAGAAACCGTATGCGGCGTGTGTGTGCCGTCTCCCCTGTAGGATTCCTTGCGGAAGGCGGTGTATTCTAGCGAAACGCCTTTGTGATTTATAATCATCGTGCCCATTGGGAGATTGCGTTGCCCGATAGTAAATGAAGGATAGCTTTCAAGCATAGAATACACTTTGTCTGGATGCATGTCTGAGCATATGTCAATATCATCTGAAACGCGGCCCATAATAGCGTCACGAACATAGCCACCCACAATGTAGAGCGTGTGGTTTTTTTGTGCGAAGATATCGCTTAGTTCGTCCAGGAAGCCCGGGTATTTTATAACCTCATTTGCCATTACACATTAATTATATAATAAATATTGAATAAAATGTTGACATTATTGTCACAATGGTAAATAATGCTTTAAAAGATTTGGGAGAGCAATATGAATTATTTTAAGAAAATCAAAGGTGAGAACCTATATCTTTCGCCAATGAATCCAGATGACTATCTTTTATACACAAAGTGGCTAAACGATAGAGATGTTACTCAAAATCTAGGAAGTTATTCCAAAGTTATAAGCATAGCATCTGAAAAAGAGGCTATAGAGAGCATGTCCAAAGAAGGGTACAATTTTGCTATGGTTTTAAATGATGGCGACAAGCTTATAGGAAACATTAGTCTGTTTGATTTTAATCAGGTATATAGAAGCTGTGAGTTAGGGTTATTTATAGGTGAAAAAAACATGCGAGGCAATGGCTATGGAACAGAAGCCATTAAGCTCTTAGTGGAGTATGGGTTTAAAAGCTTAAACCTTAAAAATATTATGCTTACCTTGGACAGCGAAAATATCGGCGGGCATAAATGCTATCTTAAATCTGGCTTTAAGGAATTTGGCAGACGGCATAATTGCAGATACATTGATGGCAGCTATCATGATACGATATATATGGAGATTATTAAAGAGTAGGAAAAAGTCAGCGGCTATATAGTGCCATTTTTTATAATAAAATTAAAACCCTTTGCAATTTGGCAAAGGGTTTTTTATCAGAAAGTTTTTTTATAAACTCGTCTTTTGTGAAGTGTCCAAATAGGCTGGGAGAATTCTCCCTCATTAACATCGCTTAATGCTTTGTCAAAGTCATACATTCTTGTGTCTATCATGTCAAGATAGTGCACAAGCTCAGCTTCCGGAAACATTGGGCGTCTCGGAGAGCCAAATTCAGGCTCATAATGATGGGAAAGCAATATGTGCTGCATCATAGAAACAGCTTCTTTGTCACATTCTGCCTTCTCGCCCGCTTTTTCTATAGCTACAATGCCTTGGACAATGTGTCCTAATAAAAGCCCATCTCTGGAGTACTCTGTTGCAATTCCAGAGCTACCTGCGTTAATTTCAACAGTTTTGCAGATATCATGGAGTATAACTCCCGCATACACCAAGTCTTCATCGAGCTTAGTGTATATGGAAAGCAGTGCTTGAGCAGCTTTCAGCATCGTTGTTGTGTGATATAAAAGTCCTGAGCGTATTGCGTGATGATTGTGTAGCGCTGCAGGATGAAGCGGAAGATAGTCCGCATACTCCTTAAGCATCTCAATTGTGAGCTTTCTGATTCCCTCGTTTTCGATTTTCTTAAGGAAATCTTTGATGGTTTCAAGCATTTCTTCCGGCGCAAGGGGCGCAGATGGCACCATCTCGGATATTTCAACACCATCGGAATCTTCGATGTCGCGGAATTTATCCATACGGAATTGAAGAGAACCCTGCCATTCGGTTACAAGACCTTTTACTTTTATAAGATCGCCCACCTGAGGGCATTCCTCTTCAACGCTCACATCCCAAAGCTTTGCGTTGATTTCGCCTGTAGAATCAGTTAGGGTATAGTCGCCATACTTCTTGTTGTTGGAAGAAGTTTTGATGTTCATGTTCTGGACAATGCAAAATACTATAGAGTTGTCCCCTTTTTTAAGCTCTGATATTTTTTTTATTTCATCGCCTGTGCTCATCAGTCTATTCCCAAGAAGTCATGAAGCTTGTATACTGCTTTTGATGACCATTGTATTACGCTTGCAGCACCTCTATCACGTGTCCAAGAATCAAAACCAGGGAATGCAGCCACTTCTTCTGTAGGTTCAGCAGAGGCTTGTTCACCTTCTTGAGTGGGGGTGGGAGCGTTAGCTTGTTCATAATCAGCTTTTTTCTGTGCGTATATTGCTTTATATTCGTCGTTGGAATAAATGCCAGTGTCATCTTTCCATGCAGCCCAGAAGCTTCCTGCCGGCATTGCAAGGTCTGTTATTTCGGCATCTGCTTCCATCATTTTGTTTACTAATGTAATAATTAAAGCTTCATCCATGTTGGAATTTACATAAGGCATTGCAAGAAATACTGATGGCGGGATAAGTGCCGTTGACTTGCTTTTAACTGAAGTCCAAGAAGCTTTTATGACTTCTCGCTGTCTTGCGTTTCGTCCGTTGTCGCCTGCCTTTTCGTTGTTTGGACCTGATGAATGACGGTCACGTGCATATGAAAGTGTAAGATATTCGTTAAATTCGTGAACGCCTTCGTTTTGAACAACACCCTGTCCAAGTATTTGTTCACCCTCTACGGAAACAGCACTTTCAGCTTTTTTCAAGTGTGCCACTTCGTATTCTTCTACGTTGATTTTAATTGTTCCTATGACTCTCATTACCTGAGTAAATGAAACAAAGTCAACCACTGCGTAATAATCAATGTCAACACCAAAAACGGATTTCATAGTTTGCATTGCAAGCTCTGGGCCGCCTCTGTAGTGCGCATTGTTTAAGCGATATTCACCATGTCCCGGAATGTCCACAATCATATCACGCATGAATGATACGAGCTTCATTTCATTAGTTTCAAGATTGATTTGAAGTATCATTGTTGTATCATTTCGTGCCCAAGTTGTTCCTTCAAGAGCATCAAGACCAAGAAGAAGAATGTTGTATATTTTTTTGTCAGGATCAATTTCCCAATATTTAAGTCCCGCCAAAGGATCTACAGTTGCCTCTTCCTCTGTTACGGCTTCCTCAGTTACAGTTGCTTCAGCTTCTGTATTTTCAGGTGCCATGGTTGGTGTGGCGTCAGCCGCCTGTGGCTCAGTAGCATTGTTGCAAGCTGTTGCCATAAACACCATTATTACGGCAGTTAATAATATTAGAATTTTTTTGAACTTTTTGGTTCTCATAGTTTCCTCCACATTAATTACGAATTAGTTACGAATATATAAAGCGAATATTAAACATGTTAATAATCCATAACATTATAACACATGTGTGTTTGCTAGAAAAGTAAAAAATTGATTAACAACAATTTGTTAATAATTAGGTGATAAAAAGTCTTAAAAAAATAGAGAGTCGTTTATAGACTCTCTGTTTTGTGGGTTTTTATTCTTCTGTATTTTCGTCTTCTTCGACGACTTCTGCTTCTGTGACGTCCACTTCTTCCTCTTCGTCTTCCGGGCTTACAACTTCCGAGGCTACAACAGTATCTCCGGCACGAAGTTTCATCACAATTACGCCCTGTGTCGAGCGGCCCATCGTGGAAATATCCTCAATAGCAGTTCTTATTATAGTGCCGTCCGAAGATATCAGCATCAAGTCTTCTTCGTTATCGCACGCTTTCAAGGCAACGAGTTTTCCGGTCTTTTTGTTTACGTTCATTGCGATGACGCCAAAACCGCCTCTGTTTTGTGTGCGGTATTCTTCAAAGCTTGTGCGTTTGCCATATCCTTTTTCAGTAACAGACAAGAGCAGAAGGTTTTCATCAACAATTCCCATGTCCACAGCTTCATCGCCTTCTCTAAGCTTTATGCCGCGAACTCCTGTAACCACTCTGTGCATTGGTCGAACATCATTTTCAGAGAAGCGTATCGCCATGCCGTCTCGTGTTCCCATATAGATGTCTTTAGTGCCATCTGTTAAAACTGCAGAAATAAGCTTATCTTCATCGATTAAGTTTATCGCTTTTAGACCCACATTCTTTAAGTTTTCATATTCTTTAAGCGGAGTCTTTTTTATTGTTCCGTTGCGAGTTGCAAGAACAAGGAACATGCCCTCGATATCCATATCCTTTAAGAAAGGAATTACGGTTGTTATCTTTTCGTTTGCATCAAGCTGCAACAAGTTTACTATGGCAGTGCCCTTGGCTGTGCGGCTGGCTTCTGGAATCTGCCAGCATTTTAAGCGGTGAACCCTTCCCAAGTCTGTAAAGAAATACAGCCAATCATGGGTTGATGTTACAAGTATGCGCTCAACAAAGTCTTCATTGCGCGCTGTGATGCCTTTAACACCCACACCGCCTCTGTTTTGCTGGCGATATGTGTTTGATGTTAAGCGTTTGACGTATCCAAGGTGAGTCATGGTAACTACCATTTCCTCCTCTTGAATTAAGTCTTCCATCTCAAGGTCAGTATAATCCATCTGGATGCTTGAGCGGCGCTCATCGGCAAACCTTTGTGATATGTCGCCCAGCTCATCTTTTATGATTCCAAACAGCAAACCTTCGTCATTTAATATTGAAGAAAGATATTCGATTGTTTCTTTGAGTTTTGCGTATTCTTCCAGCAGACGCTCTTTTTCAAGTCCAGTCAAACGCCTTAGCCGCATGTCCAGTATGGATTGAGCCTGAACTTCGCTAAGCTCAAATCTGTCCATCAAGCCTTGCTTGGCTTCTGCATCATTTTTGCTTGCACGGATAAGTTTTATAACTTCGTCAATGAAGTCTAAAGCTTTGAGCAAACCTTCTACTATGTGCGCACGTTTTTCAGCACGGTTTAGTTCGTATTGCGTTCTGCGGGTTACAACTTCTTTTTGGTGCCCTATATAATGACCAAGAACTTGCTTTAAAGATAATACTTTGGGTTCGCCGTCAACAAGAGCAAGCATGTTTATGCCAAAAGTGTCCTGAAGCTGTGTGTGCTTATATAACTGGTTTAATATTATATTAGAGGCTACATCGCGCTTAAGCTCTATTACTATGCGCATTCCCGTTCTATCTGATTCATCACGAATGTCGGAGATGCCTTCAATTCGTTTGTGGTTTACAAGCTCCGCCATTTTTTCTATCAAGCGTGATTTATTGACCTGATATGGAATGGATGAAACTATTATGCGGCTTTTGCCGTTGCTCATTTCCTCTATTTCGCATTCGCCGCGCATGACGACTTTTCCGCGTCCTGTTTCGTAGGCCTGCAGTATGCCGCCTGAGCCCATGATTAGTGCGCCTGTTGGAAAATCCGGACCTTTTATGTGTTCCATAAGTTCAGGAACTGTGATATCGGGGTTATCTATCATGGCTGTAGTTGCAGCTATAACTTCATCCAGATTATGAGGGGGGATGTTTGTTGCCATACCGACAGCTATTCCGCTTGAGCCATTTACCAACAGGTTTGGGTATCTTGCGGGAAGAACAGAAGGCTGCATTTGGCTTTCGTCAAAGTTTGGAACAAAATCCACAGTGTCGCGGTCAATGTCACGCAGCATTTCAAGTGCAATCTTAGACATACGCGCTTCGGTGTATCTCATTGCTGCCGCGCCGTCGCCGTCAACCGATCCAAAGTTTCCGTGACCGTCAACCAACAGTGCGCGTGTTGAAAAGTCTTGCGCCATGCGAACCATGGCATCATATACAGCTGTGTCGCCATGTGGGTGATATTTACCCAAAACATCGCCGACAATACGAACTGATTTTTTGTGTGGTTTGTCGGGAGACACGCCCAGCTCATGCATGGAATAAAGTATCCTGCGGTGAACAGGTTTTAATCCGTCGCGCACATCAGGCAGTGCACGTGAAACAATAGTCGCCATCGCATAGGAGATGAACGACTTTTTCATTTCATCTTCTATATTGATGGGCTTTATGGTTTGCTTATCCAAGTTGAATTCCATTTATATTCTCCTAAACGTCAAGGTTGACAACGAGTTTTGCATTTTCTTCAATGAATTCACGGCGTGGCTCAACATGCTCACCCATAAGAACTGAAAACATTTCTTCTGCCGCAATTGCATCATCCAAAGAAACACGAAGCATCGTGCGCGACTCAGGGTTCATCGTAGTGTCCCAAAGTTGGTCTGCATTCATTTCGCCCAAGCCTTTGTAGCGCTGTATGCTTATTCCCGTTTTGCCCAGCTCTGCAAGCAGAGTTTCAAGCTCACCGTCCGTGTAACAATAGTGCACGTTACGGCTTTTGGTTACCTTATAAAGTGGAGGTTGAGCGATGTATACATGTCCGTGCTCTAAAAGCGGACGCATAAAGCGGTAAAAGAATGTAAGAAGCAGTATGCGTATGTGAGAGCCATCTACATCGGCATCTGTCATACACACTATGCGGTGGTAGCGCAGCTTTTCAAGATCAAACTCTGAACCCATCCCGCCACCAAAGGCAGTTATCATTGCTTGGATTTCTGTGTTTCCAAGCGCTCTGTCTTGTCGTGCTTTTTCAACATTTAATATTTTACCTCTTAGGGGAAGGATGGCTTGGAAACGTCTGTCTCGTCCCATCTTTGCGCTTCCGCCGGCACTGTCTCCCTCAACGATGAATATTTCACATTTTGCAGGATCTTTTTCTGAGCAGTCAGAGAGTTTGCCGGGAAGTGATGCTGTCTCTAGCACGCTTTTCCTGCGTGTTAGTTCGCGTGCTTTTTTCGCAGCTTCTCTTGCCCTTGCTGCGGCAAGAGCTTTGTTCATTATAATTTTTGCTTTGTCAGGGTTTTCTTCAAAGAAGTTTGTAAGTCCCTGTGACACCAAGGAATCTACCAGCGAACGCACAAACGAGTTGCCCAGCTTGGCTTTTGTCTGTCCTTCAAACTGAGGTTCCGGGATTTTAACTGATATTATTGCTGTGAGACCTTCTCGGACGTCATCGCCGGAAAGGTTTGTATCGCTTTCTTTTAAATAGTTGTTCTTGCGCGCATAGTCATTTATAACACGTGTTATAGCGGCTCTGAAACCGGATAGATGTGTTCCGCCTTCAGGGTTTGCAATATTGTTTGTAAATGCAAAAATTGATTCACTGTAACTTGTGGTGTATTGAAGAGCAACTTCCATTGAAGAGCCGTCTTTTTCACCGGTCAGGTAAATAGGATCATCATATAGTGGCTCTTTTGTATGGTTTAAGTATTTAACAAAGTGGGATACACCGCCTTCGTAATAAAACTTAATTTCTTTTTCCTGCTCACCGCGCTCATCTTTTAGATTTATTGTAACTCCGCTGTTTAGAAACGCCATTTCGCGCAAGCGGTGCTTTAATGTGTCGTATACAAATTCTGTTGTCTCAAAGATTTCGGCGCTTGGGAAAAACTTGATGTTTGTTCCTGTATGGCTGGCATCTCCTATAACTTTAAGTGGTTCTTTTGGAACACCGATATCGTAATGCTGGAAGTGTATTTTTCCGTTTTGCCATACTGTGACTTCAAGCCACTCAGACAAAGCGTTTACAACCGAAAGGCCAACGCCGTGCAGACCGCCGGAAACTTTATATCCGCTGCCGCCAAATTTACCACCGGCATGAAGCACTGTAAGGCACACTTCAACCGCGCTTCTGCCTTCTTTTTCATGGATTCCTGTGGGTATTCCATAGCCGTTGTCCAGCACTGAAAGAGAGCCGTCTTCGTGTATGGTGATATTTATAGTGTCGCAACGCCCTGCCATTGCTTCGTCAATGGAGTTATCCACTATTTCGTATACCAGGTGATGGAGCCCGCGTGTATCGGTGGATCCGATATACATACCGGGACGTTTTCGGACAGCCTCTAGGCCTTCCAAAACCTGAATTTGACTTTCGTCATACAAATTCTTGTTTTCGTTCATTTATGTGTCTTCCTTTCAAAAGGGAATAAAAAGTCACTATAATCATAAACTAATTATTTTATGTAAGGTGAAAAGCTAAGCGCTTAGATTAAAAGATACAAGGCTTTTTTGATTGTCTCATGCGTTATTATCGGACACGCCAAGTTGCGCACTTATCGCCGTAGACAATTAAACTACGGCGATAATGTTAAACTTATTTATAAGTTTTATATGTCTTTTGCCGAGCATTAAAATATATGCTTTCCACACTAAAATCCCTTTATTATAACCTTACTTATTATACACTAAAAAAGCCTATTTTACAAATTTCAAAGACGTGTATTAGAGCCGCAGAAAAAAGTGATTGGGCAATCAATTTTATTGTCTGATCATAAGCGTACAAAGCCGTTTTTCATCCCACGGTGACTCAAGATTTTCAACGGGCGTAAACCCATATCCTGAGTAAAAATTATATAGTTCGGATGTGGTGTTTTTGACGGCTGTTTTTTTAGGAACTTTAACTGAAAGATATTTTCTTCCGTGTGCTTTTGCTTGTTTTTTAGCTTCAGATATAATCTTATCGGTAAGAGCTTCACATTTTGCACCTTCGCATATTCCCATCATGTATATTTCGGAAAGCTCCGTAAACACAGGGCGCAGCGCAATAAAAGCAATCGGATGACCGCAGTATGTAAAAACATGATAGTCAGTGTCGGAAACTTTTTCTATGTAGTGCTTAAATGTAAATTCATTCGCAAAGTAGGGTGGAACGGGAGATAGGATTTTGTATGTTATTTCATGTTTTGTATCTCTGTCAGTTATAGTATCGCGCTTTATTCCCTTTATAGGGTATTCCTCAGCCTTATACTTCATTTCTTCAAAGGGTGTTATCCACTTCTTAGAATACGCATCCGGCTTTAATATACGTTTTTTAAGGTCAGATATCTTAAGTATATTTTTCTTTTCGCATTCATTTAAAAGCTTTATATTAAGATAGAAATTTGAGCGGTCTGTCTTTTTAGTAACTTTTGCAATCTGCTTTCCGTGCGTGCTTAGGTAATATGCGATGTTGTGCCCACCCAATAGCAGAGTTTTACCACAGAAGTCTACAACCGGCAAAGGCGGATAGTCTTCAAGAGCGTGGGACTCAAAGTGCTTTTCGGATTGTTTTAGTTTGTCCTCTGAAAGATAAAAATGTGTGGGTGAAAGTTTTTCAATGTCAATAAAATAATTGTCTGCCATTGTGCACTCCTTAGCCTATTGTCCGCGACCATATGCATTGATAAGGACATAAATATTTTCATATATTAAAATTTCATAAAATTATAAATTATTGGATATATAATAATATATTTTATGATATAATTATTATAACACTTAACGCCTTATTTGAAAGGAAAAACATATGAAAAAATATAATTGGGTGCTTGAAATTACAAAAGGACTGTTGATTTTAATTTTTGGTTTATTTTGTTTGGTCAACCCTGCTTCTGCGACCATCACACTTACCTGGATTTTCGCTATTATGATTCTTGTTATGAGCATTGTCGCGATAACTGATGCGTTTTTGCTTAAAAGCATGTTTAAGCAGTGGTGGATTCTGCTTATCGAATTTGCGATGGGTGTGGTTTTTGCTATTATTTTGTTGTTTAACCCTGACAGGATGATGCTTATAATACGCATAGTCGGCTCATGGGCAATACTCACTGGACTATTCCGCGTGGTGAGGCTTGTGGCAAGAAAAGACATGTGGGTTCAAAACATACTTATAAGCTTGGGAACTATAGCTGCAGGCATTCTTTTCTGGGTAATGCCGGAAGTGATACTTACGTCAGTTACATATATCATTGGCGTAGCTGCTGGTATATTTGGACTAATTGTTATTATGTTCGGAGTTCGCATGAAGCTTGGCAAAGAAAAATAGATTTTACGACTTTATGGCCGTCTGTTTTCAGGCGGCTATTTTAATATAACCAAAATCTGTGTAAAAATATTATGGTTTAAGTTATAATAGATTTTTGAAAGAGGTCTTTATGATACAACACATTACATACGAGCAAAAAGAAACTTGCAGCGGGTGCATGGCATGTGCCAGCGAGTGCCCCACTCAGTGCATACATCCTGTGTATGATGAGGAAGGCATATTGTATCCGAAAGTTGATTTAGACGAGTGCATACACTGCGACCATTGCGTAAAGATGTGTCCTTTCACTCATCCTGAAGATGTAAAGGCGTCCCCAGAGAAGGCATATGCAGGGTGGAGCTTGGATGAGGAGACCAGAAGAAAAAGCGCAACGGCGGGAGTGTTTACGACGCTTGCCAAAAAATTCATAGATGATGGCGGTGTTGTATACGGTGTGGCATATGAAAATGATATGAGCGTGTCGCATATTAAAATTGAAAACACACAAGATCTATATAAGATTCAAAGTTCAAAGTATGTTCAAAGCAATTTTTCAGATATATACGACGCTTTAAAAAAAGATATGAGCGATGGTTTGAAAGTCATGATATCAGGCACAGGCTGTCAGATAGCAGGAATTCGTGCGGCCTTAAAGTGTGATAACCTACTGCTTGTTGACATTACATGCTTGGGTGTGCCGGCTCCCGGTGTTTTTAAAAAGTATGTACAAAGCTTAGAAAAAACACACAAAAAGAAAGTGACTGATATAAACTTTCGTGACAAGAGCACTGGGTGGAGAACTTACAGCCAAACTGTTATATTTGAAGATGGAAGTAAGTTTTCACAGAAAAATCATGAGAGTGCCTACATGAGGGGCTTTTTGGACAAGATTTATATGCGACCCAGTTGTCATACATGCCCATTTTGTGACAGCAATCGTGCAGGAGATATAACAATAGGTGATTTTTGGGGCATAGAAAAAACTCTTCCGGAAATTGATGATCCTCGCGGCGTATCTCTTTTATATGGGGTCACTGAAAAGGGAAAGAAGTATCTTGAATCCTGTGACCTCGTTGAGGTTCACGAATGCAGTGTTGAAGATACGCTTCAACAGTCTTTGCAGCATCCTGCAAAGGCCAGTGAAAAAAGAGCTTCATTTTTTAAAGACTATAAAAGAATGAAGTTTGACAGATTGGCGACCAAATATATGAAACAGCGCTCCAGAATTGTTCAGTTTGCTGTTAATATGCTAAAATACTAAAACTATGGAATTAACGAAGAAAATTTTAGTCTTACACCACTCCGGCGCTATTGGCGGCGGCGGTGTTGCGATGCTTAATATTTTGGGTGCACTTAAAAATATGGGCTATGATGTAGAAGTTATATGTCCAAGTGAGCCGTCATATATACTGGATGAGATTAATGCAGTGGGAATAAAAGCAGAAGGCATGTTTGACAAGAACTGGTGTTATCCGCATTTTAATGGACAGCATTATTCAGCAATTGATCCGCGCTATATAAAAAGGTGGAGACATATTAAGCGATCAGGGGAAACTGTGCAAGACTTGATTGCAAAAAAATCTCCCGATATAGTGATTTTTAACTCGATGACGATTGCATGGATGGGCGAATATGTTCCCAAGGGAATAAAGACCATATGCTTTGATCGTGAAACGCTTCCTTCAAATGGAAAGGGCATTCGAAGCGAGAGGATTAAAAAATGGCTGCGCGGCATGACAAAAAGTGTGTTCCTCAGCGAGTATGATAGGAAAGAAGCAGGCGGATGCGAAAATTTTTGCGTTATAACCGATAAGGTGAATATTGCAAAGTTTGTGGATATGCCTGATGACTTTAAAGCAAAGTGTTCTCGAAAGCTTGACTTTGACAAACGCAGCATATTATATACAGGTGGAATGTGGCATGTTAAAGGGGCACATACAGCTTTAAAAATGATGCATCATCTAAATGATGATTATCAACTGATATTTCTTCAGTATACCCCACCTAAAGAGCGACCAAATGATATAAAGACAAACATTAGAAGTATATTGGGAATGGACTATGAGGGGGACGTATTGGATTTGCTTCAAGGAATTGAAGAGAAGGTGAAATTTTTCCCTGCGCAAAAGGATATGGCTCCGCTATACTCGGCAGCCGATATAATTATTTTCCCGAGTACAGAGCCGCACCAAGCAATGCCTGTGTATGAGGCAGGAGCTTCTTGTAAGCCATGCATTGTTTCTGACTTTCCAAATACTGCAGAATTTGCAAAAGACGGAGTGAATGTTCTTACATTTAAACCACAAGACGATGAAGATTTGGCAAAATGCGTGGAAAGACTTTGCGATAAAGAGCTTTACTATAAGCTAGCAAATAACGGGCATGAAATGTGCATCAAAAACCACAATATTGAAACTTTGGAGAAGGAAATTCACGACCTTCTCCAAAGCATAGAGGATTGATATGAATATAGTACTTTTCGGACATGGCGGATATACAAATCGAGGCTGCGAGGCAATCGTACGTGGCACAGTTAATATGATTAACAAAGAGATACCGGATGCTAAAATCCGTCTTTGTTCGTACGACCCGAATTACGACAGAGCGAAAAACTATGGTATGGTTGAGCATATATATCCACACCACAATGTGCGCTATACACTTCCCCACCTGTCGGCATATGGATTTCGCAAGCTGGGCATGAAAAAGCTTGATTTGAAGCTACAGTATAATTGGCTAAAAGAACCGCTCAAATGGGGAGATGTATTTATATCCATTGGCGGCGACAACTACTGCTATGAAGAGCCTGTGGACTTTTTCCACATTGACAGGCTTGTAAAAGAAGCCGGTAAAAAGCTCATAATATGGGGCGCATCATTTGACGGTGAGATGATTACTGAAAACATGAAGCGTGACCTTGGGCTTTTTGACATGATATTTGTGCGTGAGACGCTTTCTTTTGAAGCGCTTAAAGAGCATGGCATAGAAAATGCAGTGCTGTATCCTGACTCGGCTTTTACAATGGAAGTTGCCGACATTAAAGATGATGGCAAATACATTGGCTTCAATTTAAGTCCGCTTTCTTTGCGCTACAGCGATGAGAAAGGCTCCGCATTGAACGCTGTTCATAATATGGTGGATTATCTGCTCAATCATACCGACTACAGTATTAAGCTCATTTCGCATGTGATAGACCCTTCACATCCCGACACTCAGTATGACCCGGGTGCGCTTTTGCCGCTTTATGAAAAGCATAAAGATACGGGCAGAGTGATATATATCGATTCTGAGCCGCTTGATGCCACAGAGGTAAAGGCGCAGATTAAAAGCTGTGATGCTTTTATCGGCGCACGCACTCACTCAACCATTGCGGCGTATTCGACTGAAGTACCAACCACGGTAATCGGATACTCCATAAAGTCGCGAGGGATTGCAAAGGATTTGTTTGGCACAAATGAGGAATACGTTATTCCTGTTGGAGATGTTAAAGGCGATGTGCTGGTGGATGCCGTTAAGCGCTTGATAGATAAAAATGATGAGATACGCAATCATATGAAAGAGATTATGCCGGAATACAAAAAACGTGCAGCAGAGGCCGCAAAAGCGCTTAAAGAGGTAATCTCTTGAATAAAAAAAGTGAGATTAAAATAGGGGTTGGACTTAATTACCTTTTGATGTTGGTGTCAAACATCGCAGGCTTTGTGATGGTGCCGCTTATTATTGGTTGGGTAGGCGACGAAGGCTATGGCTTATATGAGGTAATTGGTGCATTTGCGGGCTATATGGCAGTGCTAGATTTTGGAGTAAACTCCACAATTACCCGATATATAGCGAAATACAGAGAAGAAAAAGCGCTGGATAAGCAGCAGAATTTTCTTGCTGTTTCTTTGATACTATATAGCTTATTGGCAGTTGTAGTAGCCCTTATTGGAATTGTTGTTTGGCTAAACCTAGACAGGATATATCAGGCAAAGTTCACAATAGAACAAATCAAAACAACCAAGGTTATGTTCCTCATTGTTGTAGCAAACATTGGATTGTCTCTCCCTCTTCGCACATTCGGGGCTGTATTGAACGGATATGAAAAGTTTACGCTTCCAAGACTTTTGCATATCGGACGGGTGATATTCCGTTTGGCAGCAGTATTTATAATGCTAAGATTAGGCTATGGAGTTATTGCAATAGTTGTAATTGATGCCGTATTGAATATTGGCGTTCTTCTTATTAATATGTTATATGTGCTCGGTGTTTTAAAAGTAAAAATACATTTGGAGCGATTTGAAACAGCCTTACTCAAAGAAATATTTGTTTTTTCACTGCCGATATTTTTAACGATGGTTTATGACCAAATATTTTGGAAAGTGGATCAGTTTATAATCTCGGTAATGGTGGGAGCCGCAGCTGTTGCAGTAGTGGGAGCCGCGATGCGCTTGGTGTTAATTTTTATGCGTTTTTCCACGTCTCTATCTGAAGTGTTTTTGCCTAGAGTGACAAAGATGGTGGTAAATAAAGCATCCTCTGATGACTTAACCGATTTTATGATACGCGTAGGCCGTATACAGTTTTTAGTGCTTGGAGTTATATTATCAGGATATTTGCTTTTTGGTCAAAACCTTATTGGGTTATGGGTGGGAAGAGCGGACGGCTCTTTTGACACTTATACAGCATATCTGATTGGCGTTATAATAATGATTCCGCTGACATTGCCTTTAATACAAAACACGGGAATTTCAATACTGGTAGCAAAAAACAAACACAAGTTCAGATCAACAATATATTTTATCATCGCTGTCTTAAACATTGGTCTTACTATAGTTCTTGTCAAAAGCTTTGGCATAGTCGGCGCAAGTGTTGCAACTGCGATAGCGCTTACTATCGGCAACGGAATAATAATAAACATATACTATTCAAGAGCAATAGGACTTAAAATTGGCAAGTTCTTTAAAGATTGCGTTGCTCGTTTGGGTATTCCAATGCTGATATCGTCAGGGTTTGGATACTTGATACTGCGATTTATAGCGATTCCAAACAGTTGGGGTAACTTAGCTCTTTGTTGCCTGATATACCTTGCAATCTATGGCACAATCATGTGGCTTATGGGCATGAATACATACGAAAAAGACATGGTTAAAAAAGTGTACAGGAAAGTTTTAAGAAGAGGCGCATAGATGGAGATACTCTATATTTCAAACACTACCTCACAAAAATATTTTAAAAAGCTCTATGATATGAGCGTTGCAAAACCCGGACAACAGGTCCAAAAGTTTAACGAAATGCTGCTTCGCGGATTTGCTGAAAATAATTCCGTTTATGCATTGTCAGCGCCGCCAGCTACATACTCCACATCAAAAAAATTGTATTTTAGCAGCGAAATAGAAAAAGAAAACGGCATAACTTATGATTACACAAGCTTTTGCAGCCTGCCTATTATAAAGCAATTTATGGTGAAGTCTGCAGTGAAGCGAAAAATAAAAGAATGGGCGAAGAAAACAGAAAACAAAGAACGTGCAATAGTCTGTTATGCACTCTCTCCTACATTGTCTGCCGCCGCACTTTCTTCGGCAAAAAAGCTGGGGGTAAAATGTGTGGCTTTGGTAACGGACATACCACAGCTTATGAATGTGTCAACTCAGCAGAGTGGAATAAAATCAAAACTGTATTCCATATACTCAAAATCAACATATGAGAAGATGACTCGGTATGACATGTATATACTGCTAACGGATGCTATGAGCGAAGTTGTAAACCCATTGGAAAAGCCCTACACTGTGATGGAAGGCATGACAGACAGCGCTATGGTGGATGTGGACAATTCGCTTTCAGATAAATATTCGCCAAAGGTAGTGCTTTATGCTGGCGCGCTGTTTGAAAAATACGGCGTTAAAAATCTTGTTGAAGGGTTTATGAAGGCAGATGTCGCCGACTGCGAGCTTTGGTTTTTTGGAAATGGCGAGATGGAAGATTGGCTCAATTCATTGGACTTTGATAAAGTTAAATATCACGGCGTAGCTCCAAACCATGAGGTGGTGGCGCATGAAATAAAATCCACACTTCTTGTAAATCCGCGCCCGTCAACCGAGGAATTTACGAAATACTCATTTCCAAGCAAAAACATGGAGTATATGATGTCGGGCACGCCGGTTGTTGCATGTAAACTTCCGGGAATGCCTAATGAGTATCTTGACTACATTTATATCACTCAAGATGAGAGTGCGGATGGTTTTGCAAAAATACTTAAAGAAATACTTTCAAAGGATGCAAAGAAACTGCATGAGATGGGAAAGAGTGCAAAGGATTTTGTATCAAAAGAAAAGTCAAATATTATTCAAGCACAAAAGATTGTGGGATTTATAAAAGACAATCTAAAATGATTTGTTGTGCTTATGAAACAGAACTTTATAAACGATATGGCCTATCATCGCGCCAAAAGTGTTTAATATCAGATCATCCACATCAAATTCACGCATGCACATTCCGAAAATACAGAGTATAAGCTGAAGGCTTTCAATACAGAAAGTAAATAGAAATGCACCAAGGAGCGCCCATAAAAAGTGCTTTGTTTTTTTGAGCACAAATGGCATTAAAATACCCGCGGGTATAAACATTACTATATTGCCAAAAAATTGGCGAACCGCGCCGAGTTGTCCTGAAAGAACGTTTTTCCACTGCTGTCCGATTAGGGAAAAAGGTTTGATATTCCAAGGCATGCCATAAAGCTTTATTTCGCCCCAAGTTATTTTATATGAAGATATAAAAAGAGGCTGAAGAGTCAATATGAGTATGAGCACTGTGTATAATGCGGTTACGATAATCACAACAGTTTTTTTTATTTTAGGATAACGATTTGTAATAAGCAGCATAAAAAAAGCCATAGCTGCGGCTATCAGCAAAAACGTATCTGAAAAATTCACCTTTAACATGGGGATATTCTATCATGTATAAATATACGCTGTCTATATCAGTAAATTTAAAATTTGGTTAAAATTGCAAGTGACAAATGAAGCTTAGGGTGATAAAATTCTCTAGATGATAAAAAACAGACAAAACATTGCATATGCTGCAACCATATTATCGCTTTTGGGTATATCCTTTTCAGCTCCCATTGGTGCTCTTGCGATTAAAAGCGGAGCCGCACCCATAATAGTTGGCATGTACAGGATGCTTTTTTCGGTGCCTGTCACAGCTTTAATTTGGGGAATGTCTTCACGTAAGTTGAAGGTAGAAAAAAAGCGAGTTATTACAAAAAAGCATAATCTTATCAATTTGCTTTCAGGTGTATTTTTAGCACTTCACTTCACGTGTTGGTATTATGCATTGGGAAACACCACTGTGTTTTCAGCGGCAGCGCTTGTGAGTCTGCAGCCTATATTTGCCATGATCGGTGCATATCTTGTGTATAAAACCAAGCCTTCAAAAAGGATTGTGCTTCCGCTTATAATTGCGATAATAGGCAGTTTCGTTCTTGTTTCGCCCTCAATGGGAGAAGGTTTTGGGGGAACGCTTTTTGGTAACATAATGGCAGCATCGGGAAGCCTTTTTATGGCAGCTTATCTCATTTGCGGAAAGTTTGCGATGCAAAGCATACCTTTGGGAAGATACACCACGCTCACTTACACAGTGTGTCTTATAATCATGGCATCTGCGGCATTTGCTATGGGCGAGGTCTTTATTATACCGCTAAATGTATTGCTTTTATGTCTTTTGCTTTCGGTATCCGCCACACTTTTTGGACACACTCTGATAAATTGGTCGCTCCCGTATGTGGGTGCGTTTTTTGTGACTGTCGTGCTTTTAGGCGAGCCGATTGGCGCATCGCTTGCAGCCTTTTTAATGTTTGGCACAGTACCAGGATGGGTGGAGCTTTTGGGTGGATTGATGACGCTATCGGGAATCGCCATAATGGTTGTGCGCGAAAACAGGGTTCGTCAGCCTATAGCAAGCTAGAAACAAAAGACAGTTACAAGGTTATTTACCACGCTGATATAGATACTTAAATCCTTGGGTTTGTCATCTCAAATACTTTTTCTTTATTTTTGACGTAGTCCATCAGATTACAACCCGTGTTATACTGCATTCCAGAATTGGTTCGCCCCAGCCTACAAAGCCAAAAGAAGCCGTAATTTTAAAAAAACTCACTTTGGAGGAACTTTAAAAAATTCTAATTTTTTTGTTTTCATTAAATCAGAGCATCAAAAAGTATTTCATTTTATCACGGTATCATATAATTTAAAAAGATAAATGCTGTTTTAGCATTTATCTATGTGTTTTAAGAGAACTTGATTTAGATTTCTTGGGTAATGTCTGATGAGTCATCCGTTTCGATTTTAGGCACTTTGTTTCGAAGGGCAAACAGAAAGACAAAATCAATTGCTATAAAGATATTTATTACAATAAAAAGTGTCGCGTTTTCTGGTGCATGTGTCTTATAAATATGGTAGAGCACAAATAGATGAAGAGCTCTTATAACAAATGAAGATAGCACAAAGAAAATCATTGACCCTGCAAACAGTGGAATGTTTATGCCTTTAAATTCATTTATAATTGCAGGAGCTATTGATATTTGCATAACAATTGAAAAAATGATTGAAAGAACAATATATCCGCCAATCACAGAGGGGAAAATTACGTGCATTTTAGGGACTTTTCTTTTTACATAAGGCGAGGCTTCTGAAAGTCTGCCCATAATATAAGTGCTGGCTATAGGAATCCAGGAGAGCCAAGCGTTGTCTATTGACTGATTCTTTGCCATAGTATATAAACCAAGAGCCCTTAGAACGTAGGCACCGATTATTATAGCAAAATAAATAAGAATAAATCCGACATAAGCAAAAAGTATAAAAGATATAGCTTCCATATGAACTCCATAAATTAGTATTTAAGTATAATAATACAGAAGATTTTGCAGAATATAAAGCTATTTATTAAAAAACCCGATATTTAATCAGGTTTCAGTCAGTCGAAAAACCCACAAACGTCAATTTGCTAATCGCTGTCTTGTATGATTTTTCGAAAGCCTGTGAGGTTGCAGACTTTATCGACACCCTCAAACCCGATATTTAATCGGGTTTTAATGTTATGCAACTAACTGATGCTTGTCTCTTATAAGAAAAATCATAAGAGGTGCAACTGCTATGCTTAAAAGTGTGTAAGGCACAGCTTGTTCTGGGACATACTTTTTATACAGATGATATAATACATATAAGAAAAATATAAAAAGCGCAATCGATGACAATCCACCCAGTATTGAGCCGAAATATCTTACGTTGTGAAATACGGCAACCACAAATGGTGAAACAGGCATTATGATATCAAGCCTTGTAATTTTATGCGATCCAATATCCACGCTTCCCACAAGTTTTCCTATGATGTAAAGCTGAGCTATAGGAATCCAAGAAAGCCATGCGTTTGCAATGTTTTGGTTTTTTGCTAGCCTGTATAGTCCTATCGACAGCAATATATATGCGGTAAGCCCAAAAGCGAAGCTAAAAAAACCCCAGTCACGAAAAGAATTCCAAAACCAGTTATTATAAAGTCCAAACATAAATAATGTGTTCATTATAACTACCTCCAATTAATTAAGTATAATGTAAGCTTACAGGCAGAGAGTTAATAAAACTATTATTGGAAGATTAGAGTTTGTTTAAAGTTACATTGCGGTATTATAAAAGCCGACATCGCTTATGCGACATCGACTTGGTTTTTTGTTTTATTTTAGTTGTTATTCAGCTGCTACTTGATCTTTGTCTCTTATAACGAAAATGAAGATCCAGTAAAGAGATAAAGCACTTAATATTGTATAAAGCATAGCTTGCTCGGGAACGTATTTCATATAAAGCAGATAAAGAGAATAAATAAACAATACAGCATACGCAATCGCTGCTAAAACAGCAATTAACAACCCTAAATATGGAATGATAGTAACAACCCAAATAGCTATTGGCGCTAATGGTAAAATTAATTCTAGTTTAGGTACGGTGAAGGCGGTGCCAAACTTTGCTTCACCAACTATTTTTCCAATAATATAATATTGTATGAATGGTATCCAAGCAAGCCAAGCGTTTTCAAAATTTTGTTTTTGTGCGAGTTTATAGAGACCAAGTGCTGTTAGAACATATATAACTATTCCAATAATTAAGCCTAATAAGCTAGCGCCAATTCCAACTGCGAATAATGCTCCTAATCCGTAACCATAATCCATTTTTCTACCTCCAAATATATAATTATTTCATTAATATGATATCTCTTTCTGGAATAATTAGCAACCTAAATAATTCAAATAAATTTACTTAAAGGTAATCTTCCCATCAATGGACTTAATTTTAGTTTTTTTGATGAGTTCACGCACCGTAAATTCATAAAGTGCCTGCATAATGACAAAAGCAGCGATACCTGCAGCAACAAATATCCACAACGCATATTTTAGCTCCACAGGGAATATGAAAAGGACAGCCAGATACATGAGCCCCGCAGAAAGTGCGAAAAATGCCCAGCGGAAAAGTTGTTTTTTTGCCATGCCCATTTTAATAGTGCCTTGGTGAATCAGTGCATACCAGCCAAAAAAAGCGATAAAACCACCCTGTATAACTGGAATCTGAATTAGAAAGATGGTTAAAACAGAGGATGCGGCAACGGAAACAAACACAGCCTTTCGACCTATCCCTATGCGTAAAAGAATGCCCGGATACAGCGAAGCGGCAAATAATAACGCAAGGTTTATCGTAGGTATAATATATGATATTGAAAGAGTTAGCACTTGTAGAGCGGTGATAAGCCCTGAAATTGCTATATTTTTTGTTTTCATTTAGCAGCAGCCGCCCATTGAATTGCAACAGCAGTTTGTGCATAAAAGACAGGAGCAGATGTCACAAATGTCAGCGCCGCCTGTGCCTGCTTGACGTGTGAAGTTTTGGTTGGAGCTGTGCATGGACGTTGCAGCTCTTCTATATTCTGCGTTGTTTGGCTCCATCTGATAGGCCATGTTGTAGAAATTTTGTGCCTGAGCATACCAACCCTTGCCCATCATGCAAGCGCCTTTTAGATAGTACCATTCAGCTGGACGATTTGACATGTTGTCAAGGATTGTCATGGCTTGGTCAAATTGAGACATGTTTATCATTTGGCGTATTTTGTTAAAAGACGAGTTGCCTGAGCTGGAGCTGGAATATGAACTCCCACCACCAGCACTTCTGCCAGAGCCTGCACTTGCGCCTGTCAGCATGTCATATGCTTGATTTATTTCACGCATTTTCTCTTCGGCAAGAGAGCTTAAAGGGTTATCCACGTATTTATCGGGATGATATTTTTTAACAAGCCTTCTATAGGCTTCTTTTATTTGCTGCTGTGACGCATTCTCGTCAATTTCCAATACCTTATAAGGGTTCATCTATTCTCCTTGAGCCATTTTGTCCGCATCCTTCAAATTGAAGGCTGCTGATTGGGTTAAAATCGCATTCTGTTTTATAGGAAGCGAAAATCTTATTATATTATCCATAATACCTGCGCTTTTATCAAGAGGAAGAAGCTCAAAAGCCAATAATGCGCGGCTTAACGCAAATGTCATCACTTCTTTTGCGCCATTTATCAATTCTTCACTCGGCGAGCCGTCTTTTAAAAGCGGGTTAAATGTCTTATTTTTTATGTCGGAATCAAGGTCTTCCACTGCATCGGCAAGATAAATCCAAATGCCAAGATTTCGCATCATTTCAGAAAGAGCCTTTTTTTCGTTTTCGCCGATGCTTGGTGCATGCAATGCAACAGCGTGCATCATGTCGCCGCTAAGTGCTGCAACAACGTCGTAGAACACTTCTTTTTGTGCTTCCACTTCATAAAACTGATCCATAATATCAGATAGCTTTTGTGCAAGTTCGGCATTTCGTTTTTTTGCTTTTTTATATCCCCTTTTTATTGCTAGTTTCGCTGGCGGAGCATAAAGCTTTTTTTCATCATGCCACATGTCGGAAAGCTTGTGGTAAGTCAGAAGCGTTGTAACGTCCGCGCAATAGACAAGAGAAGCGTTGGTATCAATAGCCGGTCTGCGGTTTATAATATGCGTTGGACACGCTCGTTTTCTTGCCGTGTATGAGTCTCCTGAAAGATCAATCAGCATTACGGCAAAAGATGCCATGTCATTTTGAAGAGCAAGGCGTGGAAGCTGTCCGTTTTTTTCGCCAATTGCATGGCAGACGCCGCAATAAGCCGCTTGCCATAGGTTTAGCTCTTTAACTTTTAGTTCATCCTTAAAGGGTATGAGATATCCAAACATATTTACCGCCAAATAATATTCAAAGTATACCACGCACTGTTAATTAAAAAATTAACAAAATGAAAATTTTTTATTAGACCTTAATGTGAAAGAATATATAAATAAAACTATGCTGTGATATAATTAAATGATAAAAAACATGTTTATTAGCACGTGTAAAATGAACTAATGGTTAATTCTGACCTTTTTTGTTTGATATCAAACAAAAGTGATGTATAATTAAGCTATGAAAAGAAAAACTTCTGAAAAATCAAGAAAGAATCTGTCTCGGCTTATAACGGTCGTGGCGGTTGCGTTGATTTTGACAGCTGTTGGTCTATTGGGCTGGAGGCTGTGGCAGCTTAATTTGCAAAAAACTTCGGAAAAAAGCGTAAGAGAGCTTTATAATCCTGATGCAACAGCCACTCCAAAGCCAGAGCCTAAGGAGACGGTGAGCTTGCGTCCGGGTGAGCCAACACCTGCGCCGACTGCAACACCCCCGCCTTATGTAATCCCGAAGTTTCAGGAGCTTGTTGCTAATAACCCTGACACTGTGGGTTGGCTTTCAATCCCCAACACAAAGGTTGACCATGTTGTGATGCAGGGCGATGATAACTTTTACTATCTTGATCATAATTTCTTTGAAGATAAACTAACCGCGGGTTCAATGACGCTGGACTTTAGGATAGATCCCGCAAATCTTGAAGGCAATGTTCTTTTATACGGGCATCATATGCAGGTAGGGACAATGCTTAATGATCTCGGCAAATACAGGCATGAGACGTTTTACAAAAAAAATCCCATAATATATTTCGACACTATTTATGAAGAAGCACAGTGGGAAGTTTTTTCTGCCTACGTTCAATCAAACAGATTTAACTATTTTAAGATGGACTTCGAGTCCCGAGATGAATATTTTAAATATCTTCAGGCACTTCAACGTGAGAGTATCTATGAAACGGATGTTGAGCTTCAACCGGATGATGTTATCTTAACGCTGTCCACCTGTGTTTATGATTTTGATGACGCGAGGATGGTAGTACATGCTAGGAAGGTTAAGCTGGTTCCTGACGAAAACTACGATTAGACCGCTTAAAATGATTTGATTTTGACTTTTTTAACACGATAACACAGTCACTGTGTGTGCATTTTTAAATAAATCTCATGAAACCTTCCAAGCAGTATAAGCGTCTATATCAATTTGGTTTTTCTATTTTCCCGTGTTCGCTTCAAAAGATTTTGTTTCCATGATACAATTAAACACAACACTTTTAAGGAGCGCTCATGGAACCTCAGTTCATTATTATAATAGCATTGTTGGTGGTAAATATTATTCTTATCGCCATGCTTATGTTTAGAAGAAATACAACTTCAAGTGAAATAAAAAAAGAAAGCAGAGAGACGCGGCTTACGCTGTCTGACGAGCTTTCAAAAAGCCGCAAAGAGCAGCTTGAAGGTTTCAACACTCTGTCAAAAGGTGTATTTGAGCGATTGAGCCAGCGCGCTCTGGAAGAACAAAAGCGTGAAGAGGCTGCCGCGCAGCGCATATCAAACCTTGCAAAAGACAATGAAGTTCGTATGAATCGCTTGCAGGAGCAGGTGGAAAAACGTTTGGAGGAAATGCGAAAAACTGTTGATGAGCAGTTAAATGAAACACTTCAAAAAAGGGTTTCTGCTTCATTTGAGCAGGTGACAAAGCAACTGACACAGTTATACTCTTCCCTCGCCAAGGTGGACACTGACATGGCGTCGCTGCAAAAAGTGTTCACAGGGGTAAAGACGCGCGGAGTGTGGGGCGAAGTGATGCTTATATCGTTGCTTGAACAGATACTGACGTCACACCAGTTTGTAAAGAATGCAAAGATAAATCCTAGGAGACAGGAGTTTGTAGAAGTTGCAGTTCGTATGCCGGGAAAAGAAGGCGAAGATGATGTTTTGCTTCCCATTGATTCAAAATTTCCGACAGAGGATTATGAGCGTCTTATAAACGCACGAGAAGCAGGCGACACTGTGGCAGAAGCTAAGGCGAAGGCTGCGCTTGTAAACAGGCTTAAAGCCCAAGCAAAAGACATTCGCGATAAGTATATAGCGCCACCGTATTCGACAAACTTTGCCGTGATGTATCTTCCGGCTGAGGGGCTTTTTGCAGAAGCACTCATTGAACCCGGTTTGACTGAACGCCTGCAGAGGGAGTATAATGTCACAGTTTGCGGGCCGACAACTCTTGCGGCATTGTTAAATAGTCTTAAGATGGGATTTGCAACACTTGCTATACAGAAAAAATCCGGCGAGGTGTGGAAACTTTTGGCGGCAGTTAAGCGCACGATGGGGATCCATCAGACTAACTTGGAAAAAGCATACCGCAACATGAGAATATCGGTAAATGCGCTGGATGATGCGCAAAAAAATATAGGAACGATTAGCAATCGACTTCGCAATGTGGAAGAAATTCCACAAGCACAAGCGGAGGAATTGATACCGGGAATAACCGACGAAAGCTGAGATTAAATGAAAAACGCACTTTTTGCCCCGCTATTAAGGTCGGGGCAATTTCAGCGGCTAACGGATTTTATACGAGGGGGGATTAGTCCTTGCTCGGTGTTTAACGTGCCGCAAACCAAAAAAGCTCATATTTTTTCTGCACTTGCGCTTGAAAAAAACAGACCGCTTTTTATAGTCACACCCAATCATATAATGGCATCCAAGCTTGCAAGCGACATAGAAGGCATGACGGGCATAGCCTGCCATGTTATGCCTCAGCGAAGCGTGGAGATGCACAACGTGCAGGCTGCAAGCAAAGGATCAGAGCACGCAAGAAGCTTTGTTTTGGGAGAGATGGCTTTGAAAAAAGCACGAATAATTATCGCGCCTATTGATGCATGCCTTACTCCCCTGTGTCCCAAAACTGCGTACTTGGAGGCTATTGTCACCATAAAAAAAGATGGTGAGGTAAGCCCCAGGGATATAGCAAAAAAACTAGCATGGTCGCTTTATCGCAGAGAAAGCCGCGTTGAGCAGATGGGGCAGTTTGCCGTTCGTGGGGACATTTTGGATATCTTTCCTGTTGGATTTCCCCACCCTGTTCGCATAGAGTTTTTCGGCGATGATGTGGAAAAGATTAAAATCTTTGATGAAAACACTCAACACTCCATATCTGAACTGGATGAAGTGACAATATACCCTGCCATCGAGATGCCGCTCACGCTTAAAACAATGGAGCAAGGCATAGCGGGCATGAAGGAAGCGGCAAAGAAGGCTTATAAAAAAAGCAAAGCGAAAAAAACTGAGCTAGGCTATGAAAAAACAGACGACAAGATAGTCAGAAAATACACACAGTACACAGAAAAGCTTTTGCAGTCCGGATACTTTGAAGGAATGGAAAATCATATGCGATTTTTCTATCCTGATGCTGTGACTGCTGATAAATATCTGGACAACCCAATAGTAATCTTTGATGAAGCACGCGACATTTCAACTCGCATAGAAGATGTTCATAAGGAATACGATGCGCTCTATGGCGAGATGTTTGAGCGCGGAGAGGCTTTGGACGAATTTAAAACTTTGCTTTATACGCTGGATGATATAAAGCAATCGGTCAAAAACTCTTTTGTTTTAACCGCAACAGCTTTTTCCGCAGACAATATATTTAGTTATTCGCGCACGCTCACCTTCTCCGGAAGTGATGCGATGATATACAGAGGCCAGTTTGACATGCTGTCGCGCGATATAAAAAACTGGCGAAGAGAAAAGTTTAAAATTGCGGTATTGGTGGGTGGCGAAGGGCGTATTGAAGGTGTTCGCGAAACGTTAGCGCAATACCAGATAACGGCGACTCCGCTTAGAAATGACCGCGAGCTTATAAACGGAGAAGTGGCACTCTTGCCGCTTTATGCATCAAAAGGTTTTACTTATTCAGCAGAAAAATTCATAGTTCTTACTGAAAATGAGCTTTTCGGCAGGGTTAAAAGCCACAAGAAATCAAAGAGCAGAAGACGGGCTGGCGATTCCGTTTTAAATGATATTAAACCGGGCGACTATGTGGTGCACGAGGCAAACGGTATTGCAAAATTTGATGGTGTTGTGAGGCTTGAAACATTAGGCAATATGCGCGATTATTTAAAGCTTAAGTATATGGGCGATGATGTTTTATATGTGCCGACGGAGCAGATGGATCGTGTCCAAAAATATATCGGCGCGGGAGAAACTTCGCCCAAGCTTACAAGACTGGGAGGACGGAGCTGGGAAAAAGCTAGGCAAAGGGCAAAAGGCGCAGTCGCGGACATGACCGATGAGCTTATTGAACTTTATGCAAAACGAAGTGCAATTCAAGGCTATCGCTACTCTATGGACGGCGAATGGCAAAGACAGTTTGAAGAGAGCTTTGAGCATCAGGAAACGCCGGATCAGTTAACGTGTATAGCGGAGATAAAAGATGACATGCAAAGCGGAAAGGTCATGGACAGGCTTTTGTGCGGCGATGTGGGATATGGAAAAACAGAGGTAGCACTTCGTGCGGCGTTTAAGGCTGTGATGGACAAAAAGCAGGTGGCAATCCTTTGTCCCACTACAATTTTGTGCCATCAGCATTTTGTAACGCTAAGTGAACGCTTTAAGGATTTTCCGATTGAAAAGCGTGAACTTTCGAGGTTTGTAACAGCAGCCGAGCAGAAAAAAACAATAGAGAATCTTAAAAGCGGCAAAGTGGATGTCGTGGTGGGAACGCACAGACTTTTGTCCAAAGATGTAGATTTTAAAGACTTAGGACTTCTTATAATAGATGAAGAGCAACGCTTTGGTGTGGCGCACAAGGAGAAAATCAAACAGCTGCGTGTTGGTGTGGATGTGCTGACGATGACTGCAACACCCATACCGCGAACACTCCACATGTCCCTTTCCGGAATACGCGATATATCAATGATAGAAACGCCTCCTGAGGAACGCTTTCCAGTGCAGACGTTTGTAACCGAATATGAAGAAGATATGATTCGAGGCGCGATAGAGCGTGAAATTTCCCGAGGCGGTCAGGTGTTTTTCGTATATAACAGAGTGCAGTCCATCGAGATGATGCAAAGAAAACTGTTGGATCTTATGCCAAACCTAAGAATCGCCATTGGACATGGACAGATGTCGGGTACAAAACTTGAAAACGTTATGCTAGACTTTATGGCAAAAAAATACGATGTGCTTTTGGCGACAACCATAATTGAAAATGGCATTGACATACCTAATGTAAACACGCTTATAGTGTATGATACTGATAAGTTCGGGCTTTCCCAGCTCTATCAGCTTCGAGGTCGCGTGGGCCGAAGCAACAGGCTTTCTTATGCATATCTTACTTGGCGACCCAGCAATATACTCTCCGACACTGCGCGCCAAAGGCTTGAGGCAATAGCACAGTTTACTGAGTTTGGAAGTGGGCTTAAAATCGCTATGCGCGATTTGGAGATACGCGGCGCGGGTTCAATTCTCGGCGGGCAACAGCATGGTCAGATGACAGCAGTTGGTTATGGACTATATTGCAAGATGATAGACGAGGCTGTGCGCAAGATAAAAGGAGAAGAGGTAGAAGAAACCTCGGCAGAGGTTACGCTTAATGTGCTTTTGGATGCGTATATTCCCGATGGATATATCGAAGATTCGCAGGACAGAATGGACATGTATCGCGCGATATCTTTTATAACCACATTAAAAGACAAAACAGAGATTTTAGCGGACATGGAAGACAGATTTGGAAAAGCACCCAAAAGCGCTAAGAACCTGATGGACGTTGCCTATCTTAAATACCAGTGCTCAAAAGCGGGCATAAAGATGGTAAGCGAGCGCACAGACAAATATGTATTACGTCTTGAAGAAGGGCTAAAAATAGATATGGCGCGCTTTATAAAGCTTATTGGAAAGCATGATGCGCGTTTTTCAGGGCAGGATAACCCACAGGTGTTTTTACCCAAAACGGATGACAGCATGGATATGCTGATCGGCTTTGCAATAGGGATGATTAAGCTCAAAAATCAATAAGAATCATAAAAATCTTTTGCAAAGCTGCCGTATAAACTCTTCTTCTGAAACATCAGGATTTTGAATTTGCGACATAACGGCAAGAAATGCCCACTTAGAAATCATGTCTATATTGTTATCTGAAAGATTTTTGTTATGGTCTCCGTGTTTTATAATATTTTTAAGAGAGTTTGTAAGTACACGCACCAGCTCGAAATATGGGGCATTGTTGGAAAGTACATTTATGTCAGGTTTTACGACTTCTTTGCCTAATCCTTTTCGGTCCCTTATTTCCTCAAGCAGAATTTTGTAATATACTGTAATATTTTCTTCGGGAGTTTTTCGTATATTATAGGAATCGTTCAGCCTCTTTATTGTCTTCTCCCAACTGGAGTTAAAAACATCGGTTAAAAGCTTCTGGTGGGAATCATAGTAATTATATAATGTACCTACCGCAATTTTTGCTTTTTTTGCAAGGTTTCTCATGGAGCAGGCTTCAAGACCTTCGCTTTTTATTATCTCAAGGGCATAGGTTTGAAGCATCTCTTTTGTAATGATTTTTTTTCTCATAAATATTTATTTCCGAAGTTATTATGCATCCGATTTTACCAACAATTGTTCTAGTTTGTTTTTGCGTACAAAGGGAACTATGAGTATAAGCGCAGCCACAAAGGTTAAGATGTCTGCAGCGAGCTGGGCAAAAAATACTCCGTCAGCGCCCATTAAATTAGGCAAAAGAAGTATTGCTGGAATAAAGAAGATGCCTTGCCTTGTTATGCTCATAAACAGAGCTTCTTTTGTTTTGCCCAATGCCTGATAGAATACCGACACTGTGTTTGTAAAGCCTAATAATAAAAGACTCATTGCATAATATCTCATACCTCTTATACCATAGTATATAACATCTTCTGATGCTTTGAAAATGAAAAATATCTGTTTACTGAATGCTATAAACAGAAAGCATACAAGAAACATTATCACTGTAGTTACAATAGTCGTATATCTGAAGGATTCCATAACACGCTCTTTTTCTCCTGCGCCGAGATTATATCCCGCTACTGGTTGGAAACCCTGACCGAAGCCAAAAACGATATACATTGGAAGCATGGAAACTTTGAAAACAATGCCGACTGCCGCAAGCATGGAGGCTCCGCCGAAGGCTATAGCTGCGTTGTTTAGCATGCCGATTGATATGCTCATGAGTATCTGTCTTAAAAATGTCGGAATGCCGACTGACAAAATCTCTTTATATAGTTTTAGTTTAAGAGTTATCTGTTTTATTCTCATTCGTACAACTGTCTTGTTGCGCATGTAATTTGAAATGAGAATTGCAAATGATACTGTTTGAGAAATAGAGGTTGCAATGGCTGCGCCGGCAATCCCCCAGTCAAAAACAAAGATGAATATAGGATCTAAGATTATATTAAGGATTGAGCCTGTTGCCATTCCTACCATAGAAAGTTTAGCACTTCCCTCTGAACGAAGAAGGTTGTTTAGCACCATATTACACACTGATGGAATAATTCCGAGGAAGATATAAAATCCGTATGTTTTGGTCATTTCCATTATGCTTGCATCGGCCCCGAACAGGCTTAACATGGGCTCTATAAAGATAAGCCCGATGAGCATAAATAGAATGCCGATAACAACTCCGCTGAACATTGAGGTAGAAACGGTTTTTTCAGCTTCAATATGGTCGCCTTTTCCCAGGAGACGGGACAGGTAGCTTCCTCCGCCTATGCCGAAGGCAAGACCGATGGAGCTTGCAATCAACATTATGGGTAAAACAACCTGAGTTGCGGCTGTGGCCTCAGTTGTAATCCATGAAACAAACATCATATCAACGAAGTTATAGATCGCCATTACGAAAAGACCTAGTATAGCAGGTGCTGAGAGTGCGTTGACCGCTTTTTTAATCGGAGCGTTTTTCATAAGATTTATTCTTTTATCATCCATTATTCGATACATCCTTTTATATATGAACACTGTTCATGTTGCTTGCTTTCTATTATATGAACACTGTTCATATTGTCAAGTTATATTTTTGCAATTATTCTTTTGTTAATAAAATCTTTTTATTTTGCATTAAAATAAGTCTGGCTTTTACAAAAGTTGTATAAGCTGTATAATACCTTTAGGAAAAACTAAATAAAAAAAGTGAGGACATAATATGAAAAAATTACTCATTTGTATATTAGTGGTTGCGATGATGTTTGCGGCATGTACTACGCAAGAGAAAGAAACAGATGCAAAAGAGATGACAGAAGAAAAAGCGGAAAGCGTATTTGAAGAAAGAACCGCTGAAAAACCGACTGAGGAGACAATAGAAGAGGTTGCTTCGCATCCTAAAACGGTTGCGATTGTTGTAGCTTTGGACGGCTATGCGCCCGGTGAACTTCACCCGGTCATAGATGCGGTTATAAGCGCAGGATATGATTTTGCGGTTATCAGCAATGAAACAGGAGAAGCTGATGGCACCACTGAAGCATCTACAGTAAGCCAAACATTTGCAGACTTTGCACCGGAGGATTTGCTCGGCATAGTAGTTATCGGCGGAAGTGAATCTCTGTGGGATAATGAACAACTTCATGCTCTCATTAGCGGAGTGCATGAGCTTGACAGGGTGACAGCGGGAATATGCTTAAACTCGGTGACGCTCGCAAAAGCGGGGGTAATTGGCGAAGGAAACAGCGCATGCTGGTTTAACTGCGATTCGGCAGATGCCGAGATGGAGGCTTTAGGCGTGACCGATTCGGGGCAGCCTGTAACTGTAAACGGAAACATCATAACCGGAAACGGACCTGATGCCGCCGAGGAATTTGCGGCAGAAGTAGTAAAAGCGATTGATGCCTTGGGGTAAAATATGAAGATAGAACACATTGCAATATGGTCGAAAGATATTGAGCGCCTTCGGGACTTTTATATAAAATACTTTGGCGCAAAGTCCAACGACAAATATATTAATGAGAAAAAGGGTTTTAGCTCATACTTTTTGTCTTTTGACAGCGGATGTCGGATTGAAGTGATGCAAAAGCCTAATCTTTCTGGTGGCGCAGATGAAAGAAACTCAACCTTCGGATATGCGCATCTTGCAGTGGCTGTTGGAGAGGCTCAGGATGTTGTGGACCTCACCCGGCGGCTTGAAAAGGATGGATATGAGATTGCCAGTCGACCAAGATATACGGGAGACGGTTATTTTGAATGTGCGGTGTATGACCCTGATGGCAATCTGGTGGAGATAACGATAGACTAAAAACTGAAATAAATTTAACAGCCCTTTTGAGGCTGTTTTTTCTTTACGAAAAAACACTTGACCGCAGTCAATTTTGCTGATATCATATTGACCGTAGTCAAGAACAAGGGATTTTGTTATGAATATGATTAAAACTATAATTTCAAATGGATTTGTTTTGCTTATCCCTATATTTATATGGAATGCAGTTGTGACAAAGAAGCTGCCTGAAAGTTTTGATGCAGACATCATGGATGCTGGAATGCCAAAGCTTATCTTGATTGCTGAAAATTTGCTTAGGATGATTGTTTTTCTTTCGCCAATACTGTTTAAAATTGATATATCAACTAAGATGGGCAGCATAGGCTTCGCTTTGTATATTGTAGGCTTATTGATTTATTTTGCATCATGGCTTGCAGTAATTCTCATTCCTGAGACAATGTGGAGTAAAAGTGTATTTGGATACGCGGCTCCAGCATATACTACTATTGTTTGGTTTGTTGGAATATGTTTTATGATAAAAAGTTATTACTTAAATATACCTTATGCCGCATGGCATTACTTAACTGCAAGCACTTTGTTTGTGGGAGTACATACGCTGCACTCTGTGCTGGCTTTTGCAAAAATAAAATAGGAGGGTATCGTGGCACCAAAAGAAAATAAGACAAAACAGCTGTTTATAAAAACCGCGGACAAGCTTTTTTTCCAACGTGGATACAATGATGTCAGCGTGGATGAAATATGCAAAGAGGCGGGCAAGGCAAAAGGATTGTTTTTTTACTACTTTGATAAGAAAGAAAACATTGTAAAGCTTCTGCTTGAAATGCAGGTGGAACGCATGAGCCGCACTTTGCGACGAAGACTAAAGGAAGACAAGAGCAGTGTAGACAAGATGAACATGCTGATGCAGTCTATGTTTGTAGAAGAAAAAGCTGCACCACGTGCGATGTATTATTTTAAAGATTGCATGCTTCCTGAGTGGGCGGACAGCTTTGCGCACCACTTAAAGGATGAATACATCTTCCCGCTTATATTAGAAACTGTGGCAGAGGATGTAAAACGAAATGAATTTGGTGCCTCAGATGATTTGCAGGTGGAGATTATATATCTTGGAATAAGCAAATTTATGCACAATAATTTTGACAAAATGGCAGACAAAGACTATGCAATGAATGCGGTGAATGCAGTGACTGAAGTGTTGGAGAAGGCCTTGGGACTTAAAAGCGGAACAATTAGAATTTTGAAAGGATAAATTTTATGCAGATTGCTGCAAGGCAGAAATTAAGTAGAGGCATCATGTGCCTAAATTGCGCAGATGTGTGTCCAAAGAATGTGATTAACGTTGGAAGAAAGGTATAATATGAATATTACAGTGATTAACGGAGTAAAGAGCGGTGACGAAACAAATTCAGCAGTTACCAATGCATTTTCATCTGTAGGAAAGAACCATAATGTTAGTTTATATACTATTGCCGAGATGGATATAAGCTATTGCTGTGGTTGTTTTTCTTGCTGGGTAAAAAATCCCGGAGTATGCATATATAAAGATGATATGCCGGATGTTTTAGAAAGCATTGTAAAATCTGACTTGCTATTGGTTGTCTCCCCTATTGATGCAGGGTTTATAACATCAGAAGCGAAAAAAACGCTGGACAGGATACTACCGCTTGTTCTGCCGTTTATAAAAGAATATGGTGGTGAAAGTCACCATATACCTCGTTATGACAATCAAGCCGATTTGGGAATTTTATTGCTGGATGAGGGAGAAGGCATTGACGAGGAAGCTGCGGACATTGTATATGAATCGTTTGACAGGATGGCAAAAAACTTTCATGCAAAAAGAGTGATAAAAGCAGCCGCCAAGGCTCAAAATCTGTTGGAGGTAATAGAAAATGAAATTAGCAGTTATTAATGGCTCGCCAAGAGGCAAAAAGAGTAATTCCGACAGAATAATCGGCTGGATGACTGAAAATGCGGAAGATGTTGAAAAAACATATGTCGCAAACGAGAAAAAACAAGAAGAAGGTGCTAAAAAAGCAGCGCAGGCAGATTGCCTGCTTATAGTTTTTCCGCTATACACGGACATGATGCCGGGTTTGATGAAAGCTTTCTTTGAGAAACTCGCAGCAGAGAATCTTAGAGATAAACCCATCGCGTTTGTTGTACACTCAGGTTTTCCTGAGGCTGTTCATTCTCGAATAGTTGAAAAGTATTTAAGATATTTCGCGAAAATAAATGACATGGATCTTTTGGGAGTTGCAGTAATGGGTGGAAGCGAAGCTATGCAAGTGGCACCCGATAATTATTTTGGCAAAAGAGTCGGCGCCTTTAAACAGCTGGGAAGTAATGTTTTGCGCTGTGAAAGGCTAGATGAAAAAGCGCTTAAAACGATTGCGAGAATGGAGCGATACAGTCGATTCACACTTTTCATGATGAGGTTTTTGCCCACAGACATGTATTGGAACAGTCAGCTTAAAAAGAATGGTGTGTATGAAAAGAGATATGCTAAGCCTTACGAAAAATAAAAGAACTTATTCAAAGCCGCATAATGCGGCTTTGTTGCTTATATGAGGGTTTTTAGGCTCAAATATGCGCATTTTAGAAAAATATGTTTATTTTAACTTCCTTGTATAAGATAATGCAATGAGAATAATTTGAAAGGTCGTGCTATGGACGCATTTATTATTATATTAATATTTATTGGAGTAGCCATTGTGACAAGTATATTCTCGTCAAAATCAAAAGGCTCATTGCTTACTAGAATTAGAAAATCGTTTGGCAAAAAACCATATTATACGGATTATGAGCTTAGCAGTATAAAATCTTACTGGGAATATGCAAAAGATACATTTAGCGAATCCTCGCTGATAGATGAAATCACGTGGAATGACTTGGACATGGATGAAGTATTTAAAAGAATAAATGTCTGCAATACATCAGTTGGTGAGGAGAGACTTTATCAAGTACTCCATGAGATTGATTTTGATGGAGACAGACTTGCCCGGCATGAAGCGCTTGTGGCATATTTTGAAAACAACACACAAATGCGCGAACAAGTTCAGTTGAAATTGTTAGGTCTGGGAAAAAGTGATCACAACATGCTTGCATCCTATATTTTCGATTCCAGTTCAAAGATGCTTGAAAACGGATTTATGTATAATATTTTAGCGTTTATGCCAATTGCATTTGCGGCTCTTATTTTGCTAAATACTACATGGGGCGTTGTACTTCTTGTTTTGTCAACGCTCGTAAATGCTGTTATTTATTTCAGACTAAAGCTTAGATTGGAAAGGGAGCTTTCTGTAATAAGCTATTTTTCCTCCATGTTGTATGCTTGTTCTAAAATACTAAAAGACGCGAAAAGTGACACAGAGATATCTTCATTGCTTACAAAGCTTGAAAAAAATTATACTGTTTTTAAATCTATAAAGGGCAAAGTTTCAAACAAAACCCTTAAAACATTGTCACCGACTGAAGTGGTTGCAGAATACTTTAAGATGAGCTTTCTTACTGACATAAGAAAATATAACCGAATAATAAATAAAATAAATAAAGAACATGAAGCATTTCATGAGTTTTATAAAGCATTTGCCGAGATAGACATCGCAATCTGCACACTTTCATTCAGAAAGAGTACAGAAGGCTATTGCTTGCCTGAGTTTATTGAGGATAATTCTGTGGAGTTTTATGAAATGTATCATCCTCTTGTTGATAACGCGGTTAAAAATAGCGGAGCTATTGTTAAAAACAGTATTGTTACAGGGCCAAATGCTTCCGGCAAATCTACATTTATAAAAGCAGTTGCTGTAAATTCGATTCTGGCTCAGACGATAAACACCTGCATGGCAAAAAGCTACAAACTTCGCCGCTCTCTTGTGATGACATCTATGGCTGTGCGCGACAGCCTTATTCAAGGCGACAGTTATTTTATAACTGAGATAAAGTCGCTAAAACGCGTTTTGGATATGACAGAAAAGATAGCTGTCACTTGTTTTATAGATGAGATATTGCGCGGCACAAACACCATTGAAAGAATAGCCGCATCAGCAAGCATGCTTGAAAGCCTTAGTAATAAAAACTGCCTTTGCGTGGTTGCATCCCACGATATAGAGCTTACTAAGATAATGGAAAAAACGCATGACAACTATCACTTCAGTGAAGACGTGGGAAGTGAAGGCGTAAGCTTTGATTTTAAGCTTAAAAACGGTGCGGTAAAAACAAGAAATGCTATAAGGCTTTTAAGCTTTTTGGGCTATGAGAAATCTATAGTTGATAAAGCGAATGCGATGGTGGAAGGATATATAGAAAAAGGCTCATGGTAATTCTTGCATTAACAAGCAGCTAAACTTTCTTTTTTTTAAACACATCCACAAATTTTACAAGCTGACCGCTTGCGACTCCGCCTGATGCCAAAAGCATCAATACCACCGGGAAGTTTTTTGCCGTAAACACGGGGTTTAAAAAGCCATACCCCATAAACAGCGCCCAGCCTGTAAATCGCATCACTTTGGTTGCAGAATAATTGGTAAGTTTTACGCTCCGCCTGAACACGAGTATAAAAAACGCAATAAGCGGCGAGCAGCCCAATAGGCCATACATGGCAAGATAGTCCAGCCAGCTGGAATGGTTTCCGATTCCATTTGCAACAGTTGCAGTCTTAAAATAGGGGCCTACTCCAAAAAGAGGATGCTTTAAAAATGTTTTAAGTGACACCATGTAGAATTCAAATCGAGAGCCTTCTATTTCTTCCAGTTTCTTTTCTGCATCACTAGTGCCTTCCCCGGGTTTTTCGACTTGCGGAGCTATATCAATTTCTATTGTAGTAAGTAGCAGTGAGCGTAGCTTGGCCTTGTACATCTCGTTTGTGTCATGCGGCAAAATCCAAGCAAAAAGATTTATTATAAGAACAATTGCAATAAGCAAAATGGCTACCATCGCTCTTTTATGCTTTTTGTTTGGGTAAAATATAAATGCATATATCAGTAAAACTAAAAGGGTTACTATAAGCATCATGATAAGCCCTGCGTATGCTGCATAGAAACATCCTGCAACGCTCAGAAGAATTAGTATAGTGGGCAGTATGCGGTGCTTTAACCTCGCTGTTATGAATATGAATATAGGTATCGCTATAGCGAGTGATGTAAAGAATGTATATGAACCCAAGCCTTTGTATTCTAAGGGAGCATATTTTGCAATATCATCAAAGTAATATGCATTAAAAGATCTGGCTATAAAGGGTTCTTTTGCAAGCATGAATATTGAAATTAAGCTATGAGCTGCAAATACAAAAAGTGCCACATATATAAGACCGTTTAACACGTAGCGCTCATTATACATGCCATAAAGATAGTCAATCATATATACAGTCATAAACATTATGGTATATATAAGTGCCCAATATCCGTTTTCTCCGCGTCCAACAAGAAAGGTAATAGAGATAAAAACAAGCCATATAACCATAGCCACAACTTCTGCTATGCGCGATTTATCCACAAGAAATTTCTTGCCTCTTTTCTTGTTGCGTATTATGCAGGAAACAAACCACACAATGTATATCAAAAACACTGCAGGGTAGCCAAACTTTGTTCTTGTGAACGCTGAAACGGTAGGGGAAACCAATGCTGTAATATATAGCGCGGCAAACACCATGTCAAACTTTATAAGACGAATAAAGCTCAGAAACTGTTTGTTCCAGCTTTTTATGTGTAAGTTTATCTTTTGTGAAATGTTCACCAAAACATGCACCTCGTTATTTTATTATTCCTTTAATCATATCTATTATGAAATTTGAATGATAGTAAAACTTGCCCATGCCACTGTTTTCGATAAGATCGGATATCTCCTGAAAAGGAAGAAATGCTAAAACAACAGGGACCACTGAAAATATCATAAACATGATTAGAAATCCCTGAATGAAACCCAGCAGTGCGCCGGAAGCGTTGTCAAATAGCTTTAAAACAGGGAATTTAAATACATAATCGTACAGGTTTATTAGAAGACTAAAAACTAAATAAAAGCATATGAACACGAAAATAAAGCTAAATAGATTTACAGCCATATGTGCTATGGTCATCGAAAGATAGTCGCCAAGCGTTATAAGACCATCTTGCGAAAAAGCTATGTTCTGCACATTTTGTACCATTAGCCCAGAAAGCGGATATGGTATGTTCGACTTTGCAACGATTGCATTTAAAGCATCGGGAGAAAGGTCTGTAGCAACAGCTCTAAAGCTTTCGATGGAGTCCAGCATGGTGGAGCTTTCCGAGTAATTCACAATAAGCGGAATCACTTTTCCGGATGCATTTATAGTTTGTGCAAGTTGCGAGTGCACCAACATTGCACCTAACAGAGAGATAAAATATGTCGCAATGCTTAAGACAGACTTTAAAAAAGCCTTATGGTATCCAACCACGGCGAATATAATAAATATTGCAAGTATCGCTAAATCAATCAAAGATTAAGTCTCCTTTACTTGTTGAGGCTTATAAGATAATAATCAATCCCCGAGCGCAAAATAGCTGATTTTCCTTTGCACACGCCCACAACTTCATCAATAGCAAAGTCGAGCTTAGAAAAGCCTCTGCCTTGCCCGTTAAAATTCATAAAATACACACCTTCGTTCGAGATGGCATATATCTTTTTTTCTGTCAGAGTCGCACTTTTAATGTTTGCCGGCATTGATATCCTATATTGCTCTCCTGTGTGGGATATATACCACAGAGAGGAAAGTGGGCCCTTGTTTCCGCTAGTGTCAACGGGTGCAAACAAGAATGACGCTTCGGCATTGTCGCCTACCAAGCTGCTTTCAAGCGCCCAGCCATTAATCAGGATTTCCGAGAGTTTGTTGTCGGTGTATGTCCTTTGCTGTATGTGGCTTGTGCCTATTATATAAATGGATTCATCCAAAGGCTCAAGCGCGTAGCAAATCTGGTCGTTTACGGTAATTCTTCCAGTTTGCGAACTTCCGGGGTAGTTTGTGTAAAGTCGAGTGATCGGAATTGTTCCATGATAATCCAAAGCAAGCGACCACAGCTGATCATCTGATTCACCAAAGTATCCAATGCTTAAAACAGACATATCAGGGAAGAGGTTTGTCCAGATTTCTATTTTGTTAAAGTCATATACACGCACCTTGGATTGCCCTTCTTCAATGACTGCAACTGCAAACTGCTCGGAGTTGCATGTTCCAAAAAGTATAGTGCCTTGGTTGGGCATCTCCTGTACGGACAAAACTTCTCCTGTATTGTCTAAAATGACTGCGATGTTTGTGTGCCAGAGAATGGTAATATTATCATTTCGAAAGGCTTGCATGCCCTCTCGAGGTGCTTCATATTCGTACTGAACCTCGCCCATATAGTCATATGATTTCACCTGTGTTCCTACAACTGCTATTACTCCATCTTCATACGGATATGCTTTTGCATTTTCGCCGCTGGCAATTCCTACAACACTTTTTTGTATGGATTGATTTTTGTTTATAATCGCGCTAAATATAAGTATATTCAAACCAAAAAACGCTATTATGGCGATTGCGATGTATATATATTTTTTTAAGCGAACTCTAGTGCTGTATCGCATTAATTACTCCTTGGTCTAACCTCAATTTCATTTATGTATTATACATTATATATAATATGATACGCAACAGCGACGAAGTCAAATATAGACGATGAATTTGATTATTTTAACAACTATACAAATTATATGAATAAAATTGCGCATATTATCCCCTTATTTAGCATACTTCACAAAATGTTTAAAATTATTGGAAGTATTGGTGTTGACATGTAAATAAAAGAATAATATATTGAACTGACCGAGCGGTCAGTCAGCTTGTTTTAGCTGCTGATTTAAAACGAAAATAATTTTTTTAATATATGGAGGATTTAAATGAACATACCAGGTTTTAGCGTAAAAAGACCGGTTACGGTTATCATGGTTGTCTTGATAGTTGCGGCAATAGGAGTGATTTCGGTCACGTCTCTTTCAACCGCACTTTTTCCAAACATGAATTTGCCGTATGCTGTGATATTTACATCATATGAGGGTGCAAGCCCTGAGAGAGTAGAGATGATGATTACAAATCCCATCGAAAGCACGATGGCAACTGTAAGCAACATAAAGGAAGTACAGTCTGTGTCGTCGGAGGGTAATTCCACTGTAATACTGGAATTTAATACGGCAACCAACATGGACTCCGCCATGATTGACATGCGTGAAAAGCTGGATATGATTTCAGGATATCTTCCAGAAGGTGCACAAAACCCGAGGATAATGAAGTTTAACCCGGACATGATGCCCATTTTAAATTTCTCTGTATCGGTTAATAACATGGATATATCCGAGGCCAGCTATTGGATGGAAGATGAAATTCTTCCGAGAATTGAGCGCATTGAGGGCGTGGCAACCATCACAATGAGTGGTGATGCGCAAAACAAAGTGCAGATAAGCTTGAATGAAGACAGCATTAGTGATATAAACGATGAGCTAAATGAAGACTTAAAAACAAGTGTTAAAGAGCAGATGCTTGAGGATATAAATACTCAGCGTGCTGAAGCTGGACTTGCTGAAGTCACAATGGAAGAGGCAGATCTTCCCGAAGTGGATATTGCCTATCAGACATTTATCAGCGAGGAATCCGTAAAAGGAATAATTCAAGGGCAAAACTTTGAAATGCCTTCTGGATATGCAAAAGAGGACGATGATTTATACTTAATTCGTGTGGGCGATAAGCTCGAGGACATGGATGCGGTTAAAAACCTTATAGTATACAGCAGCGATGAAAAGCAGATAAGCCTTTCAGACATCGCAGAGGTAATGCTTGTTGATACTGCCGATGAAAGTTATTCAAAGGTAAATGGCGAGGATGCCATAACAGTATCATTGCAAAAGCAGAGCAGCTATGCCACAAGTGATGTTGTGGGGGCTGTGCGTGAAGAGTTTGATGCATTGGAAGATGAGTATGAAAACATTGAGATAGTAACTCTTATGGACCAAGCCGAATATATCGACATGGCTGTGGGAAATGTAACGAGCAATCTGATATACGGCGGTCTTTTAGCAATATTGGTATTGATACTTTTCCTAAAAGACCTGCGCCCGACATTTGTTGTTGGTGTTGCGATACCGATAAGCCTTCTTGCGGCATTTATATTGATATACTTCATGGATATAACACTAAACATCGTTTCAATGGGCGGACTTGCGCTGGGCATTGGAATGCTGGTGGACAACTCCATTGTTGTTATTGAAAACATATACAGGATAAGAGCAAAGGGCAAGGATGCAAAATATGCAGCCATCGCCGGTGCAAAACAGGTGGCGGGAGCTATCACAGCATCGACCATTACGACTATATCGGTCTTTTTGCCGATAGTTTTCCTTCAGGGAATGACAGCCGAGATATTTAAAGAAATGGCATGGACAATATCTGCTTCTCTTGTTGCATCCCTTGTAATCGCTTTGACATTTGTACCAATGGCTTCTTCAAAGCTGCTTGCAAATGTAAAGATTAAAAAGAAGGGCAAAGCGCAAAAAGCTGTAGATAAGTTTTATAAGAAAGTTCTAAAATCTGCATTGAGACACAAAGCGGCTGTTATTACATTTGTAATATTGCTGTTTGGAGCAAGCATATTTGGATCGCTTCAGATAGGAACAGAATATTTCCCTGATTCAGATTCAGGACAGATATCAATATCTGTTAACATGCCTCTTGGATCAACATTTAATGAAACTGCGGACATGATGGACAAAGCAGTGAGCAAAGTTGAAAATATTGATGGCGTGGACACTGTAGGCGCTTTTATAGGCTCTGATTTGATGGGCTTTGGCTCACAAAGTGCAGGCGGCGGATCGGGCACAATAAATATAATTATGCAAGAAGATAGCACCTATGTGACATCAGAGGTGGAGCAGGAAATACGTGATTCTTTAGAAGACCTTGATGCGGAGTTTGAAATCAGCGGACAGGCAATGGACCTTTCGGCAATGATGGGCTCCGGAATCTCTGTCGAGATTCGCGGACTAGAGTTTGACGAATTGGAAGACTTGGCAAATCAGGCGGCAGACATTGTGACCGATACAGAAGGCACAACAGAAGTTAAAAACGGCATATCAAAGGGCGCACCTGCTTTGAAGATTACTGTGGATAAAGAAAAAGCAATTAAAAATTCCCTCACTGTAGCACAGGTGTTTTCGGCAGTTGATAGTGCTGTAAACCCAAACAACAAAACAGGAGAGCTTACTCTTGGCAGCCGTGATTATGATATAATTGTTAAAAACGGAAGTGATGGAGAGCTAAGTGTAAGAGAAATTAAAAACCTTGAGATAACAACACCTTTGGGTGAAACGGTTGAGCTTGGAGACATTGCAGATGTAACAGAAGAATCTGGATATGCAAGCATAACGCGCAACAATCAAGAGCGCACAATCACAGTTGAAGCTGAGCTTGAAGATGGATATAATATCGGCATAGTTGGCGACGATGTAAGAGAAGCGCTTGAAGATATTGAAGTTCCTGAAGGATATACTGTGGAACTTGTTGGCGAGAGTGAGGAAATAAACAGTGCACTTCATGATTTGATTCTTGCGCTTGCGATGGCAGTTGCGCTTATATACATGGTTATGGCGGCTCAGTTTGAATCGTTTAAATATCCATTCATCGTGATGTTTGCAATACCTTTGGCTTTTACCGGTGGGTTCATCGCATTGATTGTAACAAACACTCCCCTTTCGGTTGTTGCACTCATCGGAATGATAATTCTTGCGGGTATTGTGGTTAATAACGGTATCGTGCTTGTGGACTATATAAATCAGCTAAAAGACAGAGGAATGACTTCTCACAAAGCTATAATGAAAGCGGGCAGAGCAAGACTTCGTCCAATAGTCATGACGGCACTTACAACAATCTTTGCGCTTTCGACAATGTCTGTGGGAATAGGACGCGGAGCTGAGATGATGCAGCCTCTTGCAATTACAGCGATTGGTGGATTGATTTTCGCTACGGCACTTACGCTTATCGTAGTTCCTGCGATGTATGCAGCGTTTGACAAAGACTATAAAAATAAGAAAAAGAAATTGAAGTCCGGTGATGAATAAGAAACAAAAAAAAGAAAAGATATTTGATGCAATATTTGATGCTGTTTTGGAAACCGGTGAACTTACTTCCATTACAGTAAGCGACGTCGCTGAGCGCGCAGGGATTGGAAAAGGCAGCGTTTATATGTATTTTGCAAACAAGGAGCAGATGATTTTTGAGGCGGCTCAATATTTTATCGACTCTACTATGCAAGAAATCACAGAATACGATTATAGTGAAAAAGAGGGCTTTGAAAAAGTGATGCTGGGGTTTTTGGAAGAGCATATAAAAGCAATGGATAAGTATTATACTGTGTTCTGCGCGGTGACAAATGCGAACTATTTTCCCCAGCTTACACCTGCCTTTGATAAAAAGATGACTGGGCTGTTGGAAGAGACAAAAAAAAGATATCAAGAAAAGCTGTCAAGTCTTATATCCCTCGGGTATAATGAAGGCTTAGTGTCCGCGGAGCACAGCTTGTTTGAAAAGCAATCTGTTGCACAGATGCTTTTTGCGGCAGCAGCCAGACACGCGCATGAACTTGATGAGTATCATGAAACTCCGGTGAAAGAATATACAAAGCTTATGTATGATATGGCAGTTAAAATGCTAATATAAAAAAGAGGATAAAATGAAAAAGATAACAATGTTTACAATGGCATCCTGTCCGTTTTGCAGGATGGCTCACAGATGGATGGACGCACTTTTAAAAGAACATCCTGAATATAACGATATTGAGATTGAAATAATTGATGAAGTTAGGCATCCTGACATAGCAAATCAATATGATTATTGGTATGTGCCAACATACTATGTGGATGGGGAAAAAGTGCATGAAGGAGCGGCTACTAAAAAGAAATTAAAAAAGGTGTATGAAAGAGCCTTAGAAGGCTGATTTCAAGCTATTTTTACGTTGTAGAGATTATACATTGACAACAGTAGGCGGTTTAAGTATAATTACATGGTATTTTTAAAGACTAATATGGGCGAGTGCACGTTAAAGTCCAAAGGAGAATCAGACGATGATTTTTCGCATTGGAAAAACGTAGTAGTTAAGCCCCTTTGGATAAAAGGAGATTAATATAATGAAAAGAACATTACAGCCAAAGGTACGTCAGCGCAAAAAAGAACATGGTTTCAGAAAGCGCATGAAAACTAAACAGGGACGCAATGTATTAAAGCGCCGCCGCAGCAGAGGCCGCAAGAAACTTTCGGCTTAATAGTTTATGCTGGGTGCAAAATACCGGCTGAGAAAAAACAGAGACTTTAATTTCATCTATAGGCGCGGCAAGAATCTGGCTCAAAAAAGAGTCGCGATGGCATATGCAAGAGGCCGTGCAAAAGATGAGTTGCTGATTGGTTTTTCAGTCAGCCGAAAAGTAGCAAATGCAGTTGAACGCAATCGCATTAAAAGAATTATGCGTGAACATGCAAGAGCTATGCTTGACGATATTTCGCGAGGAATGCGTATTATATTTATAGCGAGAATCGGAGCAAACGGCGCAAGCTATGCACAAATCGGTAAAGACATGGAAAAACTCCTAAAAAAAGTAGGGCTTTTTGAGAAACATATTACGGAAGAAAAAAATGTCCAAAATATTTCTAGCACTGATTAGATTTTATCAAAAGCAAATCTCCCCGGCTCTGGGACCTCACTGCAGGTTCTACCCTACTTGCTCACAATATGCTTTTGAATCAATATCAAAATACGGGGCGTTAAAAGGCGTCTGGCTTGCTGTGCGCCGTATTTTAAAATGTCATCCGTTTCACGCGGGCGGATATGACCCCGTACCGTAACTTTACCTGAGAAAGGAAAATTCAAATTGGGATTTTTATCAGATAACTTTATTGCCGATTTTTTCAAAACGGCATTAGGATTCATTCAAACATATGTGGGCAGCTACGGTTGGTCAATCGTTGTTTTGACTGTTATGTTTAGGCTTATGCTTCTTCCGCTTGATATCAAGCAGAAAAGGAATATGCACAAACAAAAATCAATTCAGCCTAAGGTTGATGCAATCAATAAAAAGTATAAAAACGACAAGGAAATGCAGTCTAAAAAGACTATGGAGCTTTATAAGACAGAGGGCTTTTCCCCACTTTCGGGATGTCTTCCAATGCTTATACAGATGCCTATTTTCTTTGCATTCTTTGGTGCTCTTCGTGCAATAGCCGGAGATCAAATATTGGCAGTTTATGAAGCTGCAAAGACAGTGTCACCGGCAAATGTGCCTGTTGAAAGCTGGCTGTGGGTTAAAAACCTCTGGCAGCCGGATGTGTTTGCGCTTATGGCCAACTTCCCCAGAAATACTGCAGTGATTCCAACGTTTGATATGGTGGAAAATGCATACAAAGCAATTCAAGCAATGAATATCACTGATTTCGATGCTGTACTTGCACCGGTTCGCGAGCTTTATGCAGGTCAGATGAACGGACTGTTTATACTGCCACTTGCAGCAGGCGCAATGAGTTTCTTGCAAAGCAAGCTTACTATGCCGCAGCCAAAAGAGAAGCCACAAAACACTGACACTCCAAATCCGATGAACGGAAAGATGATGAAATATTTCTTCCCGCTGTTTTCTGTTTTCATCTGCGTGACTTCATCTGCAGCATTCGCGCTTTACTGGACAGTCAGCAACGTTGTTTCTGTTGGAACAAGCCTCATTATAGAAAGAGCTCTTACAGCAAAAGAAGAGCAGGAGAAAAAGCTAGAACGCGCTTAGGAGGCGATTTATTATATGAAGACCATAGAAAGTATCGGCAAAACTGTTGAAGAAGCCGTACAGAAAGGGCTTGAACAGCTTGATTTATCCATAGCGGAAGCGCAGATAGATATCTTGGATGAAGGCACAAAAGGTGTGCTGGGGCTGTTGGGAGTTAAAATGGCAAGGGTTCGCGTGAGTGAGAAATTTTCACCGGCGAACAAAGCAGTGTCATTTTTGACCCAAGTTTCAAAGCTCATGAATGTGTACGATCCCGGAATTGCCGTTGCTGAGGATGAAGGGAACATTAAAATCCGAGTTGAAGGCCAACATGTGGGTGCTTTAATCGGACACAGAGGAGAGACGCTTGATGCGCTGCAGCTGCTTACATCGCTTGTTGTAAACCATCAGCACGGAGAGACAGAGGTAGAGTACTTTAGAGTGCAGCTTGATGTAGGCGGATACAGAAGAAAGCGCGAGAAGACGCTTGAGTCGCTTGCAAACCGCTTGGCGGAAAAAGCACTAAGCACAGGACGTAACATAGCACTTGACCCGATGAATTCATATGAAAGACGCATAATACACACTGCGCTTTCAGAAAAAGGCGGGATAACAACTTATTCAGAAGGCTCAGAGCCACAGCGCAGAGTGATTATTACAATCGATTAGTGCGCAAGTTGCATAGTGTTAAAACTTCATCGTTTGAGCCTAGCGGCTTGCGATGATTATGAAGAAGGAAAGAAAAAACCGCCTGAAAATGGGCGGTTTTTTCTATATGCTTTTTTTATGACCGAGCCGCATAATTTCCTTATCTGTATAGTCAATAAGTTTTTGTGCTGTTTCTTCATCATACTTGGGAAACTTCATAATATCGCCTTCGTTTTGATACATCTCCCCGACCTTGCGCACATTGTTTTGCACGATGAATACGCCGGCCTTTGCACCTTCTTCAACGGTTATGAGAGTTCTTTTTAGTATGGGCCAGATGAGTTTTATCAAAATATTTTTAGTGCGCCAGAGATTTGTATACACATCTCCCGGGTGCACGGCATACATCATTATCCCGCGATCAAGAAAATTGTGCGCCTCGTGTTTTATCCATAGAAGCTGCATATATTTTGACGAGGCATAAGCGCGCAGACCTCTTGGTTGGCTGTAAAACCTCTGCGGTTTGTATGTCAGATGTCCGTTTAATGCTATACGCGAACAGATATTTATAATCTTGGAGCTGTGCCCTTTTGCAACGATATCTTCCAAAAGATATGTGAGATAGTATGTTCCGACATAGTTTACGCCTACTGTCATCTCAAAGCCCTGCTCTGTTTTTCCGTTTTTGCTTAAGTAAATGCCAGCGTTGTTGAGCAGTATGTCGATATAGTCAAAATCATTGTATATCTTTTTGGTAAAGGCTATAATGCTGTCAAATGATGATAAATCCAGTTTATATGTATGTATTTCTGCCTCCGGATTGTTGTCTTTTATCTCGCTTGCTATAGCGTTGGATTTTTCTATATTTCTGCAGGCGGTGATTATTTCATAGTCTGCACCAGCCAATTGTTTTAACATCTCAAGACCTATGCCGTGTGTGGTTCCGGTTATAATTATTCTTTGTCTCATTGTGCATCACCTCGAAAATAAGATACCATAAAAATATGTCTATATTTTGTATAATGTTTTATTGCGCAAAAAAAGAGCGACAAGATTGCCGCTCTTTTGAAATTATTAGTCTTAAGCTTTGCCTTCGCAGCCCAGAACGTTTTTAATTTTATGTTCTACGATGGACTGTGTGTAATCGCGTGCTTCGCCAAGATATTTTCTTGGATCAAACACAGTCGGGTTATCCACTGTGTAGTGACGGATAGCAGCTGTTACTGCAAGACGGATATCAGAGTCAATGTTAATTTTGCAAACTGCCATTGAAGCAGCTTTTCTTAGCATATCTTCAGGAACGCCTTGTGCTCCTGCCATGTCTCCGCCATACTCATTTATTTCTTTTACATATTCAGGCACAACTGATGATGCACCGTGAAGCACTATCGGGAATCCGGGAAGACGATTTGAGATCTCTTCTAGGATATCATAGCGAAGCTGTGGTTCACCTTTAAATTTGAATGCGCCGTGGCTTGTGCCTATAGCGATAGCCAATGAATCAACGCCTGTTTTTTCAACAAACTCGTTTACTTCGTCAGGATGTGTGAATTTTGCATCTTCAGCAGAAACGTTAACATCATCTTCGATTCCTGCAAGCTGTCCAAGCTCTCCTTCAACGGAAACTCCGCGTTCGTGGGCATATTCAACAACTTTTTTCGTAAGAGCGATATTGTCTTCAAATGAATGATGGCTTCCGTCTATCATAACCGATGAAAAGCCGTCGTCTATGCATTGTTTGCAGATATCAAAATCTGCACCATGGTCTAAGTGCAATGCGATTGGAAGACCTGAATCTTCAACAGCAGCCTCAACTAACTTTTTAAGATAAAGTGAGCCGGCGTATTTCCTTGCGCCTGCTGACACCTGAAGTATAAGAGGTGAGTTGAGTTTCTTTGCGGCATTTACAATGCCCTGCACCATTTCCATATTATTTACATTGAAAGCACCGATGGCATATCCGCCGTCATAAGCTTTCTTTAGCATATCTTTTGTTGTAACAAGTGGCATATTGATTCTCCTTAGTTTTTTTTCAAGTTTAATATATCAGAAAATGGCTTCATAATCAATTAATTATGCCCCTGTTATCCAAAATATATGGTTTTATTCGCCTATTTGCATTACATTTGTATAAATGGAATATTCAAATGATATATATGCACAGCTGTCGTACCAATTGCAGTGTTTGCATGTGTTTAAAACCATGACTTGAAAGTATATTTGTGATATAATATCTCGTAATGAAAATCCTGATTGTATCACAATATTTCCATCCGGAACCCATGCGTATATCCCACATCGCAAAGACCCTTGTGCAAAAGGGCCATGATGTCCGCGTGCTTACAGGACTCCCCAATTATCCCGAGGGCAAAGTGCCGGATGAATATAGGGGTAAAAATTATAAAAAACACGAAAATGAAGAATATTTCGGAGTAAAGGTTACCCGCTCTAAGCTTGTGGGCAGGGGAAGCAATTCGCTGACACTCCTTTTAAACTATATCTCCTTTGCGGTGAGTGGTTCTGTTAAGGCGAGAAAACTCGCCGCTGATGCAGACGTTGTATTCATACAGCAGCACTCGCCCATATCCCTTTGCAGGCCCGCCTATGTGTATTCACGGCGCGCAAAGTGTCCGGTGGTGCTCAACTGTTTAGACATTTGGCCGGAAAGCGTGACAGCTCGGATGCATCTGCGCGAAAGTTCATTTATATATAAGCGTCTTAAAAACTACAGCAAGAGGATGTATAAAAAAGCAACAGCGTTGCTTGTTACATCTGCGGGATTTGCCGATTATTTTGAAGACGTTTTGGGGTTGGAACGGGATGCTATACACATACCACAGTATGCCGAAGATATATTTGCGCCTACACCGCTCCCAAAAAGGCGCGGGCTGAACCTGCTTTTTGCGGGTAATGTAGGTCAGGCGCAGGCTGTGGACACTATAATACGCGCAGCATCGCTTTTGCGCGACAGAGCGGACATACACTGGAATATCGTAGGCTCAGGAAGCGCGCTGGAAGAATGCAAAGAGCTTGCACGCGAGCTCAATGTGGAGCATTTGGTATCTTTCCACGGCAGACGTCCGCTGGAGGAGATGCCCAAATATTACGCCGAAGCCGACGCACTGCTTGTGACGCTTCAGGCAAATAAATTAATTGAACTCACCTTGCCCGGCAAGGTGCAGACATACATGGCGGCGGGAAGGCCGATATTGGCGGCTGCCGGCGGCGAGACGACGAGGGTATTGGAGGACGCAAAGTGCGGTATGGCGTGCGCGTCGGAAGACTTTATATCGCTTGCCAAAAACGTGGACGCGCTGGCAAAGGATAAGTCGCGTCTCAAAGAATATGCCAAAAACGCGCGTGAGTATTATGACAAAAACTATTGTCAGGAAAAGTTCTTTGATGATATATTGAAAGTCATGGACTTGTGCGTTGAAAATTACGGCAAGTAAAGGTGTGAACTATGGATTTTAATAAAAATAATGTAAAGCCGGATTATATTAAAGAAAACTGGGAAGGCAAATGGGAAATATTTTCGTGGATAGAGTTTGTAACTGCTATTCCTCAGGTGCTGTTTTTGGTCACAACCCAGAAAGAAAGCGGTCTGCCAAATCTGGCGTTCCAGAGCTGGTCAACATTTACCGGCGAGGGTGATAATTTTTTCATTATTATGGGGGGATTGATGAAGCACACCCATACCTATAAAAATATTAAAAGAACAGGTGAGTTTTGCATTAATTTTATTAATGACGGTTATATAGAAAACTGTTGGAAATCGATAAAAGACAATGATTTTGAAAAAGATGAGATAGAAAATGCAGGCTTTGGGGCGGTCGAGTGTGAACAGATTGGCTGCATGGGAGTAAAAGAGAGCTTTATACGTCTGGAATGTTCATTTGAATGGGAAAAAGAGCTTATTCCAAACAGTAAAAATGCTTTGGTCTGCGGAAAAGTGAAACATGTTTATATAAGGGAAGATTTCGCCAAGGCGACAACTGACCAAAAATATAACAGTGCAGAGTATTTCATGATGCACCTGCACAATCCCATTAATCCGTACACCGGGGAAATGCTCGGCGGCGGTGTGGGATACATAAAAAAAATACATGGTATGTAATTGTGTTTGAAAAATAACCTTTACGGAGGATTTTATGTTTAGAAACAAAACTTTGCTTATAACAGGGGGCACGGGCTCCTTCGGAAATGCTGTGCTGGACAGATTCCTTGATACGGATATCGCCCAGATACGCATATTTTCGCGCGACGAGAAAAAACAGCACGATATGCGAAAAAAATATAATAACGACAAGCTTAAGTTTTATATAGGTGACGTTCGTGACAAGCGTTCAGTGGATTACGCAATGAACGGAGTGGATTTTGTGTTCCATGCCGCGGCATTAAAGCAAGTTCCATCCTGCGAGTTTTATCCGATGGAAGCTGTAAAGACCAATGTAATGGGCACTGAAAATGTGTTGGATTCCGCAATTGAAGCGGGAGTTAAAAAGGTCATATGTCTTTCAACTGACAAGGCTGTATATCCTATAAATGCGATGGGAATATCCAAAGCTATGATGGAAAAAGTGATGGCGGCAAAAGCTAGAAACGCTGAAAAAACAGTTATTTGCGCAACACGTTACGGAAACGTTATGGCTTCCCGTGGTTCAGTCATTCCGCTTTTTGTAAGCCAATTAAAAAGTGGCTCGGAATTTACTGTTACAGATCCAAATATGACACGCTTTTTGATGTCTCTTGAAGAAGCAGTTGAACTTGTGCTTTTTGCATTTAAAAATGCGAAGCCGGGCGATATATTTGTACAGAAAGCGCCTGCCTGCACAGTGGAAGTTTTGGCTATGGCAATCCGCGAGCTGTTTGAAGCACAAAATGACATAAAAATAATTGGAACGCGTCATGGAGAAAAGCTGTATGAAACGCTTCTTACACGAGAAGAGATGGCAACTGCAATTGATTTACCCGGATATTTCAGGATAGTGCCGGATAACCGCGACTTAAACTATGCAAAGTATTACTCCGAAGGCGAAGATATGCCAACCGAAGGTGCGGATTATAACTCTCACAATACGGAACGCTTGGGAATCGAAAAGGTTAAGGCTAAGCTTTTGACTCTTGCATATATGCAAAATGAATTGAAAGAGAATCTAAAAAAGAAATGAAAAAAGTTTTGATAACAGGTGCAAATGGATTTGTCGGCAAAAACTTGTGTGCAAACCTTGAAGTAAGGGATGATGTCGAAATCATAAAGTTTGACATTGAAAATACACAAGAGGAGTTGCGAGAATATCTTGCTGAGGCGGATTTTGTGTTCCACTTGGCAGGGGTTAACCGTCCCAAAGATGACAGTGATTTTGTTAAAGGCAACGCGGGGCTAACGGGCACCGTGGTTAATATTCTCCGCGAGTTGGGCAAGAAAACGCCTATACTCGTCTCATCATCCATACAGGCTGAGCGAGAAAACGCCTACGGGAAAAGTAAAAAAATGGCAGAAGATGCGGCGTTGAAGTATGGCAAAAACACGTATGCCTATGTATACCGTTTTCCAAATCTCTTTGGCAAATGGTGTAGGCCAAATTACAACAGCGTAGTTGCGACTTTTTGTCACAACATCGCACATGATTTGCCCATTCAGATAAATGATGAAAGCTATCTTCTCACTCTTTGCTATATTGATGATGTTGTGCGCGAATGCGTTAAATGTCTCGAGGGCAAAAAGAAGATTGCATCCGATGGATTTTGCCATGCAGAAACAACTTATCAGATAACGCTTGGCGAGCTTGCAGAAAAGATTCGTTCATTCCGCAATATACGCGAAACAGCCATAATTCCAGATATGGGAGATATGCTTACTAGAATTTTGCATTCGACATATCTTTCCTATCTTGAAGAGGACAACTTTTCATACTTCCCCACTGTGCACAGTGATAACAGAGGCTGGTTGTTTGAGCTTATAAAGCAAGAGCATGCAGGGCAGATATTCGTTTCGTTTACAAAACCGGGAATTACCCGCGGAAACCACTACCACCATACGAAGGTGGAAAAGTTTACTGTGATTCAAGGTGAGGCAGTGATACGCTTTCGCAAGATTAATTCGGATGAAGTGCTTGAATACAAGGTGAGCGGCAATAAGCCTGAAATAGTGGATATACCGCCGGGATATACGCACAACATTGAAAACGTGGGTGACACTGACGTGCTGACACTTTTCTGGGCCTGCGAGCTGTTTGACCCTGAAAATCCGGATACGTATTATATTGAAGTATAACATGTCGATGAGAAGCATCCGCTTCAAAATCGAAAGGAGCTTATAAATGCAAAAACTTAAAGTAATGACAATAGTGGGCACGCGCCCTGAGATAATAAGGCTTTCGGCTGTGATGAAAGCTGTTGATAAGTATTTTGACCACGTGCTGGTGCACACAGGACAAAACTGGGACTACACCTTAAACCAAGTGTTCTTTGAAGAGCTTGGGGTAAAAGCGCCAGATTTTTCTCTGGATGCAGTGGGTGGTGACTTGGGCGAAACGGTTGGTAACATTATCGCAAAGTCATATAAAGTGATGCAGGAGGTAAAGCCCGATGCGCTGCTTATCTTGGGGGATACAAACTCTGCGCTTGCGGCCTATTCAGCAAAAAGGCTGAAGATTCCCGTGTTTCACATGGAAGCCGGCAATCGTTGTTTTGACCAGAACGTTCCTGAGGAAATTAATCGCAGGATAGTTGACCACATGAGTGACATAAATCTATGCTACACTGAGCATTCTAGGCGTTATCTTCTTAATGAGGGAAAACGTCCCGATCATCTTTTTGTGACGGGCTCTCCCATGGCTGAAGTGCTGGATGGGCATATGGATTCTATAAACAGCAGCGATGTTCTTTCTCGCCTTGGGCTTGAAAGCGGAAAGTATATGCTTTTGTCTGCTCATCGTGAGGAAAACATCGATAACGAAAAGACGTTTACCTCGCTTATGACGGCGATAAATAAGGCCGCTGAAACATACAACATGCCGATAGTTTATTCTACTCATCCGCGCTCACTTAAGCGCATTGAGCAGAGCGGATTTAAGTTTAATCCTCTGGTAAAGAACTTAAAACCATTTGGATTCTTTGATTATAATCATCTGCAAAAGAATGCATTTTGCGTGCTATCGGACAGCGGAACGTTATCGGAAGAGAGTGCAATGTTGGGATTTCCGGGAGTTCTTATTCGCACAAGCACCGAGCGCCCAGAAGTTTTGGACAAGGGAACTGTAATTATCGGCGGAGTGTCATTTGATGACGTTAGCCGCTCAATCGAGCTTTCGCGCGCAATGCAGGAGGCGAATGAACCGACAGTGCTTGCAACTGACTATAGAGACAAGAATGTGTCAGTTAAGGTGGTTAAAATTATTCAAAGCTACACAAGCATAGTAAACGAAGTGATTTGGAGGAAATAATGAAATACGATAAATCTATGTTTAAAAGATTTATCTCATATTATAAAGGTCATAAATTTTTATTTACGACAGACTTGGTGGCGGCATTCCTACTTGCCGCCATTGAGCTTGTCTACCCATATGCGACTACAATAATAGTGGATGAATACATACCAAACAATCAAATAGAAAGCCTGCTTATAATGATAGCTGTTCTGCTGGGGCTTTATATCATAATGGCAGGGCTTAACTACTTCATGCATTACTGGGGACACATACTTGGAATACGCATGGAAGCTGAGATGCGCTCGGATTTTTTCAGACATCTGCAGAAGATGCAGTTTAAGTTTTTTGACAATAATAGAACTGGCAAACTTATGAGCCGCATTGTAAATGACTTAAATCAGATTACTGAGCTTGCCCACCACGGGCCCGAAGACCTGTTTATTTCGATTGTAATGTTTATAGGCTCATTTATAGTGCTTGCATCACAGCAGTGGATACTTGCGGTTTCAATATATTTCGGCGTAATACCAATAATGCTTTGGTTTTCAATAACTCAGCGCTCTAAGATGAGCGAGGGATTTAAACAGGTGCGAGAGAAGATGGCAGATATAAACGCACAGCTTGAAAACGCACTTTCCGGAATACGTGTTTCAAAATCATTCACCAATGAAGAATACGAAGTAAAGCGCTTTGATGAAGGCAACTCACTGTTTCGGGGGGCTAAAAACATGGCTTATAAAGCTATGGCGTTCTTTCAAACTGGAATGGGCTTTTTCATATCTTTGCTTAATATAGTTGTACTCGGATTGGGAGGAGTATTTGCTGTAAAGCGAATTATTACAATCGGCGAGCTGACAGGATTCTTGCTGTACATCAATCTTGTTATGCAACCTATACGCCGGCTTACAAACTTCACCCAACAGTTTGAACAGGGGATGACCGGATTTGCGAGATTTGATGAGATTATGCGAAGAGATCCAGAATTTGATGATGGTGGGTTTGAACTTACAAATGCCAAAGGAAGAATTGAATTTAAGAACGTCAGCTTTTCATATAATGAAAAAGAGCAGGTTCTAAACGACATAAGCTTTGATGTTAAGCCGGGAACAAATATTGCGCTGGTTGGTTCATCGGGCGGCGGCAAAACAACTGTCTGCCACCTTATACCGAGATTCTATGATGTGAACGAAGGTGAAATTCACATCGATGGCAGAAATATAAAAGAGTATACACTTGAATCACTAAGAAAAAATATAGGACTTGTTCAGCAGGATGTTTTCCTGTTTACGGGCACTATCGGAGAAAATATATTGTATGGCAGACCGGACGCATCATATGATGAGATGGTGGAGGCTGCAAAAAAAGCGGATATTCATGACTTCATTTCTGCGCTTCCTGATGGGTACCAGACATGGGTTGGGGAAAAAGGAGTGCGACTTTCAGGCGGACAAAAACAAAGGATATCAATTGCCCGAGTTTTCCTAAAAAATCCTCCTATACTTATACTGGACGAAGCTACATCCGCACTGGACAATGAAACTGAAGCCATAATTCAAAAGTCAATCGAAGGACTTACCAAGGGCAGAACAAGCATGGTGATAGCCCATAGGCTTTCAACTATCCGAAATGCGGATATAATATTTGTATTGTCGGAGGAAGGTATTGTTGAAAACGGCTCACACAAAGATCTTTATGCAAAAGAGGATGGAATCTACAGGAGGCTATATGATGCGCAGTTCTTTGCAGAACATAACAAACCGCATTTATTTGATTAACTATGCAATATGACGCAAATAAAAAAATACTGATGATAGCAGCACTTGGCCTCGGAGACGACGGCATGAGCTTTGCCAGCTGTCGCTTGCGTGACGAATGGCAGGAAAACGGAGTGCCGCTTCATATAGTAGATTTTTTTGACAACGGAGGCTCGGGTGTCGGTGTATCTGCTGCAAATAAAATTCGTGCTACATTTATAAACAAAGCACTTGCTAAAAAGCATATCATAGATTGTGATGCAGTGTATTTTACTCCAAAGCTGTCCCCTCTTGGATTTATATCTCTTATAAGCTACTACAAAATGTGTTTAAAGCACAACAAGCCATACACGCTACACATACATGGCCGTGCGTTAATAGATACATATAAAAATCATAAATGGATTAGAAAATACATAAAAAAGTATGTAGGTCTTGCAAAGTGCACTATTGCGCTCACCAACAAACTCAAAGAAGAAATGCACACACTTTTTGGATGCGGCAATTTCGATGTGGTGGGAAACTTTGCACAGGATTCCATAATGCTCAAAGAAAATGATTTTGACAAAAAAACAACTGTGATAAAGAAAAAACCGATGCAAATATGCTACATGAGTAATGTGATTGAGTCAAAAGGTATATTTGATCTAATTGATGCGATAGGCTCAGATGAAAACTTTGTGCTGAAAGTTGCCGGTCGTATTTTTCCCAATGAAAAAAATCGCTTTGAAAAATGTTTGCAGGAACATTCAAATGTAGAATACATCGGATTTGTATCCGACGAACAAAAAAAAGAGCTTCTCATGGAAAGTGCAGTTTTCTGCCTTCCAACTAGATACCCTACAGAGGCGCAGCCGATAGCGCTTATTGAAGCCTTGTGCATGGGTTGCATAATAGTCGCAACTGATTTACCCGGCATTGTGGATACATTGGGCGAGAATTATCCCAAAGAGCTATTTGTGGAAAAAGATGCAGAGGAAATTAAAAGTGTACTTGGGGCAATATATCAAAGCCCCGAAAATTTTTATGATAGAATACATCAAAATCTTAAGGAATATCAGGCGGAGTTTTCACTTAAAAGTTTCGCTGAAAAAATATATGGATGTGTTATAGATGACTGATCATTATTTTTCAAAAAACCCTTCGGGGGAATATAATGAAAAAAAGATTCACGCTTATATTGCAGGAAGGAAGATTGATTTTTTAACTGCTGATGGTGTGTTTTCAAAGACATCGCTGGATTATGGAACGGCCGTCATGCTGGATGCTTTTTTCAAAACACATAAAACAGTGGGAAGTTTGCTAGACTTGGGCTGCGGATATGGCCCTGTGGGCATAAGCGCGGCTCTTGTATCAGGCGCAAAAAGCACAATGCGCGATATTAATAGTCGCGCAGTTGAGCTTGCAAAAAAGAATGCAACAGAATATGGTGTGTCCGCCGATATTGCTCAAGGCGATGGATATGAAGGGATTACAGAAAGATTTGATATCATAATCACAAACCCACCTATACGCGCAGGAAAAAAAGTATATTATCCTTGGATTGAAAATGCACCAGAGTACTTGAACGAAAACGGCGAATTTTGGGCGGTTGTTCAGAAAAAGCAGGGAGCGGAAAGCCTTAAAAAGCTGATAAAAAAAACATTTGGCAACTGCGAGACTGTTGAACGCGAAAGTGGATATCATGTTTTGAGGGCAGTATATGAACGCGGTATTTGAAGATACATTTTTATTGACGATAATACTCATAGTAGTATCAACTCTAATAATAGCATTTATCAAAAAAGTTCACATAGATAAGTCTCTCAAAGGCTTTAGAGACGACTATGTTCATGCTGTGATGCACGATAAAACAGTAATATCCGGAAAGTTGGATGTTAAAAACACTGGGATTGAGCTGCTCTTTAGGGAAAACGAAGCTATCGGAGAAAACGGTGAAATGAGCTATATCATATATAAAAATGAATATCCCAATATATCGTATATAGTACGCTATGCTTCGCAGATGAATGAAAAAAACCGGAAGCGGCGAATGAAAGATATGAAGCGTGCATATCATCCAAACATTTTAAGAAGATTGGGTCGCAGTATAAATAATTTTTTTAAAACACTTAAAGATGCACTTATGGATATTTTTACTCAAATTTCCGGAAAAATAACCGCATCGGGTGCCAGCAGCACGATAGCGCAGTCGCAAACTTATACGAAAAAGATAAATCAGGAGCTTGTAAACACCATGGACTCTTCCTATGATCCTATACTTGAAAAGTATATAGGAAATGTTGTAGTCGCTGAAGTATCGCAGGGAGAAAAAGCATTTAAACTGAGTGGGGTTCTTAAGGACTATACTGCGAAATACTATGAGATATGGGACGCTGACCTGCCGGATGACGAAGGTGCGCTACGATGCGATCTGCTTTTACCCACAGCTGGATGCAAAGTGCGCAACTTGGGAGAGCGAGTGTCAAAATTTAATCTAAAAGAAATGAGCTTTGACATTAAAAACTATGACAGATACTTGAAAAAACTGACATCAAGAAAAACTAGGAAAATGCGCAAAAAAGACGGCAGACTGGCTGATTAGCCTGATTTTAGGCAATTTTCTTGACAAGCAAAATATATCAAGATAATATTTATTGGATAAATGAAACTTAGGCTTTTAAGCTTAACATAAGGAGAAAAAAATGATTACTTCTGTAGAACTTAGGCAAAAATATTTAGATTTCTTTAAGGAGAAGGGTCACGCTGTTATACCTTCTGCCTCTTTGATACCGGAAAACGACCCGACAGTGCTGTTTACACCTGCCGGAATGTTTCCATTAGTGCCATATTTGATGGGAGAGAGCCACCCTGCGGGAGTGAAGCTGTGCGATGTGCAAAAGTGTATTCGCACAATAGATATTGACGAAGTGGGAGATGCTTCGCATCTTACGTTTTTTGAAATGCTGGGCAACTGGTCGCTTGGTGATTACTTTAAAGATGATTCCATTCGCTGGAGCTATGAGCTTTTAACATCAAAAAAGTGGTTTAACATACCGGTTGAAAAGCTTGCAATATCTGTTTTTGAGGGAGATGAAAACGCTCCGCGCGATGAAGTTTCTGCAAAACTGTGGGAAGAGTGTGGAATACCAAAAGAGAGGATATTCTACCTGCCTGCTGAAAATAACTGGTGGATAGCTGGCGCTACAGGACCTTGTGGACCTGATACTGAGATATTTTATATTACGGATAAAGAGCCTTGTGGACCGGATTGCTCACCGGCATGCGATTGCGGCAGGTATCTTGAAATCTGGAACAATGTGTTCATGGAATACAATAAACTAAAAGACGGAAGTGTTGTTCCTCTTGAAAAGAAGAATGTTGATACAGGAATGGGATTGGACAGAACTATAGCCGTTTTGCAGGGGAAAGCTTCTGTGTATGAAACGGATTTGTTTGCATCCATAATATCAAAAATCGAAGAGCTTTCAGGCAAGAAATATACTGACGGCGACGTGGTGATGCGCGAGATGAGAATAGTAGCCGACCACTGTCGCACAGCGGTTTTTATACTTGGCGATGAAAAAGGCGTTACACCATCCAATATGGATCAGGGATACATTCTGCGCAGGCTTATCCGACGCGCGGTAAGGTACGGACGTATGCTGGAGCTTCCCGGTCAGTTCACATGGCAGGTGGCAAAGGTGATACTCGATGAATACGGCGAGATTTATCCCGAGCTTATGGCAAACAAGACGCGCATTCATGACGAGCTTAACAAGGAAGAAGCAAAGTTTGCAAAAGCTTTGGGACGTGGATTGCGCGAGCTTGAAAAAGTTACAAAGGATATGAAAGAGGGAGACACAATAGACGGAAAGTCTGCATTCAGACTTTATGACACATACGGATTCCCGATTGAAATAACCTGCGAGTTGGCAGAAGAAAAAGGGCTGAAGGTGGACACAAAAGGCTTTGATGAAGCATTTGCCAAGCACCAGAAGATATCTTCACAGGGCTCAGAGCAGAAGTTTAAGGGTGGTCTTGCCGACAGTGGTGAACAGACCGCGCGTCTGCACACTGCAACACACCTTTTGCTTGCAGCACTTCGTGCAAAGTTTGGAGCGGATATAAATCAGCGCGGCTCAAACATAACTGTAGAGCGTGCGAGGTTTGACTTTAATTTTGATAGAAAAGTAACTCGTGAGGAATGTGATGAGCTTGAAGAATGGGTAAACAATGCAATTGCAGCCGATGTGCCTATTACCATGGAAGAAATGTCAGTAGAGGAAGCAAAGGCTCAGGGCGCTGTTGGAATATTTACATCCAAATATCAAGACGTTGTAAAAGTATATACTGCTGGTGAATTTTCAAAAGAGATTTGCGGCGGACCTCATGCAAAAAGAACAGGTGAGCTTGGTCACTTTAAAATTAAAAAGGAACAATCTTCATCTGCTGGGGTAAGGCGCATTCGTGCTATTTTAGAATAGAAAAAAGCCACTGATTTTTTTCAGTGGCTTTTAAGAAATTATTTAAATAGGCTTAAAAAGTTTTTCTCCGCGAATTCTGTTAAAAACGGTAACTTAAACTTTGATCCGTTGCCTGCGTTTATCATGCACATAATCCACACAATAAATGTAGCGACGCCCAAAAGCCAACCTACTATTACAAAGATAATCCCAAGGAAGGGAATTCGGGAAAGTATGTTTAAAATTACGAATGCAATTGAGGCAGCACCGAAGATGCCGACTGAGTTTGCTGCGTGCCAGCGTATGTTTTCATCATTTTTCTCGGTGCCAAGAAAGATTAGTCCTGTTAGCCAGCCTAAAAGATATGTAAGCCATGTGGGTGTTTTGCTCATAAAAATGCCCTCCTAAATATTGATAATATAATTATAACATAATATGGTTAAATTTAAATTAGAAGGATGTTAAATGTCAGAAAAAATAAAAAAACAACCGAATGCTAGAGATTGCTTTGTTTGTGGAATGAAAAATGACTTTGGAATGAAAGCGAGATTTTACGAACAAGGCGATGAACTAATAGCATATTTTACCCCTAAAAATGAGCACCAGAGCTATCCAGGAAGACTTCACGGCGGTGTTGCGGCGTCAATACTTGATGAGCTTATAGGCAGATCAATGCAGATAGAAGATCCTGATATTTGGGGCGTGACGACTGACCTTAAGATAAAATATCGCAAGCCATTGCCGCTTGACTGCGAGCTTAAAGCAGTTGGCAGGATAACAAGTTCAAACAGGATGATGTTTGAAGGAACTGGCGAGATATTAACACCTGACGGCAAAGTAGCCGTTTCCGCCCACGGACTTTATATGAAGATGGATGTTAATAAAATCACCGACGGTGATTTTACCGAGGGTGGAGAGCATTGGCGGGTTTATCCGGATGAGGAATAAAGAAAGCCACAGAATTTTGCTGTGGCTTTTGTAGCTGAGTTGACTATTTAAGGCTTTCAGCGATTTTGATGAGTTCATTTTCTGACAGTCCATCTGAAGATATAATATAAAGCACTCCCGAACGTGTTATGTAGCGATATCTTTCAGATTTATCAGGAAATCTTTCGGGATGTGATATATACATGAAAAATTTAATTTCTTTAACAGGTTCTATTTTATTATACAGAACCAATTCGTTTAAATAGTAGGGATTTTCTGAACTGTCATGAAGCAATAAAGCTTTTTCAAAGCCCTCAATTTTGGGAGTTTTTGTTGAAATAGTATCTGTTATGTTTCTTTCTATTGGATTACTGTTTTCGTCATCAAATGTGAGGAATACATGGAATCTAAGTTTATCTCCTGATTCATTTTCAAAGTCCAGTCCAATATTATCAACATATTTATTGAAGTCCTTGGGTAATTGATAGATTTCATATATTTTATCGTCATCTTCTTGTGAAGATATAAGTATTGAATTTTCAACATCTTCACCAAGGAAAAAATTGACACCGCCTTTTAGAAACGCATAACCATCTGGAATATAGCTTGGAATAGAAATCCTGAATACTGTCTTTTTAACAAGTGACTCCAATTCGGTATAATTTAATATATCTATACTCGGAATGTTCATTCCACCTGAGTTATCCGCTTTGTTTATTACTAGCCTTAGTTCGTCTTGTGGAACGTTATCTAGAAAGCCGTTATATTCGTCAATATACTCAATTTTCGTTCCAGCCTCAGGCGTAGGGGTAATTTTAGCTGGATTTGGAACATACTCATATTGCAAATTTTCACCGCTAAGGTTTACAACATTAATAACTACCATCTTTAACGCACCAATTCCTGCTAAAGCTAGGCAGATAATAACTGCTACAATTAGTATTCTTTTTAATATAACCTTCGTAGGTGATACTGAACGAATCTGCCTTAAAACATCATGCGTCGGGTCGTAGCTCGGAGTATTTATTTTGCTGTACATATCTTTAATTGTTTTATCATAATTCTTGTTCATTTGTTACCTCCTGTTTTGCATAGTAAGGATAATCATCCGCAAGCTGCGCTATAAGTTTGTGCCTTGCGCGTTCATATCTTTTTCGAAGGCTAGATGGGCTTTTCCCGAGAATTTCCGATAACTCATCGTAAGGACGTTCTTCAATTACGCGACCAAAAACCAAAGCTCGATCCAGTGCTGACAACGTCATTAACGCATTTTCTATGTTTTCAGGAATGTAATCTTCCCTATCTTCATTAGAAGGTGTTATGAAAATTTGGCTATACTTTTTCTTCCGCAAGATATCTATGCATGTATTGTATGCAATTTTATATAGCCATGCCGATAGTTCCATACCCTGCTTAAATGATGACTGCTTGTAGTATGCCTTTATGAATGTTGATTGAATTGCATCCTGCGCATCATGATAATTGCACAATATGTTGTGACAATATCGCAATAGTTTTTGCCCGTAGTCTTCCATAATATTCTCAAGATCAAAACCAGTGCTCTTGTTAGTGCTGTTTTCTCGCATTATACTTTCCTTTTCTTTGTTTGAAACCGGTATTCACTTATAATACGACAGAAAATGGCTTTTTGTGACATAAAACTAGAAAAATGTAAAAGAACTGTTATTTACAGCTCTTTGTTTGAAGCTAACTAAATCAAAGTTAAATCAACTGACCATACTCATTACAAATCGCATGAGCAATTGTTGAATATTCACTGAGGTTATTAATAAAATAATGTTTTTTACGATATAGTTTCATTTTACAATAAAATGTAATATTTCCACATCAAAAATTTAAGAAGTGTTATAATATATTTAGGATAAAAGTTGGGAGATTGCTATGAAAGATACGATGAAAGCGTTAGTTAAAAAATATCCCAAACAGGGCTTGTGGATGGAGGATGTACCAGTACCCGGAGTGGGAATGCACGATGTCCTGATTAAGGTTTTAAGGACATCGATATGCGGAACTGACGTTCATATATATAATTGGGATGAGTGGTCTCAAAAGACCATTCCCGTTCCGATGACAATAGGACATGAATTTGTCGGGCTTATTGTTGAGATTGGCAGCGATGTTCATGATTTTAGAGTTGGAGACATTGTCTCAGCCGAGGGTCATCTTGTGTGCGGAAAGTGCCGTAATTGCCTTGCTGGTCGCAGGCATCTGTGTCGGTCTACAAAGGGGATAGGCGTAAACCGTGCAGGTGCTTTTGCGGAGTTTATAAGTGTGCCTGTCACAAATGTTTGGCACTGCGATCCAAACATACCGCTTGATATAATAAGCTGCTTTGATCCTTTGGGAAATGCTGTGCACACAGCGCTTGCATATGATGTTTTGGGCGAGGATGTGCTTATAACCGGTGCAGGTCCAATAGGAATTATGGCGGCTGCCATCGCAAAGCATGCGGGAGCCCGATATGTTGTGGTAACCGATGTTAATCCATATAGGCTTAATTTGGCAAAAAAAATGGGCGCAACACGTGTTGTGGATGTAAGTCATGAACAGATAGCGGATGTAATGGATGAGCTTCACATGAAGGAAGGCTTTGACGTGGGGATGGAGATGTCGGGCAATTCGATAGCGTTCAATGATATGCTGGATTGCATGTGCCATGGCGGCAAAGTTGCGGTACTCGGAATCCATGGACCTAACACTAAAATTGATTGGACGGAAGTCGTGTTCAACGGACTTACAATCAAAGGGATATATGGGCGTGAGATGTATGAGACATGGTATAAGATGACTTCATTCATACAGACTGGACTTGATATATCACCTGTTATTACACATAGATTTCATTACACGGATTATGAAAAGGGTTTTGAAGCAATGAGAAGTGGCAACTCTGGCAAAGTTATTTTGAACTGGGAGGAATAATATGAAAAGCGCGTATAGCATTTTAAAAAACATAAATCAAGGCATTAAAAACGACGGCATGTGGAAAAGCGAGCGCATCATTACGACACCTCAAAGCGCGAGGATAGATGTAACAGGTCAACAAGGGCTTTTAAACATGTGCGCAAACAACTACCTTGGGCTTTCAAATAATGAGCGCTTAAAAGAAGCGTCGAAAAAAAGTTATGATGATTATGGATATGGCCTTTCATCGGTGAGGTTTATCTGTGGAACGCAAAGCGTGCACAAGAATCTTGAAAAAAAGATAAGCACGTTTCTTCAAATGGAGGACACGATATTATATTCTTCGTGCTTTGATGCGAACACGGGGCTTTTTGAAACATTGCTTTCAGCAGAGGATGCAATTATTAGCGATGAGCTTAATCACGCAAGCATAATAGACGGTGTTCGGCTGTGCAAGGCAAAGCGCTTCAGATATAAAAATAATGACATGGCAGATCTTGAGGAAAAACTTCGCGAGGCTAGAGAATGCAGGATGATTATGATATGTACAGATGGCGTTTTTTCAATGGACGGAACGATTGCAAACCTTAAAGGCATATGCGATTTAGCTGAAAAATATGACGCACTTGTGATGGTGGATGATTCACATGCTGTGGGGTTTGTGGGGAAAAGCGGCCGCGGAACTCCGGAATATTGCGATGTGATGAGCCGTGTAGACATTATAACCGGAACTCTCGGGAAAGCTTTGGGTGGCGCGAGCGGCGGATACACTTCTGCAAGCAAGACTATTGTGGACTTACTGCGCCAGCGGTCAAGACCATATCTTTTTTCTAATACTCTCGCCCCAGCTATTGCAGCATCGGCCTGTGAAGTGTTTGATATGATTTCTGAAAGTACGCAGCTTCGTGACAGGCTTGAAGAAAACACGATGTATTTCAGACAGTGCATAAAAAAAGCCGGATTTGAGATAAAGGAGGGCCCGCATCCTATAGTTCCCATCATGCTCTATGATGCGCGGGTTGCTCAGGAGATGGCAGCAAAGATGCTGCAAAAGGGCGTATATGTCATTGGATTTTTCTACCCTGTAGTACCGAAGGGGTTGGCTCGTATTCGTGTGCAGGTGTCGGCCGCGCATACAAAAGAGGATTTGGACTTTGCAATTAAAGCGTTCACTGAATGCCGTGATGAGATGGTGTTCTAGAACGTGTATTACTGAAATAAATAATATCGATTGCTGATATGTGATGTAATGCGCATATCAGCTTTTTTATATCATAAATTATAAAAATCATCTTGCTTCGATTTTTAAAGCATAGTAGCATTAGCTATATCAATTGCAAGGAGTGTTCCATATGAAAACACTTATATTAAACGGTTCTACAAAAAGAAACGGTGATACAGCGGCGCTGACTAATGAATTAGCAAAACACTTAAGTGGAGAAGTAAAAATTGTTTCTTCGTTTTTTGATGATATTAGTCCTTGTATTGATTGCCGATATTGCTGGAGTAATGTCGGGTGTGCCATTAAAGATGATATGCAGAACATATACGATTATCTTGAAAGCTGCGATAATCTTGTGGTTGCTTCACCTATTTGGTTTTCCGAATTAAGTGGTCCTTTGCTAAACCTTGCAAGTCGAATTCAAACCTATTTTGCCGCAAGATGGTTTAGGAATGAACCTAATAAGATAAAACACAAGAATGGAGTATTGTTACTTGTTGGTGCGGAACCCGGCACCGAGAAAAAAGCTTGCAGTACCGCTCATACTATTTTCAAGCATGTGAATGCACTGCCTTGTGTTGCGTCTATCTTTTCGTTGAATACCAACAATGTTCCGGCATCGGAGGATTCAAAGGCACTCTCCGAAATTCATAACACAGCGGCTCTACTAAATCAATTTTATGTTGATAATTCGTGATTTGTATATTTGTTATTTTTAATTATATTTGACAACACCAAATATTTTTTAAATAAAGCACAGCTTACTAAACAGAAATAAGGAGTGCCTCGTATGAACGATATAATATTGCCGTCACCTGAACTGGATTTGGAATATCTTCTGATGAAAGCATTGCAAAACCGCAGAACCAAAAGAAAGTGGTCTCCTGAACCGCTTTCCATGCAGGATGTGTCCAACATACTTTGGTGTGCGTGCGGCGAAACAAAGCCTGCAACAAAGCGCAGTAAAAACCGAAGGACTATGCCATCGGGCTGCAATGCGCAGCTTGTGCATGTATATGCGGCATTGCCTACGGGCGTGTACAGATATAGCGAACCCGAGCACAAGCTCTTTCAAATAAGCAGCGAAGATATACGGTGCAATATAGGCAAACAGAAAATGATGAAATCCGCGCCGCTAGGACTTATATATGTAGCGGATTTTGGGAAAAATACGGGAATAATAAAAAGCGATTATGGGCAAAAGATGTTTGTCGGTGGCACAGAAGCTGGAATGATGAGTCAAAATGTATATCTTTACTGCGCATCTGCAGGGATTAATACAGTTCTCATCGCGCTTACCGACAGAGAGCTTTTGAAAAAAGAAATGAACCTTGATGAAAACAGCGAAGTGATTTATACGCAGGCTGTCGGAAGGGCAATTTAAGAGGCTAATAAAAAAGGGCGGATAAACCGCCCTTTGACTTACTCTTTGATTGGTATCCACACTTCGCATGGCACAGAGTCATCATCTGATGGGAGGTAATACTCCACCTGCGGTCCGTTAGATATCTCATATTCCGTAGCGGGAAGCCATTCTGAGAATATACGCTTCCACAGCGTCTGAACGTCTTTTACAGGTACAGGCCCGAATATGGCATATGTGCTTGCGGGAATGGTGAATTCTTTGAACTCGCCTTCTGCTTTTTTGGCTCCCACAGCTATAACGTAGTCGAATATATCATTCGCCTCGTCAAAATCCATGCATATTCCAAAGCATCCGCGATAATCTGCATTGTCAGCCAGTTTGCATAATGCTTGATATGAGCCGTCCTTCATAGAGTCATCCCAAAACTTAGGTATCATCTTAAAGTTTTCCCCGTCCGTTGATGTAATTTTACGGCTTATTCCAACCAGGTTTACCGCTTGTTTTTTTGTAATCTTGTATTCCATTTCGACATCTCCTTTAAGTTGTAGTTGAAAGGATATTGGAGGAAACGCTTTTATCGGCGCGAATGATTTTCTTGCCTGCGTGGGAGTTATGCCCTGAACGCTCTTGAATGCACGGGAAAATGACTCGTGTGAGCTGTAGCCGTAGTCAAGTGCAATATCGATTATGCGGCGTTTGCTTTCTTTAAGCTCTTTTGCGGCGAGAGTCATTCTGCGGTTGCGGATGTATTCGCCCAGTGTGGTGCCTGTCACCATCTGAAACATGCTATAGTAGTAGAACTTGGACAGGCATGCTTTTTTGGCAGCGGTTCCAAAGTCTATTTCACCGCGCAGGTTATCCTCTATGTATTCAATCGATTCTTTTATGCCGCTGAGACGTTTCATCTTTTTCCTTTCAAAGATATAATATCAAATTGGAGTGCATGATTTATGATAATTTGTGCGATGCTGCATCAAGCCATAACTTTATCAAGCCTTCTCATAAGAGAAAGCTCCTCAGGCTTTGGCACGTCTTCCGAGAAACGCGCGGCTATGGTTGGTATTTCCCAAGAAAGAATTTCATTCATATCTATCGCTGAAAGCTTCAGAAGATGTTTTATGTATGCTTTTTTGACAGCAAAGCCGGCGGTACGCGATAAAAGAGCAGACAACTGACCGTTGGGATCTGTTGAATGGCTCAATATCATATAGGTGCGCATTACGTCGGCTTCAAAGCACCCCGCAGATGAATTGTTCCAGTCGATTATCCAATAATCTTTACCGTCTGTCATTACATTGTCGGGATGAAAATCGCAATGGCACACTGCTGTGCCGCGATTAAGCTTTTTTAGGGTTTTTGTTGCCTTGTCCGATATCTCTTTGGAGAGTACACTCTGTCGGCTTATCCCTAACAGAAGCCTTTCTTTATTGCAGGGCAGACCTTCAGCATGGGTATTTCCAATTTCGAAATGCAGCGATGCCATATCACGGGAGTACTTTAGTATATTATGAGGATTCTTTTTTAACGCTTCTATCAATGTAATCCCATTTATTTTTTGATATATAAGAGCGCATCGTCCGTCTATTTTTGTTTTATCCAGCAGTTTGGGTACGGGAAGTCCGAGGTTTTGCACGATTATATGTGCTTTAGCTTCGCTTTCGAAAAGCCATTCAGGAAAGCCGGGGTTAAGGAGTTTTAACACCGATGAATCCGTATACTGATATACATCGGCTGTGCGGCCTCTGCCGACGATTTTGCCAAGTGTGTTTGCCATATTCGCTTTTAGTAACTATCGGCGCCTGTTCCGCCTTCAACGATTGCAATCCCTGCGCTTGCGCCGATTCGTGTTGCTCCAGCGTTTATCATAGTTCCCGCTGTTTCATAATCGCGTACGCCACCGGATGCTTTTACGCCGATATCAGGGCCTACAGTTTTTCTCATAAGCGCAATGTCGCCAGCTGTTGCGCCGCCTGTTGAAAATCCTGTGGAGGTTTTGACGAAATCAGCACCGGCTGCAACTGCAGCTTGGCATGCCTTTTCTTTTTCATCATCATTAAGCAGACATGTTTCAATAATTACTTTAACCAAAGCCTTGCCTGATGCTGCAGTAACCACAGCTTTAATGTCGTTTTGGACAAAAGCCCAGTCGCCGTCTTTCGCAGCGCCTACATTTATTACCATGTCAACTTCGTCTGCACCTTTTGCGATGACATCGGTCGTTTCAAATGCCTTGGTTTCTGAGGAGTTTGCGCCCAGTGGAAAACCAACCACAACGCATGTTTTTACATCGCTGTCCTTAAGTTCCTCTGCAACAAGAGCAACATGGGTGGGGTTTACACATACACTGGCAAAGTCATATTCTTTTGCTTCATCGCAGATTTTTTTCACCTGATCAACGGTTGCGTTTGGCTTTAATATTGTGTGATCAATATACTTTGAAATATTTTTTATCATAGTGTTTATCCTTTAATTTTTATTAAATACATTATAGTTCATTTGCGTAAAATATTAAAGCTGTCAGAAATTTTAAAGAAAATTTGTCAGGATTATGTTTTAGATTTTCGATGAAGAGATCATTTGGTACAGAGCATAAAACAGCCTATGAGATAGGCTGTTTTTGCTAGCTAAATTTTTTTAGATTAATTCAATTTAAGCACTTTCCATCTACCTTCAGAATCAAATTCCTTTGCGCCGAGTGACATAAGTTCATCTACTTTTTCCTCGCCGAAGTCAACCAGAAGATATCCTGCGCCATATTCGTGAGCCACATCAACTATCTCTTGCATGGATAGCTCATCGAAACTTGATTGGTTTCGAACATAGTAGCCGTTTTCATCCGTATACACTGCCTTTAAGGCTGTTAAGCGCTCCACCCATTCAAGCATGCCATCATCGGTAAAGGGCATGTTCTTAAATGCTACAACAGACGACCTGAGTGAGAATATTCTGAAATATGCTGTAGTTATGTCGTTTGGATCTCCCAAAAACAGTGCTTGTTCAGAAGTGCTTTCATTAAATCGCAAAGCTAAAACGCGGGCGGAATTATCAATGTCTGAAAGTGAGAACACGCTTCTTGGGCTTTTTACTTTAAGTCCTTGGAAGTTGCCTGTAACATCCACCCAAGGAATCAGTATTATAAGAACAGCCAAAAGCACGGCTGCAACCTTCGATATAAATTTGTCTGCTTTTCTTATTGCAATCTTGTCAGCCATATATGTGATGGCTATGAGTGTGATTATTGCAATCGTGTAAAGAATCTTTATAAGAAGTGCGATGTTTGAAGCAAACATTGAGATTACAAGAACAGTAATCACCGTCATTGCGATGTGGGAAATCGCTTTAAGCGATATGAGTTCGCGTTTATCGCACCACTTTGCAAATATCAGATAAATCGCTGTTAATAAAAGCAATATGCCGCTGTAAGTTTTGATGTTTATCTGGGGAAGTGCTGTCATAAAGACTATAAGCGCAGCTGCAATATATTCTTTTTTCAGTACAAGTTTATATGAGCTGAATGCAAGTATTGAAGCCAAGAAAAATCTATAGACAAATACATTTCTTGCAGGCTGAAGCTTTGCGATAAATGCTATTGGTATTATTTCGACAAACACATAGTTTATAACAAGGATTACCGCCATGAGCGCTGTTGTCACAAACAAGAATGCTTTCATTTTTTTATAAAGGCGGCTGTCTTTTGCACTGTAGCATAAAACAAGAAACACACCTGCAATATATGCTGCGAAATTAGCCCACTCCAAAGGCTCCCACGAAGAAGGAACATGATGATGTGGATGCCTTAGATACGCATGTATTTTAACAAACTGCTCATTGGATAAAAGCCCGCTTCCTGTAGTGCCTGAAATATACATGAGCAAAAACACGGCGATGCATGCCACAATCCATATAAGCGGTGCAAATAGCAGCTTGTAGTTTTTATCTTTTACAACTTTTATTACGAGGAACACAAGCGCAAACGCAGCGCAGTAGCTTCCTGCCGTAAAATGCAAAAGAGCAGCTATTGCAAAAAGTGAAAACGCAAAATACCACTTCTTGTCCAAAGCCTTAACAAAGCCCCACACACCAATGCAAAACGCAGCCTGCGCATAGTAGAAAGAAGGATACCAAATAGGGTTTCGGCCTATCCTGAGTCCTGACATAGCGTATATGCTCAAAAACATAAGTACAGCTGACATTATATAATATCTTTTGCCACCTATGCGTCTTGAAATTGCGATTATTCCCGCGGCAAAAACTGCAACTGTAATGACATAAAGTCCGGCGGATAACGCTTGCCACGGAATTCCTGTGCGTAAAAGCAGAGCAATTATATTGTCTGAAATGCTTTGTGCGTTAGGACGCGTAAACTCCATTATGGAAAAGTCGTTTGTAAATATACCATCGTTTGCGATTGCAAGCGGAGTTGCCATATAAGTTGTTAGGTCTCCCGTTGCATATACCATGCCCGAAAGCAGTATTATAACCGCCACAAGAAAAATCGATAACCATAAGTCCGCTTTTCTTTTGCTAATTTCCTGCATCATAAATATTCCTTATTGTTAAATTTCCACACGACCTGCGATTGCGCGGCCCAAAGTAACTTCATCTGCATATTTTAAGTCTGAGCCTATGGGCACGCCATGTGCTATTCTTGTCACTTTTATGCCGAGTGGCTTTATAAGCTGCGAGATGTACATTGCAGTCGCCTCGCCTTCCACATCTGGATTGGTTGCAATGATTACTTCTTTTATGCCATTAAGTCTCGTTAAAAGCTCTTTAATCCTGATGTCATCAGGCCCGCGATTATCCCCTGGAGATATGCTTCCGTGAAGTACATGATATCTGCCGCTAAACTCGCCTGTTTTTTCCATAGCAGCAACGTCTCTTGGATCGCTTACCACGCAGATAGAGCTTGCGTTTCTTGACATATCGCGACATATTGGGCACTTAGGACTATCGGCAAAGTCGCCGCATATATCACAAAGAACAATCTTTTCCCTTGCCTCTTTTATGGCATCAGAAAGCGCTTGTGCGTCGCTTTTATCAGTTTCTATAATGTGATATGCAAGACGCGCAGCTGTGCGCCTGCCAATCCCCGGCAGTTTTGAAAACTCATTGACAAGCCGGGCAAGCGGTTTGATATATTCAGACATTAGAAAAGTCCCGGCATGTTGGGCATTCCGGCTGAAAATTGTCCCATTTTCTCACTATTGGCTTTTTCGGCAGAATCCATTGCCTCGCGTACGGCGGCAACCACCATATCTTCAAGCATTTCCACATCGTCAGGATCTACAGCTTCAGGTTTAATGCTTATGGACACAAGTTCCTTTGAGCCTTTAACCACAGCTTTAACCATTCCGCCGCCTGATGATGCCTCAAACTCCATATCGTTAAGCTCTTCTTGAGCAGATTCCATCTGTTGCTGCATTTGCTGAGCCTGTTTTAAAAGGTTTTGCATGTTTGCTCCGCCCATTGCTGGCCCGCGTCCGCCGGGTCGTTTTCTTTTAGCCATTTTCTATTACCTCCAAAATTTACTCTATTGATACAATATTATCAGGGAAGACATCATAGACTTGTTTCATAAATTCGTTGTCTTCCTCGCTGAATCTTTCTATAACGACACTGACTATAATATGCTGTTTTGCAACTTCCTTCAACATTTTGTTTAAAGTGTTGCGAAGCTCGCCGTCCTCTAATCGCTTTGCGGAGGATTCATCGTTTTCAGTGAATGAAACCGTCAATGTCTTGCAGTCATAACTTGCAACTTTTGCTTTTTTCATTGCCATGTGCAGTCGCATCTGTTTCTTTTCGCGCGCAGTTTTTATGGCTTTATTCCAAATATCTTCGCCTTCTTTGGTTTTTTCAGGTGAGATTATTTTTTCCTTCAAGGCTTCAGCAGAAGCAGTTTCCTGTTCTTTTACCTCAATAGGTTTTTCTGTTTCTTTTTGAACTTCTGTTTTTTTTGTTTCCTCTTGAAGCTTTGGTGTTTTTGGAATCTCGGGTTCTTGCCAATCAGCGTTATCTTCATCATCCATCGGCGGTTCATATTCAGGAGGAACAAACTCCTGTCCATAAATATCATCATAGTGATTGTCGGATTGCGATGTATTTTCTTTTGCAGTTACATCCGAAATCTCTTGATCAATAGATTCATTCTTTTTTGAAAAATCCTCGTCCTTTATTGGGAAAAACTCATCCTGCTCCTGCTCTTGTTCTTGAATTGCTAAAGAGGGGGTTGGTTTTACTGAAATGTTTCCTGAAGCGATCTTTTTTTCCAATATCTCTATGCGTTCAATAAGCGCCTCGTAGCTTTTTTCCTTTTGAACTCTGCATGCTTTTCCAACTGCAAGCTCTAGCCATATCTCCGGTCGTGCGGCATAGCGCAAGTCGTTTTCGAGGGTTGAAAATATCTCCATGCATTTTAAGACTGAGCCTGAAGACACTTTTTTTGCCAAAGCTCGAAATCTGTCCAGAGAGGATTCATCAAGGCTTAACCCTTCTTGAATTTTCGGCGAAGAGTTTTGAACGATGTATAAATCCCTAAACATTTGCATTAAATCCGATGCGATGGTGGATGCGCTGCACCCTTTTTCCATCATGGTTCCAAGGCCGCCTAGTGCGCGTGCAACATTTTGGTTAAGAACAGCTTCGCACAAAGCAAAATATAAAAGCTTGTCGGCTGAACCCAATGTCTCGGATACGAGTTTTGTATCAATCTCAGTTTCGCCCATTGCAACCATCTGATCTAAAAGAGAAAGAGCATCACGCATACCGCCGGCCGCAGCTCTTGCTATTGCAAAAAGGGCTTTTTCATCGGCTTTTACGTTAAGCTCGTCCGTAATGGTTTTTAAATATTTTGCTATGAGCGATGCAGTTATTCTTGTAAACTCAAATTTCTGGCATCTTGAAAGCACTGTAACAGGCAGCTTATGCGGTTCGGTTGTCGCCATGATAAAAACTATATGCTCGGGCGGTTCCTCCAGTGTTTTAAGAAGTGCATTAAATGCATTAACTGACAGCATGTGAACTTCGTCTATTATATAGACGCGATATTTTCCTGCAACAGGCATATATTTCACGTTTTCGCGAAGTGTACGGATATCATTGACTCCTGTGTTTGACGCCGCATCGATTTCGACTATATCAAGATTGTTTTTAGCAGACAGCGCTTTGCATGTATCACATTGCAGGCATGCTTCGCCTTCATTGGGGCTTGTGCAGTTAATGGCTTTTGCAAATATCCTAGCCATCGTGGTTTTGCCTGTGCCTCTTGGACCACTGAAAAGATAGGCATGTGAAACCATGCCCATCTGTACTTGGTTTTTAAGAACGCGAACAACCGCTTGCTGTCCTATTACCTCTGAAAAACTTTTAGGTCTTATCTTGTTATATAGTGCGGTGTAAGCCATTTATATCATTCTCCATACCAAGAAATATAATTTATTTTTATTTCATCATCTTCAACACAAAGTTGAATTGTATATTCCACATTTCCGCCTTCGTGTTCTACATCAAAAACTTCTTCATAAACTACAATCACGTCATCTTCTTGCATGACTTCATAGTAGTTCCACTCTTGGGTAAGCACATGATTTTTATAGCTTCCGTACGATGATTCAACTTCATCTAATAAAGCTATAAACTCATCTTCTGTTATATAAGTATAGAAAGCATCTGAGAATAAATCCAGTAACTCATCTGTATTTCCCTCACCATACGCTTTAAAAAATGCGTTTGTAGCATCGTAGTATACATCTTCAATTTCATATGAAATGCCGGATATTTTCATTTCTTCGCCATCGTTTAGCAGCTCAAATTGTTCAACATAGGTTCCGTCAGTTCGCTCATAAGTCACATCATATTCGAGTGTGACCGAAGTTTCTCCATTATTTTTGTAAAATGAAGTTCCAACGAGCTTATGGTCGTCAATCTCCCCTAAAATTGTAATTGTACTCATAAGAATTATTTCAAGATCATCTTCACTATCAAATTCGTCAATGAAGTTATCGTGAAACAAATCAATGATATCGTTAGCATCTAAATCATCATACGCTTCATAAAACTCTTCTACCACAGCTTTGCTCTGGTCTACGCTTTTGTTTGAACACCCGGCAAACATAAAAACTGAAGCTGCCAGCATCAAAAGAACCAACATAATTGATAATTTTTTCATAATACGACCTCTACCACTTTCATTAATATTTTCTAAGAGAATTATAACAAATAGGTTAAAGCTATACAACCGACGTTTACAAATAGCAAACCATGGTATACCATGGCATATATGAAAGATAAACCCTTATTGAAAAAGAAAATAATGCTTATTTCAGCTTTGGTTCTGATAGTCGTAGCTTTTACTGTTTTGTATTTTGTAATGGCAAAAAACGGTTGGCTGGATGTATTTAAATCGGTTGAAAAGCTGCAAGAATATATAGCGGGCTTTGGGATTCTGGCGCCGCTTGTTTTTTGCGTGTTGCAGGTTGTGCAGGTGATAATTTCGCCCATTCCAGGCAACATTACAACTCTTGCCGGAGGCCTTTTGTTTGGCTTTGGAAAAGGTTTTTTAATGTCGTATGTGTCCATTGTGATAGGTTCGATGTTGGCGTTTGGACTTGCACGTGCATTTGGTAAGCCGCTAGTTGTAAAGTTGGTTGGTGAAAAAATCACTCATAAATATATGGATGTTTTGTCATCGCGCCAAAAGGTTGTGTTAGTCTTTATGTTTCTTTTGCCGTTTTTCCCGGATGATGCACTTTGTTTAATAGCTGGGCTTTCAGGGATATCATGGGGATTTTTTATAGCAATTCAGCTGCTTGCGCGTCCAGCGGGAATACTCTTTTCAGCACTTGTAGGCTCAGGGGCTGTCAGCGTTCCTGTGTGGGGCTGGGGAATAATAATTGCATTAAGTGTGGGTGTAATGGCACTTTCGGTTAAATATTCACCTCAAATTGATGATTTTATGCGCAAACATGTCATGGATAAATTCAAGCACAAAAAACGATAGCTATCCTTTTTTTATCTTTGAATAGCTTCTTGGATACATGGGATAGAGCTCACCGTACTTTTTAATAATAACCATATACAGTTCATCATCTTGCTCAAATGAGCTATATTTTAAAACTTTTGCACTTTCAAGTTTAAACTGTCTTAGCTTTTTTTTCGCATCGTTTAGCTCGGCATTGGCATTCATTCCCTTGTATAAAACCAGCTTTCCATCCACTTTAACAAATCCACTTGCAAGTTCAGTAAGTATTGAAAGCCTAGCAACTGCACGGGCTGTAACAATGTCATACTTTTCACGATGCGCTCTTTCGTGCGCAAGCTCTTCAGCGCGTGCTTTTATAATTCTCGCGTTGTTTATATTAATAAGCTCCACTGCTTCTTTTAAAAAGTCCACCTTTTTTCCTGTGGTTTCAACCATAGTAAACTTGATTTTAGGAAAAGCAATCGCAAGCGCGATGGCAGGAAAGCCTGAGCCTGAACCAATATCCAACACTTTTTTAGCCTTTTTAACTTCTTTAAGCGCGACGTCATTTAAACTATCTAAAAAGTTTCTGTAAACGCTGTCTTCTTTTTTTATGCGGGTAAGATTCATTACCTCATTTTTTTTGTATAAAAATTCGTTGAATTCAAAAAGGTTTTGTATAACTTCGTCCGGAAAATCAGTTCTCTCTTTTAAAACTGCAAAAAAATCAGTCATTTTCTCTCCCTTTAAGGTAAACCATAAGCACTGCGATGTCCGCAGGAGACACTCCCGATATTCTTGAAGCCTGCCCAATGTTTTCCGGTTTTACTTGATTGAGCTTTTCAGCCGCCTCAAGCCTCAAGCCTTTAATTGAAGTATAATCTATATCGCCCAAGCGCTTGGTTTCCATCTTTTCCTGACGCTCAACAAGTCGCTGCTGTTTTTGAACATATCCGCTGTATTTAAGTTCTATTTCCACCTGACGTACAATATCTTCTGGATATTTGCCTTCAACCTCAGTTCCCGTCAGCAAATTGTCAAGCTTGAGTGCCGGACGCTTTATAGCATCGCACACACGCACAGAGGCATTGCCCTTTGGCTTTTCTCCTGTAAGTTCTGCAAACCTATCTGCTTTTATAATTATTTTATCAAGCTTTTTTGAAAGCTCTTCTGTGAGCTTTCTTTTTTCCAGCATCTTCTGCATGCGTTCATTTGTTGCAAGACCTATTTCATAGCCTATGCCGGTAAGCCTTGCATCGGCATTGTCTTGACGCAAAAGTAATCTGTGCTCTGCGCGGGAGGTCATCATGCGATAAGGCTCTCTTGTGCCCTTGCTTACAAGGTCATCAATTAAAACTCCAATGTAAGCTTGAGAGCGTGAAAGCACCAGAGGCTCTTTTTTGTCAACAAACCGTGCGGCGTTTATTCCTGCAATAAGCCCTTGACCTGCAGCCTCTTCATAGCCTGATGAGCCGTTTATCTGTCCTGCCATGAAAAGCCCTTCAATGTGGCGAACCATAAGGGAGCTTGTAAGCTGGGTTGAATCTATGCAGTCGTATTCAATAGCATATGCAGGGCGCATCATCTCGCAAGACTCAAGCCCTGGTATTGTGCGAAGCATTTCAACTTGCACATCATATGGAAGTGAAGAAGACATTCCCTGAACATACATCTCATCAGTTGTTGCGCCTTCTGGCTCAATAAACACCTGATGGCGTTCTTTGTCTTTAAAATTTACGACTTTGCTTTCAATGGATGGACAGTATCTTGGACCCACTCCATCTATTGCGCCTGAAAATAAAGGCGCGCGATCAATGTTATCATTTATTATCTTGTGTGTTTTGGAGTTTGTCCAAGTGAGCCAGCATGGTTGAGTCTTAAAGCTTGGCTTTTCGGTCATAAACGAAAATGATAAATCATCTTCGCTTCCGGATTGTGGCTCCATTTTTGAAAAATCGATGGTGTTTTTGTTTATTCTTGCGGGAGTTCCTGTTTTAAAGCGCATAAGCTTTATCCCATTGTCTAAAAGGCTTTGGGATAGCTCATTTGCGGGGAAAAGACCTGAAGGACCTGACGAAACATTATAATCGCCTATTATAACTCTTCCCTTAAGATAGACTCCCGTGCAAACAACTGCCGCCTTGCATGTGTATTTGCCGCTAATCGCAGTTTCAACTCCTACGATTTTTCCGTCTTTAATGTCAAGTGCAATTGCCTCATCCTGCTTTAAGTGGATGTTTGTGTTTGTTTCAAGCTGTGCTTTCATATATTCGTGATAGCGCCTCTTGTCAGCCTGTGCGCGCAAAGAGTGAACTGCGGGTCCTTTTGAGAGGTTTAGCATTTTAATCTGAATCATTGTTTGGTCGATGGCTTTTCCCATTTCGCCGCCCAATGCATCCACCTCGCGAACAATATGTCCCTTGGAGGTTCCCCCGATTGCGGGATTGCATGCCATTAGTGCAACTGAATCAAGATTTATGGACAAAACAAGTGTTTTGTATCCAAGGCGCGCTGAAGCCAACGCAGCCTCGCACCCTGCATGCCCTGCGCCTATTACTATTACATCGTATTTATAATCTTCTACTTGCCTACGCAAAATTTTTCAAATATCCTTTCCACTATCTGTTCATCGATAGTGTCGCCTGTCACTTCGCCCAATGCATGCCATGCATCTTTTATGTCTATTGAAGCAAGGTCTATTGGCACATTGGATTTAAGTGCCTCTGATGCTTCCTCCAAATGTTTTTTTGCTTTTTTAACAGCCTCCACATGGCGCACGTTTGAAAGCACAGTTTCATTGCGTCCGATTTTATTGACGCCAACAAAATCAAATATCTTATCTTCCAGCATCACTATATTTGTGTGGTTAAGTGCTGATATGTATATATAGTCGCTTCCGTCAAAGGTTTCTTCTATGATTTTTTCAGTAACAGCTTTGCCTGTGTCTATTTTGTTTATAACCAAAATGTGAGGTCTTTTTTTAATTCCGTTGTATATTTTTAGATCTTCTACCGTCACGCCTTCAAGACTGTCCAGTACAAAAAGTATTATATCAGCTCTGTCAATGGTGCTCTCGGCGCGCTCAATCCCCATGCGTTCGATTTCATCACGGCTTTCTCGGATGCCAGCGGTGTCCACGAGCTTCACTTCAAGCCCGTTTATCTCGACATCGGCTTCCAGTGTGTCGCGCGTTGTGCCGGGTGTGGTGGTGACTATTGCGCGATTTTCGCCCATTATTGCATTAAGCAGCGAGGACTTTCCCACATTTGGTCGGCCTGCTATTGCAACAAGCAAACCTTCTTTATATATCCTTCCTCTGTGGGAAGTTTTAAGAAGGTTGTCTAATTTTATTATCATCTCCGATATTTCAGGAGATATCATCTCGGATGTTTGTTGCTCAACATCATCTTCGGGGTAATCAATGCAAACTTCAATCTTTGCTAAAAAATCAAGAAGTGTTTCGCGCATTTTTTCCACATCGCCCTTTATTCTGCCGGATAAAGCTGTAAGCGCTGTTTGCGCCGCAAGAGAAGCGTTTGCTGAGATAAGGTCAGACACGGCTTCAGCTTGGGATAAATCCATCCTGCCATTTAAAAATGCGCGCTTTGTAAATTCTCCGGCCTCTGCCATCCGGCACCCTGCATTAAGTGCCGCTTCAAGCACAGCTTGGCTCACAGCATAACCGCCATGGCAGAATATCTCCGCAGTGTCATCTCCAGTATATGTGTGAGGAGCTTTCATGAAAGCTGCCATAGCGTAGTCTATCACTTTGTCTGCGTTTACTACTTTGCTGTAATAAAGCTTATGGCTTTCATATTCACCCTTGTGTTTAAATATCTTTTTAAGAGCCGATAAAGCGCCATCTCCGCTTATTCTTATTGCGGCAATCCCCGCCTGTCCCGGAGCTGTGGCTATCGCGGCTATCAAATCGTGTTCCATAGAATTTCCTTTCTACCCCTATTATAACTGTATAAACGTCAATTACAATTGCAAAAACAAGCTGAGTAGCTATATAATTTTTCTATTACAATCTACAGAGGTTATAATGCAAAAAATATATATTACCGGCTCTGTTGGCAGTGGCAAATCAACATTGGCAAGAGAATTGTCTTTAAAACTAAATATTCCACACTATGAGCTTGACCATGTAGTTCATGAACGAATCTCAAATGATAAAAGAGGAAACAGAAAGAGAGACGAAACTAAAAGAGATAAAATGTTTGTTGATATTATTTATTCAGATAAATGGATTATAGAAGATGGCTTAAGAGATTATTTTAGAAAAGGTTTAGTCAATGCTGATACAATTATTTTGCTTGATATTCCAATAAATATAAGAAAATATAGAATTATTATAAGATGGATAAAACAAAATCTAAGAATTGAACATTGCACATATAAGCCTACATTTACAATGTTAAGATGGCTGCTAAATGAAAATCAAAAGTTTGAAAATAATAAAAAAACATTTCTTGAGAGTTTAAAGAAATATAGCAACAAACTTATAATCCTAAATCCAAATAAAGTAAAAGAGTTTTTAGTAGACAGTTTATGACGTTATCAATATAAATTGCAAAAAAGCTCTTACTATAATAATATAAAAAAATGGAAACTTACGATGAACTGGTAGATATCATAAAAAACTGCGGAGGGTGCGGGCTTTCAAAGAAACGTACTATTGCAGTTCCAGGAGAAGGACCGCTTGATGCAAAGATAATGTTTGTCGGCGAAGGACCAGGCAGAGACGAGGATTTATCTGGGCGTCCTTTTGTAGGTGCGGCAGGAAAGCTGCTTTCAAAAATATTAAAAGCAGTTGATATAGATAGAGAATCGGTATATATTACAAATATCGTAAAATGCCGCCCGCCGGGAAACCGAAATCCTTCAGATGAGGAAGCTAAAACATGCCTTGATTATCTTAGACATCAGGTAGCTATGATTCATCCGAAAATAATTGTCTGCTTAGGCTCTGTTTCCGCGAAAAATATAATAGACAAGGATATTAGAATAAGTCGCGTGCGTGGTCAGGTTTTTGAGAGAAATGGATATGTTATAATACCGACCTACCATCCCTCTGCATTGCTTCATAATGAAAATCTGAAGCGGCCTACGTGGGAAGACTTTAAACTGATAAAGGCGAAACTTAAAGAATATGAATAAACAAGAACAGATTAATAAAGTATATAGTGAACTTAATTCAAAGCTTAATGCAGCACAGATTTTTGTGCCGGGAGAAGGCGCGCCAGATGCAAAGCTTATGCTTATCGGGGAAGCCCCCGGAGCAAAAGAAACTGAGCTTGGACGTCCATTTGTCGGAGCGGCCGGAAAAAACCTCGATGAATTTTTAGAAGTTATCCACAGAAAGCGCGAAGATATTTATATATCAAACGTTGTAAAATTCAGGCCGTATAAAATACATCCGAATAGAGGAACAAAATCAAACCGTCCGCCAAAAACCGGCGAGATAAAGCTGTGCCTTCCATATCTATATAAAGAGATTGAAATCATATCTCCTTCAATTATAGTGACACTTGGAAACACCGCTTTAAAATCTGTATCCGGTGAGAGTACCATAAAGATTGGCGACTGTCATGGACAAATTATGCCCTACAATGAAGACATCTCTATCTTTGCCCTATACCATCCTGCAAGCATAATTTACAATCGATCGCTTGCAAAAGTGTATCGACAGGACTTAGAGCATTTATCGGAGATTATTGAGTAACTTATTCACCGTTATCCACAAATATTTGTTAACAATGTGCATAACCGATATTTACGGTTCATATATTCAATGTGATTTATGGGGTTTTCCACAGCTTATGTCACACATTCTCTCTAAATGTGCATAACTAGGCAAAAACAGCCCTAATTTACGAGAATTTTACAATTGCAACAAAAAAGATAAAGTTTTGATAATGTGGATAAGTTATTAATAAATAATTTACAGTGTTACAAAGATGAAATAATTAGGTGAGAATTTTAACATTATTGCATAGGTTTGAAAAATTACCAGCAAAATAGTCAAAGTTTTATTTATTGAACAAATCGCAGGCTGTACCTTTTTTGGTATCAAATTTATCAATGGAACAAATTTTAACAAAACTCTTTAGAAATATAAAAACGCGTTGCAAAAATTTAAATTAAATAAGCTGCTAGATAAGAACATACTATCGTAAATTTAGAATAAATATATTTGCACAAATATTTTGAGTTGTGGATATCTTTTGGAAATTGTGGATAAGTTTTTGCTCGAATTAGCCATTAGTTTTCATATTATTAATAAATAAGATATAATTATGTGATAAGATGTTTTTCACTAAATTTGGAAGTAACTTTATGAAAAAAAGATTATATATTTTCGTTTTTACAATTCTATTATTAATAACAGGGGCATTGGCTTCTTGCGCAAAAGCGCCGCCGGAGGCAACTCCGACAGCCACGAGCACCCTAACGCCTGAACCGACAGTGACACCCGTGCCAGATAGAATGGGTGCTTATTTGGATAATATTTATATGTTTCAAATTAGCCCGGACTATGCTGCAAAGCAAATATTGGATGGTACATTGGACATTTATGCATCAGGGCTTAGAAAAGAGCAGCTTAAAGAGCTTGAGGGCAGCAGTGTCAATTATGATAAGTCTATAAGAAGGCAGTATGAATTGCTTTTAAATCCTGCAGATACCAGAGCAGAAACAGGTATTATCAATCCATTTTCTATAACAGAGATAAGAACGGCCATAAACACGCTTTTGGACAGAGAATATATAGTATCTGAAATATTTGATGGTGGTGCTGTCGCAAAATATCAGCCGCTTGTATACAATTCTGGTGATTATAATGAAAATATTTCTGCGATACAGCAAGTAAAAGAAAATTTCAGCTATGACTATACTGGAGCAGAATCGATAATTACACAGGCCATGCTGGATAACGGATGCGAGCTGAGCGAAGAAGGTAATTGGACTTATAAAGGCGAAGTGATTGTTATCACAGTCCTTATAAGAAATGATGATGAAATACGCACTGAAATAGGCGAATATATTGCAGATCAAATTGAGAGTCTAGGCTTTCAGGTCTCCCGCAGCTACGTTTCCTACAGTGAAAGCAGCTCTTTGTGGGCAGCAACAGATCCCGCACTTGGGCATTGGCACATATACACTGGAAGATATACTATAGACAAAGCACCCCTCAATCAAGAAAGAGTTTTTGCCGACTATTATACCGATTTTGGGGAATATTCGAAGATACCGCTATATCAAGTGTTTGATACTTCAGATGATTTCAAGCTTTCAGCTAGAACATTGATTGAAGGTGGTTATGAGTCAATGGAGCAGAGAAAAGAGCTGATGTCTGCACTTATAAACGAGTGCAATGATTATTCATATAGAATTTGGATTGCAGATGAGTTTGCTTATTTTCCTATTTCAAATGAAGTAAGCCTAAATGGTTTAGATACTGAGATGATAAATCAGGATTATGCGACTGTATTCACCCTAAAAAAGCCTGATTCTTGGGGCGGCGAGCTTGCATGGGGCGGCGAGTTGTTGTTGAACTCTTCTATAAATCCTGTGAACGGCTCAACTAATGTATCTGAGCAGCAATACATGCATTTTACTCAGCTTCCTTTGCTGTATGAAGATAGTGACACTGGTGATGTTCGTCCGTTATTTGTAGAAAGCGCGGAAATTACACACTTGGATAGTATAAATATAATTGATGATTCGGAATGGATAGATGTGAACTCAACCGATGAGATAGATGTGCCAAATGATGCAATAATTTCATGGGATGAAGAGGAAGGCAGCGCAATCTATGCGGATGATGACTATATGCATGATGCGGTTGGTCTTGCAACAGCATGGCTTGCAACCTATGAAAGAGAGCGTCCAAGAGACAGAGACAAGATAACGCGCCAGAAGGAAGCTGTAGACGCTCTGCAGGCAATAAGAGATAGAGGTTACCTTACAAGCAGTGTGATGTATCGAGTTACGTATTCTGATGAGATATTTGACCTCAAGTGGCATGATGGCTCAAGCTTTTCAATTGCAGATATTATTATGGCACACATCACAAAAACACAGCTGATGGATGAAAAAAGCTCTTTATATGACGAATACTATGCTCAGCTTCACGCAAGTGATTTGGATGGGTTTAAGGGATTTAGAATTGTCTCTGAAAAACCACTTATAATAGATTATTATACGGACAGCTTTAGCCATCTTGCTTCAAAAACGATGAAGCCACTTTGGGTGGATTACGGATCAGGACAGCAAAGCTGGGCGATGGCTGCCGCCGCCCAAAGGTCGATAAAAAAAGGCGAAGCTTCATACTCAGAGGGAATGAGCGAATATTATGGTTCCGTGTTTTTAGATTATACAAAAGGCGATGGCAATGAAATGTTGCTAAAAAATATTGAAGCATATAAAAACACTGCATATATTCCTTATTCTGAGCTTTTATCAAAATATTTAACACCGAGTGATGCGAGCGAGCAGTTTCAAAATATTCTGGATTTTTACAAAAGTTATAATCATTTAAGTATAGGGATGGGACCGTATATGATAACAAACGTTGATGCGCTCACACCGTCTCTTACGCTTAAGGCATATGAAGCTTTTCCCATCAAAGCTGATGATTTGGCAGAATTATTTAAATAAATGCAAATTTTCTTTAATCTGACATAGCTTTTATGATATAATTTGTTGATGAATTTTCTAAAACGTATTTTTTCAAATAAACCTGATACAAATTTTATACAGTTTCTAAGATACGGAGTATCTTCGGGAATAGCTTTTTTAATTGATTTTTCTCTTTTGGCTTTGCTCACAAAGCTAGGTGTAAATGTATTTATATCAAATATGATTTCATTTTTAGTAGGGCTTGGTGTTGTATATTATTTTTCAATTATTTGGGTATTCACAGGAACAAAAAGAAAAAGCAAATATATAGAGTTTTTGGTGTTTGCTGCAGTGGGAATTGCCGCATTAGGTGTAAATGAGCTTGTGCTTTTTATGTTTTATAAAAAAGTAGGACTACATCACCTGATAGCAAAAATTATAGCAGCAGGTGTAACTGTGATATTTAATTATATTTTAAGAAAAACAATTTTATATTCTAAAAAATCCGAGGTGGTAAAGTGAAAAAAACCCTTATTATAGGAGCAGGTCCTGCAGGACTTGCAGCGGCGTATGAGTTTGTAAAAAATTCTGACATAAAGCCATATGTTGTGGAAATGACGAGTGAAATCGGCGGCATATCAAAAACCGTAACCCATGAAGGTTATAGAATGGATATGGGAGGACATCGGTTTTTTACAAAATCAAAGCGAGTAAAGAATTTTTGGCTGGAGATACTACCTCAAGCAAAAGACGACTCTGACGCAGAAGATAATGATGACATAATGCTTGAGCGCAACCGTCTTTCAAGAATATTATATTTAAGCAAATTTTTTGATTATCCTATAAGCCTTTCTTATAAAACGTTAAAAAACCTTGGGTTTATACGAACAATGAAAATAGGATTTTCATATATCAGATATGCGATTGCACCGATTAAAGACGAAAAGACACTGGAACAGTTTTTTATAAACCGATTTGGCAAAGAGCTATATCTGACATTTTTTAAAGATTATACTGAAAAAGTTTGGGGTGTTCCGTGTAAGGAAATTCCTGCAGATTGGGGAGCACAGCGCGTAAAAGGAGTTTCGATTTCAGCTGTTATAAAAGATGCGCTTAAAAAGATATTTAAAATAAAAAGCAAAAATGTGGAGACATCGCTTATTTCAAGCTTCCTATATCCTAAATATGGTCCGGGACAGCTTTGGGAAAAATGCGCTGAGATAATAGAAGAAGATGGCGGCACAGTTGCGCTAAACAAAAAAGCTGTAAGATTCAATTTGGAAGGCGATAAAATAGTATCCGCTGTTATAAAAGATGTAAATACAGGAAAACTTGAGCATATAGACGTTGAAAATGTGCTCTCTTCTATGCCTGTAAATGAGCTTATATCATCAATGGGAGACGCTGCTCCGAGCAATGTACGGGAAGTTGCGAAAAACCTGCCATATCGCGATTTCATAACCGTCGGGCTTGTTCTTAAAAATGTGCGGCTAAAAGACGAAAAGGGGACACTCAATGACAACTGGATATATATTCAGGAAAATTTCGTTAAAGTGGGACGCCTGCAGATATTTAATAACTGGTCGCCGTATATGTCAAAGGACGGAAATGTATTTATAGGTATGGAATATTTCTGTAATGAAGGCGATGAACTTTGGGAGAAAAAAGATGAAGATATGGCTTCATTTGCCATAGACGAGATGGTGAAGCTTCAAATTATAAATAAGGAAGATGTTATATCAAGCAAAGTGGTTCATGTGCCAAAGGCATATCCTGCTTATTTCGGAACATACAACAGATTCCAAGAGATAGCAGATTTTACAGATGGCATAGACAACCTTTATCTTATCGGAAGAAACGGAATGCACAGGTATAACAATTCTGACCATTCATCACTTTCCGCGATGTATGCTGTGGATGTGATACTCGGCAAAGAGGCTGATAAAAAGGGCATCTGGGAGGTTAACACCGAAAAGGAATATCACGAGAAATAGCAAATAATTAAATTCAATCGATTAAAAAAGCCTCCTGATTTTTATATCAGGAGGCTTAAAATTTATTTTGCTATTTTACAAAAGATAAAAACTTTTTATAAGCTTCATTTGAGTCGGGGGCATCCTTTGCTGGATAGTAATCAATAGCGTTAAATGATTCGCCCACTATTTTTCGGCCTTCATTTATGTCCGCAATTTCGCCAAGGGTTATAAGCTGTACAAGGATGTTTCCTATTGCAGTTGCCTCTATTGGACCTGCTACGACTTTCTTGCCCGTTACATTCGCAGTCAGCTGGTTTACCATTACATTCTGACACCCGCCGCCGATTATATGTATATCAGTGAATTCTTTTGAGCAGATTTCCTCAAGGTCTGAAAGTGTTTTTTTGTAGGCAAGTGCCATTGAATCAAACACGCATCTGGCGATTTCGCCCTTAGTTTGCGGCACGGGCTGTCCAGTCCTTGCGCAGAATTTCTGGATTTCATCCACCATGTTTTTCGGGCTGTAAAAGCTTATGTCATCCGGATTTATTATGCTTAAAAAAGGTGGGACCTTGCGTGCAAGTTCCACATACTCAGCAAAGCTCGTTTCTTTGTTTTGAGCTATACGCACCTGTTGGATTATCCACATACCTGTGATGTTTTTAAGAAGTCGGATTTTGCCATAAACACCACCCTCGTTTGTGAAGTTCTTTTCCATTGTCTGAGGAGAAAGGCTTGGTGAATTCTCTTCCACACCCATTAGTGCCCATGTGCCAGAGCTTATGTATAAAAAGTCATTTTCAAGCGCGGGGACTGCCGCAACAGCCGAAGCTGTGTCATGCGAGCCGACGGCAATAAGCTTCATTTCTTTTTCGGATATTTTGGAATCTACATTGCCAACGACTTTACCCGGAGGTGTGACATCCAAGAATATATCAGGATTTAATCCCATCTGTGATATAAGCTCTCTATCCCAATTGCGATCTTTAGCGTTTAAGAGCTGTGTGGTGCTGGCTTCCGTATATTCATTATATTTTTCTCCCGATAGCAAAAATCCAAGATAGTCGGGCATTGTGAGCAGTGTCTTGGATTTTTTAAGCAAGGCTTCATCTTGTTTTTTTTGTGCTGCAAGCTGAAAAATGGTGTTAAGGTGCATAAACTGAATGCCTGTTTTGTCATATATCGTTTCTTTAGGTATAACTTTAAACAATTCTTCCATCATGCCATCTGTGCGCATGTCGCGATAGCTTATAGCATCTCCCAGAACATCATCGTTTTCATCCAGCAAAAGATAGTCCACACCCCATGTGTCAAAAGCCACGCTTTCAGGATATATTCCTAGGTCATTGCATTTTTTTATACCTTCTTTTATTTCATTAAAAAGGTATTCTATCTGCCAGACAAGATGTCCGTCTTTTTCGATGGCGCTGTTTTCGAACCTGTGGATTTCCTGCACTTCGATTTTGCCATCCTTGAGGCTTCCGATTATGTGCCTGCCGCTTGAAGCTCCAATGTCTATAGCTAAAACACTTCTCATTTTCTCTCCTTCTTGCATTTATAAAACTACAAAAAACTCACTTTAAAGCGAATTTTCTGTAGCATTTGTTATATTGTTATTTAATCAAAATAAAGTTCTTCAAGCCCGCTGTTGTGTCCGGGTAGCCCGGGCATTGGAAGCCCTCTAGTTTTGATTGTTTTTTCAAGTTTTATAACTTCTTCTCTTGGAATTTCCACAATATTTCCGCAGGTGAGCGCCACCATTAAAGATTGTGCCAGTGCTTCTATCATCTCAAGCAGCTCAAATGCACGACCAACGCCTTCGTTGTTGCACATGGTGATGCCGTGGTTTTCCATAAGCCATGCGTTAGTCTTTAAAATAACCGGATCAAATGCTTCAGCTAATTCATCGGTTATGGGCTCTGCATATTTAGCGCTTAAAACAGGACCAACTTCTATGATAGGCTCCGGCAAAAGCGGGCGCGAAAGGAGATTGCTTCGTGCAATCGCAAAGCCTGTTATATAGGGAGGATGAGCATGTATCACGCCTTTTGCATCAGGGCGCTTGCTGAGTATGTTTAAATGCATCGGAGTTTCGCCCGTTGGACGTCTGCCTTCTGTTGCAAATAAAATGTCGCCTTTCATATTGATGATGCAAACATCGTCAAATGTAATTTTAACTTTTGGCACTTTAGTGGGGGTAATAAGCACCACATCCTCTGCCACTTTGTAAGATAGATTTCCGCCCTGCGATGTAACAAAGCCGGATTCGCCCAGCCTCACGGTAGTCGCGACAAATTCTTCTATCTCGTTTTTATACTTTAATTGCAATTCATGCATTTTAAAATCTCCTATCTTTTGGACAATACGTCTTTTTCATATGTTTTGACTTCATTAAGCCATGCGCTGCCTGAAGGAACGCCTTCTTTTTCGCAGAAGTAATCCCACACTGAACCAAACGGATAGCTCTTATATTCTTCAGTCAAAGCAAGACGGCTTGTATAGTCACCCTCAAGCTCTGCTTTTTTGAGCATATTGGTTGGCTCAAGCAATGAAAGAAGCAGTGCTTTTTGCATTGCACGCATGCCGATAACCCATGCTGCTATACGGTTTATTGAGCCGTCAAAAAAGTCAAGGCCTATGTGCACACGGTCAAGCAATCCGTTGCGGATTATTTCATTTGCAATCTCGCGAAGCTCATCGCTTAAAATAACCACATGGTCACTGTCCCATCTTACAGGGCGGCTTACGTGAAGCAGCAACTCTTCAACAAATAGCGAAGCTGCTGATATTTTGTTTGAAATAACTTCGGTTGGATGGAAGTGTCCTGCATCCAAGCAAAGTGCAGTTTTGCGGCTTTGTGCATATCCCATGTAGAACTCATGCGAGCCCACAACATAGCTTTCAGAGCCAATGCCAAACAGCTTGCTTTCAACTGCATCAATGTTATATTTTTTATCAATTGGTTCAGATATTATCTCATCCAATGATTCCATCAATCGTGCTCTTGGTGCAAGCCTGTCAACTGGAGTGTCCTTATATCCATCAGGAATCCAGATGTTTGTGACACTTGCGCTGCCCACTTCTTTTCCAAGATACTCAGCAATCTTGCGGCTGCGTTTGCTGTGCTCTATCCAAAAGTCACGAATGCCTTTATCGGCAGAACTTAAAGTAAAGCCGGACTCAGATTTGGGGTGAGAGAAGATGGTCGGGTTAAAATCAATGCCTTGACAGTGCTGCTTTCCCCATTCAGCCCATGTTTCAAAATGCTCGGGCTCTATTTCGTCACGATCCACCTTTTTGCCTTTGTTGTCAAGATAGAACGCGTGAAGGTTTAATCTATGCTTGCCCGGTATAAGAGAATAAGCTTTTACGATATCTGCTTGAAGCTCTTCAATAGTTCTTGCTTTGCCCGGATAAGCCCCAGTGACCTGTATTCCACCGGAGAGTTTCTGCCCCATATCTTCAAAGCCGCCAACATCATCGCCCTGCCAGCAGTGCATTGAAAGAGGAATGCTTTTAAGTGTCTCTAAAGCTTGCTCTGTGTCAACACCGAGCTGTGCATATCTTTGTTTTGCAAGCTCATATGCCTTTGATATACTATCTTTCATCCTTTACTCCTTTGCATAACCCATATATTTTGTAATAAGTTTTTCAAGTTCATCTTTATTTGGGCGATTGTCCCCAAACATTTTGAGACTTTGATCTCTTGTTGCCGCTATTTCGTGCCCGATAAGCGCCCAAGTTGTGTCGATTAGGCGGCTGTATTCTTCTTGTCCTAACTCCTCACATATGAAGCTTTGCCTCGGTTGATTTATGTCTTCACCTGAAATGGGCATAAAACCGTATTTATCACATAAGTCCATCACTCGCTGAAGTTGTTCTGGAGTGTTTCTAGATGGCATAACAGAAACTGCGTTAAACCCGATATTGACGCATTCTTTCATCAGCTCATCAAGATAGCTGTCTTCAAACTTTTGCGCTTTTTTGTCTCCCGTTGGGGATTCACCCACATCGCCAAGATAGCAGTATGACGCTATTGCATTAATAGACTTTGCAAAAGCTACAGCTTCTTTTACCGGTATGGTTTCCTCAAGCTTTGTTTTTATGTAAATTTTCTCGACAAAGCTGCTTTTTAATATATTTAATATGTCATATTCTAATATATTGTTTTTTTCATCCAGCAGATAATTCAACTGTTTTTTTGCAAGTGAAATTCCTAAATCATTTTGTAGAAAATTCACTAGATGTGCGCCAGTTCCTTTTGTAGCAATTATTTTTTTTGCAAGAGCAAAAAGCATGTGTCTTTCTGTTATGGAGCCGCCATCATCTGAATATGAGATGGGGACAACATCACAATCAAAATCAATTGTGACACTGTACGGGCTTGTAATCTCGTTAATTTTGTCCACTTCAAGCCTGTTTCTTTGGTTTCTAGCTTCACGCAAAGGTGCGAGAAATGCTTCTGCTTCATCAATTTTATCATGGGGAATTCCATGTGTTGTGATATAGGCAGATGAAATTTGATCTGGATTGTTAATCCTTTTGCCATCAGCAATCGTATCGCTCCAATCGGTGCGCATTTCATACCCTATTGTAGTGGGGATTCCGATTATCTTTCCCGCAGCAATAAACTCTTTTGCGCCCGCTAAGCTGTCGTGATCCATGATTCCTACCGACGCAAGGCCTGCCATATATCCATGCCAGACTGCGCTTGAAGGCGAATACGGCGAAAAGGAATACTTTGTGTGTATATGATTGTTTGTGATAATCTTTGTTTCGGGCTTTGCAATCGCGCCTTCATCAATCAATTTTTTAAGCAAAGTTAGTGCCGCCAGTCTTTCACTTTGAGTGTCGGCGTTAAGCTTTTTTAGTAATGTATCGTATTTTATCTTCATGACATCTGCTGCCCACCGGTCACATTAATTGCCTGACCTGTCATATAGCTTGCCATATCACTTGCAAGGAATACCAGAGTGTTTTCAATGTCTTCGTATTGGCATGAACGCTTGAGTGGAACTTGGTTTATATATTTTTCGCGTATAGCTTCTTCTGTTGTGCCCTGATTTTTTGCATATTGCTTGAATAAACTGTTTGTCCATAGTGGCGAATCCAAAAGATTGCCCGGACAGATTGCGTTTACTCTTATCCCTTCAGGTGCAAGCTCTAAAGCCAAGCTTTGAACAAGCCCGATTCCTCCGAATTTGCTTGCGGCATATGCTGAATTCTTAAATGATCCCTTTTTGCCTGATTTTGAATTAATCTGTATGATGTTTGCACCCTTTGATTTTCTTAAATATTTAACGGCAGCTTTTGCGGTGTTAAAAAAGCCGCAAAGATTAACATCTATAACCTTTTTCCAAGAGCTGGCCTCAAAATCGTCCACTGAACCGGATATTACTATTGCTGCATTACACACCAGAACGTCGATAGAGCCAAACTTCTTATAAACCTCGTCCATGAAGTTTTCACAGCTTGCATAATCTGATACGTCCATTTTTATTGCAACAGCGCCCTCAATCATGGATGCAGTTTCTTTTGCGCCTTCTATGTTAAAGTCGCCTATTGCGACATTTGCGCCCTCTTTTTTGGCTCTTATAGCCAAAGCGCGGCCTAATCCTTGCGCGCCCCCTGTAATGACTACCGTTTTGCCTGATAAATTTTCCAAAATGCCCTCCTATTCCAACTTAATCAAATTGTAAGTCTTTTTTAAGTTGGTGTCAATACAGTTTGCTTGGTTTTTGTTGTGCTTTTATTTGGTTTTATTGGATTTTGATAAAAAATAAGCAACCTTTTTGAAAAAGATTGCTTGATGTTAATAATTAGGTTAATTATAGTGGTTTAAACTCTACAGATTTGTCATCTTTGTAGTCTACTACTATACAATCATTTTTATAGGTTCTTTCAGGAAGAACAATCACAGTATTTACGGCTTCATCACCTGCTGCAAACGGAGCATGATGCCACACTCCCCTTCTTATAACAACCAGTGTTCCTTTTGGAACAAAGAAAATCTCAAACTCATTGGGATCAATATCGTCAGGTGTTGCCACTCCAACATGAATATAAATATCGCCATCCAAAGGCAGTATTATTTCATTTGCATAGTTATGATACTCTGCTACATCGACAATATAATCACGCTTTTTTACTCTGCATATGGAGTATGATGAAGTTCCTTGATTATCATCTTGAATAATATCTCTGAAAAATTCAATTGGTTTTGAGCCTATATGAACCGATTGCGGATTAATCATCTCAGAGTATGTTCCGTACTTTTTGAAGCCTTCAAGTGTAAGTTTCTTTGCTGTTTTTGTAATCATGATATTCTCCAAAATCTATTTTTATATTAATACTATAAGTATTTTCTAAAATATACAAGTAAAAGCTAGAAATTATAAATGGGATTGTAAGTTAAATCTCTAAAATGTAGCTCTAGATTGATAAAATGCATATTTCGATGAGTAAAATGTGGTTTTCAGCCATAAATTCGATATGGCTCTTTTTTTGTGTTGACCACATTGGTCAACAGTGCTATTATTGAATTGACCACATTGGTCAATGATGCATCAAATAGAAAGAAGAATTTTAATGGAAGATATACTGAAAAACCTAGACTCAGAAAAAAAAGATAGAATCATAAATAGCGCTATAGAGGAATTTTCTCTATATCCGTTTGAAAAAGCGTCCACCAACAATATTGTTAAAAATGCCGGAATATCCAAAGGGCTTCTTTTTCATTACTTTAACAGCAAGCAGGACTTGTATGAAAAGCTAATCGGGTTTGTCATAAACAAACTCTACAATGAGATTTCATCAAAGATAAGCTGGGAGGAACAAGATTTATTGGAGAGAATCAAAAAGCTTGTCATTGCAAAGATGAAAATCAGCGAGAAATATCCCAATATGTTTGATTTCATAGTAAAGGTTTTTTCTCACAAAAAAGCAATGAATGTGGACGATGTGTATGAGCTTTATGGTAAATACGGAATAAATTTTGAAACAATGCTTAATGATATATATACAAAAAATGTGGATTATTCGCTGTTTCAAAATCCTGATGAGATTCAAAAGGACATAAACATAGTCCAGTGGACGCTTGAAAAATATTCAGAGCAAATGCTATCAACAATAAGTGAAGAAAATACTTTGAATTTTGATAAAATTGTAGCAGGGCTGGATGAATATTTAGATATTCTAAAAAGGACGATTTATAAATAATTTATATTTGGGAAGGAGCACAAAATGATTACTGTTGAAAACCTCTACCACTCCTATACGAAGGATGACAAGTTCGCGGTGAAAGACGCAAGCTTTGAGATCCCAAAAGGTGAAGTCTTCGGCTTCCTAGGCCCGTCTGGTGCGGGCAAATCTACAACACAGGGCGTGCTTACAGGGCTTTTGCGCCTGCAGCAGGGCAATGTGAAGGTGGCAGGCTATGATGTAAAGGAAATCAAACGCAGTATGTTTAATAAAATTGGCATGTCGTTTGAGCAGTCCAATGTTTATAGCAAACTTACAGCCAAAGAAAACCTGAACTTTTACTCAAAGCTTTTTGATGTGCCGACACGCGATCCTGATGAGCTTTTAAAGATTGTTGGGCTTGATGGCAAGGGGGACAAACGAGCAGGTGAGTTTTCAAAAGGAATGAAGCATCGCTTAACATTTGCCCGCAGCATGATAAACAATCCGGAACTATGGTTTTTGGATGAGCCGACCACAGGCCTTGATCCTGCAATTGCCTCGACTATAAAAAAGATTATTCGCGAGCAAAACGAAAAAGGCGTAACAATTTTCCTTACTACACACAATATGTTCATAGCAGATGAATTGTGCGACCGAGTTGCATTCATTGTGGATGGCGAAATTAAGCTTATCGACAGCCCGAAGAACCTAAAGCTTCAATATGGTGAAAGTGTTGTTGATGTGGAATATTCAAATGAAGGCAAGCTTTTGACAAAGTCATTTTCATTGACCGATGAAAAGAGCAAGAAGGACTTGGCTCAAGTTATCGCAAATGAGAATATTATCACCATGCATACAGAAGAAGCAACACTAGAGGAGATATTTATCAAAGTTACCGGAAGGGAGCTGGTATAGCATGAAATTGTGGTCTAGTTTCTTAAAGGAACTGACAATAGCTTCAAGAGGATTCTACTTCTATGTGGAGATCTTCATGGCTTTTATACTTTTGTTTGTACTGCTATTTGTGGTTCCTGAAAATTTTAATAATGTAGAAGAAGAGTATCTTTACCTTGAGTTTCCAAACGAACAGGTTCTTGAAGCATATATTGAAAACAATGTGGATGAAGATGCAATGGTTGAAGAAACTGTTATAAAGCTTAAAAAAGAGGAGATTCCTGTCACTAAATATGAAAACGAAGAAAGTCGTATGTACTTGTTTAAAACTGAACAAGATCTTATAAAAGTGTCAAAAGAAAAGCATAAGCTTGGAATATCTGGGGTCATGAATGATGAATATGAGCTTAGCATGACCTACTACACTCAAGGCAACGAAACAGAGAAGTTTATAAATGTTTTGAAGCTTATAAATGTTAACGACAAACAAGTGCTAGAAGATGCTTTTAATGAGCAAGAGGTAAAGACAATCTCTAATGATTATGTTGAGCTTTCTGACAGAGAAAATCTATTGCCTGTGTTCCTTGCTTTCAACGGATCGCTTATGGGATTGTTTATTATGGCAGCATATGTGTTCCTGGACAAAAAGGAAGGCGTAATAAAGGCTTTTGCTGTGACCTCGGCATCGGTGGGGAAATATCTTATGAGTAAGATGCTGATGCTGACTGTGACATCGATTGTGACTTCGCTTATTTTAATCATTCCTGTAATGGGAATGAAGGTGAATTATCTGCTTGTAATTTTGATGCTTATTCCCACTGGCTTTTTTGCATCGGTACTTGGTCTTTTGATTGCAAGCTACTTTGACGACATGGTTAAATCCTTTGGTGTTATGTATCTTGTGATGATAAGCATGATGCTTCCTGCAATTGCATATTATGTGCCGAGCTGGGATCCATTATGGCTGAAGTTTATACCAAGCTACTATATAGTATATGGGTTTAAAGAAATATTTATAAAAGGCGACACTCCTTTTATTCTGTTGATAGCACTCGGTTATCTCGTGGTTTCAACCATACTGTTTGTGTGGGCGAACTTGCGCTATAAACGCACGCTGTCTGTTTAGGGGGCTACTTATGTTTAAGAAAATGATGATAGTATTTAAAAGAGACCTCGGTGTAAGCTATAGGGATGCGATGAGTTTGTTTATGATATTCATTCCTATAATTCTCGCAATCGCAGTAAATTTCTTTGCTCCCGGCATTGAAGATACCATGCTCAATGTCGCTGTGATTGAAGGAGAAAATACAGAGCTTGCACAGTATCTTGAGGACTTTTCAAAAGTGTATGAATATAAAGATTACGATGCTTTGGAAGAGAGGGTATTAAGGCGAGACAATGTTATCGCTATTGTAGACAAAGGTGAAGATTCGTACATTCTTGCACAGGGAAACGAGCCACAGGAAGTGGTGGACTATGCAAAGCTACTAAAAAGCTACTTTGAAGAAGGTAAGAAAATCGACGACTCAACTTCTAAAATTGAAAGCTTTGGTGTTAAAACGCCACCAACAAAAATGCTTTGGGCTAACATGGGGATATTGCTAACTACAATGCTTGCGGGCATGTATATATCACTTAACATTGTAGAAGAAAAGATGGACAATACAATAAGTGCTATAAATGTTGCCCCAATTAGCCGCACGGCATGGATATTCGGAAAAAGCGTGATGGGCGTTATTATTGCCTTGATTGGGAGTGTTGCCATGGTTCTTATAATGGGAATTGCGGGTAACGTGAACTTTATCCAGCTTTTGATATTCGTTTTGATATCAGCACTCATTGGAATTATGATAGGCTTCCTTCAGGGGGTCAACAGCGATGATGTAATGACGGCGGTCGGCAGCACAAAGATGATATTTTTTCCGCTGGCAGGATCTGTTGCCGCATATGAATTTATGGCTCAAAAGTGGCAGTGGACATTCTGGTGGTCACCTTATTACTGGGTGTACCGAGGAAATGTCGCCATTTTAAACGGTGACATGACTTGGCTTAACCTTCTGCTTCATGGAGGCGTTGTGCTTTTGATATCTGCTCTTGTATATCTATATACAGCTCCGAGGATTAGAAAAGGGCTTGAAAGATAGGACTTGACGCACATTAGGTGTGGGACTTATAAATTGTTTTTGAAAGGAGAAGTATTATGAATGGATGGGCATTAGGCGGATTACTATGTATTATTTACACAGTAGTTGTGGGAGGACTTGCGATAAAGAAATCTCCGGGACTTCTTAAACTCGTAAAAATGAAACTTGGCAAAAACATGAGTGACGAAAAGGCAAGAACTATCACAATGGTTTTTGCAGGACTAATAGGGGCATTTGGCGTGTTTTGCTTCATAATGGCAGGAACAATGTAGACAAAGTATTTTTAAAGTATTTAAAGGAGAAAGCCGCTGGCTTTCTCCTTTTTAATAAAATAATGCAGTAATAGAATAAAAAATTGAATTTACTATTAAAATAAATAGTGATAATATTAGATTTAACTACGTTCATGGAGGAAGATATGATAAACATACCAAAGGTAAAACTCGGAATCGTTGCGGTAAGCCGTGATTGTTTCCCAATTTCACTATCACAGACAAGAAGAGGCGAGGTTGTCTCTGCTTATAAATCAGCAGGCGGCGAGGTTATAGAGCTTAAAACAACAATAGAAAATGAGAACGATGCAATGAAAGCTCTTGATGAAGCAAATTCAGCGGGCGTCAACGCGTTGGTCATATATCTCGGCAACTTCGGACCTGAAGGCCCTGAAACACTCATAGCACAAAAATTTGATGGACCGTGCATGTTTGTGGCTGCTGCTGAAGAATCAGCAGACAAGCTTATAGGGGGCAGAGGAGATGCCTATTGTGGAATGCTTAATGCAAGTTACAACATCGGAATTCGTGGATTAAAAAATGCATATATTCCAGAATATCCGGTTGGTGATTTTAAAGAAGTCGCAGCGAAAATAGCAGAATTTGAGCCTATCGCACGCATACTAATTGGCGTATCAAAATTAAAAGTTATTTCATTTGGCCCTAGACCATTTGATTTTGTTGCATGTAATGCACCGATAAAGCCTTTGTATGACATGGGAATAGAAATTCAGGAAAACTCGGAGCTTGACCTTTTTGGTGCATATAACGCTCACGAAAATGATGCAAGGATTCCAGAAGTTGTGGCTGACATGGAAAAAGAGCTTGGTTCAGGCAACAATTATTCAACTGTTTTAACAAAGCTTGCACAATATGAAGTGACTCTCCTTGACTGGATTGAAGAAAATCGCGGCGCAAGTGAGTATGTTACACTTGCATCGAAGTGCTGGCCTGCTTTCCAAGAGATGTTTGGATTTGTGCCTTGCTATGTAAACTCCCGCTTGGCTTCTCGTGGAATACCTGTTGCATGTGAAACAGACCTTTATGGAGCTGTAACAGAATATGTTATAGCTTGTGCCACAGAGCTGCCGCCAACGCTTCTTGATATAAACAATACAGTGCCTTATGACATGTACGAAAGCGACATCAAAGGCAAGTTTGACTATGAAGCAAATGACGTATTCATGGGTTTCCATTGCGGAAACACACCAAGCTGCCATCTTGTAAATCCACAGATGAAATATCAGCTTATAATGCACAGACTGCTTGAGCCAGACAGCGAGCCCGACATCACACGCGGAACGCTTGAAAGCGACATTAAGCCCGGAGACATCACTTTCTTCAGGCTTCAGTCAGCAGCAGACACTAGCCTTCACAGCTATATAGCACAAGGCGAGATTCTTCCTGTTGAAACAAAATCATTCGGCGGAATAGGCATCTTTGCTATAAAAGAAATGTCTCGTTTTTATCGCCACGTATTAGTTGCAAAGCGCTATCCTCATCATGGCGGCGTGGCATTTGCACATGTTGGCAAAGCACTCTTTGCGGCAATGAAAATGCTCGGTGTTGAAGATGTAGCTTTCAACCAGCCGAAAAACATGCTTTACAAGGACGAAAATCCGTTTGCATAAATAAAAGTCATAAACTTCAAAAGACGCCTAGGTTAGGCGTCTTTTTTTAAAACTATTTTTGAGGTTCATAAGCGCGGGATGAAAAGAAAGTTAGAAAAAGATTAGAAGTACTTTTTTTACAATTATATCTGTTATATTCATTTTATGAAACAACAGAGGATTTTAATGAAAAAGACAGATATGTTTGAAAAAAGAATATTCGCACTGCTGTATATTTTGACTGTACCGATATACACATTGTCATTCGGCCTTTTAAAGGACCCAATAGAATTTACTCTTTCGCAGATAGGCTACTTGATGCGATATAGAGTTGCGTTTATCGTGTGGGGCGTAGTAAGCGGATTTTTACTTATAGCATACTTAATGCATATATATAAAAGAGCCATGTATTTTAGCAGAGCAGCAAAATTAATTTTAGGCTTGGCGTATTTATTTTTGCTGCTGACTGTGGTAGTGCCTGCGGCAAGATATACAGACAGAGTGCTTTATTACATTCACCTTGTGTGTGCAGGATTGTTTGTAGGGTGCTTGATTATTTCCATGATAATGTTTGTCAGGTATTTATGTAAAAATACTGTAATTGCAAAAAACATTCCGATAGTTGTAATGACAGCCTGTATAGTGATTCCTTTTTCTGTGCTTTTGGTGTATGGCAAGCTTACGGGAGTTGCGGAGATGGTGTTTTTCGCTTGCGTAACGGCAGCAATGATTATTGCGGATGTGAAATTGATGAAGTTAAAGAAGGCGGATGTGGAGTAAGTATTTTCTATGTTCCCTTTTTATATATAAAAACAAGGCTGCGTTTGTGCAGCCTTGTTTAATATGAGTTTCTAATTATGCAAATTCTGTATGCTTTACTTTCCATTTTTCTAAAGCAATTCCCAGCCAAAAGCCATATATGCCCACAGTTATGATGCAAAGCAAAAGCCACTTTATCCAGTTGCCAAAAAGACTGACAGCAGTTCCGGTGAATTTTAGTCTTTTGCCTTCCACTACAGTGTGGTTGATTTTCCATCCGTAAACCATGCACAAAGCCCATGGATAGCAAATGCCCAGAGTAACTGTTGTGACAAGCCATCCCAGTAAACTCCAGCCGATAAGTTGGAGCAACCCTCCATCAAAATATGAATTTCCCTTTTCCATAAAATGCCCTCTTCTCTTTTTATTTAATTTTATTATAAAAAAGAGTTGTTTGTAAATAAATATTTACATTAAAGAGAGTTTTTTTAAATAATAATCTGATTATTTGCTTCTTTTAACGTTAAGGCTCATATTCGATCAAGAGATTATAAAGCCCTTCACATGAATACCAATAATAACCCTGCATAATAATTGTAGGTTCGGATATGCCGTTTTCGTCTGTTGATATAGGGAATTTGATCTTACCGTATAAATCCCCACTATGTGTGTGAAAAATAATATCTGCAGTTTCGCGCGAAGGATATGTCATGGATGGAACAGCCCTCTGCCAGACTTCCTCTGCGATCTTCTTTACTAATTCACTGTCTGATATCTCAATCTTTGTCAGTTTTCCGTTTTCAGGATAATCTTTTCTGTCCGATTCTTTCACATAGCAGATTGTAATTGATTCAGTCCCGGATACTCGATCAATGGCAAAACCACCCTCGCCGGCAAATCCCAGTAAGTATTCAAATAGCTCTATATGAAGTACCTTGGCATGTATCCATTCATGTTTATAGCGTATTCGTATATAGACTTCCTGATTATCGGCGATTAATCCTATGGATGAACCATCATCATAGTTTAAGTCTAATTGAAAATCGGTGTTTGAGATTGGCGGATTTTCTAAAATTTCAAAATTTGTTTGCACCAAAATATTTATTATATATTCAATATCATTATCTGAAAGTTTCTTTTTTTGTGTTCCCCATTTCTCAGATAATGATTCCGCCCCTTCTTTAATATATTCTACTCTAAATTTTTCAAGAGGGAAATGTGACCAAAATATATAAGCGTCTTCGAGGTTTTTTGAAGAAATTTTTTCAACAAGCGTATGCATATCAAGGTCATCTTTTGGAGAGCTGGAGCCATCATATTTTTCTACTACTTCTTTTACGTCAGACATAATATTTGGGTTTAATATCTGAAAATATATTCCATCAACTAATCCCCACTCAAAAGATGAGCTTAGGGAAATAAAAAGAAGAGTATTTCCTTGTGAAATTAGAGTAATTTCATAAATGCTTTCCTCAGTATCAATTATACAATTCAAAGGTCTTATTAAGGTTTGTTCAAGAGCGTTTTTTATATGAGAAACCTCATTGAATATGGTTATCGTGGATATATTCCCGTTACAATCGAGTTCAATTTCATTGGTATCAGATATTTCGACTCCAAACATTTGCTCTAGGGATATCTCTTCGGGTGTTGGTGTTTCACTAGTTTTTATTATATTTATTTCAGAGCTTTTTTGAGGAGATTGAGTTAAAGTGGCTTTGTCAACAGGACTTGTATTGTTTTTAACGTTACATGAAACTAGAGTAAAAAGAACAACACATATAGTAAAAGATATAAAAAAGCGATGGGTATTGTTAATGTTACACATTTATTACCTCCAAGTCTAAGAGAATTATTTTGGCAGATATTACATTAGTTTTCTAAACAAGTGTATTCTAAAGACAAGAAAATGTCAATAATTGCATTTTTATTTATATAAACCCATTTTAGCTGAGGCAGTTGAAGACGGTAGAATAAAAAACTACGCTTTTATTAATAAAATATGATAAAATAGTAATTCATATGAGCAAGAAAAATATTATTCAAACAAAAATCTCAGCTCCGGGTGCGGCAAGCATCGAGGAAGCTGCAAAACTAATAAAGGAAGGCGAAGTTGTCGCCTTTCCGACAGAAACCGTTTATGGTTTGGGAGCAAATTGCTTTGACGAGAAGGCTGTTAAAAAGATTTTCAAAGCAAAGGGACGCCCGGTGGACAATCCGATAATCGTGCATGTTGCATCGGTTGAGCAAGTGGGTGACGTTGCGGAAAATATCTCGGTTGACGCTCGTGATTTGATGAAAGTTTTTTGGCCAGGGCCACTTACTCTTGTCATGAAAAAGCGCACAGAGATATCAAAAGGCGTGACAGCAGGACTTGACACAGTTGCAGTCCGCATGCCAGATCATCATGTGGCGCAGGCTATAATTGAGCAAGCGGGTGTTCCGATTGCAGCACCGAGTGCAAACCTTTCGGGAAAACCCAGCCCTACTACGGCGCAGACGGTTTTTGCCGATATGAATGGAAAGATACCGCTTATAATTGACAGCGGGCCTTGTGAGGTTGGAATTGAATCTACTGTTCTTGATGTATCTGGACCGATACCTAAGATACTTCGCCCAGGAATGATAACAAGCCAAATGATATATGACGTTACTGGCATGGTAGACGACGGAAAGAGCAAAGGGAAAAAAGTGCGCTCTCCCGGTGTAAAATATAATCATTATCAGCCTAACGCCAAAGTAACTATAATAAAAGGACCACAGGCAGCAGTTTCAAGGCACATTTTATATAAGATACACTCTGATGAGGCTTCAGGCAAGAGAAGTGGAGTTATTTGCTTTGAACAGACAAAGAGAAACTATAGCGGAAATGTTATTTCATTAGGTAGCAGCTTCAATTTAAAAGAAGTGGCACAAAATCTCTACTCGGCACTAAGAAAAGCAGACGAGCTTGGACTGGACAGCGTATATTCGGAAGCGATTATAGAACAAGAAGAAGGCGTAGCCATAATGAACAGGCTACTGCGTGCTGCGGGAAATAGAGTCGAGGAGATATAGATATGAATGTTTTGTTTGTTTGCACAGGAAATACATGCAGAAGCCCTATGGCACAAGGTATGTTTGAAAAAATGCTGGAAAGCAAAGAGGGAAATTATACTGTAGATTCTGCCGGAATACTTGCGCACCCGCATGCAGAAATTGCACCTTTTGCAAACAAGCAGCTTAAAAAACGCGGCATCGACTTTGGCACAAGAAAAGCCGTTCAGGTGAGTGCTGATATTATTGAAGATGCGGATATAGTGTTTACAATGACGAACAATCAGCGAAGGATGTTGGTTGAAAGCTTTCCGTATGCAGCCGACAAGATACACCTTCTCGGTGATTACACAAACAGAGGAGGAGATGTAAGCGATCCATATGGCGGCAGCGAAGCAGTTTATGAAGCGTGCGCACAAGAGATTGAAGACATGCTTGGTATATTGATTGATATGGTTTAAATATAAAGGCTGTATTGTTTAGAAAACGTATTAAATACATTTACTTTTTATAACCGCTTTATTATAATGACTCTTGATGAAAAATACATTTATTAAAATAAAAGGTATTCTCAAAAGGCTTCAAAGACGCCTTAGAATATTTTCAACCCAAAATAAATCTCTAATTAGATATTCTACACTTACAATTTTATCCTTACTGTCCATTACTGTTATTGTCATTTTGCTATCGGGAAGTAATCTAGGACTTGAGACACTGTTTAAAATTGAGCCAACTGCAACACTCAGTCCCACGGAGGCACCGATTCAGGAGACGACAGCGACTCCTGTTGCACACATTTACGGAGATGCGCAGCTTGTGGTGCTTGATTGCTCAGAGTTTGAAGATGAAGGATATATCTTGCAGACAGCACAGCTGTTTGGCGAGCAAAACAATTATGAAACGTTTTATAGGAAAACAACGCCGGATGAGTTTATGGATGTTTATAACGAGATGGTTGAAGAAGGAAACGCTCCCAATCTTGTTATTGCACCAAACGATATTTTACTGGAGTTTGAAGGGTTTGAAGACATATCCCGAATAAAAAATGAAGTTCTTTTTAACAATGCGGCAGAAGGTGCAGTTAAAGATGACAAGATACCCATAGCGCTTGAGATGTATGGATACTTTTTCCGAGTGGACTTAATGTATGTGATGTCTCATGATGTTCCCCGTGAATATAGCGAGCTTGAAAATCTCGGTATGCGCTTAAGAAGCGATTTTGCACATGACTATTTGAGGTATGATGAGGAAAATGAGCAGCTTAAAGACCGCGCTGGTGAATTTTTAACATCACGATATGGTTTTGGATTTCCAGGTGGAGATATAGGTGGAGAGCTTTTTCTCCAACAGGCTTTAACTTCCACTTTTGCGGACGGAACAAATATTTTCCATGAACTAAAGACTATGTGGGAGGAGATATATCTTCCCCCGGATACGACATACTCAAGCGATGATGTAATAATAAACGCATATATGAATGATGCGCTTGTTGGCGTATATACAACAGGCAGATTGTATGAGAAGCTTTTTACCAATCCCACGCTCTACAACGTTACACAGACAAAGCCTTATCTAAGCAGAAATGCAGTTTATACTGCACTTCCGATATACTGTGCTGTTCCACAGGGAGGAAATGCCGAGGTTGGGGCAAACTTTGTATCAATGCTCTACAAAGGAGGCAATCTTGATAAGATAATCGCACAGAATCACACAGCGTATCTCCCTATAAGTTACTTTGTTAATTCAGGGTCTCCTTGGAAGGATGCGATGAATGATGAAAGCAAAGTGATATATTATGAGGGTCAAAAATATAGTATAGCCTTAAATGAAATTATAATGTCTAGCAAGGAAGTGGAAGAGGCATTATCGGATATAGATAAATAAGGAGAAGGTATGAAAAAAGAGACGAAACAATGTGACTGGCAAAATCCAAAGATGCTGCACCAAAACAGAATGAATGCCACAGCGGAGTTTTTTCCATATCATGATGAAAAAACTGCAATCAAAAACAACAGGACGGCTTCAAAGTATTACAAGCTTTTAAATGGCGCATGGAAGTTTGACTACAATGACAACTTGACTTTCATGAAAGATGGATGGGAAAGCGTGGATTTTGACGACTCCGAATGGGACGATTTAAACGTTCCTTCCAATTGGCAGATGCATGGATATTCAATTCCTGTTTATACTAATTATAATTATCCAATACCCTATGATCCGCCTTTTGTTCCAGATGAAAACCCTGTGGGATGTTACAGAAAAAGTTTTATATTGCCCAAGGAGTGGAACGAAAAAAACACGTATTTAACATTTGATGGTGTTGATTCTTGCTTTTATGTTTTTGTAAATGGGAAAAAAGCGGGCTTTTCAAAAGTGCCGCATATGCCTTCAAAGTTTGATATCACTAAATACTTAACGGCAGGCGAAAATACTATCGCGGTTCAGGTTTTTAGCTACTCTGATGGAACATATCTTGAATGTCAGGATATGTGGCGCTTATCGGGTATATTTAGAGATGTCTATTTAACATGCGAAAGCGTTAATCACCTCACTGATGTGTATTGTGAAACTATTTTCACAGATGATACATTTACCGATTGCAAGCTTAAAGTATTTACCGAGATAGAGGGAGATCTTCCAGCAACCGTTACTTTGTTTGATCCCAATGGCAAGAAAGTGGTGTCCTTTAGAACACCGGGCGGGATGCGTGAGAGAAAAATCAAAGACCCTGAAAAATGGACTTCGGAAACTCCGAATCTTTATACGCTGATTGTTGAAGTTGGCGGAACATATTATTCGACTAAAATAGGATTTAGACAAATCGAAATTAAAGATAAGATGTTTTACATTAATGGCGTTTCAGTAAAGCTTCTTGGCGTGAACCATCACGACACTCATTATTTATATGGACATGCAGTGCCGTATGACACGCTTGAGCAGGATGTGATCCTGATAAAACAAAATGGTATGAATTGTGTTAGGACTTCCCATTATCCTCCGGACAGCCGATTTTTAGACTTGTGTGATGAATATGGCTTGTTCGTTGTGGATGAAACTGACTTGGAGACGCACGGAGACAATGTTTCAGACTTTAAGTTAAGCTCTGATCCGGAGTGGAAGAGCGCATATATCGACAGGGTTACAAGAATGATATCCCGAGATCGCAATCATCCATGCATAGTGATGTGGTCGCTTGGCAATGAATCGGGAAGCGGAAAAAATCTTGAAGCAATGTCCAGCAAAGCTAAAAAAATGGATAAAACACGTCCCATTCATTATGAGCGCTGCTATGATGAAGCATATGTAGATGTTGTGTCCACAATGTATCCTCCCATCACAAAGGAGCAAAAAGAACGTGGGGGATTTGAAGAAAGAGATTCTCTTGAAGAAGAAGCGCAAAAGAGTGAAAAAAGGCCATACTTTATGTGTGAGTTTGTTCATGCAATGGGCAATGGACCGGGAAGTATAAAAGAATATCTAGACTATATTTATAAGAATGAGCGGCTTATTGGCGGTTGTGTTTGGGAATGGGCTGACCATGGTATATTGCAAATTGATGAAAATGGAAATGAGTATTATGCATATGGCGGCGACTTTGGAGATATGCCAAACGACGCAGAGTTTTGTGTGGATGGATTGTGCTATCCCGACAGAACGCCGCACACAGCACTGTTAGAGTTTAAATCAGCTATACAGCCTGTTGAGATGATTTCTTTTGAAAGTGGAAAGCTTACCCTTAAGAACAGAAGGTTTTACACTGGTTTAAATGATTTATCTGGAATTTGGCAGCTTAATGCGGATGGTAAAATAATTGCGAGCGGCGAAATTTCTTGCTCAAAATTAGGACCGCAGGAAACTGGGGAATTTGAAATTGCACTTCCGAAAGTAGTTGGCGAAGTCTATCTTGATGTCGTATTCACACAAAAAATCCCCAATAAATATGCAGAAATCGGGTTTGAAGTTGCGCGCGGTCAGTTTGAAATATCTTCTGCTCAGGCAAGTTATTATCCCGTGCCTAAACAAGAAAAGATATCTATTGAAGAATATGAGTACGATGTGATAATTAGAGGCAATGATTTTGCTGTTTCTTTTGACACATTCACGGGAACTATTTCTGGATATAAGGCACGCAACACACATTTAATTGAACGTGGACCGATGCCTTCTTTCTGGCGTGCCCCAACTGACAATGACCGATATATTGCGACTGAACACTGGGAGAAAGTTGGACTGGATAAATTGCAGACGCGAGTTACATCATTTGACTTTTCATATGATGAGTATAAAGCTGAGTTGGAATTTTCATTTATTCATTCGCCTTATACTACAAAACCGCTGTTTGAGTCTGTCGTCAAATATACTGTGATTTCAGATGGTAGCGTGAAGTGCGATATTAAGTTTTCCCCAACAAAGCATCTTGGTTCAATGAAAGACCTGCATATACCGAAGATGGGTACATCTCTTGAACTTAATGAGGATTTATATAATATTCAGTTTTTTGGATTGGGACCACATGAAAATTACATCGACAAAAAAGAAAGTGTTTATATGGGGCATTTTGCCGGAACAGTTTCAGACCTTCATGAAGACTATGTGCGTCCTCAGGAAAACGGAGCGCATATGGACACGAAGTTTGTTGCGATGTATAATGATACGGACAGCGGAGTTATGATTTGCTCGGAAAAAGGGTTTATGTTTTCTGCCAGACACTATAGTGATATGCAGCTGACAGCAGCCAAACATACCAACCAATTGCAAGTGGATGATGTTATTCATTTAAACATTGATTATGCGCAGGATGGGTTGGGCAGCAACTCATGCGGACCCCGGCCGCTGGAAGAATATAAGCTTTATCCTAGAGAATGTGAATTTTCTTATATAATAAAGCCTTTTACTAACGGGCTGGATGATTTGTTTGATAAATCCCGAAACTTGCCCAAATGACAAAAAGGAGAGATATAATGAGCCAAGTAACACTAACAAATGACAACTTTGATGAAGAAGTATTAAAAAGCGATATCCCCGTTCTTGTGGATTTTTCCGCAACATGGTGCGGACCATGCAGGAAGATGGAGCCTCTTATTGATGAAATAGCAAAAGATTATGATGGAAAAGTTAAGGTTTGCACAGCAGATGTTGATAAATGCACCGATGTTGCCAAGAAATATGGCATCATGGCTGTTCCTACTTTCATGATGTTTAAAAATGGTGAACCTTCCGTGCAAACACAGGGTTCAATGCCAAAGGCTAAGATAGCTCAGTTTGTGGAAAGCGGAATGTAGCCTAAACTGTAAATAAAACACAAAGCCGCCCTTATAAAAGGGCGGTTTTTTTGTACGACAAATTTTCGTAAGGCTTACTTGATTAATATAATTGTAATAAAAAAGAAATACTTCTTGACAATTATGACGTAAAGATGTAGTCTTATATCGTAAAATGTTTTACATTAAAAGGAAAGGATGTTTGCTATGGGAAAGTATCCAAATCTAACTGAAGCAGAAAATATAATCATGGAGATTATTTGGAACGAACAGGAAGTTTCCAGTAAAGATGTGCTGGAAAAGACGGAAAATACGCTCGGGTGGTCGCGCCAGACGGTTAAAACCTATCTTGATAGGCTTAATGAAAAAGGGATTGTCAGCATAAAAAAGATAAGTCCGAGAGTACATTATTACTATCCCCTTTTAAGCCGTGAAGAGTATGCTTCACAAATGGCGGGGGAATATCTAGACAAATATTTCGGAAGTCTTTCACATATGATGGCAGGCTTAATAAAAAGAGAAGACATATCGGAAGAAGAGCTGGATGAGCTGGAAGATGTAATAAGACAGTACCGTAATAAAAAGTAAAGAGGTATCAATTATGAAAAATATTATTTTGTCACTGCTGGAGATTTCAGTCTACGCATCTGTGCTAATCCTTGCAGTGTTTGCAATAAAAAAAGTAACTCGAAATAAGACAAGTGCGAAGTTGGGGCATCTTCTTTGGCTAGTGGTTCTTGTACGCCTTGTTATGCCGATTACATTGGATTCTCCGATTCACGTAAATATTCCACAGCCTGTGGCAATTAGCGCACCTACAGCAGAGTCACCTGTTTATGATGCAACCTCGGCTAACGTTCATGATTCAGCATCGGATAATAGTTTATCTTCTGCAATGAATGATATCACCGCGAAAAACAATGCGTTGCCAACTGCGATGCCATTAATAGATGTTTATCTCATTGCATTCACGATATGGGCGCTAGTAGCGTTCCTGTTTGCGACCGCTACCGCTGTCAGAATAACATTATTTAAGCATAAGCTGAAACAGCTTAACATGACAGATGATTATAAGACTCAGCTTGAAGCGGCTAAAAAAGAGATCGATATCAAACAAGAAATTCGAATTGCATTATCAGAGCATACAGACATACCATTTGTGTTCGGCGCAATAAAACCCATTATTGTAATTCCGAAGCATTTCAAAAAAACTATGACGGACACTAAGCTTTCATACATCATTTTGCACGAGCTATGCCATGTGAAAAGACATGATATATTAGTAAACTTCGTTTGGCTTTTCGCATGTGCGATACATTGGTTTAACCCGCTGGCGCACATATCATACAAAAGCTATCTTGACAGCGCCGACAGGGCATGTGACGAGATGGTCTCACACAATATGCATTACGACGAAAAATGCGAATATTCCCAGTCACTCATCGACGTAATGCGCCACGCCAAGCGAAGCTATAATCCTTCTCTTGCATTATCATTATGTCGCAATAAGTCAACCCTCAGCAAGAGAATAGAAAACATAATTCGTCCGAAGAAGAAATCCAAAACAGCACTAATTGCTATGATTATTGCCGTGAGCATGATTGTGATTGCATGCTTTACGACGGCGTGTAAGCCAAAGGAGGCGCTTATATCCGATAATGCTCCAACTGATACAGTTGAAGCCTCCGGCCCCACGCCGAAACCGATATTCAGACAATATTTTCACCGCGGCGAACCAAAACAAATGACAGTAGATGAAGGTTTGGAGGCAATAGAAAACCTCGGCCTTACTCCGAACGCCACCTTCTCCTATGAAGGATATAATGAGTATTTCGGCGACGAAGACGCTATTTATAAATACTATCCAAATAGCGAAAGCAAGGGTATAGTATATACAATTTTATCTTCCGATAAATCGCTCGCGTCCTACAGTAACAGTGATTGCGATATTAGCTTTGAAACTACATTGTCAGAAGAAGAGCTGACAGCAATTGCACTAGAATATGTAAAATCCATCTGGGGCACGGACGATTTTTCGTCAATAGAATTTACTGCAGAGGAAATAGAATATTCAAATTGGAGTTCAGACACCTCTACCGCAGGCAATGAAATAATCATATTTTCACCTGAAAACCATTATTATTATGACGTTAAAGGAGTAATGGATGAAACAGACCGTCCTTTTCTAATATCAATGAACGGAAATGGTGAACTTTATAGAATCTTCAGTTTTCATTTGAACGTTGACTTTGAAAAAGGCTGCACCTTGGAAGACGCAAAGCAAAAAGCTTTAGTACTTCTTAAAAAAGAAGCACATCTCACAAACATTGAAAATCTCACATTGGTTTCTGACGAGATGGACACTACTTATGTTCCGACATATGTACTATACTACCAATACCGCTCTAAAAACCCGAGCTATTATGACTTTGACTATGATTGTAAAGTTGAAATTAATGCAGTTACAGGAGAGCGAATGTCGGTAAAAACTACACCTATTACTTCAAATATTGATGTATATCAAATAGATGAAGCCGAGCAGATGGCAAAAGAATATATCGCTCAGGAAAAATACGGCTCATCTGATATGTGGGACAGATTTACAGCACTGGATAAATACACTGGGGTGGATAATTATCCGGATAAAGCCCAAATTACTTATTCGTTTACCTTTTTGTACTCCCCTAAAGAAGAAACCGATAAGCAGGACGAAAGACTATACACCATAACAGTAACGGCTGCAGGGGAGTTTTGGGATATTGGTTAACGTGTGCTGGAAAAGACGGAAAATTCGCTCGGGTGGCCGCGCCAGACGATTAAAACCTATCTTGATAGGCTTAATGAAAAGGGCTTGTCAGTATAAAAAAGATAAGTCCGAAAGTACATTATTACTATCCCCTTTTAAGCCGTGAAGAGTATGCTTCACAAATGGCAGGGGAATATCTAGACAAATATTTCGGAAGTCTTTCACATATGATGGCAGGCTTAATAAAAAGAGAAGACATATCGGAAGAAGAGCTGGATGAGCTGGAAGATGTAATAAGACAGTACCGCAATAAAAAGTAAAGAGGTATCAATTATGAAAAATATTATTTTGTCACTGCTGGAGATTTCAGTCTACGCATCTGTCCTAATCCTCGCAGTGTTTGCGATAAAAACCATAACGCAAAAAAAGATAAGCGCGAAGCTTATTCATCTTTTATGGCTTGTGGTTCTTGTACGCCTTGTTATGCCGATTACGTTGGATTCGCCGATTCACGTAAATATTACACAGCCTGTGGCAATTAACGCACCTATAGCAGAGTCACCTGTTTACGATGTAACCTCGGCTAACTTTCATGATTCAGCATCGGATAATAGTTTATCTTCTGCAATGAATGATATCACCGCAAAAAACAATGCGTTGCCAGTAATAGATGTTTATCTTATTGCATTCACGATATGGGCGCTAGTAGCGTTCCTGTTTGCGACCGCTACCGCTGTCAGAATAACATTATTTAAGCATAAGCTGAAACAGCTTAACATGACAGATGATTATAAGGCTCAGCTTGAAGCGGCTAAAAAAGAGATCGATATCAAACAAGAAATTCGAATTGCATTATCGGAGCATACAGACATACCATTTGTGTTCGGCGCAATAAAACCCATTATTGTAATTCCGAAGCATTTCAAAAAAACTATGACAGACACTAAGCTTTCATACATCATTTTGCACGAGCTATGCCATGTGAAAAGGCATGATATATTAGTAAACTTCGTTTGGCTTTTCGCACGTGCGATACATTGGTTTAACCCGCTGGCACACATAGCATACAAAAGCTATCTTGACAGCGCCGACAGAGCATGTGACGAGACGGTCTCACACAATATGCATTACGACGAAAAATGCGAATATTCCCAGTCACTCATCGACGTAATGCGCCACGCCAAGCGAAGCTATAATCCTTCTCTTGCATTATCACTATGTCGCAATAAGTCAACCCTCAGCAAGAGAATAGAAAACATAATTCATCCGAAGAAGAAATCAAAAACAGCACTAATTGCTATGATTATTGCCGTGAGCATGATTGTGATTGCATGCTTTACGACGGCGTGTCAGCCAAAAGAACCTTCAACTGAAGAGTTGCATCCCACGCAAAGCCAACAAGATATAAATAGTGAAACAGAAAAAACAGTTGCCTCTGAAGCGCTGGTTGAAAATCAAACCGCTGATGCTCTTGAAATTACTAAATCGGAAGCAAAACAATTAATAAAAAATCTTCCATTAAGACAACCGCAAGCTTTAGAGCTTTTGCAAAGAGAAGATTATTTTGGTGACAGTTTAGCTTATTTTATTTGCGATGATGGCTTAGGCGTAGCTGTGTATAGATTCTTAGATAACTCCAAAAAATTAGTGGCTTATGGAGATAAATCCGTCGAAATGACGCTTCCATATGAGTTAAGCGATGATGAGTATATGGAAATTGCTCTAGAGTTCGCACGAAAAATCTGGGGATATGAAAATGTGGAGTTTATTTCACGTTCAAAACCGATTGCCGGCGCGGACTATGGAATTTTTGACTTTTGTATTAATGGCCTAATAACTGAAATTAACCAAAAGTTTTCGATTACACTCAACGGAAGAGGGGAACTTCGTGTTGCAGCAAGTTATCCGAAGGATGTGGACTTAAGCAAGGGGATTCCGGTTGAAACTGCAAAAGAAACAGCATTGCAGATAATTAAAGAGCATGCACACATAATAGATGAAAATAAGCTTGTCATAATAAGTGAAGAACTGTCTATGGATTTTGCTCCACTGTATATTTTAAAATATGAATACCGCTCAGAAAACCCAACAGTAGAAGAATTTGATTACGATGCTGAAATCTACATACGTGTAGCAACAGGCGAAACTAGCGGAAATAAAATTTCTCCTATAACAGACAATATTGACGTATATCAAATAGATGAAGCCGAGCAGATGGCAAAAGAATATATCGCTCAGGAAAAATACAGCTCATCTGATATGTGGGACAGATTTACAACACTGCGTAAATACACTGGGGTGGATAATTATCCGGATAAAGGCCAAATTACTTATTCGTTTACCTTTTTATACTCTCCTAAAGAAGAAACCGATGAGCAGGACGAAAGATCATACACAATAATAGTAACAGCTGCAGGGGAGTTTGGGGATATTGGTTAACGTGTGCTGGAAAAGACGGAAAATACGCTCGGATGGTCGCGCCAGACGGTTAAAACCTATCTTGATAGGCTTAATGAAAAAGGGCTTGTCAGCATAAAAAAGATAAGTCCGAAAGTACATCTATATTATTCTTCTGTAAGCAAAGAGGAATACGCTACACCTGTGGCAGGATTATATCTTAAGAAATATTTTAATAAATTGCCTGAAATGATGGCGGGACTTATAAAAACAGAGGACATAACTGACGACGAGCTTGATAATCTTGAACAGATTATTAAAGAGTATGGAAACAAAAGATAAGAAGGTTTTATGATGCACAATATTTTAGAAACACTTTTAGAAATATCACTATACTCTTCTGTTCTTATAGTGGGAGTGTTGGCTGTAATCAAGCTGCTTTCTAGCAGAATACGCGCAATTCTAATTCACGTGTTATGGATTATGGTTCTTGTCCGACTGCTTTTTCCGTTTACATTGGATACGGAGTTCAGATTTCCATTTCCAAAGCTTAATGCTAAAACGGAGAAGACAATCACAATTAAAGATACACCAATATCGGAAACGATACAGGCAACGACTGAGGGTGATTTCTCAGAAGCGAATTATGAGGATTATGAATATGGGCAGGAACTAGGAACAGAGTCCATTGTTATAAGTGAAGTAGATATTAAAACTAATTCTAATGTATTGCTGTATCTACTCTTGCTATGGATTGCTGGCGCTGCTTTGTCGCTTGCTTTTACCACATATCGCACAGTAATTTACAAGAGAAAGCTAAAATGCACCAATGAAAACGATGGAGTATATGAATATCTACTTAAACATGCAAAGGACATGCTTTATGTTAAGAAAAACATAAGCATAGCTGAATCAAAGTGTATGGCTATACCATTTGTCTATGGAGTTGTCAGACCAACTATAGTCTTTCCAAAAGGATTTTCTAACAAGATTAAAAGCGAAAAGCTTTTCTATATCATCATGCATGAGCTGTGCCATGTTAAAAGAAAAGATATCCTTATAAATTATATTTGGATGCTGGCAAAGGCCATTCACTGGTTTAATCCGATTGTATATTTCGCGTATAAAAGTTACAAAAACAACGTTGAGGAGTGCTGTGATGAAAAAGTTATTTCCCTCCTTAATAACGGAGAAAAATGCGAATACTCACAGGCGCTTATCGATACAATGAGATTTTCAAAGAACAAACATCTTTCGCCTTTGTCGGTTTCTTTAATCGGCAAGGAAAAGGCAATAAGAAAGCGAGTAATGAAAATGATGGAACCTCAGAGAAAATCAAAAATTATGGCTTTGGTGACTATATTAACCGCATGCGTCATGTGCTTTGCCTGCTTTACAACTGCCTGCAGGCCGGAGGAGGCAAGCAAGGAAGGGCAGGCAGTGCAAACCCGGGATACAGATGCAAATCCCACCCCGGTGCCCGTTTCAACCACAGAAAACGTCTCGGAGCAAGAAGCTGTAAAACCCGAAGATGAGATTATAGCAGCTATAAACGAGCACGGCTTGTCGGAAATAGGTGAAGCTTTTTTGGCTAATGCCGAAGATTTTTTTGGCGACAGGATAATATCATACAGAACCGACGGCGGCTCGGATTCATATTCCGTTTTGGAGTCCGATCTCTCGCTGGTGTCCTTTAGCACAAATCAGGTAAGCTGCTGGGCGCCCATAGGGCTTTCGGACGAAGAATACGAGGCTGTTGTGACCGATTATATAAAAAGAATATGGGGCATTGATAAAATAGAAATATCAAAGCATGAAGTGATTGAGCAGCGAAGATGTACGGAGGAAATAAACTCTCTGGGCGTAGCCGAAACAGCCCCCGCGTACGTTTACTCGATTGAAGGGACGATGGGCGAAAACAGGCGGCCTTTCGCCGCAAGCCTCAATGGTAAAGGAGAACTGAACGTTATTATTAGTTTCCCCGTCGAAGTTGATTTCCCCAAGGGGATATCCAAAAATGAAGCTCAAAGTCTTTCTTTGGAGTATATAGAAGAATGGTGCTCCGATTATCCAGAAATTGATTTCGAATCCTTTGTTTTTGCCGGGGGCGAGTTATCGCTGTCGGCCTACAGCGCGCCGTCTTTTGCATTCAAATACGAACACAGGGGCGATGACCCCTCTGTCTGCGGCTTCAATTTTGACTGCGTGGTTCATGTAGGCGCTTCGGGAGGCGAATCCCAGGCGATAAAAATCGCGCCCGTTGCCGAAGACAGCGGTTTAATCCCGATAGAAGAGGCAAAAAGTCTTGCAAAACAATATGTTATCGAAAAAAGCCGCGTTGAGGATATTGAAAGGCTTAAAATAAACACCGGGAATTTCCGTATGTCAAATGGTGAAACGGTATACGTATTTGAAGTTCAGTATACCCCCGAAAACCCTACCGACACCAACCCTTTATGCTATTATTACGTCACGATAGATGCCCTGAAAGGCGAACTTCTGGATATACACATAGGTTTGACATAATCGGCAGCTGGATTTTTGGAAAGAAAACGTTCCATAACTTTTTATATATCAACGCGTATAATGTGCCGGGCAACAAAAGGGCAACAAATCGCTTTGAGTAGAACGCCGTTTCAACTGTTGTTCTTATGGTTGAAAATAAGGGTTACCCTTTTTCATAAATTAAAAAAGGACAGTTCTGTATAAGAGCTGCCCTTTAAATTTAACGTTTGTTATATTGTTTGAAACTAACCTAACTGATCAGGTGTAACGATAGACCCTTTAGCTGCTTTGAGTTCTTCTAAGCGAGCTTTTTTAGTAGCTTGTGTTTCAAAGTAAATGCCTGGGACATTTGCTTCTTTTTTGTAAGCTTCAACCTGCATATCAATTCTATCAATAAGTTTATCTACATATAATGAGAATTGCTTGTTATAAATCTCTTTTGAATATCCTTTATCAGGCATGAATTCATCAAAAATGCCTTTGATTTCTTCAAATGACGGGATAATTCCAAGAGCTGTTTTGATTCCTGTGACTTCGCCTGTTGCTAAACGTGCAAGCCATGTTAACCATACGCGTACATCGCGTTTTTCACCGATGAGTTTAGTTGAATCTCCACCGCGAGCTGCTTCTGTGAGGAAGTAATTCAAAGATGCTAAAACAGGCTTTTTTGTGAGTTTTGGATTTGTGAAGAACTTAAATTGTCCATCCATATAATCACCCAATGCACCCAAGAAGAAAGGAGCATTTGCCCAAGGAGATCTTTTGATATCGCCTTTAGCGCCAACTTCTGTTGCTGTTGTTTGAGATGCAATATCAGCACCGAATGTTACACCTTCCTCAGGTGTCAAACTAGCTACAACAGGAGGCATTGTATCAGGGTCGCGTCCACTGTATGTAAATACGAGTGTATCTACACCATTTGGAGCATCTGCTGCTTCATCATTATAGTTGCTCAATTGATTAGAGCGAATTGTACATCTGGAATTTGGATGTGAAATAGGAATAAGTTTTCCATCAGCATCTGTTTTTCCTTCCCACCATTCGCCTTGGAAGTTTATTCCCTTTTCTGGTGTTTCTTCATCAGAGCCTTCCCAATAAGGAACGCCGTCAGCAACACAAACATTTGACCAAATGACTTCTGAACCGGGATTTCTCAGTTTTTCCATGAGAATTGGGTCACCTTCTTGGTTAACGTCTTTAACGATACCAAAGATTCCGATTTCAGGATTGATCGAACGGATTGATCCATCTTCTGCAATCCAGATTTGAGCAAGATCATCACCTATGAAAGTGTCACCGGCCATAGCTGTTGTTGTTTTACCACAACCTGATGGCGCAGCGCCATCGATCCATACGATAGAACCATCTTTCATCTTAATACCAGTGATGAACATGTGCTCTGACATGTAGTCACCTCTGTGATTATAAATCGCATCATCATTTGACAATCTGTGATGACCTTTTTTGATTAAAGCACAGTTGCCCAAGTAGGATACGTTCCATGCCCAAGTTTCAATATTTTTTCTGTCTGTTAAAACATAAGCCTTAGTCGTGTCTAATGTGCCTTTGCTATGTGTATTTGTAAAGAAAAGGCCAGTTTTTTCAACTTGTTTTTCAAAGCCTACCGGAGAACATCTATAAAGATTGTTTTGCTGATGTGCAAGATACCATGTATCTGAAATTGTTAAAGATGGATAAGCTGTTGGTGCACCAACAGGTCCACGGATATAGAAACCAACGATCATTGTTTTTCCATCCATAATATTTTTCATGTTGGTTTGGATGAGCTCATCAGCTTCAGTTCTTGGCAAAGCGTTTGCAAGGGAAGATGTGAACATGCCTTCATCTTCAATCGCATATGTTTGTTTAACAATACGGCCTTGCTCTGTTGGCGGGTCAAAATGAACCGTATGACCTTCCATGGTCAAAGGTGATTCTTCGCCTGTCTCTAAAGACATCTTTTTAATATATTCGTAATCTTCTTCACTGCCTGAGTGAATGAAGACATCTTTAGGATTACAAAGCTCGATTCTGCTTGCAATCTTGCTTAAGATATCAGCATTGCTGATCAGTTTGATTTTTTCTTGGCTTTTTTCATCACATTTGGATAGGATGAGCTCAAGATTTTTGTTTTGTGCCATGTTTTACTCCTTAATTAGTTAAAAGTTTTCAGTTATTTGATTTACTGCAAGAAGGTTTTCCTGCGTTTTGTTGCAAGATTCCCTAAAAAATATTGCAACTTACCCCATTGTGTAATATATCACAACAAAGAATAAAAAACAATAATAAAAGGTGATTTAATTATGAGATTGATAATTTTTTCCCAAAAGAAGTGGATATACTGAAAACAATAATAGGAATAAGATGAGCAAAATATCTGCTGCCGGAATCACCAAAACCAATCCTTAAAGGCATTGAACGCAAAAGGAATATAATCATAAAAAACAAGAGGAAAACGAGTATCTGTCTGTCAAAGAAATTAATACCGTTTATATAGAAAAGCTTAGCTAAATACATCGCACCAATTAATATTAATGCCCCAGCCCATGCGCCATCATAGAAAACGTTGTGAAGTGTTGATTTTACATTTTCGGCGAAAAAGTCCGGGTTAAGGAATGCGAGGCCTGCTATGGCTAAAAACATAGCCAGGTAAAAAATGCGCTCGATTAATTTTTTTCTTTTCTGAATAAAGTAGGTTCCGCTTATAAATAGAACGTATAGGATAAACAGTAAGAAAATTGCGATAACACCTGCTGCACGTTTACTGGTTAAGAATGCACCTTCAGAAAAATTAATACCTGCGACTGAAAAGAATCTAAAATACCAAAGCGCAAGAGCGCCTGCTGCACTTGTTAGATGGAGCGCCAGCTCCTTTTTCTTAATAGTTCTTAATGACACGATAAACATAAAGCACACATAAAGCAACATGTTTTCAGAGCGGATAAGAACAAAGCATATGCCAAAAAATGCTGATATAAGCATATTAATTGAGTGGTTTTGTCTCTCTGCGCGCCATGCGAAATATAGCAAGCCAAACATGGTCATTGCAGTTAAAAGATTAGACATTGGCCAGTACATAAGCTCAAGATATATGTTTGATGATACTAGAGCAAGGACTGAAACGACACCTGCGATTATAGATTTTTTTATGCCGAGTCTTTGTTCCAGCTCATCATAAATTACATATCCCACAAAGAGTGTGAACTGCACATTTAAAAGAAGATAGAGACCTTGCGAAAAGTCATATCCAAAAAATTCAGATGGAGCAAACATCATGGGCGTAAAAAGCGAGAAACCGGATACTACGGGTATCAGTCCATATGGTAGATAGCCAAGCTTGGCAATTTTTTGACCTGTGTTTATATACATATAAGAATCATAAGAGAATCGGTATATGCAAAGGGATGAGAAAAACAAAGCAAGTGATGCATACAGCACGACTGTTTTAATGTAAAAAATCAAATCCTTTTTGGTGAGCATACTCGGTTTTAGTTTTAAAAACAGAAAGATTAGAGCCGCAAGCAATATAATTGCAATGTAATACCACTTAAAGCCAATCCCTATGCATACAATGATAACAGAGGCCAAGCACCACATGAGGACTGCGACAATATAAGAAAGCGCAACTATCTTTTCGCGGGTGAAATAACGGTTAAAACACATCATCACAAGCAACCCAAATATCTCAAGAGCTAATATAAATATAGCTTGATTTATGACGGAGCTTGTTACTTTTCCTGCATTTTTTATGACAGCATCGCTCAACGTTATTGCGTTCATCTTGTATATCAGAAAAACAGCTAATATTATTGGGATTATTAATGCCAGTGCGTAAATTATATGTTTTTTTGCCTTACTCACCGAACACCTCCCTGAATAGATTTCGGTCTATTACAAACCAAGAATTATTTTCATTCGTCAATATGACAAACTCATTGCTTGTTTGCGTTGTTAAATATATATTAAACGACGGTATTTTAAGCTTTGGGTTTGCTTGAACAACTTTGGTTATTAATATGTCTTCATTTTCTTCTAAAAATTCTTTTGATTCATTTTCGCTTAAAACAGGATAATCACCTTGAATAAATTCATATTCATCGGTTATAAATATATACCCGTTATGAGCATTTAAGGGATAGTCTTCGTTTGCGTAAAGCTTTTTGCCGTTAAGATAATATCTCATCATAAGGGCGACTTCGTTTTGTGAAATCGAATTACTTCCTGTATATTGATATACCGTGCCTCTTGGAGGCCAAAGAGGAAGAGATTGCGAGAATGTATTTGCAAAAGGAGCGGCGGCTGTTTGAAAAACAACAAGCAAAACGCACACACCCACAACGAGCTTGATATTCTTGGTTGTCGTATTATTCTTGATTAAAATAAGCAAAAATACGCCAAATGCCATAGCTAAAGATATGAGAGTTATTATGCGATAATATTTGTTTGTTATCAGATGTTGTGTGAAAAATATTATATAAAATGCCACGACAAGCATAGCAACAAATGCTGAATAAATAATAGTTTTTTTTGCTTTGATAGACATTAGTATGATTGTATCATAAAGCAAATATTTGTTCCATATTAAACTTTTTTTGCACAAATTTAAAATTACTGATTCATTTTTTGCATGCTGTGATATAATTTATATATGGACTTAAAACACATTAATGAAATTGCAGCAAATCTCATGGCATCTCGTAAAGCACATCCTGAAAGGGAAAAAGGCGGCATTTACCACCACGGACAAAGAACTGCAAAGCTATCTATTGAATTAAGAGAGAAAATATTTCCCGAAGACTCATCACATGATGATGTCTTGACTGTTGCAGCGTGGTTTCATGATTGCGCGAAAGGCATTGAGCCGCATGAAAACTACGGCACTGTTGTGGCAAATGAAACACTTCGACCTCATTTAAATGACCGCGAGCTTGAAGATGTGCTGCGCCTTATAGCGCTTCATTGTGCAAGAAAACCAAATGACAATGATTATGACAGATATGCAAAGCTACTTCAGGATGCAGACCTTATTGATCATTTTGGCATATATGAAATATGGATGAATATACAATATTGGTCGCACAAGGAAGGCACCATCTGCGATATGATTGAATATTACACAGAAAATCATCTAAAACACACTAATCGCCACAGGGAACTTTTAAACTTTGAATTCAGCAAAAAAGTGTTTGATGACAGGGTGGCGTTTGAAAAAGAATATATAAATAGGCTTATGGATGAAGGCGTAGGCAAAATACATATAAGAAACGAAGGAGAACAATTATGAATTATCGTACATTTCCAAAAATTCCGGACATTAAAATCTCGCAGTTTGGCGTGGGGCTTATGCGGCTGCCAACAATTGATGGAGATTATAATAAAATTGACTATGAAAAAGCAAATGAAATGGTAGAAGAGGCAATAGCCGGAGGAGTTAATTATTTTGACACAGCTGAGCCTTACCACGGCGGAGACAGCGAGGCATTTGCTGCAAAGCATGTCGTTCCAAGGCTAAAAGAAGATGGACTGCATCTTGCCACAAAGCTGCCGCAGTGGAAAACTGAGTCATATGAAGATTATGAGAAGATTCTAAACCAGCAGCTTGAAAAGCTTGGCTTGGACCAGATAGAGTTTTACCTTGTACATGGATTGGGAAATGAAAACTGGATAAAGCACAAAGAGCTTGGAATAATAGATTTTATGAAAAGTGCAGTAGCAGACGGACGCATAAAATATCCGTGTTTTTCGTTTCATGGAAACTACGATACTTTTGTTGACATCATTGACAGCTGGGATGGATGGATATTTTGCCAGCTTCAGCTAAACTATGTTGACACAGAGTGGCAGGCAGGACTTAAAGGCATGGAATATGCGTATTCAAAAGATGTTGGTGTGGTAATTATGGAGCCTCTAAAAGGAGGGATACTTGCAAATGATATACCTGCTGAAACGCAAGCAAAGCTTAAAGAGTTTGATTTATCGCCGGTTGATATCGCAATGAAATGGTGCTATAACCTAAAAGAGCCCACTGTTGTGCTTTCGGGCGTGTCTAACTTGGATCAGACAAAGGGGCAGATAGACATTGCAAACGTTGCAACACCTGGGTGTCTTTCTGCAAAAGAGGAGCAAGCAATAGAGTTTGCCGCTGAAAAGTTCAACTTAGTTCCGTGCTCAGGCTGTGAGTATTGTCAGCCTTGTCCTTTTGGCGTGAAAATTCCTTCTATCATTTCTATGTATAACGCACTTGTAAGCTTTGGCAGAGAAAAGGCAAAAGAAGAATATAAAAAGCTTGTAGCAGATGGTGGAGGCGCGGACAAATGTACAGAGTGTGGCGCATGCGAGGCCATATGCCCACAATCGATTGAAATCATAAAAGTGATTAAGGAAGCGCATGAGTTGATGGCGTAAAATATACTAATATTTAGGCTATATACGCAAAGGCATGAAATATGCTTTTGCGTATTTTCTTTTACATGATATAATTTTTTACATGAAAAAAGAAACATACATCATTGCAGGGTTGGGAAATCCCGGCGGAAAATATGAAAATACACGCCATAATATGGGATTTATGGCGATGGACGAGCTACTTAATATGTGGGCGGTAACAAAACACAGAAAAAGGTTTTCTGCGCTTTGCTCTACAATAAATCAACATGGGGCAAAAGTTGTTTTGCTCAAGCCACTGACTTTTATGAATGAATCAGGACAGTCAATCCAGAAAGCCATGAAGTTTTACAAAGTAGCGCCCGAAAATATAATCATAATTTATGACGATATCGATTTGCCCGTTGGTGCGCTGCGCATAAGAAAAAAAGGTGGACCCGGCACGCATAATGGAATGCGATCTATTGTAAGTCACATTGGAGATGGATTTGCTAGGATTAGAATAGGCATTGGCAAAGGAGAAAAGGATTTGATTGCACATGTTCTTTCAAAACCTTCAAAAAAAGAACAGCAAATGCTTGAACCTGCAATAAATGACGCAGCAAAAGCAGCAGAAGCAATAGTAAAAGATGGAATTGATAAAGCGATGCAAAGTTATAATAAAAAATAGATAAAGGGAATCCATTATGCAGCAAAACGATACTATAAGAATTGGCAAAAAGACATTTATTTTCTCAGCAGTTGTGCTTTTGGTTTTAATGATTGCAGCAGGCATATTAACCTATGTTCTTCCGGCTGGAAGCTACGACCGTGAGGAAGTTAACGGCACAGTGCAAATTATTGATGGTACATATCATGAACTTGATACTGAGCCGCTATCCCCCATTCGCTGGTTGACCGCACCTTTTGAGGTGCTCGCGGGCTCAGATGGTCTTACGATTATTGTAATTATCATATTTTTGCTGTTTTTGGGTGGCGCGTTCACGGTGCTTAATCACTCGGGAGCGCTTGTGTATCTTGTTTGGGTGCTGGGGAAAAAGTTTGCAAAGCGCAGATATCTTCTGATTTCGCTCATATCCCTGTTTTTTATGTTGCTGGGAACTGCTGCCGGAATATTTGAAGAATCGGTGCTTCTTGCGCCTATAGCTGTAGCTTTGTCGGTAGGCTTAGGCTTTGATGTGTTTACAGGGCTATTTATATCACTCCTTTCAACAGGGTTTGGATTTGCGGCAGGTGTGTTCAACCCGTTTACCACAGGAGTCGCCCAAAAGCTTATCGGTCTTCCCGTGTTTTCGGGAGCTGGATACAGGATGATTTGCTTTGTTATAATCTATACAATACTTACTCTTTTTATACAGATTTATGCGAGAAAAAACGCAAAAGAAATGTCAGAAGCTAAAAACTCACAGCCGGATGTTTCCGACAAAAAAGGCGCAAAGCGCGCACTTTATGTTTTTGTGGCGCTTCTTTTCGCGCTATTTTTGTGGGTGGCTGCAACATCTATTGTACGAAGCCTTGCAGACTACACCATGCCGGCACTTGCCGTCCTATTTCTTTTAGGAGGCATACTTTCGGGTGCAGTGTCCAACATGGGAGCAAAGAAAGTACTAAAGTCTTTGCTTGAAGGTGTGCTTGGAGTTGCACCAGGTGTCCTTTTAATACTTATGGCTTCGTCTGTGAAATTTATCATGGCGCAGTCTGATGTAATGGATTCTCTTTTATATGTAGCCCATAATGCGATGAGTGGATTGGGAGCAGGAGCATCTGCCTTATCCACATATCTTCTTGTTTTGGCTCTCAACTTTTTCATAGGTTCAGGATCTGCAAAGGCATTTTTGGTTATGCCGATTGTGGCTCCTTTGGCGTCGCTTTCTGGTGTTCCGCTACAAACTGCGGTTCTTGCATTTTTGTTTGGCGATGGATTTTCAAATGTTTTTTATATAACAAATCCTGTTTTGCTTATTACACTGGGCATTACGGGCGTATCATATGCAAAATGGTTTAAAAAAACTTGGGTATTGCAGATTGCGATTTTAATTGCAACATCGATTTTGGTGCTTTTGGCGATATAAAGTTGCATGAATACGATAAAATAATATATAATATAAAGATGTGATGTGACGACTTTCATGAGGAACAAATGTCTTTAAGCGAAAAAATATATAAGCTTACGGGTCTGAGTCAAGTTTTTCTAAACAATATAGAAGATGAATTAGTTTATATTGGACCTGACTATAAGATAAAGTGGCTAAACTTAAGTGCTGAAAAGCAGTTGGGCTTAGTTGAACACTCGTTTTGTTTTCACACTTTGTGCTCTAGAGGAAAAGAATGTAAAGAGTGTATTCTTTCGGGCAGTAAAACTGGGCATTGTGAAAAAAACTTTACATTAAAAACAGATAAGATAGTGGCACACTATTCGGTAGGCGAAAACTACAGCGAAGGTGTGCTTTTGGTTTTTGGCGATAAATCAAAATTTTCATCACCGATAAAAGCAGATGTACAAAAGATTAAAGAAAATGAGATCCTTTTCCATGAGGCAAATCATGATCAGCTTACCGCACTTTATAATCGACGATATATGGAATATCTGTTTGAGCTCATAGACAATAACAAAAGAAATTACGACAATCAAAGGCTTGCTCTCACGCTGATTGACATTGATGAATTTAAGCAGATAAATGACACGTATGGGCATTCAGTGGGCGATGAAGTTTTAAAAGTTTTAGCCTACAGGCTAAATGCTGTTTTAAGAAAGACAGACACAGCAATAAGGATAGGCGGAGACGAGTTTCTCATCATTCACAGCCAAAACAGTGAAAAGGATATGTTGGGTTTTGCAAAAAGGCTGATAAAACAGGTAAATCATCCAATTCTTTTGGAAGACGGACGAGTGATGAAGATAAACATCAGCATTGGTATATTGATGGATGCCCAAAGCCATTCAAGCCTGAGAGAAGCTATGATTTATGCTGACCATGCTTTGTATGAGGCGAAAGCTAAACCGGGTGGTAGAAGCCACTATGTATTTTTTGGCAAGGATTTAGAGGAGGAACTAAACTCTGAAAAGAAAATGGCAGAGAGTTTGGATGAAGCTTTAACACATGGTGATTTTCAGGCATATTATCAGCCGATTGTTTCACTTAAAAGCAATAGATTATGCGGAGCGGAAGCTCTTGTTAGGTGGGTGTCGGAAGACGGGGATAAAAAATGCAGCACAGCACAGTTTTTATCGGTGGCTGAATCTAGAAATTCTATAATTGAAATCGGAAACGTGATGGTAAATCACGTGTTTGAGGATATAGGTATCTACACCAAAAACATGAGGAGATATGATTTTATTTCAATTAACTTCTCAAAAAGCCAGCTAATGAGCAAAGAGAGTATTAGGCTTTTTGAAAAGCTTATAAAAGAAACTGAAATAGATACCGACAAATTCTATATTGAAACAAATGAAGAAAGCATTTTGAATGGTTCTGAAAATATCAAAAAAACAATTAAAAGCCTAAGAAAGCTCGGTGTTGATATAATACTGGATGATTTTGGCGGTGGAACTACATCCATCTCATCTTTGCTAGAGTATGACATTAAAAAGATTAAAATAGATAAGGAAATAGTAAATAGGGTTACGGACAGCGAGCGTCACAGAAAGTTGTTAAAAACGCTGGTTTCAATTGCGAAAATACATGACATCGAGGTCTTTGCAAAGGGAGTGGAAACGCAGGAACAGCTTGAGGCTGTCAAAGATCTCGGCTGCGACTATGCTCAGGGTTATCATATATGCTGCCCTAAACCAATAAGAAAGTTTTTAAAATTCGCAAAAGACAGATACATGCAAATCAATCAGATTAAACTAATTTTGCCTGAAAAATAAAAATGATTTAAAATACTCTCAAAAACAATAGTTACGTAAAAGTTACGGACTATTTAAGAATATATTAAATATATTCACGGAAAGTTCATAAAACCAACACATAATGTAAACATTTATTTGTATAATAAGAGTTGTAAGAGAGAAGCACAACAATCTTCAATCTTAATCTACCTCTTCCCCTCTTCTTAACAGAAGAAATTGCCCGAAGTAAATACTTCGGGTTCTTTTTTGTCCAAAAAAGCAAAATAACAGTAAAAACATTTTTTCATATGAAGCAAATAATTTATTGAAAAAAGGCGTTTAACATGAGTTTTTATACTCCCCAGCCCTTAAAAAGGGAAAGAAAAAACCTCCCGATAAGTCGGAAGGTTTAAACTTAATAAATCTATTATTAGAAGAAGGAGAAGAAGAAGAGTTAAGTTAATACTTAAACTTTCATCTATATATTACCCAATAATCAATATAATAAACAGGGTTTTTCGAAAAAAAATTCAAATTCATATAATTGTATATTTTTTATACCTATAACTTATGCAATTATTACAATTAAATTAAATGCTTGGTTGCAAAATTCACATGTTGAGCCTATAATAAGTACTTGAAATCCATAAAATTTTTTGGAGGTGAACCGCGCAATGGACGCAGGACCGCGAAGTAGAAATAAAAAAACATACTTGCTGCGTTGATAGGCGGTTGATTTAGAACACTTTTTTCTTCCTCCCCGCGCAGCTTTGACTGGCGCAAAAGGAGGTAATTCCAATGATAACAATAACCAAAACCATCGATGGAAAACAGATGGCTTTAAAAGAACCCGAAAAAGGGTGCTGGATTCATATGCAGGCACCCACAATTGATGAAGTTAACCATATATGTAAAGTAACGCAAGTGGCAGATGAGATGGTTAAAGCCGCTTTGGATGATGAAGAGCGTTCACACATCGATTTTGAGGATGAGACAACACTTATAATTGTGGATATTCCCTATGTAATGGTGGAAGGATCACACACTGTGTATAACACCATGCCTCTTGGAATAATTCACAATGCGGACTATATCATCACAGTCACATTGGTTGAAAGCCCTTTGCCTTTAATGTTTACTGAAGGTAAGGTAAAGGATTTTTATACCAATAAGAAAACGAGATTTATTTTTCAGCTTCTATATAAAAATGCGATGATGTATTTGAGATATCTTCGAAATATCGATAAGTCATCCAATGCGCTTCATAGCGAGATGCAAAAAAGCTACAAGAATAAAGAACTGTTTAACCTTATGGCACTTGAAAAGTCACTCGTTTATTTTTCCACATCACTTAAGGGAAATGAGATAGTTTTAGAAAAGCTGATGAAAGTCAATTTTATAAGAAAGTATCATGAGGATGAAGAACTGTTGGATGATGTAATCATCGAAAATAAGCAGGCGATTGAGATGTGCTCGATTTACCGTGATATTTTGTCGGGAATGATGGATGCATATGCTTCTATTATTTCAAACAATTTGTCTATCGTCATGAAATTCTTGGCGGCAGTAACTATTGTTATTTCGCTTCCGACTTTGGTCACAAGCGCATGGGGTATGAATGTAAATGTACCGTGGAGCAACAGCCAGTGGGGATTTATCTTCGTTGGAGCTATTGCAGTGGGTGTTACAATCGCGGCCGTACTTTGGCTTTGGCGAAGGAAAATGTTTTGATTGATAAACTCTATGTTAGGGTTTCAGTTTAAACTAAATTTTGAATAAATATAGCAAACGTCCCGAACAAATCGGGACGTTTTGTGTTTTTATAGGATGTATTGATTATAGTATCAAGTTGAAGATTCCCATTTTGCCATTTTTTCTAAACGGGCTATTATGTCAAGATGTTGAGTGCATACTCTTTCGCACTTTCCGCATTGTATGCATTCTTTTGCAAAACCTTTTGAAGCAGCTAGGGTTCCCCAGCCTCTTGAGCCACTTATTGCTTCTTTCATTTCTGCATCGCTTTTTCCAAACATTTGTTTATCGTTGTATAGCTGCATATAAGCAGGTATATTAATTTCCGCAGGGCAAGGCAAGCAGTATCCGCAACCTGTGCAGACGGAATTCATATTATCTCCGACATTTTTTCTTATCTCATCAAGCTGAGCCGAAGTCATGGGCCTAGCCATATCAGCGATTTTAACAGCAGTGTCTATGTGCTCGGTGGTGGTAAATCCATTAAGTGCAATGGTTATCTGGGGAGATGATATAGCAAATCTAAGTGCAGCCTCAGTCGGTGTTTCATCGCCTTCACAAAGAAACTTTAATTTGTCTTCATTTTTCGGAATAAGACCGCCGCCTAAAGGATTCATTGCGACAACGCCAAGCCCTGCATCTTGGCAGGCTTCAACTCCGTTCCATCTATAGGGGAAGTTTAATACATTGATGCCCATAAGCACGCCTTCTACTTTGCCGTCATCTACAATATCTTTTATCTGGCTTCCCGGTTGATGGGAAGAGCAAACTATGTGTTTTATAAGTCCCTGTTCTTTTGCTTCGAGCAAGGCTTCGTATTGCCCAAATTCAAAAGCTTGCGCATAGTGTTCTGGCTTTCTCAAGCACCATATATGAAAAAAGTCGATATAATCGCTGTTTAGTTTTTCAATTGATTGTTTTACAAAATCAAAATGCTCTTTTTTTGTTTTTGCGTGGTGGGGCATTCTTTTTGTGGAAACGAAATAATCTTCCCGTTTCATATTTTTCATCGCAATTCCGTATATTCCTTCGCTGCGATCATCGCAATATCCCGGTGCTGTATCAAAATAATTTATACCCTTATCTGCGGCATAGTATAAAAGCTCGGCGTTTTGTTCGTCGGTTTTTTCCAAATCGAATCTCATTCCACCAAAACCTACAGCGGAAACTTTTTTTCCTGTTTTTCCATACTCTTTATAAATCATAGCAATCCTTTTTAGGTATTTTATATATCAAACGCGTGTATTATAGCATTTATGAATTTTACTATCAAATAATCTGCCAGATATTAGGCCGAAAACCGTTTATTTATATAATTTACTTGTTGCAGTCTATAATTAATTAACAATTTATATACTCTTTTAGCTTGAAAAATCTTGAAAAAAGTACTATTATATTATTACGATTATGTTACATGGCATATAAATTAAGAATATATTGCGGTTCAAGGAGACGAATGCGTTACTATAATCCAAATAAAAAGAATGCTCCCCGAAGAAGCAGTGCTCCGAGGTACAGTCAAAAGCATTACAAAAGGCTGGACATTCCGGACAGACCAAAAAAACCTGCTGAAAAAAAGAGCTTTTTTACTTTGCCCAAAATGGCAACAATTGGCACTTTGGCAATTGGACTAATAGTAGCTCTTGCAATCATTGTTCCAAATTCTGCAAAAGCACAGTATTCGATTGGATATGAAGTTTTGCTATGCGGAAAAACCGTGGGCATAGTGGATAGTCCCGAGGAAGTTGATTCATACATTGAAAATGTAAGATCTCAGTTTGCTGATGCATACGGAATGAAAGTAACAGATCAGCTTGAAATAGAATATAAACAAGTGCAGACAACGGCAAATCATATTTGTCCCGCAGATGTTTTTACCAACATGATACAAGACTCTATTGAAGTAAAAGTGTTGGCTACAATAATATACGTCAATGACTGGGAGGCTGCTGTAGTGGCCTCTGAGGAAGAAGCGCAATGGGTGTTGGCACAAGCAACAGCTCCCTATGAATCTCCCGACAATGGAGCGATATATAGCGATGTAAAATTTGTTGAAGATGTGCGCATTGAGCAGGGCGCAGCTGATTTTAGAGACATAATAGACAAGGAAACTGCGCTTCATGACCTGACTATAGGGCCGGGAATCGAGATGAAGTATCATATAGTCGCTACAGGTGATGCGCTATCTAGAATAGCGAGAAAATACAATGTAAAAGTATCTGATATTAAAATTGCAAATCCTTCTTTGTCGGATGAAGACAAAATATATCCCGGAGATAAACTTGCTGTAGTTGTTCCCAAAAACTCGGTTAGCATAAAGTATACGGAAATTATCGACAGAGTTCAGGAAGTCGAATGCGAAGTGGAATACCTTGATGATGACACAAAGTATACGACTGAAAAAGAAGTGCTGGTGGAAGGCTCCAACGGTGAAGCTCGTGTAAAAGCAGAGATAACGTATATAAATGGAATCGAAGTGGAATACAATGTGATTGAAGAAAATGTGCTGGTAAAACCCGTGACAAGAGTGGTAAAGCGCGGAACAAAATCCGTTCCAAAAGAGCTTACTCTTGCAACTGAAGGTGACATGGCGATACCTCTGAAATCAGGAACATACAGGATAACAAGTAAATTTGGTCCGCGTAACACAGGCATCAAGGGAGCATCCACATTCCATAAAGGAATCGACTTAGGTGCATCGACTGGAACTCCCATTTATGCAAGTGCAGATGGCACCATACATTTTGCTGGAACAGCTTCAGGATATGGGCTGTATATCAGAATCAAGCATGATGGTGGTGTTGAAACAAGATATGGCCACTGCAGTCAGCTGCTTGTTAAGAAAGGCGATAAAGTTAAAAAAGGTGACCTTATAGCATTGGTGGGAAGCACTGGAGTTTCCTCTGGCGCTCATCTTCACTTTGAAGTACGCATTAATGGCGTGGCGCATGATCCTATAACAGGAAAACCGGAAAGTGCATTTAGGTAATTGCACAACATAAAACGATAAATTGAAAGCCGAGTGGATTATAGTCCGCTCGGCTTTTTGGTTTAAATAATATTTATGGTTTAAAAAGTGAAAATTCTATTCCAGTCTGTCGCCATAGTTTTCAAGCACATAATCAAGATCCTTGTCTCCTCTGCCTGAGCAGTTAACAAGAATTGAGCCTGTGTCCATTTCTTTTGCAAGCTTCATAGAATATGCTATAGCGTGTGCACTCTCAAGGGCGGGAATGATACCTTCAAGTTTAGATAGTTTAAAGAATGCATCAAGAGTTTCATCATCAGATGCTGACTTATAGTTAACTCTGCCAATATCATGAAGATACGCGTGCTCTGGGCCGACTGAAGGATAGTCAAGTCCGCTTGCTATTGAATAAACTGGATCGGGTTCGCCGGCTTTGTTGGATTGTAGCATAATCGAGTTAAATCCATGCATAACGCCTTCGCTTCCGAAAGTAATGCTGGCTGCGTGCTCGCCCACTTTTTCGCCTATTCCCATTGGCTCTACACCATATAGTTCAACAGGATCGTTTAAAAATGCTGTCATGATGCCAGCTGCGTTTGAACCGCCACCTACGCATGCGACCACGGCGTCCGGAAGTTCGCCTGTCATTTCTTTGAACTGCTCTCTTGCTTCAATGCCAACAACTGTCTGGAAATCGCGCACCATCATCGGGAATGGATGAGGGCCAACTACAGAGCCTATGCAATACATAGCATCTTCAAACTCGCCCATGTATGCTTCAAATGCTGCATCGACAGCTTCTTTTAATGTTTTAAGTCCGTGGCTTGCGGGAATAACTCTTGCGCCTAATAGCTTCATGCGAGCAACGTTAGGTGCTTGCTTTGCTATGTCCACTTCGCCCATGTATATATCGCACTCAAGGCCGAAGAATGCGGCGGCTGTAGCAAGGGCCACGCCGTGCTGACCTGCGCCTGTTTCTGCGATTATTTTCTTTTTGCCCATGTATTTTGCGAGCAAACCTTCACCCATGCAATGGTTTAGTTTGTGCGCGCCTGTATGGTTTAAGTCTTCCCTTTTAAGGTAAATTTGAGTTTTGCCTATTGAGTTTGATAGGCGCTCGCAGTGATAGGTGGGAGTTGGTCTTCCCTGAAATTCTTTTCTTATTCTGCGAAGTTCGCTTATGAATTTCGAACTCTTGCATATTGTCTGATAAGCTTTGGAAATATTCTTGAATTCATCCACCAGTTGGGGTGGGATGTAAGCACCGCCATAAGTTCCAAAATAGCCGTCTTTATTGGGTGTTGTCTTAGTATAAGTTGCAAAGTCCACATTTTTCTTGAGCATAATTTACTCCTTTTCTCGTCTAGTCTCGTTAATAATTTTTAAATAAAAAAGCCCTCATCCCTATAATAGGGACAAGAGCGTATCTCCTGCGGTGCCACCCTGATTAACTGACTGCTAGTGCAATCAAGTTCACTTTAATCCATACTGTTATATGGTTTCACTGTAACGGTTGAATTCCGTCGGAAGCTACTTGCTTTATGTGTTCGCCTCCGCCCTCATAAGCCCATTCAATCCGAATCTGCCTGCTTCAATCCCACCGCATGAAGCTCTCTTTTAGGTGATTTTCGAATATACTATTCTTAATCCAAGGTTTTAATATTAATAGCAGATTAAACCATTTTTGAAAAAATGTCAATAGCCACTTTTAATTTTTTTAAATAAGTCTGCCATTTCTAAGAGGCGCACTCATAAATCTCCATGTTGCTTTAAGAGTGGTGAGCCACACTATGTGGCTGTTGTTTTTTGTGTCCTTTAGGATTCTGGGTATAAAAAACTTAGCAACAGTTTCAGGTGTGTCGGCTAATATGTTGAATGCTTTTTTAAAGCTCTCGTTGTTAAAAACCGCTGCCTCATTGCCATCCGGGGATTTTGTGATAAAATCAGTCAACATCATTCCGGGTGAAAGCCTTCCCGCTCTAACTCCTGTGCCATTAAGCTCTTTGGCAAGACCTTTCATGAAATATGTAAGAGCACGTTTTGTTGTGCCATAGATTATAGTTTTCTTCTGAATCATGTCATTGGAGCCCAAGCCTTCCATGCTGTAGATGGTGCCATGTCCTTGTGCCAGCATTTTTTCTACCGCGACTTGAGAGCCATATATCATACCGGTTATATTGGTTTCTATTATGTTTTTGGTGTATTCTTCTTCTGTTTCATAAGCCATAACATAGGGTGTGTTTTGCCCTGCGTTATTTATCCAGATGTCTACCTGCCCCCATTTTTTTGCGGATTTATCCCAAAGATTTTCGATTTCGCTCTTTCTTCGCACATTGCATGCAATATAGGCATATTGTTCACTGTAAGGTGCGAGCCGATCAATCACACTGTTTGGTGCAGATTCGCCTCTGCCTGAAACAGTCACATTGCAGCCTGACTTTAGAAATTCTTCAGCCATGGCAAGGCCAATACCCCTAGTGCTTCCTGTAATGACTACATTTTTCATATAATGTCCTTTTTACTACTTCAAATTATCCGGATTCAATCCTTTAAGCTCGTCTACAACGAACAAACCGTCTTTTCGGATGAGCACATCATCAAAGTATATTTCCCCACCGCCGTACTCGGGTGTTTGAATCAAAACCAAATCCCAGTGGATGGACGATTGGTTTCCGTTGTCAGCTTCGTCATAGCATCTTCCCGGTGTGAAGTGAATGGAGCCAGCTATTTTTTCATCAAACAAAGTGTCTTTCATGGGCTTTGTGATGTAGGGATTAACGCCGATTGCAAATTCGCCGACATAGCGAGCGCCTTCATCAGTGTCAAAAATGTTGTTAATCTTTTCTGTATCATTGCTTGTGGCATCGATAATTTTGCCGTCTTTAAATTCAAGTGAGATATTTTCGTAAGTAAAACCCTGATATAAAGATGGCGTATTGTACGTTATGCGCCCGTTAACCGAATCCTTAATTGGGGCAGTGAAAACTTCGCCGTCTGGAATGTTAAGCTCGCCTGCGCAAGGTATTGTGTCAATATCTTTTATTGAAAAAGAAAGGTCTGTTCCAGGACCTGTTATGCGGACTTTATCCGTTTTATTCATGAGAGCTTTTAAAGCTTCCATTTCGCGACCCATCTTTGAATAGTCAAGACAGCAAACGTCAAAGTAATAATCCTCAAATGCTTCAGTTGACATGTTTGCCATTTGAGCCATTGAAGGTGAAGGATAGCGCAGCACCACCCACTTGGTGTCAGGAACGCGAATCTGTCCGTGAACCTTTTTGCCGTATATGGTGGAGTAAAGCTCCATTTTGTCAGAAGGTACATCAGAAAGCTCGGAAGAATTATCTCCGCCGCGAAGACCTATATAAGCATCCATTTTTTCCATAAGCGAAGAATCTATATCCGCCCAAAGCTCCATGTTTTCCTTGGTAGCTCCTTTGAAAATTGAACGCAGAACGTTGCTGTTGCGAAGGTGAACAAATGGATATCCACCAGCAGCGTAGACTTCATTTACAAGCTGGGTTGCTATCTCTATATGATTACCGAAAACTTCAATAAGAATATTTTCGCCTTTTTGCACTTTACAGGAATGGTTGACTAAATTGTTAGCTAATGTTTTTATTCTTGGATCTATCATGTTTTTACCTCGTATATTGTAATTTTTGTCTTTAAAATTAGTATATTACGATTATTCTTTTATGGCAACTTCCAAGAAAAGATATTTCTGTGAACAAACATGAAAATTTTGTTAAATAGGAAACAGAAGTACATAGTGCAGTGGATTATATGATATAATACATTGATATTATTTATTAAAGTATTGAGGGTCTAATGCCAAGAAGAACAAGAGACAATAGTGACTCAAATTCTCGGAGGAGAAAAACTCCTGCCGGACAGCCGCGAGCAAGAAGAGGTTCGGGCAATTTTGATTCTGCAGCAAGCAAATCAGAAAAGATAGTCAAAAAAGCTCCAGCGAGGGCTTCCTCGGGGAATAGTTTGCGCGCAAATAAACAGGATAGAAAAGATGCGAGCAAAGATTTAGCCACGAAAAAAGAACCATTAGCGGATGTAAAGACAAGCATCCAAACAAATATAGAAAAAGAGCCACAAAAAAGCAATGCAGTTCCCAGAAAAAGGGCATCACATGCAAAAAAAAGTGCAATATCTTCGTCTTTTTTAAAACCTGCAGACAAGCAAAAAAAGACTGAAAAACCCCTAACGAAAAGCAATTCAGAGGATAAAAAGGCAAAAGACGCTGAGGAGAAAGCAAAATTTATTGCACAAAGAAAAGCTTCTGCAAAAGCCCGCAAGGCGGAAAATGACAAAAAAAGAACTTCCCCTGCTTCAAAAGCTGATGCGTTAAGAACACAGCAGAAAAAGAATTACGTTAGCAAAGAAATACGCAATAATTTCATAAAGCTTGGCGTTATGATTATTGTTGGTGTGGGCATCGTTGTAGGAATATACTTTGGCATCCAGTCAATTATGGAAAAGCAGATTGGCTTTGTTGAAGTAAAGGCAGAAGAGGAAGTCACTCCAATAAACACTCAGGTGCCACGGGATAGAAAGCAGCAAGATGCGGCAGCCTCATATGAAGATGTTACTCCGGATCCCGCTATAATTCGTGATATAAGCTACGGATCCCGCGATATTCAGTTTAAGGAAAAGCAGATAAATATTCCGGGTATTTATGATACGGAGCTTCTGTTTTCGGCGGGTACAGGAAGTTTATATGTTGGAAGCGATGTGCTTTCAAAGCTGTATCTTTATAATCTTGACACCGGAGACGAGACACTTATAGCTGAAAGCAAGATATATGCAGGAGAATATTACGAGACAAGGGTAAATCATAAATGGCTTGTTTGGCTTGAGACGGACCATGGATTAAAAAACTACATCATGGTGATGAATCGCTCAACAGGAAAGATAAGCAAACTCCAGTCGTTTAAAGAAGGACAGCCCAAGCTTAACCTTTACGGTGATTTGCTTGTTTGGATGGAACAAGTGTCAGACACAGAAGACAGACTTTCCATGCTGGACTTAGAAGTTCAGGAGTTTTTGCCCATACATACATTTAGCGACAAGGCAACATATGGAGTATCCTCTCCTTATGTATATGAAAGCACCATAGTGTGGGCAGACAGAGATCCGACTCAAACCGAAGACGACAAGGCAAACGGCGAAAAATCCGCAATTTACTATCTGTCACTTGAAACTGATGAATCGGGTGCGTTTTCAGATCCCCAATATTACATTCCGGGAACCTATGTGCACGAGCCTTTGTATAATGGCGATGTTTTTGTTTGGCTGGATTCAAATAAATCACCGATGTCTAATTTATATATAGGCAGACCAGGCGAAGCACCAGAAATTATTTCAACAGGTGTTACGACATATTCAATCGGCGACGGGATAGTGGTATATGGAAAAGATCAGGCGGTTTGGGTATATATAATTGCTACAAAGGAGCTTTGTAGGCTTACCTCTCCCGATGAAAAAGGAATGCTTCCATCGGTTACAGAAAGGACTGTGGTTTGGTATAATCTCACCGCAGATTCTGAAAAGGACGTATTGAGATTTAAGATTTTAACGGATGATGAGCTTTATCCGGGAGGTCTTGACTGATGGCAAAGGATAAAACGGTTTTTTACTGCACAGATTGTGGCAATGAAAGCTCCAAGTGGATGGGCAAATGCCCTGCATGCGGAAGCTGGAACACGATGGTGGAGCAACCTTCAAATAAAAAACGAACGCAAGGCCGTGTATCATCTGTCATAAAGAGCAAGCCACACAATCTAAAAGAAGTTTCAAAAGAAGACACAAGCCGTTTAAAGACGGGCATAAAAGAATTTGACAGGACACTTGGCGGCGGTGTTGTGGAAGGAAGCCTTATACTAATTGGCGGAGATCCTGGCATAGGCAAATCCACACTTTTGCTGCAGGCGACCGATAAGCTGACAAAAGACGGCAAAAAAGCTCTCTATGTATCCGGCGAGGAGTCGGCAAAGCAAGTAGCATTGCGCGCTGAGAGAATTGGTGTGGACAATAATGATATAATGATTTTGTGTGAAACTGATATATTGTCGGTTATAGAGCACATAAGGCAGATAAGCCCGTCGGTTGTTATAATTGATTCAATTCAGACAATGTATCAAAATGAAATGACTTCCGCTCCGGGCAGTGTTTCGCAGGTGCGAGAGTGCACAGCAATGCTAATGCGGCTTGCAAAAGAGGAAGGGTATCCAATTTTGCTTGTGGGGCATGTGACAAAATCAGGCTCGATTGCAGGGCCGATGGTGCTTGAACACATGGTGGATACAGTGCTATACTTTGAGGGGGATACAAATCACGCCTATCGTATGCTTCGCACGAAAAAGAACAGATTCGGTTCCACAAATGAAATAGGCGTGTTTGAAATGCTGGAATCGGGAATGAAGGAAGTTAAAAACCCCAGTATGATGCTTCTTGAAACTAGGATGACACAAACCGCAGGTTCTTGTGTTGCTGTTTCCATGGAAGGTACACGACCGATGCTTGTTGAGATACAAGCTCTTTTGTCAAAGACAGCCTTTGCAGCCCCCAGAAGACAGGTAAGCGGTGTTGATTATAACAGAATGGTTTTGCTGCTTGCTGTGCTTGAAAAGAAGATGGGCATGCAAATATATGATCAAGATGTATATGTGAATGCGGCAGGCGGCATTAAGATTGCAGAGCCGGCCGCGGACCTGGCACTTGCATTGACTGTAGCTTCAGGGTTTAAAAACAAGCCTTTGGGAATGGACGCCGCAGTGTTTGGCGAGATTGGGCTAACGGGCGAAATACGAGCTGTAAGCCGAGCTGATGTGAGAGTCACAGAAGCTGTCAGGTGTGGATTTAAAAACATTATTTTGCCTAAATCAAATGCGGGCGATATTAAGGATATTAAGGGTGTAAATATCATTGGCGTAGCTAGTTTAGGCGAAGCTTTGAATATGGTTTTTTAGGAGGTATACGTGAAAAAATTTAAAGTACTTATGAGAACCGTTATGACGGTTGTCGGTGTGGGGGTAGGTTTTGGAGTCTACTTTTTGGCCGATGCTTTTTCCGTCAGAATAGGCTTTCAGAGCTTTTCGCAGGTGCTTATGTCGTGGGCGGTTTTGCTTATAATGCTGGCTGTGGCTGCAGTATTCGGACTTATATTTTATTTATTATCACCGGCATTTGCAGATTGGCTCATTGAAATGGAAATGAAACTTAAGGATGTTCCAACAATAGATATGATATCTAGTGTTGCAGGGCTTATAATAGGCATGTTCATAGCATATCTTTTGACAAGGCTGCTGCAGATATTGCCTTCGGGCATACAATGGTTTGTTCTTCCATTGTCGTTATTGCTTTATATTGTGCTTGGATACATGGGTATTTCGATAGGCTTAAACAAGCGAGATGAGATAAAAACACTTTTCTCGATTAAAAGAAAAAGAGAAGGCATATTGGGATCAAAAGATGATAACGGCTTAAAGCTTCTGGATACAAGTGCGATAATCGACGGAAGAATTTATAATATTGCCCTCACTGGTTTTTTGGAAGGCAAGATGATAGTGCCGGACTTTGTGCTTACAGAGCTTCGACATATCGCAGACTCTGAGGATGACTTAAAGCGCGGCAGGGGCAGACGAGGGCTTGACATTTTGGCTAAAATGCAGGGATTAAGCCAGATAGAAGTGGAGATAACACACGAGGACATCCCATCGATACAGGAAGTGGATGCAAAGCTTATAGGGCTTGCACAGAAAATGCAGGCACTTGTTGTAACCAATGATTATAATCTTAATAAAGTGGCCGAGGTGCAGGGAGTTCAGGTGCTTAATGTAAATGATCTTGCAAATGCAGTAAAGCCTGTGGCTTTGCCTGGCGAGAGGATGCTTGTTAAGATTGTAAAAGAAGGAAAAGAGCAGATGCAGGGTGTGGCATTTATGCCGGATGGCACGATGATAGTAGTTTCCGATGCTAAAAACAGGATTGGTGAGGAGCTTAATGTGGAAGTTACAAGTTCATTGCAGACATCAGCCGGAAGAATGATATTTGCACGTATAACGGAATAAAAAAATATTCAAAAAGGCTGTTTTCACAGCCTTTTTTTTATTTAAACAAATTTTCTATCTTTTCTTTATAAGGAGGTTTGATTATTCCCTTTTCGGTTATAATTGCCGTTATATATTTGGCGTCGGTTACGTCAAAAGCAGGGTTATAAGTTTTGACGTTTTCAGGCGCTGTCCTTTTACCAAATCCGTAAGCGATTTCGTCTGCATCTCTTAGCTCGATTTGTATATCATCACCTGTTTTAGCACTTAGGTCGATTGTCGAGGTGGGACCAAGCACATAAAAAGGTATACCATATTCTTTAGCTAAAATGGCAACACCTGATGTACCTATTTTGTTTGCCGCATCGCCATTTGCAGCCACTCTGTCGCATCCGACTAAGACGGCATCAATTTTCCCTTGCTTCATTACAATGGAAGCCATGTTGTCACAGATGACAGTTACATCCACATTAGCTTTATAAAGTTCGTAGGCTGTAAGCCTTGCGCCTTGCAGCAAAGGTCTGGTTTCATCCGCGTATACTTTAAAGCTATACCCTTTGTCCTGTCCAAGATACATCGGGGCAAGAGCTGTGCCATAGCCTGAAGTGGCAAGAGCTCCGGCGTTGCAGTGCGTTAAAAGCCCCATTCCGGGCTTTAATAGAGATAGGCCATATTCCCCAATTGCCTTGCCCATAGCTCTGTCTTCGGCGAGTATAGCTTCGCTTTCTTCAAGCAGGCAGAAAACTATTTCGTCTACTGGTTTTTGGGACTCAGCTTTTAATCTATCGTACATTCGATCCAGTGCCCAGAAAAGGTTAACCGCTGTTGGACGGCTTGTTGCAAGATAGTCTTTTGCCTTTATAAAATCAAATTCTAGCGTTTTAGAATCCTTTGCTTTTGAATTTTTTGCGGCAAGATACATTGCAAAGCCTGCTGTAACGCCTATTGCAGGGGCTCCTCTTACACGAAGCATTTTAATTGCCTCCCAGATATCTTTAATATCTGAAAGTTCGAGTATTTTTTCCTTGTTTGGAAGCAAAGTTTGGTCTATCAAAAGAAGCTTATCTTTTTTATCATTGAGCCTGACTGGCCATATGGTGTCAATCATTTGTGTTTTCCTCCTTAGCCCGTGTGGTAGGTACCGTTGCCATAAAAGCAAAAAGCAAGGCTATTACAAAGCATGAAAAATTGCAGTAAAAATATCTTACATTTTGTGCGGGGGTGCCAAATAGAAAGCCGGCGGTGTTTGAAAGCATCGGAAGTATCACAATGATGCTTTTTGCTCCGTGTCGGGATTTTGACAAAAACAGCAAGAAAAGCGACAGCATGAGCCAAAGCGCTGGTCTTAACCAAAACAGTATTTTGAAGTCTCGATTGAAAAACTCTGCGATTTTGGGAAAAGGATATTGGGTTTTAAGTCCGATGTCTACATAGTTGCTCGGAATCCCCGCGTTTTTAACAAGCGTGTAGCCGTAGTTGGGTGTTGCCCATATTATACCTGTGATTTGCTCATATTCTTTTATCATGTCCAGTGGATAGCTTTTTAACATTTCGAGGTAAAAAGAGATAAATCCTCGTTTATCAACTGAGATAGTATCCATATTTAGTGTTTCCAGATATCTGTTATTGAAATCCCAGTTGCCAATGCTTTGGCTTTGAAAGAAGATATAGTCGACATCGAGATATTTATATGCCAGAGCTTTCTGTTCTTCGGTTAGATTAACATAGTTTTTGTCAACAGTGTAGCTTAGCTGGGCTGTTGGCATCATTAATATGTCGGAGGTGCTTGAGCGCTGCCAGTATCTATTGCCCAGTGAAGATATAATAATATTGTTTGTCCCAAAAAAAGCGATAAGCACCGCTACTGTGACAATAAACGATTTTAATGCAAATCCACGTTTTTTGCTGATAAGAAAATATAGGGATAAAAAGACAAGCGTAAACGGAATGGCGAGCAGCCCATTGTGTCTTGAAAAAAGAGCTACAAGGCAAACTGCTCCGATTGAAATGGCAGTAGGAATGCTGAACTTCTTTTCAACCAATATTTTTAGAATGAGTGCGCTGATAATGACAAGCGACATCATGTAGGGCACATCTTTTAGCATGCTGGTGTTTTGGTAGGCGTGAACAGGATAGAGGGCGAGAATGATTGCCACCGTCCAGCAGATTTTTCTGTTGAGACCGAAGCCTTCAAAAGTATAAGATATTAGGGCGAATGCAAAAGCTGAATAGAAAAACTGAACTGTTATCACAATCCATGGGCTGCTCACGATATTTTGCAAAAAGTGAACGAAAATCACATAAGTTACTGGATGGAGGCTTGAATATTCTGCTTTTAATGCAGTCTCCCAGATATACATGCTGTCCCATGACATTATCCCCGGAAAAAAAACAATAAGCAGCCCTGCACTTAAAATTAGTGTAGGAAGCATGTAAAGCAACAATCTTATTTTTTTTACATCAGTTTTTTTATATTTCCAACTTATTTTGCTAATAAAATAAAGTAATACAAGGCATATGGAAAATACCAGCGCGCATATTAAAACGCCAAGTGCAATGCCCCATACGCCGCCGATAAGCGAGAATGGAGAAATAAAAATACTTTTAGCAAAAGCAATAGAAAAAACAATAAAAAGCATTTTATATGCAGTGCTTTTTTCTTTAAAAGAAATCCAAATAGATTTAATCATAAAACTCTCATTTTAGTTTTTTTTGAGTATAACATAATTTGCTGTTGGTATAAATATAATAAAACTTATTGTTCAAGACAAATATAGTGTATAATAGCCACATGTTTTTACCTTCAACAAAAAAAGAAATGAATGCCTTGGGTTGGGACGAGCCTGATTTTGTTTTCGTGTTCGGCGAAGCCTATGTGGACCACCCTAGCTTTGGGCATGCTATTATATCCCGTGTTTTGGAAAATGCCGGCTACAGAGTTGCCATGATGCCTCTGCCGGACATGAACAATCCCAAGAGCTTTATGGAGTTTGGACGACCAAGGCTTGCGTTTTTAGTTTCTGCCGGCAATATGGATTCAATGGTAAATCACTTTACCGTCAACAAAAAGCGAAGAAAAGAGGACGCTTATGCGCCGGGTGGAAAGGCTGGGCTTAGGCCAGACCACGCTACTATCGCTTACTGCAACAGGATAAAAAGCGCATATAAAGATGCACCGATAATAATAGGTGGAGTGGAGGCGTCACTTAGACGCTTTGCTCACTATGATTATATAGCCGATAAAGCAAAGCACTCAATTCTAGAAGATTCCGGTGCGGATATTTTGGTGTATGGCATGGGCGAAAAGCCTATTGTGGATGTTGCAAAGCTTTTATCCCGCGGTGTGCCACTTGAATCCATAAAGGGTGTGAGGGGGACGTGCAACTTTGTGGATGAGCCGAGTGAAGGCGACGTTATATTGCCTGCTTTTGATGAGGTTAAAAACGGAGGCAAAGCGTTTGCAAAAGCATTTGCAAGTCTTCACAGTCAGATTGATCCTCTCACAGGCCGAACTGTTGTGCAAAAGCAACACAGAAAATATGTAGCTCAAAATCCTCCTCAATATCCGCTAACGCAAAGCGAGCTGGATGAAGTCTATGAATTGCCATATGAACGCGCATATCATCCGATGTATGAAAAAATGGGTGGTGTGCCAGCGCTTAGCGAAGTGGAATTTTCCATTACAAGCTCAAGAGGATGCTTTGGAGGATGTGCTTTTTGCTCTATAAATTCGCATCAGGGCAGGGTGATATCCGCACGCAGCCATGAATCGATTTTAAGAGAAGCAAAGATTCTAACCGACAAAAAAAGCTTTAAAGGATATATTCATGATGTGGGAGGGCCGACCGCAAATTTCAGACGGCCTGCATGTGAGGCTCAGCTGGAGCGCGGTGTTTGTGTGCACAAAGAGTGTCTGTCTCCTAAGGCTTGCGGACAGCTTGAAGTTGACCATAGCGATTATTTAGCGCTGCTAAAAAAGCTTAGAAGCCTTCCAAAAGTAAAAAAAGTTTTTGTGCGCTCAGGAATCCGATATGATTATGTTTTGCTGGACAAAAATGCAAAGGAATTTATATATGAGCTGTCAAAGCATCACGTAAGCGGGCATCTTAAAGTTGCCCCTGAGCACGTTTCAAACAAAGTGCTAAACTTAATGGGCAAGCCATCTGGCGATGTTTTTAAGCGTTTTAGCAGAATATTTGATGAGATTAATAAAAATCTAGGCAAAAAGCAGTATCTTGTACCATATTTTATATCCTCGCATCCGGGGAGTGACTTAAAGGCAGCAGTGGAGCTTGCATGCACAATGCGCGACATGAAGATTGCGCCAGAGCAGGTGCAAGATTTTTATCCCACGCCCAACACACTTTCTACCTGCATGTATTTTTCGGGGATTAACCCTAGAAATATGAAGCCGGTGTATGTTCCCAAAGGCGAAGAAAAAAGAATGCAGCGCGCGCTTTTACAGTATCATAAGAAAAAGAATTTTCCACTTGTCAGAAAGGCTTTGATTAGTGCCGGAAGACAAGACTTAATTGGCGTTGGAGGCAAATGCCTTGTGCCGCCTGAAGCATCTCAAAAAACTGATAATCCAAGAAAGAAGCCAGTAAAAAATAAAAGCACTCGAAAGAAAGTTTCAAATAGAGGAAAGAAACGCTTTTAAATCAGCCTTTGTTTCCTTGCCTAAATTATGCCAACGGATTTCTTGTATCGCGCCTTCAAGTGCGCAAAGTTTGTTGTAGCATGAGCTGGGAACGGTCAAATGCAGGCGAATAAATGCATCTTTGCTTCCGACTTTTCTTAACTCTTCGGCAGTATTTATTCCGACATTTTCAAGTTCTGAAGCTAATACTTTTCCTATGTTTACAAGGTTAGTTAAATCACTCATGTTTATCCTCTTAAATTTTGTGGAATGGTTTTGCGCCATTTCAAAGCTTCGACGTAAAGGTGCATAAACTGCTCTTGGGTTATGCCTATGGTGCTCATATATTTATCTACTAAATCGCATTCTATTTTTTCAAAAGAAGTCATCATATCCAATGCTTTTCTAAGTGTGTTTTTTTCGCCAAGCAATGCAGATTTTATCTCCTCATTAAAAGGCAGCTTTTTTAGTATACTTTTGAGATCTTTGTTTAATAGTATATCTATTTCTGAAAATAATCCGACAAGAAAATAATCGGATTCTTTTTCCTTCAGACTGTTTTTTATTGCAAGAAGCGAAAGTACTTTTGCGCGCACAAGCGAGGTGTTAATAAGCTCCTGATTTTCAACGTTTTGAATACCTTTAATAATCATAATATTTATCCATCTTGACAGCTCTTTAGGTCCGATTTGAATAAGAGCGTGATGAATGGATTTTATATTATATGATACTCCATAATAAATAGAGTTTACTAGTTTTAAAAGCTTATAAGATAATTCAACATCAGCACGGAATTTATCTGCAAGTTCTTTCATATCAGGCTCGCGAGCTGTTAAATCGTTGAGTATTGCAACAAGGTTTCCGGGGAGTGTTCCAATGTTTTTTGCGTTGTGCATGACAGGTTTACTGAAAAAATAGCCTTGAAAAAGAGAGTATCCTAGATTTTGTGCCGCAACATAGTCTTGCCTTGTTTCTACTCTTTCAGCAAGGAATGATATTTTTCCTCTGTATTTATTAATAAGCTGAATCTGCTTTGACATATTTGTGCTCGAATATTCTACTTTAACAATATCTACAACATTAATAAGTTCTTCATATAAGGGGTTGGGATTTGCAAAAATGAAATCATCCATTGCAAGAGTATATCCTGCCGCTTTTAAATCTTTGCAGATATTGATTATTTCTTTGTCAACAGTAACGCGTTCTAAGATTTCAACCACAAGCAAATCATTCGGAAGCATTTTGGGAACTTCATCCAACAATAAATTTCGCGAGAAATTAACAAATCCAAATTTTCCGTCTGTCATATCTTCAAATTCCATAAAGAAAAGATCATCAATCAAGCTCGCAGTTGCTTGATCATCATCCACACCTTCATAGAAGTTGTTTTCTGTTTTGCGGTATAAAAGCTCATAACCGTAAAGTTTATTATTTTTTTTGAAAATAGGCTGACGAGCCATGTAAATCTTACTCATTTATTCCACCTTTTCAAAGTATAAAAAGCACATGCCAACATAGGGACATAAGCAGTTACATGCGATTTGCTTTATAGCAATTGGCTATTTTATTTTTATATTGACATAAGATTTATCAGTCCTTCTTTGGAACTTTTCTGTAATAAGCCCAAATACCGGAGTGGAACCAAAAATGTTCTTGAGGGTGAAGGAACTCATTTGTGATGTGCTGGCTAGTGTCCACTTCAGCATTTATTTGGGAGAGTTCGAATTGATTTATTTCATTTTTTGTGATCTCAGCAAACTCGTTAAGGTCTCCGCTTGTTATAGAATCTGCCATTTTATATGAAGTAAATGAATTTATACCGACATCAGATAGTGGAATAGCTATTAAAGCTATTGCAAGGATTATGGCAATATATCTATTGACGGGTTTTTCTTTGTTTCTAAGATAGCCGAACATATTTATGTAAAATAGCCATAGGCCGATATTTAAGGTCATAAACCTTATGTTTTCCACTCTGGAAGGGCCTTTGCTTCCCAAGCCATATTCTACAGGATAATATTGTGATAGTAAGAAAAACACCAATGCGAGCCCTGCAATAGCGGGGTGTATAAATTTAATCTTGGAGTTTTTTACAATCTTTTGTCCCACCGGAAGCATCGCGCACATTAATCCCATTGTAATGGTCGATTTTATCCATAGAGGTATTTCTATCATCATGTCGCGTATGCTGGCTATTGCGGAGCCAAAAAGTCCAAGGTGTAGGGTAAGCGCGCTGTGGCGACCTAAGTTTCCCGGGGCCAAAACGTTAGCCAAAAATATGGCAATATAAACACTGATGATAATGGCGTCAGTTTTTCTTTCTTCAAATTTTTTAGTAAAAGCTACGATAATATAAATCGTCATCCCCGCAGCAATCATAAGCCCCAGTGGAAAATTCGAACCTGCTATCATGATATCCATTATTATTAAAGATGCTACTAGAACACCCTTGACAGCTCTTTTTTCTGTGTGCCTGTATTTTACAAAAGCAGCAACGAATAAAAAAGCTATGCTAAGTGTAAATTGATAATAAATCGCACTATTATACCAATAGTAAGCTTGGTATATTGACGGCATATATTGAGTTGTAACGAATATATAAGCCGCTAAAATCATCCAAATATATTTTTTTTCAGCTTTAAGGTAATATTTGTTTAATGTAAATGCGGCTACGCAGGGTGATATAGTTTCAAGCAAAAACATTAGAAGAAGGGAAATTCTATAAAACGAAAGAGATACTATTCCCGGATGAAAATACATAAGAAAAACGCTAAAGAAAGAACCTTGCCAGTGCATAAAAGTGTCTGCAGTGTTATAAAAAGCAATTCCTAAGGCCTTTATATACGAGCCTGTATCCTGTAAGGCGTGATACGTTTCTTTTCCGTACAAAAAATCATCGCCTCCAAGGACGGCAAAACGGAAAAAATATATCATTGGAAGCAAGGTCGCAATGATTATGGATATTGATATTATGGAAGCGAGATTATCTTTTATTCTTTTCATGTGTATTCTTTTTCTTTGGATGAATTTTGAGTGAGTGCATATAATTTACAATATAATTATTTAATCATAACATTTAGCAAATGGCAAGAACTCGCTATGGGCTTGACAAAGTTTTATAATTGTACTATGATGTCTATCAATATCAAAGGCTTTGACCGGAAACAGTAGGAATCGGAGGCCACAAAGAGAAGTGTCGGTTGGTGCGAGACACTGTGGGTAAAGAATCTGAACTCGTCTGCGAGCTGCATTTGCGAAATTAAGTAGTAAATGACGTATTCCCAACGTTACATGGGGCGGATATCGGCGAAAGCCCGTATTTATGTTATTAAGTGGTTTGAAGTGACTTCTGTCTTAATGACGGAAGTTTTTTTACTTGATATCCGAAAAGTGCGTTCTATCATGAACGAACAAGAGTGGTACCGCGGAGAAGCAAAAATCCCCTTCGTCTCTTGCAGATTAATCTGCATTAGAGAAGGGGTTTTTATTTACCGCAAAAGGAGGAATTAAAATGGGTTTTGAAAAGTACAAACCTTATCCCAAAGTAGACATGCCAAACAGAAAATGGCCGGATAACGAGATAACGAAGGCTCCGATATGGTGCTCTGTAGACCTACGCGACGGCAACCAAGCTCTTCCTACACCAATGGGAGCTCAAAAGAAGCTTGAATATTTTGAACTGTTGTCTGACATGGGGTTTAAGGAAATTGAGATTGCTTTTCCTTCAGCGTCGCAGACTGACTATGACTTTACACGCACACTTATTGAAAAAGGCTATGTGACAGATGATATGGTGGTGCAGGTGCTCACTCAGTCGCGTGAGCATTTGATAAGACGCACATATGAGTCGCTTCAAGGATATAAGCAGGCTATAGTGCACTTTTATCTTTCAACATCTACACAGCAGCGCAAAGTTGTTTTTAACAAAGACCAAAAGGGAATTTTAAAAATGGCGGTTGAAGCTGCAAAGCTTGTCAAAGATCTTTCAAAAGACACGGATACTGACATTCGTTTTGAGTTTTCACCCGAAAGTTTTACTGGAACTGAGATGGATTTTGCGTTGCAGGTGTGTGATGAGGTCACAAACATTATTCAGCCAACTAAAGACAAGAAGATTATTATAAACTTGCCTGCAACTGTTGAAATGTCGATGCCGAATGTGTTTGCAGATCAGATAGAATGGTTTGCCAGCAACATGAGTGCGCGCGAGGAAACTTTGATAAGCATTCATGCACACAATGACCGCGGAACGGGAGTGGCGGCAACTGAGCTTGCAGTGCTTGCAGGGGCAGACCGTGTAGAAGGCACATTGTTTGGTGGTGGAGAGCGCACAGGCAATGCTGATATCTTAACTCTTGCGATGAACATGTATTCACGCGGAATTGATCCCGAGCTTAAGATTGAGGATATGAATCACATAAAAGATGTGTTTGAAAGATGCTGTGAGATGCCTGTTCCACAGCGCCATCCATATGCAGGTGAATTGGTATACACCGCTTTTTCGGGCTCGCATCAGGATGCTATAAGAAAAGGGTTGAAGGTTTACGAGGAAGAAAAGACAGAGTTTTGGGAAGTTCCATATCTTCCGATTAATCCTGCAGACATTGGACGCCAGTATGAACCGATTATTCGCATTAATTCACAATCAGGCAAGGGTGGTATAGCATATATCATGGAGCAGGAGTTTGGATATCAGCTTCCAAAACCAATGCATCCTGAGTTTGCCAAAATCATTCAGGTTGAAACGGATAAAGTTGGGCGTGAGCTTTCACCTAAAGAAATTATGGAACAATTTAAGAATACATATTTCGATGTTAAGGGTGAAGTTTCGCTTGAAAAGTATTCTATACAAAGCACAAATGGAGATGTGAATGTAAGCGCCGTAGTTAATATAAAAGGCGAATCAAAAGAGATTGAGGGTAAAGGCAACGGACCAATTTCAGCTTTCTATCATGCGCTCACCTCAATTGGATTTAAAGACATCAACTTTGAAAACTATAAAGAGCACGCTCTTTCATCCGGCGAAAACGCCGAGGCTGTCGCATACATTCAGCTGATAAGCGGAGATAACGTCATTTGGGGTGTAGGGCAGGACAAAAACACCACTACCGCTTCATATAAGGCTATATTGTGTGCAATGAATCGCAAAGGATAGTAAGTTTTAAAAATAGATAACGTTAAAATCAGATATAAAAGACTGTCGAAACTGGCAGTCTTTTTTTTATGTGTGACAATATCACTTACAAGTCGGTTTGTGTAGTACATAATAAGTATATAGAAATTAATGATTTTACACTGTATGAAAGGAAGATATGATTATGACAAAGAATGTTGGAAATTTAGATAAATGGATTCGTATTATTTTAGGCGTAGCACTGCTGGTTCTTTTGTTTGTCATCCAAAGCGGATGGCGCTGGATTGGACTCTTAGGCGTGGTGCTAATTGTGACAGCTTTTATTAACTTTTGCCCGATATACAGGATATTTGGTTGGAGCTCAAAAAAGAAATCATAACCGATTTCTTTGGCTTCCGATATAATATAAACTTAAAAGACAAATTAAAAAACGGCATTATGCCGTTTTTTAATTTATTTCGTTTCTTCTAAATTGCCAAGAGCAATTTGTGTAACAGACTCAGTCTTTCCGTAAAGCACCATTTTATCTCCTTGCTGAAGCACAAAGTCCGCATCCGGAAAATCTACGCTTTTGGCACCGCGCTCCACTTTGAGCACATGTATTTGCATATTGTTGAGCTTTGCATCGTTAAGAGAAAGATTGCAATATGGATTATCTCCATCCAGTACAAATTCGTACACTCCGTATCCTGAGGAAACTTTTAATATGCTATCAATCGACCTTCTTTTTTGCTTTTTGATTCTGCGGGAAAGGATTTTTTCCACTAGTCGGTTAAACCTTGAGTAGACATATTTCGTTCGTGTTAAAACTATAATGAATGCGATTGCAGCAAGCAGCAGTATACCAAATGATAGTAGCTGCTTTTCGTTTTGAATTAGAATGTTAACAAAAAGGGAGATAAGCGTCACTTGAGCGACATAGCTTACTATCATAAGCCAGCTTGCTATCTTGCGACGCGCTGAGTGCTGTACAATAAGCTCGGATTCACGAGTGGTAAACCCTGTATGGGTAATGATGGATATGACCTGAAAGCGTGCCTTGCCCAAATCTAACCCTGTCATTTTTAAAACAACAGCCATAATTTCAGCAAGCAGCCACAAAACAAGCATTACAATTAAGATGATAACAACTGACATATTTATTCCTCCAAATATATTATACATCATAAGCTCTGATTACACATAATTATAAATATGCATTAGATTTACTGACAATATTATATTATTATTTTCATTTCTGATATAATATTTAGCATAATACATCATAGTTTCTCAACTAACTAATATCAAACTGCTCTGTAAAGGAAATAGTTATGAAAAGTAAAATACTTGTGATTGTAATTGCATTTCTATTTGCAATAAGTGCGTGTGCATGTTCAAAAAGTGAAACTGATGAAGCGTCGGAAACTGAGAGTATAATAACTCAGACAATAAATAGCGCGACACCCACCGAAAAATCCACTGAGGTCGAGAAGCCTTTGGAAACTCCTGAAATGATTCAAGAGCATTATGATATGGATTATGTTTTAGGTTTGCTGTTAGAAGGGGAAATGGTGTTTATGGAAGACACTGAGGACATGAATGCAAATCTGGGAGCTATGTTTGGAGATGTAGAAAAAAAGCAAATAGGAGAGGGTGGATTTGAGTTTACCTTTGTACCAAACATAAACGAGCATCTGCCGCTTTTAACAAACCTTGACGAATTCGATGGAGCGGTTCCCAAAAGTGGGCAGGCAATATTTATAAGGTTTAAAACCACTACCGCCGGCATATATTTTTCTTTTTTAGGAGACAATGATTTTGGCATATACTTCGGAAATGATGGAGAGCCATTGGTTTTTACTTATACTGAAAGCAACCCATTTGCGTTTGAAGGCGAATTAAAACTGGAAACAGACAAATGGTACAATATGCTTATGGCAATGGATAGCGGTGGCAAATTTAATTGCATGATTTATGCGGACGAAGAGATTGATAGCGCTGCACGAGCAATGGTTGATTTAGGAGCAACTGGCAGTGCGCAAGGATATATCAATCAGTCATGGCAATTTGAAATCGCAACGCATGAAGAAGGTGCCGTTACTGTTGAACATTATGATATTTATACATATACGGAATTTGAAGAGGACTAAAACCAAAAGATTTATTATCTAAATTAGTATAGTTACTCTGAATTATATAAAATTCAGCTTATTATAGGAGCTTTTATGATTATTTTTATCGGAGGCATGAGCCACACAGGAAAGACTATTCTGGCACAAAAGTTGCTGGAAAAATTTAATATGCCTTATCTTAGCCTCGACCATCTTAAAATGGGTTTGTGCAGAGGGCTGGATGAAGAAAAGTATTCCCCTATCCAAGACTACAGGATTTTGGGCGCGAAGATGTGGCCTATAGTCAAAGGCATTGCTATGACTGCAATAGAAAACGGACAGCATATGATTATTGAAGGATGCTATTATTTGCCGCACTTTGAAAAAGATTTTAGCGAAGAATATTCAAAAGAGATACTGCCCGTCTTTTTGGGCTTTTCTTCAGACTATATAAAAGAAAATTATGACGATATTCGAAAAACACATGCCTCAGTGATAGAAAAACGCGGAGAGATTTTTGGCGAACCTATCAAAGACTATATAAAACAGCATGCTGAGCTTAAAGAAGAATGTGAGAAAAATAACTCTACATATTTTGAGATTGATATGGGCTATAGCGAAAAAATAGGCGATGTTATTAATTATATTGAAAAGAACATCGTGATATAACTTATCTTAAAGTGTGCAAGTAAAGTCAAATGTTTTCTTTTCCGCTTTGCTATTATGTTATCGGAAGGGAGGTATATACTTTTGCAAGAATGGGAAAAAAGCGTGCAGCAGATGATAGATTTCGTGGAAGAAGATTTGTGTGAGCCGCCGTCTCTGGACAGCATTGCACAAAAGGTTAGTTATTCGCCTTTTTATGCCACAAAGAAATTTCGCGAACACACGGGCATGACTTTGCGTGATTACATCCGCATGAGAAAGGTAAGCGAAGCTGTGCTTGATTTGCGCAATACTGATATGCGCATATTGGATATTGCAGTAAAGTATGGGTTCTCATCTCAAGAAGCATTCACCCGATCATTTAGCAAGGCATTTGGACTTACTCCGAGTACGTATAGGAAATGGCCAAAACCTTTGCCGCTGCTTATAAAGCGAAATGTATATAACCCTTACTATCTTGGTTTAGGAGAATTGGTTATTATGAAAGATGTTAAAAAAGATATAACAGTAGCAATACAGGTGTTGCCTGAGCATAGGTTTATAGGAGTTAAAAATATTAATGCAGACGGCTATTTTGAGTTTTGGGAAGAACAGGCAAAGATATCCGGGCAGGATTGCGATACGGTGTGTGGACTTATAAACTCAATCACGGGAAATGATGGCTATAACGGACATACGGGTGGCTGGTTTTATGAAAATGGGAAGCGCGGATACGTATATGGTGTTGAGCTTCCGATGAACTACGAAGGTGAAGTGCCTGACTTCTTTGAGGATTTTATTGTACCTGAAGGTAAGTATGTGGTTTTCCATCATCCGCCATATGACTATGACACGATGGATCCCTCTGTTTTTAAGGCATTGTGCGAGATGGAAGAGGGCTGGAATCCTGAAGAGCACGGATTCGAGTATGATGACAGCTATCCCACCTATCAAAGGCATGATCCCGAAAAATATGGGCAGGCCTTTATGCGAAGGCTAAAGTAAGCTACTCGCTAAGAGTATCCATTAGTTTATGCAGGGATTGCAGTAAGCTTGAGGCGTCTTCTATTTCAAAGTCGTCTCCATGATAAACCGAGCAAAGCAGATTTTCGGGTATATCCACTGCTTTGCTTTTTAATTTTTGCCCTGCTTGTGTAAGAACAATATGTACTGTTCTTTCATCCTCTTTGCTTCTTGAACGCGTAATATATCCTTTCGCTTCTAGTTTCTTAAGAAGCGGCGTAAGAGTCCCTGAGTCTAAATATAGCTTTTTGCCAAGCTCTTTTACAGAAACATTGTCTTTTTCCCAAAGAGCAAGCATTGCAATATAGCCCGTGTAGGTGAGCCCCAGTGGCTCAAGCAATGGTTTGTATTTCTTTATTATTTCCTTCGAGCAGACGTACAGGGAAAAACACACCTGATTGTCCAGCTTTAAAACTTCATCTTTATATATATCCATAATGTCACTTCCGTTTAAAATTGTCTTCAATTTAATTTTACACTATTTTTTTTAAATTTCAAGGTTGACAAACGTTAAAAGATTGTGTACAATTTAATTGAATTAAACTTAAAGGAGCAAATAATGAATTTATACGATATTAATGTAAAATCACAAAATGGAAGTGACGTATCTTTGAGCGATTACAAGGGAAAGGTCTTGCTTGTGGTAAACACAGCAACTCACTGCGGATTTACACCGCAATATGACGGACTTCAAGAGCTGTATGAAGAGTACAAGGATAATGGTTTTGAAGTGCTGGACTTCCCATGCAATCAGTTTGCAAACCAGGCACCTGAAGGGGATGAGGAGATAAATCAATTTTGCAGTCTTAATTTTAATACCACTTTCCCCAGATTTGCCAAATTAGATGTCAATGGAGAAAATGAAGCCAAGCTTTACACATATCTTAAATCTCAGAAAAAGAGTTTGCTTGGCAAAGATATCAAGTGGAATTTTACAAAGTTTTTAGTGGACGCAGAGGGCAATGTCGTTTCACGCTTTTCCCCCAACACAAAGCCGCAAAAGCTGAAAAAAGATATCGAGAAACTTCTGAAAAACTGATTTTTTCTTCCTATAATAATAAGCGCGCATGCATGATTTAAAAGTGTATGTGCGCTTTTTTAATATGAAACTCCTTGTCATATTTAAATCGGTATAATAAACTTATATTAATGAAAAGGTGGTTATACTATGCCGATTATAGATGTGAACTTAGAGAATTTGGATACTGAGCACATATGCTGTGCGATATCTGACAAAAAGGGAGAAAACTGTGTGGGCAGTAAAAAGGCTTGGCTGAGGGCTCGCATGAAAGAAGGGCTTGTTTTTAAAAAGCTGGACGAGCGCGGCAAAGTTTTTATAGAATACATTCCCGCGGAATATGCGTTTGCACCGGTTGAAGCTCCAAATTATATGTACATTAATTGCTTTTGGGTGTCCGGCAAATTTAAAGGACAGGGATATGCAAACAAGCTTTTGGAAGAATTAATAGCTGATGCGAAAAGCAAAAATAAGGCAGGACTTGTCGTGTTATCATCAAGCAAAAATAAGCCTTTTTTATCCGATCCTAAATATCTTAAATATAAAGGATTTATGGTGTGCGATACAGCGCAGCCTTTTTTTGAGCTTTTGTATTTGCCTTTTGATGAAAAGGCTGCAAAACCAAAGTTTAAAGAGAACGCAAAAAGTGGAACAATAGATGAAAAAGGATTGGTTTTGTATTATACAAATCAATGCCCTCATACGGATAAGTATGTGAAGATAATCGAAAAGGCGGCAGATGAGAGTGGAATACAATTAAAAGTCAACAAAATAGAAACGACAGCTCAGGCACAAGCGGCGCCGACACCGGCTACAACATATACGCTGTTTAAAGACGGCGAGTTTTTGACAAATGAAATTTTAACCGAGAAGAAGTTTTTAAAATTTGCAGGAGAATAGATGAGAACCGAGCGGCTTTTTAATATAGTGGCGATATTGCTTTCAAAAGATACCGTGTCGGCAAGGGAGCTTGCCCAGCGCTTTGACGTGTCGCAAAGAACGATATATAGAGATATTGATGTGCTTTCAGTTTCGGGTGTTCCAGTCTACATGAAAAAAGGCCGTGGCGGCGGTATATCACTTATGGAAGGCTACAAGATGGACAAAGCCCTGCTGCGCGACGAGGATGTCGAGAGCATAATGATGTCTGTAGGAGCCATGAGCGCAACGGGATACAGGGGTGTTGACGACGTCATAAACAAATTTTCCGCTATATTTAAAAACCACAGCACTGATGATTGGGTGGACATTGATTTTACGGAATGGGACACAACAAAAGACTTAAACCATTCATTTGATAAGCTTAAAGAAGCAATTTTAGAGCGCAGATGGATTAATATTTTATATTACAGCTCCTACGGGCAGAAAACAGAGCGTAAGCTTGCGCCGCTTAAACTATTGTTTAAAGCGCGTTCGTGGTATGTGTGGGCTTATTGCGCGGATAAAAAAGATGTTAGGATTTTTAAAGTGACGCGTATGCAGGAGATATCTCTCACCGATGAGAATTTCGACCGTGACCAATACCTTGGCATTTTACCCGCGCCAAAAGAGGAAAACAGGAACATCCACATTGTAGAGCTGCGGTTAAAGTTTAAACCGCAAGCGGCCTATCTTTTATACGATTGGTACGGACGTGATGATATAAAAAAACAGGAAGATGGAAACTATATAGTTACGGCACGTTTCCCAATGGATGAATGGGTGTATTCTCACATATTGTCCTATGGCGATAATGTGGAAGTACTGGAGCCTGAATATATTCGTGAAGAAATTCAGAAAAGACTTAAAAAAATATTAAATGAATATAAAACTATGACATGATGCTGTCATAGTTTATTTGCTATCCTTACATTATAAAATAACAGGAGGCACTATTATGGAAATGAAAATATGTCAGAGCTGCTCTATGCCGATGGCACAAGACGAGATGTTTGGAACAAATGATGACGGATCAAAAAACGAGGACTATTGCACATACTGCTACCAAAACGGAAGCTTCACATCGGAGACCACAATGGAGGAAATGGTTGAGTTTTGCATAAAGCCGTGTCTTGATGAAGGAGTTTATCCTGATGAAGATACAGCAAGAAGCGAAATGATGAAAATGTTTCCAGAGCTTAAAAGGTGGAAGAAGTAAGCCTTTGGAGATGAAAGCAAAGATTTATACTATAGAATTATTGTAGAAAGGGAAGGAAATGGGCTATTATCTTGACGGCGATAAAATTACTCTGGATGAACTTCAGAAAAAAATTTTGGACACGGACTTGGTTCCAAGCCGCAGTGTGCTAAAAGAAGATATAGAGGATAAGTTCTTAAAGATCAAAGAGTGTTCAATAGATACGCTTGAAAGCTTGCGGCGTGAGCTTAAAACATCAAAAAAGATACCTAAGATGGCTGAAAGAACAGGTGTTGATTCCAAATATCTGACTTTATTGCGTCGAGAAATAGAAAGTTTCTTTCCCAAAACTTTTCCTATAAATAAGTTTGACTGGTTTCCGGATGATGTTATATCAAAGCTTACGGAGCATGGATACAAAAACTCAGAAAAGTTATATACCGCTTTTTCTGAAAATGATATCGACAAAATGGCGCAGGAAATGGCGATTGAAAGCGACATCCTATTGGAGATTTGTCAGCTTGTATCTTTGGTTCGAATTCAATGGGTGAGTCCGCTTGCGGCAAGGATTATGTATCTTGCGGGGTATACAGACATTGAAAAGGTATCACATGCAAATGCACAAACTATGTGTGAAAAGATGGATGAAATCAATGTAGAGAATGGATTTTTTAAGGGTAAAATAGGTTTAAGAGATATTAAGCGGCTGATAAAAGCGGCTGGATATCTATTGTAAAATGATATGGACTATGTAGAAGCAAAAACAATATTGTCAGCGCGCCAGAAAGATAAAAGCTTTAATGGCGCTGATTTTAATATAAATCTTTACAGAGGATGCAGCCACGGGTGTATTTATTGTGATTCGCGTTCGGAATGCTATGGCATTGAAGATTTTGACCATGTTCGCGCAAAAAAGAATGCGCTTAAAATTTTGGATGATGAGCTTTCAAGAAAGCGCGACAAGGGAGTAATCGGTTTTGGCGCCATGAATGATCCGTATAATCCGTTTGAAAAAACAGATAAACTGACGCTCGGTGCACTAAAGCTTGTAAAAAAGCATTGCTTTGGGATCAGTTTGCTTACAAAGTCTGACCTTGTGGCGCGAGATATCAACATTTTTAAAGAGATAAACAAAAATGCGCCATGTGTCATCCGCATGACTATAACAACAGCAGATGATGAACTGTGCCGTAAAATTGAGCCGCATGTGGCAGTGACATCTAAGCGGTTTGCGGCACTTAAAAAGATTGCTGACGCAGGGATTGCAACTTCTGTTTTTGTCTGCCCGATACTACCATTTTTAACCGATACCAAAGAAAATGTGATAGAAATCGTGAGAAAATCCGCCGAAATCGGAGTGCGGCATGTCTATATGGCCTTCGGGGTTACAGCGCGCCAGAACCAACGTGTATATTTTTATAATCAGTTGGATAAAGAATTTCCCGGAATCAAAGAGAAATACATTGAAGCTTTTGGTTTAAATTATGAATGTCCCGCACCTAACCACAAAGAGTTGCGCAAGGTATTTGAAAGCGAGTGCGAAAAGCTTGGCATCGCCTGCAAGTATGGAGACATTGTAGACGTTGTTAATAACTCGGTGTTACAAAGGCAAACTACTTTTCTGTAGCTTGTCAAAAAACGAAATCAAATTACGTTCTTTTAATTGGCTAAAAACAAATTTCTTTTTTGTGATTCAACCTCAGGTTGATTTTTTGCTTTAAAATTTAAATGATGTTGTATGGTGTAGTGGTTTAGGAAAAATTATAATATAACCATAAAAAAACGGAGGAATAATATGGACATTATATTGGTTGGGGATAAAATCAGAAATTTGAGAAAGGCTGCTGGGATGACTCAGGAAGAACTTGCAGAGCGTATGAATGTAAGTCCGCAGGCGGTCAGTAAGTGGGAAAACGGACATTGCCTTCCCGAAACGGCGGTTTTGCCGCGACTTGCAAGGATTCTTGGAAGCTCGATAGATGAGATTTTGAATATTGGAAACGGAGAAGACGAAAACGACGCAAGCGGTCAGATGACTGTGATAATCGAGCCAAAGATAATCAGAAAAGGTGAATTGATAATAGCCGGTGTTTCAGGAGACGGTGCAAACACATCGGAACTTTGGCAGGAATATATGAGGTTGGAAAGTGAGGCGCCGCTTAAAAACAAGAAAGAAGATAGCGGATATGAGCTCAGGATTTATGACGACAATGATAACTGTGAGTGCTGGATAGGACAAAACGTTAAGGGCGTAATCAATGACGAAAACTATTCATCCATAAAGCTTGCGGATGTTTTATATGCTGTGTTTGAAATTTACCCAGCTAAAGGATATGACAGTCAAAATAAAGCGATAGACAAATGGCTTGTAGACAATAAAAATAGATATGAGCACTTGAAAAAAGACGGCAAGCATTATGTTATTGAATATTACGATGACAGATATAAAGGAGACGACAACATTGAGTCAATCGTTGAAATATGGATACCTGTAATTAAAATTTGAGGGTGTGATATTTCAAAGAATATAATATCTTTGCGGCATTGAATATCAGTGCCGCATTTTTTATAATGTATATAATGCCCTTATTTTGAAAGGAATAATATATGGATTTATTTGAAGCAATAAAAAAACGTCACAGCTACAGAAAAGATTTTCAAGATGTGAAAATCCCCAAAGAGGATTTAGAAAAGATTGTTCAGACGGGAATAGATGCACCTTCGGGGTGCAATGCACAAACCACATCATTTGTTATAGTGGATGATGAAGCGATTATTGAAAAAATGCGCGACATAGTAACCAACAATGCGATTAAAACGGCACAGGCTGTAGTTGTTGTAGTATCCAGTAGTAAGCCTGCATATGCAAAAATGAGCTTTGAAAAAGAGGATTATTCAGCGTCAGTTGAAAACATGCTGCTTGCTATAACGGCGCTAGGCTATGCCACGGTGTGGATTGACGGAGCTTTGCGCCTCGATCAAAAAGCTGAGCGTATAGCTGCACTTTTGGATGTGCCCGACGATTTGACAGTAAGTGTTGTTTTGCCGCTTGGCGTGCCAAAGGAAGTGGTTAAGCCCAATGAGAAGCTCTCTTTTTCAGAGCGTGCCTGGTTTAACGGATATAAAAATCTAAACTAAACAAATAGCAGCTGATTAGACAATCGCGTGGGTTGGACATTTCTCTTTTGCTGACTTTATAATTTCAAAAGATTCGTTGGTTATTTTAGACGGGTCTATTGTTGCTTTACTGTTTTTTATTATAAAGACCTGTGGAGCTATATTTGCGCACAAACCACACCCTATACAATAATCTTCATTTATTTTAAGAGCGGATGTTGGATTAAGCGGTTTTTCATCTGAGGGCAAGTCTTTCTTTTTTACTATGATTGAGACCAAGTATCCCATCAAGATGATGGCGATAACGGTAAATACCCATCGTGCGGCCATGAATTTTATGCCTAAAAACTTTGCTTCATTTAGCAGCATAGGAACTTTAATAACTGCCCATGAGCTTAAAATTATGACAATATTTTTGATGCTTGCGCCTTTTTTTAGCAGCATTTTGCTAAGTGGAAAAGCAGCGTAAATTGGTCCGGCAGACAGACTCCCAAGCATCAGAGAAAATAGGTTTCCTGAAAAGCCGGAGTTTTGTCCCAATCTTTGTGTAATGGTTTCTTTAGGGATCCACGCATCAATGAGCACTGTTAAAAGAAATATAACAGGGAGCACTTGAAGCATTTCAAGCAGATAGTACACACTGTTGTTAAGAGCTGATTTCGCTTTATTTGGCGCGAATATGAAAAGCCCAATATATATTAAAAATACTAATACCAATAGCTTATTCTTTTTAACTTTTTCTAATATCTTCATAGTATTACCCCCATAGCCAGTGCTATTATCAGCGCAAACCCAAAGCTTAATATGTTGCGGGTTAGCGCAAATTTCATGCCAAATTCTTTACGTTCAAGCGGAAATGTTACAATACCCACCATCGTAAGTGTCGTTAAAAAAGCGACTGCCGGCACAATGCTTGCGCCCACATCCACCAATGAACCAACAAGCGGAAAAGCTACAAACGCGGGAATCAATGTAACGCTTCCTACTAAGGCTGAAAATACAGTCGATATAAATGTACTTGAAGACCCAAGCACATTTTTTATAGATTCAGGTGGGATGAGGGTTAAAACCAATCCTATTAGAAATATAATCGCGATAATCTCGCCTATCATATTGCCCATCATTTTTTTTGATTTCTTCATTGAAGAAAAAGTTTTCTTACGGTCTTTAATCAGCGATGCCAGCGTTAATGCAACGGCGACAGCCCAAAATATAATTGTGAAAATATCCATAACAGCCCCTTCTGTTTTTCTTGATAGTTTATGATTATAAACATATAATGAAGAAAAAAGTGTTACCTATGTAACACTTAGGAGAATAAATGGCTGAAAATAATCTTAAAGAATTAAAAAAGTCGGTTTTATTTATCAAAATACCTGATGAATATATTTTGAGTTTGTTTAAAAATGGAGATATAAGCACAGTGGATTATCCTAAAGGAAGCTTGATTCATATTGAAAATGAACTTTGTGATAAGATTGAAATAATCCTGAGCGGAAATGTTGTGATAGACAGCATAGACGAGGAAGGAAGATACATTACCATAACTGACTTTCGACAAGGAGACATATTAGGGGGGAATCTTATTTTCTCCTCAAACCCGTATTATCCAATGACTATAACAGCACTAAAATACACAAGGATATGCCAAATAAGAAAAAAAGAGCTTTTGGATTTGCTGGGCAATCAGCCAGAGTTTCTAAAGGGTTTTCTATGCTTGATTTCGGACAATGTCTCAATTTTAAGCAGTAAAATAAAAAACAGCATCAATAAAACAATCAGAGAAAAGATTGTGCTATATTTAATGAAGCAGCAAGCAAAGCAAAAGGGTGATTACATAAAGCTTCAAATGTCCAAGAAAAAGTTAGCAGAAAACATGGGAGTTCAAAGAACATCTCTTTCACGAGAGCTTAAAAAGATGAAGGATGAAGGCTTGATTGACTATGATAGAGACTATATTCATATTTTAAAACTATAATTAGGTGGGAATGTAATGAAAATCGATAGACTTCTGGGAATACTAAACATCTTGTCGCAGGCAGAAAAAGTCACAGCTCCCGAGCTTGCCCAGCGCTTTGAAGTGTCGCGACGCACTATAAATCGCGATATTGAAGATTTGTGTAAGGCGGGAATCCCAGTTGTTACAACACAGGGAGCAGGCGGCGGTATATCGATTGAAGAAGGATATAAGATAGACAAAAGGCTGCTTAAAAGAAACGAACTTTCGGATATAGTGGCAGCCCTTAGGGGATTGGGAAGCGTCAGCCAAAACGGAGATATTGAGAACCTGCTGAATAAAATTGTAAGCTCTGAAAGCTCCGCTGATGATGTGATAGCAATTGACTTGTCCTCTTTTTACAAAGGGAGTTTGTCGAACAAAATAGAGATTTTGAAAAATGCTGTTTTATCAGGAAAAATTGTGGAGTTTACATACTATAACAAGTCAGGAGAATATAAACGGCGAATTGAGCCTTATCAGATTATCTATAAGTGGGCGGACTGGTATGTTCACGGATATTGTTTATATAAAAATGACTATAGAATGTTTAAGCTTAACAGGCTGTGGGATTTAACCATTACACAAGAAGATTTTAAAAGAAGGCATGTTCCGCAAGAAGTACAGGATTTTGGCTCACATATTACTGATGAAAATGAATATGAGGCTTATTTTGATGGCAGCGTAAAATATCTTCTGGTTGAAGCATATGGACCGGATTGTTTTACTGAAGCTAAAGACGGTTATCTGCACTTTAAAAGCAGCTATACGAATAAAGATTTTATCATTTCATGGCTTTTGAGCTTTGGCGACAAGGTGCGTGTGGTGCATCCCAACGAATTGGCACAGGAGATAAAAACCATAGCAGAATCAATGGCTGAAAAATATTAATCCGAACATGACATATAGATGTCGTGTTCCTTGCTATATTATATTATTAGGCTATATTAAAGAAGGAGGAAGAAAATATGATACCAAAAATAAGGCTTATCTCCATAATAACTGATGATGTGAAGGGGTTGGTCAGTTTTTATAAAGACGTTTTGGGCTTCTCGTGTAATGATGAAAGCGGTGATTACGTCGAGTTCATTCACGACGGCGTAAGGTTTGCCATATGTTCAAGAGAGCTGGTGTACAAACTGTCTGCATGTGAAAGTTATAAAGAGAAAGCGTTGGGACAAAGTTTTGAGCTGGCGTTTTGGCTGCCAAGCAAACAGGATGTTGACAAAACTTATGAAGAAATCATAGAAAAGGGGGCAACTGCTGTATTGCCGCCTCACGATATGCCATGGGGGCAAAGGACTGCGATGTTTGCTGACTCCGACGGCAACATACATGAAATTTATGCGGATTAAAAGAGGCAAAGATGAATCATAATATTATAAAAAAAGCAAACGATTTGGTAAACGCTGCAGAGGAAGGCTATGTTGCGATGATTCGTGAAGATGGATATCCAAATTGCGCGACACGCTCTGTAAGAAATGCTGACGGCATTTATTCCTTCTATTTTACTACTGACAAAGGCGGCAATATGTCAAACACCATAGAGCGAAATAGCAAAGCGAGCGTTTGCTTTCGAGAGGGAAATAACAACGTAACGCTCATCGGTGATTTTGAGATCATAACAGATTTAGAGGAAAAAGAGAGCGTTTGGGTTGATTGGTTTATAAATCACTATCCGGGTGGTCCGTCAGGTCCTACATATTTTGTTGTAAAGTTTGTGACACAAAAGGTGTCGCTTTGGATGGATAACCAATCGCTTCATTTTAATATTGATGATATAATAAAGCCTCAGTCAAGATGCGGTCTTTTATGTGAAGGGTGCGCATTCCGCGAGCCTTATAACTGCGGAGGATGTATAGAAACACTCGGACATCCGTTCCACGGCGAATGCCCTATAGCAATATGCGCTCAGAAAAAAGGCTTTGAGCACTGCGGGCAGTGCCCCGACATGCCGTGTGATAAGCTGTACGAATATTCCTGCGGCGACGGTGAGCATTGCGACAATCCCAAAGGAGCACGACTTGAGATATTAAAATATTGGAGCAAGAATGGTTAAAGTGGAAAAAGATAAGGCGATGTATTTAAGCCTTAAACGGCAAAATCTCATAAAGCGGAATGATAATGCGGACTATGAAAAACTATTCCGCTTGATGTCGCCTGTACCGACGCTCTTTTGGACTGCGCCGGGAGAACCTCCATTAATTCAATACCGTCACAGCGATGATGACAGAACGCTTAATAATTATAACCGCTCAAGCAGAACAATCATTAAGGGCAGGTTCCGCGGCGGAAATGTGGGATATATTTATGCTGATGAGCTTCCGCTTTTTATGGCGGCATATAAAAAAGACATAAAGCGGTTTTCGGAAAATGATTTTATCGTACTTGAAACTTTAAAAAACGAAGGCGCAATGAATATCGCGATGATAAAGGAGATAACAGGCCTTTTGTCAAAGCATATCGCAGCGTCATTGCAGAAGTTGCAAAAAGCGTTCATCGTGTTTGAAGATCAGGTGGACGGCGAACGGGACAGGGCATGGTACATATTAGAGGATGAATTCTATGATACAGACCTTAGCAAATTCACAAAGGAACAAGCTATGGCGGAAGTTATCTTGCGCTTTGTATACTTAAATGTATTTTTCAATGAAAGCATGGTAAAGTCTTTCACTAAGTTTGCAAACAAGGATATAAAAAACGTTTTGCAGGTGCTTATTGAAGATGACAAATTGATTAATGTTTCCTCCGATCGTGGAGATGGGTATATTTTAAAAGAAGATTTAGGCGAAATAGAGGCCTCGCCAAGTGATATTCCTGATGACATTTATATATTGGACTTAAATGATTACCTTGTTCGTTCAAACGAGGAGGAGCTTAAAAAGCGCTTTGATCCTGCGCCGTATAAAACTTTGCACTATATTTTAAAGCAAGGCGAATTTATCGGCACTCTGGTGGGTAGATTCACATTTGGGCCGCCGGAGCTGGAAGATGTGATGCTTGATTTATCTACTGATAAAATACTTGCCTATAGGCAGAGGATAATAGAAGCTGTTGAAGAGAAATATGACCCTCATCAAACGCTTTTGCTCAGGTATTGCGGAGAGACGAGGGTGCATTAGGCTTTTGCGACCACTTGTGTATTTGCGATTTTATCACCCAGACGTCTACTATTTTTATCTATTACAATTATAATAAATTCAATAGGCCATATAAGTAAGAATAAGTTTCTGATTATCAGCTTATGAATTTTCGGGTTCTTTTCAAAATTATCATATTTGCGCACATAAAGCCCAAAGACTCTTTTTCCAACACTCCTACCGCCAAAAATATCTTTGAGTGATATTGAGATTAATAGAATTAACATAAAAATAGGAAATATCTCTTTAAAAGAATCAAAGGGTACAAATAGAATAAATGGGGGAACAAAAATTACTATATAAATCAAATAGTCAATAAAGAATGCAGCTAGGCGCTTTCCGATGTCGGCTTTTTTCACGAACATACCTCCGATTACAGCTATCTGCAACATTATACCACTAATTTCCAATAGTATAAAGATACCTTAATCATTATATATAAAAATAAACTAAGCAACATTGCGTAATTTTGCTTGATAATAAACTTATTTTAAATATATCTCCCAGATACATCAAATGTATAGTAGAATGTAGGTCATTGAAAATTAACAGCTAAATGCGTTATTAATATCGGAGATGTAATGAATCAAAATACACAGAAAAAAATTGTGTTGCCAGCCATAGTTAATTTTGCTATAGGGCTTATACTAATATCCTTTGGGATGGCTATCATGTTGGCTGTAAAAAAAGGAATGTCGCCTGCGGCTTCATTTCCCGTAACGGTATATGAAGTGGTAAACGTTCTTACGGCAGGCAGATGGATAACAATCATACAGATAATATTTATAATTGCGACTATAGTTATCAGCAAGCAAATAAAAGTATCACACGCACTGTCGTTTGTGACAGTTATTATACTGGGATTATTGATTGATGGGTTTGAATTTCTACTGATTCCAATTGTGCCAAGCGGATTATTTGTTCAGATAATAATTATATTGCTGTCATGCGTATTTATGTCTACGGGAGTCATCTTTTTGCTGCTTAGTAAGTATCCTCCTATGCCGGACTTGTTTTTTTTGAATGAACTTTTTGTAAAATACAAAATATCTGTAGGAAAAACAAAGATGATACTCGATATCACCTCCGTTGCAATAGCGGCTATATTATCATTTTTCTTCTTACAGGAGTTTATTCATGTGGGAATAGGTACTGTTATAAGTATGCTAAGCCTCGGATTTTTGATCCACAAATTACAACCCATTATCCATGCTCGCTTTTCCAGTAGCTCAAGTAAATCGGGTGATAAATTAATGGCTATGATGGAGTATAATTTAGCAGACAGCTTTAAAAAACTGTGATATGGGTTACAGTTTTTTTGCTTGCCTGAGTATTAGAGGGGCACCCCAATAATTACATATTTTGCCAAATGGCAATTTTAAACCATGTATACAAATGTATGCCGAAAAATGAATTTTGGCTAACGGCTTTTAAACAGCTCGCGCTCTCTTGCGACCGAAAGCATAAGCTCAATCCTGTTAATCTGATTAACATTGGTATCGCCGGGGTCATAGTCGATCGGAATAATGTTTGAATCGGGAAAAGTATCGCGAAGTGCGCGGACAGTTCCCTTACCCACGATGTGATTTGGCAGGCAGGCAAACGGCTGAGCGCAGACGATGTTTTCCACGCCATTTTCGATAAGCTCTACCATCTCGCCTGTTAAAAACCATCCTTCTCCTGCTCGGTTTCCAAGTGACAAGAAAGGCTTTGCACCTTCGGCAATGTGGCGAATGGATGTGATGTTGTCGAACTTATCGTATTTTTTAAGCTCGGAAGCTACAGGTTTTCTTATCCATTGCATAAAATCGATTAAAACATTGAGCAGTCCTTTTTTGATTTTTGATGGCATTATTCGAGAATATTGATATTCCTTTGAGCTGGATGAATATAGCAGGAAGTCGTACAGATCTGGAACGCATGCTTCTGCTCCCAACTCCTCTAAGGAAGCTACTAAATCATTGTTGCCACCGGGGTGGAATTTCACAAGGATTTCGCCAACAACACCCACTCGAGGCTTGCGATCTCCCACAAGGGGTATATCGTCAAAGTCTTTTATAATTTGCTTAACATCTTTTTTAAAGCGAATTGGAGAAGGTTTGTAAATATTCTTTCTTACTTTTTCTTCCCATGCTTTATGAAGTGCATCCACTTCACCTTTGTTTTTTTCGTAAGGACGGCAGCGAAGCACCAGCCGGTTAAATAAATCACCGTACAAAATCGAATACATAGCACTTAAAAGCATCTTATTGCCTATTTTAAATCCCGGGTGGGACTCAAGACCTGTGCTGAGCGAAATGGCGGGTATATGTGAAAGCCCGCGGTCGGCAAGAGCTTTCCTAAGCAGTGCAAGATAATTGGATGCACGGCAAGCACCGCCTGTTTGCGACATCATAACGGCAAGCTTGTCTGTATTGTACTTACCCGAATCTATCGCTTCCATAAGCTGACCGATTACAATTATTGCCGGATAGCACGCATCGTTATTCACGTATTTTAAGCCAAGTTCTTTGGCGTTTTTGGTTACTTCAGGAAGTATTTCAAGGTTATATCCCGCGGCTTTAAAAGAGTGCTCCAAAAGCGAGAAATGTATAGGTGACATTTGAGGCGCGATAATAGTATATTCATCTTTCATATGCTTTTCAAATATCTTGGGAGCATAGTTACTGTATTTTGTTTTCTCAGGATTATTACCAGTGTCACTTCGTTCGTCAATTGCAGCCTTTAAAGAGCGCAAGCGTATGCGTGCCGCGCCAAGATTGCTGACTTCATCTATCTTGATTAGAGTAAACGTCTTTCCATATGCTTTTAATATCTCTTCCACCTGATCGGAAGTTATAGCATCCAAACCGCAGCCGAAAGAATTAAGCTGAACAAGCTCCAACCCGTCTGTTTCGCCTACAACTTGTGCTGCAGCGTAAAGCCTTGAGTGATAAACCCATTGATCGAGTATGCGAAGTTTTTTGTAGTCTTTGTCTAGTTGAGCCACAGAGTCCTCGGTCAAAACAGCAAACCCAAGTTGGTTTATAATCGCAGGTATGCCATGGTGTATCTCATGGTCTGTGTGATATGGTCTGCCGGCCAGTACGATTCCGGGATATTTACCGCTTTTCACTTCATGCAGTATGTGTTCGCCCTCTTTGCGCATTTTGTGACGGAAGTGGTTAAGCTCGGCCTCTGCTTTTTTTACCGCATGGCGTATCTCTTTTTCGGATATACCCTTATCTTCGAATGCTTCGGCAAGCTGAGAGCTTAGCACTTTCGTATCGTGCAAAGTCAGAAACGGACGCATGAAAGGCATAGTACCATCGCGTATAGGCTCTACATTGTTTTTAATGTTTTCGGCGTATGATGCCACTATTGGACAATTATAATGATTGTCTGTGCCGTCAAATTCTCGCGCATCATAGGGGATGCAAGGATAGAAGATGAAATCAACACCTTTTTCAACCAAGTCCATTACGTGACCATGCATCAGTTTTGCCGGATAGCACTCAGACTCTGAAGGAATTGACTCAAGCCCTTTTTCAAATATAGTCTTGCTGGAAGGTTCCGAAAGCACAACGCTATATCCAAGCTCTGTAAAGAATGTGTGCCATAGCGGATAGTTTTCAAACATATTAAGTCCACGCGGGATGCCTACAGTGCCACGTGGAGCATTTTCAGGATTAAGCGACTCATACCCGAACAGTAGCTCGTTTTTATATGCAAAAAGATTGGGCAATTTATTATCGTTATAGTTTAAGACACCTGCACCTTTTTCGCATTTGTTGCCGGAAAGATGCCTTTGTCCGTTGCTGAATTTATTAATTGAGAGCAGGCATGCGTTTTCACAGCCTTTGCATCGTGTATGTGTCATTACCACTTTAAAATCAGACAGTTCTGCTTCACTTAATAGAGATGTTGGCTGATTTTTTGCGCAGCGTTCTTTTGCAATAAGCGCAGCGCCAAATGCACCCATAAGTCCTGCGATTTTTGGACGGACGACTTGTTTTCCTGTTATCTTTTCTGTCGCGCGAAGCACAGCATCGTTTAAAAATGTGCCGCCTTGCACAACAATGTGTCCACCGAGAGCTTCTGGATTGCGTAGCTTTATAACTTTATATAACGCGTTTTTTATTACAGAATAGGAAAGTCCAGCCGAGATGTCGCCGACATCAGCGCCTTCTTTTTGCACCTGTTTTATTCGTGAATTCATAAACACTGTGCAGCGTGTTCCCAAATCCATTGGATTTTTCGCAAAAATAGCTTTGTTTGCAAACTCAGGAACTTCAAGCTCCATAGCCTTTGCCAAAGACTCTATGAATGAACCACAACCGGAAGAGCATGCTTCGTTTAGGATAACTTGATTTATAATTCCGTCTTTTACGGTGATACACTTCATGTCCTGACCACCGATGTCCAGCAAAAATTCAACCTCTGGATCAAAAAATGAAGCGGCTGTAAAGTGAGCTACAGTCTCAACTTCGCCAATGTCCACACCAAATGCAGACTGGATGAGAGCTTCGCCGTAGCCTGTGACGCCTGTATATGCAATGGTAGCATCGTCTGGTATTTTCGAATAAAGGTCGGACAAAAACGACTTCATCACTTTGAGAGGATTACCTTTATTTTGAGAGTAATAGTCTGCAAGTATTCTGTTGTCTTCATCGAGGAGCACCATCTTTGTGGTGGTGCTGCCGGCATCTATTCCCAGATAGCATTTTCCTGAATATTGTGATAAATCAGCGTGTTCTACTTTTGCTTTGTTATGACGCTCTGTAAAATCAGCATATTCTTTTTCGCTTTCAAATAAAACATCAAGACTTTGTAAAGAGAATTCTTCGTTTCCTGTGCGCTTTGCCTTTTGCCAGTCAGCATGAAGGTCTTCAAGGCTTGTTTCTTCGCCGTCTGCCATCATCGCACAGCCCATCGCCACAAACATTTTGCCGTTTTCAGGCTCAATCACCTGATCGGGAGAAAGTTTGAGGGTTTTGGAAAAAAGCTTTCTTAGCTCCGGCATAAATGAAAGTGGTCCGCCCAAGAATGCAACATTGCCACGTATAGGCCTTCCGCAAGCAAGGCCTCCAATGGTTTGGTTTACAACGGCTTGAAATATAGAGGCTGCAATGTCCTCACGGGAAGCACCTTCGTTTAAAAGTGGTTGAACATCGCTTTTGGCAAACACTCCACATCTTGCAGCGATGGGATAGATAACGCTATGCTTAGAAGCAAGTGTATTAATTCCTGCGGCGTCTGTTCCCATGAGGCTTGCCATTTGGTCGATAAACGCGCCAGTCCCGCCTGCACATGTTCCGTTCATTCGCTGCTCAACTGTTCCGGAAAAATATGTTATCTTGGCATCTTCGCCGCCTAGCTCTATAGCTACATCGGTTTTAGGGATAACAGTGCGCACGCATTTAGCGGCGGCTATGACTTCTTGAACAAACTGGATGCCAAGCTTTTTTGAAACGCCGAGCCCACCAGAGCCTGTGCATGCGATTTTTGCATTTATGTTTCCGAGGTTTTTAAGGGCTTTAAACAGAAGCGCCTCTACAGATGTATATAAATCTGAATAATGGCGCATGTAATTTTGGTATTCTAAATTGTTTTGGTTGTCGAGTACCGCAATTTTTACAGTTGTAGAACCGACATCGATGCCTATTAAATAGTTTTTACTCATAGATTTTAAAATATTTCTTTTCTTTAGTATAAAAGTTTATCACTTGAAAGGTGCATAAACAAGACGAATAATTTATCAAAAATGTAAATTTTGCTTATAATGCGATTTTGCCGTCTAAGACATCCTTTAAAGTAATGGAATCAAAAAGCTCAGCTAAATCTTGATTAATCTTCTCGTACACATTAATTCGTACACATTGCTCAAGTATGGTTTCTTTATCATATTTTTTTTCTGTAACCCTTAGGTCACCTTCAAGCAGGCGCAAAACATCGCCGATTATTATCTCATCAGCCTTTTTTACAGAAAAATATCCTCCCTGTGGACCTTTAGCCGAGCCTATATAACCTGCGCGCTTTAAATCCTTTGCTACCTGCTCGAGATAGTTAACCGATACTTCCTGTCTTCTAGCTATGCTTTTTAGAGTGACTACATCATTTTGGTGGCTGCTTAAATCCACAAGCATTCTAAGGCCATATCGGCCTCTTGTTGATAATTTCATTGCTCACCCACCTTGCTTAGCCTGTCTTCGTAGTCTTTTGTAAGAGTTGCTATTGAGATCGTATCTATGGTGGATGTAATCTTAGTGTATGCAGCATCCCAAAGCTTGTGAGTTAGACAGCTGCCTTGGCGTGTGCATGTTTCAGATTCTGTGCATCTTACAAGAGAAAGGTGGCCTTCAACGGAATTTAGCACATCGCCGACTGTTATATCTTTAATGGGCTTTGCAAAATAATATCCGCCGTATTTACCCTTTTTACTTAACACGATTCCATCCTTTTTCAGGTTGCGAAAAAGCTGCTCTAGATATCCGTCTGAAATTCCTGTTGCACGGCTTATGGAGTTCAAGCTGAGTTTTTCCTCGCTTTTGGTCTCATGCCCCATAAAAACTAATGCTTCAAGTGCATATTTTCCTCTTGTAGATAGCCTCATTTATTAATCCTCAAACAATGTTCCAGCAAGATATCTTTCTCCCGAGTCAGGGAAAATGGCGACTATTGTCTTTCCTGCGTTTTCAGCTCTGTTAGCGACTGCTGTTGCGGCAAAAGCTGCGGCTCCTGCGCTCATTCCAACGAGTATACCCTCTTTTTTTGCAAGCGTTCTAGCCGTTTTGAATGCATCTTCGTTTTCCACTTGTACTATTTCGTCAATTAAGGAAGTATCCAACACATCGGGCACAAAGCCTGCTCCTATTCCCTGAATCTTATGAGGGCCCGGGCCGTTCCCTGAAAGAACAGCTGAGTTTTTAGGTTCTACTGCGATAACTTTGATATTGGGGTTAAACTCTTTTAGCTTGCGGCCTGTGCCGGTGAGTGTTCCGCCTGTTCCAACGCCTGAAACCAATATGTCAACTTTGCCATCGGTGTCGCGGATTATCTCCTCGGCCGTGGTATTGTAGTGGATTTTAGGGTTGTTGGGGTTTTTAAACTGCTGTGGCATAAAAGAGTTTTCAGTGTTTTTGGCAATCTCTTCCGCCTTTTGTATAGCACCATTCATTCCTTTTGCGCCTTCTGTAAGTATCAGCTGGGCACCTAGTGCAGCAAGCAGTTTGCGCCGCTCTATGCTCATGGAGTCAGGCATGGTAAGGATAATTTTATAGCCTTTAACTGCGGCAATGTATGAAAGCCCGATTCCTGTGTTTCCACTGGTAGGCTCCACGATAACACTTCCGGGTTTTAGTTTTCCTTCTTTTTCAGCCTCTGTAATCATAGAGAAAGCTATCCTGTCTTTAACGCTTGCTAGCGGATTAAACATTTCAAGCTTAGCAAGCACTGTCGCCTTTGCACCTTTTGTTATTTTGTTCAGTTTTACAAGCGGCGTGTTGCCGATTAATTCTGTTATATTGTTTGCTATTTTTGTCATACTAACACTCCTTTTAGTCTATGCTCTTTAAGTCGTATGGTGTTTCCTGATACACATAATAGTTCAGCCAGTTAGCAAATAGTAAGTTTGCATGAGCCCTCCAAGTGACTTTGGGGATGCCTACAATATTATCGTCAGGGTAATAGTTTTTTGGGATGTCGATTTCAAGTCCGCGGTTTTTGTCGCGCTTAAATTCCGAGTCAAGAGACAGCGCGTCATATTCCAAGTGACCGGAAACATACACTTCGCGCCCATCAAGACTTGTGGCTAAAAGCACGCCGGCTTCCTTTGAGTGAGCCAAAAGTTCAAGATCTGGGCAGGAGAGTATGTCTGTGCTCATCACTTGAGTGTGCCTGCTGTGCGGGGCTTTGAAGTCATCATCAAATCCACGCAGAAGCGGGCTGTTTTTTTTCATTATATCGTGTGAAAATACACCGAATATTTTTTTGTCAGTTGCATGCTTGTTGATTCCATAGTGATAATACAATGCAGCTTGGGAAGCCCAGCAGATGTATAGTGTGGAGTAAACATGATGCTTGCCCCATTCCATTATCTCTTTCAGCTCATCCCAATACTCCACTTCTTCAAATTCGAGCTTTTCAACAGGGGCACCTGTAATAACAAGTCCGTCAAAGTTTTCATTCTTTATATCGCCGAAGGTTTTATAAAAAGATGAAAGATGCTCTTTTGAGGTGTTTTGAGATTCGTAGCTTGCTGTCTTTAGAAAAGTTATCTCAATCTGGAGCGGTGTGTTTCCGAGCAACCTTAAAAGCTGAGTCTCGGTTGTAATCTTTGTTGGCATAAGGTTGAGAATTGCGATTTTGAGCGGACGGATATCTTGAGACACCGCCCTGTGCTCTGACATCACAAATATATTTTCATCGGACAGCGTTTTTGCCGCTGGCAATGTATCTGGTATTTTAACCGGCATGTGCTAAGCCTCCTCCTGAGATTTTTTAAGAGCTTGTTCAAGGTCGGCTATAAGATCATCCACATGCTCAATACCCACTGAAAGGCGAACCATTTCAGGGCTAATTCCGGATTTTTTCAGCTCCTCTTCGCTTAGCTGACCATGAGTTGTGCTTCCGGGATGGATAACCAAGGACTTGGCATCTGCCACATTTGCAAGAAGCGAGAAAATCTCAAGCGAGTTTATAAACTTGCGCCCTGCAGCTATACCGCCCTTAATTCCAAAGGTTAGTATGCCGCCTGCTCCGTTGGGCAGGTATTTTTGCGCGAGATCATAATATTTGTTGGACTTAAGCCCAGGATAGTTTACCCATGTAACAGAGTCGTGAGCATCAAGATATTCTGCGATTTTCTGTGCGTTGGATGAATGGCGCTCCACTCTCAGAGACAGTGTTTCGAGCCCCTGCAAAATCAAAAACGCATTAAATGGACTGATGCATGCACCGCTGTCGCGCAGAAGCTGAACTCTTGCTTTTGTAATGTATCCAGCGTTTCCGGGGATATCAGCATAAACAATTCCATGATATGTGCTGTCGGGAGTTGTAAAATCATCAAAGTTTCCGTTTTTCCAGTCAAACGTTCCATTGTCGATGATTGCGCCGCCGATGGATGTTCCATGTCCTCCGATGTATTTTGTCAGAGAGTATACGACTATATCAACACCGAATGATTTTAGATTGATAAGATACGGAGTTCCAAAAGTATTGTCCACAATCAGCGGGATATTATGTTTATGTGCGATGTCTGCGAGCTTTTCAATGTCTGCAACATTGATGTTTGGGTTTCCCAATGTTTCGGCATATAAAGCCTTTGTCTTGCTGTTTATCTTGCTTTCTATTTCGTCAAAGTCATCAATGTTTACCAAGTGCGTCTTTATGCCGTATTGATTGGGCAGCCTTTGTGCAAAAAAGGTGTATGTTCCACCATAAAGCGTGTTTGCAGCCACAATTTCGTCGCCCGCTTTTGCAATGTTAAATATAGCATAGTTAATCGCGGCCATGCCGGAGGATGTGACAAGTGCGCCAACGCCGCCTTCAAGTGTTGCAAGGCGTTGCTCCAAGACATCGGTTGTCGGGTTCATAATTCGAGTATAAATATTTCCCGGTTGTTTTAGGGCAAAAAGGTCTGCCGCGTGTTGTGCGTCATCAAAGTTATAAGATGTTGTTTGGTAGATAGGAACAGCTCTCGACTTTGTGGCAGGATCAGGAGACTGCCCCGCGTGCAATTGTAATGTTTCAAAATGTAATTTATTGTTTTCCATGGTTAACTCCTATTAGTTGGTCAAAAAAGTATTGTAGGTTACAAAGTTAACCGTCACATCTTTTCCTTTATCGTATTTTTGCTGACCTTGAGCCAGACTAAAAACATACTGACTGTATAAATATATTGAGCAGAAAGTTGTATCCATTCAGGCTTTGAATACCAGCCGAACAGTACAAATAAAGGTAGCCCAACTGAGCCTTGTTTGTGATTCAGTATTGTATTTGATAAATCAAAGGCCTTTGTTAAAAAAAAGCTGTCTTTTGCCAATATGCCTAAATCCTTAAGTGCTGAAAGACCTTCGTGTATGCCGTATCCAAGCAAGAATCCTGCTTGTAGAATAAGATATCCCAGAGTGATTGCAAATATTGTTTTAAGATTCACTTTAACAAGCGAGAAATATATAAGAATTGCAAAAACCAATGAAACTGCAATGCCTAAGAATATTGAAGATGCAGTATATTGACCTGTAAACGAGAATATCGCAACTTCCGCGCCTTCTCTTGCAATCATAACGGCTGCAACCCAGAAGACACCCCATTTAGAAAAGCGACTGTCTACTTTGCTTTTTATTTCATCTGTAATATTTGCGGAGTTTTTAATCATCCATATTATAAAAGTTGTAATTAAAACTAAAGCGGCAATACTTGCCGCACTTTCCCATATTTTCGCAACCTCACCCGTTGCAGCCAAGGCGTTGGAAACAGCTGATAATATACCACCCAAAGCAAAGGAAGCAAGGGCACCTGCAAGAACCCCATACAATATATACCATTTATACTGAGGTATGCCCTTTTTCTGGACATAACGGAGCATTACAGACACAACAAGGAAAGCTTCAAGGCCTTCTCTGAATCCTGTTATTGTACCTGGCAGAAAACTGCTCATTTGCTTTTCTCCTTTATTAAATATTTATGAATTTACGCTTAACCTAGTAAAACGCTAGGTTTTTATGTTATTATATATTTAACAACAAATAATGTCAATTAAAAAAGTGTATTTTATTTACTGGTTTACACAAAGTTTTATTATTAATTATGAGGGTAATAATTTATGGCACAAAAGCAAAAGGAATTTAACATTGAGGGGATGACTTGCGCAGCGTGTTCTGCGGCTGTTGAAAGAGCTGTGAAAAAAAGCGAAGGCGTAAGTTCGGCTTCAGTAAACCTTACCACGGAGAAAATGCGTGTATTTTTTGATGAAGAGATTATATCTGAAAGTGATATTGTGTCCGCTGTTGAAAAAAGTGGGTATAAAGCATTTCCGGATGAGAAATCAGAAATACTTGAACTTGAGATTCAGGGAATGACGTGTGCTTCGTGCTCTGCTGCGGTGGAGCGGGCATTAAATAAGCTCGATTTTGTAAAAAGCGCAGAGGTTAACCTTGCAACTGAAAAAGCAAAAGTTGAATTTAATTCCGAAGCAGGCAACGTTACGCAGATTGAAGAAGCTGTGCGCCACGCCGGATATACACCTGTTCTTTTAAAAAAGCAGGTAGATTTTGATACACGTCAGGACAAAAAGAAACGCGCTTTTAAAATTCAAAAAATAAAGCTTATTGCGGCTGCATTATTTAGCATACCGCTTTTTTATCTTGCGATGGGGCCGATGATAGGCTTGCCTGTGCCAATGATAATTTCACCCATGGAAAATCCCTTTTATAATGGACTTATCCAATTTCTTTTAGTCATTCCTGTAATAGGTGTCGGATATAAATTTTATACCGTGGGATATAGGACGCTTTTTAAAGGAAGTCCCAATATGGATAGCCTTATAGCGATAGGAACGACTGCGGCGTTTACTTACAGTGTCTATTCATTTATTCAGATAGCGTTGGGCAATCCTGAATTTGTGGAAGAGATGTATTTTGAATCGGCTGCGGTGATTATAACCCTTGTTATGCTTGGCAAGTTTTTGGAAGCTAGATCTAAGGGTAAAACGAGTGATGCAATCAAAAAACTGATGCAGCTCGCACCTAAAATGGCGAGCGTTATAAGAGAGGGGGAGGAGAAAACTATACCTGTTGAAGAAGTTTTGGTAGGCGACATCATAATAGTTCGTCCGGGAGAGAAGGTTCCTGTTGACGGTGAAGTGGTGGAAGGAATCACATCCGTAGATGAATCTATGCTTACAGGCGAAAGCATCCCTATTGAAAAGAACACGGGCGACATTGTAACGGGTGCTACGCTCAATAAAAACGGCATGATAAAATTCAAAGCACAAAAAGTGGGCAAAGACACAGCGCTTGCACAGATCATAAAGCTTGTGGAAGAAACGCAGGGCTCAAAAGCACCGATAGCAAAAATGGCGGACATTGTAGCCGGATATTTTGTGCCTATAGTTATGGGTATCGCGCTTTTGTCTGCAATCGCATGGCTGATATCGGGGCAGAGCATCGCATTCGTACTTACAACGTTTGTTGCAGTGCTTGTAATTGCTTGTCCATGTGCTTTGGGGCTGGCAACACCCACCGCCATAATGGTGGGAACAGGCAAAGGCGCTTCAAACGGAATTTTGTTTAAAAACGGAGAAGCACTAGAAATCACACATAAAGTAAAAACAGTGGTTTTAGACAAGACAGGTACAATCACTCAGGGTAAGCCGACGGTGACTGACATAATAGTTTTTAATGGCTATGAAAAAAAGAAAGTTTTGGGGCTTGCGGCATCAGCTGAAAAAGGGAGCGAGCATCCGTTGGGAGAAGCGATAGTTTCGGAGGCGCAAAAAGAATCTGCACAACTTTTTGAAACAAAGGATTTCAAAGCAATTCCAGGACATGGAATAGCAGTCACGATACAGGGCAGTGAAGTATACCTTGGGAATAAAAAACTTATGGATGACATTAAACTTGATGTCATGCAAGCTCAAAAAGAAGCGGATAGGCTGGCCGATGAAGGCAAAACGCCCATGTATATTGTGGACGGAGGAAATCTCGCAGGGCTTATTGCAGTTGCGGATGTTATAAAGGAAACAAGCAGGCAGGCAATTAAATCTCTTCATAGCTATGGAATAAAAACCGCCATGATAACTGGCGACAACAAAAGAACAGCTAGCGCAATTGCAAGACAGGTCGGAATTGATGTGGTGCTGTCGGAAGTGCTTCCTGAGGACAAGGCAAAGGAAGTTAAAAAGCTTCAAAGTGAGCATGGCACAGTTGCAATGGTAGGGGATGGAATAAACGATGCTCCTGCACTTGTACAGGCTGATGTAGGAATTGCAATTGGTTCAGGAACGGATGTTGCGATAGAGTCCGCGGATGTGGTTTTAATGCACAGCGATTTAATGGATGTGTCATATGCTGTGGCGCTGTCTAAAGCTGTTATAAGAAATATCAAGCAAAATCTATTCTGGGCATTCGGGTACAATGTGCTGGGTATACCAATTGCGGCAGGATTATTATACATCTTTGGAGGGCCAAGGCTTAACCCGATGTTTGCGGCGGCGGCGATGAGCTTAAGCTCCGTATCTGTAGTTTCCAATGCGCTGAGGCTAAATGCGTTTAAATTAAAAAAGAAATCATAATAACATTAAAGGAGTTTTCAAAATGAAAAAAGTTTTAAAAGTCGAAGGGATGAGTTGCATGCACTGCTCAGGCAGAGTGACAAAAGCTCTTGAGGAACTGGACGGAGTGACAAAGGCTGTTGTATCTTTGGATGAAAAATCAGCAACTGTTGAATATGATGACAGTAAAGTCGATGTTTCCAAATTGAAAGCGGCAGTTGAAGATGCGGGATATGATGTAGTTAATTAGTTTAAAAAAGACATGCTATGGCATGTCTTTTATTTGCTAGTTTGTTGCGCCGCCAAGGTTTTTAAGCAATGATTTTGTGCCCTCGGTGGCTTTAATTCTGCCGTCCGGGAAAACCCAATATGCCTCGGTGTTTTCTATGTTTTCAATTAGAGACAGGCCTTGTTCGTACGATGAAGTAAAAACTGCGGTTGAAAGAAAATCCGCAAGGGCGGAGTCTTCGGTAAAGATAGTGACGGAACGAAAGTTTTTTGCAGGAAACAGCGTTTCGGGATCAATTAAATGATGGTAGGCTGTGCCATTTACTGTGTATAGCCGCTGATAATCTCCACTTGTGACCACTGACATATCTTTAATGTATGCAATGTCAATTAGGTTTTCGTTTTTTTGAGGATCATCAAAATAAAAAGGGTTTTGAATGCCGATGCTCCAAAGAGCTTTGCCTTCTTCAAAAGGCTTGCCCACGGCTTTGATGTTGCCTCCACTGCTTATAAAAAATGACTCAAAGCCCATCTTGAGCAATTCATCTGCGATTATCTGTGTGGCATAGCCTTTGGCGATTGCGCCAAGATCGATTTTTGTGCCTTCACTTAAGGTGACCGTGTTTTCATCAGCGTTTATTGTGATATTGTCTATGTCAGTAAAGGCTGCGGCTTCAAGCAATTCAGACTCGGTGGGCACCTGCGCATTCTCTGGATTATCAAGGCCGGCTTCGCGATAGTTGTGCCACACATTCAGAACCGCACCCATGCTTATATCCACCTTTTGTGAGATAGTTTTATTTGCGCTAATGCAAAACTCCAAAAGATCTATAATGGATTTATCCACTTTTATTGGTGACCCGTTTGAATTGTCATTTATGGACTTTATGTTGTTTATTCCATTATAGGTTTTGTAATTGTCAAACAGTTTGTGAAGTTCATTAAAGCGTTTAAATGCATAGCTTGAATACTCATCAAATTTTGTTTGGTTTTGAGCGTATCCGGCTATCAGGATTACAGTGTCAAAAGTGCCGAAAAACTCATAGCTGAACTTTTTGTAGCCAATAGCTTTTTCGGAGGCTGCGGCAGTAGTTATCTCTACAGCATGAAGTTCGTCAGTTGCCGTGCATGAGACCAGTGATAATAACATTATTAATATTAGTATTAATACTTTGATTTTTATAAATATATGTTTCATACTTAGGCTTTCATAATACGCTTTTATATAAAGTATAACAGATTTTATTTTCAAATAATACTTTAGAGGCGTAATAAAAGCATGTTATAATCACATAAAAGGAGTGTGCCTTGAAGTTTAGATGGGGAGATTTTGTTATATTTTTTGCTATTGCATCAATAATAATAGTGATGTTTGTTTTGAGCATACCAAAAGACGATGGTTCGGATTTGTATGCGCAGATAGTAAAAGATGGTGAAGTTTTATATGAAATAAATCTAGAAGATATAAACGAACAAAAAGAATACTATTTGGATGATGGGGACGTAATTGTGGTTGCAGAAAAAGGCAGAATACGGTTTGTAGAATCTGATTGTCGCGATCAAATATGTGTACATACTGGCTGGCTAACTCAGGCAAATCAGATTGCCGCATGTCTTCCCAACAGAATATTGGTTAAGACAATTGGTAAGAATGCACAAGTGGATGCGGTGGTAGGATGATTAAAGTAAGAGAGAAAACCAGAATGCTTGTTATAAGTGCGATGCTTGTTGCTGTTGCCGCCACGCTCTCTGTTTTGGATGGGATGATTCCCATTCAGCTTGTTGTGCCAATTCCGGGGCTTAAGCTAGGCCTTGCAAACATTGTAACTATATTTGCTATATTTTATCTTGGAACAAAGCCGACTTTCACGATAGTTGTATTGCGTTGTGTGCTTGGCGCAGCCCTTGCCGGAGGATTTTCTACATTTGCGTTTTCTTTAAGTGGAGCTACAGTGGCTGCCGGCATCATGCTTTTACTTAAAATGGGATATGAAAAACATTTCTCGCTATATGGAATAAGCCTTGCTGGCTCTGCGGCATTTAACATTATGCAGGTTATGGTGGCATCAATAATATTACAGGATACAGCAGTGTTTTCATATCTTCCTGTGATAATGACAGGTGGCGTAGTAACAGGAGTTCTCACTGCCACGGTTTTTAATTTATTTTACAGGAGGATGGAAAAATCCAAGGCCATCAAAAATTATATCTCGTTTTAAAACTTAAGGCTAATATCCATCGATTTAATGGAATGAGTAAGCGCGCCAACTGATATAAAGTCCACACCTGCTGCCGCAACTTTTGCAATTGGTTTTTGATCCATATTGCCCGATGCTTCAACCAATGCTTTGCCATCAATCATTTTTACAGCCTCAGCCATTTCTTCTATTGTCATATTGTCCAGCATAAGGATGTCCGCACCTGCTTTTACAGCCTCTTTTACTTCATCAAAGTTTTTAACTTCCACTTCTATTTTAAGAGTGTGTGGAATGATTTGTCTTGCATTGTGTACAGCTGCTGTGATTCCGCCTGATGCTGTTATATGATTGTCTTTTATAAGCACACCATCGGAAAGATTATAGCGGTGGTTGTGCGCACCGCCAATGCGTACTGCATATTTTTCAAGAACACGAAGTCCTGGAGTTGTTTTTCTTGTGTCCAGTATTTGCGCCTTATATCCCGCCACTTCTTTTTGAAGGACATTTGCATAGGTTGCAATCCCGCTCATCCTCTGAAGGAAGTTTAGTGCTACACGCTCACCGGATAGAATTGAGCGTGCACTGCCCTTGACTTTTGCGAATATATCACCTTTATGAAGAGGATCTCCATCGCTGAAGGCAGTGATTATCGTAACGCTTTCATCGATTGTGTTAAAAACAGTTTTCACAACATCTAAACCGCACAATATTCCATCTTCTTTGGCGAGAAAGTTGCCTGTTATTTGCTTTTCTTCAGGAACGGTGCTTATGGTTGTGATATCACCTGTTCCGATATCTTCAAGAAGTGCGTTCTTTACAATATCTTTAATCATCATTTCGTTAAGCATCTAATTATCCTCCCTGTGGTGTGATCCTACTGATTCTTTTCTGTTTATTGCGGCGGTAAGTATCTCTTTGGCAACAAGTGCCATATTGTATAGCTCCATTGTTTCGGTGTCGCCGATTTTTGCTTCGTCCAAAGTTTTTATAAGTTCATCTGTAAAATCAAGACCTATTTTTAAGCCCGTTTCATTTCTTATTATACCGCAGTGTTTTACCATAATGCCTTTAAGTTCGTTCTTTTTTTTCTTCACATCGATTTTAATGTTGGTATCGGCTGGATTTTCATATTTTATTTCGCAATTACATTTTTTAAAGTTGTGATTTATATGCTGAGCACTGCGTCTGCCATATACCACGCATTCAAGTGTTGAGTTGCTGGCAAGCCTGTTTGCTCCGTGCACTCCTGAGTTTGATGCTTCACCAATTGCATATAAGCCTTTGATGTTAGTCAGTCCATCAAAATCGCAAACTATGCCACCCATCATGTAATGCTGAACAGGACCTATCGGTATAAACTGCTTTGAAATATTTATATTCTTGCTTAGACAGTGGTTATATATTGTAGGGAATCTTTTTTGAAGAAATTCTTCTGATTCGTGTGTTATGTCAAGCTTTACATAAGGCGATTTTTGGTTTTGAATTTCCTTATATATTTCACGTGCGACAATATCTCTTGGAGCAAGCTCTGCCATTTCATGTCTGCCGACCATAAAGCGCTCACCTTTGTCGTTGTATAGCTTTGCGCCTTCTCCGCGCACAGCTTCTGAAATCAGAAAGCAACGTTTGTTTCGATTCTCAGGAGTATATAGCCCCGTTGGGTGAAACTGAACAAACTCCATGTTGTTAAGCTTTGCTCCTGCGCGAAGCGCCATCGCCATGCCGTCGCCTGTTGCAACAAGAGGATTTGTGGTGTATCTGTAAATCTGTCCTAACCCGCCTGTGGCAATAATCACTTGGCATGTTCTATACAGAGTATATTTTTCGCCTTTTTTAACCAAAAGCCCAATCACGGAATCGTTTTCGGTTATTATATCTACAACAAAAGCGTCTTTAAAAAGCTTTACGTTTGGCAGCTTTTTTACGGTTTGTGTAAGTTTTTCTACGATTTCGGCACCAGTGGCATCGCCTCCGCAGCGGAGTATGCGGCGCATTCTGTGCCCGCCTTCCTGTGCGGTCAGAAGCTGGCCCTTTTTGTCCATATCGAAGTTTACTCCGAGCTTTATAAGCTCTTCAATATCTTCAGGACCTTCTTGGGCTATCATGCGAACGGCTTTTTCATCACACAGGCCTGCTCCTGCGCGAAGAGTGTCATCCAGATGATACTGTATTTTGTCGTCCTTTTCTGTGACGGCGGCAATGCCTCCCTGTGCCAGAGTGGATGATGAATCATCGATATTCTGCTTTGTAAAAAGGGTGCATTCTAAGCTGCTGTCAAGATAATATGCAGCATATAGGCCGGCTATTCCGCTTCCTATTATCGCAACGTCTGTTTGTGCGGATTCGATTTTTGATGGATCAATGTCCGCTAAATATCTTTTCATAAATTGCCTTTTCTATTTCACTTCAAGCATTCGCTCGAGGCTTTTTGACGCTCTTTTAATAAGTTCGTTATCAAGCGTTATCTCGTGCTCCATGTTTTGGAGGGCGTGTAGCACATCCTCGACATGAGTCTTTTTCATGTTGGCGCACACAAGCTTGGGTGAAGCCATGTAGAATTTTTTATCTGGGTTCTGGTTTTGCAAAACGTGCAAAATGCCCATCTCTGTGCATATGATGAATTCTTTATCTTCTGATTCTTTTGCATATTTTATAATCTGTGCCGTGCTTCCCACAAAGTCAGCCTGTGCGACAACATCGGGCGTGCACTCAGGATGCACCAAAAGCTTTGCATTTGGCAGCGCAGCTTTAGCTTTTATAACTTCATCTTCAAGCACGCGTTTATGAACTATGCAATAGCCCTTGTGCAAAATCATTTCTTTTTCGGGAAGTTGAGCCGCCACATAGCTTCCAAGGTTTTCGTCCGGAACGAAGATGATTTCTTTTTGCGGAAGAGAATTAACGACTTTAACAGCATTGCTTGAGGTGCAGCATATGTCACACTCGGCCTTGGTTTCAGCTGATGAATTGACATAACTGACCACTGCGGCATTTGGGTGCGCCTTGCGATGGGCTATAACGTCCTCTGCTGTCACCATGTCAGCCATCGGACAGCCTGCATCAATAACTGGCAGAAGCACGGTTTTATCGGGATTTAATATCTTTGCGCTTTCAGCCATAAATAATACTCCGCAGAAAACTATCACATCCGCTTCCACTTGAGCGGCTTTTTTTGCAAGCTCAAGAGAGTCTCCGGTGAAGTCTGCAACATCCTGTACGGCTCCGTCTTGATATATATGCGCAAGGATAACTGCGTTTTTTTCTTTTTTAAGTTTTAATATTTGTTCGCTTATCGTCATACGATGCCTCTTTGCATTTGAAGATTTTATTGCTTCTATTATATCATAAGTGTGATTTGCTTATGTATTAGTACATATATTAGGTTTGAAAATATCGTTTGTCAAACAAACGTGATAAATTTGTTATTATGCTAGAGTCTGCGTATAAACATTTCAGGATTGTTCATAAAATCTTTAAGCAGGCTAACCGATTCCAGTTCATCCCACTTTTTGTTTTCAATTATTCCATCGTCCATGCAGAGAATTTTGGCCTTTTTATATGCCATCAAGATGGGAGAGTGAGTTGCTACTATAAACTGGCAGTTTTCGTTTTCGCTCATGTCTTTTATTAGGGATAAAAGTGAAAGCTGGCGAATGGGCGACAATGGCACTTCAGGCTCGTCCAAAAGATAAAGACCGTTTGGCACTATGCGCTGCATGAAAAGGCGAAGGAAGCTTTCGCCGTGGGAAGCTTCACTTAAAAGGTCCTTGCCATATCGCGCCTCCATTCCCGAGATACTGTTTGAATAGGCCGCTCTCGCTTGATTTTTTGTAAACTGTGAGTGGTTTGCATATTCACGCTCCACTCGGCTAAGTTCATCATTCATTTTCCTTTTTTCTTCACCCAGTTTTAATACGAAATTAAAAAAGTCTTCGCTGCGAAGGAAAAACTTATTTTTGGGTCGAGAGGCGAAAACGTGTTTAATGGTTTGTGCAAATGGGCGAAGTGCGGCGAGGCTGCTATCTCGCGAAGCATCAGTCCGGCCGACCGACGGAAGGGCAAGGTTTACTGCGAGTGCTTCAAGCAAGGTGGATTTGCCGCTCCCATTATCTCCTGCTATGAATGTTACAGGGGATTTAAAAGTGATGCTTCGGGTAGCATTAATGGAAGGCACTGTAAAAGGCCATACATCAGGCATATCTTGGGGCAATGATATTTCTCTTAAATAAATCATATAAAGTATTATAGCAAAAAAGAACGATGGAGAATATCAAATTTGTCAATCCATGCTGGCTGTATTACAATTGGTTTAATCAAAATAAACAATGGAGGGCTTTATGGAATACACATATGAAGATTTCCCTGCATCAAAGGCGCGTGCGGAAGGAATGAAGGACATAGCAATATCACGGAAAACCATGGGGGCTTTTTACAGAAACGATATAGTTTATATCAATCGCTCGGGAATAGACTTGACTCTCCAGATGCTTATTCCAGAATACGCAGATGGCACTCAGGAAAAATATCCGTGCATAGCTTTTATACAGGGCTCAGGTTGGACCAAGCAGGATGTATATTTCAATCTCCCGCAGATGGTAAGTTTCGCCAAGAGAGGCTACGTGGTGGCATCCATAGAGTATCGAGCCTCAGCAGTCGCGGCTCTGCCCGCACAGGTACACGATGTGAAAACAGCGATACGCTTTTTGAGAAAGAATGCGGATGAATATAAAATCGACACTAATAACTTTTTTATTTGGGGAGACTCGTCAGGAGCGCACTGCGCGCTGCTTGCAGGAATGACCGACGGCGTTAACGGCCTCGACACAGATGACTACGGCGACTATTCGATTGATGCAAATGCTATAGTGGATATATACGGGCCTACGGATTTTGTGCGTTTAGCGCAGATGTTTTCGGCAATGGACCACTCAAAGGCTGACAGCCCGGAGGGGCTTGTACTCGGCGGAGTTGATATTTTATCGGAAACAGAGCTTGCAAAAAAATATTCTCCCATCACCTATGTGTCAAAAGAGCGTGAAATACCGCCAGTATTTATAATACACGGCGATAAAGACAGAGTAGTTCCGTTTGAGCAGAGCACGGAGTTTGCAGACAAGCTAAACGAGTGCGGCAAGGAGTATCTATTTTACAGACTGGAAGGCGCAGACCATGGTGGTCCGCAGTTCTGGCACGAAGACGTACTTGACATTATAGACAGCTTTCTTAAAAAACATATGAAATAATAGTGCTGCTTATCGATGCTACGTTTTATGACACCGTTAAACATATTCGGTAGATTTGAGGACTTATTGATGAAGGGCAAGATTAAAAAAATATGTGGAATAGATATTTTATGTAGTGGTTACAGGAGTTATCCTGCTTAAATTATATAATATTGCAGAGCTAAATATGTAAAATCATTAGTTTTTAATGAATTCCAAGTGAAAACAACAAAAACAAACAAAATTGCATGTCTTTTTGCGTTGACACCAACATAATAAAGACATATAATTGCAGTAAGTTGGTTTTTGTTGTTTTTTGTTGCGTAAACTTGTATTGTTGTTATCAAAACACATAATTCCACAAAGGAGAGAATATGAGCAAGAGATTCCCACAGGAAAGAAGAGATTATATAGAAAATAAACTTCGCAGTGAAGGCAAGATACGTGTGTCTGAGCTAGCGAGTATTTTTGATGTATCCTCAGAGACCATAAGAAAAGATCTAAAGTATCTTGAAAATATGGGTATTGCAAAAAAAGGCTATGGTGGCGCGGTTATTGCAAATGAAAGGTTGGAGCCTTCTTTTGTGGAAAAGCGAATAAAACATAGACAAGAAAAAGAGCGAATTGCAAAAGCAGCTGTGGATATGGTGGAAGACGGTTCTATACTTTTGCTGGATGCAGGAAGCACAGTTAACATGGTGGCTTCAATGCTGGGGCTAAAAAAGGACTTGTCGGTGTTTACAAATGCACCTAAAACCGCACAGATTTTAGATGACTTTAAGATAAAAACATATATCGTTGGAGGAGAGATAAGGTCAAACTCCAATGCGCTTGTCGGTGGATGGGCAATCCGCGCCATATCGGAAATTAAAGCGGATGTTGCAATTATCGGCACAAGCGGATTCATGGGAAGCAGCGGACCGTGTGTTGAAAACTTTCCCGAAGATGAGATAAAAAAAGCTATGATAAAAAGCGCAAATCGCGTAATAGTGGTGGGAGATTCTTCAAAGGCAGAATACACAAGCATGATAAAGTTTTGCGATTGGGAAGATGTTGATGTGTTTATCACAGACGATGGCTTGCCTGATTTTGCAAAAGCAGCAATTGAGGAAAAAACAGAATTAATTTTAGTTTAAATATTGGAGGGTAAAATGGCACAAGCAGTTATAATGCCAAGACAGGGTATCAGCGTTGAAAGCTGTATCGTTGTTGAGTGGAAAGTGAAAGAAGGCGACGCGGTTAAAGCGGGGGATTTACTTTTTGTATATGAAACCGACAAAGCCGTATTTGAAGAGGAGTCACCGGCTGACGGCACAGTGCTCAAGCTCTTATATGAAGAGGGTGATGATGTTGTGTGCTTGGAAAACGTCTTGATTTTGGGCGAAGAGGGCGAAGACATCAGCGAATTTTTGGAGGGCGCAAAACAGCCTGAAAAAGAGAAAACAGAAGCTTCTGTTCAGGAAAAAGATACACCGAAAGCAAAAGATACAGCTGTTGCTTCTGCACCACAGGCGGCAGAAGGCGGCAAAGTAAAAATATCGCCTAGGGCTAAAAACTTAGCCGAAAAAAGCGATGCGGATATAAGCTTTGCAAAGGCCACGGGTCCAGAGGGACGCATAATAGAGCGCGATGTGAAAGACCTTATACGTAATGGTGTAAAATTGACAGGTGGCGCAGCGCAGGCAAAAGCCTCTGCAGTGCAAAGCACCGACATGGGTGAATATGAAGCGGTCAAGCATTCTAACATGCGAAAAATTATTGCAAAGAGTATGCACGAGTCACTTTCAAGTATGGCACAGCTTACGCTCAACTCATCATTTGATGCGACAAATATTTTAAGCTTTAGAAAAGTTATAAAAGCTAAAAAAGAGAGCATGGGTATAAATAACATCACAGTAAATGACATGTTGCTCTATGCAGTATCAAGGGTTATTTTAAATCATCCCGACATCAATGCACATTACATGGATGACGAGATCCATAGATATAAAAACGTGAATATAGGAGTCGCAGTGGACTCAGAGCGCGGGCTTTTGGTTCCCACTCTGTTTGGCGCTAACACTTTGACGCTCGATGCGCTATCTTTAAACACAAAAGCAATCATTCAAGACGCAAGGGTAGGAAAAATCTCCCCTGACTTATTAAGCGGAGGAACATTTACGGTCACAAACCTCGGAACTCTTGGTGTTGAAAGCTTTACACCTGTTATAAATCCACCACAGACTGCGATTTTGGGCGTGTGCAATCTCACAACAAAACTAAAGCCGGATGGAAAACCATATCAAGCAATGGGACTTTCGCTCACATTTGACCACAGAGCTGTGGACGGAGCACCTGCTGCACGCTTCCTTCAGGACTTGTGTGGCTATCTTGAAAATTTCACACAGAATCTTGCCCTTGAAAGCGCAGCGGGAGGTTTACTATGATTTATGATTTAATCGTGCTGGGTGGCGGCCCCGCGGGATACCTTGCTTGCGAGCGTGCTGGACACGAAGGGTTAAAAGTTCTGCTTATAGAAAAAGAAAGCATAGGCGGTGTTTGCCTAAACCGTGGATGCATTCCAACAAAAACACTGCTTTATTCTGCAAAGATAAAAGACTCTGCAGAGCATGGCAAAAAATATGGTGTTATATCAGAGGGAGTGTCCATAGACCATAAGGCTGTTATAAAACGCAAAAACAAGGTTGTTAAAAAGCTGACTGCTGGAGTTAAGATGCAGGTTAAAGGCGCCGGTGCTGAAATAGTTGAAGCAGAAGGCATCATTCAGGGACAAAACGCTGATGGTTATCAAGTGAAAGCGGCAGATACAGTATATACGGGAAAAAGACTTCTTATAGCGACTGGCTCTTCACCTGTTGTGCCTCCGATTGACGGAGTGAAGGAATCGTTTGAAGCAGGCGATGTAATGACGAGCCGAGAGATACTTGACATTATGGAAGTTCCCGAAAAGCTTGTTGTAATCGGCGGAGGTGTTATAGGGCTTGAAATGGCAAGCTATTTTAACTCGGCCGGGAGCGACGTGACTGTAATTGAGATGCTTCCCAAAATTGGCGGAGCAATAGATTCGGACATTGCAGGAATCCTTCAGAAAGAATATGAGAAAAAGGGTGTTAAATTTAATTTGAGCTGTATGGTGACTAAAGTTGCCGACGGCAAAGTAACATACGAAAAAGATGGCGAGAAAGTTGACGTTCCTGCTGACAAAGTGCTGCTTTCGGTTGGACGCAGACCAAACTCGCAGGGCATCGGACTTGAGGCTATCGGAGTTCAGGTGGAGCGCGGCAGAGTCATGGTGGATGAAAGATGCCAGACAAACATTGCAAACGTTTATTGCGCAGGTGATGTAAACGGACGCTCGATGCTTGCCCACACAGCATATCGTCAGGCAGAAGTGGCAGTAAACAATATTGTCGGCAGGCGCGATGTGATGAGCTATGATGCAATCCCCGGCGTAATATACACTAACCCTGAGGTTGCAGGGATTGGATATACAAAAGAGACTGCAAAAGAAGCCGGACTTGATATGACAGAAAAAACTATCACAATGAACTTTGCAGGACGCTATATGGCAGAAAACGAACGTGGCGAGGGAATAGTAAAAATAATTGTAGATAACCAAAAGAATACATTGATTGGCGTTCACATGATAGGAAACTATTCTTCGGAGATTATAATTTCCGCAGGAATAATGATAGAAAAGCAAATGAGCATAGATGAAATCAAAAAGTTTGTGTTCCCGCATCCTACCGTAAGCGAAGTGATTCGCGAGGCTATATTTCAACTCTAGAGCGCCTAAAAATGCGCTGCTTTGACATGATGCGTATTCAGTAAATTTCGTCGTGTATTGCTCGATACACGTCCTCATTCACTGAACACACCTCCTGCCATTCAGCAACATTTTTATAAACTCTATGTAACGAGAACAATATTTAAGTTTTAACAATAATTTGGGAGATAGAAAATGACTAAAAAACTGGAAGTAATGCCGCAGGAAATTAGAAAAGCCGGCACAATTAAATTTGAAGACATTAAACTTAACGAATATCAAAAGACTGTTAAAGATGAAAAAGACAATTTTTCAAAAAAAGAATTTCTAAACATCTATCGCGATATGCTTATCATTCGAAACTTCGAAAGTATGCTAAATGATGTGAAGATAACAGGAGAATATGAAGGACTTGCATATCACTATCCAGGCCCTGCTCATCTTGCCATCGGGCAGGAAGCAGCATATGTTGGACAAGCCTTCCATCTGGATATAAATGATTATACATTTGGTTCACACAGAAGCCATGGCGAAATATTGGCCAAGAGTTTGTCGGCTATTGAAAAGTTATCCGACGAAGAGCTTCTTAATATTATGGAAAACTTCTTTGATGGGCTTATCTATAACGTGGTAAAAGAGCACAGCAAAGCAAAAACAACAAAAGCACTTGCAAAAGACTTCCTTTTATACGGAATGCTCTCTGAGGTGTGGGCAAAGACCACGGGATTTAACCGCGGCTTAGGCGGCTCCATGCACGCGTTTTTCACACCATTTGGCGTTTATCCGAACAATGCATTAGTTGGCGGCTCGGCAGACATCGCAGCAGGCGCTGCATTGTTTAAAAAATCAAACAGCAAAGGTGGCGTTGTTGTGTGCAACATAGGCGATGGTTCACTCGGCTGCGGCCCGGTTTATGAAGCTATGAACTTTTCTGCGATGGATCAATATAAAATGCTGTGGGATGATGCTCATAAGGGCGGTTTGCCTCTCGTATTTAATATCTTTAATAACTCGTATGGAATGGGTGGACAGACAAGTGGTGAGACCATGGCATATGGTATTGTTGCCCGCTTAGGCGCAGGAATCACTGAAAACCAAATGCATGCAGAGCGCATTGACGGCATGAACCCACTTGCAGTGATTGATGCTTACAAGCGCAAAAAAGAACTTATTGCAAAAGGCGAAGGTCCGATTCTTCTGGATGTTATCACATACCGCATCAGCGGACACAGCCCGTCTGACTCATCCAGCTACAGAACAAAAGAGGAAATCGATGCTTGGGCTGAGGCGGATTCAATCGTTGAATTTAAAAAGCAAATGCTTGATGCTAAGGTTGCAACCAAAAAGGAAATTGAAGAAGTTGAAGCACAGTGCAAAGAAGACATCCTAAATGCTGTGAAGCTTGTTCGTGATGATGAGATTTCACCGCGCATGGACTTGGATAAAAATCCAAACCTTATAGCTGACATGATGTTTTCAAATCAATCTGTTCCAAGCATGGACACAACACGCAAAGCTGATGTTCTCATGCCCAAGGAAGAAAATCCAAGAGTTAAGCAAATCGCAAAAAAAGAGCGCTTTGGTATTGATAAAAACGGAAAGCCGTTCAGCAAGGTAAAATCATATCAATTGCGTGACGGATTGTTTGAAGCTATCTTTGATAAATTCTATGAAGATCCGACACTTATAGCGTATGGTGAAGACTGCCGTGACTGGGGCGGAGCATTTGCCGTATATCGCGGACTGACCGAAGCTATTCCATATCACCGCTTCTTTAACTCACCAATATCAGAAGCTGCAATAGTTGGCTCTGGTGTTGGCTATGCTATGACAGGCGGCAGGGCAATAGTTGAGCTTATGTATGCGGACTTCCTTGGCCGTGCCGGAGACGAAGTCTTTAACCAGATGAGTAAATGGCAGGCAATGAGTGCAAACGTTATAAAGATGCCTCTGGTGCTTCGCATGTCGGTCGGCTCAAAATATGGCGCACAGCACTCACAGGATTGGTCGGCATTATGCGCTCATATCCCTGGTCTTAAAGTTGTGTTCCCTGCAACACCTTATGATGCAAAGGGACTTATGACAGCAGCTTTAAATGGCACTGACCCCGTTATTTTCCTTGAAAGCCAGAGAATTTATGACATCGGGGAACTCTTCCATGAAGGCGGAGTGCCAGAAGGCAGCTACGAAGTCGCATTCGGTGATCCTGACGTAAAACGCGAAGGTAAAGACGTAACTGTTCTTTCAATTGGCGCAACGCTTTACAGAGTGACTGAAGCTGCGGATATATTAAAAGAAAAATATGGCATGGAGATGGAAGTTATCGACGCACGTTCAATTGTGCCATTTGATTATGAAAAGGTAATAGAATCAGTTAAAAAGACAGGACGACTTGTTGTAACGGGCGATGCTTGCGAGAGAAACTCATTTATGAAAGAGCTTGCACAAAACGTAACGGAGCTCGCGTTTGACTATTTAGACGCACCTCCTGTTGTAGTTGGTTCCCGCAACTGGATTACACCTGCATTTGAGTTGGAAGATCATTTCTTCCCACAGGCTGATTGGATAATCGACGCTATTCATGAAAAAATAGTTCCGCTTCCGGGGCATGTGTCAAAGAACAACTTTACAAAGCTTGAAAAAATGAGGACTCTTAAAGAGGGTATTTAATTAAGCGAATATAACATGCGACTTTCACGGATTTATTCCGTGAAAGTTTTGTATAACACAAGATTAGCATAACAGTGGCTAATAAGGAGTTTTTTATGAAAACTAAGGCAGTAAGAATATATGGCAAAAAAGACTTACGGCTGGAGGAATTTGAGCTTCCGCCAATAAAAGATGATGAGATACTGGTAAAGGTTATTTCCGACAGTATTTGCATGTCTTCCTACAAGGCCGCAAAGCAGGGGGCTGACCACAAGCGTGTGCCCAACGATATAGCCGAGAATCCAACAATAATAGGGCATGAATTCTGCGGCACGATAATTGAAGTGGGCGATAAGTGGAAGGATGAGTTTAAAGTGGGCGAAAACTTTTCTATACAGCCTCCTTTTAACTACAAAGGTTCACTTGACGCACCGGGATATTCATACAGATATTGCGGCGGGGACTCGACATATTGCATCATTCCCCATGAAGCTATGGAAACGGGGTCTCTTTTGAAATTTGATTCCGATACATACTTTTACGGCTCACTGGCAGAGCCTATGAGCTGCATAGCAGGAGCTTTCCATGCGTCATACCATACAACTCAGGGAAGCTATGTGCATGAAATGGGCATCAAAGAAGGTGGGAACATGGCTATACTCGCAGGCGTGGGACCTATGGGTCTTGGTGCTATAGATTATGCGCTGCACTGCGATAGAAAGCCAGGAATGCTGGTGGTGACAGACATAGACGATGAACGCCTTGCAAGAGCCAAAACTATATTTACTGACGAAGTGGCAAAAGCCGCAGGTGTAGAGCTGCACTTTTTAAATACAAAAGCAGAAGGCTCGGAAGAAAAGCTTATTGGAATGACTGCTGGAAAAGGCTTTGACGATGTATTTGTTATGGCGCCTGTAAAACCTGTTGTTGAGCAGGGAGACAGACTTCTTGCAAAAGATGGCTGCATGAACTTCTTTGCAGGTCCGACAAATCCCGCATTTTCAGCGGAATTTAATTTCTATAATGTCCATTATGGATCAACACATATTGTTGGAACATCCGGTGGCAATATAGATGATATGAAAGAGTCGCTTGATATGATGGCAAAGGGATTGATAAATCCGACTACGATGATTACTCATGTTGGTGGTCTTAACTCTGTGGTGGAGACTACACTTCATCTGCCCGAGATATCCGGAGGCAAAAAGCTTATCTATACTCACATTGAGATGCCGCTTACAGCAATAGCTGATTTTGAAAAGCTTGGCGCAAGTGATGAAATGTTTGCACAGCTTGCCAAAATTGTGGCAAAAACAAACGGACTATGGAGCGATGAAGCCGAGAAGTATCTTTTGGATTATTTGACTAAGTAGTAAAAAAGCATGTGATTTAAGCAAAAACTGCGCATATATTCCATGATATGGGAGCATATGCGCAATATGCTTGACACTGCCATATGAATTATATATAATTCAACAATAAATTAAGCTATGGCAGCTTTATATGAGAAGAGCGTCCTTTTGGACAGACGAGATAAGAATAGAAGAGCAGAGACTATAAGAGACGGTAGAACGGAAAGATTAAAAACTTTCTGCTTGGATATTTTCCAAGCTTTTTGCATATAAAAAATAAAATATAAAAATATAACGGGGGAATAAAAACATGAAATTTAGAAAAATTACAATGATAGCTTTAAGTCTATTGATGCTTGCAGTATTTGCATTTGCCGGATGCCAGAAGGAAGATTCTGCCACACCGGATGAGACAAAACAAGCACAAGCTACACAGGAAGTAATTGCAGAAGAAAGCTCAGAAGCAGAAGCTACCGAAGCTCCGACTGAAGAACCAAAAGTTTTCGTTTTGGGTGCAACACAGATAGTGGACCATCCCGCACTTAACGCGTGCCGCGAGGGCGCACTGGAAAAACTTGCAGAACTTGGCTATGTTGTGGATGAAAACCTTGTAGTCGACTATCAGGATTCACAAGGTGACCCTGCAGTAGGAAGCACGATAGCCCAAAAATTTGTGTCAGACAAAGTGGATGCTATACTAGCAATCTCAACTCCTTCGGCTCAGTCGGCATATGGTGCTGCGCTGGCTGACGGAATTCCGGTAGTATTTTCTGCAGTAACAGACCCTGTTGCAGCCGAAATTGCAAACGAAGACGGAACTCCGCTAGATACAATGACTGGAACAAGTGACCAGATGCCTATGGACGAAACTTTCAAGCTTATTAAGCAGCTTGTACCGGATGCTGTCAAAGTCGGCATCTTGCACAACACAAGCGAAGTTAACTCTGACGTGCTTCTTGTTCTTGCAAATGAAGTCGCCGCGGAATACGGAATGGAAATAGTTGATAAAGGCATAACAACTACCAACGATATTGCAACGACAGTTGATGCTATTTTGCCGGAAATCGACGTTATGCTTACACTTACAGACAACATGGTGGTTTCATCGCTTCCGCTTATACTTGAAAAGACCTATGCGGCAGGAATTCCTGTATTCGGTTCTGAAGATTCACAGGTAACACGCGGCTCTCTTGCTTCTGCTGGCGTAGATTATTACAGATTGGGATTGCAAACAGGCGAAATGATTGCTAAGATATTTGATGGAACACCCGCTTCGGAGATTGAAATTTCTACACTTAAGGACGCTATGGTTGTAGTAAATACCGAAGTTGCAGAAATGCTTGGCATCACCATACCTCAGGCATTGCTTGATGACGAAGCTGTTTCAAAGGTAGTAACTGAAACAGAGGAAGAAGAATAATTGATTGATTTAGGAGCAATTTTAAAGCTGCTTTTAGGAGCAGTTGAACAAGGGTTTATATACGCGCCGCTGGTACTGGGCGTGTATATAACCTACAAAATTTTAGACTTTCCGGACCTTTCAGTGGACGGTACACTTCCCATGGGCGCAGCTGTTGCGGCCATTCTTATAGTAAACGGAGTAAATCCTATCTTGGCCTGCGTGATAGCTATGGCCGCAGGTGCTGTGGCCGGTATGATAACCGGCTTTTTACATGTTTATTTTAAGATTACAAACTTGCTTTCGGGAATACTTGTAATGACTGCTTTGTATTCTATAAACCTTAGGATAATGGGTAAAGCAAACACCCCGCTTTTGAGAGTAGATACTATATTTACTAATGATATCATAGTTGGTAAGGTTAACTTGTATCCTGTACTTATTGCGTTTGCAGTGATGATTGTAGTAAAGGTGATGCTGGACTTATATATGAAAACATATGCGGGTCTTTCGCTTCGCGCTGTTGGGGCTAATGAACAGCTGGTATCTTCATTGGGGCAAAACACAGGAAAAGTTAAGATAATCGGTCTTGCGATGAGTAACTCGCTTGCTGCATTAACCGGTGCGCTTATGTGTCAATATCAAAGGTTTGCCGATGTAGGAATGGGAAACGGAACAATCGTAACCGGATTAGCCGCTGTTATTTTGGGAACTACTTTGTTTGGCAAGGCCAAAATGATACAAGGATCTCTTGCGGTAATTATCGGTTCGGTTATTTATAAAATAAGCATTGCGGCCGCAATTAAACTGGGATTGCCTGCAAGCGATATGAAGATGATAACTTCAATAATATTTATTGTAGTTATCGTGATTAGAAACCCTGACTGGCGCCAAAAAGTTGTCAGCCTATTCGTAAAGAAGGAGGCCTGACATGTTATCTATTAAAAATCTATCAAAAACATTTGATAAAGGCCTGCCTACAGAAAACATTTTGTTTGAAAACTTCAATCTTGAAATAGACAAAGGCGAGTATATTAGCGTAGTGGGCTCTAACGGCTCAGGTAAAACCACAATGCTTAACATTATAGCGGGAAATTTATACACCGACAGCGGAAATATTGTATTTGACGGCGCAGATGTGACAAAAATGGCTGAATATAAAAGAGCTTCAAAGATAGCTCGTGTTTTTCAGGACCCTAAAATGGGCACATGCGCTTCTATGACTGTGGCAGAAAATATAACAATGGCACTTAACAAAGGAAAGCCTTACGGTCTTAAATGGGGAATTAAAAAAAGCTATAAAAAAGATTTTGCTGAGATGCTTAAAACTCTCAGCATGAACATTGAAGACAAGGTTGACGTTTTGTGCGGACAGCTTTCGGGTGGACAAAGGCAGGCGCTCGCGCTTCTTATGTCTACCATCACAAAGCCCGACTTATTGCTGTTGGATGAGCATACGGCGGCTCTTGACCCAAGGACGTCCGAAAATATTATGGAGCTTACTCGCGAAGTAGTCGAAGAGCGAAAGATTACGGCCCTCATGGTTACTCACAATCTTGAATATGCGATACGATACGGCACAAGGCTAATCATGCTCCATGAAGGGCAGATACTGCTTGACATTAAAGGAAAGCACAAAAAAGAGCTTACTATAGCAGAGCTTGTGGAATTGTTCAGAAATGCTCAGGGTGGAGTTCTAACCGATGAGATGGTATTTAGCTAAAAAATGATAAAGAGCCTTCACATGAAGGCTCTTTTTTAATGCTTGCCAATATCTGCTGCAAAGCTTATAATATATAGCGGAATTTAGGGATGAGGGTAAAAATGAATATTATGACATTTCCCACGGGTGTTATGGGAGCTAACACCTATTTTGTGGTGAACGAAGAAACAAAAGAATGTATTATTATTGATCCAGGCGGAAGCTTTGATTTAATATGTGAGGCTATGCAAAACCATAGGCTTAAACCAAAACATATTCTTTTAACACACGGACATTTTGATCATATCGGAGCTCTCGAACAAGTGCGCGATTATTATAAATCCGATGTCTATGCTCATGCTGATTGCAGTAGAGCGATATTTGACCCCCTTTTAAACCTATCTGTATACGCAAGCCTTCCGGATGGCAGGCAGGCAAAGTGCGAACCAGCTGAAAATCTGCTTGTAGATGGACAGGAGTTGGAGCTGTGTGGGTTAAAAGTGAAGGCTGTGCATGCACCGGGACATTCTAAAGGCAGCATGGTTTACGTAATTAATCATTGCGTATTTACGGGAGACGTGCTGTTTAAGCTTTCAATCGGACGCACGGACTTTTTGGGCAGCGATCCAAATGCAATGCACCAATCGCTTATAAAACTAAAAAAAATAATACCACCGGAGTATAAGCTGTTGCCAGGGCATGGAGAAGAAACTCATATGTCATATGAAATTGACAACAATCCATTTATGTCGCAGCTATGACAAAGACTTGCCTTCTTTGGGATTTTGACGGTACGCTTGCATATCGTGATGGTATGTGGACGGCTTCGGTCTCTGCGGTGTTGGACAAAAACGGCTACCTCAAGTATGACAAGCAAGTGATATCAAAGACAATGCAGCCATATTATCCTTGGGCAAAGCACGAATTAGCTCACGATGAGTATTTCGGTGAACTTTCTTGGTGGGAATATATAGAGCAGAATGTTGTGGGACGCGCACTTTCGGCTATAAACATTGAAGGCAACAAGAAAGAAAAACTCGCAAAGCAATTTAGAAGTGAGTACTTGAGGCTTGATATGTGGCATCTTTTTAGTGATGCGAAAGTCAGTCTTGAAAAGTCAATAGAACTTGGATATGACAACGTAATACTTTCAAATCATACACCAGAGCTTCGTCAAATTACTGATTATCTCGGAATTACAAAGTATTTTACACATGTTATAACATCAGCTGAAATCGGATATGAAAAGCCTAATCCGAAGTTTTATGAAACAATTAAGCAATTTGGCACATATGACAGGTTTATAATGATTGGCGATAATTACTTCGCTGATGTGCTTGGCGCTAAGGCTTATGGTATGGAAGCTATTTTGGTTAGAAAACCTAATGATATGGGATGTGATAGTTACGCAGAAGATTTGCGTGGCATATGGAAGTACTTGCTCTGATAATAAAAATAGCGAAAAACAATTAAAATATATCGAAAAACGATAAAAATATATTGACAGAGAATAATATAAGCATTATAATACACTTAAATTACTAATGTAGTGAGGTGTAATATGAAGTTTGTCGGCAAATATTCGCTGTCTTTTTTTATGAAGATATTGATTCTTGTAACAATGGGGGTGACTGTTGCCGTAGTTGCTCTTTTGCCCTGGTTTGTGGAAATGTATCTCAAAATAGACTACGGTATCTATAATTCATATGCCAGAAGAATATTATTGATTGTTTTGTATCCCATGGGGATTTGTGGGTTTTTTGTTGAGAATGAACTAAGGCGTATATTTAAAACACTGGAAGAAAAGAATCCTTTTGTGGAACAAAATGTGAAATCGTTAAAACGCATGGGATATTTGATGCAGGCAGTAACGTGTTTGCTGATATTAAAAATATTTTATTTAAATACAATTATGACTATACTCACTGCGTTTGCCTGCATTATCATTGTGATATTTTGCTTTGTGCTTGCGGATGTGTTTAATCAAGCAGTAATATACAAGCAGGAAAACGACTTAACAATCTAGGGGGCTATCATGGGAATAGTAGTAAATTTAGATGTCATGATGGCCAAGCGAAAGATGAAATCAGGAGAACTGGCTCAGATAATTGGTATCACAAACGCGAACCTATCCGTGCTTAAAACATCAAAAGCAAAGGCGATTAGATTTTCGACACTGGAAGCTTTATGCAAAGCTTTAGAGTGCCAGCCCGGCGACTTATTGGAATATGTAGACTCCGACGAATAAAATTGATAAAACACCCATACCTTTATTAAAGTTACCCATTTTTGAGAAACGAAAGGAGATTAATATGTCTCAACTAAGTAAAACGGAAAGCGCACAGCCGCCATTGCAGGAAAAAAATATGATAGGTTATTTCGCTGAAAGAAAAAACAAGATAGCAGCTGTAGTGATGGCGTTAATTGTTGGCATTTTATTTACTACAATCATAATAGAATACGATTTTGGCATAAATGTATCTATTTTTTCGATTGTGATGGCTGGCTGTGCCGGATATGCGATGTATAAGGATGACAATCTAAATGTTGGTAAATACGTTTTCTGGACGGCGGTTCTGTTGTCGATTGCGTCCGTATTTTTCAGGCTCAAGAGCGAAACCTATACAGTGTTTGCCATATTGCTTATACCGCCTGTGTATATTATGCTTACCATCTTTTCTGCAAAAAAACTTCCATCCAATATTTTTGTTAATGCGCTAATAAGGCTTTTTGGAAGCATAGCGTTTGTAGATAAAATATTTGTTGCACTTAAGTCTCTTATGTCCGGTGCTGACGGCAAAGCCAAAAAGCAGACGGCTAAGATATTTATAGGGATAGGTATATCTGCCATATTGCTGCTTATGATAGTACCTCTCATGCTCAGTGCAGATGTTGTGTTTAACAAATTTGTTGTAGATTTTGTGGACTTATCCAATATAGGAGAGGTGCTTTGGAAAACGGTTCTCGCACTTATCATAGCGATATTATTCTTTGGCTTTTTATATATAATAACTGTAAAAAAATATGTTCCTGTGACTGAAGAAAAAAACAAGGCAAAGCACCACAATATTGAAACCGTTATTATTGTGATACTAGGTGTAGTGGGCGCAGTATACGCGCTGTTTTGCATTATGCAGTTTACATATCTTTTCGGAGGCTCGCGCTCTTCGCTGCCTGATGGGTTTACTGTGACCGAATATGCTAGAAGCGGATATTTTGAGCAGGTCACAATGACAGTTATCAATCTTGGCATAATAGCTGTAGTTCTGTTTTTGAGTGAAAACTCCAAGAGAGCATTAAAAAAGGTTATAAATGGACTGCTTATGTATTTCATCGCGGTAAGCAGCTATCTTATGATATCGTCAGCTTACAAAATGTATCTGTATCAGGATATGTACGGGTTTACGGTGCTCAGGCTTTTTGTTGACATACTGCTTATATTTGAAGCGTGCGTTTTCATAATTGTTGCCATAAAGATTTTCAAAAGGAAGCTAAAATACCTGACATGTCTTTTGTATTTTACCGCGGCATTCTGGGCGGCTGTAAGCTTTGTGAATGTTGAGGGACTGTGTGTAAACTTAAACATTGACAGATACGAAAACGATGAGGAAATAGACATAGAATATCTTGCGCGGCTGGATGATGCAAGCAACGGGCTTAAGTATTTATATACTGAGCATTATGACAGTCTTGAGAAAACACAGCTGTCTGAAATAGAAGATTATTTCTTCACATATACTGGCGGGTATTATGAATTTGAAGATAATGAGACTGTTTATCTGGGAAGGGCTTTAGAATACAATCTTTCTGTAGCAAGAAAAGCTGTAAACGCGGAAGAAGTATTAAAGTTCAAAAATAAACGTTGATTTAAAATACCGCTTCTCAGTGATTTATGTTAAAATATCAGTAAAATTGTTCGCGGGGGCAGGAAATGTCAAAAGACTACACAAAGATGGATATTTCAGAGATTAAGCAGGCGAATTTTGACTGTGAATGCGGACGAAATCATTCGATTAATATTGAAAATATTATAGTTGAAAAGGGAGCGGTAAAAATGCTCCCGCAAATTTTGTCAGAGTATAAAGGTAAAAAGACCCTTATGGTGTCAGATCCTAATACTTATGAGGCTTGCGGCAAAGAAGTTGAAAGAGCGCTTAAGGATTTTAATATCACATCTTTTGTGTTTAAAGACAAACACATTGATGCAACACTTCACTATACAGGAAGGCTGCTTGTTGAAGTTGATCCCAGCTACGAATTTATATTGGGTGTGGGCAGCGGAGTGATAAATGACATGTGTAGAACTGTTTCATATAGGATAGGCGTTCCGTATGCGATTGTGGGAACTGCATCCTCTATGGATGGATATGCATCCACGATTTCTCCGACTTTTGTTGACGGGCAAAAGACACTTGTAGCAGGTAGCATCGCAACAAATATTGTAGGTGATCTTGATGTACTTGAAAAAGCCCCTAAGATAATGCTGAAGGCTGGATTTGGCGATGTGCTGGGAAAAGCTATCGCGCATGCGGACTGGGACCTGGCTCAAGCACATACGAACACTCACATGTGCTACACGTGCAAAAGTATAGTTAAAAAAGCATATGACAAATGTATAGAAAACATCGACGGCATATTAACTCAGAGCTCTGAGGCAGTAAAAGCTGTTTTTGAAGCTTTGGTTCTTTCAGGAATGGCGATAGGGCTTTATGAAGACTCGCGTCCGGCATCCGGTAGCGAGCACATGTTTGGACACTTTTGGGACATTTCAGCAATAAATACAAACAGGAGCCATCCTCTTCACGGGATATCTGTGGGCACGGGCACTTACGTATGCGCCCTTATAGCAAAAGAGCTTAAGGATAGCTTGCCAGAGGGCGTTGTCTATCCAACACCTGAATATATAAAAGATATGCTTATTAAGGTGGAGGCGCCTATATCGCCTAAAGATTTGGGAGTAAGCGCTGAAGAGTTCAGGCAGAGTGTTATTCATGCGTGGGAAAATAAGCCGGACAGATACACCATACTTCACTTTATGAGAGAGTTGGGAAAAAGTGAACAGATAGCAGATAAGCTTATTAACATGTTTTATTAATTGATTTGGAGGAAGAGTGATTGGTTGATGTAGTAATCGGGATAGCGGGAGCTTCAGGCTCAGGAAAAACAACAATTGCAGAAAAAATTGCAATAGAGTTAGAGTCAGATGCAGTTTTATTAAATCATGATGCTTATTATAAGGACTATAAACATTTGTCGTTTGAGGAGCGCTCGAAGTTAAATTTTGACCATCCGGATTCATTAGACACTGATTTAATGATAGACCAGCTGACAGCACTTCGAAAAGGCGTTGCTATAGAAAAGCCGGAATATGACTTTACAACGCATAGCAGAAAAGAGGAGACAACCACTCTTGCACCAGTGTCTGTTGTGATTGTAGAGGGAATTTTGATATTCACAGAGGCTAAGTTGCGTGAATTGTTTGATATAAAAATCTTTGTAGATACGGACTTGGATTTATGTTTAATAAGAAGGATAGAGCGTGACGTTAAAGAACGTGGTAGAACGCTGGATAGTGTTCTGGATCAATACCAGAACACGGTTAAGCCCATGTATCATGAATTTGTGGAAGCAAGCAAGCGCTATGCTGACATAATTATTCCTGAAGGCGGATTTAATGATGTGGCAAATCAAGCAATCATAACGCGAGCCAAAGCAATGATATCCAAAAAATAGATATAAAAAAGGACATCCATGGATGTCCTTTTAAAATACAATTAATTTGCGACCGGCGGAATGAAAGTTCTTGTGCCAGCTTCTTTATCCAGATGATAAAGTCCCGGGCCATTGTTGTGAACGAGTTTTATTTTCCCAATCATATCATTGAAAGTTTCTTCTTCTTCCACCTGCTCATCCACATACCAATTAAGGAAGCTTACGGCGGCATAATCCTTTTCTTCAAGAGCGATGCTCATTAACAGATTGATTCTTTCTGTTACAAATTTTTCGTGTGCCAGAGCTTTTTCAAATGTATCAAGCAATGAGTCAAAATCAGCTGGCGGTTTTTCAAAACCGGGAGCTATTGCTTTCTCGTTGCGTGAATGGAGATAGTGGTAGAATTTCATTGCATGAAAATTCTCTTCTTGTACTTGGGTTAGATACCAACTTTCAAAGCCGGGTAAATCGTTCTCGGCAGCATATGCCGCCATTGATAGATATAAGAATTCGGAGTAGAACTCATGCATTATTTGTATATTTATTTCATCAACAAGTTTCTTGTTCATAGTATTTCTCCTTTTTTATTGATATTTATTAGTTTTATAGATTTTCTTATAATATTTCCTTATATATTTAAATTATAAGCCTGAAGAATATATATATCAAGAATCCTGTTGGTTAATTGTATTTGATTTTGTCACAACTGTGTGATAGACTCTTTAATTAGTTAGAATTCTAATTAAAAATAGCTAATGATAGCATTTATTTGCTATAATAAGTTATAAATCGAATAAAATATATTGAGGACATTATGAAAAGAAACGAAAATCTTGGAACAGAAAGCATTTTAAAGCTTTTGGCGCACTATTCAATACCTGCAGTCATAGCCACTGTGGTTAATGCTGTATACAACATAGTTGACAGAATATTTATTGGAAAACTTGCTGGAGAAGGCGCATTGGCCGGCATTACACTTGCATTTCCAATTATGATGTTTATATTCTCTTTTGCAGGATTGATAGGAATGGGAACTATCTCTCTTATGTCAATACGGTTCGGAGAGAAAAGTGTTAGGGGAGCAAGCCATGTTTTTGCGAACTCGCTTACTCTTATAGCAATAATTATGACGAGTGTAATAGTTATTATGGGAATAAACTTAGATGCTGTTTTGAGCTTGTTTGGTGCAGAAGGCAAAGTTATAGAGCATGCACATAAGTATATGCAAATAATATTATTTGGAAGTGTTTTTCAAGTGTTGGGACACACATTAAGCGGAGCAGTTAGAACAGAAGGACACCCGCGTCTTTCAATGATTGCAATGTCTTCATCGGCGGTAGCTAATATAATATTTGATTTTATATTTATTGTTATCTTTAAAATGGGAGTAAGTGGAGCTGCATTGGGCACTGTTCTTGGACAGTTTTCAGGGCTTTCAATTCTTTTGACATTTTATCTTAAAGGGAACAGTTCTCTAAGGCTAAAAATTAAAGACTTTATACCGGATTTTAAAGTAATAGGCAAGATACTTTCAATTGGCGCGGCGTCATTCATAGGCATGATTGGAACAAGTGTGTCCATGACGCTTTTAAGTCGTGCGCTAGCTGTAAATGGAGGAACTGCGGCTGTTGCTTCAATGGGAGCAATAAACAGCCTGACCACCCTTGCGATAATGCCAATTTTCGGCTTGCAAGAAGGCATGCAGCCAATCATCGGATATAATTATGGTGCTAAAAAGCTTAAAAGAGCTTATAAAACACTTAAGACCGGAATATTAATATCAGCAGCATTTTCTACTGTTATATTTATTGCGTTAGAACTTTTTCCAAGATTATTTTTAAGCATGTTCTTAGACACGGAGTCTTTAACATTTAATATAGCAATAACAGGGTTGCGAATTTCAATACTGATGTTGCCACTTATTTGTATAAACTATATGGGCGTGACTTTCTTTCAATCGACAGGGAACGGAAAAGCATCTACCCTTTTAGGAATGCAAAGAAATTTTTTGTTTTTGGTTCCCGCTCTTTTGATACTTCCGAAATTATTTGGACTGACAGGAGTTTGGATGTCTCTTCCGGTATCTGATTTGCTGTCAATAATTATCACTTTTGTGGCACTTATGATAAACTACAATAGAAACAGACAGAAAGTAAAACTTAATCAAATGGAGCAAGTTTATGTCAGACAATAAAAGCAATGAAGAAACTTTGTATAATATTTTCACATTGAATCATGTGATAAATAAAGTCTTTTTTAAGAGTTTTGAGGAACAATACAGACTTGATAGCATTAATTTCACACATGTCAAAGCCATTATAACTCTTTTTTTTGAAGGCCCGTGTTCAATGTCTTGTGTAAGTGAAAAAATGGGGCTTGAAAAAGGATCTTTTTCTGCTGTGGCACATCGGCTTATTGATGTAGGATATGTTAATAAAGTACAAGACAGTAGTGATAAAAGAGTATTCTTGCTTGAATTAACAGGCAGTGGTAATGAACTTGCAGAAGAGATTATAGAGCAGCATCGGCAATTTATTAAAAATCAGATAGACTCATTTTCAGACGTTGAAAAAGATGTTTACTATAGCGCGGTAAAGTTGATTATTAGCATGACCGAAAAGCTTATGTGATATATCATAATAGCACAATCAATTTAATTATATTTTCTTTGTTTTTAAGCTAAATTTTGTTAAAATATAAATAAATAACATTTATTTACGCAGCAGTTATAAAACTCATACTTTCTAAGCCAATTCTATCACCTTACAACAAATATGTTCTAAATCAGAGGAGGTAAATATGAAAGAGTTAACAACGGCAAAACTGAGAAAATTCAACATGATAATGGGATTGTTTCATCTGCTTCAGGCGGTCGCGATGGCGGCGCTTGCAACCACAGTTATACAAAACATATCAGAGTTTAAACCACAGATTACGCAATTTTACCTATCTTATAATGTAAGTACACAATCGTTGGAGCAAGTATCCAGAAATTTATTCGAGCTTCCATTTGGAATAATGGTGTCGATGTTTTTGCTTATTTCAGCGATTGCACATGCGCTTATATCATTACCTAAAAAACTTAATGCAATATACAGCAGAGACCTGGAGCTTGGAATAAATAAATTCCGCTGGTTTGAATATGCTTTAAGCTCGTCAATTATGATAGTGCTTATTTCAACTCTTTTTGGTATTTATGATATTGCATCTCTTATTCTTATTTTTATTGTCAATGCTTCAATGAACCTTTTTGGGCTTGTAATGGAGCAGTTAAATTCGGGCAAAGACAAGAAGAATGTAAAGTGGGGACCTTTTGTTTGGGGAAGCATAGCTGGAATTGCTCCATGGATTGTGATTTTCATCTATATGTTTGGCAATGGTAATTTTGACATGGTTCCGTGGTTTGTTTGGGCAATAGTCGGGACATACTTTGTGGCATTTAACACCTTTCCTATAAATATGATTTTACAATACAAAAAAGTGGGCAAGTGGGAAAACTATCTTTATGGCGAGAGAGTTTATATTGTTTTAAGCCTTGCTGCAAAATCGATACTTGCATGGCTTGTGCTATTTGGTGCGATGCAGCCATAAATTTATAGCGACGAAAGAGAAATATGGGTCTTTTAAATAACAGTTCAGAGATTTACATACCAGACAAGAAAAAGGTGGAGACAGCTTTTGGGAAAACCACGCATATGGCGATAGGAGCACATCAGGATGACCTCGAGATTATGGCATATGATGCAATCTCAAAGTGCTATGGAGAAAATGAAAATGGTTTTTTCGGAGTTGTTGTAACAGACGGAGCTTCAAGTCCACGCAATGGGAAATATGCTGAGTATACCGACGAAATGATGAAAAAAACTCGCAAGGATGAGCAGAAAAAAGCAGCAGATATCGGTAGATATGCAGGGCTTGCTCTTTTGGACTATGAAAGTTGCGAGGTTAAAAGTTATAAACCCGATAATATCATTAGAGATATTAGTTGGCTGTTGTTAAAGGCGCAACCTGAAACGGTATATACGCACAATCTTGCAGATAAGCATGAAACTCATGTTGCAGTTTCGTTGCTTGTGGTCAAAGCAATTCGGAGTCTTCCTGAAAATAAAAGGCCGAATAAGCTTTTTGGATGTGAAGTTTGGAGAGGACTTGACTGGATGCTGGATGAAGACAAAGTTGCGCTTGATTCCGGTAAATATCCCCACCTTGCACAGGAACTTATCGGTGTATTTGATTCTCAGATAAGCGGCGGAAAAAGATATGACAAAGCAGCTCTTGGACGCAGGATTGCAAATGCCACATATTTTAATTCTCACAAGGCAGATACTTTTTCGTCATTAAGCTATGCGATGGATCTGACACCACTTATACAAGATGACTTGCTTGATATAAAAGAATATGTATTAGCGCATATAAACAGATTATTCGAGGATGTTTCACAAACAATAGACAGGCATCTTTAACATATTATGAATTTCTTTAAATAATAAATAATACAAATGGATTGTATGATAAAATAATTATAATAAATTTTTCAAGTTTAGTAAAAATTATTAAACGGAAAGGAATATACTATGAGCTATAAATTTCACTTTATAATAGGAAGTCAACATCTTTACGGAGAAGAAGTGCTAAAAGAGGTTGCGGAACACGGAAAGAAGATGACGGAGGGATTTAATGCGGATGAGTCTATACCGTTTGAGATAGTCTTTGGAGGCGTGGTTACAACTCCCGAACAAATTACCGCGGCGATGAAAAAAGCAAATGCAGATGACGGATGTGCAGGTGTCATTTCATGGATGCATACATTCTCGCCAAGCAAGATGTGGATTACAGGCTTATCGCTTTTAAATAAACCATATCTTCACTTAAACACTCAGTTTAACCGAGAAATTCCATATAAAACGATTGATATGAACTTCATGAACACTAATCAGTCGGCCCATGGCGACCGAGAGCATGGGTTTATAACAGCACGCCTCAGGATGAAAAGGAAAGTCGTTTGCGGATATTGGGAAGATGGCGACATGCGCGAAAGAATGGGCGCTTGGATGAGATCTGCAGTTGGCGCAGTATTCAGCAAAAATCTTAAAGTAATGCGATTGGGCGACAACATGCGATATGTAGCAGTGACTGAAGGAGATAAGATTCAGGCTGAAAAAGTCTTCGGATGGAGTGTAAATACATATGGAGTGGGCGAATATGCAAAGCTGGTGGCCGATGTCAGCGAAAAGGAACTTGCCGACAAACTAAAAGAATATGGAGACAAATATTTACTGGACACAGATAATCAGGAATCTGTTAGATATCAAGCTAAACTGGAAGTCGCTCTTTTAAAGATGATAGAAGAAGGAAACTTTAACGCATATACTGATTGCTTTGAAGATCTATATAATCTTGATCAATTACCGGGTCTTGCAACGCAGAACATTATGGGAAGCGGCATTGGTTTTGGCGCAGAAGGCGACTGGAAGACTGCGGCGCTTGAAGCGATTATAAACAAGATGTCTCAAGGACTCTCTAATGGATGGTCGTTCATTGAAGATTATACATATCACATGGACAAAGGGAATGAATATGTCTTGGGGGCACATATGCTGGAAGTGTCGCCCAAGATAGCACAAGGGAAAGCAAAAATACAGGTTCATCCTCTTGGGATTGGCGGAAAAGATGCTCCTGCAAGGCTTGTGTTTGAAGGCAAAAAAGGCGATGCGATACTTGTTACTATAATAGACATGGGCGGAAGATTCAGGATGATAGTCCATGACGTTAAGGCTGTTGAAGTTAAAGAGAAAATGCCGAACTTGCCTGTGGCATATGCCGCGTGGAAACCAACACCTGACATGATAACAGGAAATGAAGCTTGGATACTTTCGGGTGGAACACATCACAGCGTGATTTCTTATGACTTAACGGCACAACATATGAAAGATTTTGCGGAGATAATGGGAATTGAGTGTGTTCATATTGGCGAGCATACAAGCATTGATGATTTGAGAAACCAGCTTGCATTAGGCGATGTGATCTGGAACAAATAATTAGAAAATCTATTTGAGCTTTATTAAAGTATGGTGCTTTGATATTAAGATATAATTTTATTGAAAGAGGAATGTATGTCGAATAAATATGCATGGACATGGAAAGTTAAAAAAGAGAACTTAGACGAATATGTGAAGATGCACAAAGAACCTTGGAAAGAGATTATGGATGAGCACAGCAAGGCTGGCATTCGTAATTATTCTATATTTCAAAATGGCAATCAGTTTTTTTATTGCTTTGAATGTGATGATGTGGAAGCCGCTTTTGACTATATAGACAATAGCGAAGCATGCCAGAGATGGAACGCTATCACATCAAAAATGGTGGAAGGCTCGTTTGACTTTGCACAAGCAAACCCTATAGAATTTTTGGACGAAGTTTTTTATCTTAAATAGTTAGATTTATAAAGACCTTATTACGCTGTCAATTTGATTGGCGTTTGCAAACAAAACACTGCGGATTCCTAACTTTGTTGCGGCATCCGCATTTTCTTTTGTGTCATCAAAAAAGATGCACTCATTTGCTGCAAGATTATATTTGTTTAATAGATATTGGTATATTTCAAGCGAAGGTTTTATCATATGAACATCGCAGGAAAACACCCCTCCATCAAAATGTTCAAAGAATGAATATTTGTTTTGAACGTATATACTCAGCCATTTGTGGAAGTTGGACAGAAAATAAAGTTTATGACCGGCATCTTTGATTCTTTGAAGATAATCTATAGTATCATACTTTGGGGTCAGCATTTCAGGAATAGACTTCATTGTTTTTATAGCATAGCTCTCAAGCTTAGGAATCTTAGAGATGAAAATTTGCTGGGCTTCGTCTTCGGTTATAGTACCGCGGTCAAGATTAACCCACTCCTCGCTTTTAAATATGGTTTGATATATTTTCTGTTCTATTTCAGTGTCACAAATAATATCGCTTAAAAACTCTTTAGGGTTAAAATCCAGCAATACATTTCCTATATCAAATATAAAGTTCATTTTAGATGTTCCTTTTTTGCTTATTATTTTTTATATGTGCTTTTCTAGCACATAGTCATCCATAACATAACCACTTCCAATGTTGGTTACGATGCTGTCGATGACTTTAAACCCAAGTCTTTTATATACTTTAAGAGATGTCTCGTTATATTTATTGCAAGTGAGCCAAATTCTATTTTCGTTATTATTTATCGCGAAATTTTGAATTTCTGCAAGCATCAGTTTTCCGATGCCATTTCCTCGGTGAGATTGTTTCACATAAAATTTGCTTACGAATATTCCGTCATCTTTTTTTATCGAGCAGTAGCCGCACGGAGTATCGCCGGCTTTGGCAATATAATATGTGTATTCGTTTTGAATGTCACGGGCGATTGCGCTTTCGGACTGATATTTTTCTAACATATAGTCGACTTGGTTTTTACCTATTATGGGCGAATAATGCTGTGTCCAGATTTCTTTTGCCAAAGATGATATAAGCTTGGCATCGCTTTTTGCGGCGATTGATATTTTGATTTTTGATGGCATATATAATGTCTTTCTTTTTTGATTAAGGATATTATAACATAGCGTTGGCTTTTAAAAGAAGTTGAAATATCGTTGACACATCAACTACACTTGCCTATAATATAATAGTTGATACATCAACTATATCTTTTAAAAGGTGATAATTATGAATGAAAAACCTTCCATTCCACAGTTGTCTAGGCGGATTCATCATGGCTTGCATTGCCTCATGAACAAGCATTTGGAAAAACACAACATAGGTTGGCGGCAGATGAAGATACTCTTTATTTTAAACGATGAGGGTAGCTTGAATCAGAATATGCTTTCCAAACATTTCAATATTGATAAAGCTGTGATTACAAACTCATTAAAGCTATTAATTGCCGAGGGTTATGTGGTGCGCAAAAAACACTCTGATGATAAACGTAGGTTTGAGATTAGCATCACAGAAAAGGGTAAAGAAGTTGTGCCGGCCCTTAGGGAGGCAATGGTTGAAAATAAAAATTTAATGCTTAATGGCTTATCAGATGAAAATATAGATATTTTACAGTCATTAATGATACAAGTGCTTGATAACATTGAAGAGGAGCTTGCGCGTGAAGGAAGATAAAAACATTAATATTAAGAAACATTTATGGGAAAATAAACTGCGCTATTTTGCCGGACTTTTCGTTTTTTTTGTGTTAAGTGTAATTACCGTAACTATACCCAGAATAAGCGGTCGAATTGTTGATAACGTCGAAATTGGAGCACTTGAACCACAACAGCTATTGCTGCTTTGCTTGCAGATTGTAGGATTGGCTTTGGCTGTGGTTCTGTGCAATTTCTTGGCTAGGGTTTTTATTTTATCGTCGGTTCATCGTTTTGACATGGAAAACAGAAATAAGATATTTAAATATCTCTTAAAACTTTCCATGCGATATTACAACAAAAATAGTGTTGGCGATATAATGGCGCTTTCAACCAACGATTTAAGAGCAATAAGAATGTCAATGATGCGTACAATAATGATGACGGGCAGAGGACTGTTTACCATCGGATTAAGCTTTATAGCAATGACACAGATAGCCTCTTTAAAGCTAGCATTGATTGTTATGATTCCATTCCCTTTTCTTGTGCTTTTGACAATAAAACTTGGGCCTATCATGCGTGGCAAATTTAGGACAGTGCAGGATACGTTTGCTGGAATGACATCTAAGACCCAAGAGAATGTAAGCGGAATACGTGTTATTAAAGCGTTTGTTCAAGAAGAGGCTGAGATAAACAATTTTAAGGAAATTAACCAGAAATATTTTGACGATAACAAAAACATGATTAAAACATCTTCGACATTTCATTCAGTTGCAGGGCTCTTAATCGCATCCTCATTTTTGCTTCTTTTTGCCGCAGGCGGAACGATGGTGGTAAATGGAGGAATGAGCACTGGTGACTATGTGGTGGCAGTGCAATACATTGGTAATATGATACGTCCATTTATGATGATTGGCATGATGGTGGAAATGATACAGCAGGGAAAAGCTTCGTATACCAGAATTAATAATTTCTTAGATGAACCTGTTGATATAAAAGAGAATGTAGACAAAGATGATTTTATTAACAGCACAGGCAAGCATGGCATAGAAGGACACATTAAGATAGATAATCTGACTTTTAAATATGAAGAAGATTCAGAACCTGTACTAAAGAATATAAGCTTAACACTTGATCCGGGAGAAACGCTTGGTGTAATAGGTAAAATAGGCAGCGGAAAATCCACACTTGGTTTGTTGCTTATGAGGCTTTATCATGCGGAAAGCGGCATGATAAAAGTAGATGGATATAATATTGAAGATTTGCCTGTGGATATTTTGAGGCAAAACATCGGATACATCCCACAGCAGAATTTTTTATTCTCTGACAGCATAGCTGAAAATGTCGGGTTTTCACCAGAAGAATTAGATGAGGAGAAAGTAGTCCGCAGCATACGCTTGGCGCAGATAGAAGATGCTGTGATGGACTTGGAATATGGGGTAAATACAGAGCTTGGCGAGAAAGGCGTAAATCTTTCCGGCGGACAAAAACAGAGGCTTTCAATAGCAAGAGCGTTGTATCGAAACCCTTCAATTCTAATAGTCGACGATGCATTATCTGCTGTAGACACTGAGACAGAGGCCAGAATATTAGAGCAGCTGAAGCCTTTCACTCAGGATATCACAACTGTTATTATTGCTCACAGAGTGTCCACAATAGAGCATGCTGATGTCATTATTGTTTTAGATGAAGGGCGTATCGTTGAAAAAGGTACGCATGAAGAGCTTATAGCTAAAAAAGGCGAGTATTATGATATATATAATCGTCAACAGCTAAGCAGTAAAAGTGTTGGAGGTGATGTATAATGCCGCATGGAATAGGAGTAAACAGATTTGATGATGGAGAAAAAGTGAAAATTAAAAAATCTGTTATGAAGCGTTTGTTAAAATACGCAGCGCCATATTGGTACTACTTGGTAGGCGCATTGCTGTTGATATTGGTTTATACATTGCTTGACATTATACGTCCTTCAATAGAGGGGAATGCAATAGATACATTTATGACGGGTGCAGCAAATGGAACGCTTACAAAAACGGAAGCCCTTGAAGGTATAAAAAGAATGGCTTTGATTTATGCTGGGCTGATTGCACTTCAGTTTTTCTTGAATTTTGCCAGAGAATATACGCTGAGGTTAACAGGACAAAGCATTATAAAAAGCTTGCGTAACGCAATATTTGAAAAGGTACAGAGATTGCCGCTTTCATACTTTGATAAGAATCCTGATGGCGTAATTGTTACCAGAATCAATAACGATCCGCAGGCATTAAATGAGTTTTTCTCACATGTGTTGGTAGGGTTTGCCCAGAATATACTAATTATGCTGGGAGTTCTTATTGCAATGTTTGTGCATAACTCCACAATGGCATTGTATTCAATTGCTGTATTGCCATTGATGGTGGTAATTACTTTTGTTGTTCAGCGCGTAGCTCGTAAGATATTTTTAAACATTCGTACGAAGCTTGCAAAGATAATGGCATTTCTTGATGAAAATATTTCAGGCATTAAAATAATTCGTGCGTTTAGCATGGAGCACAAAAAGATAAAAGAATTTGGAATGCTAAACAAGGAATATTACAAGGCTAATATGAAGATGGTAATATTCTTTGGAGTATTCAGGCCGCTTATGGACTTTGTGAGATACTTAGCGTTAGCTATATTACTATATTTTGGCGGGATAAACATAATCGATGGCGCGATAACTGTCGGAACTCTTTATATATTTATTAAGTACATAAATATGTTCTTCGAGCCGCTTATGGCCATGGCGGATCAATTTAATATGCTTCAAAGCTCAATGGCTGCAAGCGAGAAGATATTTAATTTGATGGATCAGGAAGAGGAGTTAAATCCCGATAGCCCAGACACACTGCCTAAAGAGCGGATTGGCAAAGTAGAGTTTAAAAATGTTTGGTTTGCATATGTAGGTGAAAACTGGGTGCTAAAGGATGTTTCGTTCACAGTTGAGCCAGGGCAGTCCGTTGCATTTATTGGAGCTACCGGCGCAGGAAAAACCAGCATTATAAGCCTTTTATGCGGATTTTATGAAATACAAAAAGGTACAATATACCTTGATGGAAAGGATATATCCAAGATTAGCAAGGCTGAACTCAGGTCGCGAATTGGTTTGGTTTTGCAGGATGTTTTCTTGATGAAGGGAGATATTATAACAAACATAAAGTTATATGATAGCAGTTTGAGTGATGAGGAAGTAATTGAAATTGCCCGATATCTGCAGGCGGATGAATTTGTTCAAAGGCTGCCAGATAAATATTATCATAAGCTTAGTTCGGGCGGAACGACACTTTCTTCCGGTGAAAGGCAGCTTTTATCTTTTGCAAGAGCGCTTTGTCAGGATCCAGAGATACTGATTATGGATGAAGCGACGGCAAATATTGATACTCATACTGAAAAACTGGTGCAAGAGAGCTTGGAAAGGCTTCAGAAAGGGAGAACCAGCATATCTATAGCGCATAGGCTTTCTACTATCAAGAATGCTGATGTTATTATTGCTCTTGAAAAAGGGGAAATAGCAGAAAAGGGTAATCACGAGACTCTTATGGCGAAAAAAGGGCTGTACTATGATTTAGTTCAATTGCAGTCGTGATGGTGTGAGAAAGTTTTTCTTTTAGTGAAGGTTACAATATGATTATATTTATTATTAAGAGAGTTAGGTTTAATGACCTGATTCTCTTTAAATGTATATAAAGAATAAAATGCAAGCAAAAAGATTTTTAATATGTTAAATCAACATTTTATATTATTGAAAGTATTGTACAAAACAAACCAATTAAAACAGCGCTCAATAGTGAGGGATAAGCTTCTGATTGATCTATTGTATCTGTTTCACTTTCTTTAAAGTCGTGGTAACTTTTTAGTTTATCGTTATCGTCTTCAGAGCTATTTTTATCTGCTCTGTTTTCTTCCAGTGGCTCTGTAGCGTTGCCGGCATTCATTAAAAGCCTTGAAACAAAAGGCATTTTTGATGCGACTTTTTTAAATGCATACTTTTGGAAAGCAAAAAATCCATTTGCTCTTATAAACGTGAAACCGCCTAATACTAAATAGATAAGCGCAAAAACAAATAATTTATCAAAAAATGACAAATATTGTATTTTATTTAATATTTCTAAAGCTCCACACACAGCGAATGCTATCGCAATTCGTATTAGAGTTTTTTTTACTAAAGCCAAAATTTCACCTCCGCGTGATTATATCACTAATAAAATATTTAGTAAAGTTGGTCATATGGTAAAAAGAACTATGGAATAATTTTATGCAAGTTTATCAATAGACATCATTTTACATGTCAACTTTACACATATTGAGTTTATATGATATAATGTCTCACTAGATGGGTATAACATCTATAACAAATATTATTTAAGGAGAACAAATATGAGAAAGAAACTATTAATCTTATTAGTAGCTCTTACTATGGTGGTTTCATTGTTTGCAGGCTGTAAAGCAGCTGAAGAACCTGCAGAAGCAACAGAAGCACCAGCAGAGGCAGTAGAAACAGAAGCTGTAGAAGAGCCAACAGAAGAGATGCAAGAAGAAGTGGTGATTACCGGAAAAGAATTATTTAAAAACGTTAATGCCCGTAAGGCCTTTTCGATTGGATATGACAAAGATTTCATCATTGTTGATATCAATGGTGACAAAGGTGACTTGGCTTCCACAGCATACACACCGGTTGGTTTTGCAAGCGGTCCTGCTGGAACACCATACGAAGGCATTGACTTTGTAGAAAGCTTGGGCGAGCTTCAAGGAACTGACATCGCAGTTGCACAGGAAGCATGGGCAATGGCTAAAGAAGAGCTTGGTTTTGATAAAGCTGAAGTGGAATTATTGAACTATGACTCAGATGGTGCAGCTAAAACATGTGAGCACATAAAAGAAGAATTAGAGAGAAATCTAGATGGTTTGACTCTGACAATCGTTCCTCTGCCATTTGCAGAAAAATTAGACCTTATTGACGCAGGCGATTTTGAAGTTACATATGCTGGTTGGGGCCCTGACTATCAGAACCCACTGACATTCTTAGACATGTGGATAACAGACGGCGCATACAACAGCGGTCATTATTCAAACCCTGAATATGATGCATTAATCGAGACTGCAAAAACATCATCAGATCCAACAGAAGCTTGGGAAGCACTGTTAGCAGCTGACACAATGATTACTGAAGAATTCCCAATAGGACCTATGTATCAGAGAGGTCTTATGACATTGCTTAGCTCTGACGTAACCGGTATGATTAAGCATGGTTTTGGTCCTGATTATACATACAAATGGGTTGAAAAAGCAGGCAGCACAACTCTTAACTTGCTTCAAAACACAGACATTCCTGATTTGGATGCTAATGACGCTACAGATACATTGTCATTTGAAATGCTCAACAACGTATGTGAAGGCCTCTATCGCTTAGGCGAAGGCGACGTTCCAATCCTTCAAGGCGCTACAGCAGTTGAATATGCTGACGGAGCTTACACATTTACTCTTAATGAAGATGCTAAATGGGTAACAAGCGACGGCGAAGTATACGGGAACGTTACAGCAGCTGACTATGTATACAGCTGGAATCGTTTGGGTTCAGAAGAGCTTGGTGCTCAATATGGATTCTTACTTGAAATCGTTGGAATCGAAGAAGTAGTGGCAGTTGATGACTACACATTGAAAGTAGTAGCTCCTAAAACAACTCTATTCGAATCAATGATGACATTCCCAACTTTCTTACCAGTCAACGAACAGTTCGTAAATGAAGTTGGTGCTGATGATTTTGGAACAACAGCAGACAAAACTCTCTATAATGGACCTTTCTATCTTGCTGAGTGGGAATTGACTTCTCATACATCTGCAAAGAAAAACCCACACTATTGGGAAGCAGACGTTGTTAAACTTGAAGAAATCTATACAAGATACATAACAGGTGTTGAAAATAACACAGCTGTACAAATGTACTTAGATGGAGAAATTGATCGTTCAGGTCTTTCAGGCGAAAACGTAGCTCTTTACAGAGACAGAGATGATGTAGTTCCTGTAACTGAAACAACTTGTTTCTATCTTCAGTTCAATGTTGGTGATTATTAATCAATAAGCACATTATAAAATAACCCTAAGGGTAATCTTTTTAAAGATTACCCTTTAGTTTTGAAAAACACTGAATCATTGGAAAAGGCAGAGTTAAAATTCTAAAATTCAATAAAATGATTTGTTCTTTGAAAAATCAGTTTATTGAATTTATCGCGCTAAATCTAACAACCGATGTTATTTTACGCCAAATACGCATATTGTGATTTTAAATCACGGTGCTTCACAGAGACTATATTTACTATAAAGTTGAGGTATATGCAAGATAAAACAAGAAAATTTAATAATCTCAATAAATAGGGAATTAAACAATATTATAGATGTGTATGGCAAATATTTCTGGCAGTAATAAAAAGTAATTTTGTAAAATATTTTTACGATAGCATGATGGAATAAAACATAATTGTTTTATATGATGATTAATACGATTTAATAGAACGTTAGATTTGCAATTTTTTATACTTTGGTGTAACATAAACGAATAAATTACGCAAAAAAATATATCGAGAAATGCTTTATTTTGTACGTTGTGTTATTCGGGCATTTTGATATTTTAAAATTATTATAATATTATATAAGGAGAGTGCGGAATAAATGTTATTATACATTTTAAAACGTGTGGGCATGATGATTATAACACTGTTTCTAATAGTGACCATTACGTTTTTATTGCTTCAAATTGTGCCAGGTTCGCCATTTAATAATCCAAAAATGACACCTGCGCAGCTTGAAAAAGTTGAGGAGCTTTATGGGCTAAATGATCCGTTACCGGTTCAGTATTTTCGCTATATTAAGGGAATTGTAACGAAACTCGACTTCGGCATTTCATTTAAGTTTAGAAACAGAGCTGTAACGGAATTAATTTTTGAAAAAATTGAGCATACTGTTCAGATTGGTGGAATTGCAATGCTGATTGGTGTTCCAGTGGGAATACTTTTAGGATCTATTGCGGCTATTTATAAAAACGGATTTTGGGATAATGTAACTACAGTGCTTGCAGTATTGGGCGTATCCATACCAATGTTTGTTTTAGCGGCACTTATGCAATATTATCTTTCTTTTAGATGGGATTTGTTCCCATTTTTATATGTGACAACCGACGTTGGCAGGGGGATATCGTCTTCCAGACATCTATTTTCGATGATTCTTCCGGCTACAGCTTTGTCTATTTTTGTTATAGCATCTACAATGAGATATATGAGGAGTGAACTTGTAGAAGTTCTTAACTCTGATCACATTATGCTAGCTCGAGCAAAAGGGCTAAAAAGAAGTAAGGTTATTTTAAGGCATGCGCTAAGAAACGCTCTTATTCCTGTTATTACAGTAATCGGACCTATGACAGTCATGCTTATATCCGGCTCAACAGTTGTAGAAAGATTCTTTGGTGTGCCTGGTTTGGCTCAAATGCTTATTTCAGCTATTGGAACACGAGATTACTTCCTGATACTTGGTATCGCATTTGCTTATAGCTTTATCTTAGTAACAGTTATTTTAATAGTTGACCTTCTCTACGGAGTTATTGATCCACGTATACGTCTAGCTGGAGGTAACGATTAATGAGTAGCAAAGCAGAAAAGAAAACATTTAATAAAGATTTATTCAAATTAAGAAAAAATGACTTTGCGTTGGCCGAAGAGATTGCTGGCGAGAGTTTAACATTTTGGCAAGATGCAGCACGAAGGCTTCGCAAGAATACAGTTTCTATGATATCACTGGGAGCAATAATTTTGATATTGTTGCTTGCAATATTTGGTCCTATTATGAATAAGTACTCTTATGAAGAAAGAGTACTGGACAATAAGCGTACTGCTGCTAAAATTCCTCCTAGAATTCCTGTTCTTGAAAAGATTGGCATTATGGACGGAGTAGTTGATCAAAAAATTTCTGTTGCTGAATATAATAAAATAGATGAAGATGATTTGATTAACTATGAAATAATTAAAGATGCATATATTGAAGACGAAGTAGAATATTACATGGTGGCTCATGATGTGTATGCCTCAAAAGACATTAAAGATCATTACTTTTGGTTTGGCACAGATGACTTAGGGCGTGACTTGTGGACAAGGCTATGGTATGGTGCCCGCATTTCGCTATATATTGGTTTGTTTGCAGCCTTATTGGATCTAACAATAGGTGTTGTGTATGGCGGAGTAGCTGGCTATTTTGGCGGATCAAAAATAGATACGCTGATGATGAGATTTTCCGAAGTATTCAGTGGTATTCCATCACTTGTTATACTTGTTGTTTTGCTTATGTTGATGGATCCAGGCTTGGCGGCTTTATCAATTGCTATTGGTATTACAGGCTGGATGAGTGCTGCTCGTATTGTTAGAAGCCAGTTTTTAAAATTGAAAGGTCAGGAATTTGTTCTAGCATCGAAGACGTTAGGTGCAAGCCATGGAAGATTAATCTTTAGGCATTTGTTCCCGAATGTTGTAGGACAGCTGATTGTTATGATTACTTTTACTATTCCATCTGCTATATTCTACGAAGCTTTCTTGGCGTTCATTGGCTTAGGAATACCTGTTCCTGTACCGTCTATTGGTAGATTATGTAGTGACGGTTATCAGTTTATGAAAACATATCCTTATATGTTGTTTATACCGACAATATTGATTTGTATCCTCATGTTAGCCATTAATTTATTCTCTAATGGGTTAAGAGATGCACTCGATCCGAAAATGAAGTAGAGGGTAAGTAAATATTATGAATGAAAAAATATTAGAAATAAAAGATTTATCTGTAGAATTTACTACTGATGGAGGGCAGGTATATGCTGTCCGTGGCGTAAATTTTGATATAAGAGCTGGTGAAACTCATGCGATTGTGGGTGAGTCAGGCAGCGGAAAAAGTGTTACTATAAAGAGCATAATGGGATTGCTCGATGAAAATGGAAAAATAACAGGTGGACAAATCCTATATAAAGGAGTGGACTTAGCTTCTTTAAGCAAGAAGGATATCCATAAATATCGTGGCGGAGAGATAGCCATGATATTTCAAGATCCAATCTCTAGCTTAGACCCTACTATGACAATAGGCAAGCAGATAAGAGAAGCTGTAATTCTCCATAATGATGTTGACAAGAATGCTGCTAAAGAGAGGGTTTATGAACTGATACAAATGGTTGGTATTGATAACCCAAAGAAACGATATAAACAATATCCTCACCAATTCTCAGGCGGTATGAGGCAGCGTGTGGTTATTGCTATAGCGCTTGCATGTAATCCAAAGATATTGATATGTGATGAACCAACAACAGCGTTGGACGTTACAGTTCAAGCTCAAATATTAGAGCTCATTGATGAACTTCAAAAGAAAACAAATACATCTGTTATATTTATTACTCATGACTTAGGTGTTGTTGCAAATGTTGCAGACAGAGTTTCTGTTATGTATGCAGGCAAAGTTGTTGAATATGGTACAGTAAATGAAATATTCTATAATCCTCAGCACCCATACACTTGGGGGCTTCTTGCATCGATGCCTGATGTGGATGAAGAGGACGAGCTATACGCTATACCCGGTACCCCACCAAATGCGCTTGAGCCGCCAAAGGGCGATGCATTTGCATTCAGAAGTGAATATGCACTTGAGATTGATTTTGTAGAGCCGCCACCATTTTTTAAAGTGAGTGATACCCATTTTGTCGCTTCATGGCTGCAGCATGAGCTTGCACCGGAAGTGAAACCTCCGAACATAATTTTAAGGCGCAATGAGAAATTTAAGGGGGTCAACAATGGATAATAAAAAAGAAGTAATTTTAAAAGTAAGAAACTTAAAACAGTACTTTACAGGCAGAGGTGGGCTCGTTAAAGCTGTTGACGATATATCATTTGATGTATACAGAGGCGAAGTTTTTGGCTTGGTTGGAGAATCGGGAAGCGGTAAAAGCACAACAGGCCGAAGCATCATAAGACTGTATAAACCAACTGGCGGACAAATTGTATTTGAAGGCGAAGACATATCGGATAAAATGTCTAAAGATCAGTCTTCAATGTTAAGACAAAAAATGCAGATGATATTCCAAGATCCTATGGCATCTCTAAATCCTCGTATGAAGGTTGAAGATATTATTGCCGAAGGTCTGGATATTCACGTTAGCAAAATTCCTAATGAAAAACGCAGAGAAAAAGTATACGATATATTAAGAACTGTTGGACTAAACTCGGAGCACTCAAACAGATATCCACATGAATTCTCAGGTGGTCAGCGACAGAGAATAGGCGTAGCTAGAGCATTGATCACAAACCCTAGCTTTATAATTGCTGATGAGCCAATATCGGCATTGGACGTATCTATTCAAGCACAAGTTGTAAACTTAATGAAAAAGCTCCAAGGTGAGTTGGGTCTTACTTATATGTTTATTGCTCACGATTTATCTATGGTTAAATACATATCAGATCGTATCGCAGTTATGCATAGGGGAAAGATTGTTGAAATAGGAGATTCTGATAAGATTTACAGAAATGCAGTGCATCCTTATACAAAGTCTCTTTTATCTGCAATACCTTTGCCGGATCCGGAATATGAGCGTGGCAGAAAGAGAATTAAGTATGAGGCTCAGCCAGGAGCTTATGATAATAGAGAGCTTAAGAAAATTGAAGTGGATCACTTGGTTCTTGCAACAGATGAAGAATTTAAAGAATGGACAGACATAAAATAAAAAAATAAGAGCCACATCTTTAAGATGTGGCTTTCTTTATATCAGTTTAAGAAATCTAGCTAGCTCAATAGGATCAAGCCGATAAACACTTCCATGGCCTTCAAAGAAGCCGTGCTGCTTAATCATGTGTATGTTAAGATCCGTCCAGCGCATAATTACGCCTGTATCAAGTCGTCTTACTCTGGTTTGGCGCTTATCTAGATTTACGTTGTCTTTAAATGGACAAGGAATTTTACCTTTATAATCTTCGACTTCAATTTCAAAAGATTCTTTAAATGACATGGGTCGACCTAAACCCTGCATACCAAAATCCGTAATTTCTTGCATCCTATCAGCCAAAGCTTCGCACGCTATTTCTATTTGACCAAGAGATTTTGCATCGTCACGGATGATATCGATAAGGTTTCTGGTGTCTTCACCGATAAAGCCGTGCGCGGACAGCGTTCCAGGCAGCATATTTTTTTGGATGATATCGAACTCAGGACTCTGCTTCATTATTATGCCTCCAGCTTAGAATTTGTCGTAATATATCTTTTCTTCTGGTATATCTTTTTTTGTTAAAACATTGATACATGCATTAATCATGCCGGGGCTGCCACAAAGATAGCCCTCCATGTCTGATCCGTCATCAATATAGCGTTCTACCACTTCAGTAATCAGCCCAACTTCGCCTTCCCAATTGTCTTCTGGAGCCGGTTTTGATAATGCTGGTATAAATTTAAAATTATCATGGCGTTCAGCCAAATCTTCAAAATACTCAATATAATATAGATCCTTTTTAGAAACAGCGCCAAAAAAGAAGTTCATTTTAATATCAATTCCTCGCTCTAGCACATCGAGAATAATTGATCTTATTGGTGCCATGCCTGAACCACCTGCTATCATGACGATTTCGCTGCAATCGCCACGTAAGTAAAAGTCACCGTAAGGTCCGCTGATTTTTACTTCATCACCTTCTGATAACTGTGTATGTGCGTAAGTCGTGCAGATGCCGTCTGGCACAAGCCGTATAATAAGCTCTATCGCTTTATTGTCAGAAGGGACATTAGCTATTGAGTAAGCGCGGAAAACACTTTCTTTGATTTTATTGTAGGGCTTGGTGTGAAACTGCATATATTGTCCTGCTTTAAAATTAATTGTTTCACCATCTGGCAAATCTAGTCTGAAGCCTTTTATGTCGTGTGTAAGATCATCAATCGCCTCGATTGTTGTTATATATTCTTTAATGTTAAAGAATTCTTCGGGTATCAATACACGCAGATTTGTTTTTACCTTGACTTGACAGGAGAGCCTGAAATTATTGTTTTTCTCCTCCTCAGTAAGATAAGGCTCTTCTGTTGGAAGAAGCGGACCTGCACCTTCAAGAATTTGAACTTTGCAAAGACCACATGTGGCTTTGCCCCCACACGCAGAGGGTAAAAATATTTTCTGTCCAGACAAAGTTGATAAAAGAGAAGAGCCGCCTTCTATTTTTAGGACTTTCTCCCCGTCGTTAATGTCAACTTCACATTCGCCGTAATTATTAAAAAAGTACTCTGCCACAATTATTATTAGTGCCAGAACGACAGATATCACAGTTACGCTAAGAACCGTTGTCAGTATTTCCATAGTTGTTGCTCCCTTGTGATCAGTTAATCGTGAAGATACCGGAAAAGCCGATAAATGCAAGTGCCATAATGCCGGTTATAATGAATGCTATACCTGGGCCTTCAAGACCTTTTGGGACTTTTGTTTTTCTCATTTTTTCGCGAATGGATGCCAAAGCGCTTATTGCAAGCCACCAGCCAAGACCGCTGCCTAAGCCAAACAGCAAAGACTGCGTGAAGTTATAATCTCTAATTACCATAAACAAAGTTGTTCCGAGAATTGAGCAATTTACCGTGATAAGCGGAAGGAATATGCCGAGCTTTACATGCAAATCCGGCAGCAACCTATCCATCGCCATTTCTATTATCTGAACCGAAGCTGCGATAATCATGATGAAAAGAACATACTGGAGATATTCAAGTCCCAGAGGTTCGATTATCAGCTTATAAACCCAGTAGTTAAGTGCTGTTGTAAAAACCATTACTAAAGTAACTGATTTACCTAAGCTAGATGCGGTCTTATATTCACTGGATATGGAGATATATGAACACATGCCAAGAAAGTTTGACAAAATCATATTGCTAGTCAGTATAGATGCGAAAAATATTACCAATGGGTTGATTTCGAGTGCCATAAGCTATTTTGCTCCTTTCTTGTCCTTTTTAGACGATAAGACGTTTGAGGTAATCCATATTAGTGTGCCTATTAAAAAGAACGCCGCAGGCGGCATAACCATGATGGTCCATGTCTCAAAGCCAACGAAATTAACATTGAAGCCGAAAATTGTTCCAAATCCCAGCAACTCTCTAACTAGTGATATAACAAGGAGCATAATAGTATATCCGATTCCTGCAAAGAATCCGTCAAGCATAGAAACAAGTGGAGGATTTTTCTGCGCATAAGCTTCCGCTCGCCCCATTATAATGCAATTTGTGATGATTAGTCCTACATATGGACCAAGGGCTTTACTGATATCAGGCAGATTTGCCTTAAGAAAAATGTCGACCAAAATTACATAAGCTGCGATAATCAATGTCTGTACAATCATTCTGACTCGATGTGGTATTAAGTTTCGAAGCAATGAAATTGTAAGGCTTGAAAAAGCAGTAACAAACGTTAAGCCAAGTCCCATAACCAGAGAGTTTGTCATAAGGTTTGTGACAGCAAGAATCGAGCATATACCCAGGATCTGGCGCAACACTTGATTTTCTTTCCATACATTTCTTGAAATGATTTCTTTGAATTTTTCAGTCATTGTTTGCCCTCCCCTAGTTTGCTTACGGTTTCATCAAGCAGTTGATTCAATATTCGCATTACAGCTTTGGATGTAAAAGTCGCGCCTGTAATAGCATCAATCTCTTGATTTCCGTTTTCGCCATAGACGAGCGTTGTATCGCTTGCGATTTCTATATTTCTGAATTGTTCTTTAAAAGCTAATTCATCAATGCGTCCGCCAAGCCCCGGAGTCTCACTATGGTCGGTGAAAACCAGCCCTGTGATTAAATCCAGATCAGTGGACACCCCCATATAGCCTGATATGCTGCCCCATAGTCCGGCTCCGGTAAAAGGTATAGCGTAGGCTATTGGTTCTCCTGCTTCGGATATATGCTCATATAGCTCAATTCCTGAGATTGTTGTATTTTTGACATTTTGCTCGAATCGGTCAAATATTTCTTGGGAACTGCCACTCTGGTCAATATTAAAAACGTAAAGTATGGCAGTTCTTTCAGCCAATAGCTCATTGTCTTTAATCTTAGGCAGATATAGCTTGTTTGCCCCGGCTAAAAGCGATGCAAAAACTGCGCTGATTATCAGCATGAATACAATAGTATAAATACGCCCTTTCTTCATGATGTCACCTTTTTTGCGGCTTTTCGCTTATCCTTTAGCATCTTGATATTTCTATCTATCAGCGGTGTAAATGAATTCACAATTAAGATTGCAAACATAATTCCTTCCGTAAAGAAGGAAAATGCTCTGATTACCATGGCAACTATGCCAATGAGAGCTCCATAAATATATTTTGAGGTTTCTTGTTTAGGCGCTGATACAGGATCTGTAGCCATAAAGACTGCCGCAAAGAGAAAACCGCCCGACAGGATTGAAAACAGTGGATCTGCCTCGACTATTCCTGTTAGGTAGAGTATTGAACTAAATATGCCAAAAGTCGCTACACATGAAACGATTATTTTCCATGATGCTGTTTTTGTAATAATTAAGTAAATAGCGGCCGCTATGATTAAAAGCGCGCTGGTTTCTCCGAGTGAGCCTGAGATGTTGCCCAGAAATAGTTTTATATAATCGGTTAAAATACCTTCTTTGTTAAGTAGTATCATAGGGGTGGCGGAAGTCATCGAATCAATGCCGCTTGTCCACTTCGCAAAGCCTCCGAATAGACCACTGTATGGCTGCGCCCATGTTATGGTCATGTGGGCAGGAAATGACACATAGATAAGGCATCTGCCGACTAATGCCGGGTTGAAAATATTTCTGCCGAATCCTCCGAAAACACATTTTCCAAAGACTACGCCAAATGCTATACCGACAGCTGCAATCCAAAAAGGTACAGTAGGCGGTAATGTCAATGTGAACAATAGGCATGTCACAAATACCGCTTCTGAAACCTTGGCTTTTTCACCGTCAATTAGTCTCATAATGCCATACTCGCTTAAAATTCCGGTTATGGTTACAACGAGCAGCAACACAAGTGTGCGCAAGCCGAAAAAATAAACAGACAATAGGAAGATGGGAATTAAGCTTAGCAGAACTCGCCTCATCATTTTCTGCTTTAGGAAGAATTTTCTGATTTTGGTCATATCTCCTCCGTGTTATACAATATATTCGATTGAGTGTTAGTCCTGAGTTATATTTGTTAAATAGTATAATAATAGTATATATCAATCGCCAGTCTATGAAAATAGTAAAATATAATTATTCGGCTATATGGGGAGCGGAAGTGTAAAATAGTTTAATTTTTAGTTATTTATTTGTTCTACAATGTTCTAAAAAGTAATGAATATCATATTGAACAGGACATAGATAATAAAATGTTAAATGCAAAAGTTTTCTGTTATCGAATAGTTCAATATATCCAAACAAATCCCTCTCGATTTCTTCAGACACACAATTTTTCTCACTATAAATACATTCTCCTTTTAATATTGAGAACTAACTAAAGTATCAGTGGCTACTATCTTTTTTTGTCTGGAACTTTTGTCGTGATTGAGGGCACAGGTTGGATAAAGAATAATTATAAAATGTATCTTTTTTGTTATGGTTATTAGGATAATTTCTAAAAAGAATTTTATTATACCCACAAAAAAGGATAGCTATTTTCTTTGACTATCCTTATTTTTGGTAGTTGATTTTTTTATAGGCTTTTTCTCAATGTTTAAAGTAGAGACTTAAAAAAGCAGCTAAAGACAAAAAGCTAATCTATCACTAAAATTCTACGACGTGGTCAGGATTATCCGGTGAAGGTGGGAATGCAGTGAGAACTGCTTCTCCTTTTTCGATATAAAAAACTTCAAATATTGGGTTGTTGGGCTCACCGTAAATTCCTTTTACTCCTGGCATAGCCTGCATCACTTTTGATTTAGCTTCAATGCTCGTATCAAAGGTCACTTGTCCGCTTAGCCTTAGGTATTGTGAATATCCGGGGGCAGCAAAGCAAACTTCTGCATAGGGTGTATCCTGCAATTGGTTATAGATCTTTTTTTGGTTATTTGTGCAAAACCAAAACTTGCCGTCCTCGTAAAAGCCAAAGCCAAATGGGCGAACCCGCGGCTGCTTTCCGTTTTCCACTGTTGCAAAGCTTCCCGAGCGGTTGGTTTTTAAAAATTCTAAGATTTTTTCCATTTGTAATCCTCCTGATTTTAATTGAATAAATTTGTTATTAAAAGGCAAACGTTAAAAAATTTCTTCGCCTCAAATACATACACATTTAAGCTCTATTTCCCATACAGAAATATTCACATTTCAAGACTGCTTTTGGAAACAAAAAATATATGATTTAAATTATATCATTATCAGATCTTTTCGAAAATATGATATTATGCCATATTCTATAAAATACTATGATTGACTTCTTTGTTGCCATTTATTTATATAGAATTTGGAAAAGGTTATCAACAAGGCATGTTATAAGATAATTTACAATAACTGCTTTTCTCACAAACAAGCATATGAAATACTTGCTGGTTAGATTGCATAATATAGTATACACCTTAATATTTTAATAAAAATGACAAATGTTTAGTGATATATGCAAAATTAAAAAAAGTATAATTTAGGTATCAATAAAAGGAGGAGTATATGAAAATGAAAGTTGGTATTATCGGAGCTACCGGAAAAGCAGGTGCTTTGATTGCAGGCGAAGCTTACGCACGCGGTCATAAAGTAACGGCAATAGTACGTGATAGATCCAAGCTTGAAACTGAAAACTATAAAGTGCTGGAGAAAAGTTTATACGATTTAACCGTAGATGATGTAAAGAAATTCGATGCAGTCATAAACTGCTTTGGAACTCCGTTTGGTCAAGGTGTGGAAGAAGACCACGTGAAATCCATAAAGTCCCTTATTAAACTTTTCGAACAAGTCCCAGACGTCCGTTTTTTAATGGTGGGAGGGGCTGGCAGTCTCTATAAAGATTCCAATATGGCCCATCAGGTGATAGAAGATATTCCGGAGAAGTTCCAAGCCGTTCCGCACTATATGTCAATTGGCCTTGACAAATTACGTAAAAGTGATGTTAATTGGACGTATTTCAGCCCAGCTTCAATGTTTGACCCGAAAGGTGCGCGTACAGGTAAGTATACATTGGGCGGAGAGTTCGCTATTGTAAATGAGGACGGTGAAGCATATTTGAGCTACGCAGATTATGCAATAGCTATGATAGATGAATTGGAGGGCGGCAATCATATCAAAAAGAGATTTACCGCTGTTTCAAAACACATAGCACCGCCTGAGAAGAAAGAAGAAAAAAAAGACGAGTATTTCGGAATATATGACAAAGCGCCACAATTCGAAGGTCTTTCCCAATACAAAGGTGCACTCTGTTATGATCTTGCAGGTAAGTCGTTCAGCCTTGCAATGGACAATGGATATGACTATCTAGTAAATTTTGTGGACGGAGAAACCCTTATGTGGGCAAAGCAAGGCGATCATTTTAAATGGGAAAAATTTGAATGCCTCAAATCAGATGAGACCACCTATATGGTTAATGTAGAGGTTTTTGGATCAGAACCGAGGACGGGTGCTACTATAGTGCTGGACACAGAAAATTCACTGGTAACTGTGGTTATAGCAAAAATCGGTACAAATCCGAAATACCCGGGGATAGTCACCAATGATATAGAATTCGGAGCTATAAAGGTTCCGGGACAAGAGCTTCCAATGAAGCGTCATGGGTTCACGATGGACTTGGTAGGCAAACGTATTGAATGGGCTTACAGTCCCAAATTTAAAGTAACACATGTATATTTTGATGCTAATTACATTCGTGTAGCGCCCAGAGAAGACTCTGCGTTTGTTGCGTCAGAAGAAATGCGTGAGCAGTTTGCAAAGTATCCTTATGATGAACGCTGCTATTATATAAAAATAAAAGAAGGCTTATATATTATTTCATTTATAGAAACGCATATGCCTATCTTCCTCGATAAAACAGGAAACAATCTACTGATAGTCGCAGACACCAGAAGGGTACATGATGTAGGGCGCTCCTTCGGCACAGGCATGGATGGCGGACCCGAAAACTACATGTTTTCTGCATTCGGCAGGTTTGTAAAAGCCGATGGCGGAGTTGAAAACGAGCAAAGCAAATATAGGATGTAGCAGTCAAGTTTGCTCATCAAAACTATGCTTTAATCGGGTTTGATATTCAAGACAATTTAACATTACAGGCATTGGGCTGATTTAAACTAAAAAGTTTAATCAGCCCTTATTGTTTATAATAGAATTAAGATATCTAGAACGATTCAAAGTGAAGCAGGGAAAGCAACTAATATAATTAATAAAAAATGCGACAACGCTAGGAAGTATTTAATTTTTATTTAAAAGTAAAATCCATAATAAAATCGATATAACAGCTATGACAATGTATTGGTATTGGTGTCTGGATTAATGCAGATATGAATTTTCCATGTATTAGCTTATATTTAGCGCAAACAATAAATATACAGAAGTACTATGCTTGCTAAGATTGGATCTCAACCATAGATTCGTGGAATTCTGCATTCTTCATTTGGTGCTTCCGGCCTACGTAGTTAAAGGGTTATGCTGCCAAAACAGAGTTATTATCAAAGTTGTTTGCATGTTCAAAACTACAATTGACAGATGGTAGCAGGAAGCAAGCCGAGTAAGTTTAATTTATAAAACTATATGAGCTTAATTTGATATTTATAAAGTTTGGCGCAAAATCAAAGTATATCGGATTTATATTATCGCTTCTATCAAGATCTCTCAGGCTAAAGCACAAAAGTTAATTTTATAATCACTGTGCTTTGGGAATTAGTGTGATTTGAGATAATGCCACATAATTTGTCTTTAGCAAAACACCTCCAATTGCGTGAATCTTGCCGCTGGAGGTGTTTTAATGTTTTGTTATTAGGTTCGCATTACACTTAGAAATTAAATTCTTATAATGCCTTTGTTAACTGTCCTTATTTCGATGCCAGATAATCATCGTAGTGTGCTTTACATTCGCCTCTCCAATATTCAACCAATTTATCAAGACCTGCGTCTTTAAGTGTTGAAATAAATTCATCAAGCTTAGCTTCTGTGTTATCGCCATATACACCAAGGTCGAACGAATATTCATACTCACCTTCTATGGAAAGTATAACTGCATTTTCTGCGCTGTACTCGTCGTTATCAATGGAAAAGCCTGCAAATGGGAAGACATCATAATCTACCATGATCGAATTATAGAATTTTTCTACTTCCTGTAATTCTTCATTTTTATACTTAATTGGGGGTTGGAAAAAGCTGCGAGTTCCCCATGCCCAACAACTCCATCCATAGTCATCCACTTCAGGTCCGGATGTGCGTGTTCCGTCTTCGTTTAAGACATAGTGTCGACCTTCTATTCCGCCCTGTGTGAGCATATAGACTTCATTGTCATTTTTAATAACATCAAGCAATGTGCCTGCACGTTCGGGATTCTTGGAAAAGGCAGCTATAGCCATCGCATCACCGGCGTATGAATTCACGCGGCCTACGTTGCTATCATCAAGCAAGGTGAAAAATTCAAGGTCCAAACCATTATCGCGTCCATTGTTGAGTATGGATTCCGCTTCAACTGTACGGACTCCAGCACATGCGCTTTTTCCTTCTATTATAAGATCGTTTGTCATTGTAGTATTGCTCATTGCAGTTGAGGGCCATACGCCTCTTTTGGCCCATTCGGCCATTCTCAAGGCATAATCTCTAAATTCTTCAGTTTCATAGATGTATTGCAAATCCGCTGCATCGAAAGTGCCGTTGTCTGCATCCCATGCAAAGTCTTTTGATGCATACAAAATATTTTCCGTTGGCTCAAGCAACTGGCCTTTCATAGGGCAAGAAGGATATGTATACAAACCATATAAGCCTGTACCTGCTTCGTTGTCTGCAACAGCGAACAGATATTGCTCAAGCTCGTCGAATGTACTTATTTCATCCATGCCATATTTTTCGCGCAAGTCTTTGCGGATTATGAATCCACCATAAAGCTGTTGCGCTGTTTCGTTTCTCGGGATTGCGAATATTTTTCCATCAGTATTTTTGATCTGATTCCAAGAAGCAGGATCTTGTGCTTCGTTTGTTACAGGCATATAGTTTTTCAAAAAGTCATCTGTTATTTCCATGAAAGCGCCTTTTGAAGACTGCTCGTCAAAGAAGCACCAGGATGAAGCGTAAACTAAATCTATGTCATCTCCGCCTGTAAGAATCAGTGGATATTTAGTTGCGTAGTCGGCTAAAGGTATGAAATTGACTTCAAATGTTGCGTTGATTAGTTTTTTAGTGCGTGCGTTTGCAAGCTCAAGAACTTCATCAAGCGCAGTAGGAGCTGTGCCAAGCACATAAATTACAATGTGTGCCTCCTCTGATGTATCTACAACTGACCAAGGGTTGTCAGGGTCTACGGCTGCTTCATTGTTATTTTCAGTAGCTTCCTCCACCTCACTGGTATTAGTCGTTTCTTCGGCGGTTTTACCTGGTTCGTCAGATGCGGTGTCTTTTTGGCATCCGCTAAATACCGTTAAAGCCATCATTAAAACCAGTATCAAGATCAAAGTTTTTTTCATGATTTTGTTCTCCTCCTTTTATTGTTCCTTCATTTATTTATGAACGTATCCAGGGCGCCCGAATAGCGTTACATCCATTATCCTTTTACTGCTCCTATAGTCAATCCTTTAACAAAGTATTTTTGCACGAAAGGGTATAGGAAAATTATCGGACCTGTCACAACTATAGTCATAGCCATCTTCATTGATTCCTGTGGGAATGACATCTTTATATCCACCGTACCATTTTGAGATGCTATCAATTTCAGTGCTTGTATACTGCTTAGCATTTCATGCAGAAAGTACTGTAGGCTCATTTTTTCATTGTCTGTGATATAGAGCATACTGTTGTACCAATCATTCCAAATCGCCAATGCAGAAAACAGGCCCAAAGTAGCAAGAAGAGGCTTGCATAGCGGCAGTATGAGACGGAAAAAAATCGATATATCATTGGCTCCGTCAACTTTTCCCGATTCTGTTATTTCGTATGGGACGGTTTTCATATAGTTCTTCGCTATTATCATGTACCATACATTAAACATCAGCATCAAAAACAGGGCGAAAAAACTGTTTTTAAGCCCAAGTATTCTTGTGTTTAATAAATATAGTGGGACTAAGCCGCCATTAAACAATGTTGTAAAAAAGAAAAAGAATGAAAATTTATTTCTCCACGGAAAATCTTTTCTAGCAAGCACGTAGCCTGTCATTGTCGCCATTAAAACGGCAAAAGTTGTTCCTACGATAGTCGCTCCTATTGTGTTGCGGTACGACCATAGTATCCTTTGAGGATTTTCAAAAATCATACCATATGAGGCCGTAGAAAATTCACTTATCCAAAGGCCGTATCCATTATGAAGCAATGCAGATTCGTTAGTAAAGGAAGCCGTGAATATCAGCCAAAACGGCAATACGCAAAGCATTCCAAATATAAAAACCGCCGTATAACCTATAATTTTGAATATTAATTCGTCTTTTGTTGCAATTTTCTTCATGTTTTAGTATTCCTTCCTCAAAAAAGTGAATAGTCAGATTCAAATCTTTTTATAGACCAGTTTGCAGCGATGATGGTTAAAAAGCATAGTACTGATTGGAACAGTCCCGCGGCACTTGCCATACCAATATCATTTGTTGTAGTAAGTGCTCTATAAATGAACAAATCTAGAATATCCGCAACGTCAAGTAGTTGCCCGTTGTTGCCTACCAATTGATAAAACAGACCAAAGTCTCCTCGGAAGATCTGTCCTACGGCCAACAAAAACATTATTATTATTGTGGGTAAAAGGCTGGGGATTGTGATACGGGATATACGCTGCCAAACATTCGCGCCATCGATTGCAGCCGCTTCAAAAAGTACAGGGTCCAAGCTTGAGACAGATGCCAAATACACTACTGTACCATAACCTGTCATTTTCCATGCCCTGATAAATATTATTAAAAACGGCCAGAAAGAAGTATTTGCATAGATATTAAATCTTTCGCCGCCTAAAAATTCAATTATATTATTAACAAACCCGTATTCATAGCCAAACGAAGCCTGGACTATGGCAGCAACCACAACCCATGATATGAAATAAGGTAAAAACATAAATGATTGGAATAGTTTTTTAAAATATTTATTTCCCAGCTCATTTATTATAACCGCAAAACCAACTTCCAATGTAATTCCTAAAATGATAAATCCTAGATTGTAAAGCAGAGTATTACGCGTAAGAGTATATAATTGGTTGGAGATTATAAGAAATTTAAAGTTCGAAAAACCTACCCAAGGGCTTCTAAATATTCCTAATTGATAATTGAAATCTTTAAAAGCTAAAATAATACCTGCCATTGGTAAATAACGGAATATTATTATGTAGGTTAGTGCAGGTAAAAGCATTAAAAGCAAAAGCTTTTGTTTGCGAAACACTTTCACAAAACTGTTAGCTTTAGTGATTTTTTTTGCTATCTGTTTGTTCTTTTCATTGGCAATGTCTATGGTAGCCACCCCTTCTCTTTTAATAAAATTATTTATTGGATTTTGCATGCAATTTCCTTTATAACGCCGTTAGTTTTTGATAATGCTTATTATTTTTTTTGTGTCAATTGCATACGATTTTCTATTTGTAAAACATATTATACTTGAATGCTTATCCAATATATCTTAAAATATATATGATTTTCTATGAAATGTTGCACAAAAAGGGAGGCCTATTGTGGCATTTAAACTATTGTTAGTAGACGACGAATACTCGACCAGAGACCATATCATAAGTAGGATTGACTGGGAAAAACTCGACATTGATCAAATAAAACAGGCAGAAGATGGGGTGCAGGCTGTAAAAGTCTGTGAAGATTTTACACCGGACATACTTTTAACTGATGTGCGTATGCCGCGGTTAAATGGTATCTCGCTTGCAACAGAGCTTACTAATAAGTTTCCGGAACTGAAAGTAATTTTTATAAGTGGTTACGCAGACAAACAGTATCTAAAAAGCGCTATAGAAATAAAAGCTGTGCGTTATATAGAAAAGCCGATAAATATGAAAGATTTATTTAGAGTGCTTAAAAATACAGTCGAAATGGTCAAAAGTAGGAATACACAACTATCCGAAATAAAGGAACTACGCACCATTGAAACAAACATTTTAAAAGACTATATAGCACAATCACTTACATCTTCAAATTTTTCTTTGGCAGAATGTCAGCGATCTTTAGAAAGTATAAATTATAATAAAGCTGATTATGGACTGAGCATAGCTATTAAAATTCATATCTTGGAGATGTCAGAAGATACAAATTTCGATTTGTTTGCAAGAGCTGAAATTGTGGCACTATATGATATGTTCAAAAGCTCAACAGCCGAAATTATCGCTACAATAAAAAATCAGTCCATAATAGTTTTTCTCATAGATAAGAAGAAACGCGATTATATGGATATGTATTCGCTCGTTAACCGAATAAGCGGCTTTATGCAAAACAGGATTTCTGTGATTTGTGGGAATATAGCAGTTGGAGTCGGTACATTCGTAAAGGAATGGGAGCAACTTCCCACATCATTCAAGCATTCTAAGTTGGCTGTCCATCAATGTTTTTTCAAAAAACCGAACAGTATCTGTTTTTATAAAATCGATATGAAGCAGTCTTTCAACTTCAGCCAGTTTGATTTGACGGAGTTTATCCATTGCTTAAAAAAAGATAGTCCGGGACATATTACTTTTTTCGTAAGAAATCTGACTACCAATATTAAAAATTACGAAAGCACTTCCATATCGGACGTAATAAATTTGTACTATTCAATGATATCAAAGCTTACAGATATTGCGCACAATGAAGGAATAGAAATATATTCCGATTTTTCGGGAGAGCAGGACATATGGTCATACATAAATAAATTAAGTTATATCGACCAGCTCTGTGATTTCTTACTTAAAGGAGTAAATAATTATTACAGTGCGATAAAAAATAGCCAATATGACAATGAAACAATAAGCAGGATAATAAGGCATATACGTAAAAATTATAATGCTCAGGATTTAAGCTTAACGTCAATAAGTCTCGAAAACAATCTTTCTTATACATATATTTGCCATCTGTTCAAAGAGGTAACGGGTAACACTCTCCATAAATTTATCTTGGATTATAGGATGAAAAAAGCCATGGAATTTATAGGCGACTCAAAGTACAAAGTCAAAGATGTAGCGGGGATGGTAGGCTATCGTAACGGCAATTACTTTTCGCTGAAATTTAAAAACTATACAGGGCTTACTCCGACTGAATATAGAAAGAAAACTCATGAATTTCATTAATCGAGTTATCCGATTATTCAGACTATCATGCAGAAATATAAGTTTGAACACTAGGCTTGCTTTCATAATATTCTTTTCTGTTTTCGTGCCGCTAATCATATTTATGATTGTGTTTAATTATTATATATCTCAAAATTACCAAGAAGAATTATTGGCAAACTCAAAAAGCTCTCATGCGATGACAGCTTCATCGCTGTCAAACCAGTTTAACAGTTACAGTGAAAGTTTGTCGCTTTTGATGACGGATACAAAAGTGCGCGACCTTATTTCAGAAAAATCAGTATATACATTGGATGAACTTACAGACTTAAAAATAGAAATATATAATCTCATATATTTTATTGAAAATATTCAGCAAAGCTCGGTTCAGCTTAGAATTTATGTAAAAGATAAATTAAGTGAGCTTGTCGATGAAGGGAATTACTATTCGCTGAAAGATATTGAAGAAGCTGTTTGGTTTGAGAAGCTAGAAAGCTCAAAATATAGAAACATTTGGATTTCAAACGAGGATTACGACGGAGACTTGACCTTCTTGCCAAGTTATAGATCCGACCCTAAAAGCAACACTATCTCTTATGCAATAAAGGTTGTGGATTCCGACGACTATAGCCAATCTTCTTCAATAATACGTCTGGATTTTTCCAAGCGTGCCATTCAACTCGCGCTACAAAAATCGCTTATAATGGAAAACAGCGCGACCTATATCTTGGATGAAAACAACAATACAATTATTTCAGCAGCTGTCGACCGAGGTCCTGATGCACTGTGTTTTGAGGGGATTAATCTTTCAGATACAACAGGCAATTGGGGAGAATTGAAAGTAGACGGAAAAGAATATCATGTATTGACCAGCGAATTTCTTGTAACGCCTTGGAAAATGATTACTATTATTTCATCGGAAGATCTGAATTCGGTGAATTATGAAAAGCAGCTACTTTTTTATATTTCGCTTTTATTGATAAGCTCGGTGTTGATATTTTTATCCAGTATGATGTTCACAAGGAAAATAACAAATCAGATTGGGCTCGTTGCAAGCAACATGAAAAATCTTTGCTCGGGGAATTTTCATTTGCTGCCTCTGCAGAAAAACCACGATGAATTGTCGGATCTTATCGAAAGCTATAACTATATGACATATGAACTTCAAATGCTCATACATTCTTCGTACGAATCGGGAATTAGGATTAAAAATGCGGAATTCAAAGCTTTGCAGGCGCAAATAAATCCTCATTTTTTGTACAATACATTGGATATGATCAACTATCATGCATATAAAAACCAGTCAGATATAGTTGAAGACATTATCTTTCAGCTTACCAAGTTTTATAGACTGAGCCTAAATCAGGGGAATGATACTTATCAAATATGGCGTGAAATCGACTTGGTCAAATCATATTTTTCGATACAAAATATTCGCTACGGCGGCAAAATGTCTTTAGATATTGATATCGATCCTTTGTGTTTGGAATATACTATACCTAAAATAACATTCCAACCCATAGTGGAAAATTCGATTCTCCACGGTATTTTAAACAAAGAAGAAAAGAAAGGCTGTGTTACAATCATTGGTAAAATAAGTGACGATCTGATTACTTTCGTAATAAAAGACGATGGTGCCGGCATATCCGAAAAGAATGTGGACTCTCTTAACAAGGCATCTAAGGAAGCCCCTGAAGCAAACGACTCGGGAAGCCATTATGGCATAGTCAACATAAGCGAAAGAATAGCTACTTTTTTCGGACCCCAATATCATTTGCACTTTGAGAGCGAACTCGGAAAAGGAACTATCGTTACATTAGTTATTCCAGCAAAGTATTAAAAACAATATTATATAGAAATAACGGACATTTGTCCGTTATTTCTATTGATTTTCTACTATTTTGCTGCTGAATTCAATTTATACAAACGGTATTTATTATCCGTTAGTTTTTATTCTCTTTGACACTGCGGTAAATCTTCTTTTTATAAAAGCTTCATTTTCGATTTCATCCACCAATGCGATTGCATAATCAGAATAGCTTATATAGCTTTCTCCATCTTCATTGACGATATAAAATTCATTTCCCAATGTATATTTCCCTGTGCGCGCGCCTTTATAATCGAAAGTAACCGCAGGGCTAAAGAATGTCCAATTTACATCGCTTTTCCTTAAAATATCAAGAGCTTTAGCAGCTTTTTGGGGGACGGCTCTCCATTCTTCTGGGATATCTTCCAGCACTTGTCGCTTCATATTGCCGTCTTTATACAGACTCGCTGCGCCCCCAATTACTATAAGTCGGACATTTGGCAGGTCTTCAAAAACTTTGATGAGGTATTTCATAGCTTTGACATGTAGCTTTGCAGACTCTTTGTCAAACGCTGTGCCGAATGCGTTAACCACAACATCAAAGTCTTTAAGATGTTTGCTCTTTAGATCAAAAATATCTTTTTCTATCACTTCGTATATATCATTTTCAAGTTTTGATTTATTTCTTATTATTGCAGTGACTTTATTTCCGCGCGCATAAGCTTCTGAGGCTATTAATGAGCCTGCTTTGCCAGTTGCGCCTATTACTCCGATTTTCATTTGCTAAGCACCTCCAAAATACTTAATCGTTCTTTACCATACACGGTGTATCCACTGTGGTATAAAATTTATAATAACTAAATCTTTCTAGTGTATGTCGGGTCGAGTTTATCGGCTTCTAGGTAGGGATTATTTCTGGACTTTGCTTCAAGCTCTCCATCAGATTTTGTCCAAGCGCCAAAAGCTGAGAATGTGTAATTTTCTGGATCTGAATTACCATCAATGCCAAAAGATCTTCCCACATCATGAACTCTTTTAAGATCCATTAAAAACAATAAGTTATTTCCCATTTTGCCTCTTTTGGCCGAATGGCTTTCATTGCAGCAAACGATATAGATACCCTCTTTTACCTTTATGTATATTGTAGGCTCATTGTATGGGTGCTTTTCTCTTTCGCGCTGAAATTCTTCATATCGCTCTCTTGACATGCGCGTTACCATTCCTTCGCCTTCGTTGTTGGTAACAGTCATATATTCTTTATCGTAATACACATGAATTATTGCAAGCCCGTCAGGACTGTAGTTCCAAAGTATTCTCTTTCCTATTAAGTCTTCAGTATATTCGTGTCTTATTTTAGGAAGCTCCATACCTGGCACTGCAATAACACCAAAACCATGCTTTACGGTAACAAGATTCGGATATTCGGTTCTTTCGCCTTGCCTTACTTCCACTATTGTCGTCAGCCTGTTTTCCAAATCCAAAATGAAGGTTATTCCTTTTCGGGGCTCGGCACCCTTAACTTCCATATTCACAAAATAAGTTGTATCATCGCATTTAAGGCATTCATAATAATTCTTTTTTGCCTTTTTCCCGTTTTTTGACCACTCCAATGAAGTTCCGGTCAAAAAATTAAGATAATACTCCTTACCACTATCCATAATCAAATGAAATGATTTTCCCGCCAATTCATAAATGAAAGGCTCGCGATAGTTTGAAAGTCCCGGAAAAACCGGCTTCTCTCCAATCCCATAATATTCTTTTTCTGGCATTTATATAGTCCTCCTAATTAATTTGCTGACTATATTCTAAATCTGACGGAGTAAAATATTTCTACAAAGTTATGCTAAACCCCTATAGTTTTTAGTGTTTTTTATAAAAAACATGAATTTTATGTAGCAATACGAATTATTTATATAAAAAAGATTTATATTATTTATATTTTAGTATTATCATCAAAATTGAACCGGTTGAATTAAGCCGATTTTGTAAATGGAGGAAACAGAATGAAGAGGATTATAGTAACACTTATGATTACCTGTTTGACGGTAGCAGGTTTTTCTGGCTGTAGCCAAGACAACATTCAAGAGACATCAAACGAATCTGCAACAAAGGCACCGAAAGAAACAAAGGCACAAGAAACTGATAATGAAGAAACAGCAGAGATTGAGGATTCAGTTGTAACGTATTGGTATACAATGTCAGATGCTGAAGCTGCGCAATTGAAAACTGTCATTGCAGCTTTTGAAGAAGCTAATCCTGGAATTACGGTAGAAGCAACAAAATATGCATATGATGATTTCAAATCAGCAATAATTACATCACTTTCGGGTGGAAGTGGTCCAGACACTGCGCGTGTGGATATTGCGTGGGTATCACAGTTTGCTGAAGATGAAACATTATTAAAGCTAAGCGATGAAATGGCTAATTTTTATGAAATAACAAATACAGTGTTTGAGGGACCTCTTTCTACTACTTACTGGAAAGATGGATACTATGGACATCCGCAGAATACAAACACTCAGGGGCTCCTGTGGAATAGAGAACTGTTTGAAGCAGCCGGTCTTGATGCAGCTCCTACAACAATGGATGGAGCAATAAAAAATGCATTCCAGCGTATATTGAATGGTGATCAAACAGTTCAGGAAGCATTGGATCAAGCAGCCGTTGAGATAAACGAGTTATTAAAATAATAATTATTAACACAATTGGCTATACGCTTATAACAGTTATTATGAAAATGTTTCTTGGGATATTCATTGCAATACTGCTTGACAGGAAGATTAGAGGCAGAACTACTTTCAGGATAATTTATTATTTGCCGGTTGTTACGTCATGGGTAATAGTTTCGTTGCTATTTGAATATATGTTTAATGGACAGGCCGGCTTGGTGAACTATATTTTAACTGATGTGCTCTATATCACAAAAAATAATATTCAATAGTTTGCAGACCCTGTACTTGCCATGATACCGATAAGCATTCTTGGAATATGGAAAGGTATGGGTTGGACAGCAATTATTTATCTTGCTGGATTACAGTCGGTTCCGCAGTCGCTTTATGAAGCTGCAAAAGTTGATGGGGCAAGCACTGTGAAACCGCTTTTATGGTCGCATGCTATGTATATTATATTAAAGAAAGCGTTATGAGAGATATTGAATCTTGCCTGAAATGATATAAAATTACTTTACAATTATATTGTCTTAATTAACAAAAGCCGTAATCAATATGTGTTTACGGCTTTTTATATTTTTTAAAAAGGTGAAAATGGTTTTAAAGATAATATAGTAGGATAAAGGGAAAATGGCTGAATAACGGGTTGAATATATCCATTAGCTAAATTTGTTTCGATAATTTCTTTGTTGCCAGTGCTATTGATTTTTTTAATTACTAGCTTTACCTTTGGGAATGCTTAGAATAGCTTCAATAATTACCCCATATATAATACCGGCTATAAAGCTTATATGATCTTGGAATCCAGTAGAACTGTAGAATGCAAATGAAACAAATAAGCCTATAAGGTTCCGCGTATTAACGCTTTCAATCTTGTGGCTTTACTCCAAGGCGCACCAATTGCTATGCCGATTATCACACGGTTATACAATGTACGTGAACTGGACAATGAAACTGCAACAATATTAATGGTTGACTCAAATCTTCAACAACGTGAAGGAATACTTCCAAGTGAAAAGGCTTATTTATATAAACTAGAAATGGAAGCAATCAAAGCACAAGGGAAACGGAATGATATAACTTCGCCGCAATTTGAGGCGAAGTTAAGGAGTGATGATTTAATAGCATCAAGTTCTAGTGTGAGTGGGGATACAGTTAGAAGGTATATTAGATTAACAAGTCTCATTACATAATTACTAGATAGAGTTGAAGAAAAAAATTGCGTTTATTCCATCAGTCGAATTATATTATCTTAAAAAGGAATAGGAAAATCTATATGATGTTTTGAAAAGGGAAGAGAACTTCAGCGTTCCGCTAAAACAAGCAACAATGCCGAAAGGAATTAGTTAGAATGGAGAGCTTACTTATTAGAAAATCGATAAGATTATTACACAAAAGATGAAGCGGTCATCGAAAGTGATTACGTTATCATTTAAAAAGATAAAGGATTATTTTCCGAGTAGTGCATCACCAAAAGAAGTTGAATCTTTAGTATTAAAGGCTTTGGAGGCTTGGTCTTAAAAGCAATAAAATAGTATATCAGAAAATGAAATATAACATAAGTGATGCGCGCAGGGGGGGATTGCTACTGTAAAAATGTAACTAAGAGCACTTCGATTATCTCAATCAGTGTTTTTTCATTTATAGTAGGCTATTTTTTTGTGCTCTGCATATTTTTTCTATATTGTACTGGGGTTATGTTCTCATACTTTTTAAACAAAGTAAAGAAATATGAATAGTTCAATAATCCAATTGCATTGCATATTTCTTTAGTTTTCAAGTTGGTTTCAGCCAACATTCTTTTTGCGATATTTAGCCTTGTTATATTAACATAGTCACTGAAAACCGTACCTGAAATATTGGAAAAAATTCGGCTTAGAGAATGTGGAGATATATTGAAATTGTCAGCAACAGACTGAAGAGATAAGTTAAAGTCCATATAGTTTTTATTAATATATACTTTTATATCATCCACTAGCTTAATGTGTTTATTACTCTTTTTATCCTTATAATACTTATGAATTATATTATTGTTAGATATTAAGTAGCTCTTAAATTTTTGTGTGGTATCAATGCTAATAGATGAATTTGCTTGTTTAGTTGAATTGAGGATATAATTAAATCTCTCTTCATAAATTAAAATAAAATTTTTCATATGTATAAATGCTTCTTCAGGATAGAAGTTAAGCAACATATCAATAAGCTCTTGACTAAGCTGTTCGACAATTGACAATTTTTTATACTGTAGAGCATTTATTAGGTCTGATTGTATAATTGTAAAGTCTGACTCGGTGCTGTTGCTTTTATTACCTGAGTGCTCATAGTCAGTCAAAATTATAGAGTTGATTCCAGTGAAAAAGCGGGCAGACATTCGTTTCTTTGCTGATGCATATGATTCGCTTATCTTATCAATCTTATCAACTTGATCGCCTTTTGAGATACTAACCGTTATATCAAAACTGTTTTTTAAGGATGTATTGATTTCTTTCAATATTTCTGTTGGTATGTTTATCTCTGATTCTTTTTGCAAAAGCACATAAATAAATGAATCTGTACTATTTATTACTTTGCACGATATAGTTTTTGATAAAACGTTATCAATTAAGTCGCATGCTGAATTGTATAACATATAGTAGCTTTCTTTTGTGTAACAACTTTCATCAACTTCCAGCAGTATCGCCAATACGCAAAAATATGGGCCATTAAGTTGTTCGCGGGCTGATATTATTTGTTTTGTAGCTTCTGTTATATTGTGCTGTTTTCCATTTAGAAGAGATACAAGATATGTGTTTTCCAGAATAGGCATAGAAGTATTTAGGGTCTTTTCTATATCAAATGCATTTTTTAGAGTTTTTTCTATCGTTTCGCCTATATAGTACAATTCATTTTTTACTTCTGGAATAGCAGCATTATCATTTTTATACTTAGTTAAGTTATTGATATTAGCTACCAGGTTTTTCAAAGGCTGATTGATGCGCTTTGCCAGAATTAATGATGCCATAAAACCAATTAAAAGCAGTAAAGCACTTATATATATCAAGTTTTTACTAATGTTTCGTGTTGGTGCCAATAGTTTATCATATTCTTGTATAGCAACAAACAGCCACTTTGTTTGCTCACTTTTCACATATGTAATAAGAACTTTTTTATTTTCATAACTGTCTAAAAAAGAACCTTGGTCATCTTCAGAATTATTTATTTTTTCATAAAACTGATAGGATGAATAGTCTTTAAGAAAAGTGTCCTTTTCGTTTATATTATGTAATAATTCTCCGCTTTCATCCAAAACTAGAATGTCATTTATGTTTCCCTTGGTTATATTGCTTAGTGAATTTCTCAAATAACTCTCATCAATATTAATAACAATTGCTGATGGATGACCAGTTCCATAAACAGAACTGAATATATATGTTAACACAGAATGTGAATAGTTTTTAGCTGTTGTTGAGTAAGGATAATGTATTCTTCTTGGTATAAAATGAAAGTTCGTATTAATGCTTCTGCTTAGTATGTTCTCTTTAAGATTCTCTTCATCTTCTATTGATATTCCCTTGTTATTAGAATATCTGTCAGTATAGCCATTATAAATGCATATAGAGTTTATAAAAGGATATATACCTTCAATATCTTTTATTTTAAGTAGTATTTGGTATTCCTCGTTATAGTTTGTTTTTTTTGATAACATTAACTTTGTTATCTCAGGATCAGAAGAAAGCTGATTACCTATATTTATTGCCTGCGACTGTACAATATTTGAAATGGAGCTTGTTTGTGCAAGGAATTCTTGGGAAACTCTATTTACTTCGAGAATAGCATTGTACTTAAATAATTCATATAAAAAGAAACTTAATAAAAGAATTGTAGTACCAATAGCAAAAGAAAATGCAAAAATCATCTTTTTATACATTGACATTTTACTGTATTTTTTAACGTTTATCATATGTTTCTCCAGATTACTTATTAAAAGATTATATGTTATATACAAATTATTATCAATTTTGACGGTAAAAATGGAGTCAATTTGAAGTTTTGCATGAAATCAAAATAAAAAAAATTAACAAAGAGCATAAAACTGAACAATAATAACCAATTTAAAGTTTTTTTATTTATTCATTAATGATAGTTTAGTAAACGTCAAAATGTTAAGTAGGAGAAGATATGGACAAAACAAAAAAGGGTTTTGAGCACACCCAAAGAAAACGACCTAAATTATATAATAAAATATTATTAGATATTATAAAAAATAAAGTTTGTTATCTTTTAGCTCTTCCAGCAATTATTTATACTATTATATTTGGATATTTGACATTACCGTATATGATTATTGCTTTTCAAAGATTTAATTACAGACAAGGGATATTTAAAAGTAAATTTACAGGTCTTGAAAATTTTCAGGTGTTTTTTAAGTCCAGTAAGTTAGTAGAAGTTACTATGAATACTTTGAGTATCAACTTTTTGTCTATCCTGATAGGAGCAATTCTCGCGATATTCCTTGCTGTAATTTTAAATGAAATGAAAAATAAGTTATTTGTGAAAGTAAATCAAAGTTTATTTATATTTCCTTATTTTTTATCTTGGGTAATTGTAAGCTATCTGGTCTATAGTTTGTTTGCAAATCAAATTGGCATAGTAAATCAAGTATTAAAATCGTTGGGCTTTGAGGCTGTCAACTGGTATACATTGCCAAAGCCTTGGCTTCCTATATTAGTAGTTATGCGAATATGGAAAGGGACAGGAATTCAGGTTGTAATTTTGCTGTCGGCTATTGCAGGTTTTGATAAGGAGATTTATGAAGCTGCAACAATTGACGGAGCAAGTCGCTGGGAAAAAATAAAAAGAATAACGATACCTCTTCTAATGCCAACCGTTATGATAACTACATTAATGTCTCTGGGAAGAATATTTTATGGTGATTTTGGCATGATTTACTCAATAATCAGAGACAATGCACTCTTGTATCCAACAGCTGATGTTATAGATACTTTTGTGTTTAGGTTGTTAAGAAAGACGGGGGATCCCTCTCAGGCGATGGCCATTGGGCTATACCAATCATTGCTTGGCTTCCTCACTGTATATGGTGTGAATGCATTAACTAGAAAATTCTTTCCTGAAGGAGCAATTTTTTAATGAGGGAATTTTATACTATTAACATCAGGGGAGTTTTAAAATGAAAAAACGTAATTTTTTATTGGGAACAATAATTCAAATATATTCAATATTGTGCTTTATACCGATGGTTTTTGTTTTCATTATTTCTATAACCGATGAAAAAATGATACAAAAAAACGGATATTCTTTATTGCCGGCGAAGCTTTCGCTTGATGCGTATACCACTCTCTTTAAGTCCGGAGATGGTTTGTGGAGTAGTTATATTGTTACAATAGCTGTTGCAGTTGTAGGAACAATTCTTGCACTATTGATTACTGCAATGGCGGCGTATACTTTAGCAAATAAAAAAGTTGGTGGTAGAACATTTTTGGCCTTCTTTTTCTTCTTCACAACGTTGTTTAATGGCGGAATTGTTCCGTGGTATATAATATGTAATTCTTTGGGTTTAAGAGATAATATTTGGGCTTTAATAGTTCCAACATTGCTTTTAAACTGTTTCAACCTTTTTCTTGTGAGGAACTTTATAAGCAATATACCTGAATCTATTATGGAGGCTGCTTATATAGATGGAGCCGGTGATTTTAGGATTGCGTTTGGCATATATTTCCCTCTTTGCAAGCCTGTTTTAGCGGCTATTGCATTGTTTTATGGATTGGCATATTGGAATGATTGGTGGAATGCTATTATGCTTATCGACAACCAAAAGCTTTTTCCGCTTCAATATTATCTGTTCAAAATACAGTCAGATATACAAATGTTAAAGGATTTGCAGTCTTATGGGCAATCTCTGGAAGTGACCTTGCCTACAGAATCTCTAAAAATGGCTACGGTTATTGTAACTATAGGGCCTATTGCACTGCTTTATCCTTATTTACAAAATATTTCATTAAAGGATTGATCATAGGATCGGTAAAAGGCTGATCTTGAGATATAATACTAATATACTTAGGAGGAAAAGATGAGAAACAAATTTTTAGCATCACTGATAGTTGTTATTATGCTTGTCGGCATATTTGCAGGCTGCACAAAAGACGACTCAGTAAAGCAAGAAGAAGCGACAAAGGCTCCCTCAGCATCTGAAGAGGTAAAAGAAGCTGAAGAAACTGCAGAAGTTACAGTAGAGGAACCGGTAAACATGCGATATGTTATACCTGGTGGTTTGCCGGGACAGGATGACAGAGTGGCTGCAGTTTTTGAGTTGGTAAACGAAAAAATGCTAGCTGACGGAGTTAATATTAACTTAGAATTGTATACAATACCTTGGGACGCTTGGGAACAAAAAACCAACTTAATGCTGGCTACAGGAGAACCTTTTGACTTGTTGCATGTTATGGAAGACTTAAGGGGTTTCAGTTCTTATGTAGGTCAGGAAGCATTATATCCTATAGATGATCTTCTGGATCAATATGGCGAAAATCTAAAGAAAGTTATTCCAGAGTTTATGTGGAACTCTGCAAAGGCTAACGGACAGACATATGCAGTTCCTGCATTCTGGACAGAAACTACAAAAGCTACATCCGGTCTTACAATAAGAACTGATTGGATTGAAGCATATGGTCTTGATACACCGGAAACATCTGAAGATTTAATGAATGTTATGGAAGTTTTCAAACAAAACTGGGAAGGTGATGGAAGTCCTTCTGTAGTACTCCTTTATCAAGAACCTGCCCGTTTCTTGGAAAGAACATTTGATTCATATCCTTTCACAGTAATCGAGCAAATGCTGCTTATAAGGCAGGATGGCTCTGTAGAATCATTTGTTTCTTCAGAAGAGTTTAAAATGGAAGCAGGGTTCTTTAATGAATGTTATGACAAAGGTTATATAACACCTGATTTACTTTCATTGCCTTCGGATTGGCGTGAGAATGAAATGGAACTGGGACGCTATCTATTTAGGGATGGTAATGGACTGCGCAGCAAAAAAGATATGGTAGATGATAATGTTGTGGAAGATTTGATATTACTTGCTCCTGAAAAAGCAACTTTCCGTGACATGGGGTTCAGAAATGATAATGTTGTGCCTATCACCAGCGAAAATCCTGAAAGCGGAATAAAGTTCTTGAACTGGATGTATGCAAATCAAGAAAATTATGACTTATTCATCTATGGAGAAGAAGGCGTTGACTGGACTGAAATGGATGATATGACATATGAAACTACTATAATAGATGACGCCCAAAACTATGGGTTTGCTACATGGATGATAGGAAATCTTAACTATGCACGTGCGAGTGTAAATGACCATCCTACTCGTGTTGAGGTTCAGTATTCTTTTGACGAAGAAGCAGAGAACAGTGTAATTGTCGGATTCACATTTGATCCCACAAACGTTTCTGTTGAATACGCAAACTGCTTATCTGCAGTGAAGACAGCAATTTATCCAATAAAAGCGGGTATTGTTGATTACGAAGCAGGAATTGAAAAGGCGATAGATGAATTCAAAGCAGCGGGTATTGATGCCGTTGTAGCCGAATACCAAAAACAACTTTCTGAATATCTTAATTCAAAATAAACGGTAAAATCAAGCAAGTTGCATTTATTGTGCAACTTGCTTTTTATTTAATCAAATGGAGTATTTTTAATGAATAACACTCTTAAAACAATAATATCTCTAAACAAAGATGAAACAAATGATATTAATCCTAATATTTTTGGTCAGTTCATTGAACATTTGGGGGAATGTATTGATAATGGACTATTTGAACCAAATTCGCCCCTTTCAGATGCATCAGGATTTAGATGCGATGTAATCGAAAAGGTGAAACGACTGCGTCCGCCATGCATTCGCTGGCCCGGAGGAACATTTGCTAATATTTATCATTGGATGGATTGCGTTGGATCAATTGAAAAAAGGAGAAAACGTCCCAACATTATATGGGGAGGTATTAACGAAGGTAAGTTTGGTACAGATGAGTTTATAAAGTATTGCCGTGTAATAAACACTGAGCCTATGATATGTGTCAATATGGAGACAGGGACTGCTGAAGAAGCGGCAAACTGGGTTGAATATTGTAACGGAACTGAAGATACATATTATGCTAACTTAAGAAAAACCAATGGTTCTGAAGAACCACATAATGTTAAGTATTGGTTTATTGGCAATGAATCATATGCTGTTCCTGATATAGGCAGCCATCATAATGTTGATGATTATATAAAAGACACCTGGGAATTTGTTAAGCATATGAAATTGGTTGATTCTTCAATTAAAATCATACTGGTAGGAAGTATGCACGATTTTGAGTGGAACAAAAGAGTGTTGGATTCACTGCATCCTGTTTGTGACTATTTATCAGTTCATTATTATGCCAGAGATACCAAAAACAATCCATATGGGGCCTTCTCCGGTGAAGCAGATTTTATCAAATCCATTCATAACCTTAAAAGCCTATTGGAAGAGTATGAAATCCCCAGTGACTTTGATGAGTGGTATAGATTCCCTCCGAGGAAGGACGATATTTTACTCGCATTAGACGAATGGAACATTTGGAATAGTGCTTGTGATGAGGGAAGCGATTATGGTTTAAATGCAAGGTATAATTGGCTTAATGCCTTGTGGGTGTCATCTATGCTGAATATTTTCATAAATTCAAGTGATGTGCTTGGGTGTGCAAATATGGCTCAGCTGGTGAATATATTAGCTCCAATTATAACCGATAGAGAGCGCTCTGTTTGCCAAACTATTTTTTATCCTATGGAGATATATAGAAAATATTGTAGCGAAAAAAAGTGTAGTGTGAATTATGATAATTTCATGATTGACGGCGGTGAAGCTGGCGAAATCCCTCTATTAAGTATGTCAGCTACAATGGATAAATCTTGCGAAAATATAATAGTTTTTATGGTAAATAGATCTTTGGATAAAGAGGTTTTAGGATCCTTTGATGGCAAAGAAAATATAATATCGGTACATCAATATGGCGCTGAAGATGCCTGTGCGTATCCTGACCTAAATAATCAATTCCAAATAAAACATAAAGCACTCAAAATGGCAGAAAACGATGAAATTCTACTACCGCCAAATACGATTACTGTTGTTGAGATTAAATCAAAATTAATTTGAATTATAAATTATAATATAAATAAGATAAGATATATAAGTATAAGTGTAATATTTAAACAGACATATCCGATAGGCTGGCTAGTAATTTTTTTTAATTATGCTATAGCTGTTATAGAATATAATAGAGATGAGAAAAATATGGAAAAAGTAATACTAAATGGAACATGGAAAGCAGCAGGCGCAGATCACAGTGATATAAAGGCTCAAGTTCCCGGCTGCATACATACTGATCTTATGGATAATGGGTTCATAGAAGACCCGTATTACAGAGATAATGAGACGGACTTAATGTGGATAGGCAAAACAGACTGGACATACGAGAGACTATTTGAAATAGATTCTAATGTGCTGGCACACAAGCATGTAAAGCTTGTTTGTTACGGTCTTGATACACTTGCTGAAGTAAAGGTGAACGGGAAGTTTATTGCATCAACGGACAACGCGTTCAGGACATGGGAGTTTGATGTTAAACCATATTTGATTAAAGGTGAAAATAAAATAAGGATAAAGCTCTTTTCAACATACCCATATATGAGCAAAAAGGTGGATGAGCGCTGGCTTGCAATGACCGGAATAGGTCATGACAGGGTGAAAGGCAGCAATTATGTGAGAAAAAGTCAGTGCAACTACGGATGGGATTGGGGTCCGATTTGCGTGACAGCAGGTATATGGAGAGATATAGAAATACAGGCATATGATGAGGCTAAGATAGGTGATGTGCATGTAACGCAAAAACATAAGGAAAATAAAGTAGAGCTTGATGTAAAAACAACGCTAAAAGATTATGACAATTCGGAACTTGAGGCAAAAGTCACGGTATCCTTTGAAGGAGAAACTGTCTGTGAAAAGGAATTAAAAATAGCAGGGGAAGTATCATCCATAAAGCTGGATGTTGATAACCCAAAGCTTTGGTGGCCGAATAATCTTGGTGAGCAGAATTTGTACGATGTTAAGGTGGAATTATTAAATGAGGATTCAGAAACCATAGATAAAAAGAAAACGCGTATAGGTTTACGCACATTGATACTGGACAGACATGACGACCAGTGGGGAGAAAGCTTTCAATTCAAGGTAAATGGTGTGCCCTTTTTTGCTAAGGGTGCAAACTGGATACCGATTGATACGTTCGTGACGCGCGGCAGTGATGAGTTTTACAGACAGCTTTTGACTGACTCAAAAGAAGCCAATATGAACTTCATGCGTGTGTGGGGTGGCGGTATATACGAGCAGGATATTTTTTATGATTTGTGTGATGAGTTTGGCATATGCGTTTGGCAGGACTTTATGTTTGCGTGCTCTGCATATCCAACATATGATGATTCGTGGATTGATACATTTAAGCAGGAAGCTGAAGATAACATAAAGCGCCTGCGTTCACATCCATCAATGGCTCTTTGGTGTGGAAACAATGAGCTTGAACATATGGTATATATGATAACTGACGAGGTGGACGAAGAAGTCGGAACCATGAGCTGGGATGAGTACAAATATCTCTTTGAAGATATTATACCTACTCTGCTTAATGAATTTGACGGCGAGCACGATTACTGGGTGTCTTCATCGCATACGCCGGGAGACAATAGAGGCGAGCCCAATGACCCGACTCGCGGCGATGCGCACCTGTGGGAAGTATGGCATGCAAGACAGCCTTTTGAATGGTATAGAACATGCGAGCACAGGTTCAATTCTGAGTTCGGATTCCAGTCATTTCCCGAGCCTGAGGTGGTTAAAAGCTATACTCTGCCTGAAGACCGAAACATCACAAGCTTCATAATGGAAAAGCATCAACGCAGTGGTATAGGCAATGACGCTATTTTGCAGTATATGCTTTCATGGTTTCAATTGCCTACTGATTTCGATATGTTACTGTGGGCTTCACAAATACTGCAGAGCCTTGCGATAAAGTATGCAGTAGAGCACTGGAGACGTAAAATGCCACAGGGGATGGGAACACTCTATTGGCAGCTTAATGACTGCTGGCCGGTTGCAAGCTGGTCATCATTGGATTATTTAGGCAACTGGAAAGCGCTTCATTACAGCGCAAAGAAGTTTTTCAGTCCAATTTTGATATCAGGAATAGAAGATAAAGAAAAACTTTCGGTTGAAATACATCTTTCAAACGATACACTGAAAAATCAAAAAGGCGAAGTTGTATGGAAGCTTATGAATCTTAATGGAAATTTGGAGCAGAGCGGTGAGTTTGAAGCAAATATAGCGGCGAATACATCGGCGAGGATTGAAACATTGAATCTTGCAGAAGCAGTCAAAAAAGCAGGAGGAATCAGAGATGTAGTATTATTCTATTCGTTTATAGTTGATGGGAAAGAAATGAGTTCAAATACTACATATTTTGAGAGACCTAAACATATGAAACTACAAGCGCCTGAGTTTGAAACAGGCATTAAACAGATAAGCGCAAACGAGTTTGAGCTTACAATAAAAGCCGACAAACCTGCCCTCTGGGTGTGGCCGGAGTTAGAAGGTATAGCCGCCAAGTATTCAGACCGCTTCTTTGATTTGGATGGGAAAAACGCAAAAACTGTTATTGTATCGTTGAAGAACGGTATGACTGAAAAGGAGTTTGTGGAAAAGTTAAATATAAATTCAATAACTGATACTTATTTTAGTAAATAAATGCTTAAAATTTCATAAATACTATAAATAACACAACCACCAGAAATGGTGGTTGTGTTTGGTGGAGATAAGGGGAATCGAACCCCTGGCCTCGACATTGCGAACGTCGCGCGCTACCAACTGCGCTATATCCCCAAATAATTACGAAAATTATAACACACCTACATTTTTGTTACAATCTGTTTAGACAAAAAATTAACATAGGCAAGTATTATTTTTCTACTTAAACTTTTGTGGGAGATGCTTGCTTAAATTGATTCTTTGCTGCAGTGTATTTGAGTTGACAATCATATCAAAAAAAACATGCTTGTTGGATAATATGGACGAGTGATTGAAGTGCAAATACATATTGTTTAAAGATTACTTGACATCGTATATAGATTGGCTCTAACATGAAAGAAGACAAAGGAGGATGTTATGAAAGCATTGTTTATCGGCGGCACAGGAACTATCAGCACAGAGATATCAAAAAAGCTCATAAAAGAGGGCCATGAACTCTACATTTTAAATAGGGGAAATAGAAGTAACCTGCTTGAGGGATATGATGCAAAGTATTTGACTTGTGATGTCAACGACGAAAAGAAAGTATCTGAGCTTATAGCAGAGCATAATTTTGATGTCGTGGCAGATTTTATAGCGTTTGTGCCGGAGCACTTGGAGCGTGACTACAGGCTGTTTAAAGGGAAAACTAAACAGTTTATATTTATAAGCTCGGCGTCTGCATATCAAAAACCTCTTTCCGATTTTAGGGTAAATGAAGGAACGCCTTTGTCCAATCCTTACTGGCAGTATTCAAGGGATAAAATCGCCTGCGAGGATTATCTTATGAAGCTTTATAGAGAAGAAGGATTCCCTATTACTATCGTGAGACCAAGCCATACATATTGTGAGCGCAGGATACCAGTTGGTATCTCTGGGAAAAAAGGTTCATGGGCAGTTGCAAAACGCATGCTGGACGGAAAGCCTGTAATAGTACACGGAGATGGCACAACGCTTTGGACGATGACTTTTTCGCGTGATTTTGCAGTAGCATTCACAGGGCTTATGGGAAATGTGCGAGCTATTGGTGAGTCTTTTGGAATAACGTCAGATGAATCTCTTACATGGAATCAGATATACATATCGCTGGCCAATGCACTTGGTGTGGAATACAAGCCTTATTATGTGGCGTCCACATTTCTTGATAAGGCAAGTGAAAATGACTATTTAAGTCCGCTTCTTGGTGACAAAGCAAACACGGTGGTCTTTGATAATTCAAAAATAAAAAAACTTGTTCCGGAGTTTTGTGCGAAAACTCGTTTTGACCAAGGGGTGAAAGAAGCTGTCGAGTACATTTTAAAGCATCCCGAGCTTCAGACAGAAGATCCGGAATTTGATGCTTGGTGCGACAAATTGATTGAGACTTTGGATAAGGCTGCCGAGGAGATTAAAGGCTAAGCGTCGCTTTGTTAATCTTCGGTGATTTCATCTGAAATATCTTTTTTCGGAAGATTTAGTCCAGCAGAGGCTTTGTTGTTTTTGCTTTTGTGGTGCAGAAAAGCAGTCATTATTGCCGTTGCCGGTACAACAAATATTAATCCGATACTTCCTGCGATGGCACGAAGGAATTCGCCGCTGAATAGCTCCCAGCTTAGGGTGTATCCCAGCTTGGTAGAGTTTATAGATAAAAGCAGTATAATTGGGAGCGCGCTTCCGGCGTAGGCAAGTATTAGAGTGTTTGCCATAGTTCCCATCATATCAGCGCCTATTTTCATTCCTGATTTTACTATCTGATTTCTAGATATGTCTTCTTTTGCGTGTTCGATTATCTCCTCAAGCGAGGAAGCTATCGACACAGCTACATCCATTGATGCACCCAGTGAACCTATAATCACCGCGGCGAACATTATCCCGTTTAAATTCAATCCTTGGGTTACAGACAGCATAACAGAGTGTTCGTCTGAAAAGCCTGACATATTCATTGTGTGTTGCATTAAAAATGCCAATAATCCTGCTATAACAATTCCCAGCAAACATCCAAGAAGAGATGACAAAGCCTTTTTATTTATTCCGCATACAATCGATAGAGTAATAACTGTAATTATCACACTCACAATCACCGCGAAAAGAACCGGGCTGTATCCGTTTTTAATTGCAGGGACAAGTATAAAGAAAACAGCAAGGCATGTGAGTACGAGGGCGATAAGTGACCTTAATCCTTTAAAGCCGCTAAAGATAATTAGAGCGGCGGCAAACAAAGCGAAATACCACAGCATTTGGTTCGCTCGGGAGTATTCTATAAAATCTGCTATCGGGTTGCCCAATTTATACGAGCCAAGCATAAAAATCAAATCGTTTTTAGACACTGGCAGCACTTTGTAGGTTTGAGAGTCTATGGTCTGGCGACCTTTTACAAGCTGCCCTTTCATGTCGGGCTCCATAATTATCGCAGTAAATGTTATTGTTCTTAATGTAGCTTCAGTGCCGTAATAATCTTCGGTTGCAGTTTCGTCCTTTACTATTTTTAAAACTTTGGCTTTTATGGGTGTGTCGCTTTCAACGTAGCGATTAAAGGCCTCTTCATCTAAAGCACCGATTGTGATTTGAGAGGCGCATGAGGCAAAAGAAGTTACTGAAAATATGACAAACACAAAGATAATTATTTTTAAATATTTATTTTTTGATATATACATAAAGGCATGTGTCCTTTTTGTATTACAATACATTAAAACACAAGCCTTTGCAAAATTATGTACTATTTGTTTTGGTTATTTCGCTAAATCTATCTGGTGTACTGTTCCGACGTTTCCGCTTTCTGAAAGGTAGACGCTGGAGGCTCTCATTCGTCCTAACAGATTATTGTCGGAATCTTTAAAGCTAAAATCAGTTTCTATGTTCCCGAGATATATTGCGCCAACGCCCTTTTGCCCCAGAGCAAATAACTGATCTTTGCCATTTTCGTCCTTTGTCCATATCTTAAGCTTGTCATAAATGGCATCGTTTTCATCAATCCAGCCATTTTGGTCAAGATCATAATCGGCAAGTTCAGAAAAGCCGTCCTGTGTGTTGGGACCAAAAAGTTCACGTCCGTTATTTATCACGCCGTCCTCATTTAAATCAAGAGCTAAAAGCCCGCTTCCTTGGGAAACGAATGAGATTTCGTCATCGGTACCGTCAGAGTCAAGGTCAAACACATATTTTTCTTGAGTAAGTGATGCGGGTTCGCCGTTAAAGTTTATTACAATCGGGTCTATTAACGCGTCTCCCGCCTTTATTTGCAAATGGTTTTCCTCAACAAAGCTTCTGCTAAGGTTCATTTCGAGATTGAGTTTAATCTGTTGACCGTCTTGAGTGTTTACCACACCTTTTGCTGAAAACGACATTTTTTCTTCTTCAGATTTTATTTCGTGATAGGTATATTCAAAGCCCCAGCCTACTCGGCCATTGCTGATATCTATATTTCCGGGAGCCATAATTTGTTTTGAGTCAAGTTTTTTTACTGTAGCCTTTTCAAAGAACATAAACTTCATCTTACGGCCTGTGACTTTCTCCATGAAAGCTTCAAGCAGAATGAGTTTATTTTTATCCTGTTCACTCATTTGAAAAAGAACGTCTTCGTTGTCGGACTTTTTACTTGGAACAATGTCTACACGTGCTTGTAAAGCATCCTTTGAAATTTCAACGATGTCATTTATTTGGTTTTCTGAGTTTTGAACACCTGACTTCCAGTAGTTCATCGACTCGCTTTTCTGGAGACTTTGTGCAGAAGAATTTTCACTTTTAAGCATAATATCGCTGCTTGCGATTTTCACAAAGATCACTTCCTTAAATAGACTTCAATATTATATATCGTTACTTCTTGACTAAAACTTAACATTCAAATGAAATTTAATAAATAAGACTACAGTACTTTAAATAGATACTTTCAATATGATATAATCATGCACATAGATATAAGAAGGTAAAATCGGAGGAATATATGGACAAGCTTATAAAGATAAAAACATTAAGACAAAAATCTCAAAGCATGGGCGGCGAGAAAGTGAAAGTTGGAGGATGGATTAGGACAATCCGTGATTCTAAAAACTTTGCTTTCATGGAGATTGCAGACGGCAGCTGCTTTGGCACTATGCAGATTGTATTGGACAGAGAGGACTTCGTGGAATATGACAAAGTCGTAAAATATACAATAGGAAGCGCAGTCATCGTGGAAGGCACAGTTGTGCTTACACCTGAAAACAAGCAGTCTTTTGAAATAAAAGCTTCCGAGGTAATTCTTGAGGGACTGAGTGATTCGGATTATCCTCTGCAGAAAAAAAGACATGGAGTGGAATTTTTGCGCACAATAGCGCATCTTCGTCCACGCACCAATCTATACTCTGCGGCATTCCGTGTGCGTTCGCTTGCGGCCTTTGCAATACACCAGTTTTTTAATGAAAAAGGATTTGTGTATGTTCACACACCGATAATAACAGCCAGCGATTGCGAAGGCGCCGGAGAAATGTTTAAAGTGACGACACTTGATAAGTTTGACGCGGAGTCGGACTTTGGAGAGGATTTCTTTGGAAAAGCGGCAAATCTTACAGTTAGCGGTCAGCTCAATGTTGAAACGCATTGCCTTGCATTTTCGGATGTTTATACATTTGGGCCAACCTTTCGTGCTGAAAACTCCAACACACAGCGCCATGCTGCAGAGTTTTGGATGATAGAGCCGGAAATAGCTTTTGCAGATATTTATGATGATATGGATTTGGCTGAAGAGATGATGAAATACATCATAAACTATGTGATGGAAAATGCTCCCGAGGAGATGGAGTTTTTCAACCGCTTTGTGGATAAAGGATTGATAGAGCGGCTAAAGGGAATAGTTGAAAACGACTTTGAGCGCATAACATATACAAAGGCTATAGAAATTCTTCAAAACTGCGATAAGAAATTTCAATATCCGGTGGAATGGGGACATGACCTTCAGACAGAGCATGAGCGCTACTTGACAGAGGAAGTTTATAAAAAGCCTGTTTTTGTGGTGGACTATCCCAAAGAAATCAAAGCTTTTTATATGAGGCTTAATGATGACAATAAAACAGTCGCAGCGATGGATCTTTTGGTTCCCGGTGTTGGTGAGATAATAGGTGGATCTCAGAGAGAGGAACGCCTTGATGTTCTTAAAGAGCGCATGGCAGAAGCCGGGCTTGATGAGGAAACGTATTGGTGGTATCTTGATTTGAGACGCTACGGAACTGTCCGCCATGCTGGATATGGCTTGGGATTTGAACGAGCTGTGATGTATCTTACGGGAATAAGCAATATTCGCGACGTTATATCATTCCCGAGGACTGTGCATAATGCGGAGTTTTGACGCACATCTTTGATGTGCTTTCGCCCAAAAAAATTTTGGGCGAGGGGTCTTGTCAGCCACAAAAAATTCCTTTCAGTCATGCATTTTAGTGGCTGACGCTTTGTTGGCGGTGTAAAGAATATATTAGTTAAAATTCTCGGCGCATGTCCGAGAATTTTTTTATGCTAATGAGTTTATAACAGAGGTTTTGGGGCAATTGCATGTCGTCAGTTTTTTATTAGCTTCAAAAGTTATGTTGTACAGTCTGTTTAATAAGTTCTCGCGCATGTCCGAGAATTTTTTATGCAAATGAGTTTATAACAGAGGCTTTGAAAGAGCGGCATGTCGTCAGTTTTTATCGCTTTTTGTATAGTCTCCGGATAATGTGCCATATTGAAGTATGTGTCCATCCATAGCTTTTAATAGCTTTCTTTTGGATGCGCCTGCTTTTAAATCAAGCGTTGTATCGAGGACGTATACATAAAAAGTATATGTGTGAGTACCCCAAGGTGGTTTAGGCCCCATATAGCCAACTTGACGCATCATGTTTCTGCCCTGCTTTGCTCCTCCTAGCTCTGGGAGCTCTAAATCTCTTGGAATGTTTTCAGGTATTTCTTGTTGAATAGGTATATTCCATATAACCCAATGATTTATTGAGCCTATTGGCGAATTGATATCTTGCATAATGATTGCTATTGATTGAGCGTTTTGGTCTGTTTTCGAAAGAGTTAGCGGCGGTGAAATTTCTTGGGATTCACCGGTATATTTTTTCGGAATCATACCCCCTTGCTCAAAGGCAGTACTTGTAACTGTTAAGTTTTCTATCATATTATTCTCCATATTTGTGTTAAGTAAAAATATTGATATGATTATTAATGCTGTTGCTAGGAGTAGAACAGCTTTTTTAATTTTCTGCTTCATCTAACTTACTTAACTCTTGAATGCATTCGTCTGACCATTTTTTTAACATTTGCATCGTCATTTCAAGCCTTCTTATAGTAAATTGCCAAAGCAAGTCTTCGGTTTTGTTATTTTGGTCTTTCTCTTCGTGCAAAGTTGACTTAATCTTATCAACATTGTTTTCTCCAAATATTTTTTCATATTTTGTAAGGCTTTGTGAAAAATTTTGAAACTGCAGCATGAGGTCGTTGTTTGAAAGTGCGGCACCAAAAAATAACCGCAGCATGAATTCATCACGTTTTGGGGATATTGCTTTTTCAGGGGTATCTTTTAGCCAGTCGTAAAATGAACTTTGTCCATCATGAGTTAAGGAATATACCTTTTTATCCGGCTTATCCTCTTGATGGACCACGCGGGAGGTAATGTGCCCGTAGCCTTCGAGTTTTTTGAGCTCTCTGTATATCTGGCTGAGGCTTGCTTCCCAAATGTAGTTTATAGATTTATCAAAAAGTGTCTTTAGCTCATATCCGCTTAAATCTTTATATGTTAAAAGGCCGAGTATTCCATTTTGTAGTGACATAATAGACTCCTTTATGGAACATTATATCACAAGTTATATATAATACAAGTTATATATAATACAAGTTATATATGGCTATTTAAATCTTTGTATGCTTTTGTATGCCGTTCGGAAAAATTGTTATGTGCTCAAATCCTGCTTCTTTTGCAACTGCTATTGCATCCGATATGCCATAACCAACATAATCTTTTTGATGAGCATCAGAACCGATGGTTAATATCTCGCCTCCAAGTTCTTTATATCGTTTGACTATTTCGTAGTGCGGCAAAAGTTGTTTTACGCTTTTTAAAAGACCTGATGTGTTTATTTCAATACCCATGTTTAAATTTATAATCTGCTTTAAAATGTCGTCCAGATAACCTTTATATTCATTATAGTGCGCCACAGAGTCTTCAAAAGGTACATTCGGACTCTTTGATATATAGGTTAAGTGGCCAATAACGTTTGAATATTCCGAAAGCGGTGTTATTGCGTTTAGAAGCTTTTCAAAATAATAGTCGTAGGCTTGTTTTTTTGTTTTGCCTTCAAAAAATCTTTCTTCATATGGATCTACTCCTTTTATGAAATGAAGAGAGCCTATAACAAAATCCGGATTAATTTCAGCTATTGCGGATTTCACATCTTTTTGTCCTGAAGGAGTATAGCCTGCTTCCACTCCCAAACTTATATCAAGTTCAGTGTATTTCTCACGCATTTGTTTTATTGCGGCTAAATAACCATCTTCACCGTGGATGTTTATCTCCCAATTTTCTTTAAAACTTTCGTCATAGTCAAGATGATCGGTTATTGCGATATATTTTAAGCCTTTTTCTTTTGCGGCAAGGCAGATATTATCCATTTTCTCAGTGCAATCTTTAGAAAAGGAAGTATGCAGATGATAATCTATCATTATATTCTCCATAAGTTTATTATATGTGATTATAACATATGAGAAATTTATAGTATATGCATGAGGCGAACTGAAATCTGAAATATTTGAAGGTGGACAAAACATCTGATAAAATAACAGGTGCTAATTAGAGGTTTGATATGACAAAAAAGATTTCATCAATTATATATATATTTATTGCTGCAGTTTGCATTCTTTTTGCAGGATGCGATATCTTTGGAGAAGGCACAAGCGTGCTTACGTATTATACACCCACTCCTAAGCCGGAAAATATTCAGCAGCAAACAGAAACACCGTTAGAGCAAAACATGCGTGAGCGATATTTTGTTGATATTCCAGTGAACTCGCTTAATGCATTGATTGATGAAAATATACCAGAGGAGACTAGTCAGGTGGTTCTGGTTACTGTAACAGAAGATGGGGAACAGCTCTATTGCCTTGAATCCATGGATAAGGCTTGGAAGGTAGTTTTAGGCCCTTTTGACTGTAATATAGGAAGAAATGGCTTGGGCAAGCTTAAAGAGGGTGATGGCAAATCACCTGCAGGGGTATATCCTATTGGAACTGCATTTGGGCAAGGAGGTCCACCTGAGGGAAGTGCATGGCCTTGGCGCGAAACCGATAAGGATGATTACTGGGTGGAGGATCCAAACTCAATCTACTATAATCAATATGCAAATATAAATGATGTGGAAAAAGATTGGAATGCAGCGGAGAATCTTTTTATTGATCCCTACAAAATGGCGATTGAAGTGGAGTATAATCCTGAAAATGAAAAAAGATTGGGAAGCGCGATATTTATGCACATTTGGTTGGGCGAGGATGTAGCAACGGGCGGCTGTACGTCAATGAGTGCAGACAGCATTTCTCAAGTGCTTAAATGGCTTCGCCCTGAAGCGAGGCCTGTTCTTTTCCAAACAGAATATATAAGCCAGCTGCCAAATGGATTTTGCTATATTATTGACTACACACCTGAAATTGCGTTTGATATTCGTTTTTATAGCAGTGAAAATTTTATGGGCAGGCAAGCTTTAGAATATTTGAGCCCCATCGGAATCGCATCGATTGAAATGACAAGGATATTAGATAAGGCTTCACTTTTGCTGAAACAGCAGGGATTAACTTTGCTTGTTTATGATTCTTACAGACCTCAAACCACTGTGAATGAGATAGTTGATTGGTTAAATGACGAAACTGATATTAAAGCTAAAAGTACTTACTATCCCAATATGGATAAAAGTGAAATGATAGATATGTATTTTGAAGCTAAATCGCCCTACCCAAGAGGAGCGGCAGTGGATGTTTCTATATTGGACGCATATGGCAATGAGCTTGATATGGGAACGCCTTTTCAGTACATAGATGAGACTTCTTCCTTTTATTACAAGGATTTAACGGACAAACAGTATAACAATCGTGAACTATTGCGGGATGTCATGATACAGGTTGGTCTTAATCCTAACGATACTTTTTGGTGGAGCTTTTATTTGGAAGATGAGCCATACCCGGAACAATCTTTTGATTTTTACATCCAATAATTGAAAAAAAGTACGTTTGTAGTATAATTAGGACATGAAATCCAAATTGAAGAACATTTACTTCGCAATAAAGATTTTTTTGGTTTCATTTGCAGTGCTTATTATAGTGCTTTTTATAGTGTTTATGTCGCTAGAGAATGCATCAATAGAAAGCAAAGTGGATGATTTGAAAGCAAGCGAAAAAATGTTTGCAACCCAAATCGGAGAATATATAAAAAACTCTTATAAAACAGGTGTTAAAGACTTAAAATACTTAAGCGACACCTATTACTTTAATGATGCAAAAATTAAAACTAAATGGGAGACAATATTAAATAGTGAAACGAAATATAAAAGCATAAGACTGATTGACGAATACGGAAAAAATGTTATGTCGGTCAGTAAAACAAAGGATATCCAAGAAATTGATATAAGTGAAGAAGAATATTTTATTGATTCAGCTTTATTGGATGATAATGAAATATATGTGTCTGAAGTCATTTTGAAAAGCGAAAATCAATCCGACGGTCAGTTCGCTACAATATTTATTTCTCCGGTTGACTATAACGGTAAGCGGAAATGGATTGTATTAGAATATGACGCACAATCTATGTACAATTCCATTGCGCAAAAAACTGATAACACTCTAGGCTCTGTATATGCTATAAGTGATGTTGGATACTGGAATTCCGAAGAAAACAAATATGAAGCAATAACTTCTGATTATTTTAAGATTGCATATGATATAGGAATATTTCCACCACAAAAATGGGATGAGATAAAAAACGCGAATCATTCTTTTGGGGATTGTGGTTTATATACATTTGAGGAAGTTGAATATTTTGATTGGGATGGTGAGTTTGGCGTTAAAGGCGTTAAAGTCAAAGATAATAATCTAAAAGTAGTGACACTGGTTAGAGCTGAAAATGAATATAAATACTATTTTGAAAGCGAAGCAACTGCGAAGGTTTTTAGAATTTTGGAAGAAAAATACGGGTATTTTATTGCAGCAGTTCTTATATCGGTGTTAATTGTTGTATTGCTTCTTACAAATAAAAATAATATTGACCAAATGAGAAATTATTCTCACTATGATCCTCTTACTAAAGTTTATAACAGAAGACAAGGCTTTATACTTCTGGAAGACCAAATTGCGAATATAAAAAGGCTCAAGAAAATTTGCCTTTGCTTTATAGATATTAACGGATTAAAAGAAGTAAATGACACTTTGGGGCATTCATATGGTGATGAACTCATATTAACTGTGACAGATACAATTAATCAAACTATACGCGAAAGTGATATAATTATTCGTATGGGCGGAGATGAATTTTTGATTGTTCTTTCAAAAGTCGAAAAAGCGATAGCCGAGACGATATGGACTAGAATAACGGAACTGTTTGGAAATATAAATGCAATGGACAACAGGAAGTATTTAATAAGCGTAAGTCATGGAATTGTGGAAGTGAGCAATTCAGATCAAAACATTGATCTTAATGAAATAATTACTAATGCGGATGACAAGATGTATAAGGAAAAGGTGCGTATTAAAAAGAGTATAAAAATTATAAGGAATAATGTGTAGTTAAAATCAAATACATTGTAAGTTATTAATATAGGAATTTATATATATAAATAAACCGCTTGATATTTTCAGGCGGTTTATTATATTAATGATTAAGTTTGTTTGATTTTTATAGGCAGGTTCTGTTAGATGTCCATGTACTTTGCAGTGACTGAAGGAATTTTGTTGAGCTCTTTTACCAGCGCATCCATAGCTTCGCCATCCGAGCAAATCTGCAATATTAAAAGTCCGACATCTGTGCAGGAGTTCATGTCTTGCTGAGGAAGTCCAAGTCTCGCCCTTATTTCGCATCCGTGTTCTGTGAGTACCTTTTGTATATTGGATGCTTGTTCGCTTCGTTGGTCTACTTTGATTCCCAGAATGTAATTACAATTCATAATGCGCCTCCTAGTTTTATTTTTACGTTCAAATTACAAGCTTTATAAAATATGCGATTCCAAGTCCCAGATAGTTTCCTACTGCATATCCTACAAGTCCTGAAATAAGTCCGCTCATAACAACTTCATGATTGCCCAGCGATTCTGCCACAGGTCCAATAAATGCAGGTCCGTATATTCCCGCAGTGGACGTTATAAGAGTGGTGTCTGCGTCAATCTTAAATAGCAGTGATAGAAGTATATGTATTATTATAGCACCAAACATGACTGTTGCGGTATAGGCAAGTACAACAGGGGAGGTGTTAAAAAACATTTCTATATCCACGGTTGAGCCTATGGCTATTGAAAACACCAATATAACATATTGCCCCATGTTCCATGTGCCGCGAGTATCTCTGATTTTTTGCCACAGAGAAAGGCCTATTCCGCAGGTAGTTACAACAAGAATTATGATTGCGACATCAAGTTCTCCGGTTAAAAGCATTGATACGCCTACAGCAAGACCTGCTGAGGCTAAAGCTAAAAGCCCACATAATAAAAGTGAGGCAGTGCCCTTTCTTTTGCCACCTGAAAAAATCCCCTGTAGAGAGGCTACTTCCTCTTTGTGTTCATCGCCTGTAGATTTAAACTTGGGAAGAATTTTTCTTATAAGTACTTTTCCAAATGATATCACGAAAAAGAAGTATATTCCGCCGATAAGCATATCGCATACATTGACCGTTATTAATGTGTTTTCAGAAACGTCAAGCCCCATGCCGATAGCCATAAGGTTGGGTGTGCCGCCTGTGTAGCAGCCTGTAAGCATTCCGGATATTTTCCAACCCTCTGCAAGGTTTCCGGAAAAGATAAGTGCGGCAGCAAGTGCTGAGGCGGATGCTGCAACAAGCATTAATATGAACGACAGAATTGTTTTTTTTGCAAGAGAGAGCCATTTTTTAATGTCAAGCGAGAAAAGAATGAGTGGAATTGCAAGTGGCACTGTGAATTCGGAAATTGTCATTGACAGCCCTTTGTCCCACGGAAGCCCGATGTTTCCAAGAAGTATTCCTGCGAGATAGCACAGAATAATTGGCCCTACGAGTTTAATAAGTTTAATTTTGTTTGCTGAGATTTTAAAGAGAATAGGAAGTCCAAGAAGTAAAATAATTTCCAAAAGAATAAAAGCCATAATAAGTCCTTAGTATAATTGATGTGCTAATTATACTAAAAGATTTATTACAGCTCAAATGTCAAATAACGTCACATTAATCAATAAATTCTATTGAAATCATATCCTTTTCAATTGCGCGGAACATAATTGCCTTGATAGGTTGCTCTTTAATTTTTTGCTTAGTAATCCCCTGAACGATAAAACATCCCTTCATGTTTCCGGAAACGCGAAGGGTTTCACCTTCTAAAGCTTCCCAAACTGTGACGCATCCACCACCGGCATATCCGTTTGCGATAACTGTGGCAACGGAGACTTCCCATTTGCCTTCATTGTTTTTGGCGCCGGTGAATCTATATTCTATCTGGGAAAGCGCGCTTTTTTGAACCATAAATACGTCGCCTATAAAAAAATCAAATGTCATAACTTATCCTCCTTTTTTTATTATATTATATAATGCATCAATCATAGTATACATTTGTTTTTTGAAATGACAGTTTAGCATTTGAAATGTCGTTTTTGGGATACGTTAGCTTTTAAACTGAAATATAATATGGTATCATTTAATAACGTTGTTTTTGGAGAGTGACATGAATAAATTATTGTTTTTAGTATTAACACTGATTATCCTTATAGTTGGGATGTATGTTTTTGATATGATAGCAGGGCAATATCTTTTGACTGATTATTATGTGCCATTGGATGTTTCCGTAATTGAAGATGATATCTCTATGCCACTTGATGAGTATTTAGAGTATGTTAAAAATGGAGAAGATCCCGGAATAGAGAGTATTGATGAGCTGCCATGGGATATAAAGATGATAAACTTTAAGTCAATGACGTTTAGGATATTCATTTTTGTTGTTTCGGTTCTTTTGTCTATCTTCGGTGGATTTGTATTAAAGGGAAACAGAATAGATTTCAGCCTTCTTCAGCTTGATCCGACATATAAAAAAATAAATATGGTTAGGATTGCGATGTATGTAAGTGCTGTAATGGCCATGATTATGACGTCGCGAAAATATGCTTCGGCTTTTTTGATTGGATGGCTTTATCCTGTTATATGGCTAATAATATTAGGGGTTCTTATAGTTTGGACTTTAAATATTATTTATGCAATTAAAGAAAACAGAGCGTCAAAATTGCATAGCAAGTTAAAAAAGAATCTAGGATAGAGCGCATGCAGTTTAACATTGTTTTGATAAATCCTGATATTCCACAAAACACAGGCAACATAGCAAGGACATGTGCGGTTACTGGCGCAAGGCTTCACTTGGTAAAACCTTTGGGTTTTAGCATAGATAATAGGTATCTTAAAAGGGCTGGGCTTGATTATTGGGATGAGCTTGATGTCACAGTTTATGAAAACACAGATGAGTTTTTTGAGAAAAACAAGAATGCTAACTTCTATTTTTTCACTACAAAAGGAAGCAGGAACTATTGTGATGTGGAATATAAAGATAATGATTTTCTTGTGTTTGGCAGAGAAACGAAGGGACTTGATGAGAGCCTCTTAAAGGATAACTATGATAGGGCACTCAGAATACCTATGCGAGGCAAGCTGCGTTCACTTAACTTGTCAAACTCCGTTGCTATCGCAATATATGAAGCACTGAGACAGTGCGACTTTCCAGAGCTTTCAGGTAAAGGAGCGCTTACTAAGCTATAGACCAGCCATCCAATACATTAATTTCAAATAAACATTTTTTCGATATTTCACTAAAGATTATCATTTTTTTGTTGAGTGTTTTTAGCTTAAATTTTGATTTTTTGCTCGTATAATATTCTTTTCAAGGATGATTCTATTTTCAGTTTTTGCAACTGGTATCACATACATTAAACTCTCTTTTAAGGCATTATTCTTCGTTTTATATGATTACAATTGGGGTACATAAACATATAAGGGAGATTATCTAAATAATAGATTTATGATTGTTGTCAACTGGGTGTAAATTAAATCTTACAATTTGCTGAATTAGCCTAGAGATTTTTTTTTGTTTATGGCATAATGTTCTCGTATGTAATTATATATATTTTTTTGCCAAAAAGGCGAAACGGGGGAAAAATGGGACTTGAAAATTATTTGGAGATGTTTGCGGGATTAGCGCTATTTCTTTTTGGTATGAATATGATGAGTACTAATTTAGAAAAAGCTGCTGGCTCGGGTCTGCGCAAGATGCTAAACGCGTTGACAAAAAACAAATATCTTGGATTGGTAGTTGGCGCTTTGTTTACGATGGTAATACAGAGTTCATCTGCTACGACTGTCATGGCAGTGGGTTTTGTAAATGCGGGACTCATGAGCTTGACCCAATCAGTTGGCGTTATATTTGGAGCTAACATTGGTACTACAATTACAGCACAGCTTATAGCGTTTAAGCTGACAAAAGCTGCACCTGTGTTACTGTTTGTGGGTGTTGCGATGATGCTATTTATAAAAAGAAAAACTGTCCAAAGAATAGGGTTTGTAGTACTCGGCTTTGGACTTTTGTTTTTTGGCTTAAATACAATGTCTTCGGCGATGAAGCCTTTAAGGGATCTTCAAGCGTTTAAGGATTTGGTGGTTCAGCTTCAAGGACCAATGGGAATATTGGTTGGAACACTCATTACAACTGTTATTCAAAGTTCATCCGCGTCGATTGGTATTTTGCAAGCACTTTCTATGCAGGGGCTTATCGGAATAGAAGGTGCAATATTTGTATTGCTAGGAACTAATATTGGAACATGTATTACAGCACTGCTTGCTTCCATAGGAACATCAAAGAATGCAAAACGCGCAGCACTCATTCATCTGTTGTTTAATGTTTTGGGTTCAATAGTTATGATAAGTTTGGTCTACACATTGCCTGTAACTGCGTGGATGCAAAAAATGGCTCCTGGGGATGTTTCAAGACAGATAGCAAACTCGCATCTTATATTTAATATACTTGCAACAATCATATTCTTGCCAATGAGCTCATTGTTTGTGAAGGTAGCAAAGAAAGTTATAAGCGGCGAGGATCCTGAAAGAGAGCCTCAAAAGCTTATGTATATAGAAGATCACCTGTTTGCAACTCCAACAATTGTTGTAGCCCAGCTAATAAAAGAAGTTGAAAGAATGGGAATTCTCGCAAAAAGAGGCATAAAGAATGCCGTTGAAGCTTTTATAAATAAAGATCAAAAATTGGTTGATAAAGTACTGGACGATGAGGAAGTAATAGACTTTTTAAATCATGAGGTCACAAAGTATTTGGTGAAGGCAAATCAGCTTGATTTATCGCCGGGAGACGCAAAACTTTTAGGTGCGATGTATCATGTGGTAAATGACTTTGAGCGAATAGGCGACCATGCAGAAAATATTGCAGAGTTTGCACAAGCCAGAATCGACAACAAGCTTAGCTTTACAAATAAAGCACTAAAAGAACTTGATTATATGTCGGGCAAAGTGGTTAATCTTTTAGGGATGTCCAATGAGATATTTACAAACAGCGATGTTAAACGAGCTCAAATTGAGGTGGCTCCACTTGAACAGGAAATTGATGATTTGGAGAAATTCCATCGCAAAGAACATATTGATCGCCTGAATTGCGGCAAATGTTCGCCTCGTTCCGGAACTATCTTTATAGAAATACTATCTAATTTGGAGCGTGTTGCAGACCATGCTACAAATGTTGCATATTCAGTGTTGGAAGATAGCTAAATATATGTTTTAAAGTAAAATAATTCGCTTTATCGTAAGCGGATTATTTTTTTAGCCAGTAATTTAAGGAGACTATGATGGGTTTAGATAATTATTTAGAACTTCTAGCTGGGCTTACTATGTTCCTTTTTGGAATGCAGATGATGAGTGAAAAGCTTGAAAGCACGGCTGGCTCGAAGTTTAGGACAATTCTTCAGACTCTTACAAAAAACAAGTACTTGGGACTTTTAGTGGGTGCTTTGTTTACTATGATAATTCAATCCTCATCAGCTACTACTGTTATGGCTGTAGGACTTGTTAATGCTGGGCTTATGAGTTTGGCGCAATCTGTTGGCGTTATATTTGGAGCAAACATCGGAACAACCATAACCGCTCAACTTATCGCTTTTAAATTAACTAAAATTGCTCCATTGCTTATGTTTGCTGGTGTATGCCTTATGGTGTTTCAAAAAAAGAAATCACTTAAAAATATTGGGGCTGCCATTCTTGGCTTTGGATTTTTGTTTTTTGGACTCAACACGATGTCATCTGCAATGAAACCGCTGAGGGAAATGGCTGAATTTCAACAGTTAATGGTGAAATTCGAGTCACCGATATTGGGGCTTTTAATAGGAATGGCAATGACCGCCGTAATTCAAAGCTCTTCTGCATCTGTAGGAATACTTCAAGCGCTTGCGATGCAGGATCTTGTAGGAATAGAATCGGCAGTATTTATTATACTTGGAACGAACATAGGAACATGTGTAACTGCACTATTGGCATCCATTGGCACAAACAAAAATGCAAAGAGAGTTGCAATGATTCACTTGACTTTCAATGCTTTCGGAGCATTAATTATGACTGCGGCTGCGTATTTTCTGCCTATTGCAGATTGGATAAAAATGCTTTCGCCAAATAATACTGTAAGGCAAGTGGCAAATGCGCACATGGGATTTAAGATTGTGGAGACATTGATATTCTTCCCGATGAGTCCTTTGTTGGTTAAAGTATCTCAAAAGATAATAAAAGGCGAAGAGCCACAGAAGGAACCGAGGAGGCTTGTGTTCGTTGAAGACAGACTGTTTGCAACGCCGACTGTTTTAGTGGCTCAGCTTATAAATGAAGTTGAAAGAATGTCAAAAATCGCAGAGAATGCGATATCAAATGCTGTTGAGGCTTTTTTGAACAAGGATCAAGAGCTTGCAGAAAAAGTATTCGATGATGAAGAGGTGACGGACTTTTTGAATCATGAAATTACGGGTTATTTGGTAAAGGCAAGCCAATTAGAGCTGTCGGCTGGCGATGCCAAGCTTATTGGTGCAATGTATCATGTGATTAATGACTTGGAAAGAATCGGTGACCATGCGGAGAATATTGCAGAATTTGCACAAGTAAGGATAGAAAACAAAAAGCTCAGTTTTTCGGATAAAGCTGTTGAAGAAACAAGGAAGATGGCTGACAAAGTGTGCTTTATACTAAAACATGCAAATTCGATATTCAGAGATAGCGATGTTAAAAAGGCATCTGAAGATATTGCGCCACTTGAGCAAGAGATAGATGACTTGGAAAAGAAGTTTAAAAAGAGACATATTAAACGGCTTAAAAATGGGAAATGTTCGCCACGTGCAGGAACTGTATTTGTTGAAGTATTGTCTAACTTAGAGAGGGTAGCGGATCATTCTACTAATATAGCCTACTCATTGCTTGAAGACAGCCGAGAAATATCTGATGTTGGCGATTGACTAATATAGCACCTTGTGATAAAATTGCATGAATAGCCGCACGGAACAGGCACAAAAGAGGCATTATGCCCGCCTTATAACGGCGAGCCCTAATAGTAGGAGGTATATTATGTACGCTGTAATCGCATCAGGCGGAAAGCAGCACAAAGTAATGGTCGGTGACACTATCTATGTTGAAAAGCTCGACAAGAAAGATGGCGCTAAAGTAGATTTTGACACATTGCTTTATGCTGACGGAGATGAAGTCATTGTAGGCTCACCGCTGGTTAAAGATGTTAAAGTAACAGGCAAAGTTGTTAAACAGGTTAAAAGTTCAAAAGTAATCGTGTTTAAATACAAAGCTAAAAAGAACATCCGCAAAAAAACAGGACACAGGCAGCCATACACAGTGATAGAAATCACAGGCATCAAAAAAGCTGCTAAGAAAAAAACAGAAGCTAAAGCATAGCTGAAAGATATCGCAAAGGAGGCGAGAGATATGGCACATAAGAAGGGCGTTGGCTCGTCAAAGAACGGCCGCGAGAGCGCAAGTAAACGTCTCGGAACCAAATGCGGTGACGGACAGTTAGTCAGCGCGGGTTCAATAATAGTGCGCCAAAGGGGCACGAAAATCCATCCCGGTAATAACGTCGGCATCGGCGGGGATGACACACTTTTTTCAAAGGTAGACGGTACAGTCAAGTTTGAAAGAAAAGACAAAAAGCGTAAGCAGGTAAGTGTTTATCCTGTCGCGCAGTAGAGCTAAATACAAGCCGCTCCTTTTGAGCGGTTTTGTTTTATAAACATAAGTTACATATAAGGATGATAAATATGAGTAATAAAATAATAAAGCAAGGCTTAACATTTGATGATGTTTTATTAATACCGGCAAAGAGCACGGTGTTACCTAAAGAGGTAGATCTTTCAACTCAGCTTGCTCCAAAGATAAAGCTGAACATTCCTCTCATGTCGGCAGCGATGGATACTGTCACCGATGGCAGGATGGCAATTGCAATTGCTCGCGAAGGCGGATTGGGAATTATTCACAAAAACATGTCAATAGCTCAGCAGGCGGCTCAGGTGGATAAAGTTAAGCGCAGCGAGCATGGCGTTATAACAGATCCGTTCTTTTTATCACCGGATCATAGAATATCTGATGCAATGTCGCTTATGGAAAGATATCGGATATCTGGAGTGCCTATCACCAAAGATGGCATTTTAGTTGGAATTATAACAAACCGCGATCTTCGCTTTGAAACGGACTTTTCAAAACTTATAAGCGAGGCGATGACTTCAGACGGTTTAGTGACAGCCCCTGAAGGGACTGATCTTGAAGAAGCTAAAAATATCCTTGCAAAGCACAGGATAGAAAAACTTCCGATAGTTGACGACCATGGCGCATTAAAAGGGTTAATTACTATAAAGGATATTGAAAAAGCTATAAAATATCCAAACAGCGCAAAAGATGAAAACGGCAGATTGCTCGCAGGAGCGGCGGTTGGAACATCGGGCGATATGTATGAAAGAGTTGAGGAGCTTGTAAATCAGAAAGTGGACGTTATCGCAATCGATACAGCCCACGGACATTCAGTTTATGTGCTCAAAGCTGTAGAAAATATAAAAGCGAAATATCCTGACGTTACAATTATTGCAGGAAATGTCGCTACAGCAGAAGCTACTGAGGATATAATTAAAGCGGGTGCTGACATTGTAAAAGTTGGAATTGGCCCGGGATCAATATGCACGACAAGAGTTGTGGCGGGTATTGGAGTACCTCAGATAACAGCAGTTTTAGACTGCGCAGAAGCTGCTGCAAAATACGGCAAAAAGATTATCGCAGATGGCGGAGTAAAATTTAGCGGAGACATTGTAAAGGCATTGGCTGCGGGAGCAGGAGCTGTGATGCTTGGATCTGTTCTTGCAGGAACAAAAGAAAGCCCGGGAGATACCGAAATATATCAGGGAAGATCATTTAAAGTGTATCGTGGCATGGGTTCAATTGGTGCTATGAAGGAAGGAAGCTCCGACAGATATTTTCAGGAAGATCAGAGAAAACTTGTTCCGGAAGGTGTGGAAGGTCGCGTGCCTTACAAAGGACCGCTTTCAGACACTATATTCCAGCTTGTTGGTGGACTTCGCTCTGGAATGGGCTACTGTGGTGCAGACTGCATAGATACATTATCAAAAGAGGGCAAGTTTGTTCAAATTACAGGAGCAGGACTTGTAGAAAGCCATCCGCACGATATATTTATTACAAAAGAATCACCAAATTATTCAGCGAGATAATTTGTTATACGAAATATTTGATAATTAAAAGGAAATGTTATAAAATAACCAAATATAACATTTCCGAAATTTTATTTTAGGCAGTAGTTTTACTTCGAAATCTAATATTGGCAGACATTTACTCTAGCTGATGGGATATTGACAATGCACTCATATATGTAATAATGGATGATGGGTGTTAGGGCATGTAAAAATATTTGGATGTTATAGACGGATATTTATGCCGATTGTTAAATCTGAACCTGCATTTTGCAATCAAGATATAATTCCAATTCAGCAGAAAAAAGCATTAGCATAATGCGATGGATTTGCGCATTTGCTTTATTTTTTAAATAAGGCAAACAATTTATTTGCGCAAAACAAAAAGAGGAGATTTGCCTATGAATGTAAAAGTAATTGCGGATTCGACATGCGACCTGCCAAAAGAAATTATTAATAATTATGATATTGATATCGTTCCGCTGTATGTGATCTTGGATGATAAGAGTTATAAAGACTCTATAGAAATTACCGTCGACGAGCTTATAAGCTGGTCTGATGAAACAAAACAGTCTCCTAAGACTTCAGCGCCTTCAGTTGATGACTTTTTGACGGCATTTAAGCCCTATGTGGATAAAGGTCAAGACATCGTTTTTGTTTGCTTGTCATCTGAACTTTCGGCAACATGCCAAAATGCAAATCTTGCTGCAGACATGACAGAAGGAATAAATGTTAAAGTGATAGACGGCAGGAATGTTTCAGTTGGCACAGGAATCGTGGTATATAAGGCGGCAATGCTCGCAAAAGATGGGTTGAGCGTTGATGAAATTGAAGCAAAGCTGGAAGAATTCATACCAAAGGTTTTTACTGGATTTGTGCTTGATAAGCTAGAATTTTTAAGACGCGGAGGACGCTGTTCCACTTTGCAGGCTTTTGCGGCTACATCGCTTAAACTTCGGCCTGAGCTTATCGTAAAAGATGGTAAGATTATATCAGGCAGCAAGTTGAGAGGTTCGATGGAAAAAGTGGTCAAGAGCTACTTTTCAAAGAAAACTGCTAATCTGGATGAGATTGATCCGGAATTTGCATTTGTTGTAAAGACGCGTGATGATATGAATCTTAGCCCTAAGTCGTATGATATAGTGGAAAAGACGAATCATTTTAAGGAAGTTATAAAAAGCAATGCCGGATGTGTGATAACCGCACACAGTGGTCCGAATACATATGGATTGTTTTATGTGAAAAAATAGTTAAAAGGAATATAAAATTAATGCAGCAGAAAATTATCGTTCTTGATTTTGGTGGCCAATACAATCAGCTTATCGCACGCCGTGTGCGTGAGGCTAATGTTTATAGTGAGATTTTTGCGTATACTTCATCGATTGAGAGAATACGCGAATTTAAGCCAACTGGGATAATTCTCACCGGCGGGCCTAAATCTGTGTATGATGAGGGCGCACCAAAGGTTAGCCGCGAGCTTTTTGAGCTGGGAGTTCCTATACTCGGGATATGCTACGGAAATCATATCATGGCGCACACATTGGGTGGCGAAGTTAAAAGCGCAAACCTAAGAGAATATGGACACACAGAAGTAAAGTTTGATAATGATTGCTTACTTTTTAAAGATATACCCGAAACTGCTATATGCTGGATGAGCCATACTGACCAATTGGAAAAAGTGCCTGAAGGGTTTAAACCTGCTGCAAGCACATCTACTTGTCCAATTGCTGCAATGTATGATGAAAAGCGAAAATTCTATAGTGTGCAGTTTCACCCTGAAGTGCAGCACACACAGTTTGGACAGAAGATGCTTGAAAACTTCCTTTATGAAGTTTGCGGCTGCACACAAGACTGGACCATGGCAAATATAGCACAAGAAAGCATTGAGGCAATAAAAAAACAGGCGGGTGACAAAAAGGTTCTGCTGGCTTTATCCGGTGGAGTTGATTCATCTGTTGCGGCAGTTATGCTCGCAAAAGCTGTGGGTAACAACTTAACATGCATATTCGTAGACCACGGTTTGCTTAGAAAAGATGAGGGCGATGAAGTAGAGGAGCGTTTCTCCAATTTTCATATTAATTTTGTGAGAGTAAACGCTGAAGATAGATTTTTAAATAAGCTTGCGGGAGTGTCTGACCCTGAACAAAAACGAAAAATAATAGGTGAAGAGTTCATCCGCGTTTTTGAAGAGGAAGCTCGAAAAATCGGCCATGTGGATTTCTTGGCACAGGGGACAATTTATCCCGACGTGGTAGAATCCGGTGATGGGCATGCAGATACCATAAAGAGCCATCATAATGTTGGCGGACTTCCTGATGTTGTGGATTTTGATGACATTATTGAGCCTTTGCGTGATTTGTTTAAAGACGAGGTGCGTAAGGTAGGGCTTGAGCTTGGTCTTGATGAAGATTTGGTTTGGCGCCAACCGTTCCCGGGTCCCGGTCTTGCGATACGTATAATCGGCGATATCACAAAAGAAAAGCTAAAAACACTGCAAGAAGCTGACTGGATTTTCCGAAACGAAATTGCAAAGGCTGGTTTGGATCGAGATATATGGCAGTATTTTGCGGCGCTTACCAACACAAAAACCGTTGGTGTAATGGGCGATGCCAGAACATACGACCATGTACTTGCACTTAGAGCGGTGACGTCTGTGGATGCGATGACAGCCGATTGGGCGCGCATACCCTATGAAGTGCTGGCTAAGATATCAAATATGATTATAAACGAGGTTAAAGGTATTAACCGTGTTGTGTATGATATAACGAGTAAGCCACCAGGGACTATTGAGTGGGAATGATTGCAAGAGTTAAGAAAAGCCTTTATTTAAAGGCTTTTTTGATGTCTTGAATATGCTATGATACTATAAACTAATAAAATTCGATACACATATGGTATAATTTGCTTCAAGTCCATTTGATTCTAGGGATAAAAGCGCATAAAAAACCGCCCTTATCGAGCGGTTTTCTCATTCTACTACTTTTTCCGCCCAATCAAAATCTTTAGTACAACAAGCGTACCCCCGACACCCGCAACAAGCGCCAATAGCACCCACAATAATGTGCCGAGTGTGGAAATCCCATTCCCGGATGCCACGCTGACAGTTTCAAGCTCTGAGTTACTTGAATCCAGCGCCGTGATAGAGAGCGCCCCGCCCGAAAGCTCCTCCTGCGATACGGATATCGTTACCGTGTCATCTCCGTTAAGCTCGATGATTTCACCGCTTGGCAGCTGGATGTACTCCGTACCGTATGGCAAACTAGCCGTGTCTATCTCGAACGTTACGACCACATTGGTTTCTGCTGGCTGCGGTGTGGATGTAGGCTCTGCTGTGGTTTCTATTGAACCACCCGAGCCCGCATTATCATCTTCGCCTCCGACTTCCTCGTCCGTATCTTTTACAGTTATCTTATACGTGTCTGTGACTCCGCCTTGTGCCTGTACTGTGATTGTCGCATCACCCGCAGCTACCGCCGTCACCGAGCCTGATGATGTCACGCTCACGACGGATGTGTCCGAGCTTGTCCAATAAAGACTTTGATCTGTTGCATCAGACGGCAGAACGGCCGCCGAAAGGTCCAGCGAGTCGCCCACGTATAATATCGCCATGAAGCCCGAACGGTTGAATATGTTAACCGAAGCGACGTCCACATCGGGCTCGTTTTTAACAGTGACAGAGCAGGTGTCGCTTTTGTCACCCGTGCTGGCTGTTATCGTGCATGTGCCGATGCCTTTGGCGGTTACAATGCCGCTGGAGTTTACAGAAGCGACGGTATAATCCGAGCTGTCCCAGATAACTTTTCCGTCGGTTGCGTCTTCGGGTTCTACGATGGCGCTTAAAGCAAACACATCGCCAAGATACATTTCTTTTTTGCCGTAGTTTAGGCTAAGCAGTGTCACAGGTTTTTCACTGACTGTAACAGTGCATGTATCGCTTTTTTCGTTTGAAGTAGCCGTTATCGTAGCTGTGCCGATGCCTGTAGCAGTCACAAGACCTGTGCTGTCTACGGATGCCACGCTCCCGTCGCTGGATGACCAGTATACCGGAGCTGCCTGAGCGTTTGCGGGGAGAAGCGCAGCATTCAGCTTGGCTGTGCCGCTAACTGCAAGTGTTAGTGCATCGGCATCGATATCAACGGAGGTCACGGGTTGGAGCACAGTGACCGCACACGTATCGGAGAAACTGCCGGAAGCAGCCGTAATGGTGGCTTCTCCCGCGCCAACGGCCGTTACCTCGCCGTCTGTTTCGACCATTGCAACATCAGTATCGGAGCTTGACCACGTGACGCTTTTATCTGTAGCGTCATCGGGCGTGACGACTGCTGAAAGCCCCAGAGTGTCGCCTGTTTCCATTGTGGCATCTTCGGGTATCACCTGAACGCCTGCAACAGGTCTTTCCGATACAGTTATGGTGTAGGTAGTGTTTACATTATCTTCTGTTGTCACATATATCTTAGCTGTTCCAACACCTGCTGCAGTTACAACAAAGTTAGAATCTATAGATAATATACTGCTGTCGCTGCTTGTAACTGTAACATCGGGATTGCTGGCGTCGTTAGGTTCAACACCGGTAGATAGCTGCATTGTGTCATAAAGATACATGCCGGAGCTAAGGTTTACCTGCTTTACTTTTACCCAGACCTCGATATCTATAGTGTCAGAATATCCATTATGTGTAGCTATAATTTGAGTTTTGCCACAAGCTAAAGTAGTGATAACTCCGTCGGAGTCTACTTCTACAACAAAGTCATTGTTACTTTTCCAATCAATCTGTTGATTTGTTGCATTAGATGGCTCAAAAGTCGCTGTAAGCTTGTATGTGTCGCCCAGCTCAACTCTTAGATCCGACTGGTCTAGTGTAAATCCAGTAGAAGGGATTTCTTCCCACTTTGCAAAAAGTATTGTGTCTTTAGTAAATGTAACTTCTTCGCCTAGTGCATACTCCGTACCTTTTCCGTTCGCTTTAGTGTTCCACGAACCCAAAGCATAACAGTCTCTGCTGAATGTGTCGCTGTCTTCAATAATTACACCGTCACCGCTAAACTGCACATCCTGTATTTGCTTTGCAGAGTCTGAGTTTGACACATAAGTTATTATCTTTGATGTGCCTGGAACATAAGCTGCTGGATAGGATAAATGATAACCTCCCGGTATACGTATGCCATACAATTCACCGTTTTCCGGGTTTCTTCTGTCCACGTGTTTATGTGTAGATGTCCCGCCTCTCGCACAATTATCCGAGCCTAGAAATACTATAGCGTCTCCCGAAAGCACAAAAGATCCATTATCAGTACCTCTGCTGCCTGAGCCTATATCGCGAGCGTCGCCAGATCTTCCATGGGCAAACACAACACCTCCGGAGATATTGACAATTCCACCGCATACTGCTTCTGCACCGCCGCCAATGCCTGCACCCCAATAGTTGCCAAGGGCACGAACTGTTCCTCCGGTTATAGTAATCAGGCCGTATCCGCCGTTTTGTCCGCCGCCGATGCCTGCTCCTCCTGCTGGACATGATGCCGAAACTGTTCCTCCGTTAATAGTAACTGATTTGACGTATCCATATTTCCCTCCGCCTATTCCCGCACCTCCATTCATTGTGGTAGCGGTGATCTTGCCGCTATTTATTGTTATAGATCCTGCATTAGTATTGTGATCGTCACTGCCGCCACCGATACCAGCACCCCCTACGCCACCCTTTACATATAATGAGCCATTACCAAAGTCTGATATTGTCAGGTCTGCATCTTCTGGCACCACTATGCCAGCAACATCATCTCCGCCTACAAAATTTGAGCTGCCCATCAAGTTTAATTTATTGCCTTTACCCATAAAGCTTATGCAACAATCCCTGTAATTATAATAGTTATTTATTCGCAGGTTATTAATAACTAAATTAACCCCCTGAACATCACAGATAATCGAAACAGTACTATAGGTAGCTTCACCGTCAGTTTGTGAAATAGACACTTGTGCAGTCGTCTTTATGTGTATTATCGTATCATTTCCATATTCGCTTAAATCATACGTGCCGCCGGAGGATATTGTAATATCATCGGCATATGCATTGACAGGATAAAAAGTATACACCATAACGAGTGTAAGGATTAAAGTAGTAAGCAGTGCGATAATTTTTTTCATGGTTGCCTCTTTTTCTTTCTTAACTAAATGCAGATAAAAATAACTATATAGTTTGCATTATCTGACAATCAAGCGAAAAAAGTCAACCGAGATTAAATGAACTGTGAAAAATATGCGATGAATGGCGGTTGTGGCGCGATGAATGGAATATGAAGATATCAAAAAGACCGGCAAAATGCCGGGCTTTTTTAATGCAGGGTTCAGCTTACCCCGAGCAGATTTTTTATTGAGTTTACTTTCTGACGGCTTATAGGAATATTGGCATCACAATAGTCCAGCACAAGTTCTTTATACTCGCCTAAAATATGAAGCATCTGCGTTACATAAGATAAATTTACAATATAGCTTCTATGGCAGCGGATAAATCCGTAGCATTCCAGATTTCTTTCCCAGTAAACCATTCCCGACCGCGTGGAATAGCTTCCTTTTTTGGTTACAAGCGTGGTTTTTCCATTCTCTGATTTAATATATATAATGTCATTTATTTTTACAATAAACACATTGTCTCTGTCTTTTATCGTAATCTTGTCGGATAATCCTTCATTGTTTTTTAGCAAAGATGGGCTTCCGGAATCGGATTTCACTTCACTCATATGGTATACCCTTTCAATTCTTCGAATTGCTTCATCAAGCTTTTGCTGTGTTACAGGCTTTAAAAGATAGTGAACCGCACTCACTTCAAACGCATTAAGCGCATAGTTTTCATATGCAGTTACAAACACAATCTGTGTGTTGGGGCTGATATTGATGAACTTTTTCGCCAGTTCTATTCCGTTTATCCCCGGCATCTCTATATCCAAAAAAGCGGCATCGGGCTTTATATCGCCAATATTATTCAATGCTTCATAAGGATCCTGATATTCACCTTCAACCTTTACTTCCGCATTGTCCAGTAGCATACAAAGTTCCTCAAGTATAATTTTTTCATCATCTACAACTATGCATCTTATCATTGATTTTGTCCTCCAGACATAGGTATAATTACCGTAAATTCTGTACCCTTGCCAATTTTGCTTTCCATCTCAATATGAGTATTATAGTATCTTTTAAGCCTCTCATTGGTATTTGAGAGACCTATTCCCTCATGACGCCCATCTAATATCTCAGGTAAGCGCGTTTCGTCCATACCGATGCCATTGTCTTTAATTTTGACTACTATGTTATCCGTTTGCTTTCTGACCGATATTTCAATCTTGCCGCCTTCTTTTTTTGGTATCAGACCGTGTTTTACTGCATTTTCGACAATCGGCTGCAATATAAGGCATGGAATCAAAACATTTATATCTTCATCAATGTCATATTCCACTGTCAGTCTGTCATTAAACCTAACTTGCTCTATTGTCAGGTATGATTTTATCAGCTCGATTTCATTTTTAAGCGATGTGAACATATTCTTGTTGCCTTTAAACTTTCCTCTTAGATATGTGCTGAGTTCCAAGAGTAGCTGCCTCGACTTTTCAGGGTCTGTCCTGCAGTAAGCTGTTATGGTATTTATCGTATTATATAAAAAGTGAGGCTGTATCTGCGCATTCAAGAATTTTATCTGCGATTCCATACGCCTTTTGTCCATCAATATCTGACGCTTTGCCGAAACCACGGAAGCAACCAGCAAAAAAGCTAAATAAAAATACGGATGAATATCGCTCTGAGAAGTAGATATTATACCCGAACCGTTTAGCACATCATGCGTAAGTCCCAGTATCAAAGAAACACTTACAATAAAAAGCGCAATAGAATAGCGGATTTTCTTTATCAGCGCGACAGTGAAAATATACATGGCATACAGCGCTTGTGACATGATGACATAGTCAAATGCAATATCGTAGGGTACAATTTCTTCTGGAACAAATATAATAAACAGGCTAAGGACAGAAACCAGAGTAATTATTATATTGTTAATAAGCTTTTTTGTTATACCAGGGAATAAGCTATCTGCAAGCAGGATGTAAATAAACGGTGCCCATATAAACTGAAGATGCAGTATCTTTGTATCAAATGTCAGGTTAATAACAGCTGCGCCTTGAGTATTTAAAATCCTAAAAAACACAATGCGGACAATACCGGCCAAACAGCCCAAAGCAAAGTAAAAATTATACCTTTCACTTCTGTTAGTCAGGTAATAGCTTAAAAAATATAACAATAGTATCACAAATGCTCCAAGAAGGAACCATTCGGAATTGTTAAGAATCATGTTTAACCTTCTTCATCAATGCCCAAAAAGCATGTACTTTTGTTTTATTACTTTATTTGGACAAAGCTAAATGTCTTTTTACACTCAAATTGCAGAGTGATGCTTTTCTTTTTCCTTTAAAATACTGTCTCTCCGCAAAATAACCGATTATCATACTTTCTCATAAAGAAAGATATTAGTCAACTTCGGATATAAAGATGGTTGTAATCTCGCTGCAAACTGTAACGGTCGCGCAGTGTCGGTTATAACCCTCCGACCGCGGTTGTCAAAGTGATAAATGACATATTCGCTAAGGATCGCAAAGCGCGTGATGCAAGACGGAATTTTCCTGTTAATAAAAAATGAAATGGGTATGAAAGGGAATCCTCAGTAACCGCTCCTTTAATTTTAACCTTAAATTTGTTCTCGTTGTTTGATTTAATGGGGGAAGTCCAAAATAACGGCAAGAAGAGGATACCCTCAAAAGATAAGAGTGGACAATGGACCTGAATTCATATCTAAAGCGCTGGGCATGGGTTTATCATAATGAAGCTAGGATTGATTTTCACGGCTGGGAAACCCAACGAAGCTGGTCATAAATGCATACATTTATTGCTCGCCCCAGTATCCTGTAATGCTTATATCGAATCATTTAATGGAAGTCTCAGAGATGAGTGTTTAAATATAAATTGGTTCTTGTCAATTAAAGACGTAAGAGATAAACTAAAAACATGGCAAAATGACTATAATGAATACCTCATGCACAGTTCTTTGAACAATATGACACCGGCAGAACATGCCGCAAGAGCGGGCAAAACAGTTCAGAATCTGACTTTTTGCTCTGACCGATTTTTGAGGAACACTCAAATTTGGCATATGATAACTTTCGCTTTGTATTAAAAAGCGGGGACATATCATTGGTTCCTATTGTGTTAGTATCAGGTGCTTTTGCTTTAATCAATATTCAATAACCCCCAAAGTCAATTATTTAACAGTAAGAATTGGACAAAGACAACAGACTAATTTCTTGGCATGGTAACCAACTTTAATATTAGTTAGGAGTATTATGTTATCAAATTTCTTTAGGTTAAATAAACTGAACAACACCAGCATAAGAATGAAATTGCTGCTCATTTATTTGCTGTGTGTTTTAGCACCTATTATTGTGTTTTCCTCTGCATTTTACTCATCTGCAATGAAAAGAATAAAGGATGAAAAACTGATACTTTATGGACAGGCTTTGGACAGGATAAGTGGTGCAATAGCTTCTAATGCAATAAGCGCTATAGAATTATCAAACATTATATACCCAGATGACCTTGTGTATGAATATCTTAATCGTCATTATCCTAATAAAAAGATATGTTTGGATTATTACAATGAATACCTTAGCTATGCTTGGATAAAGATATTGCCATATAATACAAAGATAGCGCTGTTTACTGTTTATACAGACAACAGCACCGTGCTAAACAGTATAAACATACAGTATATCGATAATTCGGTTTTAAACAGCGGTTGGTATAATGAGTATCTGAAAAAAGGGGCAAAATCACAATTTATTTGTCATGTCGACCAGCTGATGCTTGCAGTAAGCTCGATGGATGTAAAGCTAGTATCATACATAAGAAATCTGGATTATTTCAATAATGGTAAATATAATCATATCTTGAGAATTACATTCCAATCTGATATGTTTGACCGTATATTAAAAACAGAAAGCCTTCCCGGAACTGTATACGTCGTTGATAATGAAAACACAATAATAGCTCAATCAAACATGACTGTTGAAGATTACAGTTTGACTGAGTTTATATCATTTGACAGCGTAGAGATAGATAAAAAACACATGGTACTGAGTTCGCCGATATCCGCAATGGATGATTGGCGGGTCATATGTGTGCTGGACAAGAATTTTTTAGATAAAGACTATAGAGTCAGCAGTCTTTTGATCATATTATTGATTATAATGCTAACCATATTTGCGACTTTTATTATTTGGCTCATTTCAAACTCATTGTATCTCAGGATTCATTTGCTTGTTGACCATTTCGGCAAAGTTGAAAAAGGTGAATACGTTTTGATAAACGAGGATAAAAAAGGCAACGATGAAATTGGTTGGCTGTTTTCGGCTATGAATAAAATGATAACCAAAATTAAAGCTCTTATTGAGGATGTATATAAAGCGGAATTGAAGCAGACACAGATAGAGTTACTGAAGAAGCAATCGGAACTGAATGCTCTGCAATGCCAGGTCAATCCGCATTTCATGTTCAATGTGCTGGAAACAATAAGGATTAAGTCGCAGCTTAAAAGTGAATTTGAGACAGCACGTATTATTATGTTTATGTCCAGAATATTCAGGAAACTTTTACTGTGGAATGAAGATTTGATAGCTTTAGGCGAGGAAATTGACTTAATCAGGGAATATATGGCCATACAGCAATATAGATATGAGGATGAGCTTGAAGCTGACATATATATGGATCCGGAAGTTGAGCACGTTAAGATACCCAAAATGACACTTCAGACATTTGTGGATAATTCATGTGAACATGGCTTTTCTGACACAAAGGGTATTAAGATTGTGAAGGTGTCTGTAAACAAGGTGGGTGACAGCATTGTAATAAAGGTTTATGACAATGGCATGGGTATGAGTCCGGAGTTTATTGAAAACATTCTTCACTTTGAAAGTATAGGCATCGGCATAAAAAACGTAGTGGGCAGACTGGATGTATATTACAAGGACAAGTACGATTTGAAAATCAATAGCAAAGAAGAGGAATTCACAGAGGTTATTTTGAAGATTAAAATATAGATGGCGGGAGGATTTTATGTACAAGGTTATTATAGTTGATGATGAAAAACAGATTCTTGATGGGCTTTTAAAACTGATAAAGTGGTCGGAGTTTGATTTTGAAGTTTGTGCGACGGCTAGAAATGGACTTGAAGCCATACCACTTATAAAAATGCATAAACCAGACCTTATACTAACCGACATCAGAATGCCGAAGATGGACGGGCTGCAAATGATTGAGTGCATAAGAAAAAGTATTAAAAAAGACATTGAATTCATGATACTCAGTGGTTTTAGTGAATTCCAGTATGCACAAAAAGCTATGCAGTATAATGTGCGGGATTATATTCTTAAGCCTTTTGATGAAGCGGAGCTGTATGCAAAACTAATCGAAATGAAGAATATTATCTCTGAAAAGGAAATCCGGAATAATCAAAAGATTAAATCATATATAAATAATATTATTGCAGGCGACCAATACACAGGAAATGAGCTTGTACTTGAAAATGAGGACATTTACGGGCTAAGATACATGGCTATTGAGAGATACGAAGAAATACCTTCACTTAAGAAAAATGAAAACGAAGAGCAGGCATCTGATCTTTCCAGAATAATTACTGATAAAGTAGGCCGTGAAAATATGCGTTTTGTGTTCAAACGTGATAAAAACAAATGTCATATGGTGATAGGGTCAAGTTTGCTTAGCATTTCCGAATATGATGCCAAGCATCTGGCTAGTACTTTGTTTGATTTCTTGATTAATAGAAAAAACTGTAAAGTCAACATTTTTGTAGGCAAAAAAGTTCCAAGCTTTAAAAACCTGCATGAATCAATACAATCAATAAACAAATGTAAAAACGAGAGTTTTTATCAAAAATCCGCTTCTGTTATAATTTATGATGAAATAAGAGATAAGCAGTATTGTAATCTTTATGACGACAACGGCGCAGTGATAAACATCATATCTTCATTTCGCAAAAATGAGATGGAGAAGCTTAAAAAATCAATAAATGAGTTGATTAACCATTTTTGCAAACTGCGGGTAGCTCCCGAGATTGTAATAATTCATCTGGACAGAATATTAGCATATATTATACAAATCATTTCTGAAAGAACTGATAACACGGAGGAAGTATTGCAGCTTTATTCGCAGTATAAGAATGTACAAGATAAGCAAAACCTTCACTCTTTGGCAAAGCTGGTAATTGAGTTTTGCCTTTTCTGCAGTGAATTTTCGATAAATAGTGTGGTAGGAAATAACACGGACATTGTGGAGAAAGTAGCCAAGTATGTTGATAATAACTTCATGGAGCATTTAAAGATTTGCGATATTGCTGAACGTTTCTTTGTAAACTCGGCATATTTGGGTCAGCAATTTATAAAAAAGAAGGGTATTTCCCTAAACCATTATATTAATACGAAACGAATTCAAAAATCTAAAGAGCTTTTGTTGAACACGAACTTTAAAATTTATGAAATAGCTAAAAAAGTAGGATTTGATGACCCGAACTATTTTTCTGCAAAGTATTATGAGTATACAAACAAAACACCGTCAGAATTTCGCAAAAAAGGGTCTTTTTCTTGAATCTACTATGAAATAAATATTAAAATACGTGTTTTTTTATACTAAAAATATTATAGATAACACTTTAAATATTATCTAGTTCTAAAAAAATCAAAGAAAACCCTATAGTTTTTATAGGGGTGTATTAAATGATTTCCAATATAATGTAGTTATCCCATATAAAATCTATTAAGGAGGTAGAACATGAAAGTAACTAAGACATTGGTTCTTTTACTTGCCTGCGTAATGCTTTTTGCATTCGTAGCTACTGGCTGTAAGGATGAGGATGCATCCGATCCCGTTAGCAAACCTACAGCTGCTGCTAAAGAATCTGAAGAGGAAGCAACACAAGCAACAGAAGAACCCGAAGAAACCTTGGAGCCAATAACATTTACAATGTTTTCTGGTGACCAAGCACAAGCTCCAACTGAGGACAACCCGGTGGTGCTTAAAGTTAGGGAGTTAACAGGCGTAACAATTGAGTTTGAATTCCTTGTAGGCGATCTGTTTGAGAAAATGGGCGTTATTATCGCATCAGGTGATTTTCCTGATCTAATGAACCCGAGCCAGGCCAGAGCCACAGCTATGGAAGCTGGTGTGTTTATGCCTGTAGAAGATTTAATAGTTAATTATCCTAATATCATGAGCCATTATGAGCCCTATCTTGATAAAATGTATGCTGCCAGCGGTGGTGAACATATTTACTTAATGGATAATTACGGGCGTTATTATGGCGACTGGGTACCGACAAGCCATAATGGCCCGGCATTCTGGATACAAAAAGATGTGCTTGCTGACGCAGGATATCCGCATCCGAAAACTCTTGATGAATACTTCGACCTAATAAAGAACTATATAGAAAAATATCCTGAGATTGATGGACAACCCACAATCGGATTTGAGATTTTATCATTTGACTGGCGCTCTTTCTGCTTGAAGAATGCTCCTCAGCACTTGATAGGCCATCCCAATGACGGAGACGTTGTTGTTGATCAGGATACATATATAGCTGAGCTTTATCAGGACAAAGACTATGCAAAACAGTATTATAAAAAACTGAACGACATGTATCATGAAGGATTAATTACGGTTGATACATTTACACAGAATTATGACCAGTATCTTGCTAAGATTGCAACAGGCCGAGTACTTGGAATGTTCGATCAGTACTGGAACTTCCAGGATGGCGAGAAACCTCTAAAACAACAGGAAAAGTGGGAGAGGACATATGTACCGCTTGGTATCACTTATGATGGATACACAGACTGGTATCAAGAAGCACCCACATTCACAGGCGGCAACGGTATGGGCTTGACTGTAGACTGCAAAGATCCGGAAAGAGCACTACAGTATATTGACATGCTGCTTACAGAAGATATGCAAAAGCTTCTGCAATGGGGAATAGAAGGAGTTAATTATCAGGTAGATGACGATGGCATGTTCTATCGCACAGAAGAACAGCGCGCTAATGCACGTGACAGAAACTGGGTCATCCGCAACATGGCAGACCAACTTTGGAATCAGTTCCCGAAAATACAGGGCGTTTTCAGTGACGGCAACTGGTGTGCTCCCGGAGAGCAGCCGGATGAACTGCTGGCTGAGCAATCCAATTATGATCAGGCATTCCTGACGAATTATGGCTTCTCAAGAACCAATGAGTTCCTGTCTCCACCACCCGCCCCGCAGTCACCTCCATATTATCCTGTATGGTCGTTTACAATTGAGGACGGCTCTGACGCCAAGATAGCAATCAATAAGATTACTGAACTTGAAAACAAATATCTGCCCCGCATTATCACAGAGGATGCGGATAAGTTTGATCAGGCATGGACCGATTATGTAGCGATGATACAAGATTCAGGCTATGAAGCATATCTAGAAGAAGTAAATAGGCAAATCGCTGAACGTATGGAAGATTAATGGGAATTTGCTAAGCAATAATGTGGATACATAGATATCTATGTATCCATATTTTTTAAAGATAATGGGGAGGAACAGTATGGCTGTGATGCGTAGAGCGTCTGAAAAAAATGAATACGGCAAAAGCAATCTTATGAGGAATATCAAAAAGCAAAAATCATTGATATTGATGTCGTTGCCGATTTTAATATATGTTTTAATATTTAATTATGGTCCGCTATGGGGCCTAACTATGGCTTTTCAATATTTCAAACCTGCGAAGAGCTTTATGGAACAAGAATGGGTTGGATGGGGCAATTTCGTTAGAATGTTTACTGACGACAGTTTTATCAGAGTAATAAGAAATACCTTGGCTATGGGCACGATAAATCTTATATTAAGCTTCGTGTTTGCAATAACGTTGGCAATTCTTATAAATGAAATTAGGCACACATTTTTTAAGAAAGTTGTACAATCAATATCATATCTACCTCACTTTCTGTCGTGGATTATTGTTACCGGTATTGTTGCCAATTTCTTTGCAACAGGCGATGGAATTATTAATACATTTTTGATTAAATTGGGGCTAATTGATAAAGGTATTGCTTGGCTGGGTACACCGGAGTTTTTCTGGGGAATTGTAGGAGGCTCACATGTTTGGAAAGAAACGGGGTGGAACTCTATCATATACCTAGCGGCAATTGCGGGAATTTCGCCGGAGCTGTATGAGGCAGCTTTTATGGCTGGAGCAAACCGCTTTCAGAGAATACGATACATTACATTACCAGGTATAAAATCTACTATAGTTGTATTGCTTATTTTGAATCTTGGCTGGATACTTAATGCCGGCTTTGAAGTGCAGTATCTATTAGGAAATGGAATTGTAGCAGATGTTTCGGAGACCATCGATATTTACGTATTGAAATATGGAATCCGTTTAAGCGAATATTCACTGGCGACTGCGGCTGGTATGTTTAAGTCTGTTGTCAGCTTGATTATGCTGTCATCAACAAACTATATAGCCGGTAAACTCGGCGAAGACAAATTGGTATAGGGGAGAACATTATGAAAAAACGACATTTTATTAAGCTCTCGGCATCAGATATTACATTTGAAATTGTAAACTACAGTTTTATGATGTTACTCATATTTGTAATGCTGTTTCCTTTTTGGAATACAATTGTAATATCATTAAACGATGCTATAGATAGTATCAGAGGAAACCTTTATTTTTGGCCCAGATCTTTTTCTTTATATAACTATAAGACTCTGTTTCTTAATAATAATCTCATCAATGCTTTCCTTGTTTCTTTGTCCAAGACAGTAATCGTAACGGTATTGAATGTGTTTTTTTCTACAATGGCAGCATATATTTTAAGTCATAAGAACTTTGTTTTCAGGAAGTTCCTGACTGTTATACTGGTATCCACAATGTATGTGAATGCAGGGTTAATACCACAATATTTCCTCTATCGTTCACTTGGATTAATAAACAGATACATGGTATATATTGCACCGGCATTGATAGGGGCTTTCAATGTTATTGTAATAAGAACATTTATAAACACTTTGCCTGCAAGCCTTGAAGAATCTGCAAAAATTGATGGTGCTGGTGATATGAGAATCATGATACAGATAATTATACCGCTATGTAAGCCTGTGCTTGCAACAGTCGCATTGTGGGTGGCTGTAGGTACATGGAATGCATGGTATGACACTTTCATATTCGCATCATCAAAGCAATCGCTTAGCACTTTGCAATATGAAATGATGAAGCTTTTGTCTTCCGCATATGTACAAAGCGGATCTCCTGATCCGAACCTCAGACAATATGCTTCTGAGACTGTTACACCAAACTCACTAAGGGCTGCTATAACTGTAATTGCGGCACTGCCGATTATATTTGTTTACCCGTTTTTGCAGAAGTATTTTGTAAAAGGGTTGCATCTTGGCAGTGTAAAAGGTTAAGCATAGTATAAGTTGAGGGTTTGAACCTTTCGCATACTCTTCATTATTATTACGGAACGTTATAAAATGCTAAAAAGGGCGCTAGAAAACGAATATGGCGTATCAAGATCGGAAATTCGTGGGTGGATTAAAAAATACAGTAAGATTGAAATAGATAATAAGCAAATCGTAACAATGGCAGAATATAAGAAACTGCAAAAGAAATTTTGACTTCAAATTTCGAGGAGGATTTCGACAACCTATTAGGATTCAAGGCGGATTTGCTGGAGTTTACAAAGTAAACTGGAGTAAATCCGTATGCGCAGTGTTTCTAATATCCGCAGGCCCACTTCTTGCTCCACCTACTATTTTAATAGGTTGAGCTATTCTGCTGGTTACTTAACTTTGCAAGAATATGGGCTTTTCTAAAAAAATTTTTTGTATATCCAATTGCTTTTAACTTAACTAAGTGAAGGGGATTGCAGACTCCTGAACCAAGTGTGCCTTTTCACCGTATAATCTTCACGTCTCACATCAGTTATTAATCACAATAAGTTTCGCAGTTCGGGGCTTTTTTTATTGACATGAAAAGCTATATCATTTATATTATTTACTATATCGCTTCGATATATAGCAATACGATAATATGCAGGAGGATAATAAAATGCTGGAATATATACTTCTGGGCTTCTTAATGGAATACGACCAGAACGGATATCAGATGAAGCAGCACATGGCGCTGGGCACATCAAACTTCATGAACGCGAGCTACGGCAGCCTGTATCCGGCTCTTAAAAGGCTTATCGACAAAGGGCTGATTGAAGCCAGAGAAGCCGTGGAAAACGGGAAATATACAAAGATATACTCTATAAACGAAAATGGAAGAAAAGAGTTTTTAAATTGGCTTAAAGTGCCGGCGGAAGTGGCGCCGAATGCGCATGATCATTTGCAGAAGCTCTATTTCTACGACTTTTTGGATGAAGAAACGAAAAAAGAGCACTATAGATATTACATAAAAAAAGCTCAGAAAGAAAAACAAACGCTCATTGACATCATACCGCAGGCTCTCGTTCAGGCAGGCTTTGACAGGCAGCAGACTATGGAATACGGCATAAAATATTATGAGAGCTTAATCGAGTTTTATAACGGGCTGCTAAACGGCGGTTCGGACATATCGAAATATATAAAATAGAAGAAGATTGTAGATTAAAATCGGAGAAAAATTCAAATGAAGAAGAAATTGACGGCCCTCATTTTTGCATTACTTATTATGACGACCCTTATTCAGCCGACAGCCCATGCAAGTACTTTCTCTCTTAATTCAATGCATAGTTACATGACATTCAATTTTGCAGATAAAGCTATACAGAAAGGCGACATTATATTTATCGATGCAGGCGCTCAAAATGTAAAACTTGTCGGCGACCCGAGCGTTACATATTATGATGTAATGATAAATTTGGAATCCCATGGGGGATGCAAGTTTATAATAGAAAATCTTAATATCACAGGAATGTATGGAGATAACACCACGCCAATTGTTGTACATGGCACCGGAAACACCATGGAGGTGCGCGGCACATGCAATATACTGGCTCCCGTTGATGTGGGGATTCAGGTGGAATCGGGCGACGAGCTTACTATAACAGGAAATGGCACACTGAATGTTCGCGGCGGATATAATATTCAGAAAGCAGGCGCGGGAATCGGCGGAAGATATCAAGAAAACAGCGGAACTGTAAACTTCAAAGGCTCAGTAAAGGCGAACGTAGAAGGGGGAACTTACGCTTCAGCTATTGGCGGCGGAGGCGGTTATTTAGAAATTTTAGGCTATCATCCATGGTCTAGGATGCATCCCGGCGGCAACGGAGGAAGTGTAAATGTTTTTGAAAATGCGATAGTTTATGCTGATGGCTCATCTTCCCATATAGGCGCAGGCACAACAAACAGCAATTCCGGAACTCTGAGTGTATCAGGCAATGCCGCTGTCTTTTTTAGGACTAATGAACAGTCAACTCTTCCGAGCTTAAATTTATCTTCAAATCACAGCTACATCGCGGGCGGTTATAAGTTCGGCTACTCAGTTTCCGGAAATGTAGGTGCCTCGATTACAACAAAAAGCCTGTGCACCATAACATATGACGCCAACGGCGGCACAGGAAGCAAGAGCAGTAAATATGAGCAGGATAAGACCGTCACGCTTTATGACGGCACTGCATTTATGCGCGACGGATATACGCTTACCGGATGGGCGTCGAGTGCGGACGGCATAAAAGACTATGACTTGTCGGAAAGCTTCACTTTGCAGAATTCCGATGTGACTTTATATGCGGCATGGTCGCCCTATGACATATCATACGATTTGGACGGCGGCACAAACAATGCCTCAAACCCTGCGACCTACGAAACAGTCAGCACACCCATTGCGCTGACGCCTCCGTCAAAGGATGGATGCACATTCATCGGCTGGTATGATGGCGCGGATTTTTCAAGCGCAAACAAAGTGAGCGAAGTCCCTCTGGGCACCGCAGGTAACCTGAAATATTACGCAAAATGGAACACTATTCCCACTCTGAAGCCAGAGATAGTCGAAAGCGTTTCGGAATCTGTCATGGTAAACAACGCATATAGTATTAGACTGACAGACTTTTTCATCGATGCGGACGGAGACACTCTGTCGTATCTGGTTTCTGTAAACGGCGGTGCATTTTCCGCGGTGTCGGCAGATTTCAGTTGCATTCCCGCCGTTGCTGGAATAACCGACCTATATTTCAAGGCAAGTGATGGAAATGCCGATTCTGTGAAAGTATATCATGTAAAGCTCACTGCTGTAAGCCCAACACAGGCACCTACTTCAGTGCCCACTCCTACGAAGCCATCATCGCACAGAACTCATTCTCCCTCAATGACGGCGGCACCTACGCAAACGGCTGATCCTTCACAAACGACTGCATCTGCCGCAAGCGAAATACCTTCTCCTGCGCTGACACCGTCTGCCACTGCATTGCCATCGGCGACTGCGATGCAGGAATCTGCTGAGACGGCTACACCTGCTGTGATTACAACCGATGTGAAGCAAGACGAGGACGGCGAAACAGTAATTGTGATAGATACCAACTCTCTCCCTGACGGGACAGAAGCTGTGAAGATGCCGGATGGTCGTATTATACCGATTGATAGCGCACAAGGCGGCTCTGTAACGATTAAAGTGACGCCTGAGATGAGCGGAAGCGACGGCACCGTAACGCTCGTCATGCTGGGAGAAGACCAGACAGCGCTAGGTTACTACAACGTCGCCGTACCTTCCGACAATAAAGGGCCTGATTTACCCTTATGGCTTATAATATTGGGCGGGGGAGTTGTGCTTTTCTGGGCAGTGTACGCTGTGGCATGGGTGAATAGGACAAAAACCAATCCCAGATATATCCGAAGATAAAAACTGAGCCTATAAGAGATGGGAGGCGGAAACACCGTTTTTCCTCTCTTATTTAATTTTATTAATATATTATATTTTAGTGTCAACTTAAGGGGGAGCCTACCTAGTGTCAGATGGCTCTTTTTTATTATTTAAGGATAAATATTAGTTTTAAATGATAAAAAGTATTTTTCAATTGGGAAGAATGCTTTTAATATACATTTGAAATTTTACTCAAAAGTTCTTTTTTTGAAGATACATCAAGCTTAGAGTATATATGTTTAATGTGAGTTTTAACGGTATTTAAGCTTATATTCATTTCTGTCGCAATCTTATTATATCTATATTCATTAAGCAAAAGTATAAATATATCTATTTCTTTGTTAGTCAGCGAATATGACTTTGCAATTTGTTCTAGCTTTTTTCTGTCTTGCTTAATTGAAAGATGTTTTTCATAATTTTTAACGCATTTAGACACTATATTATTATAAAGTGTTGGAATCAGTAAAATTCCAATAACAGCGGCAATACTAGAAATTGCAAAACAAACAGACATAGCAGTTATATTTTTATAGTATGAGATTGTAGAAATATAACCAATAAAAGTTGCCAGTGAATTGCTTCCTATTGCGCATGCGACAAGGACAAAAGAACGCTTATAAACGATATTGAGCATTAGTCCTATTCCCCATAGTATGATATCCAAAATTATCATACCTAAAACAGAGATAATTATTGCCGAACTTGAGAAATTGTATAGAATGAATCCAATGATTAACAGTCCTGCTCCTATTGATACCCAAAGCTGGCTGTTATTTATTTTTTTAAACATTGTTATAAAAATAATCGGAATTACTACATATGGAACAATGGTGAAAAAAATACGGTAGTAATTTTGATTAAAATGAAGTTTCTCTAAGAGTGCTAGGATTATTCCATCTCCTAAGTTAAACAAAAAAACAAGCAAGAAGAATAGAAACGGCTTTATCTCGGTACTTTTATTGCTGGAACTGGTGGATGAGTAATTTTGAGATGTCCATAGAGGATTTATTATATTTGATAGCTTTATTGATGATACAAGAGAAACCAGAAGAACTATTATGCTAAATATTATAGCTAATAGTACAAGTTTAAAAAACAATAAAAACCATGTTATTAGGCAAATCCCATATGATATAAGTATTATTTGCGCTATAAAAAACATAGTATTGTTAAAGTCAAATAAATACCTGTGGATTATAATGACATAGCTTATAAAACTGAGCATCCCAATACCTATAATAGATATAATTAAATAAGTCAGAATTTTATTTTCAAGTAAAGAGCCGGTAAAGAAATTGAATACGAAATATAGATATCCAACAAAGCATATGCTGATACTTATAGGATAGAGTTTGTTAGAATACTTTGGATATCCTTTCTTTTGTATTATTAAAAAAATTATAATTGGAAATATAAATAATACAGTAGAATAATGTATGCTGTTGGAATTCGGAAGCAGAATATTGTGCAGTACTCCATTATATAGAGTTGATAAAGACCAACCAATAAATGAGCCCACCGACACTAAAAACAAATGCTTATTTTTCAAACTTACCTCATTACTTCTTATATTTATTTATATTAGTATTTTATATGATTATTCATAATATCACAAACAAATATCACCTGTTTTATTTAAGGATGGGTGATTTTATTTTTACTAATATATAATATAATGTCAAAAATGTCTTATATAAAAGTGAGGAAATTGAGACAAATATGAAGAAAATTAGAATAGTTGCAGCATTGTTGATATTACTATCTTTAACTTCATGCAGTTCCATTGAGGATTCAAATGGTGCAGATGACACAACATTATCTTCTATAACCGAAGACCAGATTTTAGGACGAGATATGGGGTGGAATGTTTTTGGATTAAAAGAAAATAAATCACGGCTGGTTACAAGGAATTCAGACTATTATTCAAATGAAGGATTTTATGAGTCTGATGACTATGATTTTTATAAAGTCGAATGTAAGAGTGCTTCAGGGATAACAAACCTCATTGCCACTAAATCAGAAGGGGAAAGTGAAAAAATATCTTTCACCGTTTCAAGCAATATTGAAGAAGGTAATCTTAAGGTTGTGCTGGTAAAAAGAGGCGATGAAGAAGATGAATTAATATATGAGTTTATAACAGGAGAACAAGACTTATATGAATTAACTGTTAATGAACTTGGAATTTACTATATAAGAGCAGCTTTAGAAAGTTTCAAGGGAGAGATTACAGTGTCCAGAGATTTTGCAGACGGTTCAAATTAATATACAAAAAAAGGAGATATAAAAATGAAAAAAAGATTTATGATTATCGTTATGATGATAGCTACTGTGTTTGCGCTTTCTGCATGTAACAGTGCATTTAAAAAAGGTGTTGATTATGATGATTTTCCAGCAATAGATATTCCGGTTTATGAAGATGCTGTTGTTTTCTCGTTTGAAGTTGACGAGGAAGAAATGGTGATTGAATGCGGTACAAATGATGATATTGATGATATTGCAGAATTTTATAGTGAAGAATTTGATTCGGATGATTATATAATAACTGAGCTTTCAGACACTGAAAAAGATGAATATGAGTGTAAGGGAATTTTTGATGACGAACTGGAATTTGAAATAGAAGTTGAAGAATCCTATGGTAAATTGAAAGAGTTTTTTGATTTTATAATTACTATTGAAATAGATGAATTTGATGAAGACAGTGTCAAAAAAAGTGGGAATGATGAAAAAGGAAGCGTTGCAATAGTGGGGTATTGGCTTAATACCCAAGGCGCAGGAATGGATGTAAGCGAGTACGGAGGAGGGTTTTATTTCAGTGAGAGCGGCGAGGCTGTTTTATTTAATAATTTTAAAGCAGACGCAGATATAGGCAGCTGGAAAGAAGCGGGCGATAATAGCTATGATATAACTGATCCTAAAACAGGGAATGTATATCAGCTCATATTAATTGATGAGGCTACGGCCACTATGGATGCAGACGGCACTGAGCTAACGTATGAGAAGGTAGATAGCAGCACTTTTGAAAATATCGACGCATCTGAAAGCAGCTTGGATTTTAATATACCTGAAGGTTTTTGGTACTTTGTAGAAGCGGGCGATAATGACGTTAGAGATTCAGGAAGTGGGTTTGAGCTAAAGGAAGATGGCACAGTTGATAACTACAATGATTTTGAGTGGGATGGAGAGTTTGAGTGGACACTAAACAGCGATGGAACAATATATATATATGATCCATACTATGATGAAGACTTTACTATGACTATAAATGGTGATGGTACAGCATCAATGGAAATAGATGGTGTTGGCATGGTATTGGAGAAAATAGACGGACAAATATTTACCGGAGAAGAAAACGTTCAAATGCAACCGGAAGAGTCATCAAGTGAAGGTGCTTCTGAATATACACCGACAGACATAGACGGTACATCAATTGAATTGGATTATTTAACCATTACTGCGTTGGACGGGTGGAAAACTATGGATGTCACCAACGGCATACAAATATACAAAGGATCTCAGGTGGTACAAATAGATTTGCAGGGATTTGGACAAGATCAGGACCAGGTGATGAAATATGTGGAAGATGCCAGGGATAATTATGGAGGAACTGATATTGAGACTGTTAGTCTATGGGGCAGAGAGTTTCTGTGTACAAAATATGATTTTGGCGGGTCGAATCAAATTGTATATGTGACATTGTTTAATGATGACGGACAAATGTTGGCAGTTAAAATGATTGGCACAGAAAGCTTTGATGTGCCGGATGATATACAAAAGATGCTAAACAGTGTTGTGTTTAAGTAAAGACAAGATGAGGATAAGATAATGAATTTGAATAATAATATTGAGTTAAATGAAGATATGAAAAATGATATAAAGCAGGATGACAATCAACAGTCCAATAAAAATAAAACACTTATTATAGCAGCCAGCATTTTTGCAGCACTTATTATAGTGGTATTTTCTGTTGGTGGAATGCTGGGTTTGATTAATTTCGGCTCAAATGCTGCACAAAATGAATTTCTTTATGCAGAAACTGAGGATGAGATTATTGTCTATGACAGTAACAATGAAATATTGAATATCCCACATAATGGAGATATAAGGTTTGAGCTGAGCGGCGATGGGGAATATGCCATTGTCTATGACAAAAACGATGAAGCAACCTACCGTTTACGTATTTTTGAAATAAAAAGCGGAAAAGAGTTTTTGGTAAGCGAAAATGCTATGAATTATAAGGCGTATTATAATAACGGGAATTTGTTGTATTTTGAAGAAGACGGTGATGACTATCAGATGATGGTTGGCAGCTTAAAGGAGCAGGAAGAAATAGAAGAGAATGTGGTTTATTATGATATGTCTCCAAATGGCAAGCTGGTGGCATATGAATATGAAGACGATGTATATATTTATGATGGCAAAGATACAGATAGAATACTAAAAGACGGTTTTCTGGAAATGACTACAGATAAAGGCGTATTCATGGTTGATGATGATAATACTCTTTTATACTATTCAAACGGTAAAGAGTATGAAATAGCAGATGATTATTATGATATGGCTGTTATTGATGAAAAAGCCAATGAGATAGTAGTCCTTAGTGAGTATGACGCAGATAAGGCTGAAGCTGTTATGATGTATTTCAATAACCCCACTAAAGATGGAGTTGAAATTTCAGATGAAGTAAGTGAAATTGCAGAGTATAAAGGCCGTGTGTTCGTTTTCGTTGAAAATGATTTGCTCTTTTGGAAGATATCAAAAGAAGATGATTTCACAATAGTTGTTAAGGATTTTGATGAGATGGAGGCAGTTGTTCCATATGAAGATTATATGTATTGGCAGGATGAAACAGATTTATATATGATTAAAGTAGGAACGGATAATAAGAATGAGCTGAATGATGGTGAAGATGTTTTAGATTTCTCAATGAATAAAGGTGTGGTTGCTTTTATAAATACGGATAATGAGCTTTTCTTTGTAGATGAAAAAGAAATTATAGCAATAGAAGATGATGTGAATATTTTTAGTGCTTTAGATAAATATGTTATATGGTTGGATTTCGAGAACAATCTTTATTTAGGGGATAGTAATGGTAAAGACAATGAAAAGATAAAGAGCAATATTGTAGAGTATTTCATATTTGATAACTATATGTATGCTTTAGAGGATGATGGAGATTTATACGGTATGACCTATGATGGCAGCTTAGAAAAAATAAATAGAGACATTATGGATTGTAGAGAAATTACATCTGATAACTAGCAATAACGGATGGTGCTTAATGTATAGATTAAATAACTTATTAAAAATATTGATAACTATTGCTTGTTTAATAGTACTGTGTTCTTGTTCAAGTGATAGTAAAGTTAGTGTGGATGAAGTAAAGACAGATAAGGCAATCGAAACTGATCGAATTGAAGAGAATAATAATGAGGATAATGACGAACAGCACAAAATTGCTGAGTTTTCATCAAATAGTGATGCAATTGAAGAAGTATTGCCTTCGGATGCTCAATCTACTGCTTCTTCAAATGATACTCCGACAGCAAATCAGTATTTACCTATGGGAAATTTACAAGCTCAATGGTATATGCTATACAATAGTTGGATAGGTCCCCAATGGGTAGAAGAATATACATCTGACGGAAGAATAATAATAGATGGTGAAGAATATGGTACATGGAAATGTGACAATGGGAAACTTTTTTGTCATAACGATGTGTATGACACAGATACTGAATGCTTTATTATCTATGATGATGATGGGCATATGATATTTTGTGATGAACAGGGGAATATAAGCGCAAAATATTTAAGAGTAGATGCATTCCCAGCTGATGATGATGCTTACAATCACTATTTTGGTGTTTGGAAAGATGAATATGGGTACACTCAGCTAGAGCTATATGGAGCTGGAGCAGATCATTTTGAAAGGGTGTGGACTGAGTGGAGGATAACCGCGCCTGATTTTGCTGCGGATGTGCGTGTATTGGATGATGGAGAAAAAGTACCGACAGAGATTGGTTATATTCTGCTCTCTGATGACCAGTATATAAGTATAATAGCGTATGAACAGCAAGAAGATGGCATATTGATATATCCGCTCAGTACTACAATGCTGGATGATAGAAGTGAATACTACACTTTTTTGATGAAAGTTCCATGAGTGTGGGATTGAGATTAAAGTAAAATTAGATAGAAAAATGGGATAGACAATATGCTCTATCCCATTAATACTTATTAGAAGCAAAAAAGCTTATTTTTTTAACTGCAAGTCGTAATGCACATCGTAGGCTTTTTCTTCATCTGTATATTTGCGAAGAGTGTTAATCACTTTACCGTCATTCCACTTGCGGTCGTTAATATCATCGGTTGTGCCCATAACAGTTACGTTAAGCTGTCTGTGGCGTGCGCGGACATGATCCCAGTCGATGAAATATATGTGAGCAAACTCGCCACCGTCTAAAACACCATCTTTAATCGTCATTGTTTCACTGCGTCCAAAAAATACTGAGCGAAGATGTCCGTCTGTGTTCATGCTGGTAAAGTCACCGGGCTCATTTACATAGCGGCCGAATTGTGCGTGGATGGGACCGGGGTGACGATACTGATGTTCTTCGGCAAAATCCGGAATCATTTTGCGCATTATATCAAGCAAGTCATGCTGTAGATATTCTAAATCGAAGCTATCGATATCATGTGAACATTCCTGAATCATCACGCTGCATGTAGTGTGATGAGAAGCGATGCAGCATGTGCCGTTTTTAATACCAGAAGCTTTTACAACCTCAATTATTTCCTTTGAAACGTCATGAAAGGTCGGTATCCATCCGCGTGACTGAAGTTCTAATTCCTTTTGAAAAACTTTAAATTCCATTTTTATTCCTCCAATATTTAAAATTAAAAATTACGTTATTTATGGGTTTCATCCCAAGCACGGCGAACAGAGCTTATCATTTCATCCACCATTGCTGATTTGTCTGTCGCTTTCATAATTCCGCTTGTTGTTCCTGTAGCGTCTGCGCCGGCTTTTATGATTTTATAAACATCGTTGCCATTGCTTATTCCAGCGCCTTGCAGAACTGATATATCTGGGTTAACCGACTTGACAGCATCTGTTGAAGCTTTCACATATTCTTCATCGCTTGTTTGCCCTGAGCCTATTAGCTCGCTTGGTTCGCAGACAATGATGTCAGGATTGAGATGAGCTATTGCGGTGGCTTCGGCAATTGAATCGGCGCACACAATGGTATATAGTTCTAAATCTTCTGCACGCTTTATGCACGCTTTAAGATCTGCTATTGAAATTGGTTTTTCTGCATGGTTTAGCATAACTCCTGTAGCACCAGAGGCCTTTACTGATTCCGGTAAAACCGAACCTAATCCTCTGCCGATGGGGAGTGAATCCATGTGCTGGGCAAAAACTAAAACATTTTCTGTAACCACTTGCGAAACTCTGTACAAATCACAGTATTGAGGAGTCAATATAATTCGAACATCGTATTTATTAGCAGCTTTATCAATTACCTTAGCCAGTTCTACCATATCATCGCCAAACATATACGCCTTAGGACCTATTTCAAAAAATGGGGGTTTAACTTTCTTGTCTTTTAACATAATACCTTTTCTCCTTTGATAATATGCTATCACAAAGGTTGCGCAAAGTCTATAATAAACTTTCGATAAACTTACGAAAAAACATTGAAATATTTGCGATACTGGCGTATCATATAGACATATATTAAGGAGATGTTATTCCATGAAGAAAAAATCATTAGAAATGGCTCTTAAATCGGTTAAGACAGAGAGCGAAGCAGTTTGGGATATATTAGAATACTTTGACGAAATGGCTTTTGAAAAAGCAGTAGATGCGCTAAGCTCTTGCGATAAGGTAATAACCTGTGCCAGCGGATCGTCAGGTATTGCAGCTAAGAAGTTTGCCCATACATTATCATGTATTGAGCGAAACGGCTATTTTTTATCTCCATCAGAAGCGGTACATGGCGGGCTTGGATGCGTGAAGAAAAATGATGCAGTAGTAATGGTGTCTCGCGGTGGAAAAACGGCAGAACTTTTGCCAATAGTTTCAGTTGTGAATAAAAAAGGAGCAACGCTTATAGCTGTTACCGAGAACTTTGATTCACCGATAGCAAAAGCTGCAGATATTATAATCCCACTTAAAATAGAAAAAGAATCAGATAAATACAATGTAATGGCGACATCAAGCTTTGTGGCAACGATAGTCATTTTTGATGCTATGATTGCTGCTATTATGGAAGAAACAAACTATCAGCTTGAGCAATTTGCTCTTATTCATCCCGGCGGAGCGGTTGGGGAGCTTTTAAACAAGTAGAAGAGGAAAACTATATGGTTAAAATTGCGCCATCAATACTTTCGGGCGACTTTGCCTCTTTAGGCTCTGATGTGGCAAGACTTCAAGGATGGGGAGCCTCGCTTGTGCATTTTGATGTAATGGACGGCATGTTTGTTCCGAATATGTCTTTTGGGTCGCAGATGATAAAGGCGTGCAGAAGCTATTCAAGGCTTCCGTTTGACGTCCACTTGATGATAGAGCGGCCGGAAAGGTATATAGAGATTTTTGCGGAAGCCGGAGCTGATATTATTACTATTCATCAGGAGTCAACAGTACACCTCCAACGTGCATTAAAAATTATATCATCATGCGGGAAAAAGGTGGGAATTGCTTTAAATCCCTCAACTAGTCTAAGCGTACTGGAAAATATATATGATGATATTGATATGGTGCTTCTAATGACGGTGAATCCCGGATTTGGCGGACAAAAGTTTATTCCAGCAATGCTTGACAAAATATCTTATTTGAAGGAAAAAATACGTCAAACCGAAAAGAATATCGAAATAGAGATAGACGGCGGAGTAACCGTAGAAAACTCAGAAATGATAAGAGATGCAGGTGCAGACATTCTGGTAGCCGGCAGCGCGGTTTTTCAGTCAGAAAATCCTTTTTATGCTATTCGTAAAATTTCAGGGGACTAATTTTTTGAACATTTATAACACTTATACTAAATAAAAAATAATATCATTATGGAGAAAAATGCATGAAATACAAAGATGACAAACACATTGAAAAAGCACTTGAAGAAATTCGCGATGCAAAACCATATACCGATTGGGCAGTGAGAGAGCAGTTAAAAGTCTGGCGTGGACAGAAGGTTGAAAACCAACCTTTGCTTTTAAATTGCCCCATTAGCGAGGAGGAAGCAACGTATTTTTCGCGGCACAGTTATAAAGAAATTCATTATGATAGTAATAAGAATTTTGAGTATCATGTGCCGAGTATGCTGGCTGCAGTTCGTGGAGGAGCGGGGGCCGTACCTTCAGCTCGCGCGAATATGGGCTGCGGGATATATGCTGCATATTTTGGACTTAATCAAACACTCTATGACGATAAAATGCCTTGGCTTATGCAGCACTTGAGCAAAGAAGAACTCAAAGGAATTAATGCTTCGGATTTAAAGCTTACTGATGAATTTAATGCCGGGCTTGATCACATGAAGTTTTTGGCAGAAGTTTTAAAAGGAACAGGAGCAAGAGTATACCCAATGGATTTGCAAGGGCCTGTGGACTTAGCGCATTTGGTATATGGTGATAATTATTTCTACGATTTATATGATGATATGGAATTCATGGATCATCTGATGAATCTGTGCGTGGAAGCTATAAACATGGGTTCAAAGGCATGTCTTGATATAATCCCAGAAAGTGATGAGGCTGTTGCGCATTATTGTGAAACGATTCTGCCAAGGGAGCTTGGCGGGATAAAAACCAGCGAGGATACATCCACATTGCTCTCAAAGGAACACGTGGAAAACATAGCGATGGGTTCCACAAAAAAAGTGCTTGAATTCTCGGGTGGAGGCTACGTGCACTATTGTGGGAAAAACGACCATTTGCTTGAAACTGTATTGGATTGTGATATCGCAAGAGGCTTAAACTTTGGCAATCCTGAGATGCAGGATATAGAATATGTGCTAAAACGATGCGCAGACAGTGGAAAGATACTCTACAGCAGTGTTAAAAAAGACGAAAACGAGCCATGGAGTGAATATTTCACAAGGTTGCTTAAAGCATCATATAAGGACGAAAAATTTCACCTGCTGTTAAGCTTAAGCTGTGATATTTCTGAGCGCCAGAATGTTTTGGACGAATGGAAAAGAGCGCAGGAAAAAGTTCGCAGCGACTATTAAGATTAAGCTATACGTAGATAATTGAATATTTGTGGAAAATTCATATCAATGGAGGAAACTGCTGTGAATAATAAAGAATTTAAATCCCCATCTGCGATATTTCGGCCTGCTCCGTTTTGGAGCTGGAATGATAAGCTTTGCAGGCAGGAACTTGAGCGACAAATAGAAGAAATGGCAGATAAGGGCTGGGGCAGCTACTTTATGCACTCAAGAGTAGGCCTTGTAACAAAATACCTCTCAGATGAATGGATGGAAATGGTTGAAGCATGTGCCAAGAAGGCTAAAGAAACAAACACTTTTGCTTGGCTCTATGATGAAGACAAGTGGCCGTCAGGGTTTGCAGGCGGAGAGGTTCCGCTTTCAAATGAAGCCTTCCGCTCAAGGGGGCTTGTGTTTGTAGAAAAGGGTAAGAAAGAAAGTATTGACAGTGTGCTTGCGGAAGTTGAAAAGGGCGGATTGACATATTTGATTTGCAAGAGGGTGGTTCCGCTTGGGGATCTTTGGTTTAATAAAGCAAGCTATGTAGACCTTATGAATCCTGAAGCTGTAAAAGCTTTTATAGCTTTTACACATGAGCGGTATAAAAAGACATGTGGCAAATACTTTGGCAAAGAAATTCCGGGGATTTTTACAGACGAGCCTTGCTATCTTATGCATAGCCAATACAATGCTCCGGTGATTCCGTGGTCGGACTATTTGCCTGAATTTTTTGAAAAGCTAAACGGATATAAAATAGAAGAAAATCTTGCTGAACTTTTTCTAAATGTTGGAGATTATAAAAAGGTACGTTATGATTTTTATTTAAGTGTCACAAAATTATTCATGGAAAGCTTCACAAAGCAATACTATAACTGGTGCGAAGCAAATAATTTGATTATGACCGGTCACTTCATGTGTGAAGATGACCTTGTTAGGCAAACAATGTGGATAGGTGCGGCAATGCCGCACTACCAGTTCATGCATTGGCCGGGCATCGATAAACTAGGCAGACATATAGAGCAGTTTGTTACTGTAAAGCAAGTTACGTCAGTGGCGGACCAGCTCCAGAAAGAGCGTTCGTTAAGCGAAGTTTTTGGATGCGTGGGACAGCATGTAAGTTTCTATCATAGAAAATGGATTGCTGACTGGCAGGCGTCTTTGGGAATCAGCTTTGCAAACCATCATCTCTCTCTATATTCCATGAGGGGAGAAAGAAAAAGAGATTATCCTGCGAACCTGTTTTATCAGCAGTCGTGGTGGGATGAAGAAAAGACATTTTCTGATTATATCAGCAGGATGAGCTATGTAGTTTCAGATGGAAAAAGAGAAGTGAATATACTGGTCATACATCCTATCGGAACAGCATGGTCAGAATTTACTCCACTGGATATGGACAACGGCTTTTCAAATATAAATAGCTTATACAATAAGCCTTTTGAAGTGTTGTCAAAGGAGCTTATGGCAAATAAATTGGACTTCCATTACGGCGATGAAATAATCATGGAAGAGAATGCCGCAGTAAAAGACGGCAAATTTGTAATTGGAGCATTTGAATATGATACAGTAATTGTTCCGCATTGCTCAAGGCTTGCGCCAAACACAATCAAATTGCTAGGTGAATTTTCAAATCAAGCTGGCAGTGGCAGACTTCTTATGTTGGACAATGTGAATATAGCGGATTTGCCAAAACACAAAAGTGTGGCAACAACCGTTGATGCTATAAAGATTCTTGACGAATATTATCCTAACAGAGTAAAAGTATTAGATAATTCTGCAGGGGAAAATGCTAAAGAAATATTTGTCCATGTGAGACAAATAGATGAAGGAAAGAGCATCTTAATTTCCAACACAAACAAGGACAGGCAGATAGACACAACAGTTTGTATTTTTGGAGCAGGTAATGTAAAAGTGCTTGATCTTATGACTGGGAACTACTATAACGCGCCTGCTTATAAAGAGCATGGGGTTATGAAGATAGACATATTGTTTCATCCTGCGGGAAGTGTAGTGCTTCTTGTCGGGGAGAATAAAAAAAACTATGAGAATGTTCCTTTGCTTTTGGACAGTGGAGTCGAGTTTGCCGCGCAGAAAAAGATTTTGGTTGCATTAGATGAGTGGCATATTGATATTCTTGAAGAAAATGCACTTTTACTGGAAGATATAACACTTTATATGGATGGGAATAAAGTGCTTGAAAACAAACCGGTTTCTATGGCTTGGCATGAGTATTTTTATAAAGCGGAGGATGGAACTCCGTTTGCAGCTGAATACCCATTTGAGGTTTTACAAATCCCCGAAGGTGATGTTTTCGCAGTCATTGAGTCGGCAGAAAATCTTGACAGGATACTGCTCAATGGACATGAAGTGCAGCCGATGAAATACAAAAATGATGTGGATACATTCGATCCGAATAAGAACTGGAAAGACTCAAGTTTTGTAAAAGTGCCTATTTCAGAACACTTAATTACAGGCGAAAATATATTAAAGCTGGAAGGCAAAAAGATAAATAATATAACAGGCCCCGGATGTCATGAGGGAGTGGATGATGTTGATAACCATGAGCCTACTGAAGTTGAGGCCGTTTACATAATAGGCGATTTTGGGATCGAAAGTTTTGGAAGGCAGAAGTTTGTCATCGGCAGTAAAAAAGAAATTGGATGCGCTTCAGATATTACCAAGGAAGGATATCCGTTCTATACTGGAAAAGCAAAATACAGCACAAAAGTTTATTGTGAAAACAAAGATGGCAGAATACTGCTGAAGATTGATGATGCAAACTGCGCATGTTCCAGACTTATTGTTAATGGAGCAGATGTCGGTATTAAATATTGGCATCCTTTTGTCTATGATGTTACAGAGAGTATAAAACAAGGCGAAAACAATATTGAGATAATAGCCTCATCAACTTTATTTAACTTAATGGGACCAAACAGAATATCAGGAATTTTGGATACTAAAAGCGTTGGTCCGAGAACTTTTATTGACCATAATAGATTTACCCAAATACGTGAATTTACTCCCTTTGGTTTGGGAAAAGCATATCTTATTAAGACAGTTTAAAACAGCACTACTAGTTTAAAAGAAAAAGATTACTTGATTTGTAATAGCTTTAATGGAGGAAATATAAAATGGAAAGCAGACGCACATATCTTGATTCATCCGCTTCGGTAGAAGAAAGAGTAAAAGATTTGTTGTCTATAATGACACTTGAAGAAAAAGTGAATCAGCTGTCAAGCGAGATGATAACAAACCCCAGCGAGAGAAAAAGAAATTATGAAGTGGGGCATGTAAGAAATCCGGCACATTTCGAACACTCTTTAGAGAAAAGAAAATCGCCGTCGGAATGTGCAGAAATAATTAATGAGGACCAAAAAAGAGCTATAGAAAGCAGCCGCCTCGGAATACCTGTATTGCAAAACGGAGAAAGCCTGCATGGTGCTCAGTGGGGAGATGCCACGTGTTTTCCTCAAGCAATCGCACTTGCCAGCACTTGGAACAGAGATTTGATGAGAGAAGTCGCAAGTGTAATCGCAAAAGAGTCAAGAGCGGTAGGAATACGACAAGTGTTAGCACCTGTAGTAAACATTGCAAGAGATCCGAGATGGGGCCGTGCTCAGGAAACATATGGCGAGGATCCATATCTTACATCTGCCATGGGGTTGGAATATGTTAAAGCAATTGAAAAAGAAAATATAGTTTCCACACCCAAGCATTTTGTTGCAAATGTGGCAGACGGCGGAAGAGACAGCAATGCTTCAAACCTTTCGTGGAGAATATTGAGAGAAATATATTTACCAGCCTTCAAAAAATGCATAGTGGAGGGCGGAGCCAGATCCATTATGCCTGCATATAATTCCGTTGACGGCTTGCCTTGTACATGCAATAAAAAGCTGCTTATAGATATATTGAGAGATGAGTGGGGATTTGAAGGCTTTATTGTTTCCGATTACTCATCATTAATAGGGATGCACCAAAGACACTATATGACAAAGGATTATCCTCAAGCGGTAAAAAAAGTTACTGAAGGCGGCTTGGATGTGGAGCTGCCAAATGGAGGCAGTGCTTTGCTGGAATTAGTCCGAAGTGGAGAGATTTCCGAAGAAAGAATAGACATTTCGGTGGCTCGTGTGCTTAAAGCGAAATTTGAATTAGGTCTTTTTGAAGAGCCATATGTTGATGCTTCAAAGGCAGATGAAATCGTAAGAAGCAAAGAGAGTATAGATATAGCTTTGAAAGCTGCAAAAGAGAGCATAGTGCTGCTTAAAAACGAGAAAAAGGTTCTGCCATTAAAAAAAGATATTAAAACACTTGGAGTCTTTGGACCAAGCAAAGATATAATGCTTTTAGGAAACTATTCAGGACCACACGACGGATGGCATGGGCCCGGAGTTTTGCCTGTAGAAGGAATAAAAAATATTGTTTCAAACAATACTGATATATTGATTCATGAAGGAAATCAAGCACCAGAAGAAATTGCTGAAAAGTGCGATGCGGCGATAATATTTACTGAAATATTTGAGACTGAAGGTGGAGACAGATCTGACTTGAACCTTCCAAGCGATAAGAATATAAGCTTTTCTCAGTCAAATTTAAATGTAGTGGACTCTTGGGAACGTGACATGAAAAAGGTTGATCAGGAAACACTTATTCGAAAAGTAGCCGATACAGGAGTTCCTACTATAGTTGTGCTCTTAAACGGCTCTGCCGTAACTATGAGCAAATGGGAAGGCGATGTTGATGCAATTGTTGAAGCATGGTATCCTGGCGAACAGGGGGGCAATGCCATCGCAGAAATATTGTTTGGAGAATATAATCCGGGAGGAAAACTTCCAATAACTTTTCCTAAATCAGTTGGACAAGTCCCTATATACTATAACCATAAGACTTCAGGCAGAGTGTATGGATATAACGACGATGATGGAAAGCCCATGTTTCCGTTCGGACATGGTTTAAGCTATACTCAATTTGAGTATACAAATCTTAAAGTAGAAGTAGAAAGTGGTTTGCCTGATGTTAAAGTAAGTATTCGTGCCGATGTCAAAAACGTAGGTGAGTTAAAGGGCGACGAGGTTGTTCAACTCTACATAAGACATATGTATGCATCAGTTGCGACTCCTATAAAACAATTACAAGGATTTGAGCGCATATCTTTAGATAAAAATGAAATAAAAACAGTGGTATTTGAGTTGAGAAACGAAGATCTTAGCCTCTGGAATGAGCAAATGGAATTTATGGTGGAGCCGGGTGAATTCATTGCCATGATTGGCAGCTCCAGCATGGATATAAGGCTTGAGAAGGACTTCGAAATATAAAAAGCCGACAGCGATTTTCAATCAATAGTGGTGAGTAGAAAAATAAGAATATAGCTTTGCTATATTCTTATGCATTCTATTTTCATAATTTCTGCAAGTTGGTTTATTTCTTTAGACAAATCGCCATAACAAAACGCGTAGTGTTGTCCCGCGAAATGATCTACGAGGCTTTCAGTTTTTCCGTTTATATCTACATCCAGAGCGGGCATATATCCTTGCCTCAGTTCTGTCGGAAGGCCAGTACCTACGGTATAGATAAAGTGATAATCAAATCTGTCTTCTACAAGCCTTAAAAGAGTGATTTCTCCAGGTTTATAAACAAAGCTGTTTTGTATTCCTTTAAAGCCCACATTAGGCATGAATTTTCTGATTTCGCGTTTCCCATCTTCACCAAAGCTGTAAGGTATGAATCCACATGGAGAGAGTTTGATGGTATTATCATTATTTATGTTTATAATGTCAGCGTAAGCTGTTATAGAGTCAGACAAATAATTTAATATCAGCATGGATACGGTTACCAGCATGTCACCTTCGCAGGAAGCCACGATTCCGTTTTCGGCAAGTATGGATAAAGGAACGCAGGCAGTCATTCCAAACTCTTTTGAAAGCTCGTATTGACACTTTACGTTTACGGCGGCTAGGTGTTTGAATCCGCAGATTTTTTTTAGCGCCAAATACATTTTGGAAACGGTTAATAAATTGTCATCTGTTACGTCATTGCGTATTTTGGCAACGGACTTTAAATATGAGATGATTTCTCCACACTCGTTTTCGTTTATTTCATCCATTTTGTTTAGCAATGTATAAGTATCCATCTGTACTACTTCCGGACCAATTGCTTTGCGCATCAAAAGGTGGTCGAACGTGCCGGGATATATGCTCATTGAGGTGTAGCCTACTAGACCGATAGCCGATGTTTTAAGCTGACTGTAAGCTTCCGATGCAAGGCAGAATGTTTTAGCTTCATTTATAATTAAATCGTCCGTAGGCAACCCTAAAATAGATTTATAGCTATATTCAAGCCTGTCAAGAGAGCCTTTAAACATCGCAAAAGAAACAAAAGAGCCTGTGGAGTCCATCTGCCCATTGTTTTCAAACATAGGTGTTCCCCATAATGCGAAGGGCAAGTGTTCGATTTCTCTTATAACGGACATAGCAACAGGGCATTCCATCCATGTTGCTAAAAATAATACGACGCCGTCCAAATCTTGTTTTACCAGCTGCTTGGCCAAGAAACGCGCATTTTGAGAATCGGTTGCCGTTTCTTTGGCTTCAAATATTTGAATACCGCTTTGTTTCATTCTATCGACAGCTTGGTTTGTCAGCGTTGATGAGGCTTCGCTTATATAATCGGGATGGCCTATGGCGATAAAACCGATCTTTGGCATATTTTTCTCCTTAATTCACATAATATTACGGATGCATTTAAACTTTTTTCCTTCTTATCTCCTGCATAATGATGTCGATTGGAACTTCCCTTGACATTTCATCGATAATCACTGCAACTTCTTTGCTGATTTTTGGGCTGTTTATAAGATTGATGCTGTCTTTTATCTGGTTAGGAGTCTCCGCGCCTAAAACTAAGCTTGATACGCCGTCTAAATCTCTTATGTATGAAATAGCGAGCTGGGCAATGCTTATGTCAGCTTCTTTGGATATTGTATTGAGCTTTTTGAGGTACTTACGGGCAGACCTAAATCCTTCGGGCAAAGTGTCGGGATTAAGAAAGAAAAGCCCTTGCAGAAAAACGCTTCTTACAAAAACCAAAGTACCCGAATTCTTAAGTTTTTCTAATACGCCGCTGTGTGCCATTCTTAAATCAAATATATTCATAGGTATTTGTATTGCTTCATATAGCCCGTCATTGAGCATTCTTTCAGCCTCCGAGACCTCATATACAGAAACACCTGCTTTTTCAATCAATCCTTCATTTTTCAGCTTTGTCAGCGTTTGCCTTACAGCGTCGCCATAAAGCCACATATCTTCAGCGGAGTGAAGCATATATAAAGGTATTTTGTTTATCTTCAGTTTGCACAGAGAGTTTTCTGCAAAGTCATATATTTGTTTTTCGATGCTGTTTTTGTCTGTGCCTTTTTCAGGTTCTATTTTAAATTTTGTCGATATGTATGGTGCTTTAAGCTCATTTCTTGATGAAGAAAAATATTTTCCCAATATCTCTTCCGAATCGCCATATATATTGGCGGTATCGAAGCTGTTAATTCCTCCGTTTATTGCAGTTTCCAATATATCAAAAGCGCAATCTACCGAAGGCTTGCCCGATTTGTTTGCAATGCCGTAATCAATGCCAAGCTGCACTGTTCCGAGCGTGATTTTGGATAGTTTTAGTTCATTTATTTTCGAATATTCCATCTTTTATCCTCATAATATTTAGTAAGTCAATTAAGCTTATTTGCGAGACTTTATATTGCTGTGTATCCTCCGTCCACCGGGATGCTTGCACCTGTAATGTACTTTGATGCGTCCGAGGACAAAAAGACTATTATGCCCATTATGTCATCAGCTTTCGCCATTCTTTTTAGCAGTGTTTTTTTTGAATATCTTTCCACAAAGGCTTTTTCGTGGTTTTCTGTTTGAAAGCCACCTGGGTTTATACAGTTGCAGCGGATGTTATGCTTTCCGTAATAGCTTGCCACAAACCGTGTGAAGTTAATCATTCCGCCCTTGTGAAAGAAATAGTCGGGGATAAAGCCGGAATAATCAAGTCCTTCATAAAGCTCGGAGTCCGGGCCTATCATTCCCTGAATAGAGCCAATATTTATTATCGATCCGCCGTGGTTTTTTGCCATTGCATCGCCAAAAGCGCGGCACATAAGAAAGACTCCGGTTGCATTCACTTTCATGCTTTGTTCGAATTTAGCCACATCATCATCCCAACGTGACATTGGTCTTGTCACGGCATTGTTTATAAGAATATCAATTCTTTTTTCTTTTTCTAGTATTTCATCTTTTAATTTGAGAATTGAGGATTCTTCGCCTTGGTCAAGATATTTTGGAATAAGGTTATATCCGTCAGCGGCAAATTTTGCGGCTAAGGCTTCAAGCTTTTTTACATTTCTGGAGGCGACATATGTTTTTGCACCCGCCTGCAAAAGGGCGGCTGCCATATGCTGACCATATATTCCGGCACCGCCGGATATAACAGCTACCTTGTCTTTAAGAGAGAAATTGTTTAAAATGCTCATTATTTCTTACCCCCGTAAATACCCGCGGGAGTGCTTGTTTCTTTCTCGTTAATCGAGCTTATTATGTCTGTGAAATATTTTCCCAACCCAACTACGTCAGCACCAAGATTTATGAAACGGTATCCCATCTCAACAAGCTTTGAAAAGTTATCGACAGAGCCCACTGTGCCTGCGTATTTGCCCGCTTTTTTGCAAGCTTCCACCACTCTTTTTTGAGCTGAAACAAGCTTGGGGTGATCCCATTGCCCGGGTGCGCCTATACTTTGGCTAAAGTCTCCCGGGCCAAAAAAGAGCATATCGATTCCTTCAATAGCTGCGATTTCATCGATGTCACTAAGCGGTTCCGGGTCTTCAATCTGAACTATGACAAACCTGCTGTTATTTGCATCTTCCATATAATCTTGCAGGCTTATATTGCAATAAGCACCATCTGCGTTGCCACCATCCAAAGGACGCCGCCCCAACGGGAAAAATCTTGTTTTTTCAACAACATCTTTTGCGTCTGCAAGGCTCATTATGTGTGGCACCATTATGCCTGTGGCGTCGAGTTCCAATGGTCTTGTATAGTCGCTATATCCGCCTCTTGCCACGCGAACGAGCAGGTCAGTTTCGTATGCTTTAGCGGTGAGCACTTGTTTTTCGATATCGGACCAATCATTTGCGACATGCTCCATATCACTCCACAAGCAATCAAAACCCGCCATAGCGGCTATTTCAAAGGCTCTTGAATCGGCAAAGTTCATTTTTATGCAGCTTGCCACTCCGCCTGAGCGCAATTTTTCCAACACGCGGCTTGGGCGCATTCTCATCCTATTTTCCATTATATTATCCTCCAAAATTTATATATCAAGTTTTATATTATCAAGAATTATTTTTTCTCCGCCCATCTCACGGCTTTGGATTCCGCCTATAACCAATTTAATCAATTCCACGGTTTCGCTGAATGGCTGCGGCTCTTCACCTGTTCTTAGCCAATTCACAAATCTGTCGAGCTGCTTTTTGAAAGGATAGTAAGAATCCTGAGCTTTGATGTAAACACTTGATTGTTTTCCGACAAGAAGTGTTATGCCATATGCAGCGTACATATCTTGGCAAAGAGGGATTTGCACATCACATCCGCTTTTGTGTGTGATGTGAATCATGTTTTTTTCATAAGTGCCTGTATTTTGAATTGAAGTAAAACCCGGTCCAAGCAGCGGATATATGCCTTCTAGAGCATGTATTCCATAAGTCTCCCACTTTTTGAACATAGGCTGGCAAATGTACATCAGATCCCCGAGTTCATAATGGTTTTTATAGTACGGCTCAAGTTCCTTTGTATATCTCATGGAGCTGGATGATACGAATTTTTTGCCTTCTTTATGCCATTTGTTGAATATATTCAAATGTTCAAGGCTGTCTGCAAGAGGCTTATCGATGAATAGCGGAATATTCGCTTCTATAAACGGACGGCATCTGTCCACATGTTCAGATCCGATGTCGGTTGCAACTATCACGGCATCCACTTCACCTATCATATCTTCCGGTTTTGCTGTGATGTTATCTATCAAAGAGCATTTTGCTACGCTAACCGCATCCGCTTCATTGTCACAGCAAATGTGAGATACTCGCACCCCGGGTATCCCAATAGTTTGAAGGGGTTGTTTTTTTAGATATGCGTAAATTCCTGGATATGGGCTGGAAGCCATGTGTTTTTCGTCATAGCCGTTTATCATGGCAGACCATGAATAAGGATGGCCATTTCCTTCGGTCATTCCCAAAATTCCTATTTTCAAGTCCTTTTCGTCAAGGGGAAAGATACTATTTTTTGTACTGGAAACCATTTTAACCTCAGAAATTAGCTTTTATGTAGTTCAAATATCTATTAGTTAAATATATTTGACATTGGATAATCTTTAAATGATGTTTTTATTGTTTAGCATGCTTTTTTTGAAGGATTTGAAAATTACACGGCAAAAAAGCAAAGATAAACTAATTAATTTAGATTTTAAGTATTGATATTAATAATACGATTTGCACATATAATGATTGCTAAAAAAGTGATTTGTGCCAAAAAATCAATTGAACCTATAAAAAAATCATTTTATTCATTGAAAAAAACACATAAGATTGAAGCAAGAAGAGGAGGATATATGAAAAAAAGTGTGAAAAAAAAGAAAAAATTCTTTGATTATATAAAAAGAGATTATGAATTATACTTATTTCTTGCACCAGCAATTATTATAATACTTATCTTTCATTATGTACCAATATATGGACTGCTTATGGCGTTTCAGGACTTTAACCCTATTGATGGATACGCAGGAAGCGAGTTTGTCGGATTAAAACATTTTATCGATTTCTTTTCCGATCCGTTTGCGTTCAGAGTTATAAGCAACACCGTGATACTTGGTTCAATGTTGATGATTTGGGGATTTACTCCTCCAATTCTGCTGGCTCTTTCTATTAATGAATTAAGCAATATGAAATTCAAAAGAGTGGTTCAGTCCATTTCTTATCTTCCGCATTTTGTATCAACTGTTATTATAGTGGGGATGTTATTCAGACTGTTTTCGGTTGACGGAGGACTTATAAATTCACTATTGAAGCTTATGGGACGTAAAACCGTTAATTTCACAGTCTTGCCGGAATGGTTTAGGCCTTTATATATAATGTCGAGTTTGTGGCAAAGCGTTGGATGGGGGTCGATACTTTATCTTGCGGCGCTAACGGGAATTAATCCTGAGCTATATGAAGCGGCGTATGTTGAAGGAGCGAACAGATTCCGAAGGATTTGGCACATATCATTGCCTGGGATTATGCCTACAATAATAATTTTACTTATTTTAAATGTCAGAGTTATTGTTAACATCGGTTTGGAAAAAGTATTGCTGATGTATAATCCGGCTATATATAAAACGGCGGATGTAATTGCAACTTATGTTTACAGAAAAGGCATTTTGGGATCAAGCCAAAGCTATGCCTCCGCAATCGGGTTTTTCAATTCGATCGTCGCTCTTCTTATGGTGCTTCTGGTTAATACAGTTGCACGTAAAGTTAGCGAAACGAGCTTGTGGTGAAGGGGGAATAACTATGTCTATTTATATAGGGCGAAAATCAAGAAAATCTAAAATCTTTGATATATTTAATGTAACATTTCTGTTGATCTTTTCAGCAATTATGCTGTATCCGCTTCTCTATGTTCTCAGTGTTTCCATAAGTTCTTCAGAGGCCGTGACGTATGGTCAAGTTTTTTTATGGCCTGTTGGGTTTGATTTAACGGCATATAAAATAACAATTATGAATCCGGATATATGGAACGCGTACAAAAACACTATTGTATATGTAGTTCTCGGAACTATTGCTACACTTGTTTTTACTACAATGGCAGCATATGCACTGTCGAGAAAAAACTTATATGGCAGAACGGTCATTATGCTGTTTTTTACAATAACCATGTTTTTTAGCGGCGGGATGATTCCGTCATACATACTTATAAGCAGGCTTAACATGATAGATACGATTTGGGTAATGACTATCCCTGCAGCAGTTGGCGCGTGGAACATCATAATATTCAGGACAAACTTTCAAGGACTTCCCACGGAATTGATTGAAGCGGCGCAAATTGACGGGGCAAGACATTTTCTGATATATAGAAGTGTTGTGCTGCCCTTATCAAAACCGATTATCGCAACGATTGGATTGTTTACGGTTGTCGCGAAGTGGAATGACTTTTTTACTGCACTGCTTTATATAAATGACATAAAGATGATTCCTTTGCAGAACTATTTGAGAAGCTTGATAGTGAATGCGCAGTTTGAGTCCCAAAACATTGAGGAAAGCTTAAGTATAATTACTGTGTCGGGAACGGGAAAGAATATTTCGGGGTTAATGGAATCCATAAAGATGGCCGCAATTATTGTCAGCCTCGGGCCAATACTTATGGCATATCCGTTTGTTCAGCAGTATTTTGTTAAAGGTGTTCTGGTGGGGTCTGTAAAAGGTTAATTATATTATATACTGTAGATATGGGTAGTCCGAAAGGGCTTTACATATAAAAGAAAATAAGAAGGAGTAACGAATATGAAAAAAAGGATCATTTCTCTGATGGTTGTTTTGGCTATGCTGCTGGTTTCAATGGCTGCATGTGGAAAAAACAATGATACAGAGAAAAAAACCGATGAAAAGACAGCTGAAAAGACAAATACAGCTTCAAATCAAGAGACAGCTGCTTCCGAGGAAGAAGCGCAGACAATCGATGAAGTTTCTTTTGTCATGAGGTCTTATAACCAGGTCGAGTGGGATGGTTCTGGACTTGATAAACTTATTCAAGAGAAATTCGGGATTAAACTTGATATCCAGATTATTGACATGAGTTCATACAAAGAAAAGTTTGTTGTAATGTTCAATACAAATAATTTGCCAGATATCAGCACCGTGTATGGAATAAGTATTTCCGAGCTTAATGAAGCGGGAGAAGCTGGACGCTTTTTGGATTATTTCGATTATATCGATTTAATGCCGGAGCTTTCGAAGCTGCTTACTGATAACAAAGATCTTTTGCCTGCCCTTGTATCAAATTCCGGCTCTCTATTTTATTCACCTCTGTACTATGGAATGGGTGAAAAGCTTAACGGAAAAGGAATTGCAGTAAGAAAAGATTTATTGGACAATGCAGGATTTGATTATAGTAACCTTGAAACTATGGATGATCTGTACGCAATGTTTAAGGCAATGAAAGATGCGAATCCGGATAAATATGTCTTATCGCAAAGATATGGCTTAGGCGGTGCATATACTCTGGGCAATCTCATGGGAATAAGCTCAAAGTCTGCAACATGGGATGCGCAAAATTCCACATGGGTTCCGACATACAGGCAGCCTGGAATGAAAGATTTTGTTGAGTTTTGGAAAAACGCATACGAAGATGGGATACTCCATCCTGACTTTATGACAATGAGCAGCAATGATATGTGGCAGATGGTATATAATGGCGAATTGTCAGCCTTTGTAGATGCTATGGCATATGCTGATGCTGCTATGGATAATGCGATTTCAGAAGGAGTGGAATGGACGTATGTTATGCCTCCTAAATATAACGGCTATCAGTACGGTATTCCTTCTAATGCTGGGTTCGGATGGGTTAACCAAAAAATTGTAAATTCATCCACTGAAGTGCCGGAAAAAATATTCAAATTCTTAGATTGGCTGTATACTGACGAAGGATTTGCAAGATGCTGGCTCGGCGAAGAGGGTGTTGACTATGAAAAAGTATCTGACTCACCGTTTGAATGGATAACATATAACGAAACCTTTAAGTCAACAATTCCTGAGCAGTATCATGACAAACTTCTTACAGCAGAAGAGATTGCAGCAAGAAAAATTGAATCACCGTATTACCTGTATGGATTCTATTCGAAAAACTCTCCATATGGTGTGTTTAAAAAAGATACTAAAGTTAATGTAGAAACCATATACGAAACATCTTATTATGATTACGATGAAGCTGGAGTTTATGGCCCTGCAGATCCTCCAATTGTTCTTGGCGAGGATGAGCTGGCAGAATACAATGACTTGAGTTCTACAATAACAGACTATACAAATGAAATAGTTGCACAAATGATTACAGGACAAGTTGATATAGAAGATACATGGACTGAATTCCTTGAAACTATTGATGCTTATGGGTATGACAGGCTTATGGAGCTATATGCTTTGAGCGAAGAAAATTACAAAAACGTTGAGCCGAAATTTAACCCTTGATACAAATTACAAACAACATTTATCAGTCTGGCTTAATAAAGCCAGGCTGATAATTTAATTTACGGATAAATTATTGAGGAGAAAATGCAATATGCAAAATACCATCTTGTTTTTTGATGACTATATGCTAAGAAGCTATGTAGGGGTAAGAAAAAGGTTTTTCAACGCGCAAAACATGTCGCTAGATATAGTGCCTGAGAACCCAAAAGAGGTCGGCGGAAGGATAATGTATTCTCCCGAAGACAATAACTATAGATTTTGGCGCAAAGTACTTGATATAAATACGGATAAAATAATTCAGATAAAGGTTTATAGCTCGGATGATTTGAAAAGCTGGCAAGAAATGCCGGAATGTCGAATGAGCGCAGAAGATGACGCGACAAAAGGCTTCCTTGGCGGGCATATTACAAGAGATAAGTTTGAACCGAATCCTGAAAAAAGATATAAAAGCACGTATATAATAAAAAATAAGGACAACACAGGAACCGGAATGATTGCAGAAAGTCCGGATGGCCTTAATTGGAATACAGATACTGATAACGTTTTTTGCAACCATATAAGCGATACAATTAATAATACATTTTACAATCCGATTTTCAACGAATATCAAACCATATTAAGGGCTGGATTTATTGAAAGAAGGATTTTTTGCAAAACTTCAAAAGATATGAAGAGCTGGTCTAAAGCAAGATGTCTTATGATGCCTAATCCGCACGACGAGCCTTGCGTTGAATATTATGGCATGTCAGTTTTCCCGATGGATGGATATTTCCTTGGATACCTGTGGAAATATAAGCCGCCCATGTTTGACAGCGCCAAAACAAAAATGGCGGGCAAAACGGACACTTATCTTGTATACAGCTATGATGGCTTCTGCTGGAATTTTGCATCTGATTCGCCTGTTGTTGAAAGGCCAATGCCTCCGGCTCACGGAAGTGCCAGTATATATCTTTCATCACTGGACGAGTCAATTGATAAAAAATCATGGATTTTATCGGGAGATATAAGAAGAATTGATCATGCTTGTGGCTTTAAACCTGTGTACCCGGACTCTGAAATTCCTAAGTTGGCAAAAGAAGAAGGCTTTGCTGCAACAGGACTATATGAAGTTCGCAAAGAGGGTTTTGCGGCGCTGGAGTCTATATCAAACGAATCAGAAATAACATTTAAGAGAATAATGCTTAACGGCGAAGATTTGTTCTTTAATATAAGTGCGCCTTTGGGTTGGGCAAAGTTTCAGATTTGCGATGATAAAGGAATAATACCCGGATACTCATATGAAGATAACATAGCTTTCATGGATGGCGATGAAATTCGCTATAGACCAAAGTGGAAAAATAAAGATTTATCCGCTCTGAAGGGAAGAAGCATAATTGTACAAGTGAAAATGTATACTTGTCTGCTGTTTTCAGTCACCGGTGATTTTTACACACACAACGGATATTTTCCTGCTGTAAGCTTGGGAAATCAGGATAATCCTCTGCTATAAGGAGCATATTAATGAAAGATAAACGTCCGATAGTTTTGTCAGATAAGAAACAAGTATTTATTGATGGCAAGTTCATTGATAAATCTCATGGTATAAGTTTTGAAGTGCACCAGCCAAAAAAAACAAATGAGATAACTCTAAGGTGTGATAAGCCTTGGGAAAAAAATATCATAGGTCTATATAATTCCGTAATTTACGATGAAAAAATAATGAAATATAAAATGTGGTATGGAATTGTAACCGATGAACTGCCATCGGATGATGCAATAGCCGGAAGGGTGAGCCTTGTCGGATATGCAGAATCGGCTGATGGAATCACGTGGGACAAACCTTTACTGGGAATCGATGACGGACGCTTTGGAATCAAAACGAATATAGTTATGGGCGCGGGAGCTTCGGGAGTAGAATATATAGAAGACAGCCATATTATGGTTTTTATAGATCCTAACGCAGAAGAATCAGAGCGATATAAATTGGTGACAAAAATAAAAAAATTGAATACAGAGCTGTATCTTTTTGCATCAGAAGACGGAATTAAATGGAAAGAAAAAAAGCGAGGCATTATAAAGTATAAATTTGAAGTGGACAAGGACGGAAGACAAATACTTTCGGATAAAGACAGTAACGGCAACCTAATCAACATAAGAGATTTTCATCTGGATTCCCAAAACATAATATTTTGGGATGACAGCATACAAAAATACGTAACATATGTGAGGAAAAATAAGCGTATAGACGGACAGCAATATAGAACAGTAGCGCGGGGCGAGAGCGCAGACCTTGATTCTTTTTGCTTGGTTGATGAAATGCCGGTTGTCTTGCAGCCGGATGTTTGGGATTGTCCACAAAAGAGCCAGAGGCTTAACTGTGATATCGCAGGATATGATATATATACAAATGCTGCTATAAAATATCAGGCGGAAAGCGCTTATTATATGTTTCCGTCAATTTACTATAAGTATGGATCTTTTCTTCCCGGCTTTAAAGAGCGTGTGCCCCTGAATTCCGGACCGGTGGATGTTGGATTTGCCGCAAGCCGCGACGGCGTAAATTGGGAAAGGTATGACCGCAAACCTTTTATCAGCCTTGGACAAAGAGGGCAGTATGACTGCGCGTCGATTTATATGGTTCACGGATTGGTGCCCGGAAAAAACGGCACAATGTATATGTATTCATCGGCAACGGATAACCTTCACGGATATAATAGAGGGGACAGACACAATGATACAAATAACAGTCTGCTCAAGCAGGAGGCATTTCCGGCTGAAAAAAATTCTTTCACAATTACGAGATATGAAATACGCGAAGATGGTTTTGTTTCGGTTTACGGAGGATATATGGGCGGGGAGTTTGTTACGCCACCATTGTTATTTAATGGAGATGTGATGAAAATCAATGTAGATACGTCTGCTACCGGGACGGTTGCCATTGAGGTTCAGGATGAAGATGGTATACCGATAAAAGGATTTAGTTTGTATGACTGCAATCTGATACATACTGCAAATCAAATCGACAGAGAGGTTAAATGGGCTGAAAAAAACGACTTAGGAAAGATTTCGGGGAAAACGATAAAGCTAAGATTTGTGCTGAAAAATGCGCATATTTACTCCTTTGAATTTACAAAAAGCTCACGGTTATCTGTTTGATATATGAATAGATTGAAGTTATAATTTAAAAAAAGCTAACCGTACGGAACGCGCTAGAAATTTGGTGGTTAAAAATGATTCCTATAAAGATACTTCTAGTTGACGATGAAGTCATTATAAAGAGGGTTTTGATTGAGAAGATAGACTGGGCAAAGTATGATATGGAAATAGTCAAAGTCGCAAACAGCGCACGTGAAGCACTGGATTATCTTGAAAAATTCGATGTTGATTTAGTAATCACAGACATGAAGATGCCTGTGATGGATGGCAATAAGTTTATTGAGCAGGCAAAACAGATAAGGAGAAACTTAAAATTTCTTGTTTTGAGCGCATATACCGATTTTGAAATTGTAAGAAAATCTTTTAAGCTAGGTGTTTATGATTATATGCAAAAATCTGATATAAATACACCGACGATGTATAGTTTGTTGACAAAAATACGAAACGAAATAGATAAGGAACGAAGAGAGAAAATAAACAGAAGTATTAATTCCTACACTGACAGCGATAGTTGGCAGAAAAGCAACAACGCTGCCATACTTGAAATTTCCGATGCAAAAGAATATAGCGTTTTGCATGTAAGGCATAAATGCAGAGGCGATATTTTTAGCAGTATTTCTGAAATAATAAGGAAAAACAAGATCGGAAAAGAAAGGCTGTTTTTGCTGGAAGCCAATGAAGAAAATATAACAATGCTAATAGAGCATGATTTTGCATCATATGACAGAAAGAAAAATGACATCGCATATATAATCAAGCAGGCAATAGTGCTGTTGGAAACGGAAAATGCAGTGGATTTTTGCATAGGTGTGAGCAATATCGGGCTTGGTTCACAAATTGAGAGTTTAAGATATGAAGCGCAGAAAGCAGTGGAAGGCGAATATTATAACGATGGAGCCAGCAAAATATTCTATTGCAGCGATAAAAATAATTCAAATGAAAAAAATGATGACAGATTAGAGGCTGAATACTGGAAGGCTAAAATAAAGAAACATACAAAAACTCTTGATATACCAGGAGCAAATTCAGTGTTTGAAAACTTGTCTGAATTTGTGAAGGAAGTCGGCTTAGCTCAAAATAAATGTCAGGAGATTTTTTTCAACACTTACCTTTATTATGTGAACTTTCTTTATAGCAATAATATTGTTGACCAAGGGATAGAACAAGATTATGCTAAAGTTTATAGTATAATTAAGCAATTGGGAAAGTTTAGACAATTGAATGATTGGATTAAAAGCAATCTTATAAAGATTGAAAAAATATATATTGGAAAATTTAAAAGCGATATTACACAAATCCTAAAAATATATGTGAAGCAAAATATTGATAAGGATTTGTCTCTTAGTTGTATTGCTGAGCAATACGGATTCAACCAATCATACATCAGCCATTTATTTAAAGAAAAAGAGGGAATACCACTAAAGAGATATATAAATAATATAAGACTTGATAAAGCAAAATATTATCTTGTTAACACGAATATAAAAGTAAAGGATATTTGCGGTTTGGTTGGATACAGCAATCCGGAGCATTTCTCCAGAGAATTTAAAAAGAAACTGGGGCAGTCTCCAAACTATTTCAGAAACCAAAGCACTATTTAGGGCACTGCTTATGTTTGCAAAGAGGATAAAAAACATATCAGGGAGCAAAAGTAAAATAGTAAGCATAATTACTATCCCCATTTTCATACTGGTTTTTTTTATAGCGATTACACTTGTCTACATTGCGTATATGAATAGTGACGATATCATTGAACAGTCGGTTACAGAAGAATACATCACAATAATTGATGGAAGAAGAGTGATGTTTGGAGAAATGATAGAACGAATTGTGTCGCTTATAAGCAATACTTTCTATCAGGACACTACGATGAATCTGATAAGTGGTAAAGTTACGGGCTATGAAAAATTTAAGAGTATGGAAGAAATAAGAGAATTTTTGCGATACGATAAAGGGTTTGGCAATGAATACGACTTTTTTTTCTACGGGTTTAATGGTATAAATTTTTACAAAACTGATTCTATTTTTAAAGATATCAGCTCGTTTCAAGACTCTTATTGGTACGAAAAGGCAACACAAAACAGCAGCTTTATTAACTGGTTTGGCATAAGGGCAAGCGAAACCGACGATAGAAAAGTGTTCCTTGCATCTATGAAATTGGACATAACTATAAGCTATGATGAGCATGTTGAGGGTTTAGGCTTTTTCTCTATTGACGAAACAATTTTGAATGATATTTTTAAAAATATAAGCGGTACTTTTTATGTGGTGGACAGGGACGGCAAAATTATCTATGATACATCAAAGCAAATGCTTGAAAGAGATGTTTCTGATCTGGGAATTGACTTTGATAAAGATATGCCGGCAAATTCGCAATACAGCGTAAAAACGGTTGATGGCGCACTGTTTGGCAAGCATTCGAATAATATCGCAATAATAAGCGCGCAGGATTCATATGGCCTTTCAATAATACACATAAGAGAGCATCTGCCTATAATGATGAGATATAAATACCTGCAATATATGATATATGCAGCGTACTTTATTATTTTGGCGTTTGTAATATATTATGCGCTTATGTATAGGAACTGGATTGGTAAACCTATAAAAAAGCTAAACAACATAATTATAAAAATGAATAAGGATGACAAATCAACAGATGAGTTTAATGATAAAAGTAATGATATTGCATCGGGAATAAAAAGAATTGATTATGAGTTTAACAAAATACTTGCCGAAAATAATAATATATTAAAAAGGATAAGCAAAATAGAAATTGCAGAGCAGCTGATGGAAATGAAAAAACTGCAGGCTGAAATTGATCCACATTTTTTGTATAACATATTAAGCCATGTAAAGTTTGCCGCGATGCTTAATAATCCTGAGCAGATTGTAAAGATAATAGACTGTCTGTTTGTAATACTCAAAATAAAAAAAGGACAGGTGGATAATTTTATACCGGTTCATGAAGAAATTGAGATCCTTGAAAAATATATTGATATTATAAACTTACTGTATCAGGATAATGTTGAATTTAATATTGATATAGATGATGAAATAGTTGATTATTTTATACCTGCGTTTATACTTCAGCCTATTGTAGAAAATTGCGTGCATCACGGAACTGATCCCAGCACAAAAGGCGGTAGGGTGGATATAGTCGGTGGGATAGAAAATGGTAATATTGTTTTTATAATATCCGATAACGGAAAAGGCATACAAAAAGAAGCTATAGCAAAAATTATTCAATATCAAAAAAATATGAATAACAGTAAGAATGAGCACATGGGAATAATGAATATAGATAAAAAGATTAAGCTTTGCTGTGGCAACGATTATGGGATTACAATTGAGTCCGTAACCGGACAAGGAACGAAAGTGATTATCAAGCTGAGCTTGATTACTGATATATATCCAGACATATCACAACTCAGAACCATGGAAGATTTTGTGTCCGAATAGCAACATGGTGACCCAATATCTTTTTTGTGAAAAATATCAATTTAGTATGGCTAAAGTCATATGATTATTTTAGTTTCATTCATTAAGTCAGGAGAAACGATAAAAACATCATGTGAATAAATCATGATGTTGTTTATAATTTATTTTATTAATAGGATTTTGGGGAATAAATTATGAACAAATTGAATGTGATTGATAAAAAAGTATTATTTAAGTCAAAAGAAGATTTAAATTTTCCCAGATATTTTATTTATGATGCAAATAGAAGACAGGTATCTTTTACTAAAGGCAGACACGGTGTATATGAAACTCATATTGTCATGCAAAGTGAAGACGGAGGAGAAACATGGTTTCCAGACACAGAATATCCTCTGCGGCAACACATAAGCACCGTCAGCCGTTTGAATGACTCCAGCCTTTTTAGCTGGGGGGAGCTGAGTTTGAACACGGATATGCTTTTTAAAAGACATTATGAAGTTGCCATATCTAGCAATAACGGAAGAACTTGGTCAATTGAAAAAATGCCTTTGGCAGAGTCAAAAATGCCGTTGCGGCCTTTTGGCAAACTGATTCAATTGGAAGACGGAACGCTTCTGCAGCCCGCATATGCCAAAGCGATTGGTGATGAAAAAGACTCACAATTTATAATTGCAAAAAAGCCAGACGAAACTTGGTGGAGATTAACAAGCAAGGTGTTTGGACCTGAAATACAGGAAATGTATCCCGAAATTTACCGCGAAACGAAAAAAATTCATGAAGGATTTGAAGGAGTGCATGAAGGAACGATAGAGCGGCTTCAAGATGGAAGGCTATTGTGTGTATCGCGCACAGGATATAAAGACAGTCCGATGGTACAAGCTTGGTCAGAGGATAACGGGCATACTTGGACCAAACCAAGACCCATTATCAGTTATGGGGGTGTATGTCCCAACCTGCTTCAAATGGGAAATGGAACTTTGATTTTGGTATTTGGAGCAAGATACACGGGCGAAAAAAGAATTGGGGGAGACATTACGGCGCTTCTTTCAAGCGATGGAGGAGAGACTTGGTCGGATTCTTATAATATCTATAGTGGGCCGGGTGCTTCATATTCAGATATAGTGGCTACTGGCGATGATGAGTTCATGGTGATATATGCGGAAAGTGCATTTTCGCTTCAGTATTTGCCGCAATATTCAGCAGTTGCAGAATACAATAAAATATGTCTGATAACGCTTAAAACAGAATGAAAGTTTTGAAAAATGGTGACGGCTTATTTAAAGGGAGACTAAGGCGGCTATGGAAACGCTACTAATAAAGAATATAAGCATAATAGGCGAATCCATATTAGAAGATAGCGCCATTTTATGCCGTTACGGGAAAATAGAGAAAATAATCAGCAAAGAGCAATCGGAAGGACAAAAGGCGGACAATATCATCGACGCGAAAGGAAAGATGATTGCACCCGGCTTTATTGATATGCATATGCACGGGATGTGCAATTTGCTGACCGATAAGAGTGTTCAACAGCTTGAGAAATTATCGAAACTGCTGCCTGAATATGGAGTTACAAGCTTTTTGGCCGGAGTGTTGCCTCAAACAGATGAAAAAGAAGACTATGCGCTGCTTGAAGAATTGGCAAGGGCTGAAAGTCAAGGCGCAAACATACTGGGGTTTTTCCTTGAAGGGCACTTTTTGTCGTTGACGGGAGCAATAACAAATTTAAACGCAGATAAATCAGCTGAATATATTGATAAACTAAAAGAAAAAGCGGCGCCATATAAACTCGTATTCGGGATATCACCTGAGTTTCCGAAGATAATACAACTGCTGCCTAATATGACAAGCAATGGATATAAAGCGTTTATAACTCATACAAAAGCAAGCGTGAGAGAAACTGAGGCGGCTATTGGATTGGGAGCAGTACATGCAACTCATTTTTATGACGTGTTTCCGTATCCGGGAGAAAAAGACCCCGGTGTGAGGCGGTGTGGAGCAGTGGAGGCTATACTCGCAAACCCGAATGTAAGCGTGGATTTCATACTGGACGGGGAGCATGTCGATCCGGTAGCTGTGAAAATGGCGATGCAGTGCAAAGGCAGCGAAGGGGTGTGCCTTGTTACTGACGCAAATATAAACGCGGGACTTCCGGCAGGGAGATATAGAGGGCTTAGCGGTAATGATATAGTCGTTGAGTATGAGGGAGGGCCTGCAAGGCTTGCTGAAAACACATCAACGCCCGGTATGCTGGCAGGAAGCGGACTAACTATGGAAAAGGCTATTAAAAATGCCGTATCAATGCTGGGAGTATCAATACCTCAAGCAATCATGATGGCATCATATAATCCTGCAAAAGTATTAGGGTTAAGCCATTGCAAAGGAAGGCTGGCGGAAGGATATGATGCAGACATGGTGCTTCTGGATAAAGATTTAAATGTAATGCAATGTTGGATAGGCGGAAAGCAAGTTTTTAAAAAGGAATGAAAATGTATTTTTTAGGACTGGACATAGGGACAACGGGCTGTAAGAGCATGTTGTTTGATGAAAAGCTCAATATCATTTCTGAGGATTATATTGAGTATGATTTACAATACCCGGATTCTGAATTTGTAGAGCAGAACCCTCTCGAGCTGTGGGAGATGACAAAACAAACAATAAAAAATACGGTAACGAAGTCTAAAGTAGTGCCGGAACAAATAAAAGCGATGGGCATAAGCACGCAAGGGATTGCATTCGTTCCAATAAACAAAGACGGAAAAGAGCTATACAACATAATAAGCTGGCTGGATACAAGGGCTAAAGACCAGATAAAACAAATTGAAGAAGTTTTAGACGCTGACTATATATTTAAAACAACTGGCAAAAGAATAAGCGCTTCATATACCCTGCCTAAAATTATGTGGCTTAAAGACAACAAGCCTGATGTTTATGAGAACACATATAAGTTTTTAATGGTTATGGATTACGTAACATACAAATTAACCGGCGAAATAAAAACAGACTACTCTATGGCGTCAGGCACGATGATGCTTGATATTACAAAGCGTGATTGGGATATGCACATATTAAACTCATGTGGCATTGACACAGGCAAATTGCCGCAAGTAAAAAAGATGGGAGATATGGTCGGAATCTTGGATGCGAAAATTGCATCAGAGCTTGGGCTTAATCCCGATACTAAAGTCGTATTAGGCGCGCAGGATCAGAAGTGCGCAGCTTTAGGTGCTGGCATAGAAGAAGGAATCGTGACGGTGTCGCTGGGAACATCGACCGCAATAAGCGTGCTGTGCAAAGAGCCTGTTTTAGACAAACAGCAAAGGATACCATGCTTTGCACTGGATGAGAAAAACTATGTGCTTGAAGCTGTCATAAGTACTTCGGGTGTAACGTTTAAGTGGCTGAAGAAGCTCTTTGGTATGGAATATGATGATATGTGTACGCTTGCAGAAAAGGCTTCTCTGGGGTCAAATGAATTGTTTTTTTACCCGCATTTTACGGGAGCGGCAAGTCCGTATTGGAAGGAGAACGCAAAAGGGTTCTTCTACGGGATTTCCTTAAACACTGATAAATCGGACATGATAAGAAGCTTGCTTGAAGGCATAGCTTTTCAGATGAAGATAAACATTGATGCCGCACAAGAAATAACGGGAATTAAGATAAACGAAATACGCTTGTTCGGCGGCGGGTCAAATCAAGAATTGTGGGCACAGATAATAGCCGATGTAACAGGTCTGACAGTTAGCATTTTGTATACTTCGGAAGTTGCTAATGTGGGAGCTGCAATGCTTGCAATGGGCGCAATTGAGCATGAGGCGAAAGATTTATTTGATATTAATATGATTAAAATTCATTATGAGCCGGATACTTATGCGCGTGAAAAATACATAAAAGTACTACAAGACTATTTAAACATACAAAACAAAATTATTTCATAAAGGAGCAAACAATGTCATTTTATTTTGGAGAAAAAACATGGCCGCAGCTTGAAAAAGCGGTTAAAGCAAACAGTGTGGTAATAATACCGGTGGGAACAACCGAAGAGCACGGCAGACATCTGCCTGTGGAAACTGACTCGCTTATTGCAGAGATGTACGGAGACGCTTTCGGTGAGGCGCTTGACGGCGTTGTTCCAACGCTTGTAATGCGCCCTATATATTTTGGTTATTCGATGAATGTAGTGGAAAACTGGCCCGGTACATTGAAAATAAGAACAAGAGTGTTTATGGACTATATGTTTGATATCATAAGCTCGCTTATTAAAATGGGCTTTAAGAAAGTGGTTCTGCTTGACTGTCACGGCAACCATGACGGACTTTTGCGTACAGTAATGCGTGAGATAGCCGATGCGACGGATCAGTTTATCTGCACGCTCTCGCCTGCAAAGCTTTGTGAAGCGGAGTATAACAGGATAAAAAAAGATCCTGAAGGCGATATCCATGGCGGCGAATGGGAAACGTCTATGATACTGGCGTTTAAGCCGGAGCTTGTGAATAAGTCGGAGTACACCAATGTTGACGCGATAAAATGCAATGGCAAATTACGCGGTCCTGTATCTACTTGGGGACTTCAGGAAACAAAAACAGGTCTTTTCGGTGATCCGACCTATTCCAGTGCTGAGCTTGGCAGAGCATGTCTTGAAGCAGGAGTAAAAGAAGGCGTAAAAATAATAGAAGAATACTACAAGCTTTAACATATATGAAGGAGAATTAGTGATGAAAAAAGATTTTGTATTTGAGCCTGCTGAATGGATTCCGTTTAGGGACAAAGAAGTACTTGAGCGTGTCAGGAACATAAAAAGAGAAGACATGGAGCGTCATGAAAATCCTGATTTTAAAATTAAGATAGTACCGGATGTAGGTGCATTGTGGGTGGCGGACATGTTCGCCCGCATAAAGGAATCGGATGAAAAAGATCAAAAGCTTACTATGATTATGCCGAATCCGAGTGCCGCAACTTATGAAACGGTAGCAGAACTTATTAATCGCTTCAAAGTCGATTGCCGCAATGTTTATACTTTTAATATGGATGAATGGGCTGATGAAGACGGCAACGTTGCGCCGGAAAGCTATAAGGCTGGATTTAATCACTCTTTTATCAAGTATTTCTATAGCAAAATCGATCCGGAACTGCGTATGAAGCGGGAAAACTGTTGCGCGCCAACAACGGAAAACATTGCAGATTACAGCAAGATGATAAGTGAATGCGGAGATGGAGGCGCGGACATTTGCTACAGCGGGCCTGGTTGGGCGGGACATATTGCGTTTATTGACCCGGACACTAAAGAGTTTGCTTGCGACAATGTGGAAGAATTCCTCAAGATGGATTCACGGATTGTATCACTACATCCATTAACTATTGCGCAGAACTCACTGCACGGAGTTTTTGGCTGCAGTGGTGACATTGCAAATGTGCCACCTAAAGCGGCTACCATAGGTCCTTCAGACGTGGCAAACAGCAAAAACCGTTTGGAGATGCATGCTCTAACTACAATGGGAACCATATCTTCGTGGCAGAGAATGATATCACGGCTTGTTCTTTATGGACCTGTGACACCCGAAGTTCCTTCATCTATCTTGCAGCTTATGCCCACTTCCGTTTATGTGAGTGAGCAGATTGCACAAGAGTTCGATTGTTGGGAAAATGTCGGGTATTGATTCTCGTTAAGCGCTTTTAGTTATTGTGAAAATAGATGCTTTTGGATACTGTAACTAGATTTGAATAAAATAATAATAACCTCTGTTTCCATAGTTAATTAAGGAAGCGGAGGTTTTTTAATTAACGAAAAGGTATGTTAAAAACACAGACGTTCATGATCTGCTTTGTAATTTCAAGAAAAAAGCATCTGTTAAATACAGCAATGATAAAGAACTTTTATACATAATGAAATTGTGTTATAATCTACTGCATTGTGGCATAAATGACACAATATAGGATAAAAATTATGTACTAAAGGAGAAAAACATGAAAAAATTTATTTGGATAGTTTTATCTATTATGCTGATTATGTCTTTTTCGGCTTGCTCCAAAGATAAATCTGAGCAAAGTGAAGAGTCAATAGTGGTTCATTCGGAAGAGGATGAAAGCGAAAATAGCAATGAAGAAGAAGTGACTTCGGATGAAAAATTAGGTACTTCATATTCTGACGGACAGCTAAAATACAACTTGCTGGGGTCAAAAATTGAAGAGCAGGGTGACTATAAATATCTTATCGTTGAACTTGAAGTTTACAACGACGGAAATGAAGATATTAAATTTTCGGCATTTGACAGACTTACTTTATATGGCGGAAATGAAGAATATTCATTGGACCTTTTTGTAAGCTTGGATGCGAATCTTGAAGGAAGCATCACACCTGGAAACAAAATTATGGGTGAAGTTGGCTTTGATATTACAGATAGTTCAGATGATAACTACGTGCTGCACATTGGAGAAAATTTTGAATATAAACCTGCCATACAAATTGGCGCTGACGAAATTGGTGCTACATTTGAACAGCAGTTTGAATCAAGTGGCGTTGAGAGTGAATATGCGATTGGAGTGCCGGTTGAATCCGAGCAGCTTAATATATTACTTAAATCCGCAACAGTAATCCCGAGTGATAAAGAAGGAAAAGAAGTTCTTCTTTTAGATCTCGACATTACCAACAACGACAGTGAATCGGCAACCTTTATGCTTGGATTAAACTTCAATGGTGTTTATACATCAGAGGGTGTTAAGATGGATTCTGAAGCCACAGAGTGGACACTGCAAAGCACAGTGGAATCTGGAGAAACTGCAAGCGGAATTGCTTCATTTTATATTGAAGAAGGTACAAGGGATTTTTATATGACAGTAACACCGGATCTTGACTCATTTTCAGAGACAAAAAATATAGTTTTTACGGCGGAATAAAAAACTAATACATCAAGCCTGCTTCTCAATGGAGCAGGCTTTTTTATATACGAATTATTTAAATCTGATTATCTGGCTGATTACAAAATTACTTGCATTGTGAAAATGCCATAATCGTGTGTTTTTATGACACAGACACCTAATGTGGTATTTTAGCTTTCGACAAATTTATACTAGGCTAAGTGATTCTGATAGAAAAATTAACCGTTTAGAGAAAAAAACCTATTGGAGATTGCTGGCAAATGTTATACTATACATAAATAAATTGCAATTTAAATGAAAAAAGCACATCTGTTAGAAGGGAATATAAAATGTACAAAGTCTTTCTTGTTGAAGACGAGGTTGTTGTTCGTGAAGGAATAAGAAAAAATATTCTCTGGGAGCAGTATGGTTTTCACTATGTCGGTGATTCTCCGGACGGTGAACTTGCATTACCGCAAATTCGCCAGATTAAGCCCGACCTATTGATAACTGACATCAAAATGCCATTTATGGATGGTTTGGCATTGATTGAGTTAGTGCGCAGAGAACTGCCCAGAACAAAGTTCGTCATAATCAGTGGATATGACGACTTTTCGTATGCTCAAAAAGCGATAAAAATGGGCGTTGATCGTTATATATTAAAGCCTATTACAAAAGAAAAGATGGCAGATATTCTGACTGACTTGCATAAAAAAATGGATTCTGAACAGCAGCAACAGGAATATATGACACGCTTTCAACAGGAAGCAAAGGAGTATGAAACGTTTTCGCGAAGACGTCTTTTTGAGCAGATTGTAACAGGTGGATTAAGCGTTTCGCAAATTTCTGAAAAGGCAAAATCTATGGGCATAAATGTTAATGCCCCGTTTTACAATATTGTGCTTTTTTCACTAAACAGCTCAGAATATAACGGAAGCACTCCTGAAAGTTATACCGACACGCTTGCTGTTGTGCAAAACAACATAAGCCGGATTATTCATCGCTATCAGGAATTTATTTTATTTAACTGGAATGTTACTACATACGCAGTATTAATTAAAGGCAGTGAAGATGATATAAGGCGCAGCACAGAAGAGTGTATAGGAAGCATTAAAAACTGCTGCGAAGAAGGCGGAAACGATGTCAAGTGGCACATAGCAAGCGGATCAGCTGTGCCAAGGCTTAGTTCCATTCCTCTTTGCTTTGTTGAGGCAAGCCGTATTTTATCTTATCGCTATCTGTGCCCGAATGAACACATACTTTCTGATTCAAGCATAAATTGTTTTCGGCAAGCTGATAGTGGACAATCAGCTGAAAACAAAAAAGAAATTGATCAGGAGCGCATACGTAAGTTTTTAAGCGATGGCACTGTGGATGAGATTGGGAGCTTTATTGATCAATTACTGCAAAGTGTTGGTGAGGAAGCTGCATCAATGTCAATGTTTTGCAGATATCTCGCAATGACGATTTATTTTGCAGCAGAGGAATACTTGGCTTCAATCGAATGCCGCATGGATAATTTCTGGCCGCTGGAGCTGCGATCTAACATAAATGCGTCATCACCAGAAGAATCGTTTCAATATGCTCGCAAAATTTTAGGACAGGCAATAGAGCTGCGCGACAGCGAAAGCAAAAAACAGCAGCGTGATCTTCTGCGTAAGGCTTTGGAGTTTATAAATGAAAATTATTCAGATGAAACGATTTCACTGGATAAGGTGGCAAGAAAAGTAAACATCAGCCCAAATTATTTTTCGGCGATGTTCAGTCAGGAAATAGGTCAGACGTTTGTGGAACATCTTACAAACAGGCGTATTGATGAAGCAAAGCGTATGCTTCGCCAAACGGATATGCGCTCAAGTGAAATTGCGTTCGCTGTCGGATATAAAGATCCACACTATTTTAGCTTTGTGTTTAAGAAGGTTTCAGGCCGCACGCCCAGTGAATACCGCAGAGAGAAAAGGCAATGAATTTAAACTTAAACTATCTACAAAAAAACATCAGCGCAAAAAATACAATGCAGGACAAACTATGGAGAATGATTCTCTTAATTGCACTGCCTCTTATGGTGGTTATTTTGGTTATTGCATCCATCGGTATCGCGTATGTGCTCAGATATAATTCGATTTTAAATAATGTGACTTCTGCATCTGAATTTAACCAGAATTTTAAAGATGATGTAGATTTAAAGATGTATTATTATGTTATTGACAGTCAGTACTCCGAGGGTTTGCCGCTAAAGGAAGTGCAGTCGGCTGAACTTATTGCAACAAAGCTTATTGATACAACAAGTGAAAGAGAAAGTTTGCGGGCGATAAGCAGCGTTGTGAATTTGTGCCACAATCTTGAAGACAAGATGCTTCTCATCGCAGAAACTGAAGGATATGAATCCCGTGAAGAACAGTTGGAGCAAAACATTTATGTTCTGACTGACCTGATTCAAAAATATATGTATACATATCTTTATTTTGAAGCGGCACACATGAGCTACATGCAGACTGCAATGATAAAAAACATGGTTATTATGTTAGTTATAACCTTAGTTTTATCAATGGTCCTTTTATATTTTCTGCTTGCAAGATCCAAAAAGCTCAGCGAGAAAATCGCAGGTCCTATCGATGAAATCTGCGAGAGGCTTGAAGCAATCGGCAAGGGGAACCTGATGGTTTGTGATCCGATACGCGCGGATGTGGAAGAAGTTCAGATTCTCTCATATGGAATTGAGAATATGGTGGGACGGCTTAAAAATCAGATTGAAAAGAATGCTGAGCAAGAAAAGCAGCGTAGACGCATGGAGCTAGCGCTTTTGCAGGCACAGATTAGCCCTCACTTTTTATATAATACGCTTGATACCATCGTTTGGCTGATTGAGCCCGGCGAGATTGAATCCGCTGTTGCGATGATTTGTAGTTTATCAAATTATTTCCGCATTTCGCTTAGCAACGGGAAAAACGTTATTACGCTCGAAGAGGAAGAGCAACATATTCGTAGCTATCTTGAAATACAGAGGATGCGCTACAGAGATTTAATGGAGTATGAAATTGATATTCCTGATAGTCTAAAACACTACATCCTTCCGAAGCTTACGTTGCAGCCTTTGGTGGAAAATGCGCTGTATCATGGCATTAAGGTAAGGCGGCGCAAAGGATTTATACGTGTAACTGGAAGAGCACATGGAGATTGTATCATACTTGAAGTTTCCGATGATGGCTCGGGCATGAATGAGAAACGCCTCGAGGAGGTGCGCGCTTATCTTGTGGATCAAAAGAACGAAGGCTTTGGCTTGAGGACGGTTCATCAAAGAATACGTATACTTTTTGGAGCAGCATATGGATTAACTGTGGAAAGCGAAGCAGAAGTCGGCACAAAAATTATTGTTAAAATTCCGATGAAGACGGTGGAGAAGGAGTTAATGGATGAATAAAAAATTTTTAGTTATTGCTCTATGCCTTGCTCTTGTACTTTGTGGCTGCGAGAAAGTCGATGAACCTCCTGAAGAAAAAAAAGAAAATAGTATGATTGTTGTTGGATTTTCGCAGGTAGGAGCAGAGTCTGAATGGCGTGTGGCCAACACTGAAAATATGAAGGCTGTCTTAAGCGAAGGCCATGGATATGAACTTATCTATGAAGATGCTCGAAATAGACCTGAAAATCAAATTAGGTCAATACGCACGTTTATCCAGCAGCAAGTAGATTTTATTGTTGTCTCTCCAATTGTAGAGACTGGCTGGAACTCAATTTTGCTTGAAGCAAAAGAGGCAAATATACCGGTAATAATAACAGATCGATATATTAAGGAAGTGGATAAAAATTTGTATACAGCTTATGTTGGTTCGGATTTTAGGCAAGAGGGCGAAAAGGCTGTAGTGTGGCTTGAAGAGTTGATGCAAAAACAAGACAGAGCAGAAGAGCCTTTGAGAATTATCCACATTCAAGGAACTATTGGGTCATCGGCTCAAATAGGACGAACTGCTGCACTGGAGCAGGCTGTTGAAAAAAATGAAAACTGGGAAATGGTAGCTCAGATTTGCGGCGATTTTACAAGAGCTAAAGCCTATGAAGACATGAGCGAACTATTAAAGCAGACTAAAGATATAGATGTGGTTTACTGCGAAAATGACGGAGAAGCGCTTGGCGCAATTGACGCTTTGGAAGAAGCGGGGCTTATATGCAATGCAGAAAATGGTGTTATTGTAATATCATTCGATGCGACAAGGCTGGGGCTTGAATATTGCCTTGCGGGCAAGATTGCCTTAAATATTGAATGCAATCCCCTTCAAGGGCCTTATGTTGATGAAATAATACAGCAGCTGTTGCGCGGCGAGAAGGTTGAAAAGGAAAAATTCATTGATGAGACGCAATTTGAGTATTCTACAATAACCCAAGAAATGATTGAAGTAAGAGATTACTAATAGCATTTATATACAAAATAACCCCTGTTGGTTTATATGATTATACTAAATCCAAGGTTTTGCTGATTGCAAAACGTTGGATTTTTTACAGAAACGGTTGAAATTTTACGATTTGCAAAAATTAAACGACAGTAAAAGTAATTCGATAGTTTATTATCTATCAAAGGTTGTTCGTTTTTTTATTAGGCATGCTAAATATTGTATATTTAAATTTAAAGGTATGATATAAAATTTATTGACGACTTTCACACAACTATTATTTGGAAAGGAAAAAGAAGTATGAAAAAAATTATCGTTTTACTTATTGCTGTGTTAATGGTGTTTGCTATGGTAGCATGCAACAGCGACAAAGCGGCAAAAGAAGAAGCATCCGACGGACTTACTAAAGTAGGTATCATCAACAACCCACCATCTGAATCTGGTTATCGTGCTGCTAACGTAGCAGACTTTGAAACAGTATTCACAGAAGCAAATGGCTATGAGGTTTCAACATTCTACAGCCTAAAAAATGATGAACAGTTAAATGCAGCATCACAGTTTATAACTGATGGGGTTGACTATCTCCTTCTTTCAGCTGCTGCTACAGACGGCTGGGACACAGTTCTTGAAAATGCAAAAGAAGCTGGAATCAAAGTATTCTTGTTTGACCGCATGATAAACGCTGATGAGAGCTTATATGAAGCTGCTGTTGTTTCTGACATGGCTCAAGAAGGCACAACTGCTGTTAAATGGCTTAAAGACCAAGAACTTGACGTTTACAATGTTATACACATTCAGGGCGCAATGGGTTCAGATGCACAGATAGGCCGTACTGCAGCATTAGATGCTGAATTTGCAGCAGGCACAATGAACAAGGTTGTTCAGCAGACAGCTACATGGGATGAAGCTACAGCAAAAGAAATCGTTGAATCAGTAATCAACTCAGGTGATGAATTCAATGTTATCTATGCAGAAAATGACGGCATGGCAAAAGGTGCTGTTGCAGCACTTGACGAAGCAGGTATCACACACGGCGTTGGCAAAGACGTTGTTGTTATGGGATTTGACTGCAACAAATGGGCACTTAGAGAATTGCTTGCACAGAACTGGAACTATGACGGACAGTGCAGCCCTTTCCAGGCTTCAGTTATTGATGAAATGATAACTAAACTTGAAGATGGCGGAACACTTTCAGACAAAATAGTTATAAACGCAGAGCGCGGATTCGATGCAACTACTATCACTCAGGAAGACATCGATACATATGGTCTCGGAGAATAATTAACTAAATAACTGAAATCACAAAAATATGAGCGGTGCAGTGTATGGGTAAGTTTGCATACACGCACCGCCATCTTTAAGAAACTTGAAACGCTAAAGGATGGTAATATACCTATGCAAAACGACATCGTTTTAACCATGCGGAACATTGATAAGGCATTCCCGGGTGTGCGTGCTTTGCAGAATGTTGATTTTACTCTTCATAAGGGCGAAATTCATGCCTTAATGGGCGAAAATGGCGCCGGCAAGTCAACGTTAATCAAAGTTTTAACAGGTGTATTTACGAAAGATTCGGGGAAAATACACTTATCGGGCATTGACAAAGAAATTACTGTTAAATCACCGCAAGAGGCTCAGAATTTAGGAATAAGCACGGTTTATCAGGAAATAACACTTTGCCCAAATCTCACTGTAGCGGAAAACATGTTTATTGGGCGCGGAAACTATCGCTTCATAAACTGGCATGCTATGGAAAAAAGAACAACTGAAATACTTGAAAAACTTAAAATTCCGGCAAGAGCTACTCAACAGCTTGGAACTTGTTCACTGGCAGTGCAGCAAATGGTTGCAATCGCTAGGGCTGTTGATATGGACTGCAAGGTGCTTATACTGGATGAGCCAACCTCATCACTTGATGAACACGAGGTGGAAAAACTATTTTCGCTTATGCGTGAACTTAAATCAAACGGTGTTGGCGTAATTTTTATTACACATTTTCTCGAGCAAGTATATGAAGTTTGCGACAGGATAACAGTTTTGCGCAATGGCGAACTTATTGGAGAATATGCAGTGAATGATTTGCCGCGTGTACAGTTGATCTCTAAAATGATTGGTAAAAATCTGGATGACATCACAGAGCTTGAAAACAAAAAAACTTTTGTTGCAAAAATGGATGCTACACCGGTTTATGAGGCTTATGAACTTTCAAGTGCGGAAGGTGTACAGCCTTTTGACTTTGAAATTCATGAAGGAGAAGTAAACGGATTTACCGGTCTTTTAGGCTCAGGGCGTAGCGAAAGTGTGCGTGCAATTTTCGGAGCTGACAAAATAACCGGCGGTAGAGTAAACATGGCTGGTAAAAAAGTTAAAATTGCAAAACCGAAGGATGCTATGAAAAATGGTATAGGATATTTGCCGGAAGACAGAAAACAGGATGGAATCATTGAAGATTTATCTGTGCGCGAAAACATTATACTTGCATTGCAGGTGTTAAAAGGTTTTTTCAAGCCATTTTCAAATGCGGAGGCGGAAGCTTTTGCAGAAGAATATATAAAGCTACTGGGCATAAAGACCGCTTCAACGGATACGCCTATAAAATCGCTTTCGGGAGGCAATCAGCAAAAAGCAATTCTTGCTCGCTGGCTGCTTACAAACCCAAAGTATCTTATTCTTGATGAACCGACTCGAGGCATTGATGTCGGAACCAAAGTGGAAATACAAAAACTTGTGCTGAAACTTGCAAAAGAAGGCGTAAGTGTGACATTTATTTCATCGGAAATAGAAGAAATGCTTCGTACTTGTTCGAAGCTTATTGTTATGAGAGACCGCAAAATAGTGGGCGAGTTAAAAGGCGATGGCATGACGCAAGCTAATATTATGCACACAATAGCGGGGGAGGCAGAGTAAATGAATAAAGCCAAAGAAGCTTTTAAGAAACTATCAAAATCCCAATTGGTTATCCCGTTGTTTGCGCTATTTTTAATAATTATATTTAACTTATTTAGGGATATTGGTTTTTTTGAATTAAAAATTACACACAACAACGCCGGCAACGTTGTTCTTGCCGGAAATATCATAAGTATACTAAACGGTGCTTCTGAGCTTGCCGTATTGGCTATCGGAATGACGCTTGTTACGGCTTCTTCAAAAGGTCAGGACATCAGCGTTGGTGCAGCGGCAGCAATAGCGGGCAGTGTGTTTGTTCGTATTCTTCGTGAAAATGAAGTGACAATGCCAATTATACTTGTTGCATTTTTGGCAAGCTGTGTTGTTGCAATTATATTTGGAGCATTCAATGGTACATTGGTTGCGATATTTAATATTCAGCCGATGATAGCAACACTTATATTGTTCACTGCGGGTCGGTCTGTGGCCTATTGGATAAACGGTGGCGCAACGCCGACTGTTGAAAGCCCGCTTTTGGGACATATCGGAAGTTTCATTCCAGGCATACCAATACCTACACCTATTATTATAGTAGTAGTTTTCGGGGTGCTGGTGTCGTTAATATTGCGGTTTACCAATCTGGGATTATACACGCAGGCGGTTGGAATAAATGAAAAATCTGCTCGTTTAAACGGCATAAACTCTATCTTAATGAAATTCATTTCATTTATGATACTTGGTGTTTGTTGTGCAATAGCAGGAGCTATAGGTGTAAGCAGAATAGGCCTTATTAATCACGAAACTATTCTATTGGATATTGAAATGGATGCTATTTTGGCAGTTGCTATTGGAGGCAACGCACTAAGCGGAGGAAAGTTTAACATAATGGGTTCAGTTATTGGCGCATATGTAATTCAAGCATTAACCATTACGCTATATGCTATGAAAGTTCCTTCAACGGCGATAAAAGCATGCAAGGCGATTGTTATAATAATCATTGTTGTAATAGGTTCGCCTATTGTAAAACAAAAAGTTCTCCAACTGCGCGATAGGCTGTTTAAAAAATCAACGAAAGTAACGGAGATCTGATATGTCAAACAAAAAAAGTTTATTTGCATGGATAAAAAAGAAAAAAGGCAAAGAACCTATTTCCAATACTAATTTGCTTTTGACTATAACTATCTGCATATTTATTGGAATGTATGTGCTTGCTATGATAGCTTGGGGAGGAGGGTTTTTAAATCCTCAACAGTTCCTTGATATCTTCAATAATAATGCGTTTTTGATAATTATATCCTGCGGCTTGACAATTGTTATGATAGCAGGCGGCATAGATATTTCTGTTGGCGGCATCACGGCATTTGTAACTATGGTGTGTGTTGTTTATCTTGATGATTACAATAGCAGTCTAGTGGGTTCAATGGCGATAGCTTTAAGCATCGGGCTGACATTTGGATTGATTCAGGGATTTTTGATTGCATATCTTGATATACAGCCATTTATTATAACCCTTGCCGGCATGTTCTTTGCAAAAGGAATGACAACAGTTGTAAGCGGTGTGCCTCGTACTGCTACCAATGAAGCATTTATGGCGCTGAAAAAAATGCGTATAGTTATTCCGGGTATAGGATCTTACGGAAAAGCAGGCAACTTTATTTCGGCAAAAATTGAGCCGGGAGTCCTTGTGGCATTGGGAGTGGTGCTTGTGATATTCATACTCTTAAGATGGACGCGATTTGGACGAAACTTATATGCTGTTGGTGGGAACAATCAAAGTGCAATGATGCTTGGCATTAATGTTAAGCGCACAAAGTTCTTTGCACACGTTATGTGCGGCCTATTAGCCGGAATTGGTGGATACGTATATCTCATGCACACAGGAGCAGGCAACGCATCCAATGCAACAGCTGCTGAAATGCAGGCTATTGCATCCTCGATTATCGGCGGCACGCTTCTAACAGGCGGTGTGGGGAATGTAGTGGGCACGCTTTTTGGAGTGCTGTCATTAAAGACTATAAGCAACATTGTTATCGCATCAGGACTTCGAGAGCCTTATTGGCAGAGCATCACGACAGGACTTATGCTTTGCTTCTTTATCTTGTTGCAGAGTGTTGTTCTTGCTGTTCGTGCAAAAAGTGGAATGAAAGTTCCGGTGCCCAGTTGGTTAAAAATGAAAAGAAAAGTAAAGCCTGATATAGCTAAAAAATAGGGTTATTGCTTTGAAAAATAACTTTAGCCATATAAAATATGGATATAGGTACATTTGAATTAAGACAAGAAAACATTTAAATAGAATAATTAAAAACACTACTTAAAGTGGTGTTTTTAATTGTATAATACTGTAATCTGATATATACTAAAGTCGTATTTAAATATGGGCTTTAATGATATTATATTCAAATTAATCAATTTACACATTCGGACTCAATCTTTGAAAAGCAACAAAAAGGATATGATATGGATTCGCAGGTTAAAAAACAAACAATACTTGTAGTAGATGATACTCCATTAAATTTAGAGGTTTTGTCAGAAATACTTAAAGATGACTACAACATTAAGTTGGCAAAAAACGGCAAGATAGCGCTAAAAATAGCAGAAAAATTTCAACCGGATTTGATTTTGCTTGATATTATGATGCCTGAAATGGATGGATATGAAGTTTGCATGAAACTCAAGCAAAATCCTGTTTTAAAAGGAATACCTGTTATATTTGTAACTGCAAAAGATCAAGAAACAGATGAAGCAAAGGGATTTGAGCTTGGCGCTGTGGACTATATCACAAAGCCTGTAAGTCCTGTGCTTGTAAGAGCTAGGGTGCACACTCACCTTGTGCTATTTGATCAAAAAAGAGAGTTAAAAAGACAAGTTTTTGAAAAAACGAAGGAACTTAACGAAACACGGTTAAAGACAATAAATATGCTTGGCATGGCATCAGAATATAAGGATAAAGAAACTGGCGCACACATTATTAGAATGAGCACATACAGTTATATTATCGCAAAAGCCTATGGTATTTCAGAAGATGAAGCCCAAAGTATCCTTCATGCCGCGCCGATGCACGATATTGGTAAAGTTAGCATTCCAGATAGTATATTAAAAAAACCGGGGAAACTGGATACAGAAGAATTTGAGATTATGAAGACACATTGCACGGCAGGCGAGAAGATACTAAAAGAGCAGGATGATGATCTTTTTAAGGTCGCGGCTATAGTTGCAAAACAACATCATGAAAAATGGAATGGAAGAGGTTATCCGGGTGGATTAAAAGGCGATAAGATAAGCATCTATGCCAGAATAGTGGCAATTGCAGATGTTTTTGATGCGCTTACATCAAAGAGGCCGTATAAAGAGGCTTGGGAGCCTGAGAGGGCAATAAAGCTTATGCATGAAGAATCGGGAGAGCATTTTGATCCGCTAGTTGTGAAGGCTTTTGACGCCTCTTTGGATAAGATAATGAAAGTACTCAATAAATACAAGAACTGATTTTAATCAATATGGCAGCGTCTAAATTAAGGAGGTTGTGCATTACTCCTCCGCTGGCAAGTCTTCGGCACTTGTCCAGCCACTATATGCCATGATGCGCGGATTTACTGGCCTTTTGGAAACGCCCCTATTATTGCGATAGAATCTCGGAGAAACACCAAGAAGCTGCATAAAGCATCTGTTAAAGCTAGAGATTGAGAAAAAGCCTACAGATTCAGAGATTGAAATGATATTGTTTGATGTTGAAAGAAGAAGTTCACAAGCATTGTCTATTCTAAGTTTATTTATAAAATAATGTGGTGTATAGCCCATAACAGAAAGAAAAGTTCGTCTAAAATGGGTTGCGCTGAGATTGCACATTTGTGCAAGCGAATCAATATAAATACGGCTTGTATAATTGCTATTAATATAATTTAAAGCAGGCGCGAGCTGATGAAGGCTTGAATATCCGGGATCTTTTTTCTCATTTAAGCTATCTTTTATACGCAGAAGATAGTAATAAAGTGTACGCAAAAGAGTATCGACAACCATTTTGTAGCCATCTTTTTTTGCTCTCATTTCTTCTATAATATTTGTAATGCAAAAGTATAGGCGGGGATATTTATCTTCGTTGAACATAAGATAAAAATCCAAACTTTGAATCTGTTCGGCTTCAGATAAACTTTCATGCGAAGTGTTTTCGAACATGAAATGGTGAAAGTCAATAAACAGATACGACCATAGGCTTTTCTTGCCCTTTGAAGAATATGTTGTGTGCGCAATTTGCTTGGGAACGCACGCTATATCGCCAGCTGAAAAAGACAAGTCGGCATCTTCAAAAATCATGGTGCCACTGTCTGTATGGCACATTCCTATCTCGAAACAATTATGGAAATGTAGTCTCTTATTCTTTATGTCAGAGATATGCCAATCTTCACCGTCAAGCAGGATAATAGGGAACTGCTTGGGAAGTTCATAAATACGATACTCAACAATTGCTTTTCTTGGGCGACCCATAGAAATACTCCTTCTTAATTCGTTTGGAGACTGTGCATTTATAAACATTATATCGCAAATTTTATAATGAAAATAGTATAAAATTGTTGAAATAGCACAAAAATAGCTTAAAAAAAGTCGTTTTTGCGCAGTTATACATTGTTTTTCGGTTGAATTGTACTGCTAAATATTTCTATAATTAATAGAGTAATAATTATAATCAATCAACTTATGGAGGCAACTATGGGAGAGGGAAAGCTTACAAAAAGACATCAAAGCAAACATCCGTCGATTTTAAAAACGGCGTTTTTTCGTGCGCTAAAAAAGAATTGGCAGCTTTATGTTTTACTCCTTTTACCGATATCTTTTATTATTATTTTTAAATACGCAGCATACCCCGGTTTGCGTATAGCGTTTATGAATTTCAAACCAGCAAAAGGATTTAGTGGAAGCGAATGGGTTGGGTTTGAAACATTTCAAAAAATATTTAAGGATGCAGATTTTATCCGTGCGATAAGAAATTCTATAGCATTTAACTTTTTGGATTTATTCCTTGGTTTTCCTGCACCTGTTTTATTGGCAATCATGCTTAATGAATTAAGATATAAGACTTTTAAAAAAGTTTCACAGACGATACTTTATCTGCCTCACTTTTTATCATGGGTAATTATTGCAAGCGTTGCTTATTCGCTATTTAAGCCGGAGACAGGCTTGGTTAATGTTTTATTGGTGAATATGGGTGCAATCGAAAAAGGGATACCGTTTTTAACTGAAAAATGGCATTGGGCAGCCAGCTATCTTATTGTTGCAGTATGGCAAAGCATGGGCTGGGGAACAATTATTTACCTTGCGGCGATTACAGGAATAAACACTGAGCTTTATGAAGCGGCAACAATGGATGGTGCAAACAGAATGCGCAAGATTTGGCACATCACGCTGCCGGGTATACGTCCTACGATGGTTACGCTTCTTATCATAAACCTTGGAAGAATAATGGGTTCAAACTTTGAGCGCCTGTATGCGTTTGGCAATGTACAGGTTGTGGACTTCCAATATCAGTTGGCGATATACATCTATCAAAAAGGACTGGCAGGAGGAAACTTTTCCAGAGCCACGGCGGTGGGACTTTTCCAGTCGTTGGTTGGCTTCTTGCTTGTTTTGGCAGCTGATTTTGCAGCAAAGCGCCTCAACGAAGACGGCTTGCTATAAGGAGGGGAGATAATGAGTAATAAGATTACAAGTTACAAACGTTTGAGAACTGGTGATGTAGTGATTATGGCTATTATAGCTCTCCTTTGCCTCACGTGTATTCTTCCGTTTCTTCATATTTTTTCGAAGTCTCTGTCCTCTAATACTATGGTTTTAAGTAAAAAAGTTTTTCTTATTCCGAGAGAATTTTCACTTAACGCATATGTAACGGTGTTTAGCGATGGTCAGTTAACACACTCAATGATATACAGTTTGTACGTTACATTCTTGTTTACGGTAATAGGAATGATTGTTACAATATGCGCTGCATATCCACTTTCAAGAAGATACCTTGGAGGGCGCGTGTTTATATCGCTGTTTATACTTTTCACGCTCTATTTTAGTGCGGGACTAATTCCTGAATATTTGCTGATGAAGCAACTAGGCTTGCTTAACAAAATGTGGGTTCTTGTTCTTCCTTTGTGCTTTTCGCCGTTTAATATGCTTATTATGAAAAGCTTCTTTCAGTCTACAATACCCGAGACTTTGGAAGAAGCGGCATTTCTTGACGGGGCTAATCATTTTCAGATAATGTTTAGAATTCTTTTGCCTTTAAGTAAGCCAATACTTGCTACATTGTCATTGTTTTATGCGGTTGGTCGCTGGAATGCATATGCGGATGCTAAATATTTTATAACAACGAAATCACTTCAGCCGATACAGCTTCTGCTGTCCAATATGATTTTAAATTCTTCAAATGATGCAATAAGCATATCCGAGTCGGCAGCAAACACAAGCACTCCAGAGGTGCTACAGTCGGCAGCTGTTATGTTTGCAACTATACCAATTATCTGCATATATCCATTTTTGCAGAAATATTTTGTTAAAGGCGTCATGATTGGCGCGGTTAAGGGTTAATTTGAAATAATGCCTCATAGTAGAGGTTTATTTATAATTCTATCAAGGAGGAAGGAAATGAAAAAACGTTTTATTATCATTATCGTGACACTACTGGTTCTTTCTGTGTCTATTTTCAGCGCATGTAAGGACAATACAACTCCAGCGGAGGAGACTAAGGCTCCGGCAACAAAAGCAGAGGAAACTGCTGCACCAGAGGAAACTGAAGCTATGGAGCCCCTTTCAGGCCCAGGCCTTGATGGCATGATGCCTTTTGAAGAAAGAGTTCATATAACAGTTCCTGTTTATGATCGTTCAAAGGAAGGCTATCCAGCAGTGGATGACAACTACTATACAAAATGGATACAGGCCGAGTTTGGTGAAAAGGTCAATGTGGACGTTGAGTATGTAGCTATCCCTCGCGGAGATGTTATGACAAAGTACAACTTGCTTATTACAGCTGGGGACACACCAACTATAATGATGGAATATGACTATCCTAAAGTTGCTCAATGGGCAAATGACGGAGCTATGCAGGTTATAGACCTTGATGCTTTTGCTGCTGTTGCACCTAATTATTATCAGTCAATGGTTGACAACAATCAGCTTAACTACACAGACATCAATGGCGAGACATATTTTGTATTATCAGAACGTCCTTATTACAACACGACTTTCACTTATGTAACAGTAGTCCGCAAAGACTGGCTTGATGCAGTTGGACTCGATTTACCTCAAAATTATGCAGAACATGTTGCAGCAATAGATGCAATAATGGCAGCAGGACTTACAGACACAGCTCCAATGGGGCTTGCACTTCCAAACTCTGCATACATCGGAAACTTTGCATTCAGAGACCACCCAGTGGACGAAGCTGAATGGGCAATGCACTCTTCACTTGGAACTCCATGTTTCGCATGGTATCCTACAGAAAGAATGCTTAAGCGTCAGAATGCAGAATACAACATGGGCTGGTATTCAAGCGAATATGACTTAAATACTGACGTAAGTGGCGCTACAAGCCAAATGCAGACAGATTTTGTTAACGGAAAAACATACTCATATGGAGGATACATGTCTTCAAGCGTTGATTGGCTGAATGCATTCTATCAGAATAATCCTGATGCCGAGCTTGCTATTGAGAGCGTAACAAGAGTAGAAGAACCCGGTGTTGTAGATCAGGTTAAATTCCGTGCAGACAATCCATTTGGAATGATAGTTGGATTCTCTTCACTCGCAGACGCAGACCAACTTAAAGCAGCATGGATGTTTATGGAATGGATGAGCAACGACGAAGTTCTTTTCACACTTGAAAATGGTGTTGAAGGCGTCACATATGAAATGGGAGAAGATGGACTTCCAGTTGTTAATGCAGACTATCGCGGAGAAGAAATGCTTAACCACAACTTAAACATTGACATGACATGCCTGGTGCATGCATCCAAAAAAGTTGGAAGCATCGAGCAGACAATTGCAGCTATAGCTCCTCAAGGATTGCCACAGGATTTCACAAAGATGATGACAGACAACTACTATGCGCTTAAAGAAGTTGCAGATGACGGCAGAGCCTACTCAGATCCTGTCTTTGCAGTTGCAATCGAATCTGTAAGCGAATACAGCGCATCATTGCTTGCACTTTATCAAGAATATAGCGTGAAGCTTACAAAATGCGCACCTGAAGAATTTGATGCACTCTATGATGAGTTTGAACAGAAATTCCTTGATGCAGGATATCAGGAAGTAATGGACGAACGTCTTGCAGCATATAAATCAGGCAACACAACAAAATTACCTTAAATAATTCTGGTAAGACAATGTATAAGGAGCTGTTTTATTACAGCTCCTTATTAAAAAAGGAAGGCTTAAAGTTATGATAAAACTAAGCTATGATGAAAAAACAATTTTGGAAGCTATGGAAACGATAGTCCAAAAAACCATGATGATGGACGAGACATGGGACTGGCCGTGCGGAGTCGCTTTTTATGGAATTACTCAGGCTTATTATGTAACAAAAAAGCAAGAGTGGATTGATTTTTTGCAGAAAAGAGTGGATGAGTTTATCGAACTTGGACTTCCGCCATGGACAGTTAACACCTGTTCGATGGGGCATTGCCTATTAACATTATATGAAGTAACAGGCGATGAGAAGTATAACACCGTATTATATGAGGCGATTGAGTATTTAACTCAAAAAGCACTTAAATTCGGTGAAAATGTTTTGCAGCACACTGTTTCTGTAAAAGATGATTTTCCGGAACAGGCATGGGCGGACACTCTTTTTATGGCTGGATATTTAATGCTGCGTGTTGGAGTGAGGGACAACAACAAAAAGCTGATAGACGATGCTCTGAATCAATATTTTTGGCACATACAGTTTTTGCAGGATAAAACAAATGGATTGTGGTATCACGGATACAGCCATAAAGCAAAAAGCAATCTTTCAGGATTTTATTGGGCGCGCGCAAATGCGTGGGCGGCATACACAATGTCTAGAGTTGGAAAAATATTGCCTGAACCATATCTTTATCCGCCGTTTATGGATGTGCAATGCTCGCTTCGCGACCAGCTTGCGGGGCTTAAAACTTTCCAAACTGAAAATGGGCTTTGGCGCACAGTAATCAATGACGAACAATCATATGAAGAGCTTTCGGCATGTTGCGCAATAGCCGCTGCGATTGTTATTAATGGCAACCCACTTCATACAAAACATGCGCAAAAAGCATTGGAGGGAATTCTTGCGAATATATCCGAAGACGGAAGGCTGCTTAACGTATCGGGTGGGACTGCGGTGATGAGGGATTTGGATGGGTACAGAAATGTATCAAAAACATGGACTCAAGGATGGGGACAAGGTCTAGTGCTGGCGTTTTTTGCGGCTGTTTTGAAAAACGATGGCCTTGAAAACGGCTGATATTTTCATCAACTTACGGATAAAACACTAAAAATTAAATCATTAAAATCTTATAAATTCAGATACTCTGGTTTAACTTGTTTAATTTTATTAAATAATAACTGATATTAATCAATTTTCCTGGGATTTTTTCAGTTTCAAATCAATTATATGAAAAAAGGTAATAGAATATGCGTTCTAATTATATGTCAACAAAAGGATTGTTCACACTGCCGGGCGAGGCAGGATACGAAGAGCTGACGCTTGAGCTAGCAAAAAGATGGGGAGCGGATGCAATCCGAGACAGCGATGGAACCAAGCTTTCAAAAGAAATAACCCAGAGCGATTTTGAAATATACTCGACATTGTGTCTTGTTCGCGCGGACAATGAGTGGGCAAAAGCAAACATGGATAAACTTCAGCAAAACTATCTCGTGAGTTTTCCTGTAATTGCAGAAGATAAAAGTGTTGAAATAGATATACTTAAAGGATATTTTAAACAGCAGTTTGTCATAAATGATAAAGACGATCCCAAGAAATACTGGCAGGTGTTTGACAGAACAACAGGGGATGAAGTATCCGAAGATAAATGGGAATATAACGCTGAAACCAATATGGTGAAGCTTCAAAATATAATACCGTGGCATAAATACACGGTGAACTTTCTTGTGCATAGAATATGGGAAGAGATATCTATGTATAACCACATAACAAATGACTGGGGAGACAGAGAGCACCTGATGGCTATAGATCCGATATATCCGGAATCGCAGGAGCATATGCTGGCCTTTCTGGACAAGTGGCTTGAAGAGCATCCTGACACTGACGTTGTGCGATTCACTTCAATGTTTTACAACTTCACATGGATATGGGGCGATAACGAAGATTTTAGATATATCTATTCAGACTGGGGATCATATAACTTTACTGTAAACCCGATGTCACTTACATTTTTTGAAAAGAAAAAAGGCTATGCAATGAAATCTGAGGACTTCATAAAAGGTGGTGAGTATAACTCAACACATAATGTGCCGTCGGATAGATACCGTGATTGGATGGATTTTATAAACGAGTTTGTCGTGGAATTTGGCAGAAAATGTGTGGATTTGGTGCATAAGCATGGCAAAAAAGCATATGTATTTTATGATGATCACTGGATAGGCTTAGAACCACAGGGCGAGCGCTTTGAAGAGTTTAACTTTGATGGACTTATAAAGTGCGTGTTTAACGCATTTGAAGCAAGGCTGTGTGCAAATTCAAAGGTTGATGTGCATGAGCTTAGACTGCACCCGTATCTTTTCCCCACGGGGCTTACGGGTGAGCCAACTTTTAAAGAAGGCGGAAATCCGAAGCTTGATGCACAGCGTTTTTGGGTGAAGATTAGAAGAGCATTGATAAGAAAGAGTGTGGATAGGATAGGCTTGGGTGGATACTTGCACCTGACAGAAGATTTTCCTGACTTTGTAGACTATATGGAGGAACTTACACGCGAGTTTAGAATAATAAATTCTCTTCACGAAAAAGATCAACCGTATTCAGCGCCATGCAAAGTGGGAATACTGACGGCTTGGGGCAAGCTTCGTGCATGGAGCACCAGTGGGCACTATCATGAGCATCCTGAAAACGAGCTTAACAACATACTAGAAAGTTTAGCGGGGCTGCCCATTGATGTTGAGTTTATAAGTTTTGATGAAATAATCAAAAAAGGCATACCTTCTGATATAGATGTGATAATTAATGCTGGCAGAAAAGACAGCGCATGGAGCGGAGGAGAAAACTGGGGAAACACAGAGCTTGTTGAAGTTCTTACTGAATGGACAGCTAAAGGTAATGCTTTCATCGGAGTGGGCGAGCCTTCAGTATACCAAAAGGACGGGCAGTATTTTGCGATGAACTATGTGATGGGGGTTGATCGCGAAGTAGGAAAGACAATATGCAAAAACAAATATGAGCATATATTAAAAAAAGATAATTTTGTAACAGAATGCGTAGAGAATATTGATTTAGGCGACGGTTATTCGGGAGTATATGCATTGAGCAGCAATACGCAAGTGATTTTAGATAAAAAGGGTAGTGTGCAGATGGCGACCAATTGCTTTAAAGATGGCAGAGGGGTGTATTTTAACGGCTATAAATTCTCGGCAGAGAACACAAAGCTTTTGCATAAGACAATTTTATGGGCGGCCAATAAGGAAAAAGAATATTACATGTGGACGTGCACAAATCCTGAAACTGAGTGCGCATATTTTCCTAACAGCGGCAAGCTGATTGTTATAAACAACAGTTCCGATAAGCAGGTGACCAAGATTGTTACAGGAAGCGGTAAAGATATATCAGTTGAGATAGAGGGATTTAGCTTTAATTTGTCTGATGTAAAATAAAAGCTGTGTCATTTAATAAAGCAATAACACAGCGTGTAAGATTAAGGAATGTAAGCTTTAGCGGTTTTCAGCCCAATCAACTAACTTCAGATAAGAACTATAATCATTTATCAGATAAAGTTTTCCCGCGGCATCAAGTTTTTTGATCTTAAACATCACATCAATTATTAAAAGCTTGCTGTCAAAAAATATCTCGCCATTGTTTTGAGATAGATATGGGACTTTAATTTCTGCTTTAATTCCGAAAAAGTTAACCATGCTTGAAATAACATTTCCCAGAATTATATTGCCGATCTCCTGATAGGTGTCTGCAATGATTTCGAGGGCTTCTTCATCTTCCATGTCAAGCTCTTCAAAACCTTCAAGATGTTTTATCAGTTTCATGAGCTGGTCATCATCCATGGAAAAGACCGTTCTTCCGCTTAATATATCTCCTACTATTTCCATTATGATTATGTTGTGGGAGAATGTCGGAAGGTCGCTGCTTGTTTCGGAGGCATAAACATTTGCGGCACTTAATTCCACATGGGAGTCCACCAGCTGACCTATTACGTCAGCAGCCTTTTGAAGACCTACATTAACACTTTCTTGAAGTGCTTGCGATAATTTGATTTCTGATTTTTTAATGTTTTTCGTCATAATAGACCTTCAATTCATTTAGTTTTTCTTTTGAGAGAGGCTTTTCTATAAAAAGTTGAGCTCCATTGTTATAGCATTTCTCTTTTTCTGTTTCTAGTATATTCGAACTTAACACAGCGATATAGCATTCTTTATTTATTTCTTTAACATATTTTATAACATCTTGCCCAGGTATTTTATCCATAAGTAAGTCTGTGATTACAATATCTATGTCGTTGAAGTTGTAATGGTGTTTTATTAGTTCTAAAATTTCGCCGTCAGAGAATGACTCACACTCTGCTTCGGGAAAAACTTCATTCAGGATTTTTCTTGAGATTCTTCTTTGGAACCCAGAGTCATCAATGTGGATTATTTTTAGCATTCTTTAGCAACTCCTGTTTATATTTACGCTTATTTTCATACATTATTTCATCTGCCTTTTTTATTAGCTCATCGGTGGTCATATTGCATTCGCTATTATATTCGATAGCACCGATACTTACATTAACTTCAAACTTTTTACCCGCTGTTTTGTTGAATTTATCAATCCCGCCTAAAATTCGGCCCTCAATTTCTTTAGCGATATTTAACGGACAGTCCGGAAGAATCAGAACAAATTCATCTCCGCCATAGCGTGAAAAAACTTCATCCTCACGTATTGCTTGTCTTGTAATTTCTGCAAATGATCTTATCAAATCGTCACCATAGTCATGTCCCATTTTATCGTTTACTGTTTTGAGATTATTTATATCAAAAAATAATATTGAAAATGGTTTTTTTGATGCTTTGGATTTTGCATATATTGTGTCCAACATGGACATGCCATGTCTTCTGTTGTAGCATCCTGTGAGTATGTCGATGCTTGCTTGGTTTCGAAGGCGTTTAAGGTAGTTTGTCCTTTGAATGGAAAGCGAAAAGAGCTGTCCCAGTCTTGTTGTGATTTTAAGGTGTGTTTCTGTAAAAACATCGGGGCTGTCTATAAGCACGATATAACCATAATCAATACCTTCAACAACAAGCGGAACAATCAAAATGCTGTGAAATACATCAATGCTCAACGCAAAATCTCTGCAGTTTATAACATCGTGGCAATCGTTAAAATATGCAGGCTTTTTATAGTTGCTCAGGTTTGTAAAAAGCATACTCAGCTTTTTGCTGTCAGATAGATGTTCGTTTGTTCCATATTCATGGATGATATCATAACCGCTTTCGCTCTTTGCTATGATAAATCCCTTTTGACTGTTAACTATGTTTTTGATTTCCGACAATATAAGTTCTGCAGCATCGGGTATTGTAAGGTTGCCGTCAACGATTGGAGCGATTGTTTTATTCACAGCATCATCAATTGCAAATTGCAGCTTGAGCTGCTCTTCGTATACTTTGATAATCTCTTCGCTTGTCATTGTGTCTATCTTGCTGCCGTTTGATTTAATTCGCATTAAATCAGACAATATATTGGAGTGTTTTATAAACTCCCTGTTCTTTTTTATAAGAAGGCTGCTGGTCTTTTTAACCGAAGCAGTTTTTGTAAATTCCACTAAGTACAGACTTTCATCTATAGGTTTAACTGTCAGCTTATATGAATCCTGAGTGGTTGTAAGGATTGATTTTTTAAGCAGTCGTTTTTCAGACAGTGCAAAAGGAAAGTTGTTTTTAATTCCATTTTCTAAAATTGGCAGATAAACTTCATCAATTATATTTAAAATTGAATTATTGTCGAAAATAATCTTTTTTGCGGCATTGTTAAAATATTTAATATCATATTCTGAGTTAATAAAGATTATAGGTGTTTCAATCAAGTCTATTGTTTTGTCTAGGTTAATGTTCATATTCGTTTCTTTCTATTATAATACAGGCAAATATTAAAATATTTGGCTACCTATGACTGCTATTATATTATTTCCACGAAACGAAAGAATGTGCATTTAAATCTTTATCTATATATATTCTTATCGGTTGTTTGTAATTGCTTCAATAGTAGCAATTACAAGCGGTAGTTAATTTTATCAAATAGATTGTGTAAAATCAATTTGAATATGTATGATTTTTCACTTCTTATATTAATTTGAGTTAATAAACTGTGAAATATCAGATATAACAGCTTCATCAACGTTGAGCAGCTCATAATAGTCATCAGGGGAAGGGGGTTGACCTGCTTTTGTCATCAAATGCCCCAGTCCGGGGTATGATATAAGCAAAACATTATTTTTTTTGCCTAGCGCTTCATTTAAAGCGTTAAAATCATCCATCGACACCTGATAGTCGCTCTCGCCTTGTAAAATAAGAAGAGGCCTTTTTATAGCCATAGCGCGAGATATAACATCATAATCTTTTAGATAAAGCCAGTATGCTGCGCTTATATTAAACATTTTGCTTGCGGATTTTTTTGAACCCTCTTTTAGTGAATCGACATTTTCGCTCATCTTTTTTGCTTGAAACAATGATATTCTTTCATTTAAGGATAATTTATCATCTAGATTGAAAATATATTCATACTGCATGACCATTAGCTCATTCAAAGGAGTAACTGGTGCGCCCACCATAATATATCCTCTTGCGTCGGGAGTGATTTCTGCGATTCGGGGAATCATCATGCCGCCTAGCGAGTGCCCTAGAATAAATATTTTTTCGGAGTTAATTTTAGATATTGATTTTGCAGTTACAAAAGCAGCAGAAGCATCTAGCACAGTCTCTTCCTCCACGGTTGACTTTTCATCAAAACTTTCGGGATATACAAGAGTGCGCTTATCATAGCGCAAAACTGCAACACCCTGCTGTGCCAATCCCCATGCGATATCCCTGAATGGAGATTGCCTTCCAACAGTTTCGTTCATGTTGTTTGGACCGGAGCCATGCACAAGTATTAAAAGTGGAAAAGGCCCTTCGCCCGTGGGAGTAGAAAGCACTGCAGGAAGCTCGTACTCTCCTGATTTTATAAAAAGACTCTCCTCTAAAACGCCTTCCGGTGGCTGAGGAACATCTGCACCTTGAAGTGCTGGGCTATCTTCGTTTGTAAGATAGTGAAGCCCTGATATTTTATTCGTACCGCTTTTGTAAGTGACCTTGAAATCTATGCATTGGTTTTGGAATGCCGTTTTAATAATTATGTTGTCAAACCCGATCTGGCTTTTATACTCATACTCATATATGTTTACGTATTCACCATACTGCGTGGTTAAGCCTTCCCAAATATTTTTGAGCGTCTTTTTGCCTGTGAGCAGTCTCATTACAAAATCATACCTGTGATTTTGAATAGCGCCTTTGTAGTTTGAGGCTGCAAGCTCTTCAACGAGCTTGCCCGCATCTTCTGCGAGGTCGGATTCAGTTGGTGTACCATTTGTTGGGCTTTTTGAGCATGAAGTTAAAATGAAAACTACTGTAAATGCAATACACAAAACTATATATAGACTTTTTTTCATCATTAACTCCTGCTTATAATTTGTTACAAATATTATATATCTGCCAAGTTTGTTTGGCAACTTCTGCCTGTTTAATCTAGTTGCTAGAACAAATAAAAAAGGCCTTGATTAAATCAAAGCCTTGTGATGATTTAGAAAAATCAATTTGTTATGCTGCGTAATCTCCCTGATAGCTTACAAGCGTTGCATCAAACACACCTTCAATACGCATAAGCTCCGTTACTATATTTGTGTTTTCGCCGGGGAGGCGAACTTCCATAGTAACTTCGATGCCTGTTCCAGACACGGTTTTTGATTTGAGTCTTGAGCCCTTTGGCAGTTTGCGAAGTGCATAAGCGACTTCGTTTGCGCTTTCAAAATCATGGCGAACTATTAGAAGATAGGCATAATTGCCGCCTCCTCGAACAAGATACATTATATAAATAAACGCGCCGATTGCAAGCGAGCCGATTCCTGCTGGTATGTAAAATCCTGAGCCTGCACCTAAAGCGATGCCAACACCTACTGCCCAAAACATAAATACTGTGTCCAAAGGATCCTTAACAGCTGTTCTGAAACGAACGATTGAAAGCGCACCCACCATACCAAGAGAAAGTGCCAAGTTGCTTGTAACAGTTCTCATAATAAGTGTTGCAACCATAGTCAGCATCACAAGTGAAACATTGAAGTTTCTATTGTATAAAACTCCGGTAAATGTGTGCTTGTATAGGTAGAAGATAAATAGACCTATACCAAACCCTAAAGCTAGGGCGATAATCATATCAAGCGGTGCTACCGTTCCTGATGAAAATTGTTCCAGTGCCGATCCTTCAGGGATTATATCCTGAACAGATAAGTTAACCATTTTGTCCTCCTGTTATAGGATTGTTTTTATATCCTATAAATTCTTTATTTATTAATGATATTTCCTGCATATAGCATATTTTGATATTGCACTTCTGAGCGTTGTCGTCGTGCTAAGTATATCTCTTAAGTGCCCTGGAAGCGCGCTTGTATATTTCACTTCCATTATCATTTCCCCGGGTTCCATAACGGGCACAGGCATCATATCTTTTCTGAATATATCCTGAGAGAAATGCCCTGAATGCAGGTTCATGTCAAATGTTATCCTGACATTGCCAGCGGGGAATATATAAGGCTCTCGGACATAGTCTACGATGACTATTGGGCGAAGCATCTTTGTTCTAACGTCTGCATACATTTCTTCCAGCAACGGGTTTCTGGATGATATTAGAAATCCATAATCCCTGTGGCGAATCATTTGCTCCACTTGATATCTTGTAAGCTTTGCGGATTCTTTTGTAGTATACTTGTCAAACTTGCCCTTTTTTTCAAGGCTTATCTGTTTGTCAGAATAGTTATATAGTCTTATCCGCCATTTTTTACGAGTGTGAAGTCCGTCCATCTTGTCCCACATCGCAGAGTTATATATATCATCGAAATACAGGCTGCGAATGTGATATGTTCTCAAATCACGGTCTGCGTTTCTGTCCAAAGGCATCGCAGCTTTAAGCCTATCTCGTAAAACGAGGTATTCCGAATAATTTATGTAGTATTTAAGTTCGTTGCGCACTTGAGGCGCTTTTTTTACTGCCATTATATCTCCCGATAATAACTGTAGTCAAATAATTATATATTAGCATATCACAGGTTATTTTAAATTCCTATCATCCGAACAATCTTGTCATTTCTTCATCTGATATATCAAAGTAATCCTGCAGATATTGTTCCATAAGTATCGGTCGCTTCTGAGCAAAGGTTCTTAATCTGGACAGCTGTTTGTCCGTCCATGATTCATAACTCATTGAGCGTGCATATGACCATGCTTTGCCGCCAAGGGCTTCTTTATACCATTGCGGTGCATCTTTATAATTTTGATTCCAAGTTTCTCTGTCCAGCACCATGTCATGGTCGATAAGCGATGCTATGTGGTCTATTCTTGCAATCACCCAGTCGGGATCGTATGTTATCTTCATATGATATGCAAATCTTTCGATAAAGGCTTGTCTGAAGCCGTCATTTTCAAGAAGTCCCAGTATCAGCCAAGTTTCAAATGCATCACCGTTTCCGTGTCCTTCGGGATTTAGATATTGAGTCAAACTGTTGGTATCTACGCTGAAAAATCCCCAGTCTACGTCATAGTAAAACCATCGCCATTTGGCACCATCTTTTTTTTCGCGATAGCACTTTATGTTACCTGTATCGGTGTTGCCGACATAAACTTCGTTTATGACCATATCCATGTAGTTTTGAACATCAACCCAGTCTTCAACTACTTTGTAATTTTCCTCAACCGACAAGTCATGGGTGGTAACATATTCTTTAAGCTCTTGCCAATTGTCAATGTCGCCCGTAACAGCGTTGGATGAATAGTTACCATTTCCGTATATTATGTCAACACTTTCAATGTCTATTCCGTGGTGTTGATTGAGATAATATTTATTGATTTTTTCGCGAAGGAAATAAACGCCCCAAAATTCACCGTTCAGATAAAACACAACAGGGTAATAGGCCTGCACATCCAAGTCTGTGGTGTCGCGTGCAAGCGAGGTGAGTGTTGTATCGCGAATTTTTGATGCATACCACTCAGAAGCACCGTTTCTTATGATTAAAGATTTATATGATTCATAAGGCCTGTCGGGGAAAACGGCATAGTTAAAAGACTCTTCGCCATATTTCTCACGTGCCATGAGTGCAAAGTTTTTGGATATTTCCGCCCTTGAATAAGCTCCGAAAACTCGCAAACCAAAGCCTTGGTTTAACACTTGTGAGCCATCTATCTCATACATTTCAATGTGGGCTGGAACTTCCCAGTCCTGATGAAAATTTGAAGCTTTAAATGGATACTTGGTTTTATAACCATCGCCAAATGCCAATATTCCCGCATGATCCGAATATAAGTTATTGGGATCTGTAGAGATTGACACAATAGGCAGCTTGTGATTGACATTTAAAAAGTATGATTGCGTTGTAATTTCAGATTGAATTTTTCCATCCTGAAAAGATCTCGCTCGTATAACTGTTGATTTGTTTATTTCAAAAGGTCCAGAATAAGCGTTGCTTCGCTCTGAAGGCTCAGAACAGTCAGTCGTATATCTTACAGTGCAACCTTCTGGAACTGCTATTGAAATCACCTGAGTATCAGCATACACACCGCCTTTTAGCTGTATATAGGGCGTTTGTGCTATGCCGCTGTATCCGTCACTATTTGGCTCTCCCGGAGATGGTGCGAGCATATATTGAAATATTTTTGATTGGGAAGTTCTTCCGTAAGAAATGTCATATGGCATGGTGGAAAGGACGCATTTATCGATGATTTTATTTTCTGAATTTGTTAAAATAACGGGTTCCCCCGTTGCATTGAAACTAAAGTTTGTGTGCAGCGTGACCGCAGTTGAGTCTTTGGGCGTATCTCGCCCGGAGGCGAATATCACTTTGTATTGCCCAGGATCAATATATGCCTTATCGGGAAAAGTCCACTTTCCAAGAAGGGCGGGTTCATCTGAAAGCCCATAGCCTGCAAGTGAGATTCGCTCTTCGGTGTTGTTATACAGCTCTATCCAATCGGGAAACTCACCAAAGTTATCTTCTATCGTTACTTCGTTTCCCAACATTATCTCAGATATAATAAGACCGGAACTTTGAGTCACGTTCTGCTCCTGCTGAAATTGATTATATCCATCTTCAGTATTTTCATACCCGGGTGTAGGGTGTGAAGTAAATTGGGCTATTCCGGAGCCTGGAACTATTTCGATTGAAACATCGTTTCCGGGCTCTATAACGTCCCAGATGTCGAGTATCTTTCCTTGAACATTTGCGCATAAAACAGTATCTTTCATGGAGTTTAGCCTAAAGCTTGCATGAAGTTCGCCGTTTTTGCCCACTTTATCTTTGCCTGATAAAAATACCAAAAGGTATTCTCCCGGATTTATTATAGTGCCATCGGGGAAAAGCCAGTCCCTTGGCGCGCTTTCGTTGTCTGAAAGGGCATAGCCACTTATGTCCACAGGTGCATCGGATTTGTTTGTTAACTCTATCCAGTCAGAGTAATCGCCGTCTTCATCTGTAATGGTTATGAGGTTTGAAGACATCACTTCGCTGATTTTTATAACTGAATCTGTAGCTCGCAAAGACCGAATATATTCCTGATGTCCGCCTTCGTCATTAAAATGACCGGGCGAAAACAGTTCGCTTGCAGTCCATGAACTAGTATTTGTTAAGTCTCTCTGATATGAAAAGTTGGGCGACATGTGTGCCACCAACACTTGATCTTTAATGTTTGAATAAGGGTCTGAAAGAAAAATAGTTTCACCCTGTGAGCTAATTTTAAATCCCGCATGGAATTTGGAGTCTATTGCTTTTCCTGATGCGAAAAATACTACAAAAGAATCGGGCTCAAGAATATATACCGGAAGCACGAATTTTGCAGGCTCGTTGAGGTCATCCGAAAGAGCAAATCCATTAAGATTTATAGACTTTTGGGTTGGATTGTATAATTCAATCCAATCGTAATATTCACCGTCTTCAGATGCCAAAGCATTGCGGTTTGCACTCATAACTTCCGATATTATAGGGTAATTTTCAACGATTTGATTTTCACCGGAAGGGTTTTCTATGACAACACCGTTTTCGTTTGGCGTTTTATTTATGTAAGGCTCAACAACTAGAAATATAACTACAAGAACCGCTATTATCAAAAGCAAGTTAAATCTAGAGCCGCGTCCAGTGCCTCTGGTTTTTTTTATAGGAGCGCGTTCAGGCTGAATGTTTTTTCTTGGAACCTGAGAGTTTGAGCTGCTGCCCCTTCTATTTCTTGTGTATCTTTGTGCCAAAGTTATCCTACTCCTAAAATCAAAGCCACACTACAGTAAATATAATAATGCGGTTTTTGTATTACTACATCTATGTAATATAGCTCTTTATTATCTGTCTTGCAAATAAACTTTTTGTTAAAAGCTTTTTTGTATAGTCTCCCGAAAAGCTGTTACAATTATATTTCATTTTGATTAAAAAAACAATAATAAAAGCCGTATAATGGGGATAATGATAATAAAAATTCATAATTTCAGATGAAAAATTGCTAATTTGTGTTAAAATAATATAATTATAAAGTGTAAAAGGACTTAATTTATTATATATGGAGCAAATTAAGAAGGAAAATAAAATAATAATCAGTCTAGGTGGCGATGATATTCCGCAAGACTTCTTTGAAATATACCCCTTCGAAAGCGAAAAAATCGTTCAAGCCGGGGATTTCTTTCGATTGGAGCATCCTCATTGCGCATTTTTTAATAGCACGCAAAATTCAAACGAAGGTGAATTCTTAAGAAAAACACTTTATACTCCTCAAGGAAGGCTTCACATGGATGATAAAGAAGGTGAAGTGGATAAGTATGTTAAAAAGAAAGAAAGCCTTGAGATTTTGCTTTTTTACCTTAGAGATGTTGAGATTAAACCAGCGGTTTTTGAGGTTAACGAAAATGTTGGAGCTATCTACATGCCTAAAACACCTCTTATAGAATTTTTGTCTTTTGTGGAAGAAAAACTGTTTCATACTGTAATGGATGAATATGAGATGGAAGAAAAGCATATCATGTCACAATTCAGGCGTATATATAATGAGAAGTTTGATATTCTGTGCTCAAAGCTTTCAGGCAAAATAAAATATGCCGTCTTTAATGATGTTGACGGCATAGATTTAGAAGATGAAGTTGTCGATAGATGGCACTTATATTATGTTAGAAAAACTCGTCTTTTAAAGTAGACCAAGTGCCACATCGGGGCAGTTGGTGATAATAGAATCCACCTTCGCTGCCATCATTTTTTGCATATACTCAGGCAAATCAACAGTCCAAGGGCGCACGAGAACGCCTTCTTTTGCACAATCCATTAAAAGATCTTCTTTTACGGTCCAAAACATAGGATGAAGTGCTTCAGCTCCACATTTTTTTGCATAGCTTGCGGCATCGTTTATAACGCAGCTGTATAAAAGTGCTGTTTGAACATTGGGTTCAAGCTTTTTAGCTTTAATCATTGAGTTGTGGTTAAAAGATGAAAGTATCACGCGCTCGAGCATATTATATTCCTTTGCAGCACTTATGACTGCCTGCTCAAGTCCTGTATAATCCACTACCGAATTTTTAAGCTCAATATTAAGCAGAATGTCCTTGTCTTTTAAAAATTCTAAAAGCTGCGTTAAAAGTGGAATTTTTGTGGGGGCATATTCCGGCATTGGAGTACTGAAGTTAAGCTCTTGAAGCTCATCATATGAGGAAGTGAAGATGTATCCTTTTTTTCCTGTTGTTCTCTCAAGCAGTTCATCGTGTGTGACAACTATCTTACCGTCTGATGTGAACTGAACGTCGATTTCAATTCCGTGTGCACCGGCGCTAACCGCTGCCTCAAAAGCAGGCATCGTATTTTCCGGATGCTTTGATGAAAACCCTCTGTGGGCGAATATTTTTGTCATTTTAAGCTCCTGTTAATTTATTTAATCTATGTGTATAATATCAAATATCAGAAAAATATAAAAGGAGACATTATGTCTTTTGTTGGAAATGAACAGTTTAATTCCATAAATATGATAAGGGCGGCAAAAAGCAATCCGCAGATAAAGCATATGCGTGATGTTGCAAAGGGCAGGGGAGAAAACACGGAGGCGGTTATAAGTGGTATATCTGTTTTAGAGCAGGTCACATCCTCTGATATAAGAATAAAGATATTGATTGTTTGTCCTGAAGAGGTATATTCAAAGAGAGCACTAAACTGCGTTGTAAATGCTGCAAAAAAAGCGGACTCTGTGCTAGAGGTGTCAAAATCAACCTTTGACTTGGTTGGCGCAAAGAAAAATTCAAATGGCATTTCAGCGCTTATTGAACTTAATTTTAAAAAGATAGATCAAATCAGCGCAGATGGTATAAATATAGTATTAGACTCTTTGGAGCTTCCCGGAAATGTAGGCACACTGATGCGCACAGCCGATGGTGCCGGGCTTAAAACTGTGATAATTGCAAATAGCAAGGCAAGGCTTAATAATCCCACACTTATTTCAGCCAGCAGGGGATCTTTTGCGAAGCTTAATATAGTGGTTGACAGTGTGGAAAACATTTCAGACTGGGCTAAAAAAAATGACGTACGAATATTTCTTGCCGACACAAGAGCAAAAAACACTCATACGCAAGCAGATTTAAGCGACAAGGTATGTTTTGTGTTGGGGTGCGAGCGCTATGGGATAGAAAAGAAATGGTATGAAAAAGAGCATGAACTTTTAAAAATACCCATGCTGGGTACATGCGATTCTCTTAACGTGGGAGTTGCAGGCTCCATACTTATATATGAAGCATTGAGACAGCAGGGAGAATAAACTAAACAGTTTGTATAAAAAATGCACCTTTGGATTTGCGTCCTTGGGTGCATTTTAATTATTTGAAATTTATATTACTTATGCTTCGTATTGCAGTTTTCCTTGGTCAAAAAGAATATCTTCCATCTGCATAAATAAATCATTTATCACATAAGCGACTTCGGCAGAAGGCATTTCTTTTCCAAGTTTTTTAAGTATATAGTCATAGGTTTCATCAAAAAGCTTTTCGTCATCCAGTACAAGTTCACGGCCTTTTGTGTTCGCAAACTCGTTTCTGGCTTTTTCAAATACTTTTACAACTATTTTTTGAATCTGCTCGCTGTCTAGTTCTTCATACTTTTTGTTATCTGAAATGGTTTTTGCTACCTCTTTTTCAGATATTAATATATTTTTAGTGTCTATTTTTAGTGAACTCACAGCTCAGCCTCCATTTCTTCAACAAGTGCAGAGAATGTTTTCAATGCTCCTGCCACAGTGTCCGGCTGTGTAAGGTCAACGCCCGCTTGTTTTAGTGTTTCAAGAGGGAAATTCTTGCCGCCTGATTTAAGGAAGTTGAGATAACGATCCTGACCTTCTCTTCCTCCTTCAAGCACCATGTTGGAAAGCGCTATTGCAGAAGCGAAGCCTGTCGCATATTTATATACGTAAAAAGCACGGTAGAAATGTGGTATTCTTGCCCACTCCATGTCGATTTCTTCATCTATTGCCATGTCTTTTCCGTAGTAGAGTTCATTAAGCTTGCGATATTCGGATTTAAATGCTTCGGCAGTTAAGGGTTTGCCGCTTTCGTACATATCGTGAGTAATCATCTCATATTCTGCAAACATTACCTGACGGAACATAGTTGTTCTGAACTGCTCAAGGAAGTAATTTAGAAGATATAGTTTTTGGCTTTTATCATCAGTATTTTTTAGCATATATTGCATGAAGATTGCCTCGTTGCATGTGGAGGCAACTTCCGCCAGAAGAATCGGATACTGAGAATCAACGTAGGTTTGATTGGTGTCTGAAAAATAGCTGTGCATTGCGTGACCCAGCTCGTGAGCCAGAGTAAAAGCATTGTTTATTGTATCATTCCAGTTTAAAAGTACATATGGATGAGTTCCCCATATGCCCCAAGAATATGCGCCGGATGTTTTGCCCTTGTTTTCATAAACATCAACCCATCTTCCTGAATCAAGACCTTCCTTTAAAGCTCCTGTGTATTCTTTGCCCAAAGGCTCAAGTGCATTAAGCACCAGTTCTTTTGATTCATTGTAGGTGACTTCCATGCCATCTGCTTCAAATACAGGCACATATAAGTCATACATGTGGAGTTTGTCAACGCCAAGCTTTTTGCGCTTTAGCTCCATATATTTGTGCATTGATGGAAGCGCATCATGAATTGCTGAAATGAGATTTTTATAAACATCAGTTGAAACGTTGTCCGAATGAAGTCCTGCATGTAAGGCGCTTTCATATTTTCTTGCCTTTGAAAAGAACACATCCTTTTTGATGCTGGAAGCCAGAGTGGAGGCTATCGTATTTTCATACTTTTTATAAGTGTCATACATTGCAGAAAATGCGGCTTTTCTTACATCACGGTTTTTGCTTTCCATATTTGGAATGTAGTTGCCGTGGGTTAGTTCCACCTCGTTTCCATCTTCACCTGTAATGGTTGGGAATTTTAAGTCTGCATTGTTTAGCATAGTAAAAATATTTCGTGGAGCAGAAGCCATGTCGCCTGCCATAGCAAGCAGCTTTTCCATCTCGTCGGGCAAAATATGTTCTTTTGAATGCAGAACCACGTCAATCATGTGACGATATTTATTAAGCTTCTCGTTTTCTTTAAAAAACGAAGCAAGTTTCTCGTCATTAATTTTAAGGATTTCTGGCTCTAAAAATGAAATAGCACTTCCGGCTTCAGTAATAAGCGAAGTTGCTCGATCTGAAAGTCCTTGGTATTGAGAGTTGCTGTTGTCTTCATCCAGCCTCATGCGTGAATAAACAAAAAGCCTTTCAACTTTAAGCTGCGCATCAAAAATAGTCTCAAGTGCGCTAAAAAGAGCATCTGCGCTTTTACTTAGCGTGCCTTTTAGTTTGCTGATTTGTGCTAAATCTTTTTTTGCTTCAGCAAATTCTTCTTCCCAGCTGTCATTTGATGAATAGATGTCTTCAAGACACCATTTAAATTCTTCGTCTAACAATCCTCTTTCTTTAAGGGTTTTATCAGCCATATATGGCACCTCTTCTTTCTTATATTTATCTCTGTTAATTTATATCTTTTCAAAACCTTTTATATTGTTGCCAAATAGCATAATCTTAAGCTGTTCTCCTTCTTTCATGTCGGGAACGCCTTTTGCTACATCAAAGTAGAGCTTTCTGGAAGGTGATTTAGGATCGGCGTTGTCATCGTTGAAAATCACAGTGTAAAAATCCAGATGATCGCTGCTTGTGATGCTTGTGTCAATTTCTTTAACACTGCCTGTTATCTCTTTTTCAAGACCTTCTTTTATGTCTTTTAAAAATAGGTAATACTTACGGATTCTTGCGCCTTGCATTCCCCATGAGGAGACAACAAAAATTGCCCACAGCGCAGAAATTGTGTATCCGGGCCAGTCAATTCTCACTATTGAAAACACAGTAATCGCTGCAATGTATATAAGTGATGCGATTATCATTTTTACCCAAAATTTTCTTTGAAGTGTTTTTATATCGTCATAGTCTTGTTGCGTATAAAGCATAGTATTATTTCCTTTATTAATTGTGGTCTGGACATTATATCATATTCTTTTTTGCGATAGCAATTAATGGCTTAAAAGTTCATATTAATGCAATAATTTGCATCAAAAAAGGCCACCTTATAGGTGACCTTGGTAAATATTCTAGTTCATCATCTGTCTTATGCTGTCCAAATCTCTTAAAACCACCGTGTCTTGGCCATTTTCAATGACTACAGCTGGAATTGCTTGAATGTCGTATTTTTCAGTTTGACTCATATCATCCCGCACATTCACAATGCATAAATTTTCCTCATCTTTTAAAAGTCTTTTTGCTACAGCACACTTGGAGCATCCCGGTGCAGTAAAAAGAGTTATCTGAGGTTTATCAAACACAGCTTTTACGTTCTCTGTTTCCTTTGACTCTGAAACTTGAGCTGTGGCTTTTTTAGTTTCTGCCATGCGTCCGTGTACATATGTTTTGCGGTTTTTAAACTCCTGCGACTTTCCGGCATTCCAGTTGCGAACAGGTCTATAATAACCTGTTATTCTTGAATAAACCTCGGTCGTTGCGCCGCATTCGTCACATGTGTATGTCTCGCCGGTGATATAGCCGTGAGTTGGGCAGATGGAATATGTGGGCGATATTGTGTAATAAGGCAGCTTATAGTTGGAGGCTATCTTTTTAACAAGTTTTGCAGTCGAGCGCCAGTCATCAATTTTCTCGCCAAGGAAAGCGTGGAAAACGGTACCGCCTGTATATTTTGTCTGAATGCTGTCCTGCACTTCAAGGGCTTCAAACATATCTTCTGTGAAGCTTACAGGAAGGTGGGAGCTGTTTGTGTAATACGGAGTGTCTTCGTCATTTCCTGCGCAGATGATTTGCGGATATTTTTGCCTGTCATGCTTTGCGAGACGGAATGAGGTGGATTCAGCAGGGGTTGCCTCCAAGTTAAACAGTGCATTATATTCGGTTTGATATTCAACGAGTTTGTCGCGCATGAAGTCCATTATTTCTTTTGTGAAATCCTGAGCCTTTTTGTGAGTCATGTCCACGCCTATAAAGTTTGCGTTCATGCATGCTTCATTCATGCCAACTAATCCGATTGTTGAAAAATGGCTGTCAAAGGAGCCGAGATATTCTTTAGTGAATGGATATAAGTCCTGATCCATAAGGCGAGAAAGAATCTGCCTTTTCACATCAAGTGAACGGGCTGCAATATCCATCATTTTGGCTAGTCTCTCTTTAAAATCATTTTCATCTTTTGCGAGGTAGCCTATGCGTGGCATATTGATTGTTACAACGCCAACTGATCCTGTATTTTCACCGGAGCCAAAAAATCCGCCTGTCTTGCGGCGCAGCTCCCTTAGGTCAAGGCGAAGTCTGCAGCACATGGAACGCACATCAGAAGGATTAAGCTCGCTGTTTACGTAGTTTGAGAAATATGGAGTGCCGTATTTGCCTGTCATTTCAAACAAAAGACGGTTGTTTTCTGTTTCAGACCAGTCAAAGTCGCGGGTGATGGAGTATGTTGGAATAGGATATTGGAATCCGCGTCCGTCAGCATCGCCTTCCACCATTATCTCGATGAAAGCTTTGTTTATCATGTCCATTTCAGCTTTGCAGTCGCTGTATGTGAAGTCAAGCTCTTCGCCGCCCACCAAAGCAGGTTCGTTCTTTAAATCTTCAGGGACAGTCCAGTCCATAGTCACATTTGTAAAAGGAGCTTGGCATCCCCAGCGACTGGGAGTGTTAACGCCATAAATAAATGACTGTATGCATTGCTTTACTTGTTTATATGATAAATCATCCACCTTTACATATGGTGCAAGATAGGTGTCAAAGCCTGAAAAAGCCTGTGCGCCTGCCCACTCATTTTGCAATATTCCAAGGAAGTTTACCATTTGGTTGCATAGTGTTGAAAGATGCAGTGCCGGAGAGGATGCGATTTTTCCGGGGATGCCGGCTAAGCCGCGGCAGATGAGCTGTTTAATTGACCATCCTGCGCAGTAGCCTGATAACATCGAAAGGTCATGGATGTGGATGTCGGCATTTTTGTGTGCTGAGCCTATTTCCTCGTCATATACTTCGCTGAGCCAGTAGTTTGCTGTGATTGCACCTGAATTGTGAAGAATGAGTCCGCCTAATGAATATGAAACGGTAGAATTTTCTTTAACTCTCCAGTCTTCATCACGGACATAGCTGTTTACCAAAGACTTGTAATCCAGTATGGTGGAATTCATGTTACGAATTTTCTCTCGCTGGTTTCTGTAGAGAATATATGCTTTGGCAACATCGTAGTAGCCTGCGTCCTCCAAAATGTGTTCTACAGAATCTTGTATATCCTCAACGTTAATTGAATTATTTGAAATCTTAGGCTGAAAATTGCTTGTCACCCTAAGTGCTAATATGTCCAGAATATCCTCTGTCCACACCTGATTTGTGGCTTGAAAAGCCTTAGACATAGCTGTTTTTATAAGCTTTATCTCAAAATCTACTACTTGACCGTCTCTCTTGTTAACCTTAAACATTTCTAATCCTCCATACATCTTTTGCCCGTTTTTTTGTCTGTTGAATTTATCGAGCGAGATTATTGTATCACTATATATTGTGGACAGTCAACATAAATTCATCAATATATTGCGAAATTTTTGAAAAATACGACTAAAATAGTATGATATGTTATTAATGTAATTTTGAGTACCAAAATAAGGTCATAAGTCAGCGAAACATGCCTATAAGTGTAAATCCGATAAGAATGACGGAGTATATTGCAAGATATAATGCACCTGTTCGCTTTTTTTCTATAATTTGCGACAATAGACCTACCGATTGTGCGGCAAGATAACCGCCGGCAAGTCCTGCGATGTGCGCCACATTGTCCACATATGTCATTGTAAAGCCTAAAAACAGCGACACTCCTACAAACAGAAAAACCTGTGTTCCAAAGATTTTGTTAAATAATTGTTTGTCATATTTTCTGAAGTAAAAAAGTGCACCAAATAAACCGTATATAGCGCCGGATGCACCCAGAGAATTTGCAGATGTAAAGGCAAAACTTGCAGCAATAGACAATATGCCTGCCATAAAATAGATTACAAGAAAACGCCATCTGCCATACAGCACCTCAATGTGCCTGCCCCAAATAAAAAGAGCATACATATTAAAGCCAATGTGCATAAGATTGCCGTGTAAAAACATGGCGGTAACATAACGCCATAGCTGTCCTTTGGCAATTGCGCTGTTTATTTTCATGCCATATTCGTTTATTATGCTCCAGTTTATATCATATGTGGCGGCAAAATATACTTGCACCAAAAAATCCAGAATAAAAATGGCAACGCATATGCCAATGAGTATATACGTTACCAAACTTTTTTTCCTGTTAATCAAAAAAGGCTTTCTGATTTCTTGTTGATTGTTCTCCATTACTTTTTATGCCTTAAAATAAATTTTTCCATTCGCTCAACAGCTGTTTTAATGTTGTCAATGCTGTAAGCGTATGAGCAGCGAATGTGTCCTTCTCCTGAAGGACCGAATGCAGTGCCGGGAACAACAGCCACTTTTTCTTCTTTTATAAGACGCTCACAAAATTCTTCGCTTGTCATGCCTGTTGTTTTAATTGACGGGAAGATGTAAAATGCGCCTTCGGGTTCAAAACATTCAAGCCCTATCTCGCGGATACGGGTTACAAACATTCTTCTTCGTCTGTTATATGCACGCTTCATCTTCTGAACTGAAGGGAAATCATTTGCAAGTCCGTTTCTTAAGCCTTCAATTGCAGCTTTTTGCGACATTATTGGTGCGCAAAGCATGGTGTATTGGTGAATTTTAAGCATTGCGGATACAAGGTTTGAATTGCCGCATATAAAGCCCAGTCGCCAACCCGTCATAGCAAATGCCTTGGAAAATCCATTTAGAACGATAGTGCGCTCATACATATCGGGAAATTCCGCGATAGATACATGACGCTCATCAGAATAGGTTAGCTCAGCATATATTTCATCTGAAATCACGATAATATCATGCTTTTTAAGCACTTCTGCAACAGGAGCAAGGTCCTCTCTTGTCATTATCCCACCAGTTGGATTGTTTGGATAGGGAAGAATGATTGCCCTTGTTTTAGGGGTTATAGCATTTTCAACAGCTTCTGCTGTCAGCTTAAACTTTACGTCCTGTGATGTTTTTATCCCCACAGCTTTTCCGCCAGCAAATGTGACACACGGATAGTAGCTCACATATGAAGGCTCGGGAACAAGCACCTCGTCGCCTGGAGTTATGATTGCACGCATCGCAAGGTCGATGCCTTCGGATGCGCCCACAGTCACCATTATTTCATCATCGGGAGAATAGTTAAGGTTAAACCTTTGTGCCATATATTTTGAAACCATATGACACAGTTCCGGAAGACCTCGGTTTGAAGTATAATGAGTTTCGCCCTGTTCCAGTGAGTAGATAGCAGCCTCTCGTATATTCCAAGGTGTTGTAAAATCAGGCTCACCCACACCGAGTGCTACCACGTCCTCCATCTGTTGCGCGATATCAAAAAACTTACGTATTCCCGAAGGTGGTATCGAGGATACGCTTGGATTAATAAATTCTTTTACATTCATGGCGTTACCATTAGCCTCTCATCCGGCTCATCATCTAAAATAACGCCGTCGTCTTTATAACGCTTGAGAACAAAATGTGTAGCGGTCGATAAAACACCATCTATTGTAGAAAGTCGCTGCGCTACAAAAAAGGCCACCTGCTTGAGGCTTGTGCCTTCAACCAGTACCATAAGGTCGTATCCTCCGCTCATAAGATATACGGATTTTACCTCGTCAAACTTGTATATACGCCTTGCAATCTCTTCAAAGCCTTGGTCGCGCTGGGGTGTCACCTTCACTTCAATGAGGGACTCCACCCTGTTGTTGTCAGCCTTGTCCCAGTTTATCTTGGCGTGATATTTTACTATAATATTGTCATCTTCAAGCTCGGCTATTGCTGCCAACACTTCTTCCTCGCTTTTTCCCAGCATGAGTGCCATTTCGGCTGGGGAAGTCCTCGAATCATCATGTAGAATTTCGAGAATTTCATCTTTTAACATTGTCATACATTAGCCCTCCTTGAATATTTTTTTGATTTGAATTGATGCGGCTCAGTCAATATTTACTGTCTCAGCCACAACTGTATCAACAGTGTTCCCTTTATTATCGACATATACCCTCACTATGTCAACCAAAGATTTGCCATCTTTTTTGCGTATAACGGATTTTACATAGGTGCCCCATTCCATTTGAGATCTGTATATTTCGCAAAAGGCTATTCCGTTGCTTGCCTTATAGTCATAACCAACACGTATGATGATGGGATAATCAAGAGTATTTTTTATGATTAAATCATTTTCTTTGTCTGTTATGCACGACGTGCCTATGGGAATGTTTGCCTCATCGGCGTTATACATCTTGCGTTCAACAATTTCAAGCTCGGACAAAACAGCCGCGAGATATATCTGTGTGGGATATATTTGCGTCAGTACCTTTTCGTAGTCGCTTCCGCTTCCGCCTTCAGGCATTTGGTTAATGATATAGTCTGAGCCTCCCATAAAGTTTATGATGCTCAACTCATCTCCGGGGAGTAAAATCCGATGTATACCATTTCCGATAACTTGATTTAACACCGTGGCATAATCACTTGAGGGTGCGTTTATGGCATATTCGCTCAATACAGGATCAAGAGTCAGCCCGTGAAGTACGTCATCTGAAATTTTAGCATAGGCCACATCGGTCACGGCCTCGGCTTTTTGATTGCCTGATATTACAGCTTGCTTTATATTTTCAGCAGTTTTTTTAATGTCAAGCTCCCTGCCGTTTTGCTGAGACTCAATGGCGAGCATGGCATCGCCCTCGGCTTCAGGGTTAAATGCTGAAATAGAAGCATCCTTTGGTGCGATGAAATATTGTGTTGATGCATCCTCGAGTAGTTTTTTGAGGGCGCTTTCATCAAATGTTATTTTTGCATTCAGGCTCACACCTGATATTTTCGCCTTTAAAAGATCCATGTAGTCTTGAGTTTTATTGCCTGTGCGACCGATTTCATACGCCGCATCAAGAGAGCTTTTAAAATCAAGCGAAGCAAAAGAGGCCACGTTTATAGTGGTTTTTATGTCATTATATGATATTTCTATGTTTTTTGAGCTCAGTTCATTTTTAAGCTGCAAGCTAAGCATGTGAACGGCGGACTCGGTGTCATATCCACCCACATCGTGGCCTGCTATGCTTATTCCTTTTGCGATTGCATCATTCTCGTTAAAGTCTTTAAGCCACATGCTTTGCCAAATGTAAAAGGATGCGGCTATGATGACAACGCCCAATAAGATAAATAGTTTTGAAACTTTGTTACTAAGCAATCTAATACCCTCAAATTGAATTCTCAGATTTAATAGGTATTATACTATCTTTTCCTATTTTTTGAAAATGGTATTTCTGTTTTTGTCTAAAACAAAGTATAAAATCATTCCAAGCACATAGCATGCACCCACCTGTCCTACGCCTACCCACATCATTGTGCCAAACAAGGGAAGATTTATCACATAGCTTAATATTGCTCCGATAACTAGTGCATTTATTAAAACAGGAGGCAGAGGCACGAGCCATTTTTTGTTTCTTAGCAGATAGCTTAAATAGGCGGCAAGCAATGTTGCCAAAGGTCCAAAAATAACATCAAGAAGGCCTGCGCCGTATCCCAGAGACACACCCACAGCATTGGAAATGAAACATCCGACAAAAAGCCCGGGTATAGCGGCGGGCGTAAATGCGGGAAGTATAGTGAGCGCTTCAGAAAAGCGTATCTGTACAGGACCAAAGGATAAGTATCCAAACGGCGTTATGATTGCAAAAAGAGTAAGCGCAGTGTATAAAGCCGCAATCAGTGCCGATGTCGTGATAAATCGGGGGGTAAAAATCTTTTTCATAATAATTCCTTTATTTTTTCAATTATTTTATCTGCTCTTGGCGGGCAGCCCTGAACGTAAACCGAACCATCTTTGCAACAATTGCCTATTCCAAGGCCTTCGAAACTTACGCCGTTAAAACCTTGCCCGATTTTTATTTTTTCGCCAATCCTATACAGATTTCTTGCATCTAGCTTGTGAAGTGCAAACACTAAAGAGCCATAGCATGCCGAGCACGCCATGTTTTCATCTATGTATTCTTTAAACTTATGCACATCAACTCTAGGGGTAAGAGAGCTTGTATCTTTTGGAGTGTTAAGCTCAATTACAGTGTCGCTTTTTATCTTGGAAGTTCCCGCACCATATTTTTCTGCTATTCCAATATAGGGAACGTCATCTGTTTCAAGTCCCATAAGCGAGCAAACATAGCTGTCCAGCATCACGCTGTCAAAGCCTGCAATAAGTCTGTCCATTCTTACAGGATTGCCACCTTCTTCAAAGGACAAATCTCCGCAGATTCCATCAACTATGGTTAAATCCGGCTTTAAAATTGAGCTCAGATGACCAATGGGCTCAAACAATCCCTGTGCGTGAAAGGAACGCTTTTCGCTGTCAGGAATGCAGCCTTTCATGTTTTTTAGTGCGCAGGTCATTCTTGTTTGGCAATGGCCTTTAAGCACAGGCAGGTTTATAAGAAAACCACACTCCAATGCGCTTTTGCACACTTTAATGCCTTGGATTGTTTTGGTGTCGTCTTCTTTTAAATCTAAAAGCTTAACATCATATTTTTTGCTCAAAAATTGAGCGCTGCACACTTTAAAGGCACGCTTTGTGGAGTCTCCAATCCATGAGCCTTCCATTATGGTGATATCATTTATACCGGTATCTTTAAGATAGCGGATTATGCCTTCAAGCACTTCGATATGTGTTGTTGCCCCATTAATTGCATGACTTGCAACCACATAGTTTGGCTTTAGAGCAACATCTGTGTTTGGGGGAATTATTTTTGAAAGCTCCAGATGCTCACAAAGCGAGTATGATATAGCCTCAATATCAGCACCATATTTAACTAATATTTTGTCTTTATACATGACTTTACCTTTCAGAGTTATTATATCATATCAAATTAATGATTTTTGACAAGAAAATTATTAAAAATTGTTGACAAACAAGATATCAAGTGGTAATATTTTGGAGATGTTAGCGGAAGCTAACTCGCGGAGGTATATTTATGTCATTATCACATGCAAAACTTAACGTTACATACGTTGTGGACAAAATCACATCAAATTCGGAAGATATGCAAAAGTTTCTTTTCACCTTGGGGTGCTATCCAGGAGAAAAAGTGACGGTAATTTCAAAACTTGCTTCAAACTACATAATAAACATTAAAGATGCAAGATACAGCATTGATAAAGAACTTGCGGACGCTATTTTAGTGTGAGAATTATATTTAAAAGATAATTTTCCAATAGGAAAATTTTTTATTATAAAAGTTAGCACAGACTAACAACGGGAGGAAATAATGAAAATAGCGTTGACGGGCAATCCCAACAGCGGAAAGACAACTCTTTTTAATGAACTGACGGGTAAAATCGAACATGTTGGAAACTGGCCTGGAGTAACAGTTGAAAAAAAGGCTGGCAAAGTAAAAGAAAGCTTGGGCAAAAAAGGAAACGGAATGACTGTGGTGGATTTGCCGGGGGCATATTCCATGTCGCCGTATACATCCGAGGAGTCCATCACTAAAGACTTTGTGCTCAATGAAGAGCCCGATGTTATAATAAACATCGTTGATGCGACAAACCTTTCTCGCAGTCTCTTTATGACAACTCAACTATTGGAGCTTGGCATACCAATGGTTATTGCACTTAATAAGTCTGACTTAACCAGAAAAAAAGAAACAATAATAAATAATGCTTTGCTTTCAGAAAAGCTTAACTGCGCTGTCGTTGAAACTGTTGCTTCAAGGAGCACAAACAACGGTATGGCAGCTTTGGTGGAAGCGGTTTATCAGGCTTCAAACTCAACGAAAAAGCAAAAAGCGCCTACGATACGCGGCCAAAAAAATATCCTGACAAAAGAGGATGCGCAAAAAGCGGATGAGAAGCGATATGCTTTTATAAATGACATAGTAACAGAAGTCCAAAGAAAGAAAATAAGCCCTGAAAAGCAAACCGCGCAGGATAAAATCGACCGCGTGCTTGCACATAAATGGCTGGGTATTCCAATCTTTGCGGCTGTTATATTCCTGGTATTTTCGATTTCTCAGGCATGGTTGGGTCCATGGCTTGCGGATATTTTAGGTGGTTGGATAGATTCGTTTTATGGTTGGGTTGAAGGACTTATGAGTGAAGCCGTAAATCCAGTTGTAAGCTCGTTATTATTGGATGGCATTATAGGCGGCGTCGGAGCCGTAGTCGGATTCCTTCCATTAATCATGGTATTGTTCTTCTGCCTTGCTCTTCTTGAAGACTGCGGATATATGGCTCGCGTTGCAGTGGTCATGGACAGATTCTTTAAAAAGGTCGGATTATCCGGAAGATCGGTAATTCCAATGATAGTGGGCACGGGATGTGCTATCCCCGGTATTATGGCATCAAGGACTATTAAAAACGAGCGCCAGCGAAGGACAACTGCGATGCTGACTCCTTTTATGCCATGCGGAGCAAAGCTTCCTATAATAACTCTTTTTGCAGGAGTGTTCTTTGCAGGCAAAGCGTGGGTTGGAACATCGATGTATTTCTTGGCAATCATTGTGATAATAGTAAGCGGACTTATTATTAAAAAGATTACAGGCGATGATTCTAAATCATACTTTATTATGGAGCTTCCAGAGTATCGCTTTCCAAGCATTAAACGAGCTACGCTTTCAATGCTAAGCCGTGCAAAGGCGTTCATAATAAAGGCAGGAACAATAATACTTGTATGTAATGCTGTGGTGCAGCTTCTACAGACATTTAACTGGCAATTCCAAGTGGTTGCAGAAGCCGCGCCTGAAACAAGCATATTAGCTTCAATTGCTTCGCCGCTAGCAGTAATATTTATTCCATTGGGATTTGGCTTGTGGCAATTTGGAGCAGCGGCTATAACAGGGTTTATTGCAAAAGAGAACGTTGTGGGAACACTGGCTGTTACATTTGCTGTTACAAACTTTATCGATGTGGAAGAGCTTGCACTTGTAAGCGGAAGCGCAGAAGTTGGCGCAATATTTGGAATAAGCGCTGTAGCGGCACTGTCGTATTTGGTATTTAACTTATTCACACCGCCGTGTTTTGCGGCTATCGGCTCTATGAACTCGGAACTTGAATCAAAGAAATGGCTCTGGGGAGCTATCGGTTTCCAGCTTGGAATGGGATATGTGCTAGCATTCATTATATATCAATTGGGAACATTGTTTACTACAGGTGCACTGGGCCACGGATTTATAGGCGGACTTATCGCAGTTTGCGTGATGATTGGGTATGTAGTATATCTTATGAGAAAAGGCGAAAGGCAAAGAAAAGCCCTAGCTTCATAAAGAAGGTGATTATATGACACTTGCAGATTTTATTGTAATCGGCGTAATAGCAATTATTATCGCACTGGCATTTATAAAAATTGCAAAAGAGAAGAAAAAGGGAGCAAAATGCACAACTTGTGTGGGTTGTCCCTATAGCGGAGAATGTTCAAAAGATAACAAATAGCCATACTTGAAACTTCCTAATATAAACTTAAAGATGTGAAAAACCGGTCGATTAGCATACATTTGCTTTTCCTGATCGGTTTTTTGCATGCTATATGTGAATAAAAATTAAAATTTAGCGACTTTGCCTTATAATAGACAAAACAAATTTTACATTAAAGGCATTATGGATATAATAGTATTCATGACTGATTTGTTTTCTCAAAATCTAAGCAAAAAAGCGCCTTTAGCTGACAGAATGCGGCCTGATAAGTTGGACGATTTTTTGGGACAAGAGCATATAATAGGCAAGGGCAGACTTTTGCGGCGAGCTATCGAGGCAGATATGCTGACAAGCTCGATTTTTTACGGACCGCCGGGATGCGGGAAAACAACCCTTGCACATATAATAGCGCAGACAACGGACTCGGCTTTTGAAAAACTAAATGCTGTGACAAGCGGAGTGGCTGATGTGCGAGAGGTGATAAAAAAAGCAGAAGACAGATTGAAGATGTATGGCAAGAGCACTTATCTTTTGCTTGATGAATGTCACAGATGGTCAAAATCACAGTCGGACTCCATACTGCCGGCCATTGAAAAAGGCATTATTCGTTTTATAGGATCTACAACTGAAAACCCTATGATAGCGATGACACCTGCGATAGTTTCTAGATGTAGGTTGTTTGAGTTTTTTAAGCTGTCCAATGATGACATTAAAAAAGCAGTTCTTAGAGCTTCGGAAAATAAAGATAGAGGTTTGGGCAATCTCAATATAAAAATTGATGATGAGGCACTAAATCATTGGGCGGATGTTGCAAACGGCGATGTGCGCTCAGCGCTCAATGCTTTGGAGCTTGCGGCACTTACAACAAAGCCGAATGCAAAAGGATTTGTTCAAATTGATATAAAGGTTGCCGAAGACTCCATTCAAAAGCGTGTGCTTAAGTGTGATGAGAGCTATTTTTATGACATGCTGTCGGCGTTTTGCAAGTCGCTTCGAGGAAGTGACTCAACTGCGGCACTTGCATGGTTTGCACGGTTAATACACGCGGGGGTTGACCCGAGAATTATAATACGAAGGATTATAGCACATGCATCCGAAGATGTGGGGCTTGCAAGCCCGCAGGCTATGCTTCAAGCTGTGGCTGCCGGGCATGCGCTCGAAATGGTAGGATTGCCGGAGGCAAGGCTTTCCATCACGCAGGCTATAATATTTATTTGCGAATCGCCCAAATCAAACTCAGTGGTTTCTGCCATGGGGCAAGCATTTGAGGGTGCGGCAAACGACACACATGACCCTGTGCCTGCACACCTTCGCGACACGCATTACAAAGGCTCTGACAGGCTGGGAAGCGGAAAAGGATATAAATATCCTCATGACTATGACGGACACTATGTGAAGCAGAAATATGCGCCGCTTTCAGTCCAAGGGAAAAATTATTATGCACCCAGCGACCAAGGGTTTGAAAAAAGGATAAAAGAGCTCCAGCTGGAGCGAGAAAATAAAGATAAAAAAATAACGGAGGATAACAATTGATAATCAATAAAAGTGATGCACTTGCTGCCCTTGAAATGGCGTTGTCAACGGGTGGAGATTTTGCTGAAGTTTTTGCAGAAGACAGCAGAATGACATCTTTGCACATGATAGCAGATAAAATGGAAAATGCGCTTTCCGGACGCGACTACGGTGCGGGAATTAGGATTTTTAAAGGCACAAACAGCGTGTATGTATATACAAATGATACAACCCTTGAAGGGCTTGTGGATGCTGCACGCAAAGCTGCGGCTGCAATGGGTGATGCAAATGCACTAGGCATTGACATTGTGCTTAAAAACAGAACATATACTAATATAAACCCTGTGGCGATTAAGCCTTCGGAAGTGGATATTAAGATTAAAGCACAAAAGGTCAGACAAGCGCACGATGCTGCAAAAAGCTATAGCGATCTCATCTCACAGGTTTCTGTATCATACATTCAGAAGCGACAGAGAATACAGATTGCAAACTCCGAAGGTGTTTTTGCGGATGATTACAGAACAAGGCTCAGGCTTTACACCACGGCTGTTGCATCTGACGGAACTGAAAACCAAACCGGAACAACAGGCCCCGGAAAACAGATAGGCTTTGAGTTTTTTGATGAGATAGATCCGGAATGCTACGGAAGAGATGCCGCAAGGTGTGCTGTGACAATGCTGAAGGCGGATTTGTGTCCGGCCGGTAAAATGCCTGTCGCGATAGAAAATGGATTTGGCGGTGTTATATTCCACGAGGCTTGCGGACATTCGCTGGAGGCAACGTCTGTTGCAAAGGGACAGTCTGTTTTTTGTGACATGCTGGGCAAGAAAGTTGCATCAGATGTGGTAACAGCAATTGATGATGCCACATTTCCAAATGGCTGGGGTTCTTTTAACATTGATGATGAAGGAGAATACAGCAAAAAGAATGTGCTCATTGAAAACGGTATTTTAAAGAGCTACCTTATAGATAAGCTCAATGGAAGACGAATGAATATGTCATCGACAGGGTCGGGAAGAAGGCAGTCATATGCATATGCACCGACTTCCAGAATGAGCAACACTTATATTGCGGCTGGAGAAAGCTCTGATAAAGAAATCATTTCATCCATCAATGACGGACTATATTGTGCGCAGATGGGCGGGGGTTCAGTTAACCCTATAACAGGTGAGTTTAACTTTATGGTTCAGGAAGGCTATCTCATTAAAAATGGAAAGATAGACAAACCAGTCAGAGGCGCGACTCTTATAGGCAATGGCGCGGATGTTATAAAGAATATTGATATGGTTGGAAAAGAAATGAAAACAGGACAGGGAATGTGCGGATCAATATCCGGCTCGCTGCCTGCTGATGTAGGTCAGCCGCTTATAAAGGTCAGTGAGATTACAGTCGGTGGAAGGCAGGAGAGCTGAGATGAATTTAAATTTATTTATAGATAAACTGTTTGAGGCAGCAGAAAAATCTGATTTTAAGGATTTTGAAATATATTATTCTGGCGGAAGATCATTTATGGTCAGGATATTTGAAGGCAAAGTGGATGAATACAGTGTCAACAAGACATATGGAATTTCATTCCGAGGCTTGCTGGACGGAAAGATGGGATATTCCTACACCGAAGCGTTTGATGATGAGTCGATAGAATATCTTATAAAAAAGGCAACTCAAAACGCTCAGATAATTGAAAATGAGGATAAGCAGTTTATATTTGGGGGAAGCGAAAAATATAGCGAAGTAATAGCCTACAACGAAGAACTTGACAAAGTTCGGGCAAAAGACAAAATTAAAATTGCGCTTAAACTTGAAGAGCTTGCAAAAAATGCACATCCTTCTATCACTAGCGTAGCAACCACAATCGTACAATCTGGAAGTGGCAAGATTAAAATAAAAAATTCAAAAGGACTTGATTTGACCTTTCAGGATAATATGATGTTTTGCTATGTTGTACCTGTCGCGCAAAAAGGCGAAAAGAAAGTGGACGGCGCTGAGTTTCAGCTGATATCAGACATTTCTGAGCTGGACATTGAGACCGTTGCAAGCGAAGCTGTTAAAAAAGCCACAGCTATGCTGGAAGCACAGCCTGTGGAATCGGGCAACTACAAAATTATTTTTGAAAATGAATGCGCAGGGGATTTGATTTCAACATTCTCAGGAATATTCTCTGCTGAAAATACACAAAAAGATTTATCATTGCTTAAAGGCAAAGTCGGTGAAAAGATTGCCTCGGATATTGTGACGATGGTGGATGATCCGCTGCTTGAAGGTGGATATGCATCTTGTCCGTTTGACAGCGAGGGTGTGGCTACATGCAAAAAGAACATTGTTGAAAACGGAGTGTTAAAAACCTTGTTTCATAATTTGAAAACCGCTGAAAAAGACGGCGTTAGATCCACAGGAAACGCATCCAAGGGCTCTTATAAATCAAGCATTGGGATATCAGGCTCGAATTTTTATATAAAGCCTGGCGAAAACAGCGTGGATGAACTTTTCACGATGGTTAAAGACGGATTGTTAATTACAGAGCTTGCAGGGCTTCATTCCGGAGCAAATGGAGTGTCGGGTGATTTCTCGCTGTCTGCCAAAGGGTTTAAAATTGAAGGCGGCAAAAAAACACATGCTGTAGAGCAGTTTACGATTGCAGGCAATTTTTACACACTGCTTGAGGAAATTGAATCTCTTGGAAACGATTTGCGCTTTGGTTTGCCGGGGTCTGAATGCATCGGAAGCCCAAGCTTTGTTGTAAAATCGTTATCGGTGGCCGGATAGTGAAAAAATACGCTGTAATATGTCACCCACAGGTGTTTAAGATTTATAAAGAAGAAGCTCAAAAAGTTTTAAGCTATGAAGCCCAAGCCATATTTTATTCGTGGGACACGACAATTTCCGAGGTTGGCTTTGAGCAAATGGAAGGGATATTCTACCTTGCATTTAAAGCAGAAAATGAGCCGTCAAAAGCTAATTTCACAAGCCTTTCAAGACACTCTGCCTTTTATGCTTTGTTTGAGGTGAAAGGGGATATGCTCTTGCCGGTAGCTGCAGATTCGAACTATTCGTTTAAAGAAAATATGCCTGCATTATTAAACTATAAGGGCAAAACAAACGCGCTTTTTACAAGGCTTATGATAAACCTTGCAGTCAGTGCCTGCGGTACAAACACAGAAAATAGGCTGAGCCTGCTTGACCCTGTTTCGGGAAAAGGCACAACACTTTATGATGCCCTGATGCTTGGATATGATGCGTACGGTATCGAAATATCACAAAAATATTTTGAGGAAAGCTGTCACTACGCTGCGAAATTCATGCAGAGTGAAAAGTTTAAGCACACCACAAAAAAAGACAGGATACTGGATATAAAGTCTGTTAAAATATCAGATGCCTATACTTTGGAGTTTGCGCCGGACAAAAAAAGCTTTGCGGCAAAAGAAACGGGCACATTTAAAGTCTTTGCTGCCGACGCTAGAATCGCTGACAGGCTGATGAAGAAAAACAGCATTGATATGATTGTGGGCGATTTGCCTTATGGCATCCATCATGCGACTCAAAAAAAGTCGAAAAAGCAAAAGGCCAGAAGCGCAGAGGAACTCTTTATAAATGCGTTGCCAAAATGGCAAAAACTTCTGAAGTCGGGCGGTTCGTTGGTTTTGTCATTTAATGAGCACACCACGCACAAAAAGAATCTTGAAAAAGCGCTTAATGACAGTGGAATGGAAATGTTAAGCGAGGATATGTATAGTGACTATAATCACAGGGTGGATTCTTCGATAGTGCGAAATATTATAGTAGCTGTGAAATCGAAATGATGTTTGTTAAATTGACCATTGAAATAAAGACTAAAGTTTAAGTAAATATATCAAAAAAAGAACTTTGCATGTGCAAAGTTCTTTTTAATTTGTATTTTTGAAAAAAACTACATTTTATTGGGAGACTCCACGCCGATAAGTTCAAGACCTGTTTTTATAACCTGCTTTGTGGCAGCAGCGAGGATGAGCCTTGCACGGTTTTTCTCTTCACTGTCGGTGTCTATTATCCTGTGGTCAAAGTAGTATTTGTTAAACTTCTGGGCAATCTCCACAACGTGACGGGTTATCATGGACGGCTCATATCTGCGCGCTGCACTTTGAACGATTTCTTTAAACGCGCTGAGTGCGGTAATAAGAGCTGTGGCATCCTCGTTTTCGAGTGCCGAGTAGTCCACTTCACCTTCTAATGACATACCGCTCTTTTCTATGACGCTTGTTGCTCTTGCGTGGGTATACTGCACATATGGCGCGGTTTCTCCGTCAAAGTTTAGCGCATTGTCCCATGAAAATGTGATGTCTTTTATGCGATTGTTTTTAAGCGCTGAAAACACAATTGAGCCAACGCCCACCATACGGGCTACTGCTTCTTTGTCTTCAAGCTCGGGGCTTTTTTCATTTATAATGTCGGAGGCTTTTTCAAGGGCTTTCTCTAAAACGTCTTTAAGCAGAGCGACACGTCCCTGTCTTGTGGACATTGAACCGTCTTCCATTGAAACCATGCCATAGTTTACGTGAACTAAGTCTTTGCTCCAATTATAGTCTGCAAGTTCAAGCACCTTAAAAAATTGTCTAAAGTGCAAATCCTGCTGATACGCTGTGACATATAGACATTTATGAAAGTCAAATGTCTTTTTTCTGTATAGAGCCGCGGCCATGTCGCGCGTTGCATAGAGACTTGCGCCGTCCTTGCGCAAAATGATGCAAGGAGGCATGTCATAATCATCAAGACGGACAACCTGTGCGCCTTGGTCTTCCACCAAAAGCCCGCATTCGGTGAGTTTGTCAACAACTGGCTGCATCTTATCTGTATAAAAGCTTTCGCCTGTGTAGTAATCGAACTTAACTCCGAGCAAGTCATATGTCTGATTTACTTCTTTTAGAGTTATCTCCTGGAACCAGTTAAACAGATCAAGTGCTTGCGGATCTTTGTCTTCTATCTTTTTAAACCATGTTCTGGCCTCATCGGCAAGCTCGGGGTGTTTTTCTTCTTCGTCATGATATTTAATATATAGACGGGTAAGCTCGGCGATGCCGTCTTTTTCCACAGTGTCTTTGTTGCCCCATTTTTCATAGGCCACAATAAGTGTGCCAAACTGTGTACCGTAATCGCCAAGGTGGTTTATACCAACACATTTATAGCCCAAAAAGCTATATATTTTGCGAAGAGAGTTGCCGATTACTGTGGTTGAAAGATGTCCCATGTGAAGTGGCTTTGCGACATTAACCGACGAATAGTCAAGGCAGATGGTTTTTCCCGCGCCTTCATCGGATGCGCCGTACTGCTCACCATTTTTTATAATTTCAGACAGAGTTTGCTTGGAAAACGACTGCTTGTCTACGAAAAAATTAAGATAGCCGCTTACGCTTTCAATCTTTGAAAAACCATCTAAATCTATAAGTGTTTCTTTGAGTTCGTCCGCAATTTGGTTGGGAGCTTTTCGCAGTGTGCGCGAAAGTTTAAAGCAGGGGAGTGCAAAATCTCCCATTTCGCTTTTCTGCGGCACTTCAATCATTTCAAAAACTTCATCCAGACCAAGGTCTTTAGCCTGAGATATTTTTTGTGCTATTATTTTTTTATAATCCATCATTTTGCTCCCGAATTTAGTTTATTTATTCTAACACCATAAAGTGTATACAGTCAACAAACATAATGGACTAAATACATTGCTCTAATGTTGTTTTAATCTTTTTCAAATGGCATTATAATCGCGAATAATATATAATTTATGATTAATGGGTTATTGAAAGGAATGAACATGGAATACGGTTATCAAAAAGTCATGGAAGTGCAGCGCCGTTGTGGCATCAATTTTGAAGATGCGGATAAGGCACTTAAAGCTGAAAAAGGCGACACAGACAAAGCATGCGTTTATGCAATGCGCAGAAAAAAGAAGTCTGAGGCAATGAATAAGCGCATAACACAAATCAGCAACATATTTTTATATAGAGTTATAATAGAAAAGGATAGCAAGATAAAGGTCGATGTTTCGACCGGGGTTATTTTTGTTTTGACTTTTTTCGTGTGGCTATTTCAGGGGATGATTTTTCTTGGAGTAGACGGAATAATTTCTGTTTTTTACTTAGGGGCGATAGCTTTGGCTATCATAACAGGGCACACGATTATTATCGCGCCTAAACAAAATGCCAGCGACAAAAAAATCGAAGCTGTGGAAAAAGAAACTGAGACTGAAGAAGAGATTTATGCTCAAAATGCAGAGCATGATGTAGAATCCGAGGGTGACGGTTTTAATTCAATAGAAATAAAATAACTAGCTGATAATTTAAGAGGTTTGAGATGGCAGATAAAATATTAATAGTTGAAGACGATGCAAAAATTGCAAGGTTTGTGGAGCTGGAGCTAAAACATGAAGGCTATGAAGTGGACATTGCTCGTGATGGCAGAGAAGGATTAAGCTTGGCGGAGAGCTCAAATTATCAAGCCATATTGCTTGACTTGATGCTTCCTAAGCTCTCAGGCATCGAGGTGTGCAGAAGAATTCGTCAGGCAGATGTTGTGACGCCTGTTATAATGGTCACCGCTAAAGATGACATATCCGATAAGGTCACAGGACTTGATATAGGAGCGGATGACTATATCACAAAGCCTTTTGCAATAGAAGAACTTTTGGCACGCATTCGCGTGGTTTTAAAGCGCAATGAGAGAATGACGCCCAAGGCTACAGGAAAGATTAAAATTGGTCACATTGAGATAGATGATGACGCACATATAGTAAAAATTGCAGATAAGGAAGCAGAGCTGACTGCAAGAGAATATGACCTGCTTTTATATCTTGTGGAAAACAAAAACCGCGCAGTGTCCAGAGAAAAGATATTAAATGATGTGTGGGGATTTGATTATCTGGGTGAAACTAATGTTGTAGATGTTTATATATCGTATTTGCGTGCAAAGATAGACCAGCCATTTGAAACGAAGCTGATTAAAACAGTGCGCAGTGTTGGCTATATCATAAAGGACGAAGATAATGAGTAAACGAGGCGGCTCGTCTATCAGAAAAAAAATTGTCTTTGGGTATATGAGGATATATAGCTTTATTTCTTTTATGCTTTTTCTAATATTTCTTGTAGCATCTTATATGCTGTCTTTTTATATATTGAACGGATATATTCAAAAGAATGTTGGTGAAGTCTTTTCCGACATAATTTCTATGGACAGCCCACAGAAAATGTATGAAGCAGCCCAGGAAATGCTGCCTGAATATATCGTTAGATACGATTTTATAAAAGAAACAAAAAAGATAAAAGAAGAGGATTATTATACCGCCCAATCTTATTATGATTCATATCAAAATGGGCTTGAAGAAGGTCTGGACATTATTTTTTCATTTAATGAACCGGAAGCCTCGGCAGTTGACATATCTGCTGAGCAAACCACACCCAATCCCAATGACGAGGATTCTTCGCAACAAACCCAAGATTATTCGGTAGGATATATAACATCATCCTATTTATATATACGCGAAGAGCCGGATTTGGATTCGCCTATAATTTATAAAGCTTATTACGGAACAAGGCTCCAAATTAAAGAGGAGATTGGCGACTGGTATAGGATACTCTATGATGATAAAGAGCTTTACTGCGCGGCGAGGTTTGTATCACTCGGTGCAGCTCCCACACAAACGCCTGAACCTTCGGATGAATATTGGGATGTTGAAACCAGTCATCTTTTTTCAAAAAAAGGCGTGGATCATTCAACTGAAGCAGAATATGACAACGCCCAAGCAGAAAATCCCATAGCGAGTTTGATGGAGCCCTACAATATATATTCTTATGGCAGACAGATAAAATATGTTGAGTCTGAAGATAAAGACTATGTTGTTCGAGAAGAATATATATATAGGATAGTGACTGATATCACAAGAATAATTCCTTATGATATGATTTGGTCATCCATTGCAATCAGCTTTGTGTTTATAATGCTTTTGTTCTTTATTGGACTTATCATAATCTGGATTTATGGCGCATCAAGGACAAGGAAATATCTAAAACCCATCGGTGACATCACTGACTTGGCAAGAAAGATTCAGCCAAACAGTCAGTACAGGTTAAGCGTTGAGACTGCAAAGTTTGAGCTTAAAGAGCTTGTCATAACTATAAACGACATGCTGGACAGGCTGAATGCGGCGCACATCAAAAGAAAGAAGTTTGTATCCGATGTTTCACATGAGTTAAGAACGCCTATATCAGTGGTTGCTGGATATGCAAACATGTTAAAAAGATGGGCAAAAGATGATGAAGCAGTGTTTGATGAATCGGTCAATGCAATAATTGAAGAAGCTTCAAACATGAAGTATCTAGTTGAAAACCTTTTATTTCTCGCCCGCAGTGACAATGAACAGAATGTCTATGAGATGGAGCCGTTTGATATATCATCTATGGTGGATTCGATATATAAAAATGCAAAAATGGTGGACGGCGAAAAGCATGAAATGCTAAGCGAGATTGAGCAAGGAGTTATAGTTAATGGTGACAGAAACAGACTAAAGCAGGCAATAAGAGAGTTCCTTTTAAATGCTGTAAAATATACACCTCCTTTGGGACAGGTGAAAATATCATTGAAAAAAGAGAATAATAAAGCCATAATAAATATAACCGATACCGGCATAGGTATATCCAAAAAGGACATGGGACATATATTCACAAGGTTTTATCGCGGCGACATATCACGCAACAGAAATGCGGGCGGATATGGTTTGGGGCTTTCTATATGCCGTGAGATAATCTCTGCCCATGATGGGAAAATTATATTTAAAAGCAAGGAAAATGTAGGAACTTCAGTTACGATTAAAATGAATCTCAGCTGATAAAATCCTTGCCGGGAGGAATAATGGCTGAACTTATAAAATGCTTTGCAAGTGACAACTGCTCAAATGTGCATCCGAAAATAATGAAAGCACTGGAGCAGGCAAACACCGGATATGAAGTGTCATATGGCGATGATGAGTATACAGAAGCTGCGCTTAAAAGCTTTAAAGAAGTTTTCGGAGAGTCGTCGCACACATATTTTGTATATAACGGAACGGGAGCAAACACTTTGGCGCTAGGCAGCGTTTTGCGCCCATATCAGGCAGTTATTGCGCCGTATACTTCACACATAAGTGTAGATGAAACAGGCGCACCTGAGCGTTATTCGGGGTGCAAGCTTATTGCTGTTGACTGTGAAGATGGCAAATTGACGCCTGAGCATATAAAACCGTATCTTGAAACTCAGGGAGTTATGCACCACAGTCAGTTGAAAATAGCATCGATTACAAACCCCACAGAGACAGGGGCCTTATACACATTAGATGAGATACAAAAACTTTCCGACTTTTTGCACGAAAATGATTTGCTTTTGCACATGGACGGGGCGCGCATTTCAAATGCCGCGGCCGCGCTTGAGTGCACATTAAAACAGATAACTGCCGACTGTGGCGTGGATGTTTTATCATTTGGCGGCACAAAAAACGGCATGATGTTCGGAGAAGCTGTCGTGTTTATGACAGAAGAGATTGGTGAGGATTTTGTATACATCAGGAAAAATGGCACTCAGCTTCACTCTAAGATGAGATACATATCGTGTCAGTTCGAGCAATATCTAAAGGACAATCTATGGCTTGAAAATGCGCAAAAGGCAAATGCCACAGCTCAGTATTTATATAATAGTTTTCTTGATGTAAAAGGCGCTCAACCCGCGGCAAAAACAGAGTGCAATTCTGTTTTCATGAAGCTTAGTGATGAGCTTTTTGAAAAGCTTTCAGAAAAATATTATTTCTATCAGATGGATATGGATAAGGGGACAAAGGCTTCACGGTTTATGTGCTCATATTCCACAAGCAAAGAGGATGTGGACGCATTAATAACCTTGGCAAAAAGCTAAGTTATTTACGCCTTACGGAAGAGTGCATGGATGTTTTTTGAGGCATACCGCGAGCTATGAATTTTCGTATAGCACGCTCATAGACGTATGTTACGAAAATGGAGAACGCGATTGATATCAAAAAGCAGGCTATTGTATACTGCCATTGCCATCTGATGTCGCCAGCCATGTTTGGCGTTTCAAATTCTGAATATGGAAAATTCCACAGTTTTAGTTTTACTGCTATATACTGATGCCATATGTAGAAGTTAAAAGCTATGGTTGACAGAAAAACAGCAATCTTGTTTGAAAATATAAAGCGATACCACTTCATGGAATACGCGGTGCTTATCACAAAAAGCAAAAATGCAAGAGCAACCCATGTTCTGTTTATTCCCTGCCAATGCTGCAAGTCCGTATGGTCTGCCACTTGGGATAAAAGCTTCATAGCATAAAAAATCAAGCAAAAGCTTGCGACCGATAGTATCGTAAAAACAGGTGATAGCCTTTGATATTTCACTTTTTCGTTTAAAAGCACAAATGCATAGGCTCCAAACATACCAATTGCAAACACATCCAAAAACGCAGGCAGCTGGTTTAAAAACAGAGCAGGATCCAGTGCGCCATTTACAAAGAAAATCCTATATGTAATTCCGGCGGTGCACAGCAAAACAAACGTCAGCGTGGAATACTTTTTAAAGGCTTTTGCAATGAACGGGAATATTAAATAAAATTGAACCAATATAGCCACAGTCCACAAGACAACATTAAGCTGTGTGAAAAGATAGGTGTCTGCAAAGAAAGTGTGGGTAAAGGTTAAGTGGGTTATAAGGTCTTTTAGCATGTGATTCATGGAAGCATAGTTCCCTGAAAACACAGCAAAGTAAAGACAGATAAGAACCGAAAGAACATATGAGGGCAAAATCCTCTTTGCGCGTCGGATGTAAAATTCTTTTGTGCTTATTGTATCTGTGCCTGAGACCATCTGCCTTGCATGGGGCAAAAAAAGCTGAAAAGCTGAAAGCAAAATAAACATGTCCACCCAAAGATACCCTGCTCGGGGAAGCGGCATGAAATTTAACCTGATGTTTCCAATCCTGAGATAGGGTGAAAGCCAAGATTGCTGCCAAATGTGAAACCACGCGATAAGCCCTATGGCTAAAACGCGTATGCCTGCAATGACATCAATTCTTGATGTGGAAACCTCGTCGTCTGTTATGTATTTTTTTATCTTTTCAATCATATTATACCTACAAGTGATTATATTTTATAACAAACAATTTTGCAAAACAACAGCGTTTTGTAAGTCAAATTATGTTATAATATGATAAATTAAAAATTTCGGAGGATGTAAATGAAAAAATGCATACAATGCGGAAATGAGTCTATGGATAGCGCAAAGTTTTGCGAGTCTTGCGGGGCGAAATTTCCCGAGCAGGAAAGCCAAGTCAAAAGCGCTGAAGTAAATTCTTTTAATATATCAAATGAAGCGCCGCCGCTGCCGGAGGTGACTGCCACAGCATCAAACACCGGGAGCTCTCAAAATGAATATGTAGCGCCGCCGCCAAATAACGGCATGGTGTGGCTTATAGTTTCATCGATTTTTGGATTGTTAGGGTGTTGTTGCGTTGGCTTGGGAATACTACAGGTGCCAACTATTATAACGTCTGCTATTTCGACAAGCAGATACAAAAACGGCGATTATGAAGATGCAAAGAGACTGGCGAAGATATCAATGATACTATTCTTTTCAATTCTGGCGTTATCAATAATTATAGTAATTCTGATTGCTGTAACACAAAGCGTAAATGAATTTGACTATAGTAATTTCTCGGATTTTGCTGAAGAGTATTATTAATAAAAATATAAAGATTATAAAAATTGCAGCAGTTATTTTGCCACCGATTGTGGCGCTGGCTGTTGCAATCTATATAAAATTTTATTATACTCCCGGCCATGGTATTTCATGCTTTACGCATAAATATCTAAATTTTTACTGTATGGGATGCGGAAGCACCAGACAGATGTATTATGCATTAAATGGAGAGTTTTTAAAGGCCTTTAAGATGAATGTTGGGTGCATTGTAATTTATCCGACATATCTATATTTATATTACATAATTTTAAGATGGGCGATTAAAAACAAAAAGATAGACTACAGCCATGCGTATGTTATAGCAGCATTGGCACTTATATTAAGTCTTTACTCCATAGTAAGAAACATACCGCTTGATGCACTTGACTTTTTACGTCCTTAAAAATAAGGAGGAATAATATGCTTGCAATAGTGGCATTGATACCGATACTTTTAGCTGTCATACTGATGACGGCATTTAATATGAGCGCAAAGAAAGCCCTGCCTATGGCGTGGCTTGCAGCGTTAGTCGTTGGAATATTCGTGTGGCGCATTGGCATAATGGATATGATGGCTTTTTCCTTTTTTGGAATGCTGAAGGCAATTGACCTTTTGCTGATTATATTCGGCGCGATATTGATACTAAACACATTAAAACAATCAGGCGCCATGAATACCATTAGTCATGGATTTTACGGAATATCATCCGATAGACGAGTACAGGTCATCATAATAGGGTGGATGTTTGGCGCGTTCATTGAGGGTGCAGCAGGATTTGGAACACCAGCGGCACTGGCTGCTCCACTATTGGTGGGGCTTGGATTTCCGCCACTTGCAGCTGCGATGGCGACACTGGTTTTAAACACAACACCTGTGGCTTTTGGAGCTGTGGGAACGCCCACACTTGCTGCTATCGCGCAGGTTGAGCCATATCTTTCAGGCAGCGAGGCCTTGGTTTTCGGGCAGGACTTGACGCGCTGGGTGGCAGGACTGCATGGCGCAATTGGCATGTTTATCCCTCTTTTGGGGCTTATAATGATCACCATGTTTTTCGGGGAAAAACGCTCTATAAAGCCGGCGTTAAAGGCGGCGCCATTCGCACTTTTTGCAGGGTTTTGTTTTGTTGTTCCGATGAATGTATTTGCTTGGTTTATGGGGGCGGAGCTTGCATCTATGCTCGCAGGATTTTTGGGGCTTATAATAATAGTTTTGGCAGCTAGAAAGAAATTTTTAACTCCAAAGGATAATTGGGATTTTGGTGAAAAATACAAAATGCCCGAGGTTAAGACAGAAATGGAAACTAATATGTCCATGGCAAAAGCGTGGCTTCCATATGTTTTGGTCGCTGGGCTTTTGGTCATAACGCGTCTTCCTGCACTTGCGATTGTGGACTGGATAAAAGCAGTTAAAATCACAGTTCCAAATATACTGGGCTCTGGGCTTAATTATGAGATGAGACCGCTATATATTCCCGGTATAATGCCTTTTATGTTTGTTGCTATTGTGACTATTTGGATTCATAAAATGGACAAAGAGAAAGTCAAAAAAGCGTGGAGTGATACTGCAAATCAGATAGCAGGGGCGGCAATAGCCTTGATATTTGGTGTGGCAGTTGTTCAGATAATGCTCAACTCAGGAATAAACTCATCAGGCATGGACTCGATGCTTACAACCATTGCAAATGCCTTGGCAGACATAAGCGGTGCGGCATATCCGCTATTTGCGCCTTTGCTGGGAGTGCTGGGTGCATTTATCTCCGGATCCAACACAGTATCTAACATACTATTTTCATCTCTGCAGTATGAAACGGCAACATTGCTTAATATCCCCGGTGTTCTTATTGTTGCACTGCAGGTGCTAGGTGGAGGAATAGGGAATATGATTTGCGTAAACAATGTTGTTGCAGTATGTGCGACTGTTGACATCACAGGAAAAGAAGGCACACTTATAAAAAGAAATGTTATACCCAGTTTGGCATATGCGCTGACGGCGGGTATAATTGTTATGATAATTATTGCACTAAAATGATAAAGGACAAACATATGAAAAATAAAGATATTAAACTTTCGGTCGTTGTTCCAATGTACTTTGAAGAAGATGTGGCACAGGAATGCCATGCAAGACTCAGTGCGGCAGTTGATGAATATGATTATGAGCTTATTTATGTGAATGACGGCTCAACGGATAAAACACTTCCGATATTAAAAGACATAGCAGATGAGAATAAAAAGGTAAAGGTGCTTAGCTTTTCCAGAAACTTTGGGCATCAGGCAGCAGTAACTGCCGGAGTGAAACATGCATCCGGTGATTGTATTGTAATAATCGACGCTGATTTGCAGGATCCTCCTGAGCTTATACCCGACATGGTGGAGCTTTGGAAGCAGGGCTATGAAGTGGTTTATGCTAAACGCAAAAAGAGAAAAGGCGAGTCGTTTTTTAAGAGAGTTACAGCTAAGGCTTTTTATAGGATTTTAGGATCTTTAACTGATACTGATATTCCGACAGATACGGGAGATTTCCGACTGATTGACAAGAAAGTGGCTCAGTCATTTAATGCAATGGGAGAGCACAACCGCTTTATTAGGGGCATGGTTGCTTGGCTTGGCTATAAGCAGACGCCGATTGAATATGTTAGAGATGAGCGATATGCGGGAGAAACAAAATATCCGCTTCGCAAGATGCTTAAACTTGCGTTTGACGGGATAATGTCTTTTTCCGTTAAACCGATTAAGATGGTTACTAATCTTGGGGCGGTAACTTTGTTGTTTTCGCTTGGGGTGATTATTTATGTTCTTGTAAGCAAGTTTACAGGAAATGCTGTGTCTTCTGGATGGGCCTCGACAATGATTGTTATAACAATGCTATCAGGTGTTCAGCTCTTGTCACTGGGCGTTGTGGGAGGTTATATATCAAGGATATATGAGGAATCTAGAGGAAGACCGATATACCTTGTTTCAGAAAAAATTAATTTTGATGAAGAAGAATAGATAAATAGTTTATTTCAAATAAAAACCGCGGTATGAACCGCGGTTTTTTTAGTTAATCAGATTATATTGGTATTAGTTTTCAATGCTAAAGTCACCTGAAGTTGTGTCAACTTCAAATATAACGGAATTTTTGCTTTCATAATATCCTTTGACGTTTCCACGCTTGTTTGTTTCAAGTATAAGAGGCACATTGCAGTCAAAATCACCAGACACTGAGCTGAAATCCACGTAGAATTCATCTAAGGAATCAAGTTCTATTGTCACATCGCCTGACACTGTTTTTGCTGAGACATCATATGGTTTATCCATTTGAAACTTCAAGCTGCCTGACACTGTGTTAAGTTTCACTTCACCTGTAATATTTGCAACTTTCACATCAGATGATGTTCCTGTGAAATCAAGGTTGCCGCCTATGTAATCTGCGTAAAGATTTCCTGAAATAGAGGCTGCTGAAACTGAGTCTGCATTAATTTCGTTTAGCTTCATGTTGCCAGAAACAGTGTCTACTCTAACATCGCTATACTCTGTTGCAGGAGTTTCGATGTATATGTCCGAGGAAACACCATGGATTTCGATGTCCTTTGAGTAGCCTTTGGGTATCTCGATATCCATACTTAGAGTTGAGTATGATATTCCCATTTTGGGATAGTCCACTTCAATTTTTGCAGTTGAGCCCGATTTTTTAGCTATAAGCTTAAGCTTGCCGTTATGGGACTTATAGTCACCGTAAAAGTGTACTTTAATGTCGTTGCCTTCTGTCTCGATTATGTTAATTGAAGCCGAAATACAGTTTATGTAAATGCTTTTTACATCACTTGAATCAATTTCTTCTTGCGTGTCGATTTTGTATTGACGTCCTGGGACGAAGTTTCCAAAAGCTGATTCATCCCAGCTTATACCCCAATTATCTGTGTCGTGAAGATCTTTGTTGCTTGCGATTACAGCAGTTGCGATTATTCCAAAAACTAAAAATACTGCGACGCAGATTATGGCTAAATGCCACATTTTAAATTTATTCATTTCTTAATCCTCCCTTTATTATCTTGTAGTGAGCTTTTGCGTAGGCCGCTACCATCAAGAAGAAATATTTGCTTAAATATATCATTCCGATTGCAAATGCCACTGCAAGAGCAGTAAGTGCTATTGCTAATATTATGCATATCCAGTAGGGTATGGTGAATCCCATAAATGCTAAAAGTGGAAGCAATATAAGAGCTATTGCAGTCACTCCTAGGCTAAGTGGCACAGTCCACAGTGACACAATCACTGCAAACAGGCTTACTATAATGGGTATCATTATCATAACGTCCAAGAGGAACAATCCTACAGAGGCAAGCAATGTGCGCCCCACAGCTCCTGTTGATATTGCAGCCCTCTCATTTTCTTCGGCCTGCTGTATATACTGTTGTGCAAGCTCTTTAGGTGACCCCAGTTCTTGTGCCAGCTGTTCCTCTGTTTTCCCGGAAGCCTGTCCGCTTGCAAAGTGTTCTTCGATGTCGCCCATTATTTCAAGCTTTGTGCTCTGCTTAAGTGGGCCGAGTTCTCTTTTTAATTGATTTATAAATGATTGCTTATTCATTGATGGCTACCTCTCTTTCCATCAGAGTTTCTACGCTTGAAACAAAAGTCTTCCATTGGGAATGCAGCAGTCCTCGCTCTTTGCTTCCGGATTCTGTCAGCTTATAGTACTTTCTTGGAGGGCCTTCGTTGCTTTCTCTTAGATATGTTGTTACATATCCGTCGCTTTTTAGTCGGCGGAGGATAGGATAGATCGTGCCATCTGAAATATCAATTGTCTCAGAAAGTGAGCTCGCAAGCTCGTATCCATATCTGTCGCCGTTTGCAAGCAGTGATAAAACGCAAAGCTCCAGCACTCCTTTTTTGAATTGTATGTTCATTTACTTCCTCCTTTATATTGGCTAGTATTGATTAACGATCACTATTGTTTAATAATCACTACTGGTAATATACATCTACCGTCTAAATAAGTCAACATAATTAGCATAAGAAAATTATTAGAGTTTAATTAGAAGAAAATGTGTGCTAAAATATCTGTGAATAAATATACAGGAGATGTAATATGCCTAAGAAAAAAAATATGATGATTGCCCAGTCGGGCGGACCGACTTCGGTGATAAACGCGAGTGTAGTAGGAGCGTTCGATGCTGCTATGGATTTGGGTTTTGATAATATTTATGCTGCTAATCAAGGAATAGAAGGCGTGCTCAAAGATGAGATAATCGACCTTAAGGCTGTTGACAGAAGGATAATTGAAGGACTTAAGTATACGCCTTCAGCAGGTCTTGGTTCATGCCGCCACAAAATGAGCAAAGATATAGAAGATCCTGAGTATAAGAAAGTTTTTGATATGCTGCAAAAGCATGACATCGGATATTTCTTCTATAACGGCGGAAATGACTCGATGGACACAACAGATAAGTTAAATGACTATGCTGTAAAGCATGGCTTGGACATTAAGGTTATGGGTATTCCCAAAACTGTTGACAATGACCTTGTCGGAACTGACCACTGCCCGGGCTTTGGAAGCGCTGCAAAATATCTCAACACCACGCTTTCAGTTGCAGCATATGATTGTTACACATACACAACGCCTACAATAATATTGATGGAAACAATGGGACGCCACGCAGGCTGGCTTGCAGCATCTACTGCATGTGCAAAATATAACGGCGAAAAGATTGCGGACAGGATATACTTGCCGGAAGCCGTATTTGACCTTGACGACTTCCTAGCTGATACTAAAAAGCTTTTTGAAGAAAAAGGCATGGTGTTTATCGTGGTATCAGAAGGAATTAAGGACAAAAACGGCGAGTTCTTGCTGGCTGGCGAATCAGTAAATGATAAGTTCGGGCATGCGCAGCTTGGTGGAGTGTCAGGCTTCCTTATGGAAAAGATAGCAGAAAACATCACACCAAGATGCAAAGTCATTAATCCCAACATCATTCAAAGATGTGCTATGCATGTAGTTTCAGAAACTGACTGGCAGGAAACTTATGATGTGGGCTATATGGCAGTTAAGCAGGCAAATGCAGGCATGAGCGGATATATGATAGGCTATGAGCGTGTTCAGGATGAACCGTATGTAGTAAAATATAACACAGTGCCTCTTTCCAGCGTGGCAAATGCAGAAAAGACTGTGCCGCAGGAATGGATTGTGGATGGCAAGGATGTAACCGACGATGTCGTGCGCTACACCACTCCTTTGATGGAAGGCGAAGTTTCTCTTCGTCACAAAGACGGGCTTCCTGTGTTTGAAAGACTTCCAAGAGAGTTTATATAATAATTTAAATTTTAGCGTCGGTGTTTATATGCCGGCGCTTTTTGTTTGCTTTTTTTAAACAAAAAGAAAATAAAGCGGCCTATAACAAGCAGGATACTTTATATTGCAAAGCAATTAGTATATAATGGGTAAACATAAGTTTGATATCATACTGCCTTTGGGGCGATTAAACATAAATGAAAAGAAAGAATAGGACATGTAATGACATTTGAATTATACTCACTTATAAACCGCCTGATGCTAGTCGTAATGGCGATGGGGCTCGTGCTTCCTGCGGTGGTTATATATTATTATTCAGCGTATAAAAACTACTGGGCGCTCATATTAAGTGCTGCCGCAGTAATTGCTATATCGCTTCCGGCAGGAGAATATGCAATAATATTTTTGCCCCTCATTCTCCCCATTATCTTTTCGGGTATCGTGGGTTCTTTGTTGAGGAAAAGCGGCGAAAACTTCTTAACCTCCATGGGTTATATGATTATGGCTCAGATGGGTGGCGCGATAGTCGGCATAATTGTAATATATTTTTACTTTGGAATGCAGGACATTGCAGGGCTTATAGCAGAAGGATTTAGAAGCGCTTATTCAGAAATCCCAGCAGGCGATGAAATGAGAGCTTTTAGCCTTGATGTAATGACATGGGCGCTAATGGTTGCATCAAAAGGTATGCAGGTGCCATTTGGAGAAGTGACGGCGCTTGATGTGACAGAAAAGTTAAATTATATTGTACCTCTTTTGCGACAAGGAGTGGTGCAGTCTCTGCCTGCTGTCGTTTTAGATTATGGCATCATAGGCGGAGTTTGGGCTTGGTTTTTATCTTCTGTAATGATAAACAAAAGAGCTGCAAACAAGAGGGAACTAAAGGGAGTAAAAGAGTATGTTCCAAGCCCTCCTTTTTCAGAATGGAAGCTGCCTAGGTGGATAACTAATGTTTTGATGGTAATTCTTCTTGCAGCGGTGATTTTATCATTCTCCTCGGAAGCCACTCTTTTAAATGTTGCTTCAGTGCTGCAGTCTGTTGCTATAGTAATAATAGGCATCCAAGGGTTGTCTGTTTTAAACTGGTGGCTTAAGAAAAAGAAGTTGCCCACAGGGCTCAATGTTTTAATCTGTGTTATGGCTGTTGTGTTGCTAAACTTTATTCTCCCATGGCTTGGCGTGTTTGATATTGTCTTTTCAATAAGGCTTTCAAAAGAGAAAAAAGAGGAAATCAGAGCGCAGATGGAAAAGATAAAAAAACAGGTTGACGAGCAGATAGAAATGATGGAAAAAGAAAAGAAGAACGAAGAAGAGAACAAAGAAATAGAAAAAAAAGAAGAAAAACAAGAAAAAGAAAATAAAAAAGATGATAACGATGAAAACGAACAGGATGAAAGCGAGGGGAATAAATGAAAGTAATTTTACTTAAAGATGTAAAAGGAAGCGGAAAACAGGGTGATGTCATAAACGTCGCCGATGGATATGCGAGGAACTTTCTTTTTCCGAAAAATCTTGCCAAGGAAGCAACATCTTCTGCGGTTAAAGAAGTAGAAAAGAAAAAAGAAAGCTTGAGGCTTAAGGAAAAAGAAAAAAGAGACAAGGCTGAAAAACTTGCTTCTGGAATAGAAAAGGCAGTTGTGACAATCTACGCAAAAACCGGTGAAAGCGACAGATTGTTTGGCTCTGTTTCCACTGCAGATATTGCTAAAGCAATCAAAAAAGAATATGATATTGAAGTGGATAAAAAGAAAATCTCGATTGATGGACACATAAAGATGCTGGGTGAATACAGCGCCAAAGTGAAGCTTTATGCGGGAGTATCTGCAAATATAAAAGTTGTTATAGCGAAAAAAGATAAATAGAAAGCAAAAAAATGAGTGAACAAAATGCATTAGGCGGAAGAATCCCGCCTCACAATATTGATGCAGAAAAATCTGTTCTTGGCGCGATGATACTATCCGACAGGGCAGCTTCGAGTGCCTTTGAAGGGCTAAAAGCTGAGGATTTTTATCAGGGTGCACATGTCAGGATATTTGAATCCATGATAAAGCTTTCAAGCGGCGGAAGCCCTATTGATCTTATCACTTTAAGTGATAGGCTTGAAACGGATGGAGTTCTTGAAGCTGTAGGTGGGCCTTCATATATTGCCGAGCTTTCAGAATTTGTGCCAACTGCGTCAAACATTCAGCAGTATATAAGCATAGTAAAGTCCGATTCTACATTGCGCAGGCTGATTGAAGCGGCAGGCGAGATAACTGATGAATGCTATGAGGATGCGATTGAAGTGTCACAGATTATGACGCGCGCTGAAAAACGCATATTTGATATATCTCAAAAAGAAACAAAAAAATCGTTTATAGACATTGAGCAGGGCGTAAATGAGACGCTTAAAGCCATTGAGGAACGCTACGCAAATCCAAATGCCGTAACTGGTCTTAAGAGCGGATTCCCATCAATGGATCAAACGCTTACAGGATTTCAGCCGGGGCAGTTGGTGCTTATCGCTGCACGTCCAAGTATGGGTAAAACGTCTCTGATGCTAGACATAGCTTCAAATGCCGCACGCCTTAACGAAGACGCGAAGGTTGCATTTTTCCAGCTTGAAATGCCATATGAGCATCTTATAGAAAGAATGATGTCTGCTGTCGGAAGAATACCTCTTCAAAACATCAGAACGGGCCGGCTCAGCGACAGAAACTGGGATGCGATAAATGATGCAGCCGACGAACTTAGCAACTGCAAAGTGTTTTTTGATGACACAGCGGGAATATCGGTTATGGAGATTTTGTCTAAGTGCAGAAGGCTTAAAATCGAGCACGGTCTATCAATGGTTGTAATCGACTATTTGCAGCTTATAGCATCAGCAGGCAGCTCAAAACGCGAATCAAGACAGCAGGAAGTAACAGAGATGACACGTGCGCTAAAACTTATGGCACGTGAACTTGAAGTGCCTGTAATACTCGGATCGCAGCTGTCTCGTGCACCGGAGCAGCGAACAGACCACAGACCTATGCTTTCCGACTTGCGTGAGTCCGGAGCTATTGAGCAGGATGCAGATATTGTAATGTTTATCTACAGGGATGATTATTATAAGATGAAAGAAGGAAATGCTGCGGAGATTACAAACATCGCAGAAATCATAATTGCTAAGCAAAGAAACGGCCCAACTGGAACTGTTGAGCTGACATGGGATGGCGAACAAGCGTCCTTCAGAGATGTTACAAGCAAATATGATTGATTGAATCAATATCAAAGGCGCAGCGTTATGCGCCTTTTTTTATACCAGAAAGTCAATACACAAAATGTTTGTTTCGCAATTTTTACCAATATACATAACAGTAAGCGTAATGCACATGTTTCCTGTTGCCATGGACATGTACTTATCTGAAATATAGTTTTGATTATTATTGTTTACCAGATGATAATAATATCCTTTTAAGGAATGATCAGTGCCTTTTTGCGCAGGCAAAAAGAGTATGTTTTGGCTTTTAAACTTATATCCCGGCTTAAAGATTGTGTCAGTCAGCTGTATTCCAGCTTCATTCAATATATACATACATTCAATATCTGGTTCGCTAATAATCCTCAAACTGAGAACTTTTTCCACTTCATCAGGAGAAGCATCTTTAATGGCACTTAATATTGAATAGGATGTGTTGTTAAGTTTTCTTATAAGATCTTTTTTCAGTTCGTTTTTTTGCTTCATGTCTAGCTTATATGAGCCAATGAATTCTGCGATGCTTTTATTTACAGGCTCGGCAATAAACTTATTGAGTGGCTTTGAAAAGAAATATCCTTGTATCATATCAGCGCCTAGCTCTGTTGCAAGGAATGATTCTTCTTCGCTTTCAGTGCCTTCTGCAACAACCAGAGAACCTGTGTTTGATGCAAGTTTGACGAGGGATTTAAAAACTTCCATTTTATAATGATCTTTATCCATATCAGTTAGTATGAATCTGTCGATTTTTATAATGTCTGGCCCTAGCAGCGGAATCCTATTTAGGTTTGATGAACCTGCACCCACATCATCCATGGAAATAATAAAACCATAGTTTTTGTATCTTTCAACAAAACTGGTAAGAGCTGTGATATCTTTTATGTGGGATTCGTTTATCTCGATAACTATGTCGCAGGGGTTTATACCAATGTCCAACACTCTTTTAATCAGATGGTTTGATTTATTTACGCTATCTAAAATAGAACTTTCAATATTAAGAAATAAAAGAAGATTTTTGTGAGTCTTTTTAATCTCCTTAAACTGATTCAGTGCGCTTTCGCGACACATTCTGTCAAGTTCTATCAAGTCTTCTGTATTCTCAGAAGCATATTTAAACATATGATAGGGAGATATAATTTCATCAGAGCCTTTTATAGTGCCTCGTGAAAGTGCTTCAATTCCTATGATGGAATTCTTTTTAACTGAAATTATCGGTTGAAAGTGAGTTGAGACAGTTAAGTTTTGTAGTTTTGGGTGTATCATATTTTCCTATCGTCCTAGTTTAATATAGAAAAAGACAACACCGCTTAGTAAAGCGACGTTGCCTTAGGTCAATCATTATAAATGCAATATAAGAATATGTCAATTTTCTTCATTTATATTTCGTTAACAGTAAAGCATGAAACTAATATTTAGAGTTTTAAAGATTAGTTGCCAAATGTTATTTCAATTTCCATAGCATCTGCAGGCGCATCCAATATTTTTATAACAGTTCCGTTTTCTGTTGTAAATTCATCTATGTCGTTTCCGGCAAAATAATGATTATAGTTAGGGTTGTCGTAGTTGAGTGATTCCTCAAACAAATCCTTGTTTCCAGCAGCCTCCATCAAAATAACGCCTCTGTTGTCATCATCGTTATTAATATCATTGTTAAAGATGTTATCTTCGGTAACAACGCTGTCGTTGATGTACCAAATGGCTATTCCGCCATGATCCATATATTCCGATATGCCTTCACCATATCCGTTAAAATCGACATTTTCAATGAGATAATATCCATCACCATCATCGATTTTAATTACATTATACTGATTGGTTGATTGCCCATACAAAGTATAAGTGCCATCATCGCTTACTTCTTGTGGCTCAATAAAGCCCACATGCATTCTGCTCCATGCAATAAGCGGAGAAGGGGTTTCGCCCAGTCTTTCACCGGATTTTCTGTTGTTATTTCCTTCGCTCATTAAAGCGTGGAAACCAAGGCCGATGGAAGAATAGTCAGTGTCATATAAATCGGGAAGCCCCAAAACATGCGCTGTCTCATGGCAAGCCACTCCGATTGTAACCATTTCTCCTGAGCCGTTTTCGAGCATTTCAAGCTCACCGCACAAGATATAGTCGCCAACTCCCACGCCGTCTACATCGGCGAAATAGTCTTCATTAATGCAGATACCTGAAACTTGATTTTCGTTATATGAATAATCGTTTTCTTCGTATCCCGCTGCAATCATTGTGATTGAAAGTTCAGCGGCCAGAACATTGCCGTCGTTATTGATGTCATACTCGCTGAAATCTATGTATGGATCAATCTCCTCCAGCATCTCTTTGAATATTTCGCTCAATACGTCATATTCATCGTCGCTACTTTCTGAAGTGAGGTTCGGGTGCGGTCTTGAGATTGTAACTTCAATAACACCGTTGTTACTGGTGCCGTAGGATTCTTCTGCCGGGATTATTTCAAAATCGCCTTTTGACATGTCTGAAAAGTAGCTTTTAACGCTGTTGCCGCTTCCAAAATAGAAATCTGACCAGTCACTTTCATCGGTTGAAAGCTGCTGATCTTCAAAATTTAATAATATAATCAAGTTTGTAAGAGAGCTTGATGCGGAACCCGTTGTCTGGGCAGAGCTGGATGAGCTGTTATCTTTCTCAGAAGCATCCTCTTTTTCTTCATAATACTCATCATCGCCTTCGCTATCTGAATAATCATCCTCTTCATCGTAATACTCATCATCGTCTTCGTTGTCATAATACATGTCGTCGTTATCATATTCATCGTCGTAGAAAAACTCGTCGTAGATGAATAGTCCTAATAGCACAAGTGCAATTACCACAATTATTATGATAATAATTTTCCAAATCTTTTTCATCAATACTCTCCCAATTGTTTTTAAAATAGTATTTTCATTATACTCTTTCCGATCACTCATTTCACCAAATCTTTTAAATGAATGTTTTGTTTTATAAACGTTTACTGACAAATGAGATAAATTCAATTGTTTCAGATTAAACTTTAATTATATAGATTCAATATCTGGAATTGCTTAGGAGTTACTTCGTAGGTTTTTTTGAATTGACTTATGAATGTTGAAACATTTTCAAAGCCCATATCGTAGGCGACTTCTGTTACTGAATTTTCTTTTAGCAGTGATTCTGCATATTTCATCTTCAATTCATTTATATAATTCAAAGGAGATTTGCCAAAATACCTTTTAAAAGTATTTGTGAAATTAGAGCTTGTCATTCCGACAAGATCAGCAAGATCGTTTATTTTTATTGATTCTTTTAGGTTTCGTTCTATATAATATTTTACCTGCTCCATTGGATGCCTTGCACGCATTGAAAAAAGATATCCTGAATATTTCGATTTAAGAAGATGATATACTAACTTGCAAACGCTTAGCTCAACAAGATAGGGGTCATCCGAATTTTTCAGATATTCGCTATGAATGTTTTGTATATTGCTGTACAAAACATTTGTGTATTTAATGGGTATAAAAAGCTTTGGGTTGTCTACTGTATCGCTAAAGGGCTTTTTAAACTCGATGCTTTCATATGCAGACTTAATTAATTCGTCATTTGCTTCAATAACCATAAGCTTTGAGCTTTTTATTGCGTGAAGCTCAACATGGGAATATTGGGGAAGAAGAATCATATTAGTTTTTGATTGAAAAATAGTTTCATTGCCAAAGCTATAGCTTATTCTGCCGGACAAAACCACAATAAAACGTATCTTGTCATATGTTTTATAGCTAAACATTGCATTTATAGGCAAGTCAAAATACGTCAAAGATGATTTTTGCATCTTGAAATCTACAATGTTTTTGTTGTCAGTAGCATATAAACTCATAGTTTCATTTTAATTTTTCATTATTTTAAGTAAAAAACAAAGCATTTTGTAAAAAACCAAGTAGAATAGATAAAAATATATCGTTAAAATATTAACAAAGTTTTATTTATTATAAAACAATTTATTAAATTTATCAATAATTTTGAAGGGATATATATTATGAATAAGGTAAATAATTTAGAACAATTGCTTAAAAAGTTTAATCAGGTTAGACAAGCACAGAAAGAATATGCGACCTTCAACCAAAAACAGGTGGATAAAGTATTTAGGGCAGCGGCAATGGCGGCAAACAACGCAAGAATAGAGCTTGCTAAAATGGCAGTAGCTGAAACCGGCATGGGTATTGTTGAAGATAAGGTTATTAAAAACCACTTTGCATCAGAGTATATCTACAATCAATATAAAGATGAAAAGACATGTGGGGTTATTGAAAAAGATAATGCTTTTGGCGTGACTAAGGTTGCAGATCCTATTGGTGTTGTAGCGGCAGTGGTGCCGACAACAAATCCGACATCAACAGCAATTTTTAAAGCACTGCTTGCCTTAAAAACACGCAATGCTATGATTTTCTCTCCTCACCCGAGAGCAAAAAAGAGCACAATTAAGGCTGTGCAGATAGTGCTTGATGCAGCGATTGAAGCGGGTGCTCCCCAAAATATACTGGCGTGGATTGATGAACCTTCACTTGAGCTTTCAAATGCTGTAATGCAAAATGCTGATTTGATACTTGCCACCGGAGGTCCCGGAATGGTGCGCGCGGCATATTCGTCTGGTAAACCTGCAATAGGAGTTGGTGCAGGCAACACGCCAGCAATAATAGATGATACAGCTCACATAAAGATGGCGGTATCATCGATACTTTTATCAAAGAGTTTTGATAATGGCGTTATATGCGCTTCAGAACAATCGGTAATTGTTTTAGAAGAAGTATATAAAGAGGTTAAAAAAGAGTTTGCATCGCGTGGAGGATATATTTTAAATAAAGAGCAAACCGACAAAGTTCGAAAGATAATACTTAAAGATGGAAGAATAAATGCTGACATAGTTGGGCAAAGCGCTTTGTCGCTTGCAAAACTTGCAAAGATAACAGTTCCTGAGGATACAAAGGTTCTTATCGGTGAAGTAAAGTCTGTAGAGCTTGAAGAACCTTTTAGTCATGAAAAACTTTCTCCGATTCTGGCGATGTATAAAGTTAAAACATTTGATGAAGCCGTAATAAAGGCTGCACGGCTTGTAGAGCTTGGAGGACTTGGACATACTTCTGTTTTGTATGTTGATCAAGTATCATCACAAGATAAAATTGCAAAATTCCAATCTGCGATGAAGACAGGAAGAACAATAATAAACATGCCGTCTTCACAGGGGGCAATAGGGGATCTATACAACTTCAAGCTTGCGCCGTCTTTAACCTTAGGCTGCGGATCATGGGGCGGCAACTCTGTTTCTGAAAACGTGGGAGTAAAGCATTTGATGAATATAAAGACAGTTGCAGAAAGGCGGGAGAACATGCTTTGGTATAGGGTTCCTGAAAAAATATATTTTAAATATGGTTGTATGCCAGTTGCACTCAAAGAGCTAAAGGATATGAATAAAAAGCGCGCGTTTATCGTGACTGATAAAATGCTTTATGAACTAGGATTTGTAGATAAAATTACAGAAATACTTGGCGAAATGGACATTGACTTTAAGGTATTTACACAAGTAGAACCCGATCCTACTCTTGCAGTTGCCAGAAAAGGCGCAAAAGAAATGATGACTTATGAGCCGGACACAATTATAGCACTTGGCGGCGGCTCTCCGATGGATGCAGCAAAAATCATGTGGACACTGTATGAGCATCCAGAGGTGGATTTTGAAGACCTTGCAATGAGATTTATGGATATCAGAAAGCGCGTGTTTAAGTTTCCTAAGATGGGGGACAAGGCTTCTCTTATAGCCATTCCAACAACAGCGGGAACAGGTTCTGAGGTTACACCGTTTGCTGTTATTACGGATGAAAAGACCGGTGTAAAATATCCTCTTGCAGATTATGAACTCACACCTGATATGGCAATCGTGGATGCCTCGCTTATGATGGATATGCCAAAAGGACTTACAGCGGCATCGGGTATTGATGCACTTACTCACGCAATTGAAAGCTATGTTTCAATACTTGCTTCTGAATTCACAAACGGACAGGCGCTAGAGGCAATAAGGCTCGTGTTTAAATATCTTCCCGAAGCATATCACAATGGAAAAACTGATGTGAAAGCAAGGGAAAAAATGGCACATGCATCAACTGTTGCAGGCATGGCGTTTGCGAATGCATTCCTTGGAGTGTGCCACTCAATGGCACATAAGTTAGGCTCTGCCTACCATGTACCTCATGGCATTGCAAATGCTCTTATGATAAACGAAGTTATAAGGTTTAATGCTGTGGATAATCCAAGAAAACAGGCTGCGTTTCCTCAGTATAAGTATCCTGATATCAAGCGCAGATATGCAAAGATTGCGGATTACTTAAACCTTGGCGGAAACAATGACAATGAAAAAGTGGAGCTTCTTATAGCACAAATCGATAAGCTTAAAAAAGAAGTTGGAATCCCTGCAAGCATTGAAGAAGCGGGGGTCGCAAAAAAAGCATTCTATGCAAACTTAGACAAACTTTCAGAACAGGCTTTTGATGACCAATGCACGGGAGCAAACCCGAGATATCCGCTTATGAGCGAGATAAAACAAATGTATATCAATGCTTTTGAAGGCGACAAATAATAAATATATTCCTTATGCGGATGGTTGATGGGTCGATCATCCGCATATTAAAATATTCTTAAAGTTTATAAATCAAAAAAAGTCTCCAAAGAGACTTTTAAAATGGAGCCACTAATCGGATTTGAACCGATGACCCCCACCTTACCATGGTGGTGCTCTACCTACTGAGCTATAGTGGCGTATAGGCATAGCCTAGTATACAAAATAATGATAAGTTTTGCAATATAAGAATATCTTTTATGAGAAATATTTTTCTCCGCCCATAGTTTCCGTGTCATAGAGCTTATATCCTTCGCCGCGATAGGTGTGTATCTCAAGCGGGATTCCGTTTTTTGAAAGCAGTGAGCGAAGTGACATTATGTGAACATCAAGGGTGCGTGTTGCTCCGGCTTCCTCATAACCCCACACAGCGGACAAGAGTCGTGCTCTGGATATCACGCGGTTTAAATGCTTTGCCAGATAGAACAATAATTTTATTTCAAGCGGCTTAAGCTTAAAGCTTTTGTCTCCGTAATGGACAGTGTAGTTGTCAAGGTCGATTCTCAGCCGGCTAAACCACACCACTCCTTTAAATCTAGTGCGAACAGAGTCAAGCTTTATCATTTCATCCAAATATTCAGGCATTTTTTTAACATCGAAATCTTTCTTTTCAATAATAAAGTCAGCCCCGCCCGGTGAAGAGCAGTGTTCACATAGGATATAAGTACAAGGTATTGTTGAAAACATACGTATAGAGTTTATAACATGCTGCATGCCTGAGCCTATTAAAACAGCATCAACCTGCTTTGTAGTCAAAATCTGAACAGTGTCATAAGCCGACCTTGAAGTGTATGCCTGCACTTCATTTTGATTAAGCTCGGCTTTCATTTCCTCAAGCAAAGCAGAGTTGCTTTCAATGAGGAGTATGTATTTTTTATCTAATATACTCATAATATCCTTTCAATTATAGTATCTAGCAAAACGCTGGCGAAGTCAAGAAAAGTCAAAAACATTAAAACAATAGTAATATATTAGCTTTAGCTTACAAAAATTACTGTTGTTTTTGAAAAATTAAGAGCATATAATATATAGCATGCTAAAAAAAGGCTTAAAAGTAGCAGCGTTTATACTGTCTGCAATAACAATATGCATGTTCGGAATGCAAAAAAATACATATGCCAATGAAGTAGAAGGCGCGGAAATACTCCTTACTTTCGGCGGAGACGTCACATTTGGCTATAAGAATGATGAAGAGCACGAAGACTCCCAGCCCTATTTTTTGAAAGAAAACGGGATGGACTATTCGATAATATTTAAAAACGTTTATGATATCTTTTCAAATGACGATTTAACTATGGTTAATCTTGAAACGACCATAACAGATGCTACCCGCCATATGGATAAAACCTATTATTTCAGAGCGCCCTATGATTATGTGAATATCTTAACTGAAGGCTCAGTTGAAGCTGTGTCTATTGCAAACAACCATGCAAAGGATTATTTAGATCAGGGAAGGCGAGACACTGTCCGCACACTCTATGAAAATGACATCTTGGTCGCAGGTGAAAACTATGCGGCAAGCGTTGAGATTAAGGGTATAAAGGTTGGAATACTCGCCTATGTCACATTCCAGACAGGGTTTAACTATAAGTCCGCCATTGAGCGCGATGTATCATATATGGACAGAACGCATGATGTTGTCATTGTATCCATGCACTGGGGACAAGAGCTTCATTATGACGCAAACGGCGGCGATATAGAGCTTGCACATGATTTGATAGACTACGGTGCAGACTTAGTTGTGGGGCATCATCCGCACGTTATTCAGGGAATAGAAAACTATAACGGAAAATACATTGTCTACTCTCTTGGAAACTGCTCTTTTGCAGGCAGCTCAAATCCAACAAATGATGATATATTGCTTTTCCAGCAGAAGTTTAAGATGACAGAAAACGGAGTTGTTCCATCAGATGCAAGGGTTATTCCATGCAGAGTGTCATCCCAAGAACATAAAAACGACTTCATGCCCACTCCTTTTGAGGGCGATGAAGCCGTACGTGTCATAAACCGTGTGCTGGATTTTTCATCTAATATGGAATACGGTCTTGTTGAGCTTTCAACAGACTGGATTAAAGATCCATATACGAGAAAAGAATATCGCTTGGATAAACAAAACGAGGACGATAACGGTTAACTGCAGCCGCTGCAGCCACCCGAATCTCCGCATCCTGAGGAGTCACCACATCCTGAGCATCCGGAACATCCGGACTCTATGGGAGAGTTTTCGCTTTTAAGCACCATTGGTATGGTTTTTTCTCCATTGCGGTCGACATATTCATCTCCACAAACTTCAAAATTCAGCTTTTCATAAAAACCTACAACGCAGCTGCGTGCGTTTACGTATATTTCTTTTGCCATCAATTGAAAACCGCGGTCGATAAGCAGCCTTACAACAAAGTCACCCAGATGCTTTCCGCGCACTCTGCTGTCAACGCAAATCATGCCTATCATGAATTTTCCGTCTAGGTCGTAAATTCGTCCTGCGGCAAAGCTTTCGCCGCCTTCGCCCACAAGAATGTGGAGCGCGAATTCATCTTCTTTGTCAGCTATGATGTCGTGTCCCAATTCGTTGCGGAAAACGTTCATCCTGACTTTCATTACTTCACTTAAATTTTCACGTCCGAAGACCCATTTTGATTCAATCATGTGATATATAATATATTAAATGATTGATTTATTCAATGGTTATGCGCATATGTTCATTCAATATATATATTTATCATTAATTAGAATATATGCTATTAAATCATTAAAATCGCAAATCTGCTCTTGCCGCCACACTCTTGCGAGCAGTGGTCGGCTTTAGAGCGGAATTTGCTTTCACGGAACTGCTTGCGCGGGAACGGTGAAGTTAGATTAACGGCCACTAAAGTGGATAAACATCAAAGAGAAACAATTAGCTGGCATTTCGATATGTCCTAATATATCGAAAGAATTAGCTTTCTTGAGCTAGGTGTAATTATCCGCTAGATTGCGACTTTTACTTTAAAACAAACTCCGCAATATCCGCTATAACCTTTTCATCAACAGTGCCTGTTTTGGAATAATCTGCGTTGCTGGGTGCACCTTCGCCTGCCATCATCAGGTGATTAAGCTTTGGATAAAGATTAAATGTCCAGTTTGCGCTGTCACCGAAGGCATCATGCCACATGTTATATTCAGTCATAGTCACTTGATAGTCACGCTCACCCTGTAATACAAGCATGGGTTGTGTGATAGATTTTGCTTTTTCCACTGGATTATATGCAAGCAAATCTTGGATATATGCTTTATACGTTCCCATGAAAATTTCGGTTTCGTCATAATCGTCTATGTTTTCTATCTTGTTAACATCCGAATGAACCTTATCCAAAGTCGCCTTCTCCTGCTCGCTCACAGTTCCATCAAGATTAAAGAGATATTCATACTGTTCGGGAATCAGTTCGTGTGGCGCGCGTACAGAGCCTGCCATCATTATATATCCGGCAGCAAAAGGTGAGTTTTCGGCTATTCTTGGCAGCGCGTATCCACCCAGACTGTGTCCCAGTATGAAAACATTTTTGCTATCAATATTTTCGATTTCAGACATAAGTTTTGCGATTTCCACAGCGTCATCTATCGTCTCATCGTAAATTGTAAAGTCATAATCTGTTTGAAAATCTTCTCCGTATGTGTAGGTTCTCTTGTCATATCGATATGTTGCTATACCGCGCTGAGCAAGCCCCCAAGCAATGTCACGGAAAGGTTTGTTTGTAAGAATGGTTTCGTCGCGGTCAGTAGGCCCTGAGCCGTGCACCAAAATAACTATAGGGAAGGGACCCTCGCCAGCAGGCAATGTCAAAGTGCCACCCAAAGTGTAACCGTTGACTTCGGAGTCAAGCTCCTGCTCGCTTGTTCCATCAGGAAGTTTGGCATCCGTGCTTTTTTCCTGATATGCCACAAATTTTAGGCCGGCAATGTTACTTTGTGCGTCAAAATATATTTCTATATTTACGTTTTCTTTTTCCATAATAATGGGTATATCAACTGCAGTATATCCGCCTGTTTCAAATGAATATGGCTTACCAAAAGATTTAAACTCTCCGGTGTTTTGCATCAGATCTTCAATAATTTTTTTGTATTCATCTGAATTTACGGCATCCTGCATTGTTTTGTCATGAGGATATTCGCTGTATGCTTTTTCGTAGTTGCCATCCATCAAATCCTTGGCATAGTTTTGAGCCAATTCTATAACGGAAGCTTCCGCATTTTCGGACTCTGCCTTTTCCTGAGAGTCACCTTCTTTGTATTTTCCCATGTTAATCCCCGCAATATCTCCATTTTCATCGAATACCACATTGTAGTTGATGCTGGACTTTGAAAATACAAGAGGTACAGAAATGATTATGTATTCATCTTGCTGGCTCGCAAATGGTGTTTTCATCTCAACAAAATCGCCTAGTTTTTCAAATGAGCCTCCAATGTTTGTTTCAAAGAACTCAACGCTTATAGCTTCTAGCAGCTTGTCGCTGTAGCTATAATTATTGTACGCGCTATCGTAGTCTTTTTTTATCATGTCGTTAACTAAATTGAGCGCGGTCTCTTCCATGTCGGTTGTGGCAATCTGAGGTGCGCTTTCTTTTTTTGTGCAGCCTGCGGTAAATAGTAATGCCGCAGCCATAACAATTAATATTATCTTTTTCATAACATACTCCCTTATTTAAATGTCATATTGATTTCTGTTAAAAGCAATTCTTCAACTGATATATATGTTATATAACAGTTATAACAAAGTCAAGTCTTTTATGCTCATTTCAAAAAGATGTATGCCAAAGTATGCCTTTTACCTTTTAAAATATACATTTTGTTGGATTAACATTTTCTTAGCTTTTGCTTTTAACCAACAAAAAAAGAGCCGCCGAAGCAGCTCTTTTCAAATTCTTTTGGTTAGCAGCAACCACAATCACTATCATGATCGTCATGACATCCGCAGTCGCAGTCATCATCGTCACAGTCACAATCGTCGTCACAGCAGCACCCGCAGCTATCAGCTGAGTTGTTAACGCAATCGGGCATGTGAGCTTCAAACACAGCATCGATGCTCTCATCATCATCACCGGGAGCTTCAACGTCATCAACTAAACTCCACACTTCAAGGTGCGATACACTTTCGCCGCTTTCAACTCTGTATACAGGAGAGAGGCTTTCCATCTCAAGCATAAAGTCGCATGTGTATGTTTCATAGTTCATTCCACCATCTGGATACACAGCGCTCTCATCGTCAATATATTGGAATTTCTTAACGAACATCATATTATCTTTAAAATATGCAGCCCAGCCCAAAGGATTAGTGATGCCAAATTTAAAAGGACCTTCGCAGTTTACATCTTGTTTTAAAGTGATGTATTTATTTCCCCAGTTGACTCTGTCATCGTTTAGCTTTGTGTAAGGCCAAAGACTCATTGAACAGTTGCCAAGAAGTCCGGTATCCACTTTGTTTACAGGGACAACTTCCTTGCCGCCTGTTCCCATAACGGAAATCGACCATGCTGCAAAATCCACCGGCCAAAGATTGTCGTTTGTGATTAAGTGCTTTATTGCAACATTTGTACCTTCTTCTTCAAGTGCTATTACAATCTCTTTTGTAACGCCTGAAATCTCTTCAGGATTGCCGAACAAGACTGCCCCACCCGGGATTTCTTTATATTCGATTGGATCATTGTCGGGAGCGTAGGTTAAAATATCATGCTCAGGACTTATCCAAAGTCTGTGTCCGCCTTGGATTTTCCAGCCTGTTTTCTCGTATACTGGCTCTAAATTATTGCAGAACATGTTTTCTTTGCCTGGGAAGCCGTATCTTACGATGCGAGGGCCCATGTCGAGTGTTGCAACTACTTCAATCTTGCCGTTTGAAATTTCTAAGCATTTGCCGTAGTCGCCGTATTTTATTTCTTTAACTTGTATATTAGTCATATTTTCCTCCGAAAATTATAATAATTTTATTTGTCTGGGTTTAAACTTTTGTTGTCTTCCATGTCCATCCACATGCCGAAAAACTGAAATTGTGTGCCCATGAAGAAAGAAAGCGAGCATATAAGGGCTGTGGTTTTTGCTAAATCCTTTAGCCATATAAGTCTGTAGAAAAAGCGTATGAACATAACTCCGAAAATGAGCGTACACACTCCTGCCATAAGATAAAAGAAGACAAGCGGGTTAAAATCTTTAACGCAATATTTTCTCCACATCCTGCGCATAAACCACTTTGCTTGAAGATAAAGCGTTTTTACTATATATTTGCCAAGCTTTATTTTGCTTTCCTCTTCTCCGTATACTGCTTGCACCGGAACATCCTTTAGCTTAAAGTCTGCGATGTTTAACAGATTCATAAGATCTGTGTTGTAGCCATATCGAGGAGTTATTTCGTCAAAAGGAATTGTCTTTAGCGCTTTAAGGGAGATGGCTGAATATGCGCACTGGGAGTCCAGCATGTGCCAGTATCCCGAGCCCATTTTCGACAAGAATGTCAAAATGCTGTTTCCAAAAAATCTGAGCTTTGGCATGTTTTTGACCGACTTGTTTGTAAGTCTATTGCCTTTGCAAAAATCCACTTCGCCGCGAATAACAGGAAGCACAATACTTGGAAGATCATCCGGATCCATTTGAGCATCACCATTCATTATTGCCGTAACATCAATATCAAGCTCGATTGCTTTGTGAAATCCGGTCTTTATAGTGGAACCCAAGCCCTTGTTCACCTCGTGCTCGACTAATACTACACGATCATCTTCTTTCATATATTCTTTTATCCTGTCTAGAGTGTCATCGGTGCCATGGTCGTTCACCACGATGATTTTATCCACATAATCAGGCATAGTGCTTAATGTTTTTGTTATAAGGTGTCCTTCATTATATGCGGAAACCAGTGTTGCTATTGTCTTCTTTTCAAGCATTTTTCTCTCCTTAGAGCAACATAATATGTTTTTAACTGAACTAAATGATTATATCACAACTTTTTTTTAACTTCCATACGCATAAATACGATATAATAGATGAAAGTAAGTTTAATAATTATAGAAAAAATTCGAGGATGTTTTTTTATAACTAAATTATAAACTTGGAGGTTGCATATGAGTGATATGGATAACCAAAGCAATGAAAAAGATATTGTAGAGTTTGAGACTGACAACGGGGAAGTAATAGAATTTGAAGTCGTTGATTATTTTCTTTTTAATGGAGAGGAGTATGTTATCCTTGCCGATTTGGGGCAAAACCCTGAAGACTTAAAAGATCATGACAAAGTTGATGTTTTCATTATGAAAGTGGAAGTTATTGATGACGAAACAGAAGAGTTTGTACCCCTTCCCGCTGAAGAAGAAAAAGAAGTTTTGGAGTTTGCCGGAAAGCTTTTAGATGGCGATCTTCCTAATGAGGATGAGGTGCTTTAAAAATTATATAGATATTAAAAAAGCCATCCATAATACGGATGGCTTTAAATGCACATATTTATATTTTGTATTTGTCACTCTTTTTAGCATTGCCTTGAAGCTCTTTTAATTTATCCTCAAAGCCTTCTTTTCCAAGAAGAGCATATGTTGCGATTTTTCCGGCTTCAACACCGGGCTGGTCAAAGGCGTCAATTTTCAAAAGCTCTCCACAAACGGCTGTCTGAACCATAAAAAAGTACATTAGCTGGCCAATTGTATTTGCGTTAACTTCAGGCAAAGTGATTGTCTGATTTAACTTGCCTGCTGCGGTAACTGCGATTTCTGTAGCCTGTTGCTCAGCTGAAATCAATTCGTTCAGTGAATGACCGCCAAGGAATGAAACATCAGGGATGTCCTCGCATCCGTGAGGTATGGTGTATTCTGAGCGGTATTTTTCAACGCCGATGAATGTTATCACTTTGTCAAAAGGACCTTCTGTGTAGAGCTGTACCTGTGAATGCTGGTCGGTTACGCCAACGGCTTTAACTGGAGTTTGTCCTACATAAACTTCTTTGCCGCGTGTGGTGTGTTTCTTTCCAAGACTCTCAGCCCAAAGCTGTGCATACCAGTCGGCAAAGTATTTGAGGCTGTCTGCATAAGGCATTACAACCTGAATGTTTTTGCTCTTTTTCTGCATTGCAATAAACATGAGAAGCCCCGCCATATAGCCGGGATTATTTAATAGATCGTCTGTTTTGCACATCTCATCCATGAGGCGTGCGCCTTCTAACATTTCTTTTATATCAATTCCACAAACCGCCGCAGGAAGTAAACCCACAGGGCAGAGTTCGGAAAATCTTCCGCCTACGCCGTCCGGGATGATAAATGTTTTAAACTTATTCTGTTTTGCGATTTTAATTAAGTTGCCATTTTTCTTGTCAGTTGTAGCAATGACATTTTTGTACCATTCATCGCCTAGTTTTTCTTTTAGAAGATTTTCGCAGATGAGATACTGCGACATAGTTTCTGCGGTTTTCCCCGATTTTGTGATTATATTAAAGCAAGTCTTTTTAACATCAATAACATCTAAAAGTGCATTCATGCGTTCGGGATCAACATTGTCTTCCACATAGAATTTGGGGCCGGGACGATTTTCGTCGGAAAGCTCATTGTAGCGAAGGTGATTTAAAGCGTTTTGCACTGCAATAGGACCAAGTGCGCTGCCGCCTATTCCGAAGACCACGAAGTTTTCAAACTTGCCGCGTACTTGCTCAGCAGTTTTTAATATAGAATTTAGCTGAGTTTGGGAGATATTAAAGCTCTTTGCCCATGCAATCATCTTTGAGGCTTTGCCCCATTTACTTGAAAGACGTTTTTTTGCCTTTTGAAGTTCGGGTATAAATTTGTCTATTTCCTCTTTAGTGATTGCGCCAACCTTTTTTTGGAGTTTAGCGTCCATTTCATCTGTTATGATGTTTTCAGCCATTAGATTGTTGTAATCATAAATCAATTTCATGTCATTTTTGTTCATAATAATGTCCTTTATATAAATTTTTTATTAAACTAAAATTATTTTGTGGCACTTATATTATACTGATATTATAATAAAAATCCACAAAGAACATTGATTAAGGGGACTCTTTAACATGTATTTTACCAATATTTTTTCAATAGAAGGAAAAAACAACGAATGACGAAGAAAAAATCATCAAAAATGAAATCAGAGCAAAAAAGCTGGATTAAGCTTTTTTATACTTTTTTGTTGTGCTCTTTTTTGCCGATTACAATCTTTCTCAAAGATTGGGCGATAAAAAATCCCGGCTGGGTGGAAGAAACTTATGCAAGCAATTGGTATAAAGCATATTCACAGCCTTGGAGCAAGATTTTTGCGCCCTATAATTTTTCGTTTATAGAGTATTTTGTATATGCGTTAATAATAGTTTTGATTGTCGCAATCATATGGTCTGTCATATCAGCGTTTCGTAACAGACACGGCATATATACTATAATAAACTGGGTGGTATCTCTTGCTGCGACAGCGAGTATTTTGTATTTTTTCTTTGTTGCGGGCTGGGCTTTAAACTATTATAGATACCCACTTGCCGATATTATGAAATATCCGCGCATGCTCTTTTCCACGGAAGAACTTGAAGACTTGTGCTTAGATCTTATAGATGAGGCGAACACAATAAGAGCAGAGCTTGATGAAGATGAAAACGGAGTGCTTAAATTACCATATTCAATTGATGAAACGCTAAAGAAAGTACCACAAATATATAAGGATGTTAGCGCAGAATATCAAATGTTTGCAGGGGAGTATTCAGCACCGAAGCCTGTTTTGGCCTCAGAGCTTATGAACCACACAAAGATTACAGGCATATATTTGATGTTTACAGCAGAAGCTAATGTGAATGTTGCAACAGACGGTATCTTGCTGCCTGCAACAGCTTTGCATGAGGCGGCGCATCAGCGCGGGTTTGCACGTGAAGATGAAGCGAACTTTATAGCATATCTTGTTGGTCGCGAAAGCGGAGATAATTACTTTAACTATTCCGGTACTTTGCTTGCGTTAATCAATGCGATGAATAAACTCTATGCTGCCGACAGCGACAGATATTATGAGCTTCGCAAACTATATAGTGATAATGTGAATGATGACATGGCATACAGGGCTGAATTTTGGAAGCAATATGAAGGACCGGTGGCGGAAAAAGCTGAAGCAGTCAACAACACATACCTTCAAGCAAACGACCAGACTGATGGGGTGAAAAGCTACGGCAGGATGGTGGATTTGCTGCTTGCAGAAAGACAGTATAGATTGGGGATGGAGTAAAGGCCGCCAAGCACTCTGACGACCTTTTGTTATGTTATTATTTTTTTTCCTGAATAAATTCATCTATCTCTTTATAAAGATTATAAAGTTCATTGCCTTTACCTTCGGTGAGAAGAATCTCTATCACTTCATCTGAGGACATGCTGAAATCGCCTTTTTCCCATAAATCGAATAAATAATAAAGTACTTCAACTCTTTTGTCAAAAGTATTACTAATTTTGCCTTCAAATACTTTTATACTATCCTTTTCTCCTTGAGTAAACGTTAGTATCTTTTTTTTTCTTTCATCAAAATAATCATATTCAGAGAAGCTGTTGGTGACTGTTATTCTCGATATTATATCTTTGTAATTGTCGGGTTCATTTACGAGTGCTCGCTCATATTTATAATCATCAAAGTATTCTGAACCAGACCATTGGTAGATATCACTCATATAATAATTAGGAAATGAGATTTTATTATCTTCCAGTGTATAGTGAGTACCTTCTATACCATATTTGATTAAATCGTTATTTTCTTGTTTTTTATGTACCCACTCTAGAAAACGCATACCATCTTTTACAGCATCTCCGTTTTTACAAAATACAAATCCGTGCGCATTTGGAGCTGAAGGTATCTTTTGATCTTCGTTCAGCACATGATAAAATAGCTCGCTTCCTTCTGAAAGCGATAGAGATATATTAGAAAGGTTGCTATAGACTGTAAGCATTGAAGCTAATTTGTTATTTTTTAGTGCATTAGGAAATGTTTTGAATGTTAGATTTCCTAAATATCCTGATGAATGCCATCTTTTCATTGTGCTATATGCATCATAGAATTCATCCATCATTTCCATGGGATAATGAGTGGTTTGATTGCTAGCTGTGTGCATATAAAAAGATGAACTTGCTTGTGTGTATCCTCTGCTCTGCATGTAAGTTTCGATAAAAAGTAGTTGGTCGTAGTAATAACCTGCTGTCATGTCGGGATATGCTGTTTGGCACCAAATCATAAATTCCTCATATTCCTCAAGAGTATTTATTTCTTTGCCGTATTCGTCTTGGATAGTTTTTAAGACGGCAACAATATTTCTCTGTGGATAGTATCCAACACTCGGCATAACATAAGTGTCTCCCGCTAACGCTTGATAATCGAAATATGAAGGTGTCAGTTTTTCAAGTCTTTTTGTTAATTTGGGCATATATTGATATTTCATATCAGAAATGTCGACTAATAGATTTTTATCGGCTAAAGGCTCATAATAGTCCGGAATACTATACTGTGCAATCATATCTGGACTGTCATCAGATGCTAACATAATTGTTAAATCCTCAGTGTAGTTTTCATAGTAAACCCAATTAAAATCTATTTTACAATTTAATTCCTTTAAAAGTCTTTCGTTCACAACTTTTACCATTTGGTTTATATAAGTTACATTATATGGTGAAGCGCTTTTTGTGTTGTACCCTTGAAAAACCATATCAACAGTCTTAGGCTCGGCTTCCCAATCGATAGCTACATAGTCATCGTCTTCTTTTTTAACTGACTCAGTTGTGCATGATATAAATACAGTGACAATTACCATCAGCATAACTATCCCGTATATCAATGCTTTTTTCTTATTAAACTTATTAATCATTGTCAGACGCTCCTTTAGCTTCTTCCCGCTTTTGCCTGCCATGTTGGCGGTAATAACACCGGGAATAGGCTTATACTTTTTAATAGATGTGAGCATCAGTACGTTACAATAGTCGATATAGTGTTTGTTGTCTAAGGAACTTATTATCTTTTCGTCACAGGATAATTCTATATCCTGACGAATAATTGATTTTATAAAATATAAAACGGGATTAAACCAGTGAACACAAATAACAAACTCTAAAAACCATAGCTTTAACACATCGTTTCTTTTAAGATGGGTAAGCTCGTGAATAAATACATACTCAAGCTGATTGTCGGTCATCGTGTCTAAGGCTTTTTGTGGGAGTATAAGTTTTGGTTTAAACACGCCTGCGATTGCAGGCACGCTGATATTTTTGTCTATTAGTATCTTAACTTTTCGATTTATATTCATGCGGAACTTTACAGCATAAAATAAATCGATAACCCTTGTATTCCTGCATTCCTCAAAGTGCTTAAGCCCTATTGAAAGTGAAAGCATTCGTATAATTAGATAGGCTAAGGATGCGATAAAACCGCTTATATAGATATAGTATGAGATATTAATCCAATTAAATCCCGTGTTTGTTAGCGAATAGTTTGGATTATCAACACTAGAATATGGTGGATTTGCGACTGTATCGGTATTATTTTCTGCTACAAGGTTTGTATTAGCATCTTCCGAAGAAGCGGCGTTGTCCGAGATGCTAATTGTAGCATCATCAATTTCATATAATGTTTCGCTATCTGCGCCTTTAACTGTTTCAGGCAGAAACGCTTGCAATACATTCTTTTGTATATTGACTATGCCTTGATTGTTAAAAATGCTAATCGGTGAGCTGAATGTATATGGAATAAGCATTCTTACAAGTATTACAAGCCATATAATGGAGCGCCACCAAGCACCTGCCCTCTTGCCTGCAATCATACGCACTATAAGAAGTATTAATATAACTCCTGTACACAAAGCAGATATCAGATAGATATTGCTAATAATATTTTGCATATTACTCACCTTTTTCTTTTATCTGCTTCAGAAGTTTTTCGAGCTCGGAAATGTCATCTTTGCTAAAGTCTTCGCTTTCAACGAGGGTAGCCATAAGCTTTTGAGGGGATGAATAGAAGAACTTATTTAAGATATCTTTCATCTCCGCCTTTAGGCATTCTTTTTCTGTTACAAGAGGATAATATTTATAAAATCTTGCTTCCTTATATGACACTGCCTCTTTTTTCATAAGCCTGCGAAGCAACGTGTTTATAGTTGTTTTATTCCAGTCTGCTTTGTTATTTATTGTTTTTGCGATTTCACCTAGAGTTTGCGGGGATTTTTCCCACAAAGCCTGCATTACGATCCATTCGGATTCAGTGATATCTATTTTATTTTTAGAAGACATATTTGCTCCTTTGATGATTTTATTCATTGATAACGTACTGATGTAAGTATAGTGTACAAATGTACGCGATAAATGTCAAGTATTTTCAATAAATAAGAAGAAAATAGCTAATATTGTAATTGTATATTTGAGGAATAACTGCATTCCACAACATCTTGACGGTGGGTAAATATTATTATACAATGTTGGTGGTATATTGTAATGCAAATGTAACAAAACAAGCGGTTTTTGGGCTGGTTGAATGTTTGAATATAAATAAGAAAAAGTGAGGATTTCCATATGTTTGGAACCCAGGATATTGGTATTGATTTAGGGACTGCCACCGTTCTAGTGTATGTAAAGGGACGAGGCATTGTTTTAAGAGAACCGTCAGTTGTGGCGGTAGATAAAAGGACAGGCAGAATGCTTGCCATTGGCGAAGAAGCAAGAAAAATGCTCGGCAGAACTCCGGGAACTATAGAGGCAATCAGACCTTTGCGTGACGGTGTTATTTCCGATTATCATGTAACTGAGACGATGCTTAAATATTTCCTTGATAAAGTTGTCGGCAAAAAGTTTTTCTTCAAACCCAGAGTTGTGGTGTGCGTGCCTTCAGGCGTTACCGAGGTTGAAAAGCGTTCGGTTATAGAGGCGACAGAAGATGCAGGCGCAAGGGAAGTGGACCTTATAGAAGAACCGATAGCAGCAGCCATCGGAGCAGGGATTGACATCTCGCGCCCATATGGCTCGATGATAGTGGACATCGGCGGTGGAACTACCGATATAGCGGTTATCTCACTTAATAACACAGTAGTTACAACATCACTAAAGCTTGCAGGCGATAAGTTTGATGAAGCGATAGTAAGATATATGCGTAAAAAGCACAACCTTTTGGTGGGCGAGCGCACAGCAGAAGAGCTTAAAATCAATATCGGTGCGGCTTTCCCGAGAAAAGAAACCATTTTCATGGAAGTGACGGGCAGAAACCTAGTTTCGGGACTTCCAAAGACAGTAAATGTTGGATCTGATGAAATGATTGAAGCGCTTGATGAGCCTGTGCAGTCAATTTTGGAAGCTGTGCATGATGTATTGGAGCGCACTCCTCCTGAGATATCATCTGATATTTTTGACAGAGGAATAATAATGACAGGCGGTGGAGCACTGCTCTATGGTCTTGATATGAGAATACAGCAATATACAAGAGTGCCTTGCTTTGTGGCAGAAGATGCAGTTTCCTGTGTTGCAATAGGAACAGGGCGCGCTCTTGAAAACATTGACAATCTTAAAAAGCACAACGCACTGTTTACAACCACACGTAAACGAGGCCAAGATATAAGAGGCTAGAAACAATCAAGAATATAAAATCCCAGCTTTAGTGCAGGGATTTTTTTATAATCGGATTGTTATGGAGGCGATTATGACAGGCAACAAAGCGTTTTCTATTTCAAAAAAAAGAGTCTGGCAGACAGGCGAATTTATAATGCAGCATGCAAGAGATATAGATAAAGCTCTTTATGCACATTACTTTGAGAACAAACCCGCATTTGCAGTGATTTCCGTACTTGAGGGATACCTAAACAAGGATGGCGGTGCAGGTGGACTTGAAATTGATCATATATACGAAGGCTCAACGCCTATAAGTTGCGCCTATTTTTTAAGAACACTGCACGAGCTTAAAATCACACAGGAATTTGATGCTCCGCAAAAGGTGCTTAATTACCTAAGGGAAAATGTGAGGCAAAATGGGAGCTGGCATCCAACCGTTGAAGAGGCCGCAAGGAGCCCTCGTGCTAAATGGCTTGACTGGGACGAAGCACATCCAAATAATTTTCCGCTATACCCGACCTGCGAGATAGTGGGATATTTTTATCACTTTGGCGGGGGAGACTTTCGGGCTTTTGCAAAAGAGATGCTGGAGAATTTATATAATGAGCTGATACAAAGGTTTGCTGGAACGCTGGATAAACGAGAAATAGCAGGGCTAATGCAGCTTTGCAGGCTTTTGCCCGATGTTGCAGGCGAAAGGTTTGTAAACGTATTGAAGCCGCACTTAAAGGAAATGATTGTTTTGGATCAAAAGAGCTGGACAAATGATGTGATAAGTCCGCTGTGTATATTTAAATCCCCGCTTGATCCTTTATATTATGATTTTGAAAAGGCAATAAACCAAAACTTAGATTATATTATATTAAACCAGCCTGAAGACGGTGTTTGGGAGTACTCTGGGCATTGGGATATGTATCACAGCGAGTATACAGAGAATTTTGATAAGCTGACGGCAAAATTCAACCTTGACAGGCTTATTCAGCTTAAAAACTTTGGCAGAATCACAAGGATGAGTAAGTAGCTCTATTCTTCTTTATACAGCTCATGCCAAGGCGGCATGTCATCGGGTCGCCTCTTGTTTTCATCCCACAGATTGTAATTATGAGTTTTTTGCAATGCTAGCAGCATATATTTTTCAGGATCGGTTGCGACACTGTGAAAGCTTTTAATTAAGTCTTTCATATTTTGCCTGTTTGTTTTGCCATCAACCGGGCACTTGCTTTTTGTTATCGGAAGTTTATATTTTTTGACCGCGGCGACTATTTCTTTTTCAGCGCAGTATAGTAACGGGCGAATTTGTTCTATATCGCTTCTATCCATCCAAGTAATAGGTGACAGTGTTGAGATTCTTCCCTCAAAAAGAAATGACATCATAAACGTTTCAAGGGCATCTTCTCTGTGATGACCCAAAGCTATTTTGTTGCAATTGTTTTCTTTACACCAATCGTGAAGGGTACCCCTTCTCATTTTAGAGCACAGCGAGCATGGGTTTTTCTCCCTGCGGCCTTCAAAGACTATACTTGCGATATTGGTTTTTATCACATGATATTCAATTCCCCACTTTTTGCACAGTTCGGCAATTGGTTCACTGTCAAAAAAGCCTTTCTGTCCTAAATCAACCGACACGGCTTTAATTTGAAACTTGTTTTTTGAAAAATGCCTGTATAGCTGCATAGCATTTAAAAGGGCAATGGAGTCTTTTCCGCCGGAAACACCGACGGCGATGCAGTCGCCTTCCTTTATCAAATTAAAATCTTCATCGCATTTTCTTAGCGTGCCTAAAATATGTCTCATAATCACCTCTTGAACTAGTATATATTATTAGACAATAAGTGATATAAAAAAACAAGTAAAAAAGTGCCAAGCCATTATTTTGAAAATATGATATAATGTTAAAAATGATTACATTTTGGCTTGCTAACAGTTTTGCGATGTGTTATAATCTGCGACTGGAGCCATCTTCGCTCTGTCAAATTTTTTAAGGCAGGGCCATTAGACCAAGGAGGTGAAAAAATGAACAATTATGAGGTTCTATACGTAATAGACGGCACACTCAGCGATGAAGTCATCAAAGAGCAGGTAGCAAAGTTCACAGAGCTTGTTACAGCTAACGGAGGCGAAGTCGTACAGGTGGACGAATGGGGAAAGCGTCGTCTTGCATATCAGATCAACTATAAGTCAGAAGGATATTATGTCCTTATGAACTTCAAATCGGCACCGGAATTCCCAGTAGAGTTAGAACGTAATTTTGGCATCAATGAGACTATCATACGCTACATGGTTGAGCGCAAAAGCGACGACTATGTTCCTGCAAAGAAAGTTGTGAAGCCCAAAGCTGCGCCAAAACAAGCTGAAGAAGCAAAACCGGAAAAGCCTGCTGAACCTTCAAAATCAGAAGAAGCACCGGCACAAGAAGCTGCCCCTGCGGAAGCTGTAGAAGCGCAAGAAGCAACTGAATAAATATTTGACTCCAAAAAGTGAGGAGATTTTTTAATGAACAGATGTGTTATATTGGGAAACTTAACACGTGACCCTGAACTTAAAACCACCACAACCGGAAAAAGCGTATGTAATTTTACTGTTGCAGTAAGCCGTAGGTTTTCAAGTCCGAACGGTGAAAGGGAAGCAGATTTCATTCCTGTGGTAGTTTGGGGAAAGCAAGCCGAAAACAGCGCGAAGTATTTGAGAAAAGGTTCTCAGTGCTCAGTTGCAGGCTCTATACAGACACGTAGCTATGAGGCGAAAGATGGCTCGCGCCGCTATGTTACGGAAGTAGTCGCTGATGAAGTGCAATTTTTAGCACGCACAGCGGGCTCGGGTTCAGGCTCTTCTCAGAATCAGGGAAATGAATATGGAGGAGATCAAAGTGCTCCTTCGGACATGCAGGAAATAAACGAGGATTTACCGTTTTAACCTGTAACTTAAATGGCGCCTTGGGCGCAGTATAAGGAGGAAAAACGTATGGGTGATCAACGTAGCAAATATAAGAGGCGTTTTCGCAGAAAAGTTTGTAATTTTTGTGTAGATAAAGCCACTGAGATTGATTACAAAGACATAAGCAAGCTTCGTCGCTATGTAAGCGAATCGGGTAAAATGCTTCCGCGTAGAATGACCGGTGTATGTGCAAAGCATCAAAGAATGCTTTCAATGGCCATAAAGAACGCAAGGAAGATGGCGCTTCTGCCTTACAAAATAGACTAACAGACATGAAAGACCGCTTTTTAAGCGGTCTTTTTAGATTGGTGAAAAAAACATAAGTCGTTTCAAAGCGGCTTTTTTTACAATTTACAGATGATTAATTGAAATCACGAGTCTCAAATAGCGGTTTTTACTATCCATTTACGACAACTTAAACATATTTTATAATATTTATATAATTTTTTTTTAAAATAAATGCAATAAAACGCTTCCTTAACCGTCTTATAAATGTAAGGAACAAAAAAAGGAGATAAAAAATGCACAAGTGGGAAAGATATGAACTGAAACAAAGAGCGAAGAATGTGCTTAAATTAAATTACTGGATAGCTTTTCTTGTAGCTCTGGTGTTTATGATAATAAGCGGAGGCTCGCCTCTTTCTGGCAGCAGCTGGAGACACAATAGTAATTTCAGCAATTACCGTGATCGTAGCGAGCATGGGACATTTTCAGAATTCAGAGATGAATTTTCAGACAACTTCGGTGATGAGTATTATTTTGAGTCGGAGTTGGATAATGAATCAAGGAGTTTCTTTAGAGCAATGGCGCCAATGATTATTGGGGCAGTATTTATAGGGCTAATACTATTTATGGTTTTCGCGGTAATAGCAATTGCTTTTGATGTCTTTTTGGGAAATCCATTGAAAATGGGCGCAAAGACTTTCTTTAAAACATCCGCTGAGATACCTCATAAAAAAGGAGGATATCTGGGAGAAGCTTTTAGGAACGGAAACTATGGAAATGTTGTAAAAACAATGTTCTTGCGCAGCCTATTTACATTCCTCTGGAGCTTGCTTTTTATTATTCCTGGTATAGTAAAGAGCTATTCGTATCGAATGGTTCCGTATATACTGGCGGACAATCCTAAGATGAACGCAAGCGAAGCTATACTGCTTAGCCGCAAAATGATGGATGGTGAGAAGTGGAAAACATTTGTTTTGGATTTGTCGTTTTTCGGATGGTACGGGTTAGGCTTTGCGGTGCTTGGGATAATTGGTTATTTAACTGGCGGAATTGCTGTGATTGCGACTTTTTCGGTAGTCTCATTCCTTGCCGCACTCAGCATACTGTTTGTTATGCCCTACTACATGTCAACCGACGCACAGCTTTATTTAGTGCTTCGCAATAAAGCAATTGATAAAGGATATGTCAGAAGCGAACAGTTGATTTTACCCTTGGCCGAGGCGTAAGAGTTAATATAAATCTTTTGAAAGGGGGTTTTAAAAATGGCTGACTCGAAAATAGCCGAGACATTTGAAAAAGAATATGAAAACTTTGTTAGATATCTGAAAGGCAGATTTAATAGAATAAGTCAGTATGACGCTGAAGACATTATCCAGCTGACCGTTCTTAAAATCCTCTACAAAGGTGATGACGCACTAAGCATCAAGAACATGACTTCATATATGTATTCTTCGCTTAGAAATTCGGCGATAGATTATATGAAAAAGACCAAATATGAGGTATTAACAGACCAAGACAGCGATGCCGTTGTGCAGGCAGCTGAAGACGAAGTTCTCAAAAATGAACTGAAATTAATTATCAAACAAGCGATTGACTCTCTTGACGAAAAGTCAAAATTTATATTCATCGAAACAGAAATTGTGGGCAGAAGCTACAAAGACTTGTGTGATGACACTGGCATAAAGCTGGGAACCCTTTTATCAAGGAAATCAAGAGCTGTTGCAAAACTAAAAAAGACGGTAAATGAATATTTGTTTAAGGAGGCAAAATAATGAGAAAGAATAAAGATGAATGCATGGCTATAGATGAAAGAAAAGTGGCCTGGAAAGTATTAAAAATAATTGGAATGATATTGCTTGGAATCTTGGTCGCAGCGTTATTGGGATTTGTGATCATGTGGCTGTGGAACTGGCTTATGCCAATGATTTTTGGCCTAACTACTATAACATACTGGCAGGGAATCGGCGTTTTCATACTTGCTAAGATTATCTTTGGTGGTATCGGAAGCGGTAGCGGCGACAGTGAAAAGAAACATGAAAAGGGAACAATCCGCAGCGCGATCAGGGATGAAGTGAAAAAAGAATTTGACAAAGAATTTGATAAGGACCATAAAAACTCACAAGCAAATGACGAAGAACAGTCTGAAACGCCTAAAAATAAAGACTATGATGTTCTTTACGAAAAATGGTGGGAACAGGAAGGCGAAAAGAGCTTTGAAAAATACATGGATGGTAATGAATAGGAAAATATAATGATAGTTTTTGCCGCGGAGTATGATTTCTCCGCGGTTTTTATTTGTTTATAAATATTTTTCTTTTCTTTTTGTTACGTTTTTATTAAAATAGTATTATCAAAAGTGTTAAGAGGGAATTGAAAAGATGAACGACGCTCTTTCTCCGTTAATGGAAAAAGGAAATATAAAAAGAAAAAAACGCAGAAAAGGAATGGGTATACTTATTGCTTTTTTTCTTATTGCAATAATTGCTGCCTCTGTGTATGTATTTTTGGATTCCGATGGCCTTGTGCTTGCAATGGAAAACGGATTTTTGGCATCTCAAGAAACACAAGGGCTGGTTACTCCTGCTGTGGCGATTAAGACCTTGGTGCCGACTGATTTTGCGGGAGCGCTCAACGAGACGCCTAGTGTGGAGCTTGCGGTTGCCCAATACACCCTGACGCCTTCGCCTACGCAGTATGTAACTCCTGAGCCTTATATACACCCCGGTGTGCGTGATGACATGTTTACCGATGGCGAAATAGTCGCAGAGGATATGTCCTATCACAGCCCAAATCTGAGCGTTGAAATAGAAGTCATTAAAAGCGGCGACAGTGTGGCATATGTAGCAGAAGTGTATTTTAATTCTTTAGAAAATTTCCTGCCAGTGTTTGCAGGCGGCAAATTCCATGGGGGATATGCGACGGTTTCCGAGCTTGCAGAGGAATATAACGCGGTTTTTGCTGTAAATTCTGATTCGTGTACTGCTACAGACTATGGAATCATAATAAGAAACGGCGAAGTACTGCGCGAAGTCGTGGCGGCGGATCATCTTGCTATATTCAGCGATGGAGCTATGAAGTCTTTTTATCCAAGGAATATAAGCGGCGAGTATTTTCTTAAAAAAGATGCCGTCCATGTATTTAACTTCGGACCGATGCTATTAAATGCAGGCCAAAAAATTGATAGCTTTATGTATTCACACATACGCAAAGAACATCCGAGGACTGCAGTCGGAATGATTGAGCCCTATCACTATTATTTTGTGGTGGTAGACGGAAGAAGCGAATATTCAGATGGAATGACTTTGGAAGAGCTTTCGGCATTCATGGCAAGCTTGGGATGTGTGGATGCCTATAATCTGGATGGCGGCGGTTCATCCACTATGGTGTTTAACGGAAAGCTTATAAATAAACCAGAGGGCGGCACAGAAGAGCGCGAACTGGACAGTGCTATTTTGTTTGTGGAAGAATAATTAGATTAATCAATAGTGGCTTTTATGTGTTCGATAAACCAGTCGGACACTTTTTTCATTCCCGACTCTGATACGTGGTTTATATCGGCATAATCGGTTAATTCCATACCAAGATTATATTTTTTATCCATAAGGTTATAAGCATTTATATCATATCCTTGCTCTTCGAGGTGTTTTTCTATTGCATAATGACCGGATATTGATGATTGATTCTTGATAAGTGGTGTTTTAATAAATTCAAGTTTAATATTATTTTCTTTGCACAACTCAATTACTTTATCCATATATTTAATATTTTGATTAGTTAGCATGAATGATTTATCAATGTTGTGCACTAAACTTTCATTGTATCTTTCTGATAAATTGTTTTCGACTGTTACACTGGGCTCAGTACCTCGAGTTTCCGAGAAGGGTTTTTCCTTAGGTGTGAACATTCTTTTCACGGCAAGCTTAATGTGTTTTAAAGCAAAAATAAAACGTTCGGTTTTTCCGGATTCACGCATTATCTGAAAAACACCGTAGCCGTCGAAACCTAAGGTTGAAAACGCAGCTTTCAGTTTTAAAGGAGACATTTTCATACCATCAAGATTTGAAAGGGCAAGCCCTATTGCGTCTGTTTCTTTCATCCATGCTATTGTATCTTCAATAATAGAAAATTCTTCAACAACTATAACTTCCGGTTTTTGGTATTTTAAAGTTTCTACAAGATTAAAATATAATTGTTTTATATTTTGCGCACCGCTGCTTAATATGACAGTGCTTTTGCCTGTTTCTTCTGTTATATATTCAGCATTGAACCCTGTGTGAACATGGGATGAACCCATTATTAGTATGTCGATATCTCCGTCATAAACATACTTCCAGCCATCATATACTTTATCATGATCATATGTCAGTGCTTCAAGAAATGCAAAAATCGCAATAAAGACCATTACAAATGCAACTGCACGGATTATAACATATGTTTTTTTGTCGCTTCCAAACATTATATCTCCTAGAATTGAAAGTATATAAACGAAGAGTCGCCCACGCCATAATAGCCAAGCAGTATTATTCCGAAGATGAGGGAAAGATAAACTACCCACCTTATAGGCCACGATCTTTTTTCCATGAATTCACGTATGCTGATTTTAGTCTGCACTATCATAACACCCATGAGTATTGTAAGACTCATGATTATAAACGCCATATCGTTAATGGACAGATTCATAAGCGAAAGAGTTTTTTTGATGCTTAATATATAATCGCCAAATGAGAAGATGCCGCGGATTATTATCATCGCTTCGCGCATGGAGTTTGCCCTAAACAATATCCATGCAAAGCAGACAAGTGCAAATGTTATAAGCCCAGATATGAAGCCTGTAAGCTTCCACTCGCGTTTGATTTTAAGTGATGAAAGAAGCTTGTCTCTTGCGGGCTTTGAAAACCTGCCGATAAGAAGATACGTGCCGTGCAAAGCACCCCACATGACAAAACCCCAACTGGCGCCATGCCAAAGGCCTGAAACCAAAAATACAACCATTGTGTTAAACGCCCAGCGGAATTTGCCAACTCTTGAGCCGCCAAGGGGGATGTAGAGATAGTCTCTGAACCATGAAGAAAGTGATATATGCCACCTTCTCCAAAATTCTGATATTGATTTTGAAAAGTATGGACGATTAAAGTTTTTCATGATATCAAAACCCATGATGTTTGCAGAACCTATGGCTATGTCAGTATAAGCTGAAAAGTCGCAGTATATCTGGATGGCAAAAAGGAAAGTTGCGATTATGAATGTCACGCCGTTATTTCCGCCCACCCTTGAAAAAACATGATTTACCGTAGGGGCTATCCTGTCGGCTATAACCACTTTTTTAAACATTCCCCACAGTATAAGCAAAAATGCTTTGCGTGCACGAGAAACATCAAACTTCATCACTTTATCAAATTGCGGCAATAGGTGTGATGAGCGCTCTATTGGACCTGCCACAAGCTGCGGGAAAAAGGATACAAACAGTGCATATTTTCCTATGTTGCGAGAGGCTTTTATGGTGCCTCGGTAAACGTCCATGGTATACGACAGTGCTTGGAATGTATAAAAAGAAATTCCGACCGGCAGTATATACTTAAAATCCGGAAGGTTAATGCTTTTTCCGAGTGCTGCGGAAATTCTCTCGAATGTCAGAATCGCCATTGGAGAATATTTGAAGTACGCAAGTATTCCAATATTTAATGCAAATGATATTGCTACATATAAGTTTTTTCGGCGCTTGCATGTTTTAGCATCTGTTTTTTCAGAATCCAGCTTTTCATTTTCATGGCTTATAAAATAGCCGCTTAAAAAGGTTATAATAGTTGATAATGCAATCAGCGCGGCATATGAAACATTCCAGCACATATAAAAGAAATAGCTTGCCGCAAGAAGCAATATCCATCTGAATTTGTGAGGCAATAAAAAATATAAACCGATAACAATCGGCAAAAATAACACATATTGCAATGAGTTAAATAACATCAATTACTCCGTATAATAATTTTACTTCTAATATATTACTATAATGAGATGTGTTTTACAATAAGTTATAGATTCTGCCTTGCCAGTGGTTTCTTTTGCTAGTTCTTAAATAATTTTGTGATGAAGGTAAATTATGATGGTATAATAGTTAATAAATATATTACTTGGCAGGGTATATGAAAAAACAGGTGGCAATCAAGATAATTGTGATTATAGCGATAGCTATGCTTTTTTCAACGCTTGTTGTCAATGATATTGCAGTCCAAAAAAAAGAAATCGTTTTAGCTGCAAATGTTGAAGCCGAAAAAACTGATGAAGAAAAAACACCTCTTAAGACTTCACCTTTGGTTAAGTTATCAAATGCATTAGAGCCCACACCGACACCTGAACCTACTATAGAGCCAGAGCCATACACGGAGATTGTAATTGGCGCGGCTGGTGATATCATGATTCATGACAGACAGGTGATGGATGCGAATGCGGCTGGAGGAAAAGACGGATATTCTTTTTACCATTGGTTTGAATATATAAAACCCGCTCTTTTATATCCTGATCTTATGATAGCAAACCTAGAGGGTCCTATAGCTGGAAGCGAGGAAGGATACAATGGTTATCCGAGGTTTAATTTTCCAGATGAAATTGTCCCTGCAATGCAGGATGCGGGAATTGATGTAGCACTAAATGCAAACAATCACATCTATGATAGGAAAATGGAAGGACTTTTGCGGACTTTGAAAGTTTTGGATGATTCTGAAATGTATCATACGGGTGCGTGGAGTTCTCCTGAAAAAAGAAACAAGCCTTTGGTTATTGATGTAAAAGGGATAAAGGTGGGTATTGTTTCGGCAACTTATTCCCTCAATGGATTTGAAAAAGGGATTGACGATGAAGTTCTAAGCTGGCTTGTTTGCTATATTGAGCCAGCGCAGGTGAAGGAACAGATTGAGCTTTGCAGAGAATATGGAGCTGAGACGGTTGTTGTTTGCCCACACATGGGAGATGAGCTTGAAACTGCACCGAGGCAAGGCATAAGAGATTATGCGCACAGCTACATTGATATGGGAGCAGACATTGTGTTTGGCTGCCATCCGCATGTGCTCCAACCTGCTGAGATGTATGAAACTGTGCTTGAAGACGGAACGAATCACAAGGGAATCATTTTCTATTCTCTCGGAAACTTTGTCTCTGGAATGTACGGGGTTTCAAAGGAAGCAGGAGCGATAGCCTATGTGACGTTAATACGGGATAACTACACAAACGAAATTACTATAAAAGGTGTTGAATATCTGCCAACGAGCACTCTTCGCTATGGTAAATACGAGGGCGGCGACTTATATCATATACTTCCTATCAGGCAATGCCTTGATTTTCCTGAGATGATAGATGCTATTAACCCGAGTAAAAGTTGTTTTTACAGGATGGAGCATGAATGGGAAATCGCAGTGGAGATACTTGGCGATGATGTTGCGAAAATAAGAAAATACATGCCGGAAGTCGGTCAGTAAACGTAGCTCAGCCTTTTTCTTGCGACTTGCTTAAGCCTTGATAGTTTCTTTATCGTCTGAGCAGGCACATAGTTCATCTTATACATCGGCCTAAAAGGAATGATGTGGAGGGGTATTTTTTGATTTACCGTACAAATCCATGTTGTCAATTGTTCCATTTCCTCCTCAGAATCGTTGAATCCCGGGATTGCTAGAAATGTAAGCTCTATATGAGTTTGCTTTGCCGCAATTTCAATGGTTTTCTGCACGTGTTCCAATTTTCCTCCACATGTTTTTCTGTAAAAATTAGGGTTCATTGATTTTATATCGATATTCATCGCGGCGATGTAGGGAAGAAGCCTATTTAAGGGCTCCGGGTTTATGTAACCGTTTGTGACAAGCACTGTATCTTTTTTGTTTCTCATGGCAACTTCAAGAATATACTCATACCATATTGTAGGCTCGTTATATGTAAAGGCTATGCCGATTGATTCGTTGAGTGAATCGGATATATTGAGAAGCTCATCTACTGGGATTTTTCTTAACGGAGGGTTGCTTTGCGATATGTGATAGTTTTGGCAAAATGAGCACCTAAAATTGCACCCTATTGTGCCAATAGACAATATATGATTGCCTGGCTTCATGAGCCTGAGTGGCTTTTTTTCAATTGGATCTATTGCAAGGGATGAAACCATTTCGTATGTTTTGGTATAAAGTTTACCGTCAATATTTTCGCGCACTCGGCAAAGCCCAGCGCGCCCTTGGGCTATGGTGCACTCATGAGGACACAGAAGGCATTTTACTGAGTTTTCGCCAAACTCTCTGTAATAAAGAGCTTCTTTCATTTATGCCGCACAACCTTAAATCTTTGCATTTTGTAGTTTTCACTAGGGTCGATGCCTGCTTTTTCAAGAGCTATTTCCACTTGATAGTCAACTGTGTTAACCCCTTCAAGATTGGGAAGCAAAAGCCCTCGCTTAAATCCGCTGCTTACAATAACACCATATTCTTTTACATCAAGCTCATCTTTGCTTTTTATATCTTCCGCAGGGAACAATACATCCACCGATATTGTAAGGTCTGAAAGCTCGTGGGGAGCTATCGGGTTAAACCTAGGATCGCGTACTGCAGCGGAGATGGCGTTTGCAATAATCTCTTGTGCGATATTTTCACGGGTTGGCTGAGTAGTGCCGATGCAACCTCTTAGCCTTCCTTCCTTTTTAATTGAAACAAAGACTCCGCTTTTGCTATGGTAGAACTCACGGCTTAAATCTTTAGGTGGATTTATTTTAATTCCGTTATTTACGTATTCGTGTATTGTTTTATATGCAAGTGCCACATATTCGTTATCATGCTTTTTGGCCGAGGAATAGTTTTCTGTTTTGCGCTTCATATACTCGTGTAAAACGCTGAATTCGATTTTTTCTTTTCTTATGATATGAGCTGTGGCATATCCTACTCCATAAGGGCCTTCATATGAATATACTTCGACTTCTGAATCATATCCTTCCAATGCGCCAATCATGAGTTCCAAAGGTTTCTGAGCGCATTGCCCTGCGTGCTCCAACATGTGTGGGTCGATATCAATAATGTCTATGTAACGTTTGTTTTTCAAGGCATCAACAATATATTTGTCATACACAGGCCCCATCTTGTCATATTCATAAGGACCACTGTCGCTTAATTTATGCGACAGGTCGCCACTTATTAAAAGCACATCACTTTCATCCAGAACTTCAGAAATAATTCTTCCGGCTTCATACATTTCGGTTTTTGACAAGAAGCCGATGCTTATGTGTACGAGGTTAAAGTCACTGTATTTTTGAGTGATAAAATAAAGCGGCACAAGTGCGCCGTGATCAAGATGTTCGGATATGTTGTACTCTTTTGTCGTGTCGTGATTTAATGCTAAGCAGATTATGCCGTTTGCGATAAGCTCTTTGCACATTTTGTGTGCTTTCGGTTTGTCGCACTCAAATTCAAACTTTATCTCTTTGTGCCTGAATTTTGAAAAATCGCCACTTAGCTTATCTAACGTGTTTATGCACAACGCATCTGAAAAGACATTTCCGTGCGGTGTGACAACAGCGATAGTTTTTGGCTTTATTGAGGCGATGCTTTCTGCGATTTTATGCATGCCTTCTATGGTGTTTTGCGCCTTTTGTTCTTCACCGTTTCCTATTTCGGTTAATATGATTGGCGGATGCGGGGCTAAAAATAAATTCATGATTTCATCTCCCTAAACCAAGCTATAATAATATTATAGCACTTTGCAAACCGCTTTATAAGTAGCTTCTCTATAAACTTAGGTCATTTTTAATGATAACTTTATTTGTTTATAAACTGAATTATTTCAAGCTGTGCTTTTTTTGCGTCGGCTATGGGGAAAAGAACCCAATCGTGAAGCATATCTTTATATTCAAAGAAGGATAAATCATAGTTTTCTTGCTTTGCTTTTTTCTTAAATCTTAGTGCATCGATATATAATATGTCTTTTGTTCCCATGAAAAGGGCAATTTCACCGATGTTTGAGGAATCACCATAATATGGTGAGCACAGAGGATCTTTCGTGTCTAAGTCTCCAGCATAGTCTTTGCCGTTTTCTTTTAGCTCACTGCGACTTAAAAGGAAATCATTATTTTGCAAATCTTCGGGTATTTCAGTGTCCATTGAAACGTCCAGCCATGGAGATAAAAGAACAATCTTTTTTGGTTTAGGCGAGATATTGTTTTTCTTTATAAGCTGTGCCATAACTAGCGCAAGCCCGCCGCCTGCGGAATCGCCCAACAATACTATATTATCTTTACATGAAGATTTAAACAGCGTTGAGTATACCTCCATCACAGTATTGACATTGCTTTTGCACTTGTGCTTAGGTGCAAGGGGATAGTCAACAAAGGTTGCTTTGCATGGAATCGCTTTTAATAAATTGTCAAGCAGCACCCAGTGAAAAAAAGTTGAAGGATAGCGATATGCACCTCCGTGTAGAAAAACTATGTGAGTATCTGAGTTTTTGTCAGAAGCAAGAGTATAGCAGTTTCTTCCTGCAATTTTTTCGGTGACAACATCATACTTTCTTGAAATTATACGAGGAGGGCTGTTAAACTTAGGGTTATCAAATATTTTTTTCTTGCTTCGCTTGCCCACGTCTTTCACTTTTAAAAACTTGAGCAGTTTATAGAGCTTGCTTGATTGGATTGCTTTCATATTATCTTCTTTCTATGCTTACAAAAACATTATACTTGTAGTTTACTCTCTTATAAAGCTGTTTTTGAAAGGAATGCGAATTATTGAGGATATATTTATCTTTTCGTATTAATGTTGGACACATGGCACACAGTGGCATATAATCATATGGTGAATAGTTGAAAATAACACTTATTTAGGGAGCTTTAATGAGATCTGACGGAAGAAGATTAAAATCGCTTGACCCACTTTTTGCAATAGTTCCGCATATAATGCCCAAAAGGTATGATGCGCAGGTTATGTTTAACACTGAGATAAACTATACAAAACTTAGGGCATATCTAAATGAGAAGCGCAGCGAGGGAAGAAAAATAAGCTTCATGGCTTTGTTTGCCGCTGCATATATAAGGGTGATTACTCGTTACCCTGAGCTTAATCGTTTTGTTATGAATAAAAGAATATATGCAAGAAATGAAGTTGCGATTTCTTTTGTCACGCTTAAGGAAGCGGGTCTTTCCGAGGACAAACTTGAAACTGTGGTTAAAGTAAAGTTTGATTTAAACAGCACAGTATTTGAAGTGGCTGAGAAAATTGATAAATCCATAAAAGAAAACAGAATGCAGAAAACGGTTAATTTTACTGATAAGTTAGCAAAGTTTTTTATGAGCGTTCCTTTTCTTTCAAGAATGGTTATAAACTCTGTTAAGATGTGGGACAAAATAGGACTCTTGCCTAAACCGCTTATTGATGGGTTTCCATTTCACAGCAGTTTGTTTATTACAAACCTTGCATCTATATATTTGGGACCTGTATTTCATCACATTTATGATTTTGGAACAACAAGTTTGTTTGTAAGCATAGGCATGGTGAAAAACAGCATAAACTTAAAGGGAGAAAAAGAGCAGATGATACCTTTAGGTGTTGTGGCTGATGAGAGAATATGCGCCGGCATTACATTTTCCAAAGCATTTGGATATATGAACAAAATCTTTTCAAACCCAGCGGTTCTTGAAAGCCCTCCGGAAGATATCCGCGAAGACATAAAATAATTCCTTGTATTACTATAGTTTTCATACTGCAATTTCATTTATGCTGACAAACCAAGTGTTTAGTATAAAAATGGCAATTATCTATATATATCGGGAAAATAGTTAAATATAATTGCGAATAATAACGATTTTTAAAAACGTGCAAGATATTTTGCAACAGATAGATAAATGGTGCATTTTTGGAGGTATTATTGAAGGTACGTTATTAGTGACGAATGTTACTCATATATAATTTCTAATAAATAAAATCACATATGTAATAGCATGATGGAGCAAATTGTTCCACCAGTTTTTTGCCTTGGATTTCCACAAGAAAAATAACTGTTTTTATTGAAATATGGAAAATAACGCTTAGGTAAGCGATAAAAATTTAATGTTTTGAAAGGAGAGAAGATGGCTGGAAGAGAAGGGAAGTACCTGACTTTTGAATTGGCAAATGAACAGTATGCAATATCGATAACGCAGATAAAGGAAATAATCGGTATGCAACCAATCACAAAAGCGCCAAACCTACCGAAATTTATCAAAGGTCTTACAAATCTTAGGGGTAAGATTGTTACGGTTTTGGATTTGCGTTTAAAGTTTGGGTTTCAGGAAAAGGACTACGACAGAAACACATCAATAATCATTCTTGAAATGGAAGTAGAAAAGAAGCAGAGGATGAATGGGATTATTGTGGACAGGGTGCAGGAAGTGAAGTTCATCGGTGAAAGTTTCATTGATGAGCCACCAAGGTTCGGAGGAGGATTTAATCAAGAATTTTTGGATGGCATAGCAAGAGTGAATGAAGATGTTGTAATGATCTTGGATGCTAACAAAATTTTGTCATTTGAAGAACTAAAAGAAATAGAACAAGCTATATAGAAAACAATGGAGAATTATGATGAATAAATGGAAATTATCTACTAGGCTATTTGTTAGCTTTGGTATTATTTTGATTTTACTTGTAGGTATTGTGGGATATCAAGCGGTTTCACTGCAAACAATAGGCAATGCAAAAGATCGGATGTATAATGCGACAAAAATAAATGAAGGAACATATAATATGCGCTGTTATACTCTGGAATACTTTGAAGTGCCCAGTGAGGAATCAGCAAATCAAATTACAGATTGGTATAATACAACAAATGATCTTATTAATGAAGGAAGTAATCTTTATACTGACAAAGAAAGCAAGGAGAAACTTGCAGAATTAGGCGCAAGATTGCAAGCATACTACGATTCTTTTATTTTGTATAAACAATATACACAAAATAGAATAAGTTACAGAGATGAGATGATGGATAGCATAGATGGCAGCCTTAATCTTCTTGAAGGAATATTTGTTGCTTGGCAGGAATCATCTACAGCAAAATTTGATGAAATAAGAGACACGAAAAAAACAGAAGGCATAAATTATTATCATGTTTATTCTTTGCAGCTAGAAACAGATAATATTGTTTTGTCTGCGACAACTTTATCTGAACTGAAATCTACAGCGATTGCTCAGCTGAAGTTTTTTCTTTTAGGAGACCAAAAATATGACGATATAGTCATTGAGAAAATTGACAGTGTTTATGAAGCGTATTCTTTGCTTTTTGGAGAAGAGGCTGATGAGGAAAAGAAAGCTCAGATTGTTAGCGCATTAAAAAGCATTAAAGCTGTAAAAGCAACCTATGAATCATATAAAGAATTAATAGTAGCTCAGGAAAATGAAAAGGTTGTAATGCAAGGGATTGCGGTTGAAGTTTTGGATGAGGCTAATTCAATTGCATTGTCGCAGCAGGAAAAAATGGAATCCTCCATGGCGAGAAGCGGAATACTTTCAGTAATAATCGGTGCCGCTGGATTTGTGATTGGTTTGATTTTGGCATCAATAATTATCAGAAGCATATATAGGCAACTGACAACAAACATATCTAACCTTACTAAGGCTTCTTCAAAAGTGGCAAAAGCTTCGGTGCTTATGACTGAAGCGGGACAGCAGCTCTCTGAAGGCTCAACAGAGCAGGCGGCATCCATTGAGGAAACATCAGCTACGATGGAAGAAACGTCTTCAATGGTAAAAAACAATGCTGATAATACTAAAAATGCAAACGGACTTGCGCAACAAGCCAGTGATGTTGCAACGAAAAATTCGGAGAAAATGGAAAGCATGACAGCTTCGATGGATGAGCTTAAAAAATCCAGCAGTGATATCGCTAAGATTATTAAAGTCATAGATGATATTGCATTCCAGACTAACATGCTTGCACTAAATGCCGCAGTTGAAGCTGCGCGCGCAGGCGATGCCGGACTGGGATTTGCAGTGGTTGCAGAGGAAGTCAGAAGCCTTGCACAAAAGAGTGCAAAGGCGGCGAATGACACTGAAGATATTATCAAAATGAACATTGATCTTTCTGAAAAGGGCGTTAAGATAAGCAACGAAGTAAGTGCTGCATTTAATGATATTATCCAAAGAACTCAAGAAGTTAATAAGATAATGGATGAAATTGAAGCTGCAAGTCAAGAACAGGCACGTGGCACAGCACAAGTGACAGATGCGATTGGTCAGATGGAAAAAGTGGTGCAGCAAAATGCGGCATCCGCTGAAGAAAGCGCAGCATCTGCTGAAGAATTGCAAATGCAGGCAAAGGCGTTGGCTTTAATTGTAAAAGAACTTGAAAGACTTATGCGTGGTGCAAAGGGCAAGCCGGTTAAGGCTAAGAAAGCAAAAGTTAAAAAGATAAAAAGCAAGAAGAAAAAAGTCGAAAAGATAAAACAAAAAAAAGTGGAACCCGTAGAAGATGAGGAAGTGTTCTTTTTAGACGAAGAAGAAACATCCGAAGAAAAAACAGGCTTTTTAGAAAAAGTAACAGGTTTGTTCAAATCATCTTCAAAAGCAAACGAGGATGAAAACAATGACGATGACGACGATGATGAAAATATAATCCATGGAGAAGAAGTGACAGAAGAAGCGGCAGAGGTAAAAAAGAATAATGCTGTAAGAAAAACAATTTCTCCTGAGGATGTCATTCCATTGGATGATGACGATGATTTTTGACCGAAAAATGCAATTAAACTAGTAAAGAGGCGCAATGATGCGCCTCTTTTTATATAATTAATATTTCATTAATATTGTATTTAATAAAATTACATATGATATATTTATGATAAAATTGAATGTAAATATAAGAGAATGATTTGGCTTAAGGAGTAGGTCTATGAAAAATATAAAAAAATGGTTTTTGTCGGGTATTGCAGTCGCTTTGCCGCTTGGAGTCACTGTATTTGTATTGGTGTGGCTTTTTAATCTTTTAGATGGCATATTAGCAGAGCCTGTTAGATGGGTTCTGGGGAAAAATATTCCCGGAGTTGGCCTTGGCGTTATAATTGTATTGATTTTTGTTGTTGGTATATTCACTTCTAATTTATTTGGAAGGAAGATATTTGAATGGTTTCATAGTATTATTGAAAAGATACCAATAATAAAAACTGTGTATAAGCCTGTCAGCAAAATAGCCCACAGCATATCAAGCGAAAACTCGGATAGCTTTCAAAAAGTGGTTCTTGTAGATTTCCCCAGAAAAGAAATGAAAAGCGTTGGCTTTATAACGAACCATAAAATATCATTGAACGATGAAAAAAAGGTGTTTGTGTTTATACCCACCACTCCAAACCCAACCAACGGTTTTTTGGTGCTCATGGACAGAAAAGATCTGGAAGTGATGGATATAACCATAAACGAGGGGCTTAATATGGTGGTATCCATGGGAAGCACATCATATGATGACATAAAGACATGCCCTTATTGACGGACGATTATAGGTGAAAAATGTATAAGATTATGATAGTTGAAGATGATAAAACGATATCTTCTATATTGAAAGAAAATCTTGAAAAATGGGGGCTTGAAGCATATGAGATTAATGATTTTAAAAATGTTCTTGTAGAGTTTGCAAATCACAGCCCGCATCTTGTTTTAATGGATATTAATCTGCCTTATTTTGATGGATTTTATTGGTGCGAAAAGATTCGCAAATCATCCAATGTGCCCATTGTGTTCATATCTTCAAGGAACGATGATTCGGATAAGATTCGTGCGATTACGGGCGGTGCTGATGATTATGTGGAAAAGCCATTTTCAATGGAAGTTATGATTGCCAAAATTCAGGCTGTTTTAAGAAGGGCATATTCTTATGTAGATGAATCTTTGAGTATGCTGACTTATAAAGACATTGTGTTGGATTTGGAAAAAACGCAGGCTTCGTGTGGAGATAGCGAAGTTACCCTTGCAAGAAACGACAGCATTATACTATCAATGTTAATTAAGGCATCAGGTAAGCCTGTATCGCGCACAAAGCTTATAAAATCTCTCTGGGAAGATGAGCACTTTGTGGATGAAAATACGCTTACAGTCAATGTCAACAGGCTAAGAAAAAAGCTGCGCGCGATTACAGAAGAAGATATTATTGGCACAGTAAAAAAGGAAGGCTATAGGCTTCTATGAGTTTTTGGGATTATGTGAAAGAAAAATGGTATATGTTTGGAATAGCTTTTATGGCTATCGTGTTTTCTGTTTCTGTGTTTTACCTTGGCAATGACAATCTGGGGATGAGTTCAGATGACGTGTATGTCTTGGCGGGATTATCCATTTTCTTTTTTATTTATATTGCCCTGGATTTTATGGTGGCAAAATCAAGGACTAATAAGATATGTTCGTTTATAAGAAACGGTGCAAATGAAGAAATTGAAAGCGTATTTCCAACGGACAGGCTCTATTGTACTGAAGTGGCAAAGCTTGCAGATGAGCATAATAAGTTTCGCTCAAACACTGTGATGGAACATTCCAAGGACTTAGGTTTTGTCACAAAGTGGGTGCATGATGTAAAAGTGCCTATATCGGCAATAAAGCTTTTACTTGAAAGTGACAGCGATGATATAAGAGATCGCCTTGAGATGGAGCTTTCCGCGGTGGAGCAAAGCATACAGAATGTTTTGTATAATATAAAGGTGAGAAGTTTTTATGATGATTATAAGGTTTCTAAAGTAGGCACAAAGAAAATGGTAGCATCCTCGCTTAAACAGTTTGCCACTTTTTTTTCGCACAAGAAAATTCAGCTTAAAATAATCGGCGATGACAATGTTGTTATCACCGACAACAAATGGAGCGGATACATCATATCGCAGTTTATATCGAATGCAGTAAAGCATACAAAACCCGGAGGAAGCATCGAAATTGAGACTGTAAAAAAAGAAAAGAGCACAGTCATATCGGTAAGAAATACTGGTGAGGGAATCGAACAATATGACTTAAAGAACATATTCAGCCGTGGATATACTGCAGCCTCCAGGAATACTGCCTACTCCACAGGATATGGTTTGTATTTTTCGAAAAAATTGGCGGATAAGCTCGGACATAAATTAATAGCAGAATCGGAAACTGGAAGATACGCAAAGTTTTCAATAATATTTTTTGATGTACAATAACTGTTATGTGACAAAAGTGTAAGATGTTTTTTGGTTATTGTAAGGTAAATCAATTTTTTATTATACGTTTTTTTTATATCATTTTAGTATCAACAAAATAAAGGAGAAATTATGCAGATACTAAATGCAACAAATATCAGTAAAGTCTATGGCTCTAAAAAGAACAAGAAATATAGAGCGCTAAAAGATGTGTCATTCACTGTGGATGAAGGTGAATTTATTGGGATAATGGGCCCTTCGGGCTCAGGGAAAACCACACTTTTAAATATATTGGGCAGCATTGATAAACTTACTGCGGGCTCATTAAGCCTTGGAGGAAAAGATGTTTCTTCCCTCAATAAAAAGCAGCTTGCAGCACACAGGATGAAAAACATTGGCTTCATTTTTCAAAACTATAACCTGCTTGAATCCATGACACTAAGAGAGAACATTGTGCTTCCTCTTGCGCTAAATGGTTATGGGGTGGGCGCAATCAATGAAAAAGTGTCCATGCTTGCAAATGATTTGGGGATAACTGCGGTGATTGACAAATATCCGTATGAAGTGTCAGGCGGAGAGCAACAAAGAGCGGCAGCTTGCCGAGCGCTTATAACAGATCCTGAGATAATCCTTGCAGATGAACCCACAGGAAACTTGGACTCAAAATCAGGAAAACAGCTCTTAAACTTATTTGAGCACATTAACCAGAAGTATAATTCGACAATAATTATGGTAACGCATGATGTATTTGCGGCGAGCTATTGCCACAAGATTTTATTCATAAGAGACGGCGAGATATATAATCAAATGAATGCTCATGAGTCCAGAAAGGATTTCTTTGATGCTATATTGAATGTGATGAGTATGCTTGGAGGTGAAAGCGATGAAGCTTAGGCAAATGGCTTACTCCAATATTAAGCATAATTTTAGGAAGTATGCGATGTATTTTTTGTCGCTTTGCTTTTCGGTGTTTACCGTTTATGCTTTCTTGGGGCTGATGTTTAACGATGCTGTAGAATTAGCTTTTACATCTGATATACGATATAGATCACTTCTTTTTGGCTTTGGCATTATAATCGCGGTTTTTGTGTTCTTTTTTATGTTGAATGCAAATAATAGCTTTATCCGCGCCAGAAAAAGAGAGATATCCATGTATTCACTTTTTGGCATGACAAACTCAAAAATAGGAAAGCTTTTGTTTGTTGAGACATTGATGGTTGGGATGAGTGCACTTGTAGTGGGAGTTGTTCTGGGAATATTTTTCTCAAAGCTTACAGCTATGGTGATGCTCAATATGACTATCCCTGATTATGCCGGAAGCGTGGCGTTTAGTGTAAGTATTGTTAGTGTGGCGATAACCGCACTTATATTTATAATATTCTTTTGTATTTTGGGATTAAGTGGTCTGCGCGTAGTGAACAAATTTGAGTTGGTGGATTTATTTAAGGGGGATAAAGTGTCCGAAGGCAATCCAAAGGGTTCGTGGCTGTTGCTTGCCGCATCTTTGGCTCTTATGGGATTTGGATACTACCTTGCTTGTTCGCCGAATGTATATATCGTTGTAAAATTCACTTTACTCATTCTAGGAACTGTAATATTGGGAACGTTTTTGTTCTTTTTGGCGGGATTGCCTAAGATATTAAGCATTTTTAAAAAGCGCAAGAAGAATTATTATAAGGCTCAGAATTTAATCTCTGTTTCAAGTTTTGCACACAGGGTGCGTTCTGTGGGAGCATCACTTGCGACAATTGCGGTGCTTTCGGCTGTGGCTACAACGGCTATTGCCACGGGGTTTACGCTCTATTCATCAGTTGATAAAAATACATATGATGGGACAGGATATGATTTAAGGTTTTATGGAAATCAGGAAGAAGCGATGGACCAGATTAGACAAATCATAGAAGATAACGGCGCAAGCATAACCGAGGAAATCAATGTACAAAGATATGTTGCCTATCCTAAAATTGAAAAAATAGAAATAGATAACGATATGTATATTGGACAATATTTTGGAGATGATGATTTTTATATAAGAGCATATTCTGAAACGGAGTTTAACAAAATCATCGAAATGTCTAAGGCTGATTTAGGAAAAGTCAATGTTGGCGGAACAGACAACGCAATTTTTATTACGCAAAATGGATTGGATGAACTTGGCGATGCTATGATGGGCAAAGAGGTTAAATTTCCGGGAAAAACTGTGGTGGTCTCAGGAACAATGAATTGCAACTTTGTGAATCTAGGAGCTGTGTATACTATGGTTTTCAGCGATGAAATGTTTATAAATCTATTGGATTCCGGTGATATCAGTGATAGATATAAAGCAGGTGACTTGCTGGACAAAGCAATAATGATTAATTATACAAAATCACTCAATAGAGATCTTAACAACGAAATTACTAGTGTTCGTGAGAAAGTGTCATTTTTCAGGCTCGCATATGCTGAATACAGCGAATCGCTTTTGATCTTTGGGCTTGTTAGATTTATCGGATTTTTTATGGGAGCGATTGTAATACTTATGACGGCCAGTATGCTATATTTTAAGCAGATAATGGCGGCAGAAGAAGAACGGCATTTATATAATATACTAAGAAAAATTGGAATGAGCGAAGAAATCGAGAAAAAAGCGATTGTAAAGAGACTTTTGCCTGTGTTTATGGTTCCGCTTGTTGTTGGCATAATACACAGTGTGTTTGCAATGAAGACGGCAAATACAATTATATTTAGCAATCTCATAACAACAGGAAACTCATATCTTACAGTTCTGGCTTTCTCAGGCGTTATGTATTTAGCATATGCTGTAGTTTATGCGGTGTTTTACTTGGTGACAAAATCGCAGTATGTAAGAGTTATAAGAAAATAATTATAAAAGTTAAGCGGCCTTAGGCTGCTTAACTTTTGATTGATTACATTTAGTCTTTGGCGATAGCTAAAAAAGCTTCAACAATTTCAGGATCGAACTGGCTGCCTGAATTTCTTTTAATCTCTTCCAGAGCTTCTTCTTTTGAAATACTTTTGCTGTAGGGTCTATCGTTTGTCATAGCATCATAGGCATCAACAACAGAGATTATTCGAGCCTGCAATGGTATTTCGTCGCCTTTTAAGCTTCGAGGATATCCTTTGCCATCCCATCTTTCATGGTGGCTTAAGATGAAGTCTGCAATAGGTGAAAGCTCGGGTGAGGAAATGGATATTCTATAACCTATTTCGGGATGCCTTTTCATTTGTGCCCACTCGGTGTCGGTGAGTTTGTCCGGCTTTTTAAGGACATTGTCATCCACTCCGATTTTACCAATATCGTGAAGCATTGCAAGAAGCTCAAGATCATCCAAATGGTTGATTGAAAGATTCATGTGTTTGCCGATTTTTCCTGCGTAGTGTGCAAGTCTTTCAGAATGTTCTTTGGTTTCATAACTTCTTTCATACATGGTGGCCTGTATGGATTTGATTATAGCGTTATGAACACTTTTGTTTTCTAGAAGTTTGCGGTTATACATATAGTTTTCCGCAATTTTTATTATTTTGCTGATAGAAGTTTTGCTTTCATTTTTTGTGGCGTATCCAAGAGACAGACTAAAATAATAACCTTGTTCGGAAGAGCCTACATTTTTCTTTTTACATTTTTCCTGTATTTCATATACTTTTTTTGCGGTTTCTTCGCTGTCGGTATTGGGCAGAATGATGATAAATTCATCGCCGCCTGTGCGAGCGGCTAAGTTGCCTTGTTCGCAACAATTTTTAATTATCTCAGCAACTTCAATGATAAGTTTATCGCCATTTTCGTGTCCTAAAGTATCATTTATGAGCTTTAAACCGTTTATGTCTCCTGCAATAACGGATATTGGGTAATTTTCTTCCGTGTCAATTGAAGCTATTTGGTCTTCAAACCATCTTCTGTTGTGTAGACCTGTAAGAACATCATACTGATTAAGATAGTGTATTTTTTCTTCTTTGTTCTTGCGTTCAGTGATATCGATTATAATACCTTCTAGGGCTTTAACATTTCCTTTGTTGTCGTATACACATTTGCCCTGCTCATAAACCCATTTCTTACTGCCATCTGCGGTGATAATCTGATACTCGCCCCGATATATACCATTGGTTTCAACTACATTTAGCCAGTCCTTCCACACTATGGAGCGATATTCTTTTGATATTATTTCGTTATAGGTTATCCTTTTGTTGTTAAGCAGGCTTTGACTGGAATATCCGGTTAAATCAAAGCAACCTTCAGAGATGTATTCCATCGTCCAGTTTTTATCATACTTGCAGCGGTAAACCATACCTCGTATATTGGAAAGTAGGACAGCTTTGCTTTCTTCGCTTTGCTTCAACTTTTTTTGCGACTTTTCAAGCGCAACATTTTGTCTTGAAAGAGCTGTATATACAATGTGGATAAGAGACATGAGGCCGATTCCCCCGAGCTGAGCTGTAAAAGCATTTATAAGCCAGCTGTCTTTATATATTGCCAGGGGATATCCATCCAATGCATCTAAAAATAAAAGTGTAGTTATTATTGCAAAAACAAGAACATTTGAAATGAGAAAGCCAACAAGCTTTTTGCTGTCTAAAATAATTCCCCCAAGAAACATAATAGCAATAACGGAAATCATTCCTGCGCCGTTATTTCCTGTGGAAATTAATACTACAATGCTGAACGAATATAAAAACAGCACCACAAAAAGCTGCCTGACCGGTATACTAAGCTTTTTGTTTAGGACAATGGCAAGCATTATGATACCAGTGGAGATTTCAATGATGCCCAGCAATGGTTGTCCTGTTCTGAAATACATGTAAGCACCGAAAAACAAAAGTGGCAACACAATACTAGCAACAAAAAAGCAAAGGCCTATAAAAAGCGACTGTTTTAAAGAATCTGATAGTGAAACGGCGCTCTTTCTGGTTTTCTCGTCGATAAAATATTTTCCAAGCATATTTATTTTTTTTGAAAATAGTGATTTCATTTTATATCTTTGAGTTATGTTGTCGGATACGGCTGAGGATGTAGTCGGGTCTGAAAATAATTGTCAAGCTTCTTTGAATTTATCTATATTTAATTTTACTAATAAAAATTGTCAATTACAACTAAACATAGGTCTTATAACTTAAATCGTAATTATTTAGCGAATTTTTAGTAAAAAAATATAAAATTGTTATTTATGTAGTTAAAATAGTGATAATATTACTCCTATTTTAATTAGTGAATTATAAATATAATAGATTAAAAGACATGCAGAACCTATGAAATAAGTATGCTCATGGGTTTATAAGAAAATGTACAAATAGCTTATTCTTTATGATATAATATATCAATATATAGTAATATAAGATAAATATATTCTTTTAAGTATATAAAAGAAATCTGAATTACTATTTCAGTTTGAAAACTTCTTAAATAAAATATGAAGCATATAAACGTAAAATACAAATTTGAATTAGTGTAAATGGAGTGAGAATTTGTTTTTAATAGATAGAGAAGATTAATAAATAATTTTAAAAGGTGCATACAAAATGAATGCGGAGGAAAAAAAAGTAGCACACAATATAGCCGTGCTAAGTCATAAACATTATCGTACAAACAGAGGACTTTGGGTTTTGGTGTTTTTGCTTTTAGCAGTTATACTGGGATTTATTAGTTGGCAACTTTTTCGGGTGGATTCGGAAATTGAGGCTGTTCAGGCAGGAACTGTCGATTACTCTGCGATTAATGAAACTCAAGAAGCAATTAGCATTTTAAAAACTTCTCCAGATAAAGCAAATGTGATAAAGCAAGATATTGCTCCAAATAAAAAGGTTGCGCTGACTTTTGACGGCTTAGTGGATACTGTCACAATGAAGCGCATATTAACTTTGCTTGAAAAATATGATATGACTGGTACGTTTTTCATCTCAGGATTGCAGGCAGCTGAAAATCCAGAGGCAGTAGTTGACATTGCCAAAGCCGATCATGAAATCGGAAGTTACACACTATATGCTAAAAAGCACATGGAAAATCTTTCGCAGGAGGAGCTTGCGAATGATTTTTGTTCTTCAAGCAAGATACTTAAGGTAATAACGGATGATAAGCCTGATAAACTAAAGTGCAATGTCACAGAATATACTGATGAAGTGCTTGAAGTTGCTTCGGCAAGTGGTTATACCAACGTGGTAGATAGCACGGTTTATTTGAACTATGCGAGCTTTAATTCGTTTGAAGCTACCAAAAACTATGTGGATAAACTCAACTATAGAAGCATTGTTTCAATTAAATTAAGTGAAGAATTGGATGCTTCAGAGTTTGAACCTAAAGAGGTGGTAGAAACTCCTGCTATTGATAAGCAGCCGGAGCTGGATGTAGAAGACAATTCATCCATTAAAGACCTTTCAGAACAAGAACGTCTCTTAAAGGTTATTGAATGGCTTTTGATTTCAATCAAGCACTCAAACTTTTCAGAGGGAACAGAGCAGCTTTGCATCATGAATAGTGGGAGACTTGCAGAACCTATATCTAACTTGCAAACATCAATGGCTGCTGTTGGATATACATTTTACGGTATTAACAGGATTGATGAACTGATAGAAATATTGGATTATTTGGATGCTGTGAAAGGCTCCGGTACATTTTTTGTTACAACTGATGATATAGTAAGCCATCCCGAGCAGATAAAAATGATTATAGACAGAGGGCAGCACCTAGGGATTGCAGCATTTTCACACGAAGATATCAATGTCTATTCTGCTTGCTTTGACATGCTTAACGCAAAAACTCTTTTAGAAGAACAATTTAATTATAAAGATATAAAGTTAGTTTTGCAGCCATGGGGAGAAATATCAGACGCAGTAAAAGAGGCGACTTCTGCAATCGGCTGTGAATTGGTGTCATATGATTTTTCCGTAGCGAAAAATGACAATAAAAAATCCTACAATGCGCAGCAACTAATGGATAGTATTTTCGGGGAAAAAGATTTTGGAATTAAAAGAGGGCAGATTGTATTTTTCAGAATGGATTATTTTGAAAGACCAAATATTATCGGTGAATTTATTCAGCTTTTGAGCCAAACACGAAATCCATATCCAATACTTGATGTTTTTAGAATAATAAACAGTACCGGACAGACATACACTTATCCTTTGGCCGAAGAAAATATATTAAGTGAAGTGAAAGATAGAATCCATCCTGGTCAGTTAACAGATGATGTATACAATGTTGCAAAAAATTATTACATCGGCAACTATTATATAAACTCAAAATATCAATTACCTGGCTTTACGAGCAGTCAAGTTAGAAAACTTGATCGAAAAGGAATTATCGAAAATGATGAAAATGCTGTTTTTCTCACATTTGATGACTGGGGAACTGATATCAGTGTTACAAAGATTTTAGAAGTGCTGGCAAAGCATGATGTCAAAGCGACATTTTTTGTTCGCACGAATTATGTTGTGGATAACCCAAATCTTTTGCGCGCAATAGGGATGCAAGGACACTCTATTGGAAGCCATACAAATAACCATCTGCCTCTCTCGGCTGTTATGGAAAGCAATACGTCGCGTTTTGAAAGCATTACAACAGAGCAGGTGGCAGAGCTTCAAAAAGATGTTATAGATTCGTACAATGTGCTTCAAAGTATAGTAGGCGACATGGTGTTGGAAAACGGAAAACCAGTTCTTTCACGACTATTTAGGCCGCCCACTCTTGCTGTAAGCAAAGTTGGAATGGAAACGGTTTATGACTGTGGGTTTAGTTATATTGTAAATGGAGACTATACTACCCATGATTATGAATCAGAAAGTGCAGAAGAATTATATAAACAAATGGTTAAAAATATTGACAGTGGAAGCGTAGTTATTATGCATATGTCTGCAAATTGCCTATATACAGCTGAAGCTGTAGACATGTTTTTGACTGAAAATGAACAAAAGCCAAAATCAAAGCAATTTACTTTTGCGAGATTGACGGATTATTTAACAGAAGATATAGATTAGAAAAAACTATTGTGATGCAATGCTGAAAGTAAGGGGGATTTTTTGAATAAAAAGCCATTGAATGAATCAGAAGAAATTGAAGATATATTATTACAAAAATGCTCAGATAGGAGACTGCTATCCAATGTTCCTGATAGAACAAAACAGAGGACGAACAAGGATAGAAGAAATGAGGCTGCCAAGAAAAAAGAGCGCAAGAAAAAGCATGTGCTAAATTCTACTTTGCCGGAGCATGAAGGAATACGCTATGTGATGGAATGCGAAGTATCTGTAATTTGTAGCGGCAAAAAAATGAAAAGAAAATTCACTGCTAAAAGTGTGAATATATCAACATCGGGCATATTGCTAAAAGTTGATTCAGAACACAAAAGCTTTATGGAGCAGGCAAAAAAAATAAAACTAAAATTTAAAATACTGCCCGGAACAATGCCTGAAGGCTATGAAATGAAAGTCATAAACTATGCGTCTGTTCAAAGAGTAATGGATGAAGATGACGGCACATGTAGTGTAGGTCTTGCATTTGATAAACCTTTGCCTGAATACGCATACAAAAGGGTAGGTAGGAGCTTGCGGAGAATTGCAACATTTTCGCTTGTAATTCTGACGTTGGCAGTTGTATTTATGCGTGCAGGAAGCATAATTTATTTTAAATTTAACACGTTTATTTATATTTACAGCATAATTACTGCGACTTATCTTTTGAGTAGGTATTTCTTTGCTTCGCTTTATAAGCCTGTTCCTGTAAATGAAGATTTCACGCCGGGAGTATCTATAATAATCCCTTGTTTTAATGAGGAGGAGTGGATTGATCGCACAATTTTAGGGTGCATTAATCAAGATTATCCGCCTGATAAGCTGGAAGTTATCGTTGTGGATGACTGTTCCAATGACAATTCGGTTGAAAAAGCTAAGGAGTTTATAGCACAGTTATGCCGCGACAACGGAAGGCATGATGTGGAAAATAGGCTACGGTTAGTTGTGCAAGAAGAAAACCAAGGAAAGCGTGAAGCACTGGCTGTGGGAACTGAACTTGCAAAGCACGAGCTTATTGTGTTTGTGGACTCGGACAGCTTTCTTGACCCACACGCCGTTATGAACCTAGTGCAACCATTTCAAGATCCAAAGACCGGCGGAGTTACCGGAAGAACGGACGTGGCTAACACTTATACAAATGCACTGACTAAAATGCAGTCGGTTAGGTATTATATAGCTTTTCGTATATTAAAAGCAGCAGAAGCATACTTTGACGCAGTAACCTGTCTTTCAGGGCCTATTTCCTGCTATCGCAAAGAGCTTGTGGAAGAAAACATGGAAAGATGGCTTAATCAAGGATTCTTGGGAAGGGCTGCAACGTTTGGTGATGATCGTTCTATGACAAACTTCATATTGCGAGAGCACAGGACATTTTATCAGGACACTGCCATTTGCCACACTATTGCGCCAAAAAATCATAAGGTGTTTTTAAAGCAACAGATGCGATGGAAACGCTCTTGGTTGAGGGAATCGTTTATCGCAGCGTCGTTTATATGGAAAAAAGAGCCTCTTATGGCGCTATCTTTTTATATGGGATTTATAATCCCTTTGGCTGCTCCTGTTATAGTGATACATAATCTAATATATGTTCCTATTGTATATGGGGTTTTTCCGCTTACATTTGTGCTGGGGTTATTTATAATGGCTATGCTTATGAGTGTAACTCAAATGCTTTTGCGGCGAAGTCGAACGTGGATTTACGGACTTTGGTTCTGCCTTTATTATGTGCTTGTTTTGATGTGGCAGATGCCTATAGCTTGGTTTACTTTTGGCAAAACAACTTGGGGAACTAGAATGACGCAGGCTGATATAGATGCCGATAGAAGTATAATAAGGTCAGGTATCAAAGAATGAAAAAGACAAAGGAAAACAGCAAAAAAGACAGGATAAAAGTTCTCCGCAGCATTTTTCAGGTTTTAATATTGTTGGCTATTGCATATTTTGTGGTTGTTGCTTTTTTGGGCGGAGAATCATATAGAGCATATGGCAAAAACGATGAAGTGGCATATGGAGAAGGCGGCTTTGTGGCAGTTTCTTATTTCGGCGTGGATTATGTTGGCAGTGAAACAAGAATAAGCACAGAGAAGCTTAAAGAGCACCTAAACGTTCTAAAAGATTCTGGATTTGTTACGATTACACAGCAGGATATATTAGACTATTATAATTCAGGCAAAAAGCTTCCTGAAAAAGCGCTGTTTTTATTTTTTGAAGATGGTAGAAGAGATACGGCAGTTAATGCACAAAAAATATTGGAGCAATGCAATTATAAAGCCAGCATCCTGTCATATGCTAATAACTTAAGTGATAGGAGTCATCAGTTTCTTACTGCAGAAAACCTGTTAGAGCTTGAAAGAAATTCATATTGGGAGCTAGGCACAAATGGCTACAGACTCTCATACATAAATGTGTTTGACCGCCACGAAAATTATCTTGGCGAAATGACGCCAGTTGATTTTACTAAAGTATCGCGTTATGTAAGACGGGAATATAATCACTATCTTATGGACTTTATCCGAGATGAAAATGATATTCCAATGGAAAGCTATAATCAGATGCAGGAGAGAATCGCCGGTGATTATTATAGCATGGAAAAAATTTATGAAGAAAGAGTCGGCAGGCTTCCAAAATTGTATACACTGATGCATTCAAATACCGGTCAATTTGGTACAAATGAAAAGGTAAGTAAGGAAAATGCAATTTATATCCAAAAGATGTTTGAAATGAATTTTAACCGTGAGATGTACTCATATAACGATCTTGAGAGCGACATGTTGGATTTAACGCGTATGCAGCCACAGCCGTATTGGTCAAAGAACCATCTGCTGATGAGGATTTGGGGAGATACTAATAAAGAGCTTGCTTTTGTTGTAGGGGACACAAAAAGAGCCTCAAAATGGGACTTGCTATTGGGTGCTGCGGAATTTGATAGCGACACCATTTATCTTACATCGCTTCCGGGAGATGAGGGAGTAATCAGACTAAAAGACAGCAATTATACTACTGATTATACGATTACCACGCATATGAAGGGAAATAAACTGGGCTCACAATCGATAGATTTGGGAGTAACTGAAAACAGAGATCAATTCCTTGCTGTAGAAATAACAAACAATATTTTGTATATCTATGAAAAAGGAACGAATGAAGAAGGACAGTTATTATTTTCACTTAATCTTGACGAGCATGATGGCATAGAATACGATACATGGGAAGAAAATCGCCAAGAGGCTTTGGACGCTGAAATCCAAGCAAAGCTTGAGCAGACATATCAGGTGGATGAAAGCCTCAGGATAGCTGAGGAATTAAGAAAAGCGAAAAATGATCTGACAGAAGTAAACAATGAGCCATATATACCCGGAATGGATATAAAAAATGCCGGAGATAGGCTTGTTTCAATTGTGCGGAGTGGAAACAAGATTACAGTTTCCATAGATGACAAAGTGGCAGTAGAGAATTTGGAGGTTAGCATCCCATTGTCTGGCGAGATATGCTTGCGCTCAGGGTGGAATGAATATATGTTTAGCCAAAGGAATCTTGCTGATGATGTATATGACGGAGTGTTCCAATCTTTTGTTATTCATGAAAATTCAAATAAAGATGTTGAAGAAAGCAAAGTCTTGTTTGATAATAGACTTAGTGAATGGGATTTATATAAGGCAAAGGCGCAGCGTATATGGAAAGCTATCGTGGGTTGGTTTTTAAAAAATGCGTAATTTTGCTGGATATTAGTTTATGTTTAAAGCGATAAAGGGAGAGCAATGAGAAAAGCTTTTATATTTTTTTTTGTTATTATAGAAATTATTATGTTTGTAGGTTGCACTGAAATCAAACAGGCAGAAGCCACAGATTTGATTTTGTTAGAATCTCTTGAAACCATACATCCGACTGAAACGGTGGAGACTACAAAGCAGGCTGAATCAGATTCGCCTCTTTTAACAAACAGTCCATCACCTACTGAGGTTGTGCAGACGGAACTGACAGCAACTGAAACGCCGCAGATCGTAAAAACAAAACTTTCTGCATGGGTTGCATATTGGGATATGGATTACGTAATGAATGAAGCGTGGGACATGGGCGATTCGTTGGATTCGATTGTATTCTTTGCTGCGTATTTCGACCATAAAAACAGATTGTTTGTGCCTGATGAAATTGATATGTTGCTGGAAGAATACGATCTGGCACTATTTGAGACATTACCTTATAAATATATTTCTATAGTTAACGATAAGAAAAACAAAAACGGATCTTCGTCCCTTAAAGATGTTGATTTGCTCTATTCTCTTTTAAGTTCAGATAATGCAATAAATAAGCATGTTGAAAATCTGATATCGCTTGCTGTTGATGGCGAATACGATGGAATTGAAATTGATTATGAAAGACTAAGAAATGACCTTCTGCTTTGGGATCATTTTATTAAATTTATAAAGTTGCTTTATGTACGTACCGAACAGGAGGGGTTGCTGCTCAGAGTAACGCTTGAGCCAAACATACCATTTGATAAGATAGAGTTTCCCGAAGGTCCTGAATATGTCATGATGTGCTATAACCTTCATGGAAGTCACTCAGGTCCGGGCCCGAAAGCAGATGAAGAGTTTATACGAGACCTTGTAATCAAAATGGAACAGCTTCCGGGTGAAAAGGCATTTGCGTTTGCTACAGGTGGATTTGATTGGAGTGACTCGGGAAGAGTTGTCAGCCTGACGGAAGCAAGTGCAGTCGAGTTGTTAAGCGACCAATCTGCAATTATCAGCCGTGATCAAGCGAGCAAGTGTGCAGTTTTTAAGTATAAAGATGAAGACAAAAATCAGCACGAGGTATGGTATGCCGACAATATTACACTCAGATATTGGATTGATATTGTTAAAGAATATGGTGATTATCCTGTCGCTATATGGCGACTTGGAGGAAATGACAGCTTAGATATACTTTTTGATGAATGATTAGTTCAGTGCTTGTAAAATGGAGTATCGGCTTTTGTTGATGTTGTGAAATATCCGTGTTTACAGTCCTCCTTTTTAAGAAAAATTAAATAATTTTAAATTATTTCACAGCCCGATAATAAATCGGGCTTTTTTGTTTTGGCAGTTTTTATGATAAGTATATTAATTGTAAAGCATCGCATTTTTGATATAGACTTATTAATAGCAAGAGGAAATAAATAGCAGAGAAAACATATAAGTGATATAATTAAAAAGACATATTACACAATAAGACGAATCACAAACTCTCATTTCTGTTGCAAATGCAACATAACAAGTCTAAACCTTCTGATAGAATGAATCTGAAATAAAACACCGAGGTTTTTTATGACAGAAATCAATGCAAACGAAACAATTTATGATTTAGTAATTAAACATCCCAAAGTTAAAGATATTATGGCTGAAATCGGTTTTGAGCATATAACAAAACCGGGTATGTTGCAAAGTGCAGGCAGAGTCATGACGATAAAAAAGGGCGCGGTCATGAAAAATATCGATATGAGTAAAATTGAGAGAATATTTAATGCAAATGGATTTCTTTTAAAGGAGATGTAGCTATGAGTGAATTAATTAATAACAAGGAATATAGACAGAAAAAGCTTAAAGAAATAATAAAGAAGCTACATGAAGGAGCTTCGGGAGATGATGTTAAAGCCGAGTTTGAAAAACTAACAATAAATGTATCTCCATCTGAAATTACAGAAATGGAGCAAGCGCTAGTGGATGAAGGTATGCCTGTGGAAGAAATACAAAGATTATGCGATGTGCACGCTTCTGTATTTAAAGGCTCAATAGAAGAAATTCATGCTGAAGAAACCGACACTCAGACTTCATATGAAAAAGGGCATCCGGTTCACACATTGAAGCTTGAAAATCGGGCAATAGAAGAGCTGCTTGAAAAAGAAGTTGCAGTTGCGATCAAGGAATATATAAGTGATGAATCCGGAAGTAAAGTGAAATTGATTAAAGCACTAAAGAAGCTTCAAACAATAAATGCTCATTACAGCCGAAAAGAAAATCTTATGTTTCCTTATATGGAAAAATACAATATTACAGCACCTCCACAAGTTATGTGGGGAGTAGATGATGAAATTCGGGCGAAAATAAAGACAGCGATATCATTGCTTGAAAGCGGGAATGAAAAAAAGAGTGACACAAAAGAATTGATAAATGAAGTAGTTACGCAAGTAACCGAGATGATATTTAAGGAAGAAAATATTATGCTTCCAATGATAGATGAAGTATTTACTCTTGCTGAGTGGGCAGATATTGAAAAGGCTAGTGCTGAAATAGGCTATACGTTAATAAATGATGTTAAAAGATGGTCACCTGATATAGCGGAAAAAGAAGTGACTAAAAAGAAAACAACTGACAATAAAGCTGAGAGTCCAAACTATGTAGCAAAAGACAGCCAGTCAAAAGTGGCTTTTGATGCAGGGATGCTAACAGCTGAGGAGATTAATGCCATACTAAACACTGTGCCTGTGGATATGACTTTTGTTGGAGCAGACAATCGCGTTAAGTATTTCACTCAGGGAAAAGAGCGAATTTTTGAAAGGTCGCTCACTATAATCGGCAGGGAAGTAAAGCATTGCCACCCACCTAAGAGTGTGCATATCGTGGAACAAATCGTGGAAGATTTGAAATCTGGGAAAAAAGAAAATGAGGATTTCTGGATAAGGATGGGCGAAGTATTCGTTTATATCAGATATTTTGCAGTTCGTAGCAAGCAAGGCGAATTCTTAGGAGTTTTGGAAGTGTCCCAAAATATTAAGCAAATCACAGAGCTTGAAGGCGAAAAAAGACTGATGTCTTAATTAATATAAACAATGACATATGAAAGGAAGAAAAGAATATGATAGAACAAGTATTCAAGATATCGACAACGGATGATAAGGCAATCGAGAAAGTAATTTTAGATGAGAATATAAATTACATGCATATGGTGCTTAATGAGGGCGAAGGATTGCCAATTCATTTCTCAAACTCAAATGTGTATATGACAATAGCGAGAGGGATGGTCTCGATAGGGCTTGATGATCAAGAAATTCATGAGTATCCGAAGGGAAGCCTATTAAAGATTCCAAAGGGTATAAAAATGAATGTACAAAATTTACATGAAAAAGTGTTGGAACTTATCGTTGTAAAAGCACCGGCACCAGCTAACTAAAAACTAATAAAACCAATGTAATAAAAGGAGGATTTTTAAATGGGAATGTTTTGTTATCAATGTCAGGAGACTGCAAAGGGCACAGGCTGCAACATACGCGGAGTGTGCGGAAAAACTGAGGATGTCGCAAACCTTCAGGACTTATTAATCTATACGCTAAAAGGTATAGCGGATGTGGTCAAAAAAGGCAATGTGGAAGCCACGGCTGAGTTGAACTATCAGGTGATAAACAGTTTGTTTATGACAATCACAAATGCTAATTTTGATGACGAGGCTTTTGTGTTACAGATAAAGAATATACTTAATCTGCGTGATGAGTTGAAAAAAACAGTAACTGCAGGCAATCTGCATGATGCTGCAACATTTACAGTTGACACAAAAGAATCAATGCTTGAAAAAGCTGCGGGAGTTGGCGTGCTTGCAACTGAGAATGAAGATGTTCGTTCTCTGCGGGAGATGATTACATACGGACTTAAGGGTATGGCAGCATATGCGGAACATGCTTATAATTTAGGCAAAGAAGATAAAGATATCTATGAGTTTATCTGGGAAGCACTGGCTGCTACATTGGATGATAGTTTGTCTGCAGATGATTTGGTCGCATTAACAATGAAAACTGGCGAGTACGGCGTTAAAGCTATGGCTTTATTGGATGGAGCGAATACATCAAAGTATGGCAATCCTGAAATAACAGAAGTTAATATCGGCGTTCGCAACAATCCTGCGATATTGATTTCAGGACATGATTTAACCGACCTAGAGCAGTTGCTGGAACAGACACAAGGCACAGGTGTTGATGTATATACTCACAGTGAAATGCTTCCGGCTCATTACTATCCTGCATTTAAAAAGTATGATAACTTTGTGGGAAACTACGGCAATGCATGGTGGAAACAGTTAACGGAGTTTGATTCTTTTAATGGTCCTATACTTTTTACGACAAACTGCATAGTACCTCCGAGAAAAGAGGAGATAAGAAAGAGAATATTTACAACGGGCTCATCAGGATATCCAGAATGCACACATATTTTGCCGGATGAAAACGGTAAGAAAGATTTTACGGCAATTATTGAAATGGCAAAAACTTTGCCTGCACCCGAGGAAATTGAAACAGGAAGCATAGTGGGTGGGTTTGCACATAATCAGGTGCTCGCGTTAGCTGACAAAGTCGTTGATGCAGTAAAGACAGGTGCAATAAAGAAGTTTTTTGTGATGGCGGGTTGCGACGGCAGAATGAAATCGAGAGATTATTACACAGAGTTCGCTGAAAAGCTTCCCAAAGATACGGTTATATTGACAGCAGGCTGTGCAAAGTACCGTTACAATAAGCTTGCGTTAGGTGACATTGGCGGGATACCACGGGTGTTGGATGCAGGACAATGCAACGACTCATACTCACTTGCTGTTATCGCAATGAAGCTTAAAGAAGTTTTTGAGCTGGAGGATATTAATGATTTGCCGATAGCATATAATATTGCTTGGTATGAGCAAAAGGCAGTTATCGTGCTCTTAGCTCTTTTGTATCTTGGTGTTAAAAATATTCACCTTGGACCGACACTGCCGGGATTTTTGTCCGCGAACGTGGCGACTGTACTGGTTGAAAAGTTTGGTATTGCAGGCGTTGGCGCAGTTGATGATGATATAGAGTTGTTTATGGCATAAAAATATATACTATGTGCTAAATATAAAAAGAGAACGCGAAAGTGTTCTCTTTTTTTATGGGTTTGAGTTAATTTTATAAAAAGGCTAAACAGTAAGCGCAAGGATGTTGTTTTTGTATATTGGAACAATATCAATAGTATTGAGCTGCGCGCAATACTTAAGATCGTCTAGATAACCATGCTTTGCCATCAACTTGCCATGACCGCTTTTTAGAAGTGCAGCTTCTAAAGAAGAATTTTCTAAATAATACTTAAAAATATTGCTGCAAACAAGGCTTAAATCATCTATTTCAAATGCTTCTTCAAGTGAACTTGCTATAGCGCCTGCACAGACTGCGTCATCCAAAGAAAACATTTCTCCAGTTCCTGACATAACAATGGCTATAGGCAAGTTTGTTGATTTGCAAAGCTTTGTAATAGAGGCGACATTTTGCAAAGATGCTATTGTGACTAACCTTGAAGAGCTAACGATATTTAGTGCTTTTGTGCCATTGGTTGTTGTATATATGAGTTCTTTGTTATTAACAGCTTGCCGAGTGTAATCATATGGGGAGTTGGATAGATCAAAACCTTCAATCAAAGCCATTTTACGTTCGCCGCACAAAAGAGCGGTTGGGTGCCTTTCGCGCATTGCTATTGCTTCGGATACTTTTGCAACTGGAAATATTGATTTTGCCCCATTATTTAGCGCAGCAATCATAGAAGATGTAGCTCGCAAAACATCTATTACTATTGTTAAATGATTGGAGATATCATGGGTTGGTTCTATCTGATTATAACTTGCATATGTAATTATATTCACTTTTAAAGAGCTCTCCTTGCTTGTTAGGTTTTGTTTAGGATTGTATCATAAAACTATATTAGCTTTCCGAGTAGTATTTTATAACGGCAAAGATTATGCAGTTTAATAGTTTTCTAAAATGCTAATAAAAACAACTAGTATGTTATTAAAGGACTTAGATTTTTATACGTAAAAGGAAATAGCAGCCTAGTTAAGTAGTTTCTCTTTCGATTAATTTAACTGGGAATGTTACGCTGATCGGAACAGACTCACCATCTGATTTTGCTATAATACTTTCAACTGCATACTGACATATATTATCAATTGATTGCTGTATTGTAGTTATTTTAGGAGTACATAGTGTGCATAAATCTATATCGTCGTATCCGACAACTTTCATTTCATCAGGTATCTTTATTCCTTTATTGTAACATGCTTGAATGACTTGAGCGGCTAGGATATCGTTTGAAGTAAAAATTCCGTCAAGCCCGGGGTTATCATCTATTAAATTGGCTATCATTTTTTCGTAATGCATACTAAAAAACTGCTCTTCGCTTGCGTCAATTACAACATGAGGGATGCCTTCTCTTTCACACACTTCTTTAAAACCAAAATACCTCTTATTAGCATCCATGTCCAAGTAAGAACTGCCGCTTATGTGAGCAAGTTTCTTGCATCCTTTTGCTATAAGATGTTCAGCGGCTAAAACACCGCCCTGATAGTTTTCTGAACAAACAGAAGGAATATGTGGAGCAATCACTCTGTCTATTGAAATAACAAAGGAGTCCACTACAATGTTGGATGAAAGATTCTGTGTATGACTGGCTATAATTACACCCGCAACTTTATTGCCATTTAGCATGTCAAAATACTCAGTTTCTTTTTCTATTTCTCTATTTGAATTACACAAAAGAAGTTTATAGTTATGTTTTGAACAATAGTGTTCAACGTAATCGATTATTATACTGAAGAAAGGATGTCTTGCTGAAGGCACAATTAGACCTATTAGAGTGCTTTTTTTAGTTATAAGAGAGCGTGCTATTTCATTTGGAGTATAATTTAGCTCCTTCATAGCCTGCCTTATTTTCTTTTTCGTCTTATCACTTACATAGCTGCGATTGTTCAGCATTCTTGAAACAGTTGTTACTGTGACACCACTAAGCTTTGCAACATCTTTAATCGTTGCCATTTTGATCCTTTCTGATACTAGATACTATATTAAATAATAATGTTATCATAACAAAAAATATATATCAACTGATACATAAACATCATAATGTATATCATGGTGTTGGAAATAAGAGAAAAAGCACACGCAGTCATGTAAAACGATTGACATGCTGATGATAGTTTGATATTCTTTCAATATGATTTATGATAATTTGTTGCTATTATAAAGCCTTTGGGAAATACTAGTGGCATTATTAATAAATGAGCGAAATTGGGTTTTGGGTTTAAAAATTTTTTAGAAGTATTGTGTTACCTTAGAATCATTATTTATACTTATTGCGGTAATAAGAGTTTTTGATAAAATAAGTTTCAATGTATGGGTCGCAAATTGAATTTAAAGATTACAATGATGCTATAGGCAAATAAAACTGCCTTTGAGTTGGATTAAAACACTTTTTACGATTTTTCAATTCATATAATTCTATGACTATTTTTTTTAGCACGGTATTATTGGGTCTTTATAGTTTGCTTTGGTTTTCTCGATTCTAATAATATTGGCGTTAGTGATAAACCATATTCCATGAGAATCGGATTATTTTCACCGAAAGCTTCGCAAATTTAATATGCAGTATATTTTAATTGCAAGAAAAGGTTCAATATTTAAAATAAATCTTGAGAGCGATAATAATCGTATCTTTAAATGGAATTGAAGTTGAATAAGACTAAGATTATTATAAAGATAATCTGATGGGGAAAATAAACTTATAGAAGTTATTGATATAGAATTTTATTAGAATGGATGTAAAATGAGAAAAGAATTAGAAAGAGTAAACCCTTCAGATGTTGGACTTTCCTCTAAAGCTATTGATAGATATATTAGCTCATTAGAAAAAAGCTCGACAGAGATGCATGGGATTATGATATCCAGGTATAACAAAGTCTGTGCCGAAGGATGGTGGAAACCTTATTCCCCTATGCTAAGACATGGACTTCAGTCGTTAACCAAGTCATATACCTCAACAGCGATAGGTATATTGTTTTCACAAGGAAAGCTAAAGCTTAATGAAAGGCTTGTTGACATTCTTCCAGAATATATGCCAAATGAAATTTCTGAGAACTTGAGTCTTCTTACAGTACATGATTTGCTCTGTCTTGGGTCTGGGCTTAAAGTGATGCAAGACAGAACAAAAAAAGACTGGATATATGATTTCTTTGCATCGGAATTTGTTAATCGTCCCGGGAGTGAGTTTTTTTATAGTGGTGTAGTTTCGTCGATTTTGGGTGCTGTTGTCCGAAAAAAGACAGGTATGGGGCTGATGGATTATTTAAAACCCAGACTCTTTGAGAAAATTAGAATTATATCTGAAAATTTAAAATGGATTGAACATCCTGATGGACTGGAATATGGCGGCGGCGGATTATTTTCAACGACCGAAGATAGTTTGCGATTAGGATTGCTGTATTTGAATAAGGGTTATTGGGATGGTGAAGAAATCTTAAGCAAAGACTGGGTAGCGAAAGCTACAACAAGCCAAATGGACAATGGAAATGAAACGGCGGCTGACAGTAAAGTGGGATATGGCTATCAGATGTGGATGTGTCAGCCTGAAGGTGTGTTTCGCTTTGATGGTGCGCATGGGCAGTTTACAATCATAGATCCCAAATTGGAAATGGTTATATCTATAAACCAGTATGCTGAAGGAACTTTTGTACAAGATACTCTTGATATTACGTGGAAATATTTGTCGGAGGCACGAGGAGAAGACAATTGTGATCATATTCTTGCTGAAAGATTAAAATCACTTTCAATAAAAAGAGATGAAACGCGGCCTGTTCCGGAAAATACAAAAAAAATATTGAATAAGAAATTCCACTTGGAACCAAACGAATTTTATTTGATTCCTCGTGTATATAATATGCTTTCTCACAAACTGCCTAAGGGAATAAAAAACCTCGAATTTTCTCTTGAGGATGGTGCGATTGTTATATATACTACGTATGGGAATAAAGATTATGCTTTAAATGTAAGCATGGATGGTATCGACCGTCTGAGCAGAGTTTTTGTCGCGCGTGATTTACCTGATATGATTTATGCGTCTGGCTATTGGGAAAACGAAAATGAAATTAATATAAAATTAAAGTATATTGAGACTTGTTATGATGTCAGCTTTAAGATAATATTTTCATCTGATGGGTTAGAACTAATATACACAGATAACATGCCTTTTTCTGAAAATTATAATAAAGAAATAAGAATAAAATCTATCTGATGATTGTTTAAAAAACGGCTTATAAAATATATGATTTTGAGCTGTGAATTTTATAGAAATGATGTAGAAATAAAAAGCAAACTAAAAAGAGGACAGACAAAATGCAAACACAGGAACAAACTAAACTTTGGAACAAACAATATATATTGATGCTCGTTTTGAGCACTTTGACAGCCATTGGATTTAATATGGTTCAACCGGTTATAGTTAAATACGCTATTTCTATCGGTGCTACAATTGCTATATCAGGAACAATTGCTGGTATATTTTCAATTACCGCGATTTTTGGTAGGCCGTTTTCCGGATTTATATCGGATAGGTTTAATAAGAAAAAGATTATGATTGTATCAACCGCTATGCTGGCAATTGCCTCATTGGGGTATGGGATTTCTCATAGCCCTTCAGTGCTTTTAGGATTCAGGATATTCCATGGTCTGGCTTTTTCAATAAGCGGAACAGCGGGTATTGCTCTGGGAACTACCTTTGTGCCAAAGGATCGTTTAGGAGAAGGTATAGGATTTTTAGGAATAGGATATATTTTAGCGCGTGCCATTGGTCCAAATCTTGGAGTAATTGCTTTAAACAATTTTGGATTCTTTTATGTGTTTTTAGGTGCGTTTATCGTTATTGTCACTTCCACGCTTCTTACATTTACACTGAAATATGAACACGTAGGCAGTTATAATAAACCACAAAAAGGTAAGAAGATATCAATTAAACTTAGTGATTTATTTGCAATAGAGTTACTTCCGCTAGTGCTAATAGCTGGCACATTCTCTATGATGAATGGCATAATAAGCAGTTTTATAGTAAGTTTGGGAGAAGAGAAAAATATAATTGGAATCGGGATATACTTCACTGTAAATGCTTTAGCGCTTTTGCTTGTCCGCCCGTTCTCAGGAAAACTGCTTGATAAAAAAGGGTTGGCGTTTATCGCGTTTCCTGGATTTATACTTGCTATCGCGGCAGCTTTGCTTTTGGGTACAGCGAGCGCCTTGTGGATGATTATATTGGCGGCGATTTTTTATGCATTTGGACAAGGAGCCAGCCAGCCTGCGTTTCAGACAACTTGTATTAAAAAGTTAGGACTTAAGCGGGTAGGAGTTGCGACAAGCACATATTTTATTGGAGCAGACATTGGAAACGGTCTTGGGCCAATGATTGGCGGTACAGTAGCAGGAGCGTTTGGATTTAGTGGTGCATACTTTATGGGCGCATTTGTTTTAGTATTAGGTTTTATTGGTTTCTTTATTTATCGCAGAGTAAATGCGAAAAAAGATGCCATAAAAGTAGTAGACTAAGAAATTTTGAAGAAAGTTTAGGCTAAAGCTGTTTAAATTTTGTTAATTGCGATTTCTTTAAAAAAAGCTTATCATTTAAAAACATGATAAGCTTTTTTTTATTAAAGGTTATTTATACTGCTTTTTAAGGAGTATAAATACTTTCTTTTGTAATTGGATCTCTGCTGAAATGAGAGAAAAATTCAAAAATAAGGCGAGCCATTTCCGGCGTAGGCCAGTGGGGGATGTTCATTTCTGCGACAATACGTATTCGGGCTACGCCATCTTCGCTTTTTATATCTCCAATATGATATAAGACACCGTCTTTTACATATGATTTTCGACAATCAATAGATAATGGCATGCCGATATCACGTTCCGCTTCAGAAATGTCGATACGATCCTTTAACGCCATGACATCATCAATATTTATTTCTTTTGCATGATTTACTAGAGCCCAGCTGTTTATTCCCTCTATAAGGTCAGCTGGATTTTCCATCTGCGAAAGTGGGAACTTTTTTCCTTGGAAGTTATAGAACGGGAAACGCTCTCCGTCTTTATCTCCATATACATTAATGACTGGCATATAGGTTTTAAGTTCAAGTGCGCGAGGAACACCATCAAACGGAGGGATTGGCTCTCTGTCATCGTCATGGCCGTTGTTGAAAGCATTGTCGATTGAAGTCCCACATGGACCTACAGCGGCAAAGATGTCCGGCCTTTGATTGCCTAAACGGTTGGAAGCCCATCCGCCGTATGAGAAGCCTGTTGCGTATACTCGGCTCTCGTCTACAGGGTATAGCTTTTTTGCGTCTTCTAATATTTCTTCCAGAATATCTTCCAGTTCGTATGAAGGTATGATAACAATCCATTCCCTTTTGGCAGCTTCCTGTGCAAAGCCCCAACCTTCTACTAAGAAGATATTGTTACAGGCACCGTGAAGAGCGAATACTACAGGATATTTGCGACCCTTATTTTTGGGGTCGAACGCAGAGACAGGAACTAAAGATGTCCAAATCTTTTTTTCATTTTGTTTTAATGGATGATTTTCTGTTTTCCATCTGTATCCTGTCTTTTTCCCATATTCATCCCAGTCCATTGGATTATCGAAACCGTGAAATTCCTTAACCATACCTTTTTTTGCCCAATATGCCATTACTTCAGGAGAGCGTTCGTCGGGTACTCCAAGAACAGGCTCCATCATTTCTTCTAGTGCGGGGAAAAAGCTAGTGCTTTTTAGGGCTTCAAGGTCTACATTTGGACTGAAAGTTGTATATAAATCACGTATATCACACACCATTCCGTCGTCTGTCATCTGATATTTACTATCTAAGATTTTTTCAATGTCCATTTTTGCCTCCTTCAATAATTTTGTTTTATTTTATATAGATACTTTCTTTTGTAATTGGATCACGTTTGAAATGGGAGAAAAATTCAAAAACTTGGCGGGATAATTCAGGAGTTGGCCAGTGGGGTGTGTTCATTTCACATACAATTCGAACGCGTGCAATACCATCTTCGCTTTTCAAGTCACCGATATAATTTGTGATTCCATCTGCTATTACTGTTTTTCTGCAATCCGGAGCAAGAGGAATGCCGATGTTTTTTTCTTCAACTGAAATACCCTCTTTATCTTTTAGGGACATTACTTCATCCAGAGAAATTTCTGGAGCATGGTTTACACGAGCCCACGAGTTGATGCCTTCAATCAAATCACTGGGACTGCCGCTTATTCCGAGCTGCGTAAAACCTTTATAGTCGTATATTGGGAACCTGAACCCGTCAAGATTTCCGATTACATTGATAATCGGCATGTAAGTTTTCATTTCAATAGCTCGGGGAACACCATCAAATGGAGTTTGAGGTTCTGGGCCTACTGCATTTTCTAAAAAGCCATTGTCTATTGAAAAACCACAAGGTGCCACAGCTGCATATACATCTGGGCGCTTGTTACCCAGGAAGTTTGACATGACTCCTCCATACGAGAAGCCAGTGGCATATATTCGGCTTTCATCAATTGGATATAAACTCTTTGCTTCCTCAAGTATTTCGTCGATAATATCATCAAGCTCAATTGAAGGGACAATTACAATCCATTCACGATTGGCAGCCTCTTGAGGAAATCCCCAGCCGTCAATAATGCTTATCGGATTGAATCCGCCGTGAAGCACTACTACCACAGGGTATTTTCTATCAATGTTTTCAGGATTGAATGCTGAAACAGGCACAAACGAGTTCCATCTTTTAAAATTGTTTTGAGGTGCTTGATTTTCCGTGTCTTCCCAATGATAGCCAGTTTTCATTTCGTATTCTTTCCAGCTCATAGGATTTTGCTGGCCGTGTATCTCTTTGACCATGCCTCGCTTTGCCCAATAGGCAATGGTAGCTGGAGAGTGATCGTTAAAGTTATCTAAGATAGGCTCCATCATTTCAGAGAGAGAGTCGAAAAAACCTTTGTCTTTCAATTCATCCAAATTAACTTTAGGGTTATAAGTCGTGTAGAGATCAAGCACTTTGTCGATTCGACCACTGTCTGTCATTACAAACTGCTTATTCAAAAATTTTTCGTAGTCCATATGTGTTCTCCTTTTCCAATTTAACTGAATTTTATATAAATAATAGATGCTGATCACATTTGAAATTTAACGAGATTGCCATAATATATTTTTTAAAATGTCATTATAAAAGCATATAAATTATAAACGATAACATATGCATATTGCAAGTATATACTGGGCTAATTTGTGTTATGCAAAATAATATTTCTGGTATGATGTCAAACGCTTTACATAAATAAAAAGAATTGATATAATTACTTCAGATTTTTCAAATAAGAACTATGAAGGAGACCTTATTATGACTATTAAAAATGTTATTGACAGCATTCTTGATTACCATCCTGACATTGGAGATCGCAGAACATGTGATGTAATTATAGGATCAGACCCGGATGTAGAGTGCACAGGGATTTTAGTATCCATTGCGCCAACAGTTGAAATTGTGAGAAAAGCTATTGAAATTGGTGCGAATTTTATATTTGTCCATGAACCCACTTTTTACAGTGGTTACGATGACGAATGCGAATGGCTTGAAGGGAATGACGTATATGAAGAGAAACTTAAGCTTATAAAGGATAACGGTATTGTAATTTACCGTGACCATGATCATATTCATATGCATAATCCTGATGGAATCTTCCACTATTTAATTAAACAGCTTGGTTGGATGGATTATATAACAGATACTGAATCACATGTGCCTGACTTTAAATTGCCTGAAACAACATTGGGTGATTTGGTAAAGCATATCAAAGAAAAAATGGAGCTTGATACAATTAGGTTTATCGGCGATCCGAATGCTGTAGTTTCAACTGTAGCCTTCTGCGGACATTTGCTTCCAAATGCTGATACTAACTGGAGTAATAACGACCAAGTTGCAAAGTCTTGGGATTATGATGTGGTTATTCCCGGAGAGATAGTTGAGTGGACGGTTCCCCTATATTTCCATGATGCAAAGGCGCTTGGAAAAGCTAAAGGCATGATTATGCCAGGCCACTTTATACAAGAAGAAGCTGGCATGAGATGGGCAGAGGAGTGGCTAAGACCTCTTGTGGGCGACGACATGGATATAACATTTGTAGCTGCGGGAGATATGTTTAGTTATATGTAATTAAGCTTTATATGTAATGCGTTGAACAAATTTGTTTATAAAGTGCAGCTTAATCGTACATCTGACAATAATTAAATGGTTTCATCGCCGTACTAAACTATAATAAGAACCTAACAAAGAGCGCCACAAAGGCGCTCTTGTTTTATATTAAATTTATAAGTAAAAACAAGGTATTCTACTTAATAGTTTTATCCAATGTTATGATGTTTTTGATTCTGTGATTTAACATGTATTGATTAAAATTGTTAAAGTATAATGTGTTAATTTTACAAGTGGTATAATGTTTATGAATCGCTCTATTAATTAGGCATGTCAATCGGTTGACATAAATAATTCTTTCGGATATTATAGAGCATATATTACTGATTGGAGAACAGGCTATGAATTATAATGAATTAACTCAAACTATGTCTAATTGGAAACCAACTAGAATTGAAAATTTGGAACTTGTTCCTCTGGGAGATATGCCTGGAGATAAAGTTGAGATTAATGACGCGCATATAAAGAAAGCTAACATAATATTTCCAAAACTGATTGAAGAGCTAAAATTAGTTTTAAAAGCAAATCCGCATGACAAAGCCGTTATAGGCGTTTGCGGAGGATCGGGTGTGGGAAAATCTGAAACAGCTTCTTTGCTATCGTACTATCTAGAATCAATAGGAATCGGAAGCTACACATTATCTGGAGATAACTATCCGCACAGAATCCCAAAGCAAAATGATGCTGAAAGATTAAGAATTTATAGAAAAAGCGGAATGAAGGGGCTTCAGCTTCGCGGGTTGCTCACAAATGAAATATCTCAAACATTAAGAGAGCTTCAGAAAAAAGAGATAGACAGCAATATTGAAGAAGTGGCAAATTACCCTTGGATTTCTGTTTATCAGCAAGAAGCAAGTAACGGATTAAGAAACTATTTGGGAAGCAATGAAGAAATCAATTTTAATGAGTTATCAGATATCATAGCACAATTTAAAAATGGAGCATCTTCTGTTTTTTTAAAGAGAATGGGTAGAGAAGAAACAGACCTATGGTATGAAGTTGTGGATTTCAGCGAAAAGAATGTAATAATCATAGAGTGGACGCACAGCAATAGTTTCCGACTTAAAGGAGTCGATATTCCGGTGTTTTTATTCAGCACTCCAAGTGAAACTCTTGAACATAGAAGGGCAAGAGCCCGAGATAAAGGTGTCGACAGTTCGTTTGTGACATTAGTTTTAAAGCTTGAGCAGGAAATGCTTAGTTCACAGGCAGTAAAGGCGAAAATCATCTTAACAAAAAGCGGGGAAATAATAAATTTTAATGAGTTTCAAAAAGCTGCAATAATAGAAGAGGCAGGTGAGTAACTGTGAAAAATAATACTATGATTAAATCAGGACCAATTCTAAATGCTTACCCAGACAGTATTGGCGGCACTTTAAAGGATATCATAGCCTTTTTAAAAAATCCGGAACTTAAAAATGTGTTTCAATCATTTTATATTTTACCGAGCATATTTAACACTGATTTAGACCGAGGATTTTCAGTAATTGACTATAATTTGAATGAAGTTTATGCGGATTATGAGGATATCGGAGAATTAAAAGAATTAGGAATTAACCTGATGTTTGATTTTGTTTTAAATCACTCATCAGTACTGTCTAAACAATTCCAAGACATTATTAAAAACGGCAGTGAATCAAAATATCTGGACTTCTTCATAAACTGGAACAAATTTTGGGAAGGCAAAGGCGAATTAACCAATGAAGGCTATATCATGCCTGATGATAAATATATAAAGGACATGTTCTTTAGAAAACCAGGCCTTCCAATTCTTATGGTTAGGATGCCTGATGGGAGCAAAGTGCCATACTGGAATACATTTTATCAAGCAGTCAGTTACCCAGAAATCAATTATCAGGATTTAATGGACGTTACGAACATACAATATCTTTCAGCATGCAAACTGTCGGATTTAGTAAATGGAGCAATTAATGACGGAAAAGAACCTTCTGAGATTGATTTTGATGGATTTATAAAATATAAAGACAAAGTTGTTGAGTTGTTGGAGACTAAACGAAAATATCTGGGGCAAATGGACTTAAACATCAAGTCGCCGCTGGTTTGGGAGTTTTATGACGAGACACTGAGAAAGCTTTCGGAATACGGAGCTAAGATAGTAAGACTTGATGCTTTCGCATATGCGCCGAAAGAGCCGGGCGAGAAAAACTTCCTGAATGAACCTGGAACATGGGAGTTGCTTGATCGTGTGGAAGATCTTGCCAGCGGTTATGGATTGAAGCTTTTGCCTGAGATACATTCAAGATATGAAGAAAAAACACATGAGCAAATAACTGAAAAAGGCTATATGACATATGATTTTTTTCTTCCCGGATTGATCATATATACGTTGGAATCGGGATCAAACGAGTATTTGAAAAAATGGATAACAGACATTCAGGAAAAAAATATTACAGCAATAAACATGCTTGGGTGTCACGATGGAATTCCGCTATTGGATTTGAAGGGATTATTGCCTGATGAGAAAATAGAAGACTTGATAAAAGTTATAGTTGACCGCGGAGGCAGAGTTAAAGACCTTCATGGGAAAAAGAATATTTATTATCAGGTTAATTCTACATACTACAGCGCATTGGGTGAAGATGATAAGAAAATGCTTTTGGCAAGAGCGATACAGATATTTATGCCTGGAATACCACAGGTGTGGTATTTGGATTTATTTGCAGGAAAGAATGACTATGAAGCAGTTAAGAATGCGGGAGCCGGTGGACATAAGGAGATTAACCGCACGAATATATCACTGGATAATGCAGTTGGCGATATAGGAAGAGATATTGTCCGAAACCAATTGAAGTTAATTCAATTTCGAAACACTTTCCCAGCATTTGATATTGGCTCTGAGCTTACGGTATGCAGTTCTGAAAAGGACGTTTTAGAATTATACTGGCAAAAGGATGGATATAAAGCAATTTTAAAGGCAGACTTAAAGAATCTTGATTTTAGTATAACTGCTTATAACAATGAAAAAGAAGTTCCATTCGAGCTCTAAAAAAAGATAGGGGTATTATTCGTCAGCTTGTTTTTGGAATAAAGATTAAAGCACTTATTATCAGCAGTTTAATTATAAGACGGTTGAAAAATAGAGGCATAAAGGGCTATAGTATAAGTAAGTAATCAAATATGCTTTTGAATGTTTATTGACAATTAATTATATTTGTGTGTTTATGGGAATGGTGTAAATATGGAAATGAGGCGATTAAAATAAAAAGCAAAGGTTCTTTAGTTTTTCGCACAAGCGTTTTGATTGCGCTTATACTTTTTTTGCAAGTTTCTTTATTGATAGCTAATAATGCTTATTCTTATTCAAGAGCCACTCAGAATATATTGGATTCTCAAAAAAGCACAATGGCAGTAGCTTTAGAGCAGGCAAGAAATGATTTGAAGCATTCAACATCCATTTTAAATGAGCTCTCAGGTGATTATATTAATTACAGTGATTCTAATTTTACTGATAAAAGTGAATTGAACAGGTATTTTGCGCTTATTGATTTAGCAAGCCAGTTGGAAGCGAAAATATCAAACAATGAAATGATTGAATGTTTATTTTTTTCAAGCAAAATAAATGATTCACAGCTAACTAGGTATAATTCACAAATATTTGGAATGCAGAAACTGGAGATTGATGATTTTATAAAAAACAATAAAGGTTTTGAAAACGATGCTATTGATGAAAACTGGCACATTGTGTCTATCAATGGCGTCAATTATATTATGCAAGTGTTTAGTTTGGACACTGCGGATATAGGTGTATTGATTAAGATCAACCATTTTGTGCAAATGATTGAAAATATGACTGATCAAACAAAGAGTCAATATGTTTTTGCGGATAATGAGGGAAATATTATAGGTAGTGGTACACTGACTTTTTTGAGTGAAAACAATAAAATAGACAACAGTACTGATATCGTCACTAAATATGAAAAACAATATCTGTTAATAACAAAGGCATTGGGAAAAACACCAATGCTATTAACTTGTATAGTGAAACGTTCTGATGTTTATCTTGGGATTGATGTTGTGCAATGGATGGTAATATTATTTTCGTTGATATCAATTTTTATAATTCTAGTAAGCATATTATATTTGAAAAAATTCATAATTACACCAATAAAAGAATTGGTGATAGCCACAAAAGAAGTCGAGAAAGGAAATCTGGATTATCAGATGACCGAAGAGGTGTCAACTTCTGAATTTGAATTGTTAATTAACTCGTTTAATGGAATGACTAAAGAAATTAAAACGCTTAAAATACTAAGCTACGAAGAAAAGATTGAAAAACATAAAGCGGAATTGAAATATCTGCAGATGCAGATAAGGCCACATTTTTACCTCAATGCTATAAATACTATTTCAAGCCTATCGCTGCAAAAGAGCAATGAAGAGATAAATAAGTTTATAATTGCGTTATCGAATTATTTAAGATATATGTTTACTGATAATCTAGCTTTAGTCACTGTTAAAAATGAGGTAGACCATGCCGTAGACTATATTAAGCTTCAGCAAATCAAATTTCCAAATATGATTTTTTACATGACAGAGATTAATAAAGAATGCACAGATTTTTTGTTGCCAAAGTTTTTAATACAAACCTTTGTAGAAAATATATTTAAGCATGCCTTTTATGGAGATAACATGTTGTCAATATTTATAAGAGCTGATTATATTGAAAACGCGGGAGAAGAATATGCTAAAATAATAATAGAAGATAACGGAGAAGGTTTCGATGAAAGCTATTTAAATGGCGGATCTTTCGGTAAGGAAAACATAGGGATTACAAATATTAAAAAAACACTCGAGCTAACTTATGGTAGGGATAATCTTCTGACTCTATCAAACAATGATGAAGGAGGCGCTCGTGTTGAAGTTAGGATTCCCAAAAGTGTAAATGGAAGTGAGAAACAATGAGAGTTCTAATAGTAGATGACGATATACCAACTACCCAGGCAATAAAAAAATCAATAGATTGGAACTTGATGTCAATCTATAATGTGGATGTTGCTCACAATATTTTCAGAGCAAAAAGTATAATTTCTGAAAATGTTCCGGATGTAATAATTTGTGATATTGAAATGCCAAAAGGATCTGGCATTGATTTAATAAAATGGGTCAGAGAAAACAAAATGGAATGTAAGTTTGTCTTTTTAACTTGCCATGATGAGTTTATTTATGCCTCTGAAGCCATAAACTATGATACTGAAGCTTATATAACAAAACCTTTTGAAGTGGAAAAACTTCAGATGGCAATAATAAAAGCGATTGAGAAAATCACATATAACAAAGAACTTAAGTTGTTCAGCAACTATGGAGAAAAGTGGATAAATAGTTCTATAAGACGAGAGAAAAGCTTTTGGAGAGAACTGATTTTCGGTATGCTTGATGAAGGAATGAAAAATATCGGCGATGAAATCGAAACCAGAGGATTTGAGATTGATGCAGTCTCGAAATACAGACTCATACTGGGATCAGTAAAAGAAACTCATTTGAAAGAAAAAGGATGGGATTCTACAACTTTTAGATATGCATTGGCTAATATTTCAAGTGAAATTATGATGGATAGGACAGATGCTCTGCGTGTTGTTGACTATTATATTTCAGGGAGATATATGGTTGCAATAATCATGTCAGGAAATTATGAGATTGATCAAGTTAACAAAAAATGCCGTAAACTCATTTTAATGTGTAAGAAGTATCTTCAATGCAGCATAACATGTTATACAAGCGGAAAAAAGATGATTGAAAATCTGTCTGAAACACGGGCTCTGCTTGAAGAAGCGGATGCGCTTAATCTTATAAAGACAAATACAGTTATTCACGTAGACGAACATAAAAATATTAAAGGAGGTGTCGCTGACGGATATGAATTTGACAGTGACAGTATAGAAAAGCTCCTATATAGTGAAAAAAGTGTGGAAGCTGTTAATGTTCTTAGAGCGGAACTTGAAAGTATTGCAGCCAAAGGAATATTGAACCTTGAAATAATGCGTAGCATTCAACACGATTATATGCAGATTATATATTCAATTTTATACAAAAATGACGTCCAAGCACATGAGTTGTTTTCTGATGCCCCGTCGCGCAATTTATTTAAATTATCAGAAAGCTCTGTTTTTGAAATGATGAAATGGGCAAGCTATGTTACGTCAAAGACATTTGAATACATTAAAGAAACCCGAGAAGCTGAAACTATCGTGGAAAAACTAAAAAGGTATATGGCGGACAATTACACAAAGAAATTAAGCAGAAATGATATCGCATCCAATGTATTTCTTTCTCCTGATTATGTTTCTAAGATATTCTATAAAGAAACAGGAGTGTATATAAAAGATTATCTTAACGAACTGAGGCTGGAAAAAGCAAAGCAACTACTGAATGAAGGTAAGATGAATATTAGTGAGATTGCAGCTGCTGTAGGATTTGAAAATTTCTCTTACTTTTCCACACTGTTTAAAAAATCGACTGGGGTATCACCAAGCGAGTATAAAAAAAACCATATTAAATGAAAACCTATTTTGCAATAGTCTTTTCTGTAAAATTAAAAGAACATTCGGCATTTTTGAATGTTTTGGGAATTTCTTCTTGTATATAATTAAATAGCACACATAATACTCTATCTATACGGAATAATAGCTTCATTTAGTGATGGTGTTATTAATGTGCTAAAAAAATTATAGGAGAAGCCTTATTATGACAAGGAAAGAATTTGAGAGAGTTACTCCGCCTGAAGTGGGCATTTCTTGCAAAAGCATTAACAATTTGCTTGAAAAATTGGAAGGAAAAACAGAAATGCATGGTCTTATGATTATGCGTCACGGTAAAATTTGTGCCGAGGGATGGTGGACCCCTTATGCACCTGGCATAAGACATGGCCTTCAGTCACTTACTAAAACATATGCTGCAACTGCTGTTGGTATCGCTTGCAAGGAAGGATTGCTGAAGCTTGAAGACAGGGTCATTGATATCTTTAAAGAGGAAGCACCGGAAAATCCGAGCGAGAACCTGAAGAAACTCAAAGTAAGGGACGTTTTATGCATGGGATGTGGCATGGACACTATGCAGAGGCCTTCCGAGGATTGGATACGTGAGTTTTTGGCAACTCCGGTAAATCATGAACCAGGCACTACCTATATGTATAACAGCACAGGATCAACTCTGCTTGGTGCAATGGTTAGAAAAGTTACAGGCTTGGGTTTGCATGATTATCTGAAGCCGAGGCTTTTTGATAAAATAGGAATAGATGCGGACAATCTTCTTTGGATGCATATGCCGGACGGAATGGAAGTAGGCGGCGGCGGACTATTTGCTACAACAGAAGATAACCTAAGGCTTATGAAGCTTTACAGCGATGGCGGTGTATGGGAAGGCGAAAGAATACTTTCGCAAGACTATGTTGCAAAGGCAACAACGCTGCAAAACGAGTCCGCTACTGAAGAAGCTAACAACCCGGATGCAAAGGACAATTTCGTGGGATATGGATTCCAGATGTGGATGTGCAGACCCGAAGGTGTCTACCGCGCAGATGGCGCAATGGGACAGTTCTCGATAGTGGTTCCCGACCTTGATATGATAATATCCATCAATGAAACGGCAATGGGAGCTCATTGGGCTCAGCACACACTGGATGTAGTGTGGGAGTTCCTTGATGAAGTGAGGTTAGGCGAAACTGATGACAGTGAAGATGCAGCTTTGAAGCTGAAAAAAAGGATGTCGGTGCTTTCACTTCCTGCGCCGAAGTTCTCGCCTTTTTCTGAGACAATAGAAAAAATCAACAATATAAAATATAGCACGGTGAGCGGCAAATTTGGATTTGAAAACATGATAGGCGCTCTTATGAGCGGAAAACCAGCTTCAAGTGGAATAGAAAGCTTTTCTTTCAATTTCGCCTATGATAGTTGTGATTTTGAATTTGCTCAGGATGGCAAAACATATTGTGTAAGCGTTGCAACTGACGGAACAAGAAAACTGAATGTTGTTAATCTTGAAACTAGCATTACTCAAAAGCTTTATTTAAACGGATGGTGGAGCAAAGAAGATACATTTAGCATTACTGCAAGATGGGTGGAAACATGCTTTGAAAAGCGACTGGATTTTGCATTTACAGGTGATGAAATTTTAATTGAGTCAGAAGATACTGTAGGCGGATTTGGCGCCCTTTTTGGAATAAATAACAAAGATGTGCAGATAAAAGCTGTGAAACAAGCATAATATTTGACGTAAAATGAATTTTTGGGAATATCTTCTTATTATTTGCGAATTTAATAAAATCAGTTCGTTAAATTAAAAAATTAGTGCATATAAATGAAAGAAAGAAATCCTTAATGTCAAATATAATACATTATGTAGTAACACATATTTAGGAGGAGAATTATGAAAAGAGCAATGAAACTAATCTCGATTTTGTTGGCTTTGACTTTGGCACTAGCATTATTTGCTGGTTGCAAAACTGATAAAGCTGAACAAAATCCAAGCGACACAGCAACTAAAGAAGCAAGCGATAAGGACTCTAAAGATGAAACAGTAAAAGAAGAGCCGGCTGAAGTTGAAAATGTGGTTCTTTACTTGGTCACTTTTAACAATATTCCGGATGATTACAGTCAAATTAGTGAGGCTATAAACGAATATGTAGCAGAAACTTATCCGGATGCTAATGTTGCACTGGAACTTAAACTGTTCGGACCGGCTGAATATGCAGACAAAATTAATCTTGCAATGCAGAGTGGAACACCTATGGATATTTATATCCCATTGGGAATCCAATCTTATATCGCAAACAACCAGTGCTATGCTATTGAAGATCTAATTCCTGAATATGGTCAGGGAATAACAGAAATTCTTGCAAACGATTTTGGTGATGGCGCATTTGAAGTTTTCACAAAAGACGGACATATTTATGGTGTTCCTGTAAACAAAGGTATGATAGTAACTCCTACTCTTACACTTGATCAGGATATTTTAGATGAAACTGGATTCACAATGGATGATATCAACTCAATATGGGATTTACCGCCTGTATTTGACAAGGTATTAGAACTTTATCCGGATGTATATCCTTTTGCCGGCACAAATCAGCAGGATTCAGGCATAATGATGATACTCAAGGCAGAAAAGGAATATGATCCTTTATCAGAAACTAAACCTATGGGTGTAACATTTGGCGATAATAGCGAAGTTGTAAACCTTTATGAAAGTCAAGAATTTTATGACTACATCAGCCTTATGTATGACTGGTCACAAAAAGGATATATGCCAAGCGATATGGCTACATCAACAACAAGAGCAACAGAACTTATTGCAGCTGACAGACTTTTCAGCACATGGGCAGGATACGGCGGAGACTCAATCGCAACAACAATGTCTGCTTCAACTGGCAAGAACATAAGCGGAAAATGGTTGACAGACTTTTACTTGTGCACATCTGATGCAGGCCTTGCAATGGCAATATCAAGCACAACAAAAGTTCCTGAAGCAGCTATGAAAATGCTTGATATAATCTATACTGACGAATATGTTATAAACACTATTCTTTATGGTATTGAAGATGTGGACTATGTAAAAGTAGACGAACATCATTGGGCATATCCTGAAGGACTTGATGCTAACACTGTTTCTTATACAGCTGCATACTGCACAGGTGTTATTGGCTCTGAATCACTTCAGCTTCAACCTGCAGGCGTAAGTTATGACGACGTACTTTTAAAACTTGAACAGAACAGACAATCAAAACGTTCACCTTTCTTCGGATTTTCGTTTGATCCATCAGAAGTTACAAATGAACTTACTGCTTTGGAAAATGTTTATGACCAGTATATGCCTGGCTTGATTTGCGGAAGCTTTGATCCAGATACTGCAATTCCAGAATTTAATGAAGCACTTAAGGAAGCTGGCATTGATACTGTAATAGCTGCAAAGCAACAACAGCTTGATGCTTGGTTGGCAAACAGATAACAAAAGCGATTATGTTTTTATGGAATGAGGTTGCGTTAAGCTTCCTCATTCTGTTTAAATGAGGGAAAAGGAAAAATGAAAAAAAACAATAATATTGCTTCATCAAAACGAAAAAACAGATTTAAAAAAGATTTACCGCTGTTTTTGATTGCTTTGCCTGGACTTATATATTTTTTAATTAACAACTATATACCTATGGCAGGAATATTTATAGCTTTCAAGAAGATTGATTATGTAAAAGGAATTTTCGGCAGCGATTGGAGTGGCTTTGACAACTTTAAGTTTCTATTCCAGACTAAAGATGCTTGGATTATGATAAGAAATACAGTGTCGTATAACGTTACATTTATAATTTTAGGCACGATATGTGCTGTTTTTATTGCGATACTTATGGCGGAAGTGAGCAAATACTTCCTTGCGAAGATATTTCAGGCTGGACTTATTCTGCCTAACCTTGTATCAATGGTAGTAATAGCATATCTGGTATATGCATTTTTAAACTCAGAGACGGGACTTGTAAATATGTCAATACTTCCTGCTTTGGGGAAAGATACTATAAGCTGGTACGCGCAAGCAAAATACTGGCCTTTTATTTTGGTAATAGTACAGATGTGGAAAACCGCAGGATATTCTTCTATTGTATACATAGCAAGTATTACGGGTATTGATAAAGGAATATATGAAGCGGCAAGGATTGATGGAGCCGGAAAGCTCAGGCAGATCTTTTCAATAACTTTACCAATGTTAAAACCAACAATTATAATTATGATATTAATGAGTTTGGGAAGGATTTTTGCATCTGACTTCGGTTTGTTTTATCAGGTACCTATGAACTCAGGAGCGTTATTCAAGGTAACACAAACAATTGATACATATGTTTATCGAGGATTGATGACTTATGGAAACATCGGTATGTCATCCGCTGCCGGCTTGTTTCAATCCGTTATAGGATTTTCTCTTGTCATGGGAGCTAATACAGTTGTAAGAAGAGTCAGTGCGGATAACGCATTATTTTAGGAGGGTAGAATGCATAAATTACAAACAAAAGGTGAAACAGCATTTAGAAGTTTTTCGTTTGCGATTCTTATATTAGTATCACTCGCAGCATTCTTACCTTTTTTGCTGATAATAATTTCATCATTCACAAAAGAAGCGTCACTTGTAAGCAACGGTTACAGTTATTTTCCTAAAGAATGGAGCTTTGACTCATATTTATTTATGTCTCAGCAGGCAAAAGTAATCTCCAGAGCATATTTGGTTTCAATTGGTGTGACATCTGTGGGAACAGCTGTAAGCTTAATTATCACGTCGATGCTCGCATATCCAATGTCTAGAAAAGATTTTAGGTACAGAAATATTCTTGCTTTTTTAGTATTTTTTACGATGCTTTTCAGTGGAGGAATAGTTCCTTCATATATGATGTGGACAAGGATATTTCATATCAACAATACTTTTTTTGCATTGTTGATTCCAAACTACTTGCTCAGTGCTTTTAATGTTCTTTTAGTAAGAAACTACTATAAGAATAATGTACCGGTTGCGCTTATTGAAGCTACTCAGATAGACGGCGCAAGCGAACTGACAATATTCTTTAAAATAATGTTGCCGCTTTCAGTTCCTGTAAGTGTTACAGTGGGACTGTTTACTGGGTTGGCATATTGGAATGATTGGATTAATGCACTATATTACATTGATCAGCCAGAATATTATGGAATACAGAATCTTTTGATTAGGATGATGAACAATATTCAGTTCCTTGCATCTTCGCAGGGAAGTCAGCTGACTACAGGAAAAGTTATCGCTCTGCCAAGCAATGGTATTCGAATGGCGATGGCTGTAATCGGTATATTACCGATTCTGATCACATTCCCTTTCCTACAGAAATATTTAATTAAAGGTGTTATTGTAGGAGCGATAAAAGGATAATATTTTATTTTTAGGAGACATTATGAAAGCAGGAGAAATAGTAAGCAGAATAATTGATTATTCTGAGCCACCTTTTAAACTTGAAAAAACGTGTGACATATACACTTCCGGTGGGCCTGATACAGAAGTTACTGGTATTGTAACTACCTTCATGGCTAATTCAGATGTTATTAAAGAAGCTATAAGCCTAGGGGCAAATATGATAGTTACCCATGAACCAACATTTTTCACAGGATGGGATACTACCGATTGGTTGGAGAATGATCCGGTTTATGCTGAGAAAAGAAAGCTAATGGACGATAATAATATGGTCATTTGGAGATATCATGATCATATGCATATGAAAAAACCTGATGGTATATACGAAGGCTTGAACTATGAGCTTGGTTGGGAAGATTACGTTGAAAAGGCATCCGTTCCTGAGGGCGAAAATGGAAAACCCGGTGGCTTTTCAAAAAACCTCGAGAATTTTGGAGGAATATACGTAATACCTGAAACTACCGTTGGTGAGCTTACGAATTTCTTTAAGGAAAAGCTTTCAATGGATGTAGTACAGATAGTTGGCGATCCTAATATGAAATGCTCAAGAGTTGGCATACTTGTTGGAGGAGGCAGCCTCGGGCTAGGAAAAGAAGAGATGCCTGCTCAAGTGATGAGAAAGCGGAATTTGGATGTAATGGTCTGTGGAGAAATTACTGAATGGACCTTCTGCTCGTATGTCGACGAGGCGTACAGATTGGGCTTTAATAAGGCTGCAATCATCTTAGGACACGAAAGAACAGAGGAATGGGGCATGAAGTATATGGCAAAATGGCTTGGGGACCTTGTTCCAGAACTTCCCATAACATTTGTTGATGCTAAAGAACCATTCATATATTTATAATAAGGAGATAATATGGCAACATTTCAAATAGATTTTTATTCAAATGCATTAAAAAGAATTGCACCTATGACAGTTATACTACCGATTGAAAAGCCTGATTTGCCTGGAATAGAGCTTGAAGACAGAGCTGATTCATTCAAAACTATATATCTTCTACATGGTTTTTCGGGAAGTAACAACGACTGGCTTAATGGTACAAGGATAGAGTATCTAGCACGTATATTCGGGGTAGCGGTTGTAATGCCAGCAGGCGAAAACAGCTTTTATCTGGATGATAAAATACTCAATTGTTATTATGAGCGTCTCGTATGTGAAGAAGTGATTGAGTTTACAAGAAAGGTTTTCCCGCTTTCAGACAAAAGGGAAGATACTACTATTGCAGGACTTTCAATGGGTGGATATGGAGCAATGAGAAACGGGCTCAAGCACAGCGAAACCTTCGGGAATATCTTTGCTTTTTCTTCAGCACTTATAATAGACAAGCTGAACGAGATGAAAGAGGATGACCCGAATCCGATGGCTCCTTATAGTTATTACTGCCATGTATTCGGAGACCTTTCAAAGGCTGTTGGAAGTGACATTGACCCGAAAGCTTTGGCAAAGGAATTGGTCGATGACAAAAAAGAACTGCCCAAGATATTCATGGCATGCGGAAGCGAAGACTTTTTAATCGAGTCAAACCGTGATTTCGATAAATATCTAACATCAATTGGATACGAACATGAATATAGGGAAAGCCCCGGTGTACACAATTGGGCTTTCTGGGACTTTTACATAGAAAAGGCGATGGAATGGCTTTATGGAAAACCTGTAATGCCGACGCCGTCATAGAACTTATAAACGAGAATAATCCTTTTTAGGACAGAGAAGAGGTAAGAAAAGCAGCATTAGATAACATTGAGATATTTCTTGATCCTAAAGGATTTAATATAACTTTGGGATATAGGCTACCAATTGAATATGAAACTGCTGTTATATTTATGAATCTATTTTCGGTGTCCAAAAAAGAGGTTAGCATGAAATTCTAAGTTTTTAATCTGACTCGTTTTTGTAGTGAAAATTAATCAATATTATTGTATGATAAGACAAAAGCACGTCACTTGTATGACGTGCTTTAATTTTGTTTATCAGTAAGTTAACTTGGCTCTGGCTGCTTAACAGTATTTAAGATAGCTTATAAGGTCTACAAAAAAAGCCTCACGATAAAGTGTACTAAATACTTGGTAAAAAGGGTTTGTTTAATCCTGAATCATATAAATGCAAACTAAAAAATAAGGCTATAAACTCTGATTTATATTGGAGAAACGCCACTTTTTTGAGCATTGTTGTGCGTAACATAAAATAGACAATAGTCTCTAAATTTTATTGTGAAAAGACACAAACACATATCAACAAAAAGACAAGACCTATTAAAAGAAAACACAAAATTAATTTATCTATTCTTGCAGGATTCATTTTTTGAGTTTATTATGGATGACGGAAATGAATTTTTGTAAGCGGCTTAGATGGCGCAAAGATACATGCATTTTTCCATAAAGACACGTCTCAGATTGATTAAAACACGACAACGGTCTAATTAAAATAGACAGAGGCAAGGAGTTGTGACGGGTACATCTGCCCGCTAGTTTATAAAAGAGCCCAATGAGCTGGAAAAGGAAATAGATCCTTAGCGAATTCTATGAGAATTAATATAAATAACTTATTAAGACGCAAATAAGATTTGCGCGAAAAGGAGAAAAACATGACAGATTTTAAACAAATGGACGCATTGCTAAAAAACTTTGTGGAAGGAGGCCTGCCGGGATGTGCATGCCAGATTGCAAAAGATGGAGAAACGCTATATGAAAGCTATGCTGGGTTTTCGGATGTGGAAAACAAAAAGCCGTTAACCAGTGATTCTATATTCCGAATGGCATCCATGAGCAAGTTGCCGCTTTATGTCGCATGTATGATGCTTTATGAACGCGGTAAATTTCTGCTGAGCGATCCGATTCATAAGTATTTTTCCGAGTGGAAAAACTTGAAGAAGTTTGAAAAGACTCCCGCGGGTGCAACAAAAACCGTACCGGTGGAAGGATATATGACAATCCGCGATGTTTTGTCAATGAAATGTGGTCTGCCTTACTGTAACTTCCCGGGGCCAACAGACAATCAAACGGAAGCTTCCATGCAAAAGTATATGCAACCTTTGTGGGACAAGGGATATTATACGATTCGCGAGCAGATAAAAGCTATGTCTCAGGCAACGCTGGCGTTTGAGCCGGGAACTCATTGGCTGTACGGCTTTTCTAGTGAGCTTGCTGCAGGTCTTATAGAGGCTGTGTGCGATAAGCCTATAGATGATGTGTTTGAAGAGCTTTTGTTTAAACCGCTGGGTATGGACAGCACGCGATCTCGCTTTTTCGGAGATATTCAAAAGCGAATGGTAGAGCTATATTTCCGGCAGGAAGACGGATCAGTTGAGAAGGGAAAGATAGTCTTTGATGACAAACATTTGCCGGGAAAAGAACACGAAACTGGCTGGGCGCGCTTGTTTTCAAATGTAAATGACTTTACAAAACTTATGCAAATGCTAGCAAATGGCGGAGTTTACGGAGGCGAGCGCCTGATGGGCAGAAAAACAATAGACCTTATGCGCACCAATGGGCTTGATGAAGCGCAACAGAGAGATTTTGATGCTGATGGAGTGTATAACCTCGGCTATGGTTATGGCTACGGAGTCAGGACGCTTATTGACAAGTATAAAGGAAACCACAATGGATCGCTGGGTGCTTTCGGATGGACAGGCGGCTTTGGTACATGGTGTGAGGCAGACCCTGAAGAAGGCGTGTCCATAGTATATATGCACAACATGATGCCCAATATGGAAGAATACTATCATCTGCGCGTAAGACAGGTGGCTTATGGCTGCCTTAAATAGGTTGATGAAGATTTAGCAAAGGAGAATAATATGTTAAGAAAAGTGAAAGTTGAAAACGGAATGCTGGAAGGACTTCCAGCGGCAGATCCAAGAATAACATCGTTTAAAGGAGTGCCGTTCGCCGCACCTCCGATAGGTGAAAATCGCTGGCGCGCACCGCAACCGGCGGCTGACTGGGACGGTGTATATGAGGCGTATAAATTTGCGCCAATATCCATGCAGTCTACCCCAGGACTTAATAAAGAAGATATTTATACGCGCGAGTGGGCTGTGGATCCTGAGATACCAATGGGAGAGGACTGTTTGTATCTTAACGTTTGGACGCCGGCAAAGAGCGCCGATGAAAAACTGCCGGTTTTTGTGTGGTACTTCGGCGGCGGATTGCAGGTGGGAAATACAGCGGAGATGGAGTTTGATGGAGAGCGCATCGCACGTCGAGGCATAGTTGTTGTGACTGTAAACTACAGGCTCAATGTATTCGGCTTTATGTGCCACCCTGAGATAACTGCGGAAAACCCTGATGCTCCTGCGAACTTCGGAAACCTTGACCAGCAGTATGGAACGCAGTGGGTTAAGCGCAACATAGAAGCGTTTGGAGGCGATCCGGATAACATCACAATCGGAGGACAGTCTGCAGGAGGCGGTAGCGTGATGTCGCAGGTTACATCACCTCAAAATGAAGGACTTTTTCAAAAAGCGGTAGTAGACAGCGGAGTTGCAAAGTTCCCATATTCGATGAGTCTGTTTGGACCGGATCTTACTCTATCTCAAGCAGAGCAGCAAGGCGTAAAATTTTTAGACTTCCTTGGTGTGAAATCGCTCAAGGAAGCGAGAGAGCTTGAAGCTTTTTATCTGCGTGACAAGATGGAGGAATATAATGAATCGTGGGGAACGATAGTTGATGATAAATTTGCAGTAGGCAATACAAACGATTTATTCATACAAAATAAATGCCATAAAGTGCCTATCATGTTTGGTCATACATCCACAGAATTTCCAATGCACCCGAAAGCTTCCACAGTAGAAGAGTTTAAAGAGTTTGCAAAAAAAGAGTACGGAGATGATGCCGACAGGTTCCTTGAAATATGCTCTTCTTCAAACGGGAGCCTAACAGAGATGCTGCACAAGGCAACAACGCAGCATATGGAGTATTCAATTAGACTTTTTGCGAAGAAAAAAGCTGAGACGGGAGATAAAACTCCCATGTATTATTGGCTTTTCGGACCTGAAATACCAGGTTGGGATAATCCTGAGGCATTCCATTCGTCTGATTTATGGTTCTTTTTTGAAACTCTTGCCAAGTGCTGGAGGCCGTTTACAGGAAAGCATTATGATCTTTCTCGCAAGATGTGCAACTATTGGGCAAACTTTATTCGCTCGGGTGACCCGAACGGAATTGATTCCAACGGATGCCCGATGCCAAAATGGCAAGCTTATACCGAGGATGAGCCTATGCGAATGATATTTGCAGATGATGCCTATACATGCAGCGATGGACCGGGAGAGCTTATGGAATTTCTGCTTGAACACAACTGACATATAGTCGTGACAGAATTTAAAATGACGAAACGGCGTCCCGTTTTTTCGGGGCGCTTTTCTATAAGAACTCTCTTATATCATCTAGTAACTATATCAGAAATTGACTAATATACTGTCTTTTATATGCAAGTTTGCATCTTTGGGTATTGGTTAGTTTTTTGATGGAGATCGAAAGTTAAGTCGAGATGTGCGCTAGTTAAATTAACACTTGAAAACCAATTAATAGAAGTTTAAACTTTTTAAATAGAGATAATGCAGAAATAGTTTTTTGCAATATACACATATAAAATATTAATAGCAGGAGAAAAAACAATGAAGAAAAATAATGTATTGACGTTGGACAGCGGTCCTCTTATGAGGATGACGCCTGAATCACAGGGGGTAGACAGCCGCGAAATCTTAAAGTATGTGAAGGAACTGGACGCTTCTGAAAACGAAATCCATGGGATAATGATAGCAAAGAACAATGTTGTGATAGCCGAATCTTGGCTTTCTCCTTATAAGCCGGATTATCCACATACATGTCACTCCATGGGTAAAAGCTACACCTGTACAGCGGTAGGCATAGCCTGCACTGAGGGACTTTTAAATCCGGATGACAAAATTGTTGATTTGCTTAAAGAGGAAATTGATATATATGGAGCAAATCCGGATGATAATTTTAAAAAGATAAAGCTAAGGGATGTTATGGCTATGGGCAACGGCATGCCAGGCATGCCTGCATTCAACGAATCTTGGATTGAAAATTATCTTAAAAGCTCAGTTGTATATGAGCCGGGAACACATTTTTACTACAATTCAATAGGATCTTGCTTGCTTGGGGCGATTGTTGAAAAGGTTACGGGCAAAGGAATACGCGAGTATCTTGACGAGAAATTGTTTTGCAAGATTGGAATTGACGCGGATGATTTGGTGTGGCTGCATTTTCCTGATGGCACCTATGCCGAGCCTGGAGTTAGTGCCACAACTGAAAGCAATCTGCGCCTTGGACTCTTTTATTTATCAAATGGAATGGTTTCGGGAGAACAGATAATATCAGAGAATTGGATGAAAGAAGCTACAAAAAAGCAGATTGAAACAGATGAATCTGGAGGGACTGCTGACTATTTGTATGGATACGGATGGCAGCTGTGGCATTCAAGTGTTCCGGGGCTTTATCGATTCGACGGCGGACAGGGACAGCTTTGTATGATGTATCCTGAAAACGACGCAGTTATAGCCATTCATGAAGGCGGGATACACCCGAACGGAGTGCAAAAGGTTATCGAACTTTCTCAGGAAGCGCTGACATCCATGGGAACTCAGCCACTTCCTGAAAATCCAGAGGCATTTGATGAACTTAAAGGCTACCTCGAAGGTCGCAGTCTCCAGAAAGGCATATCAAAAGATGTTCCAGAAGACGCGGTAAAATTTAATGGCACATACTATGTTAAAGAGGGTAACATAAACTTTTGGATGGAGGTTATTCCAGTGGATGAAGACTTCTATCATTTTTTCTATGATTTATATGCTCAGAATCAGACGAAGACAATCAATTTTTCTGTAAAAAAAGATCATATTCTTATGACAGTTAATAATAAGTCCGAATTTAAGCTTTGGCTGGACGGAAGACAGGAAGCATTTGAGACCGATAATGTTATGTCAAAGCTCAATAAGACCTGCTCTAGTGCATATTTTGAAGATTCAAACACACTTATTATCAATATCAGATGGTTGAATGGGTGGACATGCTCTAAGACTCGGATAAGTCTTGACGGGTGTAACCTTAATATTGTGACCGAAAAAGATATGCTACACGAAGGACGAACACCTGTTATAAGGCGTGGAATCGCCCGAAGAATAGGAATGTAGTTAAGAAATTTATAGCATCCCCTCAAACTTTGATTTGTGCGAGGGGGTGTTTTTCTTTCGGTACTCTATAGGGGGAATCCCCATGTAGCTTCGGAAAGTGCGGGTGAAATGCTGACGGTTGTTGAAGCCTGTTTCAATTGCGATGTCTAAAATGCTATTGTCGGTGGTGGTTAAAAGATATGCCGCCATATGAATCCTTACGCCGTTTATTTGTTCGATAATGGAGCGCTTTGCATATTTTTTAAACAATATCTGAAGATATGAGCGGCTTATACCAATGTTGTCTGCTATCATCTGCACGCTTATGTCTTCGCTGAAATGACTTGCTATATAACTTTTTGCCTGAGTGATGTACTGCACGCCCGAAGGCTTTCCGTGAAGCTGGAATGAGCGCGCCATTTTTACATAAATAATGTGCAAAAGGCTTGTGATTATAAGATTTTTTTCGGCGTGGTTTGAATTATATTCGTTAATAAGCTCATTTATTGTCAAATATATATTCTCACAGTCTATAAGAAAGCAGTCCTTTCTTTTCATCGTCATGAAGTTATCTATAAGTGGTGTTTTGGCGCATAGGGCCTTCAAATTGAAGTAATCCATTTCCGCGGTTTTAGTAAGCTCCAGCACTTGCAGACTGCAATGTACATTTTCAGGAGAATATATTTTATAGTGTGTTTTTCTTGCAATGTAAATGAGAGTTCGTTTGGGAAGAGGGAATGTTTTGCCAAGCATTTCAATTATACAATGCCCCGCAGTAATATAATAAATATAATTTCTCTCATCTGAAAAATTAGTTACGGGGTTGTTTTCCAAAGTGAATACTTCTGAAGAAGAAATATAAAAATTTAATGGTTCTTTAAAATTTTGTGGCATGGCAAGTCACCCAAGTTAGCGAATAGTTAAAAGATATGTTTCTTTTTAGGATTATATAGTTCATTACATTCCATTGTCAAGCTATCCGTTGGGTATAATATGGCAGTAAAAGCATTTTGCTGACGGCTTATATTAAAAAGGAGCGGAAACAATGAGTAAAAATCTTGATAAAAAAGCAGACGAAAATATCTTGTCAAAAGAAAAAAAGCAGGCACAGGATGTTTTGGATGAATGTGCTTCAAAGAGCATGAAAAGGCTGGAAAGTGCCAAAAAAGACTGTCAGGATTTCTACGACGATTTTAAAAAAGCGGCAGAATATTTGTCTGATGGTACGAATACTGTTATTTTGGATGATTTAGGTATGCCGTCAATAATGGTAAAAATCGATAAGATGAAAACTTCCGAATTAATAAATACACAATCAGATGAAACGCACCCTGCTTTCTTGGCGCGGGGACGCGAGCTTGACAGAGTTTATGTATCAAAATATCAGAATATAGTGAGAAACGGCAGAGCGTATTCTCTTCCTATGCAGAATCCTGCGGCATATATGACACTTGAAGAATCTATTTCATGTTGCACAAACAAAGGAATGGGCTGGGGTGTTACACCATTTTCAGTGCGCGCTGCTATAGCCTTGTGGACGAAAAAGAATGGGACAATACCAAACGGCAACAATTCCGCCGGATGTGACTACTTCAGCAAGGATGAACAGGGTGTGCTGACTCAGGAGGGAAGGGTGCTTACTGGGTCAGGGCCTGTAAGCTGGACACATAACGGCAAGTCCGACGGTATATATGACATGAATGGAAACCTTAATGAATGGGATGCTGGCCTTAGACTCGTGGATGGAGAGATACAGATAATACCGGGGTTGGACAGTATGCTGTGTGACAAGGATGATGTTTTCGGTGATTCAATGTGGCGTGCTGTCATGCCGGATGGGTCTCTTGTAGCTACGGGTACAAAAGGTACACTTCGATATGGAGGCCGCAATGGGAGAATTATTTTAACTGATGCGAAAACCGAAGCAGATGAAAAGCATAATTGTGCATTTGAGGACATGAGATCAGACAAAGGGTTGCGTGTCCCTGAGATAATAAAAGCATTGATGCTGTTTCCAGAAACACAAATGCACGAATATGGTACAGGCTGGAGATGGGTGGGCACAAAAGGGGAGTGCTATCCGCTGTGTGGAGGAGCCAGCGCGGCTATTGACCATGCGGGAATTTTCTTTGTGGGTATGACTTATACTAAAGAACATAAGTATCTGCATTCAGGGTTTAGAAGCGCATATATAGATTTTAAATAGCAAAATAAGTGCAAAATATAATAGTAAACAATATGTTCCATACAATTGTTTGTATGTGATATATTTTCCTTTCATAGATTTTTGCTTTGATATAATGTTGACATTGAATAAATATAAATATTATTTCATTGGCAGCAAACAGTAATGCTGCAAACAGCTTTTCAAATCGGAAATCAATACATATTTAGAGGGGTATTTTGAGTGAAGATTATGGGACTTAAAAAGAGTAGTGTTTCAGATGTGGCAATACCGAAACGCAAAGTGAACTTGTTTAAAAAGTATTGGATTTTGCTTTTAATGCTGGTGCCGGCAATCGTATACGTCGTTGTTTTTGCCTATCTGCCTATGCTTGGCGTTGTATTGGCATTTAAAAATTTCAGCTTTGCACTTGGCATATTCAAAAGCCCGTGGGCGGGTTTTAGTCAATTTAAATTTCTGTTTATATCAAATAAGCTGTGGCCGCTGACGCGAAACACGCTTCTGTACAACTTCGCATTTATAGTAATCGATATGGGCCTTGAAGTGTTTTTTGCGATTATTATAAACGAAATAGGATGCAAATGGTTTAAGAAAACATTCCAGTCATTTATGTTCCTTCCATACTTCCTGTCATGGGTAATAATACTTACCGTGTTACGTGCTCTTTTGAGTTATGACTATGGTTTTGTAAACAATATCATAGAAGCGATGGGTGGAGATAGGCTGAATATTTATGTAACGCCCAAGCCGTGGCCGTTTCTTATAGTGTTTTTTCATTCGTGGAAATATGTAGGCTACGGTACGATTATATATCTGGCGGCGATATCCGGAATAAACCAGCAGATGTATGAAGCCGCAAAAATTGACGGCGCAAATACGTGGCAGATAATCTTCAAGATAACAATACCTAATCTTTTGCCGACGATGGTCATTATGTTTTTGCTTTCAGTAGGGCAGATATTCAGAGGCGATTTTGGGATGTTCTTCCAGATGATAGGCAACAATGGTGTTTTGCTTGAAGTGGGAGATATTTTGGACTTGTTTGTGTATAGAGCAATGGCATATAGCAGTAACATTAGTATGGCAAGTGCCGCCGGCTTTTATCAGTCAGTTTTATGCTTTGTAACAATTCTCTCAGTTAACTATCTTGTTCGTAAGATACAACCCGACTATTCGTTATTTTAACGTCAGATAAGGTGCAGATATGAAAAAGAAGAAACTTACATCCGATAAACTTACATTTGACATCATGGGATATGCTTCTTTGTTTTTGTTCGGAATGATTTGTATGGTACCGTTTTACCTAATTATTATGGCTTCATTTACAGATGAAACGGCACTTTTAAGCAATGGATACAGTCTTTTCCCAAAAGCGTTTTCAATGGAAGCATATAATTGGGTTTTCAGAAACCCTCAACGGCTATTTACTTCATATATGAATACAATAGCTACAACTATTGTTGGTACATCGGTTTCTGTTTTCCTTTGCTCAATGACGGGATATGTTCTTTCAAGAAAAGACTTTTCGTGGCGAAATAAATTCCTGTTCTTTTTCTTTTTCACAACGTTGTTTAATGGAGGTCTTGTCCCTTGGTATATACTCTGTGTACGTTACCTTGGATTTAAGAATAATTATTTAGCGCTTGTGCTTCCAACGATATTTTCAGTGTGGAATATGATAATAGCAAAGAACTTTATGAAGTCGATTCCTTTTGAGATAACAGAGTCAGCTAAGGCTGACGGAGCAAATGATTTTTACATTTTCGTTAAGATCATATTGCCAATTGCCAAGCCTCTCCTAGCTACTATAGGGCTTTTCACAGCTTTAATATATTGGAATGATTGGTTTAACTCAATGCTTTTCATGACAGATAAAAGCAAACAGACACTTCAGTATTTTCTACAGCAAATGCTTGGCGATGTAGAGGCACTAAAAACCTTGGCGTCACAGGGCAATTCAGCTGAACTTGAATATGCGGAGATACCGTCAGAGACGGTTAAAATGGCCATGACCTGCGTCGTAATAGGTCCGATTATATTTTTGTACCCGCTTGTTCAAAGGTACTTTATAAAAGGGCTTACTATTGGTGCAGTGAAAGGATAGATTTATTAATTGAACTAAAATCAAGGAGAAAAACAATGAAGAAGATGATGTTAGTAACAATAGCGATTCTTGTGCTTTTAGCTTCAGTGTTTATGGGATGCCAAAAGGCAGCCGAAGCACCAGAAGCGACAAAAGCACAGGCAACTGAGCAGACAGAAGAAAACACACAGGAAAATACACAGGAAGATGAAACCGAAAGAGCAACGGGCCCTTGGGGAGCTTTGGATTTAAGCGAGCCTGAAACTGTGAATTTTTACGTAGTTGGCACATTGAGCGACGACTGGCAAATGGTAGTAGACAAAGCAAATGAAATGATGCAGGAGAAAATAAACACTACTGTAAACTTTATTCATGTACCGTTTTCGGATTTCCAAAGCAAATATGCTCTGTTTTTAGCAGGGGATGAAGATGTGGATTGTATATATGCTGCAGCTTGGGTTAACTACATGGATAATGTAAAAGCGGGAGCGTTTAAACCTTTGAGTGAAGAATTCATTCAGACTTATATGCCTTTAACATGGGAAAACCAAGCACCTTCATCTTGGAAAGAGGCTTCATATGAGGGACAGATTTATTCAGTGCCCGGAAACCGTGTTGATGTTACTTCTTCTGGCGCTGTAACTACACAAGACCTATTGGATTCAGTGGGAATGACAGTTGACGATGTTCAAGACTGGGATGGCCTTAAAACATATCTGTTGGCAATTGCAGAAACACACTCGGGTACAGGTCTTTATGGAGTAAATCCACAGGGATCATGGCCGTCTGACAGCTATTGGTTTGGTTTTAAGCACAATTTGTTTGACATCGATGCTGGCAGTGCCACATGGATGGTTTGGGATTATACAACAGGAAAAGATTTCTCAGTGGAAGATTTGATGTGGTGGGCAGACACAGATGCATATTTGGATTATGCACTGGAGATGGCCGAATACAATGAAGCAGGGGTGTTCCCTGACAGCGTTTTACAGAGCCAGTCATTTATCGACGACAATTTCTTAAACGGAAAAAGCGCCATTAACTTTATGACTCCATCACAAGCAGATGGTATAGAAGATCAGATTGCAGCGAATGGCAAAGAGCTTGTATATCTTGATTGTGGATTTGGTGAGGAGAGCAAAACTCGTAAGGGCAACTACATGGGATACGGCGCAAGTTTTCCTTTTTCTTCAAGCAGGACAGAAAGAGCTGCAGTTGCTCTTGATTGCATGAAGTTTGATGAAGAAGTACATATGCTTCTAGTTGGCGGTATAGAAGGAAAACATTATATTTATGATCCTGAAACCAACACACGTACTCTTGGCCCAGATGTGGACAGATATCCATGGTTATCATGGTTTTATTGGCTTCAAAATGACTCTGATCCATCTCCAAAGCTAAGAGGCGAATATCAGGAGATAAATCAGCATTATGTCGATTCACAGGTGCCTGACGGAACGTGGCCTCTTGTAGGTTTTAACTATAACTCAAGTAAGTATTCAGCAGAAATAGCAGTGCTTAGCTCCATTGTAAATGAGTACAGATTCTCATTCTGTTACGGGGTATTCCAAAATATGACTGAAGAGAAGTATTATGAATTTATGGAAAAATGCAAGGCTGCTGGACTTGATAAAATAGTGGAAGATTATAGAGCACAGGCGCAGGCATTTATCGACGGCTGAAATAACATATTAATTATTGATTAAGGAAAAGATTATGAATTCAAGACTCGCAAGAATAACGCCTGAGTCGGCCGGAATATCAAGCCGCGACGTTTATAAATTACTTGATGATTTAGAAAATAGCGGTACAGAAATGCATGGTATCATCATTCTCCGCCACGGAAAAACCGTGGCGGAAGGATGGTGGAGGCCATATGCTCCGGGGATAATCCACGGAAGCCAGTCGCTTACAAAAACGGTTACTGGTACAGCATTTGGCATAGCCATGGGAGAAGGTATACTTGATTTGCAGGAGCGCCTCATTGATATTTTCCCAGAATATATACCGAATGAGCCGAAACCGTATCTGAACGAACTGAAGATGATACACATACTCACAATGTCAAGCGGCATGGAAACCATGCCTAAGGTAACTGACCCAGAATGGCAGAAAAAGTTCTTTGAGATGACGATTGTGCATCCTCCGGGAACAGCATTTTTTTATAACAGCATTGCGTGTTCGATGGTAGGTGCATGCATTAAAAAGAAAACAGGCTTGGGATTAAGCGAGTATCTTAAACCAAGATTATTTGATAAAATAGGAATAGATGCCGGTAATATACGCTGGCTTAAGCACGCTGACGGATTGGAAAACGGAAGCGGCGGGATAATGACTACAACGGGAGACAATGCAAGACTCGTTCAGCTTTATATGAATGGCGGGATATGGAACGGTGAAAGAATTCTGCCAGAAGAATGGGTTCAATTATCAACATCAGTGCTTAACGACCACTTTGAAGAGCAGACGCCTGAAAAAAAATCAGATTTGGCATATGGCGGAATGATGTGGATTGATAAAAGCAAAAAGGCGTTTTATGCAGACGGTGCAATGGGACAGCTCTCAATAGGCTTTCCAGAAAAAGATATTTTGATTTCTGTTAACCAGACATGTGCTGATCCTGAATCGTATAAGCGAATGAGAAAGGCTCTTTTTAGCTTTCCGGAAAAAGCCTCCGAAAAGGTGCTTAAAGAAGATGAAAAAGCCTATATGGAATTAGGTGAGCGCTTAAAAACCCTTTCACTTGCTGCGCCGAGATATGCTCCCTATAGCCCCTGGATATCGAAAATAAACGGAAGAACGTGCGTATTAGAACAGGGAGATGCAGATTTTTTTCCTGAAGATCTTACAATATTCAACTTGGAATATCATGACAAGGTAAAGTCCTTTGGATTTGAATTTCTCGGGGGTAGCTTAAAGCTTATCTTGGGAAGTGAAAGCGGGATTCACGAAGTGTATGCCGGCCTTGACGGGAGAGAACGCACAAATACAGTTCCGAATAGAACATTGAGTGAAGATGTTTTACTTAGTTCTGCATGGTTAAGTGAAGACACTTTGCGCCTTGATATAAGATGGATTGAAATATGCAGGACAAGAGCGATTGAATTCACCTTTAAAGATGAAGGTGTTGAAGTTGTTTCACAAGTAAAAGAAGTCGGCGGGTTCGATGTGCCTGCACGCGGTGTTTTTGCGCCGTGGCAAAAAAGTAAAAACAGATAGGAGAATACTGTATGAGAAAAGTTGCTAACATTAAAATGATAGCTGGTGTACCGTTTACAATGCGTGACGGAACCGTTTTATATGCGAATGTTTACCGTCCGGATGATGAAGAAAAGTATCCGGCGATTTTGCTACGCACGCCATATATAAAAGAAAGCGACGAAATACTAAGCGGCTATATAAAGCCTGTAGATTTGGCTAGCCAAGGATACAACGTTGTATTGCAGGATGTACGCGGATCTGGATGGTCTGAGGGTGTGTGTGACCCTGCAGGACACCAGAACGAGGACGGATATGACACAGTGGAAGCTGTGGCAGCTATGCCTTGGTGCGATGGGAATGTTGGGATGGTGGGTGAGTCATATTGTGGCTTTTCTCAGCTTGCCGCAGCGAATGAAAGACCACCTCATCTTCGCGCAATATGTCCATTTCAAACATCATGGACGAAGTTTCCGGCGATATATTCGTTTGGCGTGTTTTCAAATGTTTTATACGGATGGATATACAGTCAGGCATTTGAACGTCATAAAAGGATGAACATACTTTCCGATGAGACGTTAGCGCAAATGGAAAAATGCAGTAACGGAGACGAACAGGTAAAATATCTTCCGATAAAAGACATGCCTGCCGCCAATGTACCGGGAGTTCCCGGGTTGGAGTTTCAGGGCATGCTGCTTGAAAACATTGACAACGAGGAGTACCTCGCAGAACTTGGGCGTGTGGAAGGTTTTGAAAATGTGGAAGTGCCGTGCCTTATTCTTACGGGCTGGTATGATTTCCTGAGGGATAAATCAATATATAATTACACACAGTTTAAAACGCGCGGCGGAAGCGAAGAATGCAGAAAAGGCACTAAAATGATAGTGGGGCCGTGGCTGCACGGTGGTGAGCTTAGCGGAAGCTTTGATGGATTTAACTTTGGACCTGAAGGATCTGGAAACAGCTTTGATGTAGCAGGAAAACTCATTTCGTGGTTTGACCGCTGGATGAAGGGAAAAGACAATGACTATATGTCCGGTGCACCGATAAAGCTTTTTATACTTGGACCGAATGTTTGGCGCGATGAATATGAATGGCCTCTAGCCAGAACAAAATATACCGAATATTACTTGCACAGTGATGGCCACGCAAATACATTAAATGGCGATGGTGGACTATCACAACAAAAGCCGGGGGAGGAAAAGCAGGATCATTATCTTTACGATCCGGGCAATCCTGTGAATTCACATTTAGAAGATCCTTATACATTTATGATACAGGATCAGCGACCCAACCAGAAGCGTATGGATGTACTGGTCTATACCACTGAAGCTTTTGAAAATGACACGGAAATAACAGGACCGATTACGGCAGAAATATATGCATCAAGCACAGCTGTGGATACTGACTTTGTGTGTAAAGTGAGCGAAGTGTATCCCGACGGAAGAGCTTTGAATATAGGAATGAAGCTTGAGCGTGCAAGATATCGAAACGGCCATAAGGCTGAGTTTATGGAGCCTGGCAGTGTATATAAATTTGACTTTGAGGTTGGCAATATTGCAATGGTTTTAAAGAAAGGGCATAAAATAAGGCTGGAGATAACGAGCAGTCTTTTCCCTGATGCGGACTTAAACCTTAACACAGGTGGCAGAGTTGGCTTTGAAAGCGAGTATAATCTTGCAGTGCAGACAATACTGCATGATGAGAAATATCCCTCGAAGATTGTATTGCCAATAATACCGCAATAAGACAGTGCAATAACGCGAAGCAATAAAAAGAAAAACAAATATGAAAAATCTAAAGAAGGATTTTGATTTAGTCTATGTATCAATGAAAAACAACAACTGTAGCGACAAATGGAAATAATAAGGTGTAGGATGCCCTTGCAACCATAGTCTGGCTGCGAGGGCGTTTTTATAATGTGGGAAATAATATAAAAATTACTTGAAAGAAAAGGCAACGAACATGCAAACAGAAATACAAAACAAACTGTGGAACAAATCATACATACTAATACTTACGCTCAGTATAATAACTTCAATCGGTTTTGCGATGATAACACCTATTGTTGTCAAATATGCAATATCTTTGGGGGCTACTGTGGGACTAGCCGGAACAATTGCCGGCATTTTTTCTATTACCGCCCTGTTCGGACGACCGGTTTCAGGATATATTTCCGACAGATATAATAAAAAGAACATAATGATTTTATCGACTGTAATGCTTGCTGTTTCGACATTGGGATACGGAATATCGGCTAATGCCTCAGTGCTTCTTTTTTTCAGGGTTCTGCATGGCTTAGCGTTTTCGGTAAGCGGCACTGCGAGTATCTCGCTTGGAACTGCCTTCATACCACAAAAAAGACTGGGTGAAGGAATTGGCTTTTTAGGTATGGGGTATATAATTGCCAGAGCGATAGGCCCGAATATAGGCATATTTATACTTGATAAGTATGGGTATTCTTATGTGTTTTTTGCCGCCTTTGCAATTATAGCGCTTTCAGCGGCTTTAATGTTTACGATAAAATATAAGATGCCTGTCAGTGAAAATATTGTCGAAAAAAAGAAGAAATTTAAAATAAAATTAAGCGACCTTGTGGCAAAAGAGCTGCTTGTAATAGCGGCTATTGCAGGATGTTTTTCAATGATGAACGGTTTGATTAGCAGTTTTCTTGTCAATCTTGGCGAGGAAAAAAATATAATTGGTGTTGGTATATATTTTACAGTAAATGCGGCTGTTCTCTTATTTATCAGACCATTTGCAGGAAAGCTTTTGGACAAAAAGGGAATAGCGTATATTGTATATCCTTCGTTTATATTAGCTATTTTAAGTGCATTTTTCATAGGTATGGCGAACTCTCTATGGATGATAATTATTGCTGCAGTGCTTTATGCTGTGGGGCAGGGTTCCAGTCAGCCAGCGTTGCAGACAAGTTGTATTAAACGCTTAGGGCCTGAACGCGTGGGAGTTGCAACGAGTACTTACTATATCGGCGCAGATATTGGAAACGGATTGGGACCTATGATAGGAGGCGCTGTGGCAGGAGCGGTGAGCTTTAGTTCCGTCTATTTTGTAGGAATGGGTGTTTTGTTTTTGGGAATGCTGCTGTTTCATTTTTGCGTCAAAAATAACAAGTTGGGCGGTAGCTGAATCTAAAGATTATAAATGCAAATCAATGAGAAGAATGCAAGCTGCAGAAATATTATGCTTGCATAAAGGATAAAAATTCACTAATATAATAAAAATATAGATGTTAAGAATATACATTAATTCGTAATATAGGCTTTGTTGGCTTGTATCACTTTTATATTGAGTACTATTCTGTTAATATTAAAACATAAAAGTTATTATGTTATTTTTTATTTGGGCGGTGGATTTACCTTGAAGAGAGTCACATTGAAAGATATTGCAAAAGAGGCTGGTGTATCTGTCAGCATGGTATCGTATGTGTTGAATAAACGCGGAAGAATTACCAACGAAAAGCATAAAAAAATACTCAGCATTGCAAATAAATACAACTATGTGCCCGATGCGAATGCACGCGGGCTTGTAACAGGTGTTACAAACAATGTAGGCTTTGTAATACACAGGGATGCAAAAAAAGCTTTCTCGCAGCCGTTTGTTATGAAGATTCTCACTGAGCTGAGTAAAAACCTGAGCGAATATTCAGGATGGCTGTCTCTGTGCATGGGAAATGATATGAGCGTGGAGACGATGAGAAACTATCTTGGCAATGCGAAGCTGGACGGGATAATATTCTTGTACGCGCAAAACACTGATGAAACAGCCGAAACATTATCTGCGCGAAATACCCCTTGCATTTTTGTAAACAGTGAAATTCAAAATCCAAACGTTGCAAACATATCCTGTGATGACTATTTGGGAGTGTCAATGGCCTTGGATTATTTAGCTGAGCGCGGGCATGAAGAAATACTTTTTATGTCGGCAAAGAGGGAAGATCAGGATAAATATGACATAAGATACCGCGCATATTCTGACGGAATAAAGAGGCATGGTTTTTCATATTCCAAAGTCTTGCGGGGCAATTATAAAAGAAAAGACAGCCATAGAGCGATAAAGAGATACTTTCAGGAGAGCAACGAAAGGCCTACGGCGGTTATTTGTGCAAATGATGAGATGGCAGGCGGAGTACTGTCTGCTCTTGATGAAATGAAAATAAAAGTGCCTGAAGAGATTTCTGTATTCGGTTTTGATGACGCGAATATTGATTTTAATGAAGATGTGGGGCTTTCGTCTGTAAGGCAGCCCATAGAAAAAATGGCAGAATCATGCGTCAAATATATATATGACGCCATATTAAAAAACGACTCCTCAGGCATGGTTATGCATGTGGAGCCGCAGTTAATTATTAGAAATTCAGTTTCTTCAAAAAGATGAAGTTTATCCTTTAAGTGATCCGACCATTACACCTGTTACGAAATATTTCTGAACAAAAGGATATATAAAGAGTATCGGCAGCGTGGCTACTATGGTTGTGCTGTGCTGCACAAGCAACTTATATGTGCCCAAACCAAGCTGAGCCGAGGTAATGCCGGTAGAGCCTTGTGTTATGGTTGATATGTCGTTTTCCACTAATATTTCACGAAGGATAAGCTGAAGAGGGAAAAGTGATTTGGTTTGAAGAAAAATCATTGCACCAAACCATGAGTTCCACTGAGCCACCGCATAAAATAATATGAGAACAGCTGTGACCGCTTTTGAGAGCGGCATTATTATTTTAAGGAATATTGTGAAGTGTCCTGCACCGTCCAACTTGGCCGATTCTTCCAGACTTGGATGTATAGACATCATTGAAGTTCTCATCAAGATAACGTTGAAAACTGAAAGACAGTTTGGAATGATCACTGCTAATCGTTTGTCTATCCAACCCAAATCTCGAACAACCAGATAAAAAGGTATGAGCCCTCCGTTAAACATCATTGTGAATGTGATGAAAAACATGAGATGGTTTCTAAAGTAAAGATCTCTTCGTGATAATACGTATCCGGCTACTGCTGTTAACATCATTCCGATTGTTGTGGAAGAAGCCACATAAAGCAGAGTGTTGCCGTAGCCTGTGAGTATTTTTGAGTTTTGGAATACCATTTGATATCCTCTCAAAGTAGCCTTACCCAGTGGCCATATCACAGCACCGCTGTGTACGATTAACTCCGAAGGGTTTGAAATCGATGAGAAGAACACATGCAAAAGCGGAAGAACACACACTGCCGCCAGAGCACTTAATAATGTTACGTTTATTATATCAAATATTATTTTTCCTACAGATTTTCTTTTAATCATAGTGTTCCCCCTAAAATAAGCTTGTTTCCGAATATTTTCTGCTTAAGAAGTTTGCAAGAAGCAGCATAGAAAAATTGATAACAGAGTTGAAAAGACCAACTGCTGTACTATAGCTGAAGTCTGCATCAAGCAAACCTTTTCTGTATGTAAAGCTAGAAATTACATCGGCGGTTGAATAGGTAACCGGGCTGTAGAGTAAAATTATTTTTTCATACCCTACGTTAAACAGGCTTCCCATCCTTAGAATAAGAAGAATAATTATTGTGGACGATATTCCCGGCAATGTGATGTGCCAGGTCTGCCTTATACGGCCTGCTCCGTCTATAACGGCCGCTTCATACAACATCGGGTCGATAGAGGACAAGGCGGCAAGGTATATTATGCTTCCAAAACCCACGTTCTGCCATATATCAGACACCACATAAATTGACCTAAAGAGTTTTGCGTCCGACAAAAGGTCTCTGGATTCACCTCCTAGACCAACTAAAATTGCTGTAATAAGCCCGTCTTCTGCTGTGAAACTCTTGATGAGCCCCGCTATTACCACAAGCGATATAAAATAAGGCATATAGCTTATCGTCTGAATAGTCTTTTTGAAAGGCTTATTTACAATTTCATTTAAAAGCAAAGCAAATATTATAGGACAGGGAAAAGAAAAGATAAGCGTAAGAAAGCTTATCATGAACGTATTTGTCAAAAGTCTTCCGAAATAATAACTTCCGAAAAAAGCCTCAAAGTTTTCAAAACCTATCCAGTCGCTTTTGAAATAACCTTGAATGGGACTGAAGTCCTCAAATGCAATGACTATGCCGAGCATGGGCAGGTAATGAAAAATTATAAAATAAAGGACAATGGGCAGTGCCATAAGATAGACCACCCAATTTATTTTAAAATCATGTTTTATTTTTTCTTTCTTTGTACGGTCTCGATGCATCTTGCAATTTTCCTCCAAACTGCTGAATTTTATAACGTTACAATATCGTTACAACATTATATCATAAGAGAATATAGCCAGCAATGCTATATTTTCAAGCTGTGTATTGACTTTAGTAGAATATGCTGATAAAATTTAAAACGTTACAATAACGTTGCAATATCTCTTATTAGGAGGAAAACATGAAGAAATTACTTATTATTGTTTTATCTTTGGCACTGATGCTGGTAGCATTTGCCGGGTGCGAAAAAGATAACGACACAGACAAACCGGCAAAAACAGATGCGCCGGCTATGGACACGAACGAAGAAGCGACAGATGAAGTATCACAGACTATTGAAGTGGAACCCAACACTCTTCCAATTTCAGAAAGTCCGATTGAGTTGACTGTATGGCAGTCTTTCAGCAATACTCTGATAGACAGCATGGAAGAAAACCCAGTTGTACCCGTAATAGAAGAGATGACGGGAATAACACTGAAGTTTAAGCATCCAGCTGTGGGAGAAGAAGCTACCGCTTTTCAACTTATGATATCCTCACAAGAATTTCCGGACATTATAAGAATGGATAAAGAAAATTCAGGCGGAAGCGGGATTGTTTATCCCGGCGGCGGTGAAAAGGCTGTTAAAGACGGCGTATTTTTGCAGCTTAATGATTTGATTGCACAGTATGCTCCCAACTATTTAGATGTAAGAGCCAGAGGCGGTGTTTATGAAAAAGACACTATAACAGACTCGGGAGTTATATGGGCAATGTATTCAGTAAGTGAACAAACAGAGCCTGCGTATTCAGGACTTGTTTACAGGAAAGATCTCGCTGACGCGGCAGGGCTTGATGAGCCTGTAACATTGGATGACTGGCACGAGATACTGACCCTTTACAAAGAAGAATACAACATGGACGCACCTCTTATGGTAAGCCATGAAGGTCTTTTGTATAACAGCGAATTCCTTTCAGCTTGGGGAATAGGAAAAGATTTCTATCAGGTTGACGGAGAAGTGAAATATGGTTACATACAGCCTGAGTTCAAAGAATACCTAACAATGATGAACCAATGGTATCAAGAGGGTTTGCTTGACCAAAACTTCGCAACTAATGCAGACTTTGTTGACATATTCCTTCCTGTAAACTATGCAGCCACAGACAGAGTGGGCTCAGGAATAACTACTTGGTCAGAAGTATATGATGGATTACATATCTTATTTTTTGCAACTGAAAACGAAGACATAAACTTCTCACCTGTACATCCTCCTGTATTGAAGGAAGGAGATACAACACAGTTTAGATTTATGACATCTGCTATTCTTCAGCCTTGGTCAATAACTTCCTCATGTGAACACCCCGTGGAAGCCGTTAAATTCCTTGACTGGTGCTACACAGAAGAAGGCTCATTGCTTGTAAACTACGGTATTGAAGGCGACACTTATTCAATGGTTGATGGAAAGCCTAGGTTTTCAGACTGGATTTTATACAACGAAGACGGGTATGACGCACCGACTATGTTCACTGCGAACTCTTGGGAAGGCTGCCCTGGACTGAGAGACTATTCCAGAGGATATCAAAACGTTGACCCACATCTTCTTTCAGCAACTGAAGTATGGGATTCTGCGGAACATGGATATGTTTTGCCTAGCGGTCTTTCTTTGACAAGCGATGAAGCGAAATCAAAGACAAGAATTATGGCAGATATTGAAACATATATTTTCGAGACTATACCAAAGTTCATAACAGGTGACGAATCATTGGACGGTTTCGATGCATTTGTAGACCAGATTATGGCTATGGGAATTGAAGATGCAATAGAAATAGAACAGGCAGCTTTTGAAAGATATCAAAACCGCTAAATAAAACTGATATTAAGTATTGTGCGCCGGATAAATTTCGTGCGCGCAATACTTTTTTTTAATGGTAGAAAGGAAAATTTATGGCACTTTTGAATTTGCATTTTTTTTCAAAAACGCTTCATATGATGAGTGAAGTGGATGTAATAATTCCGGAAAGGCAGGCAAAATCTGACGATGAAGAGATTTCTGTACTTTGGTTGCTTCACGGAGGATATGGAACTCATTCGGATTGGCACAGACATACCAACATAGAACGCTATGTGGAAGGCAAAAATATGGCTGTTGTGATGCCGTGCGCAGGAAACAGCAGATACTGCAATATGGAATATGGAGCAGATTATTATGACTATCTTGTAAAAGAACTTCCTGGGATAATCAAGCACTACTTGCCGCAAATATCTGAAAAAAGAGAAAAGAATTTTATAGCTGGACTTTCTTTGGGAGGAAGCGGAGCTATCTCGCTTGGCATGAGAAACCCTGATAAGTACGGCGCGATAGGTGTGCTTTCTGCAAGCAGCATTATTCCTCTTGAGTATTTAAGAGCACCCGGTCCAGGGCCGGAGTCGCCGGGAGGTCCCGGAAAGATGGGAGTTAATATGATTAACTTCGGTGTTGAAGATACCAATGAACTTGAAGGCACCAGACATGATGTTTTGATGCATGCAAGAAATAATTATAGTGAAGGTAAGCCACTGCCAAGAGTCTTTCATGCAGTAGGCCAGCAGGATCACGCATACCCTGTGGGACAGGGACTGAAGAAGTTTTTCGAAGAGTTTGACGGAAATCCGTTTGACTATGAATATCACGAAGAGCCGGGTAGCCACAACTGGGATTTTTGGGACAAGTGGATAAGAGTATTTGTTGACTGGCTTCAGGATGAAAAGGAAGGGGCATAATATGGGACTTATAAAGATGGAAATGTATTCAGAGTGCCTTTCAAGAGGAACATCTGTCAATGTGATTATTCCCGAAAAGGGGGAAGGCGTGTTAAACAGCGAAGGCAATTATCCTGTACTTTGGCTTTTACATGGTGCCTCCGAAGATTATACAGCATGGCTGCGCAACTCTTCAATTGAAAGATACTTAAAGCGTGTAGGCATAGCATGCGTTATGCCGTCGGCGGATTTAAGTTTTTACACCAATGTGGACGGAGGGCGCTATATGGATTATGTAGCGCTGGAACTGCCCGAGATATGCAGCAGGCTTTTTCCAATATCATCCGACCCGAGGGACAATTTTATAACCGGCCTTTCAATGGGCGGATACGGAACTATGAAGCTGGGCTTTACATTCCCAGAAAAATATGCCGCTATGGGTATACTTTCTTCTGCGAATTTCATTGATTTAGATGTAGGAATGGCTCCGGGCGGAAGACGCGCACCACTGAACTTCGTGCGCGAACTGGTATTCGGTACAGGCGAGGACATGAGTGCAGCCCATGGAACAGAGCACGATATGATGCATTTAGCAAAACTTGCATCTGAAAGCGGAAAGCCTCTCCCAAAGGTGTTTGCCGCATGTGGAACTCAGGACAGCTGCCATGATACTGCTGTAAGCAATATCAAGTATCTAAGAGAACTTGAAAATCCTTACGAGTGTATGTTTATGGATGGACCCGGACACCATGACTTTGAATTTTGGGATGAGTGGGTGCAGGTATTTTTGCAATGGCTGCCAATAAGACAAGGAGAAAATAAGTAATGCCAACCATAGAGAACAAACAATTTAAAATGGAGACAATAAAAAATCTTGTGACTGTCGTGCGCGATGGCACAAGGCTTTACGGAGACCTTTATAAGCCTGAGGGAGAAGGTAAATATCCCGCAATACTTTTAAGATTTATATTCAAAAAAGACAATTATTCGCGGACATGGGAAGTATATGACCCGATAAGGTTTGTGAAAGCCGGATATGCTGTATTTGTGCAAGACATTAGAGGAACAGGCGTTTCAGAAGGCGAATTCTTGAGATTTACAGCAGACGGAAAGGACGGATATGATACCATTGAGTGGATGGCGCAGCAGTCATGGTGCGATGGAAACGTGGGCATGTTCGGTAACTTTTATGCAGGCTTTTTGCAGTTTGCAGCAGCTGCGGAGCGTCCGCCTCATCTGCGTGCTATATGTCCGTTTCAGACAAGCGTAACACTAAACAGAGACAATAATACAAGAGGCTTTTTGTTTGCTTCACACATCGGCTGGTGTTTGTCAAGAGTTATAGACAGGCTTAAAGACGGCTGGTATGATGAAGAGACGACGGCTGAATATTTACCAATGCTTCAAGCATATTTTGATGAATATCCAAAGCAAGTGGCACACCGCCCGTTAAAAGAGATGCCGGCGGCACAGATAAAAAGATTTCCTATAATAAGGGGTTATCTTGAGCAGCTTGTTATAAAATATGATGACTTGGACATGATTCATAAAGAAGGAAAAGACATGGATATGTCTTTAGTGGAAGTTCCCGTATTCGGATGCGCAGGTTGGATGGACGTTGCCAAAAACGGTATCATTGACAACCATTTAGCTCTTATGGAAAATGGAACAGGCTTGGCGAAAAAGTCAAAGATAATGCTGGGTCCATGGAAGCCGGGAGCTGGGCTCAACACTGATGGAGTTGAGATGGATTTCGGAGAAGGAAACTCCGGATATGAAATGGGCGTAAGCGAAAAAATGATCGAGTGGTTTGACCGCTGGATGAAAGACGGCACAGAAGATTCAATAGAAGATGAATATCCGATACATTTATTTGTAATGGGTAAAAATATATGGCGCAGAGAAAAGCAACTGCCGATTGAAAGAACCGAATACACGGATTTATATCTGCACAGCGCAGGAGAGGCAAATTCGCGCTTTGGAAACGGCACATTAAGCTTTGAAAAACCGGAAAAAGAAGAGCCGTCGGATGTATATATGTATAACCCCGAAAATCCAGTTCCTACTCAGGAAATGGGCAAAGATTCAAGGAAATTAGAAGAACGTGCGGATATATTGGTATATACCTCTGAGCCGATGGAAAATGAACTTGAAGTGACGGGCTTGCTAGAAGCTGTTTTATATATTTCATCATCAGCTAAAGACACGGACTTTATGGTTAAAGTACTCGATGTTTTCCCTGACGGCAAAGCAGTGTTTTTAAGTGATGGCGCAACCCGTGCCAGATATCGCAATTCATGGACGCCGGAACTTCTCGAAAAGGGAGAGACATACGAAGTGCGCGTAAAGGCGGGGTATACTGGCCACACATTTATGAAGGGGCACAGAATCCGCATTGAAGTTACCAGCAGTAATTTCATAAAGTTTGACAATAATCATAACACCGGGGTAAGACCGGGAGATGATATGGACATTGAAATAGCGGTAAATAAAATACACCATACACCAGGAGCTTGTTCTAAGCTCATATTGCCTGTAATACCTGAATAAAAGACTTAAACACGCTTATTCGGTAGAAAAAAGACATCCTAAAGTATCCGTTCAATCAGCAGAGCGGATACTTTTCGGGATAAAAGAAGATATTTTGCTTAACATGTTTTGACTTAACTGTTTGAGTTAATTATAATTTTTCTGGACAGTTTATGCCGTTTTAAAGAAATGTATACAATGGAAAAAGGCCTTAATGGGCAAGCTAATAATTACAGTATTTACAGAAGTCGTGGAGGCACAAATGAAGGATTTGAAACCTAACAAAAACAAACCAAAACCAAATGCATATGGTATGCGTGCATACTATAATATTCCTACCCCTATGCGGGACTCAACAGTACTATATTCTGACTTGTACCTTCCGGAAAAAGAAGGGAAATATCCTGTTATTATAATAAGATACCCATATGATAAAAGTGATATTAAAAGACAGTGGCATATCTATGACCCCGCGATCTATATAGAGCGCGGATATGGCGTGATGGTGCAGGATGTTCGAGGGACAGGTGAGAGCGAAGGAGATTTTTTTCCTTGGGTTTCCGATGGTAAGGATGGCTATGACACAGTTGAATGGACGGCGAGCCAAAAGTGGTGTGACGGAAATGTTGGCATGATGGGATTATCGTTTTTTGGGTTCAGCCAGATGGTGACGGCAGTTGAGCGTCCACCACATCTTAAGGCTGTTTGTCCCTTCCAGATAGGGCTTACGCTTAATATTAATAATAATGTGCGCGGGTTTGTTTTTTCATCACACATAGGATGGGTGCTGAGTTTTGCACTTGACCGATTGAAAAAAGGCTGGTATGACGAAAGCGTATCTCCTGAATATATAAAACTGATTGAAGGTTATATGAGTAACTTGTTAGATCAGCTTAAGCATCTTCCTATAAAGGAAATGCCGGCTGCGCAGATTAAGGGCTTTCCAGCAGTTGAAGAATATGTGACACATATCCTAGAAAACTTTGATAACCCAGAGTATTACAGGCGTGAAGGAAAGCTCATGAATTTTGAGGATGTTGAAGTTCCTGTGTTTGGGCTTGCCGGATGGATGGATACGACCCGAAACGGAGTGGTGGACCATTATCTGGGATTTAAAGAAAGCGGCAGGGAAAACGTTAAGCGCGGACAGAAGCTGGTGCTTGGTCCATGGCAGCATGGCGGCACTTTGTTCCCAGGTACAAATGAAATAGATCTCGGTAATGAAGCTTCCGGAAAGGCAATAGGAGTGGAGAACATGATGGTCAGCTTTTTTGACCGTTATGTGAAAGGTATCGAAAATGATTGGGAGCAAAAGCCTCCGGTTAAGATATTTGTAATGGGAAAGAACATATGGAGAGAGGAGAAAGAGTTTCCTCCGAAACGTGCGGCAGTAAAAGAGATTTATCTGCATTCAGGAGGCAAGTTAAGCCCAGATGTTCCGAGAGATGAGAAATATGACTCTTTTGAATATAATCCGGAAAATCCAGTTCCGACTATGCCTTCGATGACAGATCACAGCAAACTGGAAGAGCGCGAAGATATATTGGTTTATACTTCGGATGCGATGGAAAGCGCACTTGAAGTGACAGGCCTGCCAAAGCTTGCGCTGCACATATCTTCATCGGCACGAGACACAGATTTTTGTGCCAAAATATTGGATGTATGCCCAGACGGGAGAGCTCTTTTAGTAGGCGACGGTGCAATTCGCTTGAGGTATCGCAACGGATGGGAACCGGAATATCTTGAAAAAGACGGCATATATGAAATAGAAATTCCACTTGAATATATTAGCTATGCTTTCATGCCAGGACATAGGATAAGAGTACATGTGACGAGTTCAAACTTTCCGAAGTTTGACTTTAACCACAACACAGGAAATCGTCCGGCTGGAGATGCTGAAATGATAATTGCCAATAACAAAGTGCATTATGACATGGAAAATAGATCAAGACTCATTTTGCCGGTAATTGAAGACTGATAACGCAGGTAAAAAAGGAAAGGATAACAATATGAAAAAAGAAAATCATAAAAACCAAGCTTTGTACAGCCACATGCTTTTTTTCGACCCGCCGGGCTTTCCGTTCAAGGAAAAAGACGACACTCCGAATGCGATTGATCCCTCTGCGGGAACACAGTTGGAATTGCCTGCGGTAGGACCGATTTTCGGACCTTATAAACCACAGCCTTGCATTGAGGTGCAGGAGGACGGAAGCGTTTTGGTGCGCTATTATGCCCCAAAGGCAAAATGTGTGCAGTTAGGCGGCACAGGCGGTTCTATGACTGAGCTTTATGATATGCAAAAAAACGAAGACGGAATGTGGAGCGTTTTGATTGAGGGCATTGCCCCTGGGGTTCACTGCCACATGTATCTGGTGGACGGAGTGCTTACGCTAAATCCTTCTGCGCCTATATGCATAAGCGGACATTATGCAATGAACTTCTTTGATATACCCTACCCTGACCGAGACTTCTATCTTCTAAAAGACGTGCCACATGGAACCATACGCATGGATATAATGAAATCGGACATTACAGGGCGCTGGCGCAATGTTTGGGTGTATACACCGCCGGGTTATGATGAAAATGCAGATAAAAAGTACCCAGTTATGTATATTCAGCACGGAGGCGGAGAGAATGAAACATCATGGTTTTGGGAAGGTAAGCTAAACTATATAGCGGATAATCTTTTGTCTGAGAGTGCTTGTGAAGAGATGATTATCGTGTGTGCTGCGGGATATGCGACGGAAAAGACTGAAAACGGACTGTCTCAGGATACGCTATATGAAGAAGCACTGATTAATGAAATAGTGCCGTTTATTGATTCAAAATATCGTACATTGACTACACCTGAAAAAAGAGCACTTTGTGGTCTTTCCATGGGCGGCGGACAGGCAAAGCAGATTGCGTTTTCACATACAGACGTATTTGCTAATCTTGGGCAGTTTTCAAGCGGAAGCGGCTTTCAGGTGGAAGGCGGAGAAACCGATTTTTCCGAGTTGTTCGCATCGCCTGAACACTTTAACTCAGTAATGGAAGTAACTTTTATTACGTGCGGAACGGATGATCCGCGCTTTGGATATACATCGGAGCAGACCAAAGCCTATACCGACCGAGGATACGATGTGGAATTCGTTTCATATCCGGGATATCACGAGTGGGATGTCTGGCGTTTGAGCGCGATGGATTTTATGAAAAGGCTATTTAGTAAATAACACCTTGTTTGAACATGTTTTCAGCTTGTCAGAAAAATCCGACTTAGTTCGGATTTTTTTGATGGCAGAATTTTTAATAGCCTAGTTTTTTTAGATAAGGCAAAGAATGACGGTGCAGTGTTTTGATGGTTTATTATTTCAAGTTATCAAAGACGGTTATTTTTGTTTGCTTTCGTTTTATCGTATTATTCTCCTCATTAAATGATTACTAAAATTATATGATTAAAATATTATTATGTTAATAAATCTTCTTCTTTTAATAGTAATATAGAATAATTTATCGAATAAAGAACATTAAGAATTTCACAGAACTTTCTATAGCTTTTTCAATACAAAATACACTTTTATATCCACAAAGAAGAATTTTAATAATGCAATCTAGGCTGAACAATTTGTTAAGTGTATTTATTTTGTGTCAAAATATCGATTGCTACCTATCAGATTAGACGCAATAAAATTAATGCAACGCATCAGGTTAGTGTGATTAAGCTATTCCTCTTATCTTAAAAATTCAAACTGACGAAATCCTTCTTCTTGATAGGCAGCAGTGTCATATCACAGAAACAACTCTATTCTGCATTTATTGTTTCCACAACGCGCTAGAGAGCAAAATTTACTTCTATAGGCATTCCGATCTTAGTAAAAATAATAACCTTTTTGGTCAAAAAAATGAATTCAATCTTATTTTAAATACTTGTATCATTAAACAATAATATTATAAGGAGGAGTTTCATGAAAAAAACGATTAAGCTACTGGCTGTATTTTTTGCGCTAATATTGACATTAGGAATATTTGCAGGATGTGATAATACAGCAAAAGAGAAGGAGACGGCCGCACCTACAGAGAAAGCTGAAACTCAAAAACCGGAAGCTACAGAAGAACCGGAGACTGAAGAGGCGGTAGAAGAACCTGCTGAAGAGCAAATCACACTTGACCTGTGGCACATTTGGACGACTGATGCAGACCCTCAGAAAGCAGTTTTAGAGTTTGCGGTAGATAAGATTGTAGAGGAATTCCCCAATATCTCTATTGAGCTTACTGCAACAGAAAACGACACATATAAAACAGTACTTCCTACAGCACTTGCAACTAACGAAGCACCTGACATATTCTATTACTGGGGAGCCGGCATGGCACAGGCAGTAGTGGAAGCGGGACAGGCGCTGGACATCACAAGCTATTATGAAGGCGATGCCGACCTTCAGGCTAAGCTTCCTAAAGGAGCTTTGGCCTATACTACATTCAACGACAAGATATACGGATACACATATTCTTTGAATGTTGGCATTTTGTACTGCAACCAAGAAATTTTCAACAATAACGGCGTGAAAATACCTGAAACTTACGATGAAATGATAGCAGCGTCAGAAGCACTGAGCGGCGCGGGAATCGTTCCGATGTCAGTTGGCGGCGCTTCACTTTGGCCGGCACTTCATCAGCTTGGCGGCTTGGCAGTAAAAGAAGTCGGTTCAGATGCCTGCAACAAGGCGTTAATTGGCGAAGGCTCATTTAATACTCCAGAGTTCATAGAAGCAGCACGCAAAGTACAGGAACTGGCAGCAGCCGGAATGTATAGTGACAGCATAATGTCTGTTGACTATGATACATCAGTTGCAGCTTTCCAGGATGGTGAAGCAGCAATGCTTTACATGGGCAGCTGGGCAATTGGAGGCGTTGACGAAAAGTCAGAAGCAGCAGTAGCAGGCAACGTTGTTGCAATGCCATGGCCAAACTCCGTAAGCGCATATGACAATGATTTCTTCGGCGGCTCAGTAGACTCATTCTACATATCCTCACAGACAGAATATCCAGATGAGTGTGCAGAGGTTCTTAAAACTTTATGTGAAACACTTTCTGTTGAAGGCTTCAAACGCGGAGTGTTCCTTCCTATATGGACTATAGCGGGCGTTGACGCTGAAGCTTCTGATCTCTTTAAGAGCGTTCAGGAGATGACAGCTACAGCTGATGGATACACACTTTGGTGGGATACTTCACTTGGCAGCGAAAAAGGCAATAAGTGTAATGAATATGTAGCTAGCCTTATAGTTGGCGACATCACCCCAGAACAGTTTGTGGAGGCTATGGACGCATTGGTAGCTCAATAAGCCATTGCTGTTTCTAAGCTAAAATTTGCAAAATTAATAAATTACCAGCCGCATTTATCTGCGGCTGGCGATTTTATTAATTTAGGAGGAGATTATGAAGGGATTAACAAATGACTCTCGCAGGAGGCTGAACATAATGATATTTATCTTGCCTGCGATGATTATATACTGCTTCGTTGTAATTTTTCCTATTTTTCAATCACTGCACTATAGTTTGTATGAGGATTGGCAGTGGTTAAAAGACACAAAGGCAGAAAATGTGACTGTCGGATTTGGCAATTATATTAAACTTTTTTCTCAGCAAACAGACCCAAACCTTCCTGCGGGAATTGCTCTCAATCAAAATCCATTTCCGTCATCGGTGCTGAATGCATTTGTACTCGTTATTTTATCTGTATTTGTTCAGCTGCCAATAGCTATGTTTTTCGCACTTCTTTTGGCCAATGGTGCATGGGGTGAGAAGTTTTACCGCACAGTATATTTCATACCAGTCATTCTTTCGGCGGTTGTGGTAGGACTTATTTGGCAGAATATCTATAGGACTGATGCGTATGGGAGCGGCAATATCGGTTTGTTAAATGCGGTCTGCCTGAAACTTGGGTTAATAGAAAAGGAAAAACAATGGCTGTTGGATGACAATTCTGCGCTTATTTGCGCTGTGATACCAATCGTCTGGCAATACATAGGTCAGCACATGCTATTAATGTATGCAGGAGCAAAAGGGGTTCCCACTCCGTTGCGTGAAGCAGCCAGAATAGATGGTGCGACGGACTGGCAGATAAGCACAAAGATCACTATACCGCTTATGAAGCCAATAATAAAAGTTTCGGTGCTTTGGGCAGTGACAGGATCGCTGCGCACATTTGACCAACTTTTCGCGCTCTTGGGGCAATACAGTATAAACGATCCGAATAAAACAGTTCCAAGCCTGCTTATGTATGAGCAGATAAGGTTTTTTAACTTCGGACAAAGTTCGGCAATGGCCATTTTCATAGTAGCTGAGTGCCTTATATTGACCTATGCGATAAACAAAATGTTCGGAAAGACAGAAGTTGTATTCTAGAGAGGGGCAGGAAGTATGATTGAAGAAAGAAAAAAAGGTAAAAGTCTGCTTTTTAAAGATAAAATTGAATGGCTTTATTTATTTATTTTTGTATTGGCATTTGCGAGCTTTTTTATGCAATGGGCAGCTATTACGCCCCCAAAGGGTGAAGATGGCGCAGTGCTTCAATATTCGCTTAGTGCTCCGGAAATTGTCTCACGCTCAGGTGAATTTACTACAAAATATGAGATGGGTGTTTTTTCGGGGATGAACCTGCTTTCGGGGTTTGTGTTTGTATATGCAGTGCCGGTGATGGCTGTTGTGGCATTGGCTGCGATGCTCATCAAGCGCGATGATATAAAAAAGGTGATATATTGGTTCACGGCTTCAGTATTTGCAGTTGTGTCGGTGTATGGACTTGTTATGCTTAAAAAAAGCACATCATATATAAATGAGATTGAATCGGTTTCTCCTGGAGTGGGATTGTTAATTTGCTGTTTTGCGGGCATAGCACTTGCAGGGGTAATTATAAAGAGCAAAAAGAAAAAACAACTGGAATCTGATATTTTTGAAGAAAAAGAAGACAGACTGAAAAAGCAATATCTGGTGCTGTCTGTTTTGGCTCTGTTTTGTCCGTTTATACCGTTTATAAGGATATTTGTACGCGGAGGTCTTAACAAGATAATAATATTCGGAATTAACCTTTTTGAGTTTATTCGCATATCGCCGGATGTTAAGGTTATTTCCATATTTTCGCGCTATGGAAGCAAAATCGGTATGGGAGCTTCGGCTGTGTTTTATCTAATACCGATATTTGCAGCATTGACACTCGCTATGATTTTTATAAAAAACAGATTTTTTAGAAAGCTTGCGGCGTTTATCAGTTCAATTCTTTTAATTGCTGCTCCTGTTGCCGTTACAACAATACTATCGGATAATAAAGTATATTTTGACAATGTGTCAAACACAGGCGCATATATAGGCGCATATCTTATGTTTGTGATCGGCGCTTGTCTATTTGCAGTATTCATTTTCGACAAGCGAGAAGACAGCTTTAAAGCAGATGCTTCTTTGAGAGCAAACCATGCAATAGGATATATTGCATTATCAGTTTTTGCCTGTTTGCTCTTTTTTATGCCATTGACAGGACTTCCCGCGGACATCGCAAACAATATAAACATCGCAGGAGGCGAGATACCAGCTGGTATGGCATATCCTCTTAGTGTTTCGGCAGCTGTAACGCTTTTAGGCGGCGGTTTGCTTTATATAGCATATCTTATTCCAATCATGGCTATTTTGACTATGGTATCTGTTCTAATGGATTGGGGATATGTGAGAAAAACCGCGGCATATATAAATGTGGCTTTGCTTATCATTATTCCAATATTGACATACTCTATGTTGGGACGGGCTTATGGTGAAATGGGAGTAGTAAAGCTAAAATTTGCAAGCATACTTAGTATTGCGTGCGGAGTAGCACTTTTGATAGCTGCGCTGACAGACAAAAAAGATCAAATAGCGCACAGAAATATGTGGTCGAAGATAAAGAAAGCCTTTGAAGTTGTGACCACTGCGTCTTTCGCGATTATACAATTATATCCTTTGGTTTGGCTTTTCCTTTCATCTTTTAAAAACAACAGCGAAATATTTTCAGGGAAGGTGCTTGCGTTTCCAAAGGTATGGCACTTTGAAAATTACTCAAGGGTGATGTTTGGCGCACAAGCGGATGAGACCATACGCGAGGCCATAGCACGCTCTATGTCTCGACAGAAAGATATGACTCTGTTTAAATTCATTTTAGGCGGAGGGTCAGAAGGCAATATAATAAGATACTTTATGAACAGTGCGTTTGTTGTTGTCATAACAGTTGCAGTCGTTATACTTTTGGGCGCTATGGCGTCATACGCTATCACCCGTATCAAATGGAAACATAGTACGTTAGTGTTTACGTTTTTTATACTTGGCATGATGATACCTGTGCATGTGGCCCTAAGCCCTTTGTATGTGGTATTTGCGGGAATGAGTCTTATTGATTCGCTATGGAGTCTGATTATACCCTACATAGGCTTCGGCTTGCCCATAAGTATTATTATTATCTGCGGGTTTATGGAGAGCATACCTTATGAAATAGAGGAGTCTGCCACGATTGACGGCGCGAATATATTCACTGTGTTTTTCAAAATAATCATACCAATGGTAATGCCTGCTGTTTCAACTGTTTTGATATTTGTGTTTCTACAGTCTTGGAATGAGCTCATGTTTGCAACGTCATTTATAAACAGCGGTGTAAACAGAACTATTACTGTCGGCATAAACAGCATAGCAAAGTCGCAGTATAATACAGAATATGCGCTCATATTTGCTGGGCTTGTGATTGCTTCGCTTCCTACAATAATCATCTATCTTGCTGGAAGTCAGCAGGTACAAAAAAGCTTGATTGTTGGTGCGGTGAAAGGCTAAAAATAGCTAAAAATTTTAATACCACATATTAGTTGAAAAAGAAAGTTGAGAAATGTTATTATTATATTCTATAAGTAGAATTATGTAACATGACAAATGGAAGGAGTTATGGCTTGGAGAAAGCTTTATTAAAGATTAAAGCTGTGTTTTCAAAGTTTGGCATAACTTCGCAGATGGCAATCTACTGCTTTATTCTTTTTGCGCTCACTTTCTTTTTAAGTGGTATTTTAAACCAGAGAATTTATAAAAATATATCGCTGGATCAGGCAAACAGCACAGTGTCGCAGACATTGTATTTGATTGATGAAAATATTAATAACGTTATAAACGGAATTAATGAGACAAGCAAATCTATTATTTCTAATTCTGAAGTCAGAAAGTATATGAACTCGCCTGACACGCGCGATGATGTCTCCGAGCAAAGCGAGGTTAAAACCTTTATAAGAAACATACTGGATAACGTCTCGTATGCAACGTCTGTTCATCTGTTTAAAAATTCAGGCGAAGCGATGAATATAAGCATAAGAATGATAAACTATCCGATATCCGAAAATATTAAGAAAGCGCCATGGTATGAAGAAGTGAGCAGACAAAAAGGCGACTTCAGTCTGATATATAATGGCGGTAGCTTTTTTAACAGAACCTCAAACCATGACTTTATATCAGTAGTCAGGCTTTTTAATGATATAGAAACACAGGAATGCACAGGTATACAGATAACAAATTTTTCAACTGACACATTAAAGACTGCATTTAAAAACTTAGTGGATGAATATGGCATTCAGGTTGTGATTTTCGATAATGAAGGCAATGAAATGGTCACATCTGATGAAAACCTTGATACCAACACGGTTTTGCAAACGGTTAACGATTCTGATAGGTATGTAATAAAAGATATAGATAGCAAAGAGTATATGATATCGTCTCGTGAAAATTCATATGGATGGACTATAGCGGCCTTAATGCCGATGAAAGGGATAACCAGCGAGCTGTCCAGATTTTCATTTATTACTTTGGCATTTATACTAATTAATGGGCTGCTTATATCATTTGGTGTTTTTATATTCTCAAGGCTTGTCACTCGTCCTGTAAATCATCTTGTTTCAACAATGGAGCTTGCAAAAAGCGGACAGCTTGAAAAAGTCAGCGTATTCAGCGGAAGCAGAGAGATGACATTGCTGATGGACGGATATAATGTTATGGTTAATGAAATCAATGAACTGTTCAACAAAGTAGTAGAAGAGCAGGAAATTATAAGAAGAAGCGAGTTGCAGCTGCTTCAGTCACAAATAAAACCTCATTTTTTATACAATACGTTTGATGCAATATCTTCGCTTGCATTAATGAACAAGAACAAGGAAGTTTATGAAGCTATGCTTGCTTTGGGGAGCCTATATAGGACTAACCTCAACAGTGGAAATGAAGTAATAAGCATAGGTGAAGAGATTGAAGCTATCAAAAACTATATTAAAATTCTTAAAATTCGTTATGATGATAAATTTGACGCAAATATTAGTCTGGATGAAAAAACAAAAAAAATGCAGATACCAAAGCTTACCCTTCAGCCTATCGTTGAAAATGCTCTTTATCACGGCATAAAGCCAAAAGAAGGACCAGGGATTATTGACATTTCTGTTAAATACAAAAACTCCGAAGTCGTTATAAAGATTAAAGACAACGGTGTTGGGATGACAAGTGAGACTGCAGATAAGATAATGAAAAAAAGCAATGGAAGCTTTGGAATTCATGGAACAGTTGAAAGGCTTCGTATCTTTTATATGCGAAATGATATAATGGATATATCAAGCAAGCTGGGTATGGGAACTACAGTGACCCTGACTGTGCCGGCAATTATAGGGGAGGATGCAGGTGGATAAGCTTAAAAGTCAAGAACATCTTAAGATAGCATTTATAGATGATGAAAAGCTAGTGCGGATGCTTCTTATTAACTGTGTCGACTGGAATTCTCTGGGCTTTAAGGTAATAGGGGATTCTCCCGGTGAGCAGGATGCACTGGATATGATTAATGAGCTTAAACCGGATGTGGTTTTTGTTGATATTTGTATGCCTATAATTGATGGTATAAAGATGAGTGAACATATAATTAAGGTGCTTCCTGAGTGCAAGATTATAATTGTTACCGGACATCAGGACTTTGAGTTTGCCAGAGAAGGGCTGAAAATAGGAGTGTTTGACTATATCTTAAAGCCAATCAATCCAAAAGAAATTATGGATGCTGCGCTGAGGGCAAAGGATGCAATTATCAGCACACGAAAAGAACGAATGGATGTTGAACGACTGATAGCACAAATGGAGGATCGTTACCCTGAAATGCGTGAGCAGTGTTTGGCGGGTCTTATAAAGTTTGGTTATGAAAATGTAAATAAGGATTCGCTCGAGTACTTTGATATATTATTAAATGAGCCACATGTAGTGATGGCGGTTATGAGTTGTGAGACATTGAAAGCGCCTACGCTGGAAAAAGAAGTTTTCGATGCTTTGGCTAGTGTGTTTTCCGCAGAAGAAAGAGTGTATATTTTCTGTTTCAAGAATGAAACAGTTATATTGTCAAATAACAGCAAAGTTGATGTTTATAGGAGCATACAGAAGGCAAGAAGTGAAATTAAAGATAGGATGAACTTAACTGTTAGTTGCGGGATAAGCAACGAGTTCAGCGATTTAAACGCTATTCCCGATGTGTACTTGCAGGCTAAGAAAGCTCTTGAATTTAAAATTGTCTGCGGTAAAGGCAAAATAGTAAGATACTCAAACATAGCAAACTCGAGCAAAAAAAATGCAGCACATGAAAACAATATCGAGAAAATGAAATTTTTAATAAAGTCTGGTATTGTTAAAAAGGCAGAAACCGCGGCGGAAGCTGCCCTTGATGAGCTTATGGCTTTTGATTCTCCTCGCAGAGAGATTCTGCATGCAGCAGGAGCGAAAGTGCTGGCGGCGTGCTTGGATGTGGTGAAAGAATGCAATATATGCGAATCAGAACTTTTCGGTGAAGGCGGCAATCCTTATGAAAAGATACTGGGACTGGAAACTTTGCCACAGATGAAAGCACGTTTGAAAAAATGCGCAGGTATGATAGCTGAAGCGGTTTTTGATGACAGTAAAAGCATGACGCATGGTATGGTTGAAAATATCAAAGAGTATCTAAAGGAGAACATAGCTGATCCCAATCTTTCTTTATCGAGTGTAGCGGGACGTTTCTATATAAACCACAGCTACCTTAGCCGCATTTATAAAAATGAGACAGGCAACACTTTTTCAAGCGATATTAAAAAAATGAGAATGGAGCGCGCAGTGAAACTGCTTAGTGAAAAAAAGCTTAAGGTATATGAGCTGTGCGAACAGGTCGGTATAGAAGATCCTCATTATTTAAGCATAATGTTTAAGAAATATACAGGTATGACAATCAGTGATTATAAACAGACGTTAAAAAGTCAGCATGCGTAAAAGAATGAAGGAGAGGCTATGAAGGGCAGAATTATGAAAAATTTATTTGTGATATTTGTAGCAGTTTTATTGCTCAGTTCGTGCTCTGTGCCATTAGAAGCTGAAAGTGAACAAACGGACACCGAAATTGCCTCATCTGAAAAAATCGAAATAAAATTGTGGCACATTTGGACTACTGACATGGATGCTAACCGTATCACTCTTGATGCTGGAATGGAAGCTATTCGCGCTGCATTCCCAAATATATCTTTCCAGGTGGATGCTACAGAAAATGAGACTTATAAAACACGGATAAAAACAGCTATTGCTGTCAACGATGCTCCAGACATATTTTTCACATGGGGTGGCGGTTTTTCTGAAGCTCTTGTCGGCACGGGAAAAGTTTTGTGCTTGGATGAATATTACACGGAAGAAGTGGAAAAAGCTTTGCCGAGGGAATATCTTCAGTACCAGACTTATGAAGGCTCTATATACGGATTTCCTTTTATGAGAAGTTATGCAATTTTATATGCTAATGAAAAAATATTTGAGGAAAACGGACTCAATGTTCCCCGTACTTATGATGAACTGTTGAATGTATCTAAAATTTTATCTGAAAAAGAAATAACAACGCTGGCAGTTGCTGGACAAGATATGTGGCCATTAATGTTTCATTATGCGACTCTTGCTATGAGAATGGTGGGACCGGAAACTGTTGAGGATGTTCTCAGCGGTAGGAAATCATTTAACAGACAAGGGTTTATAGATGCTGCTTATATGCTCTTGGAGCTAAAAGAGGCGGGTGCATTCGGAGAAGACTGCATGTCTATTGCGCTAGATCCTATGGCTGCGGCATTTAAGGAAGGTGAAGGAGCGTTATATTATTTCGGTAGTTGGGCTACAGGAGGTTTTACAGCGGAAGCAGAAGTGTCGGATTATATTGTGCCGTATAGATTTCCCGGTACAGGTGGAGATTTTGACGATGCATTCTTAGGTGGAGCTGTTGATTGTTGGATGGCAAGTGCGGATTCAAAATACCCAGATGAAGTGGCTTCTGTCATTATAAAGCTAGCACAAACTATATCAACAATAGGCACTCAGACCGGAATGGCACTCCCAATGTGGGAAAAAACAGATGTTATGAAGCTTAATCTTCCCGGGCTTGATGATACAGATTACCTTCAGGTAGGAATTATATACGATCAAGTAGCTGAACTTACAGAGAATGCAAGCAAAGATAATTCGATGCTTTGGTGGGACACGTATCTCGGCAAGAAAGGGACAAAATGCAATGAACTTATTGTTGAAATGTTTACAGGAATCATAACGCCAGAGCAGTTTGTCGTAAAGATGGATGAATTAGTAAGGAATAATTAGAAGAATATTTCAGATGTTTGGAAGTAAAATATAAATAAAGGATAGGAATACACTATGATAGTATTTTTTGGTTTATGTATAACTATATACATAAATATATAAATATGAAACTTCTCGCTTTATAAGCTTACTACGTTTTAAATCAACCTTTTTGCTTCACTTGTACTCACGTTGCCACATTCTTTTTCCCATCGATAGTATATTTGTGAACTTACCTGAATGTTACTTGTAGTTTATTCCGTACATATTCTTTGTTGAAGTTTTAACTCTACTCATTTCTGTGATCCTTTTCAAATATTGCATCAGCTGTAATTTAATTGTGCACTGACTTTTAATCACATACATTTTATCTGTTTAACTGTGTCCATACAGCTATATTTTGTCGCCTAAACATTTTTTTAGGCAGTATGCGATAAGGTTCATTTTATAGTCATCATTAAACCTTTATTTCTGAAATATATAGTTTTTTGTCATTATCCAAATTAACAGAGTTTATTTGGAGCATTTTTTGGGTTATAAAAAAGAACTTTGCATATTTGCAGTGTAAATCTAAAAAATGACATCATAGATGCAAAAAATGACTCATAGATATATATATTTGTGCATTTTATACTAAGAAAGTACAGAAAATCACAAATAGGGGGATATATCTTGACAGTCGGAATTACAAAGACTCCAAAAAAGAAAAAGGGCATCATAGAACAAATAGTTTATTACAGGGTATTGCTTTTTATGCTTGCGCCTGCGGTGATTTTTTTCTTTATTTTTGCATATGTTCCAATGCCGGGTGTTATTCTGGCATTTAAAAGATTCACATATGAAGGTGGCGTGTTCGGAAGTCCGTGGGTTGGGTTGAAGAATTTTGAGTTTTTTTTCAGATCGGGTGATGCGTTCAATATAACAAAAAACACTATTTTATATAATATTGTTTTTATGATACTGAATTTTTTGTTTCAGATTTCAGCGGCTATAATGCTTTCTGAAGTTCCCGGTAAATATTTTAAAAAATTCATGCAGTCTTCCATGTTCCTCCCATACTTTATCTCCTGGGTCGTAATCGGAGCATTTGTTTATAATATTTTCAATTATGAATTTGGTTCACTCAATACAACACTAGATTCATTGGGAATGGAAAAGGCAAACGTGTACGGCAACGTTGGGGCGTGGAAATACATTTTGGTGTTTTTTAGAATATGGAAAGATTTGGGGTATGGAACGATACTGTTCTTTGCAGCAATTATGAATATTGACCAAGAGATGTATGAAGCGGCACAGATAGATGGCGCAAACGTCTTTCAGCGTATAAGAGTCATTACTCTTCCATGTCTTGTTCCGACAATCATTGTATTGTTTTTGTTTAGCGTCAGTCATATTTTCAAAGGTGATTTCGGTATGTTTTACAACATTATCGGAAATAACGGAATGCTTTTTGACGCTACTGATGTTATCGATACCTATGTGTTCCGCTCTTTGGTTCAAGTGCAGGAATTTGGAATGTCGGCAGCTTCCGGATTTTATCAGTCAGTTTTAAACCTTGGCTTGATTTTATTGGTCAATGGAATAGTGAGGAAGTTACGACCGGAGTATGCGCTCTTTTAGTTTGTATTATATATAAAGGATTCAATTAAATGAAATTTAAACGAAAAGAAAAGTTGATAAATATTCCACAAAGAAAGATGTCGTCTGATTTAATGATATTCCACGGTATTAGCTACGTTGCTATAACTGTTCTTGGTGTACTGTGTCTGTTGCCATTTATTCTTATATTTTCAGGGTCAATAACAGCTGAATCTTCCATATTTCTTGACGGTTATCGTCTGATACCTGCCAAGATATCATTTACCGGATATAAAATGCTTTTTAAGTATCCAGAATCACTGATTCGTTCATATTTGGTTACTATAGCTTTGGCGGGCATTGGAAGCGCTCTGGGGTTGTTTTTAACAACGATGACATCATATGTACTCTTGAGAAAAGACTTTCCATGGAGAAACGGTTTTGCTTTTTATTTTTTCTTTACCACTTTGTTTTCAGGTGGACTGGTTCCATGGTACATATTGATGGTTAAGTATCTTCACATGAAAGACAGCCCACTAGCCTTATTGCTCCCCGGACTTTTAAATGTGTTCTACATTTTGATAATGAGAAATTTTATGAAGTCAATACCGGAATCTGTTATTGAAGCTTCGAGGATAGACGGAGCGGGAGACTTTGGGATATATGCCAAAATCGTTATGCCTTTGTCTACACCGGCATTGGCAACTATAGGCTTGTTTATTGCACTGAATTATTGGAATGAATGGTATAACTGTCTATTGTTTATTGACAATGAAAATCTTTTTACACTCCAGTATTCGCTGTACAAGGTTTTAAATAGTGTAAATTTTGCCACGGCTATTGCAGGAAAGGCAAATGTTCCGATGCCGGAAATGCCGTCGGAATCTTTTAAGCTGGTTATTACTGTGGTTGCGACTGGTCCTATAATATTCCTTTATCCTTTCGTACAGAAATATTTCATTAAGGGGATTACAGTCGGAGCAGTTAAAGGATGATAAGTAAAAATTTTCATGACAGGCAAAAGTAGTCATGATAAAATAAAATGGAGGAATGGAAATGAAGAAACTTTTAAGACTAATTCTGGTGATGTTATTTGTGGTGGCATTGGTTGCCGGATGCGATAATTCACCAGCAAAACAAGAAGAGCCAACTAGCGAATCTAGTCAGAAAACTGAAACTACGGAAGAAGCATCGGTTGAAATTGAAGCTACAGAAGAGCCGCTTGAAGAAGCAAATCTGATAATGTATGTTTTGGGGGACAAGCCAAAGGATTTTGATGAGGTTTTCGGAAAAGTTAACGAGTTGTCTAAGCAGGATATCAACTGTACTGTTGAAACAAAATTTTTGTCATGGTCGGACTACAGCACTAAATATTCATTGATATTTGCTTCCGGAGAAGAGTTTGACATGATTTATGCTGCATCATGGTCTTATTATGCTGCACAGTCAGTGAAAAACGGATTCTTGGAACTTACTGACGAACTGCTTGAAAATTATGCTCCTAACTGCAAAGAAAATATTCCGCAAGAAGCGTGGAATCAAGCCAAAGTAAACGGCAAGATTTACATGCTGCCAAACACGCAAGATGAGTTTAGTCATATTGTGTATATGGTAAGGGGAGATTTGCGTAAAAAATATAGTTTGCCAGAGATTAAAACTTTTGCGGATTTCGATAATTATGTTATGACTGTAGCGCAGAATGAAGAAGGTATAATTCCGATTGACGGCGGTTCGGATTTCGATAAAACAATGATTTATAAAGTTGCTTTCCTTCAGCCGCTTGGACTGGAAGAAGCAACACTTGGGTATGTATATAAGCTGACAGATCCTGATGCAACACCAATTAAGCTTGCTGACATGCCGGAATATGAGCAATATCTTGCAAAAATGCTGGAATGGAACAAAGCAGGCGTCTTTTCAAAAAATGCTCTGAATAACAAAACAGCACTTAAAGACAGTTTTATTAACGGCAAAAGTGCTGCCGCATTGCACAATGTTTCAACTATGGAACAGGCATATCTGGAAGTTATGCGCACAAATCCCGAATGGGAGCCTGAAATATATGACTCAATGGAGGGAGCTTTCCCGACTTTGAGAACTTCATACCTTGGTAACGGAATGGCTATTCATGCTACATCTGCAAATCCTGAACGAGCATTAATGTGGATTGACAGAGTGCGCTATGACAGAGAGTATTACGACTTAGTTATGTACGGCATAGAGGGAAAACATTGGATAGATGAAGGCGATTTAAAGCTGTCATCAGGACCAAATGGAGGAGACTACTCCGGATACAGCAACTGGGGATTTACAACCAAAGAGACAATGAGAAAATCATTGGATAGCTGGCCGGGTTCTCAGGATGTGATGGATGACTGGTCGTCCAGAACAGTAGAGCAGCCGGTGGCGTATCTTACATTTGACGACAGCAATGTGAAAAATGAATCTGCTGCAGTAAACAATGTATACCTAAAATATAGTGGTGTATTAAACTTTGGTTTTGCTGATGATTACATGAAGACTCTGGAAGAGTACGAGGATGCATTGGAGAAAGCCGGAAGAGATTTAATATTTGAAGAATGGATAAGACAGAAAGATGACTGTATTGCTACATACTATGGACAATAATACAAAATAGGTTTGTCAGAGGCTATTCTGGTTCTTATAACTGGATAGCCTCTGTTTGTTGACTTAGGGCGCATTTAGCTGATTTATACGTGTATGTGCTATAAAGACAAATTGCTTTATAGTATGCAAAACGTGCAGATAGACATATACGAGAGAAATATTGATGATGCTCAGAGCATCACAAGACGGTAGTCAAAAAGCTGGGAGATTTCATTATATGCTAATATGTTTTTGCGAAAATGCTTTTATTATGTGTGAGAGGGGTTATCTATGAACCTCATGATTGTCGATGATGAAAGGCTTACACGCGAAACTCTAGCTACCTTAATTGACTGGCAGAAGTTGGGGATAAGCGAAGTTGAATTGGCTAGTGATGGAATGGAAGCTATAGAGAAATCAAAAAGTATACGTCCGGATATTTTGATTACTGACGTTCGCATGCCAATTAAAGACGGAATGAAACTTGCCGAAGAGTTTGTATGTTTATATCCTGAATGTAAAATTTTATTTATTAGTGGATATAGTGATAAGGACTATCTTTTCAATGCGATTAAACTGAGAGCGAATGCTTATATTGAAAAACCAATTGATCCTGATCAGGTCGTCAATGCTGTGGAAATAGCAATAGCCGAGATAAAAAAGGATAGAGAAAACAAAGCTCTTGACATAGAAAGACAGGAAATGATCCGGCAGGACTTTATTAGAAAGCTTTTGTCAGGAGATATTTTTCTGTCAAAAAAGATTGCTCTGAAAGCAGGATTTAGCTATGAAAACAAAAAATGGTATGCTGAAACGACATATTTAGCTGATGATAACGATTCGTCAGCACTTTTGGAAGCACTTAATGAATATAAGACATTATCGGATGTATATGTATGCAAAGCGGGGAGGTTTATCCACATTATTACAACAAATATGATGATTGGGCTGCAAAAGATCCTTCCAAATGTTGCAAACAATATAAATATGGAGTTATACGTTGGCACAGCTTCTGGAATGGGTGGGATAGAAATAGGGAACAAAGCTTTAAACGAATCTGTAGAAGCTGCGAAAAATGCATACTACTTCGCGAAAAAAACGGTTGATTTTGAAAGTATCCTTGATAATGAAAGTCTAAAGTACTGTGAATTTGAAACTCCTGATTCGCTTTTTACCTCGCCAAAGGATACCAAACTTATGATAACTGCTATATGTAACAAGCTTATAGATTGTGAGGGAATGTCTAGGTCATTTGCTAAGGATACAATATTTAAAATATGTTCAAATATAGTTTCTGAAGCAAAATTATATAACATACCATATACTCCTTTGAGCAGAGAGCCGCAAGCTCTTTGGAAATGGTTAAATCAATGGGATACTATTTCCGATTTACGAGAAGCTCTTATTGATGCATTTGATTTGATTGTTGTTAAAACAGATAAAAGTACCCATGTTAGAAGAGCTATAGAGTTTATTGAGCAAAGAATCGGAGACTGTAATTTATCAATATCCATGGTGGCGGCTCATTTAGGATTGAATCAATCATATTTTTGTACACTTTTCAGAAAAGAGATGAAAAAAACCGTCGGAAAATATATTACCGGCAGAAGAATGCTAAAAGCAAAGTCATTTCTTTCAGAAAGCAATACGCACATAAAAGATGTCGCGTGGCTTGTCGGATATGTGGATGTTGCATGGTTTATAAAAAGGTTCAAGCAGACATATAATATGACTCCCAGTGAATTTAAGGATAGATGTGGATGATTTCAAAGATTAAAGATATTATCCATAATACAAGCATAAGCAAAAAACTTTTATTGGCTAACCTTTTTGTTATTGTGTTGCCGCTGTCGCTATTGTATGTTTTCATTTCATTCAGGTTGATTCAAATGTCATCAAAACAGTATATTGAAACAACAAGCAATACTGTTATGCAGACTGTCAGTTACCTGTCATATAAATTAAGCGGAGCAGAAAACATTGCAGATGCAACATTTTATGACCCTGAAAAATATAGGCTGATATCTCAGGATCCTAACTTATATTCATTACCAGACCAGGTTTATGACTCATGGCGTCTATCAAATTATTTTGATTCGCTTATAATAATTGATGAAACTATTCATATTCATTTGTATGTAAATGATGATTATTATTATGCTAATGAGGAAGTAATTTTTCATCCATACTCTCGGGTATCGGATAGTGAATGGCTTAATTCGCTTGTCAATGAGGGCAAAGAATCAATTTGGATAAACGGAGACCAGATAGATTCTTCTGAATTGAACCAATATAACCAGACAGACACTTTGTCTGTTGTAAGAAGAGTAATAGACCAAAACGATTATACAAAAACAGTTGCAGTAATACGGGTTGATCTGCCAATGGACAATATCAAGCAGATAATGCAAGGGGCTCTGTCGGCGGAAGGGAGCCATGTGTGGCTTGCTGACTTAGACGGCAATATTTTAGTATCCGGATATTATAATGCTTTTGAAGTGCCTGATGCAGATGATATTAAATCTTTTATTAAAAACGAAAATTGGGAATCTACAATTATTGACAATCAGAATTATTTGCTTTCCACTATACCGATTGAAGAAACCGGATTATATTTGATTGCGGCTTTTCCACAATCGGTGCCAAGGCATCAGTCGGACTATATACGACTTCAGTTTTTCTTTATTGTAATGATTGTAATGCTCGCTGCTGTTTTGATGTCATGGAGATTTACAAAGACAATATCATCAAGGCTAAATGGAATTATGATGCGGATGAGGCTTGTAAGAAAAGGCGATATGGAACCTATTAAAGAGCAACAGCACAACGATGAAATTGGTGAGTTGGCAAATACATATAATTATATGGTAAAGCAGATAGATAAACTTGCAGCAGAACGCTATGAGCTGGGCAGGGAAGCTCTTCGACATGAAATGAGTGCGCTTCAAGGACAGATAAAGCCTCACTTTTTATACAATGTTTTAGACCTTATAAACCTGACTGCGCTCAAAGAAGGGCTGTCTGATGTAGCTGTGTTGGTCCGCATGTTGGCTAAATTCTATAAGATTGGTCTTAATAAGGGAAAGGATACGATTCTTGTAAGGGACGAATTAGAGCATGTTTCAATATATATGGAAATGCAAAACAGGCGGTTTGATGACAGGATAAAATATTCAATACATGTGGATGAAAAAATACAAGAATCGCATATGCTTAAAATTATCTTTCAGCCGATTGTGGAAAATTCTATAATACACGGCATTCTTCCTTTTAAAAATAAACAGGGGTTTATTAAAATCTCGGGAAAATTTCAGTCTGATGATATCATTTTTTCAGTAAGTGATAATGGTGCGGGAATAGAACAGGAGAAAATATCTGATATATTGGATAAAGAAGGCTCTGGCTATGGTCTTTACAATATCCATAGAAGGCTTTGCATTTTCTACGGAGCTGAATACGGCTTGAAAATTAAAAGTGTTAAAGATAAAGGAACTACTGTAATATTTCGGATACCATATAAAAAAGCAGAGTATTAGGGCATGCGCAGATGCAATTGAAGTAAAGAAGAATAATGCAAAAAAACATTCTTGATTCTTACTAAAGAAACTTATATTAAATGAAATAAAGCTATAATAATTAAGAGTAAAATGCAAGTATGGTCTACACTCAACAAAACGAATCTGACTAATAGTTCAGAAAATCTGAATTTATGACCAGCTCGATTTCTTTAATCCTTTTTATCAATTATATCAGCTTCAATTTTTCGCGTTCAACTCGGAGTTATTTTCGAAGGCAGGTCACGATTGATAATGTAAGCTGTAAAAATGGAATTACAAGTAAGGCAGTCAAATTGTTTAAACAATATAGGGGTATAAAAAAACTTAACCGTGAAATATTTGGGGCAATGGTTAATAAAATAATTATTGATAATAGCAGAAATATCACTATTGTTTTCAAATTTCAAGACGAAATAAAAAATATCAGCCATGTTTTGGAAAAAGGTAGTTTGGCAAAATTGTAAAAACAGCTTAATATTGGTTTTAATCACTAAAAAACCAGATAAATTTATAATAATTATCAGAACAGAGTGAAATTATGATCTTGATTACTGATCTCAGTTTAAGCAGATATCAAAAGACCGGCCAGTCGTGCAGTACGGGTGAAAAAGATTTTTCTCTAATAACTGAATACATCATGCGCAAGGGAACTCATTTATCAATAAGCCTTGCCTGCACTACAAATCTTTCTCCCTCGCCATTGTAAAAGCAGGTGGATAGAGTTAGTATAGTATCCTCAGCAGTGGGCATTACGTCGTTTTTATTTTTAGACTTATCTTTGCATTCCTGTAAAAAAACTTCATAATCCTCAGGTGTGGCGAAATATGTCTCTATATAGTAAAAATCCACATCGGTGGCATAGGCAGAGAAAACTTCCCATTTATAATTGCCGTAAATAGTGTTGAACTCAATAATCGGATTGCTCTGGAAAAATTGGTTGCTGTAGTAGTATGTCAGAGTGGCAAACATAGAATCATCTTTCATATGATGTCCGTATAAAATGAAGTTATTAGGCTTTTCAACCTCCCGCACATTGTTTCTGAAGTCCATAAATATTGAGCCGCTATCAGAATACTTGCGATAAAAATCTTTATCCATGTAATAGTCATTATCATCTGTCTGTACAACTGGATATTGCACGAGGGTATTGGGGATGCTGATATACCCTACAGTATCAGGGTTTTCCTTTAACATATTAATAAAGCTGGATTGAATGGCAAATGGTTCTGAAGCATTATTAAGTGGTTCAGAGATTTCTGAAGACTGTGAAAGATTTTGAGGGGACGGTTCTGCCGCTGCAGCAGGAACGGGAGAGGGATAATACGCCGATGTCATATAAGCAGCTGCTATATTTTTTAATCCAAAAAACAATACTATGCAAAGAACAACCACTAAAATAGCCAGCGTTAATATTAGTCGATTTCGCTTTTTTTTCGCTTCTCGCGATTCGGAAATGCCATACATATCCATTAGCTTTTCTTGATAAGACTTCTGCTGGTTTTGCAGTCTTTTAATAGGCATAGAGTCTCCGTAAATTAAGTGATTTTCAAATTATTATATCATATTAAAGAATCATGACAAACTGTAAATGAAGCGGGAGTGCCAATTGCAAAATGAAAAAATGCAGAAAAATTGAAGGCAGTACGGCGATGCAAATTAACCTTGTATATATTGTATTGAAGCTATTTGCAATGCACTGTATAATTAATCACAAGATAATAATGACATGTTTGGATAAGACTTAATGAAAAACTTAAAAATAATTATACTGGCGATTCTTACAGTTATAAGTATAGTAATACTCCTGATATACAATACAATTATATCAGATGATTATGTAAAAAAAGGCGCTATTGATCTAGAGAATACGCAGTTGTCTATTGATGGAGTCGTTTCTTTAGATGGAGAATGGGAATTTTATAGCAACAAACTGCTTTATCCAGATGATTTTGAAAATCAGGACCTGCTTAATTTAGATTATATAAAGGTGCCTAGTACATGGGGAAATCAGAGTAACGGCGCTAAAATCGCAAAAAGAGGATGCGGTACATATCGTTTAGTTGTGAATAACGTAGTCGCTCAGAAACAGTATGGCATTATAAAGAAAAACATACGAATCGCCAGCAGGATTTTTGTTGACGGTAAACTTATTATGGAGGATGGAAACCCCGCTGAAGATGAGATTGATGAAATCATGGGGAATTCGCCGCATGTTGTTACTTTCAGCCCGGAAAGCGATATAACCGAGATTGTTATTCAGGTTTCAAACTTCAAATATTACAGCGGTGGCATTACAGAAACTATTCGTTTTGGATTTGCAGAAGATGTAATAAGAGAGAACATGAGAAATATCATATTCGAATCTATTATATTCGCTGTTGTTATAGCTATAGGTGTGATGTATGGAATACTGGCGTTTCTTTATCCCTATGCGAAAAAGAAGGACAAGGCATCTCTTCTGCTGCCGTTTGCAGTCATTATGTTTGCTGTTGTAAATGGTTCATTGAGTGAGAGAATAATAAAGCACATTTTTCCGATGATTACAACACAGGCGCTTATCAGAATAGAATATATGGCAATCGCTTTGCTAGTTATATCACTATTTTCCGCGATTCATTTTATGGAGAGTAAGCTTTTGCCGCAAAAACTCACCCGCATTGTACAAGGTATCTACGGTGTGCTTCTTTTGACAGCAATTTTTGCACCGATGAAGTACCCTGTTACATGGACTATATTCACCTATATCATTACGATGATATTGGCTTTTGGTTTTATTTTTGTTCTTATAAAGTATCTGGTGAGAGATGAAATTGGGCTGTGTATTGAAGAACACACGTTTATATTGATTTTGCTATACACTATGAATGTCTATAACATAGACGTTTATATGTTTACGTTCGGGCATAAAACAGACATGAATATTGCGATGATATCTACGGCGGTATATGGAATTATCTGGCTTGTTTGGATACTCTATCGTTATATCATTGAGCATAGAGAAAATGAGAAACTATCGGCGCAGCTTTTAGAAAATCACTATGCAATGGAGCGCACATCACGAAGTGCGAGACGCAGTGAAATGGCATTTTTGCAGGCGCAGATTAAACCACACTTCCTGTTTAACTCCCTGAGCAGTGTCTTGAGTTTGCAGCGCACATCTCCCAAACGTGCAGAGAAAATGCTTCAGAGTCTCTCAGAGTACCTAAAAGACCTATTTGATGTGGATATTTCAGCGGAATATATACATATTGAGAATGAGCTGAACATAGTTAATGCCTATGTTAACATCGAAAAAGAGCGATTTGGAGACAGAATTGATGTTCAGTTTGATATTGACCATGATGCGATAGCCTGCAAGATAATACCGCTATTAATACAGCCGCTGGTGGAAAATGCGATGAGGCACGGTGCGCTAAAAAGGGAGACAGGCGGGATTGTCAGGCTTTCTATAAAGCGAGCGGACGGTTATATCCTTATTGCTGTTGAAGATAACGGCCCGGGTTTTTCAAAGCAAGTGATGTCGGCGGTCAAGGGAGTAGATAATCAATCGAATGAACGTAAAGGAATAGGGATAAGCAATATCATATATAGGCTGAAGTATTATTATAGCGAGGAGCTGAATATAGAAAATAAGGAACAAAACGGCGTCAGAATTTCATTCCGCGTGCCTGTTTTGGAAGAGGAGAGAAACTGTGTTAAAGACAGTGATTGTTGATGATGAAATTCTTGTTTTAGAGTTGCTCAAAAACATGTTACAGAATGAAGAACAAATTGATATCATCGGTGAATTTACAAGCCCAAGGAAAGCCTTGAATGACATTCCTGCACTAAAGCCTGACCTAATTTTTTTGGATATTGAGATGCCGGGGGTAAATGGTATTGAGCTTGCCACACATTTGATGAACAGTATGGAAGATATCAGTATTGTATTTATAACGGCTTATGATCAATATGCTGTACAGGCGTTTAGATTAAATGCAATTCATTATATACTTAAGCCGCCAAATCCGGACGAGATAAAACAGGCTATTACCAGAGTTTTATCAGATAAAATGATAAAACCTGTTAAAAGCCTGGACAAGGTTTGTGTACGAATGCTTGGTGATATACAGATTAATGGACAAGCCAGTGATGCATTAAAATGGCCTACGGCAAAGACAGAGGAGTTGTTTGCAATGTTTTTGCTAAGCGGTATAAACGGCATTGACAAGTGGACGATTATAGACAGGCTGTGGCCGGACTCGCAAGAAGGGAAAAGTGAGCAGTTATTATACAGTACAGTATATCGTCTAAAGAAGGCATTGACGCAATACGGTATTAAAGCAAAAGTTATAAATAAACTTGGCGTATATAAAATGGAAGTAGAAAATATGTGGCTGGACGTTAACGAGTTTGAAAATCTTTACAATGAATATAAGAAAACTATGAGTATAGGTGACGATACATATGAGAAGCTTGTTGAACTATATAAGGGGCAGCTTTTTGGCAGCAGACATTACGAATGGAGCAATCTGTATAAGCATGAACTTTTCAGAAAATTCGATCATTTGCTGGCTGCATATGAAGCGCATTGTAAGAAAAATAATAATATAAATCAAGTGAAAGAATTGCAAGCAAGAAGGGGCTTGTTAGAAGAATAAATGACGCGAAGAGGCTGCTGTCAAAGGCGGCCTTTTTTTGTGAGAAAAATGTAAGAATCGCCTGATATTATTATATTCGTATGGATATATATGAACAGTAGATTATAAATTGTAATTATATTAGGGGGAACTAACTGATTATGTCAAAACGCGAGACGATTTTTGCTAAGAAAATCTTCAGTATGGCTTTTTTTTCATACGTATTCAAAGGAAAGATTACATTGAAAAATAAGATGATTACCGTTATTTTGCTTTCTATGGTAGTATTAGCCGGTATAATTGGAATTACTTCCGTTAATGCCGATAGTATATTATATGAACCCATAAAAATTATAGGTTTTAATGTTGATATAATTCCGGAGGGCTCAGGTACAGTCGGCTCTCAAACGGATTGTGGGCTGGATGCAACGGGTATCACATACTGTACAGACAATTATGCTATTACTCATAGTATTTATAACGGAAACAATTTGCCGGATAACGGCAGGGTTGTAAACAATATCAGTGGATCGGTATATGTGGGAGCAACCTATCAATTAAATCCTTATAATGATAAAAATGCTCTTCTGCTGTTTTCGCAGGATGCATATGACCGTGATACAGGAACTTTAACAAATCCAAGAGATTTCACTGACATTTTCAGTGGTGCAAATACATCGGGAACACTGACTTTGGAAACACCCGGAGCGTATGAGAAGTTATTGTTTCTGGCGACAAGCGGAGACGGTGAATCTACTTTCAATGTAACGGTTAACTTTACCGATGGTTCATCTACCGCCCCTATAAGCTTTGCTGTCTATGATTGGTGTTTGGGAGTTAGTCCTTATACTTCAGTCAGCGGATTAAACGAAGTCCTCCAAAGCGGGACTAGTAGAGGTGCTAATGCAAAGCTTTTTGATTGTTTTATAGATATTTCAGATTACAAGACTAAATTGGTTAAATCAGTTGACTTTTATTTAACAAGCACAGGAAACGGACTTGCGGCTATTTTCGCATTGTCCGGTAAGTCACCGGCTGATGCTCCGGATGAACCTTCGACTCCGGCAAGCAACCAAATAGTGGCAACAAGTAATTCTTTTACTACAAAATGGAATGCCGTTACAGATGCAACAAGTTATGCTCTTGATGTGTCAACCGATCCAAATTTCGGTTCATTCGTAACCGGCTACAACAACCTTGATGTAGGAAATGTCACAGAATATAAAGTAGATCAAAATATTGCAGAAGGTACAACTTATTACTACCGTGTTCGGGCGATCAAGGGAGGGAGCGCCAGCTTTTCTTCAGATGTGGTGCAAGTATCCACTCCAAACAGTGCGGCTGATCCGGCAAACAATAGTGTAACTGCAAATCCTACTACAATAGTTTACGGCAGTACATCTACAATTACAGCAATAGGAGATAAGCAAGCGGCAACAGAGGCAGAAAGCGGAGAAACAAAATATATACCTACGAATTGGAGCTCCACAGATGGGTCAAGCGGAACCTTTAATGCAGATGGCAATGGAGACTATAAAATAACATATACACCGCTGTCTTCAGGTACAAAAACAATAACGGCAACATACCAATTGTACACATCTGATGGCAGCCAATGGTACATTGATGCAGGATCGACTGATACAAAAACAGTTGACGTGCTGGTAAATGCCCAACAGCTGACGACGCCATCTAATCTGGCATGGGATTCAGTATCTTTTACAAAAGCGACATGGGATGCTGTGGCTAATGCAATAAATTACTCGGTACAGCTCTTTAAAGATGGGAGCCCGGTATCGGCGTATACTACAAATGCTGTTTATTATGATTTTTCCGGCGATATTACTGCCGATGGAACATATACCTTCAAAGTAACGGCCAACGGAACAGGGAATTATTCAACCAGTTTGCAGTCGGCTGCAAGCTCAGATCAGGATGTCTGCTCGATAACATGGAATGAGCAAGGCGGCAGCGGCACAGCAGGGGGAAGCTCATTGCTGCCTGTCGGCAATGTGATAACAATTCCGACCACAGCACCAACACAGGCGGGTCATTCGTTAGGCGGGTGGTTTACCCAAATGGATGGGTACGGTACACAGATAACAAACGCCAGCACCGCACCCAGCGGAGCGGTTCAGTACTATGCCTATTGGACTGCAGATGCCCTGATCAGCAGTGTATCAATCAGCGGTACGCCCCAATATGGCGAGGAACTGACAGCGGATATCAGCAATGTTACAAACAATACGGGTACGTTAAGCTATCAGTGGAAGCGAAATGGCGGCGATATCGGCGGTGCGACGAATCAAACTTATACCATATCAGCTGATGATGTAGGTCAGTCTCTAGCCGTTGTCGTAACCAGTGATGTTCAGACGGGATCATTGACTTCATCGGCAGTTACCCCGCAATATGGCGAGTTTACAATCACATATGCGCCCAATGGTGGTACAGGCGGCAATTCGGAAAATCAATATCCTTTTGTGATTTTTAGCCTTAATAATGGAAGTGGCTTTACGAGGGACAATTATATTATCGATGGCTGGACTATTGAAGGGATAGGCTATGAGTTGGGCGGGTTGTACACTATGCCGACACATGATGTAACAGCCAATGCGGTTTGGGTTGCAGATAATGATAATGACGGCGTAAGCGATGATGATGAAGCGATTGCAGGGACAAGTCCAAACGATCCCGGTGATAAGCCGCAAAAAGGAACTATAAATGTCACTGTTTATCAGCAGGATGGTTCGCCTGCTGCGGGATTTACATGTGTTCTAAATTCAACACCTGTAGTGTTTACAACTGATGCCAACGGTACGGCAGTATTTTCAAATGTCGACCTTGCTCCGCACACTTTGACACTGCGCAATGGAAGCGTACAACTGGGTATTTACAGCCTTGATTTTACAAAAGGCTCTGCAAACTCAACTAATATTACAGACAATGCTTCAACCGACAGTGACGGCAGCGTGAGCAACATCGTAGCAAGTAATTTCCAGAGCCTGAACCTGACGATACAGCGCAATGGAAGTGATTTTTGGCAGATAGGATATGCCAGCAATACCCAAAGCCCCAGTACCAGCAGCGCTGTTAACTACGGAAGGGTTGACAACCCTCAGACAGGTGACTATGGCACTGATTTTATCAAGCTATGGATGCTTGTAGCAACTTTGCTTATCGGAGGTTGCGTTATGACAGGTATTGCGATAAAGAAAAAGCAAGCGAATACAGTGGCATCGAGAGAATAGATGCTAATCTTATAAGGTCTTTTGATACAAGCGAGTTGATAATAAGCCCTGAAAGATGAAGGAATTACCGAAAAGTTTTTACGGTATAATCAAAAATGTAGACTTTCAAGATGTATAGTTATTGATTTGGTGGATAAGATTATAGTTACAGGATATAAAAGTATAAAGATTCAATTTAATTTTGAAAATGAAAAAAAGCATCTCAAAATTGTAGCTGATAATAATAATTGATAAAATATAAGCACGCTAGATAAATAGCGTGCAAATTTTTTACCGATAAGGAGCTTATTTTTTGTCCTATTGGTTATATTGGTGGAGATAAGGGGAATCGCCATCGCGAGCGTTGCTCGCTTATGTCCCTTTAGCGGAGCTCAACACTCGGACAAGTTCGATTCCCGTAGACAAATAAAAAAACCGCCGGATGTAGTGTTACACTACATCAAAGGCGGCCTTTTTTTGTGAGAAAAATGTAAGAACCGCCTGATATTATTATATTCGTATAGATATATATGAACAGTAGATTATAAATTGTAATTATATTAGGGGGAACTAACTGATTATGTCAAAACGCGAGACGATTTTTGCTAAGAAATTCTTGAGCATTGGGAGTGCTTTATTGATATTAATGGGAGGGATTCTTGGATTTTCGACGGTTGCATATGCTGCAGGCGAGCAGGTTGTTATACCTGATGCAAACGAACGAAACATTACCATTGCAGCAAGCCAATCGGTATTCATTGCACCGAATATTGAACTGAACAATTTCGGGTTTCAAATAGAGAGTGCAAAGGTAGTCATAGAAAACCTACCCAGTGATGCATCTACGACTTATACCGATGTTTCAGGGCTGACTGTAGTATATGACAGTGAAAAGATGGTTTACACCATTACGGGGACAGCTAACGCATCGGTTTATCAAACTCTGTTTCGTTCATTTAAAATAACCAGTGGTACAACATTGCGCAATGATATTAAATTTAATTTCCTCGTTTCAGAGAATACTACAACTCCTATGTACTATTCGGGTACCGGACATTACTATGAGTATATATCTAGAGGAACTGCACCAAGAATTGATTGGACTGATGCTGTTGCCGCTGCCAGCGGCATGACATATAACGGAATGGAAGGTTATATGGTAACCATTACAAGCGCGGGCGAAAATGCATTTGTAGTTAACAAAATGGCAGAGAGTGGTTGGATAGGAGCTTCCGACCCAACTGCTACAGGGGTTTGGAAGTGGGCCACAGGCCCCGAAGCTGGTACTCAGTTTTGGCAAGGCTATAGACCGGGGAGCGCTGTAGGAGGCCAATATAATAATTGGCAAAGCGGTGAGCCAAACAAAGATTCCCTTGAGGAGAATTATGCTCATATTATTTTGGAATATCCCAATTTTATTCCGGGTGAATGGAACGACATGGCGGATTCCAATGATTTTGTTAAAGGGTACGTTGTGGAGTACGGCGGAATGCCGGGAGATGCCCCCGAAGACTTTGATGAAACAGTCACTGTTAATATCGGCGCAAGCGTAATCTATAATGCAAATGGGGCAACAAGCGGCACTGTGCCGACTGATAATAGTTCTCCATATGTTTCGGGCTCCACAGTAAATGTGCTTACAAATAGCGGAACGCTCGCGAAGACAGACTTTGCTTTTAGCGGATGGAATACACAATCTGATGGACAGGGTACGCATTATGATGCCACAGGGGCTGATAGCTTTACTATATCATCCAATATTAGGCTATATGCTGAGTGGGATTGCAATGTAACCTATGATGCAAATGGCGCAACAAGCGGCACAGTTCCAACGGATAGCAATGCACCATATAATGCGGGTTCAAGCGTCACAGTGCTGATTAATAGCGGAACGCTTGAGAAGACAGGATATGCTTTTAGCGGATGGAATACACAATCCGATGGACAGGGCACGCATTATGATGCGACCGGCTCAACCTCATTTACTATATCATCGAATGTTACGCTATATGCTGAGTGGGATTGCAATGTAACCTATGATGCAAACGGCGCAACAAGCGGCACAGTTCCAACGGATAGCAATGCACCATATAATGTGGGTTCAAGTGTTACAGTGCTTACTAATAGCGGAACGCTTGAGAAGACAGGATATGCTTTTAGCGGATGGAATACACAATCTGATGGACAGGGTACGCATTATGATGCGACCGGCTCGGCTTCATTTACTATATCATCAAATGTTACGCTATATGCCGAGTGGGGTTGCAGTGTTACCTATAATTTAAACGGCGCAACAAGCGGCACAGTACCGACTGATAATAGTTCTCTATATGTTTCGGGCTCCACAGTAACGGTGCTGGACAATAGCGGAACGCTTGAGAAGACCGGATATATTTTTGATGGATGGAATACACAGTCTGACGGTCAGGGTACGCACTACGATGAAGCGGGTTTTGATAGTTTTGGTATATCAGCAAATGTTATACTATATGCCGAATGGGCTAGGGATACGGATTATGACGGCGTAAGCGACGAGGATGAAGTAAGTGCCGGAACAAGTCCCAATGACCCCGGTGACAGGCCGCAGAAAGGAACTATAAATGTCACTGTTTATCAGCAGGATGGTTCGCCGGCTTCGGGATTTACATGTGTTCTAAATTCAACACCTGTAGTGGTTACAACTGATGCCAACGGTACGGCAATATTTTCAAATGTCGACCTTGCTCCGCACACTTTGACACTACGTAATGGAAGCGTGCAACTGGGTATTTACAGCCTAGATTTTACAAAAGGCTCTGCAAACTCAACTAATATTACAGACAATGCTTCAACCGACAGTGACGGCAGCGTGAGCAACATCGTGTCGAGTAATTTCCAGAGCCTGAACCTTACGATACAGCGCAATGGAAGTAATTTTTGGCAGATAGGATATGCCAGCAATACCCAAAGTCCCAGCAGCGTTGTTAATTACGGAAAGGTTGAAAACCCACAGACAGGTGACTATCATACTAATTTTAATAATCTATGGATGTTGGTGACAACCGCGTTCATCGGGGCTTACGTCGCAATTTTCACTAAATTAAAGAAAAAAACATACAATGGCATTTAGGTTGAGAATATTTCGGAGGCAATAATTTAGAAGGATTGGATACGTATTAAGATTTTAATGAAATTTATTACTATAATATATTTATGCTAGAGAATAATAGAAAAATCCGCTATTTTATAAAATAGCGGATTTTATTGGGGGTCAAGCAGTATTAACTGCGAAACTTTTAATTTGATCAATAATGACAGAAGCAGATGACACTAAGGCATCACGCAATATCACTTCTATATAAATATCCAAACTAAAATCTTTTTTTAAGCATGTATTTGATGTGCGAGATGATGACCAAATGCAAGAGTTGTCGGAGAGTATTAGAAGTAATGGCGTTATAGAACCAATTATTGTTCGTCCTATAAATGATAAAGAATTCGAATTTGAAATAATTGCAGGTCATAGACGAACAAGAATGACGCAGCTTACTGGATTAACATCCATCCCGTGTGATATAAGAGATATAGACGATGCGGTTGCAACCTTGATTATGATAGATAGCAATCTCCAGCAGCGCGAATCCATACTACCAAGTGAAAAAGTATGGGCATATAAATATAAGTTAGAAAGTGTTGAAAAGATATCCGGAAATTCAAAAGATAGTAGAAACCAAATAAGGAGATATATTCGCTTAACACACCTTATTCCTCATTTTATTAAGAAAGTAGATGAAAATAAATTAGCATTTATTCCCACAGTTCAGTTGTCATATTTAAGTCCAGAAGAACAAGAGTGGCTGTATGATATTCTAAACTGAGAAGAATATTTTGGAGTGCCTTTAGCGCAAGCGAAAAAGCTAAAAGGAATCAGTCAGAATGGAAAACTTACTTATGAGAATACAGATAGAATAATAATATCAAAAAATCATGAACCGCCAAAAGCTATTAAGTTATCTTATAAAGCAATTAGGGATTTTTTTTCACCGGATACAACTCCTAAAGAATATGAAGAGACGATACAGAATGCTTTGGAGGAATGGTTTCAGAACCATCTAAAAGGAAAGCAGATTAAAGAGCGTACTGTGCAAAGATAAAAACATATGCGCAATTATAAATTCATTACTATTTATGTGAAGGATATTTTTAGTAAACTTTGGTTAAATCCTTTTTTGCTAAAAAGACTACGTCCCACATCATCTTGTCTAATTCTTGACTGATATAGAGGAGCTTATCAAAAGGAAGCAGCACATGTTTTGAAGCTATATGAAATCTATAGCTCGGCAAAAGAAAAAATCAAGCGAATGTATTTCTCCAACGAGAATCGGTCACTTACCAACCGCGAAAATGAAATCGCCAGTCTGGCCGCCAAGGGTCTGACAAATAAGGAGATTGCAGACAAGCTTTTTATTTCACCCAACACGGTAAAGTTTGCGCTGAAATCCGTCTTTTCAAAGCTCTCGATACACAGACGTTCTCTGTTAAACCAGTATTTTGAAAAAGACGACGCCTAGTAAATAAAATTCTACACTAAAAAACTACCCACTGGGGTAGTTCCCAAAGAATAAACAGCCACTGTACAATTGTATAGTGGCTGTTTATATACACAAATTTAATGACGCATGTTGTCATGAGATGATTGGGAGATTTATTTATGACAGAAATAAAGGAAGTTCATACCCAAAAAGATTATCGGCTCGAAGTCATACTGGATAATGGGAGCAACATTGTGCTCAACATGCAGCCGAAATTACATACGATGCGTTTTGGTTTACTAAAAGACCCGGAATTTTTCCAGTGCGCTAAAACGGACGGCAGCATGATCTATTGGGACGGTAAGGTAGAGCTGTCTATCAGCGAGGTTTTTGAGATGATTAAAAAACAAGGCGACGGGGGGAAAACTTATGAATAGAAAAAAGAAATTCATATCGCTATTGATTATAACTGCAATGCTGCTGGCTTTTATGCCGCAGACGGCACTGGCGGCGACAACGTATACTTTTGATGATGCGTTTTATAATCATATAGGCACCCACGGTATAAGAATCACTATTTTCGGCGAATACGTGTACGTGTGGTCGTATTACGATAATGACTCGGGTACCCAATTGGGGTCTTATACCATATCTGATGGGTATACGTTTGTTATCGGTGATAACGCAAAGGTTAGGATAAAAGGACGATACGATGGTGCAAAAGATTTCAACATTGTCTGCGGATCGAATGTCACGTTAGTGTTAGAGGAGGTTACGATAGACAGCAGCGACTGCGCACTGGAATTCACAGGCACAGGCAATACCTTAGAGCTGGATGGGGATTCGACGATAACGAGCGGATATGGTGAAGCCGGCATATGTGTAGAAGAGGGTGCAGAGCTCAGTATTTGTGGTAGCGGAAGCCTAAATGTTGAAGGAGGCGGATACGGAGCGGGTATCGGCAGCGGCGGAGATCAAAACAGTGCGGGCACAATTACGATATCTGAATGTACCATCAATGCCACCGGGGGCATAAAAGCAGCGGGTATCGGCGGCGGCGGGCAAGACTCCACCATTCCTGAACTCATTAATGGCGGTACAGTCACTATCAACAGCGGCTATGTCTATGCAAAAGGAGACTTGGGCGCCGGCATTGGCGGCGGCTATCAGGGAGACGGCGGAACCGTGATTATCAACGGCGGAACGGTGATTGCAGATGGCTCTTCCGCCGGTATTGGCGGCGGTCGCTACGATGGTGGCGGCGGTAACGGAGGAGATGTCACAATTACAGGTGGTGTTGTTTTTGCATCTGGATTTACCGGGCAGGATATTGGCAGCGGTAAAGAAAGCGATGCAACGCTGAGCGAAGGGACGCTGGAAATCGGCGGAGACGCGCTCATTTTTTTGGAAAATGACTTATGTGCAGCACCGACGACTGTGGCGCATACGCATATTGAATACACTGTGGGTACGTCGTTTTTTGGATATAACCTGCCTCAATATTGGAAGGGCGCTGGTGTGTATGCCATTACGGCGGCGTTGACATACGACGGCAATGGCGGTACGGGCGGCAAAACAATCATTGCGCCCAAAGAAACCACACAGACGGTGATCGGTGGCAGCGGGCTGTCTAAACCGGGCTATACCTTCGTGGAATGGAACTCGCAAAAAGACGGCAGCGGGGATACCTATGAAGCGGGTGACAGTATCGTCATGAGTTCTAATATGACAGTGTACGCAATATGGGAATCGGTGAATGTGACAGGCGTCGATATCATAAGTGATGTGGAGATACTTTCGCCCGGCGGCATTGCAGCGCTGACGGCGGACGTGATGCCAAGCGGTGCGGCAGATACAAGCCTTTCGTGGACGAGCAGCGACGAGAATGTAGCGACGGTGGACAGCCGCGGTGTGGTGACGGCTGTGGGGACGGGCAGCGCGCTTATCACAGCGGAATCACTGAACGGACTTTTTGATACATGCCAGGTCGCCGTGTCGAGCGTGCTCTTGAACTACACGATTTCAACAGGCTCGACGATGGCAATGCGGGCGACTGTCAGTCCAACCGGTAATACGGCGACTTGGACAAGCGATGACGAGACCGTCGCAACAGTAGATTCAAGCGGTAAAGTCACGGCGAAAGCGCCCGGAATTGCGTTGATAACCGCGACAGCAAACGGCATAAGTGACACATGCACTGTTACTGTCATTGAAAAAACCGTAACGCTCATTAGCTTAAACTACGGAAAAAAAGAAATGTATCTTAATGATGTATTCGCACTCACAGCCATTGTCGAGCCGGACGATGCAACCGATGCAACAGTCACATGGGACAGCTCGGATTATAAGGTCGCGACGGTCAACTCCAGCGGCATTGTAACTGCAAAAGGCATAGGTACGTGCACGATAACAGCCAGCGCGGGAGGCAAAAGCGACACCTGCTCGGTCAAGGTTGAAAACGAGCCCGATGTAGACGTCGCTTCGGTTAACATATTCAACCATTCGAACTTCACGACGATATTATACGTGGGCAACTCGCTGAACCTTTCTGCGTATGTTTCCCCCACGGACGCGACATACAGCAACATAACCTGGAGCAGCTCGGACAGTTCCGTGGCATCGGTCACATCTTACGGACAAGTAACGGCGAAAAGCGAGGGAAGCGCGGACATAACAGCCACTGCTGGCGGCAAGATTGCTACTTACAGCATCAAGGTAAAAGTACATGAAGATCCAGGACAGCCGCCCACCGAAACCCCTGCGCCTGCGGATGCGCCGACGCCGGTTATTGAGACGGTAAATGAAACTGTGGTAAAGGAAGTCGTAACGGTAGAGATTGATACCACCAGGCTTCCGGAAGGCACGAAATATATTCAGCTGCCAGGAGGGGATATTATCAAGCTTAACGGTGGGGAAACGATTAGCATAACCGTACCAGAAGGCAGCATAAACGGCGACGGCACAATAGAATTCATCGCCCTCAATGACGAGCAGGTGCCGCTGGGATCGGTGGAAGCGGAGCTGGTTTCTAAAGAAGATACAGCAAGCACTTACGAAACACCGCTTTGGAAAATGCTAGTTATCCTGCTTGGGGGACTTTTGGTGGGGGCCGTGGGCGCGCTTTTCGTAGTTCGGGTTGTTATTACAAAGAGAAGGAAATAAATATATTAAGATTAAGACGGGAAGTTTGCTGTATGTGTTGTGCTGGTCAGCAGCGATGAAGATACTGACAATGATGCGACACAAACAGAAAAGGTAACGCCAACCGCTACACCATTGGAAGCAGAACCTGCTTCAAGCCCGACTCCGGTTGATACCGCGGGGGATAGCGGCATGACAATTACGCCTGATATAGTTAAGAGGGATGACCAGACGGGGAATATCACAATAGAGATTAATATTAATGAATTACCGGAAGGCACGAGTAGCATAAAACTGCCGGGTGGAGAAATCATTCATGTGGCCGACTCTGAAAACGGCATGATCAGTATAACAGTAGATGAAAATGAGTTAGATGTTGCAGGGGATTTGCAGATCATATTCTTAGATGACCAAGAAGTGCCATTTGGTTCTGTCAGTGTTAAAGTTTCAAAGAATGAAGGTACAGAAAAATATCCCTCATGGCTTTTATGGACAATTGGTGCGATCGGGGTATCCCTGATTGTCGCATCGGCGGTTTTACAGCTCAGGCAAAAGAAAAGGAGAAATCAGAGAATGGTGAGAAGGTAGAGCGATTGCAACTATAAATATAAGCAAATTCTTAAAGAAGCCTTTATATAGTGGGTTTGAAGCCATTATATAAAGGCTTTGATAATAGTATATACAAAATATAAATAATAAAAGCAAATGTTTGGGTCAATAGAGAAGTGCATATAGACCGGCATTGAATTTTGAGGTTCCGGTGCAAAAAATTCAAAAATCTTTGATATATCATATGAGAAGCAAATTGTTTAAATGGAAGCACTATGAGAAAGATATTATCCTAGTTTGCGTTTAAAATATGCAGATGGAATGTCCCCCGAAAATTGTACCAATTTGAAAGTTAGTATAACGGACTAACCCCATTTTCATAGACACTGAGAATAGATTCATGAGTTAAACAACATTTTCTCATACTCCATTGGTGATTTATACCCCAGTGAAGAATGGAATCGTTTAGGGTTATAAAACATCTCAATGTATTCGAATACTGCTTTTCTTGCTTTCTCTCTGGTCGAAAAAGGATGCTTTTTATTTACCAGCTCGGTCTTCAAAGATTTATTGAAAGCTTCTATTACAGCATTATCCCACGGATTGCCTCCCCGGCTCATACTTATATATGCACCTTTCCGCTTTATGAAAGCATTATATCTATCGCTCATAAACTGTGCTCCGCGATCTGTGTGTATCATAAGCCCTACACCGGGATTCTCTCTGCTATATGCATCATTCAAAGCATCCAATACAAGCTGTTCGCGCATATGACTGTTAATTGACCAACCTACAACTTTTCGTGTGCATACATCCAAGTATAGCATCAAATACTCATTTCCTTCTTTCGTCGGTATATATGTAATATCTCCGACCCAAACTTTATTCTTTTCTTTGACATCAAACTCACGGTTTAGGTGGTTTGGGTGAATAGAAGCTTTATATGCTTTACTGTACCTACCGTGTCTTTTGCACGAATATTTTGCTTTTAGCCCATTCTCTTTCATTATACGCTCAACTCGTTTATGATTGACATGAATTCCGCGGCTTTTTAATTCTCTCAGAATCCTTTTTGAGCCATACCTGCCTTTGTATTGATTGAATGCGCTTTTTATAATATCCGTTAATGCAAGATTTTCAATATCTCTTTTAGTAGGCTTTTTGTTTACTATATTGTAGTATGTTGATCTATAGATTTTCAGAACATCACACATTAATCTTACACTGTACACATGTTTATGTGATTTAATAAATTCTACTTTTTCTTTCGTCTTCCCTTTAGGAAGACTTGGTACTTTTTTAGAATTTCATTCTCCAGTTCCAGCTGCTTGTTCTTTTTCTCTAGCAACTTGATTTTATACTCATTGTCAACACGTGCATTACCTGGCCCTTTAAATGCCTCATCTCCGTATTTATCATATTCCCTGAGCCATCGATAGATTGTTTGCTCTGTTATTCCAAGAGCTTCTGATACATCTGCTATTCGCTTACCTTCTTCTATTACCTGCTTAATCGTCTGTAGCTTATATTCCTTGCTAAACGTTCGTCTCCCCATATTCTTACCTCCGATTAGATTCTATTATTATCTTATCTTCAGTGTCAACTTTAGGGGGAAAGTCCACAATTGTTAAAAATGAATTTCAGATTAATAAAATAAGGGAAAGTTGTCAAGTTAATATAAAAATCCTAGACCAAATAGAACATTTTGTAAAAGAAGGAATTAGTACAGAAGAACTAGATAAGCAAGTTTTATCTATAACTAATACAATGGGAGGTATTCCTGCAACCCTTAATTATAATGGTTATCCAAAAAGCTGTTGTATATCTATAAATGAAGTTGTCTGTCATGGTATACCATCAGAATAAGTTGTGTTAAAAAATGGTGACATTGTTAATATAGATGTTTCAACAGTTTATAATGGGTTTTTCTCAGACTCCTCAAGAATGTATGTTGTAGGGGACACAACTGATATTAAGAAGAAATTAGTTGAAGTTGCAAAAGAATGTATGCTTAAGGGAATAGAAAAAATTAAACCTTGGAAATGTATAGGTAACGTTGGTTTTGCTATTAATAAAGAGGCCAAAAGAAACGGTTTTTCTGTAGTAAAAGAAATTGGAGGACATGGAATAGGTATAGAGTTCCATGAGGAACCTTGGGTAGGTTATGTATCACAGGAAGATACTGGAGTAGTTATGGTGCCTGGAATGATATTTACCGTTGAGCCAATGATAAATATGGGAAGTTCTAGAGTATATACATCTGGAAGTGATGGATGGACTGTATATACTAAAGATAAACTACCATCAGCGCAATGGGAGTGCATGGTTCTTGTTACAAATGAAGGCCATGAAGTATTAGCTTATTAGTAAAAGAAGGAAGATAAAGACTGTAAAGAAAACTCAGATGAAAAAAGGACAGTTTATCGGCAGCCAGCCTGCTATGGGATACATACGTGATCCGTAAGACAAACATCATCTTATTATTCAGGACGATGGAGCTGAGATAATACGCAGATTATTTCATCTTTACACTTTAGGTGAAAGTTCAAGGCATATAGCCGAAATCTTCAATGATGAAGGAGTACCTACACCAAGAGTGCATTTCTTCAATCGGATAGGAAAACCTAATCCATATACACGGGATGCTGAAACTTGGAATAGTGCAACGATATTGCGAATACTTAAGAATCAGGTATATATCGGTCATATTGCACAAGGCAAACGTCGGAAGAAAAGCTTTAAGATGAAAAGACGTGATGTCGTTCCGGAAGATAACTGGGTTGTAGTCAAAAACACTCATGAAGCTTTGATTGATGAAATCACATGGAACAGAGTACAGGCAATCATTAAGCAGAACAAGAGAAGAATCAAGCCAAGGCTTAAGAAAGATGGTACTGTATCATTGTTCTGCGGAAAAGTTTTCTGTGCAGACTGTGGTGGTAAGATGACATTTCAAAATGTTAAAGACGATAAATATCCAGACCGCTCAAGATACAGATGTAGTACATACAGCAATCAGGGAAAGACAGCCTGTAGTTTCCATGCTATAAGCGAAGATGATCTTGAAGCTATAGTGCTGAATGAGATTAAGAAGTTTTCTAATATAGCCATACAATATTCTGAAGAACTCTTAAACAGATTGATTGAGGTAAATGGAAACATAAAGTCAAAAAGCAGTTCTATAATTGAAAAACAGCTTAAGAGAACAGAGCAAGAATTAAATGGGATTTCACCGAAGATTGATGTGCTGATAGAACAGTTGGCTAATGGAAATATATCTGAGGCAATGTTCAAAAAACTTATGCATAGCTATGAAGAAAAGCAGGACAATCTTTCAGAAAAGCGGATTGCTCTTAAATCTGAATTGAATGAAGTCATTGATAATACCGACCATATTCAAGATGTTATAAATAGCTTTAAGGTCAGAAATTATATAGATTCATTGGATAGAGAATCAGTAGTAGAGCTGCTTGACCATATCGAAGTATTTAGAAAAGAAAAATCAAATACAGGTTATATCCAAAGAATTGATATATACTTCAACTTCATCGGTAAAATCAACTTCAATGATTTCGATAATCTGAACAGTTATCTAAAAGAAAAGGTATCAAGAACCCAGAACCAAGAACAACAGACGGGATGAATCTGCATAAAAAACAAGGTACAAAGGTACCTTGTAATGGTGGCGGAGAAGGAGGGATTTGAATTATCTTATCTTAATTATTCCTAATATTATTTAGTGAAAATATGTCCAAATAGTAGCCTTTTATAACTGTAAAGTTCTATTATGTATAATAAGTCTAATTAAGTAATATTGTATAAGGGGTAAAATAAGGGGTAAATGATAGGGTAGCTAAATGTAGAAAGCTAACCTGAATTAGTTGCTTATAAGAATAAGATATTAGAATTTAACTAAAATCAAAAAACAAACTACTCATCATCATTTAACATCCAAACTCTTTTTAAGGGTATTTCAGCCTTTATTTCATCAGATAATTTTTCATAATTATCAAATATTTCTTCTATAACTTTTTTGGAGTCCCAAAGGCGAACTTTAAAAAATTGTTTTGGGATTTCTTTCATTACAGAAGTTTTAAAGCCGCTCCAAGAAACTAATAATCCATAATCGGCATTGAAATTACTCATTGTTCCAATAAGCTGATCTAGTGTAGGTCTATCTATAACACCATCTGTACTTTTTACTTGAACACATATTCTAGGTGAACCAAATCCCAATGTGCCTGAAGAGGCTAATAAATCAACCCCGTGATCTGCTCCTTCTGGACTTCGATATGTTTGAAACCCTTTTGCCTTCAATATCTCTTCAATGAGATATTCCATATCATGGCCTTTAAACCTTCGAATAATTCTTTCTGAAATTCTATCTAAGATGAAATCATCAAGATTGATTGGCGTTTGTTCGCTATTTTCATCATCATCTAAAAAATTATTTGATAATACTTTAGTGTTTTTATTCCATCCGTTTTTATACATTGCTTTCAATCTGTTTTCTGCATCATTTCTATGTATCTTGCATACCGTCATAAAAGCACCAAGAGAGTACAGAATATCTTGATCAAAATTGTCTCTTGGAATATCTGTAGCAAACCAATTAATATCTCTGTAATGATAGTAAGGACTTCCTAAAGATTCATCAAATACATAGTCGCCGAGAATTTCGCCAAAATGTATGGTTCTATTAATTTTCGAGGGCAAAACAACCCAATCTCCTCTTTGCATTCGATGAGCAATTGGCCAAATCTGTGAAGCCCAATTTATCGCAATCTTTATATTATCTAGATCATACATTTTCATTAACTTATCATAAAGATCACTTTTTTCTTTGACTTTAGATAAATCAATATTTAAGTCACTCCATGTTAAGTATACTCTATTATCTGTAAGAAACTTGTTCTCATATTCTCCATTTTTCCCTGCTCTAAATAACCAAATACTCATATATTCTCCTTATTTATGCAATATCATTGATATCATTTATTCTCTTAATTAAGGCCTTCGCAATATCTACCTTATCAACAAATAGTTCTACAACACTGCCATTTTTATTGTAGGGATGACTATTCAATTCTTTAACATCTATACCACCATTTATAACTACATGGTTTACAATAAGCTGTACAAATTCCATCTGCTGATGGGAAAGATTCTCGTTTGACAAGAATTCTGAAAACAGCTCATTCACAGATTGTCTATCTAGCCCAACTATTGAAAGAACTAATTTGGTCAATGACTGATTGCCGAATTCCTTTTTATATTCGTCTTCTGTTCCAAGCTCATACCAAAGTAGGTGCTCCAAATGTTTCACGTCACTTTCATTTAATTTTTGGCCGTGGCGTAATTTGAAAATAATTAGATCATCTTTATGCTTTTTAAGATAATGATTCACTCTTTTTTTATAGTTTTCCATACTATTTTTAAAAGGCTGATACGAGTTTTCTTCACTACTTAATATCTCATCTTGAAAATTTGTGTAATATGATTTTTGATGCACTGCTTCGAGGTACTTAATCAGATCTCTTAGTGCTTTTCTGACATTTTCCAAATCAAAGATATTAGCTTCTGACCAAAACTCATTAGTTTGAACTTTCTCAATTGTTTCAGTTTGATATTTCACTTTTTGAATACTTCCCAAATGAGAAAGCTGTTCAGCTGTAAACATAACTCTGTTAATTGGCTTTGCTGCAATTTGACCTTTGAGTATTGCAAGTTCTATGGTATACATCAAAAGGTCAAATCTTTTAGCCATCTCATCTTCATCATAAGGGAATACTAAAGGCGCAAGATTCTCTTCTAGTTCACTTGATGCTATTTCGGAAATATTCCCAAATGATTCTAATTTATTATACTTGTGAATGAATCTCAGCTTCATACGCGCATTAAACAGGCTTTCATCAATAGCTTTTATTTCAGACACAATATCTTTTATAATTTCTTGTCTATGGTTAACATATTCTTCAGATTGATAGTCTATGTGCTGTAGAGCCTTTGCTATACTGATACGGATATTAAAAAGGTTTTCAGTTAAAGATTTAACTAATATACCTTGTGTCTGTTTTTCATCCTGAAGGAAGAACTCAAAGTTTCTGCAATAATCAAAGATAAGAAAATCTTCTTTATCCTGACCTACACCAAACAAATCAGGACACAATCTTGTTCCTCTGCCAATCATTTGAATAAATTTAGAAAGTGAACGAACTTTCTTGAAAAAAACAAGATTAACCACTTCTGGAATATCTACACCAGTGTCAAGCATATCAACTGAAACAGCTATTTGAGGAAGCTTATCTTTGTATGAGAAATTACTGAATACTTTATCTACATATTTTACTTTATTGTGAATAGTGCGGCAAAACTCCCCTTTGAGATAGGGATACAAGATATCAAAACGCTCTATTATAAATTCTGCGTGCTTTTGATTTTTGGCAAAAATAATTGTTTTTCCTAACTTATCTCCGCCTTCAATTTTAATACCGTTATTCATTAACTCAAAAAGCACTTTATCAACAGTATCAGTATTGAAGAGGAATTGATTTAATGCAGATGATGAGATATCTTTTACATCGTCTTCAATAATCTCATCAAATTCATCCTTTTCCTTGTCAGTCAAATCATCGTAATGAATGCCTTCTTCGAGAAATTTCACCTTTGTTTCAATAGTTTTATACGGGACAAGATATTCATCACCGACTGCTTCATCCATATCATATGAAAAGGTAGGGTTATTGTTTTCCAGCTCAAATATCCTATATGTATTTATATCAATATCATCTTTGGGTGTGGCAGTAAGACCAATTAGAGCAGCATCGAAATATTCAAATATTGCTTGATATTTTTTATAAATGCTTCTGTGACTTTCGTCAACTATAATTAAGTCAAAATGGCCAGAAGTAAAAAGAAGATTATCATCTTTTCCTTTTGTCTCATCAATGGCGTTCATCATTGTAGGATAGGTAGAAAAAATCATTCTGCTTTCAGGGCTATCTTTACTGTCCAGTAAATTGCATAAAGATAAATCGGGTAATAGATTTTTGAAATTCTTCTTTGCTTGCCTGACAAGTTCTATTCTATCGGCTAAGAAAAGGATGTTTTTTATCCAACCTTTTTCTATTAACACATCAACCAACGATATTGCGGTTCGTGTTTTGCCTGATCCTGTGGCCATAACCAAAAGAGCTTTCCTGCGTCCTCTAGAAAGAGACTCACATACAGCCTGTATAGCTTTCTTTTGATAAGGTCTATTCGTGATAGAATCTTTTATATGAAGATTGTCCAACGGAAATTTATTTGTGTTTTTAAAATGAGTCCATTGCAACTCATATTTTGTATAAATACCTGATACTCTGCGTGGTGGATAGTTCCTATTATCCCAGATGTAATATTCAAATCCGTTTGTATAGAAAATTATTGGCCGAACCCCATATTGCGCTTCCAGACACTGTGCATACAGCCTTGCTTGTTCCTTGCCTACTTTTGGATCTACACTGGTTTTCTTTGCTTCGACTACGGCAAGAGGCTTTCCATTATCGTCATATAGCACATAGTCCACAAACCCTTCACCAGTTGGGTTTGGCATCCCCTGAACCTTTACTTCCTCGAGGCAGTCTCCGCCGATTGTCCAGCCTTTTATTCCAAGCTCAACATCGATATAAAGCTTCCTTGTCTGATACTCTGGAATTTCATCAACATTATAGGTGCGAGTTTTAGTGTTCTCTTCACGTTTTTCACGGTGTTCTTTTCTTAGGGTTTCATTCTCTTTGATGATTTCTTCCAGCTTTTTATCTTTTTCTCCAAGCTTTTTATAGAGACTTAATATCTGCTGTTTGGTCTTTTTCTCTTTTGCTTTATCGGCCAGAAGTTCTTCATTAAACTGTAAGTTTTCTTCATATGTCTCACTGTAGCAATAATCTATCCATAGAGCAAACTCAAAAAGATTGTGCAAAGCTAAAACAGCCTGCTGTTTGCTGATTTTAGCGTATGAATGTACGGCAGCATTGCCAAGCTTTTGTATGAATCTTATCTTTGGGAACAAATCCTCATCTAAAATGTTTCTGAAAGTGTAATCATGAATAAGAGCAGATAGATTATCTCGATAAGGCACTTCAAGTTCATTGTCATAACTATACACCCACTTCACCCCAAGCTCTAAAGCACGGCGTGTCAATATCGCTGTGGTGGCATAGGAAACCACCATGCTCTTTTCTGCTTCAAGGCAAGCTTCGAAGAAGCTTAGGTATTTTGATTCTTTTTTGAGGAAGGTGAAGTTCATATTTTACTATCCTCATTCTTTTCAATTTTTTTAATTTTAGTACTTGCCTTAGATACTAGTTTTTTTAACGATTTTATTTCTTTTTTAATTTCGATATATTTAGTACTATTAGTAATTATCCATTTTTCATATTCATTTAATTTAAGTTCTGCTTGATAGTTACTTTTGTCATTATCAAGATCCACGGCATAGAATAATTTATTTGTTTTGTTTTTGAAATGAGCTTTTATTTCTTTAATTTTGGCGTTTACATTTTTAATTTCTGATTTTATTTCAATATAATTTTCTTTTTTTTCATTTTTACAAAAATAATTTATTTTTTTAATTGAAGATTTTAAAGAATGAAGAATTCTTTGCGGTTTTCCGAGATAAGGACTAATTACTTTTATCCCGTTACATGCATCGTTAACTGATAGCCCGTAATACTCCATAATCAAGTCTGATTTTAATGCTTCAAGTATAATTTCATAGCCAAAGAATATCATATCTCTCTTCTCTATTAAATAATAAACTTTGTTTTTATCATAAGACAGTTTTGCAACCCAATATAGTAGAATTATAATTAAACTTACTAGAATATTGAAATAAAAAAAATCAGTTCCTTTAACAGTACTATAAATACTAAAATTTAAATTGTATATTTTTACAAAAATTAATATCAAAGTTATAATAATAAAAATGAGCTCGCTTACAAAAAAATTGTTAAAGAATCTTTTATTTAATATCCTAATAATTATTTTATTACCTATAAAAGGTATTATTATTCTTCGGGATGAATTTACATCGACTACAGAAATAAAAATAATATAAGTTATTAAAATTAAATAACTTGCATAGTGTATTATTGCAGTAAATTCTTTTTCGCCATTTGATTTAGTTGAGATTAATAAGAGTAATATTAATGCAGTAACAGTTATCCATACATCTATTAAATCTATACTCTTCTTAGATTTTTCAGGATTTAATCTTTTATATCTTCTTGTCAATTTTCTCATACCCCACGAAAAAACAAACATCAAAAGAAGACATATTGAAATCATGTCGAAGAATGAATAAGATAATAAATCATTTATACCATAAACTTTAATTATACTAAAAATTTTGTCTATGCAAATACCTATAGCGGCTAAGATTAACCATAAAGAGATACCTGAAAATGATAAAGAATTTTTTTCTGCTTCAATTCTCCAGGCTAAATAGTCTAACCAATCATTTCTGGACAAATTTACTTTTTTATTAGGATTAATATTTTTATCCATCCAACTCATTAGGTTATTTCTCCCTTAAAAGCCCTTTGCATAAGCCCGGCAAATTGCTCTTCCATTTTTAAGAGCGATTTTTGCATTTGGTCTTTTTGTTTTTCAATCGATTCGACTTTTTGTTCAAATTCTTCTTGTAAAGTTATAGTTGGAAGGATTATTTGCATTTCTTTTATTTGCCTGAACTCTATATTATCTGCTGTAACAGCTCTTACTTTTGATAATAAATATCTTTGTGACATTATCCAAAAATATAAGAAAAAAGATGGATTTACTATGCTACGATTCAATACAAATGCTTTCATATCCTGATTAATGGTTACTTCCTTCGTATTAATGGCAACAGGTAAATGCTTTTTAAGTATTCCGCTTCTTATTACCATCAAAACAGAAAGATTAGGTATCAGCTTTGTTGAACTTTTTTCTATTGCAACTTTATTAATATGGTCTATACTATTATCAATATAAAGCCTTTTCATATCTTTAGGTGTAACCCATGGGATATCCCCTATGTAAAAATCAGGTTTGTTTTTTGAAGGAGTACCTCCCCCTAATATCTTTTTACATACTTTTGCAACTTCGCGAGTTTCCCACCCCTTCTCATTCTTCACTGGATCACCAAACATATCATAAAACACGCTCTCCACAAGCTTATCCATAAGCTCAAGCTGCTCTTTGCGCTTGTCGATTAGGGATTGAGCTTTGTCGAGTATGGCGACGATTTTCTGTTGGGTTTCGAGTGGAGGGAGGGGGATGATTGTAGATTTCAAATAATCATTTAATTTCAAATTTATTATACCAGTCGTTTTGTTTTGATATTTTAATACCTCACCTTTTTTATAAAGATCAAATAACAGATAAGCTATAAATTTTGGATTATTCCCTTTTTTAGTTCTTAAAACTGAAGTGAAGTTATTACATAATCTTGTTTCGTTATCATTTGGATCATAAAATAAAATTCTTCCTACAGGTTGAGATGGACTACCGCCAGATTTTTCAATTATAATATCACCAGATTGTAATTTTTTAGAAGTAATTTTTTTATAGTCAATATCTCTTTTCACAATTTCAGAATCTTTTTTTATTCTTATATCTGATGAGAAATTTGTACTCCTAATTATTTCTACAGTATTATTTTCAAAAGTAGGCTCATTTCCCCATTCTCCGCTTAATGGTTTTTCAAATAAATTACATAACTGAATATTCTTCATTAAATATCCTTTGTGTCAGTGTCGTTCTTTGTTAGATTAATTGAATCTTTAATTTTTTTCTTAGTATAATGCTTGCTAATAAAATAATATGTTATAATCATAACAATCATAATTATTGCAAGAAAAGTACTTATTATATCAATTTGATTATTGGTTTTAGTGTATGATTCAATGTAGTTTTCATAAGTAGGTATTTCACTAAATTTATTTATAAGCTTTGAAAAAACAACAAAAAATATCGAATATATTAACCCAACTATTAAAACGGTGTTTTTAAATTTTTCTTTTTTTGTTTTTATTTTATCAAAGCTTATTTTGCAATTATTAATTTTACCAGTAAATTTCGGAGATACTATATAGTCATGAAGTAGGATAACCGTAAACCCATCTTTATTTTCTAAATAATTAAATGAAATTTGAAGTTCATTATTATTTAGTATCTCAGCCTTTGGAAGTAATCCTTCTTTTGTTATATCCTCGATGCTATATTCATAAATACTAAAATCTTTTGGTATGTTAACAATGAGTCTTGTTAATATATCTGATTCAATAATATCCTTATTTCCAATATTCTTAATAGTTATTTTTGTGTGATTTAATTCATTTATAATAGATTCATTATATGAGATTTTCAGATGCTTATATTTATCATTATTCTTAATTACGTTTGTTGTGGATATTAATACTGATAACTTTTTTCTGCCAGTATAATACCATGTAATTAGCCATGTAATTAATGCAGTTAGTATTGCTACTCCAACTGTTATTAACACTGCAACTGTTGTCATAGTAATATCCTTTCAATTTCGTCTATTCCTTTTGCGATTTCCTCTTCGAGTTCTCGAATTTTGGCAATAACAATTTTTGGCTCATCATATTCCACTTCATCATATTCGATTTCTTTATAGCGGTTTATGCTGAGGTCATAATCAAATCCTTTGATTTCATCTTTAGACACAAAGAAACTTTTATCTGTGCGCTTCCTGTCTATTTCATTTTCTCGGTTGTGATATCTTTTAATGATATCGGAAATATCATTGTCTTTAATCTCTTGACGTTTATCATCAAGTGAATAACCATCAGCCTGCATATCATAAAACCAGACTTTATCTGTGCCGCCATCACCTGTCTTGGTGAAGATAAGTATTGCGGTTGATACTCCTGCATAAGGTTTGAATACACCCGAAGGCATTGAAATAACTGCGTGCAGATGGTGATTTTCGATTAATTCTTTGCGGATAGATTTATGAGCGTTTGAGCTTCCGAACAAAACTCCGTCAGGTACGATTGAAGCACAGCGACCGCCGATTTTTAATATGCGCAAAAACAAAGCGAGGAATAACAGCTCTGTCTTTTTTGTTTTTGTTATTTTTAATAGCTCTGCCGATACGCTGTCATAATCCAGAGAACCTTTGAAAGGTGGATTTGCAAGAACCAAAGTATATCTTGATTCATCTCTGTTTATTTCTGATAAAGAATCTTTGTATGTGATATTAGGATTATCTACATTATGAAGCATCATGTTCATTGCACCGATACGGAGCATCGTTCTGTCCATATCATTGCCGTAGAACATTGAATTTGAGTAATGGTTTTTTATATCTATGTCAGAAAACATATCATAGTTGTCTACTAAATATCGGCTTGCAGCTACTAAGAATCCGCTTGTACCGCAAGCTGGATCAATTATGGTATCCTCTGGAGTGGGTTTAGTCAGCTCCACCATCATCTTGATAATATGGCGTGGAGTGCGGAATTGGCCGTTTGTTCCAGCTGTTGCTATCTTAGATAAAAGGTATTCATATAGATCACCTTTAGTATCGGAATCGGCAATAGGAAGTCCTTCAATGCCTGTGATTATCTGTTCAAGCATTTTAGGTGTAGGTATCATAAATATCGCATCTTCCATATACTTGGAAAAAGTGCTCTGTTTATCCTCGTGAAGGTTTTTTATAAATGGAAATACTTTTTTAGCTACTGTATCATACATTTTTTCAGCACTTAATTGTCTGAAATTACTCCATCTTAAATCACTTTGTTCATCATTGAAAATCTTAGGACTATTCAACCCTAATAATTCATCATTTTTTTCTGTAATTGATTGCTTGTCATCTAATGACTTTATAAAAAGCAAATAAGTGAATTGTTCTATTACAGATAAAGGATTGGTTATACCGCCAGTCCAGAATATCTCCCAAATCTTATCAACCTTGCTCCGCAACTCTCCAGTAACCATAAAATACCTCAAAAAATAAAATCTATTATATCTATTATATGAATTTAAACATGGTAAAACAACCATAAAAAATAATTGCCTGATGATGATAATATGTTTTAGCTACTGATTAGATTCAATTTCAAGGGTATTGGAAAATATGTTTATTTACTTGGGCTGTCTTTTAAAAACGTTTACTATGCTATTTGCTTAAAAATCCTGATTGGCTGGGGATTTTTTAAGTGTGATTAAAATCAAAATTTAGAGTATATCGGAGAGGAAATTATTAATCATACTCAATGATCTCTGCTCTAAAATATTCTACATCGCCTGATGATGGTGCTTTGGTCATTACATCGAATTCTTGACTATCTCCTACTCCTATACCTTCAGAACCAACTGCATAAGTCCAGTCAGAAGTTAATACTTCTTTATTTGTATCAAGATAATAGATTTTAACTTTTATATATTTAAATGATTCCTTACCATTATTGGTTATTTTATAAGTTACAGTATAAAGGCCATTATCGAAATCAGAATTTAAGAATTTAACTTTTAAGTCATTGATTGATTTTCGATATGGTGTTGCAGTAACTACATGAGTTTTTGAAGTTGTATCATAAGCTGATTCGTCAGATACTGATACGGAGTTAGAATCAGAAATACTGTTTACAATAATCACATATGCCAATATGAGCACTAATAAACCTACCAAAATTGGAATTCTTTTTTTCATAATTTACCTCTTTATTTAGAGTATATATTACTCTTTATAGGAAATGCTGTCAACTAAAAAGCTTACTAATATCAACCTATAGTGAACCATATTTATATACACTATTAGTAGTAAAGAGGTGATTGATTTGGTTGATTTCGGTAATAGATTAAAAGATTTAAGGAGTGAAAGAAATATTACACAACAAGCATTGGCTGATAAGCTTGGAATCACAAAGTCAATGATAAGTGCATATGAAACATCAATAAGATATCCTTCCTATGATGTACTTATAAAAATTGCACTTTTGTTCAAAGTATCTACTGATTATCTTTTAGGAATAGATGAAAAAAGAACTATTAATCTTGATGGAATGAATGATAATCAAATCAAGATAATATCAAATTTAATTGATGAATTCTCAAAAATGTAAGATAATAATTATTATTGAACTCAAATAAAGTGTACAAACCAGAAATAATTTTAAAAGCATATCGAGCAATAAATATATATAATTAAAGTGTGCGACTAGATGTACTTGGGGGCTATATAATATTTGTTCTGATTATTAGTTGTAAAACTCCCCCACATAATAGAATCATTCTTCGTATCGTAAAATAACATGACTTTGTGAGTGAATGTGTTTTTCTGGGAAATTGCAATATTTCATTGAATATCGCAAAATCATTATATGCCATTTGAATCCTCGTAAGCAGGTTTTAACATTGTCCTATACTCCTGTATTAGAAGTTAAAATATTTTACTACACGTTTTAAAAACAATATAAAATGAAGCCATATAAACGTTTGTGGTAATTTATACCATTTACTTAGCCCTATTTATTAGAACAGCTTAATTTTGCATCACAGGGGATTCTAGAGGTCTTAGAATTGATTCTGGCATCAACATTATATACCATAAATTGCTAATGAGTTTTACTGTATAATGAGTATTTCTTATCGAAATAGTTTAGCCAAGAGCTTCCAATGTTTGTATAAGTCTCTCTCGTTTTTTATCCAGCAATTTCACAGGGCATTCAAGTTTTTTTATATCAAATTTTGTTGGTATAGGTACAGGGTTAATGCCTAATGCCTTTATTTTTCTTTTGTAGTAATTATTAAAATTATGATCTACTTTTTTTAATGATTTTAATTCTTGGCCAAGCTTTCTAGCATAGTCAGGATATATAGACATTATGTTTTTCTTTTCTAGGTCTGTCATTTGACTATTATTTATTATATTTTTTATTTCTTTATATGATTTAAAGTCACCTTGTGAATAAAATCTTTTTAACTTATCAGTAATTAACTTATACGCAAAATATATATTTTTATAATCTTTGAATTGTAACGATAAACCATCTTTTTTTCGGAACTGGTAGAGTATTTGACTGCCGTATTTAACCTCTAATCTTAGAATACCGTATGATTCCTCTAGGCTTTCATCGTGTAACAGTTTATTTTTATTTTTCCAGCGTGTAGGTGTTTGGTTATACAATTGGTTAAATTTATTGTAAAAATTTATGGTAGTACCTGTTTGAGAATTCATCTGATATTTTTTGTTTGATTTGATATAAGAACTTGTATTTAATTCTTTTCTTGTTTCAATTACAAAATTTATATATCTAGGATCAGCTTTGTCAATAAAAATTGTATTCATCATTATAATATATGCATCGACATAATGTTGTTTCTCCACGTTTATATTTACGCAGTATTCAATGTATTTCACGTCAAAATCATTTAGGTTAATGGATGGTACTATTGCTTGATTGGGAAAGAATAATTTCATTAGATTTTTTTCTATTGTTTCAAGTATATAATCAAATGGTACTTGTTCATCAATCATAACATCATCAAAGTTCTTTACTTTTCCTATTCTATTATTATACAGATAGATAATTCTTCCACTAATCATCAGCATTTCTTTTTCAATAAAATACAACACAGATACATTATTGATTGTTTTGTAAAAATATTTTGTTTGCCATTTTTTACTTACTTTATATTTAAAGTTATTTTTTTCGAATAGTGAAATGTCATATTCCTGTTTCAGTGTTAGTTTTACTTTATCAATCATTTTTCCTCCTTTAGGTTAATTTTAATTAGTACCATCAAAAAACATCGAACGAGAGGGATTTTTGATGGTAATATGTGGTAATAAATTACATTAAATATGACACTTTATTATAGCTATAACTTTGTAAGAGTATTTGGATAATATCGTATCTAAGCTATTTAACTTATTTTTTGTTCTTTTATGTAGTAATCTGAATTTGAATAAATCGTAAGTAAAAAAATTACGTTAAATATTAATTTGATATTCCTTCGGTATTAACTTCTATCCATTTATAAAATGCATCTATAGGAATTATAATTCGTTTGCCAATTCGTATTTTGGGAAATTCATCATGTTTTACTAATGTGTATGCACTTGCTCTCGATATGTTTAGTGCTTTGGCGACTTGTTCAACGGTTATTGTAGTATTATTTATATTTTGCAATCCTTTCTCCTCCTTGACCTAAGAAGCGTGCCATAGTAATATCGGTACATAGCACTCTTTGGCCTAAATGTACCTTAACACATAAATAGTGCTATTAAAATAGCACTGTATAGCACTATTTATTAGAAGGGGTATTATAGATGGTTTCAATTAGACAATTTTACAGCTTTTCTAATTCTAAAGCTCTTTCGAGAGCGGAAAAATATAAAATATATCTTGATAAAGATAACATAAAATTTATTCTTGGTTTGAATGTAGCAGATGGGGGGAAGGAATATTATAACCATTTTCCAGAAATATCAAATGCCTTAATCGACGCAATCGATATTTCTAATACTTTCCCTAGAGGAAGCTATAATAGTTGGACTAATGAAGTTAAAGAAAACGCTGATCATGAGGCGATTATTTACTATAACAAGTACGGACATTTAGGAATCGCTGATTATCAAAACTATATTTTATCCCATAGTCTAAAGATTCATTATATAATTCCTGAGAGCTATGATTTTTTTCTCCCATTATCAAATAACAAAGAACATTATTCTGTATTTGATAATGAAGTTTATAAAAAAACAACAAGTAAGCGAACAATTACACAAAGGGAAATTCGCAAGATAACAAAGATACTTTGCAGTAATGATAGCCTCAAAGATACCGAGAAATTAAAATTGGAAGCTAAGCTTGCGCAGTTATATGAAAATGATGAGAAATTGCAACCTGCCTTTTTTGATAATATTTCATTTACGAGTAGCATTAAGCAACCTATGGAGAGCATGGGCGAACCAATATATATGTTTTATGATTTGATTTGGTTTTTGGCAAGATGTTTAGAATCGTGGGATAGATATTTGCGAGAGAAACCTAATTTATATTCAAGATATATTCCGTCTAAAAATGATGATCTGTTAAGAATGGTTGAAGGTTATGATTTTCCTTTTAATCAAGTTGAAGAATATATAGAAGGACATTTAATTGATGATTATGGTTATGTTTATAAAACTGAAAGCATAATACATTATGAAGGAATTAAGAGGAAATACGTATCATCATCTGGATATTTAAATTGGCCTTTATGGAAGGATGTCTTAGATTATTATGGGCAAAGATTTGTGATAAATCTTGAAACGAAATTTGACAAAAGCACACCAATAATGGAATATGATGCTGAATCGCTTTATCAGCTTTTATATTTGTCGATTTTGACTGATGTTGAAAAAGATTTCGGTAGAGAATATCGGATGTGTAAAAATCCGAATTGTTCAAACTTTGTATATTCAGTTGATAAGAGAAAGAAATTATATTGCTCTCCTGAGTGTGCCAGTGCACATAACTCATATAAAACAAGACAGAGAAAATCAGGCAAGGAAGTAAAAATATAAGTTTAAAAGAGTATTGTATATTGCGAAAGGAAAATTATGAAAGATAGAAATCCTAAAGGAATGGGAAGTGTACGGCAAAGAGAAGATGGGAGATATGAAGGGCGAATAAACATAAACGGCCAGCGAAAATCTTTTTATGCGGATAAGCAGAGCGATGTACTAAAAGCTATTAGAGAAGCAAAAAAAGCAGAAGATGATGGTGTTTATTTTGAGCCTTCAAAATTGTCGGTTTCAAAATGGCTTAAAATTTGGCTTGATGAGTATGTTTTAAATTCTGTTAAACCACTTACCCTCGCAGCGTACAATTCTCAATGCAAAACACATATTATCCCTATCATTGGGAAAATTAAGCTTACTAAATTGGATTCAACACATATTCAAAAACTTTATAATGACATGCAAAGAAATAAAGGTTTATCCGCAAAAACTATTAAGAATACTCACGGAGTTCTTCATAAAGCCTTATCTAAAGCTGTAGAATTGCGGTATATAGGTTTTAATCCTTCTGATGCTTGTGTATTACCCAGAGTGAAAAAGAAAGACATACAACCATTTGAAGAGGAAGATATAAAAGCATTTCTAAGAACGCTTGATGAAAAAGAGGAAAGTTTTAAAGACTTATTTGTCATAGCTTTATTTACTGGTATGCGAGAAGGTGAAATTTGCGGTTTGTCATGGGATACTATAGATTTTGGCGAAGGCACTATACAAATTAAGCAACAGATTTTAAAAGAAAAAATTAAAGGTGGTAAACATTATATTGATAGTCCTAAAAATAGTAAGGTCAGAATGATAACACCTGCTCCTTTTGTTATATCTGTTTTTAAGGATGTTAAAAAAATACAAAATGAAAATAAACTTAGAGCAGGTAGTGCGTGGGAAAATGAATGGAATTTAGTATTCACTAATGAAATCGGACATCATCTTTATCCCCAAACAGTGTTAAAGCATTTTAAGAAAATAGCATCTGAAATTGGAAAGCCAAACGCCCGTTTCCACGATTTAAGACATACTTATGCTGTAACCTCATTGCAAGAGGGTGATGATATAAAAACAGTACAAGAGAATTTAGGACATGCAACAGCTTCTTTTACATTAGATGTTTATGGTCATGTAAGCGAAAAAATGAAAGAAAGGTCTGCGGCGAGGATGGAAGCTTTTATACATAATATAAAGGATTAATTAAATAGGAAATATACATATTAAATAACCAGTAGATTAATATTGACTTTTTTCAATTAGTGATTTATTTAATGAATGATTATATATTTGTATTAACCTTTCCAAAAACTTATTATTATTTCTTTGACTAATTAAGCAACTATTGCAGTAAAATAGTTAAATATAAGTAGCGAATATATATAACATATTTAGCTTGAATCTATAATAAAAAAATTTGAAATCTTTTAAAGGATAAGTATATGGAGCAGATTATAAATACAAGATTGAACGTGGAGATCTTCGCAATGAATAATAACTAGCTACTTTCTTAATTTGTAGATAAAGATAACGAACACAGAATAACATAAATGGAATATAATGAGCATAAATGATATAATTACATAAATAGATTTTGATATAGAAAACTCAGATATAATAAATCGGAGAAAAGCAATGATTGATAAGAAAAAAATAGAGAAATCATTAAACACATTGAATGATAACCAGCTATCACAACTAAGAGTAATCTTATTGATAAAGACTATGCCACTTTTTTCTGAAAATTTTTTGAAAAGTGCAAGTGAATCTGGATATTTGAACATCTTATTTCTAACTATGACTTACTATCTTGTAATTTTAGATATGAAGAATTTGTCTTCTTGTGAAGAGGTAAAAATACAAAATGGAAAATATTTAGCCAACATAGATGATTTTATTGCCTTAGCTCGCAACATCTCTCTACACAATGTTTGCGATTTTGATAGTAGCGACTATGCTCTCGATAAACTTCGCAATCTCATCCTCATCCGCGACGCTAACCGTATCCATGACTGTATTTTGCCCTCTGCACGCCCTCGTGCCCGTGCTCATGACCGTGTCCTAGCACTCGAACTTATCAGCTTTTTTGATGAAATGAGTTTTAATTCAGGAGAATATTCTTGGTGTCATGAAATTGAACTGATAAGAAATGGACAAATAGATCGCATGAATAATAATATAAATATGTACGGCGGGAAATGGGAAAGATGGAATTCTACTTTATGCGAAATAGGTGGTGAGTACTGGGCGGATTGGTATAAGCGATTACTGGATAACCATTACATGATTGGAGATATTAATGAAGTCAAACAAATTCTTGAGATGCCTAAAGGAATGTTGGAGCGGGAGATATCGGTATCAGCAAAACATTTAAAAGCTATTTTCGAACAAGGTGCAAGGCGTTTAAACGAAGCCAGAGTTATTATTTTAGGAGAGAAAGGATCAGGAAAAACATCGCTTGCACGTCGGCTGGTTGATCCGCTAGCACCGATGCCGGAAAAAGATGAAAGCACAGAAGGGGTAGATATTTCTGGTTTAAAGCTAAGTGACATGTCAAAATCCATTATCAAAGATAATGATGCTAATGTTCACATTTGGGATTTTGCTGGGCATTCAGTTACGCATGCATCGCATAGGTTTTTCCTTTCTGAACACTGCTTATATATCATATTATGTGATGGACGTATAGAAAGTAGTCATAATCTTGGCTATTGGCTTGACCATGTAAGTAATTACGGAGGAAATTCAAAGGTACTAGTACTAATAAATTTGATAGATGGTCATACGCCAGATATAGCTGAAAACTATTATCAAGAGCGTTATGGCCAGCATCAATGTGAATTCTTTAAGTTTTCTATACGAGATGATAATAATAAATTAAAGAATTTTAGAAGAAGAATTTCTGAGATTATTGCCCATTCGCCGGCATGGAATCAGGAGGTTTCCTTAAGCTATTTCAAGGTAAAAGAAATGATTCAAGAGGAATTTTCTAATAGCCAAAACCATATTTCTCAGAAGCAATTTAATAAAGTTGCAGAGGAAATCCCAGAAGCAGATCGATTAGACTTGCTTAAAGCGTTGGATTGCCTGGGTACATGTTTATGGTATCCTGAAATAGAAGGATTAGACTATCTGGTTTTAAACCCTAGGTGGATAACGTTTGGTATATATAAGATTATTAATTGGATTAAAGAGAGCAAAAGAAATAATGCGCTTGTAAGACTTTCTGAATTTGCAGAAATATTTAAAGACAATATTAAAAAATATGATTCAGATGCTCAGAAGTTTCTGTATGAGCTGATGCAGTATTATGAACTAGCTTATAAGAGGCTTTATTATGACGGTATTGTTGTGCCTCAATGTTTGCCTATAGATAGCCCTAAAAAAGAGGAATTACCAAACTTTCCAGAAGAGAGTTCCTTATACATCGAGATTTCAGCGTTCAAAAGCGGCTCAGAACAACCTCGATTATCATTTCCTCCTGATGTTATGCCACGGTTTATTGTTAGAAGAAGCGAAGATATAAGAAAGCAACGAATCTGGCGGTTTGGAGCAGTTTTAAAAAAGGGGAATGTAACGGCACTTATTCAACAAGAACATCATTTAATTAGATTACAGGTAAAAGGGAAAGAAAAGAAAGCATTTTATGATGAATTATTGATAACTTTGATAGATGTATTACGTGAATATAAAAGCTTTATTGAAGATAAACCAGAAATTAGTTGTGCATTAATAACGCTTGGTAAGACTGGATATGAAATGGTACCATTATATCAAGTAAAGAATATCGTGCAAAAGATGGAAAAAGATAATACAGAAGCACTTGATGATGAGATAAGAGGTGTCTGTTATTCACTTGAAAATGCCACTCAATATCTGGTTGAAGCAGATAGCATTAAAATGTATATTAATTGTAATTTTGAAGGAGATACTGATATGAAAGATCAAATAAATAAAAGCATAACGACTGTAAATGGTGACAGGAATACTACAAGCACAGTACAATCAAACAAAAATAGCGATATTGATTTTAACGAGTTAGAAGGGCTATTAGAAGCTCTTATGAAAGAAGTACCGGCAGGAACATCAGACGAAACCAAGAAACAAGTGGAAGAAGTCACTGAGGCTATTGAAAATGAATTAAAGAAAGAAAAACCTGGGAAATTTACTATTAAGACTTTATTAAGCGGATTGAATGGATTGGTTCGAACGGCAGAGTTTGGTGCGGCTATTGTTGCGATAGCCCAGTTTGTTGATAAGATAATATAAAATAGCTTTAAATTACTTATTGTTTTAAACTGGATGAAGATATTGATATGTTATTATTCTTATCATTAAGTAGTTTTAAAGTCTATAAGGGGTAAAATAAGGGGTAAAACCGAATAACAAGCATCAAAAAAGCCACCGAACTCTAGTGTTTAGTGGCTTTTCCTGTGGCGGAGAAGGAGGGATTTGAACCCTCGCGCCGAGTCAACCCCGACCTACTCCCTTAGCAGGGGAGCCCCTTCAGCCGTACTTGGGTACTTCTCCAAAAAAATAACGCTAGGTTATTATATATTCTTTATCATCCAAAATCAAGAGCATTGAGAATAATTTTGTGAAAAAGAATTAATAGTTAAAGATTTTTATTACGTAAACTATGATAATTACAGTTGGATACTGATATTCTTAATTACAAGTCGAATTATTTATAGAATTAGTCACTTTATTTGTTTTTGATCAAAAGAATATATGTTTTATTCTCATATAAAATTACTGCAGCATTAGCAGAGCCAATTTCATGGAAATATAAGGTTCACATTCCTGTATACACTCTTTACTTCTCTAGGGTTAAAACCCATCAAGTGAAACATTCAAAAAACGAGCTCACTTAATGCATCATAGTTTAAAATTGAAAAAATGTTTTTTTTGAAGGAAATCAATCCTTCGTCCCGCATGATACTTAATTCACGAGAAAGGGCAGAGCGGTTAACGCCTAAATAATCAGCAAGCTCTTCACGGTTTAGAGGAATTACCGATAAAAGCGAATCAGCATCAGTAATGTGATTAATAAGGTAGGCGGCGACCTTTTGCCGTGTGGTGGTTCGCGAGAGATAGTCTATTTTCTCATTGAGGTAGATGTTTTTACTCGCTAGGATTTTCATCATATTTTGTATAAGGCGAGTGTGATAATTGCAAGCAGATCCACAACTTTTTACTAAACGGAGAAAATCAAACAACATAATCTTAGAATCCATTGCCGCTTGAACGGAAACGGGACTTACTGGGGTTTCTGAGCTTACAAGTGACTCGCCGAAGATATGGGGAGCTGGGATTGCGGCAATAAGGCTCCGGTTTCCCATAATATCTTCTTTTATTATATTTACTTTCCCTTCAACAACGATGCCTACTTTGTAGTCGCTGTCACCTTGCATCCAAATGAAATTACCACGATTAAATTTATATACCTTAGCATTTAAACATGTCAAAAGATGCAAAAGTTCTTCACCTTCAATATTGGTGAAAAGCTTGCAGTTTCGTAAAAATTTTGCTATTTCTTTCATAAAACCCCCATACGTTGCATATGCAACGGAAATTATAGAGATAGTGTATTACTATATAGTCACAAAGTCAAGGAAGGTATCAAAAATGAAACGAAATATAATTACAATAGATGAAGATAAATGCAATGGCTGTGGTATATGCGTCACCGCTTGCCATGAAGGTGCAATTCAAATGGTGGGTGGGAAAGCAAAGCTTGTCACAGAGTCATATTGTGACGGCTTGGGTGATTGCTTGCCGGAATGTCCAACTGGCGCTATAACAATGGAAAATCGTGAAGCTCCGGAATATGATGAAGCGGCAGTTAAAGAGAACATGGCAAAGAAAAAGGCCATGGAAGAAGAAAAGTCAAGTGGGTGCAGCGGTGGCTGCCCGGGCTCAAGTGCTCACGCAATTCATCGAGCAAAACAACCACAAGAAACTTTGAATCAAACTGTTCTGGAAAAATCATCGGAACTTACTCAGTGGCCGGTTCAGATAAAACTTGCCCCAGTAAACGCACCATATTTTAATGGAGCAAAGTTGTTAATCGCAGCTGATTGTACAGCCTTTGCTTATGGGAACATACATCAGGATTTTATTAAAGGCAGGGTAACGCTTATAGGCTGCCCGAAACTTGACATGATCGACTATGCAAACAAGCTAACTGAAATAATAAAGCTTAACGATATAAAGAGTGTTTCAGTTTTGCGAATGAGCGTACCTTGCTGTGGTGGAATAGTTCAGATGGTAAAACAAGCGATGATTAACAGCGGGAAAATGCTTCCTTGGAATGTGACTGTCGTTACTCCTGACGGTGAGCTTATTGAGCAGTAAGGAGACACAATGATTGAGTCAGTGCATGAATATTCAATTGACAACAAAGCTGTAATTGAAAAACTTGTAGACACCAAAGAAGTTTCAATCGCTCATGCAATACTTGAACCGGGGGAGAACTTTCCTAAGCATACCGCAAATGCTAATGTGAAGATTATTCTGGTTCGAGGTATGCTTTCATTGATACTTGGTGAACAGAAAAAACACAGTTACGAAAAATGCATTTTGGAAGTGCCTGAAGATACAGAGATGGAACTAATGAATGAGGGTAGCCAGACTTTAGAGTTTTTTGCGGTGAAAGCTCCGTCTCCCAGTTTTAAAGAGTAACTTAACTTGACGAAAAGCTTGACTTATGTCGGGCTTTTGTTGTTTGAAAAACCCAGCAATGTTATAATTAGAAAAACGATAGGAGCGTTCTATGAGCATTGCAAAAGAAGTTAAAGGACTGTATAAGATAATATCGCTTAAAGAGTTCAGACGTACACCTGATGTCGTGTTTACTGTACTTGCTCCTTTTTGGACACCCAAAGTGGATGCGATTGACAAAGTTATTCATAAAAAAGGTGCGATGTCTCCGGGAGTCAATGACGAAGGTGAGGCAACGTGGTATATGCATCCTTTTCAAGATGACAACTTAATTGTGCTTCAAGGTGAACGCAATGTAGAGCTTTACAATAAAGAGCACGGTTGTGTAGAAAAGTTTAGAGTTACTCCTGAATGTGTGTATATGCATGATGAAAAAACATGCTACGAAGAAGCGATGCTAGTTTGGCCAAGAAATGTTTTTCACAGGATAAAAAGTGGCAGTGAAGGCTCAGTGTCTGTAAATCTTGCCACACACTACGAAGGATTTGACATAAAGACAAATTTCAATATATTTAACCTAGATACGAGTACAGGAAAATTTGATGTTTTCAGATATGGCTATGAAGACCAAGTGGAGGTGGATTAAATGACAGATATTAAAAGATGCAGATGGATTGAAAACTCAAAAGATGAGATATATATAAAATATCATGATGAGCAGTGGGGAGTGCCTTGCTATGACGAATATACGCTGATTGAGATGCTTATTTTGGAGTCATTTCATGCCGGTCTTTCGTGGCTTATCATTTTGAAAAAAAGAGAAAATTTCAAACGAGCTTTTGATAATTACGACTTAAATAAAATAGCAAACTACAAAGACGATAAAATAGCACAGCTATTAAATGACAAGTCAATAGTTCGCAACAGGCTTAAAATTGCAGCTACTGTGGTAAATGCAAAAAAGATATTGGAAATAAAAGATGAATTCGGTTCTTTTAAAGAATATATATGGTCTTTCACCCAAGGTGAAATTGTGTATAATCAAGATGATGCATTTCGAGACAGAACCGAGCTTTCAAACACAATATCAAAAGACATGAAAAAGCGAGGCATGAAGTTTCTTGGTACGGTTACAGTATACGCTTATCTTCAGGCTATAGGTATTGTAAACGATCATGATTTGAACTGCTTTATTAGAAAACAGACGGAGGATTTATGAAAAAGAGTATATCGACAGATAAAGCACCTGCAGCTATAGGACCTTATTCACAGGGCGTTGTGTCAGGTAATTTGATTTTTGTGTCCGGTCAGCTTCCTATTAATTCTGAAACCGGAAAGTTTGCAGGTGATGATATCACAACGCAAACAAAGCAGAGCTTAAGCAATGTTAAAGCTGTGCTTGAGGCGCATGGGGCTTCGCTTAATGATATTGTTAAGGTCACAGTTTTTCTGAAGGATATGAACGATTTTGGAGGTATGAACGAAGTTTACGCCAGCTATTTTAGCGCACCTTATCCCGCTCGTGCGGCGGTTGAAGTGGCGAGGCTTCCAAAGGATGCGCTGGTTGAAATTGAGGCTATAGCAAGTATATAGGATAAAGGCAGTTTTTTTGTGTTGGAGAATTCCTTTGACTATCAAAATATATGCTTGACTATTATATATGCTTATGATATGATATCCGAAATCAATAAGAAAGTGATGATAGAGAAAAGTCCTATAGTCAGTGTTCAAAGAGAGTCGATGTAAGGTGAAAATCGACAATGCGGTATGGGATAAGTCACTCTGGAGCAGTTGCTTTGAAATTAAGTAGAGGCAACCGGTAAACCCCGATATAGGTTTAGGGCTTTAGAAGAGTCTGAAGGGGCTTTGCGCTGGCGCAGAGCAAGATAAGTGGTACCGCGAGGTTACAGATAACCGCGTCTTTTCATCAAAGGTTGAAAAGTGCGCGTTTTTTTTATACTTAAAATCGAAAAACAGAGAGGGGACAGACAATGCAGCTTAGAGTGATATCATTGATTGTTTCAAACAAATCAGGAGTTTTGAACCGAATTTCCGGGCTTATAGGGCGCCGCGGATATAATATTGAAAATATTACTGTCGGTGTCACATCCGACCCTGCCTTATCACGCATGACCATTATGGTTAGAACAGACGAAGACAGGCTTGAACAGGTCATAAAACAGCTTGTTAAGCTAATCGATGTGAAAAAAATTGGATACATTCCTGACGGAAAAGGAACGTTCAGAGAACTCGCATTGGTCAAAGTCCATTCAAATAATGAAGACCGCATGAAAGTAATGAATGTTGTAAACAGTTATAACGGAACAATACTCGACATGGGAAGTGAAACTGCCACAGTGCAGCTGACAGGCACAGCAGAGACTATTGAAAAAGCGATTTCAGAGCTTGAAAAATATGGCGTATTTGAGATTGCAAGAACAGGACTCACCGCTTTAGAGCGCGGCGATAAAATTTTATAAAATTTATTAATTCGGAGGAAATCATGGCAAAGTTATTTTATCAGGAAGATTGCAAAAAGGAAAAACTACTGGGGAAAACCATTGCAGTTATAGGCTACGGCTCACAGGGGCATGCACACGCTAACAACCTGCACGATTCAGGACATGACGTTATAGTTGGACTTTATGAAGGTTCAAAATCATGGACAAAAGCAGAGGCTAAAGGCTTGAAAGTCGCAACTGCTGCTGATGCCACAAAAGAGGCTGATGTAATCGTTATGTTAGTAAACGATGAGAAAATGCCTTCAATCTACAATGAATCAGTGAAACCAAATCTTAAAGCAGGCCAGTATCTTATGTTTGCTCACGGATTTAACATTCACTACGGACAGATTGTGCCTCCTAACGATGTTAATGTATTCATGGTTGCTCCAAAAGGACCGGGACATACAGTTCGCGCACAGTATACACAAGGCCGCGGAGTTCCTTGCTTGGTTGCAGTGCACCAGGATCCCACAGGAGATACACAGGACGTAGGTCTTGCATATGCTGAAGGTATTGGCGGCGCACGCGCAGGCATCCTTCAGACAACATTCAGAGAAGAAACAGAAACAGACTTGTTCGGTGAACAGGCTGTATTATGCGGCGGTGTAACAGAGCTTATGAAAGCTGGCTTTGATACATTGGTTGAAGCAGGATATGAGCCCGAAAGTGCATATTTTGAGTGCCTTCACGAGATGAAGCTTATCATTGACATGGTTAATGAAGGCGGACTTTCACTCATGAGATATTCTATCAGCGACACAGCTGAATATGGTGATTATCAAATAGGCAGACGCATCATAACTGAAGATACTCGCAAAGAAATGAAAAAAGTTTTGCAGGAAATTCAGGAAGGCGATTTCGCACGCAACTGGATTCTGGAAAACAAAGCGGGAAGACCAGGATTTAATGCAAGGCGCAGACTGGAATCTGAGCATCCAATTGAAAAGGTTGGAGAAGAGCTTCGCAGAATGATGCCTTGGCAAAACGATTCCAAAGGCCAAGAGTAATAAGCAGACTAATCCACGACTTTTTATCAGGCAGATTATGGCTTGATTGTTAAGGTTACATAAAAAGGAGGTCAGCCTTATGCAAAAAGTATATATATTCGATTCGGCACTAAGAGACGGAGCGCAGGCAAAAGGCATCTCCTATTCTCTTGAAGATAAAATACACATGCTGAAATTGCTGGATGAAGCCGGAGTTGATTACATCGAAGCTGGCAATCCCGCATCAAACCCGAAAGAGCGTGCTTTTTTCGATGAAGCAAAAAAAGTGAAGCTTAAAAATGCAAAGCTTACAGCATTCGGAAGCACAAGATATAAAGATACGGATGTGAAAGAAGACGCAGGAGTATCTGCATTGTTATCTGCAGACACTCCATGCGTTGCTATTTTCGGCAAGGCTTGGGATTTGCACGTCACAGATGTTTTAGGAACAACTCTTATAGAAAACTTAAACATGGTGCGCGATACGATTAGGTATTTTAAAGAGCAAGGTAAGGAAGTTATATTTGACGCAGAACATTTCTTTGATGGCTACAAGGCGAACAAAGAATACGCGCTTGAAGTTTTAAAGGCTGCAAGTGATGGCGGAGCGGACTGCCTCGTGCTTTGCGACACCAACGGCGGCACCATGGTTTATGAGGTTCAAGAGGCTGTTGAGCAAGTGATGAAAACCACGGAAGTCATGATTGGAATTCACTGTCATAATGACGCAGAGCTTGCTGTTGCAAACACACTGGCAGCTGTTAAATGCGGAGTTCGACATGTTCAGGGAACTATCCTTGGGTATGGGGAGCGCTGTGGTAATGCAAGGCTAACATCAATTATCCCCAATCTTCAGATTAAAATGGGATATGATTGCGTAACAGATAAGCAGATGTCAAACCTTTTTGAAATGGCGAGGCAGGCGGCAGAGATATCAAATATGTCGTTTGATGAGAAGCTTCCATATGTGGGAGGCGATGCATTTGCTCACAAGGGCGGAATGCATATAGATGGCATTCGCAAGGCAAAAGGTTCATTCGAGCATATTGATCCTACATTGGTGGGCAACGAGCGAGAATTTTTGCTTTCTGAAGTGGCAGGCAAAAGCGCGATGGCTATAAAGCTTAAGGATCAATTTCCAGAAGTGGCAGACGATGCACCAAAAGTACGTGAATTGATGACTAAAATCAAGGACATGGAAAATCGCGGCTACAGCTTTGAAGGAGCAGAGGGGAGCTTTGAACTTTTCGTTAAAAAGGAGCTCAATCTTCACAAGCCAACTTTTGAGATAATGCACTACAGGATAAGCGACGAGCCAAAGATTGGAGATGCATTTAAATCGTGTGCGATAGTAAAGCTTAAAGTCAAAGGTCGAGAAGTTATGACTGCGGCAGAAGGAAACGGACCGGTTAACGCTTTAGACCTTGCGATTAAAAAAGCTTTGATGGAAACTTTCCCAACACTTGGGGATGTGACGCTAACTGATTATAAAGTTCGTGTGCTTAATTCAAAAGCCGCGACAGCTGCAACGGTTCGCGTTATAATAGAATCAAGCGATGGAGAAAATCATTGGACAACACTTGGCGTATCAAGCGACGTTATAGAAGCGAGCTTACTTGCGCTTATAGACTCTATAGATTATAAGTTACTTAACATAGACAAGGACAGATAAGGAGTATTTAATATGGGAATGACCATGACGCAGAAAATCCTTGCAGCCCATTGCGGGGAGAAAGAGGTTCAGGCGGGACAGTTTGTAAATTGCGACCTGGATTTAGTATTAGGAAATGACATAACAACACCTGTTGCCATAAAAGAATTTGAGAAGATGGGTGTGACCGGAGTTTTTGACAAAAACAAAGTTGCGATAGTTCCTGACCATTTCACACCAAACAAAGATATTGCTGCAGCTGAGCAGTGCAAATGTGTAAGAGAGTTTGCTCTCGGCTTGGATATTGAAAATTATTTTGAAGTAGGAGAAGTGGGAATTGAGCACGCACTGCTTCCTGAAAAAGGATTGGTTATCGCAGGTGATGTGGTAATCGGTGCTGATTCGCACACATGCACATATGGTGCACTTGGCGCATTTTCAACAGGCATCGGCTCAACAGACATGGCTGCAGGAATGGCAACGGGCAAAGCATGGTTTAAAGTGCCTTCTGCTCTTAAGTTTAATTTGACTGGAAGCTTTAAAAAGAAAGTCAGCGGAAAAGATTTAATATTATACATCATAGGAATGATTGGTGTTGATGGTGCATTGTATAAATCAATGGAGTTTACAGGTGAAGGCGTTTCATCTCTTACTATGGATGATAGATTCACAATCGCTAACATGGCTATTGAAGCAGGCGGCAAAAATGGTATCTTCCCAGTTGATGAAAAAACACTTGAATATATTCGTGAGCATTCTGACCGCGAGCCAAAAATATTTGAAGCAGATGATGATGCTGAATACGAGAAGGTTTATGATATTGATTTATCTACTATTGATTATACGGTTTCATGTCCACACCTTCCTGACAATACAAAAAATGCTTCTGAGCTTTCAGATATTGTTATAGATCAGGCGGTTATAGGCTCTTGTACAAACGGCAGGATAACAGACATCGAAGCTGCTGCAAAGATACTTGAAGGACGTAAAGTCAAAAAAGGTGTTCGCACTATCATCTTCCCGGCGACACAGAAAATTTGGCTTGAAGCTATGGAAAAAGGTTATTTTAAAACACTGGTTGAAGCAGGATGCGTTGTTTCTGCACCAACATGCGGACCTTGTCTTGGCGGACACATGGGAATACTTGCTGCAGGTGAGCGCGCAGTGTCTACAACAAACCGTAACTTTGTTGGTCGTATGGGACATGTGGATAGCGAAGTTTATTTGGCAAGCCCGGCTGTTGCAGCTGCGAGCGCGGTGCTTGGAAGAATCGCTACACCAGAAGAACTTGACTGAGGAGAAATGATATGAAGTTAAAAGGAAACGTATTTAAATATGGGGATCATGTTGATACCGACGTAATAATCCCTGCAAAATATCTTAACACAGCAGACCCAAAAGAGCTTGCAAAGCACTGCATGGAAGACATTGATACTTCATATGCAGGCAAAGTGCAAGATGGTGATATCATCGTTGCCGGTGTAAACTTCGGTTGTGGCTCATCGCGTGAGCATGCACCACTTGCAATTAAAGGAAGCGGCGCAAGCTGCATCATTGCACGCACTTTTGCACGCATATTCTTTAGGAATGCAATTAACATTGGTCTTCCGATACTTGAGTGTCCTGAAGCTGTGGACGGAATATCAAACGGAGATGTTGTTAAAGTGGATACTGACACAGGTGTCATCACAAATGTCACTACAGGAAAAGAGTTTCAGGCTGCGCCATTCCCTCCATTCCTTCAAAACATAATTGAATCGGGTGGATTGGTAAAATCAATTGCCAAAGGTGGTGTGAAATGAAATATAACATAGCTGTAATAAAGGGTGATGGAATCGGACCTGAAGTAGTTGATCAGACTATAAGAGTGCTTGACAAGGTTGCGCAAAAGTTTGGTTTTGATCTTGACTATAAAGAATATCTTGCTGGCGGATGTGCTATAGACGCGGTCGGCAAACCATTACCACTGGAGACAATAGACGGAGCAAAGGCATCGGATGCAGTTTTGCTTGGTGCAGTCGGCGGCGACAAGTGGGACAAACTCGGCAGCGATATGCGTCCTGAAAATGCACTTCTCGGACTCCGCGGAGCACTTGGTCTTTTTGCAAACCTTCGACCTGCTGTGCTTTTCTCTGAACTTTCGGATGCTTGCCCTCTCAAGCCTTCAATGCTTGAAAATGGATTGGATATATTGGTTGTGCGTGAGCTCACAGGAGGAATATACTTCGGTGAAAAAGGACGCAATGCAGAAAACACAAGCGGATATGACACCATGCTTTATACAAAGCCTGAAGTAGATCGCATAGCAAAAGTGGCTTTTGAAGCTGCAATGAAGCGCGATAAAAATCTTGTCAGTGTGGATAAAGCTAATGTTCTTGAAAATTCTCGTGTTTGGCGAGCAGCAGTTGAAGAAATGGCAAAGGATTATCCTGAGGTTACACAGACAAATATGTATGTGGACAACGCAGCAATGCAGCTTGTGCGCAATCCTAATCAGTTTGATGTAATTGTGACTGGAAATATGTTTGGCGACATTTTATCAGATGAGGCAGCCATGATAACGGGTTCCATAGGAATGCTTCCTTCAGCCAGCTTAAGTGATGGCAAAATGGGAATGTATGAACCAGTACATGGATCGGCACCCGATATAGCAGGACAGGGAATTGCAAACCCACTTGCGACAATTATGTCGGCGGCAATGATGCTTCGCTACTCTCTTGACCAGATGGAAGCTGCGGATGCTATTGAATCAGCAGTCAAAAAGACTCTAGCTCAGGGAGCCAGAACAGGCGATATCGCAACCGAAGGTGAAAAAGCCCTCGGCACAGTCGAAATCACTGACGTAGTTCTTTCCAATCTTTAAGGAAAATTCTCTGCACTGCAGGGAGGAATGTTTGATAGGAACAAGCAACAGATGAAATTTACGGGCATGTACCGGAAATTTCACTCAGTGGATAAGATATTAGCAGATAAAAAGCGCAAAACATGAAAAAGTACTAACTAAGTGAGCTTTTCATGTTTTGCAAGACCCTCGGCGACGAACGTGTTCAACGCCGAAAAAACACCGAAGGTGGTTTTTATGATTAGTGATAGCGTAAAAAAAGGAATAAGCAAAGCACCACATCGCTCTCTTTTTAAGGCGATGGGATACACAGACGAGGAATTATCTAGACCGCTTATCGGTGTAGTTCACGCAGGCAGCGAGATAGTTCCCGGACATATACATTTAGATAAGATTGCAAAAGCTGTAGCCGATGGAGTGCGAATGGCAGGTGGCACACCTGTTATTATGAACACTATAGGAGTGTGCGATGGAATTGCAATGGGGCACTCGGGAATGAACTTTTCTCTTGCTTCACGCGAGCTCGTAGCAGACACTGCTGAAACAATGATTAAAGCGCACGGCTTTGACGCGGTGGCATTTGTGCCAAACTGCGATAAGATCGTTCCCGGAATGCTTATGGCGGCTGCTAGGATTAACAGACCGTCAATATTCTGCAGTGGTGGTCCGATGCTTCCAGGAAGAAGCAGTACAGGGGCTGCAACGAACTTGAATGATGTTTTTGAGGCAGTAGGCAAATATGCCGCGGGAAAAGCGGATGAAGAGTATGTTTGTGATATGGAAAACTCGGCTTGTCCAGGATGTGGCTCATGCGCAGGCATGTTCACTGCAAACTCTATGAATTGCCTGACTGAAGCATTGGGCATGGCGCTCACAGGAAACGGCACAATTCCAGCAGTCAATGCAGAACGAATACGTTTTGCCAAAGAAAGCGGAATGCAGCTGATGAAAATTTTTGAAGCACAGCTTCTGCCCAAAGATATAATGACCGAAAAGGCTTTTGAAAATGGACTTCGTGTTGACATGGCATTGGGTTGCTCTACAAACTCTGTTTTGCATCTTCCTGCTATAGCAAACGAATGCGGCATAGAACTTAGCCTTGATATGGTGGACAGAATAAGCAAAGAAACTCCAAATCTTTGCAGATTGTCTCCTGCAGGTTCAACCAATATAATTGATTTGCATTATTCGGGCGGAGTGGGAGCTGTTATAAATGAATTAAATAATAATGGAATGCTTAATGCGGACAATAAATGCGTTGCGCTCACTACGATTGGCGAGCATGTAAGTTCAAAGAAAATTTCTAATAATGACGTTGTAAAAAGTATTAGCGCACCATATTCGCCAGAAGGTGGAATCGCGGTGCTTAAAGGCAACCTTGCACCAAACTGCGGAGTTGTAAAGCAATCAGCCGTAGCACCTGAAATGATGAAACACGAAGGACCAGCTGTTGTGTTTGACTGTGAGGAAGATGCTATAGCCGCTATAACAGGCGGAGATATAAAGCCTGGTGATGTTGTCGTAATACGATATGAAGGCCCTGCGGGTGGCCCAGGAATGAGAGAAATGCTTTCTCCCACATCGGCACTTGCCGGAATGGGACTTGATAAGGAAGTGGCACTCATAACTGATGGCAGATTCAGCGGAGCAACAAGAGGTGCGGCCATTGGACATGTGTCGCCTGAAGCACAGGCGGGCGGGCCTATAGCTGCAGTTGAAAACGGTGATATTATAAAAATTGACATTAAAAACCGTGAGCTTTCACTTATGGTGGATGATGATGTTATCGCTGAAAGACTTAGCAAAATCGAAAAGCGCGACTACAGGATAAAAGCTGGATGGCTATATCGCTATTCAAGGCTTGTTACATCAGCTGACAAAGGCGCAGTACTTAAATAAGATTAGATTAATAATTGAAATAGCTTTGGCAACTATTGCTTGGCTACCCTAAACAGGGCGATTCTACAAAAAAAGGAGGAAATACCATGAAAATGACAGGAGCGCAGATAGTTCTTGAATGCCTTAAAAAGCATGAAGTGGATACGGTTTTCGGCTATCCCGGCGGAGCTGTAATACCGCTGTATGATGCTTTATACGACGAAAAAGAAATTAAACATGTGATTACTGCACACGAGCAAGGCGCAAGCCATGCGGCAGACGGATATGCGAGGGCTACAGGAAAAGTCGGCGTTTGTATTGCCACTTCTGGTCCGGGAGCTACAAACCTCGTAACAGGAATTGCCACAGCATATATGGATTCTGTTCCTATGGTTGCAATAACAGGCAACGTTGCATCGGTACTTCTTGGAAAAGACAGCTTCCAAGAAACTGACATTATTGGCATCACAATGCCTATAACAAAACACAATTACCAAGTAAAAAATCCCGAGGATATCGCAGAAGTTATGCAGGAGGCATTCGACTTTGCAAAAAGCGGAAGACCTGGTCCTGTACTTATTGATATCACAAAGGATGCATTTGTTCATGAGTGTGAATATGAACCTTGCGACACATGCCTTTTTGACATGGAGCGTGAAGGAGCATCCAACGAAGAAGTTGTAAAGCTTATTGAGGAATCAAAAAAGCCTGTTATATTTGCAGGTGGTGGAGTTGTTGGTTCAAAAGCTGCGGATGAATTGTTTGAGTTCGCAAAAAAAATCGAAGCACCTGTTTCATGTTCCCTTATGGGAATAAGCTCATTCCCAGCAGACCATGATCTTTATATGGGTATGGTAGGAATGCATGGAACGATGGCATCAAACATGTCATTTACAAACTGTGATTTGTTGATTGTTTTGGGAGCGAGATTCTCTGACCGTGTTACAGGAAAGCTTGAAGAGTTTGCAAAGCGTGCAAAGATAGTTCAAGTGGATATTGATCCTTCTGAAGTGAACAAAAATGTGCCGACGAGTGCACATGTAATTGATGATATAAAAACATTTTTGTGCGAGATGAACGGATTAGTATCCCAGCAGAATCATGCAGAATGGTTAGAAGATATCAAGGGCTGGAAGAAAAAAGATGAAACTCATATGCCAAAAGATCATATGCCCAAAAATGTTTTGGAGACAATCAACAAGCATATGGATAAAACAGCAATCATTGCAACTGATGTGGGACAACATCAGATGTGGTCAGCACAGTATTACGCATTCCACAAGAATGATACATTTATAACCTCAGGTGGAATGGGAACAATGGGCTACGGCTTTGGTGCTGCGATAGGTGCGGCTTGCGGTGCAAACGGTAGGCGTGTTATTCATGTTACCGGAGATGGCTCATTCAGAATGAACATGAATGAGATGGTGACTGCTGTCAGGTATAACCTTCCTGTGATTACGGTTCTTATGGATAACAACACTCTTGGTATGGTTCGCCAGTGGCAGACGATTTTCTATAACGCTCGCCACTCGGAAACGGATTTGCCTAAGATTGATTTTTGTGCGGCAGCAAAAGCTTATGGGTATAAGCAATCTGCAAAAGTTGAGACTGTTGAAGAATTCGAAGCAGCATTTAAAGATGCTTTGAAAAATGACGGTCCTACACTCATTCAGTGCATAGTAGATAATGATACTATGGTTCTGCCGATGGTTCCCCCAGGAGCTCCGATTGATCAAATTATGATGACAAGAACATAAAAAAGTTAGTTTTTTGATAACTTAAAAGGATGCGTTTTCGCATCCTTTTTTTATACTGTTTATTTTATTTTTTCAGTGAAGCTAATGAATACGGGAAGAACCACAAGAGTTAGCAGTGTAGATATCATAAGCCCAAACATTAAGGCGATTGCCAGAGGCTTAAACAGCTCACTGTTGCTTATTGCAAGAGGTATAAGTCCGATAACAGTTGTTATGGTTGAAAGCAGTATAGGTCGCAGCCTCTTTTGGGAAGCTTTTATGCACGCCTTTTTAATCGCTAAACCTTTCGCCTGTTCTTTCTTAATATAGTCGATGAGTATTATAGCATTGTTTACTACGATACCTAGCAAGCTTACAATGCCAAGAAGTGCTGTAAAAGATATAGGAAGCCCTGTTATCCAAAGCCCTGCTATCGAGCCTATTGCTGAAAGCGGAATTGTTATAAAGATTATAAGCGGCATTAAGAATGATTTAAATTGTATCATAAGGATCATAAATACTAGAATCAATGCAACAATTCCCAGTATTCCTACATCGCCAAAGTTTTCTTTGATGAGTTCATCTTCTCCATCATATATTATCTCTGCATCTGTTAAATCTAACTCATCAATATAATCTTTAATTTCATTCAATGTTTCGTTTTTGTCATAGTCCAAATTATAATCTGCTGTGATGGACAGTGAATATTCGCCATTATATCTTGGAAGGGTTGAAAGTACGCTGATTTTGTCAAGATCAATTATTTCGCCTGCGTTTACATATGTACCACTTGCATTTTTTATGGGGATGGATTCTAAATCCGTTTTGGTTAGATAATCTCCCGAAACTATGACTTTTGCATCATATCCATCTACATTGATAGTTGAAGAGCTTCTTCCCATTAGAGCGATACTTATTTCATTTTGAACGTTTGCAGTAACAAGTCCGTTCTTAACAGCCATTTGGCTGTCGACTAACATGCTGTATTCATCGGTATAATAAGAGTTACTTTGCGCGACGTTAACAAGTTCTTCTTTATTGCTTAGATAAGAATATATAGTGTCTTCATAGGTTTTGAGGGTATCAGCATTGTCTCCTACTATTCGTATCTTTATATCTTCATCCATGGGGAAGGCATACATAAGTTCTTTTACTGTTATTTTGGAGTCGAGATTTAATTCGTCGATTTTTTCCTGTAGATATAGCTTATACTCCTCATTGGTGTCATAACCTGCTTGTTCCAAATTGACACGCATCATTATCTGCCCGATATCAGGTGTTTTTGTGTAAACATACATTATTTGATTGAAACGGGGAAGGCCGCTTCCGGCAGAGGCTGTGAAATCTGTAATGCCTTTTTCATTGCTTAGCAACTCAGAGATTTCATTTACTATTTTTCGAGTGGATTCAACGTCGTCTGATTTATTGTTTTTGATATCTATATAGATGATGTCTTTATCTGCAGCAGGGAAAAATATTGTGTCAAGATCCATAGCTAGGTAAACGCTGCCTGCAATAAGTATTGCAACACAAGCTATAACTAAGGCTCTGTTTTTAAGGCCGGATTTAAGCAGTTTCTTAAAGAATTTCAACCCATGCTTCTTTTTGGAATGTCCATTGGGTTTAAAAAAGATAAATCCTAGAACTGGAATCACAAGCATTGCTGTAAGATAGGATGCGGCAAGTGATATGGAAACTATCTGAGGCAGTGATTTTATATAATCACCTGCAATTGAGTTCAAGAGCAAAAAAGGCATAAAAGCCGCGATTGTTGTAATGGTGGAAGTAAGAACAGGCAGTGCTACGTTTCTAACTCCGTTTGCACAGGCGTTTATACGGTCTTTGCCTTTATCCAGATAGCCTTGTATGGAGTCACTTACGACAATGGAATTGTCAACTAGCATTCCAAGGCTTACAATGAGGGCGGCTATAGAAACCTGATGTATTTTTATATCAAGAAGATACATTACACCCATTGCAATCAGCACGCTGAGAGGCAATGAAACTGAAACAACAACAGCGTTTCTTATTCCCATTCCGATTAAAACCACTAAAATGACAAGTCCGACTGCCATTAGGAGATTTTTCGCAAAATCGTTCAATGAATTGTCTATTTCGTCAGGCTGTGAAACTATGAGTGAAGTTTCAAGGCTAGAGGGAAGCATATCTTTAATGTCATCCAGTTTGTCTGTTATTTCATCCTTAAGGGGCAATACATTTATGTTATCTTCAAAATAACCCGCAATTATCACTGCTTCATTGCCGTTAAAAGTATATGAAGCGTTGGAGGATTCTGCTGAATAAGTGATGTCTGCAACATCTTTAAGATATATTAGTTGCCCAGTTTCAGGAGAAATTCCTATCTCGAGATTTTTTATGTCATTAATATCTTTATATCCACCAGAGTAGTCTAGGGCCAGCGACTCACCATTTTCTTTCACACTGCCGATTGGTATATCTAAATTACCCGCCTCGATTATTGATGTAATCTCCGAAAATGAAGTGCCTGCCTGCTGCATTTTGGTTTCATCTGCTACCACTGAAACAACCATATCAGATTTACCTATTATCTCAAATCGCAAAAATCCGTCTATATCACTTAGTTTATCGGCAATATATTCAGCTTCGCTTACTATTTCGGTATTTTTCAAAGTGTCAGAAGACAAGCAAAAAAGGACGCCTGCTGTGTCTGTGATGTTTGTGTTTACATTAATTGTTTCACATTCTTTGGGAAGGCTTTTTTGCAAAGTGAGCATAGCATCTTTAATTTCTTGAAACGCATTGTCTCTGTCTGTTGAAAATTTAAGCTCCAAAATAATAAGCGATAAGTTATTTGAGCTATATGCAGTAGTGGAATCATAGCCTTCGATTTTCATAAGCTCTTTTTCAATGGGCTCAGTTACATAACTGTCCACATCGCTTTGTGATGCGCCGGGATATACTGTGGTAATCATAGCGTATGGTATTGAAAAGTCGGGGGACTCCTGCTTAGGATTTTGCATATAGCCGAAAATGCCAGCCGCTATCAGAGCGAATACGAAAAATAAGGTTATCTTTCTGTTGTTTATTAATCCATAAATTAGTTTTTTCATAGGTCACCTCTTTGTTGATAAATCTTTTTAATAAGGTTGCTTTTCATCGTAGATGAAAACTCCTGCAATATTTTAAGCTTTAGGGTCTCGTTAATGTCTTGTGCAAGAATTACTATGATTCCATTAACGAATCCGCTTGCAAATGCTTTAAAGAATATTATGCCTTCTTGTGATGATCGTTTATTAGTTGTTGCAAAACGAAACCTTTCAATAGCCGCCGCAAAGTTTTCAATGACTGTGTTTTTTAGGTTTTTAAACTTAGTATTTTCACTGTTTTCCATCAACATTATAAAAACTTCTTTGTTAGATTTGTAAATTTCTATGAATGCCAGTATTTTATCCTCAACTCCATCGAGTGTGTTTTTGGGAAGAGTTTGGAACAACTCATCTATTTCGTTGAAAACAGACAATGCAAGAGCGTCATAAAGAGCCTCTTTGTCTTTGAAATAATTATAGATATTGCCAACGGATATTCCGGACGCCAATGCAATTGACTTCATGGATGTTTTTTTATATCCGTTTGAAACAAAGCTATCAAGAGCGTTTTTCAAAATATCCTGTTTGACTTCTTCTTTAAGTACCTGCGCCATAAATGAACCCCAATTCATTATTCGCTTAGATTATAGTATAGAATCTTGTTTTTGTCAATAATGCAATAAATACAATGCTAAATCCTTTAATTAGAAATATTTATGATATATAATAAATTCATATATAAAGAGGAGGAAAACTATGCTAAACCAACCCGAAGTAACCGCTCAAGCATTAAAAAATTTGAGAAAACTAGACAATTTGAACTGGGGCGTTGTAGTCTTTTTAGCTTTTGTTTTGTATGTGTATTTTACTGGACTTGAGCAAAAAAAATATAACCAGCTTGCAGCAGGCCTTGCGCTTTATGCTGTACACTGGTTTGTGGAAATTATAAATGCGCTTATTCAACACATTTGGGGACACGCTTTATGGACAGCGAGTGGCGGAACATCATTTTTGATACTTATTGGTGTGGGGATAGAAATAAGCTTTATGTTTTCGGTTGCGGGGTTTATCATGAGCAAACTGCTTCCTAAGGACAAAAGCATGAAAATACTTGGTATACCAAATCGTATAGTATTCGCAATTGCTAATGCTTTTATGATAGCACTTATTGAAGTACCCCTTGCAGCATCGCCGATATTCCATTGGGTATACCCATGGTGGGGAATGCTTACAGTTTGGGTTTTGATATACATTCCATTTTTCCTCGCGGCGTTTATGTGCCATGATGCAAAGCCCAAAACTCGCCGCATATTTATCGGAGGGCTTTTCGCACTGGACTTGATAATGATGCTGGTGTTTATACCGCTTGGCTGGATATGATTTCAGACTCTCTAAAATGATGCAATTTCAACGCAAAGAAGATTATATAAAGAGCTGATCTTCAGCTCTTTTGTTATGTAGGAATCCGTATTTCCACTTTGCAGTAGTCATTTATTTCATCCCAAATAATATATCTTTCTATGGTGGGAAGACCGTTTTTCTTATATTTGGCGTTAGGTAAAAACTCATTGTTTACTCTGTCCCAAGTATGATAGAGGACATTGTCTGAAAGATTGCCTTCGGCCAGAAAAATGAGCCACTTAAGTTTAGGGTAAATATACTCTTCGTAATTCAATTTATCGGGATTGTCCCACTCAACAGCACACATATAGTCATTGTTGCCTTCGCTGTCAAATCCAAAGCAAAGCCCTAATGATTCCGTTTTTCCGGATTGCTCCATCAGCTTGTAAAAAGAACCGTCGCTTTTAACGATTGCCCATGTTCCGCCTCCGTAAGGTGTTGTTTTTCTTATTCCTACAACTTTAAAAGAGGGCTTTTCAATTATCTTATAGTCCATTTCCTGTATCCCCTTTATTTTTACTTCAAACTGTAGACGGGAGTAGAATTTTAAGATGACATCCGGCTTTTTAGCATCGGTTGGATTAACCCCATGCAGTTTTTTAAAGGCCACACGAAATGAATCGGCTGATTCATAGCCGTATTTTACTGCAGCGTCAAGAACTTTGATATCAGTGTTTTGCAAATCATAGGCGGCAAGTGTCAGCTTCCTTCTGCGTATATATTCTGCAAGCGTAACTTCGCTTATCTGAGAAAATGTCTGCTGAAAAGAAGAAAATGTACAGCCCATTATCTTTTCAATTTTTATGCTTGATATATCATCTGTAAGATGACTTTCGATATAATCAATAGCCTGATTAATATTATCTGTCCAATTCATTTTAATCTCCCTAGGTCTAAGTGTAGATAACTATGAGATATATTTCCCGATAATTGTTAAGGGGATTTTGACGGATCTATTATACTAATAATGTTTATGTAAATAAAGAAAAATCCACGGATATGTGCCGTGGATTTTGTTATTCGTTAATTTTTTCTTGGGGTTAAGGCTTCGCCGAAAACTAGTAATCTAATTTTTCGTTTAAATATTCAAGCACTTTTTCAATCGGAACCCTTGTTTGCTCCATGGAGTCACGATCGCGTATTGTCACTGATTTGTCTTCCAATGAGTCAAAGTCAAATGTTATGCAATACGGCGTTCCTGCTTCGTCTTGTCTGCGATATCTTTTGCCAATAGAGCCTGAAACGTCATAATCCACCATGAAGTGATGTGAAAGCTTATGATATAGTTCCATAGCGGGCTCTGAAAGCTTCTTCTGAAGCGGTAGTACGGCAGCTTTAAAAGGTGCAAGTGCAGGGTGCAGCTTTAGCACTATTCGTGAATCGCCGTTTTCAAGTTCTTCTTCCTCATAGGCGTCGCAGAGAAATGCGAGTGCCACGCGGTCTGCTCCAAGTGAAGGCTCAATGACATAAGGAATATACTTTTCGTTTGTTACAGGATCCATATATTCTAGCTTTGCACCTGAATGCTCTGCATGTTGCTTAAGGTCAAAGTCGGTTCTATCGGCTATGCCCCAAAGCTCACCCCATCCGAATGGGAATTTAAACTCAATGTCTGTAGTTGCATTTGAGTAGTGCGAAAGCTCTTCTTCTGCATGGTCGCGCATGCGTAGGCTGTCCTCTTTGAGGTTTAATGTCAAAAGCCAATTGTAGCAAAACTCTTTCCAATATGAGAACCATTCAAGGTCAGTTCCAGCCTTGCAGAAGAACTCAAGCTCCATCTGCTCAAATTCGCGTGTTCGGAATGTGAAGTTTCCTGGAGTTATTTCATTTCTGAATGATTTTCCTATTTGAGCAACGCCGAAAGGAACTCTCTTTCGTGTGGTGCGCTGTACGTTTTTAAAATTTACGAAAATTCCTTGAGCTGTTTCGGGACGCAAAAATATCTCATTTGCAGTGTCTTCGTTTACTCCTTGGAATGTTTTAAACATCATGTTAAATTGACGGATGTTTGTAAAGTCATGCTCGCCGCATTCGGGGCACGGGATGGCGTTATCTTCGATAAAACTTTCCATCTTTTCATTGCTCCAGCCATCAACGATTTCCTCTTTGCCGTCTTTTGCAAGATGTTCTTCTATAATGTGGTCTGCTCGGAATCTGGCTTTGCATTTTTTACAGTCCATAAGAGGATCATCAAAGTTTCCTACGTGACCGGATGCAACCCATGTCTGTGGATTCATCAAAATCGCCGAATCAAGACCAACATTATACTGGCATTCTTGAACGAACTTTTTACGCCAAGCCTTTTTTACATTGTTTTTAAACTCGACACCCAGTGGGCCATAGTCCCACGTGTTTGCCAAACCGCCGTATATTTCACTTCCGGGGAATATGTAGCCGCGGTTTTTGCACATTGATACGAGTTTTTCCATGCTGTCAATACTCATTATTTACTCCTTATAATATAAAAATAGCGCTATATTCATCCCAAAGGGACGAAGAAGCACTACTCCGCGGTTCCACCCTTTTTAGTCTGCAGATACAGACTCTCTTTACAGTAAAAGCACTCGGGAATGCCTTCGACGGTTTACAGCTGCCGGCTTACACCTTGCCCGGCTCTCTTGAAGCTTTACGCCGCTTACTACTTTCCTTCACAGTACACCTATTTTACTTTAAAATGATTATAACGCATGGAAAACTGATGTCAAGTAATTATGATGAATTTTTTATTAATAAAGCTGGGTTTTTGCGATTAAAAAGGTCAGTATTGTGGTATAATATAAATATAATCAACTTGCGGTATAATGGGAGGTAATTACCGAAGAAATAAATAGTGAAAGGGGTATGCATATGCGTACAGTAATCACAGGAAAACATATGGATGTCTCCCAGGGCTTAAGTGACAGGGTAGACAAAAAACTAAAGAAACTCGACAAATATTTTGGAAACAGTACGGAAGCACATGTATATATGCATGTAGAAAAAGGTCGCCATATAATGGAGACTACAATCGTCTATGACGGCATTACTTTCAGAGCGGAAGAATCCGCCGACAACATGTTTAAAAGTATTGATTCAGTAGTAAAGAAGATGGAAAAACAAATACGCCACCATAGGTCAAAGCTTGAAAAGAGGCTTAAGACAGGAGCGTTTAACGGGGATTCGCCAGATTCGGATGATGATGGTAGCCTATATGAAGAATTACCCGTAAGTGAGCTTGTAAAAACCAAAAGATTCCCGGTGAAACCAATCGATGTGGAAGAGGCCAAGCTTCAGATGCAGCTTATCGGACACAACTTCTATGTGTTTACGAATTCTGAAACCGAGCAGGTAAATGTCCTGTATAAAAGAAAAGACGGACACTTAGGACTCATAGAGCCGGAATATTGATAACATAAATAAAAGGACTGCCTCACAGAGGCAGTCCTTTTTGTATATATGATAGTTAATATGACAGTGTGTGGCATAATTGTTGTGATATAATTTATATGAAAAAAGGAGGAAAGATATGCAATATATTAACCTGATATCGTATAATTTGGACAGGCGCGATGAAGTGCCAAATCAGGAACTTGCCCGAAAGCTTGCTGATGAAGAAAGCACCGAGGGAATAAAAGAGATGGTATCATATCTTTATGATAAAAATAAATCTGTTGCAAGCGACTGCTTAAAAGTGCTGTATGAAACAGGGTATATAAAACCGGAACTTATTGCGCCGTACACAGATGAATTTATAAACTTGCTTTCAAGCAAACAAAACAGAATGGTTTGGGGTGCGATGATAGCACTTGCTTGTTGTGCAAATGTTGTTCCTGATAAAGTCTATGAGCATAGGAGTTTGATTGAAAATCTTATAGAAACTGGCACTGTGATAACATCTGTGTGGGGAGTGAAAACTCTTATTAATATAGCTAAAAAAGATGATAAGTTCTACAGAGAATTAAAAAACAATCTGTTTGAAATACAGAATAGTACCAGACCAGTAGATTTTGCAAAGCGAGCCGAAGACATGATGGATGCAGTTCGTTTAGAGGACATAGAAGGCTATGTTAAGATTCTTGAAACGGGTAAGAAAGATCTATCCAAGGCGGGAGCAAAGAGGACGGATAGCGTTATTAAGAAATTATCTCAAAAACTTAATTCATGAACAAAGAATAAATACTTGATTAAGGCAGCGTTAATGGCTGCCTTTTTGATTGCCATAAATCTGCTTAAATGATAATATAATAGAATGAAAAAAACCCTAAAAGGATGATATATGAGTATATTGAAGAAAATATTTGCCTCTTCCAATGATAAGGAAGTGGCAAAACTTATGAAAACGGCAGATGCTATTGATGCACTTGAGCCTTCCATACAAAAGCTTTCAGATAACGAGCTGCATGCAAAAACAGCAGAATTTAAGAGCAGGCTGGAAAAAGGAGAGACTTTAGATGACATACTCCCCGAGGCTTTTGCTGTGGTGCGAGAAGCGGCTGTAAGAACAGTCGGAATGCGTCACTTTAGAGAGCAGCTTATAGTGGGAATGGTCATGCATCAGGGGCGCATTGCTGAGATGAAAACAGGTGAAGGAAAAACACTTGTTGCAACTCTTCCTGGATACCTTAACGCGCTTGAAGGAAAAGGCGCGCATTTGATTACAGTCAATGACTATTTGGCGCGCTATCACAGCGAGTGGATGGGTAAGATATATAACTTCCTCGGAATGAGAGTAGGACTTGCCATAGCAGGTATGAATGCGACCGAAAAGCGCGAAGCTTATGCGGCTGACATAACGTACGGAACAAATAATGAATTTGGATTTGACTATCTTCGTGACAATATGGCGACAAATAAAAATCGTCGAGTACAAAGACAGCTTCACTATGCGATGATTGATGAAGTGGACTCTATATTAATTGATGAAGCAAGGACTCCGCTTATAATTTCTGGACAGGGTGAAAAGTCCACCGACCTTTATGCGAGAGCGGATCAATTTGTTCGCAAACTCAAAGAGCGCATTGTTGATAAAGACGAAGAAGAAATGCCTTCTATGCTGCGCAACATAAATGCAGAGCTTGAGGCGGAAGAGCCGCCGGGGGATTACATTCGCGACGAAAAGATGCACACTGTAAATTTAACTGACAATGGTGTGGAAAAGGCGGAGCGTTACTTTGGCGTTGAAAACTTAGGAGATATAGAAAACTCAGAGCTATCTCACCACATTAATCAGGCTCTTAAAGCGCGATATCTTATGGCGCGTGACAAGGACTATATCGTTAAAGAAGGCGAAGTTGTAATAGTCGATGAATTTACAGGACGTCTTATGACCGGAAGAAGATATTCTGACGGATTGCATCAGGCTATTGAGGCAAAAGAAGGAGTAAAAGTACGCTCGGAAAGCAAAACGCTTGCAACGATTACCCTTCAAAATTACTTTAGAATGTATAAAAAACTAAGTGGAATGACAGCTACAGCAAAGACTGAGGAAAATGAGTTCCGTGGAATATATGGAATGGACGTTGTGGTTATTCCCACACACAAACCAATGGTTCGCGATGATCAAAATGATGCCATATATCGTACTATAAAAGGTAAAGAAGAAGCTATCATAAATGACATTAAGGAGTGCTACGAAAAAGGACAGCCAGTCCTAGTGGGTACAGTGTCTGTTGATTATTCAGAGCACCTTAGCAAGCTTTTGGGAAGGCGCGGAATAAAACACACCGTACTTAATGCTAAGTATCATGAAAAGGAAGCTGAAATAGTAGCACAAGCGGGCAAAAAAGGCACAGTTACTATAGCCACGAACATGGCGGGACGTGGAACTGACATAAAGCTTGGCGGTAATCCTGAGTTTATGGCTAGAAACCAGATGACAGCTCAGGGTGTCGATCACGAAATATTAGAAAAGGCGATCGGACACGTTCACACTGATGATGCAGAGATTCTGCAGGTTCGTGCGGACTTTCAGAAACTTAATGACAGTTTCAAAATTGAAACGGATAAAGAACATGATGAAGTAGTGGAACTGGGTGGTCTTCGCGTTATAGGAACCGAGCGCCATGAAAGCCGAAGAATAGATAACCAGCTTCGAGGACGAAGCGGAAGACAGGGAGACCCTGGCAGCTCGAAGTTCTATGTGTCGGTTGAAGATGACCTGATGCGTCTTTTTGGAGGCGAACGAATACAAAACATCATGAAAACAATGGGCATGGACGATAGCATACCGCTTGAATTCAATGTTCTCTCAAAACAGATTGAAAATGCACAGAAGCGTGTTGAAGCTAGAAACTTCCAATCTCGTAAAAACGTGCTTCAATATGATGATGTGATGAACCGTCAGCGCGAGATAATATACGATCAGCGCAGGCGTGTGCTTGAAGGTGAAAACCTTAAAGGACAGATGAGCGATATGCTGGACAGGCTTATTGAAAGAGTTGTGGGGCCATATACTGCAGCAAGCCAATATCCTGAAAACTGGGATTATGAAGGCATGTTTGAATATCTGCACCATATATTCCTTCCAAAGGGCTATGTGAAGATTGCAAAAGATGAGATGGAAGACTTAACTGTTGAATCTCTCACTAAGAAATTAAAGGATGCAGCCCACGAGCTTTACGAATTAAAAGAAAAGCAAATTCAAGAGCAGGATGGCGACATGCGTGATGTGGAGCGTTTTGTCCTTTTGCGCGTGGTTGATCAAAAGTGGATGGATCATATCGATACTATGGACAGACTTCGCCAAGGTGTTGGACTCCGTGCTTATGGACAGCGCGATCCAATTGTTGAATATCGTGTTGAAAGCTTTGAGATGTTTGACGAAATGATTAATGCAATTCAAGAAGATGCCATAAGCATGCTTTTCAGAATAAGCGTGCAAAGCAAAATGGAACACAAAGAAGTGGGTAAAACAACTGCAGGAAAGCCTGTGAACCGTGCTTTGAGAAGAAAAGGAAAAGCATCTCAAAAGGGTGGTGCGCAAAATCAACAGGAGAATGCGCCTGTTAGAGTTGAAAAGAAGGTTGGAAGAAACGAGCCATGCCCATGCGGCAGCGGGAAAAAGTATAAAAATTGCTGTGGTAAAAATTGATATATGAAAGAATATTGGGAAAAACGTTATAAGGACGGGGGCAGGATATGGGGCGAAAACCCCAGTCTTTCAGCCAAACAAGCAGGTATGCTTTTTGAAAGCTCGAAGGTGGAGAGTGTTCTTGTACCGGGATGTGGATATGGCAGGCACACTAGCTATTTTGACAGCTTAGGCTTTGATGTTTCGGGAATAGAAATAGCACACGAAGCGTATGAGAATGCAAAAAGCGACAATCCTCATATAACTTATTATGAGGGATCTGTTCTTGACATGCCTTTTTCCAATGACAAATATGATGCGATATATTGTTTCAATGTGCTGCATCTTTTACTGAAAGATGATAGAGAAAAGTTTATCTCATGTTGCAGAGATGCTTTAAATGACAGAGGCTATATGTACTTTACTGTCGCAAGTGAGAAAGAAGCAAGCTTTGGGAATGGACTTCAAATAGAAGAAAATACATATGAGAGCAAGCCTGGGCGACCTGTACACTACTTTAATGAGGATGATTTGACAGAGCATTTCAAAGTCTTTGAAGTATTGGACATGGGAACTATTGAAGAAAAAGAAAACCATGGAACACTGGGGCATCATGTTCACACCGTAAGATATATATTTGCGAGGAAGAAGTAGGAAATGATAAACATAGAACAAATCAAAGCGCGCATAGAAGATGTGAAAGAAGAAATATCTGAGATTCATGGTGCGCTACACATAGATGACCTTGTGCGCGAGCATGAGGAGCTGAATCTTACCATGGCAGAGCCTGGATTCTGGGACGATTCTGATAATGCGCAAAACACAAACAAACAGGCAAAGTCTGTGGAAAATAAAATAAAAAAGTATAAAGAACTGTCTGAAGAGGCGGATGACCTGGATGTTCTTGCTGAGTTTGCACTTGAAGATGAAGAGATGGCTAAAGAGCTCGAAGACAAACTTGAAGCTTTGGAAGCTGACTGTGAAAAGACGAAGATTTCAGCACTTCTTACGGGGGAATATGATGCAAACAATGCCATACTGTCACTTAATGCAGGAGCAGGCGGCACCGAGGCTCAGGATTGGAACGATATGCTATTTCGTATGTATAAAAGGTGGTGCGAGCGTCAGGGCTATGAAGTGAAAGTGCTTGACTATCTTGCAGGCAATGATGCGGGTGTAAAATCTGTGTCATTTTTAGTGCAAGGCGAAAATGCATATGGATTTTTAAAGGCAGAAAAGGGTGTGCATAGGCTTGTTCGAATATCTCCTTTTGATTCATCTGCCAGACGACACACATCGTTTGCTTCTTTGGATGTTATGCCGGAAGTGGAGTTAAACAGCGAGGTTGAGATACCAGCTGATGAGATAAAGATGGATGTTTATCACGCAAGTGGCGCAGGCGGGCAGCATGTAAATAAGACCTCGTCTGCTGTAAGGCTAACCCATATACCAACAGGACTTGTCGCGGCGTGTCAAAACGAACGTTCACAGGTGCAAAACAGAGAAACTGCGATGAAGGTACTTATTGCAAAACTTGTTGAGATAAAAGAGCGCGAGCATATGCAGGAGATGGCTGAAATAAAAGGCGAGATGAAAAAGATAGAGTGGGGAAGTCAGATACGCTCTTACGTGTTTCATCCTTATAAAATGGTAAAGGACCACAGGACAAATGTGGAATCAAACAACGTGGATGCTGTTATGGATGGAGATATAGATAAGTTTATTACCGCTTATCTTAAGATGGTGTGACATGGATAAAGTTGTAATTTACATACTTTCTTTTATATGTGCGGTGGCAGCGATTGCTGCTCTTGCTTTCACGGCTGTTCAGGTGGTCGTGTTTGACGAGGACCGCTTCCATGAATCTTATGAGAGAAACGACTTGTATGAGTTTATTGGAGTTGAAAAAGATGACTTACACGAGATAACCCATGAGATGATGAGTTATCTTAAAGACGGGCGAGATGATTTGGTTATGCATGCTGAAATTCGCGGTGAATACCAACAGGTGTTTGAAGAGCGAGAAATTGCGCACATGGTGGATGTGAAAAGACTTTTCATGGGTGGATTTGCGATAAGAAATATTGGGGCTATGATTTCTGTGAGTTTACTCATAATTTTATTTGCATCGTTTAGAAAGAAAATAATTAAGCCGCTTTGCAGAAGTTATTTGTGGGCAATGGGTGCAGTAATTGCACTTGCAGCTGTAATCGGTATTTATATGCTTATAGATTTTAGTGCGTTGTTTTTGAAATTCCATCAGGTGTTTTTTACTAATGATTTATGGCTACTGGATATAAATACGGATGTGCTTATACAAATGCTTCCCGAGTCGTTTTTTAACAGCTTAGCTTTGGCGATTGTTAAATATCTTGCGGCATTTATATTGATACCTGCAGTTGCGGCTGTGTCATATTTAACGTGGAGTAGGAAAAAAGATGCATAAGGACGCTTTAATACTTGCAATAGAATCATCCTGCGATGAAACCTCCGCTTCACTTGTGCGGGGCGGACGCGAAATGCTATCGCTTGTTGTCAATTCACAGGTGGACACTCACAAGGAATATGGTGGAGTGGTGCCAGAGGTTGCCAGCCGAATGCACATTCAAAACATTACATCCGTTGTGGATGCCGCGATGGAAGGGCACGAGCTTTCAGAGTTGGATGCAATCGCTGTGACTCAAGGACCCGGGCTTGTTGGGGCTTTGCTAGTGGGAGTGAACTTTGCAAAATCCATGGCATATGCTTTAAATAAACCGCTTATAGGCGTGCACCACACTGATGGACATGTTAGTGCAAACTATATTACGAATAAAGATTTAGAACCACCGTTTTTGTCTCTTGTAGTTTCAGGGGGACATACAATATTGTGCCATGTTAAAGACTACGGCAAATATGAGCTAATAGGGCAGACTAGGGATGACGCTTCAGGGGAAGCTTTTGACAAAGGCGCTAGGCTTTTGGGACTTCCTTATCCCGGAGGAAAGCACATTGACGAGCTTGCAAAAAGTGGTAACCCCACGGCGATTAATTTTACACGATCCAAAATAAAAGACTCTCCATTCGACTTTTCTTTCAGTGGCATTAAAACTCAGCTCAGGCACTATATTCAAAAACATGATGACGAGTATGTGAAAGATAATATAAATGATATCGCAGCATCATATCAAGCGGCGATAGTTGACATGCTGACTCAAAACCTTCATAATGCAATGAAAAAATATGACGCAAAGAAAGTAGCGCTAGCAGGAGGAGTGGCGGCAAACACAGAACTTAGAAAAAAAGCGAATGAGTTGTGTAAAAAAGAGGAAGCAAAACTATATATGCCGGATTTTAAGCTGTGCTTGGATAATGCTGCGATGATTGGCTCGGCGGGATATTACATGTTTATAAAAAATAAACTTGCGGACATAACGATGAATGCAGTGCCGCAGATGGATCTATATGATAGATAATATTAAAGCAAAATATGATAGGTTGGGCAGTGATAAGGAAATAAAAAGCCTTAACGCACTGACACTTGCCTATGTAGGCGATGCTGTCTATGACTTATATGTGCGCAATCATTTAGTTTGCACTGGAGATTTTAAGACGGGCAAGCTACACCTTATGGCGGTACGCCATGTGAGTGCAGCGGCGCAGGCCAGAGCTCTTGATGCAGTGGAGGGAATGTTCACACAAGAGGAAGCGGATATCGTACAGCGTGCGAAAAACACAAAAAATGCAACCATTCCAAAAAACGCAAGCCCAAAGACATATAAGAAGGCTACGGCACTTGAAGCTTTGGTGGGATACTTATATTTGAGTGAGAAAAACGAAAGGCTTATTGAGGTGCTTGATTCAGCATTTAAAGCAAATATAAAATAGCAGGGGGAAACTTTGAGCAGAGCAGACAATATTTTTATTGATATGTGTGAGGATATACTGACTAATGGCATATCATCGGAAGGTCAGAAAGTTAGAGCCAAATGGGACGATGGCACTCCGGCGCATACTATAAAAAAATTCGGAGTCGTAAACAGATATGATTTGTCACAAGAATTTCCTGCGCTTACATTGAGGCGCACGAATTTTGGTGCCGCGGTGGATGAGATATTGTGGATTTGGCAGAAAAAATCCAACAATATAAATGAACTGAATAGCAAGATATGGGACAGTTGGGCAGATGAGAGTGGTTCTATTGGAAAAGCTTATGGATACCAGCTGCGCCAGAAACATAAATATAGCGAAGGTGAGTTTGATCAGGTGGATAGGGTGCTATATGATTTAAAGCATAATCCATATAGCAGGAGAATTATTACCAATATATATAATCACGATGATTTGAGTGAAATGAACTTGTATCCATGTGCATACAGCGTCACATTCAATGTGACTGGTGATAAGCTCAATGCTATATTGCACCAAAGATCAAATGACGTGCTTGCGGCAAACAACTGGAATGTGGTACAGTATGCTGTGCTATTGCACATGATGGCGCAGGTGAGTGGATTTCAAGTGGGAGAGCTTGTGCATGTTATTGCAGATGCACATATATATGACAGACATGTTCCTGTTGTTCGAGAGCTGATATCAAGGAAATCGGTAAAGCCACCGATATTTACAATGAATAGGGATGTAAAAAACTTTTACGATTTTAAGGTAAGCGATTTTTCACTTGAAAATTATATTAAGCGAAAGCGCGTTGCTAAAATACCGATAGCGATATAGGAGATTAAGATGAAAGCGATACTTTCAGCCGACAAAAATTGGGCAATCGGCTGTGATGGAAATCTTTTGGCAAGAGTGCCGGAGGATATGAAATATTTTAAATCTATGACTTTGGGCAAAGTTGTGATCATGGGCAGAAAGACTTTTGAGTCCTTGCCCAAGAAGCCGCTTACGAACAGAGTGAACGTTGTTTTAACCCGTGACAAAGGCTTTGAATATAATGGTGTTATAGTAGTTCACAACTTGGAGGAAGCGTTAAAGGAAGCAAAGATGCACATGGAAGATGATGTGTTTGTGATAGGCGGAGAGGAAATATACAGACTATTTCTTCCTTATTGTACCAGCGTTTATGTTACAAAATTTTTTGAAGAGTTTGAAGCGGACACGCATTTTACAAACTTGGACGAGAGTTTGAACTGGGAACTCATAGACTCTTCTGAAGTAAAAGAACACAATGGGCTTAAGTATCAATTTACCGAATATAAAAACAGATTTACGGAAGTGATAAAATGAATGAACAAAACTATCAGCTTGAAGGAATAAACTCTGTTTTATCAGCGCTGAAGACAGATCAGAATGTCAAAACTATCATAATATCCGAAAGCGCAAAGCCCGCCAGAATGCAAGAGATAGTTGATCTTGCACAGAAGAAACGAATACAAGTCGAATATTCAAAAAAATACAGGCTTGACAATATGTCGCTCACAAACAGCCATCACGGCGTTATAGCTGTGGTTGATGGTGAAAGGCAGAAAGCTTTTGAAGAAGTTGCGGATGAAGTGATGGAATCTTGTGAAAGCCCACTTTTCGTATTGCTTGATGGAATTCAGGATCCACACAACTTGGGAGCTATCATTCGAACGGCTGAGTGTGCTGGAGCTTCATGTGTCGTAGTACCCGAAAGGCGAAGCGCAAAGGTGACTGCTGTGGCGGCTAACGCTTCTGCAGGGGCTATAAATTTAATCCCAGTAACGTATGCTAAAAATATAAATCGTGCAATTGAGTACTTGCAGGAAAAAGGTGTATGGGTTATAGGAACTGATGCTGGTGGCAAAAACTATGACGAAGCGGATTACAAAGGAAAGATGGCGATTGTGATGGGCAGCGAGGGAGAGGGTCTTCATAGGCTGACTTCGCAAAAGTGCGATGACATCGTAGGAATAAGAATGTATGGCAATACAACTTCGCTTAACGTTTCAGTTGCGGCTGGAGTTGTGCTTTTTGAAGCGGCAAAGCAAAGGAACGGAATATAGTTGTGAAAGATTTGCTGCTTATTGATGGCTATAATATAATACATTTTTGGCCGGAGCTTAAAGTGCTTTTAAATGATGTTGGATATGAAGCTGCAAGAAGCAGGCTTATTGATATTATAAGCGACTATTCAGCACACAGTAATTATGAAACCATTATTGTTTTTGATGCTCACATGATAAAAGGCGGCATGAGGCATGAAGAAAATTATGCACTTATAAAAGTGGTCTTCACAGCAGAGAATGAAACGGCTGACAGATACATTGAAAGCTTTGTTCACAAACAGGATGTAAGGCTCAGGAATGTGTATGTTGCTACATCTGATTCAGCAGAGCAGACTGTAATCTTTGGGAGTGGAGGCGCAAGGCTTTCTGCGCGTGAACTTTTGCGAATGGTAAATGAATCAAAGGGAAGCCAGAAAAAAACAATGTATAATCTTAAAAATGAAAGCCGAAATACTATAGCGGGAGCTATAGAAAAAAAGACTCTTGAGCGGTTGGAGCAAATAGTAAAAGACATAAGGATGGAAGAATAGATGATATGCGGATGCCCACTGTGTGGAGCGCTTACAACCCATATAGAAAAAGGACTGGACAGCCATTGTAAATGTCAACAATGTGGTTGGGTGTGTCGAGATTGCATGGGTGGCGATAATAAAAAGTTTAGGCGTATAACAAAAGATATGCTCAAAGATATAAAAGAACTTGACCCAGAGGATGTTTTTGGCGAATGAGGAGTAATATGACAAGAAGAATAACTGCTGTTTTAATCTTTGCGGTTATTATGGCACTTTCAGGATGTGATGCGAGGTTTGCAAACTTTTTTTATGTGGGAACGAGCACACAGCAAGAAAGTGGCCAACAGCAAGAAAATGAGGAAACAAACAACACGACGTATAACAATAGTATAACAACAGAAATAGTAGGAGAAAATGATATGAACCCAATTGTAACAATCGAAATGGAAAACGGAATGACAATTAACGTGGAATTGTACCCAGAGAAAGCCCCGAACACAGTGAATAATTTTATTTCTCTTGTGGAAAAAGGATTCTATGACGGACTTACATTTCATAGGATAATAGATGGATTTATGATTCAGGGAGGCTGTCCTGATGGAACTGGAATGGGAGGCCCGGGATATCAGATTCCAGGCGAATTTTCAGGAAATGGTTTTGCAACAAACGATGTTAAGCATGAACCGGGCGTTATTTCCATGGCACGCAGCATGATGAAGGATTCAGGTGGTTCACAGTTCTTTTTAATGGTAGGAGATTCTCCCCATCTTGATGGACAATATGCTGCATTCGGAAAGACGGTTGATGAAGAGAGCCTTAATAATTGTTTGGAGCTTGCAAAGACAAAAGTTGTAGGCGACAGTCCTGTTGAGGCACCTGTTATAAAATCCATAGTAGTTGACACAAAAGGGGTTGACTATGATGAGCCTAATCACTCATAATATATAAGTATGAAATTTAGGAACGGTGAAAAAATCAATTACTGAAGACTGCTAAATAGGACCACTCGATAAGGCGGAAAATGTCGGCTAAGGTTAAAATGGATAATAACACTGCGAATGATACGGCAAAGGTGTTGTCGAGTGTTTTTGACGTGGTTTTTCTTGTATCAAAAGACGGACAGCTTGTTTTATATGACAATGAGCTGTCCGTTTTCAGTAAAATAACATACCTTGAGGATATTGTTGAGGATAAGGATGTTAACAACATTTTAAAGCTTATTAAAAGCGCTGAACGCAAAATGTCTGTAAATACAGTTAGGATACGATTAAAAGACTTTGGATATGGTGTTGATTGGGCAGATGTGAGCATTGCGCGCGATGACAAAAACGATTCAATCTTTTTGGTGATGAAAGATATCACCGAGGGACAAAGGTATATCGAAAGATTAAGCGAAGCTGGTGTGTTTGATCCGCTTACTGGGGCATATTACAGAACTAAACTTCCAGAGATTTTAAAAAAACTGGATAGAAAAACAAACCTTCCGATTGCTTTTTTTATGTTTGATGTAAACGGCATGAAGATAGTAAACGATATATTTGGTTATGACGAAGGAAACTCGCTTCTTAGAAAATGTGCTACAATATTGAGTCTTGCCGCTCCGGCAAGGGCAGTTATGGTGAGAATGAGCGGAGATGAATTTTTGCTTATGGTGCCAAGGTGTTCAAAGTACGAGCGTGAATATATTGCTGAGAAAGTAAAAGAATATACAAAAGAAGAAAGCAGGGAACTTATAACTCCTGACATTTCAATGGGGATGGAAGTTAAAGAATTTGAAAATCAAAATATCGAGACAGTGCTTAGAAAGACGGAAGAAAATCTGATTACAATCCGTAACAGGGATTCTGCATCTTTTAAAAACTCTATTGTAAAAGATTTATTGAGACATCTTGCTATGAAAAATTTTGAGGACACAAAGCATGTCATCAGAGTTAAGGGTCTTGCTCTTATGTTGGGAGAAAGCATAGGGATTGGATCGGAGAGGATGAAGACATTATCTTTAGCAGCTGACATACATGATATAGGAAAAGTTGTTGTGCCTGAGGAGATTTTGAAAAAGAAGGGCAACCTTACAAAAGATGATTGGGATCAGATAAAGCGTCATCCTGTGATTTCATATTCTATAGCAAATGCACTGCCTAAGTATAAAGCCACGGCAGAGGCCATATTATATCACCATGAATATTGGGATGGTTCAGGATATCCTGAAGGACTTAAGGGTGAAGAAATTCCTCTTCTTTCACGAATATTATCTATTGTGGATGCTTTTGATATAATGCAAAAAACAACACATTACAGACCGCGCAGCTTTTCACCCAGAGAAGCGCTAAATGAGATAAAAAGATGCGCAGGGACACAGTTTGATCCTAATTTAGTCAGATATTTCGCAAGAATAATGACACCATAATTATATTATATTCACAATTTATTAAGAAAATATTAAAATTTGCGAAAAACAATTGATTATTTCGTTATATTTGTGGTAATATGTTACCGATTCAAATACAAATTATTACAATTACATTAATGTGCTGCATTTACTAGAGGAGTATCATGGAATTATTAAGAGTAGATAACCTAACCAAGGTTATGAAAAAAAGAACTATTGTAGAATCTATAAATTTAGTTGTAAATTCCGGAGAAATTGTTGGATTCTTAGGGCCGAACGGAGCCGGCAAAACAACTACCATCAAAATGATAATGGGACTGTTCAAAATTACGGATGGAGACGTTTATATTTGCTCTAAAAATGTTAAGACAGATTTTGAGCAGGCAATGAAAAATATCGGCGGTATAATTGAAAACCCTGACATGTACAAAAATATGACAGGCAGACAAAACCTAAAGTATTATGCCTCCATGTATGAAGACATAACCGATGACGATATAACTCAAGTCGCAAACCTTGTTAAAATGAGCCAAAGAATTGATGAAAAAGTAAAGACATATTCTTTGGGTATGAGACAACGTGTGGGAATAGCTCAGGCTATTTTGCACAAGCCTCGCCTTTTAGTGCTTGATGAGCCAACAAACGGCTTGGATCCCCTTGGAATAAAAGAGTTGCGTGATTTACTTAAATATCTTTCTAAAGAAGCTGGCACAGGCGTTCTTGTGTCCAGCCACTTGCTTTCTGAAATGGAGCTTATGTGTGACAGGATATATGTCATTGATGAAGGCAAGATAATAGGTGAAAGGCAAATAGGTGAAACAGAGGAAGAAAATCACTTAGAAAGTGTGTTCAGCTATTCTTTTTCTACATCAGACAATGAAAGTGTACTTGCCATGTTTAAGGCTATGGAAGCTAATTGCGACATTAAGTCAAATGAAGTCACCCTTGTTATGAAGAAAAAGCACATTCCTGAAATAATCAGAAAAATAGTTGATAAGAAAATCGATATTTATGCTGTAAATAGAAGCCAAAAGAGCTTGGAAGATGAATTCCTTTCCATGACTACTGGAACAAAAAACCAAATTAATTAAGAGAGATGCGCTATGACAAATAATGATAATAAAAAAACAAAAAACTTTTTGTTTCAGATTTTGACTGAAATAAAAATGTTGTTCACATCAAAATTTACTATAATTCTTGTAGCATTAATTGTACTTGCTGCAATTGCAGTACCAATTATTAGTAAGATTAATTCAAACAAAGAACCTGAAACGAGATATAATCGCGGCTGGGATGATATTGTAATTGATGGTGTCACAGTTCCAGTAGATAGTCCAATATATTGGGATATAAGAGACATAGTAGATATGAAAAAGAATCTTGAAGATAACGCCTCGACAAAAGCTGATGATTTAACGTTGGAGTTTTTTGATATTATGCTTGAAGGCTATCTGATTATGGCAGAGAAAATAACAAGTTATGAAGATTTCAGGTATGACTTAACTTGGCAGAGAGTTCAAGCTGTTTCGGAAAAGTTTGTGTTTGAGAATCTTGAAGAAGATAAAGATGATTTAATGCAGGCTATACAATATAGAATGCATTATGAACCGACAGATTTTAATAAACGCTTTTATTCGCTGAGCCAAATTGAGGTTCTGGAAAGAATAACTGAGCTTGAGCAAGAGATTGAAAAGATAGACAACATAGTGCTGAATAATGATTATGTATCTTATTATGAGCTTCAGATAGACAAAGATAAAGAAGGAATTGAAGAGAATCTTGAAAGAATTGAAGCTCTTGAAAAAGATATAGTTGAAAATCCTGCTAATGAAGAAATGTACAGCGAGCAAATAGAAAACTTGGAACAAAGAATCCGTATCATTGAAGAAATAAATATTCCTAGTAATCAGTATAGAATTGATAATAACATTATTCCTGATTCCGGAGATTGGCGAGATGTTGCACTAAGAAATAAAGTTAACGCGAGCAGCAACCTTATATATGACAAAAAGCTTACTCGTGAAGAATTTGAAGAGCAGCAATATATGCAGGAACAGTATAAAACATATAAAGCTTATACGGAATGGTGGGAAAAACAGCGAGAAGAAACAACGGAAAAACTTTATGTGGCTGAACAATCGTTGGCTACCGGAAAACCTGACATGAACTATGTTGACAATGGAACTCGCAGAAAGAAAACATATTTCCTTTGGTATTCTCTTGTACTGGCTATTTTTGCGGCAGTTGTAGGTGGTGGAATTATTGCCAGAGAATATCAATCTGGCACAATAAGACTTTTGCTTATTCGTCCGAAGACTAGAACTAAGCTTGTACTGTCTAAATTCTTAGCGCTTATGATAGTGTGTATTGGAGTTTATATGGTGTCAGACATAGTTAATGCACTATCAAATGGCGTAGTATTTGGATTTAAAGACTATACGTTCCCTAACTATACAATATCAAGCGGAGCTGACGGAATAAGCTTCTGGGCATATTATTTGCCAAAATTCTTCACATGCGCTATTTCAATACTTTTCGCGGGAGCAACAGCTTTTCTGCTTTCATCTGCCACGAAAAACACAGCGCTTTCAGTTGCGATACCGATTGTTTTATTTGTTGGTTCATTGATCGTGATGCAGTTTATATCTTACCGTCCGAACATGAATTGGCTTTCGTATACACCGATACCGTATATTAATTTCTCACAATATTATATCAGTTCGAATTCTTATAGCACATTTGTGCCGAAATTGGGCTTTGGTATTCCGCTTATGACGGGTTTATCTTTAGTGTTTGTAGCATTGGGAGTTTTGATTTCAGAAAAAAGAGATGTAACAAATTAAAAAAGTATTTTATATATTGCGCAAAAGAATATATAATAACTAAAGATAAATATTATTGGAGAATATGATGGACGACAACAATGAATTTTTGAAAGGCTATAAAAATCAAAAAAGCCCCGAACCTCAAAATTCGGTGGAAAACGATGAACCCAGTAAAGATAACAAGCCATCAGGTTCAGGGATGTCTTTTGAGGAAAAAACTAGCTTTCAAAAACAGACACCGCAGTATCCGCCGAAAAACTATTATCAGGGCAACAGAGGATACGGCAAGACTTCTAATACAAAAAATAAAATAGCTATAGGGCTTACAGTTTTTTCGCTTTTGCTTATTGCAGTAATGATAATTGTTTTATCGGGCGGAAAAAAAATTGAAGTGCCTAATTTTCAGGGATGGCATATAAATGACTTCATGCTGTGGGCAAGTGAAAATGAAGTGCTAACTCAGTTAGAAGAACAATACAACGATGATATAGAAGTGGATAAAATCATTTCCCAGGCAGTGGCTCAGGGAACAAAAATAAAAAAAGGTGAGTTTGTAAAAGTTTTTGTTTCGCTTGGTCCTGACATGAAGCGGGAGTTTGATTTGCCGGATATCATGAACATGTCCGTTGGTGAAATTGAAAACTGGGCTGAGATAAACCATATGAGTAAGGTTAGAATCACCAGCGAATTTAGTGCAAGCATTCCTCTTGGAAATGTAATTGAATATGAGATAAACGATAACACTGTTGTTGACAAAGTCAAAAGAAGCACTCCGATATATATTGTAGTATCAAAGGGTCCAGAGGCTGTAACTGCAAAAAAGATTACCATACCTGACTTTAAGACTATGGGTGTTTCGGAGACAGTTTTGTTTGCACAGGAAAATGGGCTTAACCTTACAATAGAAAAGCAGTATGACGATTATGCACCTGAAAATAGCATTATAGCTCAAAGTCTTCCAAAGGATACTGAGGCTTATTCGGGAGATAATCTAAAAATCATTGTATCTCTTGGCAAGAAGACAACCATGATAAGCTTATATTCATTTTATAAAGATGAGGCCATACAAAAGGCGGCTCAGTTGGGTATAAGCTACTCTGTTTCTGAAAGATACTCGTCATCCAAAAAGGGAAGACTTATTTGGCAGAGTATAGAAGAAGGCACAGAGCTTAAAGATGACATGCATTTAGATCTTAGGTTTTCATTGGGAAGTCAGATCTATATTGGAAATTATGTAGGATCACCAAAAAGCAGCATAGAAAAGTGGCTGTTGGATGAAAATGCACTGGGTGCAAGAGCGACTGTTAACTTTACCTACAGCAAAAATGATGCAGCCCCTGGTACGATTATTTCTCAAAGCATTGCAGATACTTATATATACAGGGATAAGACTATTAATGTAGTGGTATCATCGGGCGAAATTATTTATTGTCCAGACTTTGTAGCACCATCGGGTTCTTCATATGAAGATGCTATAACTCGTGAAAAAGCTTTGGACATGGTTAAAGATATGGATGTAACGCTTGTGTTTGTGGAAAGCGCAGCGTCCGGAAGGCTGGGCGGAGAAATTTGGTATCAAAGCATAGCGGCGGGTGCTGAAGTGAGCGCTGGTGCAACTATTACATTAAAGTACAATCCAGTGGGATCAACAGTTATAGTTCCAAGCTTCTCGGGAAAAACGCAGTCTGAAGTGATGGCTATGCCTGAATATGGTAAGCTAAATGTAACATTTATAGAAGGCGACTATGATATAAATTATGCTGGTAAGGTGTACAGCCAATCAATAGCACAGGCCACAACAGTTGCGCAGGGCACATCTATTACGCTATATGTAAGCCCTGAAACTACGGTTACAGTGCCGGATTTTGATGGAATGACAAAAGAAGAAGCAGAAAGCACATATGGTGATGATTTCAACTTAGTTTTCCAGACAGAAGTAACAGCTGACGCTGCTTATATCGGAAAAGTTTTAAGACAGGATTTGACTGTGGGGAATTTGGTGGCAAAAGATAGCACAGTGACTCTTACACTGGGTATAAGTTGACAAAAAATGAGTTTACATGGCCGATTAGATGATATATAATAAAAAAGCTTTAGTCGGCCTCAAATATTCTTGACAATAACGAGAAAAAGTGATAGATTATATAAGGTGTCTGAAGACCCGAGTCGGGAGGCACTTTTTTTAATGGATGTATAAGCCGAAAAACACTGATTTTTAGGCATAAATCTAAAAAAACGACCACATGGGAGGGAATCATGAGAGTCAGCGTAACATTAGCGTGCACAGAGTGCAAACAACGCAACTATGATACAAAGAAGAATCGCAAGAACACAGCTGATAGGATTGAGCTGAAAAAGTATTGCCGTTTTTGCAAACAGCATACAATGCATCGCGAAACTAAATAATTAGGAGAATTGAAGATGGCGAAAAAAGAGAGCAAACCAGCCAAGAAAAACTCGAAAAAGCCTGCTAAAAAAAGCGATAAGAAGAAAATTAATGTCTTTAAGAGAATTGGTAAATTCTTCAAAGATGTTGTTTCTGAGCTTAAAAAAGTTACATGGCCTAGTCGCAAAAATTTGATTTCCTATACTATAGCAGTTTTGATTTTTGTTGCAATAATGATGTTAGTGGTATATGCAATTGATACTGGCATGATTAAGTTTGTTGAAGCAGTATTCGGAAAATAAGGAGGTGCGTTGATGTCTGATAAGGACGATATAATGGAAAACATACAAGAGCCTGAAAAAGATACGTCTGAAGTGTCCGAGACTGAAAAGCCAGCTGGCGAAGAAGCGGATAAGTCGGACAGCTCAAGCACCAAAAAAGATGGTTCTGATGAAGCTAACTGGTATGTAGTTCATACTTATTCAGGATATGAAAACAAGGTTAAGGTTAATTTGGAAAAATCCATAGAAAACCAAGGTCTTGAAGATTTAATATACGAGATAAAAGTTCCAATGGAAGAAATAGTCGAAGTGCGCAATGGACAAAAGAAGTTGCGACAGTCGAAAGTTTTCCCGGGATATGTCATGGTCAAAATGGTTATGACAGATAAAAGCTGGTATATAGTGAGAAACACACGCGGAGTTACGGGCTTTGTTGGCCCAGGTTCAAAACCCATTCCGCTTACAGATGAAGAAGTGGTCACCATGGGTATGGAACGCATACCGATTAAGCGCGAGTTTGAAGTGGGCGATCATGTAAGAGTAACAAATGGAGCTTTGGAAAACTTTATTGGAGTTGTTCAGGAAGTCAGTATGGAACAACAGAGGGTAAAAATATCCGTTTCCATGTTTGGGCGAGATACACCTGTGGAATTGGAATTTTTCCAAGTTAAAAAGATTTAGCCAATTGCCGCTTATGCGGTTTGGATAGTGGGAGGGTTAATACCCGCTTCACCACAAAATTATGGAGGTACAAAAAAATGGCCAAGAAGGTTATGGCATTAGTCAAGTTGCAGGTTCCGGCAGGAAAAGCTTCCCCGGCACCACCGATAGGTCCTGCTCTAGGACAGCACGGTGTAAACATCATGGGCTTTTGCAAAGAATTCAATGCACGCACAGCACATCAGGCAGGGCTTATAATTCCTGTTGTACTGACGGTTTATCAGGACCGTTCCTTCAGCTTTATCACAAAGACACCGCCGGCTGCGGTTCTTATCAAAAAAGCTTGCGGAATAGAAAGCGGTTCAGGAGAGCCTCACATCAACAAGGTGGCTACCATCACAAGAGCACAGCTTCAGGAGATAGCCGAGCTTAAAATGCCTGACTTGAACGCAGCATCAGTTGAAACTGCTATTTCTATGATAGCGGGAACTGCGCGTTCGATGGGCGTAACTGTAAAAGACTGAATAAAAGAACAAACTTTATAACAATTGTGGGAGGCATGGCCGCTTGCACCACAAGGAGGTTTTAAGATGAAACGAGGAAAAAGATATCAGGATTCTGAAAAGCTTATTGAAAAATCAAAGTTTTATGATCCTGCAGAAGCACTTGCGCTTGTAGAAAAAACAGCAAACGCAAAGTTTGATGAAACAATCGAAGTTTCTGTACGCTTGGGCGTTGATCCAAGACATGCAGACCAACAGGTTCGCGGTACAGTTATCCTTCCAAACGGAACGGGTAAAAATGTTCGCGTATTAGTATTTGCGGATGGCGAAGCAGCTAAAGAAGCCGAAGAAGCCGGTGCAGATTTTGTTGGCGCAGAAGATATGGTTGAAAAAATCCAGAAAGAAAACTGGTTTGATTTTGACGTAATCGTAGCAGCACCAAACATGATGCGCTTTGTAGGTCGCTTGGGACGCGTATTAGGACCAAAAGGCCTCATGCCTAACCCGAAGTCAGGAACAGTTACTCCTAATGTAGGCGCAGCTGTAAAAGACATCAAAGCTGGTAAAGTTGAATATCGTGTTGATAAGGCAGCAATTGCCCATGTAATAATCGGCAAAGCTTCATTTGGAGCAGAAAAGCTTAATGAGAACCTTAAGACACTTATGGACGCTATTGTTCGAGCAAGACCGTCTTCAGCTAAGGGCACTTACATGAAATCAGTTGTGGTTTCATCTACAATGGGCCCCGGTGTAAGAATTAGCACATCAGCTTTTATGAACAAATAAAAAGTTGACAATTTGCTACTAATGTAGTAAGTTGTTATAGCAATAAAAGTTAATAGCATTTATCAGCCAAAGACAGCAGGTGCGTGAGCTTAATTTCCTGCCGAGGTTAACGCTAATATGTTTAGTATTATAACCCTGCGCTGAAATAAGTGCGGGGTTTTATTTAAAATCCCTCCTATTGACGGAAAGGAGTATAGATGTCTGAAAATTTTGAAAAGAAGAAACTAGTAGTTGCTGAAGTTCAAGAGAAGCTTGATAAAGCCAAATCAGTTGTTCTTGTAGACTATATCGGACTGACAGTTGAAGAAGTCACAGAACTTCGTAACCAGTTCCGCGCTCAGGATGTTGAGTTTAAAGTTTATAAAAACGCAATGATAGGAAGAGCGGCTGATAATCTTGAAATGGAAGGCGTAAACGGAAAGATACCTGGACCTACTGCTTTGGCTCTGTCATATGATGATCCAACTGCAGGACCTAGAGTTATAACTGACTTTATCAAAAAGTTTAAAAAGACTGAGATTAAAATGGGTATCTTGGGCAAAGAAAACATGTCCGTTGAGCAGGTTAAAGCACTGGCTGATGTACCAAACAAGGAAACATCAATTTCAATGCTAATGTCTGTGATGAACGGTCCTGTACGCAATTTTGCTTCAGTACTTAACGCAGTACCGCGTTCGCTTGTTATAGCATTAAACGCAGTAAAAGAACAAAAAGAAAGCGCATAAGCTTTTAAAAAATTCAAAAAATGAACCTTAATTTATGGAGGAAATAAAAATGGCATTAACTAAAGACCAAATCATCGAAGGCATTAAAGAAATGAACGTACTCGAGCTTTCAGAGCTTGTTAAAGAACTTGAAGACGTATTCGGCGTATCAGCAGCAGCACCTGTAGCGGTAGCAGCAGCAGGCCCAGCAGCAGGCGCAGCAGAAGCAGCAGAAGAGCAGACAGAATTTGACGTAGTTCTTACTGAAGTTGGCCCACAGAAGATTAAAGTTATCAAAGTGGTTCGTGAGCTCACAGGACTTGGACTCAAAGAAGCTAAAGCTGTTGTTGACGGTGCACCAGGAAAAGTTAAAGAAGGTATCGGCAAAGAAGAAGCAGAAGAAATCAAAAAACAGCTTGAAGAAGTTGAAGCAAAAGTTGAAGTTAAATAATAAACTGATTCTTATAGAAACAGCCTCGAGAAATCGGGGCTGTTTTTTATGCTTTATTTAATTATTTATTCTAAATAGTTTATTAACAAATTAGAAATCAACTCATATGCCTCATCGGTAAGATGTAGGCTATCCACAGTATACTCTAGCTTCAGCTCGTTGTTTTCGTTTTTTAAAAGAGGGGCAATATCAATGAATTCTACATCGTTCTCATCTGCTAAGTCATTAAGCATAACATTTAGATCATCCACTATATTATTAATATCACCGCTTAATATGGGATGCCATGTTTCAAAGTCGGAAACATTCATTGGATATACTGAAATTAGATAAATTTCTGCTTTGGGGCAGTTATCTTGTATATCCAAAATGATAGAGCCTATGCGATCGGCTATATCCTCGTTAGTTCTGCCGTAGCCCACATCGTTTATGCCCAGTAATATAAAGACCTTATAGGGATTATATTCTATTACATCGCTTTCTAAGCGTTCGTGGGCTTGGTCTGTCCTATCGCCCCATACTCCGCTGTTAATTATGTGATAGTCAGGAAAATAAGCTATGAGGTTATATGACGATGTGATGGAGTCTCCGAGAAAAACTATCCTATCTGATGGTTCTTTTACCTCTTTTTTTGTACAGCCAAAGCAAAAAAGCATTGTCATCATTAAAAATAAGATGACAATGCTTTTAATTATTGAACTTTTATTATTAATCTTCAACATCAAATGATTCCAAAACAGATTTTGGCGGAATTGGTTTTGCGTCGCCGTGTTTTACCATCATCATTGTGATGAAAGCTAAGCCAATAAATAACGCTCCATATGGAAACAAGGTAAAATAACCAACGTGTTCAAGGAAGTAACCTGAAAGGGTTGGTGTAATTATTTGTGCGGTCATTGAGAATGTATAGTAGTATCCTGTATATTTACCGACACTAGCATCTTTAGACATTTCTAAAACCATTGGAAGTGAGTTTACATTAATTAATGCCCAACCTAATCCAGCGAAACTGAATGAAATATACATTATTGGCGAAAAGGAGTTGTAAAATGTAGCGGTAGCAAAAACTGTAGTGAGGATAACTATTCCTGTAAGTATACTTTTCTTTCGTCCCATTTTTGTAGACAGAAATGCTACAGGAAGAAACGCAATTGTAGCTGCAACAATTGCAACTAATAAAATATTAGAAGCTTGTGATTCCGACATACCAAGTTGGACTAAAGAATATTTTGAAAAAGCAGTAGTAATCGCATTGTAGCCAATAAACCATAGTGCTATTGAAGCAAGGATTAACCACATGCTTTTGCGAACATCTTTAGGCAGTTCACTTTCTTCGGTTGCTAAGGCATCAATATCTTTTACTTCGTCATCGATTCCCATTGCCTTACTGTCTCTATGCATTTTTTTAACAAGCTTTGGTTCTTTAACTGTTAAAACCAAGATAATCATACCGATAAACATAATTATTGCGGTAGTTATAAATATTGGCCAATAGTTTCCCTCTGAGGTAGAAGCAAAGTAGCTATTAAGGCCCAGTATCATAGCTCCGCCTACAGCACCCATAAGGTTAATGATTGCATTGCCTTTTGACCTAAGTGGTTTTGGTGTTATATCTGGCATTAGTGCCACAGCCGGAGAGCGGTATGTTGCCATTGCTATTAGAAGTATCGCTAAGACAATAACAAACAATGTTATGCTTTTTATCTCTGCAGCAAATGGAATGAATAGCATAAGTGCTATTGCTAAAAGAGTACCTATTATAATATAAGGCATTCGCCGTCCGATTTTTGTATGAGTTTTATCAGAAAGAGCGCCGAATACAGGTATTAAAAGCAATGCTACAATATTATCCAGTGACATTAAAAAACCTGCAAAAGTATCACCAATTTCAAACGTGTTTTTAAGTATTAGGGGAATTTTGAAATCATACATCTGCCAGAATGCTGAAATTGTCATAAAACCAAGTCCAACAAGCAGGGTCGTGCCGTAGTTTAGTCTGCCTATTTTTTGCTTTGTCATAAAATACCTCTTTAATATGGATTACTTAAATTATAGAATAGATAATAGATACATTACAATCTTTATTTGTAAATTGTATTATTATTATGTAAAAAAACCAAATGAGGTGAAATTTGATGACAAATGTATTAATGCAAAATAGGTTTGATGAAAAAAGAATAAAAGCTTTGGAAGAAAAGTACGGACTTAATATATATTTCATGGAAGACGAGAAAATGCCGGCGCAAAGCGTATTGGACAAAATCGAGATTTTTGCCAGCTGGCGCTTAAATAATGCGGTGGAAATAATGCCTGATCTTAAATGGATACATTTTCACATGGCAGGTGTAGATAGATATGTGAAAAAATTCAGGGAGATGGAGGATAAACCTAAGGTTACAAACGGCAGTGGAACATATGATGTTTCTATATCCGAGCACACGGTATCACTGCTTCTTACAGTTGCACGCAATATCAATAAATATGTAATTAATCAAACATGCGATAATTGGGAGAATAGGGGCAGAGTCGTGGAGATTAAAAACTCTGTTGTAGGTATTGTGGGGTTTGGTAGCATTGGAAGCTATACTGGACAGCTGCTTAAAGCTTTTGGAGCAAAAATATATGCGCAAAAGATGAGTGAGATTGATAAGCCGGATTTTGTGGACAAAATGTTTTATGGAGATAAAGGGCTGGATGAGATGCTTCCAGCTTGTGACTTTGTGTTGCTGTTTCTTCCAGGAACAGAAAAGACGAAACATCTTTTTAACAAAGAAAGAATGATGAAGATGAAAAAAGGTGCGATAATTACAAATATTGGGCGCGGAAATGTTATAGACACCGATGCTTTGGTTCAGTTGATGGAAGAAGGGCATATTGGCGGGGCAGGTCTTGATGTGACGGATCCGGAACCACTTCCAAAGGGACATAAATTGTGGAAAGTGAAAAACGCAGTGATTACTCCCCATGTTTCATATGCTTCACCGAAGTTAAAAGAACGCATGCTTGATGTATTTGAGGCTAATCTTATAAAATACTTGGCGAATGAGAAGATGCCGAACGAAGTTGATTTTGAAAAGGGATATTAAAATGAAGTATAAACATGTGATATGGGACTGGAATGGAACTCTGCTTAATGACGTTGAACTTGGGCATAAAATGCTTGTGCATCTGCAAAAGCTAAAAGGTGCAAATATTTCAACATTTGACGAGTATAGAGAAATTTTCACTTTTCCTATTACTGATTTCTATAAAAGAGCTGGTATCTATGAAAATGAAGAGAATTTTAAAGAACTGGCGGAAATATATATAAGCAATTATAAAAAAGGTGTTAAGGATTGTGAATTACAATCTGGTGCATTAGATGCCCTTGAAATGTTGAAAGATAAAGGGATAACCAGCTCTGTTTTGACTGCAAGCCATGAAAAAATGGCAAAAGAGCAGATAGCCAGTTACGGTCTTAATGATTTCTTTCTGGCAGTAACGGGAAAAACAGACTTTTATGCTTCAGGAAAAAGTGAGTTAATACAGGTGCACCTTGATAAAATTAAATATTGTTCTGAAGAGATAGTTTTTGTAGGAGATACTTTTCACGATGCAGAAATAGCAAACCTTATAGGTTGCGGACATATCTTAGTTGAAAATGGCCACCAGCTTATAAATAAAAGCAAAATAAGAAACCTTATTGTCGCGGAAAACCTGAAAAGTGCGGTGGAAATAATAATAAAAAGCTAGTGACGACATTGAATTTGTGCATATTGCACATATTTGAATGTAACAGAATAGTAATATTACCTTTTTAGTCGGATTTAATTTTTTGTTCATATTTATTGTGTTGTTTTTCTTAGCTATTGCTAGTATTATATGATTAAATTCAAAAGAAAGGGGACCGTGAAATGAACAAGAAAAAGAAAAATGATCTAACGTTGTTGGCTTATATATTCGCAGCGTCTCAGTTCAATCGTTACTGATCTGTGAGAATTAAAAGCTAATAGGCAATTAAGCGACACAGGGAAGACTCCCTTTTAAACTAAATCGTAATTACAAGCGTCCGGGACCGGGCGCTTTTATGTTGAAAGAATATATTTTTATAACTGTAAGTTAGTGCAAAAATATATTTGCGACTAAAACATCCAGTAAACAGTAGGGTTATTTATGTTTTATGCAGTATGCACATAAAAAAGCGGCGCGAAATAGAAACAATAACTTTTTGTGATTAATTAATATTTTGTTTATATTATTTGTGTTGTTTTATAAAAAATTTGGGTTTATATTTCAAGTATAAAAGAGAAAGGAGCAAATCAAATGAAAAGAAAAAAAGATAGTTTTGAAGAGACACTCGTATGGTTATATTCAATGACAATGGATACTTTTAGGAATTTATAACCGCATCGATTGACTAGACAACAAAATAGACCAAACGCTGCGGGGTTAACACACCCCGTTTCTTTATATCAAGCGCTGCATATGCAGCGCTTTTGTTTTTTAAAATACATTATCTTATATTACGTAATAAGATAGTATGGATAAAATGAATTCAATTGTGCACATTGCACACAAATAGTATCTATCCAATATAAACTTTATCTTTTTTGAAAAACTTTTTATTTTATTCTTTCAAATCGTATTGAAACTACATTTTTACGCATGTATTATTAAGTTGAATTTAAAAGAAGGGAGACAAAATCATGAAAAAAGAAAAGAATAACTTTATGCTATTATTGGCTTATTTAATGGTTGCAGGTAGAGGAAGCACATTTTAGCCGCACCGATTGACTAACAAAACTTAATAAGCCAAACGATGCGGGGTTAACTACCCCGTTTTTTTATATATAAAGTGTCGAATATTCGGCACTTTTTAATTTCTTCAAAATTATCTATAACAAAATAGATATAAAATAAAATGTTTAAATTACTTTAATGATATTATATAATGTGTTAAATGAATGATAAAACATTAAAAACAGTCGGATATATTCTCCGCGGTATATGGTTTTTTCTTAAAATCACAATTATTATAATAGCCGTAATTTCACTTATGGCAGCAGGATATATTGTCTCACGTGATATAGCTAATGTGTATATAATCACGACAGACGGAATGAAGCTTCGAGCAGGTGTAGCTCTCGGGACTGAAGACTCCGGGGATTTATATAAGTTCTTCAGTGGAACGTTTGTTGCAAATGATGCGGAATTATCAAATGGGAAATATGATAATTATGTGATACGTGACTTTGAGTATAAGATAAAGCTTAAGAGCCTGTGGTGTAATCCGTGGCGCAAAACAGCTGAAGTTACATTTGTTGAGAATGTAAAAAACATAAGTGGTGTGTCAAGCAACACACAAGAAGGTGACGAAGAAGTTGAAATCCCTGAGTGGCCAAGAAGAGAGCTTAAGATTTCTTTTATAAATATTGAGGATAAATGGCTTATAAATGATATAGTCGTTCGTGAATATCTAGAACCAGAGCCCACGCCTACTGATGAGCCAGAAATTTCTTCGTTTGCAGAAGGAATGACACCAACACCAAATCCATCATAACTTATTATGAACATAGGCAATTTAAAAATTTCCGCAGGGGCATATTTAGGGCCAATGGCGGGAGTTACAGATGTAGTATTTAGAACTATATGCAAAAAATATGGAGCAGCTTTAACTTGCACTGAAATGGTTAGTGTTCAGGGTCTTTTTTATCAACCAAAAAAATCTTTGGAGCTTATGCAAAAAGATACAGGGACGCCGCAATTGATTCAGATTTTTGGTTCTGAACCAAAAATGATGGCAGATATGGCACAAAAGCATTGTAAAGACTATGACATTATAGATATTAATATGGGGTGTCCTGCACCAAAGATAGTTAAAGGCGGAGCGGGGAGTGCACTGATGCAGACACCTCAGCTTGCGTTTGATATCGTTAGAGCTGTTGCGGATAAAACACAAAAACCAGTAACATGCAAGATACGAGCTGGATGGGATGAAAGCAGCGTTAATGCTGTTGAGTTTGCCGGAGGTCTTCAAGAAGCGGGGGCAAGCTGTGTTGCAATCCATGCTAGAACGAGACAACAGTATTATTCAGGTAAGGCAGATTGGGCTTTGATTAAGAGCGTAAAGGATGCCTTAAATATACCTGTTATAGGTAATGGTGATGTCAATTGCGCTTTGGATGCAAAAAGAATGCTGGATGAAACAGGGTGCGACATGGTCATGGTCGGACGCGCAGCTCAGGGTAAGCCATATATATTTGAGCAGATTAAAGCGTATCTTGAAGCAGGAGAGATAACCGATGTACCTTGCATTGAGCAAAGAATAAAGGACGCATTGCAGCATGCACAAGGGCTATGCGAATTGTTTGGTGAAAGGGTAGCAGCACGCATGATGAGAAAGCATCTCGCATGGTATATAAAAGGAGAAAGAAATGCTGCAGAGTTAAGAAATAAAGCAGTTCGCGTGAATTCGCTAGCAGAGATTGAAGGGTTTTTAAATACGGTGATTTGCTATTCAAACAATAATACTTGACTTTGTATAGCCTATTGACTATAATTTGTTGATAACAAAATGCCAAGGAAGGTATTTCTTGGTGTTTTGTTCACTATTATGTGGTGTAATAGGCACCATGTAAATGCTTAATATTAAAGCAAAGGGGATATAAAATGCCAGATAAAAAACCTATATACTTAACTCAAGAAGGATTTAATAAGCTTGAAGAAAAGCTTGAATATTTAATAACTTCCAAACGTAAGGAAGTTGCTGACAGGATTGGTGCAGCAATTGCATTAGGAGACCTTTCGGAAAACTCGGAATATGAGGATGCTAAAAATGAGCAGGCTTTTATGGAAGGTGAGATAATGACCATCAAGGCTACTTTGCGAAAAGCACAGATTATTGATAACTCTGAAATTGCCGGTGATGTTGTTGTACTGGGTGCAGTGATTCATCTTAAAGATATGATGACTGAAAGAGAATTTAAATATACTATAGTGGGTTCAGGGGAAGCCGATCCTTTTTTAGGGAAAATTTCTAATGAATCTCCTATTGGTGTAGCCTTACTTGGCAAACATATAGGAGAAATTGTGAAATACAATTCTCCAAGTGGTAGCAAGGAAGTTCAGATTACAGCAATTCACAGATGAAAAGATTTTGTAAACTTAATCTTTTTTTGTGTTGCAAAGAAACAATTATGCTATAAAATGAAACAAAAGATATAAGTTATTGAAAAGGAGCATAAATGAGCGGCCAAAATAAGAATGAGCAGCCCCAAGAGATTAATGTAAATGAAATAATACGAGTTAGAAGGGACAAGCTTTCCAAGCTTACGCAGGAAGGAAGCTGTCCTTTTGATATAGTTAAATATGACAAATCACATTTTTCAACTGAGATAAAAGAAGAATTTGAAAGCTTGGAAGGTCAGAAGGTGTCAATAGCCGGAAGACTTATGAGCAAGCGCATAATGGGCAAGGCATCTTTCGGACATGTAATGGACGAAAAAGATACGATTCAGATTTATGCAAAAAGAGATGTTTTGGGCGAAGATGAATACAAAGCATTTAAGAAGATGGATATTGGTGATATAGTAGGCGTTAAAGGCGAAGTGTTTCGTACAAAGCGCGGCGAGATTTCCATCGTTGCCGACGAAGTTTTACTTCTGTCAAAGTCGCTTTTGCCATTACCCGAAAAATATCATGGATTAAAAGATGCGGATTTAAGATACCGTCAGAGATACGTAGATCTTATTGTTAACAGCGATGTTCGCGATGTGTTTGTGACACGAAGCAAGACTATTTCGGCTATCCGTGAATATATGGAAAAAATAGGCTATCTTGAAGTTGAAACGCCTGTGCTCCACAATCACTCAACAAATGCTGCAGCACGTCCATTTAAAACTCATCATAATACTTTAGATATTGATATGTTCCTTCGCGTGGAGCTTGAGCTTTCGCTGAAGCGTCTTATTGTGGGTGGCTTTGAAAAGGTTTATGAGATAGGAAGAATATTCAGAAATGAGGGAATGAGCTATAAGCACAATCCTGAGTTTACAATGCTTGAATTTTATGAAGCATATACTGATTACAAAGGTATGATGAAGCGTATAGAAGATCTTATCGGATTTGTTTGTGATAAAGTTCTTGGCACAAGAACGGTTTCATACCAAGGCGATGAAATAACATTCGGTGAAGAATTTGATAAAATGACTATGTCAGATGCCGTAAAGAAATTCACAGGCGTAGACTTTATGTCGTTTATAGGGGATGACAAATTGGCTCAACAGGAAGCAGAAAAACACGAAGTTCATGTGGAAGAAGAGCCTACTTGGGGTGTAATTCTAAATGAATTTTTTGAGCAAAAAGTTGAAGAGCAGCTTGTTCAGCCAACCATTGTATATGATTACCCGATAGAAATTTCACCGCTTGCAAAGAAAACTCCCGGAAGCGATCTTTTAACCGAAAGATTTGAGATATTTGTTGCAAGACGCGAGCTGGGGAATGCATTTACTGAGCTTAACGATCCTATTGACCAGAAAGAAAGATTTATCCAGCAGGCAAAGCTTAAGCATGGGGATAAAGATTATTCTATAGATGAGGACTATGTGACAGCTCTTGAATATGGAATGCCACCTACTGGTGGATTGGGAATGGGCGTTGACAGATTTGTTATGCTTTTGACTGACACATCATCAATTCGCGACGTATTGCTATTCCCGACTATGAGACCTAAGGACTAATATGTTAGATATAAAGTTTACTAAAAAAAGATTTAAAGACCACATGTATTATTCGAAGTGGGCATACATTGCAGCTATTTTAGGAGCGGCAGCATTATTTTCCATTGTTTTTACTGTAACAAAGCCAAAAGTCCCCAATGAGCTGAAAGTGGACGTCACTGTTATTGGGGTGACTTTGCAGGAGCCTGAAAAGAATATGTGGCAAAAAGAGATATTAGAAACGCTGTCTGAAGATCAACAGGAAGTAAATATATACGCATTGGGTTTTTCGGGTTCAGATGGTAGTTCAATGGACTACACAATGTTTGAAGTGTTGGCTGCCAGAATAGCGGCTAAAGAAGATGATATTCTAATATTATCTAAGGATGTTTATCTTACTTATGCATCTCAGGGAGCATTTTATTCGATGGATGAAATAGTGGGGAAATATGACTTCCCCGAAGATATGTATGATCTTGAAGAGTATAAAACAACAACTGATGAAGATACTGAAAGCCACCTTTACGGAATTCCTATAAGCCATTTGGAAGGTTTTGTTGATTTGGGAGTTGACCCTACTGATAAAGTTATGGCAGTTCTTATTTATACTGAAAATTATGACAATGTATTAAAAACAATTGATTATATGATGGGGAAAACCGATAGTATTTTGCTTTCACAAATGCCGATAGAAACGGAAGAATAAATGATAAGAGAGATTGCCACTAGAAAAGGCTCTGACGGAACTCGCGGTATATTGCTTATTTTGGCGATAGCCGTGATTATTATATTTATGTCTTCGGTGATTGGATATTTTGAAAACACATATGGCATAAAGGGTCTAGAATATATAATTTATGCAGTTCTTATGGTTATATGCTACTTTGTGGTTCAGCATTTTTTGGTTCAATATAGATATTCGTTGTTTGATGATGAACTTTTGATTGAAAAAATGCTTGGTAAAAGGGTGACCCCTGTGGTTGATGTTTTTATATGGGACATTCTTTCCTTTGAAAAAGCAAACTCTTCAGAAAAAGTTAAAATATCTAAGGCATATAGGCTTTTTGCTGATAGCACAAATAAATGGTCTATTACCTTTAAAAAAGACGATGAGATATTTGAGGCTGTCTTTTCTCCTTCTGATGATTTTGTAAGCCAGCTTGAAAGCGCCATTGAAAACCGTCAGGTAAAGCAAGAACGCGAACCGGATATTGTCACATAAATGGGCTATATAAAAAAAACACTTTCTGATTATTCGAAAGTAAATACACTTCGTCTGCATATGCCAGGACACAAGGGCAAGATAAATCCTCTTGATTTAACAGAGCTGCCGCAGACTGATGATTTAAATTCGCCTTCAGGCTCTTATGCTGAGGCGATTGATTTTTTAACCCGAACATATAAATCAAAAAAGAGCTTTTTTATAACAAACGGTGCAACGCTTGGAATACAAGTGGCTGTTTTGTATGCAAAAAAGATGGGTTATAAAATTATAGCCTTAAGAAACTCCCACATGAGCGTAATAAATGCATGTTTGTTATTTGATTTAGACTGCGTAATTTTAGATCCTGAGTTTGATTATAAATTGCAGACATTTAAAGGTGCTTCGGATGTGTTGATATCATATTTGGAGAATACCGATGAAAAGTGTGCAGTATTTATAACAAGTACTGACTATTACGGTAGGTGCGAAGATGTTGAAAGATTAGCTCAGGCTGTGAGTAAAAAGAATGCTCTTTTAGTATGTGATGAAGCTCATGGATCCCATTTTGTTTTTTCAAAAGAACTCCCTCGGAATGCAAGTAATTATGCTGATATTTGGATAAATGGTGCTCACAAAACTTTGGGGGCGTTAACTCAGGGAGCGTTTCTTCATTGCGGTGAAAATATTGATTTAAATGTGTTTGAGGGGATTTTTCATGCGCTTAACACATCAAGCCCTTCGCATATCATAGCTGCCTCTCTTGAAGAGGCAGTTCAAGACTCTCTTGACGGAAGATGGGATAAAAAAGCACAGGAGTGCGCAGCGCTTACAACAAAGATAAATGAACTGAATTTTATAAAGTGTGCAGATAATGAATGGGCAAAAAGTGCGGGCTATGTGGATAAAGATGCAACTCGAGTCGTAATTGATGCAAAATATTCGGGTGGCGGATACTATATTTATGATAAACTGTATAGAGAATTTAATATACAGTTGGAGATGGCGGACTTCAGATATGCAGTTGCAATAATGACGATTTATGACGATGATGATTGTATTGAAAGATTATTTGAAGCAATAAAATCTATTGATGAGAAGATAAATTCAGAAGTAATTATTGATATGCCTCAAAGCGGAAAAAGAATTATCGGTTTAAGTGAAGAATGGCTTTCAAATAGTCGAGCAGTATCTATGCACGAAGCAGAAGGAAAAGTTTCAGCTTGTATATTAGGGCCTTATCCCCCAGGGACTGCATTGATTTTGCCAGGGGAGAAAATAACGCATGAGCATATATTGTTATTTAAAAGGATAGAAGAGCTGGGCGGACATGTTTTTGGCAAAAGAAACGGCAAAGTAATAATAACTGATGTATAATACAGAGATAAATTGGAGGGAAAGATGTTTATAGTTTTAGAAGGCATGGATGGTGCTGGAAAGACAACGCAGTTTAATCTTTTAAAAGAACACCTTGAAAAAGAGGGAATGGATATAGTGGTGACCCGTGAGCCGGGTGGAACTCAAGTGTGTGAAAAAATACGGAATGTAATATTGGATAAAAATAATATGGGAATGAATCCTATGTGTGAAGCTCTTTTATATGCGGCATCTAGAGCAGAGCATGTGGATAAGGTTATAAAACCTGCACTCGAAGAAGGAAAAACGGTGCTCTGCGACAGATACGTCGACTCGTCTATAGCGTATCAGGGATATGGCAGGCAGCTTGGAGCGGATAATATTGCTATGATAAATGCTGGTGCAATTGATGGGATTAAGCCAGATATAACAATATATTTGATGCTTAGCCCTGAAAGTGTACATGAAAGGCTTAATGCATCAGGAAAAGATCACGACAGGCTGGAGCGCGAAGGTGTGGAATTTTTTGCTCGCGTACATAAAGGATTTATTGAACTTGCAGAAAAAAATGACAAGTCATTGCTTATTGATGCCAGTGACACTATTGCAAACATTGCCTCCGAGATATCCAAAGCTGTGGATAATGTCATTGAAAAAGATAAATGATTGTTCTATAATTAAATTATAAAGGCATGAAAAATTCAGATTACTGGCCAAGTTATTGGAGGGATATATATGAAACTGATTGTAGCGATTGTTCAGGATGAGGATGCCACAAGATTGGTGTCATCGCTTATGAATGAAGGTTATGGTGTAACAAAGCTTGCAACTACAGGCGGATTCTTGCGTGCAGGAAACACAACCCTTATGGTGGGCGTTCAGGCTGCAAAGCTTGATCATGCTATGGATATCATAGAAAAAGTATGCAAATCAAGAAAACAAATTGCAACCACACCTTCACCTATGACCGGTGGAAACGGCGGATATGTGCCATTTCCTATAGAAGTTGTAGTTGGCGGAGCAACTGTTTTTGTACTTGACGTGGATCAGTTTAAGAAGTTTTAGATAATAAGTGGATTATTCGCAGATTATTGGCCAAAAGAAATCTATTGAATATTTAGAAAAATCAATTTCCAATAACAAACAAAATCATGCTCTGATATTTGAAGGGGAAGACGGCACAGGAAAGATGCTCATGGCGCAAGTTTATGCCAAAGCATTGCTTTGCCAAGACAGTGGAGAAAAAAAACCATGCAACGAGTGTTCTAGTTGCAATAAATTTGAGCATGGAAACAATCTCGATTTTAAAGTTGTAGAACCTAATGGGAAAAAGTCTATATCGACAGAAGAGATATCTCAGCTTTTAAGCGATGTTCATCTTATACCAAATGATGGTGGACGCAAAGTATATATAATTCAAAAAGCACATCTTATGACTGCGGCCGCTCAAAACAAGTTGCTTAAAACTTTGGAAGAGCCACCGGAGTATCTTACAATAATGCTATTGTGCGACAATATCTCAAATGTACTTACCACTATTATATCCCGTTCGGTTACAATAAAAATGCAAAAACTTACGGATGTACAGGTGGCTTCTGCGCTTATAAAAGAAGGTGTAGAGGAAACGAAGGCTGCTGAAGTTGCTTCATATTCGGGAGGTAATCTTGGGTTTGCGCTAGAGATTTCACAAGATGAAAAGATGCTTAAAAAATATAACGAATATAAAGATGTTTTCTTTAGTATTGAGTATGGAAAAGTGGAAGTGTTTTCTTATCTGGAAAGAAAACGAAATGAAATAAACGAGATATTATCTTGTTGGCAGAAGATATTATCCGACTGTATGAAGATAAAAATATCAGTTGGAAAAAGGGTTTATGGACAAAAAGAAATAAATTATGCCAAAAAGCATAAGATTGATGATATAATTGATAAATTAAATTATTTATTGCAGGCTGAAAGAAGGCTTGCCGGAAATGCGCAGTATCTGCCGACGGTGGATTTTCTGCTTTATAACCTATAGGAGGATTTTATGCCAAAGATTACGGGCATAAGGTTTCGCGGAAACGGAAAGGTTTATTATTTTTCCCCCGGGGAACTTGAAATAAAAAAGGGTGATAGTGTCGTTGTTGAAACCGCTCAGGGTATCGAGTTCGGCGATGTAGTTATAGCGATTAAAGAAGTGAATGAAGATGAGATTGTATCTCCTCTTAAAAAAGTTATTCGCGTGGCAGACGAACAGGACTATAAGACACTAGAAAACAACAAAATAAAAGAACAAGAAGCATTTGGAATTTGTGAAAAGAAAATTCAAAAACATAATTTGGACATGCACCTTGTAAAAGTTGAGTATAGTTTTGACAATAAAAAAATTGTTTTCTTTTTCACCGCTGATGGTAGAGTGGATTTTAGAGAACTTGTAAAAGAGCTTGCCTCAACGTTTAGAACAAGAATTGAACTTAGGCAGATAGGTGTGCGCGATGAAGCGAAGATGAAGGGTGGTTTAGGTCCTTGTGGCCGAGAGCTATGTTGCACTACGTTTATGGCGGAGTTTCATCCTGTATCAATTAAAATGGCAAAAGATCAGAATATATCACTTAATCCTACAAAGATATCAGGTCTTTGTGGAAGACTTATGTGTTGCCTTGAACATGAGCATAATGTATATAAGGCTATAAAGCCAAGGCTAAAAAAAGTGGGCAGTACTGTTATGACCCCTGAAGGCCCCGGAACTGTAGTGGACAATCTTATTCTTTTGGAACAGTGTAAAGTAAGGGTTATGTTCCCCGGAGAAGTTTTTGATATTAAACAATATCCTTTGGATGATGTGAAAAATATTTCAAAAGAGGAAGCCAATAAACAATATGAAATAGTAAGAAAAGCTAAACCTAGGGATATTTTGTTTAAAAATCCTAATGAAACATGGGAAGACGAGCCAACCCAAAAGCCTCCTAAAAATAGCAATAAGAAAAAGAGAAGAAGAAGAAAGAAAAAAAGACCTAACACCAACAATAAAGGTACTTCTGCTCAGAAAACTGAAAATAAAAACAATTAGAAATACCACATAAAGCAGACAAAAAACTTCAAGTTTTTTTACTTTACAAATGAAGTTTGTGGCGTTATAATGATTCCGACAATAAAGGAATAAGTTCAATTTAGGAGGTTACGATACATGGCTTATAAAATTACTGAAGATTGCATCATGTGTGGTGCGTGCGCAGCAGAGTGCCCAACTGGATGCATTAGTGAAGGTGATGAAACTTACGTGATTGATGCAGATGCTTGCATTTCATGTGGCGCTTGTGCAGATGTATGTCCGGTGGACGCTTGCGTTGAAGAGTAATTAAAAAGATTTCCGCAGAACCCGAATTTACTCGGGTTTTTTGCATTTTAGATAGATAAATAAATAATCCAATCCAATCATTACGAATATGTTACAAAACTATTGATTTTATACAATAGTTATGTTATTGTTATATTGAGTTGTGCTAGAAGCAGGCATAGGCTTATTATGTTATGCTTATAAGATAGTTCGATATTACGGAATTATTACACAGTGTATATAGGATGGTAAAAGTAATGAGGGTTAAAAAGCATTTGGCTTTAATATTGATTTTGGCTGTATTGTTTGTTTCAGTTTTTCCGACTGGAACTGCATATGCAGCATCTGATTACAGCTATATAAAAGTCAAGCTGTCCAGTATGGGATCTGTTACGAATGTTAAGTTCACCGTAAACGGAGATTATTATATTAAAGAAAATCCATATTACACATTAGTTAGAGGAAAAACTTACACAATTAAATCATCCGGCAGTGGAGTGGCACTTGTGGATGGCAGTTTGAGCACATATCTTGGGACATCTGCAACATTTGTGCGATGCGAAAGCTCAAATTCAGTCAACTGGCTTACACTAAACAATACAAAAACAGGATGGACCAATTACCCGGGAGATATGACATTTAGACGTGATGGTTCATATGTTACATCAATATGCAGGCTATACATGGAAATGTATCTAGTTGGAGTTGTAGCGCACGAAATGAGCCCAAGCTGGCCAGCTGAAGCCTTGAAAGCCCAAGCTATAGCGGCGCGCACATATGCAATGCGATATATTTATCCCGGAAACGCATATGATGTTGTGGATACGACAACAAATCAAGTTTACAAAGGATATAATCCTGACAGGGATGGTCCTGTTGTGGCAGCTATCAGCGCGACAAAGGGAATGGCTCTTTTTTACGGCAGCTCTTTTGCCGACGGCGTTTATAGCGCATCAAATGGTGGTCAAATACAGCCAAGAGCACCAAGGTGGGGAAGCAGCAACTTATATCATGAGCTAAAAGATGATCCTTATGATATGAAAAATCCTGCAAGCCCAAGATTTGAATTTTATTTCCCTAAAACTGTTACAACATCAAATTCGCTTGAACCAAAGCTTAGAAATATGATGCTTTCTGCCATGAGTTCAAAACTTGGCGTTAGCGCAAGTGCTATTACGATTGTTGGAGTTAATTCGGTAACTCCTTATGAGTTGCCGCCGCCTACGAAATATGGCGCTTATCCAGCGGGTTCTAGAAAATTTCAGAAAGTATCTATTGTGGTTAATTATTCAACGGGTGATGTGACGATACCTACTGATCCAACCGTGACGGCAGCGCCGGGACAAACATGGACAGGCACTATTGTTTTGCAATCTTCATCAAGACTTAGAATACGTTCTGGCCCTTCTACTTCAAATTCCATATCTGGATACGTTCCAAATGGCGGCAAGGTCACCATTTATGAACAGAGAAGCGATGGCTGGTATAAAATAAAATATGATAATTTACAAGGCTATGTTTATGGCTCTTATGTTAGTGTAGATTCAACTTCAGCAACAGCGGCACCAGCTCCGACGCCTACAGCAACTCCGCAGGATATAGATAAAGATGCTGTTATATCAAATGGCGGACAAATTGCGATATTGAGAAAGAACCCGGAGGCTACTAGTATAGTTTTATACTATATTCAGGACGGGGCTTCAATACATGTAATTTCAGACAATGGAAACGGATGGCTAAAAGTAAGAGTTTCATCTATAGAAGGATATATTCTTGCTGAATCAGTGTCCTATGATGCGCCAACGGTGACACCAACATCGACGGAGGCAACTGAATCTCCGACTAATGAGGCTACAGCAACTTCAACACCGGCACCGACAGCCACACCTGCACCATCTCAAAACTATAGTCAGGTTACGATAAGCTTGGTGTTTGATGACATGCAAGCTGAATTTGCGAGCTATTCTTCATATCTGAAATATCACAGTATTTTAGATACATATGTTACATCCGATGGCAAATCGATTGTTTTGCGAGCTGGAAGATTCGGACACGGCATTGGACTATCGCAGCGTGGTGCGCAGCAGATGGCAAACGAAGGCAAAACATATAACGATATTATTAATTTCTACTACAACGGAACTACCTTAAGAAATATGAATGTAAGCGAGGATCCTCTGCCTGTTAAAACAGCGATTCCGACAGCGGTTGGGGTTGTATTGGCGGATTCTCTTAATGTGCGCTCCGGACCCGGTTCTTCATATTCGGTTCTAACGAGTGTTAATAAGGGCGAGACTGTAAATGTAATAGTTGATGACACATGGTGCAAGATATATGTTCCTAGCAAGAAAGTTGTGGGATATGTAGCGCGTGAATATCTGGATATTACTCATCCTGATCCTACACCGACACCTCCATCTGAATTTGAAGTTCATGAAGGCATTTACAAAGTTGCAGCGACAAGACTTAACATGCGAGAAGGTCCTTCGACTGATTTTGCAGTAAAAACAACATTGGATAATGGCGAACTTGTGACGCGTTATTCAGCTTCAGGTGAATTCTTTGAAGTAAAAGACTCATTGGGAAATGAAGGATGGTGCTCATCCAAGTACCTTACAATGGTTTCAGCAGCAGTGACTCCTTCGCCATCGCCAACACCAAGCGCAACACCGACTGCAAGCCCAACAGGCAGCGTTCAAGAGGGCAAAAAAATCTACTTGAGACAAGAAACTGACGCAACGAGTCAATCTCTTTCGGTGCTTGAAAATCAGGCAACATTTGAAATAATTGAAGACCGTGATGATGGCTGGATTGAGATAAGCTATGATAGTCAGACGGGATATATTGAAGATGATTTTGCAGAATTTGATGGTACAAAAGAAGACTATTATGAAGCGGGAACATTGACTGCACAAGACAGCCTATATGCTTCAGCTGATACACAATCAGATGTTATATCGGCTGTTGCAAGCGGAGAAAGCGTGTGGATTATAACAGACCGTGATGATGGCTGGGTTCAGGCAGAATATGAAAGTGAAGTAGGGTTTATATTGGATGACAACCTTGACTTTAATGGCACAAAAGAAGACATTGAGCCGACGCCAACTATAACAGTTTCACCGACTGAAACCGATGCTACGCCAACTGTAACAGTTTCGCCGACGGAAACTGATGCTACACCTACTGTAACGGTTTCGCCGACGGAGACAGATGCTACACCTACTGTAACAGTTTCACCGACGGAGACTGATGCTACACCTACTGCAACGGTTTCACCAACAGCAACGCCAACACCTACAACTGTTCCAAAAGGGACCTTAGTTCAGGCAGACAAGCTTTATTCTGAGCCTGAAACTTATAGCAATGTTTTGGCGGAGATACCGTCGGGCGCAGAAGTCACTATCCTTGAAGATCGAAACGACGGATGGATTTATGCTGAGTATAATTCTACAAAGGGATACATAATAGATGACAATGTGACTTTTGAAGGAAATAAAGAAGATACAGATGAATATCGTGGACCTTGGGCTAAGACTACGAACGGAACGCAGATATTGTACAATGAACCTTCAACAATATCCTATGTGTTGATGTATATTCCATCAGGTACTTATGTGAAATTGCTTGAAGACAGAACAGATGGATTTATAAAAGTTAACTACGATGGCGTAATAGGCTATATGGTTGATGATGATATGGAATTTGAGGGAACTAAGGAATCTTCAGGAGGAACTGATGATCCGCCTACTGGGGATAATGATGATCCCAGTGAACTTGTCGGAACCGTTACAGCATCAACGGGGTTTGTGAGATTAAGAAAGAGTGCAAATCTTACATCGGCTATTTTAGCTTATGTTCCTATAAACACTGAAGTTGTGATACTTGAAGACAGATCAGACGGTTGGGTTTATGTGAATTATAATGACTTACTTGGCTATATGGTGGACGATTATGTAGACTTTGAGGGCACAAAGGAAGACCATGCGCCTGCACCTTCACCCACAGCGACACCTACGCCTACACCGACACAGTCGGGTGCGACACCAACACCAACGCCTACAAGCTCTGGTGGAGTGAAAACTGGTACGATAGAGCTTGAGTATTCAACATCAAGGCTTAGAATAAGAAGCTCTGCTTCAACATCTTCATCAATTTTAGGACATGTGCCTCATGGAGCGAATGTAAAGGTGTTGGATGAGCTTTCAAGTGGTTGGCTTAAAATCGAGTATTCAGGAGTTACGGGATATGTCAGCGGAAAATATGTGGATGTGGAGCAATCAAGCTCGCAGACTACGGGGGAGATTGTAAACTGCAGCTATCTTAGCTTCCGATCAGGACCGGACACGTCATATTCTTTGTATGATACTATAAAAAATGGAACCACTGTTACTATTTTAGATTCTTCTAACGGTTGGTATAAAATAAACTATAATTCAAAAGAAGGATGGGTTAGCGGCAAATATGTTTCTGTTGGATCCGGAGACAGCGGAGGAAGCTCTTCTTCAGGCGGCACAACTTCATCAACGGGAAAAATAACAGCTTCAAGCCTTAGGGTAAGAAGTGGTGCAGGGCTGAACTATTCGCAGATTGGCTCGTTGCTTAAAGGAACGACTGTTACGATTTTGGGGGAATCAAACGGTTTTTATAAAATAAATTACGAAAGTCAGACCGGATATATATCAAAGACTTATGTTAATTTGACTTAGTGTTTATCTATTGGGATATTGAGGACTACAGGGAGTTTTTAAAATGAGGAAATCATACAGGCTTGTATCGGCTTTTACAGCTTTTATTGTTGTAATTGCATTGATAGGTTCAAGCGCTTTAGCTGACGGTAATATCTTAAAAAGAGGCTCAAAAGGAAGTGAGGTTGAGCAACTTCAAGAGCTGCTTAGAAATCAGGGATATTTTAACTATGACAGGATTACTGGATATTTCGGGAAAATCACTGAAGATGCCGTAAAGGAATTTCAAAAAGTAAATAATTTAAAGGCTGATGGAATAGTCGGGAATCAAACATGGTCAAAGCTTAAAGGCGATGCAACGGCTAAGGTAGCGGATGAAAGCGAAGATACTCAAACAGAATCTGAAGACACATCTTTGACTATTTCAGGTACGATATCCGAAGGCATGGAAGGTGAAATTGTGGAGAAAATCCAGCGTCGCCTTCAGGAGCTCGGTATATATGGTTATTCCAGAATAACAGGTTATTACGGCTCGATCACCGAAGATGCTGTTGAAGATTTTCAAAAGGCGTACGGGCTAAAGCCTGATGGAATCGTTGGACAAAAGACTATGGATAAGCTTTTTACTGAATATAAGGAGACTTCACTTATACCCGGTATGCAGTCTGATGAAGTTACAAGCATCCAAGAAAGGCTTAAAGAACTAGGATATTACGGATATTCGATTGATGGTGAATATGGAGCAAAGACTAGGGAAGCTGTAGTGTATTTCCAAAGCACACATGGCTTAAAAGCCGATGGAATTGCCGGGACTCAGACAAAGCAACTTTTATATTCCAGTGCAGCAATGACTGAACAGGAAGCAAGAAGAAAGCTATCGGAAAAAATAGTAGAAGATTCACCGACTCAAGAAAATGACCCTGAACCACAGACACAAGAAGCAAAAACAAAGGCAGAAGAAGCAATTGAAATAGCAAAGTCTAAACTTGGCTCGCCATATGTTTATGGCGAAGAAGGTCCAGACAGCTTTGACTGCTCGGGCTTTACATACTATGTTATGAAAAAGCTTGGAATTTCTCTTCCGAGAACAGCCTATAATCAGGGCTATGACCAATATGGTGTGAAGATTACAGACAGGGACAACCTTTTGCCCGGAGACTTGGTGTTTTTTAACACAAATAACAGCGATGGAGATTTATCCGACCATGCTGGTATATACCTTGGAAATGGTGACTTTATCCACGCGAATTCAGGAAAAGGATATTCAGTTATTATAAGCAATATGAATACATCAAGTTTTTACAACGCTGCGTTTTCATGGGGCAGAAGAGTGCTGGACTAAGATTCATTTTATTAAACCATTACAAAAGTGCGTGGATAGCCATGCGCTTTTGTTATATAATTAAATGATTACAAACGATAAGAAGATGGGTGGTAATCATGAAAAAGAAAGTAGCATTTGTTTGTACTCACAATTCCTGCAGGTCGCAGATGGCCGAAGGATGGGCCAGAGAGCTTGCAGGAGATAAGATGGAAATATATTCGGCAGGAACAGAAAATTACCCTGAGGTAAAACCTAAAGCTGTTGAGGCCATGAAAAATGCGGGAATCGATATAAGCAACCAGTATCCCAAGCTTTTAAGTGATATTCCAGCTGAATTGGACTATCTTATTACGATGGGGTGCGGTGTTGAATGTCCTTATGTTCCTACTAGAAACAGACAAGACTGGGGGCTTGAAGATCCTTCAGGAGGTACTCTTGAAGACTTTGAAAAAACAAGAGACATCATTAAGGACAAGGTGATAAACCTTATTGATGAAATAAAAAACAATAATTAGACCATCATTAAAGATTAATTAAAAACATCGGATTATATAATGTTTTTCCTCAATTTATTATATAATGAAATGACTGAGCATGTTGCTAGTGGAGATTGTGTGGTTTTTGTGTTTATTTTATGTGAGAATTTAGTGCGATTGAACTATTGATGAAGGTGATATGCTAAATAAATAATAGGTAACAGTTGCTGTCAACAAAATGATTGTTTACAGCATGTTATAAATGATGGTGGAAATGAATAAAGATAAAAGAAAAAAGATTTTTAGAATATTATACATAGTGGGCACTATACTGGTTATAACCCTTATTGGTTTGCTGGATAAGAGCCTGGTAAATGTTGTGGATGCTTTAAAAAGCATTAACTGCACTTTCATATTGATTGGATTTGCAAGTGTTGTGCTTTTTTGGATAACCGATGGGCTGTTGTTGCATCATATCACATCTTATATCTATGGGAAAACATCGCTGTTTAACTCGCTAAAAGCTGGAGTTATAGGTCTTTATTATGGTGCTTTGACACCATTTGCTTCAGGTGGACAGCCAATGCAGGTTGTTTATATGAATGGAAAAGATATCCCATATGGACCTTCTATGTGCATTGTTGCTGTTAAATTTATTGTTTATGAGATGTCCCTTTGCATATTCTATATTGCTGCAATGTTGTTTCGAGGCGGCTATTTTTATGCAAATTATAGGCAAGTTTTTTGGCTAACCACACTCGGCTTTGTAATTAATTTAGCTGCGGTTGTATTAATAGCTTTTATCATGGCAGATAAAAAAATTCCTTATAAAATTGGTTATGGAATTGTGAAGCTGTTAAACAAAATTAAAATTATTAAAAAGCCTGAAAAAGCATATAGTTCAATTGATAAAACAATTGAAGAGTTCCATGAAAGCACATACTATATTAAAAAGTACAAAGATAAAGTGGCTATTTCAGTATTGATTTCATTTGCAAATCTCGCTTTCTTATTTGCGATACCATACTTTATTTATATAGCATTCGGACACAATCAAAAATCTATTATTGATTTAATTACGATGCAGGCATTTTTATCACTTGCAGTTTCTTTCTTTCCTCTGCCCGGAGCATCAGGTGCTTCAGAAGGTGGGTTTTATCTGTTTTTTTCAGCGTATTTTACCAAAGTGCCAGTGTTTATCGCGATGCTGATATGGAGATTTATAAGCTATTACGCAATTCTTATTTTTGGAGCGGTAATGGTTGTTGTCGAAGAGATGTTTAAAATGCGAAAGCAAAAGCGGACGAATCAGGATGCAGATGTAGTCTAATGGTAAAAGTTGAGAAATTTTAATAAAAAATTAAAATAAAAGTGACACATATACGTAAACTACTTGAAAAAAATATATAAATTTTGTAATATGTATATCATAGTGGGTTAATATTGGGTTTAGTAGGTTTATGAGGGTTATATGTATAGAGAAAATGTGTCTAATTGTTGGTGCATTGCATTAACAAATTATGGGTGTATTACTGCTTTAGTTTTTTCGGGAGAAAGCTATGAAAAGTGATTATAGCTTCTATCCGTTAACTTATCCACAAAAGAACATATATCAAACTGAGGTAACGTACCCGGGGACATCAATCGGGACTATTTCAGCTACCCTTAGAATAAAAGAAAAAAATATTGATCCAAATCAACTCAACGAAGCTTTAAATCTTATCATTAAAACAAATGACGGCATGCGCTGTAGAATAAAAATGATTGACAGGGAGCCAAGGCAGTATTTTGTTAATTATGAGTATGAGCAATTTGATATTCTAGATTTTACTAACAAGCCAATAGATGAATTATTTGAATATGATAAAATAGAAACGCAGAAGCCTTTTAATTTGATAGACAGTAAATTGTACTATTTTTCTATTATAAAAATCAGTGATGATGAATGTGCTATATTTTCAAAGGTTCATCATATAATAAACGATGCTTGGGCAATAGTGCGCGTGGGCAATCTTGTTTTGGACTATTACGAAAAACTTAAGCATGGAGAAGATATAGATACATCAGATGTTCCTTCATATATTGATTATATAAAAGATGAAATGAACTATCTTTCCAGTGAGCGCGTTGAAGTGGATAGCAAATTTTGGGACACACGCCTCGATACATTCCCAAATAATGTGACACTGAAGCAGAGAAAATCCAGAATCACAAACATAAAATCAAGAAGAAAAACATACCTTCTGCCTGAAAAACTTTCAAAACATTTACGTCAATATTGTAAAGATACAAGGACATCTATTTTTGCGGTTATTTTATCGGCATTTTCTATATATCTTAAAAGGACAACACATCAAAACAATATGGTTATCGGAACGCCTGTGTTAAACAGATCTTCAAGAAGGCAGAAGAAAACCTTGGGCATGTTTATAAGCACTGTTCCTTTGTTTATTGATCTTCATGATGATGACAACTTTTTGGAGTTTAATAAAAAGCTCACAAGAGAGTGGATGTCGGTGCTTAAACACCAGCGTTACCCTTTTGAACTTTTGCTTAAAAGGGCAAGAGATAGATATAAAGATCTTAAGGATCTTTTTGATGTAGTCATTTCTTATCAAAATGCGAGTTTTACTGAAAATCAAAGCTCAACCAACCATAAATCAAGATGGCACTTTAATGAATGCCAGCTTGAGTCTCTTTCAATTCACATAAATGACAGAGAAGGCGAAGGTATACTTGTTTTAGATTATGACTATCTGGACGATTTGTTTTACGAAAAAGAAATCGACTTTTTGCATGATAATTTTATTCGTGTGCTTTGGCACGCTCTGGACAATCCTTCAAGGGAAATGTCCAAACTGGAGCTAATTTCAGAAGATGAAAAACAAAAAATGTTGCACGAGTTTAATTCAAAAACTGTGGAATATGACAAAACACTGACTTTGGTAGATTTATTTAAAGCACAAGTCAAAAAGACCCCGGATAAAACAGCAATCATAAGCGGAAGCGAAATGATAACTTATGATAAACTTGACAAAATGTCTGATGTCCTTGCTGCAGAGCTTTTTGACAAGGGAATAAAAGAAGAAGATATTGTATGTCTTATGATTGATAAATCAGTTGATATGATAGTGTCAATTCTTTCTGTTCTAAAAGCCGGCGGGGGTTATCTTGCCATTGAATGTGATTTGCCTGATGAAAGAAAAAAATATATCTTAAATGATAGCAAAGTAAAATATCTAATAACAAAAAACTGCAACGAGCCTTATTCGAAATTTGAAGGTGAAGTTATTAAAATAGAGGAAGTTGATTTTGCCCAACAGCCTAAAAACATTGAATACAAATTGAATGCAAAAAACATTGCATACATAATGTATACTTCAGGAACAACGGGGCAGCCAAAAGGTGTTGTTATAGAACACAAAAGTGTTGTGAATTACGTGCATGCATTTTTAGATGAATTTAAATACGATGGCAGTGAAAAAGTGTTGCAACAGAGTTCATATTTATTTGATGCTTTTGTGGAAGAAGTGTATCCCACGCTTTCCGCGGGCGCAACACTGGTTCTTTCTAACAAATATGGAGCAAAGGATATGGTGGGGCTTGCAGAAACAATTAAGGAACATGAAGTTTCTGTTATAAGTGTTTCACCTCTTGTTTTAAATGAGCTAAACAAGATAAATGATTTTTCATCAGTAAAAACATTTATAAGCGGCGGGGATGTTTTAAAGCACGAATATTTCTGCAATTTGATTGAGAATGCGGATGTATATAACACGTATGGGCCTACTGAAACTACCGTGTGCGCCACATATCATAAGTGTGAAAAAGAAAAGAAAGAAAACATTCCAATCGGAAAGCCGATAGCAAATTACAAAATATATATATTGGATTCAAATCTTAATCTAGTCCCAATTGGTACTTGCGGCGAACTCTATATATCAGGAGTAGGTCTTGCCCGTGAATACATAAATAAACCTGATATAACCGATGATGTTTTTATAGACAATCCATTTGAAGAAGGCGAGCGGCTTTATAGGACAAAAGACGCTGCCAGATGGTATCCGATGGGTGAAATCGAATACATGGGAAGAACGGACAGGCAAGTGAAAATTCGCGGAGTAAGGATAGAGCTTGGCGAAATTGAAAGTGAAATGTTAAAGATTGAAGGAATAGGAACCGCTGTCGTAATCGACAGGATTATTTCTGATGACAAAAAGAAGCTTTGCGCTTTTTATCAAAAGTCTGGTGATATTTCAGTTAGTCAAGTAAGAGACAGGCTAAGAAAAGTTTTGCCTTCATATATGATTCCTTCGTATTTTCTGGATATGGAAAAAATGCCGCTTACACCCGGAGGTAAGGTGAATACTGAATTACTTCCTCCTGTTGAGCGTATGATATTAAGCGAAGAAAATGAATATGTAGCGCCCGCAAACGAAACAGAGCGAAATTTAACTGGCATTATTGAGAGCTTGCTTAAAGTTGAGCGAGTGGGAATGAATGATAATTACTTTGAGCTTGGCGGAGATTCATTGGATTTGACCACCTTGGCGTTTCAAATTGCGGATGAATTCAATGTGGATATACCGCTTGAAAAGCTATTTATGTCAGTAAACATAAAAGAAATTGCTGAATATGTTATAGCTGCTGCGCCAAAAGATGAAAAAACACAATATGCTGATAATGTTTTTTTGTTGCACAAAGGAAATCATGATAACAATATATTTTTCATCCATGATGGAATCGGGGGCATAGGGGCTTATGTTGAAGTGGGTAATATGCTCAAATCATATAACGTATGGGGAATAAGGTCTGACATACCTCAAGCACTAGAACCACAAATTTTATCAATTGAAGATATGGGAAAAAGGTATACAAAAGAAATAATAAAAGTAGCTGATGAACCATATAATATTGCAGGATGGTGCATTGGTGGTACGATAGCATACGAAGTACACAGACAGCTTCAGCTTATGGGAAAAAGAACCGGAAGCTTGACATTGATTGACACAATCGGTCCTAAAAAATGGTATGGAGAGACCGAATTAAGCTTAGCTGAAGAAAAAGAATTTGTATCCAATAATTTGGGCTATGATATAAAAAGCGAACTCATAAAAAGTTCGAGCAGCATAAAGGAGCTTTGGGAAAATGTTGTCTGCGATATAGAAAAGTCACAGAATAAGAAGAATATTATAAGAGATTTTATTTATAAAGTGCCCGATGATATCGTAAACTATTTAGATGATTATCATGAATCACCTGTTAAAGATATTTTTACATTTATAAATGTTGTAAGAAGCTTTCATATTGCAAGAGTTATGTATTTTCCTCAAAGTAAAATTGAAGGGGATGTATGTTTTATTCAGGCCAAAGAAAATAGCATAGAAAGCGATTCTTCAATTTGGGATGAATATGTTAAAGGAGAAGTTGTAAACACAACTGTCCGAGGAGATCACTACACGATCTTAAAATCAGAGGGAGCATTTGAGATATCTAGGATTTTGGTTAATCAGGCTGAGATTAAGGAGGGTATAAATGCAAAATTATGATATGGTTTTGATTGCCCTTATAATATCTTCGTTTTTTTTGTTTGTGCTTTTTGTCTATATACTTCAGCTAAAAGAAAAAAAACAGATTATAAATGCATTTTTATCTGCAATAGGTTTTGCTCTTCTATGGGTATTAAGCAATTCTCTTGAGCTCTATTTTTACATTCAAGACAATGATATATATAAAATATTTGTTTACCCAGGATTTGTGGGACTATGTTTTTTACCGGCGTCATTGTTTTACGTAGGTCTAATTTTTGCAAAAACAAAAATTAATTTTTCTTGGCATCATGTTCTTATTGTATTATTACCATTGGCTGATTGCGGACTAATTCTTACTAATGAAATACACCATATGTTTATCGAAAATTATGCGATAAGCAATATGGACATTGTGTACGGGAAATTGTTTTTCGTACACACTATAATATCATACGGATTTTTGTTTACTGGTCTGTATTTTTTGGCAAGTTCATCTATTAAAACTACAGGATTTTTCTCAAAACAATCGCTTTTGATATTTGTTGGAATTGCGATTCCTTTGGTAGTAAACATATTCTATACAATGAAAATTGTAGTTATGAATGTCTATTTGACCACAATTTCGTTTACTGCAGCAGTTGTTCTTTTTGTATTTTCTATTCTTAAATTCAGCTTTTTAAACGTCGTGCCAATTGCACTTAGGAATATTGTTGATAATATTTCAGATGGATTTTTAGTAATAGACAATGATTTGAAAATAATCGATTACAATAAAACATTTGAAGAAACATTTGAAAATTATCTTGATATAAAAAGAAATGTTGATATTAAAAGCGTATTCGCATCGGATGATAAGAAGACTTCAACTTTTTGCGAGCTTTATGATATGGTACAGTTTTCTTTGGACTTAAAGCAGCCATTGTCTGCTGACAAGCATATACAATATAAAGATTTTGATAAGCATTTTAAAATCGAAGTCACAACAATTAACACAAAATCGCAAGGTCAGCTGGGCATGGTTATGCTTCTTAAAGATATAACTCAAAATGTTAAAGACATGGAAACGATTAAGGAAAAGCAAGAAATTCTAATGGGACAAGAAAGGCTTGCTTCGCTTGGACAGCTTATAGGTGGGATAGCTCACAACCTTAAAACTCCGATAATGTCGATATCAGGAGGAGTAGAGGGTATAAAAGATTTAGCTGAGGAATATTTAGATTCCATAGGAGATTCTAGTGTAACAGATGATGATCATAGAGAAATTGCCAGAGAAATTATAGAGTGGGTAGGCAAGGTAAAGCCCCATTGCGGCTATATGTCTGATATTATAAGCGCAGTTAAAGGGCAAGCGGTTCAGTTTAACACTTCGGGGTTTATAAGCTTTACAATTGACGAAGTTGTAAAAAGGATAGATATATTGCTTAAGCATGAGCTTATTCGATATCACGCGGACATGAAAACAACAGTAGATGTTGACAGAATGACAGAACTGCGTGGAGATGTTAACTCTCTTGTACAGGTGCTTGACAATTTGATTATTAATGCAATACAATCATATGAAGGTGAGAAGGGCGAGATACTCTTCCATGTTACACAAGCCGGTCCCAATGTAATATTTATAATTACAGATAGTGGGAAAGGGATTAGCGATTCTCTGAAAGAAAAGCTATTTAGAGAAATGGTGACCACCAAGGGCAAGGATGGCACTGGACTTGGTTTATTTATGTCATATTCAACAATAAAGGGTAAATTTGAGGGTGATATGTGGTTTGAGTCACAAGAGGGCAAGGGAACTACTTTCTATGTATCAATTCCACAGCTTAACAGCGCCAGAGCGGAGAGTATGTAACTTTGAGAAAAAGAAAAATACCAACACAATTTAAGTATAAGATACTTGTTGTAGATGATGAGATTGGCATTATAGATTCCCTTTCTGTTGTTTTAAAGAGAAACGGCTATGGATTTGTTGGCATAACAGATCCTATGGAAGCTATAGAACGCGTTAAAAACGAGCATTTTGATTTGCTTATTTTAGACTTTCTGATGAAACCTATTCATGGCGATGAAGTTGTTGAGAAAATCCGCGAGTTTAATCAGGAATTATATATATTGCTGCTTACAGGGCATAAAGATTTGGCTCCGCCGCTTGAAACAATAAGAGCTCTTGATATCCAAGGCTATTGCGAAAAAAGCGATAGGTTTGACCAACTTTTGCTGCTTGTAGAATCAGGAATAAAGTCAATATCCCAAATGGAGACAATAAAAGCATTCAGAGATGGATTAAACAGCATATTAGAAGCTATGCCAAAGATATATCAACTTCAGCCAATTGGAAATATACTTGAGGAAATATTGTCTGAGATACTTCCGCTTATTAACAGCGAAAGCGCATTTATAATAGTGGATGATACATCAATGGATTTAAGCATGATTGGAAGCTCTGAAGCGCTTAATGATGTAAATATTAATAGAACTATTTTTAAAGGCATAGGCAAATATAAGACTGACATTGAAGATTTTGTTGAAATGCTTGATCCACAGATGATGGAACAGATAGGATATGCAAGAACGGAAAAGAAAGTCATTCAGCTTGATGAAGGAGTTATACTACCTCTAATTAATGAGTTTGACGATACAATCGGTGTGATTTTTGTTGAGACATCCAGCGTAGAAGATGGCAAGGAACTTTTAGAGATTTATTCTTCGCAGGCTGCGTCGTCTTTAAACAATGCTTTCCTTCACTCACTTGTAAACATTAAAAATGATGAGTTGAACAAAACATATATCGAGCTTAAGGAAAGATATATGGACACTATAAAGGCTTTACGCCTTGTGGTTGACGCTAAAGATATTTACACAAGAGGGCACTCAGACAGAGTGGCTTATTATTGCCAGAAAATCGGAGAAAAACTGGATCTGGATAAAACAGAAATTGAGACATTAAGAATCAGTGGCATGTTCCATGATGTAGGCAAAATCGGGACTAGAGATGATATTATTTTAAAAAGTGACAAGCTTAATGCAATTGAGTATAAAGAAATAAAAAAACACCCACTTAAAGGGGCACATATATTGTCGGCTGTTTCTATGTTTAAAGATGTAGTGCCGCTTGTTAAGTGCCATCATGAGAAAATGGACGGAACGGGTTACCCTGGTGGACTAAAAGGCGACGAGATTCCTCTTCTTGCAAGAGTCATTTCTGTAGCCGATGCGTTTGATGCTATGATGTCTGACAGACTATATAGGTCAAAGCTTGATTTAAGTGAGGCGATTTCTCAGCTTCAAAAGAATGCTGGCACACAGTTTGATGAGAACATCGTTAGGATATTTGTGGACATACTTGATGACTATGATGAAATGCATGAGGAACTTAAATCTACATTTGATTCATAACATGTTGTAATAAAAAAACTCAACATACCTATCTCGGATAAAGGCTATCTGTTATTTGCAATAGCATATTACCTTATTGGAAACAATATTGCTTATAATTTTTGCGCCATCCGGCTCAATTACCTTGATTATGTCATTGTATTTTTCTTCATCAGGAAGAATTTTGGTAAGTATGTTTTCGTTTGCATTTATTATTTCTTCATTAAAGAACACATCATCTTTTTCTGTAAATAGTGCGCAATAGAATATATTCTCTTCAACTAAATCCTGAAAAAAGTGCGAACCATATGAAAGCTCAGGGGTCATTGAGCCGGTCTTAAACTCTTTTTCACAAAGCACCGAAATATTGCTTATCTCAGAAAATGAAACAGGGATGCCAAGCGATGCTGTTGTTGTGCCCCATCTTCCGGGACCGATAGCCATTGTTGGAGCGTCGGAGTTTATGGTTCTTGTAATTTTGCCAATTATTCTTGCAACCTGATATTTTTCGGATTCTTTAAGGGCAGTATATCCTTCTGGATCAATGCTTATTATTCTTTTTATATCTTGATAAATATTTCCGCCCATAAAATTTCCGGTTGAGCTAAATAGTGTTTTATCAATGGGTATATTCTCGGGAATATCTGTGGTAATTTTAATGCCTTTTGTTTGCAATGGTCTGCACTGGAGAAGATTTATCACAAGTTTTCCGTTTTCGGTGAAATTTGCAGTAAACTCAATATCCACAGGATAGCCATATGCCTTTTGAATGGTTTGCATCATATCATGCATGTTTTTAATAAAGTCAGTTTCATCTATCAGCTTTTCATATGTTAAAATCCAATACTTTTTGTTTTTTATTCCCAGCTCTTTTGTGAGCCTATTTGCTTCTATATCAGCTTGGGCAATCAGAGAAATATCGGTGTTGTAGTCTTCTTGCATAAGATCATTTTTTTCTACGGATATAAGCTCGTTTTTTTGCGTGTCAAGAACATCTGCATAATGTTGAGAGTATTGTTTTAAGTCTCCTTTGCCGTAAAGCATTTGTTTTTTGGGAAAATCAAGCGCCATAATTCTTGAATAATCATTTTCAATTCTGTTGACAGCTCTAGTTCCAAGACCAAAAACCAGGCGCAAAAGTCCTTCTTTGGAGCTCATGTTTTTATCCCAAGTGTATGTGTTTTTAGAAAACCCAACACCCGCAAGGAACGGGTAGAAATATTGCTTATGATAGTCGCCTGACACTCTTTGCACAAGAAGAGCCATTTGTTCGTCTGTTTCCTCGAGGTTTCTTTTTTTGCGATAGGTAAGAGCGTCCTCTCCCATTGTACTTGAATATATTTTGCGAATGGCATCCTCAAGTGCTGTATAACGTTCTTCCAATGTGCCTTGGTTTACCAAGAAATAACTTTCATATTTCCCGGCGAACGCATTTCCATAGCTGTCTTCAAGCAAAGAGCTGGAGCGTACGATTATGGGGGCTTGACCGAAATATTGAAGCATTCTTATAAGCTTTTCTTTAATTTCGGCAGTAAAGCAGCCAAGAAGCATCTTCTTTTTCAAAGCTTTTGCGGCCTCAAAGAAGTATTCTTTTTTACGATGTTTTTTATACAGTGGCCATAACTCGTTGTCGATAATATATGCATAAAATACATCAGAACCGATGTAATATGAATCGTGTGGCTCAAGAATGTTTGTCCACTTTTCCGGATCATCGTTTATGAGTATCTTTCGGGCGAGATTCATGCCAACAGCTTTTCCACCGATAAAACCACTGCTTATAAGCCTTGAGCCGATTTGAGAAAGATCCTCTAAATTCAGATGCTTTTCCGCTAACTTTAGCATTTTTTCTTCACGTCCGATTATTAGGTGAAGCATTTGGCTTAGAAGTTTTTCCGCTCGTTTGGTGGTCTTTTCACTTTTTTCATGGGAATGAACTAGGTCTGAAGCCTCTATTAGCATTCTGTCCCAACTGTCAAGGCTTCCACCTGCAAAATAGCTGCTTTGTTTTGCCAGTGATTTAAACAGTATTGCAGTGTCTGACGAACTTGTAAGCGGAAGCATATCAACACCGGATTTTAAGTGCGGAAGAAACATAGTTTTTGAGTAGCGTCCTTCTACTTTTTGAGGATGTATATAAATCGTGCTATCAATATTATATAAATCCAGAAGCACTTGTGTGCTTTCTCGTATGTCTGAAAACGAAGAGTGTGAGTGTTGGTTTCTTAGCAAAGAAAAATATGCAATGCTGTCTAACTTATAAAGATATTTGCTTGTTATCGAGAAAAAATGGCTTATCATAAGATCGCTTGCCCAAGCATCCAAAAGAGTTGACAAGCAGTCGAATATATAGAATGTGAGAACGCCTTCTGATTGGATTATGTTATGTAGTGAGATTGTGAAATCTTCAAAGCCTTTTTTAGGATCAAGATTATATGTTTTTACACCCTTAATATCTTTTGCTAGATTTTCTCTGGCATCAAAATTAATGTAGACAACTTCTCTTTTATCTTTGATGCTTTGCCTGGCAAACATTCGAGCATAAGCTTTATAGTCGGCTATGTTTTCTGTGTGCCACAAAACATTATCTCCTAGTCGCAGGTGTTCGAGTATTAAATCAAGTCCGCTGTGACCTGTTTTTGCATAAGAAAACTGATTCATTTTTAGCCGCCGTTTCTAGTTTTTTCATATTGATTGATAAAGTCATTAATTGTCATATCGGACACTATATAGCCAATATATTCAATAGGTATATAAGCTATTTTTTTAAATTTTATGCATGACTTGCCTATATTAGGCTTTGAGTTAATTTTTTCATCTTCATTAAGTAGCGGTGAAAGGGAATCAATGTATCCGTCAACAGTTTCTTCATTGCTGTGCGCCATTTTTTCACCTTCTTATTATTAATTTGTATATTATTAGTATATCAGTTTTATGTTTTCATTCAAATTAATTATGCTATTGTGATAAAATTGTCCTTATAATATTATAAAATCTTATTTTCGGAGGAATATATATGGCTTTACTTAACATCAGAGTGCGTTCAAAGATAATGGTGCTATGTACAAATGTCACAGTTATAATGCCCGAGCGCAGAGAATATAAAAAGCCGCTTAAAGTGTTGTGGCTTTTGCATGGATTCAGCGATGATGACAGTGCGTGGACACGAAGGACGAGCATTGAAAGATATGTGGAGGATAAAAACCTTTGCGTTGTGATGCCCGCGGTGGATCACAGCTTTTATTCGGACATGATCTACGGAAACAAATATTTTACTTATATGACTGACGAGCTTCCAAAGTATCTTAGTTCAATGCTTAACATTAGCACAAAAAAAGAGGATAATTTTATAGCTGGGCTGTCAATGGGCGGATATGGTGCTTTTAAAATTGCGCTCAACCAGCCAGAGCGTTTTGCGGCGGCTGCCAGCTTTTCTGGCGTTCTTGATTTGCTTGATTTTTATAAAAGCAAAAAGCAATATGATGATATTTTTTTGCAACACGCTAAGATGATATTTGGCAGCGAGGATGAGTTTGAAGGAAGCAGCAGCGATTTGATGCACATGGCGGAGATAAATAAAGATAAAAAGGATATGCCAAGGCTTTATATGTGCTGCGGGAAAAACGATTTTTTATATCCTATGAACGTGAAATATCACAATCATTTAAATGCTATCAATGTTCCTGTGACATATGAAGAAGACGAAGGTTTTGAGCACACATGGGATTATTGGGATATAAAAATAAGAAAAGCAATGGAGTGGATGGGACTATAGTCGATTCATAGAATATTCACAGATATATGAAACCCTCAACAAACGGGCAAATTATTATGTTATTAAGACATAATATCGGGGGTGTGCTATGAAAACCAAAGTAAAAGAAAATTTACCAATTGCATTTATACTTATTATTGCGGCTTTTTTATATATTTTCAGGATTTGGACGGAAGGATATGCAAATTCGTACTATGCCGCGGGCGTATACTCAATGGGACAGAACCTACATGCTTTCTTTTTTAATTCACTGGACAGTGTTGGATATGTGACCATTGATAAACCACCACTCGGATTCTGGATACAGGTGCTGTTTACAAAAGTGTTTGGATTTAGCGGAGGAGTTTTGGTACTTCCTGAGGCAATTAGCGGCGTAGTTTCGGTTTTTCTAATATATAGGATTGTAAAAAAGAGGTTCAATAAAGCAGCCGGACTCGTCTCGGCTGCTGTTTTAGCACTGACTCCTATTTTTGCTGCTGTTATGCGTAACAATACAATTGACGGAATATTGATTTTGTTATTAGTGTTGGCGGCAGACCAAGTTCTTAAAGCAGTAGAAAAATCAAGCGGAAAACACTTGGTTTTTGCAGGCATATTAATAGGGCTTGGTTTTAACGTTAAAATGCTGCAAGCGTTTATGATCATTCCGGCGGTATATCTTGTCTATCTTATTTTTTCAAAGCAGAAGCTGGCAAAAAAGATACTGTATTGTGCTTTGTCAGCACTAATTCTTATAGTGATTTCCATGTCGTGGGTAGTAGTTGTAGACTTGGTGGATGAAGACAGCAGACCTTATGTAGGCTCGAGTGATACAAACTCTGCGGTGGAGCTTGTCTTTGGACATAATGGTGTTAGTAGATTTCTTGGAAGAGGGGGAGCAACCTCTGTAAATCGGCAAGATGATGGGGCACAAAACATTCAAAGACCGCCGCTTGCCAATAATCAAGATGATGGTTTGTTGCCTGATGGGCGAGACGGCTATAGACGTCCGCCACAGTTAAGGAATGATATAAACCAAACAGGTGACGATCTTCAATATGGCAATGTGGCTAATCAGAAGCAGGGAGGCATCTCGGGTGAAGCGGGAGAGACTTCTTTTTTAAGGCTATTTAATGATAAAAATGCGGGACAGATATCTTGGTTTTTGATGCCAGCTCTGATTATGTCCGCAGCTGCGTTAATTATGGTATTCATAAAAAAGTACAGAAATGATGAGAAGTTCCCGACATTTTTCCTATTTTCAATGTGGGTCATTCCGATGTATATATACTTTAGTTTTGCAGAAGGTATAACCCACAGATATTACTTTGCAATGCTTGGACCGGGAATAGCTGCATTAATGGGGATTGGGTACTATTATCTTTCTAAAATAAAAAAAACAGCAATAATCCCTATAGTATTTGCATTAATTGCAGCAGTGCAAATTTATATACACAGATTATATGCTGATTGGGCGCAATGGCTTGCTTACATATGCATTGGAATCTTTGCGATTTGTCTTGTGGTTATGATAATCATGGTAGCTAAAAAATCAAAACCAAAACTGATTGCAGCACTTATGTGTGTGCTTATTATAATGCCTGGGGTTTGGGCGGCATCTCCTGCAATATACAATGATAATTCACAACTGCCAATTGCAGGCCCTGAACTTATTAATCAACGCGGTAGCTTTGACAATACAAAAAGGCTTGATGGTGTCATAAATTATCTTGAAGAAAACAGAAATGGCGCGACATTTCTTGCTATGACTGAAAGCTCCATGCAGGATGGTGCAGAGCTTATTCTTCAGTCGGGAGAGGCTGTGATGGTGCTTGGTGGCTTTAATGGAGGAGATTCAACTGCGACTTTAGAAGAGTTTATCCAAATGGTTAGGGATAATGAAGTAGTTTATGCTGTGCTTTCACAAAATAATAATCAGAAATCCAATCAAGAGATATATCAATGGATAGTTCAAAATGCAAAGATAATCCCTCCTAGACTCTATGGAGGTATGGTAGGCAATCTAACTGTATACTATTTAGGCAAATAGTATATATAAAATTATGCAAAATAAACCTTCAAGTCACATTTAGATGAACAAATATCCTAAGGTTTAATATTAGACTTTGATTATTATGCAGATTGTTGTATATTAGTTGAGAAGAATTTTAGATATTGGGGTAAAAATGATACAAGTATCAAATGTTAGTTTGAATTTTAGCGGCAAGAACTTATTTTCAGGAGTGGATATAAAATTTTCTCCGGGAAACTGCTATGGAATAATCGGTGCAAACGGTGCAGGCAAATCTACTTTTTTAAAGATACTCTCAGGTGAGCTTGAGCCAACTACGGGAACTGTCAGCATCCCAAAAAAGACAAGGATATCTGTGCTTGAACAGAATCACTACGCTTATGATGATTTTACAGTATTGGATACTGTAATAATGGGCAATTCTAGGCTTTATGAAGTAATGAAGCAAAAGGATGCATTATATGAGAAGGCGGATTTTTCTGAGGAAGATGGTATATTGGTATCTGAACTTGAAGGAGAGTTTACAAAGCTTAATGGCTGGGAAGCTGAAACGGAAGCTTCAAAGCTTTTGCAGGGATTGAATCTTAGCCTTGATATTCTTGAAAGCGACATGAAAACTTTAGGTGGAAGTGAGAAGATCAAAGTGCTCCTTGCACAGGCTTTATTTGGCGAACCAGACGTAGTTTTGCTGGATGAGCCTACAAACCATGTGGATGTCGAATCGGTTAACTGGATGGAAGAATTCCTTATCGAGTATCCGGGCACAGTAATTGTTGTATCTCATGACAGGCACTTTTTAAATAATGTATGCACACATATAGTGGATATTGATTTTACCAGAGTAAAGCTATATACGGGTAACTATGAGTTTTGGTATGAATCTAGCCAGCTAATGCGGCAGATGAATCGCGACCAAGCTAAAAAGAGCGAGGAGAAAATAAAAGAGCTGCAAAAATTTATCGCAAGGTTTTCAGCGAACAAATCAAAATCAAAACAAGCGACTTCAAGGAAAAAGCTTATTGAAAAGCTTACGGTGGATGAGCTTCCAGCATCATCGCGAAGATATCCCTTTGTAGGGTTTACTGTTGATAGACAGCTGGGCAAGGAAGTACTAACTGTTGAGGGTATAAGCAAGACTATTGACGGTGAGAAAATTTTGAACAATGTTTCGTTTGTGGTAGGCAGGGAAGACAAGATAGCATTTGTTGGAGAACATGAGCTTGCAAACACCACACTTTTTAAAATATTAATGGAAGAGATTGAGCCAGATGAAGGAACTTTTAAATGGGGAGTTAGTACGTCTAGGTCATATTTCCCATTAGATAATACAGATTTTTTCAGAGACTCTGAATTTGATATAATAAATTGGTTAAAACAATACTCTAGCGATACTACAGATACATATCTTAGAGGCTTCTTGGGAAGGATGCTCTTTTCGGGAGATGATGTATTTAAGTCTGTGAAGGTATTATCTGGTGGTGAGAAGGTGCGCTGCATGCTATCTCGCATGATGATGTATGGCTCAAATGTGCTTGTGGTGGATCAGCCGACAAACCATTTGGATTTAGAGTCGATAACCGCTGTGAATAACGGCTTGATTGATTTTAAGGGCGTTGTGTTGCTGTCATCTCATGATCACCAGTTTATACAGACTACAGCGAATCGTATTATAGAACTCACATCCGGCGGCATAAAAGACAAAGTCATTACATATGATGAATTTATTGAGCAAGGTGAGCTGTGATAAAATAGTGTATGAACTAGAAATCATTATGCTTTAGGTGATATAGTATTTTTTGAAAGTGATGTTACGTTTACACTGTTAGCTAACACATTAGATGGAGTGTGGGAGTAAATAAGCAAACTACTAGATATCGTTGCACCAAGATAAATTGTTTTTAGGAGAGCAATATGAACATTCAGATTTTCGGGAAAAAGAAATGTTTTGACACAAAGAAGGCTGAGCGCTACTTTAAAGAGCGCAGGATTAAATATCAGTATGCAGACATACTGGACAAGGGATTAAGCAAGGGAGAGCTCAGAAGTGTTTCTCAGGCCTTGGGAGGCTTGGAAAATGTTGTGGATAGCGAGGGCAAAGATTTTTACGAAATTCAGTATATAGGCAAAGAGCAATGGCAGGACAAACTTCAGGACACGCCGAAACTATACAAAACTCCAATTGTTAGAAATGGAAAACAAGCCACGATTGGATATAAGCCAGATGTCTGGAAAAATTGGGAGTAAGATTTAGCTTTTGTGAGGTAAGGCCATGTATGAACAGATGACTTTTTCTTCAGGGGCGGATTTTAGAAGCTGGCTTGAAGAAAATCATGATAAGTGTGATGGATTATGGCTTGTATTTGGAAAAACAGATGAGCTTGTAACATTAAGCTATGATGATGCTTTAATTGAGGCTCTGTGCTATGGATGGATTGACGGTCAGGTGAAGCGAATTGATGAGGTTAAATACATCAGAAAGTTTACACCGAGAAGAATTAGAAGCAATTGGTCCCAAAGAAATAAAAAAATTGTGGCCGAGCTTATAGCAAAACAGCTTGTGATGCCTTCGGGACTTAAAGCAATTGAACGCGCAAAAAGAGAAGGTGTGTGGAACGACGGCGAAGAGTTGGGGGCTACAGATGAAGAAATATTGGCATTCGCTGAAAAATTTAAAGACATTCAGCCTGCCTTTGATAATTTCATGATGATGCCTCGTTCTGTGAGAAAAACTTATACATTGTTTTATATGGATGCAAAAAGGGATAAAACAAAGATTAATCGTCTTAAAAAGATTGTGGATAGGCTAAATAAAAATCTTAAGCCGATGTGAGTATCCATTGAAAATAATCAAATAAATAAAAAGTAAGCTCATTTCATTTGAAATGAGCTTTAAAAAATAACCCGTAATTAATGCATTACAAACAACCGTTAGGTTGGGAGTACAAATTTAGTGTGCCTCACTTATGTTCCTGTAGGTGTTGGCGTTGGTTCCGAAGTCGGCTCTTGCGTTGGATCAGGAGTTGGAGTAGCCGTTGGTTCCGGAGTTGGCTCTGCCGTTGGCTCAGGTGTTGGAGTAGCCATTGGTTCAGGCGTTGGTTCTGCAGTTGGCTCTGTTGTGGCTGTAGGCGTTGGCTCAGGAGTCGCGCTTGGCGTACTTGTTTGTGTCGGAGTTGGCGCGGGGATTGTAAGCTGAATGGCATTACTTGTTACCTTAGTGCCATCAGAGTAGACAACTGTTATTGCAAACCAATAAGTATGTCCTGCTTGTATGCTTGAACAACATGAATAGCTTCTTGAGGTTGTTGAAAGATTCGTAATCCATTCAAGGTATCCGTTTTCGGGATAGCTTGGTGTACTGTCTGTTTCACTCATTACCACTTTATACCCGCTGGCATAAGGTGAATTAACTTTTGACCAACTGAGGCTGACTCCGCTTTGGTTTGCACTTCCAGAAAGGGATGTGCCTTCATAGCTTATTGACTGCGCGGGTGTCTTAAGCCTAACGGAATTTCCTGAAGCCTTGCCATTATCATAGAGAACCGTTATCGAGAAGTAGTAATAAGTGTCCGGAGAAAGCTTTCCAGGAGGAACTGTAACCGAAGTTTTTGAACTGTCGGTTATATAATATACATAGCCGTCGTTTGGATAACTTGGGCTAGAGTTTGTTTTGGAGGCCACCACTTTATATCCATTGAATTGGCTGTGTGTTACTTTTGACCAGCTTAGGTAAACACCATTTTCGTTTGAACTGCCTGAAATTGTTGAGCTTATATAGGCACTGGAAGAAGGTTTGGGAGTTTTGGAGGGAGTAGGCGACGGAGTTTTTTCAGGAGAAGGTGACGGGGTCTTTTCTGAAGAAGGTTCTTTTGCTGGAGTAAAAGAAGGATCTTCAAATGTAGGCTCCGCTGTAATTTTTGGAGTAGAAGTTGCGGTTAGTTCCGGCACGTTCGCCAGAACTATGGCCGCAATTATATCTGAGAAGGAACCTTCTTCCAAACCTAGCTTTTCGCCCTCAATCGTTAAAAGCTCTATGCCTGGTTTCAGCCCGTTTTCAACAAAATCATTGTATTGATCTTTTGTGCCTGCAAGCAAAACTGTTTTGCCTTTTCCGGTATATTCTTCGATTTTTTCTTGCGTTATCTGGCTGGAGCCTTCTCCAAAATATCCGACAACAACATTATTGCCATCTAGATATCCGTTTTCTTTTGCGGCAATCAAGATTAATGCTATTGCTTCGTCGATGGGCTTTTGGTTGCAGTCCAGAGATTCCAAAAGCTTCTGACCATCCTCGTTTAAGCCTTCAGTTTTTATAACCTTGCCGTCTGCATCAGTTTGAACAGAAATGCTTGGATTGATGTCGATTGTGTAATAGTTCATGTTTGCAAAAGTTAAATCACGTGTAGCTTTTGGAAAAGACGTGAGAGCAATAGTCAAAACTATTGCAAAAGCAGCCGCAAATGCAAGACTCAAGCGTCTTACACGTAAAGGTATAGCTCTTCTGGGAGCAATGCTTTCGGCGCAGTTCACCACATTTTTTACAAGCTGTGGATTTACTCTTTGATTTTTTATTTTAATTTCACTTAATTGTTCATGAATACTCTGCATATAGTTTCTCCTCCGTAGGTGATTCGCAGATGTCTGCCATTTCAGTAAGCTGATTTTTTAGCTTTTTCTTGGCAGAGTTAAGTCTGGATTTGACAGTGCCTTGCGGTATATTTAAAACGGCAGCTGTCTCCTCATAGCTTAATCCTTGGAAGTAGTGCATCACAATAACGTTTTTGTGCTTGAGAGGCAATTGGTTAACGAGGGAAACAAGCTTTGCTTTTGCTATGTTTTTCGAGGCGATATCTTCTGTTGAAAGCCCGTCAGTTGCAAGCGACATAGCGATTTCCTTGTCTTTGTTTTTTTGAAATTCAATTCCGCCTAGTCTTTTTAGCCTTTGTTTTTTCCTCAATACATCCTTGTGTGAGTTTACGCATATTGTATATAGCCAGTTTTTAAATGATTTTCCGTCAAATTTTGCAATGTTTTTTATAGCCTTTTCCCATGTTTTTTGGAACAGGTCATCAGCTTCGAAGCGAGAAAATGTCATCTTGAAACAGAGGTTATATAAGTCATCCTTATACTCCTCGACAAGCTCTTGAATTATTTTTTTATCACCATTTAGATATTTTGATAAAAGCTGCTTTTGATCAGACATTTTTTCTCCTCACATATATATAAACGCATGGAAGGATATTTTGTTCACTTTTTTATATTTTTTATTATATTATATTTAAGCACAATATACATTTAAATCATAATCGAAAGAAAAATAGACATTAAAAAAACAGCGCTTCAAGCGCTGTTTTTTGATTTTGATAGTTTAGTTTCTACGTCCGAACCTGCCTCTTGGCGAGTCGGAGTTATAATTTGGTCTTTCTCCATCGCTATATGCGGGACAGTCTTCAGGAGATACAAAATCATAAACGTGTGCTTCACCGGCTAGAATGCTGTCTGCCTGAGCCTGCGTGATTAAACCATCGCTTACAAGCTCTGATATCCAATCTTCACTGTACATATATCCGTGCCCATAACCTTGTAGGCCATCTAATGTACAATCTTCGTCACAGTCTTCACTTATGTTTTGGAACAACCTGTCTCTGTCATCTGCCCTTTGACCAAAGCCTCTGCCAAAGGTGTCATCATCGTCTGCAGCATATGCTGCTGTTGTAAGCATTGCAAAAACAACTAAAGCTGTTAATATTGTAATCGTCCATTTTTTATTTTTCATTTTATAATCTCACTTTCTTTAAAGTATTGCTTGTCGACAAGAACAATGTTAATGCAGATACTTTGCAGTGAAATCATAAAATTATTAAGAAATTGTTAACGTTATTCATCCGTTTCTTCTTCGGGCACTATTCCGTTGTAAATAAAATCGTGCATTCTCCAAAGCGTGGGTTCTTTTTCATATTGCAACACCGCCATTTTTTTGTAGCGCACCGCTTCATAAAGGCCATCATATGGTACTCTCTGAGCCATGTAAGGACTGTTTCGCATGTCATATAATGTTTTTGTCATAGAAATAAGCTCAAGCGGCTCTAAATCTGTTTTGACCCATTCTGTAACTGTATTTAACACATTGTCTATTTCAGCGAAGGTCATATTAGAAAGTTTGTTTTTAGCTGACTCAAGCACTTCCTTTTGCCTTGAGTCACGCATAAACACTCCGTCTGATTTTCTTATGCGCATATATGCCACAGCTTGAATTCCGCTGAGAGTCTGTGTTCCTTTTCGGCTAACCATGTTTCGGTCTCTTCTGTTTCTTAAGATGCCGTTCATTTCTTGAATAAGTCCATTCATATTCCAGACTTCATTTTGAGATAGTGTAACTTCAACGCCGCCTAGAGCATCAATTATCTCAATCATGCCTCTAAAGCTTGTTAAAATATAGTGGTCAATATCGATTAGAAATTCTTGCTCGATGGCATTAATTGCGCCCTGTGGTCCATCTTCATATACTATAGCAGTATTTACTCTGTTTAAATCATCTTTTGAAGGGATATATACCAGCGTATCACGCATGATTGAAGTAAGTCGTATTTCATTGTTTTTCGTATCAATTGTTAAAATGATATTTACATCGCTTCGACCGCCGAGGATTGTTTTTCTGTATCTGTTGTCCATACCAAAGACGGCTATGTTTATTATTCCATAGTCCTTATTGTCTCTCATCTCAAGCACAGGCTCCGGAGTTATCTCTGGTGTCGGGACGGCTGTTGGAAGATGGGTGGGGTCAGGTTCAGGAGTTTCTGTTGGAAGGGGAGAGTACTCCTCTGTTGGACTCTGAGTGTTTTCAAGCGAGTTCATGTTCTTGAATTTTGGATATAAATACATAAAAACAATCATTATGATTGTTACTAACAATATCCAAAGTATAAACAACAAAGTCCTTATCGGTTTTTTCGTTTTCTCTTTTTTTGTCACCGGTGAATTATTTTCTTCAGATTTATTTTTACTCATAATGTAATGCCTTTGTTTTTATTTTATTTCCGAAAAATGGAATTATTCGACTATAGGACATGTTATATGATTATGTTACAAATGTCAATCAAAAATGTAACTATATTGTTACGCCAAAGGCTATATTCGATGAGAATAGCTCATCTTGTGATTATTTCACAGTCTATCTCATTTTCATCTAAAGTAATTCTGCAGTAGGAAGGTTTTCTGTCCCTAGTTTGAGTTATGCTGGAGCTTCCCGGATTTACTATCCAAGTGTTATTTTGCAACTGGCAAAATGCAATGTGGGTATGTCCAAACATTACAATGTCTGCATTCATCTCCCCACCTTTTTGGATAACCCTGTTATATGTGGATTTGACGCTGTACTTATGGCCGTGTGTTATGAAGAAATTTTTCCCACCGATTGCAATTGTTTTCTCGCTTTCAATGCTTGAAAAATCACAATTGCCTTTGACAGAATGAAAAACAACATTTGGAAACATTTTTTCAACTTGTTTTATATCGTCTATGTTGTCTCCGAGATGAATCACAAAATCGGGATTTTCTGATTGAATGGGATATATTACACCTGAAACATCGTGGTGTGAGTCTGAGAAAGCTAAAATCTTCATATTGGAGTGCCTTTGATTTTTTATTGGATTATAGCACTGCTTTTATTATATAAAAACCAAATTTAGTACATAAATAAAATTTTCGTATTTGTATACAAAATAGTAATGGTTTAAGGCACAATATTTACAATAATAAGGATAAAGATACTAATCTAATTATAATCCGTTAACAGCTTTTTTCCTTGTAGCTTCCCAACGCTTGAAGATTATTTTTGTTTTTATGCACTCTGGTATAATGGATGCAAATAGCACTGCTAATATATTAACTATGCCAGGCACATACTTTGCTTGTCCGCGCATAGCTTTTATGATTGTTTTGTGAGCAACTGTGCCGGTATTTACTGTAGTAATTCTTCCAAAAAAGCCTTGAGATTCTATGCTTGCGATAACCTTGGGCATGGTTCTAAGCCCTGATGGACATAGAGCCATCACATGGCCGCCGGATGATTTGATCTCTTCTCTTATCGCTATTGAAAATTGTATTATAGCCCTCTTGCTTGCGGCGTAAATCGCCTTTAGTGGCATGGAGAAAAATCCGGCCATTGATGCTACGTTTATTATATAGTAATTGCCTGAATGCTTTTGGGATGCAGCAAACCTAGTAATGTCCAAAGTTGCTTCTGTGTTAAGACGAATAATGGTGCTTATCATATCACTTGTGAGGCTTTTTAATCCTCCTTCATAATCAAGCCCGGCAACATTTATTGTCAAGAAAAGTTCAACATTCAGTTTCTGTATTTTAGCAAAAAGTGATTGTCTTTGATGGATATTTGTTAGGTCGCAGGCAAAATAAATTACATCGATTGAATAGGTTGATTTTAAAGTTTTAGACAACCCTTTCAGTTTTTCTTTGTTTAAATCAGTTATAATAAGATTATGTCCGAGTTGTGCGCATTCCACGGCAAAAGCTTTGCCCAAGCCGCCGGAGGCGCCAGTTATAAGTGTGTATTTAGTCATAGTGTAAACAGTTCCTTTCAAGTTGTATAGTTGGATTATATTCAGTGAAATTAAAAAAGTCAATCAAATGATTGAAACATATGATTGATTTAATTTGTTTCTAATGTTACTATAATGTTATTGGATGCTGCGGGTGGTAGTATTAAAGAAAAAACAAGGAGCCACAATGGACACAAAAAAAATAGCATTAGTCACAGGAGCTACATCGGGAATTGGACTTGAAACTGCAAAAGGACTTATAGAAAACGGTTTTTTAGTTATAGCTACTTCAAGAAGCAAAGAAAAACAAGAAAGAGCAAAAAAGTATCTGGGTAAAGAGGTTGAGTTTATAACAGCTGAACTTTCGATGCAGGAAAGTCTTAGAAAGCTAAATGAGGACGTGACAAATATATTGGACGGAAGAGGACTTGATGCCCTGGTAAATAACGCAGGAGCTTTTTCAACATATTTCAGCCTGACTGATGAGGGAGTTGAAAAGCAGTTTGCTGTAAACACGATTGCGCCTTTTTACAATTCTTTGCTGTTTTATGATAAACTAATTAAAGTAGGTGGAAGGGTGATAAATGTTTCATCTTCATCTCATTACAGAACAAAGATAAAATGGAATGATATGCAGCTTACAAGAAATTATCATCAGCTTCAGGCCTACAAGCAGACAAAGCTTATGTCAGTGATGCTTTCAAAGAAATTCAATGAAGTTTCAGAGAAAGTGAAAACGTATATGGCCGATCCCGGACTTGTAAACACTGATATGGGATTTAAAGAAACAAGCGGTATCGCAAAGCTTGTATGGAAATACAGAAAAAGAAGTGGTCAGCCACCTAGAAAAGGGGCAGAGACTTCGATTTATCTTTCATGCGCAGATGAACTTTGCGGATTTTATTTTAAAGACTGTGTGGAGCAAATGCCTAATAAAAAAGCATTTAATGAAGACAGTGTCAATAAAGTTTGGGAGTACTGCCAAAAAGTATTAAATATCACTGCCGAGGAGTGGATAAAATCATATGAAAACGGATAAAAGAGAAAAGACGATGAATGAAATTATTGATGCAACAGTGCAGGCTATTGATGAAGTAGGCTCTGAAGGTGCAACTATAAGGAAGATAGCGGGGATTGCAGGAGTAAATTCTGCTGCAATAAGCTATTACTTTGGAAACAGAGACAATCTTATGAGTCAAGCGCTTGAAAGAACTCTTGATAACGCTTTTGATTTCAATGATTTTGATTACTTGCCCGAAGATAATTACAGACAGGTACTAAAGGCAGTATTCAGCGATTGGAAAAAAGGGGCTATTGCCTATCCGGGAATTACTTATACTCATTTTGATGACTTAATAAACAGCCGAACACATCATGAAATCATAAAGAAAAAAATTAATGAATTTATATTAAATGTATATAAACTTCTGATTAAACATGGACTCTATGAAAGTGACACAAACTATAAAAAATTGAAGCTAATTTTTGGTGCTTTTATTTCCACAATTATAATGCCTGATGTAGCATATCCATATGACAGCAATGATGAAATAGACACTTTGATAAGTATGCTGTAAATTTGAGAATTGTGTATTGACATGCCTCCTAATGCACTATATACTGTCTATGAGTGGATACTCAGTGATGGGAGACTCAGTGAATAATAGAGACCAGCAAAAAAAAGAAACAAGGCAAAAAATCTTGCAAGCCGCAAAACAAGAGTTTGTTCAAAATGGGTTTTTAGAGACGAATACAAAAACTATCGCGGACAAGGCGGGGGTTGCACACGGCACTCTTTTTTTGCACTTTCCGACAAAACATGCACTAATAGAAAATGTTCTTGAAACGGTGCTTGTAAGCTTAGATATCCAGCTCGAAAAAATGGTGAGCGAGCAAAAAGGTCTTGAGGGCCTTTTAAATGGTTACTTGGATTTCATAAGAGACAATGAAAGCTTTTTTGAAGTGCTGGCAATAGAACTTCCACATTACCCAAAAGATATAAGAATCAAAGCTTATCTTAATGAAGCATCAGCTCGCAATTATTTTTATAATATAATTCAAAGAGGTGTCGCTTTAGGAATCTATAAAAAAATAGATGTGAAGATGTCTTTGACTTTTTTGTTTGGCACTATAAATTACTATCTTAGCAATAAGCGAAACATTTTAAAAAACGGAAGCATAATCGACTATAAAAAAGAAGCAATAATAAACACCTTTATAAGCTTTATAAAAGCGTAAGGAGAAATTATGGATAAAGTATATTGTGAGAGCTGCTCAATGCCGATGACAAAAAAAGAAGACTTTGGCGGTGGTGACATGGAAAGCAAATATTGTGTGCACTGCACTGACTCAAATGGTAAACTTAAAACATATGAAGATGTGTTTAATGGGATGGTCGCATTTGCTGTGAAAAATCTGGACATCAGCTTGGAAGCTGCTCAACAAGAGGTAGCAAATAACATGGCGAAGTTGCCGGCGTGGGAAAACCATAAAAATTAGATTGATATTTTAAAGACAGGTTTATATAATATAGCCTGCAGTTTGGCTTTTAAATTCAAGCTGAAATAAATTTATGATATAATACAAAGTATAAAATTGATTTGGAGAAGCATTTGTCGGGAAAAGATTTACAACTATATAATAGAGCACTGGAGGGTGACATAGCAGCTTTTGAAGAGCTGTTTTCATCTAACTATACTCATATATATAATCTTTGCTATAGGATGATGAGAAGCTCCGAAGATGCAGAAGATATGCTTCAGGAGTCTATGCTTAAGGCATGGAGGAAGCTTAAATCTTTCAACAAATCATCATCATTTTCCACATGGCTTCACAGGATTGCAGTAAACACATGCTTGGATGCTATAAGAAAACGTAAGGACAACAAAAAGTCACTTGAGCAGATGAATGAATACGGCAAGGAACTCGTTGATTCCAGCGCTGGAGATTTTGACGAAAGAGCAGTGCAGAGGCAGACCATTGAAAATGCGCTGATGCTGCTTAAGGAACGAGACAGAGTAATTATAGTTCTTCGGGATATACAAGGGTATTCCTATGAAGAAATGGCTGAAATATTGGAGTGCCCATTGGGCACAGTTCGCTCGCGTCTATCAAGAGCCAGAAAATCTATTGTAAAAATACTGAATGGGATGGAACAAAAAGCCCACGAACTGCGTCAAACCAATTGAAAGAGGAAAAAAAGTGAATTGTAAAGATGCAAACAAAAAAATATCATTGCTTATTGACGGCATGCTTGATGAGAAACAAAAGCATAGCCTGCTTGAGCATATAAAAGTTTGCAAAGATTGCAAGAAACTTTATGACGACATGAGATCTATGGTAACAAATCTTTCGGAGTTGCCTGAAATCCAATTGCCGGATGGCGCAGAAAACAAGATTCATTTTACTCTTATTAGGGAAGCGGAAGCTCCTAAGAAAACAACATGGATAAAGTTTGCGGCAATTGCCGCACCCGCTACTATGGCACTGGTTGCCGTAGTATTTGGAATCAGCTATCTATTTTCGGGTGGTATGAGGTCAGATGAAACCAATGAAATGGCTGTTTTTGAAAAGGCTGAAATGCAGGAAGAAACGATGGCTGAAGCAAAGTCAATGGCTGTCTCTGGCGAGGATGGAGAATTCGGAAACGGTACAGTAGATTCCGTGGAAGAAGTCCCAGAAGAGACGAGAATGATGATAGCCGAAGAAAGCGCTGAGGATGCAGCTTATGATTCTAACACAGTTATGGTTTATGTGGATTCTCAGAGTAAGGAAGAGCTCATTGATATTGCTGAGAGTATCATTTCGATGCTTGAAGTGGACATACTAGATGAGCTTGTTTATGATTCGGATTCCAAAAGCGCAGTAATTAATCTTCCGCTATCGCAACGAGAAATATTTATAACACAGGTTGAAAACTCCGGATTAAAGGCTGAATTTTCAGATGATATAGATCAGAATTCAGATGACAGTGAAAACCTTTTGTTTGAAGTAATTTTCCTTTTTCAAAACAACGACTAATTTGAAATGACTTATAGGAGGTTATTATGAACAACAAAATCTTAATTATACTAATAGCAGCGGTACTGGTGCTTTCATTGGCATCAACAGGAGTACTATTGTTTGGCGGAAATTCCAAAAGCGACATGACACAAGGCGGACAGACAAACACGATATCCGTTTCCAGCACAGGTGAAGTGACAGTATTGCCTGATGTGGGCTATATATCACTGGGCATTGAAACAAAAAATGCTGATGTTAAAAAAGCTGAAGAAGAAAACTCAAAGACAATGGATGCCATTATGGATGCATTGAAAAAGTTTGACATTGAAGAGACAGACATTAAAACAATCGGATATAACATTTATCCTCAGTATGAAGAATATAATGATGAAAAGCCGATTGCATATTCTGTTAATAACACAGTTGAGGTGACTGTCAAAAAGCTTGAAGACATGAGCGATATCATTGATGCGGCAGTTGCAGCGGGAGCAAACAGAACAAACAGCGTAAGATTTGACGTGCTGGACAGAGAAGAGTCCTACAACGAAGCGCTTACAAACGCAGTTAATAACGCAAGAGCGCGTGCTGAAGTTTTAGCAGAAGCCTCAGGTCTTAAAATAGTGGGTGTGATGACAGTGAATGAAAACAGTTCATCACCAAAAAATTATTACGCTGACACAATGTCATATACGAGAAGCGAAAGCGCAGACGGTGGGTATGCACCATCTATATCCAGCGGTGATATGGAGATATCAGCTTCAGTGTATATAACATTTGAAGTAGCAAACAAATAAAACATCATAAATCAAAAAGGCTTTCGGATTAAACCGAAGGCCTTTTTTAATTAAATCGATTATTAAACAAAGCCGCTCATATGAGCGGCTTTTATGATTTTCTTATTTACCGGCTGCCTTTTTCACCATTGCCTGATGAGCCGAATCTACGGCATCGTGTATGTGCGTTTTAGAGTTTAAAAAGTGAATACACACCTGTCCTTCCATCCCGTTGCCTGACACAGTTTCATATCCATGAGGGAATCCGTTTGTAGAGGCGGCGATATACTCACCGTCTAGCCGGACAACAACTGCCCGCCTGTCCCACGACCACTCCCCGTCATATGTCTCCAAGAACTTCTTGGTGTCTGAAGCTGTTGCAGGTTCAACGTCAGCATGGTTGCTGCCGCCCACACGAACCATATAATATGTGATTCCAGTTTCAACATCCCAAACTTTAATCTTCTCTCCACGAGAAAACTTTGGATAAACATAGCTAAACCAATCTCTTAGCTTGCCGGTTGGGACTTTTGATGCAGCTGCTGGCTTTGGCTCAACTTTTACAACTTCTTCAATGGGCTTTCGCTTTGCTGCATTTGAAAAAAGGATTTTTGCAGTATCAGGGCCTAATACACCATCTGACGTAAGACCATTTACTTCTTGGAAATCACGAAGTGTCTGCTTGGTATACGGACCAAATACATTGGTTATTTTATAATTGAAATAGCCTAAATCCTTAAGCCTCATTTGCACTTGAATGGCATAATCGCCCTCATATCCTTCTTTGATAAGGATATAATCATTTGGGTTTGAATTATCCTCTTCTGCCAGAACAGTTGAAGGGGCAAAAGAAAATACTGCTATCAATATTGATAATAATACTATTATAATGGTCTTTTTTTGCACTTATTCACCTCACACACTAGAAAATTCTATCATAAATTATTAATGCTGTAAACCTCATGTAACATTATTTTAACATATCTATGTAAAAATAAGGTAAATATTGTTTGAATTTTAATCAGGTTGAAAAGAAATGATGCATATAATATAATTTATAGGCTAAAGCAACGATTAAGGCTTGGAGGAATTATGTTTAAAATAGCAATAGACGCAATGGGTGGAGACAATGCTCCAAACGAGATAATAAAGGGAGCACTCGACGCACAAAAGGAAATGGAAGGCATTGAAGTTGTGCTTTTGGGGCAAAAGGATATTATCCAAAAGCAGATGGATTTGCACAGCGAGAAGGCTGAGATAATAGATTGCCCTGAAGTTATACACACGGGAGACAAGCCCTTGGTGGCAATTAGGGCAAAAAAGAACTCGTCGCTTATAAAAGGGCTCTTGATGGTAAAAGAAAACACAGCTGATGCTTTTGTTTCTGCCGGAAGCACTGGAGCTGTATTTGCGGGTGCTTTGTTTAATGTTGGACGTATAAAAGGTGTGGACAGACCAGCACTTGCTGCGATACTTCCCACTCAAAACGGAAAAACAATACTGCTTGACATTGGTGCAAATGCTGACTGTAAGGATAAATACCTTATACAATTTGCAAAGATGGGAAGAACCTATATGAAACTTGTGGAGGGTATAGATAACCCGACCATGGGTCTTATTAATATCGGCACAGAAGAAGAAAAGGGTAGCGAGTTATATCGTGAAGTCAATAAACTTATGCGAGAAGACGAGTCGCTTAATTTCGTGGGGAATATAGAGCCGCGCGATGCTTTAAACGGTGCAGCTGATGTGTTGGTGTGCGACGGCTTTACGGGAAATGTGCTTCTTAAAACATTGGAAGGCATGGCTGTTTATCTGTTTAAAAATATAAAAGCAGAACTTTATAAGAATATTTTCACAAAACTTGCGGCCGCAGTGCTTAAAAACGGTTTTAAGAATGTTAAGATTAAAATTGATCATAAAGAATATGGCGGTACGCCTCTTTTAGGAGTTCAGGGTTGTGTAATCAAAGCACACGGCTCATCGGATGCGTACAGCTTTAAGCGCGCAATTATGCAGGCGGTTAATTATCTTGAAAAAGATATAACTAATGTTATAAAAGATACCGTGGAATAGTAAATATTCCATATTGTGCGATTTAATCTGGACTGATATAATGATATAGAATTTATTTTAAACTACTTGGAGGACGAAATGGTACTAGATACAGTAAAAGAAGTGATAGCAGATCAGCTTGAGTTGGATGTAAACGATATTACACGTGAATCTTCACTAACTGAAGATCTTAAAGCAGATTCGGTTGATGTTGTTGGCATAATAATGAAACTTGAAGCAGAGTTTGGACTTGAATTCCCATACGAAGAGCTTGAAAGCATAGCAACAGTTGGCAACGCAGTGGATTTCATTGAGGCTAACAAGTCTTAATCAGATTTTAATTTTACAATTTTTAATTTTGAGCAACTTAAATCATAGATTATATCCATGGTTTAAGTTGCATATCATTTATAAGTGAGGCAACTTTTGAGCAATTCTGACAGATTCCATATTTTAAGCCGCGAGATAGGATACGAGTTTAAGGATCTATCTCTGCTTATGCGTGCATGCACGCATTCTTCATCTCTGCCCGAAGGACTCGGGAAGATTTCTTATGAAAGGCTTGAATATCTGGGAGATGCAGTTCTTGAGCTATTGGTGACGCGGCTTTTATTTTTGTCATACCCAAAAGCAAATGAAGGACAGATGACGAGAATCCGCGCGGCTGTGGTGTCTGAAAAACCTCTGTCTGAAATAGCTAATGCAATGAATTTAGGAGAATATCTCATTTTAAGCCACGGTATGGATAAATCGGGTGGCAGACTGCTTCCGTCGATATTGTCGGATGTAGTTGAAGCGATTATAGGCGCTATCTATTTAGACGGTGGCATTGAAAATGCGGAAAAATTTATTATGCCCTATATTATGCCAAGAATAGAGCTTGCTTATGAACAGGGATTTAAAAGCGATTATAAAACACGCTTGCAAGAGTATTTGCAAAGAGATGGAAACATATCCATTCACTATAAAACGGAGGCGGACGATGGTCCTCCGCATGACAAATCATTTTTCACAAAAGTTTATGCTGATGGGAAACCACTTGGCAAGGGAGTTGGCAAGAGCAAAAAGAGCTCTCAGCAGCAGGCGGCCAAGGATGCACTCATAAAATTCGGCAAGCTTGTAAAGTAAAATCAATTAATTTAGCAATATAATTTTTCAACTTTTTTATTCTTTGATATTTATCTTTGATGAAATATATAGTATACTCTTATTGCTGTAGACACTATATATAGTATTTACAATATATTGTTTAGAAGTAAAGAGGGTAGAATTTGCATTTAAAAAAATTGGAGCTTTACGGCTTTAAATCATTTGCCGATAAAGTGGAAATCGAGTTTGATAAAGGCATCACAGGGGTTGTGGGGCCAAATGGCAGTGGCAAGAGCAACATAGGCGATGCCATGCGCTGGGTGCTGGGTGAAAGTTCGGCCAGAAGTTTGCGCGGCTCAAAAATGGAAGATATTATATTTAACGGAGCGCAAAAGCGCAATCCTCTGGGATGGTGCGAAGTTACGCTTGTTTTTGACAACGAAGATGGCGAGCTTCCCATTGAATACAATGAAGTGGCTGTTTCAAGGCGTGTATATCGAAATGGCGAGGGTGAGTATCTTATAAACAGAGCATCCTGCCGCAGAAAAGATATCATAGAGCTTTTTCGTGACACAGGCATAGGTCGCGAAGGTTACTCAATTATAGGCCAAGGCAGGATAGCGGATATGCTAAGCCACAAGCCAGAAGAGCGCAGAGATGTGTTCCATGAAGCTGCAGGCATCATGAAATATAGAGCGCGTCGCGATGAAGCACAAAGAAGGCTTGATTCCACAAGGAACAATATCCAGCGTTTATATGACATAATGGAAGAAATGGAGCGCCAGCTCGGACCGCTAAAACGGCAGAGCAAGAATGCAAGGCGCTATATTGAGATATCCGAAAGTCTTAAAGAGCTTGAAATAAATCAATTTCTCATAAACTATGAAAAACTTCATGAAGATGCGCAGAATGCAGAGCAGGAAATCGAAAAAATCGATGTGATGGTGCAGCAGGAAGAGGGCGCGAACAATTCCAACCAAGAAGAAAGCGAAAAGCTTTCAGAGCTTATCCAAGAGCATGAAAGACAGGTTGACAGAATACGCTATGATATTGAGACTCTCAGCGAGAGACTGAACTATTATTCGGGGCAGCAGCTTGTAATGAAAGAGCGCTTGACATACGCTCAGATGGAGCAAAAGCGTCTTTTGGAGGAAATTGAGCACGACGAAAATCGAATTCTGGAACTTGCAAGAGAAGCGGATGAGCTTCAAGAAGCTTTGGAAGGCAAGGGTGATGGCAGCCAGAATCTCAAGCAGGATATTGAAGAGATAAAAGAGCGCATCGCAAAAATTGATGCTGAAGTGAAAACACGCCAAAGAGATATTGATGAGAAGAAAAGCGACATGATGAGCGGACTTCAGATGATGGCGGACATCGGCTCTTCCTCTGGTAGGCTTGAGGCGATGATAGAGTCGTATTCTTCAAGGAAAAAAGAGATTGAAGAGACTTTGGAATTTGAACTTAGGCAAAAAGAGATAAACGCCGATGTGGGTGGCGAGCTAGAAGAAAATGTTTTAAACCTCTCAAGAAGCATTGAAAGCCTGGCAAACAAAACTGAAAGTCACACTGCAACCCGCAATGAGCTTCGAATAAGACGGCAAGACTTGGAAGAAGACTTGCAGAAAAAGCACGACAGGGCAAGAAATATCGAAACGCGAATGCAGCTTATCGATACTCTTGTGAATGATTATGAGGGATTTAGCAACACCGTAAAATTTCTTCTATCAAATGGCAGTTCAAAAGGACTTATATCCGGGGTAATTGCCGATATTATTGATGTGCCAAATGAATATGTCAGTGCAATTGAACGAGCGCTTGGCGGAGCAATGCAAAACATCGTTACAGAATCTGATTATGAAGCCAAGCAGTTAATTAGCATTTTGAGAAAAAATCGTGCGGGCAGAGCAACATTTTTGCCTATAAGCGCGATACGCGGGCGCGATTTAAAGCCACACGAGCGTGACTTGCTGGATATGCCGGGTTGCTTGGGTGTTGCAGCGGAACTTATTTATTATGACGATAAGTATGAAGAGATTATGTATTCTCTTTTGGGACGTACTATCATATGTGAAGATTTGGATGTGGCGGTTGAGCTTGCGAAAAAAGTGCGACATTCATGTAAGTTTGTAACGCTTAAAGGGGATGTTGTAAATCCCGGAGGCTCCATGAGCGGTGGTTCAAGAGGAGCAAAGGAGTCGTCGCTTATTGGAAGACGCAGCCAGCTTGAAGAGCTTCGAGAGCTTCTTGTTTCTGCAAAAAAAGAAGTAGAAAAAGCTAAGCGACAGCTTGACGAAGTGAACGAGAAGATGAAAAATCAACGCGTTCAGATGGATAAAGACATTGCAGAGCTCAACGAAGCAAGGGTTGTATTCGCCCGCGAGAATGAGCGCTATGAAAAGTTTAAAACAGCACGCGATGAAAATAACAGCAAGATAGAAAGCCTGAATACTCAGCTTGAAAAGATAGATCAAAATATTGAGGATGCCAAAAACGATGTTGAGTCTATCAACAATAAATCACAGGATGCGAAGTTTAAAGAAACCGTTTCCCGTGACGAGATAGCAAAAGCTCAAGGGCAGGTAAACCGTTTGCTTGAAGATCAGGATGAGATGCAAAATCATCTTGAAAGCCTTATTGCATTAAGCGCAGATGATGAGAAAGAGCGAGCAACGGCAAAAGAGCGAATTTCATGGCTTCACGAAGAAACGGAGCGCTTAAAGCAGTTAATAGAGCAAAAGAAAGCTCAGCATAAAAAGAATGAAGAAGACTCAAAGAAACAAAAAGATAATTTGGATAATGCAAGTGAGTCCGCAGGCAGCGAAAAAGAGCAGTTGGAAAACCTTAATAAAGAATTAAAATCAAAGCTGCATTGGCTTGAAACAAAGCGTGAAAGCTTAAAATCCTTGCAAAGCCTTCTCAGCGTATCTCAGAAAAGACAGATAGAGCTAGGTGAGAAAAGGCATGCTTATCAGATGAAACAAGAAAGAGCAACTCTGGAACTGGAGCGAATACAAAATCGCATATGGGATTTCTATGAGCTGACATATCAGGGCACTTTGGAGTTTAGAAATCCTGAGCTTGACTTAACCGATGCTGAAGAGGAAATCGGCAAGATGCGCAGGCAGATAAAAGCCATGGGCTCGGTTAATATTAATGCAGTGAGCGAGTATGCTGAACTCAATGAGAGATATACTGAGCACAAAACTCAGCATGATGATTTGGTGGAAGCAGAAGAAGACTTGATGAAGGTTATAAAAGATCTGAACAAGCAAATGAGAGAAAAGTTCCTAGTTGAGTTTGAAAAACTCAATGAATATTTCGCCGAAAACTTCACTGCGTTATTTGGCGGGGGAAGAGCAATATTGTCATTGGAGGACAATGAGGATGTCTTAAACAGTGGGATAGTAATTGAAGCTCAGCCTCCGGGCAAAAAGCTCCAAATGCTCTCTCTTTTATCAGGTGGAGAAAGAGCGCTTACTGCTGCTGCTATACTTTTTGCAATGCTTAAGCACAGGCCGTCACCTTTTTGTCTGTTGGATGAGATAGAGGCGGCTTTGGATGAAGCGAATCTGTATCATTTCACGGATTTCCTTAAAACCTATTCGGCAGATACACAGTTTGTGGTTATCACCCACAGAAGGCCGACCATGGAATCATGCGATACTCTCTATGGCGTGACTATGGAGGAAAAGGGTGTAAGCAAGATGATTTCGGTAAAGATTGCCGACTACGCATAACGCTTAACTTTTGCCGACGCAGATAATATTAAATAGAAATCTACGGAATATCACCGTAGATTTTTTTGTTAAGCAAAGCAAAAAATACTTTCGTCATATGGTTAAATATAGTATAATGCCAATATTATGCAAATTAGTAATGATAGAAAAAATGAATACGCAAAAATATTGATAGTTCTATGTCTTATTTATGTATTGTTTGAGATTATAGGTAACATTAATTTATTTAGATTGTTTAATAACATGAATTTTGATACTGTAAATGTTGTTAATCAAATAAGGGCAGTGATAACTGCAGTAATTACTGCGATATCATCGTTTTTAATTATATTCACTTTCATAAGATTCAGAGAAAATAATAAAACCAGAAAATTATATAAAACATTATTATGGTATTATATAACAATTATCATTTTAGATTTGTTTTATTGGGCAATATTTGCTATCTTTTATTTTTTCTTTGACAGTTCTCTGGAAAGAATAACTCCTGGACCCAATATGTATAGCGCTATAAGTATGATTTCTAGTATTTATTATTACATTGTTCTTATTTTTCCCATTCCAATATATATACTTATACTTAAAAAAGAAAAGCTGGATTATAACTGGATGATAATAGGCAGATTAACTTCATACTTTCTGCAGCTAATAAGCTTTACTGTTATAAAAGTAAGGCATTATCTTGATTATCAAGTACACAAAACAACTGTGATGTTTTTTAATGAAAAATACCCTATACTTGCTATATATGCAAATAATCGTTTGCTTTGGACTCTGAGAGGCTACTTCTGGATAATAGGTATAATTATAATGGTGATAATATATAAACGGAATGCCCGAAAAAGCGAAGAAATGACTGAAGGATAATCTCTGGTTGAGATTATTCTTTTTTTCGTTTATCATGTTTATACATTAAATATAAGAGGAATATTATGCCGTCATTTTTATCAAAACTTAAAGACAGACTCAAAAAAACACAGAATGTCATTTCATCACGCGTGGATGACCTTTTAAAATATTATAAAGACATAGATGATGAATTTTTCGAAGAGCTTGAGGAAATTTTAATCGCCGCCGATATGGGTGTTGATTTATCGCTTGAGATAGTTTCAGATGTAAAAGAGCAAATAAAAAAACAAAAGACAGGCGATGTAGAAGCTATTCATGAAATATTGCGAAAAGAGATAGCAAGCAAAATGGTAACTCCGCATGAAGAGGTTAAATCTCCTGCTATTATACTTATGGTTGGCGTAAATGGCACAGGAAAGACTACGACTTCTGCAAAACTTGCGGCATTATACAAAGCGCAGGGAAAAAATGTGATTTTGTGCGCGGCAGATACTTTTCGCGCGGCAGCCATCGATCAACTTAAAACATGGGCGGAGCGTGTGGATGTTCCCATCATAGCGCAAGGCGAAGGCGCAGATCCTGCGGCTGTTGTACATGATGCTATTGGTGCGGCGAAAGCCAGAAATGCGGATATACTAATATGCGACACAGCAGGCAGACTTCACAATAAGAAAAACCTTATGAATGAGCTTGAAAAGATAAACAGGATTGCATCAAAGAATTGGCCTGAGGCAAATATATATGCCTATCTTGTAATAGATGCGACCACAGGACAAAATGCACTGATGCAGGTGAAGCTATTCAGTGAGAAGTGCGATGTATCGGGAATAGTTGTTACAAAACTTGATGGTACAGCAAAGGGTGGAGCGATAGTCGCAGCACGAAAAATGACGGGATTGCCTGTTGTGTATATCGGCGTGGGAGAAGGCGTGGATGACCTTTTGGCGTTTGATGCGGATGAGTTTGCCGGGGCAATTGTTTAGGACGAAATAGATACTTTAAAATGGTTATATAAAATAATATAAAGTGTAAAGCAAAAAAGCTTGACACTTTTTTGTTTGCGTGTATAATAATGTAGGGCTTGGTGTAAAGCGAAATAACTTGACAAGGGTAACGGTGCCGCATTGGAAAAGAACGTTGAAATCTCAATACTTTTGGATTTATACGGAATGCTGCTAACGGATGTCCAAAGAAAAGCTATACGCGAGCACTATGATGAGGACTTATCTTTTGCAGAGATAGGTGATTCTATAGGCAAAACACGGCAAGCTGTGCATGACGCGGTTAAAAAGGGTGTATTGGCACTTAGTGATTATGAGAATAAACTTGGAGTTATGGCGCGCTATATAACATTTGAAAAAGATATAGCTAAAATAAAAGACATGGTAAATAGCGATAAAGATAAAGATATGATACTTAAAGAACTTGATAAACTACAAAACTTAATGGAGGGCTGACGTGGCATTTGAAGGTTTAAGCGAAAAACTGAATGCTGTGTTTTCAAAGCTTCGCCAGAGAGGTAAGCTAACTGAAGCGGATGTGAAGGTTGCGATGCGCGAGGTGCGTCTTGCACTCCTTGAAGCAGATGTGAACTTTCTTGTGGTAAAAGAGTTTGTGGGCAAAGTTCGCGAGCGCGCTATAGGAAGCGAAGTGCTTGAAAGCTTAACCCCGGGTCAGCAGGTCATAAAGATTGTAAACGAAGAGCTCACCTCCCTTATGGGCAAAAAGGCAGAGAAGATAGTTTATTCATCAAACCCGCCGACAATCATCATGCTATGTGGTTTGCAGGGGGCAGGAAAAACGACAACCGCCGCAAAGCTTGCAAAGCTAATGAAGGAAAAAGACGGCAAGCGCCCAATGCTTGTCGGATGCGATATATATAGACCGGCTGCAATGAAACAGCTGCAGGTGGTTGGAGACAGCGCAGGTGTTCCTGTATTTATTAAAGAGAATGCCGATCCTGTTAAAATCGCAAAAGAGTCCATTAAAGAGGCTAAGAAGCAAGGCCGTGATGTCGTGATATTGGATACGGCAGGACGCTTGAGCATTGATGAAGCGTTGATGGATGAGATTGAAAACATCAAAGATGAGGTTAATCCTCATGAGATATTGCTTGTGTTGGATGCCATGACAGGTCAGGATGCTGTAAACACAGCAAAAGCATTTGACGAAAAGGTGGCTATCACAGGAGCTGTGCTTACAAAGCTTGACGGCGACACACGCGGCGGCGCGGCGCTTTCGATGCGCTATGTAACGGGAAAACCAATAAAATATGCGGCAGTCGGCGAAAAGCTCACAGATATCGAGCCATTCCATCCTGATAGGATGGCAGGCCGAATTCTTGGCATGGGCGACATGCTTACACTCATTGAAAAAGCGGAAGAAGCTTTTGATGAGAAGAAAGCCCAAGACCTTGAAAAGAAAATGAAAAACGCTTCTTTTACCTTGGAAGACTATCTTGAGCAGTTTGAACAGGTGAAAAACATGGGCGGTATATCATCAATACTTTCAATGATGCCGGGGGCAAAGGGCATTAACCCCGATGCTATTGACGAAAAGCAGATAGAGCATGTGAAGGCACTGATACTTTCAATGACGCCCGAAGAGAGGCGAAGGCCAAAAGTGCTTAACGCATCCAGAAGGCGCAGGATAGCAAAAGGGGCAGGACTTGAAGTTTCTGACTTAAACAGACTGATAAAGCAGTTTGAGCAGACTAAAGTGATGATGAAGCGCATGGCAAAAGGAAAGTTTGGAAGAGGCGGCGGAATGCCTTTTAACATGCCTTTCTAGAGAAAAAATACTAAAGTTAATTTGTATGTTTTACATACTTAATTATAGCAAATGGAACTAATACAGGAGGATAAAATGGCAGTAAAATTAAGGCTTAAAAGAATGGGAGCTAAAAAGAGACCTTTCTACCGTATAATTGCAGCTGACTCACGCGCACCAAGAGACGGCAAATTTATAGAGCAGCTTGGTTACTATAATCCCACAACTGAACCAATTGAGCTTAAGATCGATGCTGAAGCATGCAAAAAATGGCTTGATTGCGGCGCTCAGCCTACCGACAAAGTACGCGGCTTGCTAAGAAAAAGCGGCGTAATAGAGTAGGTGAGAAGATGGAAAGAGTTAAGGAATTAGTAGAGTATATTGCAAAAGAACTCGTTTCCGATCCTGAGCAGGTAAAAGCAAAGGTTGTTGAAAAAGATCGCGTTGTAGTCATTGAGCTGAATGTTGGCGAAGATGACATGGGACGCGTAATCGGTAAACAGGGACGCATTGCAAAGGCTATCCGCGCTGTTGTGAAATCTGCAACTGCAAATGAGAAGAAGAAATATCTTGTTGAGATAGTGGACTGAGATGAGAGAAAAGATTGCTGTCGCAAAAATAGTAAAACCTCAGGGAATAAAAGGCGAGGTGAAGCTTAAATTTTTGGGAAACGGACCTTCTGAGCTTTTGGAATTAGAAGAAGTTTATCTTTCCAAGACATCAGATGAAGCAATAAAAGTTCTGAAATCATGGCGACACAAGGACAGCGTATTTATGGCACTGGAAGGTGTTATTACCCGAAATGAAGCTGAAGAGCTTCGCGGGGAAACTCTCTATGTGAATGCTGAAGGGCGTGAGCTTTCAGAAGGTGAATATTATATTACAGACCTTATCGGCTGCAAAATAGTGGACACTGAAGAAAATGTACTAGGTAAGCTTACAAATATCTTCCAGCATGGTTCGGCGGATGTTTATGAAGTTAAAGGTGATAAAAACTTTATGATGCCGGCTTTAAAAAAAGTGATTAAGAACATTGACATAGAGGCGAAGATAATAACATTGGATCCGGAAGCTTTAGCGGAAGTTATTGTTTATGAAGATTAAGATACTGACAATATTTTGCGAAATGTTTGAAGGATATCTAAACTCTTCTATAACAAAAAGAGCACGCGAAGCAGGCATATTGGATGTTGAAACAATAGATATCCGAAGCTTTTCCACCGACAAGCACAGTAAAACGGATGATTATCCGTTTGGTGGCGGTGCAGGGCTTGTGATGATGCCACAGCCGATATTTGATGCTATAGAGTATGCAAAGAGCGGGACTGAAAATGCGAAAGTTATTTATATGTCACCGCAAGGAACCAAGCTCAGCAATGTTGTTGCAAGAGATTTGGCGAAAGAAAAAGAGCTGATTATTTTGTGCGGGCACTATGAAGGAGTGGACCAAAGAGTTATTGACGAGTTGTGTGATATGGAAATTTCCATCGGCGACTATGTCTTAACCGGAGGCGAACTTGCGGCAATGGTTGTAACCGACAGTGTGATGAGGTTTATACCGGGAGCTGTGGGCAATGAAGATGTTCACGTGGAAGAAAGCTTTGAAGACGGGCTTTTGGAATATCCCCAGTATACACGTCCATCAGACTTTAGGGGGCATAAAGTTCCCGAAGTTCTTTTGTCCGGTCATCACAAAAAAATTGAAGACTGGCGAAGAAGAAAACAGCTTGAAAAAACAAAGCAACTGCGACCTGATCTTTTGGAAACGGCGCAGCTAACCAAAGAGGACAAAATAATCCTAGGCGAATTGGATGAAGGCACGGATGCTTGAAGTAAATATAACGCTCTGTTATAATTGCGTTTGTTTGAAGCACTAAAGCCTTGCTTGGGAAAGAAAGGATTAAAATTATGATTGATATCAAAACATTGGAATTAGAGCAGATTAAAGAAAATTTGCCCGAATTTGCAGTGGGTGACACTGTCCGCGTATTGGCAAAAGTCGTTGAAGGCTCAAGGGAAAGAGTGCAGGCCTTTGAAGGACTTGTTATCGCAAAACGAAACGGAGGCATCAACGAGACTTTCACTGTAAGAAGAATTTCTTATGGAATCGGCGTTGAGCGTACATTCCTCATTAACTCACCACGTTTGGACGGCATTGAAGTCGTACGTCGTGGTAAAGTGCGCAGAGCAAAACTTTACTACATGCGTGAGCGCAGAGGTAAATCAGCTAGAGTTAAAGAAAAAACTAGCAGGTAATTTTACTGCTTATAGGCTATAGGAAGGAAAAATTATGAGCAAACAAATATTAGTAGAAGTTTCTGCACGTCATATACATCTTGATAAAGAGACTATGGAAACTCTATTTGGACAAGGACATGAGCTGACTGTAAAGCGCAGGCTTTCAATGCCTACAGAATATGTTTGTGAAGAGCGCGTTGACGTTATCGGACCAAAACGCACTATCTCAAATGTAGGTATATTGGGACCACTTCGTGCAAAGACTCAGATAGAAATGTCTCTTACCGACTGCTATACATTAGGTCAAATTGCTCCTGTGAGGTTGTCTGGGGACGTGGCAAACACACCCAGTGTAAGACTTAAAGGACCTGCAGGTGAAGTTGAGCTTAAAGAGGGACTCATTGTTGCAAAGCGTCACATTCATGTGAACCCTAAAGAGGCTGAAGAGCTAGGTGTTACAGACAGAGAGATTGTAAGCGTTGCTGTTGAAACTGAACGCCCTGTAATATTTGGCGACTGTGTTGTCCGCATAAGAGATGACTTTTCTACTTCAATGCACATCGATACCGATGAAGCAAACGCCGCACTTATAGGCAGAGCAGGCTGCGAAGGAAGAATAGTTAAATAGATTATTTTTATAAGTTTTGAAATATTAATATTGAGCTGCCTTTAAAGGCGGCTCTTTGTCTTGATATTTTGGAATAAAATGTGTATTATTATATGAGTATAAGTATATATTTTTGATGGGGGAATACTTTAATGCCAATAAAGAGCAATTATAAAATTAGCGGAAATGCAATGCAGATTTCTGCACCCAGAGGTCTTGACTTATTACCGGGCAGAATGATTCGCAAAATGATAAAAAATATGGAAGAAAAATATCAGATTTGTGAGTTTTGTGAAGTTCGTGGAAGAAAAGAAGCTGAGATGATGGATGATGTTATTGGCAGCATTCATCTTAAAGGTGGAGTAGGATCGGTTCTTATGGGAAGCGCGCCAGTTGCTGTTTTCCAGAGGCTGCACACAAGCCTCTATGATCCGGACTTTATTCAGTTGGAAGAAGATGAAGTGATGGACTTTCAAGCAAGGCTTCCTGAAGATGAGCCGTTTAATTATGAAGATTTTACGCTTTCAATGCCTGCAGATTATTTTTTAATGATAGCACCTTCATCCATCAAAATGATTGATGTTATTTCACATCTTAGGCCTGAGACGTTTGATGATGTGAGAGAAGCTATTGCAAGAATATCCTCTGCTTCAATCTCTATCTATGATGAAGCAGACATGCATGTGGAATTTACCGATGAAGGCTTTCCTGAGCTTTTGACTGAAGGTTTGGAAGATTGGATAAACCCGCCTGAGCAGGTAGAATTTTTGGATTTTTAGAAAACATAGTGATTTAAGATAGCGCTCAAGAGATTGAGCGCTATAATTATGTCTGGAGATAAATTTGTAAATGGAAAATGTTTATTGTAATATTTTGTGTGATAAGTTAAGAGTATATTAACAGCATACAGTTTATGATATAATATCATGTCTTGGAGGACATAACATATGAGATCAGACATTGAAATAGCCAGACAAGCCAAAATGAAGCCTATAGCTAATATTGCCCAAGAAATTGGCATGGAAGATTATTATGAGCCTTATGGTAAATACAAAGCAAAGATTAGCGCTGACTATTACAAAGAGCTAGAAAATAAGAAAAGCGGTAAACTCATACTTGTTACAGCAATGAGCCCAACTCCGGCAGGAGAAGGAAAAACCACCACAACGGTGGGACTTGCTGACGGTCTTTCGAAAATAGGGGAAAGTGTGTGCGCAGCACTTCGTGAGCCTTCGTTGGGGCCGGTTTTTGGAATGAAGGGTGGAGCGGCTGGTGGTGGAATGTCTCAGGTTGTTCCTATGCAGGACTTAAATCTGCACTTTACAGGAGATTTGCATGCCATAACAGCTGCAAATAATCTTTTGGCAGCGCTGATTGATAATCATATTTATCAGGGAAATCAACTTAATATTGATATAGAACAAATACTTTGGCGCAGATGCCTTGACATGAATGACCGGCAGCTTCGCAACATTCAAAGCGGACTCGGGAAAAAGTCCGGAGTGCCAAGGATGGGCGGATTTGACATAACGGCTGCATCTGAAGTAATGGCTGTTTTGTGCCTAGCTACATCCATGGAGGATTTAAAGCTTAGGCTTTCAAAGATAACTGTTGCCTTGGATAACGATGGAAATGCAGTAACAGCTGGAGATATTGAAGCTGCAGGTGCTATGACGGTGCTCTTAAAGGATGCATTTAATCCAAATCTTGTGCAGACGCTTGAAAATACACCGATACTTGTGCATGGCGGACCGTTTGCAAACATCGCACACGGTTGCTCGAGCATGATAGCCACAAAAATGGCGACAAAGCTTTTTGACTATACTATAACCGAAGCGGGATTCGGCGCTGACTTGGGTGCGGAAAAATTTCTTGATATAAAGTGCAGGATGGGAGGATTGCAGCCGGATGCTGTAGTGCTTGTTGCCACTTGCAGAGCACTTAAATTCCATGGTGGTGTGGAAAAAGATGTGCTCAGGGCAGAAAATACTCAAGCTGTTGAAAAAGGGCTTGAAAACTTAGGAAAGCATATTGAAAACATAAAAGGTGCATTTGGACTCAATGTCGTTGTTTCGATAAATAAATTTGAAAGTGACACGGAAGCTGAAATACTTGCTGTTCAAAATTATTGCAAAAATTATGGAGTAGAGGCGGTGCTGGCCGAAGGCTGGGAAAAGGGTGGAGATGGAATGACCGCGCTTGCAGCCGAAGTCAAGGCGCTGGCTGACAATCCAAAGGACTTGAAGTTTTTATATAGTGCTGATGACAGCCTTAAAGAGAAGATGGCGAAAATTGCAAATTATTATGGTGCAGGCCAGGTGATATACACCGAACGTGCTCAAAAAGATCTTGAGATGATTCAACATCTGGGGCTTGCAGACATGCCTGTGTGCGTTGCAAAGACGCAGTATTCTCTTTCGTGCAACTCAAAGAAACTTGGACGACCTGAAGGTTTCACGGTCAAAGTAAGAAGGCTATATGTTTCAAGCGGTGCAGGATTTATTGTGGCTGTAACGGGCTCTATTCTTAGAATGCCGGGTCTTCCCAAAGTGCCTGCTGCAAGTAGCATAGACATCGACTCCGATGGAGAGATTGTAGGGCTGTTCTAGTAAGTCTATTATATACGCCTGGCTGAAATATGCTGGGCTTTTATTTAAGTTTTTGTTTGTGATATGATAAGAAATAGTTAGAAATACTACGATTTAAAGAGCTGAAATGGGCAAAATTACAACGATCAAAAGACAGGTTAAAAACAAGAACCGTGTATCAATATTTGTTGACGGTGAATATTTTGGTGCGCTGGATGAAAAGACGTTTATGGAAAGCGGTTTAAAATCTGGCGACGAGCTCAATGAAGAAACATGGGAGGATATTTACTCGCAGGCAGAAAACCAATCTGCCTTTAACAAAGCTATAGGATATATCTCAAAGCTTATGCGAAGTGAAAAGCAGGTTAGGGAATACCTTGCAAAGAAAGGTTATGAACAAAAGGCGGCAGACTATGCTATTTCCAAGATGCTTGAATATAAATACCTTGATGATACAGCTTATGCAAAAATGATTTTGTCCCACCAGATTAATGTTAAAAAAGCGGGAGCGATGGCTGTTCGCACAGCTTTTAGGAAAAACGGCATCTCATCTGATATTCAAGAGGATGTCTTGGCTGAATATACAGGTGAAATGCAAAAAGAAAACGCAAAAGTGCAATACGAAAAGCTATTAAAGAAATATCAAAGAGAGCCTGATGAATATAAAAGAAAAAACAAAATCGCTCAGGCTATGATGCGCAGGGGTTTTGATTGGGAAACGATTAAGTCTGCTTCCTATCAGTCCGACCAAGAGAGCTAAACAGCATAGAAACTATAATAAACAGGTATCTTATTTTTCCATATTTCTTCTTAATTGAGGCTTTGAGCGTAACATAATAATCATAGATGAAAAGAACTTCATCTTGTGATAATTCTGATTTTGAGTAAAGCAATTTATTTATCACCAACACAATATCTTTAAATTTTAATTTAGAAACAAGGATTTTACTGTCTACGCCTTTGGCATATTTATTTAAGGTAAATCCATCGGGTTTTTTATATTTTATATATGAAAGCAAAATCATTATTTCACTGAAATAAAATTTCGCGATATTATTTGGAGTGGACTTTCTTCGGCTCACGCGGTCAAAGTCTGTTTGATACTGCGATAAAAGAATGAAAGCTACAACTATGACAGCTAATACGACCATAATTAATACAATGATTATTATAGGCAGTATGTCTACAGTTTTTACGTATTCTGTCTCGTAATCTGTCTCGGGCTGAGGTGTGGTTATTGGTAATATTTCTTTTTCAAATGGTAAATCAAAGTCTACGGCAGGACCGGTCGTTTCTTGCGAAGTCAGCGGATCAAATGGAAGCCATCCCATTCCTCTAATATATATTTCCGCCCATGCATGCGCATTTTCGTTGGTAAGGATTAGTGGTTTGTCTGCTGTTTTGATTTTCGCTTTAAATCCTTCTACATATCTGGAAGGTAGCCCTGCGCATCGCGAAAGAACAGCCATTGCGGTTGCGTAATATGTGCAATATCCTTTCCTGGTTTCAAGGAAGTGGCTTACAAAGTCGATATCTTCCGGAGGTATCTCAGGAGATAATGTATAGGTAAATCCGTTTTGCAGGTATTCTTTAATTAATGTTGCCTTTTGATAGTCATTGGCAGCATCTTCTGTTAAAACTTCTGCAAGGTTCCACACGCTCTCGGGCACTGATTCAAATGGGAACATATAGTTTTGATAAATAAAGTCATCATATATATAGTTTGCTCCATCTGTAGCTGATTGTATTTCTTCAATGTAGTTTCCAAATGAGCTTGAGTCAATTCTTATGTGTTCAGCAGTTATTTTATATGATAAGTCTTCTAATATTCTCCTTGAAGCAAAAACTTCACCTTCTGAGTTAAATGAAACAAGCATTGTAAGTGCTTTTTCAGGGGTTGCGTTTATAACTCTGTTGGGGGTGAAGATTGTAGCAGATCCGGTTGAAAGAGGGGTTATTAAAAGCTCTGCTTGTCTGTAATACATATCTTCTTTTTGAGATATATCAGGTAAATACAAATTGAATACTTCAATTTGTGTCTGCTTGTTTTTACTGTTCATTCTCAAGCGATAGCTTTCAGTGTCATCAATCCAATTATAGCCGGTGTATTTGTTTTTTATGTTGCCGCGCAAAAAGTAAGTGGCAGCATAAGAACTTGTGACCTGTATTGATTCTTCATCGTCTAACGTTACGGGTCCTCCGAGCCTTCCGTCAATAGGTGAAAAGCCTGTGCTTGAGAGGCTGTAGATTGAGCGGGGAGCCGTGTTGCCTGTAAACTCCGAGATCATGTCACTGATGGTGTTTTTTCGTATCTCAAGCCATTTTGACTTATGATTTAAAGGATTGTCTATTGTACTGGCATATATAATCAACATTATGATTGTTATTGAAGGTATTATATAAAAAGTGATTGCGCTGTTTAGTTTTCGTGCGTCTAGATTATTTGCTTGTTTGTGTTTGTAGGAAAATAGGCATGCAAACACACCGATTATTATTATGGTGTCCACTAAAGATGAGGGTTTGCCGGCTTTCCACTGCATAAATAGGGGAATTCCAGCTAGTATTAAGACTGCAGGATAAAAAGGATGTATGACTACAGGTATAATAAAAATCAATGATAAAATAAAAATGAAGATTACACCGAAAGCACTTTCGGATTGGGGCAGTGGCTTAGTTTTATCTAGCAGAAAGTTAAATGAATCACTAATAAATTTTAGTATTGCCTCTTGCTTTACTGAATCTAAATTTAAATAAATTATCAACAAGGTAATAGCTGAGACTGCAAAAGCAATGAGTGCTACTTTTTTGTTTATAAACAAAATATAAAGAGAGAAAACGAAAACAGCGGCCCACGCAAAAACAGTATAGTATGGCAAAGTGACTTCATATAATTTAAGAATCAACTCGCCTATGCCCATAACAAGAACTGAACAAACAAAAGCGGGTGAAGCTTCAGATAATCTTTTTTTCACTTGCCTGCTCCTTAATACATTCGTTCAAATTTTCATCGGGAGAAATTTGGATTATAACAATTCCTGCCGATGAAAGCTCGGAAATCATTTTCAGTGTTTTGGGTTCATATACTTTGCCCGATTCTTTAACTAGAATCAGAGTTATGCTTATATCGGCTTTTCGCATGTAATAGAGGCTATCAAAAGCGGATGAATCCAATGAGTGGGTGACAAAAAATATTGAGTTAACCTGTGAGGTGGCAAGGATATCGGCTGAAAACAATTCAAACATCGAAAAATCGTTGTCAAAAGAGATGTTTGAAATTCCAATATACATCGCATAGAAGTCTTCCAGCTCCCTTCCTGAGTACTCCTCTTCTTCTTTGCCTACTATTACAAGCTTTGTGGACATATTCTGCTTTAAAAGGTGGTGTGCTATTGCAGTCGCACATTCTGCAACCATATCCTCAAGCTCGATTTTAGAGATCCCTTCAAGACCGTGTGAAGAGCAGTCAATATATATAAATGTGTCAGGGTTGAGTGAAACGCTGTAGTTTTTAACCATTAGCTGTTGTTTTGCAGCAGACAGTTTCCAATGGATTTTCTTTAAAATGTCTCCGTACTCATAGTTTCTTACATCTTTCATGTCCGCGATATCAGATGATGTTTTCTGCAGAGGATTCTGCGTGCTCATATTTTCTCTTTGTGGCAAAGGCAGATAATCAAGTTTTACTATTCTAGGCATTACCGAAAGTATTAAAGTCTTATATTTTGCGCTTTCTACAAGATCTATTGTAAAAAAGAACAAACCGAACACATCATATATTCTAATTTTGCTTAATCCGATTGGCCATTTGCCCATATATCTGCAATGAACCTTTTTGTTAATTGTTTTCTTGCTTTTTTGCATAAACCCAAAGTATTCAGTACTTTTGTACATATTTAAATTGTCATCGGGCAAGTCGTATTCAACTTCGATAAGAGGCATCGGATATATATGCTCATTATAAATTTGCATAATAAGTTCTACAGTTTTGCCTTTTACAGCTTCTGGAGGGTTAATATGCTGGCTAAATTTTAATTGGATGTAGCTTATAATTAAAGTAGCAACGGATAAAAGCACCATAAAAATCATGGTAAAAAACAATAAATAAAAAATACTTTTTCCGGTTGTAAGACCTGACATTAAAAACGAAAAAGAAATTATTATAAAAGGTATAAGCCGTTTTTTCATTTTAGATGACCGGAACTTTTATTGTATTGAGGATATTTCGGAGTACTCTTCTTGTATTCATTTCATAAAGCTTAGCTTCAGGTTTTAGGATAATTCTGTGTTCAAACACTGGGTAAATCATTTCTTGAACATCGTCGGGAATAACATAGGACCTTCCGTGAAGATAAGCATTTGCTTTTGCTGCATTTATAAGACATAAAGAGCCTCTTGGAGATACGCCCAAACGGATGTGCTCTTCCTGTCTTGTCTGCATGGCGATTGTCGCCACATATTCATATATTTTCTCTGCGCATTCTATTTTTTCAACCTGAGACTGCGCCTCAATTATTTCTTGACTGCTTACAACCTCTTTAAGAGTGGATTTAGGATCGGTTTCCGTGAACCTGCTTAAAATATTCATCTCTTCTCGAACCGAAGGATAGCCTATTGTAATTCTCATGAAAAACCTATCCAGCTGTGCTTCGGGGAGGGGATATGTTCCTATATATTCAATGGGGTTTTGTGTGGCGAGCACCATAAACGGTGAGGGCAGTGCTCTGCTTATTCCATCTGTTGTGACTTGCTGTTCCTGCATGGCTTCAAGAAGTGCAGACTGAGTTTTGGGTGGAGTCCTATTTATTTCGTCCGCCAGCAAAATGTTTGAAAACACTGCACCTTTTTTAAATTCAAGATCCCCTGTTTTCATATTTACCATAGAAAAACCTGTAATATCCGATGGAAGTACATCGGGAGTGAATTGGATTCTGTTAAAAGAACATCCGATTGACTTTGCAAGAGACCATACCAGAGTTGTTTTGCCAACTCCAGGGACATCTTCAATGATCACATGGCCTTTGCACAAAAGTGCTGTCAGCAGCAAATCAATTACGTTGTCTTTGCCGACGATTATTTTTGATATATTATCTTTTACTGTTTTTAAAAAGCTGCTCACAATTTACCCTCTCTTTTCATTAATAGTTTAATGATAATATAACAACAATCATTTTACAATTCTTTTAACAATTTTAAGTAAATGTTGCAAAAAAATGTTTTTTACAAGGTATACAAATGTATGCCTGCCAGTTATATAACAAAAGGTTGTAAGTTATATTATAAAAATTTATAATGATACTATGTTTAATATCAAAAGATACAATATATTGAAGATACTCTTAGACAATGTTGGAAAGGAAGTTTCCGGAGAACATTTGAGTCGTGAGCTTGGAATTTCCCGAGCCGCAATAGCAAAGCACATAAAAAAGATGAGGACTATGGGCTGTAGCATTCAAGCTCGCCCGGGTGGTGGATACACAATGATTTCAATTCCTCAGATTATTTGTGAGGAACTAATCAGAGTGTTTGGGGAAAACTTATATCCTGTGATTGTCAAAGATGTCGTAAAATCAACGAATTTGGATGCTAAAGAATGGGCGGAGGATAATGCTGAGCATGGTTCGATGATTGTCGCAAAAACTCAAACAGGCGGAAGAGGCCGAAGGCATAGAGTGTGGCAGAGCATTGAAGGTGGAATATGGGCTTCTGTTATCTTAAAGCTTGATGTTTCACCCAGCCAGATTCAGCCAGTGACACTTGCAGCTGCAATGGCTGTTGTTGAAGCTATTAAAGATAACTGCGAAGAGGCAAGCCCTACCATAAAGTGGCCAAACGATATTTTGGTTAACGGAAAGAAAGTGTGCGGCATTTTAACTGAGTTTATAGGAGACATCGATGAACTCAGATATCTTATTGTAGGTATTGGCATAAACAACGCATTTGATAAAGAAAAACTTGAAGGGGAGCTTTTGAATCAGGCTACAACTCTTCAATCTGAAAATATTATTATCAACAGCTCAAAGCTGATTGTTGACGTTCGCAATCGACTGCTTGAGGTTACTGATAAGTGGTGTGAGACGGGGTCAACCAAGCATATAATAGACTTTTATCGCGATAATATGGCTTATAAGGGAAAGAAAATCAAAATTTCCGGAGCGGGCAATGAAATATTTGGAACGCTTAAAGATATTGACAGCACAGGCGCTCTAATAGTCGAGACAGAGAATGAGGAAAAAAAGGTAATCTCCGGCGAAATAAGCGTTAGGAAGGTATAGATGAAATATTTGGGGTCAATAACTGATGTAGAGGGGATAACTCTAGGTCATTATTCAGATGATAAAGGACAAACTGGATGCAGCGTTTTATTGCTTGGAAATGGGGCAAAGGCCGGAGTTTGTGTTAATGGCGCAGCACCTGGAACGCGTGAGACTGATTTGCTTAAAAGCGAAAACACAGTTGACACAGTTCATGCTGTTGTTTTGTCGGGCGGAAGCGCATTTGGTCTGGCATCAGCTGACGGCGTAATGCGCTATTTAAAAGAAAATAGTGTTGGTTTTGAAACAAGATTTGGAAAAGTGCCAATTGTTCCTGCGGCGGTGCTTTTTGATTTGTCGGTAGGTTCACCAGATGCTTATCCTGACAGTAGTTCAGGATATCTTGCATGTAAAAATGCTTCAAAAAAAGCAGAGCAAGGGCTAGTTGGCGCAGGCATGGGTGCGACTGTGGGAAAAGTTGCGGGATTTGACAAAGCGATGCCCGGCGGATTTGGAATGGCAACTATAGAGCTTGCTGGTGGAGTAGTTGTGAGCGCATGCGTTGCAGTTAACGCGGTGGGTGACATTAGAGAAGATGGAACAATAATTGCAGGGGCAAATATTGACGGCAAGTTTATAGATACTGTAGAGATGATGTTTTCAGGCAAAAACCAAGCGGAATTTGGACAAAATACCACCATTGGCGCTGTTGCGACTAATGCAAGCCTTTCAAAAACACAGCTTAACAGAGTGGCAAAAATAGCGCACAATGGAATAGCAAGAAGTATATACCCTGCACATACAATGATGGATGGAGATACGGTTTTTGCTCTTTCTCTTGGTGAAAAAGAATACGATTTAAGCGCATTGTGCGAAGCGGCTGCGGAAGCTTTAAGAAGAGCGATAGTCAATGCTGTTTTGCGGTGAATGAGATGATAATAGGAATTGGAACGGATATTGTTGAAATATCTCGAATAGAAAAACTTATTGAAAATGAAGCGGCTGTAAAGAGGATTTTGACACAAAAAGAGCAGAAGCTTTTTTTAACGCAATCACAAAAGGCACAGTGGGTAGCGGGGCGTTTTGCGGCAAAAGAAGCTGCAAGCAAAGCGCTTAAGGTGGGCATTGCAAAATGCGCGCCAAATGAAGTGGAGATTCTCTATGATGAAAACGGTGCTCCCACACTTGAGCTTTTAGGCAAGGCAAAAAAGTTGCTTTCTGGCATAAACTATAAAACACACATATCAATAACTCACGATGGCGGTCTTGCGCAGGCTTTTGTAATTTTTGAAGAAACTGAGAAAGAAGCTGAAATTCGTGATGAACAAACCGCAAGGGAAATAGCCAAGCTTCTGCCTGAAAGAGATGAAAATTCTCACAAGGGAGATATGGGGAAAATTGCGATACTTGCAGGCTCGAAAAGATTTTCTGGAGCGGGATACCTTTGCACTGTAGGAGCTCTTAAAGCAGGCGCAGGGCTTGTGACTTGGTGCAGAAATTATAATCCTGTTGCAACACCTGCAGAGTCTATGTCGTATAGGCTTGAAAAAAGACATCCATTTCGTGCACTTTCCGAGTTCGCATCTGATATGGATGCAATGGTGATTGGCCCAGGGCTTGGAATTGATTTTGCAGAAAGAGCTGTAACTAAATTATTGAGTAAGATTAAGTTTCCTGTGGTGTTGGACGCTGATGCGCTCAATGCTATTGCACAGCTTGAAGAGCCGATAACACTTCCAAAAGATACGATAATCACACCTCATGTTGGAGAAGCGGCGAGGCTTCTTAATAAAGACAATGATTATGTTAAAAATAATGCTGAGATTTGCGCAAAAGAGTTAGCCCGAAAACTTAAAGTCATAGTAGTATTAAAATGCCACAACACTGTTGTGTGCTCACCGGATGGGAGATTATTTATTAACTCCACAGGCAACGCAGGGATGGCTTCAGGCGGAAGCGGAGATGTTCTTGCGGGATTAATCGGAGCGTTGATTAAAAGAATGGATTTATTTGATGCATCAAGGTATGCTGTGTATCTGCATGGTTTGGCAGGGGATATTGCTAAGGTGAAATATGGTGAGAATTCTATGACTGCCAAAAACATCGTAGAATGTATTCCTGATGCATTTAGAATGCTAGAAAAACATAGGTAGATTAATATTTATGAATAAAGTACGTGAATATCTTTTTATAACTTTGGGAACGGCACTTGTTGCTTTTTCTTTTTCGATATTTTTTGTTCCAAACAGCATAGCTCCTGGAGGTGTGTCAGGAATTGCAACTCTGCTTAATGCCTTGTTTGGTTTAAGAGTGGGACTTATGATAATGATTATCAATGTGCCTATTTATCTGATGAGTTTTAAAAAGTTTGGTGTTGTAAGAGTGGTGCGCTCTCTTTACGCCACAATTTTAATGTCATTAATAATTGATTATATAAAAATCCCTGAGGATTTTATTAGATCGATATCTTCAGATTTTCTGCTGTCTTCAATCTTTGGCGGAGTTTTGATGGGTGCAGGACTTGGGTTGGTGATAAAAAACAACTCAACTACTGGCGGAACGGACATGATAGCAGGGCTTATTCACGGATGGTTTCCAAACATATCAATATCTTGGGTGTTGTTTGGCATTGAGTTTATAGTTATTCTAGGCGCGGGTATATTCTTGGAACCGATTATGGCTCTTTATGCTTTCATTGCACTGTTTGTATCAACGCGCGTCATGGATTTTATACAAGTTGGTGTAAACACGGCAAAAGCGTTTATGATAATATCTGATAATGTTGATAAAATATCTAACGATATAATTGTTAAGATGGATAGAGGAGCTACAATCCTTAAAGGTCTTGGAGCTTACAGCGGTGACAATAAGAATGTTATTTTATGTGTTGTCAGAAGAAATCAGATTTATAAATTGAGAAGTATCATTAAAGAAGATGATGATGACGCATTTGTGATAGTCTATGATGTAAAAGAAGTTTTGGGTGAAGGATTTACGCCTTATTGATACATATTCTTTCTTATAAACCAACACTATAGTATAATAATGTAAATTAATAAAATATGAGGAATGGTTATGGTTAAAAAAGCATTATTAAGTATTGTAGTAATTATATTTGTTATAGCAACATGTTCATGTGGATTTTTGAGCAGCAAAGAGAGTGCGAACGTAAGTGAAACCGAGCAAAAAGAAGATGATTTTGATACTGTTGATGTTGAAGCCGGTTTTTCATATTTAGATCCTAATATTGACATGTCATTACTTATAGCTGCTCCCGGCTGGAGATATCAAAAAGATGAAGAAGCTGGAATGGTGATATTTTATATGCCTGAAGAATATGACGGATTAACCAGCTTTGCGATATCATCTAATACAAAAAAAGGAAATGGCATGAGTGATAATGATTTGGATAGTGTAATAGATCAAATGGGATATGAAAGCAACGAGATAGTTGAAAGCTTTGTTACATCTGTTGATTGGAAAGAAGTAGATAGTATTAAAGCTGGCAATTATACTGCTCGTAGGTTTTCTTACACTGGTAAACTAAAAAGCTCAGATGAGAATGTGCATGGAGATTACTTTTTTTGGTGGACAAAAGATAGACTATACACATGCTCATCTGTCACGTTTGAAGATATATACGAGGAGTATTATCTAATATTAAAAGAAGCGCTTTTAACATTTAAAACATATGATGAAATTAGCTGATAATCTATACAGGTTTAATACTACAACTGTTTAAAAACCTCATAAGTCCCGCATTGCCTTCATTATTATCTTTAAAGACACCGGCGCATTCGAGAGTTTTTCTGCATATCTTGCCTATCTCATCATGGAAAAGAGCAGTTGCTTGCTGATTTGTGAGATTAGTACCGTTTTCTTCTACTAAATGCTCAACCCAATCCAAGTGTTTTGCGAGTGTATCATCTTTTGCAAGGGCTGCTTTATTATAGTTTGTTTTACCAGTTAGAATATTCTCGATTAATCCTAGTTCTTTTTTGAGCCTTCCGGGAAGAATGAAAAGACCCATTACTTCGATAAGTCCGATGTTTTCTTTTTTTATGTGATGAAGCTCTGGGTGAGGATGGAATACTCCAAGTGGCAAATCTTCCGTTGTTATATTATTGCGCAAGACAAGGTCCATCTGATATTTGCCTTCGGACATTCGCGCATATGGAGTAACAGCGTTGTGCTTGTCCTCTGGGCTGTTTATAACGCCTAAGGATTCGTCAGAATAAGCTTCCCATGAAACAAGTATGTGATTTGCAGCTTCAACCAGCTTCTCGCTGTTGCTTGATGTAAGGCGTATGCAGTTCATAGGCCAGTTAACAATTCCTGCTTCAATTTCAGGATATCCATCTATATTGATTTCGGTTTTTATAGAAGCCATCGCCATCGGGAGGTCAGCTCTTCCGCCTTGATAGTGGTCGTGGTTTAATATCGAGCCGCCAACAATGGGAAGACCTGCGTTTGAGCCTAAGAAATAGTGCGGAAGTTCTTTAATGAACTCTACCAAGCGAACTAGCGTATCGCGGTTGACATTCATTGGGGAGTGCTCGCCTTTAAGAACAATGCAGTGCTCATTGAAATATACATAAGGTGAATATTGCATGTACCATTTTTCGTTTTTTAGAGTTAAGGGAATAAGCCGCAGTGTCTGGCGCGCGGGGTGGTCTAGCCTTCCGGCATAACCCATGTTGTCAGCGCAAAGCATGCATGCGGGATATCCGGATTTTTTCATGGTTAAAAGTTTTTTGATTTCATTCGGATCTTTTTCAGGCTTTGATAAGTTTATGGTTATCTGAAACTTACCGTACTTGTCATCCTCATAATCCCATTTGATATTTTTTGCGATGCGCTCGCGGCGTATATATTCGCAATCTTTATTTAATTTATAAAACCAATCAGTCGCTTTCTTTTCAGATGCTTCTTTAAGCTTAAAGAAGCATCTGGCAGTCTCTGATGGACGTGGCATAACGGCATTCATCAAACGAGTGTCAAATAAGTCGCGCTCTGTAACAGTGTCGTTTATGATTCCTTTTGAAACAGCTATCTCTAGTAGTTCGTTTAATATAGGAGAAGCGCCATCCGGAATATTGTATGTGCTGGAATCAAACTCGCAGGGTTCACTGACTTGCATCAAATCCATAAGTAGATTTCGTGAATAGATAGTGTCTAGCTGATCTATCATTTTGTTTTCTCTTGCAAATATCAGTAGTTTTTCGATTGCATTTGATGCGTTCATTTAATTCTCCTTTGGTCTAAAGCCAAGATATTATCATTTGCTTTTATCAAACAGTAATTTTGCGATCATTTCTCCATCATCTATTTCGCCTGTTTCAACGATTCCCAGACTCCTGTATAGTCCTTGTGCTTTTTCATTTCCTGGAACAAAGCTTAGGATAACTCCATCTTTTCCTTCATCTTTTGCTATCTCGATTATTTTCTCAAGCGCTTTTTTACCATAGCCTTTTCCTTGGTGAGATTCATCAATCATAAAGCGCCATAGATCCAGCAGATTTCCATATTTGGGTTCAGCGTTTATATACATTGCAAAACCCACAACTACATCATTGGCCATAATTGCCATGGGATGAGCAAGGTCTCTTTGAACGTAAGCTTGCGCCAAAGAGTAGGTATTGTTAGCTACATACTTATTCTGGCTTTCTTTTACTTTGAGCTTTAGAACGGCACTGTAATTATCTTCGTTTATTGCAACAAGACTAATATCCATATGTAACTCCTTTATTTTAGTGCACTACTATTTTTCAGCGTCATAAACTATAGCACCATCTATGAATACTTTTTTTGTATGGCATCTAAAATCTAAAGGGTGCGAGTCATATAAAGCAATGTCTGCATCTTTTCCCACTTCAAGCGAGCCAACTCTATCATCTATGCCGGCAATTTCTGCAGCGTAAATGGTGATTGCTTTAAGTGCAGTCTCCTCATCGCAGCCTTCGCGCACTGCAAGTGCTGCGCAAACCGGAAGGTAGTGGAGGGGTATAACGGGATGGTCGGTCATTATAGCAAACTTCATGCCTGCATCTGCAAATACTTTCGGCGCTTTGAATGTTAGGTTTGAAAGCTCGATTTTTGAGCGCGTTGAAAGATGCGGTCCTAAGATGCACTTTGCCTTTTCATCTTTAAGTATATCTACGATTAAATGTCCCTCTGTGCAGTGCTCCAGTGAATAGTTTATGTCAAACTCTTTTGCAATGCGAATAGCGGTTAATATATCGTCCGCTCTGTGGCAATGAAATTTCATATATAGTTTCTTTTCAAGAACTTGAACCATAACTTCCATTGCAAGGTCACGCTCCGGCATTTTTTCGGCTTCATCTACGTCAGCGGAATCAAGCTTCTTTTTATACTCACGAGCCTCAACCAATGTCTGGCGCAATATAGCAGCTGTTGCCATGCGGGTTGAGGGGCTTTTTTCCTGACTGTTATAAACACGCTTTGGATTTTCACCAAAAGCCGCTTTTACAGCCAGAGGTTCTTTTATTATCATATCATCAACACGTCGGCCGTATGTTTTCATAGCCAAAAACTGTCCGCCTATTACATTTGCACTTCCAGGACCTGTGCAGGCAGTGGTAACACCGTTTTCGTATGCTTCTTTAAATGAGTAGTCAGCAGGATTTATTCCATCCAGAGCGCGAAGCTCAGGAGTAACAGGATCGGTCGCTTCATTGCCATCTTCTCCTTCAAACCCCATTTTGTCTTCAAACATTCCTACATGGCAGTGTGCGTCCACAAATCCAGGCAGAGCCCAAAGTTCTTTTGCATCAATAACTTTAGTTCCGTCGGGGGTGTCAATGCTTTTGCCTATCTTAGCGATTTTTCCATCTTTTATGAGGATATCGCCACAGTCATAGTTTGTTTCTGTCATTGTCATAATTTTAGCGTTTTTAATTAAATACATTTTTATCTCCTAAATTTTTATTTCGATTGCTCCGCAATTGCGTATTCCGAGAACGGATGCGGAGCCTTCGCCAAATATTTGATTCATTTTATTTACGTATGTTGTAAGCAAGTCATTCGGCACGAAAGCCAGTGTTGTTCCTGCAAAGCCACCACCATGTACGCGCCATGCGCCTTTGTCTTTAAGTATTTTTTCGGCTTCGTTTAAAGCTATTGCAAGCCCTTGTTCGTCTTCTCCAGCATAGATGTTTTGAAGCATCTTATATGAGCTTTCTCCTGAGTCTACAACCATTTGCAAAAAGCTTTTCATATTATCATTTTTTATAGCTTCCAACTGATCATATACTCTATCGTTTTCGCCGAAAAAGTGCATAGCCCTAAGCAATGCTCTGTCTGGCAACACTTTTCTTAAGGCATTTAAATCTTTTTCAAATTCAGAGGGGTCAACATCTCTTAATACTTGTTTATCATAGTTTTGTGCAACTAGCTTCATTTCGATTGGAATGGTAGCGTAGTCGTGCGTTAAATCTGCATGACTTCCTCCAGTATTTGTTACAACAAGATTATATCCTTTTGCCACAAAATCATAGTTCACTTTCTCGACAATTGGATTTTTTGGATCATCAAAGTCAATGGAAATAAGAGAGCCGACCGATGACGCTGTTTGGTCCATAAGACCGCTTGGCTTGCCAAAATATTTGTTTTCAGCAAACTGAGATATTATAGCACGCTCAACGGCGCTCACTTCATATCCACACAGAGAACTTATAACTTTTACGGTGAGCACTTCAAATGCTGCGGATGATGAAAGACCTGAACCTGAAAGCACTGTGCTGTGCACGTAACCATCAAATCCGCAAATTTCATGGCCTCGGTCGCAAAGCCCAGCTGCAACGCCACGTATCAAAGCGTTTGTGGAGTCATATTCTTCCTTGTTGATTTCAAGATTGTTAAGATCTATTACAAATTCAGCATCATAGCCATAGGACTTTAGACGGACAATATTGTCATCTCTTTTTTTGGCAAAACCCACAGTGTCGCATGTAACAGCAGCGGCAAGAACGCGTCCGTGGTTGTGGTCGGTGTGGTTGCCGCCGATTTCGCTTCTTCCGGGAGCAGAAAATATGCGATAATCATCGGTGCCATATTCTGAAACAAACAATTCATGCAAATGAGAGTATCTCTCGGGAGCTAAATTTGATGATGTTTGATATAAATCTTTAAAGGTTGAAGTGACATTGGGCGATTGAAATTTTTCTAGTATTTTCATTATAAGTCCTAACCTATCATAAATTCAGATTTGATTATACGTTATGAGTATATTTTTTTCAATTGAATTGCAGATTTAATAGGTTAAATTATATGATGGGTCTGTTTAATTTGTTGAATAATGCTGAGTGAAACTATATAATGTAAAATAATTTGTTAAAGTAAGGTAGAAATCATGAAAAAGATTATTTTGATATTAGATGGAATGGCAGATAGGAAACAGGACATATTGGGGGACAAAACGCCTCTTGAGTATGCAAATACGCCTAATTTAGATGCTTTATATGAAAAGTCTGTATCCGGCTGTGTTCAAACAATCCCTGATGGCGAAGAGGCGGGAAGCGCTGTTGCAAATCTTAACATGCTTGGATTTGTTTCATCTGAGATTTATAAAGGCAGAGCGGTACTTGAGGCGGCAGGAGCACAGCTTCCGGTAAAAGAAGGATGCTTATATATTAGGACAAACCTAGTCACAATGAAAGGTGAAAGCTTTGAAGAAAGCGTTATAGAAAGCTATAGCGCACACGATATCGAAACTGAAGATTCAAGGCCATTGGTTAAAAAGCTTAATGATGCGCTTTTTGGAGATGGAGTTGAGCTAATAAATACAGATACTTTCAGAAATATACTTGTTGCAAAAGGAAAAACTGATGATTATGAAAAGCTTGATTTCGTGCCTCCTCATGATATCATCGGCCAACCTATAAAAAAGCATTTAAGTGGGAATGAAACTTATAACGCTTACGTGGACATTTTAAGAAAAGCCTATGAAGTTCTAAAAGCAGACAATCATACAAAAGCTAACGGCATATGGTTTTGGGGAGCTTCAGTGCCGCCTAACACTGAAAATGCTTCGAGCAATGATGAGAAATTGATATTATCTGAAACTACACTTATGCGTGGAATATCAAGCTTGCTTAACATTGAATGCGTATCGATACTTGAGCGGGTTAGTTTTGATTCGTTTTTAGAAGATAAACTAGCGGCTGCAAAAAAGGCACTTGAAAGCGATAAAGAATTTATATATCTTCATATACAAGAACCAGATGACTTATCTCATGAGCTGATGCCTCGAGAAAAGGCAGAAGCTTTGAGCCTTATTGATAAAATATTTGTTGGCGGTATTGTTCAAAAGCTTAATGATTTGAATGAAGAATTTTCGCTTGTTGTAGCATCAGATCACTATACTTTCTCAGACACAGGAGCACATGGCAGAGAGCCTGCACCTTTTATGCTGTATAAAAGCAGTGAGCTAGAATCAAATAGTGGCACTTTTTCAGAAAAAAATTGTATTGAAAAGAATGTGGTTGTTACGCCAAAACGCTTACATTCTATGATGTAGAAAAAATTTGCATGAAAAAAACCACATATTCCTATGTGGTTTATGAAGAAGGAGGATGAAGAATAAAACTATTTCATCAACTATAATAAAGACTGAATATTAACTAGGTATGTGATTATTGTGAACTAAGTATTAACAAAACTGCTTTTTTTTAATGTCTTATAGTTTTTTCTTAATCCGCCATGTAAAGGCCATCAAATACAAAGATTGATTCCGTATCGTTTATCGTGGAAAAATCCGTGACTTCAAACCAACCGGATAGGCCATCTGCTGTTTCTATGCAGCACCAGCTTTTGTTATCTGTCCACGTTATTGTAGCTGCTTCTCCAGAATATAGTGTAAATGCTTCAGTTGTGTCCGAAGGTGATGCCTGCAAAGGCAAATCAATCAGTGCTGTTATTTCAGTATTCATCATAATGTAGCCGTTTTCGCCTAATATTTCTTTCATCTCTCCGTTTTGAATTTCATATTCAGCATCGTAAAACCATGTGTGCAATATATTGCCTCGATTTTTGCCTTTTATTATTCCACTTCCGTCTACAGAAAGACTATGGAATGGATTGTCGTAGATTTTACTTAAGTATGAAGATGAATCATCGTATATCAAGAAAGCCGTCATTGGGTCGCCGCTTGGTCCGAATTCTGGAATCATAATTTCATATTGGTTGTCTGATGAGTCAATATCACCGATGAGTAATATTCCGGCCATTACTTCTCCTTCAGAAGTAAAAGGAACCCCATTTATTGTTATATCGCATTGATAAATGTCGTAATTTATCATATCAATTATCTCAGAGTCTAGGCTTAAAGCGTTTTCAGGAACAGCTTGTTCGTAACCTGTAAACTGAAAAGTTATTTCGTCAAGTATACCGTCTCCGTCAAGATCAAAGTTTATTGTTCCTGCGCCACCGCCATATGCATATATATTTGTGCCGGAATCCATAGTCAGTTCCAGCTCGATTTCTGGAGAAGAAGTTAAGTCTGTATCAGTGGAAACGGCGTCATCCGATGATTCGGAGGCCTGCGCAGTTATTTCATCTGTAATAGGGGAATTGTTTAGTTGATCAGTGTTGTTTTGGCAGGCAGCAAATGACATAATAATTGTCAATGTCAGTACTGCCCCAAGTAGCTTTTTCATAGTTATTATAACCTCGATGTTTTATTTGCTTTCTTATTATACATCTTTTTTTAAATGTAACAAGTATATTACGAAGATATTTATTTTCAATAATACGAGGAGTTTTTAAATGCCTAAACTAGTAAAGAATAGGCATATGTCCTGTGGTCGGTCTACATGCTGTTTTTAAGGTATATCAAAACTAAATCATGATATAATAAAAGAAAAAGTGAATTATGGCTATGTACGATAAATATTATAAAAAGAAAACTAGTTTATGAATCCATGCTCTGAGCTTATTTTATTTTTCAAAATGTATCCTGAGCGGGGAAAACTCTGTGATTCGGGTGCCGGGCAGGGAAGAGACAGCATTCCGATTTCAAAGCTGGGATACGATGTTACAGCAGTGGATATATCAAAAGTGGGTTTAGAGCAGATAAAAAGCTGTGATTTAAGCATAGAGACATTGCAAAATGATGTGTATGAGCATGATATTTCAGGATATGATTTTATATTAATGGACAGTATGCTTCATTTTTACAAAAATGATGTAAAAAAAGAAACGGCTCTAGTTGATAGGATTTTAGATCAAATGAAAATAGGCAGTGTCTTGGTAAATAACATGGTCAAGTCATCAAAAGCAGAGAAGATATTAAAAAGCATGTTGGATGCACATGCAGGTAGTATAGAAGTAATGCAAGAAAAATATATCGATTATCCGGATTTTGATGCTACCTACCACTTTATAGTTTTGAAAAAACTGATATAAAGCAAAACCACCGCGTTTGCGGTGGCATGCATTGTTTATTTAATTTAAGTTTTAAGCTTCAGTTCTAAATTTATCACGTTTGAGATATTTTGTGTGAAGAAGCTCATGTGATTTATGTCCATTCGGCTCGCCTAAGAACTCTTCGTAAATCTTTTTGATTGAAGGATTCTCATGAGATTTTCTGATAACCATAGCTTCATCTTCATTGTAGAGAGCTTGCATGCGCAATTCAATAGGATTGCATTCCATACGGATATCATTGCTTAGCGCAGGCTGTCCGCCGCCGTTTATGCAGCCGCCGGGACATGCCATTATTTCAATGAACTGATATTCCTTTTCGCCTGCTCTTATTGCATCAAGAAGCTTTTGCGCATTCTTTGTGCCGTGGGCTATAGCCACTTTAACTTCCATTCCGTCAAGATCCACGGAAGCTTCACGAATGCCGGCCATGCCACGCACTGCTTTGAAGTCAATATTTTCAAGAGGCTTTTCTGTAACTACTTCATACACTGTACGAAGTGCAGCTTCCATAACACCACCTGTTACACCGAAGATAACAGCAGCGCCTGTTGAATCACCAAGCACAGCATCATATTCTTCATCAGGTAAGTTCTTAAAGTTTATTCCTGCCTGTTTTACCATGCGAGCAAGTTCGCGAGTGGAGATAACAGCATCCACATCATTGCCCATTTCAGGACGTTGTGCTTCAAACTTTTTAGCAGAACAAGGCATAACTGATACTGAGAAAATCTTTTCAGGATCGATGTTGTTCTTTTCTGCATAGTAAGATTTTATGATAGCACCCATCATCTGCTGCGGGCTCTTACATGTAGACATGTTTGGAATAAAGTCATGATAGTTGTGCTCCATGTATTTTATCCAGCCAGCAGAACACGATGTGATCATCGGAAGTGTACCGCCATCTTTTAATCTATGGATAAGCTCTGTGCCTTCTTCCATGATTGTAAGGTCGGCAGCAAAGTCTGTGTCAAACACTTTGTCAAAACCAAGGCGTTTAAGAGATGCAACCATTTTACCTGTAACTCTTGTGCCAATTGGCATTCCAAAAGATTCGCCAAGTGCTGCGCGAACAGCGGGAGCTGTCTGTATTACAACGTGCATTTCTGGATCTGAAAGAGCATCCCAGACGCGTTTTGTGTCGTCTGCTATTGTAAGCGCACCCACAGGACAAGCCTGTACACACTGACCACAGTTGATGCAGTTTACATCGCCAATGGATTTTCTGAAAACAGGTTCGATTATTGTGTTAAAGCCACGTTCAGTAGGTCCTATAACGCCAATTCCCTGAACAGTTTCGCATGCTGCGACACATCTGCGGCATAATACGCATTTGTTGGGATCGCGCACTAGGGCGTGCGAAGTGTAGTCGAGAGGATATGAATAGTCGGTGTCTTCACCTTCATACCATATGTCATCAACACCAAGTTCATTACAAAGCTTTTGGAGCTCACATGTCTGGTTTCTTGCGCATGACAGACATTCGCGGTCGTGGTTTGAAAGGATAAGCTCAAGGTTGAGCTTTCTTGCTTCACGGATTTCTGCGGTATTTGTTTTGATTTCCATACCGTCTTCTGCAACCAATGTACAAGCAGCAAGAAGAGAATTTCTTCCTACATCCACAACGCAAAGGCGGCATGAGCCGATTTGGTTGATTCCTTCAAGGTAGCAGAGTGTGGGGATATCTATCCCTGCCTTTTTTGCGGCTTTTAAAACGGTAGTGTTTTTGGGCACTTCCACTTTAATGCCATCTATTGTTAATGATATTAAATTGCTCATCTAAAATCTCCTTATCTTTTAACGATAGCGTCGAACTTACATCCATCAAAGCAAAGACCACATTTGATACATTTGTCTTGATCAATTACGTGTGCCTTTTTAACTTCGCCGGATATAGCATCAGTGGGGCAGCGCTTGGCGCATAGAGTACATCCTACGCACTTATCTTCCAGTATTACTATTGAAAGAAGCTCTTTACATGCGCTTGCCGGACATCTTTTTTCATTGATGTGTGCCAAGTATTCATCTTTAAAATAACGAAGAGTTGATAGCACCGGGTTTGGAGCTGTTTGTCCTAGTCCGCACAATGCTGTTCTTTTGATGTTTTTACCAAGCTGTTCTAGGCGATCAAGGTCGGACTCTTTTCCGTTGCCTTCTGCGATTGCCTCAAGGATTTCAAGCATTCTTCTTGTTCCTATACGGCAAGGTACGCATTTCCCGCAGGATTCATCAACTGTGAAATCAAGGAAGAATCTTGCGATGTCCACCATGCAGTTGTCTTCATCCATTACAATAAGTCCGCCTGAGCCCATCATTGTTCCGATCGCTGCAAGTGAGTCATAATCGATTGGTGTATCAAGATGCTGAACAGGTATGCAGCCGCCTGAAGGTCCACCTGTCTGCGCAGCTTTAAAAGCTTTTCCGTCAGGTATACCGCCACCGATTTTATAAACGATTTCGCGAAGTGATGTTCCCATTGGAACTTCTACGAGACCGGGGTTATTGATTTTTCCGCCAAGTGCGAAAACTTTTGTGCCTTTTGATTTTTCAGTTCCCATGGATGCAAACCAGTCAGCACCTTTAACAATTATCTGAGGTACGTTTGCAAATGTTCCAACATTGTTTATTATAGTTGGTTTTGCGAATGCGCCTTTTTGAGCAGGGAATGGTGGCTTCGGTCTTGGTTCGCCACGTTCACCTTCAATTGATGCTATAAGTGAAGTTTCTTCGCCGCAAACAAATGCGCCAGCACCCAAGCGAAGCTCAATGTCAAAGTTTTTGCCTGTTCCCATTATGTTTGTGCCAAGATAACCTTTTTCTTTAGCCTGATTAATAGCTATCTGAAGTCTCTTAACAGCAACGGGGTACTCAGCTCTTACATATATATAGCCAACAGTTGCGCCAATAGTTGCGCCTGCAATAGCCATTCCTTCAAGAACTGCGTGAGGGTCACCTTCAAGCACTGAACGGTTCATGAATGCGCCGGGGTCTCCTTCGTCAGCATTACATATGACGTATTTTTGACCTGTGCTGCCAAGTGCGAATTTCCATTTAAGTCCTGTTGGGAATCCACCGCCTCCGCGGCCACGAAGTCCTGCGTCAAGTAAAGTGTCGATAACATCCATAGGTTCCATGGATTTAAGCACTTTATGGAGAGCCTGATAGCCATCTTTTGCGATATATTCTTCAATATCCTCAGGGTTTATTGTTCCACAGTTTTTCAAAAGCACACGGGTTTGGCGCTTATAATAACTGATATCTTCTATGCTTTGAGCCTTTTCTTTTTCAGCAGAACCAATTGTGTATTTTTCCACAACTTTTCCGCCGATGACATGACTTTCATATATTTCTTCAGCCTTTTTATCATCCACCCACACATATGTTGTACGTTGACCATTCTTATATACTTCAACCAATGGTTCAAGTCTGCATGTACCGATACAGCCTGTCATTTTAATGCTTACGTTTTTTACGTCTTTTGCCTTGGTTTCAAAAACTTTGAGTACGCTTGTGGCGCCCGCTGCCTGTCCGCATGTTGCCATGCCAACTACAACGCGTGTGCCTTCTGAGTTGCCTTCAAAGAATTTTTCCTGCAAGGCAGCCTGTTTAACTTTACTTATTTCTTGTAATGTAGTCATTTTATCGCTCCTTGCTTTTAATATTTTGCTAAAATGTCGGGAATTTGGTCGGCTTTAAGCTGACCGTATACATCTTCGCCTATCATCATAACGGGCGCAAGACCGCAACAACCTAAGCAACGGGTTCCTGCTAGTGTGAATTTTCTGTCTTCTGTAGTTTCGCCATCTTTGACCTTGAGCTCGTCTTCCAACTTGTCAAGTATCTGTTGTGCGCCTTTTACGTAGCATGCTGTACCCATGCAAAGGCTGACAATGTGCTCACCTTGTTCTTCAAGAACAAATTGCGAGTAAAATGTTGCTACACCGTAGACTTTGGTCATTGGGATGTTTAATCCCTCTGCGATGAATTGCTGTACATCCATTGGAAGATAGCCAAAAATGTCCTGCGCATACTGCATAACTGGCATGAGCGGGCCATTGAGGTCTTTTTGATCGTCAATGAACGCTTGAAGCTTTTCGAACTTCTGCTTTTCTGACATAGAAATGCCTCCTTATATAAACTTAAATTAAAGACAATGTAGAGATTGTTAAAAAAATCCCAAGCCACTATAACATAAAGAAAGTATCTTTGCATTAAAATATTTGTGAATTTTTTATCAATAGGTAAAGTTAACAAATTGTTGACTTAATTTTAGTCTATTTTGCACATCGATTTAGTTTCCGTTTTTTTACTATTCATCGCAATTTTTACACTAAGTCGGAAATTTAAAGGAATTTGGAACTAATTTGATTATACTACGTCAAAAAATATGTACAAGCGAAAAAAACAAATTAATGAGGTGAAGATTATGAAGAAAACCGTTATGACAATAATAGCAGTAATCCTAGCAACTATGATGCTTGCATCTTGCTCTATAAAAGAACATGAAACTTCAGCGTCAGAAGATTCAAATTATGACAATGGAATAGGACAAGAAGTAAAAGTGGAGGTTGAAGCCGAGGAAGGTGAGTCCACGAGATATCAAAATGAGGCAGCTGTAGATGAAGTTTCGGAGGAAATGTATATTTATCGCGAAAGCGGCGAAGAATATGGCGAATTTTCAGAGAGCCCATTCTACAATGCGCATAATGTGCCGCTATCCACTTTCTCTATAGATGTTGATACTGCATCATATGCAAACATCAGAAGATTTTTAAACGATGGTGATTTGCCGTATCCGGATGCTGTGCGCGTGGAAGAGTGCATAAATTACTTTGACTATGACTATGATAAGCCAAGAGGAAATGATCCTTATTCAATCAATGTTGAGATGGCTCAGTGTCCTTGGGAGAGCGAAAACTATCTGCTAATGGTTGGCATTAACGCAAAAGAGCTGGACAAAGACGAACTTCCCGCTTCAAATATCGTGTTTTTGGTGGATGTTTCAGGCTCGATGAATAGTTCCGATAAACTCCCTCTTCTTAAAAACGGGCTTAAAATGATGGTGGATAATCTTGGAGAAGATGATATCATTTCACTTGTTACCTATTCAGGAGATGTTTCGGTGCGACTTGAAGGAGTTTCCGGTGCGGACAAAAAAAAGATAAAGCGCGAGATAGACAAACTTTCTTCCGGTGGATCGACTGCTGGTGGTGCTGCAATGGAGATGGCATATGATATCGCCGCTGAAAATTATATTGATGATGGAAATAACAGAATAATTATGGCAACAGATGGTGACTTTAATGTTGGAATATCATCAGAATCCAAGCTTGAACGATTTATTGAAAATAAGCGTGACGAAGGAGTGTTCTTAAGCATACTTGGTTTCGGAACAGGCAACATAAAAGACAACAAAATGGAACTTCTGGCGGACAAAGGCAATGGTAACTACAGCTATATTGACTCTGCACAGGAAGCAAACAAAGTGCTTGTCGAAGAGATGGCATCCACTGTGTATACTCTTGCAAAAGATGTGAAAATACAGGTTGAATTTAACCCTGCAAATGTTAAGGCGTATAGGCTTATAGGATATGACAACAGAAGGCTAAATGACGAAGATTTTAATGACGACACCAAAGACGCAGGTGAAATGGGACTTGGACAAAGCGTCACGGTGTTTTATGAGATAGTTCCACAGGGGGCTGAGCCTGATATAGATCCCTTAAGATATGGAGAAAATGAAGAAGAAAATGAAGAAAAGGCTCAGCCCACAGATTATGAATGGCTATATATCAAAACAAAGTATAAAAATCCAGATGAAGACACAAGTGAAGAAAATATTGAACTTGCAGTGACTGAGGATGACATAACAAGCAGACCTTCGGATAACTTCTTGTTTGGATCATCGGTTGCGGAATTTGCGATGATACTCAAAGACTCAGCATATTGCAATGGTGATATTGATGATGTAATAGATCGCGCCAAAGAAGGAAGAGGCTATGACGACAGCGGATATCGCGCTGAATTTATCCGACTGGTTCAAATTGCAAAAAACCTGCTTGATTAATCCTACTTAATCAATACCCCTATTTTGCCCTCTACTAAGAGGGCTTTTTTATTTGAGAGACTTTCGATTTGTTTACTTTATGTCTTTATTTTAATACAATTATTTAATAGATACAGGAGAAATACATGAAAAAGTGTTGGCTGAGAATGTTCTTTTGTTGGATTATGAATATTGGAAAGAAAACGGATATTTAAACCAATCATATTATTATCCGTGCAGGATTAATGTTTAAAAAAATCAGTTGGCTTGCTATATTACAAAATGCTGCCATATTTTATATGAAAGAATAAAAAAGAAGAATAAAATCAGGCAAGAACTTATATTCTAAATACAAATACATATTTTTTTGCTGTATAATAATGTTATGGATAATATAAGAATATATGGCAGTGCACCTTACAGAGTTGTGGTGGTGCATGGTGGACCGGGAGCTCAGGGCGAAATGGCACCTGTTGCAAACGGGCTCAAAGATGAATTTGGAGTTTTAGAGCCTCTGCAAACAAAAGAGTCATTAGAAGGACAAATAGATGAGCTTTATTCGCAGGTTAAAGGATATAATGTCCCATTGGTTCTTATAGGGCATTCTTGGGGTGCGTGGCTCGTATGGATGCTCGCCGCAAGATACCCTAAGATTGCCAGCCACATAATACTTATTGGAAGCGGCGCATTTGATGAAAGCTATACAAAAGGGTTAATGCAAAAGCGGTTTGACAGGCTTGATGAAGATGACAGGTACACTGCAAAATCTTTGATGGAAAAGTTAAGTGTTGGCAATATGAAAACTGAGGATTTTTCAGAGTTTGGTAAGCTTATGACAAAAGCGGATTCTTATTGTATGACCGCAAGTATATACGAAGAATCTCCACTGCCTGTGACACCACATATCTATGAAAAAGTGTGGCCAGAGGCTTCGGCACTTCGCCGAAGCGGGGAACTTATTCGTTTTGCTGATCGAATAAAGTGTAAAATAACCTGCATACATGGCAAAGATGATCCATCACCATATGAAGGTGTTCAGGATGTCCTGAATGAATATGGGGTCGATTTTGAGTTTATCTTGCTTGACAGATGCGGGCACACTCCTTGGAAGGAAAAATATAGAGCACAAGGCTTTTTTGAGATTTTAAAGACACTTATAAAGGAATAGTCGTTAGATAGATAAAATAATAAGTATGTGGTATTATTATACATAGAATATTAAAAAATAATTATTGGAATTTAATAATATGAAATCATACAAATATGACGTAGCTTTATCTTATGCAAGTGAAGATGAGAAAGTAGTTAAAAGGGTTTGGAAAATATTAAGGGAAGAGAATGTTTGTACTTTTTATGCCCCCGACTGTCAACCTAATTTGGTGGGTCAAGATAAAGAAACTTTTTTCTATAGAGTATTTAAAAAAGAAAGTTTATTTGTAGTAACTTTTGTTTCGGATAAGTATGTAATAAAAGAAGACCCTATGTTTGAAGCAAATGTAGCAATGAGCAGAAATGATAATTCATTAATTCCTATATATTTGGATGCAGATGTGAGTTTGCCTGGGTTAGATAAAGATATAAATTACTATGTCGAAACAAATGAAGCAAAGATTGCAGATTTAATTATTAAAAAAATACATAGATATAGAGAAACAACTAGTGAAAAGATAGATAATGTAAGGCCTACTCTCACTTTCAGTAATAGTGCAAATAAAGTTATAGTGAAATTTAGCAAACAAGTATTTTCTACATCAAATAATACAGGAAGCTTAGATGCTTCGGATTTCAGTGTTACTGCAGATAGAGGTAACCCTACTTTTAGTATTTCACATTCAGGTGATATTGTAACGATTATAATATCTTATACGGGATTGTCAACTGGCGATAAGGCTTGTACCGCAATCCTACTAAAAGCAAATAGTGCATATGATGAGTTTGGTAATGTTTGCAGTCAAAAATCATATAACTTTACTTATATAACACCTTGAGATTTAATTAAATGTTTACGCTATCATCCTATGCAAATAAGATGTTTTACTAAACAAAAATCAATAGCATAATTATAGATATGATAATTAAAATTAATAATGAGGGGGTACAAGATGAGTAAAAAGAACGCAATATCTAAAAAAGTGTATGAGAAAGAGCTTGAGCGTCTTCAAGTGGAGCTTATTAAGCTGCAGTCATGGATAAAGCAAAAAAAGCTCAGGGTTATTGTGATTTTCGAAGGGCGTGATGCAGCAGGAAAAGGCGGAACAATAAAACGTATTACACAAGCACTAAGCCCAAGAGTGTGTAAAGTGGCGGCTTTGCCTGTACCAACTGAACGTGAAACAACTCAGTGGTATTTTCAAAGATATGTTTCTCATTTTCCGGCAGGCGGAGAACTATTGCTTTTTGACCGCAGTTGGTACAATAGAGCCGGCGTTGAAAAGGTGATGGGCTTTTGCACAGACGATCAATATAAAAGATTTTTAAGAGATTGTCCACGATTTGAAAAACTTTTGCTTGATTCGGGTATAATCCTTATTAAATATTGGTTTTCAGTTAGTCAGGAGGAGCAGGAAAAGCGCCTTCAGGCAAGAAATAACGATGTGACAAAAAGGTGGAAACTGGGCTCTATTGATATAGCTTCTCGTGATAAATGGGATGATTATTCAAAGGCGAAAGATATTATGTTTGAGCATACAGACACTGATTTTTCTCCTTGGAATGTGGTGGAAGCAGATATTAAAAAACACGCAAGAATAAATTGCATAAGTCACTTGCTTTCTCAGTTTGATTATGAAGATGTGACGCCTAAGAAAAAGGAGCTTCACCCAGTTGTACGGGCGAGCAACTATCAGAGGACACCTTATCAAAACCAGAAATTTGTTCCTGATGTCGCATCAATGCTTATAAAGGAAAAAAGTTAAATAAAATGTGATTAGCCAAAAGCAACACGATAATTACTGTGTTGCTTTTTGTTTTATAGAGTATAAAAATATTCTTGACAAATACATCGCGACGCGATATATTATAAACACGATATATCGTACGGCGATGTATTGTAGAACTGAATGATATGAAAATAGTGTAACAATATGGCGGTATATGTGCTAACATAATAATCGCAATTTTGAATATATATGGAGGATATGATGCAAATACAATTAGAAAATGTAGTCAAAACATTTGGCGACAAAGTTGCAGTCAATAATATTTCGTTTACGGCAACAAGTGGCAGTGTTTTTGGACTACTAGGAAGAAACGGTGCAGGGAAAACTACCACTATGCGCATGATTATGGAGGTTTTTAATCCGGATAGCGGAATCATTAAGGTGGATGGAAAAGAGATAGACAGAAAAAGAACAAGGTTTGGATATCTTCCTGAAGAAAGAGGACTTTATCCTAAGCTGGAGATAAAAACACAGCTATTATATTTGGCGGAGCTAAACGGAATTGATAAAGCTGAAGCACTAAAGCAGATTGATATGTGGCTTGAAAAGCTGGAGATGACTGAATATTTAAATAAAAAGCTGAGCACGCTGTCAAAAGGAAATCAACAAAAGATTCAGTTAGCATCTGTTCTTATAAATAAACCCGACATTATTATTTTAGACGAACCGTTTTCTGGCCTTGATCCAGTGAATGCACAAGCTTTAAAAGAGATAATAAATGAACTTGTAGCGCAAGATAAAATTGTAATCTTTTCAAGTCATCAAATGAGTAACATTGAAGAGATTTGTGATGAAATAGTTATAATGGACGAAGGAGAGCTGGCGCTTTCGGGCAACCTTAATGAGATAAAAAATCAGTATCCTAAAAAGCATATAAACATAACGGGCAATGATATTGGAAAAATTAAGGAATATCTAGAGTCATTACAATCTTCAGTTGCAGATAAAATGGTTATAGATGAATATGATCTTGATGTTCATTTAAAAGACGAAAAGGACAGAGATACTATTATAAAAATTATTGCGGACAAAAAGTTTGATATAGACAGCTTCAGGGTAGTAAAGCCTACTTTGAATGAAATATTTCTTAACGTTTCAAAGGAGGCAGACCAATGAAAAAATTATTTACTGTTTTTAAATTTGAATTTAATAAAACGGTTGGTAGCAAACCGTTTAAGATAATGACGATTCTTGCAGTGATATCTATTGCCGGACTTTTGTCTTTTCCTATGATAAAAGATAATTTCTTTGCAAAAGACCAAGATGAGCCAAAGCCGCCAACAGAAGTTCAAACAATCGGTATTATGAATAGTTCATTATATGACGATGAAGTAATAATAGGGCTTATCGGGGGCGTGTTTCCTGAAAGTGATATAGAACAGGTCGATGTGACAGAGGATCAAGCACAAGCACTTGTTAAAGAAGAAGAGTATGAATTTATACTAATAATCAATGATGTTGATAGCTATACACTCGTAACACAGCCTACTGGAATCAATGATAACTTCACTTATTTGATCGATGAGTTGATACTCAGCGAATATAAAGCGCACTTATTAGCTGAAAAAGGGCTTTCTGAAGAGGAAGTGCAGACTGTTCTTTCAGCGCAAATGGATTCAACAATAATCGAAACCGGAAAAAATCAGGGAATGTCTTTCTTTTACACATATATTTTGGTGTTTGGCCTTTATATGGTTATAATTATATACGGACAGATTGTCGCAACGAGTGTAGCATCTGAAAAGAGCTCGCGCGCAATGGAAGTTTTGATAACAACTGTACGGCCGGTAAAGATGATGTTTGGGAAAGTTTTGGGAACGGGAATTGCCGCTTTGTGCCAAGTTCTTGCGATAGTGAGTTCGGGAGTAATCTTTTACAATATCAGTGCAGAATATTGGAGTATGAATAATTTAATAAGCACGATATTCAATATTCCAGTAGACACAATTTTGATATCTATAGTTTTGTTTGTACTTGGATTTTTCGTATATGCGTTCCTATATGCTGCAATCGGATCGCTTGCAAGCCGGGTTGAGGATATAAACACATCTGTTATGCCAATTACTTTTGTGTCAATCGCTTCATTTATGCTTGTAATGTTTTCAATGATGACGGGTAAAGTAGATTCGACTTTGATGAAAGTTTGCTCTTGGTTCCCGTTAACATCACCTTTTGCATTGCTGGTGCGTGCTTCAATGACGGATTTATCTTTGTTTGAAATCTTAGGAGCGATAGGAACACTTTTAATTACTTCAATAATAATAGGCTATATCGCGGCTCTCATATATAAAACAGGCGTCTTGCTTTACGGCAAACCGCCAAAAATATCTGAGCTATTTAAATTACTCAAGAAAAAAGAACAATAGAATAAATCAAAAGAGGCAGTTGAGGACACTGTCTCTTTTTTGTATGCAGGATAATTAGTATTGCTGTATAATAGTTTTATGTTAGAAAAAGAAATGTATCCGTATGTAAAAGAATTTTTTGTTAGCCGTGGTTTTGAAGTGCGAGCAGAGGTGTTGGCTTGTGATGTTGTGGCGTTAAAGGATGACATAATGATTGCAACAGAAATGAAAACAGCTATGGGAATTAAGCTTTTATCACAGGCAGCACAAAGGCAGAAATCATTTGATTTAGTGTACATAGCAATCCCAAAACCTACTTTTAAACGAAGGGTGAGCAAAGCTTATAAAGAGTTAATCCACCTTGTAAAGCGACTTGAGCTGGGGCTTTTGTATGTGGACACAAACGGCGAGGGAGTTTGCACTGAAGAATTTCCACCTGCCCCATTTGCTCGCGAAAAAAGCAAAGCTTCAAGGCGCGCTCGTAAAACAAGGACTGATTCCATGGAGGAGTTTTTATCTCGCAGCGAGGACTATAATATTGGAGGCAGTGTTCGTGAAGAACGTGTGACCGCTTATCGAGAGAATGCTCTTCTTATAGCACTTTACTTTATCCGTGATGGCGCAATGAGTGCAAAAACCTTGAAAAGAATGGGGTGCGGTGAAAAAACTTATTCGATAGTGCATGATAATCACTATGGCTGGTTTCAAAAAGTGGACAGAGGTGTATATGACGTGACAGCAAAGGGTAAAAAGGCTGTTGAAAAATATAGCCATGTTTGTGCTAATTTAAAAAAAGTGATGAATGAGAGTTTGCAATAATCGTATTTGAAATCAGATAGTATTTCCCTTGATTTTATTATTGCAAACAATTATAATAGTCTAGCATTAAATAATATCTGGGTGTGGCGCAGTTGGTAGCGTGCTTGACTGGGGGTCAAGAGGCCGGAGGTTCAAGTCCTCTCACTCAGACCAGTGAAACCCCGCTAAACAGTAGGTTTGGCGGGGTTTTGTATTATTTGGAAGTGGGTTTTTGTTAGCCAACGCAGAAAGTTTATATTATATTTGGGGATAATTGTGCTTTGTTGTGGTGATAAGTCAATGGTAAACTGAGAAGGATAATATAGTTTGAGCTTTATGTTCAAAGATTTTTTAAGGCACTAACTTTATAAGCAAAGGGATGTATTATGAAAGATAAAAAACCGTTTATAAGAAATTAAATCAAGATGATATTCTAGAGATTATCATAGAACATTTCTATGATAATGGATATAAAAATTACCCTTTAGCAAAAGGAGAGTTGAAAGGAAAACCTGACGAGGATATTCGATTTGTAGGAGCATTTAGTAAGAGAGGTCATGATGAGGTTTATTCGATAGATTTAGATGAAATGGATAGAGATCAAGAATTTAATGGTGATCATTCGTTCTTTAAAAAGTATCCAGAAGCACTAATAAAGTCATTGCCAAAGAAAATAGATAACGAATAATAGGGATTGTGGATGACGTGCATTGCAATGAATTGCTAGCCATTAAAGTTTATTTTATCCATTTCTTGATGTAAAAACTCATATTCTTCATGGCCATAGGTGGTAACAGTAAAGTCGAAATCTTTATGGCCCATAGTCTTAAGAATAGCCACTTCATCACATCCAGAGGTAAGCATTAGTGACTCAAGAGTATGCCTGCATTTATGGGGAGTTAGTCTTCTTATACCAAATTTTTCAAGAATTTTATAGTAATAATCATCTCTGAAATTTGGTGTTGTATATGCAGAGTCGTCAGGTTTACATATGAGTGTTTTGCCATTTAGTGATAAGAGTACTGCCGGTATTCTCTTATAGCCCTATGAAGACGGCATCCGACCGATTACTGAAGATAAAGCGGCTGCGCTATCAAAGCTACTGGAAATCCCAATATAAGAATTTAAAAAGGAATAATAAACAAGCAATAATTATATTATAAATCATTCACAGGAGATTAACATGGATTACCCAGAAGAAAATATCTATCAAACCGCCCGTAAAAAGGCAAATATAACACAGGAACAAGCAGCCGAATTGTTAGATAAATCTTCATCGTGTGTACGCAAGTGGGAAAGCTATGCGTTTAAAGCCATGGTGATGGATAACGTTGCAGAGATGGCCTATCAATACAATTCATCAATTTTAATGTGGCAGTATTTAAAATTATTCAGTCCATTTAAAGATGATTTACCAAATATTGAGTTTGGAAACGGTATTCAGGGAACGGCCTTGTTTTTACATGATGCCAAAAAAGACTATGACAAGTGGCATGAAATCATGATGAGCATAATCAAAGACGGCAAGGTGGATGAAACAGAGCTTGAAGAATGGAAACAGGTGAGAGCGACAGGCTGGGAGTATGCAGGAAAGATTATATCCTTAATTGTCTTGTGTGATGAAATGATGGGAATAAAAAAGGGGAGTGAATTATGAACCAACAGCCGATTATATCAATTGCATTATCTGAAGAGCAAATCAACGCAATTATTAAAAGCGCGGTTAAGAATAAAAAAATTGAAATTAATACAATTATAAACAAGCCGCAGAAGCAATGGTTTACTGTTGCTGAAGCTGCGGAATACATAGGTGTAAGCAAACAGACTATATATCAGTATGCCGAGAACTACAGATATAAAAATTCAGAAAAGCCTTGCTTAAAGTACAGCAAGATAGGCGGTAATATGCGCATACGCATAGAGTGGCTTGAAGAACTTGATATGAACAGCTTAGTTAATAGTCACTTGATTAATAGATAGTAAAAGATAGATTGAAAAGAGTACACAAATAACATAACATTCAAATGCATATAGGAATAGCAGTATAGTCGTAATAGCCAAATGAATAATATCATAAGGCTTTTTTTATTACATTGATTAGGACGAAGTGAATGCCGCGAGGGACAATAAGATGTGGCTATTATTGTTAACATCACTACCGCATCGAGGAACATTTACTGATAGATGAAGGAAACATAAATCGTTCTAAGAAGAAGGCGTTTAAGGAGTATATGCGCTATGGGTAGTTTGGGTGGTATATGGGCATTTTATGCCTGCTGAGAGAATAATGTACTTGTGATGAGAACTTTTTACAGCAAAGAAAGACATAGTCCAATGATATAATATCTTCCAGAGGGTGCCAAAAAAACCGCATTTTATTTCGAGCACCCATACTCGGTAGAGTTGCATACAAAAGATATTTATCGCGCGCGTAAGATGTGAAGGTGGGATAAATATAATTAATCAGTCGAGATATAGATAAGCTCGAATTAGAGAACTGTAAGTATTATACTGATTTCTTTGATAATTAAAGAATTAAATATCTTTTGAAATGCTATAAAACGGTTTTTTCATATCATGTAATTGGTTTTATTGGTAATAGATAATAAAATAGAATTCTTTTGGAAAACTGCTGTTAATATGATACTATAAAACAAAAAACAGAGGATATTTTTACTTGGATAGCAATAATAAATTTAAAATAATTAAAAAAATTATAATAAGTACTTTTTTTTGTTTATGTTGCTTTTTTCTTTTAGTTTCTCTTTTTGTTGCATACAAAAGAAAATCAAATGATGGAGTTCTAGGAAGGAGCAAGCCGCCAAATTCTTTCGTTGTTGATTCTGGGGAGGGCTATTTTATTGGTAGAATGGACAAATATGGTTTCAATAATGATAAAATGGAAGATAATTTTCCTTATATAATTTTCAGTGGAGATTCTTATACAGAAGCTTTTCAATTGAGCAGAAGCAAAAATTATGTTAGTTTAATAAATAAAGTATTTCCACAGTATAACTGCTTTAATTATGGAAATAGCGGTAATTCAATTGCTGATTATATTTATAATTCTCAATTCCCTTATAAGGAATTCAATGTAGTTTTTAATTTCATTCAGGTTACTCAAAACGATTTTATCATTGATTCACAAAGAGAAGACAAATTGATTTATTTAGATAAAATTGATATGACAATAAAAGCAAGACAGAATATTAATTCATATGACAATACAGCTGAATTTATTGCAAGTAAAATGGGGGTTGCATATCCTTTTATAGGATATACTTATAAAAAGATTCTTCAGTACTTTGAAAAAAATAAAGTTTCAGCGACACAGGCATATGCAGAAAAAATACTGACTGATGAAGAGAAGAATATTTTAATATGGGAGCTAACCGCTTTAAAAGAAAAATACGGCGACAATTTTGCAATTATATATGTTTCAAGTCTTCCAAGTATTTCTTCTAAACGTGTTAATATGGAAAAAAGCAAGTATACGGAGGAATTCGAAAATTATCTGTTTAGCAAATGCGAAGAGTTGGATATTGACATTATTGATACAAATAATGCGTTTATTGATTTTTATAACGAAACAAATCAATTGCCAAGAGGGTTTAATAATACTAAACCTGGAAGCGGTCATATCAATGAATATGGGCACAAAATAATTTCGGAACTTGTTGTAGAATACTTAAATGATAAAATGGGGGTTATAGATAACAAATGATTTTTTCAAGCCTTGATTTTATCATTTTTTTTGCGTTGCTTCTTACAATGCTTTATATTATCAAAAATGATAAAGCAAGAAAAATTATTATTCTGACAGCGAGTTATTTTTTCTATGGATATTGGGACTACCGCTTTTTATCATTAATAATATTTTCAACTTTCTTGGATTATTTTGTTGGAAGAGCGCTAGACCATAATGAAAATGCACGCAAACGGAAGCTTTTACTTTTTATTAGTGTTTTCTGCAACTTAGGGCTATTAGGCTTTTTTAAATATTATAATTTCTTTATCGATACCTTCAATGCTGCGTTTGGTTTAAATGCTGGTATGCTTAATATCATATTGCCTGTAGGGATTTCATTTTATACTTTTCAAACTATGAGCTATACAATCGATGTTTATAGAAAGAAAATGAAGCATACAGACAATGTCATAGATTTTGCGATTTTTGTTGCTTTTTTCCCGCAATTAGTAGCTGGGCCAATTGTCAGAGCTGCGGATTTTTTACCTCAGTTAAAAAAGAAGATAATTTTGACAGGTGTAAATTTTCAGAACGGATTACAAATCTTTCTCTTCGGTATGGTTAAAAAGGTATTGGTTGCCGATAGATTGGCTTATTTTGTAGATAATGTGTTTGCTGCACCAGGTGTATATAATACTTGGACTGTCTGGCTTGCAGTTGTTGCATATTCAATACAAATTTATTGCGATTTCTCCGGATATTCCGATATGGCTATTGGCTTGGCAAGGATAATGGGATTTAGTCTTACTAAAAACTTTGACTTGCCTTATATATCAAAAAACCCCACTGAGTTTTGGCATCGATGGCATATTTCGCTATCTTCATGGCTGAAAGATTATCTGTATATTCCGTTAGGGGGAAATAGGAAAGGAAAGGTTCGGCAAAATATAAACCTTATGCTTACAATGGTGTTGGGGGGATTATGGCATGGGGCAAACCTTACTTTTGTTTTCTGGGGATTTTTACATGGGTCAGCTCTTGTAGTACACAAGTTTTTTGTAAAACTAAAAAATCAGATTGCAGAAGGTAATGCGTTTCTAGAATCTAACTTATATAAAGCAATTTCGTGGCTTTTAACGTATGTATTTGTTTTAATATGCTGGGTATTTTTCAGAGCCCAGACTTTTGATACGGCGTTTTTAATTATAGGTAAAATGTTTGCGTTTGAGGCAGGAATAAAATATTACTATACGGCTATGATTTATCTGGTGCCTTTGTTTGTTTTTGTACAAGCGTATAAGTTTATAAAAAAGGAAGAGTATTTCGTTTTTGATCTTACAACATATAAAGGCTTGATTATATTAATTGGTGTTGTTATGTTAATTTTTTATTTCGCTCCGACAACACCTAGCCCTTTTATTTATTTTCAGTTTTAATATATAGTGTAAATGGTAATTAAATTGAGTAAATATATTATTTGTAATATAATTAATTTTGCTAAATGAAAATGTTTTGTTGTAGGATATTATAATTATTAAAATACTTTTTAACAACATGATAAGAAAATCTGAATAAAGTGATTTTAAAATGGAGAATAATGAAAGTATTAGTTTTAGCCAATGTTGGTATGTGGGTATATAAGCTTAGGAATGAATTAATTGTTAAGCTATTAAATACGCATGAAGTATATGTTTCGTGTATTAAAGATGAGTATATCGATAAGATTAAAGAACTTGGATGCCATTATATAGAATCTGAATATGATAAAAGAGGAGTTAACCCATTTAAAGATATAAAGCTACTATTTCGCTATATTAAAATGTTAAGATTGGTAAAGCCTGATATTGTACTAACTTATACTATAAAGCCCAATATATATGGAGGAATTGCTTGTTTTCTAAATAAAGTACCATATTTATTGAATGTAACTGGGCTAGGATCATCATTTAGAAGAAATAGAATATTAAAAGTAATAGTAAGTACACTTTATAGATCTGTTATGATTCGCTCAAAATGCACATTTTTTCAAAATGAAAATGACATGAATATATTTTTAAATGATGATAAAAAGTTTTATGCTAAACTAATTCCAGGTTCTGGAGTAAACTTAACTGAGTATTTCCCATTACCTTACCCTAATGATAAAATAATTAGATTTGTTATGATATCAAGGATTATGAAAGAAAAGGGAGTGGAAGAATATCTTGAAGCAGCTAAATATATATCAAAAAAGTATAATAATATTGAGTTTCATATTTGTGGGACAATAGAAGATGAATACCGAAAAGAGTTTTCTGAACTTGTGAAAACTAGCATTATCGTATATCATGGATTAGTTGATGATATTAAAACTGTACTAAGTGAAATGCATTGTACAATTCATCCTTCATATCATGAAGGAATGTCTAATGTTTTACTTGAAAGTGCTGCCTGCTCAAGGCCTTGCATAGCAACTAACATTAGTGGATGCAGGGAAATAGTAGAAGATGGTATTAATGGTTTTCTAATTAAGGTTGGAGATAGCCAAGACTTAATAGAAAAAATAGAAAAGTTTATAAATTTGCGATATGAGGAAAAGAAGATAATGGGTACATTAGGAAGAAAAAAAGTAGTAGAGGAGTTTGATAGGAAACTAGTTGTTGATAATTATTTAGAGGAAATTAAGAGAATAACATGTCAAAAGGTACTATAATATATGTCGGAGGCTTCGAGCTTCCGGATAAAAATGCCGCTGCACATAGGGTTTTAGGTAATGCGAAAGCCTTTAGGCAGCTTGGCTATGATGTTGTATTTATAGATGTTGATAAAAGTCTTGATTATAATGTGTCATTAGAAAATACAAGTAAAGTAGTACAAAACTTTGATTCTTGGTCTATTCCTTACCCTAAGACCAAAAAACAATGGATAAAATATTTGAGTGATATTAAAAGTGTAATATACATTATTAGCAAATATAAAAATGTACAAATGGTTATATGTTATAATTATCAGGCATTAGCATTGTTTAAGCTTAAAAGATATTGTAGAAGAAATAGTGTTAGAATAATTGCTGATTGTACTGAATGGTACTCGGCAAGAGGTAATGGTGTACTATTTGGCGTAATTAAAGGACTGGATTCGTTTTTTAGAATGAGAATATTACAAAAAAAAATGGATGGTTTAATTGTTATTAGTAGATACCTTGAAGACTATTATAAACGATGCAAAACTGTTGTATGTGTTCCACCACTCGTAGATATTCAAGAGGAAAAGTGGAAAAGAATAAAAAAACAAGAGAATGATTATCTGACTTTAGTTTATGCAGGTAGTCCAGGTAAAGATAAAGATAGATTAGATATTCTAATTAATGCTATATCAAGTATAAAATTTAAACATGTATTGCTAAATATCGTTGGTATTACAAAGCAACAATATTTAGTAAATTATCCTAAAAGCCAAAATATGCTTGAAGTCTTAGATAATAGAATAAATTTTTTTGGAAGACTGGATCATATAAAGGCGTTAGATTGTGTTAAATCAGCGGATTTTTCAATATTCTTCCGTGATGATAATCGGGTATCAAGAGCTGGGTTTCCAACAAAGTTGGTAGAAAGCATTAGTTGTGGTGTGCCTGTTATAACTAATGCAACGAATGATATTGAGGAGTATTTGGTTGACGGGAAAAATGGTTATTTAATTGATATTACACAAGAATTTAATGATGTCTTATATAAAGTAATATGTGAATCATCTAAACTAGTGAGTAATGCTATGAGTGATAGATTTCATTTTAATCGTTTTTTAAATGTTTTGGATGCTTTAATAACAGGAGCAGATAAATAAATGGAACGAAAAACTAGAATAATGCTTCATATAATTATGCCTAGTCAAATAAGTGGTCCAAATGTAGCTAGTAAAAAAATAGGCAATTCTTATTTAAGTAAAAAATATGAATTTGGTTATTTAACTCAGAATTATCATGCAGGTGGTAAAGTAAATGTAAGATTAATAAAGGATTTAATAAAGCAAATAAAGAAATTCAATCCAGATATTATACATTTATCGGGAATGCAAGCTTCTGGTTTTCATGCCGTAGTAGCAGCTCGTTTGGCTGGACATAAGAATATAATCATTACAATTCGTGGATTATCATCTGATGTTGTTGGCATGTCATGGATAAAACGTAAGATATATAGTTTATTTGAAGATATAACACTGAAATTGGTTGATCAGTTTAATACGGTTTGTAAAGCAGCAACTGATAAAAAAATAGTAAGGCGGAATATAAAAAAATTTGCATGTGTAATACATAATGCAGCTCCAAATATAGATAGTTTAGTGTATAGCTCAAGGGATACAATAAGAAAATATTTCTCAGCAGATGACACCGACAAATTAATAGTTATAACAGGTAGAATGGTTTATGATAAAGGAATTACTTATATATCAGAAGCTATAGATAGATTGGACCTATCTAGTAAAAAATTTATTTTTATTGGTGACGGAGAGTATTGTGAAATATTGCAACAAGTTCATAAAGATAAAATAAAGGATAAAAAAGTATTTATTCTGGGTAAACGTAATGACGTTGTAAATATACTTTTTGGATGTGATATATACTTATTTGCTACGTTGCATGAAAATTTGTCTAACGCCTTGCTTGAGGCGTGTGCTGTAGGATTGCCAGTAGTAGCTACCAAAGTTGGAGGAAATACTGAAGTTATTCAGGAAGGGATTAATGGTTTCTTAATTGAACCATGCAATTCTAAACTTATACAAGAAAAAATCGAATTCCTTTGTAATAGCGAAAATCTTCTAAGAAAATTTAGTGCCAATACTAAAGGAATAATTAGAACTAAATTTAGTGAAAACATTATACATTCACAAATAGATGTAATGTACAAAAAGTATTTAAAGTAGGATAAATATGGAAGACCTTATATTAATTTATACATTTTCTCAGTTCCCTATAGGAGATGCTAACTCTAATAGAATTTTAGCATATGCTAAATCCATGCAAGAATGTGGTTATCAAATTATTGTTCTAACAAGTGGCGAATTAAGAAAAATAGACTATAATAGTACCAAACAAAAATATCAATACAAAGGAATAGAATATAGAAGTTACTATAAAAGCAGATCAAGTAAAATTGTAAGAATTATAAATAGAAATAATATAGTTTATTTATTGAATACTTATCTTACAAAAGAAGAATTTAAAAGATTAAAGATAATATGTACTTCTTATAGAAACTATTCATTATTATCATGTTTAATTTTAAAGTTATATAAGATTATTTCAATTGTAGATGCTACGGAGTGGTTTAGCAATTTTCAATTCAAAGGAGGTTACTTTAGCATAAAATTTATTAAATACAACTTAAGAATTAAATATATTTTACCATTAGCAAAAAATATTATGTGTGTTTCCAAATATTTTGAAAAATATTACAATAAAAAACATTGTAATACCCTGTATCTGCCTCCACAAGTATTATTATCAGAATTTAAACAAAACAAGATAAATAATATAAGACCGTTGAAATTATTTTATGCAGGGAATATTCATAAGAAAGATCATATTTGGTTAATGTTAGAAGCTTTGATGAAATTTGAAAGTATAAGTGGTAAAATAGAGCTTACTATAGCAGGGTGTACAAGAGATAATTTTATCAATAATATTCCTAACAGTAATTTGATAATTAATAAATTGGGAGATAACTTAAAAATTATAGGTAGAATTCCAAGAGATGAAGTCATTAAAAAACTATCTGAATCACATTTTATGATATTAGCTAGACCAGTGAGTCGGTATTCAATGGCAGGTTTTCCATCCAAAGTTCCAGAAGCTTTAGCGGCGGGGGTGCCGGTTATTACTAATTTAACTAGTGATTTGGCTGATTATTTACATCATATGGAAAATAGTATAATAATTGAAGATTTTAGTGTTGATTCGTGTGTCAAATCGATTAATGATGCATTGAATGTCACTAATGAACAGTTTGCTATTATGTCTAAATATGCTTATAAAACAGCTGCTGATAATTTTAATTATAAGAAATATAACAAGGATATAAATTGGTTTTTATCAGAACTTCAGGTTAGGGGTTAAGGTTATGAAACAGATTTATATTTTATTAGGAAAGATGATTATATTTAAAAGAAAAATTGTTAACAGTATAATTAAAAGATATCAAAAAGCAAGCTTTGCCAGCTGTGGAGACGATGTTTATATAGGGAGTGATTGCCGATTTACTTTAAAAAACATACATGTAATGAATAAAGTATACATTGGGGACTATTGTAGCTTCATTTCTTCAATATCAAAAATATATATAGGTAGTAATGTCATGTTTGGCCCACACGTAACAATTAGGGGAGGAAATCATAAAATAGATGTAGTCGGCAAATATATGATTGATATTAAAGAGGATGAAAAAAGTCCTGATAATGATCAGGATGTATTAATTCAAGACGATGTTTGGATTGGAACAAACGTGACAATACTAAAAGGTGTAACAATTGGTAAGGGAAGTGTTGTTGGTGCAGGAAGTATAGTTGCAAAAGATATTCCTCCATATACTATCCATCTTGGCAACCATAAAATATTACAAAAAGTTCGTTTTACAGAAGAACAAATTATAGAACATGAAAGAAAAATTAAAGAAAATGAATCAAGATAGACTAAAAGTATTATGGTTATGCAATATTCCAATACCTAAAATAGCTAAAAGCATAGGCCTGCCTGGATTTGTCACTGGCGGTTGGTTGGAAGTGTTGTCAGAACAATTATTGAATAGTGAGCATGTTTCTTTGGCTATTTCATTCCCACTGAGCAACATAGAAAAGATGATGACAGGAAAAGTGGGAAAGTGCAATTACTATGCTATCCCAAGAACAAAAAAGAGTGATACAAAGTATGAAAAGAATGTTGAAGAATATTATAAAGAAATAATTCATAATTATGAACCAGATATAATTCATATATGGGGAACAGAATTTCCAAGAACACTATCAATGATTAATGTTTGTGAAGAATATAATATGCTAGATCAAACGATAATTGATATTCAAGGCTTATGTTCTATAATTGAAAAACATTGTTTGGCTTCACTTCCAAATAAAATTGTAAAACGAAAAACTTTTCGCGATTTTGTTAAAAATGATAGTATAAAATTGCAGCAAAAAAAATATTGCTTAAGAGGTAAATATGAAGTATTAGCTTTGAAAAAAGCAAAACATGTTATTGGTCGCACAAATTGGGATATTGCATGTATTAAAAATATTACACAAAGTGTAAATTATTATTCTTGTAACAGAATTTTAAGGAATGAGTTTTATAATAATAAGTGGCAAATTAGTAAATGTAAAAAATATTCTATACTAATTAATCAAGGAGCTAAGCCACTAAAGGGATTACACTATGTTTTAGAAGCACTATTTTTAGTATTAAAAAGTTATCCTAATACACAATTATGTATTGCAGGAAAAGAAATTAATAAAAAAAATAGTCTTATAGAGAAATTAAAAATTTCTAGTTATGATAAATACATTTATGAATTAATTGAAAAGTATCGTCTTGAAGACAAAATTATTTTTCTAGGACCACTAGAGGAAAGGAAAATGTGTCAACAGTATTTAGAATCACATGTTTTTGTTTCTGCTTCTTCGATTGAGAACTCACCAAACTCAGTAGGTGAAGCAATGATTTTGGGAGTACCAACTATATCTTCCTATGTAGGTGGAGTTTCTAGTATGTTAGATCATAATAGAGAAGGTTTTTTATATCAACATGATGCCCCATATATGTTAGCATACTATATAAAAAAGATATTTGGAGATAAAGAATTGGCAGAAAAGCTTTCTGATAAAGCTAGAGATAGGGCAATAAAAACACATGATATGAATACAAATTTTAACAGGATGATGCAGATTTACAGAAAAGTTTTAAAAGAGCAATTAAATGAATAGCTTAAAACCTAAAATCATATATCTATTCAATGACCCTATGTTAAAACATTATCATATTTATATAGGCTATTGTAAGGAATTTGCTAATAACGATTTTAAAACAGAAATTTTGACATTTTTATCTCCTCGTGACTATTTTAAAAATATCATTAAAATGGTTGGAATAAAGAAATTTTATAGGCAAAAGAAACTTAGAAATTCTTTTTACTTGTCTATACATAAGTCTAGAAAGATGCAAATTACTATTAAATTATTAATAGAAATGTTATTTAATAGAAAAATCGTTATTATCTTAAAAAAAATAGATATTGAATATATGTGCTTAATAAAGAAAATAAGTAAGAGAATAATTCTAATATATGAAAATGAAGGTGATTTTGTTTCTGAATGTAATTATTTGGAGAAAGTTAGTGGAGAAAATAATAAGCATGTTATTAAAAACTATAAATTAAATATTCAAAAAAGCAAGGAAATATATAGAATTTGTGACTATATAATAGCTGGCTCAAAAAGTATGGCATCTTTACTTAGAATGAGATATTCTTATATTAGTAACAAAACAGACTATATGATTCCTGCTTTTTCAAAAAAAGTCTTTTGCTTTGATAAAGAAATACGGTATCAAGAACGAAATAAACTGGGCATAAATGATATGAAAGTATATATATATACTGGAAACGTTCTATATAAGTGGCAAAATTTTTCTACAAATGTGAAGCTATTTAAAGAAATATTAAAAAGAAATGAAAAATCATATTTCATAGTTCTTGTTCCTAGTAGAGATTTAATGTTAGCAAAAAAATATTTTATAGATGAAGATATAGATGAATCAAAATATCTTGTAAAATCAGTAGAAAGCTATGAGATAGCAAAGTATCTTATGGCAAGTGATATGGCTTTTGTTATTAGAGACATACATACAATGAATTATACTGCACCAACAGGAAAAACAGGAGAGTATCTAGCAACAGGACTACCTCTTATATATATTAGGGCTTTATCGGTATATAATTCATTTGTATTAGAAAATAATCATGGAGTTATTGAGTATAAAAAAGAAAAATTATTTGATAGAATAGATGATATTGTTAGATTTACAGTTGACGATAGAAGAAGACAATTGATTAGTAAGGAAGCAATAGCTATTTTTTCTTTTGAATCTAATGCATATAGATATATCAATATAATTATGAATTTAACAAGCGCTTAAAATGCTTAATGGAGAAGTATTTTGTCACGAATCAAAAATACTAAGAAAAATATAATATATGGATATATCTCTACTATTTTGATATATATTATAAATTTTATTTCAAGAACTGTGTTTATAAAAATATTGGGAGTCACTTACTTAGGTATCAGTGGCTTGTTTTCCAATTTTCTTGGCGTCCTTTCTTTAGCAGAGCTTGGTATAGGTACTGCTATGACATTCTCACTATATAGTCCTATATCCACTAGTAATGAAGAAAAGCTCAAATCGTTGATGATGTTTTATAAAAGAGCTTATTATATAATAGCTCTTATTATTACAGTAATTGGATTCAGTTTTATGCCGTTATTAAATATAATTGTAAATAATTCCAGCGATATTGATAATATTTCAATATATTATGTTATATTTCTTATAAATACTGTATCAAGTTACTTTGTGTCATACAAATATAGTTTGATATATGCATATCAAAAAAAATATCTAATTACAAATATAAATTCAATATTTTCTATTTTTATAGCATTGTCACAAATAATTGTATTAGTCCTTTTTAAGAATTATATAGCATATCTTTTAGCTTTATTGATGGTAAATTTGCTGCAAAAAATTTATATGAACTTTTATATAAACAAAAGATATCCATACTTAAAAGATAAGAGTGTTAAAAAGATCCCCAAAAAAGAATTAAAAACAATTAAGAAAAATATACTTGCACTATTTTGGCACAGAATAGCTAGTATCAGTATTAAGCAAACAGATAATATAATTATTTCCACTTATGTAAGTGTAGCTATGGTAGGTATTGTGTCAAATTATTATCTTCTTATTCGTATCGCGACTATGTCAATAGGTGTAATTTTTTCTTCAGTAATAGGTTCTTTGGGAAACTTAATTGCAACAGAAAGCAAGGAGAAACAGTATAAAACATATAAAATATATCGTTTTGTAATATTTTGGATATATGGATTCTTTTTTATTTTCTTTCTAACTTTAGCAACGCCATTTATCTCATTATGGATTGGTAGTGAAATGATGTTACCTAATATTGTATGGTTCTTGATTATATTAGAATTTTATATGCAGGGTGATATTGTAGCATTGTTAGAAATGAAAGTAGCTGGAGGTGTTTTTAGACAAGACAGCTGGACTGTTATCGTTTTAGCAATAGTAAATTTAGTTGTATCAATAATTATGGTTAGAATAATTGGTCTTGCAGGGGTTTTTATTGGCACTCTTTCTCAAAGAATTGTTTCACATTTAATAAGACCAAAAATATTATATAAACATATTTTTGATATGAAAGTAAAGAATTTTTATATTGATTGTGTAAAATATGCTATTCCAGTTGCAATATCATATTTGATATGTTGGTCACTTAAGGGGGTTGTATTAAATAGCATTACATGGCCAGGAATAGTAATATATGCAGGCATTGTAATAGTAGTAGCTAATTCAATTTTCTATCTCTTGTTTAGAAGAACAGATGAATTTAAACAAGTATTTAATATGATTTTTAGTAGAAGAAAATTGCTCTAGGTAATATATATTGAGGTTTGTATTTCAGAGAAACATATTGAATAGTGGCTATAATATATTATCTATAATTTTATTGTATACAATTAAGGAGCGTCAACACTTTTCGGATAGTTCGTTGATTGATAAATGTAATTTTTATTTTAAACAGTCAATAATTGTGCTAGAATAGCAAAGTATTTAGTTCCACAATTATTTTGATTGGAATTTTTTATAAGCTAATTCAAGCTGGAGATATTTAATGTTAGGTATGTTTTTCTTTTTAGCAATATTAATCACATTATCTTTATCTATAAAAATAGTATTTAGATATAGTGTAGAAGTTTCTTTGTTTTTAACTTTTTGTATTATAAGTATTTTACTAGCAATCGCGGGTTTATTGGGGATACTTGAAATAGGTTTATATGCAATATATGTAATAATAATAATATCTTTTATAGTAGTGGTTATCTATATATTTAGGAATAAAAGTATTGTTAAACCACTATTTATAGAGACATTCACCCCAGCAATGGTTTTGTTTATATTCACTTATATAACTTACTACGTTGTTATACAAGATAAAGTCTTGATTCATGATGATGAGGCTGGATCGTGGGCAAGCCAAGTTAAATATATGTATGAAACATTCATTTATAAAGATTTCACTTCTCATGGGCATATTTTTGGTTTCTTTACATTCTTTAATTTGAAAATAATGGGCTACAAAGAATCTATATATTTTCTCTCTCTTTGGGCGTTTAAGTGGTCAGCTTTAATCTTAGCAATGAAGGAAATAAAATGGGACAAATGGTATATAGTATTAATTTTTGGCATAGCTGGATATGGGATTATAAATATTATATATGAGCATGAACCTGCGTACTATATGGATGTAATGCTAGGAGTTCTTTCTGGTGCACTCTGTGCCGGTTGGAGTATATCAAGAAAGACAAATAAAGACTATGTATGGTTATTTATTGGCTTAATAGTGCTTGGTAATCTTAAGGACGAACTAAGTGCTACAATGGCAGTATTAGTGGCTATATTTAGCATCTTATCATCAAGCATTAGTAAGAAAAGCGAACTAAATACAGAGACAAATGATAAAAAGCCTTTGAGAGTATTGGATTTATGTACTTTTTGTTTGGCTTTCTATTTCGTATATACATCTGGCTTTTGGAAATTGTTAGTTAAGCTAATAGCAAAATTAGGATATATTGCTTTCTTTATAGCATTAGCAATAACAGTCATTTGCTTAGTTATTTGTTATGCATACAGAAATAAAATAATTAGGTTTATAAAAAAACATAAAGCATTGATTATTGCTACAATATTAAGCGCTATTTTCATTATTGCTTTAATATTACTTTATTCAATCTATCCTATGATACCTAAGGAAATGGTTAATAGAATAAAAGTAATAACTGACAGATTATGGTATGATACATATTTTGGTAAGCCTACATATATGCTTGTTTTACTATCTATTGTATATGTTGCTATAAATAGTATATTTCTTATAAAAAAGAGATTTTTAAAGGGTTTTTTATTAGAGAGTAGCTATATTGTACTTGCAATACCTTGCTATGGCTTAATTCTAATGTTTGGGTATCTTATCAGTGTTGGGAATAGTTTTGACCATTGGATGCACAGTTTTTCGCGATACTTCTTTCCTATAATTTTATTAGCAAGTATTTGGTTACTCGCTAAGACACTAAGGATGGAGAAAGAGTACAAAATTCCAAATACGAGTATTATTACTGGATTAATTTTATTATGCTTGTTAGGAGCAAGAATACCAGCCTTAGGAACAAAGTTATTTTCCAATTATGAACATAAAAGAAGTGTTTTTACGTACGAACTTCGGCCTGATATTAGAGAACAAGCGGATTTTATCAAAGGTAATGTTGAGAATGGAAAAGTATTAGTTGCAACTTCAACTGAGGGTAAACCTTGGGATCCTTTTACGGCAGCTTTATGGTTAGAACATGAGTTAATACCTATTGAAACATCTATGGTGATTTTACTTAATGAAGAAGATGTGCTGACGTATGTTGAAAAAAAATATTCTAGTAAGCAGTTGCAAGAATACTTAAAAGATAATGACTTTAGATATGTGTATTTTTACTCTAAAAGCGACTATATCGACGAAAAGTACTCAGATATACTTGAATATTGTGAATCCGAACAGGGAGTATTGTATGAGGTAACACCCGAAGCTGAACATTACTTGTCTATTGTTAAAATAAAGTAAATATAGTTTAAGTATAAGAGTCTATATACTCGAACATAATTAATATTATATAACTGATTATATGGGGACATTGCCAAATTTTATTATTTGCATTTTAATAACACATTATGTTTATTTGATTTAAAGTATTAAGTAATATAATATGGATATTTTGGAAGATAATATAAACAGATAATATTGCAATTAACTTATATCGGAACTAGTATCTTTCATAGTGTTAGACTCAAGAATGTTCTTAAGGAAGATAGTGATGGAACGGACCCTGATCAAAACGAAAGCTACTTGTACAATGGATGAGGACAGCGAATTGTAAAGCAGTTTAGTGATGGAGCAAACAGTGATGTAACTAAGTATCTATACTCAGGTGGAGCAATTCTAATGACTGCAGACATAAAGCAGACTGAAAGTATCCTAACACCATCTGGTCAGATTGTAGCTTCTCAACGCTTTTATGGAAATGGTAATGGAACAGGCTGGTATAGTTATAACTATGATATAAGACAATCTACCACAGCTATAGTAAATAGTGCTGGTGTATTGCAAAACAATTACCAATATGAAGCATTTGGACAAACAACTAAATCAGGAAGCCTTATAAATTAAGTAGAATTTGCGGGCGCAATATCGGATAGTAAAACTGTACTTTACTATATAATAGCTAGTTATTATAATCCATATACTGGGTAATTTATTAGTCAAGACAGCTAAAAGGAAAATCCGTATGATTCATGGACACAGAAGCTATTGGAAACAAAATTGGAGGAGGAGCATCAACAGTAGGTGGAAAAGTACAAGGTGTTCCTTATGCAAGAGGAGGGTTTTCTCACATTACCTCATTAAGAAAGATATAAATTCAGACTATTTCTTTTTAGGAATAGGGGCTTTTATCGGTACAGGATATCCGATTGTACCTTCGTTTCACATTGGAGTAGTTGAGGATGGATTTGAAACGGAAGATGATTACAGTGGTAACTTTTATAATTATGGAGCAATGGCAGGAGCAGGATATGATCATTGCGCATGGCCCGGGGGGCATCAGCAACGTCGGTAGGATATGCTGCAGCTATAGGAGTATATGCAGGGTATGATTATTATTGGTTATTGCCACGTTAAATTATAAGGATAAAGAATATGGGATACAATATAGTTTTACAAGAGTATTTCATGCAAAGTGTATACTCTATACCAATACTACTTATAGGTATAACTTTTGCATTAATAGGAATAATGCTAATTATAAAAGCAAAGAAAAAAGAAAAGTCTACGATTCTTTTAATTATATTCTTTTTAGCAATTTCTTTCTTTGTATTTATATCTTATTTAAATAATTTTGGAATAACAACAATTAAAATGTATTTGGATTATAAAAATTATGACTATTCTTACTATGAAGGGATTATAACTGCTTCTTCTGGTAAGAATGGTTTAGCGGGGACGACTATAAGTCTTAATGAAAATAGTTTTATTGTAAATGACACAATGAAAAGTGATATGAGAGTGAATAAAGGCAATCTATGCAAAATTGTTTATGCAACAAAATCTAGAGTTGTGGTTGACTATGAGATAGTTAATGGGGATTAAAGGGGATTAAAGTGCTAGAGAAAATTCTAAAATACTATTTAGAATAGTTTAGTCGGGAAATACACTTATTATATTATAATATTTACAACTGGAATCAAAAGATCAGAGGGTTTTATTCTTTCATTAAGACAAAACAATAAAATGACATAAATAAAATTTATTAAATTGGTATTAAATGAAACTAGACACTAAGATACTGACAAGAAAAACGTAAATTACTCTTCTGTTGTTTATTAATATTGTTTGCTTATTTTCCTTGCAATATTTTATTGCTTATACTAAGGAGAATTGAGATTTCACAGTGAACTATAAAATCAGTGAACCAAACGTTAAAACCTTCTCTCTAGAAAAGGATGGTGGATGTGAAGAGAGCTATAATCTGCTTGGACAAGGTGTGGATTTCTATGTAGAGGATAGCAAATACTGATGTAGCTGCACTAGCAGAGCGTATGGGGATAAAAGGAATAAGCATATTTTCCGATAAGGAATATAGCCTGCATATAGATTCACGAGAAGAAAGATGGTATGCGTATTACAGTCATGAAAATGATGAATATGAGGAAATTCACGAGGATGATGGTGGATATTGCGAAATCGGAATAAAGATTGATAATAAGCCCTGTTGAGTTTTGCACCTTTATCACGTGCTTTTATAAGTAAATCATAAGTTTTTTATAGTACACTGATTTTGCTATAATATAGTAATATATAGCATAAATCAGGTTTTTACTAATGCTATTTGAACAAGACTTAGCTTTGAAACTGTTTCTAGTTGTATTTTTTTGTTTAAGATAAATGTATCTGGTTAAATATTATGTATGGTTATAACGATTTAAATTATATAGAAAGTGAAGATAGGAGAAAGATAATGTCGGATAATTTTAGAGGAAGTAAAGACTCTCGCACCGATAAGTTTGTAAATGATGCATCATATAAGTTTGAATACAGTGAAGATGGGGTGGTATTAAACGCTGATTATGGTGATACAGAAGGTGAAAAACTAAATATTGATATGGTCATGTATGACGTAAAAAGGCGGAATATTGCTGGTGTAAATGAAGTTGAAGTGAAGATGGGCATTAGGAAAAATAAAGAGCTTATAAAATTTGCTGAGGCTCAAGAAGAAAATGTTACAGATTCTGATGCTTATGTAATCATCTCCAAAGACAAAATGTCTGCTAAAATGTTTTATTTGCCGCCTTGTAATGGTGGAGTGGAAAAAAGCGCAGATGATTTGATGGAAGAAATAAAAGGCAAATGGGGAGTCGCGTTTGGTATAAATAAAAGTTTAGTAACCAGTACAGTAAGACATAAAGATTATTATACACCTGTGGTTATTGCAACAGGCAAAGAGGTTGAAGATGGTGCGGATGGCGAGCTGGAATTTTTGTTTAATACTAAACATAACTACGCTCCTAAACTGTCAGAAGACGGGAGTGCTGATTATAAAAACCTTAATGTATTTGAAAGCGTTTCGGAAGGCTCTGAAGTAGTAAATATTATTCCCCCCAGTGAGGGAGAAGCGGGAAAGACAGTTACAGGGGAAGAGATAAAACCTAAACCAGGTGCGGCTGCAAAGCTTCCAAAACTTAAAAATGTCAAAGTTTCCGAAGATGGCAAACATCTTATTGCTGAAAAAAGCGGAAGGATAGACTATATACGCAATAGCATTACTGTAAATGATGTATACAAAGTCTCCGGAGATGTGGATATGAGCGTGGGAAACCTGAACTTTGATGGCGATGTCATGGTGAACGGAAATGTTATTTCAGGACTTACGATAAACGCGACAGGAGCAATTGAAGTGCGCGGATATGTTGAGGCGGCAACCCTAATTGCAGGAAAAGATATAGTGCTTAAAAATGGAATGCAGGGCATGGACAAAGGCAAGCTTTCAGCAGGTGGTAATATTGTTGCACGTTTTATAGAACACAGCGAGATAAAAGCAAAAGGATGCATCACTTCGGATTATTTGGTGCATTGTAATGCAATAGCAGGTGAGAGCATATTGCTGAGGGGAAAATGGGGGAAGATAGTTGGAGGACATATATGTGCGGAAAAAGATGTCACAGCAAATGTTGTGGGTTCCGTTTCCAACGAGCATACTATCATTGAACTTGGCATTTCACCTGAGGAGCGCTCGAAATATTCAGATCTTCTAGTGTCTCGAGATCAGATAAGAGATCAGCTTACTAAGGTCAATCAAGCAGTAAAAATTTATGGTTCAAGGCAGGTTTCTGCAGAAAGACAGGAAATGCGAAACAAGCTAGTTGCAGCAAAAGCGCAGCTAGATCAGCAATACGCCGATGCTGTTGGTGAGATTGAAAAATTAGATAAAATTATGAGCACAAGCAGTGGCGCGAAACTTAACGCATTAAAAGCTGTATATCCAAATGTGAAGCTTCTTATTGATTCTGCCATGATGACGACAAGAAAGATAGTTGAGCATGCAACTTTCAGATATAGCAAAGGCGAAGTTGTGTTTGGTACATGCGAAGTATGATTTGAATTTTAGTATAGTTATGTTGATAAGATGCCTTGATTTTAAAGGCATCTTTATATTTTAATCAAAAGCTATAATAGTTTTGAGGCTATGACAAAAAGACAGATGAGTTTAGTAAAAGTATTGACTGCATATTGTATTATCTATTTATTGCATTTGTTTTAATTATAAAATTAAGAACATTTTTTGCAGACCTTTGCATTTCGCCAAGCGTTAATCCGTTTGGTTTTTCATATGATAGTAGAACTGTATTATCATTTTCATGGATATAAAAAGTTGTCCCACCTGGCATTAAAACATCAACTTGTGATCGAACGCGATATGCGTTGTTTGTGACGTCGGCAAAGTCGGGATCATTAGATGGTTGAGTCCACCAGTCGGTCATAACAACACCTTCATATCCCCACTCTTTTCGAAGAACTGTAGTGCATAAATCATAATTATAGTGATTCCATATGCCGTTTGTGAGATTGTATGATGTCATTAAGGTCTGGGGCTGTGATTCCTTAACGCAAATTTCAAAGCCTTTAAGATATATTTCCCTCAGTGCTCTTTCAGAAACTCTTGAATCATTGGTGTTTCTTTCAAGCTCCTGATTGTTACAGGCAAAGTGTTTAGGGCATGCTGCGACGCCTTGAGATTGTATTCCGCTTATAATTGCCGATGCAATATGGCCTGAAATGTGAGGATCTTCCGAAAAATATTCAAAGTTTCTTCCGCCTAAAGGGTTCCTATGTATGTTCATTCCGGGCGACAGCAAGACGTCTGAGCCTTTCATAATCATTTCTTTGGCTAAGAATGAGCTAAGTTCTTTAGCGAGAGAAACATTCCATGTGCAAGCTATAGCTGTACCGCAAGGAATAAGGGATGTATAAGTGGACAAGCGAAGTCCTGATGGACCGTCTGTTGTTGTTATAGGTGGCACGCCTTTTTTTCTAAGAGATTCTGAAATTCCACCAAAAACGCCTGCATTTCCGAGAGTTCCAAGCGGACTGCCCATGATTTCATCACCGCGACACAATAAATCAAGCTCTTTTGGAGTGAGTTGCGCAATAAATTCATCCATTGAATATGTGCCTTTTTTAACGTCTTGCAGATTAATATCCTTATCCTCTGTCTGTGGGATTTCATTGGGAAGGTTATTTAGTATTCTGTTTTTTAGCTTGGTTTCGCGTGTTGGAACAGCTTCGAATGACTCGACTATATTGCTGTTTTCATCTTTTCGCGCAACCATCCTTTTAAACTGATTTTTGATGGGCAAGGCATTCACTTCATCAAGCTGTCTTACAATAGTTAGTTTATCTACATTGAAAACAAATTCTTTTTTTGCATCGCGAACATTTTTTCCGACATATATTTCGTAAGCGCCTGCTTCAAGTAAGTATGAGGATTTGTGACCTGTTAATCCTGCATCATCATATGACGCCATATCTTCTATTTTGAACGATAATTGAATGGATTGTGTTTCTCGGGGATTTAAAAGCTTTGTTTTTGCAAATGTGGCAAGATTTCTAAGAGGCTTGCCCAAAACTCCTTGTGGAGGATTGTAGTACACTTGAATCGTTTCTTTACCCGGGAGTTTACCGGCGTTTGAAACTGTTGTATTTATAATCACATTACCTTTTTCAAAAGACACGGAATCTGTTTTAATAACCATTTCAGTGAAGTTTAATCCGTATCCAAAAGGGAAGAGCACTGCATCTTTTGCAAATGTTTCAAAATATCTATAGCCTACAAATATATCTTCAACGTAGTTGTTATATTTTCTTCCTCCAAAGCATGTTGAGCTTGGGTAGTCCTCATAATTTCTTGCGATGGTGTCAGTAAGCCTTCCGCATGCTGGAATATTGCCGCAAAGTACGTCTGCAAGAGCATTGCCACTTTCCATGCCACCCTGCCATGCGTAAACAATTGCGCTTATTTTTTCGCCGTATTGCTCGGTCCATGCCATATCAATAATATTACCGCAGTTTAAAATAACTGTTGTATTTTCAAAGGAAGATGTGACTTTATCCAGCATATCTTTTTCCTCTAGGGTTAGATAATAGCTGCCTTCTTCCAAAGTATTTTCTCTTGCTTCGCCTGCTGCGCGACCTATTATGACAATTGCTTTGCTTGAAGACTCTGCGGCCTCTTTAACAAGTGATTTTGATAGAGGCATTTCCTGATAATATCTTGGCCAGCTGGCCCATTCGCCATGATCTACAGGGTTATCTTTACACCAAGTTTCATAATTGTCTGCGAGGGTTTGATTTATTGCTATTTTGCCGCAGTTTTTTATACCTTCCATTAAGTTTACCTTATAAGGAGGTTTTACATCACCACCTGAGCCATATCCAACATAAAACCAGTCGCATTGAACGCGACCAAATACAGCGACAGTGTCAGATTCTGAAAATGGAAGAGTGTTGTTATTATTTTTAAGAAGAACAATTCCTTCCGCTGCCGTGATTTTCGCAACCTCGGGTAAGCCTTCTTGTATTTCCTTTGTTCCAAAAAGAATTTCAGTTGAATCCTGTGCAAGACTTAGGGTTGTTTGTGGTGTGTTATTTGATGTGCTCATAAACTTCTCCTCGGTTTGGTCCATTAAGTGCTTAAAATCAATTCTGATTATATCAATAACGCGTAAATGCAACAAGCGTAAAATAAGAGTGAAATTGCATTACATATTTTCTTTATTAATAATATCATGGAAAATCTTTATGCAGTAAAAAAACTCTGATTTTTTACCCAGAAATCAGCAAATGAGCAATTGACAATATTTTAACAAAATGATAATATCGAATTATCTTATTAAATAGTTTGCCAACCAGACTCACTTTAAAAACACACTTAAAGCAACATTTCAGACGACTAAAGAAAACTTTTTCATGTCTAAGCCAACTTCACTCATAAAACTTCGAAAGAATAAGCGGGGTGCAAGGTGAAAAGGATTCTGAAATTCATTATTTTTAATACCAATTGCGCTTAAAAGGCATTATATCAGATTGAAAATGCAGCAGCGCATTTGGACATAAGGCAAAATGTTTTTCATTAGGCCTGTTTTGTGACCCCTTTATTTAAATCTATTAACTGAACTTGGAGGTAACTGTATGGATGTAAGAGAAATCGTCAACAAACATGGAAGAGAGCGCGAGAAGCTTTTAGATGTAATGATGGAGTGTCAGGAAAAATCCGAAAAGTCATATTTATCACCGGAAGTTGTTTTTGAAATATCAAAAGAGATGGGAATTCCCGAAAGTCAGGTTGTAGGTGTCGCATCGTTTTATTCGCTTTTGTCAATTCAAGAACGTGGTAAATACATTATTCAGGTGTGCAACGATGTTCCTTGCTACATTAATGGATCGGTTAATATTGTAGAGGAGCTTGAGCAGATTTTGGGTGTAAAAATGTTTGAAACGACTGAGGACGGTATGTTTACCCTAGAGTTTACAAGCTGTATAGGTTGCTGTGATATGGCTCCTGCCATTCAGGTGGGAGATAAAACATATGGGAATCTTACACCTGAAAAGTTAAATGAATTAATCGATGAATTAAGGAGGCAATAATATGGAGAAGAAAATACTTACCAAAAGATTTAATAAGATTGATCCTATGTCCATCGATGATTATATAAAAGAAGGCGGATATGAAGCACTGAAAAAAACCATTAAAATGTCGGATAATCATGTGCTGAAAGAATTGAAAATTTCAGAGATAAAAGGCCGTGGCGGAGCAGGCTTTCCCATGGGGATTAAAATGGAAGCTGTTCAGAAAGCACTAAGTCCTGATAAATACGTGATTTGCAACGCTGACGAAGGAGAGCCTGGAAACTTTAAAGATCGCTATCTGATGGAAAATGATCCGCATCAGCTTATCGAGGGCATGGTAATATGTGCACTTACAGTGGGAGCACAAAAGGGATATATCTTTATCCGAGGCGAATATAAAAAAGCAATTACTACGCTTGAAAATGCCCTGCAACAAGCCCGAGAAAAGGGACTGCTTGGAGAAAACATTTTAGATTCAGGGAAGTCATTTGACATCGATATACATAAAGGCGCAGGCTCGTATGTGTGTGGAGAGGAGTTTGCACTACTTGCGTCCCTTGAGGGCAGAATGGGCAGGAGCGACTATAAACCTCCGTTCCCAACGACAAACGGATTATATGACAAGCCCACTCTGTTAAACAATGTTGAGACTTTGTCAAACGTAGCTCATATTATCAACATGGGCGGAAAGGAATATGCAAAGCTTGGCACTGAGTCATCCAGAGGAACAAAGCTTATAAGCTTGTGCGGTCATGTTAATAAACCTGGACTGTACGAAGTGGAATTTGGAATTACATTCAGGGATATTATCAATAAACTGGGTGGCGGAGTAAAGGGCAAAAACATAAAGATGGTACAGCTTGCAGGTGCAAGTGGTCCTATTATTCCAGAGAGCCTACTCGGTATGCGTTTGGATTATAAAGAAGCTGCCGAGAAAGGTTTGAGCTTTGGTTCGGCTGCGATAATTGTAATGAATGAGACAACGGATACTCTTGATATTTTAAAGCGTGTTTTAGAGTTTTTCAGATATGAATCTTGTGGCAAATGTACGCCGTGCAGAGAAGGGCTTATTCAGACACAGATTTTGCTTGAGCGGTTTATAGACGGAACTGCGCAGCAAAAGGATTTGGATTTACTTGAAGTACTGCTGGATACAATCAGCATATCATCCATTTGCGGGCTGGGACAAGCGGCACCTACTTCAATAAAAACAGCGCTTGAGTATTTTAGAGATGCTTTTAAAGTCAACGAAGCGGTTTAGGGGGCAACTATGATAAATATCACAATTAATAATAAACGAATCAAAGTAGAAGAAGGCTCATCGATTTTAAGTGCGGCTAAAAGTATTGGAGTTAAAATTCCAACTCTTTGCTATCATCCTGACCAAGAGGTTAAAGCCAATTGCCGCGTGTGTGTTGTTGAAATAGACGGATATCGCACACTGCAGACCGCTTGCTCCACCAGAGTTGTTGAAGGGATGAATATAAGAACCAATACACCGAAAGTGCGTGAGGCAAGGAAAGTGGTCATTGAGCTTTTAATGGCAAACCACGATGTAAGCTGTACATCATGCCCGTCAAACCACAACTGTGGATTGCAGCAGATTGCAGCAGATTTAGGTATACGCGAAAGCAGATTTGAAGATGTGTTGGAAGAAAAGCCAATTGACACAAGTTCGGCAGCAATAGTGCGAAATCCAAATAAGTGCATTAAATGTGGGCGTTGCATACAGATGTGCGCGAAGGTGCAGGGACTTGGGATAATTGAATATATGGGACGAAGTTTTGAAGCTGACGTACAGCCTGCTTATGGAAGGTATTTAAGCAATGTGGCATGTGTTTCCTGCGGACAGTGCTCGGCTATTTGCCCTGTGGCTGCTATTACTGAAAAAGAAGACATTGAAAGAGTTTGGGATGCGATAAACGACAGCACAAAAACAGTGGTCGTGCAGACTGCGCCTGCGGTGCGTGTGTCCATCGGAGAAGAATTCGGAATGGAGCCGGGGCAGGTTGTAACTGGGCAGATGGTTACCGCCCTTCGTATGCTTGGGTTTGATAAAGTGTTTGACACAAACTTCACAGCTGATCTTACAATCATCGAAGAAGGACATGAGCTTTTGCATCGCATCAAAAATGGCGGGGTTCTTCCGATGCTGACCTCTTGCTCTCCGGGGTGGATTAACTTCATTGAGCAATACTATCCTGAGCTTTTGCCACATGTATCTTCATGCAAATCGCCTCAGCAAATGTTTGGAGCGCTTGCGAAGTCATATTATCCCGAAAAGATAAAAAAGAAGGCAGAAGATATCTTTTCAGTGTCTATAATGCCGTGTACAGCGAAAAAATCTGAAGCTCTGCGCGATGAGATGAGCGTTGATGGAAAAGCGCCTGATGTGGATGCTGTGCTTACAACACGTGAGCTTGGTAAGATGCTAAAACAAGCAGGAATTGATTTTGTAAACCTGCCAGAGGAAGAATATGACGATCCGTTTGGAATTACAACTGGTGCAGCAGTCATCTTTGGGGCTACTGGTGGTGTTATGGAGGCAGCTCTAAGAACTGTATATGAAGTGGTGACTGGTAAAAATCTTGAAGCACTTGATTTTACTGAAGTTCGTGGCTTGGAAGGCATAAAGGAAAGTGAAGTAGATTTGGATGGCACAAAAGTGAAAGTCGCCGTTGCACATTCGCTTTCAAAAGCCAGAGAAGTCATGGAGCTTATAAAAGATGGAAAAGCTGAATATGCGTTTGTTGAAATTATGTGTTGTCCTGGAGGATGCATAGGCGGTGGCGGACAGCCTTACGGCGCGACCGACGAGCTTAGGCAGAAACGCATTGATGCAATTTACAGGGCGGATAGAGACTTGCCGTTGAGAAAATCTCATGAAAGTCCTGCTGTTAAGAAAATATATGAGGAATTTTTGGGAGAGCCGTTGGGTGAAAAATCTCACCATCTTCTGCATACAGAATACAAGGACAGAAGCAGAAAAGTTTAGAAATTAATAATAAAAATAGAAGAGTTTGAGCCTGTGGAGCCTATATCCACAGGCTTCTTTTTATCCGAATAAATTTGCCTTGACTCCTTTATAAGGCATTTTTACTGAAAATAGCATGCCTGCAAGAAGTTCCTTTGGGTCATCAAGCCTGCCTGTACATGCTGTTGTGATAAACATTGTATCCATATTATTTCCGCCGAAAGCTGTGCACGATGTCTGTGCTGCGGGTGTCTTAATGGTATTAATCAGTTCGCCTGTATTTGGATTTACAACAGCCACTTTGTTTGAACCCCACACGGCAACATGTAGATTGCCGTTTTCTGCTATGCTCATGCCATCGGGATGTTCATCGCCGAAGTCGTATACAGCAGTGCCGTTTGAAATGCTGCCTGAACGCGCATCAAAATCGAAAGAGTCTATGCGCTTGTAATGTGTATCTATATAGTAAAATGTTTTGGCATCGGACGACCATGCAAGCCCGTTGGACGTATATACGCCGCCGAAAAGCTTTGTGAACGTTCCGTCTATATCAAGCCTATAAAATGCTCCCTTGCCTTCACGGCTCATTGTGCCAGCGTAGAATCTGCCGTCAGGACCGACTTTTCCGTCATTAAACCGAAAGCCTTCTATATCACACTTTTCATGTGCAATCGTGAACTCACCGTTAGAGTAGAAGTATATGCCATCTTCCATAGCGGCAAGCAATCTGCCACCTTTACAAAGCCCCAGTGTTCCCACCATCTGCGGAGTTGGGATTACCCACTCTTGCTTGGTTTCGGGGTTATATTTTCTTATGGATTGTCCCTCTATGTCTACGAAGTACAGTACGTTTTCTCTCCAATCCCAAAGGGGGCCTTCACCAAGAGTTGCGCGGGATGTTTTTTCTATATTTAATCTATTGTACATAATTATCCTCCGTGATTAGTAAAATTTTGTTCTATTACCACTTGGGGGCATGAACAAAAGAACGAGAGCAAGAAGCAAAAAGAAAATTCCAAGCAAGAAAGTAGTTGTTTCAGAGCTTAAACCTGCCAAGGATAAGGATGCAATCAGCCACCACCACCATTGCCTGAAACGAAATTGATTAAGCCTGACACCATAATGCTTGTGATTTGGATCAAGCCTAAGAAATGCTAAAAAGCATGTTGTTAAGCCAAAAAGCCCAATAAGAACTAAGGGAAAGATGGTGAATAATCCTACAATAAATAGGATTGCAGAAACAGCCAACAAGGTGATAAACCACCATTTTGAAAATAACCAATTGTCTGAATTAAATGCCATGTTTTTCTCCGTAAGTATTATTAAAATTATATAATATTTTGCTCTCTCAATAAAGATTTATTATTAAAAATCATAGATCAGTGCATACTGCACCATGCGCACGCGCAATAAGAACCGCCTGCTCAATGTCGATTTTTGTTTTGTTGAAAGTAATATTTTTAAGGTCTACGCCATCAAGCTTAGTGTCGCGCAAGTCCGCGCCTTTAAAGCTGGAGTACGACAATACAGCCTGAGTCAGATCCGATCCTTTTAAGTCTGCGTTTTCAAAATCGCACTTAAAAAGATAGGCGTTTTTAAAGTTGACATTTTTTAAATCCATTCTTTTGAAGCTGCAGTTTGGAAGATTGACATATGACCAGTCGCCGCCTTTTATTGTAATTCCCATAAGGTTGGTTTCGGTGAAATTCGAACCAAGCAGCCTGCAATCATGAAACTCGCAACCGAATAAATTTGCAAACTTAAACTGGCAATTAGTAAAAGAAGTATTTTTGTGTATGGATGCATTCATTTTGACAGAGGTTAAGTCGCAATTGTCAAACTCGCACTTTTTGGATATAACATCTTCCAGAGTTGCGCCTTTAAAATTGCAGTCGATAAATACGCATGAGTTTAAGTCCATCATGGTAAGGTCGGCTCCGGAAAAATCTTCATTTATATATTGTTTATCGTTTTCTATTTTTATCATACCTGAATTTTAGCGCAATTAGCGCTCATTACTTTCGTTGTTTTATTTTTTATTGCCTGAATATGTACCTTTGTCTTTTTGCTTTATAAAGATTGTATACCCAAGTTTTATTACAGCAGCTATTGGAATTGCGAAAATCAATCCCCAGAAACCTAAAAAAAGTGAGCCTATAGTAACAACCACAATTATAATTAAAGGGTTAAGGTCAATTGATTTTCCCACTATAAGCGGAGTTATAAGAAACTGGTCGACAGCTTGAATCCCAAGGCAGAATATCGCTATATAAAGAGCGTTTATCGGTGTTTGAAACACTGTGACAAGAACACAGATGATAAGAACAGCCCATGGACCTACAATCGGAAGCATATTTCCAATTCCTGCGATGACAGCAAGAAGCCATGGAGGCTTGATGTCCATAATATTGCAAAAAATGAATGTTGCTATGCCTACAATTACACTAGCAAATGTTTTTGCCGCGAAATATTTGCCTATAGTTTCTGCTGATCCAAACAAAAAGCGTTTTAATTTGGTGCTGAATTTTTCTTCATGTTTTTGAATGTCGGGCATTAACTCACCTCATTTTGCAAGTTCATATATTTTTACGATGTCGTCTACATTAAGAGAAACAAATTTGCCATCTTTGCCCAGCTTTTGTGCCATCTCAAGAAATCTGTCTGTGGGAAGCCCCATCTCGGAAAATGATGTTGGCATTCCAATAGATTTTGCGAACTTAACATAACGATTGATTCCTTCAAGCGCAATCTGATTATCATCTCCGAAGTTATCTTCAACGCCCCACACCCTTTGCGCGAACTGCTTAAAGCGCGGAATGTCATGCTGGTAGACATATTTCATCCAAGCTGGGAAAATGACAGCAAGCCCTGCGCCGTGAGCGGTGTCAGGATATATAGCTCCCATTTCATGCTGGATATGATGGGAGGCCCAGTCGCCTTCGCGACCGGTGCTCAGCAAATTATTATGTGCGATTGTAGATGCCCACATTATTTGTGCCCGTGCGTTATAGTTTTCTGGTTCTTTTACGGCAGTTTGAGCATGCAAGATTACAGTTTGCATAGTAGCTTCGCACAATCTATCTGTATAATCAACATCTTTCGTGTTTGTGAAATAACGCTCCATTACATGCGCCAGAATATCCATAATTCCGCAAGCGGTCTGATAAGCGGGAAGGGTATACGTAAGCTCAGGATTGAGTATTGCAAACTCTGGTATGATATATTCGCTTTTGCATCCCGTTTTTATACTGGTTTCATCATTGTTTATCACGCATGAATTGCTTGACTCACTGCCTGTTGCAGCAAGAGTTAAAACCGCGCCAATCGGCAGAGCTTTTTTTGCGGATAAAGTCTTTTTATACTTGAAAAAATCCCACACGTCTCCATCATATGGTACGCCGATTGCAATTGCTTTGGCAGAATCAATAACACTCCCGCCACCGACAGCTAAAATACAGTCGATGTTATTTTCTCTACAAAGCTTTATGCCTTCATAAACTAGACTGAGTCGAGGGTTGGGCAGCACGCCGCCAAGCTCAATATAATTAACACCACTCATTTTTAAAGATGATGTTATTGTGTCATATAACCCGCTTCTTTTAATGGAGCCGCCACCGTAATGGAAGAGTATTTTATTATATTTTTTCGAGATTTCTTCGCCAATAGAGGTCTCGGTTTTTTTGCCAAAAATGATTTTAGTTTTGTTTTGAAAAACGAAATTATCCATAATTCTTCCAATCAGATGTTTTATTTTAATTATATTTTTTAAAATCATTAAAGTCAAAATTAAATAAAGTTGCAAACCAAAAACTTACTGCGATATAATTATAATGACAATGAGATAAACCTAAAGGAGATGGATTATGGAAGACTGTATTTTTTGCAAAATAGTTAACGGAGATATACCGTGCACTAAAGTATATGAAGATGAGTTTACCTTGGCATTCAATGATATTTCACCTAAAGCGCCGATTCATGTGGTGGTAATCCCTAAAAAACATGTGAAAAACATACTGGAACTCGCAGAAGATGCAAAGCTTACTTATGATATGGCACATGCTGTATCTGAGGTGGCAAAGAATCTTGATATAGATAAAAGCGGATTCAGAACTGTAGCAAACACCGGACATAATGGCGGACAATCGGTAAATCACTTCCATTATCATGTGCTTGCCGGAAAAGTTTTTGGCGAAAACTTCGGGTGATAAATGGGTGTATGCATAAAAAACGGTTGACATCATAGGGGCTGGTTAGTATAATAACCATTGTGTTTTTCAGGAAGGTGCAATAAATGAATTTGCAGATTCCATTAGGGCTTAAATAACAAAATGAGCTTTAAGAGCACAAGCCCTTATTATGGAAGGGGGGAAACAAGCATGTCAGAAGTAAGAGTTGGCGAGAATGAATCTCTCGAAAGCGCATTACGTAGATTCAAACGCAAGTGTGCACGCAGTGGCGTATTAGCCGAAGTGCGCAAGCGTGAGCATTATGAAAAGCCCAGCGTGAAAAGAAAAAAGAAAGCTGAAGCTGCAAGAAAGAAGCGTAATAAGCGTTAATTTAAAATGTTAAAATGAGCACCGCGGAAGCGGTGCTTTTGTTTTATTTGAAGCTAATATTAAATTGAGATTAAAAGTTCATTATCTTTCCTGTTTATGTTTGCAAATTACTATGTCTGATTGTATTATTATTTTGAGAAGAATAATTAAATATATAATAATCATTATGATAAAAGAGAGGGAATTATGCACGTATTATATGCAAATGAATCATTTATACCGCAGTTTGATGGAGTTGCGGTTTGTGTTCAGAATTATGCTGAAATAATAAATAAAAAATATGGAAAAAGCTATGTTCTTGTTCCTGCGGACGAGGATAGAAAAGTGATGAACTTTGATTACGAAGTGCTGGAATGCCCATCGTCAAACATAAAGATTGCCAATCAATATAAATTGTGCCTTCCAATGCCAACAAAGCTTAAAAGCCGTATAGACGATATCCCTACGGACATTGTGCATTCGCACTGTCCATTTATTACAGGCCTACTGGCGTCAAGGATAGCAAAACAAACGAATGCACCACACATATCAACTTTTCATTCAAAATATAAAGATGATGTCAACTTAAGGCTTAAGATGAATGTTGACCTGCCGGGCGAAATGGTCGCGAAATATGCTGCCGCATTTTATGAAAAATGTGATTATGTTTGGACAGTAAACAAGGGAACTGCAAGAACGCTTGAAAATTATGGCTACAAGGGCGATGTCACAATCATGCCTAATGGCTGTGATATGCCAATAACTCAAAGAGATGAAGCCCAAAGGCGCGAGATTATAAGTCAATATGGCTTTGATGCACAAGCTCCTTTGCTTTTGTTTGTTGGACGGCTAACATTTTTAAAGAATGTGGATTTAATTGTGGAAGCTTTAGCGGCACTTAAAAGACGCGGAAAAAATTTCAACATGCTCTTTGTTGGTAGCGGTGAGCATGAAGAAAAGCTTAAAATCATGGTGAAAGAGTTATCGCTTCGTGACAGAGTAAAGTTTGCAGGAAAAGTGCTGGACAGAAATGAGCTCAGGAAAATTTACTCCAGCAGTGATTTATTTGTTTTCCCTTCCGTTTATGATAATGCACCACTTGTTGTAAGAGAAGCGGCTGCCTGCGGTGTGCCTTCACTGCTGCTTAAAGATAGCAATTCAGCCGAAGGGATTACTGATGGCAGAAATGGAATTTTGGCGACCGAACGTGTTGAGGATGTTGCGCTTGCAATAAACGATGCATTAGCGAGCGAAAGCCTACGTGAACTGGGAATTCGTGCAAGAGATACGATATATATATCGTGGGATGACGTTATGAAAAAGGTTGTAAACGAATATGACCGAATATTAGTTGATTTTAGCAAAAAACCTAAGCAAAAAAGCAAATTTAAATCCCTATACGATATTAATTTTGAAGAAGATTTCAATGTTAGCTTAGGGCAAAAAATGAAAGCAATGTTTAAAAAGAAAACTGATTCTAAAGCTTAAAACGTGTAAATTCAGACACTTAAGGCGACGATTGCGACATTTAAAAGGATTTTGCTTTCCTATAAATTAAATATGATATAATGTGATTAATTATGGTAAAACGTATTTTTAAGAAAATCACATTATTTTTTTTCGCTCTGACTTTTATAGTTTTGGCAATTCAAAATGGAGCTTTGGCACAGGATAAAAAAGCCGTTGTAATTAATGTACACGGCGAGATAAACAGCGCCCTTGTCGCTTATCTTGAAAAAGAAGTTCAGAAAGCACAAGATAACGGAGCTGAAGTTATAATAATTGATATTGATACTTGGGGTGGATTTATAACTGCCGCAGAAGAAATAAATGTCATATTGTCTGAGGCTGAAATTCCCACCATTGCATATATATCAAAAAAAGCTGTATCGGCCGGCGTTATGATAACAATATCATGCGATATGGTCGCAATGACTCCTGGGGCGCACTCAGGAGCGGCAGAAACTATACCCAATGAGGAAAAGATTCTATCTGCTTGGGTAGGGCTTTTAACTGCAGCAGCAGAAGAGAGCGGACGTCCGGTTGATGTAGTGCGTGCAATGGCTGACAAAAGAGAAGTGATAGAGGGACTTTCTGAGGAAGGTCAGCTTTTAGACATAACGGCTCAAAAGGCTGTTGAATATGGATATGCCGATACAGTCAGTACCTCGTATGAAGAAGCACTTTCGTTTTTCGGATATGAAGGATATGAAATAACTATCGCTGATGTGTCTACTGCAGATTTAGCTGCCAGAGCGCTAACCAGCTCTACAGCACTAACTATTTTGTTTGCTGCAGGTGTATTTTTCATGATAATGGAAGTTTTCACAGCAGGATTTGGTGTGTTTGGCATTATATCAATTGCATGCTTTGTCCTTTATTTTTTTGGTGGATTTCTAGCAGGATATACGGAATGGTGGGCAATAGCATTATTTCTTCTAGGGGCTGTATTCCTGATTATTGAGTTTATAATACCCGGATTCGGGTTATTCGGAATAGCAGGAATCGTGTTGACTCTACTTGGGCTTATGTTTTCTGCAAGCAGTGTAACAGAGTTTATCATACGTGGTGGCATTGCGCTTTTGATCTGTGCAGTTACAATTCCTATAATGTTTAAATTGTTCGGCCGTCTTAAAGTATTTGATAAAATTATTTTGAAACACGGCGAGACCAGCGACCAAGGTTACATTGCGCCCAGTAAAAGCACATTGAATGCAATGGGAAAACAGGGGCTAACAGTAACCGATCTGCGCCCTTCTGGAATTGCTAAAATTGATGGAATGCGTATGGATGTGCTCTCGAACGAAGGCTTTATCAAAAAAGGTGAAAAGATTAAGGTTATAAACACGTCAGGAAATAGGATAATGGTTGAGAGGATTGATTCGGAAGAGTGAGTTCGTTTACAAACTATTAATAATTCTATTAAATTGCAATCAATTTATCATATTACACTACACTCATAAAATACTTTTAGATTAGTACAATTATGAGGTGATTGATATGAAAAAAACATTTACATTAATTTTAGTTGCAGCAATGGTATTATTTATCTTTTCGTCGTGCGTGCCTGAAACGGCAGAGGCGAGTTCGGATAAAGACATTCATGCAGTAACAGCGGATGACAGCATACAAGAAGATTCAGCGACACTACAAGAAGAAAGCACGGAGGGATACGGAGCCAAAGGTGCTATGCAAAGCGATGGCTACACTTTAGAGGAGATGCTTAGCTACGCGATTCAGGATGAGTATCTTGCAAGACAAGAGTATGAATCTATCATGGATGAGTACGGTGCAATAAGACCGTTCAGCAACATTATTAGAGCAGAAGAGACACACATTGAATTGCTAAAGGAACTATATGAAGTATACGAATTGAGCATACCTGAGGACACTTCAAAAGATTATGTTATGGTGCCGGAGAATTTAGCCGATACATACCCGATAGGAGTTCAGGCGGAAATTGATAACATCGCAATGTACGAAATATTTTTAGAGCAGGATTTGCCGGACGACGTAAAAGAAGTGTTTATAGAGCTCAGGGATGCATCGAAAAATCATCTTGTTGCTTTTGAAAAAGGTCCAAGAAACAGCGGCAGAAATCATTAAGATATATCTTTAAAAGGTCTCTTATAAATAGATGGCCTTTTTTTATTGTCAATTAAGCGCAGATATGTGTGCATAGGCTCATTTTGTGGTTTTTTTGGTTATGCTGTGATAAAATCTTTATGCTATAATATTTATTTACAAGCTAATATGTGTTTTAGTTTGATTGATGCAAAATAAGAAGATTTAAGAGGATTATTAATTCGAATAATTTCGGAGGATTTAATTGGATAAAGAACTGGCAGTAGGCTACATAGAATTTACATCGGCAGATGAGCTATCTAAGCTTTTTGGCACATTTGATGCAAATATTAAAGTGCTTGAAAGTGAAACGAACGTTTTTATCAGTGCAAACGATACACATCTTGAAGTCAAGGGCAGCGAAGAAGATGTGGAAGTGGCTTCTGTTGTTATACGAAAAATACAGGAAATGCTTGAAAATGATGAGCATATAGACGTGAATAAAATTCGCTATGCAGTAGAGCTTGCTCGCGAAGGAAACGCGGAACTTATATCCAAGATAATGAGTGATGTAGTTTTGGTTACTCATAGAGGAAAGCCCATCAAGTGCAAGACTCTTGGACAACAGAAATACGTTAACCTCATGCGTAAAAATACAGTTACTTTTGGTGTGGGGCCCGCAGGAACAGGGAAAACTTATCTTGCTATGGCAATGGCGGTGCTGGCACTTAAAAACAAGGATGTTACAAGAATTATACTGACGCGTCCTGCTGTTGAAGCCGGAGAGAATCTTGGCTTTTTACCGGGGGACTTGCAGACTAAAGTTGATCCATATTTGAGACCATTATATGATGCGCTTTATGAGATGATGGGCGCGGATTCTTATGTTAAACTGTCGGAACGCGGGATTATCGAAGTGGCACCGATGGCATATATGAGAGGACGTTCGCTTAACGATGCGTTTGTTGTGCTGGATGAAGCGCAAAACACCACAGTGGAGCAGATGAAGATGTTTTTAACCAGGCTTGGAGAAGGATCAAAGATGGTGATAACCGGCGATATCACACAGATAGATTTGCCGGCTGGCAAAAAGAGCGGGCTGCGCGACGCGGTTGAGATATTAAAAGATGTAAAAGACGTGGGGATAACTTATCTTACTTCGCGCGATGTTGTGCGACATGCACTTGTAAAGCGCATAATAAATGCCTACGAAGGGCGCGGCAAGAGGAAGAAATAATGAATAGAGATAAACTAAAAACCAAAGGTAAAAGCAAAAAAACCAAACCAAAGAGAGTTTTTGCTAGGATAATGATTGCGTTTGTCACTTATGTTGCGACATTTTTGATTTTGGCTGCGACATCTGTTCCCCAACAGCATGCATTGGAAGTGGGGCAGGTTTCACCTGTTACAATAAAAGCGCCTAGAAATATTGTGGATCATTATTCCACTGACATAAAGATTAAACAAGCAAGAGAAAACGTAAGCCCAAAATATACTCAGTATGATAATATCACAGCGGAAGTTGCCCAAAATATTGATGGGTTTTATGAGCTTTTAAATGGAATTCGTGAAATGGGAGAGCTCGAAAAGGAAAGAAAGCAGGACCTTGCAGGAGAATCTGCTTCATTTGTTCCTTACGACAGTGAATTTTTGAACGATATGCAAGAAGAAATGGACTCTCGGTTTACCAAAGGGGAGATACTTGCCTTATTGGAACTTAGCCAAGAAGAGTATGTAAGTGTTTTGGATAAAGCGAAATCAATCATAACAAACGCAATGGAAGCGGGGGTTAAAGACTCGTCTGAACTTAAGGACACTATATCTTCACTCAAACAGCAACTGATTAACCCCACAAACAATTTTTCTGAAAATGCTCAGAGTGTTGGAATGGGTATAATTTCTGTAATGCTTAAAGCAAACTTTCTCTACGATGCTGAACTTACGGATATCGCAAGAGACGCAGCAGAAGCTGCAGTTGAAGAAGTGATGTATATGGAGAAGGAGAATATTGTTCGCGAAGGTGAAAGGATTGATGAGGCGCAATATGAAATGCTCAAATCGTTGGGGATGGTTGCAGATACCGGAATAAATTATGCTAGATTTATTGCTCTTGCAGCCATTGAGCTTGTATTGTTTTTGGTATTTGCATTCTATTTGGATATAGCACATAAAAATGTTATTACTTCTCCAAAACTTCTTTTAACACTCAGTGCGCTAATGATTATTTCTCTTTTGGTAAGTTGGGCAGGAAGTCTTATAAATCAGTATATCGTGCCTGTATATTTTGCAGCATTTATTTGCGTAATGATGGTTGAAAAGAAATCACTGGCATTGGTATTTAATGCAATGCTTTCAATACTTGCCTCTATAATGTTTATAAGATTTGGAGAATCAGTTGCACTGCAGGTGCTGATTGCATCACTTGTTGCAGGTGCTATTACTGTAATTTTATTTAAGAAGATGACACAAAGGGCAACGCTTATGATTGCGGGTCTTGTTTCAGGATTTGCGGTAGGAGTTATATATATTATATTCTCGCTGATGAATTATGAAAGCTGGATGCCCATGCTGATGAATGGTGGTCTAGGGCTCGCATCGGGGCTTATAGCATCGGTTCTTGCCATTGGAACACTTCCTATGTGGGAATCTGTCTTTAGGATGCTGACACCAATGAAACTATTGGAGATAGCAAACCCAAATCAGCCGCTTTTAAAGCAGCTTTTAAATGAAGCACCAGGTACATACCATCACTCGATAATGGTGGGAAATATGGCAGAGCGCGCCGCTGAAACTATTGGTGCAAATTCATTCCTTGTAAGAGCAGGCGCATACTATCATGATATAGGAAAACTTAAACGCCCATATTTTTTCGTTGAAAACCAGCAGGGAAGAAACAATCCCCACGATAACATTAAGCCAGACCTTTCAACGCGAATTATCACATCTCACTTGATAGATGGGATTGAGCTTGCAAAAAAAGCAAAGCTTCCACAAGTGATTGTTGATTTAATAGCTCAGCATCATGGCGACTCGGCTGTTATGTATTTTTATTATAAGACAAAGGAATTGTCACCTACTCCGGAAGAAGTGAACATTGATGATTTTAGGTATAAAGGACGTCCACCAGTTTCAAAGGAAGCAGCGATTCTTATGCTTGCAGATTCAGTTGAAGCAGCTGTGCGCTCGATAGATAATCCGTCAGCTAAAAGTGTACGAGAAATGATTGATAAAATCATAAAAGGGCGCTTAGATGATGGTCAGCTTGGCGATTGCGCACTGACTATGCACGAGATCAAGACAATAGGGGACTCATTTATGGTTGCGCTTGTTGGTCTTTATCATGAGCGTGTGGAATACCCTGAGGAGACGAAGTGAGTGTAGACATAGAAAATGACGGCCTTATTGCAGATGAATTAGCAAAAAAGACTTCAGAAGCGGTTACAACAGCCATATCTATGCTGTTTGCAGGTGGAGGGGCAAATGTTTCTTTGACGTTTTGTGATAACGACCACATTAGAAAGCTAAACCAGCAATATAGAAATATTGACAAAGAAACTGATGTATTATCATTTCCGTTGTTGGATTTTAATATACCCGGTAAAGTTGAATATTCGCAGCAGGACTTAAATCCCGAAACGGGAGAGCTTATGTTTGGAGATATTGTGATATCCGTGCCAAAAGCAAAAAAACAATCGCAGGACTACGGACATTCACTGGAGCGCGAGCTTTGCTATCTGGCAGTGCATTCGGTCTTACATCTTTTGGGGTATGACCATATGGTAGATGATGATAAAAAACTTATGAGACAGAAAGAAGAAAAAATATTAACTGAACTGGGATTGGTAAGATAATATGATACGAAAACTTAGTGAACAAGATCGTGCTAAGGTGCTAGAATATTTAAGTGAAGAGCCATCAATTAACTTATTTATAATAGGTGATATTGAAAACTTTGGATTTGATGAAAGCTTCCAGGAATTGTGGGGAGATTTTGAAAAGAATGGCGAATATAAAGCTGTAATGCTAAGATATCATGAAAGCTTTATTGTGTATTCTAAAAATAGTAAGTTTAATGTAAATGGGTTTAAAGAGATAATATCATCATTTGAAGGAAATAAAATTATTTCCTGTAAAAACTCACTAGCAGGTTCGTTTGAAAACTTGATACCTGAGCTTACTAAGAAAAGATATTATTTTTGTGAGCTTTCATCAAAGGATAATCTTTTGAATTTCAGCAATGTTAATATCAAGACTGCGTTGCCTGAAGATGCGGCCAGAATATCTGAGCTTATAAATGAAATTGATGAGTTTGCTACTGAAATTCCAGCTTCACGGCTTGCAGAAAGCATAAAAAATAAATCAAAGAGAGTTTATTATATAGAAAATGAAAAAAGAGAAATTATATCAACTGCTCAGACAGCCGCGGAAAATTCCAAATCCGCAATGATAGTTGGAGTCGCTACAAAAAAAGGATACAGAAAAAGAGGATTAATGAGCGCATGCATGTCAAAGCTCTGCAGTGATGTTTTGGATGAGAGAAAAACTCTTTGCCTGTTTTATGATAATCCGGATGCAGGAAAAGTATATCACAAGCTGGGTTTTGAAAAGATTGAAGACTGGCTAATGTACAGATAATGAACGTAATTTAAGGAGAATAAAATGACAGAACAGATTTATCATAGCGGTTTTGCTGCTGTGATAGGACGCGCTAATGCAGGAAAATCAACGCTTGTTAACCGATTGGTGGGAGAAAAAGTGGCTATTGTGTCACCAAAGCCTCAGACAACAAGAAACTCTATTAGAGGCGTTATAACAGATGAAAACTTTCAGATAGTACTGGTAGATACGCCGGGGCTTCATAAACCTCAGAATAAATTGGGACAGTTTATGGACAGACAGTCAAAGGGCTCAGTTTCTGGAGTGGATGTTATTGTGCTTATGATTGATGCGGCAAAGCAGATGAACAGGGCAGACAGCGCAGCACTTGAGCTTGTGGAAGGAGCCGAAGTTCCTGTTATTGCGGTATTAAATAAAATTGACCTTATTAATAAAGAGAGTCTGCTTGAAATGATAAACAGCCTTTCAATGAACGAGAATATAACAGAGATTATTCCCGCTTCTGCTTGGGCTGGAGATGGATGCGACATCGTGATGGAGAAGATTAAAAAATATATTCCCGAAGGACCAAAATATTTTCCTGAGGATATGTATACCGACCAGCCTGAACAAGTGATAGCAGGCGAGATGATAAGAGAATCTGTATTGTTTCTTGTGCATGATGAGATTCCGCATGGAGTAGGCGTTGAAATACGCTCTATGCAATATAAACCTTCCGGTGTTTGCGAGATTCATGCTGACCTTTTGTGCGAAAGGGATTCACACAAGGGGATTATAATTGGAAAGCAAGGGCAAAAGCTCAAAGAAATTGGAATAGCTGCAAGAAAACAGATAGAGCGCATGCTTGGGGCAAAAGTGAATCTTAAGATTTGGGTTAGGGTAAAACCTGATTGGAGAAATCGTGCAGGTGTAATGAAAGACTTAGGGTATCATAACGAATAGGCACATATATGCAAGAGATTAAAACACAGGCGATTACTATCGGATATACAAATTACAGAGAATATGACAGGGTACTTACCCTGTTTTCGCCTGAACATGGGTTAATTACAGCAACAGCACATGCAGTACGCAGGGGAAAGTCGGAAATTCGAGCCTGCGCGGACATGTTTTTTTATGGGGAATTTATATTAAAAAGTAATGCAAAAGGATATCTATCGGTCAAAAGCATTGATTTGATTGATGTATTTTATGACCTGCGATTGGATATAAATAGGCTTTCATGTGCGACATATATGTGCAACTTTGTAAAAGAGACAGCACTTTCTGATTATGAGCAAAGCGATTATTTCCTGATTCTTTTAAGAGGGTTAATGGCATTGTCTTATGACAAGGCGGATTATCGAGTAGTGAAGTTGAAGTTTGAGATAAGCGCAATGGAGTATTTGGGATATGGAGCTGAGTTTGAAGTGTGTGCCGAGTGCGGAAAAGAGTTGGTAAAAAGGGCATGGTTTGTGGATGGTGCCGGAGGGGCAGTTTGCTTAGTGTGCAATCTTAATCACTATGGGGTGGAAGTGTCAGCGCGTGGATTGGCTACACTTAGACAGATTAAAAGTATGCCTATCGAAAGCATAGGAATTATAAAAATCAGTCAAGAAGTATATAGTGAGATTAGCACATGTTTAAAAAAATATATGTACTGGCACATTGAAAAATCATTTAAATCAGCGGCATTTCTTGAAAAAAATTGTAATTTTATTGACACTGTGAAATAAGATTGCAAACTATGTGGATTAGTGATGAAATTTTAGGAGGAAGATATGTCAGAATCAACTGAAAAGAAACTTGAAGTAGTCGAGATATCAAAAGGCAGCTGGAGGATTGAAGATTCGGGAGTGAGATGCTTTCTTATTGAAGGAAGCAAAAAAGCAATGCTTGTAGACTCTGGATTTGGAACTGGCAATATAAAGGAGTTGGCTGAAAAGTTAACTGACAAACCTCTATTCTTAGTTAACACACATGTTGATGGAGATCATGTGGGTGGAAACAATTTGTTTGAAACGATTTATATGCATCCGCTTGAGATAAAAGATTATAATATGGAAAATAATGAGGCGGATTTGATGCCTGTTAAACAAGGGGATATTTTCGATTTAGGGGACAGAGTTTTTGAGGCGATAGAAACTCCGGGACACACTCCAGGCAGCATTATGCTATTAGATAGAGAGCAAAAAATACTCATAAGTGGCGATAGCATTGGAATGGCGCCTGTGTTCATGTTTGGTGGCAGAAGAAATATCGATAGCTATATAAAAAGCTTGGGTAAAATAGAAAAAATTAAAGAGGAAATTGAAACGATATGGCCTTCTCATGGGGATTTTCCAACAGAGCCTTCGATAATACATGAATTGATTGAAGGTGCGATTAGGTTAAGAGATGGAAAGCTGGAAGGCAAAAAACCGCCGTTTGATTTGCCTTGTAATTTATATGAGTATAAGAGGATAAAATTTCTATATAAATGATGATTACTTATAAATTTCAAACAAAAAAAGCGCCTTAATAGGCGCTTTTGCTATTGAATTAAAATCCTTTTATTAAATCATCCAGAGTGTCGCGCTTTCGGATTTCTTTTACTTCTCCGCCTGAAGTTATCAGAACTTCTGCTGGACGAAGACGATTGTTATAGTTTGATGCCATAGAATAGCCATATGCTCCTGCGTCCATGACGCCGATGATATCGCCTATCTTGGTTTGTGGAAGTGTTCTTCCGATTGCGAGCTTGTCGCCGCTTTCGCAGATGTTTCCTACTACTGTAACTGTTTCCATGTTGCTTTTTTGTAACACACCGTCGGAGTATACTTCTATGTCGTGGTGTGAGTCATACATAACGGGACGCTGAAGAACATTGAAGCCAAGATCTGTTCCGACATAATCAATTCCAGCATGGTCTTTAAGTGCATATACAGTGCCAAGAAGGACTGAGCACTCAGACACGATATATCTTCCCGGCTCAATGCTGAAAGTTATTTCCTTGCCATAGTCGGCTACAAATTTATTTATTACGTCATCGAGCCTTTTACCCAATGGTACAAGATCCAACCTATGCTGACCATCTTGCTTCATATAAGGTATGCCGAATCCACCACCGAAATCTATAAACTCAAGGTCATCAAACTGCATTGCAAGTTTGCACATAAGCTCGGCGCTTGCGATGTATGCTGTTTCCTCTAGGAATAAGGAACCAATGTGTTGGTTTATTCCAGTCAGTTTCATATCGTATTTTTTGAGGATGTCTTTTACTTCACCGACTCTGTCGTCGTTGATGCCGAACTTTGTTTTTTTGCCGGCAGTTACAACCTTTTCATGGTGACCTGCGCCGTAACCTGTGTTAAATCTCACTGCGACTTTTGCGCCAGGGAATGCCTCGCAAAACATTTCAAGCTGTGATAAGGAGTCAATACTGACTGTGATGTCACGGTCAACTGCGTATTTCATTTCCTCGGTTGAAACGTTGTTGCACACATAAAATATCTCATTTGGCTTAAACCCTGCTTTTTCAAGCACGAATATTTCTCCTGGGCTCATTGCATCTGCTCGCAAGCCTTCCTCATGCACTATTTTTAAAAGATGAAGGTTTGAGTTTGCCTTTATTGAATAATGCGGAGTAAACTTTTTATAATTTACAAGATTTTTCATTTCGCGGCATCTTTGGCGCAGTATGTCTTCATTATAAACATATAAAGGCGAACCGTATTTTTCCACAAGCTCTTTTGGGTTAGTATTTTTATAGTAATCTACTTGCGGTGTGTAATAATCTTTCATCTTAATTCTCCGTATTTTAGTTTATTATGTTATACCACTTTAACGCGCAAAACTCAAGTTAAAACATAGCTCACAGCGTCTAAAATGTCATTTGCTACATAATCGGCCATTTTTTTTTGGTCATTATCAGGTGGTTTGATATTTGGAATCATTACAGCATGCATACCAGCACTTTTTGCCGCCTGAATACCGGCAGGTGAATCTTCAAACACTACACAGTCAGAAGGTGATGCTTCAAGTCTTTTTGCAGCAAGCAAAAATATATCAGGGGCAGGTTTTCCGTTTTCAACTTCATCACCAAAAGCTAGTTTATCGATGTGAGACAAAAGATTGGTTTTTTCTAATCTAAAGTACGCTCTTTTTTTATCAGTTGAGGTGGCGAGGGCAATCTTCATTCCTGATTCTTTTATTTTAGAAAGGCTTTCTTCTGCATTTTTTATAACAGGAGCTCCTATAGTATTCAGGTGATTTACGAAGTATGACTCTCTTTTGGCGTAAAACATATCATAATCTACGGGGATATATTTTTCCATGATTGCTCTTGAACCTTTTGAGTCTATACCGATTGTTTTTATAAATATATCTTCACGGAATTCAAAGCCATAATAAGCAGCACTTTTTTTGAACATTTCAAAAACTAAACGCTCGGTGTCTATCAAAACACCATCCATGTCAGATATTAAATACTTAAATTTCATAAGCTCTCCTTTAACTTCAATTTATTTTACATCATATTTGTTTGCATGCAACTAAAACGATGTAAAATAATGATAAATTGTGCTATAATAGCTAAATTAAATTCGGCAGAAACAGTATCTGTCAGGGACGAAAGGAATAGATAATGTCCAACAAAAAATATTTAAAAAATCTTTTGCAGGCAAAAGCAGTTTCAGGCTTTGAAGGTAATGCCGCTGAGATTGTCCAAAAAAAGTTTTATGACACATTCGGCAATGCCCAAACAGATGAATTCTTTAATGTAACATCAATATATGGAAAAGGAAGTCCGGTTATCTATATGAGCGCTCATATAGATGAAGTTGGCCTTATGGTCCATACAGTTGAAGATGATGGATTCTTGGGCTTTTGCTCAGTTGGCGGAGTTGATCCCAGAGTGCTTATGGCTCAAGAAGTCAATATCACAACCGAGAGCGGTGAAGTGATTTATGGAATAATCGGGGCAAAGCCTCCGCACGTGCTTTCTCCTGACGATGTAAAAAAAGCACCAAAAATGGACGATCTTTTTATCGACACGGGGCTTAAAGCGGAAGACGTTAAAAGCAAAGTGAGTGTTGGCGATATGGTGACATTTATTGCACCTCCAATAGAGATTCTGAATAAAAAGATGGCATCTAAATCATTGGATGATAGGATGGGCACATTGGTGCTGATGCAAGCTTATAAATACATTAAGAAAAGAGATTTTAAGGGCAAGGCAGTTTTTTGCGCTAGCACACAAGAAGAGATTGGATCTAGAGGCGCTAAGGTGTCTGCTTTTAGAGAAAATCCTGATATAGCCATCGCAATTGACGTGACGCATGGTAAAACACCTGATTCAAAGGATAACGAATCATTTGAAATGGATAAAGTGTGTATAGCCTTAACTCCGTATTGTGACAGGAAAATAGTTGAGATGTTTAAGAAGGCATCTGAAAACTGCGGAGTAGAAATCGAGCTTGATGTTGCAGGAAAGTGGACGGGCACTGATGGTGATGAACTGCAGATTGTGCGCGAAGGAGTTTCAATGGGAGTAATTGCGGTGCCACTTAAATACATGCACACCACAGTTGAAACACTATCATTAAAAACGATTAAAAAAGCAGGAAAGCTCTTGGGAGAGTTTCTTATTATTGCAGGAGGCGCAGAATGAAAAATCTAAAAGAACTGGTTGCACTGCGCGGCGTTTCAGGAGACGAAAGCGAAGTAATAAATTACATTAAGGAGTGTTGCAAAAAGCTTGGATGTGATGTTAAAACGGACAGGCTTGGTAATGTTATAGCAACTAAAAAAGGCACGTCAAGCTCAGAAAAAAATGTGATGCTGTGTGCTCATATGGATGAAGTCGGGCTTATAATTGACACAATAGATAAATCGGGAACATTAAGATTTGCACCTGTGGGCGGAATGGATACGAGGATATTGGTTTCAAAACGTGTACTTGTGGGCAAAGAGCGTATCCCTGGTGTTATCGGCGTAAAAGCTATTCACTTGCTTGAGCGTGCGGACATGAACCGTCCGCCAAAAGTGAAAGAGCTATATATTGATATTGGCGCAAAAGATGAAGAAGATGCAAAAAAACATGTTCAAAAAGGTGACACTTGTATATTTGCAGGAGATGTTGTGGAATATGGCGATGGTATGCTAAAAACGCGCGCACTGGATGACAGAGCGGGATGTGCTGCGATATTAAATGCATTAGAGCAGGACTATCCTGTCAATGTGACTGCTGTGTTTTCTGTTCAGGAAGAAGTGGGGCTTCGTGGGGCGACTGTTGCGGCATATAGCGTGAACCCTGATTGCGCTATAGTTCTTGAAGGAACTACTTGCGCTGACATGCACGGCGTTCCTGATCATCTCAGAGTAACGAGAATCGGCGAAGGCTGCGCAATTACCATGATGGACAGAGCGGCAATTCCAAACAAGGAACTAAAGAAGTTTGTTACAGACACTGCCGATAAAAATGATATCAAGTGGCAGTATCGCTCTCACACTTTTGGGGGAACAGATGCAGGAGCAATCCAGCTTTCAAACGAAGGTGTACCAGTGGTTAATATATCTACACCGTGCAGATATATTCATTCACCTGTGAGCTCAATGAAGATAAGCGACTATGAAGCGCAAAAAGAGCTTCTGGTTGCTACACTTAAAGATATGGACAAATATTTTGATAACGGAGGACAAAATGTCGATTAATAGTATTTTAAAAAAACTTTGCACAACATATGGCCCAACAGGCAATGAGCAGCAAGTTTCAGATGTGATTCGCGAAATGGTGGAACCTTATGCTGATGAGATAAAACAAGACACAATGGGGAATCTTATTGTACTTAAAAAGGGAAGTCCCGGCGGTAAAAAAGTTATGCTTGCAGCTCACATGGACGAAATAGGTCTTATAGTAACTCATATAGATGATAACGGATTTTTGCGTGTTGCTCCTGTTGGTGGGGTTAGTCCGTACAATTCAATACATAGTCGTGTTGAGTTTGAAAGCGGACTTGTTGGCGTGGTAGGACGTGAAACAAAAGACGTTAAAATTCAAGAATTGAAGATAGACAATCTGTTTGTGGACATCGGAGTTTCCACCAAGAAGCAAGCTGAAAGAAAAGTGCAGATAGGCGACATTGCAAAATTTACTGCTCCATACGTCAAGATGGGCAAACGTGTGTCTTCTCCGGCTATGGATGACAGATGCGGATGTGCTGTTTTGATTGATCTTATTTCAAAGATTGAAGGCAGCGCTCTAGATATATATTTTGTATTCACTGTGCAGGAGGAGGTTGGACTTCGAGGCGCGACCACAGCAGCATTTGGAATACGCCCAGACTTAGGTATCGCTTTGGATGTGACAGCTACAGGAGACACACCCGAATGTATGCGTATGGCGATAGATTTGGGCAAAGGGCCTGCAATTAAGATAAAAGACAGATCGCTTATAAGCAATCCTAAAGTTGTGAAACTGTTAACTTCCGCAGCAGAAAAAGCAAAAATTAAAACTCAACGGGAAGTGCTGCTTTATGGTGGTACAGACAGCGGCGCTATCCAAATGACAGGCGACGGAGTTCCTGCTGGAGTTATATCGATACCATGTAGATATGTTCATTCACAGGCAGAAACAATTGACCTCGGCGACTTAGAAGGTGCAGTGAAACTTTTGGAGGCAGCACTCGGCAAACAATAAAGGGAGCATTATATGCAGCACATTAATATTACAGCAAATGATGGCTTGAAATTGGGTGGCTATAAATGGCATTTAGATAATCCTAAGGCAATAGTTGTGATTGTCCATGGCATGGCAGAACATAGTGCGAGATATGATAGATTTGCAAAGGATTTAAATGAAAATGGATATGCTTCGGTGGCTGTGGATTTGCGCGGACACGGAAAATCCGTAGAAGATGGCAAAAAAGGATATTTCGTAAAAAAAGATGGATGGCGTATCGTTTTAGATGATATAAAAGTGCTTGTTGATTTTGCAAAAGAAAGCTACCCTGATGTTCCTGTCATATTATTTGGGCATTCTATGGGCTCGATTTTTTCCAGAGTGTTTATGATGGATTATGGCAAAGAGATTGATGTTTGCGTGCTGTCGGGAGTTACAATTAATAAAAAAGGTTTGAGGGATATTGCTCCATTAATAACGAATATCGTTGCTTTGTTTGGAGCTGACAAGCCGTCTAGCTTGCTAAATGATATGTCGTTTGGTGAGTTTAACAAACAATTTGAGCCAGCAAGAACAGCCTTTGATTGGATTTCGAGGGATGAAGATGAGGTTGATAAATATATAAAAGACGATATGTGTGGATTTGCATGCACACCAAAGCTTTTTAATGATGTATCAAAATCTATACTCTATACTTTAAAGCAAGACAATATTGAGAGAATACCTAAAGATCTTAAAACATTTATTGTATCAGGTGAAAAAGATCCTGCCGGAAGCAATGGATATGATGCGAAATATCTATATGAAAGCTACAAAAGCACCGGAGTGCCTGTGGAGTGCAAAGTATATCCTGATGCACGGCATGAGCTTCTAAATGAGATTAATCGTGACGAAGTTACGAGAGATATTATTTCTTTTTTAGATAGCTGCGTAGGATAATGCGGTAAAATAAAAAACGGTTCATTTAGAACCGTTTTTTTGTATACATTTTAATTTGAGGCTAACATAATCTGTTGGAACAGCTTGTATAGACCATTTTGAACATCTGCTTTTTCAAGTGCCTTAATATATTTATCCTTATTATCATTTGTACGCATCAATGTGTCATACAAAGTAATATCATTCATTTTTTCTTGATAAAGAACATTTGCCCAGCCGTTATTTTTGAAATAGTTAGCATTTTTAATCTGATCGCCGCGGCTTGCTGAGAGCGGTAGTGGTATAAGAAGCATTGGTTTGCCAAGTGCGGCAAACTCAAAAATGGAGTTTGCGCCAGCACGGGCTAATATAATATCTGCGGCTGCAAGCAGATGAGGGAGCTCTTCTGTTACGTATCCGAATTGACGGTATCCTGCTCTGCCTTCAAGTTCAGGAAGCAGATTTTTTTCACCTCTTATATGGATAATCTGAAAATTATCAATAAGCTTGTCCAATGATTTGTCAACCGCTGCATTTATGGCTGCAGCGCCAGATGAGCCTCCCATGATAAGAAGTATGGGGCGGCTTCTTTCAAATCCACACATTATCATACCGCGCAAATTATCACCTGAAGTTATTTCCGGACGCACAGGAGAGCCTGTTGCCAGTCCTTTTTCTCCGGCAAGTTTCGCGGCTTGTGGGAATGTGGTACACATTACTTTGCAAAATGGTCGACATATTTTATTTGCAAGCCCCGGCGACATGTCGCTTTCATGGATTACTATAGGAACCTTTTTTAGAGCGCAAGCAAGCACAACGGGAACAGAAACAAAGCCACCCTTTGAAAAGCATACGTTTGGCTTAATTTTTTTTATTAGTTTTAGTGATTGAAAGAACCCTGCAATTATTTTAAAAGGATCGGTAAAATTTTCGAGTGAAAAATATCTTCTAAGTTTTCCAGAGGATATTTCGTGATAGCTTACATCTTTATATTGTGCAATAAGCTTCTTTTCAATACCTTCTTTTGATCCTATATAGTGCATTTCATATTCGGCGTTCTTTAATAAAGGCATCAGAGCAATATTGGGCACAACATGACCGGCTGTGCCTCCGCCTGTAAGTACAATTGTCTTCATCTAAATCTCCGTAATTTTTCTTTAGCCATTATAACATAATAAGATGTAAAATCATTATAAAAAACAAGGATTCCTTTACAGAAAGCCTTGTTTTAGAAATTATTGATAAATGAAAAGTTTTTGCCTCTATCAGATAGCATCAATTCAACTATGAATTTGAGGTTCTCGCATTATTTTTATATTTCTTCTGTTTCAGATGACAGAAGTACTTTTTTAGGATCAAGCAACATAACCACTTTTTCTTCGACTTTACCTATGCCTGTAATATATTCGTTCTCTTGTGAATCTTCGCGCTTAGGCGGGCCATCTACATTTTCCTCATCAATTGACATTACTTCGTGAACTGTGTCCACGATAATCCCACTAGATTTTATTCCGGATTGTGTTTGAAGCTCGAGAACTATAATAGAAGTTCGGGCATCAAATTCTTTTTCGGGCATGCCAAGGCGGAGCCGCAGATCGGTTACTGGGATTATTTTACCTCTAAGATTTAGTACGCCTATTATGTATTCAGGCAGCCTTGGGACTTTAGTTATGGACATCATACCTATTATTTCTTTTACACTCAAAATAGGAATAGCATACTCTTCCTTTTTTAATCCGAATGTTAAATATTTGTTTTCCTGAGCCATTTATACCTCCTAGGGTTGATATGAGTTTACGATGAAAGCTTTGAGTGGGTACTTAATATATTACATATATTATATCGTAAAAATAAGGTAATAATTTAATTTATTTCTAGAAACAAATAAAAAAATATAAAATATTGAACTGGAAATTACAAATTTTGTTTGATTTATAATTTTTGACACTTATAATATAGAAAAGTTGGTAAAGAGAAAGAGTAATTGAATGAAAAAAACCATTATATTTTTATTTTGTATTGTAATATCAATATCCGGATGCAGCAATTTAGTTGTTACAAAAGAGATTAATAATAGAGAAAAGACTTTACTGGAACAGGAAACAACATCACTGATAGATAAAAGCGCGATTACAACTATGCCGTTAATCACATTGAGCCCTGAGCCCAGTGCAACACATTATCAGCCTGTGTCACCTGAAAAACCGAAATATATCTTCTATATTATTGGAGATGGAATGGGATATGCTCATTTATTGCTGGGTAATATTTATGAGAAGATCTTACATAATGACTGGGCGCATGAAGCTTATTGGGACAGCTTTTCTCAGCAGAGGCTTGTTGAAGGGTGCGGAGAATCTTCAAGTGGAGGAACTGCACTTGCAACAGGATATATCACAAAAGAAGGATTGATTTCACAGACACCTGATGGAGATAAGCTCTATACAATAATGGATAGGGCTGAAGATAATGGATATGCAACTGGAGTAATAAGCAATGCTTCGTTGACCGATGCTACCCCAGCAACGTTCATATCTCATGCTAGTGGGAGATCAAAATCGGCATCAATAAGTGAAAAGATAGCTTTCAGTGGAATTGATTATCTCGCAGGTGGAGGAATGAAATACATTCTTTCAGAAGATACGGCAAAACAGTGGAACAATGTTGATTTAGCATCGCGGATGGTAGACTTTAAAGGTGCTAGCTTTATCATGGAAGATTTTTTGGATCAAGGTTATACTTCTTTTTGGGGAACGGAAGGAATAAATATATATAATAGCAAGCTTGACACATTTAATGTTAATGAAGGGGATAAGCTGCTTGCATTGTTTGAAACGGAACACATGCTGTTTCAGTCATACAAGTATAAAATGAAAAGGGCACAGTCATGCGCATCAGAACCTGACTTGGATGAGATGACTCAGGATGCTATAAACTTTCTTTCAAAAGACGAAGACGGCTTCATATTGATGATTGAGCAGGCGCTTATTGATAAATCTTGTCATTATAATGACTTGGCAACTACCGCACAGGAAATGCATATGATGGAAAAAACATTGGAGACTGTATTTGACTTTTATTATGATCATCCTGATGAAACATTGATAGTAATGACCGCAGACCATGAGACTGGATATTTAAAACACACTGATGAAGCATATAACACTATTTTAAAATTGCCTTTAATTAATTGGTACGACACCGATTACAAAGAGCTTGGCAGTTTTTTAGTGGAGGAATGTGATGTTTATGTTAGCGCGGGCAAGCTTAGAGACTACAAGGAGACAGGTGTTCTTGACTTGTGGGGAGATGATGATGAAGATTATGCTCTGCTTCATGGCATAATAACAGAAGCACTTTGTGAAAACTATGGAATATATTCAAGAAGTGATCAGCATTCAGGGTTACCAGTACCATGTTACAGCGAGGGAGTAAAAGCAGATGTTTTTGCGGAGGTAGAACATATCTCAGATATCCCGAAACTTTTGATGGAGATAATGGGTTGGAGAAGCCTTCCTGAGATTAATGAATAATAATTATTCAATATTTTAATAGCTATTTGTTTTGACTGTATCATTTATTTGTATCATAATTATAGAATGAGAAATAATAAAGCATTAATAGTAGCTATCATTATATTGTTTATTGCTATATCAAGTGTAGTATCTTCTTTTGTTATATACAAGGCTATAGGTGATGAACAAACAACTGTTGAGTTGCCATCAGCGTCTGCAATGCCTTCTTGTTATATTCAAGAGACTCTTGAGCCAACGTTTTCACCATCTCCCACTCCAGCACCAACGCAGTTGCCAGAAAAGCCCAAATATATTTTTTATATTATTGGCGACGGGATGGGATATTCCCATCTTTTGCTTGGATCGGTCTATGAAAAGATTAACAATGGAGATTTTTCATATACTCCCTACTGGGATATGTTTGAAATGCAAAAAGACTGTATACCAGGAAGAGAATCTGCAGGCGGCGGCACAATGCTTGCAACAGGATACGATGCAGAGATGGACAAGATAGCAGTTGACAGAGACGGAAATGAGCTGGTGACTATTCTGGACAGAGCGTCGCAAGCTGGTATGTCAACTGGAGTGATATCGAACTCATACATAACAGATGCCACACCCGCCACTTTTTTGGTGCATACAAAAGATAGAGGACAATATCAGAATGTTATTTCTGGGATTCCTTACAGCGGAGTTGATTTTATAGCAAGCGGAGGGATGAACTACTTGCTAAGCGAAGAAGATGAAAATGAATTTGGAAGTCGCGATATATGTGGCAACAGATATAGTTTTAAAGGCCAGGAAGGTGCGAAGGATAATTATTCCATGGAGGGATACACTTCATTATTAGGAAAGCAAGCTTCTGACTTTATTGCAGGGCCTGAAGCGTTTTCTTTCAATGCAGATAAATTGTTTATGCTATTTGTTTCAAAAAACATGTCATATCAAAGAACAAAGTATGGAAGCAGACAAAAAGATATGGAAATTCATGAGCCGGATTTGGATGAGCTTACAACGGCTGGCATTGATTTTCTTTCAAAAAATGAAAATGGGTTTGTTTTAGTTGTGGAGGAAGCTTTAATAGATAAGGCGAGTCATAACAATTGGATGGAGATAACCTCTGTTGAAATGCACATGATAAATAGAACGCTTGGCGCTGTTTTTGAGTTTTATAATGAACATCCCTATGAAACACTTATAATTTTTACTGCAGATCATGAAACGGGTGACTTGACCTATAACGAACAATTTGCAAATAGCATCAATGACATGCATAGCGTAGATGTTAATCAAAGTGCAGATGAAATATATAATATAATAAAAGCCGAATGGGGAATAAACTTAAGTTACGATAAAATTGCTGAAAAGAAAGACACGGCAGAGCAAAATATTTGGGGAAGCTACGATAGAAACTATACGCTTTTAAACTGCTATCTGGCTGCAAGCCTTGTTATAGACAATGGGATAACTTTCACATCTAAATATCATTCATATCAAAATGTCCCTCTGTATGCTACAGGCGTAAAAGCAGAGCTGTTTTCAGGGTGCGAACACATCTATGATATTTCAACAACTATCTGTGAATTGATGGGATGGGATAAATTGCCTGAAATTATTGAGTAAATCTTACGATAATTTTAATATTTTATGAAGTTATTATGAAATAGTGCATAAAACGTTTTGAAAAAATGCTGTAAATATTATATTATTATATATGAGGTTATTGTAAATTAAAATTGAACGTATATTTACACAGAGATTTTTGAGAAAGATTTAAGTTCATCAAATAATGTAATTTTACAAAGGCGTAAATTCTACTGATTGTAATATTATTGCAAAAGATTAGAACTTATAATTTGCGGAGAGATAGTACAAAACTATGGATACATATAATCCAGCACTTCAAAAAATTTCACTTCTTGAGAAGGTAGTGGAATCCATGAATGAGATGGTCTGTGTTGTGGATAAACACGGCGAGGTTATCTACTCTAACGCAAAAATGGAAAAGGTAATCGGAACAAAGCCTTCAAGGAAATGCCCTGGAAAGTTGGGCAGAAATGATTGCGAAAACTGCTATGCAAAATCATGCATTGAGCAGGAACGGCCTCAGAATACAACTTTCGAGTTGAACGGAAGGGTATATAATGTAGCGATTTCTCCACTTCGTGATGAAGAGGGAAATGTATTGAGTGCATTGGAAGTTTGGAGTGATGTTACAGGAGAGCAGAGACTCAAAGAGAGGCTTTCTGTTCAAAATGGGCTTTTAAAAAGCGATTTAAAGCTGGCGAGCATGCTTCAGCAATCAATGCTTCCTTATGAGATAGATAACATAAGTGGTGCGAGATTTGATATGGTGTATTATCCCTGTGAAGACGTCGGAGGAGATTTTTATGATGTCTTTGTTTTGGATGAGGATACCGTTGTGTTTTACATAGCAGATGTTTCAGGCCATGGAGTATCAGCTGCTATGCTCACAGTATTTTTCTCGCAGGCAGTTAAGTCTGTTATGCAATCAGGAGCTGAATCTGTTGAGCCTGATGATGTGTTGAGAGAAGTCTGGAATAGATTTATGAACATCGATTTACAGGAACATTTATATATAACGGCATGGCTGGGTGTGTTAAACACAAAAACAGGTGAATTGAAATATTCAAATGCAGGACATGTAGCTTCGCCAATTATGTATGATGGCGAAAAAATTGAGCAGCTTGAAGTTATCGGGTTTCCTGTGTGCAGATGGATTGCAAAGCCGAATTTTACAAAAAAGGCTGTTGTTTTGCCTAAAGGGGCAAGGGTTCTTTTATATACAGACGGACTTAGCGATGCGTGGAGAATGCTGGAGGACTCTAGAGACAAATCTTACTTTGATACACCTGAAAAACTGGCTGAAAGCTGCATAAGAATGAGTAACTTCAGTGAGATTTTGGAATCAATATGGAATGGTGTGAATTTCTTTGACTATGAGTTGAAATTGAGCGATGATGTTGCTATGCTTGTAGTTGAGAGAACATGACGGAGGGTATAACTTGAGCGGAATTTGGACATATGTCAGAGATTTATTTCCCCAGGGCGAATGGTACTGGGATTTTATTGACATAATAATTGTTGCAGTAATAATATATCAGCTATTAAAGCTAACAAGGCAGACGCGAGCTTTTCAAGTTCTCAAAGGTTTTGGTCTTATTATTTTGGCATCACTGGTTAGCCAGTGGCTCCAGTTAAGTGCCCTTTCCTGGGTGTCAAACTATGTGTTGTCCGCAGGTGCTGTTGTGCTGGTTATTTTATTCCAGCCTGAATTAAGAAGAACCTTGGAAAAAATCGGACGCGGCAGACTTCTTTCAAAAGAAGCGTTTTCAAGACCTGAGTCCACTGATGAAGAAACTGTTAACCAAATTATAAGGTCGGTGCAAAGAATGTCCGGCAACCATGTTGGTGCGCTTATTGTAATACAGAGACTAGAAAGGCTTGGGGAAGTCATAGAAAATGGAACTGCGCTTTATGCAAATCTTTCAAGCCAACTTATTGAAAATATTTTCACGCCTAACACGCCATTACATGATGGTGCAATAATCGTTAAAGGATCAACAATTGTAGCCGCAGGATGCTTTTTACCTATGACATCCGATCCTTATCTTGAACAGGAGATGGGCACTCGGCACAGAGCTGCTTTAGGTATGTCTGAAAATTCAGATGCTTTAATAATTGTTGTATCGGAAGAAACGGGTGTTGTGTCTGTAGTTGAAGGCGGACAGATTACAAGGTATATAGACAGCAGTAAACTAAGGGAAATTTTGAATAAAATATATGAACCAGAGCAACAAAAAAGACCATTTGGAATCTTTAGAAGGGGGAAAAAAGATGAGCAAGAAGAATAATTTCTTTTCATTCCTTTGGCGAAAGATTCACCACAACTGGGGGCTTAAAATATTGTCTATATTTTTTGCTATAGTTTTGTGGAACTCGGCCGTTATTGAAGAAAATCCAAAAGTGAATAAGACTTATGATAATGTGCCAATTACAATAATAAACGATCAGAATTTAAAAGATAATGGTCTTGCGCTTGTGGCAAGCAGGTCTTCTTATGTAAATACAGCAAGAGTTTCGCTTAACATAAATAGAAATGACATAAATAGCTTTGATGAGAGCACTTTGTGGGTGCAGCTTGATTTATCACGAGTAACAGGCGTGGGCACTCATGAGATAAAACTTAACTCTACGTCACCAAATGTGGAACGTATATATCCTGAAAGTATAGTAGTTGAGGTGGATGAACGTGCAAATAGAGTAATCCCTGTAGAATGCGAAGTGGTGGGTGCTGTTAAAAGCGGATACCACAGGAGTGCACTATCGATGACTCCGAACACAATACAGGTGTCAGGTGCGAAATCTATATTGGAAAAAATCGACACGGCATATTTAAAGTTGGATTTAACTGACATGTCAGAGTCGATAAATACGTCAAAAGGATATACTTTTGTAGACGTAAACGGAACGGCAATTGATGCTTCTGCACTGGATATTTCAATAGACAGTGTGGCATTAAGAATGGATATTACACCAACTAAGCAGGTGCTTTTAAGCCCGTCTATTTTAGGACAGGATGACATCATGGAAGGCTATGAGATATCTGAAATAGTTATTGAACCTGAAAATGTTATGATAACAGGTGAGGAAGATGCGCTAGAAGGACTTACATTTATTAAACTTGAGCCTATAGATATAACTGGTCAGTCGGAAAATGTTTTTGTTCAGGAACTAAACATTCTTGCGCCGGACGGAGTAACTGTGTTGGATGTCGAGAAGGCATCACTTCTGGTTAAGATACAAGAAAAGATGAAGCAGGTAAGCTTTGAGCAGGTGGATATTGAGCTGCGGAATATACCGGAGGGAATGAGTCCGGTAGATTTCAGTGAAATGTTGGATATCACCGTTATAGCCCCAGCCACGCTTATAGAAAACATTGTGGCAAATCATATTACGCTTTATGTTGATTTGACTGGGGCGGAAGTAGGCGAGAATACATTGCCGATATTATTTGAAGCGCCGGAAGAGTACAGAGTTAAAGATGTGATTTTACCAGAAGATACTGTAACTGTTACTTTGGAATAACATGATACGCATAACAAATGTTAAGCTTTCTTTGGATGAAAGCGATTTGTCCCTTGCTGCAAGCAAAGCATTAATGATTGACAGCGAAGAAGTGCTCGGCGTAGATATCGTGAAAAGATCTATCGATGCCCGCTTTGGAGATGTTAAGTTCATTTACACATTGGATGTGAAAACGGCATCAGATGAAGCAGGGATAATTTCCAATATAAAAAATGCAACAGATACACCAGCACGCAAAGCTTGGCATATAAGTCAGGGAAATGTTGTTTTAAATACGAGACCTATAGTTGTTGGAGCAGGCCCTGCAGGGCTGTTTGCGGCACTTATGCTTTCTGAATACGGATTTAAACCGTGTGTTCTGGAGCGTGGCAAGAAAGTGGAGGAGAGGTCAAAGGATGTTGATTTGTTCTTTGAATCAGGAGAACTTGCTACTGAAAGTAACATATGTTTTGGAGAAGGTGGAGCAGGCACATTTTCGGACGGAAAGCTCAAAACGAGAATAAGTGATCCAAGATGTTTCTTTGTTTTAAAAACGCTTAGGGATATGGGTGCACCGTCTGATATACTATATGATTCAAATGCTCATGTCGGAACAGATATTTTGAAAGTTGTAATCTCCAATATTAGAAAAAAAATAATAGAAAATGGCGGTGAATTTATTTTCAATGCCAAAGTTGTTGGCATCAAAATAAAGGATGATAAGATAGAATCACTGTCGTACAATGACGTGGATATTGATGCAGAAGCTGCAGTTTTTGCCATAGGTCATTCGGCAAGGGATACATATGAGATGCTCCACGAAAAGGGCGTCGAAATGTCAAAAAAGACATTTGCAATGGGATTGCGAATTGAGCATCCAAGAAATATTATAGACAAAGCAATGTACCACAGATACGCAGGGCACAAGAAGTTGGGCGCAGCAAATTACGGTCTTAATGTTAAAGCGGGGAATGCAAATGCATACACTTTTTGCATGTGTCCAGGTGGTGTGGTTGTAAACTCTGCAAGCGAGCAGGGTATGGTTTGCGTGAATGGTATGAGTTGGCACAAAAGAGATGGAGAAAACTCAAATAGTGCATTAGTAACACAGATAACTCCTGAAATGGTTAAAGGAGAGCATCCGTTAGCTGGAATTGAGTATCAAAGGTTTTATGAGAAAGAGGCTTTTAAACTAGGCGGAGGAGATTATAGCATTCCTGCAATAAGAGTGGCGGACTTTCTTCAAGGAAATAAACCTCATAAATTTGATGTAATGCCGACGGCAAGACCTAATACGATTCCTTGTGATATAAAAAAGGCTTTACCCAAGCATGTGTTTGATACATTAAAGCTGGCAATTCCAGAGATGGGCAAAAGAATAAATGGGTTTGATATGGGTGGGGCAGTTTTAAGTGCAGTTGAAACAAGAACATCTTCCCCCGTCAGGATACTTAGGGATACTGATATGCAGTCGCAATCTGTTAAAGGACTGTACCCAGTTGGAGAGGGCGCGGGTTATGCAGGCGGAATAGTTTCATCCGCAGTGGATGGTTTGAAGGCTGCAGAAGCGATTATATCAAAATTTAAGTTGGTCAAATGATAATTAATTTGAACTTTTGATTATTTTATATGTGATGTGTTAAAATAGCGTGGTAAACCTTTATGGTTTTGAAAGGAACATATAAATGTTTGAAAAAATATCAGAATGGGGACTTGTGAAATTTTTTGGGTCACTTGTAAATCCCGATTTTTTAGGAAAGAAAATAGATAAGGTTTTAGAGCTTTATAACAGCAATTCCTTTATGAGCGCGGCAAAGCGTTTGTTTTTCTGGGCTATATTTATAATTATTTTGGCAACAGTTATAGATTTAACATTTTATTGGCTGAGACAGGACCAAAAAAATACACTTGAAAAAGCAAAGCGCGTTTTCTTGGAGTACAAAAATAAACTTCTCGGCAGCTCATCGAATAAAGGAAGGCAAAGCAGAAGGTAATGGCAAGAATCACAATATATTTAGGACACTACGGATCCGGTAAAACAGAGCTTTCGATTTCTAAGGCTTTTTCACTAAAAGAGCAGGGTCTTGATGTTGTGCTTGTTGACTTAGATATTGTAAATCCTTATTTTCGCTCAGGGGAACAAAAGTCGAAGCTTGAAGAAGCGGGAATTAGGGTTATTATGCCAACATTTGAAGGCACTAATGTAGCAGTTCCTTCGCTTCCGGCGGAAACTAATATGATTTTTGAAAATAAGAATATTCATGCGGTTATTGACGTTGGCGGATCTCCCTCCGGAGCAGCCGCACTCGGAAGATACAGCCAAATGATACTTAGGGAAGACTATGAGACTGTATTTGTAATAAACACTATGAGACCGTTTACCACAACTGCGGAAGATATTTTTAGAATATCAAAAGAGATAGAACATAAATGCAGGCTTAATATAAAAAGCGTTGTAAACAACACTAATGTTGCAATGGATACTACGCATGAAATGGTTGAAGATGCTCAGATAATAGTTGAAGATGCCTCGGAGCTTATGAATGCACAGATGACAGAAATTTGCGCTATGCCTGAAATTATTGACACATTTTCGCAAGAATTTAAAGATAAATATAAAAGCAAAATAAAGCCTATAAAAATTCATATGCGTCCTTTATGGTTGGATGAAAAGTAATTTACTATATTCAGGGGCTTTCATTTTTAATTTAAATCATCAAATACACAATTCACTTTATGTTTCTTGTCCTTAATATAATAAGGATAAAATCAAAATTACATTATTATTATTAATATCGAGTTCATACTTTTGCATTCAAAGTTTTATAGAGTATAATGTTAATGGTAAGTTAATCAAACTATTCAACATTAAAATAAAGGGGGTAGTGAATGCCAAAGGTAATTATTGATATCAATAAATGCAAAGGCTGTGGGCTATGCGTTGAGGCATGTCCAAAGCAGATTTTAAAGCTTGATAGTAAGAAAATTAATATCAAAGGTTATCATCCATCATCTTGTATTGATATGGATAAATGCATTGGCTGTGCTTTATGCGCAACGATGTGTCCAGATTTATGCATAAAAGTGGAAAAATAGAATACAAAAAAATAGCACAGCGCAGTTATATCATACATTCGCAATTATTATTCATATTAGAACTGCACAGTGCGATTATTCTTTACGGAGGAAATAATGGCAAAACAATTGTTAAAAGGCAATGAAGCAATTGCCGAAGCCGCCATAATGGCGGGTTGCAGACACTTTTTTGGCTATCCTATTACTCCTCAGAATCAGATTCCCGAGTACATGGCGAGGCGTATGCCTCAAGTAGACGGGTGTTTTCTGCAGGCTGAGAGTGAAGTGGCGGCCATCAACATGGTATACGGAGCAGCAGGATCCGGAGCAAGAGTGATGACTTCATCATCGTCTCCCGGTATATCTCTAAAACAAGAAGGTATTTCATATATCGCAGGAGCGGAGCTTCCGTGCCTCATTGTAAACATAGTGCGCGGTGGACCGGGGCTTGGCGGTATTCAGCCTGCGCAGTCTGATTATTTTCAGGCTACAAGAGGCGGAGGACATGGCGATTACCGCACTGTTGTTCTTGCGCCAGCATCGGTGCAGGAAGCAGTGGAGCTTACGATGGAAGGCTTTGATATAGCTGATGAATACAGAATTCCTGTGATGCTTCTAGGGGACGGTATGCTTGGACAGATGATGGAACCTGTTGAGTTTGGGACATATACTCCCAGAAAAAAGGTGGAAAAACCTTGGTCAACCGACGGAACAAAATTTAAAAGAGAGCCTAATATAATAAACTCGCTTTATATCGATCCTGAAGACTTACAGGAAGTGAACAACAGGATTTTTAGGACTCACGATGCAATAAAAGAAAACGAAACAAAATTCGAAAAATATAATACTGATGATTGCGATGTTCTCATAGTAGCATATGGAACGACATCGCGAATTGTAAAAAGTGCTATTGAAATGGCTAATAAAGAAGGTATAAAAATTGGGCTTTTAAGACCGATAACTCTTTGGCCGTATCCTTATGATGCAGTAAGAGAAATTGCAGAGCAAGAAAGCGTGAAACATGTTATGAGTGTAGAGCTTTCAGGCGGACAAATGATAGATGATGTAAAAATCGCAGTAAACGGGATAAAACCTGTGTCATTTTATGGAACAACAGGCGGAGTTGTATTTGTTTCCGAAGATGTAGTTGATGCTGTTAAATCAGTTATGGGAGGTGCGTAATGGCTGTTGTATTTGATAAAACAAAAATGCTTACGGATGTGCCCATGCATTATTGCCCTGGCTGTACACATGGAATTGCCCACAGGCTTGTAGCGGAGTGTTTGGATGAATTGAATATCGGAGGAGATGCAATCGGTGTTGCGCCAGTTGGTTGTGCGGTGTTTGCATACAAATATTTTAACTGTGACATGCACGAAGCGGCGCACGGAAGAGCTCCGGCAGTAGCTACCGGAATTAAAAGAGTTCACCCAGAAAATATTGTGTTTACTTATCAAGGAGACGGAGATTTAGCTTCAATAGGTGCAGCCGAAATAGTTCATGCTGCTGCAAGAGGAGAAAACATAACAGTTATATTCATAAATAATGCTATATACGGTATGACAGGCGGACAAATGGCACCGACTACCCTTGCGGGACAGGTGACGACAACATCACCATACGGAAGAGATGTGGCACATTGTGGAAGTCCTGTTAAGGTAAGTGAAATGCTTTCTCAGCTGGATGGGCCTTCGTATATTGAGCGAGTTGCATTAAACAATGTGAAAAATGTAAAGGCGGCAAAAAAAGCCGTCAAAAAGGCTTTTCAAAACCAGATTGATAAAAAAGGATTCTCGCTTGTCGAAATGCTTTCCACTTGCGCCACTAACTGGGGTATGTCGCCCGTTGAAAGCATGAAGTGGCTTGAGGATAATATGATTCCTTACTATCCTCTTGGCGTTTTCAAGGGAGGTGAATGATATGACACAAAAGGTTATAATCGCTGGATTTGGCGGACAGGGAGTTATGTCTTTGGGGCAGATGCTTTGTTATTCCGGCATGAACGAAGGGAAAAATGTATCATGGCTTCCTTCTTATGGCCCTGAGATGCGTGGTGGAACAGCAAACTGCCAAGTTATTATTTCAGAAACGGACGTGGCTTCGCCTATCATATCAAAAGCTGATGTGGTTATGGCAATGAATCTTCCGTCCTTGGATAAGTTTGAAAGCAGCATAAAGCCGGGCGGAGCGCTTTTCGTAAACTCTTCATTGATAGAAAAGAAAGCATCGAGGGAGGATATAGATGTTTATTATATTCCTGCAAATGAAATAGCCGTGGAGCTCGGAAATTCGCGTGTAGCTGGCATGGTGCTTCTTGGTGCATACTTAGAAGCATCAAAGATCGTAAAGCCTGAAAGCGTCATAGATTCTCTTAAAAAGGTGCTGGGTGAAAAGAAACTGAACCTTATACCAGTAAACGAGCAAGCGTTAAAAAAGGGAGAACTTTTGGTTTAGAGAGTATGAATGAGGACCTGCGCAAATGCGTAGGTCTTTTTTATGTTAAAGAATTTAGTGTTTACAAGGAAGAAGATTTTTTTCAAAATATAGTTTCAGTAGCAAAGCCGGAAATTATTTGAGAATTTACATATAATATGTTTTAATTATAATATGTTAATTAGTAATGGATACAACATTAAAATAAGATGGAGAGTGGCTTAGATGAATTGCAAAAAATGTGGATTTAACCTTGTAAACGGTCAAGACATCTGCCCCAGATGTGGGGCTTCACAATCAGATGCGCAAGAAGCTACACAAGGAATTTCAATGGAGCTTCCGACTATGGAAACACCTGTTGAAAAAAAGCCTGATAAGAAAGTAAAGAAAACACCTGAAAAGAAGGCAAAAAAAGCGGTAAAAAAAGAGAAGCCGAAAATAGAAGAGGAGATGCCCACCGGAACAGATGTGGAGAATCCCGAAGAGGAGCCAAATAAAGAAGGAAGCAAAAACTGGCTTTATGCTGTTATCGGTATTGCAGCTGCGGCGGTTATAATCGTTATCGCTTTTCTTGTGATAGGATATGAGCCAAAAGGCGGCGATGATGAAAACTTTGTGATTCTTGCAACTACGGAAGATGAAATCTTTCTTGTAGAAGGACAAGAGCTGACTGAGATTGCTGAATTACCTGAAGATATTTATGCATCTGAAGTGATTACAGCAGTAGATGCAAAGAATTTTTATCTGTTAACTGATACGGAGTATAATGATGAATCGGGACAATATATAGGTGACTTGGTTTATCTTAAATCCAATGGCAAGGAAACTGATATAGACAGTGACGTGATTGTTGGCACACAGACACTTGTTGGGGATATACTATGGTATGAAAAGGCTGATAGGGAAGACAAAATAATCTGTTGCTATGACGGAAAAAATGTTATGGAAGTCATTGAAGAGGAGATGCTTAGCACATGGTATGGAACTGATAAAGCTGGGAAGGCATATTATTCCATTATGGATGAAGATGATTATACAACTGAAGTTTTTCTGATTGAAAATGAAGATGAAACATCAATTATGGACGAGGCTCAGATTGTTGCAGTAAGCAGTGATTATAAAAAAGTTGTTCTAGTGGTAGAAGATGATGGCGAATCAATTGTCAACATTTTTGATGGTAAGGATGATTTTGAAGTGATGGAAGATGTGCAGGATATTTTAATTAATAGCAAGACTCTTGACATGCTTGTTATATCCGATGAAGAAGACATGATGTTATATTACATTCCATATGGAAAGGAACCTATAGAAATCGACGATGAAGTAGAACGAATTGTACCACTTACAATTCAGTCAAACACATACTCATACATGGTGGAAGACCTCGGATCGAAAATATATTATGGCAAAAATGAAGACTTATATGTTGCCGATTTCAAAGGCAAAGACAACGACAGAATCCTAAAAGATTATGAAGAAGTGAGCATGATAGATTTTGACTATAAATCAATGACGCTGACATATGTCGATGATGATGAAGTCGTCACGTTTAACCTAAATACATTGAAGGAAACATCCGTGGAGCTTCCCGACGCAGATGAGCTTGGCTATTCCGACGTAGCTTTGGTTGGAAAATGGTATGTGTACAGAACAGAGGAAAATGAAGAGATTCTTGCTTACGATGGAAGCAAAAAAGATCCTTTGGAACTGTCTAATGATGCGGATGAGATAGCTTCATTTGAAGGATTCATGGACAAGTATGTTCTTTGGATAAACTTTGATCAGGAACTCATTATATCGCAAATGAAGGAAGATACAGATGATGAAATTGGCGATGAAATATATGATTATTGGACTACAAGTGACGGACAGATATATTTCTTGAGTGATTATGAAGATGGTGAAGGAGAATTATATTATATTTCAAAGGTAGGAAAAGATGCAGAAAAGCTAGAAAAAGATATTACTGATGTAATTAGAGTATTCTATAAATAGAAAAAAGTTTTATAGATAAAGCATCCGATGATTTAATCACGGATGCTTTTTTGTTTGAATTATTTATCAGTTTAAAATTAGAAAATTAAAGCGATTAAAAAATATCCGATAGAGCTTGTTAGAGCAGAAAGAGCAGTACCCCATATTAGATCAATTATTGTTATTTTTATAGGCCAATCTTTTAAAGTAGCCAAGTTTGTAAGATCATATGTTGCGTATGTAACCAAACCAAATATTGAACCAAATAGTAAAGCATGAGTCCAAGAGTCTTTTGATAGTGCAGGTTCAATTACAAACATATATAGTCCAAAAACAAATATCATGTAAAAAATTATTGCCGCAAACCAATTCGGCTTTTTTCTCATAATAAAACCGAGTTGATTATTATAAAATCTTTTTGCAACAAGACCTAGCCATGTAAAATCTAAAACTAGAAATACTGCTAGAACTAAAATATAGTGTAATATTTTATACATTTGCTATTCCCTTTCTCCCATCATGAGCGTTGTTATATCATTGTTGCTTTTTCTTAGCGCGATAAACATATACAGACATATGGACATGCTGCCGCCGAGCATTATAAGGAAAAACCATATGATGCTGCGTATCAGAGATTTTTCTCTAAAGACTATCCATAGGTAAAAAACTATGAAGGCTATATAAATATCCACAAAGGTAAACTGACCCCAGTAAATGTCAAGCATTATACTTCCTTCTGCTTGTATATCGTGTGCCACAACTCCATATATAATCAAACCAAGAAGAGCTAAAAATCCTAATAGAAAAATAATTTGTAAAATTGAGAAAGTTATCTTTTTCATATTAATCTCCATTCCTAAACCAAGGTATAAAAACACTTGTCTTATTTTTGTATTCCTCATACCCTTCTTTTTGCGAAAGTCTTTTTTCTAGCATTGGAACGCCAGAAACGAATCTTATTATAAAAGTAATGGTTAGTGGGCTTATTATAGTAAACCAAGGAGCACCTGTTCCAAGAGCGATTAAAAATATTCCCCACCATACTACTACTTCGCCAAAATAATTTGGATGTCGTGAATATCGCCATAACCCAGTGTCTATGAGTTTACCTTTGTTTGATTTATTGCCTATGAAGATTTCTAACTGCTTATCTGAAATCAATTCAACTAAGAATCCTGCAAGCCAAACAACTGAGCCTATGATAATTAAAGAAAGATGCATTATTGAAGGGTTGATGTAAATGTATATAAACTCTATTGACACTAAAAACATAATTAGTGCCTGAAACATGAAAAGCTGAAAAAATGATCTAATGTAGTATGAGTTTCCCCAATTTTTTCTGAACTTAGCATACCTGAAATCTTCTGGTTTTCCGTAATTTCGTTTAAACACATGGAAGGCTAGCCGCAAACCCCAAAGAGATACTATAACGGTTGTTATTATTGGAATTATAGTTATGTCTTGAAGAAAATTAATCCATGCAACAACTACAAAACCAAAGCCCCAACCGATATCTACAATTGATGCATTTTTTAATATAACCGCTAGAACATACCAAATAGTAAAGTATGCAATAATGACTATGAGTGATTGAATTAACATATTAGTCACCGCCTTTAACATAAGCTACAGCGAATGAGCCTTTTCCGGCATTTAACCCAACAACCGGTGATATTGGTGTTACATACTCGGGATCTGAATGAGTGAAACTGTTTATTTGGGCGCTTAGATTTTTCAAATCATCTTTGTTATCAGAATAAACCAGAGAGTAACTTTTAATGCCTTCGTTTTTAAAATCATTTTTCATTTCAGAGATAATTTTATCTAAAGCACTTTTTGTGGATAATGTTTTTTTGTGAACAGTTCCGTTGCCATTTTGATCAATTGAAACTACTGGTTTTAGTTTAACCATATTCAATATTACACCAAGAGTTTTTGGTATTCTTCCGCCTTTTATCATGTGCGAGAGATCATCTACACTTACAAATATCCTAATCTTTTTCTTGAGGCTATTTAATTTTTCTTCAACTATTTTTATATCTAGATTTTGTTCTGCCAGACGAGCGGCTTCAAGAACCAAAAGTCCTTGCGCAGCTGAATTTAATTTTGAATCGATTATAGAAATATTTTTACCTTCTGCAGCGACTTTTTTTGCTGCCTTTACTGCATTGTTATAAGTACCACTCATTTTTCCTGAGACGAATATTCCCACTATTGAATCATAATAATTAAACAAATGAGAAAAAGTTTTCTCTATAACACTAATGGATGGTTGGGCACTTGTCGGGTTCATTTTATAGGCATCTATTTTATTGTAAAATTCCTCAGGTGTGATTGTTAGTTTATCAAGGTATACCAATGAATCACATATTAAATTTAGCGGAATAACGGTTATTTGATGTTTGTCGAGTATATCCTGCGGTATGTCGGCGATTGAATCTGTAACTATTGCTGTATTTGACTTTTTATTATTGATTATGCTGTTTGCAAGCTTCATGTCTTCAATCTTTTGGGAAAGTATCTTTGATTCGGATGATATCACACTAAGCACTTCATTTGGATGATTGGTGTGAACATGTATTTTATATCGCTTGCCTGTGCCTGTAATAACCAATGAGTCACCAAGTTTTTCTAATTTATCTTTATATACTTCTTGAGAAGTTTCAGATTCAATATAAAATTGCGAGCAGTACCTGTTTATAATCTCATTATTTTTAACAATGAAATTTTTATGATTTTCAAGCTTAAACTCCTGAGCGGAAAAGTTATTTTCTACTTCCCCTTTTTTAATGAAATCAAAAATACCTTCAATAAAAAGAAGAAAAGCTTTTGCTCCGGCATCAACTACATTGTAGTCATTAAGCACTTTTAACTGTGATTTTGTTTTTTCTACCAACAATCGTGATTTATTAATAGAGTGGTGGAATACTTCTTCAAGGCTTGAAGATTCGAGCATGTTTTTCATTTCTTTTGCCCATCCGCGCATGACGCTTAATATGGTGCCTTCCTTAGGAGAGGAAACCGCTCTGTATGCGTATTGGGAAGCTTTGTCTGCTATTTCAATAAATTCTTGAAAGTTGATTTCGGATTTTGCCTTTGTTTCTGATGCAAAGCCGTTTAAATATTCTGCAAATATCATTCCGGAGTTGCCGTACGCATTCTCGGTTGCAACTTCTGAAATGGAGGAAAGTGCTTTGCTGATATTTTTATGTTTAATGGAATTTGAAATAACCATTTTCATAGTTAAAGCTAAGTTTGTTCCCGTATCCCCATCTGCAACAGGAAAAACGTTAATACTATTTAAATCTTTTTCATTATATATGATTTTCTGAGCACCACTAGTAAAATAGTTATAAATGCTGTGGCCATCTATTGTCATGGTATTTAACATTTTCAACCTCTATTCTACATGTCTGAACATGTTTTTGTAATTTTTATATGTAGGAAATTGTTTTAAAAACAATTAATTTGTACTATTTTATTTTATTTTATCATAATAATAGTGGGAATAGTGTAACTAAGTCACATAATTATAGTAAAAAGTTGTAAAAACAGACAAAACAAACACTGGCAATATAAAATTTTTATTTTGTTAACATGTTTATTGTAGTTTGGGATTACTATGTGTGATAGAATACTATTAAATAAACAATAGAATTGTTTCCTTTGTGGAATATAGGTGATATTATGACTGATAAAAAAATAGCGATAGTAACTGATTCAACTTGTGATTTATCTGACGAACTTATAGAAAAGTATTCTATATTTCTTATACCTATGCAGATAGTATTTGAAAATGCAATATATAGGGATAGGGTTGAAATTACTCCGGAAAAGGTTTATGAGCTTTTAGAAAATGAAGTTCCAAAATCTTCACTACCTTATTCTGAAGATGTTCAAGAGCTGATGGAAGAAATAATCGCTAAGGAATATACCGACGTTATATTCATAACAGTATCTTCTGGACTTTCAGGCACATATAATATGGTAAACCTTTTAATGAAAGAATATAAAAGCAGGATAAATTATAAGGTTGTTGACTCATTATTTTTATCATTGGGACTTGGATTTCAAGTATTTGAGTGCGCGAAGGTTGCAAAGGAGACTGGAAGCGTTGAAGAAGCTCTTTCAAGGGTTGATGAGGTGCGCAAATCTATGGTTGCGATGTTTGTTGTAAAGACATTGCAGTACCTTAAAAAAGGCGGCAGGATTGGTAAAGTGGAAGGCACAGTTGGTGATATGCTTCATCTTAAGCCAATTATTGCTGTAAATGAAGAAGGGGTTTACCATACATTGGCAAAAGTCCGTGGAAGAAAGAAATCTATTCAGAAGATGTTTGATTTGGCAGTTGAAAAATTTAAAGGCAAGAAGATTAATTTAGGAATAGTTCAGGGAAAAGCAATTGATGAAGCTCAGGCGCTACTTGCACAGTTACGAGAAGTATTGGATATAAATATGGATTTCATCACACAGATAAGTCCTGTTTTAGGCATGCACACAGGTCCTGGACTAGTTGGAATTATAGCATATGAAATTTAACTGAAATGTTGTAAAAAAATATATAAAATTTATTGCCAAGATAAATGTATTATGGTAATATTGTTGTTACGTCAGAAATTCATTTATAAATGCCGAAGTGATGGAATTGGCAGACGTGTCAGACTCAAAATCTGATGTCCTTCGGGACGTGTGGGTTCAAGTCCCACCTTCGGCACCACTCATATCCAAACGCCTATCAGTGTTTGGGAAATCAGCTCGATCAGTATCTTTCGTGTGAGAATGTGAAGATATATCGGGCTTTACTTTTACCCTGATTTCAATACTATCATTGAAAATGATTACTCTATCAATAAAAAGTTCAATTAGCTTCTGGATGTTCTTAACTTTTCCTTTTCTGAAAAGTTCCTTAGCATAAGCAAATGCTTTTTCTAGCTCATCTTTAGAAACATCATTGATATTACTTTCGTTTTCAATTTTAGCCAGAGAAAATTCAAGTCGTTTTTTTTCAGCTTCAAGAGAAGATATTTTTGTGTAAAGAGTCTCAGAATTTGTTGCCATGATAGCCTTTGCAATTCTGTCTAAAGATTTATCAATGGATTTTATCTTTTGCTCAAATTCTTGTTTAAGCTGTAATGATTCTGAGTCAATTGACCTCAGATATTTCTGATAAGAGCTATATATTTTATCTATTTGAGTATTATCAAAAATATATTCAGAAACTTTTTCTAGGACAACGGCTTCAATATATTCTCTTCGAATTATTTTATTGCTGCATTCTTTTTTTCGCTGTCTGTTATTACAAACGTAAAATACATACTTTCTCTTCTGGTTATTGAAAGTCCTATTGCCACAGTATGCCATACCACAATCACCACATATGAGTTTACCGGATAAGAGATATATTTCCTTTGCGCGGTTTGAAGCTCCCTTATATTTTCTGCTTTCAAGCTGTTTTCTAACAGTCATAAACTGCTCTTTTGAAATAATGGCAGGGATACTGTCTTCGATACGGATTATTTCATCTTCAGGTTTATTAGCATGAAAATTCCTTCTGCCGTCAACATTTCTTTTTGGAGCCCTGTTGAACTCATATAATCCATAGTATTTTGGATTGCGTAATATTGAAGAAATTGAGTTTTTAGCAAAACTGCTACCTCGTTTGGTTTTGTATCCGTGCGCTTTAAGATGGTCAATTATTTTACCGTAACCGATTCCCGATTCAGCCATATCAAATATAGTTCTGATAATTTTTGCTTCATTTGGATTGATTACATAATTAAGATTCTCATCCACATCATAACCTAGAGGTGGGATACCACCGTTAAACTTGGCTTTGTATGCATTCTCGTTTAAACCTTTCATTATCTCGCGAGATAAATTCTTTATGTAATACTCATTCATACCTTCATATAATGATTCCATAAGTACACCTTCAGGTGTATCAGAATCATAATTCTCAAGTACCGATAAAAGTTTTACGTTATGGCATTCAAGCTCATGGCGATAACGCACACTGTCATATCTCTTTCGTGCAAACCTATCAAGTTTATGTACAACGATTACATCAAAAAGTTTGTTTTTGGAATCGCTTATCATATGGAGAAACTCAGGTCTATCATCATTCTTTCCTGACTTAGCAATATCAATATACTTATTGACGAGTATTAAATTATTATCTTTTGAATACTTTTCTATAGCTCTGATTTGTGCATCGATACTCTCGTCTCTCTGCATATCAGTTGAGAATCTTGCATAGCAGGCAGCACGAAGCGGTGCAGCTTTTTTAGTTGCTGTGTTCATATAAATGTCTCCTTTCATGACGTTCGTCATTTTGTATTAAATGATGAAGTACTTCCATTAGAGCGGTTTCCTGAAGCTTTAATTCACTTTTTTCTGGAAATACTATTTTTATTAATACCTCATCATGTTTTGTGTTTGTCACTAAAACTCCTTGTTAAGGAATTACTTTAAGACATTTATAGCGGATATTATATTGTCAAGGAGCTTATGCCGTAGGGCATAACTCATTATATCATCTGCTATAGGAAATATTAAGTAAATCCTAAAGTTTCTATTTTTCTATCTCTCTGTTCTTTTCTTTCTTAACAAGAGTAATAGGTTCGATTATTTTCTTTATTCTTGGAATTTCTTCCTTCAAAGTACTGACTGTATGCAGCTCTTTTCTTAAGAGACGGATCTTGATGTTTATGACATAACGGTTTTGCACAGGAATGGTTTTCCTGTGCTCCATTAATTTCTGCATATCGGAAATAATAGTTCCTTTTGTAGGCTCGATATCAGCTACATCTTTTATGTCATATTTGGTAAGAACTTTGTAAATGTCGGCTATCTTGTCAAAGATGATTAAATCCCTTTTCATCTGGTCGCTCATGGGAACAGTTTTCTCGTTCTTTTTTACTTGTCCTAAAAGATATTTGTAGTGCCATACTAAAGCCTGAAAACCTTTAAGCTTTTTAGGTGTTGGCGGTATATATACTCTTTCAGCGAACTTCTGAAAATTATATGCAGACTGCATTACTTCCTGACCTGCAAGTCTTGATTTAACATCATTGTCCATATAACCTTTTCCAAGAGACTTAAGCCTTACATATCTTTCCATACCATTACACTTGACTGAGATATACTGACCTTTCTTGTATAGGTATCCCATTTCATTTAATTGGTATAGGAAAGTACCAAGGTCATATGAAATCTCAATAGCTTTATCTATGTCGCTGCGTATGATATCTCTCCATGTGGTTTTTCCTTGCTTGACAGCAAGCCATTCAGAGTAATGTTTGTTAACGCTTCCGCTTTCACCGGGAACAATTACAGAAAGATTATTCTCTTTGCATAAATCATCAGATATCTTTCTGATTCTATCCGAGTATTCATTCTTATCTGCATGATACTTATATCCATCAATACATGATACTGAGTTCCATACTATATGATTATGGATATGCTCACGGTCTACATGAGTGGAGAAGACTACTTCATATTTATTGGATAGGTATTGCAGAGCAAACTCACTTGCAATCTTAAATGCAAGTTCAGGAGTAACTTCACCGGGCTTGAATGACTGTATGAGATGATACCCAAGCCTGCCGTCTTTTTTATTGAATCTGGACTTTGTATCACTCATTAACTGTGCAGCATTACCGGGTACACAATTAAAGCCACCTGTATAAAGCTGATTTTCAGTTTTACTAGCATTCAGAATATATTTAACCGTCCTGTTAAGGTTGGTTTTTATGCTTTTGACTTTAGTAGTGGCCATTATAATCTTTCCTTTACCAGCTCATATATATCAGCAAGCTTTATGTATATTCTCTGGATATCATCAGGTAAAGCAATACCCATATTTACTGCTTTAGTTATCTGATTTATGTTATGTCCGATATAATTAATCTCACGAATCAAGTCCTGATACTCAGTTGATGGAGCTGATTTAATTTCTGAGTTATTTAAACACATCTTAATAAAGGCAGCTTTTGAAACTCCCGCCTTTATGCTTTTCTTTTCAAGCGTGGCTTTTTCACTATCACTAAGCCTAAGCTCAAATCTATGTGTTCTTTTATCAGACATTTATCCTCCTGTTGAATTTTGTGACGATGACGATATTTATATGACCCGTGTTTTTAGATAACACCGTCATTATTCTTATTCAGATCGTGAAGTATTATCCATCGCTTTGATGCATTTCTTTCACGTTTGTAATATATACCGTAGCTTTTTCTAAGTGATATGCTGTTTTCATTTAAAAGCCTGGACATAGCGTTTGGTGAAATATCAAAACTTGGATTGTTTAATTTAATATGCTCTACAAGCTCTGTAGGTGTGCCTTTGAATCTGTTCTTGAATTTAAGTACATCAAGAATACCTTCAATAACCATATCTATCTTTGTATTATGTTCCTTAACATAACCTGTAAATTTCCAGACATTATTATCTTCATCAAATTCAAGGCTTAGGACTTTATCCTTCACCTGACGACCTGTGATATATAATCTTGCCTTGTTTTCTGCTCGGTGTTCTTTTTCAAGTACAAGGATAGTATCAACTGCACCCAGTAATCCTGTAGAACCGCTTACCATATTAATAGGATCACTGTCAGGCATTTTTCTTAAGTGATGGATAAGGATTATTGCTATATCTTTTTCCTGGGCATACTCAACAAATTTATGCAGCTCAAGATAATCACCAGCATAGTTTTGCTTCTGTGTATTATCACGAACCAGTTGCAATGTATCTATCACAACCAGACCTGTGTCTGGATACTTGGCTATGAAGGCATCAATTTCATCAAGCAGCCCATTTGACAGGGGAGAACATGAAGTAACAGCAAACGCATTCTCGCTGGCATCATTGGTTATGCTTTCTATTCTGAAGTGCAAAGTGCTTTTTGTGTCTTCTAAAGCTATATACAATGTAGTACATTCTCTGGAATCAAACTCCCAAACCTTTTCGCCTTTGCTGACTTTATCACACAGCCACAGTGCAAGCCATGATTTGCCTATCTTTGGGCTGCCTGCAAACAGATGAACACCTGTAGGTATCATCTGAGATATTATGAACTTGGGTAGGTCATAATAATCGGTTTGTATTTTCCGGAAGCTCTCGGATATTTTTGAGTTGTCTCTGTTATTCAATTGTCTTCTTCATTTCTTTTTCATGACGATGTCTCTGTTTAAAGTGGGTCTATATATAACCGTCATTGTCATTTTTATAAAAACCTCTACACTATAAAGCACTGGGAAAGAATATTTTTTAACCCCCTTTCTTGATTTTTTTATTTTGCCCTCTACTTATACGCAGTGGGAAAGGATGTTTTTCACCCCTGTTTGTGGCTTATTAACCAAATGTTCATAGTTAATAGCTGGCGAAAAATATTTATCCCTACACTTATAAGCAGTGAGAAAGATGTTTCGTCAGGGTGATTTGAAGAATGTTCATAAAATGTTTGAATATTTATTTTTGCTAGAAAAATAAAGACCCCTCACTTTTTTAAGGAAATAGTAAAGGGTTAGTCAACATAATTTGTGGAATTTTTTCTATTAGATAAAAGTAAGCGACGATATCAACTTTTATGAGAACAAATCGTCATTTAGAGTTTTTTTTGAAAATTTAGCGTCAGACACTAAGTGAGTCAGAATATTGATTTCAGGAATATCCATAGATTTCTGGTTGGACATATATGTGAGGCAATGAACTTGATTGACACACAACGTAGTACGACACAAATACCAAAATTTGATATTTGGTTGTAATTTATATACAGCGTCATGGTTGTGAATTTGTGTGAAACCAGGAAATAGAGTGGTTGAAAGTTGTAATCAAGTAATAATTGAGGCCAAAATTTTACTAAAAAGCTGACGCATGGCTCTAGGATGTGTCAGCTTTCTTAGCAGCATAAGCTTAATCTAATTGTAAAAAAGGGTTTGGGAATCCCAACAAGTTTGCGTTTGTACGTACAAATGCGATGCTTGCTGGTATTATCACGAAATTGTAGAAATAATAGTGTAATAACAGTAAAAGCAGAAAAACTTCGTGATAATATGGCAAGAAAAAGCCGAGTATTACAACGAAACTTTGAACGCTTTGGGTATTATGACACCAACAGAATATACCGCACAGTTTGGTTGAAATAGTTCAAAATCTGACTTTTTGCCTTGATCGATTTTCGGAGAACCCTCAATAGTTCATGGACTTTCCTCCTAAAGTTGACACTGAAGATAAGATAATAATAGAATCTAATCGGAGGAAGGAATATGGGGGAGACGAACGTTTAGCAAGGAATATAAGCATCAGACGATTAAACAAATAATTGAAGACGGCAAACGGATAGCCAATGTATCAGAAGTACTGGGAATTACAGAGCAAACAATCTACCAATGGCTTAAAGAATACGATAAATATGGAGATGAGGCATTTAAAGGGCCAGGTAATGCACGTGTTGACAATGAGTATAAAATCAAGTTGCTAGAGAAAAAGAACAAGCAGCTGGAACTGGAGAATGAAATTCTAAAAAAGTACCAAGTCTTCCTAAAGGGAAGACGAAAGAAAAAGTAGAATTTATTAAATCACATAAACATGTGTACAGTGTAAGATTAATGTGTGATGTTCTGAAAATCTATAGATCAACATACTACAATATAGTAAACAAAAAGCCTACTAAAAGAGATATTGAAAATCTTGCATTAACGGATATTATAAAAAGCGCATTCAATCAATACAAAGGCAGGTATGGCTCAAAAAGGATTCTGAGAGAATTAAAAAGCCGCGGAATTCATGTCAATCATAAACGAGTTGAGCGTATAATGAAAGAGAATGGGCTAAAAGCAAAATATTCGTGCAAAAGACACGGTAGGTACAGTAAAGCATATAAAGCTTCTATTCACCCAAACCACCTAAACCGTGAGTTTGATGTCAAAGAAAAGAATAAAGTTTGGGTCGGAGATATTACATATATACCGACGAAAGAAGGAAATGAGTATTTGATGCTATACTTGGATGTATGCACACGAAAAGTTGTAGGTTGGTCAATTAACAGTCATATGCGCGAACAGCTTGTATTGGATGCTTTGAATGATGCATATAGCAGAGAGAATCCCGGTGTAGGGCTTATGATACACACAGATCGCGGAGCACAGTTTATGAGCGATAGATATAATGCTTTCATAAAGCGGAAAGGCGCATACATAAGCATGAGTCGCGGAGGCAATCCGTGGGATAATGCCGTTACTGAAGCTTTCAATAAATCTTCAAAAACTGAGCTAGTAAATAAGAAGCATCCATTTATGACCAGAGAGTCAGCAAGAAAAGCTGTATTCGAATACATTAAGATGTTTTACAACCCAAAACGATTCCATTCGGCTTTGGGTTATAAATCACCAATCGAGTATGACAAACTGCTGTTTAACTCATGAATATATTCTTAGTATCTATATAAATTAGGGTAATCCGGGAAAATTCACTTTCTACGATGTAGTAAGACTGGGGTATTATATCCTGTGCGGCCCGCTAAAGTAAAATGACTGTTTTTTAGGTTAAACGAAGCAGATTTTCTACCATTCAGTACTGTATCTTTAATCTTGCCATAGCCTTTGTCTGTTTTTTGCATTGACCATGCCAACTGGTGTGTCGGGTTCACTGTTGCTAAATGCAAATGTCAGCGGGTAATAGAGGAAACATAAAAAGGCAGTAAGGTAGCAGAAACAGCAAGACGGCGTCCAGTACTGGAAAGATATTTCTGCCTGATGTGTAACCGACTATTTGATTGTGCATATAGAAAAGCTCTTTCAGCCTTTGAAGTTTCATGAGCTTTATAATATACTTAATATTTTAGAGAAGTTTATTTGGAGAAATACGAACATGATTAGAATTGCAATTGTAGAAGATAATATGGATGATGCTTCACGATTGAAGGATTACCTGAAAAAATATAGTCAGGAAAGTCAAGAAAAATTCGATATTCAGCTCTTTTCTGATGGTGAAGAGATTGTAGAAAACTATATTGCAATCTATGACATGATTTTCTTGGATATACAGATGCAGAACATGGATGGAATGACAACAGCGAAAGAAATCCGCAAAATGGATATGGAAGTGGTGCTTATTTTTATTACCAATATGACACAATATGCGATTCGTGGATATACAGTGGATGCGCTTGACTATATTTTGAAACCAGTATCTTATTTTGCCTTTAGCCAACGAATCGAAAGGGCAATTGCACGCATAAAAAAAAGAAAGCAACACTATGTGACCATATCTATCAAAGGCGGATATCAAAAATTAGATATATCTAAAATCTATTATGTTGAATGTCAGGGGCACAAACTTATATTCTCTACTGCAGATGGAGTTGTTGATTCGGTAGGAAGCATGAAGAACCTTGAAGATGAGTTGAGTGAACTGGGATTCTACAGGATACACAAAGGCATTCTGGTAAACTTCGAATATGTCGATGGAATACGAGATGGTTGTGCGCTAGTTAATGATGACTTGCTGTTAATCAGCAGAGCAAGAAAAAAAGGTTTTTTGCAAGCGCTAGCAGATCATGTCGGTGGTGCAGTAAAATGAATTTAGCGATACCGGATATCCCAAGAGAATATACAGCTATAGCAGAATGGTTTGCATGTTTGCTTTATATCATGTTGCTGCGAAAGCGTGTGAGCGGGTGGAAAATTGCTGTGATAGCACCTGTTGCTTTAGTGCTTCAAATCTTTTTCCTAATATGGAGTGGTAGTTTCCCATTATTGCTTTGGATTCCTAGTATGGTAGCTGCCATCCTTATTATGTTTGCCTTTATCTATGCGTGCTGCGATATAAGCTTGATAGATGCTGGTTATTTTAGTATACGTGCGTTTATTCTTGCAGAGCTTTCTGCTTCTTTGGAAGCGCAAGTTTATTGGTTTTTTTGGCCAGAAGACACTGCTTCATTTGTTGTAAGAGCTCTTCTTCTGGCGGGAACTTACATAACGGTTGGTACTGTTGTTTGGTTTTTGGAAAAACGATATATGGTTGAAAATGCAAGAATGTCCATTGAGCTTCATGAATTCTGGAATGCATTTATGATTGGAGCTGTGATTTTCTTTGTGAGTAACTTGAGTTTTGTTTTTGCAGACACACCTTTCAGCGGTTTATCTTCAAGAGACGTGTTGAATACTCGTACGTTATTTGATCTTGGAGGATTTGCAATTTTATACGCCTATCACATTCAATGTTGCCAGATGCGATCACGGCGCGATTTGGAAGCAATACAAAATGTCTTGAAAAATCAATACCTTCAATATAAACAATCTAAGGAATCTATAGAGCTTATCAACAGAAAATATCATGATTTAAAGCATCAGATTGCAGCGCTTCGTGCAGAGCAGGATCCGAGTAAACGAAATGAATGGCTTGATGCTATGGAAGATGATATAAAAATTTATGAAGCCCAGAATAAAACAGGTCATTCCGTGCTAGATACATTGCTTACAAGCAAGAGCATGCTCTGTAATCGCCATGATATTCACCTGACTTGTGTAGCAGATGGAGCTCTTTTGCAGTTCATGGATGTCATGGATATATGCACGATTTTTGGGAACGCATTGGACAATGCAATTGAGTGTGAACTGCAGATACCTGACAAAGATAAACGGCTAATTCATCTATCCGTCTCTAAACAGAGAGAATTTTTGCTTATGAAATTTGAAAACTATTACGAAGGACAGCTTTCGTATGAACAAGATTTGCCGCTTACTACCAAAAGAGATGCTAATTATCACGGGTATGGTTTGAAGAATATCCGTTTCACTGCACAAAAATATGGTGGCGAAGCAACGGTAACTGCAGAAAATAACTGGTTTGAGCTGAAAGTCATTATTCCTATTTGAATTACCATTTGTGTTAATATTCATGTCATTCATGATAATGCCCACGGTAAAGTGTATCTTGATGCTAATATAAGATTGGTTAATTTAATCACTTGAAAAAGGGATTAGATGTCTTCTTTATTGGAGGATTAAATCAGGATATTGGCAGGAGGTATGAGGTGAAGTACAAGCAGTTAATTGAAAGCATGACGCTCTCGGAAAAATGCGGACTATTGTCCGGCCGAGATATTTGGAGTTCTAAACCTATTGAAAGGCTTGGTATCCCATCGATTACGCTATCTGACGGACCAACAGGCTTAAGGAAACAAATAGGCAGTGCAGACCATTTAGGACTAAATGCTTCTCTTCCGGCTACCTGCTGGCCTACAGCATCTGCTGTTGCGTGCAGTTGGAACCCGGAGCTTTGTGAAAAGATTGGTGAATATCTTGGGGATGAAGCAGTGGCACTAGACGTCAATGTGATTCTCGGACCTGGAATGAACACAAAAAGAAATCCGTTGTGCGGAAGAAATTTTGAGTATTTTTCCGAAGATCCCTATCTTAGCGGTAAGCTTGCTGCGGGATATATCCGCGGGATTCAAAGTAAAGGTGTATCAGCCTGCCCAAAGCACTATGCAGCAAACAACCAAGAGCTAGACAGGATGACTTCAAACAGTGTTGTTGATGAAAGGACACTTCGTGAAATATATCTGACTAATTTTGAAATAGCTGTAAAAGAAGCGAATCCTAAGTTTATAATGACCTCTTATAATAGAGTTAACGACATTTATGCAAATGAACACAAGCAATTGCTTAGTGAAATCCTTGTGGAAGAATGGGGTTTTTCAGGCGCAGTTGTGACCGATTGGGGCGGATCAAATGACCATGTTGATGGTGTAATGGCAGGTAGTCACTTGGAGATGCCGGGCACTGCAGGCGACAGTGATCGACAACTGGAGCAGGCAGTTAAAGATGGAAGGATCCCAGAAAGTGTTGTAGATAGCAGAGTCAATGAGTTTCTGAATGTTGTTTTTTCATTGATGCCTGAAGAAAAATCAAAAAAGCAAGCACCTTTTGACAAAGACGCTCATCATAAAATGGCAGAAGTGGCCGCTGCCGAAACAATTGTTTTGCTAAAAAACGAAGAAAATATTTTACCACTGCAAGCGCAAAAAAAGGTAGCTATAATTGGTGATTTTGCAGAAAACCCAAGATATCAGGGAGCAGGGAGCAGTATGGTAAATCCGACAAAGCTTGATAATTTGCTTGAAGCTTTGAAGGATTCAGAGCTAGTTTCTGTCGGATATGCAAAAGGCTTTCTTCGTAATGGTAAAAACAATTCTGTATTGCAATCACAAGCTTTGGAACTTGCAGAAAAAGCGGATGTTGTATTGTATTATATGGGTCTGCCTGAAGTGTTTGAAACAGAGGGCCTCGACAGGACTCATATGAAGATTCCGGAAAACCAGATTCTCCTATTGGAAGCACTCAGGCAAAAGAATGAAAAGATTGTTGTTCTGCTGGCTGCTGGCAGTCCTATTGAAATGCCTTGGATAGACAAATGCAAAGCTCTTGTCCATGGCCATTTAGGAGGACAAGCTGGTGCGGGAGCTCTGATAAAAGTAATTACTGGAGAAATAAATCCATCCGGTAAGCTGGCAGAAACATATCCCATACTATATGAAGACAGTCCTACAAGTGAAATTTACCCTTGCTATAAACGAAATGTTGAGTATATAGAAGGGCCTTATATCGGATATCGTTATTTTGAAACAGTGGAAAAATCAGTGCGCTTTCCTTTTGGATATGGTCTTAGCTATACGACATTTAAGTACAGCCAGATAGAACTGTCAGAAGATATTGTCAGTTTTATTTTGCACAATACCGGCAAAAGAGATGGAGCTGAAATTGCTCAGGTATATATTGGTGCTAGTGATGGTCATGTGTTTCGCCCGACAAAGGAACTAAAAGGCTTTAAAAAGGTATTCCTGAAGGCAGGAGAAAGCAAAAAAGTGTCCATACCATTGGATGATAAGGTATTTAGGTATTTCAATGTTAAGACAAATAGTTGGGAAATTGAAACCGCACGCTATGATGTGATGGTGGGTGCAAGCGTTTCGGACATACGTTTATCAGCAACATTGCAGATTACTGGCAGTGATGCGATATGCCCATATTCTAAAGAAGAAATTCCTAATTACTATACTGGAAGCGTCAAACAAATTTCAAGAAAAGAATTTTCGCAAATTTTGGGGCGCGAGTTGCCTAAAGAGGAAAATTCTCAAGATAGAATGCTTGAGATGAATGATGCGATGTGCCGGATGGTTAATGCGAAATCTGGCTTAGCGAGGCTGGTCTATAGGATTATGACCCGACTAAAAGACAGAAGTATCAAAAAAGGAAAACCTGACTTGAACATTTTGTTTATGTATCACATTCCATTCCGAGGGATAGCCAAGCTGATGAATGGCATGGTAACCATGGAAATGGCAGAAGCGCTTCTAGTGATGGTAAATGGACGATTCTTTAAAGGGTTTAGTTTACTGATACGTGGTCATCGCAATGCTAGGCGTGCTATTAAAAAATCTAAAGGTTAATCGTAATAATACAGACAAATGTCTGTTTAAATAGGAGAGGAACAACTAAATGATAACAATCGCTAAAAATATATGGGACAGGCTTAAAAAGAAGCATCCTAACATTGCACAGTTTCTTGTGTTTTTTCTGCTCAGCAATGGTGTAACAGTATTACAAATGTTGCTTATGCCAATACTAAAAGGTGCATTCGCAAACACAGATTTGGTGCAAACAAATTTTCAGATATGGCAAGTGGGGCATAATGTTGACGGTTCGATGTATTATGTATTCAACTATGCAAAAGGCGCTATTGCAGTAGGAGGTGGCGGAGGGTTGGCCTATTTCCTAGCAGTACAAATCACCTTGCTTGTGGCACAGGTTATCAACTTTTTTGCACAGCGCAATATAACTTTCAAATCAAATGGAAACCCATGGTGGTCTGCAATGTGGTATTTTATTGCGTATGTAATAATCTCGATAGGAGCAGCTGCACTGCAGGGCGTTTACAAAGCACCAATTTATAATTTGTTGATGGAAACATGGAACTGGGGCAGCTTAGGAGAAACGATAGCTGATTTTGTGACTATGATTATTAATGCAGCTATTTCATTCTGGGTGTTTTTCCCGATATTTAAGGTTATATTTAAAAGCAAACCTGAGGAACATGCTGTTGTTGAGAGCGCGTAAGGATTTATTATGAAACTATTAACCATTACTGTACCATGCTATAATTCACAGTCGTATATGCATAAGTGTTTGAAGTCTTTATTGATAGGTGGCAATGAGGTGGAAATCCTTATTGTAAACGACGGCTCTACAGATCAGACTGCAGAAATTGCAGATGAATATGCGCTAAAATATCCTGAGCAGGTACGAGTGATTCATCAAAAAAATGGTGGACACGGTGCTGCTGTTATGGCAGGACTGCAGCAGGCAACGGGTGAGTTTTTTAAAGTTGTTGATTCAGATGATTGGCTGAATGAAGTTGCGTTAATACAAGTAATAGACACACTGCGAAACATCTGTATGCAGCAGGATCAAGTTGATTTGATGGTCAATAATTATGTTTATGATAAAGTAGGTGTAAAACGCAAAAAGGTAGTCAGATATCTAAAGGCTCTTCCGCAACATCAAGTATTAGGATGGGATGACGTGGGAGCGCTGAAAAAAGGGCAGTATATACTAATGCATGCTATCATATATAGGACACAGCTATTACGGGAATGCAATTTGGTTCTTCCGAGACATACTTTCTATGTGGATAATCTATACGCATTTATTCCAATGCAGCAGGTAAAAAGGATGTACTACCTTAATGTAGATTTATATCACTATTTTATTGGCAGAGAAGATCAGTCAGTAAATGAAAGAATTATGATAGAGCGAATAGACCAGCAAATAAAAGTGAACAAGATGATGATTTGCGGGCAGAGGTTGCAAGAACTTCAAAATCCTAGATTGAAAAAGTTTTTGTTTAATTACTTGGAGATTGTGACGACAGTATCTACGGTATTGCTTATTCGCAGCGGTACAAAAGAGAATGTTCAGAAGAAGAAAGACCTTTGGAAATTCATACGCGAACAGGATTCTTGGCTTTTCTATCGGCTGCGATTTGGGATAATGGGACAAGTTATGAATATCCCAGGAAGATTTGGTAGGGATGTTGTGAATGCTTTTTACAAAATGAGCAGAAGGTTGGTAGGGTTTAACTAATGAGCAAAAACTTCCCGAAGTATGACTTTCTGATAGTAGGAGCAGGATTATTTGGAGCAGTTTTTGCCCAGCAGGCAGCGGCATTTGGTAAGCGCTGTCTTGTTTTGGAGAAACGTTCGCATGTTGCCGGTAATATCTATACAGAGAAAATTGCTGGTATTCAAGTTCATCGTTATGGAGCACATATCTTTCATACCAATAAAGAGGATGTTTGGGAGTATGTGAACAAGTTTGCAGATTTTAATAATTTTGTTAACAGCCCAATTGCAAATTATCGTGGAGAGAAATATAATTTGCCCTTCAACATGAATACATTTCAGCAAATGTGGGGAGTCAATACACCTGAAGAAGCTCAAACTATTATTGAAGAACAACGAGCGGCCTTTTATACGAAAGCACCAAAGAACTTGGAACAGCAGGCAATTAATCTAGTAGGAACAGATATTTATACGAAGCTGATTCGTGGATACACGGAAAAGCAATGGGGACGCTCTTGTACGGAGCTTCCACCATTTATTATAAATAGGATACCCGTGCGATTTACTTTTAATAATAACTATTTTGATGCTCGTTTTCAGGGCATTCCTGTTAATGGGTATACCGCCATGGTAGAAAACATGTTGGAGGCTGTAGACGTCAGGCTTAACACCAATTATCTGCAAGATCGAAAAAAATGGAATGAACTTGCGAACCAAGTAATTTATACTGGCCCTATAGATGAGTATTTCAATTATAAACTTGGAGCGCTGGAATATCGTGGATTACACTTTGAAGATGAATTAATGGATATACCTGATTTTCAGGGAAATGCTGTGGTGAATTATACTGATAGTGAGCCTTCTTATACACGGATTATTGAACACAAACATTTTCAATTTGGAACACAACCGAAGACATTGGTTACTCGAGAATACAGTAAGGAATGGAAACCGGGTGAAGAACCATATTACCCAATAAATGATGAAAAAAACATGACGTTGCTTAAAGGATATCAACAAATGGCATGTTCCGAAAAAGTTATCTTTGGTGGGCGTTTAGGTGAATATAAGTATTACGATATGGATTGTGTTGTTGAAGCGGCATTGAAGTTATCTTCTGCAATTGCAAGGGGATAGTACTAAAAAAGATTAGCTTGAGATTTTTTGTTCAAAGAAAGATTGTCAATTTAACAAAATACCTTAGGTCTGACAATGATCTGCCATGTAATCTTAAGCTAGAAACTTACTATATTAAAGTCAGGTCAACTTAAATATACCGTTCGTGCTGAAATTTATACAGTTCACGTTGCAAATAAGCCTCATATTGAATGATATTGCATTGACATGCTATAATGTGCCGTGGCGAGGTGAATGAGTTGTACAAAGTTGCAATAGTTGATGATGAATCCGAATCGATAGATTGTCTAATAAATTGTTTAAATTCATATACAAACGATTACGGAGTTAGTTTTGTCGTAACTAAGTTTTCAAATGGATTGGATTTTGTTGAAGAATACCAACCTGTTTTTGATATTGTTTTTATGGATATTGACATGCCGCATAAAAACGGACTTTCAGCAGCTAAGGCACTTAGGGAATTTGATTCTACGGTTGAGTTGGTGTTTTGCACATATCTTGCAAAATATGCCGTAAAAGGGTATCAGGTAGATGCGCTCAGCTATCTTCTAAAGCCGATAAACTATAGTGCTTTTAAGATAACAATGGATCGCGCGATACGAAACTGCGAAGGAAAAGTGCAACAAGAAGTGCTTCTACCTTCTTCTGAGGGACCTATACGTTTACAGCTTGCCGATTTAAATTATATAGCGGTGTTTAATCATGATATTAAATATCATACAGAACGCGGCGAATTCAAGGTTTATGGTACTTTGCGAGCCATTGAAAAACTCTTGCCAAAAGAGCAGTTTATCAAATGCAACCGTAGTATGCTGGTGAATTTAAGGAACGTTACTCGAATTGCCAAAAATTTTGCATATATCGGTTCAGAGAGGTTAGATATCAGTCGAAATAGAAAAAAAGAATTTCTAGATGCTTTTCATGAATTAAATTTTCCGAGTGGGGTAAAAAGTGAGGGATAATCTTCAAGATATTATAGGCAATATTTGCATGATTTTAGCGATGATAATCGTGGCTAAAACGGCTACACGAAAAAGAGGATTTTGGATCCGAGTTTTATTTAGTCTTATTGGAATCAGCCTATATCGGATGCTATTTTTTAATGTAATAAGTCAATATATTGTAGACGATGTATATCGCATTTATAATATGGCGGGATTTATTCTGCTTTTCTTATTGATGATAGCAATAGTTAATATTTGTTATTCATGCAACATTTGGGTAGCCCTGTTTTGTGCTAACGTCAGCTATAGTCTTCAACATATCACACAGCGATTATATGCCGCGACGACTACTAATTGGTTGCCGGAAATGCCGGAGGCAGCAAATTTTTTCGTGTATGTGGCTATTGTTTCTTTTAGTTTAGTGCTTGTAAAAGTATATTTTTCAAGACTTCAAGTGGGAAAAATTGTTGTTGATCATAAAAGCTTGGTTTTGGTTTCAGTCATTATGGTTGTTTCTGCAGTGGTGCTTGACTTGATATTCTTATATGCTTTGCATACAGGCGGGGAAATTCTGCGTTTATGCATGCGAATATCCAGTATTCTGATTAGCTTTTTGACGATTTTATTACAGTTTAGCATGGTTGCGGGAAAGAGAAAGGAACTAGAGCTTGAAACCATAAAGGGTATCCTTGCAGAAGAAAGACAGCAATATTATTTTGAGAAGTCTATGATTGATTTGCTGAATATAAAATGCCATGATATTAAGCACCAAATCGCGGCGCTAGAGCCGTATGACCAAAATAGAATTTTATCAGATACTAAAGAAGCTATAGATATTTATGACAGCAGCTTTCGTACTGGAAACGTAGCCCTAGATGTTGTGTTGGCAAGGAAAAGCTTTGAATGCAGAAGTAAAAATATATTAATAACATGCTCTGCAAATGGAGAAAGTCTTGAATTTATTCAAGAGGTGGATATATATTCGCTTTTTGGCAATATACTGGACAATGCAATAGAAGCAATAGATAAGTTAACTGATGATCAGGATAAAAGAATCATTTCTTTATATGTAAATAAGAAGAATAATTTTGTGAATATACATTCAGAAAACTACTTTGAGGACAAATTTGTCATTTTGGAGGGACTTCCTAAAACCACAAAAAAAGGTACCGGATACCATGGGTTTGGCCTTAAAAGTATTAAGATGCTTGTGGAAAAATACGGTGGAAGTTTAAAAATTGGTACTAATGAAGATCGTTTTGTAATGGATATAGTTTTCCCTCTTTAAAAATATGTATTAATACTGAGCTGTTTGCTTGATATGGGTTATTTAGAATTTAACACACATGCCGAAAACTGCTTACAAAATTGTATAACTCATATTCTAATATCGAATTTTATTATTGAAAAAACATTTTAGTATATCATCGAATTTAGTCACAGCATTGTTTTGTAAATACATTGGTTGTCTTTAAAGCCTATAAACAGTACCAAAAAAGTTTCTTTGGTATTTTTCTATAATCGTTCAACCTAAAACATATCTTGGCTTTTTGGGCGAGCTTAATGGTAAGTAATACTTGCGGGAATTTCATTATAGGATGCATGCTTTTCCTTGAGAGTATTGCTGACCAAGGCATGTAACTTTGTTATACATTTAATAGCAATTGTGGCAAATGCATGTTAATATCCAATTCATTTCGTGCGGAATTTTGCTCCATTCACGTTCTATGCTGCAACTCCATGAAAAATTCCTCTAATATAGTTTCGTCAGGCTTATAGCTTGAATATGAATAAGAAGGAGAATAAATGATGACAAAGAAAAAGTTGATGAGTCTATTACTTGTCCTTACTCTAGTACTGTCGATTACACTCTCTGGTTGTGGGGGCAAAGATGAACCTACCACCGAGCCAACAAGTACTGAGACGGCAGTTAATGGAGCTGAAGACAATCAGAACAATACGGAAAACGAAGTTAGTCCGGGAGTTACAGAAACTCTGTTTACGGGCAGTGGAACCAATGGGAATTACCAGTATGCAGGTAATTTCTACGTAGAATATTCTACATTGGAAGAAGCTCAAACAGCAGGTAATGCACTGGCGGTTCAATTGGCGGCAGAAGGAATTACACTGTTGAAAAATGAGAATAAAGCGCTTCCTCTTTCAAAAGAAGAAAACGCTGTTACATTGCTTGGAATTCGTACCGGCAGAATGATACGCAGTGGTTTCGGATCCGGATCAGGCGGAGGCAGCCCTATTTCAAACCATTTGGGTGATGCATTGACGGCAGCTGGGTATAAAGTTAATCCTAAGACTGTTGAGCTTTACTTGAAAGAAGTATCTCAGATGGTGGAAGACCGCGTTTATGAGCTTCCTGTTGAAGTTTACGGACCTTCTATTACAGGTACATATGCTTCATATAATGATGCAGCTATTATCACTTTATCAAGAACTGGTGCTGAAAACTATGATAACGCAACAAACAGCGTACCTGGTCATGCAAGTGAAGACGAACATTATTTGCAGCTGGATGTAAACGAAACGGCGTTAATCAAACACGCTAAAGAAAACTTTTCTAAAGTTATAGTATTAATTAACTCTTCAAATATTATGCAGATACCTGAACTTGCGGAAGCTAAAACTTCTGATAATCTTGGTGTTGATGCAATTTTATGGGTTGGTGGTGTTGGCCAGGCTGGTACTACTGCAATTGCACATATATTGAATGGAGATGTTACTCCAAGTGGTCACACTGTTGATCTTTGGGAAAAGGATTTCACAAAAAGCCCTACATTCACAAACTTTGGCCCAAACACGCAAAACAAAGATGCTGATGGCAATAGAATGGATACTCTTTATTATGACTCAGAAGGGAATCCAACTAAGTTTGCAAATTTGGAATATCGTGAAGGAATTTATTTGGGATACAGGTATTATGAAACATTATACGCTGATGCTACTGAGGGAGAAAAAGATGCTGCATATTCAAATGTTTTGTATCCTTTTGGGTATGGTCTATCCTACACTTCCTTTGAGTGGAGCCTGAAAAATGTAGAAGAAAACGCGAGTATTTCTGCTGCGAATGAAACTATTACTGTTCAGGTTAATGTAAAAAACACAGGCGACACTGCGGGTAAAGATGTTGTGCAAGTCTACTTCAATCCTCCTTATAATAGCGGTGGAATTGAAAAAGCTGCAGCCAACCTAGTTGGGTTTGCAAAGACAAAGCTCTTACAGCCAGGAGAAAGCGATACTGTTACAGTTACTTTCTATGCACAGGACATGGCTTCATTCGACTGGAATGATGCGAATGGAAACGGCTTTTCTGGCTACGAACTTGAAAAAGGCGATTATATCATTAGTGCAAACCGTAACTCACACGAGGCAGTTTTAAGCGTTACTCGTACAATAGCAGAAGATATCCAATGTAAGACTGACCTTGTGACAGGCGAAGAAATTAAACCGGTATATACAGGTTCATTCTCTTCAGTTAATGATAGCCTTCTAAATGGCATGATTAGCCGTGCAGATGGTCTGAAACAGCCTGAACCAGCAACAATTGCCGATCGCACACTAGATGATGCTACTTTGGCTGACTATGAATCACAGGCTGAGTATTACAGTTATCAGGACGAAGAAACTGATCCTTGGTACGTAGCGTCCTTACCTGACTCATGGGATCAGTCAACAGATGCAGATTCTAAGTTGGCTATGAGCTTGAACGATATTGCAGGAGTTCCTTATATAGAACCTGTAATTAACGAAAATAATGAAGTTGTTTTATCAGATGATGCAGATTCTCAGAAATGGGAAGAGTATATGAATCAATTTACTTGGGAAGAGCTCTGTTCTCTCGCTGCAAATCCTAACAATATTGTAGAGCGCTATGGCCCGCTTGGATATTCTACGAACAGGTGGACGGGTGTTTCTGGTCCTTCCTTTAAGTATGGTGATCCAGATGGTCCTATCAATGCAGGTGGTGTTCAATTCCCATCAAATCCCATTGTTGCAGCTACTTATAATAAAGAGATGGCAAATGAGTTGGGACGCGTTGTAGGAAATCTACTTCTACTTAATGGTTCGCGAGGCTGGCGTGGTGCTGGGGCTAACATGCATCGCAGTCCGTTTTCTGGACGTAACTTTGAGTATTATTCTGAAGATGGTGTATTAGCTGGAACTATTGGTGCGGAGGTTGCTAAAGCAGTAACTGACAAGGGAATAATTGCTCACTTTAAACATTTCTTCGGCAATGATCAAGAAACTTATCGTGCTGACTATGGTGGCGTATTTACATGGGCTACCGAACAGGCTTTGCGAGAAGGTTCAGCAAAATCCTTCGAGTATATTGTCAAGTACGGCGGAACAATAGGTCTTATGACATCGTTCAACAGAATCGGTAAATGGTCACAAACTACGAACTATGCGACTCATGAGTTGTTGTTGAACCAAGAGTGGGGATTCCAAGGCTCAACAGAGTCTGACGCTTGGGCAAAACAATTTATTCCAGCCAACTTAATGGTTCGTGGCGGCGATGATGAACTGCTGACTTCTGACTCCAGTTTCCCGGCATGTGCGCTTGAAAGAGGCGTTTGGGACGCGGAGGAAAAATGTGTACGTGTTGCAGCTAGTGCGCAAGAGTATCAGGGATATAACGCAGGCGTAGGAACTGAATTGTCACCTACTCATTACTTCGCAGTACGCAAATGCGCACAAAGACTTTTACAGACAATGGCGAACTCCTCAGTTAACAACAATGGGTTCACTATGCAGGGTGAAGGAGAAATTATAACAGTTGACCTGAAAAAAGGTATTTTCAATACATTTGCATTAAGCATTCCTGGAAAGACAAATGATGTTGTGTTCAGTTTTGATGAAGATGCTGTATGGCCAGATGGATTAACTTATGATCCAGAAACAGGAGTACTTTCTGGTGTGCCTACCGGGTTGACATTGGATGATGTTGCAGCAACATTCACTGCTGATACTTGGGTTAAAAACATGAAAGCGACATTTAAATTTGATATCCAGAGCGATATTACCATGGACGGCGAAGCAATGTATGATGGTCAGGTAGTTGAACTTAAAGCAGGCGAAGCATTCGATGCCGTAGTAAAAGCAGACTCTTTGACATATGGCAGCCAGCTGGCGATTCTTGATGGATCTAACAGAAGAATCATGAATGCATACTTTGGAATGGATGGTGTGTGGTACAACAGAGACGAAGATAAATCTGCAGCTGATATCGTCACATTGGGAGATAGCCCTTACAATGAAGAAGTCAGCAAAATATACCACGTTGTAGTTGAAGGATTGCCTGAAGGCATGACCGTTGAAGACATCAACACCATGGAAGAAGGATGGGCTGGAAGAGGTTCATATGAAGTCAACACCGCAGCTAAAATCACAGGAAAACCAGTGGCTGCTGGAACTTATGAGGTAACAGTGAAAATCTTAGTTCCTCACGTATCAAAAGGTACTAATCCTTGGATGCGCGCAAGTGGTACAACTATGACTGAATACTCTCAGACCATTACTTTTATAGTTCAATAAGACACCTTAGGTTTATTGACACTATATTTGACAAATAGCAGAGGACTGCCTTGTTGAGATCCTTCAAGGCAGATTCTCTTTTTTTAGGAGAGTTACAAAAATGAAAAAAAAGCTAATGAGAATACTTTTAATTTCTATGTTTATCTGTGTGTGGTTTGCCGCATGTGGAAAACCTGTTTCTGAAGAAAGCAACAGCGGAAAAGAAGTATCAGAACTAATAATTGCAAAAGAACCAGTGAAAACTGAATATGCAGTTGGAGAGGAATTTTCTGCTGAGGGTGGAGAAATTACTGTTAATTATACAGATGAAACATCTGAAACATTATCTATGACAGATAGTAAGGTTACTGTATCTGAGGTCAACACGACTATTACAGATGAGTCTCAGGCTTCGGCCAAGAAGACAGTTACTGTACGTTTTGGTGGAAAAAGCGCAAGATTTGACATCACAGTTTCGTATGATATTTGTACAATTACTCTTGATTATGGACAGGTTGATAAAGTAGAAACAATTGAAGTAAGAAAAGACAGCAAGGTATCTTCACCGGAAACCCCCGATGACGATGAACTTGTTTTTGAAAATTGGTATTCAGATGCGGATCTTACAGTTTTGTACGATTTTAATTCACCCGTAACCGAGGATTTCACATTGTATGCGAAGTGGTTGGAAGATACCAAATATTATGAAGTGAAGTTTTTTGACAATTATGCTGGTGCTGTAGAAAGTGTACCTCAAAAGGTAAAAGAAAACGAACAAGCAGTTAAACCTACTACAGATCCCGAACGCAAAGGATATGAATTTGTTGGTTGGTATGCAGACGAAGCATGTACAATAGATTTCGATTTTTCAAAACAGATAATGGAAGACACTACGGTCTATGCTCAGTGGAATAAAACTATTAGCGGAAGAAACTTGTATGTGTTTGAGGCAGAGGATGTTAATCTTAATGGTAAATCAGGACCAGGTTTATCAGGTACTGCAGGTGGACCGGGAATGATCCAGCTGGTTGATAACTTGAAAGCAAGCAATGACAGATTTGTTGGATACCAATACGAAATGGGATGTAGTCTGGAGTTTCAGTTTAACAGCGATATCACAATTGACGATGCAACAATTATAATCAGTCTTTCTGCAGAGATGAGAGACTTCGATCTTGATCCTCAATCATATAAAATGGCTCTTAACGGTATAGATATTGATTACAAAACCATTTCATTTAAAAATGTTCCAACAGGTGCATCTGATGATGTTGGGAGTGTTAACGCTTTGCCGTTTAAAGATTATGTTGTAATAACCAATGCTTCTTTAAATGAAGGGATGAATGTATTCAGCGTTACTACTACCAATGATGAAGCAATGAGCGGCACAACCATATTGGCTAAAGCACCGTTGGTTGATTGCATTAAGATTGAGACAGAAGCTGTTCTGGACTGGGCAGCACAACTTGGTTTACCGAAAAAGAACTACTGATAGGTGGTGTCCATCATATGAGAAAAACAAATAAAAGACCAGCAAGAAAATGGATTATTACAACTTCGATTTTACTAGTGTTTTGTATTGCTATAACTATATTAACAACATCGGTTAAAGACTTTTATGAACTGCTAAATACTGTTATGCCCGGCGGGGGAATAAGAGCTCTTTATGCTGATGGCGTAGAGGCAATCTACACATCTGAATATACTGACAAAGCATCAGTATATGATGCTGCGCGGAAAACAAATCGGAAAATATGCGAGGAGGGTATGGTTCTGCTGAAAAATCAAAATGATGCCCTTCCTCTTGATGCTTCTGATGTTATAAAGGTTAGTGTTTTCGGCAAGAACAGTGTAAGTTTGTCATATGGAGGCAGTGGCAGTGGCGGAGCGGATACTTCGAATGTGGTGGATCTATATATGGCGCTGAATGATGCCGGATTTAGCTGCAATCCAGTTTTGAAAGATTTCTATGAAGATACCGGAGCCTCCGGACCTAAACGAAAGGGCAACAGCAAGGACTTGGACAGTGGTGATACTGTAATTTTGTCTACTGCCGAGACGCCTCAGTTAATGTACACAGAGGATGTTAAGTCAAGTTATTCAGAGTATAAAGATGCTGCGATTATTGTGATTTCTCGTATCGGCGGCGAAGGTTTCGATATTCCGAGAAGCATGGCGGGTTCAACTGGATATCGAAATGAAGACGATCATTTTCTTCAGCTTGATCAAAACGAAGAAGATCTTATTGCTTCGGTTTGTGACGCTGGCTTTGAGAAAGTCATTTTAGTAGTTAACAGCGGCCAGGCAATGGAATTGGGCTTTCTTGAGAACACTTCAGGATACGCGCAGCTGAAGAACTATAAAATCGATCCGAATAAAATCGATGCAGCTATTTGGATGGGGTTCCCAGGAGAGACGGGCACTTATGCTCTGTCTGGAATCTTAAATGGCAGTGTAAATCCTTCAGGCAGACTTGCAGATACATATGCAGTGGATTTCAAGCAAGATCCTACATGGCATAACTTTGGAGATAACCGTATTATTGCCAAAAAAGATATAACTGGTGGTGATCAGTATGTGTTTGATGTTCCTGAAGATGAACAGCCAGCCGTTCCTTATTATTTCGTAGATTACGAAGAAGGAATTTATATTGGTTATAAGTACTATGAAACACGCGGCATGGAAGATCCTGAATGGTATGATAGTAACGTTGTATATCCCTTTGGCTACGGTTTAAGCTATACCACTTTTTCGTGGGAACTCGTGGATGCAAAAATAGACGGAACAGCCATAGAACAGGATGAAAAATATACGATACAGGTGAAAGTGACTAATACTGGAAGTGTGGCGGGAAAAGAGGTCGTTGAGCTATATGGGCATGCACCTTATACGATTGGAGGTATCGAAAAACCTGAGATTTCTCTTATGGATTTCGCTAAAACTTCTTTGCTTGAACCAGGACAATCGGAAATAGTTTCAATGACGTTTGATCCATATTATTTGGCATCCTATGATTATAAAGATGCAAACGGCAATGGTAACATTGGGTATGAATTGGAGAGTGGTGATTATTCACTTTATATCATGCACAATGCTCACGAAAAGGAGTTTGATATTTCTTTTTCAGTGACAAATGATATGCTATATACAAAAGATACGGTTTCGGGTGAGTATGATGTAGTAAACCGCTTCACGGATAACGAAGATCCAAGATTTGATGCAGATACATCGTTGGAAACGATTCTTTCTAGAAGCGATTGGGACAAAACCTTCCCAGTGTCGCCAACCGAAGAGGAGCGAAATGCAGATGCAGAGCTATTGGATTGGCTAAAAGATAAGTCGCATAACAATCCCGAAGATTTAAGCTCCATAGAAATGCCTTATTCAGAAGAAAGCAATGGACTTGTCTTACGTGACTTGTTGTATGATGAAAATGGTAAAATGCAGGCAGATTATGATGATGAAAGATGGGAATTGTTGATAGATCAAGCAGCAGTATCCGACTTGATTAGAGTATATAACTACGCGGCCTATCATATTGAGGAAGTTGACTCTATTGGTTTGCCACGCATCAATTGTTCGGATGGACCTGTAGGTTGGTCATGTTTCATGGATCAAACTCGATTTTACGACACGTGCTCCTATTGCTGTCAAACACTTGTTGCAACAACATGGAATACAGAGCTTGCAAAAGAATTTGGTGAAATGGTTGGAGATGAAGGTATCGTTGGCAATGAAAGAGGAGACAAGTCCCCTTATACAGGATGGTATGCACCCGGAGTCAATATACACAGGAGTCCTTTTGGTGGCAGAAACTTTGAGTATTATTCAGAAGATGGAATTTTGTCAGGTAAGATAGCTGCTGCTCAGATTCAGGGATGTAATTCAAAGGGATTGGTTACTTTTGTCAAACACTTTGCTGTAAATGAACAAGAAACGCATCGTTCTATCAGTGGAGACAGCTCTTGGCTGACTGAACAATCTATGCGTGAAATCTACTTAAGACCTTTTGAAATAGCGGTTAAAGAAGGTGAAACAAAAGCCATGATGTCTTCATTTAACAGGATTGGTACACGCTGGACTGGTGGAGATTATAGGCTGATAACGGAAATACTTCGGAATGAGTGGGGATTTAAAGGTACTGTATTATGTGACTTCAATACGATTCCTGCGTACATGAATTCCAGACAGATGGCATATGCCGGAGGTTCGTTAAACCTAGCAACATTGCCTGAAAGCTGGTGTGATGAGTCTTATGCTGCTGATGTTCATATTCTTAGGCAGAACATTAAGGACACACTCTATGCATTTGTCAGCTCAAATGCAATGAATGGTGAGGTAATTGGATATGGTATGCCATTATGGGTGATGTGTCTGATTGGCTTTGATGTATTTTCTGTATTGATTCTTGCAATATGGGGTTTTCGTGTATTTAGAGAACAGCGATTAAATAGAACTTTAAAGTAATAATTTACGTGTTAAGAAGCGGATTAATTGGCTGACGTGATTAATATGGGTATAGTATCCACTTTAAAACGTCAGTCATTCTTATTGGTGAATATAGCGAAAGATATAAAGTGCAATTACGGCCTTACAAGGACTAATAAGAAAAGCTGTATATATAATCAATATGTAATCAAATAATAGTATATAGAAATATGAATATATCAAGTAATTTTAGATATGTTCAGGTATAAAATAACTAATAATACCGCTATAAATGAAATGGTTTAGTAAATTGATATAACGTATGGAAGAATACTGAAGACGTTAGGATTTAACTTGGTTAGATTATCTATGTAATTGTAGTCTATAGAAATAGTAGTTGTTTCATATTTAGTAAGTAGTTTGGATGCAGTACAATACGCACCTTCGGCACCAATAGAAAAGCTCAACCGTATAGGTTGAGCTTTTTGCTTGTGCGTGGGGCTTGAACGAAGTCAAATGTTTTGCAAAGCAAAACATGAAGGTGAGCGGAAATGCTTAGATAATATTGAAGTCAATATAACATACATAGAACCATGCAGCCCTTGGGAGAACAGTTATGTTGAATCTTTCAATGGTAAAATGCGTGATGAATTGCTAAACTGTGAAATATTTGATAATATGTTTGAAGTTAGAATTCTTATTGAAAGATGGAGAAAAGAGTACAATACAGTAAGGCCGTACAGTTTACTTAGTTACAAACCGTTTGCACCAATAACTAGGTATATAAATCCGGACAAATGCTCCGAAAAATCACTTTCAAGTCGATAGTATTTCTCGGGGCAGGTTAGCAAGTCTCAGATATAGGTAATTAAATACAAATTGGTTCTTGTCAATTGAAGACGCAAGAGATAAACTAAAAACAGACAGAATAAGAATAAAAATAAAAATAACAGAGTCGCGGATAGTACCGAATCTGTAATTTGTAGGGATATATTGATGTGAAATAAAGTCATGTATTAATAGTATAATAGAATTTCGGACTTTTGCTTGGAGGGAATAAGATGAAGTTTACAGACGGATATTGGAACATGCAAAAAGACGTCACCGCGCACTTCGCGAGTCAGGCGTATGAAGCGCACGCGGACGGGGACGAAGTGGTGGTACTTGCGCCGACAAAAAAGATAAATCACCGCGGGGATACTCTAAATCTGCCTGTGCTGACACTGACATACAGCGCACCGATGGAAAATGTGATAAAGGTAGATATAAAGCATTTTGCAGGCTCAAACGGCGTAAAACCGTGCTTTGAAGTAAACGAGAGCGCGAAAATAACTCCTGTCCTTTTGCAGGATGAAAATACCGTGACTGTAAAGTGCGGCGATATAGAAGTGGTTCTTGATAAACACAGCTGGTATGCTGAGTTTCGCGGGCCGGAAGGCCGTCTGACAGACAGCGGGTTTAGAACGCTGGGATATGCACAAAGAGACGATGGGAAAAACTACATACACGAAGCGCTGACTATAACGCCGGGAACAAAAATATACGGCCTTGGCGAACGCTTCGGTGCATTCGTTAAAAACGGGCAGAGCATCGATATGTGGAACGAGGACGGCGGAACAAGCAGCGAGATAGCATATAAGAACGTGCCATTGTATATAACAAACAGCGGCTACGGCGTATTTGTGGCGCATACGGGAAAGGTGTCCTTCGAGGTGGGCTCGGAAAAGGTGTCCAAGGTGCAGTTCAGTGTGGAGGGTGAAGAGCTTACATATTACTTTATATACGGACCTTCGCCAAAAGAGATAATCCAAAAATATACGGCGCTAACTGGAAAACCCGCGCTTCCGCCCGCATGGAGCTTTGGGCTGTGGCTTACCACATCGTTTACCACAAGCTATGACGAAGACACGGTAAACTCATTCATAGACGGAATGACAGAACGGGATATACCCCTCCATGTGTTTCATTATGACTGCTTTTGGATGAGAGAGTTTAACTGGTGCGATTTCACCTGGGACAAAAGGATGTTCAAAGACCCTGAATCCATGCTGTCCAAAGTTAAAGCTAAAGGACTTAAGATATGCGTGTGGATAAACCCGTACATAGCGCAAAACTCACACCTTTTCACCGAAGGTAAAGAAAAAGGATATCTGCTTCTTAAACCCAACGGAGACGTATGGCAGACGGATTTGTGGCAGGCAGGAATGGGGATAGTCGACTTTACAAACCACGACGCATGGAAATGGTATCAACAAAAGCTTGAAGCACTGCTTGACATGGGTGTGGACTGCTTTAAAACGGACTTCGGTGAGAGAATACCCACGGATGTAAAATACTATAACGGAGCAGATTCCGTAATGATGCATAATTACTATACGCATCTTTATAATAAATGCGTGTTCGAACTTCTGGAGCGCAAACGCGGCAAAGGTGAGGCGTGCCTTTTTGCACGCTCGGCCACGGCGGGCGGCCAGCAGTTCCCTGTGCACTGGGGAGGCGACTGCAGCGCAAACTATGAGTCGATGGCTGAAACACTTCGCGGAGGTCTTTCACTGGCATCGTCCGGCTTTGCGTTCTGGAGCCATGACATAAGCGGCTTTGAAAGCACTGCAACGCCCGATTTGTATAAAAGATGGCTTGCATTTGGATTGCTTTCAACCCACAGTAGGCTGCACGGAAGTGGCTCTTACAGAGTGCCGTGGAACTTTGATGATGAATCAAGCGATGTTTTGCGCTTCTTCACGAAGCTTAAATGTACTCTCATGCCGTATGTGTTCACACAGGCTGTTGTTGCTCGCGAGACAGGTATACCTGTTATGCGGCCCATGGTTATGGAATATCCGGGAGACCCTGTGTGCGAAAATCTTGACATGCAGTATATGCTTGGCGACAGCCTGCTTGCAGCTCCTATTTTTAACGACAAATCACAGGCACACTATTACCTCCCTGAGGGAACTTTTACCGATGTGCTTACCGGAAGGAAATTGCAGGGCGGAAAGTATATAAGAGAGAAGATGGACTATATGAGTATGCCGATTTTCGCTAGAGAAAACAGCGTAATCGCGACCGGATCATGCGACACAAAGCCTGACTATGATTACTGCGACGGCGTAACGCTTAATGTGTTTGAACTTAAAGAGGACTGTGTATGCAAAGTGTCAGGAATTAACGGGAAAATCGAATTTGAGGCCTCGTTTACTGTTTCCGGCAATAAAGTGAAAGTGGAAACCAGTGGCAGAAACAAAAACTACAGCGTACTTTTGTGGAATGTGGGTGAAGTCGGAAACTTGAGCGGCGCAAAGCAGATAAGACACGAAAAAGGCGTGTTGCTTGAGGGATGCGGGGCGAAAGTTGAGTTTGAAACGGTAAGATAGAATAGGTTTGATTAAAAAGCATCTGCATTATGCGGATGCTTTTTGTGTACTTACGGCTTTGGTATCACGGGAAGCGTGGTCTTTGAAGGGTGCGCGCTGCTGTGTGCTATGGTCTGTATGGCAAGCTTGTATTTACTTTCATATCCAACGCGTCCGTCCGTATTTAAGTTAAGGTCCCCGTTTAGTGAATTTGCGCAGTTGCCACTATGGAGGTAAGAGTCCTGATATATTGTACGAGCAAGAGGACACTCGTATTTGTTACGCCAAGTGTTAGATCTCATGATGAAAAGTTTGATTGGCGTGCCTGATGACATTTTACTGCTTCGCGTTTTACTCTAAGATTTAGAATTCTTTTGACAGAAGATACAGAAGAATTTGTTTATATAACCCTAAATTGGCTAACAGCTTTTTTAATTAACGGTTTTCTTTTTTTGCCCATTTGAACTCGTCTATTATATCGAAATTTCTGACTTTTTGGTCTGAATCGCTTTTGGCGAAGGTCAAAGATCATATAACAACAATCATTCAAATATAAATATTAGAATATCAAATTTTTATAGTAATTATAGTAAATGCTTATGGTATTTTTGGGTAAATTTCAATGATATACTGGTATATATTAGAAGAACGTCGGAGTTATTATGCAGGTTTTAAAACATAAGTCAATGTCTGGAAAGAAAATGTCACATAAAGGAATAAATCTAAAAAAAATCCGAACTCAAAAATATTTGATTTTAATGTCTCTGCCTTTTGTTATTTGGCTTATTATTTTTAAATATATACCATTATGGGGCTGGACTATGGCATTCCAACAATATATGCCTGGAAAGAGCTTTTTTCAGCAGGAATGGATTGGGCTAAAGTATTTTAAAATGATGTTTCAGGATAAGTACTTTTATATCGTGATGAGAAATACACTTGCAATGAGTTCACTCTCGCTGGTATTCGGATTTACGTTGCCTATTGTCTTGGCAATCCTGCTTAATGAAATAAGACTAAATAGTTTCAAGCGAACCGTACAGACGATTTCCTATCTTCCGCATTTTGTATCATGGGTCATTGTTGCAAGCTTATTTAACAAAATATTAGGGCTTGAAGACGGTGTCATTAATAATATTCTTGTCAGTCTGCGTATTGTAGATGCTCCTATTCAATTCATGGCAAAACCAAATTTGTTTTGGGGAATAGTCACTACTGCCGATATATGGAAGGAGGTAGGATGGAACTCAATACTGTATCTTGCTGCAATAACTGCCATATCGCCCGATTTGTATGAATCCGCAATGGTAGACGGAGCCGGAAGATTCAGAAAGATATGGCATATAACACTCCCCGGTATACTTCCTGTCGTTATGGTTCTTTTAATTATGAATGTAGGCAATCTGATTAACATTGGGTTTGAAAAACAATTTCTTATGAGGAACTCACTAGTCAAAAACTATGCAGATGTGCTTGATTTATATATTATCGATTCCGGTATCAATGCTGGAAGGTGGGCTTTCGGGACCGCTGCAGGTATATTTAAATCGGTAGTAAGCATCATAATCCTGTTTTTCATCAATGGGGTCAGCAGGAAACTTACAGGGGTTGGAATTATTATGAAAAGTGGGGGGGGATCACGTTGAAAAAATCATTTGGTGATGTAGCTTTTAATGTTTTTAATTATACATTTATGGTGTTGCTGTGCATCGTGACTCTCTATCCGTTCCTTAACGTTTTAGCAATTTCCTTTAATAATTCAATTGATACTGTAAAAGGTGGAATAACTATTATTCCCCGTGTATTTACATTTGCAAACTATGCCGAAATATTCAAAATCAAAGCTTTGTCTATATCAGTGGTTATATCAATACTGAGAACAGTCATAGGCACGGTGACCGGCATATTGAGCACGGCTATGGTAGCATACGTTATAAGCCGAAGGGATTTCTTTGCCAGAAGGTTTGTTACTGTGTTATTCGTTATAACAATGTATGTAAGCGGAGGTCTGATACCTGACTTCATGTTGATAAGAAGTCTTCACCTAGTCAACAATTTTTTGGTATATATACTGCCGAACCTAATCAGTGTGTTTAACGTTATTGTGTTCAGTTCGTTTATAAGTGATCTACCTTTTGAGCTCCAAGAATCAGGAAAAATAGATGGTGCTAACGATACAAAGATATTTTTCGCTATTATTTTTCCGCTTTGCACTCCGGTTATTGCCACATTATCACTCTTTATAGCTGTAGGCCAATGGAATTCTTGGTTTGATACTTATTTGTATTGTGGTTCAAACCAATTGCTGACTACACTACAGTTTGAATTGCAGAAGATATTACTAAGCGCACAATCTTCCGGAAGACAAGATATTTATGGAAGCACAGATTTGACTGCCCAGCATAGAGTTACTCCAGAAGCTATCCGAATGGCAATGACTGTTGTTGCTACTGTGCCCATACTGATTGTTTATCCTTTTGTTCAAAAATACTTTATGAAAGGACTTACTCTTGGGGCGGTGAAGGCATAAAGAAAAGGTTGTTATTACGGGAAATCCGTTTCTGACATAACATATTTTATTATAATAAGGAGAGTGAATTATGAAAAAAATACTAGTCATTAGTCTAGTAATCCTGATGGTACTGTCATTGACTGTTGGATGTACAAAAGAAACAGCCGAAGACAAAACAACTCAACCTGCTCAGAAAACTACTTCCGCACCGACTTCCGACAAAGAGACAGAGACTGAGGCAACGGAGGTTCCTCTTGAGCCCATCACACTGACAATGTATAGTGTTGAAACTGATGCTTACCCGGATACTGACTTTTCATCTCCTGTTGCTCAGGAAATTAATAGACAGACCGGAGTTACTCTTGAAATCGAAAACGCTATCAGCAGTGACGCGGGCAAACAGAAACTTTCATTAATGGCTGCCGCTGGAGAATATCCTGATTTAGTCTACGCTAAAGGTGATCTTTCCATACTCAAAAATGTGAATGCAGTAGTTAAGCTGGATGATTTGATTGATGAGTATGCTCCAAATCTCAAAGCTTTTTATGGCCCTGATATTGTAAGGCTGCGTTGGAGTCTTGAAGATCCATTTATCTACAGTGTAGGTGGCAAGGAACTCGGGCAGGAAAACCTTGAGCCAAACTCAGGCTTCCAACTCCAATTCAAAGTTGTAAAGGAGCTTGGATATCCAGAAATAAAGACACTTAAGCAATATGAAGACGCTATCCAAACATACTATAACGCCCATCCCACAACAGAAGACGGACAGAAAACGATTCCATTGTCACTTCTTGCTGACGACTGGAGATTCCTGATTTCCGTATCCAACCCCGCAAACTTTGCAACAGGAAACAGTGATGACGGCGAATGGTATGTCGACCCTGAAACTCTGGAATGCACAAGACACTTAACAAGAGAAGAAGATAAAGAATACTTCAGATGGCTCAATCATATGAACGATATCGGACTTCTGGATCCTGACAGCTTTGTTCAAAAATACGATGATTACAAAGCAAAAATTGCTACAGGCAGAGTGCTAGCTCTTGCAGATGCTCGTTGGGAAATCGTTGAAGCCGTTACTGCATTGAAGCAGGATGGAAAAGAAGATAGTTTGTATGGCTACTTCCCTGTAACATTAAATGAAACTGTAAAATATGCAGACTTCCAGAGCACTGGTTATCTTGGTGGTTGGGGACTGTGCATAACTACTGACTGTCAGGATCCGGTAAGGGCAATGCAGTTCCTTGACTGGATGTGTACAGAGGAGGCTCAGATTCTTACACACTGGGGAATTGAAGGCGAGCATTATGATGTTGTTGACGGCAAGAGAGTCATGAAACAGGAAATGATAGACGGAAACAATTCTGATCCTGCGTTCCAGCAAGTTACCGGCATTAAAAAATACTGCTATCCTTTCCCGACCTATGGCAATGGTATCCTCGACTCAACAGGTCAAGTGTTTACACCTTTTGATACTATCGAAAATATTATTGCAACCCAGTCCGATTTGGAAAATGAAGTGCTTGCAGGGTATGGAGTCAGAGCGTGGAAAGAGCTCTACCCTCAAAAAGATGAATTCCCTGTTAAGTCTTGGGGCGCAGCATGGTTGGTTAACATGGAAGATCCTGATTGGAAAGCTGCTGATGACAGAATACTGCATATAGGATATGCAATGGTTCCGGCTGTAATAATTTGTGATCCGTCTGAATTCGATGCAAAGTGGGATGAATACCAGCAAGCATTGAAGGATGCTGATCTTGATATGGTAACAGAACAATTCACTAAAGCATTGCAGGATAGATCTGAACTGTGGAATTAATGCAAAAGAAAGAATCGTTCAAGTGAACTAAAACCAAGAAAACGGACATAAAAAACCTCCCATTTTAAATAATTACAGTGGGAGGTTTTCTTATGGCAAGACGAAAAGGATTATTAGTTTATTTATTACCGAATTCCAAAAGGAGTCCGCGCAAACTGCCATCCACCACTTGAGATTAGGCATTCGTTTTTGGTATATTTGTTTTAATTAATCATTTCTGCGATAGGCCTTTTTTATTAGTCTGATATGTGGTTCAGTTAAAAACCAATTTTTTTATTGCGCAATCGGATAATATAATTATTTACCTGAATTATTTCAGGATATAGGTAATGCTATATAATAACAATTAATATGGCAAACTTTAAAAACGATAATAAATATATCAAATTTTTACATGACTTTGTGTAGAATTTATAGGATATTTTTTTAGTTTAATCATTTTATAATAGGTAGTATATAATTTTAAGCAGACCTGTTATAAAAATATGTCCTGAACTAATATTTACAGCATTTAGCTAACAGGGTTATTTTATCACTATTTGTAACAAACAGGCTTTTACTGCTATAATAAATATTAATCATTTATAACGTAAACTAATCTATGGTCTCTAGTACATGTGAAACACCTCCATTAGGACAGCAATATATTAAATATTGTTGAGAAAAGTCAAAAGTATGATAAAAACAAGGTATAAGGGATATTTCAACAGCATTAGCATAAAACGAAAACTATTGTTTTCCTATACTATTTCCATATTCATTCCAGTATTAATACTAGGAATAATATTAACATATGAATTAAGAGAAATGGCGCTGGATTATACTATTAGGTCAGCTTACCATGATGTGGATAAAATACGCAATAAGCTGGATGAAACATTTAATATTTTGATGTCGGTATCATCCCGATTATATATTGATGAAGAAGTAATCGAAATTGCAGAAAAAAGGTATTCAAGTTATTTAGATTTAACAGAAACAATAAGGAGCTTTACGACTTTTGATCAGTATCTAAACTATCATGATCAATTGAGCAATATTCGCCTATATTTAGAAAATACTACATTTCTAAACACCGGTCAGTTTATTATGGCCAGAAACATCAGAAATGAACCATGGTACATCAAAGCAGTTGATAAAAACGGCTTGATTTCCTGGGAATATATGTTTGACGAAATGAAGAATGAATCCGTAATACACCTTACGCGCCTTCTTAAAGATTCATATGGCAACAAAATTGGTGTACTCACAATATCAATGAACAGAGACTATTTATATAAATACTTGAAAGATGAAACCCTTGATATTTATTTCATAGATAGCGATGGGACAGTAGTCGCAGCTAAAGAGCGACAATTTGTGGGGAAATCCATTAATGAAATGGAGATTGGAAAATACATTGGTCCTCAGAGTGTAAACGGAGGCACTATAGACGGAGAAATTAACCAATATAAAGTCAAAATTTTATCTGAACGCTACAGCCCGTCCAAGGGTGATACAGATTATATTATTGCAGCTGTATTTCCTACAGATCAAATTGTAAAGGAAGCCAATAGGAGAAGCTATCTTGGACTTCTAATCATTTTTGTATGTCTGGCTACATCGTTAAGTCTGATTTTTCTTTTTATAAAGGCTTTCAGCCAGAGAATAACCGTACTTACAAGTGATATACATAAGGTTGCTCAAGGTGAACTGGACACAACAATCACAACTGTGGGAATGGACGAATTAGGTCAGTTGGCTAAAGACATAGGAACCATGATTAAAAGCATCAAGGATCTTATATTTCGCGCATATGAAGTTAATCTGCAAAAAAGCAAGCTTGAACTAAAGCATAAGGAGATGCAGCTTAAAATACTATCAAACCAAATAAATCCCCATTTTCTTTTCAATACACTGGAAACTTTCAGAATGAAAGCTCTTGAAAACAGTCAAAAAGAGTTATCTCTAAAAATACAGCAGCTTGCGGGATTGCTTAGGGCAAGCTTGCAGGCCGAAAACAAGGAAATACCCCTTTCAAAGGAAATAGAGTTGGTATGCAAATATCTGGAGATTCAAAAGTATCGGTTTGAAGATAAAATTAATTATGTAATAGATTGTCCCGAGGAGTACGGTAATTTCAATATCCCATCTTTCATAGTACAGCCAATTGTAGAAAATTCTATTATCCATGGAATCGAACAAAAATATGGCCGTGGGGAAGTTAAAATAATTGTCTCAAGGCAAAATGACACACTGATAATTAGTGTAACCGATGATGGTGTAGGAATGAATGAAGAAAAGTTGGAAAAGATTCTTATCGGTCTTTCAAATATCGAATCAGGAATCTATGAGCATATTGGAATTATAAACGTGTCCCGTAGGATTCAACTATTCTATGGAACAGAATACGGGCTTGAAATAAGTGCAAAACCAGGCGAAGGAACAGTAGTAAAGATTATATTGCCGATAAGGAGGTGAAGAGATTGTTTAAAGTTCTTGTAATTGATGATGAACCGGCGGTAAGGCGCGGAATGCCAAACGTAATAGACTGGAATAAGTATGGATACTGCGTATGCGGAACTGCTGAGGATGGCGTTGAAGGGCTGGAAAAAATAAAAAAACTTAAGCCTGATGTTGTTTTATTGGATATTAATATGCCCCGAATGAATGGCTTGGATTTAGTACAAAAACTTAACAAAGAACATATTAATGTGAAAATTGTTTTACTCTCAGGTTTCGCACAGTTTGAATATGCACAAGAGGCAATAAAATACGGAGTAGATGCATATCTGTTGAAGCCAATTGATGAAAATGAGCTGATACTTCTCCTTGAAAAATATACATTTTTACATGATAGTGAAAAAAAAGAGGAGCAACAATTTTTGCTTTCTACCGAGAAAACTATTGAAAATATTGTTTTCGGATATCTGTCTTTTGAAGAAATAAAGAGACTGGATCTGGGCTCCTTGTCTTTCCCCTGGGATAAATATCAGGTTTTCTTAATAAATATAAATGACTTTACTTTATCTAGATACGATAAGGAGAAAATATACAAAATATTGATTGAATTCTTTCAATGCTATGGTAAAGGGTATCTGTTCTTTGTGCAAAATATTATTGGCGTTTTATATAGTAAAAATCTTGCTGAAATCAGCACCGGCACAACAGATAAGCTTTGGGAGGATATCAATGCAGCAGTACATAAAATCTCGGCAATTGCAGTAGGGAAGGTCGTAAAAAATATTGGAAGTATACATAATTCGTATTTGCAGGCGCTTGATCTACTCAATAAAAGATTTGTTCTTGGCAGTAATGGAATAATGTATTATGATCTCGTGGAAAAAAATCAATGCACAAATGAAAAAATCAACATACATGAGATAATTGACAATTTGATTTCTGCGATCACTGTAAAAAATCAAGAGAAGATGCTGGATATTTTGTCAGACGCAACGCAGACTATAATCAAACTGTGCCCGGGTGAGGATACTATCAAGTCCAATTATAATTACATTTATAATAGGATTGCAGGTCATTTCCAAAATAAAAATATATCGATTTATGAATCAATGAAAAATGATAAGGATGTATTTAGTGAGATAAACAGTAAAGGTTCACTTGAAGAGTTGAATGAATATGTGAGCAATAAACTATTATATATTTTAAATGAAATAAGTGAAAAAAAGCCGGATAATATAATCGATCTTCTTATTGATTATATTACAAAGAACTATGAAAAACCTCTAAAACTTAATACTCTTGCAAAGAAGTTTAACTACAGCAGCACGTATCTGGGAAAGTTAATAAAAAACCATACTGGGTGCAGTTTCAATGACTATCTGCTCAAAATCAGAATCGATAAGTCAAAACAGATGCTCAAAGAGGAGTATAAGGTATATGAGATAGCAGATGCGATAGGGTTTTGTAATATAGATTATTTTTACATTAATTTTAAAAAGATTGTAGGGATATCTCCCACGCAATACAGAAGCAGCATGAAAAATGAAAGGAATGGCACTGTCTGATATGCAGGTCAAAGCCTTTGAATTCTATATGGAGGTGTCTTTGTGAGAAAATTACTTCAAGTAGGCGTATTGTTAATATTATGTGTCTTTCTGATACCGGGATGTATTACGAAAGCTATGGATGAAGGAAAAACGAATCTTGGAAATTCCATTGAACCTATTACATTGGTGTTTTATAATTCAGATCCCCAAGAAGGTTATGACAATTTTGAAGATCCTATTGCGAAAGCTATTACAAAAGAAACAGGAGTTACGCTGGATTTGGTTTCTCCGGGGGGAGAAAATAAGCAAAAAATTTCTATCATGATTGCCTCTGGAGATTATCCTGATCTCTTTTATGCAAGAGAAGACCAGAGCATGCTAATAAACGAAAGAGCTCTCATTGACTTGACTTCTCTTATTGATAAAAACGGAGAGAATTTAAAAAAGCTTTATGGTCCATATATTAATAGGCTCAGATACTCACTTGAGGATAAGTCTATATATCAGGTTGGAAGCTACGGAGTAAATGATCAATATATTGAGCCGATAAGCGGCTTTCAGCTGCAGCATGCAGTAGTTAAAGAACTAGGTTATCCTGAACTTCGTACACTTGAGGATTATGAAAATGCAATCAGGCTTTATAAGGAAAAACATCCAACAATTGATGGACAGCCTACTATTGGAATGAGTGTCTGTGCAGATGGATGGAGAATCAGGATATCTGTTACTAACCCTGCATCTTTTGCAACCGGACAAAATGGAGACGATGGAGAATGGTATATCGACCAGAATACAAATAAAGCTGTCTTCCATTTATCCAGACCGGAGGAAAAAGAATATTTCAGGTGGTTGAACCACATGTACAATTCCGGGCTCTTGGACCCTGAAAGTTTCGTTCAGAAATATGAGCAATATTCAGCGAAAATCGCTTCGGGCCGTGTTCTGGGGCTATCAGATGCAAATTGGGAATTTTCGTTACCTCAATCCATACTTAAAAGTGAAGGGAAATATGACAGGATGTATGGTACTTATCCGATAACATTAAGCGAAAAGTACATAAACAAAGCCTACATGACGGGAGGGTATGATGGAGGTTGGGGAATCGGTATTACGATAAGCTGCAAGAATCCGCAAAGAGCAATTGAATTTTTGGATTGGATGGCTAGCGATGAGGGTCAGATTCTTTGCAACTGGGGCATCGAGGGAGTTAACTATCAAGTAGTAGATGGCAAAAGAACTATTGCTGACGAGGAATGGGGGAAATGGCAGAAGCTGGATTATATGAAGGCAACGGGCGTGCGCCTTTATACTTATCCATTCCCGCAATACGGTAGAATGGTGAAAGACTCTACTGGACAATATTATAACCCGGAAACACCGGAAAGAATAGTGGGACAATATACCGAAATTGAGAAGGAAGTCTTGGCTGAATATGGCGTTACTATGTGGCGAGATCTTTATGAGCATGATTTTGAAGATAAAAAGTATGGATTTGCCTACTTGATTAACCTGCCCGGAAACTCTGAGGTAGAGGCGCTGTTTCAGACCATGGAAGAAATAAGCTGGAGACGCATTACTGAAGCAGTGATGTCGGCTCCAGGCAGTTTTGACTCCATCTGGGACAGCTATCAGCAGGAAATGATTGATGCAGGACTTCACAAAATGGAGGATGAGTTTAACAAATTATTAGCTGACCGAATTCAGCTATGGAGTGAGGAGAAATAGGACTAATATTATAAAACTCATATCAGCTACATATATAGGATGACTGTAAATCTTAATACGCGAGAAATCTTATAAAATGCAATCAATGATATACTCATGTGCTTGAATTTTACTCAAATAAGGCAACTTTTGAGTCAGTGAGGGATATGTTAGGTTTTACTTTTACACGAAGATATTGTTATCATAGATAATGACGCTGTTAACATATAGTCAATTAGACTCTTTTCATTTTCTAGCTCAATATTATTTTGCCGGAGATATAAAAGCCCCTCACTTATTTAAGAAAATCAAGGCGTGGGGATAGCCGTAGAAACAGGTTTGTTTTTGTCATGATATATGTATTCAGACTAAATCGATTGTTTAATTTCCGAATTTTGTTTGTAAAGAAAAAAGGCAACAGCATTTTGAAGCTACTGCTTTTCAAAGTTTATAGGGAGAACAAGTAAAAACCACGTTTTTACATTTCAAAACAGATCAAATCAAAATTTTCGAAAAAAGTTGCAATAAAAATGCGGTTTATTTATAATGTAATAGTATTTATTAATAATGGATAATGGAGATTTTTTGATGGTTACTTTAAAGGATATTTCGAAAGTCGCAGGTGTAAATGTTTCTACAGTGTCGAAAGCATTAAGAAAAAGCGATGATATAAATAAGGAAACGATTGCCAAAATAGAAGATATAGCAAAAGAGATGGGATACAGGCAAAAAGGAAAAGAAAAAGTAGCCGAAAAGCATATTGGGGTCATTTGTCCTGAAATAAAAAGCAATTACTATGCCCATTTAATAAGCGGAATAGAAAGGGAAGCAAAAGATAAAGGCTATTCGATACTTATTGGATTTACCAATTTCAATGAGGAAGTCGAAAGACATTATCTGAATCATTTTATAAAATCAAAGACTTCAGGCATAATATTAATTACCGAAAATCAGGTGCTTGATAAAGTACTTTCCAGCTATAAGAAGGATATTAGCCTTCCCGTCGTGGTGATATCTTCTAATGCGGAAACGGCTGAATATGACTGTATCAGTATAGATGATAGCAGGGGAGTGCAGCTTGCAATAGAGCATTTAATTTCCAGCGGACATAAGAAAATAGGCTATATTGGAGATTATCTAAGCAGCGTTAGGCTAAATGCATTTAAGAAAGCCATGTCAGAAAACGGATTAGTGATAAACGCAAAATGGATTAAGGAGAACAGCGACAGGTTTGAAGAATGCGGATATAACCAAATGCAAGAAATTATAAACGAAGGATCTCTTCCGACTGCTGTATTTGGTGCGTATGATGATATTGCCATAGGTGTTATGAAGTGCCTTGTCGACAACAATATCAAAATACCTGAGGACATCTCTGTCGTGGGTATCGATGACATAAGGGTGTCTGGATTTGTAGCACCCAGTCTTACAACGATATCTGTCCCTGTACATGAGATGGCTGAAATCACTTTGGATATACTTAACAAGAAAATAGAAAACGAAGACTATAAAGTGGTTCAAAGCATAAAGCTGGCTCCGAACTTGGTGATAAGAAATTCGACAAAAGAAGAAAAAAAGCCACTTTAGACAAAAGTTTCGAAAACATAAAGAAAAATTCGAAAATTTAAATTGACATATAATTACCCATATGATAGTATTGCATTATTCTAGTGAAGAATTTTATGTTTTAATAGAGGTATGAATAATGCAGTATTTACTGGGGATTGATGCGGGAACAACTTCATTTAAAGCAATGCTGATTAATGAAAACGGCGAATTTGCAGCATTTTCGAAAAAAACATATAAACTTATTACTTCCAACGATACTTTCGTCGAATTTGAGGCAGAAGAATATTGGGGGCTTCTAAAGAACGTAATTTCTCAGCTGATTGCAGAGTCGGACGTAAATCCGGCAGATATAAAGGCTTTAAGCATAGCGTGCCAAGGTGAGACACTTATTCATTTGGACAAGAATGGCAATCCGCTGAGGAATGCAATCGTATGGCTGGACAACAGGGCAGAAGAAAATGCAAATGTAATAAAAAAAGAGTTCGGTAAAAAAACGATATATGAAAGAACGGGTCAAACGGACATTTCGGCTACGTGGCCTTCTTCAAAAATACTTTGGGTAAAGCGGCATCAGAAGAGTATTCATGACAAAACCGCAAAATTTATGCTGTTAGAGGATTACCTGCTGTATAAAATGACTGGTAAATTCATATCGGAAAAAACGCTTATGTCATCGACACTTTATTTGGACATAAAAAGCGGCGGGATTTGGAAGGATATGCTGGATTTCATGGGCATATCGGAGCAAAGGCTCCCTGAGATAAAAGGATGCGCTGAAAGTATAGGGGAGCTAACTGAGAAGGCGGCCAAAGAACTGGGGCTGGACAAACAAACGCTGGTCATCACAGGCGCGCTTGATCAGGTCGCCAGCATGATAGGTTCGGGCAGCATGGGAAAAAGCACGGTATGCGAGACTACAGGCACTTGCTTAAGCGTATGCCTGAACACGGATAAAATTCCTGAGTACAAAGCCACTGGAAACATGCCATGTCATATAAGCCCAATACCCGGGCAATATTTTTTGATTTTGTGGTCACAGGCCGCAGGGATGGTTATGGAATGGTTCAAAAATAACTTTGTTGGCAACGTCTCTTATGAACTAATAAACGAAGGTGTGAAAAATATAGCCGCGGGTTCAGATGGGTTGTTGATGCTTCCGCATTTAAGCGGTGTGGCATATCCGGATTTTGATCCGAATCCAAAAGGCGTTTTCTATGGGATAAGACCTTATCATACAAAGGATCATTTTTTAAGAGCTATAATGGAATCCATAGCCTATATGCTGAAGGAACATGTCGATACCGCAGAAAAAGCGGGCGTAAATATTGATGAAATACGGTCTTTGGGCGGAGCCGCAAGAAGCGGCATATGGAATCAAATAAAATCCGATACACTAAACAAAAAAATAATAACAATGGACAACTCCGAAACCACGTGCTTTGGCGCATGTATTTTGGCCGGCAAAGGGATTGGGCTTTTTGATGATATTGATTATGCCGGACGTAAGTTTGCGGAGCCGGCGAAAATTTATCTGCCTGATGTGAGTGTAAAACAAACTTATGAAAGAGCGTTCAGTGCATATAAAAAACTTAACGCAAGTCTCGAAAGTTTATACTCTGAATACTAAGTCAAAGAATATTAGGGGATTAAAATGGAAAACAAAAAATTTATACCTTACCAATTTTACTGGGACGATGCGCCTATTGATCTTTCTTTTTTGTATGAAAATGAAAGACCTGCTGGAAAACATGGCTTTTTGAAAGCTGATGGGGAGAATCTGGTATTTGAAGATGGGAAAATTGCTCGCTTTTGGGGCACAAATGTAAACAGTGCCGCAAACTTTCCGGAGCTTGAACAGAGTGAAAAAATCGCTCGTCGCTTATCGAAAATCGGAATCAATGTGGTTCGTTTTCATCAGCTTGATTCAGAGTGGTCTACCCCGAATATATTCCAATTTACAAAAGGTAAAAGGCTGGAAAACACTCTGGAATTAGATTCGGAAAGCATGGTACGTCTGGACTATTTCATGTCATGTCTTAAAAAGAACGGCATATATATGTATCTGGATATGATGACATACAGGAGGTTTTTGAGCGGCGACGGGGTAGAAAATGCACATTTACTTGCCGATTCCGCAAAGCCCTATAGCATTTTTGACAGGAAGCTTATAGACCTTCAAAAGAAATTTTGCTATGAGATATGGAATCATGTGAATCCATATACAGGGCTCGCGTATAAAGATGATCCCGCCATAATTCTTACTGAGATAACAAATGAATGTGACCTGTTTTTCGCTCAGAGGCCGATAACGGTGGAACCTTACAGATCGAACCTTGAGGATATGTACAGGGCGTGGGCTTTAGGAAAAGAGATGGATTTGCCGGATGGAAAGATAGATTTTACCGTTCAGGACAAAACAATGCTCGACTTCTTGTGTGAAGTTCAGGAAAGCTATTTTGTAGAGATGAAAGATTATCTTCAGGAAATAGGAGTGAAAATCCCAATCACGGGGACAAATTGGTCAATAAACGCCGCAAATCGGAAAGCGCACAGAAAAATGGATTTCCAGGACGGGCACAGATATTGGTATCAGTGGCGCTGGGGGGATGAATGCAAAAAGTTTGACAACAGCTCTATGTTAAAGGATAAATCGACCCTGTTGCCCGATCTGACATTTTCACGTGAGCTGGGCAAGCCGTTTTTTGTTTCGGAATGGGACAGCCCGTGGCCTAACGAATGGAGAGCTGAAAGTTCATTGTTCCTGGCGGCTATTGGCGCACTCAATGGATGGTCGGGCTACGCTATACATACTTATAGATATTCAAACGACGAAAGTATCGATGTGGTGGGCAAGGAGATATGTTCTTCTTCCATCGGAAATGTTCCGTACAGGGAAGGAGTTTTTGCAACTTTCAACGACCCTGCAAAATTTGGACTTTTTTATCATGCGGCACTGATGTTTATTCGCGGAGACATTAGGGAGGCCAAAAAGAGCGTGAGTATCGGGGCATATGATATGGCGCTAAAGCATGAAAACATCGCACCTCTTATGAACGGAATCACAGAAGTGCATAAAGTAGGCATGAAGTTCTGCAAGGAGAACGGCAGTGGAGATGAAAATATTGACTATAATGATGGCTGGCAAGCCAGTGATACCGGTGAAGTGCTGTCGGATACGGGTGAAATATACCGAAACCACGAAAAAGGCATTGGCTGGGTGAATACAGAAAAATCCAAGGCGGTATATGGGTTTTGGGGTGAAGAGGATACGGCTGAGCTTGGCTGTGTTTCAATAAACATGAAGTCAGATTTTGCAACGATTGCACTGAGTTCACTTACAGATAGTCCGATAGAGGACTCGGATAATATATTTATTACTGCGGTGGGAAGGTCGGAAAACACCGATATGAAGTTCAACGGCAGACGCGATGAAATGCTGGATGTGGGCAGGGCACCTATACTCATAGAGGCGATAAGGGCACAAATCAAAATAAAGGACTCTGTAAAAGGGATGAGGGTCATTGCCATAGACGCGCAAGGATTCGTGGTGGGCGAAGTGCCGTCTAAATATGAGGATGGCAGCTTGGAGTTTGAGATAGGCGATAAGTTCCCTTCTATGTATTATCTTATTCAATTGATATAGAAGAAAAACAATAAAGAAGGAGACAAAAATTGTTGAAAGCAGGATTTGTAGGATTTGGGGAGATTAACACACCACGGGAAGTAATAGAAGAAAAATGCATTCTGTCTGCCGAGATAATAAAAGGGCTGGGGATAGATTTAATAAATGCAGGAACGGTAAGCGACGACATTGAAGGCGTACAGGCGGCAGAAGCAGAGAAAAAGCTTAAGAACGAAGACTTTGATTTTCTTATTGTGTGCATAGCAGGATGGATTCCATCACATACGGTTTTGGAAGTGATTAACGATTTAAAGCAAACCCCTATACTGCTATGGGGATTGGCAGGGACATATTCGGATGGAAGGCTTTTGACCACTGCAGCACAAGCAGGGACTTCGGCTTTACTTAGGCCTTTGAGGGATATGGGATATAAAGTCGAGTTCATATATGACTCTCCTAAATGCAAGACTAAGACTGAAAAAATATTATCATTTGCTAAAGCTGCTTATGCGGTAAAAAAACTTCGAAAAAGCAAAATAGGAATGATGGGCTACAGAGACATGAGGCTGTATGGCACAATGTATGACGGAATTTCTCTAAAGAAGAAAATCGGCACCGAAATAGAGTTCTTCGAAATGCTTGAAGTAGTTAAGAAGATGGAGTCCATTGGCAGAGCCGATATAGACGGACTAGTTAATGAAATAAAAAGCAAATGGGACTTTTCAAAGGAACCAGACGAAAAAGTGATGAGAAAAGGCGTTGCCATCTACCTTGCTATAAAAGAAATAATAGAAAACAAAGGTTATGACGGGATATCTCTGATTGACGTGGATGGTATGAAAAAGCTGCTCAATTTTCCTCCGGCGATGGTGTTTATGCTTATTTCAAACGAATTAGGTATGTGCACTGTTCCTGAGAACGATGCTTTGGGCGCAGTTACACAGCTCATAAATAAATACGCGACTGGGCAAATAGCGGCATATATGGAGTTTTATGAATTTATGGATGATCGTGTGCTGATGGGTGTGCCCGATTTTATTCCGGGGGAAATAACAAAAGGTAAAATACGTGTATTGCCGACAGGTTTTGGTGAGTTTGAGGAAGGACTGCTGAACATATCTGAAGCCAAAACAGGACAGGTGACGCTCTCCAGACTTTCTTGCAAAGAAGGTCAATACGAGATGCATGTCATAAAAGGTATGGCTGTAGAGCCAGGCTGCTGGGAGGAAGTAGGCTGGAAACCGCCGGCACCGCAGCTGCCCAGCCTCGAAATCGTTTTGGACATACCGGTTGAGGATTTTGCCGATGAGGTGATGTCACAGCATTACATAATTACTTATGGTGACAATTCGGATGTTTTAAAAAATATATGCAAACTGCTTGATATAGCAATTGTCAAAGAGAGGTAAGTTATGGGAAAGGCAAAGTTAAAAAGGTTTGACGGAATAAGGGATAACTTTAGTATGAAAAGGATAAAAAGGGATTTAGCTCTCAATAAATACATCTATTTGATGCTGATTCCTGTTCTTGCCAACTTCATAATATTCCACTACATACCTATGGCCGGTATAAGGATAGCCTTCAAGGATTTCAATGTTGCAAGAGGAATAGCGGCAAGCCCGTGGGTGGGCTTGGATAACTTCGTTTCCTTTTTCAAATCGTTTTACTTTGTACGGTTGTTAAGGAATACCTTGACGATAAACTTACTGTCGTTATTTTTTGGCTTTCCTGTGCCAATATTACTGGCAATAATGCTCAATGAGGGAATAAACCACAAGTTCAAAAGATTGGTACAGACGGTATCTTATCTGCCGTATTTTATTTCGATAGTAGTGGTTGTTTCTTTAATAAAGAGCTTTCTTTCGATAGAAGGACTGTTTAATGGATTGCTGGGGATTATAGGAATTGAAAGTGAAAATTACCTGTCTAAGCCTGAGTATTTTAGGGCTATATATATTATATCCGGCATATGGCAGGGCACGGGATTCGGCAGCATCATTTATATAGCTGCAATTGCGGCTATAGATCCACAGCTGTATTCGGCTGCATCAATCGATGGGGCAGGACGGCTTAGGCAAATATGGCATATAACCCTCCCTTCGATACAGGGAACGATAATCATTATGTTCATTTTAAGTTTGGGCAGTATCCTAAACAGTGACTGGCTTAAGATTTTGCTGCTGCAAAATGGGTTGACAAAGGAAGTGTCCGATGTTATTCAGCTTTATGTTTACAAGAGAGGCCTTCAGGACGGGGACTATTCATTTGCCACTGCGGTCGGCTTATTTCAGTCTTTGGTCGGATTTATTCTCATAGTTTTTGCTAACTTTGTCAGCAAGAAATTATCGGATACTTATATTTTTTGAAGCACAGCCTTTTTGAAATAGGAGAAAGCTTATGAAAACAAAAATCAATAGAAAAAACAAAAGCAAAGTGGATGTAGTCCTGGACTTAATTGTATATGTGTTTTTGACATTTGTGCTGATAGTTACTTTATATCCTGTTTTGCATGAAATAGCAATGTCGTTTAGCAGTTCATCTGCGATAAACAAAAAGATTGTATGGATATTCCCTGTGGGATTTAATATTGACAACTATAAACTTATATTAAAGCATGAATATCTTCCAATAGCCTTTTTAAACTCGGTTTTTTATACAGTATGCGGCACATCTTATTCTATGCTGCTTACAATACTTGGCGCTTATGCGCTGTCCAGAAGTAAATATTTCGGTAGAGATTTCATTATGCTGTTGATTGCATTTACTATGCTTTTCAGTGGTGGACTCATACCGACATACCTTCTCATAAAAAATATTGGTCTGTATGGCTCGCGCTTTGCGCTTATAATTCCGATGGCAATATCACAGTTTTATCTGATTGTCATGCGTACATCCATGCAAAACATACCAAAAAGCATAGAAGAATCTGCGAAAATTGACGGGGCAAACGACTTTAGGATACTTTTCAAAATAATAGTTCCCATGTCTTTGCCGGTAATAGCTACCATTGCGCTTTTTATCGGAGTATGGATTTGGAACGATTTCTTCAATGCCTCTATATATTTGAACGATAAAACAAAATATCCGCTTCAGCTGATTGCGAGAGAATTGATAGTGTCTATGGAAGATCAGACATTACTCAGAGCTCAAAACAAGATAAAAACATCTTTTTCGATGATGAACTTAACTCCTTCAGGATTTAAAGCGGCAATTATTGTAGTGCTGGTTGTTCCACTGATGATTGTCTACCCGTTTTTGCAAAAGTATTTTGCAAAAGGGATTATGGTTGGAGCAATAAAAGGATAGGTAATGTCAAGCGATAAGCTTGTATTTATAAAAAAGAATAGGAGATAAAATATGAAGAGAAGAATTTTGACGTGTCTGATGGCAGTAGTGTTTTTGTTTTTTTTATTTACAGGATGCAGCGGAGAAAAGCAGGAAACAACACCTTCGGATAGCGATTTAACCGAGACTGCAAAACCACAATCAGAACAGACGCAGGAAACAGGCGAAGAAGCCCCGGCGGCCATTACGCTTAAAGTCTTTACTGGTGACTTTGTGGGTGCTCCACTTGAAGAATCTCAGCTTTCCTATCAGGAGATAGGCAAAAGATTGAATATAAAGTTCGATTTTGAGCTTGTTTCATCCGAAGTATATAATGAAAAAACCAATTTGATTATATCTTCTCAAGATTATCCTGATCTTATGCATATAAACGACTGGGCGATAGTGGAAAAATACAGCGATGACGGAATTTTTACGGACCTTAAAGACCTCTATGAACAATATGGACAAAATGTGATCAACGAAATAAACGACCATGATCCCAACCTCATAAACGACCTTAAGGATGACAAGGGACGCATGTTTGCGATATCCAGGATAGACTGGAGCATGCTCAACACTTCTTTGTTTGTTGACATCGACCTTTTAAATCAGATTGGTATGGACAAACCGACCACTATCGACGAAATGTATGACTGCATGGTAGCGATGAAAGCTTTAGGTGACGATATTTGTCCTTACGGTGCAGGAATATGGACTGAAAGTGACCTTCAGCCTATCTATACGGCGTTCGGAACCACTGAGCCATTGAGCACAAGCGGCTATGGCGGCTGGATAACTTTGGACGGCGTCCGTCATTATGCAATGTATACCCTTCAGGAAGAGACAAAAGCCGCATTGAAATGGATAAACAAATGCTATAGTGAAGAATTAATTGACCAAGAATACTATACTATATCAGATGATGATGCAAAGGCGAAGCTTGTAGATGGAAAAGTAGGCTTCAGCAATGAGTGGCAGGACGGCGTGGATATATTTGCGAAAAATGGAGGATGGGAAATGAGTCTTGAGCCGATGCTTCCTGTTGAAGGTCCGTTTGGTGATACACTTCTTGACTACAGATACCCGATAGTTGCGAAGTTCGTAGTGCCGACCGATTCCGAGTATGCGGTAGAAATCATGAAAATGTATGATTATTTTGCAACCGAAGAAGGAAAAACATTGATGAACTGGGGCGTTGAAGGAGACACTTTTGTAATCGATGACGGACAGAAGAAGTATACTGACAAGATTATGAAAGCTGAAAATGACGCCGGTACAGAAAGAAGATTGTACGGCTTGGACTCCATCTATTTCCCGCATTTTATGGACTATGATTCATGGTCTCAGACGGTAAGCGAAGGGGTAGTTAACTTAATCAACGATTCAAAGTATGCCTTTAAGATTGAGTATCCCGCCATCAGCAGAACTGCTGAGGAAGCAAAGGAAATGTCGGAGATAATGACGGACATCGAAATGCTTGTAGATGAATATGTACAAAGATTCATAGTCGGACAGCTGGATATAGATGAAGAATGGGACTCTCTTATATCTCGTATGGAAGACATGGGCATCCAGAGAGCAATAGAGATAAGCGATGCTCAGATGGAAAGATGGGTAAACAGATAATAATAAAAATCAACTCCTAGGGATATAAAGTAACATCAGCAGGATATCCGATTTAATTCAATCGGATATCCTGACTCTGATGTATGAAAGTCATCAAATAAAAATTGAGTTATAATTAATGTAGTATTGAAAATACGAGGTTTGACATGAATAGAAAATCTAAATCACAAAATGAAATCTTGCAAATGGGCTGGGCAGAAAATGATATAACACCAACAGGGCTTGTAAGCATAGCCGGGCAGTTCTATGAAAGAGTATCCTCTAAAGTTCGCGACCGACTTTTTGCCACAGCGCTGGCTGTAGAGAACATTGACGGAAATGGAGTCTCTGAGCAGGCAATAATAATCACATGTGATCTGCTCAACATAGATAAAGCTGTTGTAATCAGCCTCAGGTCTGTTCTGGAAAATAAGCTTCGGGATTTCGATACTACAAAACTTATAATCAATGCAACACACATCCACACAGGTCCTTATACATCGAAAACACATATCTCTCACTTTGCTGGTAAGGCGTTTATGTTTCACACGGATATCCCTGATGTAACAGATCCTGACGAGTACGGAAAGTTTTTGATAAGCCAATTGGCGGACGCGGCATGTAAGGCTTGGGAGCAAAGGAAGGCTGTAAAATTGGAGCGTGCTTTAAGGCGCGCGGTGATAGGCCACAACAGGCTCGTGCTTTATTCTGACGGCACCGGAGCTATGTACGGGAATACGGATACAGAAGGCTTTGAGGCTTTGTGCGGCACGAATGACCATGGAGTGGAAATACTGATATGCCGCTCCGAGCAGGGCGAGCTTGAAGGTATAGTTGTAAATGTGGCGTGTCCATCGCAGGTGCTTGAGGATGCGAGCTATATTTCCGCCGATTACTGGGGAGAAGTGAGAAAAAAGCTTAACGACTATTTGGGCAGGGAAGTATATGTGTTGCCGATGTGCGCTGCCGCGGGGGATCAGTCGCCGCGGGACTTGGTGCGAAGAGGTAGGGCTGAAGCCGACATGTATAACGAAAGCGGTGCAGAGGAGCTGGCTGAAAGAATTGTAAGAGAAGTGATTGATGCATTGGAAAGTGAAGACAAAACCCAAATGCAGACAAACGTTTTTAAACATGTGACTGGGAGTCTGGAACTCCCGATGAGGAAGGTTACGAAAAAACAGGCGGAACAAGCCAAAAAAGAATATTCGAAACTGATAGAAGAAAACAACATAGATGACAGTCTCGAATACTATGACAAGTCCTGTTCGATAGAAGTGAAGATGCAGCTGTTTGTTTTATCGGGCATTATAAATAGATTCGACTATCAAAGCAAACATGATTTTTATGAATGTGAAGTGCATGTCATGCGAATTGGCGATATAGCGCTGGCTACAAATCCATTTGAACTGTATGTTGAATACGGACTTAGAATTAAAGCACGCAGCAAGGCAGAGCAAACGTTCATAGCGCAGCTTTCTTGCGGAGGTGACGGTGGATACCTTCCAACAAAGGCGGCCATTGAGGCTGGGGGATACGGAGCGATAGTCGCAAGCGGTGTTGTTGGATATGAAGGCGGAAAAGTACTGGTAGATAAAACGATAGAGATGATAAACAACTTATTTGAGTAGTACAAAATTAATAATATAAGTAGCTGCATGCGTTTCCGGAGGTACGACAGAAAATGTGTGGAATGGCTGCATACAAATAATATGGTGATGGAAAGTACAAGACTATAGATCACCCGTTTACCGGAAAATGAGACATTGATAATAGACGGATTGTTATACTGTTTTGCTACAGTTTTATTTAGGTTGCTCAAAAATGCCAATTTTATATTGACTGGCTGATTTTGATATTTTCAAGGAGCAGTTCATGGGAGTAAGGATATTTACTATAAACCCGGGGTCTACATCGACAAAAGTTGCGCTGTATGACGGAGATGTGCAAGTATTCACAAAAGCACTGCGCCACAGCGCGGAAGATATTGATAGATTCCCAACCACGGCCTCTCAGCTGGAATTTAGGTGCGAAGTGATACTGAAAGCTGCAAACGACAGTTCAATAGATATGGAAACCGTAGATGCTTTTGCAGGTCGCGGCGGGCTTTTGCGTCCCTTGGAGGGAGGCACATACAAGGTAAATGAGAAGATGCTGGATGATTTGAACAGCTCACGATACGGAGACCATGCAAGCAATCTGGGTGCAGTGATAGCACACCGATTTGGCTCTGCTTACAACAAGCAGGCATATGTGGTCAATCCTGTTGTTGTAGATGAGCTTATGGATGAGGCCAGATACACGGGGATTAAGGATATACCGCGGAAAAGTATATTTCATGCCTTGAATCAAAAGGCTGTCGCTGAAAGGATGGCCTTGGAAATCGGCACTTCATATGAAAAGGCCAATTTGATAGTAGCCCATCTGGGCGGAGGATTTTCTGTCGGCGCTCATCATCACGGAAAAGTGATAGATGTTAGCAATGCACTGGAAGAAGGTGCATTCTCTCCTGAGAGGGCAGGGACGCTACCTACGGTGCAGCTTGTTGATTTATGTTTTTCCGGGAATTATTCCAAAAGGGGTGTAATGAACTTACTGGTAGGAAAGGGAGGCTTATTCAGCTATACGGGTACGAAGGATTTTCAGGAAATCATTTTGCAATCCAAAAGCGATAGAGAGGTTAAAAAGCTGCTGAATGCCTTTATATATAGAATTTCCAAAGAAATATGTTCAATGTCTGCGTCTTTGAAAGGCGAGGTCGACTGCATCATTATAACTGGCGGCATCGCACATGATGATTTTGTAACAAAAGCGATAGAAAAATATGTGTCGTTTATAGCTCCAGTCAGAGTCTATCCGGGTGAAGACGAGCTTAAGGCTTTGGCAGAGGGTGTAATATCTGTAATAAACGGTACCAAAAAAGCTGTTGATTATTGACAGAGATAAGAAAAAGTGATTAAAAGCTTGAAAGAATTGGAAAAACATATCGCTCCTGATAATAAATGCACGATTGCAGTGGCCGGGGCACAAGATGAGCATGTGCTATGTGCAATCGATATGGTGTGTGAAAAAGGATTTGCGAAACCAATCCTTATTGGAAACAAGGCGGAAATAGCGGCGATTGCGCTTAAAATTGGTATGACTGTCGGTCGAATGGAGATAATGGATGAGCCGTCAAATACAGGCTGAATAAACAAGGCTCTGGAATTGGCCCGTAATGGCAATTCCGAGGTCATTATGAAAGGTAAAGTGACCAAATGTGAAATAATGAAAGCGACAATGGATAAAGAAAAGGGCTGAGGACTGGCAGAATAATAAGCCATATAGGGATATATGGAGTGGAAAAGTATCATAAGATGATGTTTGTGACAGATCCCGTCATATTCGCTCTACACGCTTATGATTTATTTCATAACTTTCTTGTAGAAGTGTGGTAATTCGTATGTATTTGTATCTTTCGTACTTATAAGCTAATTCAATTATTCTGAGAGCCAAGCTATCTTCTTCTGGCAGCTTTTTAATCTGATAACGCTGTGTGTTTCGATACTTTTCTGTAACTCGGGAAGTCCTTTATTCTGATACTTCTTTTAATATAGCTTTGTTTAAGGATAACTCCGCAACTAATTTTTTGAGTCTTTGATTTTCTTTTTAAAGCTCTTTTAATTTCTTAGCTGGTGACCTTCTCAAAAAAAATGATCAAATCAATAAGTCAGAAATTTTGATATAATAGACGAGTTCTTAAATGGTTAAATATTCGGAAATTTATTTGAAGCAAAAATTTTGATACAGAGGTGGACAAAATACTATAATACGGTAAGACCACATAGTGGCTTTGGGCGGCAAACCTCACGCTCCCCAGAGTATTTCAATAAGTGCTTGAATATAAGACGGCACTTATGTTAAAATTTGGTATATTCTAATTTTCGTTTTGGACGAAAAAGTGGGGGCTACACACCAGCTAAGGTTGAAAGTTAAATAAATAGTAAAATAAAATTATTTATGCAAAGTACGATTCTTGAAACTGAATTAATAGAAAGATACATAAATTCATTCCATCTTTTCCCTTATTTTCCTAAGCTCCAATTCAAGTATAGCAACTTCTTGAGTCAATAGTTTTATTCTTTCACTATTTCTTGAAAAAATTAAAGAAAAGCTAAAACAAAGTAAGTACAAAATCGTTATCATAATTAGAAAAATGGCATTAGCGTCACTATAAATATGCAATATATTTGCAATTTCAAGTACAAGATGAGGGAATATTGCAAATATCAATAAAACAATGCTAAGTAAAAACCATAAAAGAGCATATTTTATTTGCATATGTTTTTTTACAATCAAGACTGATGTTAAAATAAACACACTAATTGTAGTAATGATCAACAGCAATTGAAAACTAGTACTTAACATAACCATACTAATGTCCTTTCTTTGGATAGATAAACGAAGAGAACAAAATAGCTATTGTAACTTTTATCATATAATAAATAGATAAATAGCTTTTGATAGAAGATTGCCCTTCATGCCTTTGCCTCATTATCACAGGAATTTCTGAAATAATATATCCATTTTTTGCAAGAGCTCCAGCTACTTCCGGTTCGGGGTAATCTCTAGGATAATATTTTGTAAAAAGTCCTATAACGTTCCTGTTACAGGCTCGAAAACCGGATGTTACATCATAAAGTCTCTTTCCAGAAATCGTTCTAATAATACCTGATAGTATTCTTATTCCAAGTCTTCTTGCTTTTGTGGATTGAAAACCTTTGCTCTCGACGAAGCGTGAACCAATGACATAGTCAACTCCATTTTTTATTTCATTTACTAGATCATTAATATATTCTGCACAATGCTGGCCATCCCCATCATATTGAATCGCGATTTTATAACCTTGTTTAAATGCATATTTATATCCCGTTTGTATGCATCCACCAATACCAAGATTTATCGGAAGATTAATGACTAATTGCCCATTATCTAAAAGCAGTTGCATAGAATTATCTTTAGATGAGTCGTTAACGAATATAACATCACAACAATCAATTTCTGAAAGATCTTTCAGAATAAAATCAATGCTTTTACTTTCATTATAAATTGGTACAATTATCAATACTGAATTTTGCTTACTACTGTCCATAATTTTATCCTAGATTAAAAATTGTCATTTATGCTATAATACCATCAACTGCAATAAGTAACAATATGTTATTATATATTACTCATATTGCAGACTGTGTGTAACAGTTTATTGCTATAGTAGTCTGAAATACAAAATAAAGGAAATTAATGAATAATAAGAATCTACATTCTTTTGCTATAATGGCATTCAAAAATGCACCGTTTCTTGAAGAAACGATTAAGTCAATTCTATCTCAAAAAATGACAAGCAAAGTATATATATCAACTTCCACACCGACTGAAAGCATTAAATATCTCGCCGAACTCTACAATTTACCATTATATATTAATAAAAAAAGATTGGGGATTGCAGCAGATTGGAAGTTTGCTTTATCTTGCTCGGAAACCCAATATGTAACTCTAGTTGATCAGGATGACATATATCTGCCTAATTATGCTGACACTATTATAAATCTTATAAGTTCTCGCTCAGATTCTTTGATTGCGTTTTCAGACTACTTAGAAATAGACAAAAATAATATGATTCGAAAGAGTAATATTACTATGACTATAAAAAAAATAATGCTATGGCCATTTATATTCAGTAATTCTATAAAGGGAAAGTTTCGCAAATCAATGATTTGTTTTGGAGATCCAATATGCTCTCCGAGTGTGACATATAACCTTAATAATCTTGATATTTCCAATATTTTTGACGCGGACTTTTGTGTTTCTTTAGACTGGAATGCCTGGCTTGAAATGACAAACAAGAAAGGAGCTTTTTGCTATTGCAGAAGAAAGCTAATAAAGCACCGAATCCATGAAAGCACACAAACCTCAGAAGGAATATCGGCTGGGAAAAGATACAACGAAGATTTGAAGGTTTTAAGAAAAATGTGGCCCAATAGCATAGCTGTAATATTAGCAAAACTATATTCTTTAAGTTATAGGACTAACAAATGAAAAAATGGTTTATGCAATTAAAAAATTATAGTCTACTGAGACTGATAAGGATAGGTTTTTCATACGTGTTAACCAAGCTTTTTTACAAGCCTGCTTTGATAATTGCATTTCCTCTTGATATACGTGGGAAAAGGTATATTCAACTTGGCGAAAGCATGACATGCGGAACTGGATGCCGGTTTGAAGCATACCCTGAAAATGATAATAAAACTCTCTTTATCGGAAGAAACGTTCAAATCAATGATTATGTTCATATCACTGCCGTTAAAAAAGTTTCTATCGGAAACAATGTTTTAATGGCTAGTCGCATTTATATATCGGATGTAATACATGGCAACTATTCAGATGAATTAGGTGAGGCACAAAGCAATCCCGAAACCATAGCCAAAGAAAGGAAACTGACTTCAAATGAAGTAGTTATTGAGGAGAATGTTTGGCTAGGCGAAGGTGTTTGCGTTCTTCCGGGGACTAGAATTGGACGTTGTAGTATAATCGGGGCAAATGCAGTTGTAACAAAAGATATACCTGAGTATTCAATAGCTGTGGGGAATCCAGCTAAAGTAGTTAAAAAGTATAATCCTACCATGAAAAAATGGGAACGTATAACTGAATAAAGAATATAATTCATTTTAAAGTAAAGCAAAGCAAAGGATGTTTTAAGGCTTAAATTATATGAAAACAAGAATGGAAAACCAAATACGTAGCACGTTTTTATGGTTAACAACTGGAACTTTAGCTTATTTTTTTTGTCAATGGCTAATGACTATTTTGGTAGTTCGTATAACAAACTATAGTATTGCGGGTGATTTTGCTCTGATAATTTCATCAACTAATATTTTTGCACAAATTGCTCTTTTCGGTATGCGTTCCTATCAAATTTCAGATACTCAACAAAAGTTTAACGACAAAACCTATATGTTTTCCAGAATTATTACCTGTAGTATTGCATTATTAAGTGGAATATTTTTTTGCTTATTTAGTAAATATTCATTCATTCTAAAAGCAAATTTAGTAGTTTTTTTAATTTATAGAATTACCGAAGGCGGATTTGACGTTTTTCACGGAGTTCTACAAAATGCTTCTCGATCAGATATTGTCGGGAAGTCTTTAATAGTTCGTGGCATTGTCCCTTTGATCCTATTTGGATTAATGCTGTTAACTTTTAATAGTCTTTTACCAGCGCTTGTATCAATCACGTTATTCTCTATATTCTGGATTATAATAATAGACTATTCTTTTGCTGCAAAATTGAGTATAAATAATTTAAAAACAAAAATTAAAGTTAGTATAAACGATCTTAAAATAATTCTACAAGATTGTCTCCCGATAGTATTAGGTAATATAGTCTACTCATTAATACTTTTTATCCCTAGATTTTATATAGAAAAAATATATGGAAATGATGTGCTTGGCGCTTATGCTTCTGTTTCTGCGCCTTCACTAATAATACCATTATTAGCCTACTACGCATATTTACCGTATATGCCAGTAATTTCTGAACTATATAATAGCAGCCGTGCTAAACAAACTAATAAGCTTGTTTTAAAGCTGCTATTACTAATATGTTCTATTAGTTTATTTATTCTTTTAATTGGATACCTTTTAGGAAACTGGGGCTTAGTTTTGCTTTTTGGTGAAAGTATTAGAGCTTATTCATACTTACTCGTTCCTATTCTACTCAATGTAATTTGCACAGCTTTTGTTTACTTTTTCAATTCAGTTGCTATTAGTTTCAGAAAAAGTAGAATCATAATTCTTAGCTCATTTGTTGCGGTCTGTATATGTTTTATTGTCACGCCAATGTTTGTTAATAAAAGCTTAAATGGCGCAAGCTATGCTTTAATAGTAGCGCAGCTTGGGCAGCTGGTTGTATTAGTGTCGGCGTATTATTTATATCAAAGAAAATTGAGATAACTATTTCGCGTTGTGTATACATAATAGAGTAGAACATAAATGTTGATATAATTATTTGTCATAAGATAAGGGGTTATTATGAGTAAACTAAAGATAATATTTTGGTTGATTTTCAGTTTAAGGTACAAAGTAGTATTTAAGAAGTTTGGATGGCTTTCTTTCATAAAGGCGCCAATATTTATTAATGGTTATAAGCATATTGCAATTGGGCGAAGTGTTAAAATATGGCACAATGCCAGGATAGAAGCAGTAATTAAGTATAATGACGAATATTATAATCCAAATATTATAATAGAAGATAATGTAGGAATACAACAAAATTTTCATTGTACCTGTGCATCATCAGTCGAGATTGGGAAAGGCACTGCGATAACCCAAAATGTTGGGATTTTTGATATCAATCATAATTATCAAGATATAGAAAAATCTATTCTCGTTCAAGGAATCAGCGCAAAACCTGTGAAAATTGGAGAAAATTGTTTTATAGGTATGAATAGCATTATTTTACCGGGAACTATACTTGGAAACCACAATATAGTTGCGGCTGGTTCAGTCGTAAAAGGTACTTTTCCTGATTATGTAGTAATTGCTGGTAATCCTGCAAAAATAATTAAAGAATTCAACTTAAAAAATAAACATTGGGAATCAAAAAAGTCCTAATAATCTGACCCTACATTAGCTAAACTTCAAAGCTATCCATTATTTTTGTTATCTTGTCTGCATTTCCCCAGACCGCAGGAGAATCATAAGATCTGTCCGCAAAAGCACCATAGTCGAGCTTTATTTTAAGACTATTGTTTGAAATAAATTTTTCTACTTGTTCAGCGAGGCTGACCGGCTTTCCACTGCAGCAATTTATAATTCCGTTTACTTCAGACTGGATCACACATGCTGCAATCTGTTTGGATATCTCATTGATATGAATGAAATCATACTTATTTACACCCGTGGTGAATGGGAACGTTTCATCGCCCCGCTCTTCTGCTTGCAATATTTTAGAAAAAATAGAATTGCTAATTTTATCGTCGCCATATATGTAAAACGCACGCAACCACTGCAGAATTATGTTTGTTTTTTGAGCCATACCAAAAATGCTTCTGCGTAACGCGTCCTTAGCTATTGCATACATACTTATAGGGTTACATGGCGTTGTTTCATCAACTTCTCCTTCGAAATATCCAACTTCATGTACTGTTCCCATAACAGCAAGGTGCTTTAGTCCCGATTCTATCATTTCTCGAATAAAATTATAATGAGCAGATAAATTACTCATATGATGTATCGAGTTATGGACAAATCCATCCATCCAAGCTAGATGAAGACAAACATCTGGCTCCCCTACTGCTTTATATATATTTGAATTTTCTTTTAAAATATCTATTTCTATTCCATTTACACATGGCTGAACACCAGATAAACTTATATCAACCGCAATAACTTCAGCGCTTGTTTTAAGAAGCTCAGATATTACATGACGACCAATATACCCCCCAGCTCCAGTAACCAAAATTTTCTTTTTCACAGATGTGTCTCCTAAACTATTTCTGATAGATATAAGAAAACTATATCGATTTAGTTAAGTCTAGCATGAAGCCAAATATACTGTCAAATACATCATAGAAAAGGTTTCAAATGAATTTAGCAATATTGATTATCATAAAATATAGATATTATAAAAATTCAACTTATTATTTATACATAAAACTACCAATTTGGGTCAAATAAATATATAATAGTTGTATTAACTATTTGAGGAAGTGACATGAAAGGCATTATTCTTGCAGGTGGCTCTGGCACAAGACTATACCCAATTACGAAATCTATATCCAAACAATTACTGCCTATATATGACAAACCGATGATATATTATCCATTGTCTACTTTAATGTTTGCCGGCATTAAAGATATATTGATAATAACTACCGAGTTTGATTTGCCATTGTTTGAAAGGCTTTTGGGAGATGGTGAAGACTTGGGACTTCACATTTCGTATAGGGTTCAACTTGCACCTAATGGATTAGCCGAAGCGTTCATCATTGGAGAAGACTTCATTGGAAATGATAGCTGTGCGCTTATTTTGGGAGACAATATATTTTTTGGTCATGGTCTTCCCGATAGCGTTCAAAAGGCCGCTAAGCAGAAAAATGGCGCAACAATTTTCGCCTATTTTGTTCAGGAGCCCAGAGCATATGGTGTCGTAGAATTCAATAAAGAAGGTCAAGCTGTTTCGATTGAAGAAAAGCCTTTGGTACCTAAATCAAATTACGCTGTGCCGGGATTATACTTCTACGATAATGATGTAATCAAAGTAGCAAAAAACATTAAGCCTTCAGAACGCGGAGAATTGGAAATTACCACAATAAATCAAGAATATTTAGACAAAGGATTACTTAATGTTGAGGTTATTGGTCGTGGCACGGCTTGGCTTGATACCGGTACACATGAAGATTTAATTGCCGCTGGAAATTTTGTAGAAACAATCCAAAAAAGGCAGGGTCTATACATTGCCTGTATTGAAGAAATTGCATATTATCTTGGCTATATTGACAATGACCAGCTGAAAAAATTAGCACAGCCTTTGATGAAAACAGAATATGGTAAATATATTTTATCTGTAGCAGAAAGGCATGGAAAATAAATGGCTGAAATAAAAGTAATCAAAACATCAATAGACGGCTTGATTGTAATAGAGCCAGAAGTATTTGACGATAACAGGGGCAGTTTTATTGAAACTTACAATAAAGAGAGTTTTAAAAAAGCAGGACTTGAAATGACATTTGCACAAGACAATGAGTCTACTTCAAAAAAAGGCGTTTTGCGCGGACTTCACTTTCAAACTAAATTTCAGCAAGGTAAATTAGTTCGAGTAATATCAGGCACTGTCTATGATGTCGGTATTGATTTGCGAAAAAACTCTAAGACATACGGAAAATATGAAGGTATAATACTATCCAAAGAAAATAAGAAAATGTTTTATTTGCCTGAAGGTTTTGCACATGGTTTTCTTGTGTTATCTTCTGAAGCTATTTTTTCATATAAATGTACAAATGCTTATCACCCTGAGTATGACGCAGGAATAATATATAATGATCCTGATGTGGGGATTAAGTGGCCACTTGAAGATGTAGATATTATTTTATCGGAAAAAGATAGAAATCTGCCTATGCTAAAAAATACTAAATATGAGCTTTAAGAAAGGTTTATTATGATTAATATGTTGGTTACTGGCGGCGCTGGTTTTATAGGCTCAAATTTTATTAAATATATGCTTAACATAAATAACGATTTTTCGATAATAAACTTGGATTGCCTTACTTACGCCGGAAATCTTGAAAATCTTAAAGATATAAACAATGACTTGAGATATAAATTTATTAAAGGCGATATTGCGGATAGAAACCTTGTTGCTAATTTGTTTGATGAATATGATTTTGACTATGTAATAAATTTTGCTGCGGAAACTCATGTAGACAGGAGTATTCATAATCCTGAAATTTTCATACAAACAAACGTGTTGGGAACATTAAATCTCTTAGACAATGCTAAATCAAAATGGCAAATAAATAAAGACTCTAAAGGATATCCCGCATACCGAGAAAACGTTAAATTTATTCAAGTATCTACGGATGAGGTTTATGGTGCATTGGGCAAAACAGGAATGTTTACTGAAACAACACCACTATCTCCCAACAGTCCATATTCTGCGAGCAAAGCATCTGCCGATATGTTGGTTATGTCATATAATAAAACATATAAGCTGCCGATTAATATCACAAGATGTTCTAATAACTATGGCCCCTACCAATTCCCCGAAAAACTAATACCCCTCATGATAGGAAACGCTATGGATGAAAGTTCACTTCCTGTATACGGCGATGGTATGCAGGTAAGAGACTGGCTTCATGTAAAAGACCACTGTAGCGCAATCTATACTGTGTTGGAAAAAGGTAAACATGGTGAGGTATATAATATTGGTGGGAATAATGAAAAAGCAAATATTGAAATAGTTAAAACAATACTAAATTATCTTGATAAACCCGAAAGTTTAATAATCTACGTTGAAGATCGTCTTGGGCATGACAGAAGATATGCCATAGATAACACTAAAATAACTAAAGAGTTAGGATGGTCGCCATCATATTCTTTTGAAGCAGGAATTAATGAAACCATAAAATGGTATCTAGAAAATAAAAAATGGCTAGATGGCGTTCGAACTGGTACTTATTTAGAATTTTATAAGTTGAACTATGGTATATGAGCTATTTTAGAAGATCAGACAAAAACAAATGTGCATCGGCAGAAAAAGAAACCTGTACTAAACCAATACTACTTAAGAAGGTAAAAATGACCAAGAAGAGTATTTTTCATATATTAATAGCAGCACTACTCGCTTCAATAACTTTATTTTCATTTTACAATTATTTTTATGAGACCATAGGATATTTAGGTTTTTTGTTTTTGCTTATAATTTTCCCCCTACATTATTTTGCATTGAATCTAATAAAATATAGTAGTATAAAATCTTTATTAATTGAGATTGCGATTGTTTATTTGTTATCAACCATCATTATGAAAAGTTTTCTGATTCATTTATACCCTGTATATATGGGAATAAGCGCTTTGCTGTATGGACTTGGTTGGACATTTTTCGGAATGTCTATTATTTTCATTTTGAAGCATCATCTTTCTAAAATAAGTTGGGATAAAAAGGAGCTTTCTGAATTTAACTTTAAAACATATTTGATTTACTGCCTACCATCTTTTTTAATATTTTCTTTAATGCTTGTCATCTATTTTCCAGGAATCGGTTCAATAGACACAATTGTCATTTGGAATAATGCTTTAAACAACACATACAATGACCTACATCCATTGATGTTCACATATATTATAAAACTACTTTCACTAATATGGGAAAACATTGCAGTTGTAAGCATTTTTCAAGTAATTATCTGCTCGCTTACGTTTGGATATGTAGCATACTACTTTAAACAAAAAGGTCTTTGTGCTAAGTATAGCTTGATTGTATCCATTATCCTTCCTCTAATTCCGGTAAATACAATTTACTCAATTACATTATGGAAAGACGTACCATATACTTTAGGTTTGATAGTTTTTTCTATCCTTATACTAAAATCAGTTGAAGATAACTACTTTTTGAAGAAAGCTAATTTAATAAAGTTTTTAATTATAAGTTTACTTATTTTATACACCAGACATAATGCTTTGTTGCCTATATTTGGCACTATTGCCCTATTGGGATTTTATTTTCTCATTCACAAGAGGTATAAAGAAACACTTAAATCAATAATTATAATCGTAAGTCTAGTTATCATATTTTTTGGTTCTAAGACCATTACTGTAAAGCTTCTTGGCGACATGTATACTAATTCTAGCATGCTGTCTTCAAGTATTCCTAATGTAATTCAAACACAGCAGATACTTTATATAGAAGATTATTATGGAGACACATTCTCAATAAAACAAAGAGAAAAATACAACAAGTTTTTTGACGTAGAAGAAGTTGAAGCGCATAAATTCAAATATCGTATGGGCGGTTCTTATGGTCCTAATTGGATGTTTTATCATATGCCTCATATGTATGTTAACTCTGAAAATATATCTAAAAACAGCAAAGAGTTTTGGGAATTTTATTTTGATCTCATTAAACAACATCCTGTAACAGCGTTTGATGGATATCAAAAAATTACAGGAATTACATGGGCAACGGTGGATTTTGGGCCTACTGCATACAGAGCATACACTCGAGTAGAGTTTAATAAATATATAAATGATTCTTACAAAAATACTATGCTTCCTGTTTCACAATGGTTAGACAAGCACCTATTCACTCTTTATAGAAATAATTGGATAATATTTTTAAGACCCGCGTTATACATGCTACTCACTTTATTTTTTACTTATCTAGGCTTCAAAAGACATAATTTCAAAATAGTCTTTCTGGTATTGCCTGCACTACTAAACACGTTGGGCTATTTAATAATCATAGCAGCTCAGGATGTCAGATATCTTTTTATAAATTACTCGATTGCTTTAATTGCTTTTATATATGCTTTAATGAGAGACGACTAAGTTGACCTATGGCTAAAAAATCATGATTAATAAAAGCAAATTTACAATTTTTTATAAAAACATATATTATATAATTTGAGGTCAATAAAAACTTGCAAAAAAGATGGTAGATGAAGGACAACTTTTTATTAACTTTGATATGCTAATTGTATGAACGAGAGTAATAGTATAGTTGGGAATTATCAACATACAGATGAAATAAGCTACTGGTCAATAGCTCTGCTTTTTACTGATACTAATCATTAATATTCTTGATTTGAAGCGTATTGCTCAGACTATGGTTCCCTTGAAAATAATAATGATTCTTAGAAAGACTTAAGCTTCACTAATTTAATAGATTTACAACAGCTAGTTCAACTTATAAGAGAAATTGATCGGTTTGTTTTCTTTTGGCAAGGAATAAAATAATCGGGGATATTTCGAATTTTGTGCAAACTAAAATAAGGAAGTAAAATGACAGTATAAATAAAGAAATCCATTACAAAAATTATTATTTGTATTCTCACGCATAGAAAGGCTAGAAGTTAAGAATTTATATAAATGCTGCGTTTTTTTAAGCGTATCCAACCTTCGGAATCGTCACAAGGAAACGGTATATAGCCTTTTCGTTAAAATTTAATATATAATTCAACTACAATTACAAATAATAACATGCTCATTGTTGTCGAAGGAATAGAAAATATATTTTCCGTGTATGACGTGTGTTATTCTGCATTAGATAAGATAGAATTCTTTTGTCGCACCTCTGCTACTGTTTTATTTAAGTAGCTCCATTTGGGGTATCATATGTATAATTAATATAGAGCTATAGATCCAATATTTTTATCAATTAAATTGAATCTGTAAATTTATATTGCTAAGGGTTTGGAACCCACAACAAGGTTATGTTTTTTTATACAAATGTGTTACTTGGGGGAGTTGGATCAGAGTTATGTCAGAGCTAAGATATGCTACGTATAGCTTCTTCTGCCGATATCCCTTGTGAAAGTTTTATTTCCACTTCTGTATAATTTTTTCTTGAAGGATGCGTGAGCGAGCAATAAATTTACAGAATTTATGACCAGCTCGATTTTCTGTGCTCTTTTTTGAATATTATATCAGCTGCAATTTTTCACTCTCAACTCGGAGATGTTTTCGGAAGGCACACCAGTTAGCGTTATATTCGAATAATAATAAATACTTTGCTTTGACAACTGAATGGGTTAACCTGCTCGTTGGAGAAAACCTGAAATGACTTTCATTTCAGGCGGAAATATGTTTAAATATATTTAAAAATCCAATGGGAGAAATGTATGCAGGATATAAATATTAAAGACTACGAACATGATGACCTTATAAAATACGGTAAATTAGTAACGTTTAAAATGACAATGAAGCCGTATGAAGATGAGCGTAAGCGTACCATACGAGTGCTTTTGCCTGAGGGATACGATGGAAAAAAGAAATACCCGGTGTTTTACATGCATGATGCACAGATGCTTTTTGATGACGGCAGTGAGTTTCCTAAGTGGAAACTGGACCGTGAGATGAGAAAAGTTCACGATAAAGGCATAGATGCGCTAATTGTGGCTATAGATACAGATATGAAGCACAGGGGCAGTGAGCTGTGTCCTAATTATCCGCCGACTAAAGCGCATTTCATGCTGCGCGAAGCTTCGCCCAGCGGGGATACATATGCTAAGTTTCTGGTGGATGAACTCATGCCTGTTGTGAAAGAAAATTTCGCAGTGCTTGAAGGCAGAGAAAACACAGGCGTAGGCGGCGCGTCCATGGGAGGAATGATATCGCATTATATCGCTCTGAAATACCCCGAACTTTTTTCAAAATGCATGGTGTTTTCGCCCGCATATTCGTTTATAGAATGGGATACCATGGTGGAAGATTTTAAAAGCTATGATTTTAAAAGGATAGATGGCATACGCTTTTATATACTTTCTGGCGGCAATGAAGTGGAACGTAATCTGAAAACATTGGATTCATCTGTGAAGTGTTATGAACATTTGATGGCAAACGGGGTGGACGAGGAGCATGTGATACTTGTCACAGACTCACGCCTTTTGCACCATGAATCTTCCTGGAGCAAGATGTTTGAAGATGCATTTACCTATCTGTACGAAAAATAATCATTGAATAATAATAAACTAATTTATAGCCCGGATTGCCAAATAGGTAATCCGGGCTTTGATTTGCTAAAGATATAATTATAAAGAGAAAAAAACCAGTAAATTATTTTTTTATACTTTTACAACTTTCTCTAAAGAAAAAGTGCGGTGAAAGGTTTTTGTTGACTACCGCATTTAAATCGTGCTTTATCAAAAGGAGTAGCATATTGAGTGAGCTTTCAGCTAATTCTTCTGAAGTTACATTGAATGATGATATGGTGGGAGAGTAGTGCTCAAATGCACTGTTCATTCCATAGGCTATGACAGAAATATCTCCGGGGATATCAAAACCCAGATCCTTGCTTGCAGTTACAACTCCGAGTGCAAGGTAATGATACATTACAAAAAGTGCTGTAGGATGCTCTTTTTGGCTTAAAAGCTTTTTGGTCATCTCGTACCCGCCTTCAAAACTGGCGCGTGAATCTTCCATTATCCAATCGCTTTTAACAGTAATATTGTTTTCTGCGCATCCGTCTTTGAAACCCATAGTTTTAAGCCGTGAGGCCAATGAGGTCCTTTTCATTCCTATTATGCCAACATTTTTGTGTCCGTTGTCAGCAAAAAGTTTGGCACACGCTTTGCCGGCCTCATAGTCGTTTTCACTGACGTTGCAATACTTGCCTGTTTCTCGGTTGAGAACAACTATCGGAACGTCAAAGTCGTTATTTTTCAGAAAGGTTAAATCTGCATCGGCGGCATTTGCGATTATTATTCCGCTGTAACGGTGTATATTCATTTTACCTTTAAGTTTTTTAAGTCCACCCGGGGTATAGGGCTGAACGGTAATATCCATTTCAATATTAGATTCTTCTGATGCCAGATAAAGATAGCGGATAAAGCTGCCGATAAACCAATCTATGCTTTCTAAATTCCAAAACAGTCCAATTCTATAATCTTGGTTGCTTGAAATAGAGGTTTTTGTCTGACGCTTTGAAATCGGAGTGTAGTTTAATTCAGATGCTATTTTATTTATCTTGCTTTGTGTGATTTTGGATATGCGCATTTTATCGCCTTTTCCGTTTAGCACCAATGAGACAGTGCCCACAGATACATCGGCTTTTTGCGCTATATTTTTTAAGTATACTGAATTTTTGCTACTGTCCGACATGCTCTCTCCTATATCTGAAATGCTAAAACGCATAACATCTTTTAGCAAAAATATAGTTTAAATCCTCATAAAAGTCAAGGGGATTAACAAAAGTTTTTACAAAAATCTAAAAAATATGATGTTAAGCATTCATTTGCAGATAAAAACAGAATTTACAAGTGACAGCAGTTAGAAAAAAGGTTGTTGACAACATATATGCGCTCTAATATAATAGGAGTTGCTAAAAAGCTAAAATTATTGCAATAAAACAATAATATTTTAGCAAAAACAATACTATTTTAATTTGGGCGAATAATTTACCCAAAAAAATTATGTTTATTTGGAGGAGGAAAATGAAAGCGAAAAAACTATTGGCAATCTTACTGGTTCTGGTACTTATGTCTGCACTATTTGTGGGCTGTGATTCAAAAAAAGAAGAACCTGATGATGCAAAAGTAGAAGCGACCGACCAAAAACCTCAGGACGAGGCAAAAGATGAAGGTAATGAAGAGCCTGCAGCTGAAGACAAGTACATGAAAGTAAATGTATGCATAAATTCAGATCCGGGTACGCTTGCACCTTGGGCGGGAGCTACAGGTCAAGGCAAAGGTGTAGTTTCAGCTAGCTTATATGAAGCATTGTTTGTGCTTGAAGAATTGGGTGGCGAAATGTACCCGAGAATCGCATCCGGCTATGAACAGATTGACGATGTGACATACCGTATAAGCTTGTTTGAAAATATATATGACACCGCCGGAAATCATATAACAGCGGATGATGTAGTATTTTCTTATAAGACAGCAAGCGAACAGGGCAACATGGCAACATTTTTGTCATCATACAAAGACATAGCAAAAGTGGATGACTACACAGTAGACCTTACATTAACTGGTACAGCAATAGGCGGGTTGATGAATACGACTACTTTTGTTTACATCGTAGACCAGGAAGCTTACGAGGCTGACCCAGACGGAATGGCAAACAATCCAATATCTACTGGCCCTTATAAACTTTCTGCATGGACTCCGGGTTCAACTGTTACATTAGTTAAAAATGATGACTATTGGCAGTCAGAAGATCTTGCATGCAATTATTCACGGCAAAATGTTGATGAAATTGAATACAAAATCATCTCAGAACCTAGCCAAATCTCAATAGCTTTGGAAACAGGCGACATAGACTTTTCAGCAGATGTAGCGCAGTCTGACCTTGTATACTTTGAGGATGGCGGCTATACAGTGTTGAGCTTGGATGCTGCGCTTAGCCAGATAATACTGTTTAACTGCAGTGAAGATGCTCCTACAGGAAGCAAAGAACTTAGACAGGCAGTAGCTTATGCTATAGACAGCCAAGCACTTATAGATGGTGCGTATAACGGCGTGGGTTCGGTATGTAAAACATACGGGAACTCTGTATATGGCGATTACCTCGATAAATGGGATAGTGAAGAATACTACGACTACAGCACTGAAAAAGCTGAAGAGCTTCTGGCTCAGTCTAATTATAACGGCGAGTCTCTTATAATTATGACAGGTATGCTCAGCACTCATAAAATGATGGCTCAGATAATACAGGCATATCTTTCAGAAGTAGGCATTACATCAGAAATAGTAAGCTATGACGATACTCTTTATAGCAACTACAGGTGGGATCCAACTCAGTGGCACATTCAGATTACCAACAAAGGATCAGGGGACTATGTTGCTTCCACATGGAGATATAGCTTTGATCAGTCTTTCTTTGGCGGCGCAACGCAGGGCTTTTATACAGACGAAGCTATGCAAGAGCTTTTGGTTAAATGCTTGGACGAAAGCAGCCACACACCAGAAAACATGGATGCTTTCCATCAGTACATGAAAGATGTATTGGTAGGCTACGGATTGCTCTTTAGCAAAGACAGCTATGTATTTGTGGACACTATGCAGGATGTTGTAATCAACCCACAAAATGCTGTTGTACCTGGTGCTTGTACTTATTCGGACAGCTTTGAAAGTCATTAATTTAATTAACGGAAATAAATAAGATTTAACAATTTAAACTTGCAAAAATCCCCGTAAGGGAAAACACACTTCGGGGATTTTTGTTTGATAAGAAGACAGGAATTTTTAATTGTTTATTGTATAGCTTTTGTAGGACATGAGGTGGGAAAATGGGAAAATATATTCTTAAAAGGCTTTTGATTATGATACCTGTGGTCTTGGGCGTTACAATACTTATATTTACTATAATGTATTTTACACCGGGAGACCCAGCATCTATCATACTCGGAGGAAATGCTTCCAAGGAGCAGTTGGCTCAGAAAAACGAGGAACTTGGGCTAAACGATGGCTACTTCGAAAGACTTATTAAGTATACAAGTGATGTTTTTTTGAGATTTGACTTTGGACAATCGTATATAAATAACAGGAGCGTGTCAGATCAGATAATGGAACGCTTCCCGAGGACGGTGTCGTTGGCGTTTTTTAGTGTTTTGATATCGCTTGTAATAGGCATACCGCTTGGGATTTTGGCTGCCATTAATCAATATAGCTGGAAAGACAATATGTCAATGTTCGTAGCTTTGGTGGGTGTATCCATGCCAAACTTTTGGGTGGGACTGATGCTTGTTATATTGTTTGCGCTTACGCTTGGTTGGCTGCCTGCGGGAGGCATAGGAGGACTTAAGTTCTTCATTTTGCCTTGTATAGCCACATCTCTCGGAGGTGCGGCGAATATAGCAAGGCAGACAAGATCGTCCATGCTGGAGGTAATCCGCTCGGACTATATAGTGACCGCCCGAGCCAAAGGGCAGGTTGAAAGAGTTGTAATTTATAAGCATGCGTTAAGAAACGCACTTATTCCTATAATAACAATAGCCGGTGCATCGTTTGGAATACTCCTTGGCGGTACATTGGTAATAGAAACAGTATTTTCGATACCCGGACTAGGCAGCTACATGACAGCTGCGATAGGAAACCGCGACTATCCTGCCATACAGGGTTCGGTAATATTTTTATCTATCCTTTTTGGGCTTGTAATGCTTCTTGTTGATATTTTTTATGCATTCATAGACCCGAGAATAAAAGGACAATACCAAAAAGCTAAAAAGAGGAGGGCTCCCAATGTCTCATCAGTCAAATAGTAAATCAGATGTTCGCAAGAAAACAAGCCCTTTTTTGGAGACTATGCAAAGGCTCAAAAAGAATAAATTTGCCGTTGCGGGTCTTGTAATAATAATTTTCATGGGTCTTGTTGCGATACTTTCACCATGGATTTCGCCATATGAGTACGACCAGACAGATTTGAAAAACAAATTTGCAGAACCTAGTATACAGCATATATTCGGAACAGATGAACTTGGAAGAGATATTCTGAGCAGGATAATGTACGGCGGAAGATATTCTTTGCGAATAGGCATCATATCCATAAGCACAAGCCTTGTAGCCGGCATGGCTATTGGCGCAATAGCAGGATTTTATGGTGGACGATCGGATATGTTTATAATGCGCTTTTTGGACGTATTCCAGTCCATACCGGGACTCATATTCGCGATTGCTGTTTCAGCCACATTAGGACCGGGTTTCACAAACTGTATAATTGCACTTGCCATTGGCATGGTGCCGGGATTTGCTCGCATGACGAGGGCTTCCATACTAAACATACGAAAGATGGAATATCTCGAGGCGGCTACATCGATTAACGCAAGCAACTTTAGGATAATCTACAGGCATGTGCTGCCAAATGCAATAGCACCAATGATAGTTCAGGCTACAATGGGCATTGCTGGAGCTATTCTTATAGCGGCATCGCTTAGCTTTATAGGTCTTGGCGTGCAGCCTCCTACACCTGAATGGGGAGCAATGCTCTCTGCAGGTAGAAACTATATAAGAAACCATCCGCACCTTGTAATATTTCCGGGTGTGACGATAATGATTGCAGTGCTTTCGCTTAATATGCTAGGTGATGGCTTAAGGGATGCGCTGGATCCAAAATTAAAGGATTAAAGGATGGGTGAAACGATGGAAAATAATATGAAATCAAACAGTGATGTTTTGCTTTCAATAAAAGATTTGGAAGTAAGGTATTCCGCGGGCGGGCAGGCAATACACGCCGTAAATGGGGTATCTATGGAAATAAAAAAAGGACAGGCTTTCGGGCTGGTTGGAGAAACAGGAGCCGGGAAAACCACGATAGCTAAGTCAATTCTTCGCATATTGCCTGATGTATCTGCAAAAATCATGCAAGGCGAAATAGTTTTTGAAGGCGAGAACCTGTTTGACAAAACTGAAAAAGAAATGCAAAAGATACGCGGCAAGAAGATATCAATGGTATTTCAAGATCCTATGACAGCACTGAATCCTGTGTTTACTATAGGTGACCAAATTGCAGAAGTTTTTAAACTGCATGAAAAGTCAAACAAGCTTGAAGCGTTCAAAAAAACCGCTGATATACTCGAAATGGTAGGGATACCAAGTGAACGCTACAATGAATTTCCTCATCAGTTTTCAGGCGGAATGAAGCAAAGGGTGGTAATAGCGATGGCACTTGCGTGCAATCCGGACCTGCTTTTAGCTGATGAACCAACAACGGCTTTGGACGTAACAATACAGGCGCAGATACTTGAGATGATATCCAATCTCAAAAAAGAACGCGGCATGTCTATGATAATGATAACCCATGATCTTGGCATAATTGCCGAAACGTGTGATGTAGTAGCTGTAGTGTATGCGGGCGAAGTTATAGAATATGGAACTAAAGAAGAGATATTCAGATATCCAAGCCATCCTTACACTCTTGGTCTTTTTGGCTCCATACCCAGCATATCTGGCGAAGAAACAAGGCTGAATTCCATACCCGGAATGCCGCCAAATCCGTCTGATTTGCCCGTAGGCTGCCACTTTAACCCAAGATGTAGCAGGGCGACTGATGAATGCAGAAAAAAAAGCATAGAGTTAGAAGAAGTAAGGCCAGGGCATCTTTGCCGCTGTATTCATGTCTTAAACAAGGAGGGTTAATATGTCTGCAATAGTAGAAGTTAAAAACTTAAAAAAATACTTTGATTCGCCGTCGGGAAGTTTGCACGCAGTAGATGATGTATCGTTTTCAATACAAAAAGGGCAAACTATGGGCGTAGTGGGAGAATCCGGCTGCGGCAAATCCACACTTGGGCGAACTATAATACACTTGCTTGAAAGTACTGACGGCAAGATACTTTTTGAAGGGGAAGATATAACAAACCTCAACAAAAAACAGCTAAAAAAAATGCGCGAAAAGATGCAGATTATATTTCAGGATCCATTTTCTTCGCTGAACCCTAGAATGACTGTAAAAGATACCATAAGTGAGCCTTTACTGCTTTCAAAGAAATTTTCCAAAAAGGAAATAGAAAAGGAAGCAGAACGTTTGATGGATTTGGTAGGGCTTGCGCACCTTTACTATACGTCATATCCGCATGAGCTTGATGGCGGAAGAAGGCAAAGGGTGGGAATTGCTCGCGCATTGGCACTCAACCCAAAGTTTGTGGTGTGTGATGAGCCTGTTTCGGCACTGGATGTTTCTATTCAGGCACAGATATTAAATCTTATACAGGATTTGCAAAAAGAGCACGGACTGACATTTATGTTTATCACACATGATTTATCAGTGGTACGCTATATTTCTCATAATATATGCGTAATGTATATGGGACAGCTGGTGGAAACAAGCCCTTCAAAAGAGCTTTTTAAGACTCCTATTCACCCATATACAAAGGCGCTTCTTTCTGCCGTACCTTCAATTGACATTGACAAACCTAAAAATCGCATCCTACTGAAGGGCGAAGTTATGTCGCCGATTAATCCAAAGCCGGGGTGCAGGTTTGCTGCGCGATGCCAATATGCCACCCCAGAGTGTGCAAAACCCCAAGCGCTTAAAGAGCTGATGCCGGGCCACTATGTGGCATGCTGGAGAGCAGAAGAAATAAACAATCTTTAACAAGCATTAGCGCAAAATATAATCCAAAGGTAGATTCAAATGGAAAACAAACAGACAAAAATATGGAACCCTGCGTTTATAACTATACTGGTTGTAAATTTTTGTGTGCAGATGGGACAGCAGATGACTAATACTCTTGTGCCCAAATATGCCGATTCACTCGGCGCTACTGCATACATTGTGGGAATAGTTGGAAGTATATTCGCTGTGGCATCCATCCTTATAAGACCAATTGCAAGCCCTGCATTTGACAGCTTTAGCAAAAAGAAATTTTTGTCTATCGCCATTGCGGGATTCATTGTCGTACTGACGTGCTATGGACTGGCAAAAAGCATACCTATTATTATAGCAGCAAGGCTTTTACACGGCATGTGCTTGGGGTGCGCGGCACCTTTGAGCCTTGCTATTACAAGCAATTCGCTGCCGGACAATAAAATAGGCAAGGGAATTGGTATATTTACGCTGACACAGGCGGTAGGGCAGGCTGTAGGTCCCAATATGGGGCTTACACTGAGCCTTAAAATAGGCTACAGCAACACTTTTTTCATAGGTGCTGGGCTTATGGCTGCGGCTCTTGTTATAAGTTTCTTTTTGAAAGAGCCTGAGTTTAAAAGAGAGCCTTATAAAATAGCTTTTAACAAAATAATAGAAAAAAGCGCGATACACGCTACAATCCTCATGTTCTTTTTCATATTTGCATACAGTTGTGTTAATAACTTCATTGCCATATACAGCGGACTGAGAGGAATAGAAAACATAGGTATGTTCTTTACCGTATATGCGATATTCCTGCTTCTTACACGACCTGTGAGCGGTATTCTTTTGGACAAATATGGATATAGCAAGGTTTTAATCCCCGGAATAATTATGTTTGGGCTTGCTTTCTTTTTGATAAGCATCTCAAAGACTATGACGATGTTTCTAGTGGCGGCTGCGGTCTCTGCTTTCGGATACGGCGTTTGCTATCCAACGGTACAGGCTCTTGCAATGAGCTGCGCACCTAAAAGCAGAAGGGGAGTAGCGAGCAGCACCAGCTTTTTGGGAATGGACTTCGGAATGCTTTTCGGAGCTTCGTTCGCGGGATTTTTTGTTGACAAGCTTACTGTTGCCACAAAAAGTGAAGTTTTTGCATATTCCAGAATGTATTTGCTTATGATAATTCCTATAGCGCTGTCGGTTGTCTATTTCTTATTTGCTAGAAAGAAAATACAACAAACAATAGAGTTGAACAATCCTTCTGACTCGTAGAAAGGAGTCTTACTATCATGAACTATCCCGGAAGCTTTAATGAACATATAATATGCAATTTTAAGATGCCAGATGAGGAGTATGACGAAAACGGAATACCTTACGGTATACAAACCGATCATGACAACCCATTTTTAGACTCGAATGGAAACAAGCGAAGTGTCTATGTTTACAAACCCTCATCGCTTCTTGCAGGCAAACAGACTTATTCACTTTTCGTATTGCTTGAAGAAACAGGCATGGAAAACGCCAAACGTTTCATGGCAGAGAATTCGCTCATAACTCTTGCTGAAAAACAAAGGCTTTATCTTATATTTGTAAATCCATCACAAAATGGATGGAATCCTCAGCAAAAAACGGACATGCCGGACGATTGCAGGATAATCGAGCAGGCACTTAAAGCGGCGGCTGAGTGGTATCTGTTCCCCGGACGCGAAACATGCCATGCATGCCTTATGGCTCTTATGGGAGTGGGAAAAGGTGCTGAGATGGCACATGTTTTTGCGGCGCAGAACTCGAAGTATATATCAAGCCTTTTGACTTTTGGTGGCGATATATCGCAGAAAATGCTTGAAAAAGGAAGTCTTGATGCACAGGTATCTGTTTGGATGGCGAATGCACAGGGAGATGGATATAAATTTTGGGAGAAAGCGGGCGGCTTAGAAGAGGCGACACCTGTAATTTTAGGGAAGACAACAATAAAGCAAAACAATGAAAATCCCGCTGAAAAACTTATTGTCACAAATGATGGTGGCGATGGTGCGGATTCAGGCATAATAGCACAGTTTTGGCATGATGTGCACAGCACAACAGTTAAGATTGGTGATGTTGGCGTGGGCTCTGCATTAAATCTTGATGCAGAGTATGAAAAATATAAGCCTTGCATGATGCATGATGCGCGGATATTGGGCGACAACGATTATGCACCACACGTGTGGTATGAGTTTGTGCCTAAAAAAGTAGTGGAAGGCGCAAAGAAGGGAAAGAAATTTCCTTTAATACTTGCAATGCACGGAGGCGGTTCATGGCCAAAGACAGCGGTAGGTTCTTTTAGGTGGCACAGGCTGGGTGAAGAGAAAGGCTTTATTACGGTATATCCGGGAGCGACATCGGGCGATTCGTGGAACAGCATGCTCTACGACTTCAGGCTGAGCGATGTGGAGTACCTTTCTCGCCTGATTGAGCATCTTAAAGAAAAATATCCGGTCGATGCATCTCGCGTGTATGTAAGCGGATTTTCAAACGGAAGCGGCATGGCACAGGTGCTTGCAGCAGCAAGACCTGACCTTATAGCTGCTGTTGTGACTTTTAACACACGCTTTCCAATGCATGAAGGCGTGTATGAAATAGCCAAAAAAGCAAAAGAGAAATACGATTACCGCATGCCTGTTTATTATTGCTACGGCACAAAGGATGCGGAGTATCCGCCTCAGGAGGGTAGCGGGCAATTTTTGCAGATGAACTTCTGGAAGTGGTACAATAATATTGAGCAAAAAAAGCTTTCAGGCGATGACCCGAGCGGCGTTGGCTGTTCGGGCGATGAAATAGTGGAATGGCCAAAGAAAAAACTTAACGGTCAAGGATACATAACAACGCATAAATATTATTCTTTGGATGAAAAGAGTGTAAACTATTATAATTATACAATAGCTGAAAATCTGCCGCACACGGTAGATAGGAGAATGCTAAGAGACTGGTGGGCGTATGCTACGCGCTTTTCTCGCAATGCTGACGGCTCGCTTAACATCTTGGATGAATAAAAATATACAAACTTTCAAGGAGGAAAACAAATGGGGATAATGAGATTTAACTACAGGAGTCAGGCTATAAACAGATATGTTGATATATCTGTTGTATATCCTACAGACAATTTCAGCTACTATGATATGAATAAGGGCGCAAAGCACCATATACTTCCCAATGAGAAAGAGAAACTGCTGTATAAGCCGGGTATGAAGTTTCAGACTGTATATCTCATTCACGGCGGCGGCGATGACGACTCTCTCACGTACCGCTATACAAATGCGGAGCTTTATGCGCAGAAAAATAATGTGATGCTCGTGACGCCCAATATATCAAACAGCTTCGGCGTGGACACAAACTACGGTGTAGCCTACTCCACATTTTTAAACGAGGAGCTGCCAGTTGTGATACAAAGCCTTTTCGCGTCTTCACCCAAACGTGAGGACAACTTCATCGTAGGCTATGCTATGGGTGGCAATGCCGCGCTGGGTAATGCTATAATGCATCCTGAGCGCTACAGCGTATGCGTTGATATGTCCGGCGGTATAGGGATGACTCTCAACACTGATACATTTAAAGATGAACTGGAAGGCGATCACTTTAAAAATAACTTCTCGCTGTATAATCATACATTCGGAGAAGGCAAAGACTTATCGGGTTCAAAACACGACCTTTTTGCTATTGCCAAAAAGTGTCTGGACGAAGGCAAGGAAGTGCCGAAGTTTTACATCGTAGCGGGCAGTAAGGAGTTTGTGCATGACCGTATAAAAGCAGATGCTGACAAGATGAAAGAGATGGGATTTGACATTACATATATCGAGGCTGAAGGCTATGACCATGATTTTGAGATGTGGGACAAATACATAAAAATTACTCTCGATGAATTGCTTCCGCTAAAACGCAAGCCTATATACGAAGACTAATATAAGACGCAGGAAACATAAATAACAAAAACCGCACATCCAGTACGTGCGGTTTTATTTTATGCTGAGCTTAGTTAAGTTGTAATCTAGAATCGAAGTATGCACACAAAACAGAGGTTAGGTTAACCCAGCAGGAGTCGTCTACTGTGTTGTCTTGCAATAGCATACGGCATCAAACTTTAATAAATGCTGTATAAATCTCCTTTAATAAGTTTACGTTTATTCTTCAAGCATATCAGAAGTGTATCTTAGCTTGTCTTTTTTATAGAACTGATACATGACGGCGCCTGTTATAACTATTGCGAAAAAGTCTGCGATAGGAGGTGAAAGCCATACGCCTGTAAGACCTAGGATGCCGGGAAGTATGAACACTATCGGAAGCAGCAATATGAAGTGGCGCAGCATGCCGAGCAGGGTTGATATATTGCCCTTTGCTATTGACTGGAAGAATGTAACGCCGATTAGATTTATGCTGATAAGCGGCAGCATGAGTATGTTTAGCCTTAAGCCCTGTATCGCCATAGCGAAAGTATCCGAGCCTTGGTTTATAAACATGCTTATAAAAGTTTTGGGTATAAACTGTAAAAGAACGAAGGCTGATGATGAAAAGAGAACGCTTACCAGTATGCCGAGCTTTAGTGTTTTATATACACGCTTAGGCTGTCGTGCGCCATAGTTGTAGCCCATTATTGGGCGCATGCCCTGCATGATGCCAAATAGCGGCATGATGAAAAGCGTCATAAGGCTGTTTATAGCTCCCATGGAAGTTATCGCCATCGTGCCGCCGTAGAGCGCCAGCGCGCGATTTAAAAACGTCACAGAAATACTGCGGCCTATTGTGCTCAAAAATGTAGCAAAGCCTATAGATACTATTTTGACAAGGAGCTTTAATTGGGGTATGAAGCTTTTTAGGTTAAACTTCAGCACGCTCTTGCCGCGAAGATAGAAGGAAAGCAGTATGCAAAGCCCTGTGAACTGCCCCGCGATGGTCGCAAGAGCCGCGCCCTGTACGCCCCAATTGAGGCGTATGATGAATATATAGTCGAGTATGATGTTCATTACTGCCGATGATATCATCGCCGTCATGGAAAGCACTGGCTGTCCCTCTGTGCGTACTGTGTTGTTTAAAATAAACGAAGTCATGTGGAACACATAGCCCAAGATTATAATTCTAAGATAATCTTGCGCGTAGTCCATGACGTTTATATCTGCGCCGAAAATGGTGAGTATTGGCGATATGTTAAAGTATATTAGAGTCGAGATTAAAAGTGTCGCTATTATACCGAAACTTACCGTGCTGCCAAACACCTGAGTTGCGCCGTCATTGTCTTTTTCGCCAAGGCGTATTGATATGAGTGCCGCGCCGCCTATGCCTATAAGGCTTGCAAACGCAAAGATTGTCATCATTAGAGGAAATGCGATGGTAAGACCGGCAAGCGCCGCTTCGCTTACGTGCTTTCCGATAAATATTCTGTCCACTATGTTGTATATGGAGTTTACCGTCATCGAGATGATGGCAGGGATGGAGTATTCCAGCAGAAGTTTGCCTATACTCTTGGTGCCGAGGTCTTTTGTGTGCTTCATGTCCTAATCTTTCTTCATTGTTATATTTTTTGCTTTGCATGAGTTTTGCATAGCTTTTTTACATTATACTATGGATAATCTAATCTAGAGAACTCTGCCTGCTGTATCACGGAAAAACCTGTCACAGTCGCGTGCGACAATCTCGGGACATTCATCAGGTCCTGCGTGTTCAAAGTGCTCGTATGTTATAAGTTTTGCGCCAGGTATGACCGAAGCGGCCTTTACCGCTTTTTCCGTTGTGGACAGGTCATCACGTATACCGTTTACTATAAGAACAGGAAAGTTTATTTTAGCCATATCAGCATAAAATTCTTCTTCAGTTTTGGCATCCGAGCCGCTCATTGAGTCCATATGAACCAAAAATTCTTCTTTTTTCCGTTTCACAAGCAGTTCCAGATGCTCTTTTTTAAGCAATTCACGGCGAGCAAGGCGTTTTTCGTCCTTAGTCGAATAGAAGGTATTCCATGACATCGCAGATAGTGCTTCGCGGTTGCCCAGTATTTTATCAAAGTCAAGGTTGCGCTTGGGTATGGGCAGCTGGCCCGGCGTTATAAATTGCGCAACTCCTGATGTGGCTGCAAAGCCAAGAAGTCTTTCCGGTTGGTGGAAGGCAATGTACCAGCCGGCAAAGCATCCGTGTGACACGCCTGAGTAGTAAAACTTCTGAGCACCTATTGCATCGGCAAATGCCAGCACATCCTGCCCCCATACGCTTATCCAGTCCTGAGGAGTCTCGTCGAATATATGCTCGGACTCGCCGTAGCCGCGCATGGTGATAAGGTATACATGGTAGTCGTACGGCGGCTTTCCCAAAAGCTCCATATGACTGTCGGTGAAAAAGAAGTTCTGCGTAGATATCAAAATCTTATCTCCGCTGCCTATTTCTTTATATGAAAGTGTTGTTTGGTTTACGTTGATTTTTGGCATAATGCCTCCTTAAAATTTTAAGCTTTCAAGCCACTCGGCGCAAAGTTCTCCCTAGCGCTGGGTGTACGGTATATGGGGTTTATAAAGTGTTGTCCTTATTTTGTCGCCGTTGGCGCTTGGAAATGTAAGTTTTGCAACATCTATTTTTCCCAGTTGGTGTCTGTGATCTTAATGAGCACTAATGAAAAGATGGATAAAGTTAAAAGAATAAAAAAGCTATTATCCGGGTATGTTTTTTGGGACAAAATACTAACCCAAAACTTTGCAATACTACTTCGCTAAAATACTATAATGCTTATGCAAGAATTTTAGCTTGTATCATTATATTCGAGCATATATACGTTGTCAACGATGTTTTGTCTAAATAATCTACCTTTATAGTATCATCGTTTCGAAAATATCAGAGGTGATGTTCTTATTGAAGACTATATTTTAGCAAGAAAAGTTCTAATTGGATTACTTACATTAAGAGCTATTTAGTAATTGGTTTTTATTTAGGTTAAATTCTTTTCATATTGTAGGAAACTTTGACAAAGCTTATATAACAATTTATATTAAAGATGTGCTTCATGTGTGCAAGGGAAACGGGTGCAAGCCAGAGTTGATTTTTAATGATACTCATGCTTGTGAGGAATAGCCAGAGCGTTTTGCAATGTGACTTGAAGCTACTTAAAAGACAATATAAAAAGGGGTTTGATTATGAAGAAGAATATGAAGGTATGGAAGCAGACTGGTATAATGGAGCAGCAGATTTTTGATGAAGAAATTCAGCAGCCTAAAAGCGGAGAAGTACAGGTGAAAATTAAATGTACTGGAATATGTGGCTCAGACATGCATTATCTTGAACATGGCAGAATAGGTGATTTTGTGGTCGAATATCCTTTTGTGTTGGGGCATGAGAGCGCTGGCGAAGTTACTGCTGTTGGAGAAGGCGTCACAAATCTTAAAATAGGTGACAGAGTAGCACTAGAACCGGGATATACTTGTGGAGTATGTGAATTTTGCAAAAGCGGTAGATATAATCTGTGCCCGGATGTAGTGTTTTTTGCCACGCCTCCATATGATGGAACCTTAAAGGAATATGTCTCGCATCCAGCTCATATGTGTTTCAAATTACCCGAGAATGTTAGTTTTATTGAAGGTGCATTAATTGAACCGCTGGCTGTAGGATTTCATGCTGCAAAACAGGCGAACGCGCAGGCGGGACAAACTGCTATGGTTGTAGGCTGTGGCTGTATTGGTCTTGTAACTATGATGGCGCTAAGATCTATGGGTGTTTCAAAGATATACATGTCAGATGTTATTGATGTACGCATTAAAAAGGCAGTTAATATGGGCGCAGATGCTGTATTTAACCCTGCAATTCAGAATGTAGACGCTGAGCTTAAGAAAGTAACTGAAGGAAAGGGAGTTGATATTGTCATAGAAACTGCAGGTAATCAAAAAGCGCAGTCTCAGTGTGTTGATTTGATTAAGACAGGCGGAACGATAGTGTATGTTGGAATGGCTGCAGAATCGATTACACCAATTGATATAAATCAGATAATCAATAAAGAAGCTACTATTAAGACAGTATTCAGGTATAAAAATTTATATCCAGTTGCAATTGCGGCAGTAGAAAATGGATTGCCGTTAAAAGATATTGTTTCAAATAGTTTTAGCTTTAATGATGTCGATAAAGCTTTTGACTATAATATAAGCAATAAATCTGATGTTACAAAAGTAGTCATTGAGTATTAAAAACATATTTATGAAACTACTGTAGATTTAAATATTGGAATGATATTTATAATATGAGTACAATAATAAAAAATCCAATACTAAAGGGATTCAACCCTGATCCTTCGATATGCTACGTAAAAGGAAAATACTATATTGCAACAAGCACATTTGAATGGTTCCCCGGTGTGCAAATTCATCAATCAGATGATTTAGCAAACTGGAAAGTTGTTTCCAGACCTCTTGATCGGGTAAGTATGCTTGATATGAAAGGTAATCCATCCTCAGGCGGGATATGGGCACCATGCTTGTCATATTGTGATGGGAAGTTCTATTTGATATATACCGATGTAAAAGGTTGGAGAACGAATATAACCCCATATAAAGATTGCAATAATTATTTAACTACTGCAGAAAATATAGAAGGGCCGTGGAGTGAGCCTATTTACATGAATTCAAGTGGATTTGATGCATCGCTTTTTCATGATGATGATGGTAGAAAGTGGTATATAAATCTTGATTGGGATTATAGAAAACCAAATCTTGAAAAGTTTTCAGGGATAGTGGCACAGGAGTTTGATGAAAAAACGGGAAAGCTTTTAGGCGAACCAACAAAGATATATAAGGGCACAGAGATAGGATTGACAGAAGGTCCGCACCTATATAAAAAGGATGGATATTATTACGTGATGGTAGCAGAAGGCGGCACATCATATGAACACGCTGAATCTATAGCGCGTAGTAGAAATTTATTAGGACCTTATGAGAACCATCCAAATAATCCGATTATAACAAGCCATAATAAGGATGTGTATCTTAAAAAAGCTGGGCATGCGAGCATCTGCCAAAATGATAACGGTGAATGGTATTTAGTCCATTTATGCGGAAGACCTCTGGAAGGAACTGATAGGTGTGTTCTCGGAAGAGAAACAGCTATACAGAAGATCAAATGGGAGAATGGATGGCCATATGTTGTTGATAATAATGGCAACTTATGCAACACACCACAGGATTACATTGAAATAAATGCTGATGTTGCGTTAGCTCCAAACAAGAAAAAAGTATGGAAACTTGATAATTGGAACTTTAAAAAAGATTTTCAATCATTGCGGATACCAATGGAGGATTTTGCTGAGATAAATGATGAAAAAGGATGCTTGAGGCTATATGGAAAAGAATCAGTTTCGTCACGCTTTACTCAAGCAATAGCTGCGACACGGCAGGTTGATTTTTCTTTTGAAGCGGAAACAAAGCTTTTTTGCGAACCAAAAAGCTTCCATCATATGGCGGGATTAACGTATAGATATAGTGAATCCAATCAATATTATTTCAGAGTAAGTTATGACGAGCAATTCAATAAATATTACATTGGATTGATAGTTGTTGACGATGATGAGCATAATTTAACGGACGTTGAAATAAATTTTGAAGGAAGCATAGCATTAAAAGTTGTAGTACATAATCGCAGTGTAAAATTTTATTATGCGACTCAGGATGAGTATATAGAATTTCCCGGCGAATACGACGCTTCAATATTGTCGGATGAGTATGCCCAACCTCTTGGCTTTACAGGGGCATTTGTGGGTATGCAGGCAGTGGATACAAGACATCAGGATTTCTATGCTGATTTTGAGTATTTTAAATATGAGGGGTTTGAGATTGATTAATTGATTTGGTAAGTTATAAAAGAACAAAATATAAGCACATGACAAGTTCATGTGCTTTTTTTATTCAATAAGGTTATTTACTGATGCGGTATTTGATGGAGCGGTAGTGCTTCAAACCGAACTTATTTTTATATAAAATCATTAAAGCTTATCTTAATGACTATAGGTTCACAAAAATGTCAACCATTATTTTATGATATTACCTGTTAAGCAGCACAACTTTAACAGATGGCTGTGGCGAGGATTTTCAATATAAATAGAGGTGAAAGCTCCTTTTTATATCAGTGATGAAATTGCTAGAGATTTTGAATGGTTGTAGGAGAGTGTATAGTTAAAGTAAATAAGGTGTGCGATTAATAACTAATGCTGTGTTAAGAATTTCTACCACATTGAGTTAGATTGACATTGCTCTTACTACTGTTTAAAATGTTATCATTAGCAGCGAGGAGAGTAACCGATGAGACCAAAGAATTCCGAATACGCCGGAGTAGACAAAAGGCGAGAAGATATTCTGGATAAATTAAAAGATAAGGGAAAAATAAAAGTAACGGAACTTAGCCGTGAATTTGGGATCTCTGAAGTCACGATGCGTAACGATTTGGCTGTTCTTGAAAATGAAGGACTGCTAAAAAGAGTGCGAGGAGGTGCTGTTACTACTCAGAAAGCATATTTCAATATGTCACTAAATGACAGAATGGATATGCAAAAAGAACAAAAGAAATTGATTGCCAAGAAGGTTGCTTCATATATTAATGAAGGTGATACTCTGATGATGATTTCTGGGACAACAACGTATTATATAGCTCGAGAGCTTATCAATATAAAAAATATCACAGTAGTTACAAATTCTTTGGCTATAGCTCGAGAACTCAGTTTTTATAGCCATATAAATGTAATACTTTTGGGTGGAAATCTAGATGCACAGTACCAATTTACTTATGGTGATGATGTCTTGGCTCAGCTGAGTAAATATAAAGCGGATATTATGATTGCATCAGTGGATGGAATAAGCGCAGAAAAAGGACTCACAACTTATCATTACCTTGAGTCTGAGGTAACTAAACAGATGATAAAACGGTCAAATGAAGTGGTTGTAGCTGCGGATTACACTAAGGTTGGAAGAGAGGGGTTTGCGCATATAGATTCAGCAAGTAAGGCAAACATACTAATTACAGATAGTCAAGCTGAAAAAGGCGAACTAGAAAAACTTTCTTCAATATTGGAAGTCATTCGTACGCAAGAGTAGTGATTTGAGTTAAAACAACGATGGATAAAGGGATGGGCAAATGTCCATCCCTTTTTTGCAAAACTTCAAGTAAAAGAGGTGAATGATCCGATTAGTTGGCTGAAGTAAGCTTTGTGTACACAATAGTCGATGCTAGAGAGTATAGAAGCGCTTTAACCACGAAGGAATGAGTCACATTAAGGGCTATTTATACAATATGCAATCGGAGTGAAGCTATATTGGTGCTGCGATAGTTGATGAAGATGACGCGTTGGTAAATTTACATATTGAAGATAGCAACGGGTGTACATTGGGTGAAGGCGTAATGGATTTAGATACCATTATAATTGTGCTTTGAATAGGATATAATAAAGAAGGGACAACCGTTGAACTGGGGCGGGGATCCCTTAACCTGCGATGAATTGCAGATCGGTCGCAAAAGCCTTGTATGATTTGGTAAACTGGATTATTTTTTATTTTAGGGAGTGGGAACAAACATTACTTAAGCTATAGTACATTCACCAAAAATAAGTATGGTGCAATACAAAATGGAGATGAAAAGGAATATAATGTAGAAATGCTTAGCTAGTTTGCTTAAGTTCTGCAGATTTAGAGCAGTGGTTTTTGGTATAGTATATTAGTGATGTTAATATATTTGGATGTACATTGAGCAAAATATTATCATATGAATAATATCAAAAATACAAACAGGAAAAGGGAAATGTATGCAAGATAAAATTGCAGCAATTAAAAAGGACAAACTTATACTGAAATTCTGTTTTTATGGATTTCTGAAAAATCTTAAGTTTTTTGAACCGTTTTTAATAATATATCTGTTAAATTCTAGGCTGTCATTATTCAAAATAGGTGTTTTATATTCAATAAGAGAAATAATGAATTATATTTTTGAAATACCTTCCGGTATTTTTGCTGACCATTACGGAAAGAAAACCGAACTTTATTTATGCTTTTCGCTATATATATTATCATTTGTGATGTTTTTTATCGGCGGCACGTTTGGGGCTTTTATTATAGCAATGGTGCTTTTTGGAATGGGAGAGGCTTTTCGGTCAGGAACTCATAAAGCGATAATAATGACCTATTTAGAAGAAAAAGATTGGTTTTCGCTCAAAACTTTAGTGTATGGCAGAACAAGGGCATATTCATTGATAGGCTCTTCAATTTCCGCTTTTGCATCTATTATATTTGTACTAAGTTTTAGCAACTTAAAAATGCTTTTCCTTCTTTGCATTATTCCTTATATTTTAGACTTTATGCTAATAGCGTCATATCCAAAAAGATTCAATGAAAAGCATGAAAATAAATTCAGCCTTAGGATATTTGTGAAGAAAAGCGTAGCACAGCTTAAGGGTATAACCAAAAACAAAACGATTATGAAAACTGTAACCTCTTCTTCCTTGTTTGACGCGATATTCAAGAGCATAAAAGATTATATCCAGCCTATTTTGCAGGCTATAATTTTAGGCTCATCTGTATCACTGCTTTCAAATCTGGGAGCTGATGATGAGCTCAAAGTTTATTTGGGAATCGTATATGGTGCACTATATATATTAAGTTCACTTGCATCAAGGAATGTATATAGATTAAGAAATTTAAAGTCATCGAGATTTTTGATGAACATGTTTTTTGATGTTTTAGCTGTAGCGTTCATACTTTTATCAATCTTCATGAAGCTAAACGCAGCATATATTATCGTATTGCTGTATTTCATTATTTATATAGTAAAAGATGCTCGCCGACCATTATTTGTTGATGTCATTGGTGACTGTATGGCTAAAAAAGAAAGGGTGACAGTTCTATCAATAGAAAGCCAATTTAAAGCACTGTTTATGGCGATATTTGCTCCTGTATGTGGTTTTATAGCCGATAAGTTTTCAATATCTGTTTTATTTTTAATCTTAGGTGCGGTTTTCATAGTGGTTAATAGATTTGTAAGTATTAAAAAGCAAGATTGCCTAGTTGAACAATAAAGAGAATAGAAAATGGATAGCAAAACATACAATTAGAAATTATTAGAAAGATAACGATTATTGGCGCAGCGGTCACTGTGCTTTAGGCTACCGATAAAATTTTAGTAGGAAGTATGATTGCGAGCCAGTCGTAGGTTGTGGACGACATTCATTCTCTTTTATATCTGAAAACGGAAGCTGTTGTAATAATATTTTTGTAATAAGTGAGCTAGAGCACTGAAATTGGTTTTAGTACACCTGGCACAGACAGAGTTACGGCTTATAGTATTAATTATTTATTATTCGGTTTTGAAAAAAATATTCAAGGGCGATCTGTTTATTGCTTACAAATAAGATTACTTGTATTGCCATACGTTAATCATATATCAATAGCAATGATAAGTCCCATAAGATTTACTTCGCTTAGTATTTTGCAAAATTCTATTATACATTGAGATAGTCATGAATTTGTGATTGAATATTCAAAAATTTTGTATAAAATTTACTATTATTTGGGTATAAATATCGACACAATTTTGAAAGAAAATTTGCGCTAAAGTTTCATATGGTTGATTATACAGATATGCAAACAAACTCTTAAACTGTGTCTTTGTTAATTCAAAGTATTAAGTAATATTTATCCCAAGATTATTAATTTCTTCCAATAAAGAATCTTCGTCATCTTTGTCATCTAACCCTTCGGCGGCAGAAGGAGTAAAAATAGTATGCAATGTGTAAAATAGAATTTTAAGGTCCAAAAGAAGAGAATAATTATTGACATAATACAAGTCAAAGCGCAGCTTATCTTCGAATGTTGTATTATATTTCCCCATAGTTTGAGCTAGGCCTGTAATTCCTGCTTTAACAAGAGTTCTATATGCAAACTCAGGGATGTCATTGATTGTTTTTGATATAAGCTCAGGTCTTTCGGGTCTAGGCCCTATCACTGACATATCTCCTTTTAATACGTTGAGAAATTGAGGTACTTCATCGATTCTTGTTGAGCGCAGGAATTTACCTACCTTAGTTACTCTTTTATCATTGCTTTTTGCCAAAACTGGTCCAGTTTTATTTTCTGCATTCTCTTTCATAGTTCTAAATTTGTACACCATAAATTCTTGGTTGCCTTTAGTTAATCTTTTTTGAGCGTAAATTATTTTTCCGTGATCATTTATTTTTATTAGAATACTTACAAAAAGAATTAATGGAGATAGAATTAAAAGAGCAAACCCGGAAAATAATATGTCGAAAACCCGCTTTATTATTCGAACTTCCAGATCCATCTTTATTTTCATATCATAAAACATTATGTCGTTTATATTAATGAATTTGCCACTATTTATTAAAATATCGGTAAAAGATGGAATTAGTTTACAGTCCTTATTGTTAACTGCGCAATACTCCATAATTTCTGTTTTTCTTTTACAAGATGAATCAATAATAACTTGGCTATTTTTTGAAATATATTCAAATAGATTATTATTATTTTCTTCTAATATATAATTAACTTTAAAGATAGAATTCTTTTTATTATATGCTTTTAGAAATAGTTTTGCTCCGTCTAAATGGTTTTTCCCTATTATTATACAATCAATAGGTTTTACCAGAGAGCGATAAATCTTATAAATTAAGAGCTTCACAAGTAAAAAAGATGGAATTTGAATAATAAGAGCATAAAAAATTGTTCTCCGCCAAATTCCTATACCTTTAATTAAAAAGTCGGTAATTACAGAAAAAATTGCGATTAATGGTAAGCATATTAGTAAATAAAATACTATAAGCGAAAATTCTTTTTGCCCGCACTTATATATCTTAAAAGTTAATAAGAAAATCAAAGAAAGAAATGTTATGTAAATAAGAGAAACAATTATGCCTTCAGGAATTCCGTTTTGGAATATTTCAGGTCGTTGAATAATAAAACCTAAATAATATGAAATATCAATAATTAAAATATCAATTATTATCTGTGTGACGTAGAACCATCTGTTTCTTAATATCATCTTGTATTTCCTACAAATACCTATCCATTATTATATTAAATTTGAATTAAATATAACATAATATATATCTTACTTCAATTCCAATAGATGTATTTTCTGATATCGGATTTCTAGTATATCAACTTACTTATTGACGGTTTAGTATATTTGTAGAAAAATACAGGTACTTACAAGATTATAAAACTAATATCAACAATTAATAGTTTTTGCTCATATTTGAATAATAAATAGAGTTATTATTATTTATTATGATAATAATTGAGAAACTTATCTTTGTGAGATTGTTTTGTCTTCCTGATTAATTATTGATCAGGTGAAACTAAGTCATTAAAACAGTGAGTGATTAAACATAATTATAATTTGATTATCGGTGTTACAAACTGTGCTACATCAGTTATTCGTTGTTCATTAGAATTATTAGTTCGGAAGTTCTGATTTATTAGATTATTTGCTAACTACTTATTATAGCTCTTGCCATTATATGAATTATGTTTTCCTTTTAGTAGTGTGTGTGATTTCTGACGAATGTTTTGACTATAGTTTTTCAAATAAATTTTTCTCTTAGGAAGATTTGCATAGCTAATTTTGCTTTCACTAACAAGAGAAAATAATATCACGTCAAAATTGTACTTATAACGAATAGAAACCATTTTTTTAACAAATTGCGCAGGATTAATCATGTATTATGAAACATAGGCGCTTGCAACATTGTTTCAGTGCCTTATAATATATAGTATATGAGCTGCTTTGACATATATTTGTAAATTGATACATGTGGGATGGAGTGCTTGAAATTGAGTCGCCTGATTTAAAATAAAAAATTAAATAAAACTAACGTATGCTTTGAGAGAATAGATATGATTTTAGAAGATAATTTATTAACAAGCACAAAAAAGTCAGCGAAGATTATGGTTGTTGATGATAATTTGTCTAATATTCTGCTCATAAAGCGTATTTTAGAGGTAAACGGATATAAAAACATCAAAGGGATATCTAATCCAGCTGAAGTGCTTGATGAGTATAAAAAATGGCAGCCGGATATAATACTTTTGGACTTATTGATGCCGGACATTAATGGGCTTGATATACTTGATCAGATAAACAACATTAGGAGCAAACAATATCTCCCTGTTATAATGCTAACTGCAGACAATAATATGGACAACAGGTTAAAAGCGCTTAGTCTAGGAGTTAATGACTATCTTAGCAAACCGTTTAATGCAGTAGAGTTGTTGGCGAGAGTTGAAAACCTTATAAGAATAAAAGCGTCTATGGATCAGGCAATGGCAACAGAAGTTGCATTTTTGCAGGCTCAGATAAAGCCTCACTTTTTATTTAACACTTTAAATACGATCTCATATTTATGTGATACAGACCCTAAAGAGGCGAGTGCCTTAATAGATGATTTTTCAGAGTATCTGCGTCAGAGTTTTGATTTAAAGAATCTTGAAACACATATCCCTATAGATAAAGAGCTTAAGCTTGTTAATGCATATGTGAAAATTCAAAAAGCACGATTTCAGGAAAGAATAGGTTTTGATATGAATGCAGAATGTGCGAAAAACATATCAGTACCTCCGCTTTGCATACAGCCGCTTGTTGAAAACGCGTTCAAACATGGATTGAAAAAGAGCATGAATGTTTCAGTTAAAGTGCTATTTAATCAGGTGGATGAGGGCACACTGATTTCTATAAAGGATAATGGATGTGGAATAGAAAAAGATAAATTGGAAACAATATTGATACGATCAGAGGGTAAGGGAATTGGACTGTGGAATATAGATGCTCGACTACAGAAATACTATGGACAAGGGCTCAAAGTTAAAAGTGAAGCTGGACAAGGAACCGAAATTTCGTTTGTAATACCATTTGAGGATGAATGATGAAAAAAGCAATTATAATAGACGATGAACGAGCTGCGGTAAATAAATTAAAAAATCTATTAGAAGATATAGGTATTATTGACGTATCAAAAACATTCATTGATGCTCTTGAAGTGGAAGATTACGTTAAAAATAATAATGTTGATGTAGCGCTTGTTGATATTGAAATGCCAAATATAACGGGAATAGAGCTTGCAGATAGACTCTTAGAAATAAACAGCTCTATCCACATAATATTTGTTACAGCGTACAGTGAGTTTGCAGTTGAGGCATTTCGTCTAAATGCTTTGGACTATCTGCTTAAGCCAGTAAACAAGCAAAGACTAAAAAAAGCTATAGAGCGCATACCCAAAATAGAAGAGATAGGAGATAAAGAGAAAACAGTTTCAGTTAGTTGCTTTGGTAAATTCAAAGTTGAAGTTGATAGCGAGCAGATTAAATTTCGCACAGCAAAAGCTGAAGAACTGTTTGCATATTTAGTTACAAGCAACGAAAAGCCCGTAAGTCGCAATAACATAATGGATATGTTCTGGGAGGACTATGACGGCGACAGAGCGCTCATTTTATTTAATACTACGCTTCACTATCTTAAAAAGGCTTTTATAAATAAAGGTGTCAAGCTTAAAATAGAGTTTCTTCGAGGCTCATATATATTGAAAATGATGGATATAGATTGTGATATAATAAAATTTGAAAAAATAATTAACGAAACGAAAGAAATTACAAATAGTAATATAGGTGATGCAAGGGATGCATTGTCTTTATATGTTGGAAATTTTCTTGAGCAAAATGATTATATATGGGCAATGCAGAAACAGCATGACATTAAAACGGCGTATATAAGATTAGTTCTTAATATTTGTGATTATTATAGAGAACAGAAAAGAGAATCTGATATCATAGCATTAATACAAAAAGCATTGGTATATGATCATGTAAATAAGTATCTTAATTTTAAACTAATCGAGGCTTCTTATTTAAACAATGACATAGCCTCTATGAAAAAACATTATGACGTGTATAAGGAGAGGTTGTTTTTAGAATATGGAGTAGAGCCGGCAAAAGAATATGAGAGCTTAATGAGTAAGGTCTGACAAATCTGTGTTAAGTGTCTGTTAAGTATATTAGGCTAAGATTTAATTTGAATAGTTGTGCTTTGCGCAATTAAACATATTATTGGAGCCTTATATCATGAACAATATATATGAAAAACAAAAAGAACCCAAAATATTCATTGTGGATGATAATCCTTCAAATGTTAAATTGCTTGAAAGGATATTGAGGATAGACGGATATGTCAACATAAAAACCCTAACAGATTCGACAAGAGCGTTGATAGTGTTTGAAGAATATCAGCCGGATCTAATGCTGCTTGATTTGCAAATGCCACATTTTGATGGCTTTGACATACTTGATTTTCTTAAAAAAGAGGCTAAGCTTGATTATATGCCGATTATTGTAATAACAGCTCAAGATGAAAAAGAAAATCGTTTAAAAGCTTTGGAATTGGGAGCTCGAGATTTTATAGGAAAGCCGTTTGACTGCGCTGATGTGCTGCAAAGGGTAAATAACTTTCTTAATGCAAAGCTTAATGGCATAGAAAGTATCAGTGAAAACGCAACTCTTGAAAAAACTTTTAAAATAAAAGAATCAGAATTAAGTGAAACGAAAAAAGAACTGATTGAAAGATTGCTGTGGGCGGTAGAGTTTAGTGATAAGGATGCGAGTGAAAAAGTTGCGAGGATAAAAAAATATACATATGTTCTAGCAAAGAAATTAGGAATGTCAAATGAGCAGGCGTTGGAAATTTCTAACGCAAGTCTAGTGTATGATATAGATGAAATTGGTGTGCCTGACAGCATGCTTAAAAAGAAGGGTGTGCTTGAGCCTTCTGAATGGGAACACATGAAAAATCACGCTGCAAATGGAGCTGAGACTTTAAGTGTAAGTAATTTAGAAGTTTTGAAGCTCGCAGTAAAGATTTTACAGACATGTCATGAAAATTGGGACGGGAGTGGACATCCTGAAGGGCTTGTGGGAAATAAAATCCCGGTTGCGGGAAGAATAGTGGGACTGGTAAGCGCTTTTGATGAAATGACATGTTGCAACGACGATGGCAGCATATGGAAGATAGAAGATGCGATAGAATACATCATTTCGCAAAAAGGCATGAAGTTTGATCCTGATTTAGTGGATGTTTTAGTGGAAAACATTAATGAACTACTGAAGGTGGTTTAGCAATAAAATATTTATCTTGAAGGGGAGTCGAAATGAGAAAAAGCAATAAGACTGAAAAAATCAGAGAATGGGTATACAAATCTTTTATTAATTCAGTCAGACTTCCGGCAATTCTTTTTATATTAGTCTTTTTAATATTAAACACTATAAATCTTTCATACATGGCAAATATAATAACAGACCTTCTTAAAAATCAAGTTCAGGAGGAGCTGTACAAAGCAACCAGTCAAGATGCTGAAAACATTGAACAGCAACTAGTGAACATAAATTATATAACAGAAATTTATGCACTCCAAACACAGGAAGCAATTAAAAGTCCTGCTCAGATGGGTAAAGAGGATGACGCTCGTTTAGAATATTCTCCTGCAGGTACATATTACACAACACGAGATAAAAAAGACGGTGGAGCAGCTGTGTTCTATAGTGGATATCACACTGTAGGAGACAAAGAGCGAGAGAAGGTTGCAAGAGTACTCCAAACTGAAAACCTAATGAAGGATATTCAAAAAAGCCATCCCCTTGCTATTCAGCTATATCTAAACACTTTTGACTCTCTTAACGTTATCTATCCATATTTTAATGTGATTTCGCAGTATGTCGAGAAGATGGATATATCACAATACAATTTCTATTATGAAGCTGACGCTGAGCACAACCCTGACAGAAGTACAGAATGGACAGATGTATATTTGGATCCTGCAGGATCAGGATGGATGGCTTCGTGTATTGCACCTGTTTATAATGATGATTTTCTTGAGGGGGTAGTGGGAATTGACATCACAGTGTCCACGATAACACAACAAGTGCTGGATTTGGACATTCCTTGGGAAGGATATGCGCTTCTAATAGACAGCAACGGAGTGATCCTGGCTCTGCCTGAGCAAGGTGAAGAGGATTGGGGATTGTCAGAGTTTGCGGAGCACAATTATTCAGAAGCTATCATGCAGGATACATTTAAACCTGATGAATTTAATCTAAATAATATGGACGAACTTGGGGATTTTGCAAGAGAGATAAGCAATGAAGCTGAAGGCTTGACTACCATCAAACTAAATAACGATAATAAAGTTATGTCTTGGGCGACCATTGACGAAACTGAATGGAAGCTGTTGTTTGTAGTTCCTGAAAGTACTATATATGCTGGTGTTAATAAAATAAAAAACAATGAATGGGCATTTGAACTTGCTATTTTTTGTAGCCTTGCAGTTGTATATTTCTTGTTTTCTTGGATTTTAAGAAAAAGGATTAACAAACTTAGCTTGAAAATTTCGGATCCGCTTTTAAATATCAACAATATGGTAAATAGTATAGGAGAGGGCGAATATACTCAAAGTAATTTGGATTTTGATATTGAAGAGTTTCAGGAGACCTCCAATCATATCGTTGATATGGGTAAAGAACTGGGACAATATAATAAAAAGCTTATGGATGCACAGGATGCATTAAAAGATAGAGAAGCTTATCTTCATGATTTGGTAAATTCCATCGATGATGCCATTTATGAGGTTGATGAAAATGGTGTTATTAAGAATTTTAGAACAAATGATCCAAGAATTCTTAAAAGAGTATTCCCAAATGGGTTAAAAGAAGAGACTACCTATGAAGAGTTTTTAAACAAGGGTGATGCAGAGAAATATCTTGCTACAGTGAGGGAAGTTATAAATACCGGCAAAACAGCTTCAATAGAAGATAGCACAGAGACATTTGATGGAATAAGATGGTTTTTGGCGCGAATCTCTTTGCTAGATGGTGGATCACGCACTGCTGCTGTTTCACTTAGAGATATAACCGACCAAAAGGAATTGGAACAAAGCATTATTGAGTCACGCAATGAAGCAGAAAAGGCAAGCAAAGCAAAATCAGAATTTTTATCGAACATGAGCCACGAGCTTCGCACTCCGTTAAATGCGGTTTTGGGATTTGCACAGCTCTTGGAAATTGATCCTGAGTATCCTTTAAGTGAAGCGCAACAGGACAGCATTTATGAGATTAAAAAAGCTGGCAGTCATTTGCTTGAGCTTATAAACGAAGTGCTTGATTTGGCGAAGATTGAAGCAGGGAGAATGACTATATCTATTGAGCCTGTAAGTGTTGCCGAGATAGTGAATGAAACATTTGCGCTTGTTAAGCCTATGGCTGAAAAGTTTGGAGTAAAATTAGTGAGCCATTACAAGCGATGCGATAGATATGTGCAGACGGATAAAATCAGAATAAAGCAGATATTGATTAACTTAATAAGCAATGCCATAAAATATAACAAAGAAAAGGGTCAGGTAACTTTTTATTGTGAAGCTATTGAAAACAAAATAAGATTTCATGTTGTTGATACTGGTATAGGAATACCCTCAGGCCAGATTGATGGAATATTTAAGCCGTTTAATCGTTTAAGTGCCACTAAAAACCTTGTAGAAGGCACAGGGATTGGTCTGGCTATGGTAAAACAGCTTACTGAGCTTATGGGTGGTAGCGTTCATGTGGAAAGCGAGACTGGAAAAGGCAGCCATTTCTATGTAGAGCTTAACGAAGCTAACATGAAAAATATAGAGGACAAATATGAAAATAAAGATATAGAGTGTGTTTTGCCATATGATAGCAATGAAATAAAAAAGAGAATTCTTTATGTCGAAGACAATCCTGCTAATTTGAACTTAGTTGAAAGAATTATATCTTATATAAAAGGTTTAGAGATGATGGCGGCGCCGACTGCTGAAATTGGAATAGATATGGCGCGCGTACACTGCCCTGATTTGATTCTTTTGGATATTAATTTGCCTGACATGGATGGTTACAAACTCTTTAAAAGGTTAAAAGGCTATGATGAGACAAAAGATATTCCAATTATTGCAGTGAGCGCAAACGCAATGGAAAAAGATATTCGTAAAGCTCTTGATTTAGGGTTTGCGGACTACTTTACAAAACCAATAGACATTCCCGAATTTATCGGTAAGCTAAAAGAGATACTGAATGATAAAAATAACTTAGAGTTTCAATAATTTACAGGAACTAAGGATAAATCAGTCGAAAAATAAAAATTGAGTATATCTTAAAAGAGTATTTTATATTTTATTATAAAAAAGTATAAAACACTATATTTGTGTTAATTGTTAAGTGATAGTTAAGTGGCAGCGAGTATATTTATAACATAAACAAGCAAAAAGGGTTGTAAGGATGAATAAATTTAAAAGGGGGATATTTAGATGGCGAGGATTAACAAATATCTAACGCTGAAATTGGGCGAAGAAAGTTATGCAATTCCAATTGTAAAAATCAGAGAAATCATTGGCATGATGGATGTTACCAAAGTACCGAATTTACCAAAGTATATAATAGGAGTTATTAATCTAAGAGGGAAAATAATACCTGTGATGGATTTGAGACTGAAATTTGGAATGGATGAAAGGGTGTATGACGAGAGGACTTCTGTGATTATCATTGAGGTAAACACAAATGGCACAACAAAAATAAACGGTGTTGTAGTTGATTCTGTGCAGGAAGTTATGGACATACCAGAGGAAAACATTGTTGAACCGCCTAAGTGTGTTGACGATGTAAAACAAGAATTTTTGGCAGGGATGGGAAAAGTGCAAGATGAAGTAGTGATGCTGATTGATGTAAATAATATTTTTGTCAAGGAAGAAAAACAGGAGTCTGAAGTTGCTTAGAATAGGGTGAATTAATTTATAAATTCAGAAATTAAAAATGAACAAAACTGTAATGTGAGGAGTTAAAAATGAAAAAGTTAAATATAAGGATGAAGATACTGTTACCGATCGTACTATTGGTTCTATTTGGATTTACGGCACTTGCTTCTGTAATTTTAGTGCGGTTTTATAACACAAGTCTCGATTTGGAAAGAAACTACGTCGAAGAACTAGCTTATCATAAGGTGTATGAAGTGAAAGGATTGCTTGAACTACCATTGGATGAAGCAAGAGCCTTGGCACTAACTTTGGGGGATTTTGTTGAGCATGATAAAAGCCTTGACCGTATTAGTGTTGAGGATTTGCTTAAAGAGTGGGTTGAATCGAACCAAAGCATGTATGGAGCGTATACTATTTGGGAAGAGAATGCTTTTGATGGAAATGATGCTCTTTATGCTGGTAAAAAAGGCTATGACAAAATGGGAAGATTTGTCCCTTACGTTTATAAAGACTCGGGCAGGATAAATGTTACTGCAAGCGTTGGATATAATGAATATGAGTATTATCAGCTTGCAAAAAGCTCCAGAAAAGAAGTAATAACTGATATTTATCTAACTCCTAATGCAAGCAATGACACTTATATTATGTCAGTTGTAGTACCAATAATTGTGAACGGAGAATTTGTTGGGGTAATTGGAGCAGATATAAAGGCAGAGGAATTTCAGGCGATTGTGGATAATACGAAGCTTTTTGATACGGGATACATATGGGTAACAAGCTTTAATGCGACAATTGTAGCTCATCCAAAAAGCGAAATTTGGCATACGGATGCGACGGATTATTTTGATGCGAGTTTTGAATCGCCAATAAAAAATTCGATTTTGAATGAAAAGCAAATATTCGAAGCAGAGAACAAGTCATATGTCAATGGTATTGTTTCACAAGTTACATTTGCATCGGCACAGATAGGCGATACAGGCAGAAACTATGCAGTAGGTGTATCTATTCCGATTAAAGAACTCAATGCTTCAACATCTCAAGGAATACTGATCGGAATTATCCTTGCTGTAGTATTCTTGGTTTTGATAATTGGAATAATGATATATGTTGCAAGCAGATATATTGTAAAGCCGCTTACTGGATCAATGGATCAGATAAAAGATTCAGCAACGAAGGTTTCATTTTCTTCAAAACAGCTTTCAGCATCTAGTCAACAGCTTTCAGAAGGAGCAACAGAGCAAGCTGCCGCTATTGAAGAAACATCAGCGACAATGGATGAGACTACATCAATGGTGAAGCTAAACGCAGATAATACACGTCAAGCCAACAATCTTTCAAAAGAAGCGAGCAAGGCGGCAATGGAAGGCTCATCAAGGATGCAGGAGATGAGAGATTCTATGGAAGAACTCAAAAAATCAAGTGCCGAAATATCAAAGATAATAAAGGTTATTGATGAGATTGCATTCCAGACTAATATGTTGGCGCTCAATGCGGCTGTGGAAGCTGCGAGGGCAGGAGATGCAGGGCAAGGATTTGCTGTTGTAGCAGAAGAAGTTAGAAACCTTGCACAGAAGAGCGCGAAGGCTGCAAGGGACACAGCAGAAATTATAGACAGAAACATTGAGCTTTCAGAGCGAGGCGTATCAATAAGCTCTGATGTATACGAGGCTTTGGAAGAAATCACATCTAAGACTAAAGATGTAAATCAGCTTATGGATGAGATTTCTGCGGCAAGTGATGAGCAGGCAAAAGGCACAGTTCAGGTCTCTGAAGCAATTGGGCAAATGGAAATCGTTGTACAAAGCAACGCAGCTTCATCTGAAGAAAGTGCAGCATCTGCTGAACAGCTATACGCACAGGCTGGTAATCTTGAAAAGATAGTACTTGAGCTTAATAGTCTAGTAAAAGGTGAAAATAAAGCTGCAGAAGCGGACTTGGATGCAAATAAACGAAGTGATCTGGGTGGTGAAGTAAGGAAATCAGCCAGTAACATAAAGACAACTTCATATAGTCAAAAAGTGGTGTCTCCTAGTGATGTTATCCCGCTGGATGACGGTGATGACTTTTAAATAGTTACCCAAACTGGAAGTGACAAACTACGACGACAACTAAGCGAAGATATCGACTTAATAAGTAAACAACAGGGAATGAATGGGGTTTATAGGGTAATATGCAAGATACATTTGTGCGATGTATCTTGCATAAATTTATGTTGTAGAATAAAGTATTCCATAATAAGAGTTAAAAACGCACAATATTATAATATCATTCCAATAAAATTGAATCATTTAAAGTAGGATCAAAATTATTGCTGAACGCTTTTAATGGAAAGGAATTGAGTTTGAAATCAGCGGGGAGGCTAGAGGGCGAGTATCCGGTGGTTTCTAGAAAAACACGATTGAAGTGACGTGGTGTGCCAAAACCACACTTGAATGTGATTTGTGATATTGTCAGTTCATTTTCAGATTGTATAAGTTGTATCGCTTTTTCAATTCTAATGATATTTCTATATTGGGAAAAAGTCATCCCGGATATTTGTTTAAAAAACCTTGAAAAATACGCTTCGCTAAAACCCATAAAAGTTGCACAATCCTTAAATGTCATATCAGAATATTTTTCATCCAACTCATTTAAAAGCTCTTTATAACGATTGAAAGCAATGTGACTACTTTTATAATCAGTTTGTTTTAATTCTTCGTTTCTAAAAATCATTAAAAGCAATTCTTGAAGAATGTGCTTTGCCTTAAGCTCGTATAAAATCGGTTTTAATTCCAGCTCTTTTTGTATTTTTTTAAATGCATCCTTAAATGGGTATGAATACTTAAGAAACGGAGAAACCAACGAATAATGCGAGCTTATCTCCTTCATTAAATGCTTATCAAAAAGGCATACAGCGATCTTGCTGTCGTTTATGCTCTGTATTGAGTGAATATCTCCGCCTGAAACAAATAATGTCTGTGATTCGTTAAGAGAAAAAGATTGATCATTAATAGAAATAATTGCGTTTCCTGAAAATACATGAATAATTTCAAATTCTGTATGCCAATGGGGCAAGTTATGGAGATTACTGTAAACACCTGTCCATAATTGCTCGTTGTTAATATATTGTCTTGTTTCAAATTTAGCTATCATATATTTTTCTCATTAAGAATTATAATTTAAATATCAATAAATGTCTATAACGTGTTAATAAAAATCATTGTTTATGATTTTGCGCAATATTATAATTGAAACAGTAATTTTGGGGTATACAAGTGCTGTATGGACAAAAATAAATGAAGTCGAAATATTTTAAGGAGAATAAAATGATTAAAGAATACGAGTTTTGGTTTGTAGTGGGATCGCAGTTGCTTTATGGTACTGAAATTCTGGGAACAATAGAAACCCGCGCAAAAGAAATGGCTGAACAAATGAACGAAAGTGGCAATTTGCCATGCAAATTAGTCGCAAAGTTGGTAGCAAAGTCGAATGATGAAATTACTGAAATTATAAAAGAAGCCAACTATGACGAGAGATGTGCTGGAATCATCACATGGTGTCACACGTTTTCACCAAGCAAGATGTGGATAAATGGTTTGATGAATTTGCAAAAACCATATTGCCATTTTGCGACACAATATAATCTTGAAATTCCAAATGAAGAAATTGATATGGATTTTATGAACCTAAACCAAGCTGCACATGGAGACAGGGAACATGGATATATAGGGGCAAGATTGAGAAAGCCAAGAAAAGTAATTGCTGGCTATTGGGAAGAAGAAGGTGTGCAAAAGCGTTTAGGTGGATGGATGCGTGCAGCTGTTGGTGCAGCATTTAGCAAAAGCCTAAAAGTGATGCGCTTTGGTGACAACATGCGCGAAGTTGCTGTGACTGAGGGTGACAAGGTTGATACTCAGGCTAAATTTGGTTGGCAGGTAAACACATGGCCTGTAGGTGAATTGGTTGAATACATGAATGCAGTTTCAGATGAAGAAATTGATGAGCTGATGAAAGAATACTCCAGCGTTTATGAAATAAAGACTGATGATATTGAGACAGTTAAATATCAGGCGAGAGAAGAAATCGCAATGAAAAAAATGCTTGACAGAGAAGGGTGCATGGCATTTTCAAATACATTCCAAGATTTATATGGAATGGAGCAGTTGCCAGGGCTTGCGTCCCAGCACTTAATGTCACAGGGATATGGATATGGCGGCGAAGGCGATTGGAAAGTTTCGGCAATGACATCGATAATTAAAGCTATGAGCGAAGGATTATCAGGCGGCACTTCTTTTATGGAAGACTATACTTATCACCTTGAAAAAGGAAACGAACACAGCTTAGGAGCTCATATGCTGGAGGTTTGCCCTTCAATAGCTGCAGGCAAGCCTAAAATAGAAGTGCATAATCTTGGAATAGGTGATAGAAAAGCTCCTGCAAGACTTGTTTTTGAGGGACGTCCCGGTAAGGCTATTGCTGTAAGCTTGGTTGATTTAGGAAACCGGATGAGATTGATATGTCAGGATGTTGAGTGTGTAGAGCCAATCATGGAGATGCCAAACTTACCTGTGGCACGCGTTATGTGGAAACCAGAGCCAAATATGACTCAAGGAATTGAGTGCTGGATAATGGCAGGAGGAGCTCACCATACAACGCTTTCATATGACATTACTTCAGATCAGATGAAGGACTGGGCAAGAATGATGGATGTTGAGTTTGTTCATATAGGAAGAGAAACTAATCCAGACAAGTTGGAAGAAGAACTATTCTTAAAAGACATTGCATGGAAGCTAAAGTGAGGAAATTATGCTTGAGAAATTAAAGGAGGAAGTACTTGAGGCAAATCTACTTTTACCTAGGTATAATCTCATTACATTTACATGGGGTAACGTATCGGGAATTGATAGAGAGACTGGTTTGGTTGTTATAAAACCATCAGGTGTGCCTTATGATACTATGACAAAAGACGACTTGGTTGTAGTTGATTTAGAAGGTAAAACGGTGGAAGGAAATTATAAGCCGTCATCTGACACGCCGACACACATTGAGCTTTATAAAGCATATCCTGACATGGGTGGAATTGTTCATACGCATTCCAGATGGGCGACTATATACGCACAGGCAGGAAAATCAATTACACCTATAGGCACAACGCATGGTGACTACTTCTACGGCGATATTCCCTGCACAAGACTTATGAAAAAATCTGAAATAAATGGTGCGTATGAAAAAGAAACAGGTTCTGTAATCATTGAAACATTTAGAGGAACTGATCCTATGAGCATACCGGCTGTTTTAGTTCAAAGTCATGGACCATTTACATGGGGGAAAGATGCGCACGAAGCTGTGCACAATGCAGTTGTTCTTGAGGAAGTAGCTTTTATGAACTGGCATGCACAGATACTCAATCCTGCAACAGGCCACATGCAACAAGATTTACTGGACAAGCATTATCTTAGAAAGCATGGTAGCAACGCCTACTATGGACAGGGTTGATGGCGAAATTATGAGCAATGTTTAATAAAGCATATGATTTCTGGAACAGGCTTAATAGTTGAAGTTCCATAACTTTTTATTGCAATTGGTTTAGGAATAATAAATGAATTAGTATCATAGGAGAAAATAAATGTCGAATAAAGCGAAGTTTACAATAGATAAAAATTATACAATTAGTAATATAGATAACCGTCTGTATGGTTCTTTTATTGAACACATGGGTAGGGCTGTTTATACGGGAATATATGAACCGGGGCACAGCGATGCCGATTCGCAAGGGTTTAGGCGCGATGTTATAAAAGCTATAAAACAGTTAAATGTTCCTATAGTCAGATATCCGGGAGGGAACTTTGTGTCTGGATATGATTGGACTGATGGAATAGGCCCTGTGAATGAACGACCAAAGAGGCTTGATCTTGCGTGGTTTTCTGAGGAAACAAATGAGATAGGTATTGATGAGTTTGTTGATTGGTGCAAAAAAGCTGACACTGAAGCAATGGCTGCGGTAAATCTTGGCACAGGTTCACCCAAAGAAGCCGGAAACATGGTTGAATACTGCAACCATAAAGGTGGTACATATTGGAGTGATCTTAGGATAAAAAATGGCCATAAAGATCCGCATAACATTAAACTTTGGTGCTTGGGTAATGAAATGGACGGATCGTGGCAGATTTGCCAAATGAATTCTGATGATTATGGGAAAAAAGCAAAAGAAGCTGCAAAGATAATGAAGTGGGTTGATCCGGAAATTGAACTTGTTGCATGTGGAAGTTCCGGTGCGGAAATTCCGACATTTCCAGAGTGGGACAGGAAAGTGCTTGAACACACGTATGAGCATGTAGATTATATTTCACTGCACAGATATTACGAGCTAAAAGAAAGTGAAAGTGATTTTCTTGCAAGCCATGTAGACATGGATATGTTCATTAAAACAATTGTTTCAACAGCTGATTATGTGAAGGCGTTTAAAAGAAGCAAAAAAACTATGAATCTTTCTTTTGATGAATGGAATGTTTGGTACATTGAAAATGGAATAGAACCTCACGAAAGATGGAAGAATGCTCCGGTTCTTTGCGAAGATGAATATCATTTGCTGGATGCCTTGGTTTTAGGCGGTCTTTTGTGTTCATTGGTAAATAATTCAGACAGAGTAAAGATAGCTTGTTTGGCACAGCTTGTGAATACGATTTCACCTATTCAGACAAAAAAAGATGGTGGTCTGCTTAAAAAGACAACGTTCTTCCCATTTGAACAGGTTTCAAATTATGGAAGAGGTAAAGTGCTTCAGCCGATTATTTCAAGCCCAAAGATAGGCACAGATTCATATGTTGAGATACCAGCGTTAAAATCTGCCGTAACATACAATGAAGAAGATTCAACTGTTTCTGTGTTTGTTTTGAACCAAGACACTAAAAATACTATAGAAACAGAATTTGATTTAAGATCATTTGGGGATACTGAGGTTATTGAGCATGTTGTTTTAAGCGGGGAAGACATGTATGCGAAAAATACTTTTGAAAATCCAGATAACGTCGTTCCTGAAAAACAAAAAGTTCCGATTGGCGATAATGGAATTTTCACGGCATCTATCAAAAATCTTTCTTGGAACATGATTCGCTTTAAATGCAAATGATAAAGAAGATATTTGACGAAATGTTTTAAAGGCTTAAGGTAATTTTTAATAAGAGAAATGAATAATCCTTGATTAATTTATTTTTTGAAAAGCTTTTTCTTTTGTCCGTATTAGAAAACCTCCTATTATTCAATAATAGGAGGTTTTTATAATGTTCGTCTTTTGATATTCTATTCAGTTTGTCTTTTGTCTTTATTTTAATTTTTAACAAATTTCTTTCTTAAGAACAACAGTGCCAATCCTATAAGTGCCAATGCACCTATTGAGATAAATAACGCATCGCCTTCGCCGGTTTCGGGAGCCAGTGCCGGTGCTACATCTTCGATTATAAAGATATCTGTCTCAACCGGAGTCGGAGTCGGTGATGGAACTGGTGTCGGAGCTGGCGTGCTCTCGGGGGCTAATGGTACTGGTGGAGGTGCGATTGTAACAACAGGTGGTGGAGGAGGAGTTGTAGCCGGTGAGTTAAAGAGTATCACAACTTCTGATTCGCCTGCTTCAAGTGTTATGTCTGTTGTTGTATCCGCTGGCAGTGTATAGCCCGGAACTGTTGCGACTTCAACCAATACATATGTACCCGGTGTTAATCCAGCCCATACTATATTACCATTTACATCCGTCCATTCTGTCGAAATGAGGTTGCCTGGAGATACGCTTCCTGCATATAGTGTGAAGTTTACTCCGCCAAGTCTTACTGCAGTATTTCCTGTTTCAAATTTAGCGATTGTTATTACGCCTGGGTCAGGAGTTGGAGTCGGTGTAGGCGTTGGCGTTGGGGTCGGAGTAGGTGTAGGAGTCGGCGTTGGTGTAGGTGTAGGAGTTGGGGTCGGAGTCGGCGTTGGTGTAGGAGTCGGAGTAGGAGTCGGCGTTGGTGTAGGTGTAGGAGTTGGGGTCGGAGTCGGAGTCGGAGTCGGAGTAGGTGTAGGTGTAGGAGTTGGCGTTGGGGTCGGAGTAGGAGTCGGTGTCGGTGTAGGAGTCGGTGTCGGTGTAGGAGTTGGAGTCGGAGTCGGCGTTGGTGTAGGAGCTGGGGTCGGAGTAGGAGTCGGTTTCGGCGTCGGTGTAGGCGTTGGTGTAGGAGTCGGAGTAGGTGTAGGAGTTGGGGTCGGAGTAGGAGTCGGCGTTGGGGTCGGAGTAGGCGTCGGTGTCGGCGTTGGCGTTGGTGTCGGAGTAGAAGTAGAAGTAGGGGAAGGGGTTGCTGTAGGCTGTTCTGCTAGGAACAGAGCCTGCACGTTGAATGCACTTATAGCAACAGTATAAACAAATGGATTAGGTGATGAGGTGTGATTGTCAACATCACGCCACCATTTTGTGAAATAGTACCCAGAATAGTGATAAGCTCTGATTTTTACAACAGTGCCTACTGGATAAGTGATTGTTATTGATCCACTTGGACCATTAGGGCTTACTACTATAGGCGATTGCCATGTACCATTTGGATTTTGTATCTGATATGTATAGTGGCTTAAGCCTTGTCCATATCCATCACTTGCATTGCCTTGATTTGGGTTATCACTATATTGTATCGTTGAATATTGGACAACCGGAGTAGGTGTGGATGTAGGAGTAGGAGTCGGTGTGGGGGCTGCTTCTTTAAACTCTGCTTTCACTTTTATGTCTGAATTTAGTTTAACCGTAGCGGGATTGCCTGAACTACCGATGCTATAGTACCACTGAGAAAATGTGAAGCCAGAGTTGCCATATGCTATGATTTTTAAATCAGTTCCTTTGGCAAAGCTTACTACAATAGTGCTATAGGCTGCAGGAGTAACAGTGACAGGAGATCCAAAAGTACCATTTGGTTGTTTTACCTGATAAGTATAATGGGACAAGCCGTTACTTATGGGAGGATAATTCCAAAAAGTAACGCTTTGATTTCTTGGCCGTCTGTTTAAGCTAGCTTCAGGCGTGTTGGATGCTTCGGGAGTTTCACTGGGGGAAACCTCTTCAGAAACATCTGGTTTTTCGCTTGCCTCGAGAGTATTGCTAGGCGTAGGAGTTACTTCCTCGGATGGCACTGCACTCGGTGTTGGTGAGCTGGTTTCCTCTGGAGGGGGTGATTCTTCTGGTGAAGAACTTGCCTCTTCAGCGGGAGAGGTTTCTGTAGGAGTATTATTGGGTGTCTCGCTGGGAGAGCCGCTTGGTGTTTCCTCGGGAACACCGCTGGGTTCTTCTGTTGGGGAGTTGCTTGGCGCTACCTCGGGAGAACCACTGGGTTCTTCTGTGGGTGCGCCATTTGGAGTTTCTTCTGGAGCACTGCTAGGTGATTCTTCAGGAACATTTTCTGGTTCGCCTGTGGGAGTGCTGCTTGGTGATGCGGATACTTCTTCGGAAGGAAAGGGTGTTGGTGTGCCTATTGCCCCGTCAGAAGAATCAGCCATCGCCACAAGATTTGGAAGCAAAACCAATGCAAATGCGGTGATCATCACCAATGCTGTTCTCAATTTTTTTATATTTGTACTCATTTTTATCCCCTTTCTTATAGGGTAGTAGTTTATAGTCTTGTCAATAATACTTTGATATCAAAGTACTTATTATTAAATTATAAACCATTAACTAAAAAGAATAAATATAAACACGACTAAAAGAGTAAGAATTCATAAAAAGTTCATATTTGCAAATGCAAAAAAAGTCCCCCCTTAAACAGGGGGGTAAAAAAAGTGTGTATTAAGAGTTGTTTATTGGTTTTCAATAAACAAATTGAAAGCGATATATAGCAATAGAATAAATTGAAATCTGCCTGATTTAATAAAATAGGTATAGAAATAATTATTCTTTAGAGTTAGTTATTTAATTTAAGAGTGAAATTTTGGGCAAACAAAATTAATGTGAACAAGCACTACATATAGCTAAACGTTTTTAGAGTACTTGATTTTTGCATCGCTGCCCTCCATGATTTTTGTGACACAACAGATAAATACTGATATAAAAGTCACTTACAAAATTATACTTGCAAGAATAAGATAGTACAAGCCTATTATAAAAAGCATATATATAGATTATGGAATATGTTCTAGCTATAAAGTTAATAAAATTATACTTTTGTTTTTTGCTTAAGAATAAATAATAATATTGCAATGGTTATCAAAATTCCAACAGCGACAAAAAAGCCGATGCTGTAGTTTGGAATTAAACTCAATGCTGACAATTCTGATTTTGAAATTTATTTTAATTCAACAAACGAGTTACCTTGCGCAGCCACTGATGACTGAATCGTAAGACTCAAAATGATTGCAACAATTGTTGAGAACTTAAATTTTCTTTTGTATTTATTCATGTATATAAAATAAACAAAATGGAGGAAGTTTAAACGCTTAGGACTAAATAATCTTTCCGAAAAAATCCTTCAGATTAGAATGTTGTTCATATGGATATAATGGAGGAGTTGAAAAGGGTAAAAGTGAAGCAAGTTGGAGGATAACCTAAAAAAAGAGGTCGATTATAATAGATATAGCAAGAAAAATAGAGCTTTTGTAGAGCGCGGCATATTTATAAAGCGATAGCAAGGGATGGCATAGACAAAGAGCGGAAAAGGTGTTTTTAAGACACAGCGGGCATACCTTGAGAAATGTGAAACGTTTGACATTAATAATGTAACTAACTATAATTTAAACAAAAATCTTGATTAATGTTTAAAATACTAATATCAAAATCGGAGGGAATATGTCTGTTTTAACAATGAACTTTGAAAGTGACTATCTAAAATCAAATCATGAAATCAGTGTAATTTTGCCTAATAAACCGAGGGGTATAACGCCGGAGGAATATTATAAACAAAATAAGAAACTAAAAGTTTTGTGGCTTTTACATGGAACATTCGGAGATCATTCTGATTGGCTAAGAAGAACAAATATAGAGCTTTATGCCTGCGAAAAAGACCTCGCTGTCGTGATGCCTAGTGCGTTAAACAGCAACTATTCCAACTGGGATAAAGCAATGATGGGCTTTGACATGTATGATTATCTTGTGAAAGAATTGATGCCGCTTGTATATAACTGGTTGCCAATCTCCGATAAAAGGGAAGACAACTTTATTGCTGGGCTTTCAATGGGCGGACGCGGGACAATAAAATATGCAGTTAACTTCCCAGAAAAATTTGCCGCCGCCGCGGTGCTTTCGGCCGCTCCTGAAGAGTATGATAAACTGACAGAGGAATATCTTCACTCAGATGATATGTTCGCGGCTCGTTTGTTGAGCATGGTTGAAAATGCAGGTGGGCTTGATAATTTCAAAAATTCAAGTGAAAATGTGTGGAAGATAATGGATTCGCTTGCGGGAACGGGCAAACTGCCCAAATTGCTCTTTGCTTGTGGTACAGAAGACACTATGATATACGATAAGCTGATGATATTTCAAAAGCATGCAGAAGAAATTAAACTGGATGCAGAATTTTGGAAACTGGAAGGATATCGTCACGAGTGGCGTTTTTGGGACTTGGCTATCCAGCATGCATTGGACTTCTTTGGTTTAGAAGATACGGGAGCGAGTCCCTTTTAATGATGATTATTTGAGCACCTAGCATCAATAAAAACAAATTACCGCAGTGCAGGATTTCCTGTACTGCGGTTTTGTGTCCTAGGAACTTATAAACGCACTTTAGCTAAATTTTCTTATTGCTAAATTTAGCTAAAAGTTAGCCTTTAATCTATATAAAGCAACAAAATTTTATAAAAATATAGTCAATATGAATAGGTTGACACATAAAAAACTTAGTGATATAATCAAAGTGTTCTTAAAAGTTGCTAAATTTAGCTAAAGATAATAATCATCAGCTAAACATTTTCTAAGAATTTTATGAAAGGAAACATGCATATCATGAGTACTTCAGGTCAAAACCACATGATTTATCCCAAAAGCCGGTCCATTGGCTTTCGCACGCGTAGAGGCGCGCGAAAATTATTGCAAAGATATCAACTGATTTTAATGTTGATACCAGCAGTTACTATCGCTATTTTGTTTAACTACATTCCTATGTACGGGGTGCAGATAGCTTTCAAAGATTATACTGTTGTAAAAGGTATATCCGCAAGCCCTTGGGTTGGATTTAAGCATTTTATGAGGTTTTTCAATTCTTATAACTCTATAACTATCGTTAAGAACACGGTTTTGCTTAGTTTATACAGCATCTTATGGTCGTTTCCGATTCCGGTTTTACTATCACTGATGCTCAATCAGGTAACAAAACAGTCGTTTAAAAGAACAATACAAACCATAACATACCTTCCGTATTTTATATCAACGGTAGTAATGGTTGGAATGATATTTCTTTTTCTCTCTCAACAGAGAGGGGTTTACGGAGCACTGATTAACATTTTTAATATTCAGGATGCACCGGATTTACTGTCCGATGTCAAATGGTTTAGAACGGTCTATATAGCCACGGGTATATGGCAGACAACCGGTTTTGCCAGCGTTATTTATCTGGCGGCTCTCTCGGGAGTTGATCCCGCACTTTATGAGGCTGCGGTTATGGATGGCGCAGGAAAGTTCCAAAGAGTGCTGAACATAGACCTGCCGTGCCTGATGCCGACTATAACAATAATGTTTATTCTTTCAATGGGTAACCTGATGAACGTTGGCTTTGAAAAAACTTTCCTGATGCAAAATATGGTGAATCAGCCTATTTCCGAAGTACTTGCAACTTACGTCTATAAAGTGGGACTGATAAACGCACAATACAGTTTTTCGGCGGCTGTAAACCTTTTTAACACAGCAGTAAATATTGCATTGCTTGTGCTGACCAATTACCTGTCAAAGAAAATGTCAGGCAACAGCTTGATGTAATCAAGGTGGAAGGAGAACATAAAGTGAGTACTAAAACAAAGAAAATTAAACTTACAAAAGGCGATATAGCTTTTAATTTCGTAAACTATTTAATCCTTACACTGGTCGGTCTTTCGATAGCATATCCGCTATATTTTGTAATAATAGCATCGGTGAGCGATCCTTCGTATATTCAGTCGGGACAAGTTTGGTTAATCCCGAAGGGTACTTCGGTGGCTGCTTACAAGGAAGTTTTTAGCAATTCGAAGCTTTGGACAGGATATTATAACACTATAATTTATACAGTAGGGCTGACGTTCTTTTCGTTGCTTTTCATTTTGCCTGCAGCTTATGCACTGTCAAGAAAAGATTTTTCGCTTCGCTCAATATTCATGATATTTTTCTTGATAACAATGTTTTTCAACGGCGGACTGGTTCCAACATACTTGCAGATAAAAAAGCTTGGCATGCTGAACTCATACTGGGTAATGGTTATTCCGTGGTCGGTTAATACATTTTATATTATTATAGCAAGAACATTTTATTCATCGCAGATACCTGATGAATTAAGACAGGCTGCTGAAATAGACGGATGTTCGGATTTCCGCTTTTTCATGCAGATTGTTATGCCGCTGACAAGCGCGATAATCGCTGTTGTGGGGCTTTATGTGGCGGTTTTCAGTTGGAACAGCTATATGAATGCATTGATTTATCTTAAGGATGATGTGAAAAAACCATTGCAGATTGTTCTGCGTACAATATTAATTCAAAATGAAGGTCAGTTTGGGTCGTTCAATGCGGAAGACTGGAACAAAGCTGAAATGCTTAAATATGCATTGATAATATTCTCGACTCTGCCTATCATGTGCGTTTATCCGTTCATACAGAAATATTTCACAAAAGGCGCATTAATGGGATCAATAAAAGGGTAGATTCAATTAATGAACGTATATATTCAAAAATTATGAGGAGGATTAACCAGGGGGACTAATAGGAAACAAATTACTAAATAAAGCAAATCGGAACTTATAAGGAGGAAATGAAAATGAAAAAAAGGTACTTAGCAATTTTGGTTGTTGTGATACTTGTTTTGGCTAGCGCTTTTGCCGGATGTGCAAAAACTACCGATCAGGATACAACGGACAAACCAGTCAAAACGGAAGGCTCTGAAGGTAATGAAGAATCAAGCGGGCCAATACAGCTTACAGGACTTACCATCACTCAGTCATCTGAAACTACATTCCCTTACCCGGTAGTTAACAAAATGGCAGAAGAAGCCAATTTGGAGATAACTTGGGAAACATACGGAATAACAGACTGGGGAACACAGAAATCAGTTATGTTAGCAGGCGGAGACCTACCGGATATCTGGTATTCAGTTACAGTTACAGATGCTGATGCAAACTCTGGACTGTTTACTGACTTGGCTCCATATATCGACAGCACTGTTAACATTAAACGTTTCTTTACAGAGATACCGGAAGCTCGTACTTTCTGCACCAATCCAGAAGGAACAATATATGGATTGCCTAGCCAACATGCTCTTAAGCCCATTGCGGGAGATTCAATGTATGTCAATAAGACATGGTGTGACACTTTAGGCATAGAGTTACCAAAAACATTGGACGATTATGCTGATATGCTCAGAGCATTTGTAACACAGGATCCTAACGGCGACGGAGAACTCAATGAAATCGGATATACCGGTTACGGTGTATTACCGTTTTATACTCCAGGGGATCAAATCAACAGTATGGGAGCAGTTCAATGTTTCTTACCTTCGTTCGGAGTAGTGCTTAGCCAAGGTATGGCACCGAGACCCCTAACGATGGTTGTTGATGGAGAGGTTGTCTTTGCACCTACAATGGAAGGTTTCAAAGAGGCTTTGATTTGGCTCAACGGGCTTTATTCTGAAGGTTTAATTGATCAGGAACTGTTCACAATGGACCCACCTGCAATGATGGCAAAACTTGGCGCTTCTGAAGGCGTTATGGCAGGCGCAGGCAGTGCTTGGTCGAAAGAGGCTTTCTGTCTCGGAGAAGCAGATAACTTTGAATACATAGCACCTCCTATAGGACCGGACGGACAGCAATACTGGCGTTCAGACTATGCATTCTCAATGTTTGGAAACACAGCTATGATAGCTGCTACATGTGAAGAAACAGAAGCGGTTATGGCTTTCTATGACCTGTGCTATGACGAATGGAATAGCTTGCAGATTGCCTATGGCTCCGAAGGTGTAGGCACAGCAATTGGCGATGACGGAAATCCTATGCTTATAGCAGCTCCTGACGGATCGACAGGCGACGCTTTCAGATTCACATGTGCATCTGAAATGGGTCCAGGCTGGGCAAGCGCAGAATACAGCGCAAGCGTAGGCGGACGCGGAAACAGCGACACATTCCTTAAAGGTGACGCAAGTGCTTTCTACTCAGATTATTTCTTACCAGAAAGCCGCTATCCTACAGTTAAGTGGACTGTTGAACAGACAGAACGACTATCAACTCTTCAGACTGACATCAATACATATGCTGACACAGCACTCGTTGACTTCATAATGAACGGCGGCGTAGAAGAAGGATGGCAGGATTATCTTGACAAACTCGACAAAATGGGATTACCAGAACTTATGGAAATTTATGTCCAAGGATACGAATCAACAAAATAATTAACTGGTGGATTACCGCTGCTTCTGCAAAAGCAGAAGCAGCGGATTTTATAATCAAATTATGACAGTTTTTACTTAATTTAAAATTCATTGTTTTTCAAAATGCCTGACAGTGTTGGATTAGAAGCGGACATTTTGAAAAGCAACGTCGCATAATCATTTCATAGAAGTATATGAAGAAACTAATTGAACGTCTTAAAAATTAAATCTTTGCGTAATGAGTTTACGGCGTCGCTCCAATACATAAAAATAAGTGGAGGCCAATTTACATGAATAAAAAAATAGTAATAAATCCGGGAAATCCGAATGATGAGAATCGTCATTACTTGCCTAAGGAACTAAAAGGTTCGGATATGGTGGTTAATGAGAACGGAAATGATTCGATACCTTATCCAGAAAGATTAAAAGAGTATTCGGAAGTTTTTTTGGATGATGTACGTGATTCCTGGTATGAGTATGTACCGGAAAGCTATGACGGCACAAAAAAGGTTCCGTTGGTAATCTCGATGCACGGCGGGGCGATGACCGGTTGGGGACAGGCGGTTTATACTTCATGGACTTTGATTGCTGAAAGAGAAGGCTTTATTACAGTATTTCCTGATGCCAGCGAACATAACTTTTGGATTGTAGAGATAGCTGATAAAGCTTTAGAGGTTTTAGGAAAGCCAAATCCGGAAGGTTTTTATTTGAACCAATTCCCTGAAAACCCAGATGACAACCACGATATGAATTTTGTGCTTGCGTTAATAGATAAACTTAAACAAAAATACAATATTGATGAAAGTCGCATATTTATGCAAGGCATGTCTATGGGTAATATGATGACAAGTCAATTTTCAAGATATCATGGAGAAATATTGGCCGCAATGGCTGGCTCAGCCGGTCCTACACATACATCAGCTCTTTATAAGGATGGAAAGCTTTCCAATAGAAGCGGTTCACTTGGTGTGTGGCAATCTCGCATGGAGCTTGATCAGAACCCTGAGGATTTTGGGGGTACCACCCAAGGATTAGTTAGGCTAAACCGTGATTACTGGAAGGAAATCAACGGCTGCAATGAGCTTCCACAGATAAAAATAGTGGGAGAAAATAATTTTGCCTTTTATAGGGGAGAGTCAGCCGATTATGTATTCCGCGATGTTAAAAATCGCGATCATGGGCAGACCATGGATGACGCTGAACTGGTATGGGATTATCTGTTTTCAGCTACAAGTCGCGGTGAAGATGGCCGAATCATACATACTGAGCCTATTTCTGCGAGAAAGGGCGATGACTATGGTATAGCCTTGGCGGTTGGTAGTTCAAAAGCCTATGTCAATAATCAGCTTGTTCAGTTGAACGGCCCGGTGTTCCTTCACCAAAAACTTAAATATCATGGCTTAAACGGCGATGCATTAGTGCGCGGCGAGTACTTTATGACGCCGGTTTCATTTGTTGCGGATGCATTGGGCGGAAAGTGTGATATTTCAGAGGATGGCTGCTCGGCAGAGTTGACGCTTAAAGATGGACGCGTATTGCAGTTTGCGCGTGGCGTTGTGGCGTGTCTTGTGGATAACAAGGTTCATTCCATGTCCTGTGAGCCGGTCCTTAGAGATGGACAGCTGTATGTTCCGATTGAATGGATATGCAAGAACATATTGAACAATCAAACTTCACGTTATGAGGATGTGCTTTATATTACCGATCACTTTGCAGAGCTGTCAATTAATATGGCGCTGCTGATTAGCGATGAAATACTGGCATAGCACACTAAATACCTTTGTGCAATGTGCTTTGTGAAAGGAGCTTTATATATGAAAGGCAAGATAAAAATTTTGCCCGGCAATCCAAACGATGATAACAGGGATTACCTCCCTATGGCGATAAAGGGCACCGACATGGTGGTGAACGAAAACGGCAACAACTCGCAGGTTTATCCGGAAAGGCTAAAGGAATATATAGAGCCGATTGAAGACGGAATAGAGCACATTTGGTATGAATATGTTCCGGAAAGCTATGATGGGACAAAGAAAGTTCCTTTGGTTCTTTCTATGCATGGCGGGCTTATGACAGGCTGGGGACAGGCGATATATACTTCATGGACAATGGTTGCAGAGAGGGAAGGCTTTATTGTAGTTTTTCCAAATGCGAGAAAAAGCCGTATGTGGGTTTTGCAGGCGGATGACAAAGTACGCGAAGCTATGAAAACTCCTATGAATGGATTTACACCTCATATACCGCCGATAGACCCAGCGGAAAATGATGATATGAATCTAACTGTCGAGCTTATAGAAAAAATGAAAAGCAAATACAACATAGACGAAGGCAGGATTTTCATGCAGGGAATGTCTATGGGGAATTCGATGACAAGTCAGTTTGCAAGATATCATGGCAAAATGCTTGCTGGCAAGGCCGGCTCGGCGGGGCCTACTTATCCGGGGCTTCTGTATGATGAAGAAGGTAAAATTTTAAATAGTGCTGGTCCACTTGCAGTTTGGCAATCGCGTATGGAGCTTGATTCGGGCGGGCCTCCGTTCTTTGAAGGAGACGACACTAAAATAGTAAAGATAAACAGGGATTACTGGAAGCAGATAAATAAATGCGAAGATTTACCTCAAATTAAAATAACGGGTGAAGACAATCTCGTTTTTTATAAGGGTGAATATGCGGATATAGTGTTCCGCGACGTAAAAAACCGCGACCATGGACAGACTATGGACGATGCAGAATTAGTTTGGGATTATCTTTTCTCGGGAATCAGCAGGAATGAAAAAGGCGAGATAATAAACGGCGAAACTATTTTGCCAAGAGAGGGAGATAAATACGCGATAGCTGTGGCTGATGGCCGCGGGAAAGCATATCTAAATAACAAACTTGTGGAACTTAGTGGACCTGTCTTTACTCACAAAAAGCTTAAATATCATGGCCTTGAAGGAGACGCAAAAGTTAGGGGAGAATATTTCATGGCTCCTGTATCGTTTGTAGCACAAGCACTGGGGGCGGATGTTTTGGAATCGGAAGGCGGAAGTGTTGCCGAAATCACGCTTTCGGATGGAAGACAAATGCAGTTTGCACGCGGGATAATAGGCTGTGCGGTTGACGGCAAAGTCTGCTCTATGCTATGCGAAGCGGTGCTCAGAGACGGCGAGCTCTATGTGCCAATAGAGTGGGTTTTCCAGAAGATGCTTGACAATCACGTATCTCAATGCGATGGCGTTCTTTACATCACCGATCATTATTCAGCGCTTTCCCATAATGTCGCAGAGATAATAAGGGATGAAATACTGGTATAACTTATTAAATAATTTGAAAAACAAGCTTTGTGAAAGGAATTTTATTTATGAAAGGCAAGCTGAAAATTTTGCCCGGTAATCCAAACGATGATAACAGGGATTACCTCCCTATGGCGATAAAGGGCACCGATATGGTTGTAAATGAAAACGGAAACAGCTCTCAGGTGTATCCTAAGAGACTTAAAGAATATAAAGGCGAAGTGCTGGAGGGCTCTGAGGAAATTTGGTATGAATATGTTCCTGAAAGCTATGACGGCACAAAGAAAGTGCCTCTTGTGGTTTCCATGCACGGAGGAGCAATGACGGGCTGGGGACAAGCGATATATACAAGCTGGACGATGGTTGCCGACAGGGAAGGGTTTATACTGCTTTTCCCGCAGGCTTCAAGCAGGAAGTTTTGGATAGTGGAAATGGATGAAGAATCGATGGAGACGCTTGGGAAACCTCGTCCTGATGATTTTTATCTCAATGTGCCGCCGGAAGATCCGATGGAAAACCATGATATGAACAGCGTCAGGGTGCTGATTGACCGTATGCAGGAAAAGTATAACATCGATAAAAACAGAATATATATGCAGGGTATGTCTATGGGCAATATGATGACAAGCCAATTTTCGCGATATCATGGTGAAATATTAGCGGCAATGGCGGGCTCTGCGGGTCCGACATGTCCGAAAGTTTTATATGATGAAAACGGTGAAATGAAGTACCGGGCAAAAAGCCCATTGGCTGTCTGGCAGACACGCTGCGAGAATGACATAGTCCCTTTCCATCACAATAATACAACTGACGATTTCGTAGTAATGAACAGGAACTATTGGAAAACAATAAATGATATTTCCGGTCTTCCATTAATAAAGATTACAGGCGAAGATAACTTTGCATTCTATACCGGAAAAAAGGCAGATCTCGTGTTCCGCGATGTTAAAAACCGTGACCATGGTCAGACTCTGGACGATGCAGAGCTTGTCTGGGATTACCTTTTCTCGGGAATCAAGCGTGGCGAAAACGGTGAAATAGTTAGAACAGAAACAATTTTACAGAGAACTGGCGATGAATATGCTATCGCCATATCCGAAGGCAGTGCAAAGGCATATCTTAACAACGAGTTGGTGGAAATGAGCGGACCTTCGTTTATGCACCAGAAACTGAAATACCATGGGCTTGACGGCGGTACGAAGGTGCGCGGCGAATACTTTATGACGCCTGTATCATTTGTGGCAAAAGCGATTGGTGCGAAGTTAGAAACGTCAGAAGGCGGCTATGTTGCTGAGATTACGCTTGCCGACGGAAGGCACATGCAGTTTGCCCGAGGGATAATAGGATGTGCTATTGACGGGAAAGTGCACTCAATGCTTTGCGAGGCAGTGTTTAAAAACGGAGAGCTTTATGTACCGATTGAGTGGGTGTGTCAAAAGATGCTAAACAACCACGTGTCAAGATGCGATGGAGTGTTGTATATCACAGACCACTATTCGCAGCTGTTGATTAATATGGCGCATCTTTTAAGAGATGAGATTTTAGCTTGAAAATGACGGTATAAGGGGAAAATAAGCGTGAAAAACAAGTCGAAAATTATTCCGGGAAATCCGAACGATGATAATAGAGATTATCTGCCGGAAGCCATAAAAGGCTCTGATATGGTGGTCAATGAAAACGGAAACAATTCACAGGTATATCCTGAAAGGCTTATAGAATATAAAGGTGAAGTGCTGGAGGGTTCTGAAGAAACGTGGTATGAATATGTACCCGAAAGCTATGATGGCAAAGCAGAAGTGCCGCTTGTAATTTCTATGCACGGGGGACTTATGACGGGCTGGGGACAGGCGATATACACTTCATGGACTATGGTTGCCGAAAGAGAAGGGTTTATTGCTATTTTTCCAGATGCGAGCACAAGAAAATTCTGGTATGTGGAAGTTGACAAAGACAGGCTTGAGCAAGCGGTAACTCCACGTGAAAACGGGGTATACTTAAACAGGCCGCCGGAAAATCGGGATGATAACCATGACATGAACTATGTTATTAAGCTCATAGAAATGATGAAGGCTAAATATAACATAGATGAAAACAGAATATTTATGCAAGGCATGTCAATGGGTAACATGATGACGGCTCAGTTTGCAAGATATCACGGGAATCTTCTTGCAGGCATGGCAGGTTCTGCGGGGCCTTCCGAACCTTCTTTGCTATTTGATGAAAGTGGAAATATTATAAACCGAGGGGGACCTCTGGCTGTCTGGCAGAGCCGTTGCGAGCTTGACCGCTTTCCACCCGGATTCAAACACGATACTGATTCAATATTGAAGTTCAACAGAGATTATTGGAAAACAATAAACGAATGCACTAAGATGCCTGAGATAAAAATCACAGGCGAAGATAATTTCGCGTTTTATAAAGGAAAACACGGTGACCTAGTATTCCGCGACATAAAAAACCGCGACCACGGACAAACACTTGATGATGCAGAGCTTGTTTGGGATTACCTTTATTCAGGAACAAAAAGGGGTGCGGACGGAAAGATTGTGCACACCGATTCTATATGCAAGAGAACAGGGGATGAATATGCTATAGCTATCGCGGAAGGAAGCGCTAAAGCATATTTGAATAACGAACTTGTTGAAATGAACGGGTCGGTATTTAAAAACAAAAAGCTTAAATATCATGGTCTGGACGGAGATTCAAAAGTCCGTGGTGACTACTTTATGGCACCTGTATCATTTGTGGCGAAAGCAATCGGTGCTAAGGTGGAGATGTCAGACGACGGCCTTGTTGCGGAGATGACACTTGCGGATGGAAGGCATATGCAGTTTGCCCGCGGAATAATAGGCTGCGCGGTAGATGGCAAAGTGAACTCGATGCTGTGTGAAGCTGTGCAAAAAAACGGTGAGCTTTATGTTCCAATCGAATGGGTTTGCCGAAAAATGCTTAACAATCATGTGTCAGAGTGCGGAGGGGTCATGTATATCACAGACCATTATTCGGAGCTTTCTGCCAATATGGCATACCTGATACGCTCAGAAGTGTTGAACTAAAAACAAAATAAAAAGTAAATGAAACAAGAAAGTCTGGAAAATGAAAAAAACAAAACTGTGGAGTAAAAATTATATAGTATTGATATTAGCCAATGTGATTTCCGCATTCGGATTTAACATGATGGCTACATTGCTGTCAAAATATCTAGTTAATCTAGGTGTTCCTCTGACAGTGGCGGGTGTAATAGTAGGCATCTTCTCCATAACGGCTCTTTTCACAAGGCCTGCATCAGGAGTAATCGCCGACAGGTTTAACAAGAAAAATATTTTGATGATTGCAAACTGTATGATAGGAGTTGCAGTTCTAGGATATACATTGAGCAATATTGTTTGGGTTATTGCGGTTTTTCGCATTTTGCATGGAATTGCCTTCGGTGTTAGCGGAACAACGGCTATTGCACTTGCAAGCGAAAATATACCTAAAGAACGCACGGGTGAGGGATTGGGATATGTCGCCCTGGGGCAGATCATTTCGGTGGCTGTGGCTCCAGGGCTCGGCATAGCTGTGGCTGATAAGTTTGGATATAATGCTACTTTCCTTTGTTCATTTGCGTTTTCAATAGCCGCGGCTCTGATGCTCTTTTTGTTCTTTAAAGTTGACACTCCAGTTGAAAAAACAGAGATTGTCGAAAAAAGAAAGTTCAATATTAAAAACTTGATTGCCAAAGAAGCGATTTTATTTGCGATTATATCCGGAGCAATGTCGCTAAATAACGGCATAGTCAATGGGTACATACTTTTGTTTGCGCAAAAGCAAGGTTTTGGGAACATTAGCGTATATTTTATTGCAACAGCTGTGACTATGCTGGCTATAAGGCCAATGGCAGGAAAACTTATGGACACAAAAGGAGTAGCGGTGGTAGTAATTCCCGCTTTTGTGTTTGGGGTAGCCGCAATGTTTTTACACGGTTTATCGACAGCGCTTTGGATGCTGGCGCTGGCTGCAATTCTTAAAGCGATTGCGGCTGCATCAATTCAGACATCTTTGCTGGCAGAATCCTTAAAACGCGCTGGCAGAGGAAGAGCCGGAGTTGCTACAAGCACATTCTATATCGGAGCTGACATAGGCCAGGGAGTGGGCCCTATGATAGGAGGAGTTATAGCAACCATGTACGGATATACAATCATGTTTTATTTCTGCGGAGTGATTACATTTATTGCAGGAGCATTGTTTGTTGTGAGCAGAGTAATAGAAAAAAGAAAAAAAGTTGAGTCAAATATTGACTTATTGGCATAATACGGTTGAAAACTTTTGTAGATAAATAATTGAAGGTTAAGGAGAAAATCAAATGGCAGTTATAAAAATGAATTTTTTATCAGAGGAGCTGAGCATGCAGACGAATGTTACTGTATGTCTGCCAACTTACAGTTTCTCAGATAAAATGGAAGGCAAATATGCAACATATGTTCCGGGAATGAAATATCAGGTGATGTATCTTCTTCACGGTGGCAGCGGAGACGATAGCGACTATGTCAACTTTACAAATATTGTTCGGTATGCAGATAAATATAAAGTCGCAGTTATTATGCCAAGCGCATATAATTCATGCTACACGGATTATGATGACGGAGCAAAATATTTCACTTATATTTCCGAGGAGTTGCCAAAAGTATGCGAAACAATGTTTCCGATATCTACAAAGCGAGAGGATACATTCGTGGCAGGGCTTTCGATGGGTTCGCACGGTGCAATGAAAGTGGCGATGCTAAACCCAGAAAAATATTCTGCAGCGCTTATGATGTCAGGTGCCTCATACCGCCCAGGAGTGCCGGGTATGGTGCCCACGAAAGATGGTGAATTTGATTTAGACGGGGCTATTATGCCACCTATCGGAGGAATAGCCGGAAAAATGGAAGATCCGGATTTTATATATGGAACTGTAAATGATGTGTATGCTACCGCAAAAACAAACGTGGAAAAGGGAAAGAAACTCCCAAAGCTTTTCTTCCGCGTCGGAGACTGTGACCACGCTCTCTATCGTACATTGAGGGCCGAAAAGGACTTGAAGGAATGGGGGTATGAAACAAAATTAGAAGTGGTAAAAGGTATGGGACATGAGTGGGATCTTTGGGATGAAACTTTAAAGATTGCAATCAGTGAATGGTTGCCTCTAAGACATGGAATAATTTATCCATGAAATTAAAGGGAGTTATCGTGAACAAGGAGATTAGTTAGTTGCATCTGAATAATTGCGCGGAATGCTCAATTGTAATATAATGGTTTTTGCTGTTTGAAACTTCGGATAGTATAAGCGAAAACAATGCAAATGGTTATAGATCAGGCAAATTTTGCTGACGGGAGAAAGTAAGATGGACAAAAATATTACAGCAAAAGAAATAGCTGAAGAGATAGGCGTTTCTCCAAGCACAGTTTCTATGGTTTTAAACAATCAGGGGGACAAATACAGGATTTCACCTGATACTCAGAAAAAAATAATGCGCGCTGCTAAAGATATTGGATATAAACATAACAAAAAAAGAAGAAGACAGGCATACAGCAAAAAACTTATTGGAGTTTTCTGCCATAATGATTTTAATAGAGGTCTTACAGCAGATTTATTTAACGGTATCAAGAAATATATTCGAGAGGCAAGCTTGGAATATGAAGTTATTGTTTTCCCTTTTGATGATGGGAATCTTGAAGAAAAGGAAAAATGGCTTACCAGCGGATTCATGGCAGGGGCTGTGATGATTGCACTGGAAGAAAAAGACCTGGATTTTTTGGAGAGCAAAAGTTTTGACATACCTCTGATATTGTTTAACAGGGCTGCCAAAGGTTTTAGCTCCGTTATGGTTGATAATTATGCCGTGGGTTATAAGGCAATGAGTGTTTTTATGGAAAGAGGGCACAAGATTTTTGGAGTCGTGTCTTCTAATTATTCAAGCAGGAGTATCAGATTAAGAAATTTTGGATTCAAAGATAGGTTAAAAAAACAGGGAGATAATAATAGCGAGATGTATTGCCTTCCTGTAGCTTATGATGAAGAGACTGACCAAGGCGGATATAATGCTATGGACAGCATCTTAAAATCTGGCAAGATACCTACCGGAATTTTTGTATCAATTGATGATATGGTAAGTGGTGTTGTAAGGCGTATCCATGACCTCGGACTCAAAATTCCTGATGATGTAGAAATTATTTCCTATGGCAACAAAGAGATTAATCTTATTGTTGAGCCAAACATATCAAGCTTTGCTACACCTACTGAAGATATGGGCTATAGCAGTGCTAGAATTCTGTGTGATTATATCGAAAAAGGTACTCTATCCGATAGTATCAAAATCAGTTTTGAAGCTGAGTGTATTTTCAGAGAGAGCTGTTTCGCGAAATAATTCTGATAATTGTCCAATATATTTGACTGATTTAGTAAATTTGCTTTATTACTTGTGGTGTTTCATTCATTTACCATTAAAATATTTAGTTTAATAATAGTCCATTATTTTTAAGTGCGGAATTTTCCGCAAGATTATATTTTTGTTTAAAAGTTTTTAATTATAATATCAGGAGGATAAGTGAAAATGCTTAGTTTAGATTTATTGTTTTCGGAGTTTGCTGTGCTGCAAAGAGAAAAAGAGATAGCAGTATGGGGAACTGGAGAAGACGGAAAAGAAGTTACTGTTTCCATACAGGGCAATTCAGCGGTTGCCACTGTGGAAAATGGAAAGTGGGAGGCTGTACTTCCTCCGCTAAAGGCAAGCGAGTCGGAGAAAATGACAGTAAGTGATGGCACGGACACAGTAATTGTTTCCAATGTTGCTGTAGGCGAGGTTTGGATTGCAGGTGGTCAGTCTAACATGGAGTTTCCACTGAGAAATCTCCGTGAATATGGCTCGATTTCAGATACAAACATACCATTGATACGCTTATACGGCGTGCCTAGGATAAGCTATGAAGGACAGCTTGAAGACGACGACTTTTCTGAATATAGAATATGGCGTAAATGCACTCCGGAAAACTTATGGTTCTATTCGGCGGCACCTTTTTATTTTGCTATTAAGCTTTTTGAAAAATACCGCGTTCCGATAGGAATATTGAACTGTAATTACGGCGGAACCAGAGCTATTGCATGGGCTGAAAAATCCATAGTGGAGAAAACGGCGGCCAAAATCTGGATAGATGAATATGAAGAGAGCATAAAAGACCTTGATATGGATGAATATACAAAATCATTCAAGGCAAACCCAATGAATAAGACCGCAAACAGCGATCATTCTAAAATGAGAGATAAGATGTGGAAAGGCTACTCTAGATTGGAACTGTTTTTAAAACAGCGATCCATGAAGAAATTTTTTGAAAAAATGCCTTTGCCAAAGATGGGTCCGCTGGATCCTAATAGTCCGTCAGCACTTTATAACAATATGCTAAAGACTATCGTGCCATACGGAGTTCAGGGAGTTATATGGTATCAGGGTGAGTCGGATGAAAATCACGCTGATATTTATGATGTTGCGATGGAAACGGTTGTCGATAGCTGGCGCAGACTATGGAATGAAGATATACCTTTTTTGATGGTGCAGCTGGCACCGTATGAAGGATGGCTTGGTATGATGGCAAAAGATTACATGGTGCTGCGTGCTAAACAGGAAAAGCTTTCAAAGACAAAAAATAACGTGTATATCACAAACGTCATGGACTCAGGAATGCGAAGCGATATACATCCTAAAAAGAAAAAACAAGTGGGTGAACGACTCGCGCTTCTTGCTATGGGAAAAGTGTACGGGGATGATATCCTGTGCGAAGCTCCTGAAGTTTCATCTTATGAGAAATCAGGAAGCAAGGTTACAGTTAAATTTATTAACTGCGGCGAAGGTCTTGAAAGGCGCAAGAGGGATATCGAATCGTTGGATGTGACGGTGGACGGCAATGAAATAAAAGGTTGCAAAATTCGTCTGGATAAAGAGTGCATGGTAATAAATAAAGCGGAGTTTGAAAACGCTAAGAATATTACTGTGAAGTACGGCATGAAAAATTACTGCGAGTGCAATATAAAAAACAGCGCAGATATTCCAGTAAAGCCATTCGAAATAAAAATAAACGGCTGATAAGAATTAAAAACAGCTGAGAAACAGGAGATAATATGAAAAAAATAACAAATAAAGCTATGCTAATAACCTATGCAGACAGCATGGGGAAAAACTTGAAAGAACTATATGAGGTTTTGGATGAGCACTTTGAAGGTGTGTTTGGTGGGGTGCATATACTGCCATTTTTTCCATCATCGGGAGACAGAGGGTTTGCAGTTATAAACTATGATGTAGTAGATCCAGAATTCGGAGACTGGGATGATATTAAAAAGTTTTCCGAAAAATATTACCTTATGGCGGATTTTATGCTAAATCATGTATCCATAAGGTGTGACGAATTCAAGGACTATATGGAAAAGGGCGAAAAGTCGAAATATAAGGATATGTTCATTCACTGGGATGAGTTCTGGCCAAATGGTGAGCCGACAGAAAAAGAACTTGAGACGCTCTACAGGAGGAAATTACAGGGTCCTTATAAAGAATTCACACGTAAAGACGGCAAGGTCGTAAAACTGTGGAATACTTTCTTTGAAGAACAGGTGGATATTGACCCATGGGTAGATGTAACCCGCGAATATTTTGAAAAAAATCTTGGGCGTTTGGCGGAGTATGTACCGCTTATACGTTTTGACGCTTTCGCATATGCATCCAAAAAGCCGGGTACAAGCTGCTTTTTCGTTGAACCGGAAGTGTGGGATGTGCTGGATATAGGCATGGAACCGCTGAAAAAGCGCGGAACAGAGATGCTGCCGGAGATACATGAAAACTATAAGATACAGCTTAAAATGGCAGAGCACGGGCACTGGGTATATGATTTTGCGCTGCCGATGCTTGTTTTGCATGCTCTTGCCAGCGGACGGACAGATCGGCTTATCAATTGGCTCAAAATTTGCCCGCATAAACAGTTTACTACACTAGACACTCATGACGGAATAGGTGTGGTAGATGTTGCAGGCCTTTTGACTGATGAAGAAGTGGATTTGGTGCGCGATAGAGTCAATAAGACGATAGAACCGCTCATGAAATACGTTAGACTGCCAGGCGGGGGGATAATAAAGACATCCGGTAAAGAAGCCAGACAATATCAGATGATGACTTCATATTATTCTGCGCTTGACGAAGATGACGACGCTTATCTATTGGCACGAGCGATACAGTTTTTCACTCCCGGGATCCCGCAGGTGTATTATGTGGGCCTTTTGGGCGGTGCAAATGATGTGGAAAATCTTAAGAAACTTGGTGAGCCAAGGAGTCTTAACAGACACAACTTCACAAAAGAAGAAATCGCTGGCATTGTCGACAAACCGATGCTCCAAAAGCTTTATAATCTAATGCGCTTCAGAAACAACTACCCGGGATTTGACGGAGAAATAAAAATTGACGAACAGGCCGAAAACGGAGTGCTTAACATTACCTGGAGCAAGGATAAACACGCAACCACACTGAATGCTGACTTGAGAGAAAAAACATTTAAGATAAGCTATTTGGATGAAGATGGCACTAAAAAGGAGCTTGAGCTGTAAAGGGCAGAGCCGCAAGTGAATGTGGGTAGACTGCATTTAATTGCAGGAGATGGTTATAGGGCACTATGTGACTTATATTACTGATGAAGGATATAATCGCAATCTCAATTTACGGGATTAATATATAGGCCCTATACTATTTTCTGTCGCTCAATAGAAAGCAACCTTTTGGATTAGCAAATGTAAAAGGTTGTGCCACGTGGAGATAAAACATTAGCACAGGAGGAAATGATGTTTCCAAAGAAATTGAATAAAGAGGTAATATGCAGCGGGGATGAACCTGTGGTACAGACCAAAGCTGGAAAGCTCAGCGGGAGGTTTGTGGAAGATACATATATCTTCAGGGGGATAAAGTATGCTGACGCAAAGCGCTTTCAGATGCCTGAGGAAGTAAAGCCGTGGGATGGCGTAAAAGAGGCCATCGTTTATGGCCCGGTGTGTTGCGAAACTGGCAACACCATACCACATGATGAAGCATTGGTTCCGCATTATTTTTTCCCTCAGGATGAAAACTGCCAATACATAAATGTATGGACTCAGAGCATAAAAAAAGAAGCAAAGAAGCCTGTTATGGTATGGATACACGGAGGAGGATTTGTTTCTGGATCAAGCTGTGAGCAGTTTGCATATGACGGAGAAAATCTTTCGCAAAATCAGGATGTGGTTGTTGTGAGCCTTAATCATAGGCTTAACCTTCTTGGATTTTTAAACCTTGCAGAGTACGGTGAAAAATATCGCTATAGCGGAAACGCGGGAATGGCGGATATAGTGATGGCGCTTGAGTGGATTCGCGACAATATAGAGGCTTTTGGAGGCGACCCGAACAATGTTACGCTTCTAGGGCATTCCGGAGGCGGGGGAAAGCTTGCGACATTGTTGCAGATGCCTGCGGCTGACGGATTGTTCCATAAAGCGATAATATTCAGCGGTGTCATCAACAATAAAAAGGATATAACAGTAGAGCAGTCTGCAAAGCTTGCAGAGCTGACGTTGGCAGAGCTTGGCATATCTCGCGACAGCATAGAAGAAATTGAGAGCGTTCCATATTATGTGCTTGCAAGAGCGGTCTCAGAAGCCGCTGCAAAGATTGAACCTGGTCAAAGCATGGCTTTTGTTATGGGACCTGTGCGCGACGGTGAATATTATGTGGGGCATCCATTGGAAGTGGGTTTCCGCGAGGAAACAAAGAACATACCGCTTATCTTGGGAAGTGTATTAGCAGAATTCGGGCATAATCACAGCGTAGTGCTTGCTGAAGGCAGTAAAAACACATGGGACGAAGAACTCAAAGCAAAGCTTATGGACGCGATGTATGAAGAACGCGCAAATGATATTTTAGAAGCTTTCAAAAAAGCATATCCCAACAAGAACACTGTCGATGCTCTTTATGTGGATAAAGTTATGAGAAAGGGCAATATAGACTTTACAAGGCTTAGGGTAAATTCAGACTGTGAAGATATATATAGCTTTGTATTTTGCCTTGAAAGCCCGTTTAATGACGGAACTGTTCCTTGGCACGGTGCTGAGCTGCCATATGTATTTTACAATGCGGAATGCATGCCTACATCATTTATACCTGGTGTGACTTCAAAGCTACAGGATATATTGGGCGGTGCTTGCGCCGAGTTTGCCAGAACTGGCGATCCGAACAATGATAAAACACCGAAGTGGCTGCCAATGGAAAAGGATAGGGATGTTACTATGATTTTCGATAGGGAGACCGAACTTCGATTCGATCACGATGCTGAGCTGATTGACCTTATTCCGGATGCCAATCTGATGAAGGTTATGGGCAGACGCCCGAAGCCCGTACTGGGCGGCGGACCTAGACAGTCGCTGTAATGCGCGGCAGCATAAAAAGACATTTTCAGGAGGAATACCGGCATGTATATGCATAAATTAAAAAAACAGGTCATCTGTACATATGATAATCCAGTAGTCGAAACGAAGTATGGAAAGCTGCGGGGAATGCAAGTAGATGACACATATATTTTTCGAGGCATAAAGTATGCGGATGCAAAGCGCTTTCATATGCCTGAAGAGCCAGAATCATGGACAGGAACAAAGAGTGCGCTGACATTCGGCTATACATGCTCGGAGTTTAATACACCTGTTCCGTTTGACGAGCCTTATGTGCCTCACTTTTTCTATCCTCAAAGTGAGCACTGCCAATACTTAAACATCTGGACTCAGAGCATTGATTCAAATGCGAAAAAGCCTGTGATGGTATGGCTTCACGGAGGTGGATGGTTCAGTGGATCGAGCATTGAGATATTTTCATATGACGGTGCGAACCTTTCGGAGTTTGGCGATGTCGTTGTTGTATCGCTGAATCATCGTTTGAATGTTTTGGGTTTCATGGATCTTTCTGATTACGGAGAGGAATATGAAAACTCCGCTAATGCAGGGCTTGCAGACCTAGTGGCGGCGCTTAAATGGATAAAAGAAAATATTGCGGGATTTGGAGGCGACCCTGATAACGTAACCATCTTTGGGCAATCGGGCGGCGGAACTAAAGTTGTATCACTTTTGCAGACGCCTGAAGCGGATGGATTGTTTCACAAGGCTATTATGCAAAGCGGCGGAGGGACTGGTATGACAGTTGACCCTTCTATTACAAAACGCTTTACAAAACTTGTTTTGGGATATCTTAATATCAAACCCGATGAGATAGAGAAAATTGAAGAAGTTCACTACTATGACCTCGCACAGGCTGCAGGTAAGGCGATATGGGATATAAACCAGAGCGGGGAAAGACATAACTTTGGACCTTTTACGGATGGAAAATATTTTATGGGACATCCTGCCGAAACTGGATTCAGAAAAGAAACAGCTAATGTGCCGATGCTTATGGGAACTGTTCTTGGTGAATTTACGCACAATTATAATGTGAAGCTTGCCGAAGGATATAAGAACGAGTGGAGCGAGGAGAAAAAAGCTGAACTTATACGAAAACATTTCGGCAAGGACAGCGATAGGATTCTCGAGCTTTTCAAAAAAGCGTATCCCGACCGCAATACGGCAGACGTTTTGTTCATAGACCACACTAAAAGAAAAGAATTTATAGCTCTATCAAAATTACGTGCGCAGTGCGGAGGAGCAAAAATATATAACTGGATGTTTAATCTGGAATCACCGTTTAATAAAGGGACTATGCCTTGGCACAATGCGGAGGAACCTTATGTTTTCCATAATGCTCAATACATAGAATCCGCTTACATACCTGGAGTGAGTGAAAAACTGCAAGATGAAATGTGCGGTGCTTGGGTGAGCTTTGCCTATACTGGGGATCCAAACCATAAAGGTCTCCCTGAATGGCCGCCGGTTAAGCCGGATAAATTGCCGACGATGCTGTTTGACAGAAAGAGTGAAGCGCGTACAGACCATGATAAAGAATTGATTAACACGATTGTGGATATCCCTTGGGGATTTCCGGGGCCCAAAAACATGATAGCTATATTCGGTATAGAGCCATCATAAAGTTTGTGGCTGAAGATGGATTTTTAGCGACTTATTTGGAATTATGAAGAAACAATTATTTATTTTAATAGGAGGAATACTATATGTCTTACATTGAATTTAATGCTTTGTCTGTACCTCTGGGAGGCTCATTTTCTGCAAAAGTGTTTGCGCCTGAAATGAACGGGCTATATCTGGATGACGCACAGCATGAAAAACGCTATCCAGTTTTGTGGCTGTTGCATGACGACGGAGGCACAGCGCTTGACTGGCTGAGGACGCCGGCAGAACAATGCGCCATCGATAACGGGATAATCATCGTGGCTCCTGATATCGGGCATACACTGACTACTAACATGGATTACGGTCCTGAATATGAAAAGTACCTTTGCGAAGAGCTGCAGGGAATATGCCGCAATACTTTCCCGATTTCAGATGATTTGTCACTCAACTGGATAGGCGGCGTGGGAACAGGCGCATATGGCGCTGCTAAAATGGCGATAAAGTATCCAGAAGCATACTCAAAATGCATACTATTTGATGGATATATTGACATGAAAAAAATGTGCGACAAGGCAATAAAAGGGCAGCCACTCGGTATCACACACAATAAGGCATCGCTTGAAGCCGTGTTCGGCGACTTAACTAAATTTGAAGGAAGCAAAAATGATATTTTTGCATTGGCTTCCGAAGTAGACTCGGGTGAATTTTTCATCACTTGTTCAAAAGAGGCTGACAACTTTAAAGAGTATGAGAGCTTTGCAAAATTGTTGGGAGACAGGGCGAAATTTGAGCCCGGAAACCAGAAGCCGCACGACAGTGTTTTGGAAGAACAACTTCCCAAGGCTGTAGACTGGCTTTGCAAAAAGACACTTTTATAATGGGAGGATATCATGGCTAATATTAGATTATATTATTTTTCTGAAGCTTTAAATATGAAAGTCGGGGTCAATGTAATCATTCCCGAAAACACATGGGGCAGTTCGCTTGCCGACAGACCAAAAGGATACCGTTATCCGGTGCTTTGGCTTCAGTCGGGCGGCGGCTTTGACTATACCGACTGGCAGCGCTACACAGCAATCGAGCTGTATGCCGCAGAAGCCGGAGTGGCAGTTGTCTGCAGCGGAACATATTGCTCAGGATATATGGACACAAAGCATGGCGACTTTAAATACTTTACCCAACTTTCCATCGAGACTCCCAAAGTTGTTCGTCACCTTTTCCCACTGTCTGAAGACCCTAAGGAAAATTACATCGCAGGCTTTTCCATGGGAGGCTACGGCTCACTTAAATGGATGCTTCGCGACCCGGAAAAATTCGCGGCGATAGGATGCTTCTCGGGCGTAAAAAACATGGTAGAGTTCTTGCCGGATGAAGAGGACAAAAACATGGACTTTTACATGTTCCCGTTTGCTTTTGGCAAGAAGTCAAACATCAAAGATACGCAAGATGACGTTGAGTATATGTTTAAAAAACAGATAGCGGCAGGAAAGAAAATGCCCAGAGGCTATATGGCAACAGGTGTGGAAGACACACATTACGAGGACAACGTGCGTTATATGAATATGTATCGTGACTTTGGATTTGAGTTCGAATATATAGTAGACCATGGCGCTCATAACTGGGAATATTGCGACCGACATGTGAAGAAATTCCTTGACTGGCTGGATATAAAGGACACACATCGGAGAAATGTTGAATAAGAAAGGATGGATGATATGAATACAAAAGTTATTATACCTCCGGGAACACCGGATGATGACAACAGGGATTATTTGCCTGAGGGTCTTAAAGGTACGGATATAGTAGTAAACGAAAACGGCAATAACTCACGACCTTACCCTAAGCGTTTAAAGGAATATAGTGGCGTTATTTTAAAGAACGGCGAAGAAGATACGTGGTATGAGTATGTGCCTGAAGGTTATGACCCATCCAAGAAAACTCCGCTTGTTGTAAGCCTCCACGGAGGACTTATGACTGGCTGGGGACAGGCTGTTTATACATCATGGACAATGATGGCAGACAGGGACAATTTCATCGTGCTTTTCCCGAACGCTCACAGCGAGAGGGTATGGTCTATAACATGGACAAACTGGGAACACCACCCGAAAAAAGAGGATATGCAGGGACCTGCACCGATAAACGATGCACCGAAGACGCCTGAAGAAAATCTGGACAATCAATTGTTGCTTGGCCTTATAGACCTTATGAAGTCCAAATATAACATTGATGAAAGCAGAATATACATGCAGGGCATGTCGATGGGCAACCTTATGACAGCACAGTTTTCCAGAAACTTTGGTGATATACTCGCAGGTGCGGGCGGCTCGGGAGCTGCAACATTCCTGCCTGAGCTTTTTGAAGAAGACGGTACGATAATAAACCGCGCAGGGCATGTTCCTTTCTGGCAAACGAGACCGGAGCTTAACAATATACCTGAACGCAAAGAGCTTGCACTTAAAGTGCACAAGTATAACAGACTCTACTGGATGAAGCTTGACGAGTGCGAGGACTTGCCGGAGATAAGCATACAGGGCGAGCATAACTTAGCTTTTTACAAAGGCAAAAAGGGCGGCATGGTATATCTTGATATTAAAAATCGTGACCACGGGCAGTCGCTGGATGACGCTGCGCTTGTGTGGGACTATTTCTTTTCGGGACTGCGTAGGGAAGAAGATGGCTCAATCACTGTTACGGATTCATATCTGCCCAAAAAAGGCGATGAATTTGCGATATCTGTAGCGGATGGATGTAAGATGGCATGGGTAAATAACAAACCTGTGGAAATGTCCGCACCTGCGATTAAATGGCAGAAGCTTAAATATCATGGGCTGGACGGCGGTCAGAAGGTTCGCGGCGAATATATCTGCGTACCGCTATCGTTTATAGCGAAGGCGTTTGGCGAGAAACTTGAGGTAAGCGAGGATACTTTATCTGCGGAGCTTCATTTGAAAGACGGGCGCAATCTTCAGTTTGCTCGGGGTAGCATCGGCTGTGTGATTGATAATACAGTCCGCTGTATGTACTGTGAAGCGCTTCACAGATCAGGCGAGCTTTATGTGCCGTTTGATTGGTTTGCAAAGGCTGTTTATAACTTGCATGTATCGGAATGCGATGATGTATTATACGCTACAGATCATTTCTCTGAGCTATCATTGAACATGGCTGACCTTATTCGCGACATACTAAAGGGCGAAGCAGTACCTGAAGACTTTGGTGACGTTTCAAAGTAAAGGATATTTGTTATGAAACAAAGAATAAAAATTCTTCCGGGAACACCGGATGATGATAACCGCGAGTATCTGCCGGAAAGTATAAAAACGACAGATATCGTGGTAAATGAGAATGGCAATAACTCGCAGGTATATCCCGAAAGGCTAACAGAGCATAGGGAAGTTTTGGCGGACGGGTTGGAAGACGTATGGTATGAATATGTGCCACAAAGCTATGATCCGTCCAAGAAAACTCCGCTGGTTCTTGGAATGCACGGCGGGCTTATGACTGGATGGGGACATGCCATTTACACCTCGTGGACAATGATGGCTGACCGCGACGGCTTTATCTGCGTATTTCCGAATGCAAACAGCCGCAGGCTTTGGATAGTGGAGTGCTCTGACGAGGATGCAGACCCTAAGACGCTCGAAAAGAATCCCAAAGCTATTATCATGAACAAATCGCCGGAAAAAATCGAAGACAATCATGATATAAAGTTTTTGCTTGCTTTGATTGAGCGGACTAAGAGTAAGTATAATATTGATGAAGGCAGAATTTTTATGCAGGGAATGTCACTGGGCAACATGATGACTGGGCTTTTTTGCCGGTATTTCGGAAATATACTGGCGGGAGCGGCCGGCGCAGGCGGGCCGTCGGATCTATCTTTGATTTTTGATAAAGATGGACGGATTATAAACCACGCAGGACATCTTGCCATATGGCAGTCAAGGCCGGAGCTTAACGGGATGCCTCCGGGCAAATGGTTTAATGAACATGACTTTAACACTTATAACAGATTATACTGGATGAGGATAAACGGATGTGACCCTATTCCGCAGATAAGTATAAAGGGCGAGTATAACTTTGCTTTTTATAAAGGTGAAAAAGCGGACTTGGTTTACATGGAAATTAAAAACCGTGACCACGGGCAGACGCTGGATGATGCGGCACTTGTATGGGACTACTTTTTCTCAGGAGTCAGAAGACAAGAAGATGGTACAATAGCGTATACAAAAACCGCGGAGGAAAGAACAGGAGATTCCTTTGCAATCGCGTTTGCAGACGGCTGTGACAAAGTGTGGCTGAATAATGCTGTTACTGAGATGACATCGCCTGCGCTTAGATGGCAAAAGCTTAAATATCATGGGCTTGACGGAGGACAAAAAGTCCGCGGAGAGTATTTATGCGTGCCTTTGTCGTTTCTTGCCAAGGTGTTTGAAGCAAAATACGAACCAAGCGAAGATACTCTTTCGGCAGTACTTTATCTTAAGGACGGAAGAAGGCTTCAGTTCGCGCGTGGAAGCATCGGCTGCGTTATGGATGAAACGATCAGATGCATGTACTGTGAAGCGTTGCATCGCAATAATGAGCTTTTGGTTTCAGTTGAATGGTTTTGCCGCGCAATCTATAATTTACATGTGTCTAGATATGACGATGTGGTTTATGTGACCGATCATTTTTCAAGCCTTGCAATGAACATGGCGGATGTGATACGCGAACTGCTTCAAGGAAAGCCTGTGCCGGAAGGCTACGAATCATGGTTATGACAACAGGAGGAAAAGATGGAGAATAAAATAAAGGCAATTACTTCTTACACTTATGTAGGAGATTTCGGGCAGATGGCAGAACGTTTTGAGCTTACCTGCGAAAAAGCACCAGAGAAGGTGGAAGCCTCTGATTTCAAAATCGTGGGCAGTAGGAAAGATATAAGCGGGAAAATACCGTCAGAAGGTGTGACGGCTGCTCATGTAGATGGAAATAAGCTTGTTCTTGAAGTTGATCCATTTGTTTACAGAACAGATTTTTCTTTATCAGGAGAAAAATCTGCAAAAGGATATTCATTTACTAAGAATGACGTAACAGATATTGTTACGAAAACGGTTGATGAGTTTGATTACTGCAATGAAGATGGGGTGCTCTACAGACTATTCAGACCTGAAGCTAACGGTCCGCGTCCGCTGGTTTTGTTTCTCCACGGAGGCGGTGAGTGCGGCTCTGATAATAAAGCGCAGATGTGGGGAACTATGGGGGCTGCAACTCTTGCGGAGCGCTGGCCGGATATGTATGTAATGGCGCCACAGGCACCCGATGGTGGAATTGCGATTGAAGAAAGAATAGCTATGCTTATAAAAAGCGAATTCAAGTTTGATGTCGTTGTAGGCAAGCCCACAGAATCCGGCAAATATGATTATGGATGGAATCGCGATTATCTTTCAAATGTTTGCAGTGTAATAAGAAAGATGATATCAAAAGGAGAAGTTGACCCGAGCAGAGTTTATATAACCGGTATGAGCATGGGTGGAGCGGGAGTAATACGCACACTGTCAGTAGACCCAAGTCTTTTTGCTGCGGCAGCTCCGATATGCCCCAGCATGAACGGAGAGACATATGCTATATTAAACAAGCTGCCGGATGTACCCACATGGATAAGCATGTCTTACATTGACCATCAGCAGGATAGGCATGCATATATTGTTCGTGCTGTACAAAGCCTGCTCTTAAATGAGGGGCGCGAAGTACGTCTTACAATTTTTACGCCAAAAGAGCTTGAAGAGTATGGCATAGGATGTCATCCTGATCTTACTTTTAAAGAAATGCTGGGAGAAAACCATAATTGCTGGACACTTACTCTTAGAAATGAGCACTGCATACTTGACTGGCTTATTTCAAACAGGAGAAATTAAGAATAAAATGGTTTAGGACTGCCTGAAATTTAAGCAGAGATTATGAAAAGACATAGATAATATTAGAAATTCAATTTTGATTTATTTGCAAAAGACTTTAAAACAAGCATGTCACTCGTGGCGTGCTTATTTTTTATTATAGACAACATATATATAATTTCTTTGATACGTCTGTCAAGATGTACTGACAGTCGTTAAGGACATTCCGTAACATAAATAATTATATCTTTTATCACTTGACCTATTCCTAACGGAATCTTTTTGACATGCATCAATTTATATGCAAATTGTTTCTTGTTAATTAAAGAAGTAAGAGCTAAACTAGAAGTATGGCAAAACGGCTATAACGAATACCGTCGCCATAGAGTGCTGAACTAACTGATACGGGCAGAGGGTAGTCCAAAATAATCTATAGCACAAAAAATGAATATAAAAATATAATTATTAGGAGAGACTAATATGTTTTGCAAAGAACACAATAATCAATTGATATGGAGTTATAACGGAGAAAAGTTAATTATTACACCTTGGGGAGAAAATAGTTTTAGAGTAAGAGCTGTGATGATGGGTGATATACAAGATACTGATTATGCATTGCTAGAACAACCTGAATGTCCAGCTGTAATTAGCATAAATGATAAAAGCTCATCAATAACTAACGGTAAAATAAAAGCAGTCGTTGAGAATGATGATTGGGTGCCTACAGGACGGATTAGTTTCTATAATCAAAAAGGAGAACTTCTGTTAAGAGAGACAGGATTTCAAGGTGCTTTAAATATATATGCGCGTAAATTCAAGCCAATTATTGGAGGCGATTATCGATTGACTGTAACTTTTGATTCGAGCAGTAATGAAAAGTTGTATGGAATGGGTCAATATCAGCAAGAAATTCTAGATATTAAACATTGTAATTTGGAATTAGCACACAGAAATTCTCAAGCAAGTGTCCCATTTGTTTTGTCAAGCTTAGGTTACGGAATGCTGTGGCACAATCCATCTATCGGGAAAGTTAACTTCGGTAAGAATACTACAGAGTGGTATGCAGAGTCCACAAAGCAACTAGACTATTGGATAACTGCAGGCGATACTCCCAGTGAAATTGTTGAAAGATATGCTGATGCAACAGGAAAACCGCCAATGATGCCGGAGTATGGTTTGGGATTTTGGCAATGCAAGCTGCGCTATTATAATCAGGAACAACTATTGAGCGTAGCAAGAGAATATAAGAAAAGGGAATTACCAATTGATGTTATAGTAATCGACTTTTTTCATTGGCCTAAGATGGGGGATTTTAGATTTGATCCTGAGTTTTTTCCTGACCCAAAAGCAATGGTTGAAGAGCTTGATGAGCTGGGTATTGAATTAATGATATCAATCTGGCCTACAATAGATTTAAACAGTGAGAATTTTGAGGAGATGAGACAAAGAGGATTGCTTGTTAAGCCTGAAATGGGCGTAGGTATATCTATGCAATTTGGTGGAGACAGCTTGTTTTTTGACGCGACTAATAATGAGTCCAGACAATATGTATGGGAAAAATGCAAAGAAAATTATTATGATTATGGAATAAAAATATTTTGGTTGGATGAAGCGGAACCAGAATATACTATTTATGATTTTGATAATTATCGCTATAAGTTAGGACCAAATGTACAAGTGGGAAATATTTATCCTCAATATTTCTCCAGAACATTTTATGATGGCATGAAACAAGAAGGGCAAAAAAATATTGTAAACTTGGTGCGATGCGCATGGGCAGGCTCACAAAGATATGGGGCACTAGTGTGGTCTGGTGATATTCATTCTTCTTTTAAAGATCTTCGTAACCAGATATGTGCAGGATTGCACATGGGAATTTCGGGTATACCTTGGTGGACAACAGATATCGGAGGATTTCACGGAGGAGATCCAAATGATAGTGAGTTTAGAGAACTATTAATTAGGTGGTTTCAATTTGGTGCTTTTTCACCAGTAATGAGACTACATGGAGATCGCAAACCACAGACAAAGCTTTATCATGATGATGGAAGTGAAGCTTTATTTACAGGATCAGATAACGAAGTATGGAGCTTTGGAGAAGAAGCATATGATATTTTGAAGAAATTTATGTATATTCGTGAGAGAATAAGGCCTTACACTAGGGAACTAATGCAAGAAGCGCATCGAAAAGGAACACCAGTTATTAGAACAATGTTTTATGAGTTCCCTGATGATGAAAACTGTTGGGATTTAAAAGATCAATATATGTACGGTAACAATATTTTAGTAGCGCCTATAGTTGAAAAAGGTAAAATATGCAGAGAAGTGTATTTACCTAAAGGAGCAAAATGGTTAGATGCAAACTCAAAGCAATATTATGATGGTGGATGTACGATTTTGTGTGAAGCACCTATAGAAATTATTCCTCTATTTTTAAGAGAGGGCAATCTATCTGAATATTTTGAATAGAGATCTTTTTAATCGAAAGTGATTTTTCGCAATATTTGGCTGATTCTAAAGGACAACTATTGCGTATTCATCTATAAATTGTAAAAATTCCTCTGATTAGTGGAGCTACTAAAAGCAGTTTCTAATTCAGCTTGGCATTTTTATTTAATAATAATACAAAAAATGAATACTTTTTAACTGGACATATTATTTTTTAAATCATTTTCGGAATATTTTTATAGCATTTCATTAATGATATTCGTAACATTATATTAACACTTTAATAAAATACTTGTAACGCATGGAAATATATGCCAGAATACAATTATCATAATATGGAAATTATTTGTCTTGTATTTCGAAGTGATTTTAATGGATAACTAAAAAGTCATAATAAACTCTCAGTATGCACTTATTATTTAAGCCGATTATGTGAATGAAACAAAGTTTATGAAATGTCGGATGAAGTTGTAACCCAATACCTATATGCAACCAATATCTACTACGAAGCTTTTTTTCATGAGGGTTCCCCAAAAATCGGTCAGGACAAAAAGTCAGATTTTGAACTATTTCAACACGCTCTGGTGGCATATTCTGCTGGTGTTAAATTGTTCAAAGAACTGTGCGGGCGGTACTCGCTATAGTCATTTTGCTATGTTTTAAGTTTATCTCTTGCGTCTTCAATTGACAAGAACCAATTTGTATTTAAACACTCATCTCTGAGACTTACATTAAATGATTCGATATAGGCGTTACAGGATGCTGGGGCGAGCAATAAATGTATGCATTTATGACCAGCCTCGTTGGCTTTCTCGGTCTTGAAAAATCAAGCTTGACTCCATTACGATAAGCCCATGCATCCAGTGCTTTTGATATGAACTCAGGTCCATTGTTTACTCTTATCTTCTGTGGATATCCTCTTCTTGCTGTTATTTTATTAAGTTCCTCAACTACGCTTTCACCACGTATTCTTTGATTCGCATTTTTAATACTGTTTGATCCTGGGCTTTGCTTTCATACCTATAGGTGGATCTGTAAATTTGTATTACATTACACCCTCGCACTTCGCTGATTCCATATTGTGCCTGAAGCAATTTTACTGCCTCGCGTTTGGCTTCAGGCTTTAGAACTTTTTTGATAATACATCCTGCAGCATCTGCTTATCTAAGCTTAAATCGGCCACCAGTTTCTTTAATTGCCGGTTTTCTTCTTCAAACTGCTTTAGCTTTTTTAAATCGCTTGGCATTAATCCACCATATTTCTTTTTCCACCTGTAAAAAGTCTGCTCCGATATCCCCGTTTTCCTGATTACTTCTTTTACCGGTGTTCCTGTTTCCGCTTGCTTTATTGCAAACGCTATTTGCTGCTCTGTAAATCTGCTTTTCTTCATTTTTTGCCCCTTTCAACTCGTTTATTATATCAAAATTTCTGACTCTTTGATCTGACCAGTTTTTTGGGTGAAGGTCACAGATGCGGTAATTCATCAAATGAGACAAAATGCAAAGGTGGCTATGAGTAATCTTGAAAATAATAAACCACTCAAGAAATGGCTAGAGAAAAACAGCGGACAGCAGGAAATGGATTTTAGCGCATGAATGCAATTTTAAAGCTTGATAAAAGCAAAATAAAAATAAGGGAATATCCCTACAGTCCGCAAGTGCCTGTGAACAAGGGTACTGCCGCGAGGATATTGGAGATTGCAGAAGGAGCAAAGAACGGTTTAATACTTGAAATAAAAAGATATTATCCACCGAAGAGCAATCAAGCAAACAAGCTCATGTGGAAAGTCTGCACGGATATTGCAAATGAAATTAGCAAAGAATATTCCATAACAAAAGAAGATGTCTATCAAAAGGCAATTCGAGACTGCGGAGTTTATGAGGATGTTCCAACACCGAATGATGAACTGCAGGAAAAGATAAGAATGTGGAACTCAATAGGTATAGGCTGGTTTTGCGAAGAGCGTAGTTCTCTTTTAGAAGGTGGCAAAACAACACTGCGAAAATATTACGGTTCAAGCAAGTATAACAGCAAGCAGATGAGCATTCTTATTAGAAGCTTGATAGATGATGCTGCGAATATGGGATTAAGAATCGATGATCCTGCTACATTGGCACTGCTAAGTGATGAAGATAAGAACTATATTAAAGCTTCACAGGAAGCGATTTAAAAAAGCAAGATAGGCAGACTAACACGGCTTGAAATGCGTTTATTTATTCGCACGGCAAGCACAGCCCCTCATAGAAAGGGAAAAACACTATGCCAAAGGTAATATCATTCAAACCATCGGAAAAAGAGCGTTTTGCATGTGAATATTTCATGAGAACAGATGCAAGAAGAAGTTATTCAGATGTCGTAAGGTCGCTATTAATGAAAGCCTATACTATTAATACTATAAATAATCAAACAAAATAAACTAGTTATTATGCAGATATATAGAGAATAAACATAAGTTGCGAGGAACGTGCTTTATATACTGTAGAAGATTACTTACTGGGTTTAAAGGATATAATAATTAATAATGTAACATATAGTACTTTATTACTAAATAATGTATAATGCATAGAGGTAGTAAAGATTATGTCTATAATGTGCAGGTCAAATATAGTGTGATTATTAACAATAGGAGGATTGATAGGTATGGTTGTGATGAATATTATTTTAATTTTTATTGGAGTGTTATTTGTTGGCTTTGGATATTTTATATTTTTTAAAGGAAAATATGGACTTATCAATGATTTTAAAAAAGAAAAGAAAAGTGGCAAATTAGACAATAGTTATGCAAAAAGAGTTGGTCTAATAGAATTGATAGGTGGTATAACTTCTATGTTTGCCGGTAGTATTGCTATAATTTCAAATTCTTTCATATTTTCTATTAGTGCGCTACTTATATGCATAACTTGCATAATAGTTGCACTACTGGTTAATCGAAAAAAATCATTAAGAAGATTATAGCAATAATATGTAGTTCAATAAGCGTTTCTTATTTTCCTCTATTCATATAACTAGAACAGAGGATTAAATTAATAACGTAAAAAGTGATATTTTAAAAACAGAATATTTTAAGATAAGAGTAAATAAGAGTTCAATCTATTCTATTATAATAACATGAGCAAGTCACCAAGAGGGGCCTTGCATGCGCTTATAATAGAAGCTGTTACTAAAAAGTTCTTTATTGACTTGGAGGGCAATATGAGTTTATATAGTAGTTTCGAAAGTATTGATTTATATTATAGAAATATGAATTATGAATATAAAAAACTGTTAAGCAACCCATCGGATAAGAGTTCAGATACTTTTATACGGAAATATTTCGAATATGGCAGTAAAATTGAAGTTTTCAATAGTACTTTTTTGTCTAAATACAATAAAGATGGCAAGTATCTGCATACGGTATCTTTATATCTGATTGGTAGTCATTTGCATGGTATTATTGATAGTGCCTTGTGTGAAAAAGTGAGAAACAAAATAAAAGGTAGCGATATCTGGTATATGTTTCAGTATTCGTGGTTTCTTACTGCGTTATACCATGATTCTGCATTTGTGATAGAAGACATAAAAGAAAAAACGAAAGATAAAAATAGCAGTGAGAACAAGAATTTAAAAGATTATCTTAAAACATATAAAGTTAAGCGTAATCCCTTCACCTTTAATCCATTAGAACACATCAATAACCAAAATAATATAAAATCGAAAAACAGTGAGTATTTTATTTATTCTGAACATGAAGTTATAGAATATTTTAATAAAAGTTTAGAAGAGAAAAAAGTTGATCATGGAATAATTGCTGGATATATTATGTTTGATAGATTAATAGAGAATTATGATAAAGCGTATGATAAAGCAAAGAAAGTGTCAAAATCAATTTGTAAAAATAATTTTGAATATATGGGACTATGTTGGAGAATTGAACACCAGTTTCATTTCATGATGGTTTCTAACGCTATAATAGCGCACAATATATGGTTTGAATTGCTTAGTAAAGCTACTGCTAAAAAAACACAAAAAATTTCTATGCAGAAGTGGCCTTTACTTTTTTATCTTGGCTTATTGGATACAATTGAGCCGATTAAGATGTTTGAAGAGCATTTTAAACCTAAGGAAGTATGGAAGTATATTGATATGTCAATTTGTGATGCAGAAAATTCTTGCTGTAAATATGGCATTAAAATTAACATAGATCAAAAAATTAAAAGTAAGAAAGATATTTACGATAAGTGGATTAGTAAAATATACGGTATTTTAGAGTGGCTAGATGTGTCAATTGAACCGGAAGAAAAGGAGCATGTTACTAATGAGATAACAATAGTTCCAATAAACCCTGAAGGCTAAATTAATTGTTTAAGGAATATTGTCAAAAAGATAAGAGTAAATAAGAGGTTTATCTATGTTATTATGCTAACATGAGTAATTCACCGAAAGAAAGGTGAGAAAATACTCTCCTGTGAGATGGAGCTGCCGGAGTGATGCCCGGGAGCTCCTTTTAATTACACGGATATAAAAGAAACATACGCCGCGAGGATGTGGCGTTTAAGTTTACGAAGGGCACGAAAGCGTATTGGGTGAAATACATTAAAGGAGTGTAACACCGTAAACACAATATATTAATAAGCCTGCGAGGTATGTGATTATGAAACTTTCAGAAAAATATCCGTACAAGGATGTGTATGAAAAATGTTTTGGCGTAGGTAAATCAAATTGAATATATATGCGTTGACTTGGAGTATTTGCTACAAGGTCTGTTAGTTATATTAAGTATTAAAAACTCATAATAATAAGTCATTATTTTATAGACAAACGGTCTTGAGATTGGTAGAATGTAAAAGAATTTCGCTGAATTATTTGAAATTTAACTATAAATGAGAGTGATTTTAAATTGACCTAGAATTTTGGATAGAGGTAAATATGGATATTAGTTTTGAACTATTTGATATAGATAACAAAGACCATATAACAATGGGATATAAATGGTTATGTGATAGTTCTATTAACTACCTATATAATCCACAGTTTGATGATAAGGATTTTTCTCCCCCATCTTATGATAAATACTATAAAATCATGGAAAGACGTGTTAGTCAGAATCGAAATAGTTATATTATAAAGATTGCTGATAAGATTGTCGGTGAATGTGATATAGATTATAGTTTTGACATGTTATTAAAAAATGATGAACCAACTGCTTGGATTAGTCTTGTTATTGGAGAATCTACTGCTCGTGGATTAGGGGTAGGTGAAAAAACCATTTTATTTCTAGAAAACTGTGCCAAGAGTAGAAATATAATGAGGATAGAACTTGGTGTCTTTGAATTTAACAATATAGCTATTGGTTTATATGAGAAGCTAGGTTATAAAAAATTCGGCGTTGTTGAAGATTTCATTTACTTAAATGGCATAAAAAAATCTGACTATCGATATGAAAAATATTTAAATAAATGAGCGGATATATCTAAACACAATTAATGGTGCATTTTATTTTTTACAAAGACAAGTAGAAAACTCCTTATTAGAAAATATTAGTCAGCTACAGAACTCCCTTAACATTGTTTTAGTTGAAGACTTTAATGGGAGTAATAAGTTATTTTAAAGAAATATATTTTTTCAAAGAAAGCAGTAAAAAACAGTTTAATATGTGCTATTATGCTAATATGAGTAAATTACCGAAGAGGTGAGAAAATACTCTCCTGTGATAGGAGCTGCCGGAGTGATGCCCGGGAGCTCCTTTTAATTGGAAATTATTTTGTGGCTAACAAAACGATAAATGCCATATATTACAAAAACCCCGCAAACGTACTGTTTAGTCGGGTTTTGGGCGGAGAGAGCTATCGCTGAACCTCAGCACTTGAAATCAAGAAAGTACTTTTATGTAGTAATCTAGCCTGATTTTTACAATAATATTGTATTTATAGATGATTTTACATTTTAAAATTGCGCCTATGACATCTAATGTAAATAAAAAACCACATTATAAAGCCAAGGCATATCAATATTGCCTTATTTAAACTCCATATGGTAGTAATATTGTCTATAAATAAAATAAATGGGTATACATGTGCGATAAATGGAATTCTAACTAAATCATGTACAATCAAACTAAATAATACAAATGTTCCGCACACACTTGTGGATATGTGGTTTTGGCGGCTGAAAAAAGAACTTAGTACACCTAAAGATGAGAGGAAAAAAGTTGTACCAAAAAAGACAAGAAACAGTTTGATTAGCGAAAACTCATATAAAGCTATTCTCATAAATATCATGCCAATAACACATAAAATGGAAGTCAGCCCAAAGACAGCGAGAAATCGTTTGACCAGCCATCCGAATAAAAATCTAGAATGCACTATAATCATATCTATAATTGGGTCAGACAATGTTTTTACCCATTCACAAACCATTATGGTTACACATAATGGCATTATTATCTCGAAACCAAGATATGTCCAATTGACCAAATCTCCGCCGGTGGCGCATAAAACTAGAAAACAGACTAATACAGATATAGTTATCCAAACAAGCTGACTCCCCGCAATTTTCTGTTCTAATCTTATCACTGTATTCAATTACATTCTCTCCAAAAATTTTTCTTAAGCATTAATAGTGCTATAGATATGACACCAATTCCGATAAGAAATAATAAATTGTAAAATATAAGGGCAGTTGATTGTATACCAAATCCTATATTCGAGTTTATCAATTTAATTGGCTCGCCGATTAAAAGGTAAAAGGGCAATTTTCGCGTATCTGGTGTACTCATTACATTGTAAATAAATAAAGCTGAAAAAATAATATAAAAAAGTCTAATTTCTATCAAAACTGGGATAGCAACAGAACATGCTACAACAAAAAAACTAATAGGGATTACTTGCACACAAAAACCGATTATAAAGGGAATTATATTAATTGGATCTGGATTAAATAGTAAATGAACAAAAATATTAATAGCGAAATATATGATCATCATTAATAGAACAAGGAGATAATTCGCTAAAATTTTTCCTAAAATATAGTTTTTTTTCTTAAGTCTTGTTGCCATGAAAAGATCTGATACACCAGTTTTTTTATCCCGTCGTATTCTGCTTGAAACAAGAAACATATATCCAAATAAAATTAATAGACATATTCTGATCAAACGAGTTGCAATATATCCTGAAGAACTTAGTTGATTATCCAATCTTAAGATATTTTCTTGGGATGGAAAAGAGTCCAATAATACAAGCATCAGGCAAAACATTAATACAATCCAAAAACCAATATTTTTTATTTGCACTTTAAATTCATAGTAAAAGACTGTAAGTATATCACGCATGCTCTTTGCCTCCCATGCAATATATATAGGCATCCTCCAGAGTTTCTTGTACCGTGGGCTCAGTAAATTTGTTATGTTCATCCATAATACGAGCAAAAATACCGTTATTATAGGTCGTTGCAATCACAACAGCTTGTTTCTGCAAAGATAGTAAATCTGCTTCATCTTTTAGTTGAATGATTTTAATCTTATTATGGACTTGTTTAATCAGTTCGCCAGAAGAACCATTAAAAAAAAGCTTGCCTTTGCGAAGTACCGTAAGTTTTTCACATAACTGATAAACATCTTCTACAATATGGGTAGAGAGTAAAACGACGCGATTGTTTTTAGCATATTGCGATAAAATTCCACGAAACCGAACACGCTCTTCAGGGTCTAGACCTGCTGTTGGTTCATCAACTATTACCATAAGAGGATCTCCCACTAAAGCCTGAGCAATGCCAACACGGCGTTTCATTCCGCCAGATAGTTGCCCGATTTTTCGATTTTTTTCATTAATCATCCCTACTGCTTCTAGTTTATCCAAGGGTTCTTTTGGGTTTTTTATACCTTTTATTCGAGCCATATATGTCACGAAATCAAGTACGGAAAGATTATTATACATTGCTAATTCTTGTGGAAGGTACCCAATGTTTTTACGTACTTCATCACCATGCTTTACCGTATTGTATCCCATAAATGAAACATATCCTGAGGTAGGTCGAATAATTGTTGAAATCATTCTCATCAATGTAGTTTTTCCGGCACCATTGTGTCCAACCAATCCAAATACACCTGCATCTACTGAAAAAGTAACATTTTTTAAGCCTACAACACCATTCTTATATTTTTTGCCAACTTGATTAATTTCAAGGATTGCCATATGTATCGCTCCATTCAACATTGTTTGTATAAGTAGTATCCTGATTTTCATTTAATTCACCAATTACATATTCGCTATATTCAGTATCATTTGATTTAGGTAAATATGGATAAAACATACTTCTTGAAAAATAAATCGCTGAATACAACATACTTGAGACGATTATTATAGATACAAATATGTTTCTAATTTTTTTTGCAGTAGTATTCGGCAAAATTAATGCTTGAATTCGCTTTTTTAAGCTGGGATATGTTAAAACTCCTATGGATATAGGCATATTTTTATTTCTCTTTGCGTGCTTAAATGGGATTTCTGCTAAACGTAATAATGTATTGGCATATGCAATTTTTTCACTATGATGTAAAACTTTTATAGAATTCAGGTCGCAAGATATTTCACATGAAAGTCCAACTTGACGTCGAGCAAACCATACAAAGGGATTAAACCAATGTATGCTGCATATTACACTTATCAGCGCATGGGAAGCTAAATGATGATGTCTTATATGCACCATTTCGTGTAGTATTATCATTTCAAGTTCTTTGTCAGTTAGTTGGTCAATAATTGATTTTGTTAAAACGATTTTGGGGTCATAAGATAAAACAACGCATGCTGGCTGTTTTAATTTTCCGTAATAAATTTTTGGAGTCTTTTTTATACCAAATTTCGAAGTATAGTTTTTTACTATTTTTATTATACGGTCATCAGAACATAATTTGCTTTCCTTTAACATGGAATGAACCAATATAAATTGAATTAAAAAATATATCCAAAGGATAATTAAACCAATAAGCCAAATTATGGAGAAAATCTGGAACTCGGGAATAAACATATGATTAGGATCAGGATCAATAAAATGAGCAGGGGGTATCTTTATAGGTGCAATGAAAAAAAACAAAAGAAGCAATAAGAAAGCGAATTGAATTCTGATATGGAATATTCTTTGTATAAGCCCAAGTAATGCCCATGTAAGCGAGCCAATAAGACTCATAAAGATTATGATATAAAATAAATCAGTTATCATTAGAATCATTCCTTTCATGCTCGTTTATAAGTCTTTTCAATATTTCAAGCTCGTTATCGTTAATTGATCCGCTATCTATTGCGCCGAGAACCATTTGGCTATATGAACCATCAAAAATACGATTTATAAAGCGTTTTGTTTCTTCGATTTGGCAATCTTTTTCTATAACTATCGGGCTGTATAGAAAACCTCTTCCTTGTTTCTTTGCGCTAACTACTTGCTTTTTTATAAGCCGTGTCAAAAAAGTTTGTATCGTTTTTGAGCTCCATCCAGTATACGCCAATTTTGCAGATAGTTGAGCCAAAGTTGCTGGCGAATTTGCCCACAATATTTTTAATACTACCCATTCTGATTTAGATACATTAGCCACTCAATAACTCCTATACAATTAAACACCTACACTTGTAGGTTATCATTGATATTAGCCTAATAAATATGTATTGTCAAGAAATATCATAATATACTTTTAATGTTCATAACAAATATTAATTATTTAAGCAAGATTATTATTAGACTTAATAAGACATAAATTGACAGAAATAAACAGGTGATATATAATAAATTAAACAAAAATAAATAAATATGACTAAATATGGCAGGGATCATAAGGAAATAAAACATATTATACCAGAAAGGAGGTGTATAAATATGAAACACATTAAGCTTATCAATAAAGGTAAAGAAGATTATTTAGAAGGCTCACTTAAAGCGTGTGGCATCTTTGCTGTTGATATATGTGGCGTTGATGGCGATGCATGCGGTATGGGCTCGAGAGACTGCTGTGCAGTTAGCGATGGTGGAGATTGTGGCGCTTTTGCATTCGACTGTACAGATAATGATGGGTACGCCTAATATAGTTCAGTAAAAATACTCACAAAAAATTGATTCCTGCCAAATTATGAATAAAAATATTTTAAGGGAGTTTATACAATGTTTAATAATACGCAAGTTGTTGAAAATCATCTATTTGAAATGGAAGGTCAGTATTTCTTTTTTGATGTTAGGAAATGTGATCTTTATAATCTAGACATCGTTGCCTACATTATTGCAGAATTGTGTAATGATAGAACCTCAGAAGAAATCATATCTCTTGCTTCAAATCAACTGTCACTACCATATTCATCAGTTAAAGAAGTGTTTGATGAATTAGTAGAGCTTGGTTTGATTTATGATAAAGATAATAATGATAATGGTTATTCGGATCCCAGTTTTAATTTCGAAAAGGAAAATGTTGTTTCTACATTAGCTCTGCATATTGTACATGATTGTAATTTGAGATGCACATATTGCTATGGTGATGGAGGCAGCTATGGTGGTGAGCGAAAAAAAATGCCGGAGGAAGTTGCTTTAAAAAGCATTGATTTTCTTGTAAATCAAAATTACGGTGAACACAAAGTATTTAATATTAGTTTTTTTGGCGGTGAACCGTTTATGAACTTCGACTTAATTAAAGAAGTAACTGAATATTGTAGGTCAATAGAAAATAGAACGGACTTGAGATTTAATTTAGGATTAACAACCAATGGGACTTGTTTTACAGAGGAAATTCTCGAGTATGTAGAAAAAAATCGTATTTCTATTGGTATAAGCATTGATGGTCCCAAGTACATACATGATGAATACCGAAAATATGCTAGCAAAAAAGGGAGCTATGACGATGTAATGGAAGGAGCGAATAAATTACTTAAACAGCGTGATGGTAGAGTTACAGCGAGGATAACGGTCACTAAGCAAAACTTAAATATATTTGACATTACACAACAAATTGAAAAATTAGGATTTAAGAAAATAAATTTTGCTCTAGTCTCGGTAGATAAGGATTCTCCTCTTGCCATTGGTGAGGAGAATTACCCTGAAATTGCTAAGGAGTATAAGAAAATAGCAAATAAAATGATTGAGTCTGTCAAAAGAAAAGAGAGGTTTCATACTAATCTATTTTATTCACATTTACGTCTACTAAACAAGAAAGAATTCATGTTTTATGCTTGTGGTGCAGGAAGAAGATATTTAGCAGTATCTCCTGAGGGAAATTTTTATTTATGCCAAAGATTTGTTGGTATCGATAAATACAAAGTAGGCAATATTTATGAGGGATTAACAACGGATTTAAATGAATTTGCTTCTTCTATAAAAGTTACAGCGAGAAAAGGATGCTCTAAATGTTGGGCAAGATTCCTATGTGGAGGAGCATGTTTATACCAAGCAATAAATAATGAGGATAGTCTTTTAAGTGCCCCGGAACAGGATTGTAAAACTTATAAAGACTTGTATGAAGCGACTATGTACTTATATTGGAAATTAACAGAGGAGGATGATACTCTTATTGATCGGCTTTTAGCTCCCGCTGGAAGCAATTATTATGATGAAAATAATGAGGATAAAATTGTTATATAGAATTTGTGTAACATTGATAACACGCACTAAAAGTGAAGGGTCATGTATATGAGTAGATATTTATGTCGAAAATTATGATTATTCGTATAGCTTCTCTTATTATTTTTTTATTAATTGTTACTATGTATCCAAAATTTAGATGGTTAAAAAAGATTGCTTTCCCAGTGGGTCTTTTCTTAATCATCTATTTCGACTTAGGATCAATTATTAATGAAGGTATTAATGTTTTTATAGTTACTTTTGGCATTATTATAGGGTATGTCTTTTACTTGTTTTCATCTTTGATAGTAAATTTATTCCATAATATTTGCTTGTTTCCTTTACCGAAGATGAAAGAAAAAACCTTGAAAAAAAGTTTTGTTAAAGAATTATGCTTTTCGATTTTTTCCAGTATTTATGAGGAATTTTTGTGGCGTAGAACGGTACAGATCTTTTTGGGTAATAATTTCTTTTCAGTAGGAATTACGTCAGTATTCTTTACTTTATCTCATTTTAAAAGAAAATTTAAATATATTCATATGGTAGATATTTTTATATTTTCAATATTACTTGGTATAATTTATATTTATACAGAAAATATATGGTTGATATCATTAATACATTTCAGCAGGAATTTCTTTGTAATTTGCTGTGATTACTGTTTGAAGAATAAACAAGGAGTTGATTATGAAAAATATTGACAAGTATAAGCGGTTGCTTAAGTATTATAAAACATATACGCTTCAACTTTTAGCTACATTGTTAGGTGCAATAATTATTTCTGCTTTATCATTAATCTTACCAATAGGATTTGGTTCTGTTGTTGATGAGGTTGTTACGAGTACGTCGGAAAGGTATATTGCTCTAGTTATAATTATAATGATTGCCTCGATTATTATCCGTTCGTTTATTTCTTATATAACAAAATCTATCTATGGCAAAGTGAACAATAGTGTTTTAAAAAATATTAGGATGGATATGTTCATGCATATGCAAAATTTACCCATCAAATTTTTTTCAAATACAAAACAAGGCACAATTATTTCACTTTTTTTGAATGATGTTAATGCAATTCAAACAGTAACTGCAAGCACAATACTGACAATAATAACTGATTCTTTACTTATTTTTGCCATTATAACTGTGCTATTTATAAAAAGCTGGATACTATCGTTAGCATCATTAGTTACTATTGGTGGTTACCTTTTTGTTTTAAGATTTAATAAAGGTTTGAAAGAGATGCACCAGCAAAATCAAAAAAATGTAGCAGAAACGACCATAACCCTACAGGAAACAATATCAGGAATTAGTACTATAAAATCTTTCAATATTGAGGAAAAACGTAATGAAATATTTGACAGTAAGCTTTCACGATGGTTTGAGAATATTCTTAAATTAGTAAGAAGAAGCGCGTTATCAAGAGAAATTACCGGTATTGTTACCGGTATAGGGCCGTTAATTGTTTTGCTTTATGGTTCATTTCAAGCTAGTCAAGGGGTAATAACGATTGGTTCACTGATAACTTTTTACACTCTCCTGGGCCAGTTGTTTGCGCCGTTTAGGCGATTGGCAGAAACCAATGTTGACATCCAAGCCGGAATAGTATCTATAAATCGAATATTTGACTTTCTAAATATAAAGCCAGAGTATTCTAATAGAAAAAAGAATCCTTCAAACCTTTCTTTTATTGGAGCAGTTAAGTTTGAAAATATATTTTTCGCATATGTTTCAGATAAAATAGTTTTAAATGATTTTTCATTGGAAATACCGCCCAAAAGCACTATTGGTCTTGTTGGAGCAAGTGGCAGCGGAAAAAGCACAATTGTCAACATATTTTTACGTTTTTATGAACAAAAGAGAGGCAATATATATCTAGATAATTATAATACTAAAGAGATAGATATCTCTACTTTAAGAGAAAACATAGCAGTTGTAAGTCAAGATATTTTTTTATTTAATGATACAATCTTAGAAAACATACGTTATGGCAACTTAAGTGCGAATGATGAAGAAATAATGAAAGCTGCTAAAATGGCAAATGCTCATACTTTTATATCTTCCTTTCCCAATGGATATAACACTATAGTTGGCGACAGAGGATTGAAATTATCAGGAGGACAAAGGCAACGGATATCTATTGCAAGAGCTATGTTAAAAGACCCTAAAGTACTAGTTTTAGATGAAGCGACATCATCCCTTGATTCGAATTCTCAAGCTGAAATACAAAGAGAATTGTTAGATTTCACCAAAAACAAAAGTTGCTTAATTATTGCACATCGACTTTCTACAGTCGTAAATTGTGATTTTATATACGTTCTTAAGAATGGAGCAATAGTTGAAAAGGGAACACATAAAGAATTAATGGGGAAAAACTCATATTATTGTGAATTATATTCGAAAGAACTTGAATTAGTATAGTCTGCCTTAATAAAAGAATAGTATCCTTGATAATTATATTATCAGTACTTTTCCTATTTGCTTAACTGTATCATAAACAATCTCTGTGAGCTCTTTTTGCAGCTGACAACCTGCTTTATAAACATCATTTGGTTCAGCGGTTATAATAAACTTTGAACGGTAAGTAATCATTGAAAGCAGATATAGAATCTCACGCTCAATCTTTTTGTCATGAGTTATTTTCAATAAATCGCAGAGATGTTTCAAAAAAACCTGAGCAGATGACGCTGGCAGATAGTAAATGATATCTTCAAGATTTTCCACCTGTTCTTTTGTATAACGGTGGTCTTCTTTAGCTTTTACGTTGCTGTTTCCAACCAAATAGTCCACGGTCACATTAAAGAAATTAGCAGCTTTGATAGCGAAATTAATATCTGGCGTTCTGCGGTTACTCTCATAGAAATTAATCGACATCCGGGAAACGTCAAGCTTATCCGCTAGTTCCTGCTGTGTCAGCTTTCTTTCATCTCTTAATTCTCTTAATACTTTACTGAACATAATTATCCTCCGTCCGTATAAATATGATAGCATTAATTAATGATGATTACAATAAAAATCAAATAAATATGGAATTACTATTGCAATCACACGTTCTTTGTGATACTATATGTAGACTATCGTAAACATAATACGATAAGTATCACAGAAAGGAGAGCATATGGGACACCGAAAACGAAAGAATCGGAATAACAATTTTATAGTAGTGATGAAGAGCTGATGCCTGAAAAGGCAGTCAGCTCTTTTATTTTTGAAAGAGTTATTGGCAGTCGGACGGGGATACGAAAAACATAGGAGGAAAACAATGAAAAGTAAAATTATAAGCATCAGGTTAAATTTAGAAAAACTGACGGAAAGAAAAGTAAATGATATATTACTGTTATTACCCAGCAGGCGTAAAAATGAGTATATCAGAAATGCGGTTATCGCATATGACAATCAGGGAAAACTTTCTGAGGGTTTGAAGAAAACCGTAGCAGAAGATATAGAAGAAAATGAAGCAAAGCAGGCTGAAAAAAAGAGCGAAAATAACGGAGGGTTTAACGGATTTTTCGACTCATTCAAATAAAAGTGATAAAGTATTACATCAAATAATACAGAATGGCCTTTTGCCACACACAGTGTTCGCTACTGAAAATTTGTCAAATCCATTATAAGGAGAAAGAGTATTACAGTCTGTAAAGACAATGGACGCAATAGCCATCCACAGTGGATGTCTTGTGAAAACAAAGGTGAAATTTAACATATCTTCACCGATAATTGCTGAATTTTCTCTAATAGTTTATGTTGAAATATTTTTTTTCAGACAGGAAAATCATATTCGGAGATATGGTTTCTAAACTTGGGAAAAACTGCGCTTTTTGCACTTGCAAGCACGGCATTTTGATATCCAAAATGCCGAACAAATGAGATTTCACTCCCTTTGCCCTTCTTAGCGGCAGCTTTGCTGCTTAGAAAAAAGAAAGGATAACTGAATGAGAACAAGAACAATACAAATACCATTGAGGATCAACGAAAAAGAATATAGCACCTGCAAAAACAGGTGGATAAAAGCTGCCTGAACAGGGAGAAATATTTACGCGCGTTAATCATGGGGCATAGTGTGCACCCTCAGCCCTGCGAAGAATATATTGAGGTATTCAAAATACTATCTTCTTCAGCAAATAAAATAGATGATATAACACGTATAGTATCCAAGACTGGGCACGCTTCTGAAAAAGATATTTACTTTTTAAAACTAATGACGCAAAAGCTTTGGGATAAATTTCAGGAAATGGATTCAGGAAAATATATGGAAAACAATGAAGTAAAAATAGAAGAAGAAACACGATTTGTAATCTTCGGTAATATTATGGCATCCGACGTCAGGATAGGCAGAACACTGTTTGAAGTTTCCAGCAGTATGACAAACAATAAAAATTGATTTAAAGACATAATCGGACATATAGCCGAGCGCCAAATAAACAAACTGGCTGGATAATAGGCTGTACATGGTACGGATTATGCGGTAATATTTTAGTAAGGCTAAACTACTTCATGATCTGTGCTTGTTCCAAAACGAAAAGGAGCTAATATGAACGATTATAAAGTAGGATTGTATCAAGAGACGATAAAAATTCTGACAACGAAAGCATGAGCATTTCCAACCAAAGGACTATGCTCATGGACTTTGTAAATGAAAGAAGGTGGAATGTAGAAGATATCTATATTGACGATGGTATATTGAGAACAACATTCGACAGTCCGAGTTTTCAGCGGTTAGTAGCCGACATCGAGAAAAAGCGCATTAATATGGTAGTTGTTAAGGACTTGTCCGGACTTGGCAGAAACTATGTTAAAGTAGGCGAATACACGGACTTTTTCTTTCCCAAACATCATGTAAGGTTTATAGCAGTAACAGAAAATATTGATTCTGAAAAGGCCAATGATGTAGCATGTTTCCTGAATGTAGTGCATGAACATTACGCTAAAGAAGTACCAAGGAAAATCAGAGCATCCCAAAGTACACTGAGAAAGAAAGGATACTTCTTAGGAAGTCAGCATCCTATGGGCTACATCAAATCATCTGAAGATAAGCATAAGCTGATTATCGATGAAAACGGTGCTAAAATAGTACGCAGACTGTTCCATATGTATTCTATAGGACAAACCGCAAGGCATATCGCTGATACGTTCAATCGGGACTGTATACTTTCGCCTAGAGAGTATTATTTCAGCATGACAGGTTTTAAGCCTACCCATACACAAATGAAACGGTTCTATGGGGCAGTGCGAAGATTATGCGGATCTCCGCAATCAGGTATATGGGGTACATGTGCAGCGGGAAACCCAGCAACCGTTCATTCAAGCTGAAGCAGAGGGATATTGTCCCCGAAGAAGAATGGGTAGTTGTAAAGAATACGCATGAGCCTCTTATTGATGAAGTTACTTGGGCTAGGGTGCAGGAACAGCTTGAACTGAATAAATGCAATCAGAAAGCTAAAACTGTAAAAAGCACGATAACAAGCTACCAGCATTATTTGCCGGTAAACTCAAATGTGCTGACTGTAAAGCTACTATGAACTTTACTTCTTCCAAGAGTGGAAAGTATAAGACATATTATAAGTACCGCTGCAGCACGTACACCAATCAGGGAAAGACTGCATGCAGTTTCCACTCAATTAGAGAAGATGAGCTTACGGCTATTGTTCTCAATGATATCAGAAAGCTTTCACAGCTCATTGATACCTAATAGCGATGAAATACTTTTATTGCTTGAGCTAAACGGCAGAACAAAGTAAAACAGCAATACATAGCTTGAAAAGCAATTCTCAAGTACGCAGTCTGCCACAAAGAACAATTCCAACAGAATTGATTTGCTTCTTGATGAAAGACTAAACGGCAATGTATCGGATGATATGTTCAAAACCCTGATGGTTAAGTATGAATCTAGTCAGAAAGAACTGTTAAACAAGCTTTCAGAACTCAAAGCTGAATTATCCATCGTCAAAGATGATACCGAAAACATTAAACACCTGATGGAGAGCTTTAAGAAAAGTATCTACATCGAAAATCTGGACAGAGATACTGTAGTGAGTTGATTGACCACATCTGGTTATTCAAAAAGGTGAAGGCCAGAAAAGGCTATAAGCAGAAGATTGGCATTTGCTATAACTTCATAGGAGAGCTGAACGGCTGCGATATAGACAAGGTTTTCGATCATATCACCAGACACCAAAAAGAAAAAGACCAGACTGCATAACAATCTGGTCCACCAACACTTTTAAGTGCTGACATCGGGTGGCGGTCAAGCAGTATTAACTGCGAAACTTTAATTTGTTCAATAATAACATGTTTTTTCTCCTTATAAAAGGATTTCCTAAGGAGAATATTAATGAAAAAAACGGATAGCATAAAGGCATCACGCAATATCACTTCTATAGACATATCCAAACTAAAATCTTTTTTTAAGCATGTATTTGATGTGCGAGATGATGACCAAATGCAAGAGTTATCGGAGAGTATTAGAAGTAATGGCGTTATAGAACCAATTATTGTTCGTCCTATAAATGATAAAGATTTCGATTATGAGATTATCGTAGGCCATAGACGGGTGAGAGGGGCGCAGATTACTGGATTAACATCCATACCGTGTGATATAAGAAATCTAGATGATGCGGCAGCAACCTTGATTATGATAGATAGCAATCTCCAGCAACGCGAATCTATACTCCCAAGTGAAAAAGCATGGGCATATAAATATAAATTAGAAGCTATAAAATCACAAGGGGAACAACGGAAAAGAACTTCCACGCAAGTTGCGTGGAAGTCGGAATCAGCAGATTATATTGGTTATAAGAGTGGAGAAAGCGGCGACACTGTAAGAAGATATATTCGTTTAACATATTTAAACTCACAATTATTAGGCAAAGTAGATGAAAAGAAATTAGCATTTATTCCGGCAGTAGAGTTGTCATATATAAATACTGAAGAACAAGAATGGCTATATGATATTTTGTGTAGGGAAGAAAATTTTGGACTATCTTTGTCGCTAGCGCAAAAGCTGAAAGGCATTAGCCAAAACGGGAAGCTTACTTATGGAAAGATTGATAAAATAGTAATATCAAAAAATCATGAACCACCGAAAGCAATTAAATTGTCATATAAAGCAATAAAAGAATACTTTCCTCCTGATACAACACCTAAAGAATATGAAGTGACAATACAGAAGGCCTTAGAGGAGTGGTTTAAGAATCATCCGCAAAGAAAACATAATGGAAAATACACACTCCAAAGATAGTAAATCTTTGGAATATTGTAAACTTAATATTACTTTTCAGAAAAAAGATTACGAAAAAATTGAAGAATCAAAACAGAGAAGGATCTTATACATAAAATGTTTGGACAGATATATTATGAAACTAGAAATGATTAACAATAAATTTCAACATAATAATATTTAAAATCAAAAAACACAATAAAATAATAAATACTTTAAAAACATACATTATTCAATCTTTCTAGGCAAAAAATGTTGAATTGAGGCTATCTTTTATTACGTTTATGTTGCGGATAGAATAAAAAATGTAATATGAGAAAATTATAGCTAAATTCATTTGTGGATATATTTCCCTTATGATAAAATTATTTATATTATTAGTAGAAGTGGAAATTTATATGAAAGCATTAAGAATTGGTAATATAATTAGTTGTTGCATAAATGGCACCTTTGTTTTTTTAGGCTTTATTGGCTATCTAGTAGAAGGTGCAAATGACTTTGCTTCTACTTTTTTAGTATATGGGTTATTTTTTTTAGTAAGTAATTATTATATATATTGGAGAGAAATTAAGGGAAGAAGTCTAAAGAAATTTAAAATATATACTAGTGTTATTGGTATTATTACACTGTTCAATATAATCACAGGAATTATATATTTAGTTGTAAAAAGTGAAGGTCAATTAAAAGAAAATATATCAAATACCGAAATTAAAAAAGCTATATTACAAAGGCAATCATCATCTTATAACAATTCTATAAATGTGCCAAATTTGACAAGACATAAAACTACAAACCAAAGTAGTAAATCAAACAATGGTTTTAATTATGGAATGTTTTATGATGAGAATTTGTTAATATTAGATGAATATAAAAATTTAAAAACACCTCAATACATTTTGATTCAATTAAAGAAATTTGTATCCGATAAACAAAGTGAGTCCAAGATGGGATTTAGTATAAGATTCAGTGGTGATATTGTTGAAGATTCACTTAAATATAAAAAGGCATATGTACAAAAAGCTGATTACTATCCTTTAAAATCATACTATACAACATTTTATAATTTGAATGAACATCAATTAAAATGGTATTTATATTGGAGAAAAGAATTTTTATCAAGTAATATTATTGAGACGGATTTAAGCTATATATATTTGTTTTCATATGAGTTAATTAATTATACATTTAACGATAAAGCATCTTTTAATGTTAGTGTTATACATCGTTTGAATAATTCTTATAAAGACATATATCCCAATTTGTATTTAGGCGAATGGCTAAAGGATATGTTTTATGAGTTGAATGCTCAGCATCTTATTAGTGAGGAAGCAGAATTCAAAAAATCAAGACTATATGAAGCTATTGAAAATAATGATACGGAGTATCAGAAAATAGGTATAAACATTTGGAGAAATCACTATTCTGAATCAAATACCAACATATCAAATAAGAAATTAAAGTATTTATATCAAAACTCAAAATTCTATTCAAGATTTAAGAAATACGCAAGCAAAACTATAATATATTATAAACAAAAAAACATCGATGTATTAACCTTATGGTTTGATAAAAAGAGCCTGAGAAAAAGGAGGGCTTTATATTCTTCTGCAGTTGTCAGCTTTGACAGAAGAGAAGCTAATCTGGAATATTTCATAGATGTTCCAACAGAGCGGTTTAATCGTGATATGAGCGACATAACGAATTTGTGTTATGATTTTTTGGTAAACAATGAGTTTAAGTATGAAGATTATATAATTAGTTTGCCAAAAGAGCTTGTAAATACCTTTGAAAGAAAGAAAAATACAAAAAATATAGAGACAGATGAAAAAAATGATTTACCAGTTCAAAATAACATAAAAGGTAAAATTGATATAACAAAGATTGATACTCCTGTTGATGATATTGTCATAAGAAAAGAAAAAAGCAGAGTTGATATTACTTCAGAGCATAATGACTTCTTTAAAATGTTTATTACAGGTAGTGCGGGGAAAAAGGAAGTAAAAAGTTTTGCAATTAGCAATAGAAAACTGGATAAAATGCTAGTTGCTGAGATAAATAAAAAATACTACTCGGCTATAAATCAAAACATTATTGAAGAAAAAGAAACAGAATATGTGCTTTCGATAAATTTTAAAGACTTACGTTTTGAGGAGAATTCATGATAAACAAAAAAGAGTTAACGGATATTACAATAGCGTTAAATAGTGGTTTAGTACCAAGAAGTGGTGTTGAACATATTATGGTGGGTAGAGAAGATCTGCTTGACCAATTTGGAAAGGATTTAGAGCAAGTTTCAAAAGGTAACTCTCTAACAAAATTTATAATTGGGAAATATGGAACAGGGAAATCATTTGTACAGGCTTCTATTGCTCAAAAGGCATACAGAATGAATATGGTTGTTTCAAAAGTAGATTTTTCACCTTTTAGGAGATTATATCATAGAGATGGTATGGCAAAAGCTTTATACACAGAAATAATGAAGAACCTAACAACATTAACTTCTACAAAAAACACAATAGAGCTAATTATTGAAAGTTGGATACAAAAAATATTAGAAAGTGTTGCGGAAATTGAAAATATTGATATCGACTTACAAAATCCTGATGTTATTCAATTAGTAGAAATTTATATAAATAAAGAAATAAAAAAAATGGATAATCTATTTGGGACTTCTGATTTCGCGCAGGTACTTTTTGAGTATTTTAAAGCTTATATTTCTTTTGATGAAGACAAACAAAGAGATGTAGTGAAGTGGATTTGTGCTGAATATCCTAATAAGACAGAGGCGAAAAGGTGTATAGGAGTTTCGAATATTATAGATGATTCTAATTACTATGAGTTTCTAAAAGTAATCTGTAATTTTGTAGTACTTGCTGGTTTTAATGGGTTAGTTATAAGTTTTGATGAGGCAGTGAATTTGTATAAGATAACCCAGAGAAACATTCGAGATAAAAATTATGAAATGATGCTAAGGATTTTTAATGATACTATTCAAGGTGATATACAACATTTGTTTATTACTTTTGGTGGCACTCCCCAGTTTCTTGAAGATAACTATAAAGGCTTGTATAGCTATGGAGCATTAAAAAGAAGACTAGAAAGCAATAAATATGAGAATCAAGATTTTGCAGATTACAGTCAGCCAGTAATAAAATTACGTCCATTAAGCAATGAAGAAAAGTTTGTATTACTGAAGAAAATCTTGAAAATATATGAAGCTGATTATATGTACCAATCAAGTATTACAGATGATGAGATTATTGCATTCCTAGAAAATAATTATTTAGGAATCCAAAATGAAAATGTTACAATCGGCAAAATAATAAAAGATTTTGTTGGAGCTATTAACATTTTACGTGAAAATCCTAGCATGGAAAAAAGCGATATATTTGAAAGCGTTAAAACTACTGTCAATAAGCAAGATATTTTAAGCCGATTTAAAATAGACTAGGATGTGTTGAAATGAATCGTGCTTGGGATATGTTATCAGAAGAAGTTAAAAGTAAAATTGTTGATATGGGCTGGGATGAATTTACAGAAGTACAGGAGCTATCAATCCCTGTTATATTGAATAACGATTCTGATGTATTAATAATATCTGAAACTTCTTCAGGAAAAACAGAAGCTGCATTTCTTCCATTATTAAGCAAAATATCAAAAGAGAGATTTTATGAAGGAGTAAAGGTATTATATATCTCTCCCTTGAAAGCTTTGATTAATGACCAGTTTATCAGATTAGAAAAACTCATAGAAGATATGAGTATTCGCTTAATGAAATGGCATGGAGATGTATCGTATAGCAAGAAAAAGATTTACCTAAACAATCCTTCTGGCATATTGCAAACAACTCCTGAATCTCTAGAAGGGTTTCTTATAAACAGACCATATTTATTGGAAAACATATTAAAAGATGTGGAGTATATCGTAATAGATGAAATTCATGCATTTGTAGGACATGATAGAGGATATCACCTGCAATCTATATTGCATCGGCTTCGTAAATTCTATAATAAAAGATGCAGAGTTATAGCCCTTTCGGCTACAATTGAAGATACGAATTCTTTTGCTAAATGGATAAATGACGAAGAACCTTCTAGCGTGAATATAATAAATGTTACTAACAGTACAAAAAAAACTATGTTTTTCATTTCGCATAATGATACAGATAAAGTTATTGAAGAAGCTTTGGTTGAGGATATATTTAAGCTTACTTCCCAAATGAAAGCGTTAATATTCTGTAATTCAAGAGGTGAAGTTGAAGCTCTTTGTTCTGAATTAAATGAACTAGCTGGCTATGAAAAATATCATCCACATCACTCAAATATTAATAAAGAACAAAGAGAATATATTGAAGATATAATGAAATCAGGGCCAACAGTTTCAATTATTGCTACGAGCACTTTAGAATTAGGAATTGATATTGGTGATGTAGATATTGTCATTCAGATAAACAGTACAAGTGAAGTATCTTCTTTAAAACAAAGAGTTGGACGTTCTGGAAGGAAAGCTGGTAAAAATAGAATTTTACAGCTTTATTCAAATTCAACAATTAGCCTTCTTTCATCTATAGCATCTATAGAACTAATAAAAGAAAACAAAATTGAAAAGCCAAAAATTACCCATAAAAATTATGATTATTTGTTTCATCAAATTATTTCAATGTGCATATCAAGTAATGGTATATCAGCATATTCTATTACTAAAGAAATATTAAGCATTCCAGTATTTGCGGATTTAAGCGAAGACGATGTTATTAAACTAATAAACTATATGCTAGAAACTCATTACCTTGAGTTTATAAAGAGTACAAAAGAATTCGGTGTTGGAATTCAAGGTGAGAAATTGTTAAAGGGTAAAGAGATTTATTCATTTTTTGAAACAGCTCCTGCATACGAGGTTATATATCAAAACTCAAACATTGGACTATTAGATTTAACACCTCTTATGAAATATACTGAAGGGTATCAATTCATTCTTGCTGGTAGAAAATGGGTAATAACTGGTGTTGAACATGAAAGACTTAAAATATATGTAGATTTGTCTCCAGCAGGTTCTATACCTAGATTTATAGGAAATTCAGTTGGCTTGGATGAGATTATAAAAAACAAAGTGCATTATTTATTGTGTAATGATATTGAAATTTCTTATCTCAATTATGAAGGCAATTTAGTATTTGAAAATATTAAAGCAATGTATCGTAATGCGGAAATTAAAGATAATGAAAGGCTTGTTTACTCAAGAGGTAATAGTAATATTATAGAGTTATTTTTAAACAATGAGGAAGTCCTTACTTTTTATTTAATTCTTAAAGTATATAAAAATATAAATATTGAGTACGATAGTCTTGGTAGTATCAGCTTGTCAAATAAAATTGATATTTCTGAAATCTTCAATCTGAATTTTCAAGAAATTAAAATTGAATCTGTCTATTCATTTTATAAAAAGAATATTTATTTGAGCAAATTTAGCAAATACCTACCTGATGATATTAATTGCGAAATGTTTGAAGAAAGATTTATAAACCTTAATGGTTTGAAAAAATCTTTAAACAAAATTAAACTAATAAAAATATAAATTGATAGTTTATCAAATGCCATTCTCAATAACCAATACCATTCTCATTTAAAGATAGATTGATCTTCTAAAATGAAATTTATATAAATACTTAAGGAAGTGGATATAAAGTAAGACATTTATCATTTTCTTGATTTATTGCTATTTATGTTATTATTTGTAGATAGGTAGTATAATAAAAATTATAAATAGTTCTGTGAGGGATATCAAATGGCTATTGAACATACTTCTAAAGATATAAAAGAATATCTGACTAGAATCAGAAATCATCCTATGATTAAGGCAATTAATGAAGATACGGCTTGTGTTTTTATTGGAGCAGGATTGTCTAAGAATTACGGATTACCTAACTGGCCTGAATTTGCAAATAGCTATTTAAACTTTGTAATAACTACAATGAATAAAAAGGCTATTAAAAATATAAATCATCGGACTAAAGAGAAACTATATAATCCGTCTGTTTTAAGTGATTTGGAAAAACTCTCTATTTGTGAAATGCTTTGTAAAAAATATAATCTAAAAGAAGAAAGAGTGAATTTTCTAAAAAAATTATTCAAAAAAGAAACATATCTTTCAGAACAAGATAGCCATGACAATAATGGAAATCTAGTAAAAACTTTAAAAGAAACTTTAGACGATGTCTCGGATAAAAATAATGTCTATAAAATATTATGGGATTTAAATGTTATTTATATTACAACTAATTATGATAATTTAATGGATTATTATGTTAAAGGCTATAGCCATGAAATTGAATATACTGAAGAAAGCACACAAAGCGAAATTATTAAGTATAAAATATATGATGATAAGGACATTTATAATAAAGGTAAAAAACTAGTTGGACTGCTAAAACCAGGTGATATTGTTCATATCCATGGATGCATTCAAAATGATACTGAATGTAGTGATTTGATAATTTCCAGAGAAGACTATATGAGAAGGTATTATGGAGATAAAAACTCTAAGCATAAAGATTTACTAAAAGAAATATTTAAGAATTACACTGTAATATTCCTTGGCTATAGCTTGAAAGAAAAAGAAATATTACAGTTCATGTTTGAAGACACAGAAGATATTGATAATAAAAGATATTTCGTATTAGGATGTTATCCTGATGAATATGAATATATTAATATATATCAAAACTCCTTAGAAAAATATAGTGTTGAAATATTTCCTTATGACATAACTAAAGAAGGCCATTCTGAATTAGTATATCTTTTAGAAGAATTATGCAAACAAAGGATAAAAGATTCTGAGGTTCTTAATCTTATCTATAATGGAGACTGGTAATAATGGCACAAATTGAAATGCAAAATGTGATCGATAGTATAAAAAGACATCCAGAAATGCAACCTTATTTTTGGAGAGAGTTAATTGATAGAAAAGGGAAAATATCTATAGATATACTATTCGAACATGATATGTTCGACCAATCATCAATACAAGAATTTAAAGAAAAAGACAGGATAAGTGTTTTTTCCGGAAGTTGGCAACCTCTAGCTTTTATTGAAATGTATATTAATAAATATCCAAATATAGAAAAAGAGCGTATTCGCAAAATTGTCACCACACTTAGGGAAATAATGAAAAATAAAAATATCAATGAAGGTATAATGTGCCAAATAATAAAGATTTACAGTTTATTAAAACCTTATAAATTTTTAAAGCAAGATATAAATATCTTCAAAAGAATTCTACGGGAAGAAAGAAATCGTTATGTACTGCAACTACTTTATCACGAAATTTATATGAAAATGCTAAAACAAAAAAGTAAGTATGCAATAAATATATTTATATTGATTTTAAATTATTATGAAGCTTTTAGGCCAGATATACAGCAGAGCATATTGAGAAATCTAAATAATAAAAACCATATAGAAGAATTAAGCAAACTAGATACAAAAAATCATCTTATTATTAATTCAGTATCAATATTAGAAAAGTTTATTACTAAGAAAGAGTTTAGGATAGTTGAACAAAAAATCGAATATTTAATAGAGGTAAAGAATAATCAATATTACATTTCTTGTGATGATATTATAATTGAAAAAATCCACATATCTGATTTTAAAAAAGATTTGGGAAATATCTCTATCATAATTAAAAAACACATTAGTGATGAACGGCTAGTAAACCGTATATCTAGGTTATTATTAACTTCATTATACAATAACCATTCTTTTAGAACTATTTACTCTGAAGAAAAGTACTATCACAAATATCATGAATATTTAGTAGAAATTATTAAACACTATTTAAAATCTAAAGCAGTTGATAAAAACGAAATTGAAAATTTTCTTAACAACAGAAATGCGCTTATTAATAAAATTGCTTTATATGCAATATGTGAAAATTTTGATGAATATAGAGATATTGTAATTAAAGGTATAGAGGATAAAGAATTAATATGGCAAAATATACTCACTTCATATATATTTGGAGATGAAGTGGTTCATTTATTTAATAAAATAAATAATGATAAAAAATGTATTGAACGAAAAGAGCTTCACCAAAGTATTGAAGAAATAATTAATCAAGGAGAATTCATACCAAGAAGAACAGAAGAAGCCCCAAACAATCATTTTAGGCAGTCAAGATTTCGAGAGCTAACGAATATTGACAAGTTCAAGAAGATCCATCAAAAGTTACTCCTTCAATCTGGTATTGATTATATGCTCGCACCCGCTATATCAGATCCAATAGCAATGTGGACGCCAATAAAACAAAAATTTCCTTATACCATTGAACAGCTAAACAGAATGACGAATGAAACAATAGTGAAAGTATTTAATGATTTCAACCCTCAAAGTATGAATGATACAGAAAAGTTGGAGCCCCAAGATGAATATTCTTATGAAGGTGGTTGGTTAACTTTGGAGGAATTAATTAAAGAATCACCCAACAAAATCATTGAAGATATTAATCCGTTTTTAAACCTTGATCATATATATTTGCATGGAATTTATTCTGGATATAGAAATCTACCTGAAGACACAAAAAAGGAAAGAAATATAAATATTAACACCCTCATAGATTTCACATATGAGTATTTGAAATCTAATGAGGCAACTGACTTCGATACTGTCAAGAAAAAGGGTGGATATCCTTATTCATTCATTGAAGAATTTATGTGGATGATGGCACATACAACACCCCTTAATAAAGCAGGAATTAGTAAATTTCTTGATATTCTAGGAATAATATTTGGGAATAATTATTATTATAAAGATAATGTTTTTAATAATGAGGAACAATACAAAAACTTGTCTCATTACTTACTTAATACTGTTATCGGTACATCTCTATTAGCATTATTGAATATAACTCTAGATTTATATAATTCAGATATTGAAGAAGGTAAAAAAGTATGGAATTCTTCTATCAAACCTTTACTTGATCTTCTAAAAACTAAAGATAATGAATATATATATTTTATTACAGGTAAATATTTAAGCAATTTTAACTATATTGATATAAGTTGGGGAAAAACAATGATCAATGAGTTAACATTTGGCTCAAAGGCTCACAGTAGCTTTATGGCCGGATATTCTGAATGTAGTCAAGTCTCTAAAGATATAATTTCGTTATTAAAAACAGATATTATATTAGTTTTAAAAAGCAATAAGTTACATGATGAGATAAAAGAAAGATTGTCAGAAAAATTAACAATGGCATTTGTGTATGATGAAGATTCTGATAATAACTTAATAAGCGAAATAACTGCTTCAAAAAACTTACCAGCGATATCAGGAATCATTAGTACAGCTTGGAACGTCAGACCTACTGAAAAAGATTATATGAATAAATCAAAAAAAATAATTGAAATATGGGAAGACCTAATCAAATACTATAAAAGTAATCCTCAAGATAAGGTTACAATTACAAGATTATTATACTTGTTGGAATCCTTCGATTATATCAATGATACGATACTCCATATTATCAGTGATACAATTATTATTATAAAATCACAAAATGATATCTACTTTGACACGAATAGTCTAACAGATTACTTAGTAAAACACTTAAATACTACTAATTGTAACGAAAATGATTTCATTGATCTATTAGTCAAATATTTAAAAGAGCTCACACCTGTTTATACTGAGGCCCAAGTAAAATTACTGATAGATAAAGTAAATGAAAAAAGACCAAATGAATTAGAAAAGATAAGAGAAGAATATTTGGAAAATTCAAAAGGATTATATAATATCTTTGTAAAATATTTAACGAGTGTTATAAATTAGTTAAGCATATAAGAGTTAATATATGTATTACATATTATTATAATAAGCTATCTATTATTTAAATATGACCTGCCCCGAAAAACAACGGTCTGCAGGCAATATTGTGAAAACATCATTTTTACGGCTGTTTTACCATTGCTTATTTAACGCTAATTATCTTGTTGATTTAAAGTTTATAAACTTCTTTCCGATTATCTAAATATATCACCTCTGCCACTTTTTTATTCTTGTATAGAATAATAATCTATGAATTGTTCTTTGGGCTAGATTAGTTAAAAAACAGGAAAAAATAGATTGTACTATCCACAAAATTTCTTATACTGAAACTTTACATTATATGTGGAGGTTTAAAGTGAGCAAAAAATATTCAAATGAACAAAAACGAAAAGTAGTTAGCCTTTATAAGAAAGGTCGGAAGGCTAGCGATATCTGTAAAGAATATGGTGTATCTAAAACATCAATGTACGATTGGATAAAGGATTACCAATGCGTGAAGATGGGCGACGGTACAAGGATATCTGCAAAGGATTATTATGATCTTCGAAAAAGTTATCAAAAGCTGAAAACAGATTACAATATTCTAAGAGAGTGCAATTGTACAGTTAATTCAAGCTTGAGCAATAAACTTGAAACAATAGCAGCGCTTGATGGTAAATATACAATTCATGCTTTATGTAGAGTATTAGGAGTTAGAAGATCTACTTATTATCATTACAAATTAAGACGGCCAGAACAGACTGAGATTGAGAAACAAGATTTAATATTAAAGCCAGTCATTAAAGAAATCTTTGAACAGACTAAAGGAAGAATAGGATCAAAGAAAATACGCTATTTAATAAAAAAACGAGGAATATCGACTAGTGCTAAAAGAGTGAGAAGATTGATGAAAGAAATGAATTTGGTTTGCAGGCCGAAAAGAAAAGGAATTCGGTACAACTTTTCCAGAAGCTCTAAAAATTGTGTAAATTTACTTGAAAGAAATTTTGATCAGACTGAGCCTAATAAAGTATGGGTAAGTGATATTACTTATATTAGAGTGAATCGTAAAGCTTACTATTTATGTGTAATGATTGATTTATTTTCACGAAAGGTAATAGGCTATAAGGTAAATGATATTCAAGAAGGTTCGCTAGTTATGGAAACATTTATGGATGCGTATAAATCTCGAAATCCTAAAGGAGGATTGATATTGCATAGCGACCAAGGAAAGCAATACAAGACAAATGAATTTAGAACTTTGATTAGGGAGAAAGGGTTTGAATCTTCTTTTTCAAAACCTGGTTGTCCTTATGATAATGCAGTAGCAGAGTCGTTTTTTAGAATGTTTAAGCAAGAAGAAGCCAATCATATCTACTACAAGATTTCTGATGATTTAATGGTATCAATTAACGAGTATATTAACTTTTTCAATGACGAAAGACCGCATGCAAAATTAGGTAATTTAACACCAAATGAAAAAGAGAGAAACTATTATAATTGCTTAGAGAAGGGACAAGCAGTTTGAACACAAGAGAATATAGTACAGAAGAACTTATTATGAATGTCTAGTGCTGCCTGTTTGTGTAGCTTATAGGTACTTATTATAAAAGGGAACGTGTTTTGGATTCCCGGAATAAGTGTCCAATATAGCGTTCCCCGTTCAAACTGCGAACCCTTTTATTTGTTCAATAATAACACAATTTTGCAAGCATGTATTTGAGGTTCGAGAAGATGAACGGTTGAAGGAACTTTCGGAAAGCATTAAAAGTAATAGTGTAATTGAGCCAATTATTGTTCGTCCTATAAATGATAATTATTGCGATTACGAAATTGTTTCAGGTCATGGACGAACAAGAATGACGCAGTTTAATGGATTAACATCCATCCCGTGTGATATAAGAGATATAGACGATGCGGTTGCAACCTTGATTATGATAGATAGCAATCTCCAGCAGCGCGAATCCATACTCCCAGGTGAGAAAGCGTGGGCATATAAATATAAGCTTGAAGCTATAAAGTCACAGGGTAAAAGAACCGACTTAACCTTGTGACAAGTTGGCACAAAGTTAAATAGCGGTAGCCTTATATCAGAAAATTCAGAAGATAGTAGGTGCAACATTTATAGCTTCATTCAGCTTACGCATCTTATCCCACAGATGTTGAAAAAGATAGATGAAAAGCAATTAAGCTATCTTATAAAGCAGTCAAGGACTATTTTCCTCCTGATACTACACCTAAGGAATATGAAGTGACAATTCAGGAGGCTTTGGAGGAGTGGTTTCAGAGCCATCCGCAAAGAAAACATAATGGAAAATACACACTACAAAGATAGCAAATCTTTGGAATATTATAAACATAATATTACTTTATAGAAAAAAGATAACGAAAAAATTGAAGAATCAAAAGAACTAATATATTTATTCGTGATTTTAAAGCTACAAAGATTAATCAAAAATGGTGTAGTTATATGAGCAACAAAAATACGAAGTTTCATCTGTGAATCTTGGCGAAAAGGATAAAGTGTAGTAAAATATATAAGCTAAAAATAGTTAAAGCAGGTTATCTCAGTGAACGACAAAAAATACGAAACAAAAAGCTTATATTTTACTCCTCGTCTGATTAAGCAGTTGAAAGGCGTTTGGAAGCATCCGCTAACGGTTGTGGAAGCCCCGATGGGCTACGGGAAAACAACTGCTGTTAAACATTTTTTAAGCAGCGCGGAAGCCGACGTGCTTTGGCTGAAAGTTTATGATGATTCAATAGATAATTTATGGGATGCATTTGCTCGCCTGTGCGGTGAACTGGATGATGGGTTGCCCACAAGCCTTGCGAACATCGGCTTTCCAGATGATGATTTGTCTTTGCGGGAAACACTGCAACTGTTGGGAAGCCTTGTTTTGTCTAAAAAAAGCGTCTTGGTTATTGATGATTATCATCTGATTGACAGCCCGAAGATTGGCAGAGTTATTGCCGAGCTCACTGAAACAGAAATTGAAAACCTTCACATTATTTTAACTGGACGGTTTATAAAATTTCAAAAACTCGAAGAATTGTCTCTTAAGGGACTGCTGCACCATATCACGCAGGAAACCTTTGCGCTAACTTCCAAGGAAATCGCCAAATACTACAGGGCGTGCGGGGTATCTATCGGCGAAAAACAAGCCCGTCAGCTGTATTTGATGACGGAGGGTTGGATCAGTGCGCTGTACCTCATGCTGCTGAGCTTTACTGAATACGGTGTTTTAGCGCCGCCTGACAGTATTTACAAGCTGATCGGAAAGATAGTATATAATCCGTTACCGGCCCCCCTGAAAGAGCTTATGATGATACTGTCTGTGTTCGACAGTTTCACTTTAGAACAAGCTAAATTTATGTGTGGATATCGAGATTCCGGACAAATGCTTACTGCAATCGTGGAGGAAAACGCATTCGTTTATTACGAAGGCAGGTCGAAGATCTACCAGATACACAGCATCTTTAGAGAATATCTTTCAGAGGTCCTCGAAGAAAGAGGTCCTAGATTCAAAGATGAGTTGTATCGAAAGGCGGCGGAATGGTATAAGGAAAAACGCGATTATACCGCTGCTCGAAAGTTTTGGTATGCCTGCAAAGACTTTGAAAGCATATTTGAGTCTATCGAGGCAGAAAAAGCCAAACATTTTACAAAACAGAACATGAAAGTGCTGCAAAAGTATTTGGATGAATGTCCTTTGGAAATCAGAAAGCGCCATCATTATGCACTATTAATATTATTGTTTCATTTTATCCTCCACAATGAAAATGAGCTGGTAATCAAGGTTTTTGAGGAAGTGGGTCGGAATATAAAAGAGGATGATCGCTTAAGCGCGCGAGCGCGTAATAAACTTTTGGGTGAGATTGAGCTGTTGCATGGTGGATATGCTTTTAATGATTTAAGGAAAATGGTGTTTCATTTTGAAAATGCATGGGCTATGTTGGGGGAACCAACATCGGTATTTGACGTGGAGTCGGATTGGATGCATGGTTCGCCTTCCGTACTATATCTTTATTACAGGGAAAGTGGAAAGCTTAAAGAGAATCTGGCGGACTTAAAAGCCGGACTTATCTGTTATAAGAAACTGGCACGAGGTAACGGCAGCGGCGGCGGTGATTTGATGGAAGCCGAATGTCATTACCATTCGGGGAACTTTGTAAGCGCGGAGATCTTTTTGAATAAAGCGATGCGCAAAGCACGTCAGGAAGGTCAGTGGGACATCGAGCTCGCCGCCATGTTTTTGCAGATGCGCATTGATCTGATGAAGGGCGACTTTGAAAGCATATTTCGTATTATGTCCAATATGCGCGAGTCAATGGCTGAAAGAGTTGAATACCAGTATCTGCATCATGTTGAGCTTTGTGAGCTCAGTTTCTATTCTCATCTTGACCAAAAATACAAAATACCGGAAACCCTCGGACGTCCGCAAAAAGGAGACATCCGGCTGCTGCATCCATCCTATGCTATGTTCAATATCATATACGGCAGGGTGATGCTGATTAACGAACAATATACCGAATTGATTGGCAGCGCGGAATACTTTTTAGAAACTGCCTTGTTTTATCCGAATATGCTTGGCGTCATTTATACCTACATCTATCTGGCGGCGGCAAACCTGAAGATACACAGAGCCAAAGAAGCGCACGAGAATTTAAAAAAGGCGATGGATATCGCTATGCCGGACGGACTTTTGATGCCTTTTGTGGAACACGCAGATTATGTTGAACCGCTTGTTCGTGAACTCACCATGCACGGAGTTTATCGAAATGAAGCGATACAAATTTTGAAGCTGTATGAAATCTATGGCTCCGCAAAAGAAAAAATCAAGCGAATGTATTTCCCCAACGAGAATCGGTCACTCACCAGCCGTGAAAATGAGATTGCCAGTCTGGCCGCCAAGGGCCTGACAAATAAGGAGATTGCAGACAAGCTTTTTATTTCACCCAACACGGTAAAGTCTGCGCTGAAATCCGTCTTTTCAAAGCTGTCTATCACCAGCCGCGCTTTGTTAAAACAGCATTTCGAAGATTCTTGATGCCTAGTGAAGAAATAAGTACTCAAAAACTACCCACTGGGTAGTTCCCAAAGAATAAACAGCCACTGTACAATTGTATAGTGGCTGTTTATATACATAAATTTCAATGACGCGTGTTGTCATGAGATGATTGGGAGATTTATATATGACAGAAATAAAGGAAGTTCATACCCGAAAAGATTATCAGCTCGAAGTCATATTGGATAATGGCAGCAGTATTGTGCTCAACATGCAGCCGAAATTACATACGATGCGTTTTGGTCTGCTTAGAAACCCGGAATTTTTCCAGTGCGCCGCAACGGACGGCAGCATGATCTATTGGCACGGTAAAGTGGAGCTATCCATCAGCGAAGTTTTTGAGATGATTAAAAAACAAGGTGTCTTTGCGAGGGACACATATGAATAGAAAAAAGAAATTCATATCTATATTGATAGTTATTGTTATGCTGCTGGCTTTTAGTGCCACAGGCGACAATACACCGAAACCGACGCCTGCGCCGGAAGCGGTCATCATCACGATCGTGGTCGCTGATTTGCCCGAAGGCACAACGGCGGTCAGATTGCCGGACGGTACAGTTATTGAACTGGATGGCAGCGACACCATCGACATCAAAGTGGATGCGGAACAATTAAGTGACGACGGGTCTTTGGATGTGTATATCATCAATGCTCTAAGCAGTTGGATTTTCACGAACATGGATAAAAGAATTTCGCTTTTAGAAAGGTCGGAATGAATATGTTGGAAACAAAAAACCACCAAACAATCAGACGGCGCCCGAAAAAGACGCTTGCCATGCTGTTCGCCGTTGTTCTGATGGTCCTGTGCATGATGCCAAGCGCCCATGCGGCCATTACGATGGAGACAGCCGGGAACGCAGCCAACCGGATATCGGTGGGAGAGGTTCACTCCCTGGCGTTAAAAGCCGATGGAACCGTTGCGGCCTGGGGGCGGAATATTTACCACCAGTGCAATGTGCCGTCCGGCCTGACCGATGTGGTCGCCATCGCGGCGGGAAGAGATCACTCCCTGGCGTTAAAATCGGATGGAACTGTCGTGGCCTGGGGGAGTAATCTTTACGGCCAGTGCAATGTGCCGTCCGGCCTGAAAGATGTGGTCGATATCGCGTCGGGAAGCAGTACCTCCCTGGCGTTAAAGGAGGACGGAACCGTCGTTGACTGGGGAAGCGATAGAGGAGGCGTGCCGTCTGATCTTTCCGATGTGGTCGCCATCTCGGCGCATTTCAATCTTTTCCTGGCGTTAAAATCGGATGGAACCGTTGTGGCCTGGGGGTGGAATAGTCACGGCGAGTGCAATGTGCCGTCCGGTCTGAAAGATGTGGTCGCCATCGCGGCGGGAGAATCTCACGCCCTGGCGTTAAAGTCGGACGGAACCGTCGTGGCCTGGGGAAATGAAGATTACTCAAGTGGGATATCCGATCTGACCGATGTGGTCGCCATCGCGGCGGGAAGCGATCACTCCCTGGCGTTAAAATCGGACGGAACTGTCGTGGCCTGTGGAGGGGGCTTTTACGGCTCAGACAAGGTACCGTCCGATATCAGCGATGTGGTCGCCATCGCGGCGGGACAATTTTGGTCCCTGGCGTTAAAGTCGGACGGGACCATTGTGGCCTGGGGGTGGAATAGTTACAACCAACTGAATGTACCGTCCGGCCTCAAACTCGGCAGCCGTTTAACTGACATACAGATCAACAACGGCGCATTGTCTTTTGATTTTAAACCCGGCACTTTCTCTTATGCACTGAGTGTGCCCGATGATTATGTCAGCATCGGCATATCGCCTTTTGCAGATGACGATATACAGATAAAAGTCCAGGGTGCAACAAAAGCGAGCGGTTCGACAACGGACATATCTTTGAATCCGGGGGAAACCATCGTCACAATAGACGCCATTGAACCCGATACGAGTCTTACCACTACCTATACCCTCACGGTCTCCCTTAAGAAGGCGGTGGACAGTGTGACGCTGTCCAGTAACAACGAAACGATGATCCATCATGATACCCTGGCGCTGACCGCGACGGTCTTGCCGGAGGACGCCACGTATCCCGATGTGACATGGGAAAGCGAAGATGACTCGGTCGCGACGGTGGATACAAACGGAAACGTAAAAGCAATGGGCGTGGGCAGTACGACGGTCACGGCGACGGCTGACGGCGTGTCGGATACCTGCGACATCACAGTGAACGCGAGGCTGGTGACCGGTGTGACGCTGTCCCCGGAGTCTCACACATTGGTATTGGGGGATGCGGACACCAGCAATGATACCGTGACATTGACCACGACGGTAACGCCGTATAACGCCACGGATCCAACCGTTTCGTACCAAAGCTCCAATACATCAGTGGCGACAGTGGATGAATCCGGTTTCGTGACGGCGGTTGCCGCGGGAAATGCAATTATAACGGCAACGACAAATGATGGCAACCATACGGCTACTTGCGATATTACCGTGGAACAACGGGTATCGGGCGTGACGCTCTCCAGCCTGTCCATGATGTTAGATAAGGGTGATGCTGTGGTGCTTGCAGCGACAGTGAGCCCGGAAGATGCGACATACCCGGAAGTGACGTGGACAAGCAGCGACACGGACGTTGCGACAGTGGATAGTACAGGCAAAGTCACTGCGGTGGATGCAGGTGCGGCGACAATCACGGCAACAGCGGAGGGTAAGTCGGCAGCTTGTGATGTGACCGTTGTAATACCGGTCAGCGCCATTTCGCTCAACAGCAGTTCAAAAACAATTGAAACAGGGGAAGCGTATACATTGGTTGCGACTGTAAACCCACAGGATGCTTCCTATCCCGATGTAACATGGTCAAGCAGTAATAGTGGTGTTGCAACGGTTACCCAAGGCGGCGTTGTAACGGCGGCCAGCGCTGGAACTACAACGATTACGGCAACAGCCGACGGCAAGTCGGCAACGTGCGAGATATCGGTAAAAGTAAGTGTGGATAAAGTTACATTGAACAGGACAGCTAAAACTGTTAACCAAGGGAAGTCATTTACACTTTCTGCCGAAGTCAGTCCGGCTAATGCGACGTATTCTGCCGTAACATGGAAAAGCGGTAACATCAATGTAGCTACCGTAAGTCAGAATGGAGTGGTAAAAGCGATAGATGCGGGAACAACAATTATCATTGCAACAGCGGATGGCGTATCCGCGACTTGCACGGTGAAAGTAGAAATACCGGTCATCGATGTTTCGCTGAGCAGTGGGTTTGAAATGATGTACATAGGGGACTCTTTGAAACTTTCAGCAGCCATAAATCCCGGGGATGCCACCCATCAAAATGTGACATGGGAGAGCTCTGATGATAGTGTGGCAACGGTAAGTTCCGATGGAACCGTCGAAGCGGTTGGAATCGGAGAAGCGGCGATAACGGCTGGAATAGACGGAAAATCGGCAGAGTGTTCAATAAGAGTCGATATGAGGCCTACGCCGACGGTAACGCCAACCGCTACACCATTGGAAGCAGAACCTTCTTCAAGCCCGACTCCGATTGCTACTGCCACAAATGTGCCGGGGGATAGCGGTATAACAATTACGCCTGGTATAGTTAAGAGGGATGACCAGACGGGGAAGATCACAATAGAGCTTAATATTGATGAATTACCGGAGGGCACGAGTAGCATAAAACTGCCGGGTGGAGAAATCATTTATGTGGCCGACTCTGAAAACGGCATTATCAGTATAACAGTAGATGAAAATGAGTTAGATGCTGCAGGGGATTTGCAGATCATATTCTTAGATGACCAAGAAGTGCCATTTGGTTCTGTCAGTGTTAAAGTTTCAAAGAATGAAGGTACAGAAAAATATCCCTCATGGCTTTTATGGACAATTGGTGCGATCGGGGTATCCCTGATTGCCGCATCGGCGGCTTTACACCTCAGGCAAAAGAAAAGGAGAAATCAGAGAATGGTGAGAAGGTAGAGTGATAATATTTTGATACTAAAACATAAGCAACTATAAATATAATCAAATTCTAAAAGAAGCCTTTATATAGTGGGTTTGAAGCCATTATATAAAGGCTTTGATAATATTATCTACAAAATATAAATAATAAAAGCAAATGTTTGGGCCAATAGAGAAGTGCATATAGACCGAGACCGACATTGAATTTTGAGGTTCTGGTGCAAAAAAATTATAAATCTTTGATCAAAGCACAAATATGATATAATCTGAAGAAAAAAACATTGGAATTATAGCATATGAGAATTAGTTGAAATAATGGCTGAAAGAGGAATAATTGCAGCACATACAACAATCATGCGATGGGTTCATCAGTATTCACCGATTATTGAGACAAGGATAAGAAAACATGTCAAGTTGACTAGTGACTCATGGAGAATGGATGAAACATATATCAGAATCAAGGGTAAAAATGCATATCTATATCATGCAGTGGACTCGAAAGGCGATACTATTGATTTCTAATATCAGAAAGTGAGATAAGCTACAGTACGAAAATTCTTTAAGAAAGCACTTCTACTCTATTGAAGATAAAACAATCAATTATAACGATTTCAGACTTTCAGCAACTTGTTTCATGGTGTAAAATCTACTATTCAGTATTGGAAAGATATTTATGCCTGATGTGTAACAGAATATTTTAAAATGTAGCTAATTAAAGAATTGAAAACTTGATAGTTTATTGGTTATATGGTAGTATTATTTTCGTTATATTAAGGAGTAACCATAAATGTATTCGTTTATAAACCTTTCTAAATATTGCAAAAAAAACACAACTGGAATGAGCAAGTATAACATAGCTTTATTGGGTGATTGTGCAACGCAACATATGGCAAAAGCGCTAAAAGGTTATGCTTATACAAAAAAAGTAAATGTTAATATATTTGATGCTGATTACGACCAAATTTTACCACAAATTATTGATGAAAATTCAGAGATGTATAATTCAAAACCAGATTCGGTATTAATCTTTATGTGCGTAGAGAGGCTCTATGAACAATGGGTACAAACATCTGAGGAAAAAAGGTCAACATTTGCGGAAACGTGGTTTGACCAAATAAAAGTTTATTGGGAGTATATTTCTTTCAACAGTTCAGCGAAAATACTACAATTTACATTTGCTGAGTATGATGACCGTGTATTTGGGAATTATGCCTCTAAAATAAAAGCATCCTTTATTTATCAACTGAGAAAATTAAATTTGATGTTAATGGATGGTTGTATGCAGGATAAAAACACTTTTTTAATAGACTTAAATAACATTCAATCAAGCGTCGGACGTGATGTTTTTTATGATTCAAAACTATATTATTTGGCAAAGATGCCTATTTCTTTGGCTGCGCTACCAAGGGTCGCTGCTAGTGTTATTGATGTAATCCAAACATTTAGAGGTGAAGTGAAAAAATGCGTTATACTAGATCTTGACAATACTCTTTGGGGTGGCGTTATTGGGGATGACGGATTAGCTGGAATTCAAATTGGCGAACTAGGAATAGGCCATGCGTTTACAGGATTTCAAGAATGGATTAAGGAACTCAAAAAACGAGGTATTCTACTTGGGGTATGCAGCAAAAATGAGGAAACGGCAGCTAAACTACCATTTGAGAAGCACGATGAAATGGTCTTAAAGCTCAAAGATTTCTCGATTTTTGTAGCAAACTGGGAAGATAAAGCCTCGAATATTCGTCATATTCAAGAAACGCTAAATATTGGTATGGATAGCATCATATTTATTGATGATAATCCGTTTGAACGTAACTTAGTTAGGTCATTATTACCAGATGTTATTGTACCAGAATTACCTGATGATCCAGCGCTATATCTGACTTATTTACAAAGTCTTAATCTTTTTGAGACTTTTTCTTTTTCACAAGAAGATGCAAAGAGAACAAATTTATATCAAGCTGAAGCAAAACGAAATGCTTTAAGTAAGCAATATTCAAATTTTGATGAATATCTTCAAAACCTTGAGATGGTAGCAAGAGCTGCTGAGTTTGATGTATTCCATACTCCAAGAATTGCACAGCTCTCTCAGCGTTCTAATCAGTTTAATTTGCGTACAATACGGTATACTGAAGCAGAAATTGAATCAATTGTTAATGATAATAATCAAATCACAATGTACTTTACGTTGAAAGACAAACTGGCAGATCACGGATTAATCAGTATAGTAATAATGGAAAAGAAGGATAATGAGAGCTTGTTTATTAAAACGTGGCTTATGAGCTGTAGAGTTTTAAAACGAGGTATGGAAGAATTTATAGTAAATAAAATAATAGAAACAGCAAAAAAGATGGGCTATAAAACAGTAATTGGAGAATACATTAAGACACAGAAAAACACAATGGTTAAAGATATTTATGAAAAACTAGGGTTCGCCAGAATATCTGATAACACTTTTGTATGTGATGTGGATAATTTTAAAGCAAATAAAACAAATATTAAGGAGCAGCGAACATGAATCGTAGCGATATTATGACGAAATTAACAGAGATTTTTCAAGATGTTTTTGATGATGAAAGCATTGTAATTAAAGAGTCAACAAATGCAACTGATATTGAAGATTGGGATAGCCTTTCTCATATAACTCTTATCAGCGAAATAGAAGATGGATTTGACTACAAATTTCAAATGAAAGAAGTTCTAGGTCTAAAAAATGTTGGTGATGTTCTGGATATACTTGAAAGAAATTCAGGCATATAATATATGAATCATTATACATATAAAGAAATTGAGATTGGACAGACTGAAAGCTTTAGTGTGAAAGTTACCCAAAAGATGATGGAAAACTTTTATGATATAACTGGTGACTATAACCCAATGCATATAGACGATCAGGTAGTATATGGAATGTTAACTGCGTCTTTTATGTCAACGCTCGCTGGTGTTTATTTACCAGGGGAGCATAGTTTAATTCATAAAGTAGAAGTGGAATTCCCAGCACCATTATATGTTGGAACTCATATTAATATTACAGGCAAAGTAGTTCGTAAAGATGACAACTACAATACAATTGTTGTAAAAGTTATTATACTTACAAACGATGGGAAAAAGGTTTGTCGTGGGAAACTAAGGATTGGAGTATTAGAGTAGTATGAGTCTAATCTCTATAAATTTTTTCATATTCCTATTTATTTTGATGGTGGTATATTATATAGTGCCAAAGAAATCGAGGTTTATAGTTCTGCTAATTGGGAGCATTGGGTTCTATCTTCTATCCACGACTCCATATACTATTATTTATCTAGCGTTTAGTATAGGGTCAGTATATTTCGCAGGAAAATACATCGCAAAAGAGGATGCTAATTATAAAAAAACAGTATACATTCTAACTCTTAGTTTAAATGTAAGTTTGTTGGTGGTACTAAAATATATAAATGGACTATGGGCAACTGGAAGCAGATTTTTGTTGATATTCGGTATTACTACACCATCTTTTTTTATAAAATTGCTTGTTCCACTAGGGATGAGCTTTTATACACTACAGTTAATTGGATATTTAACTGATGTATATTGGGGGATTAGCAGGCCCGAAAAAAATATAGCAAAGCTTACTTTGTTTTCTACCTACTTTCCATCACTTAGTTCTGGACCGATATTACGGTATGAGAGAATAAAAGAAAAATTGTTTGAAGGGCATAGAATTAGTTATAAAAACATTACCTTTGGGATGCAACGTATCCTTTGGGGATTGTTTAAAAAATTGGTAATAGCAGAACGAATGGCAGTAATAGCAGTTCCCGTATTTACGGATAATAACAACATGTATAATGGTGTCTGGATGTGGGTAGGTATATTCGCTGCAGTAATACAAATATATGCAGATTTTTCTGGGAATATGGACATTATTTTAGGTGTTTCAGAATGCTTTGGAGTAGTATTACCTGAAAACTTTAAACAACCCTTTTTTTCGCTAACCATTCAAGAGTTTTGGAGACGTTGGCATATAACGCTTGGGCTTTGGCTCAAAGATTATATAATGTACCCTGTGTTGCACTCAAAATTATGGAGGAAGTTATCAAAATTCACGAAGAAAAAGCTTGGTAAAAAAGCAGCAAAAAAAATCCCCATGATTTTAGGAATGCTTGTATTATGGATTGCGTACGGAATTTGGCATACGCCGTATCCAAACATTTTGGCTACAGCGATTTGGTTTTGGCTTGCAGTAACAACAGGGCAAGTGATAGGTCCATTAGCAAAAAAACTTGTTATGATAATGAAAATTAATACTGATTGTTTTACATGGCGTTTATTTCAGCGATTTAGAACAATAATAGTCTATTCTATTGGAATTTTATTTTTTAGTGCGTCGAGCGTTTTAAGAGCGCTTCGAATGGGCAAGAGTGCAATTATGGCGAATAATTATTTAGAGATAGTAAGTGGAGGTACATCGTTACTATCGGAGAAGGCGTTGACACTAATTGGAGGAAGTTCAAGCGCAAGGATTCTTATGGTATCACTAGTAATACTTGTATTTGTTGAAGTTATACAGAACAAAGGTATAAGAATAAGAGAACAATTAGAAAATCAAAATTTGGTAATTAGATGGATAGTTTTACTAGGATTTATTATTTCAATAGTGTTATATGGAGTTTATGGACCGGGATATAATGCTTCAGATTTTATTTATGCTGGATTTTAGGAGGCAAAAATATTGATAAAGAAGATATTAAAAGTATTAATGTTTATTGTTATATTAGTTTTCGTATTGGTGAAAATTTCTTATGCCCTACGAAGTAACACTGGTTTACATATATCAACTTTTTCGGCACAACCAAAGGATACTGTGGATGTAGTATATATTGGTGGTAGCTCTTGTTTTACGTATTGGGCACCTATGGAAGCTTGGAAAAAGTATGGATTCACATCTTTTAATTTTGCAAATAATACAATGCCGCCACAAATTGAGAAATATTGTATAATCGAAGTTTTAAGATCACAGTCGCCGTCCTTATTGATAGTGGATGTTAGGCCCTTTGAATATGGAGATAGTATTAGGACAACTACTGCACAACCAGAAGCGCATATGATTATGTATGAAGAAACAGCTATTAGAAATATAACAGATAATATTCCGTATTCATTCAATCGCATTCAAATGATAGAAAACTCAATATCTGAAGATGATAATTCTTTTAACTATCATTTTGATATTGCTAAATACCATACTAGATATAATGTTCTTTTAGGTAATCCGAACTGGCAATATCCTTATAGCGAAAGTGAGGATGATACTATGGATTATGGAGGATTTGAATTCTATATCAGGTATGATAGCGAAACTGTATTAAGAGATTATAGAAATATTGTTGAAGCACTACCGCTATCTGACACGCTTGATATTATATACCGTGATTTATCACAATATTGCTCAGACCTTGATACAGATGTATTATTTATAGTTCCACCTTATCAGGAATCTGAAGACAATCATAAAAAACATAATTATATGGCGGTAGTAGCGGCAGAATATGGTATAGATTTTCTTGACTGCAATAATATATATGAGGAAATTGGATTAGACGAAGAAACTGATTATTACAATGGTAGTCATACAAATATTTTTGGTGCGAAAAAGTATACAAAATGGTTAGGTGAATATTTAGTGGATAGATATGATTTGCCGAATAAAAGAGACGATATTAGTTATGATTATTGGGAAAGAGCATATGATATATGGGAATTGGAAAGTGCTAAGGCAGAACTAGCATTGTATGAACTTATGCCAGAGGGAGCGCAAGCTAAGCTTTTGGAGGAAATTCAATGAACAACAAATTGATATTACCTAGTGTCGGGTTTGGTACTTATCTTTTAAGTGGTAAGGAAGCGCAGAAAGCAACAAAAGTTGCAATAGATTGTGGTTATAGACTGATAGATACAGGTGCATTATATGGCAATGAAATAGCACTAAGAAAAGCATTTAGAGAACATGAGTGTAATCGTGAAGATTTAATAATAACAAGCAAGCTTTGGAATTCAAAACGAAAGTATGAAGATGCTATAACTTCATGCAAGCAAAGTCTTAAGCGACTAGGGCTTGATTATCTTGATTTGTACCTTGTTCATTGGCCAGCATCACCAGCTATTTATGAAAACTGGAGAGAAATCAATGCAGATTGTTGGCGCGCAATGGAAACACTTAAGCTAGAGGGATTGGTCAAAAATATTGGAGTGTGCAATTATTTACCGCACCATATTGATGAGTTGATGAAGACCGCTAAAATGAAGCCTGCGGTTAATCAAATAGAATTGCATCCAGGATTTTTGAAAGCTGAAAGGTTGGAATATTGCCAAAAGATGGGGATTACGGTTGAAGCATGGAGCCCGCTTGGTAAAGGAAGTCTTTTGCATAATGAAACATTAGAACAAATATCTACAAAGTATGAAAAATCCACTGCACAAATATGTTTGAGATGGTGTATTCAACATGGAGCAACAGCACTACCAAAATCAGCAAAACCTGAAAGAATAAGAGAAAATATAGACGTGTTTGATTTTAAACTCAGTAACGAGGACATGCAGAGAATTGATGCAATGCCGTTCTCGGGTGGTTCAGGTTTTGATCCTGAAACTATTACAATATGTGATTAAGATAAAATATATAGAGAGGTTACCGCTTAAGTTTTAGAATATGGAGTAATCATATGTAAGTGGGAATCCGATGATATAGTTCGAATTTAATATGAATATAAAAGTGAAAGTATATAATATTACGTTGACAAATGTTGATTTTTTATAAGTTGCAGGGGCTCACTGATGTAGTAAGACTGGGGTCAGGCCAGTTGACAAAGCGGACTTTGCTTTATACATTTCATAGCAGATGGGTCGAAACAAAGTAAGCATATTTAAAGCAGAATAGACAAAGAAAAAACATAGATTCATAAATCGCGTTTTTGGCGCGATTTTCTTATAGTTTAATTAAAAGATATAAAAGTATATTGACTTGTAATTAAAAGTAAAAGTATATTTAGAGCAGATATAAACTAGAAAGAGAGAAATTGATGAAAAATAATTCAGGCAAAAGATGGACTAGGATTTTAGTGAAAATTTTAATAGGGGCTTTATGTCTTGGATTTGTTCTTTTCGCATTTCGACTGGAAGTGGCAAAAGTTATGATGAAACTGGGAGTCTTTAGCGATTCTGAACAAAGCACACTTACAGTAAATATTGATGAAGATGCTAATTTTCCTGAAGTAACAGGTGAATATAATGTGGGCAGAACAAAGCTTATGATGAATGATTATGCAAGGTATAACATTTATTCACCGACGGAGGATGAAGATAAATACGTTAAATACGTTGTTAATGCATATTATCCAACAGAGGATGAAGGCGTGCCTTCAAGCTACGTATCGGATGAATATAACGAGCTTTTTAAGCAGGTGGCTGCAAATGAAAAAGGAGAGTCACCATTAGTATATTTAAAACAAAATGCTATAGATGATGCGAAGTGCGCAAAAACGGATGGCGGATTTCCTGTTGTAATCTTCGCTCCGGGCGGTAGTTGGCCTATTGAGCTATATAGCTATCTGTTTGAAGAGATGGCAAGCCACGGCTATATTGTTTTTGCTGTTACAGACCCAGTGTCATCACCTGTAATAGGGCTTCCTGACGGAAGCGCATATTCTCCGGCTCAGCTTGGGTATAGCGATACATTTATAGCTTCTATGATAGGCTACAAAGAACAAAAGGAAATGGTCAACTATACTTTCGACAATAGCAATACATTTGAGATACTACACATGGTGCGCTCTCTAAATTCATTAAACGAGTCGGAAGGGATATTTAAAGACAGGATTTCATTAGGCGATGTAGTTGTGTCAGGTCACTCGATAGGCGGAGCTTCTGCGGTGAATGCAGCCCTAAAAGAAGCACAGATTGATGGAGTTATAATCTATGATAGCTATATATTCCATGTGCTAGCAGCCGATGCACCTGAGCTTAGTGTTCCTTCACTGTATATCGAGGCGGAAGGCATAGAATATGACGAGGAAGAGTTTAAAACTGTTGCTACACAAAACAAACAGGTTGTAGAATATATTGAGCGTTCAGGCAAAAGTGAGCATATGGTGCTTGAAGGCGCTGCACATGCATCATTTATGGTTGACTTATTGATTGGTATAGACCAAGAGCAGGCACAAGAGGATGCTTTAATAAAAGGCGTTTCAAAGAATACGCTCATTAGGACTGTCGTGGATGAGAGCCTTATGTTTTTAAAAGAGAGGTTTAGGGAATAATTATACAAAAGGGGATTGAAGGAAATTGGCTTTCATTCCAGCAGTAGAATTATCCTACTTTAAAAAACAAGAGCAGAAATGGCTATATAGTAATCTGGCACGTGAAGAATATTTCGGTGTGCCTCTTGAACTTGTAAGAAAGTTGAAAGGCATAAGTCAAAACGGTAAACTGACTGAAAAGAAAATAGATGATATGATTGTTGCAAAGGTACAAACACCCTCCAAACAGATTAAAGTAGCACGAAAGGTACTAGATAAGTATTTAGACACGGATACTACACCAAAAGATTGTGATGAAGTTATTGATAAGGCACTTTAAGAATGATTTAAGAGACATCCCGAAAAAATGAATATCGCATTAAAAAACAAGGAAATATCTGAGAGGTGATAGTCAATTATGAGCTTAAAAAGATAGACTTAATTGGTCTATATTTTTATGAAATATGATTGATACCATTTATGTCAAGTCTGCCAGTCCACTCCTAAGGGGGTGGACTTTTTGTAATAATCTTTGACCAATTCACAAAAATTATTAAATAAAAATCTGAGAAATTAAGTAGCTTATGTTAATAAAGATAAGTCGTTGGTGAAATGAATTTAATTATAAAGTTATTGATTATCTTCTAATAGTCATTGATTTTTTAACATCTTACTAAAAAATGCTTGCAGGTTACGTTACGTAATGTTTTAAAATGGTATTATAAGAAAGGAGGTACTGAATAATGGCAGAAAAGACGTATAAAACAGGTGAAGTAGCAAAGCTTGCAGGTATTACTATCAGAACACTTAGATATTATGATTCAATTAATTTGCTAAAACCTAGCAAAGTACTGAGAAATGGTCATAGGCAATATAACAATGAAGATATTGAGAAGCTGCAATTGATTATTGGCCTTAAACTATTGGATTTTTCATTAGTTGATATAAAAGAATACATAAGTAAACCTAATATAGATTTAATGTCTATACTAGATTATCAAGATGATATGATTCAAAGAAAAATTTCTTTATATAAAGATATTCGCGATAAGATAGCTCTTATAAAAGAGCATTTTAAAGATGAAAATCGCAATGTTAAGGATATATTTTCTATGTATGAGATGATTCAGATGGTCAAACACAATGAAATTGCAAAAAAATATATAACTGATGATTGGGATGAAAGCAAACTGGAGAGCATGCATGAACAAGAAGATTATCATGATGATCTTAATAAGTCACTAGTTTTATTGGCACAAGATGCAAGTAAGTTGAATGACGAGGACGTACTATTTATAAAAAACACATTTATAGGTTTTATTAATACTTATTTTAATGGAGTTAATGAAGAAACAATAGGTAAAACAACATTGATGTTAACTGAGATGACTAAAAAAGATACATTGACAAATAATCTCAGATTAGAAGAAATAGATTTATATAATTGGTTAACTGACAATTTAATTTGGAGGAAATAATTAATGATTAAAACAATAGCAATTACAGGATCAAACAGTGGTATAGGAAAAGCTTTAGCATATAATCTGGCAGAAAGAAATCACAACATATTACTCATTGCAAGAGACTCATCAAAGACTGATGCAGTTTACAGTGATCTTGTAGATAAATATGGTGACAAAATCGAACTGATAAAGGGAGATTTATCAAAACCTGATGATATAAAAGGAATACTTGATCAACTATGTGAAAAAGATAAAATTGATATATTAATAAATAATGCTGGACTATTAAAGTTAAAAGAAGAAATAACAGAAGAGAATATCGAAATGACAATGAGTGTAAATTATTTAGCTACATATAGATTAACTATGGGGTTAATCTTGGCTGGCAAAAAACCAAAAAGAATATTAAATGTATCTTCAGAACTCTTTAAGAAAGGGAAAATAGACTTCGATCAGATGTTTAAACCTACAAAGTATAAAGGTGCAGAAGCATATAATAACTCAAAGTTAGCAATCATAGCTCTTAGCAGTGAGATTTATGATAGATATGGTACGGATATTGAGGTAGTTGGACTTCATCCGGGAGTTGTCGCAACCGATGCATCTAGGGATTATCCCAAATGGATAAGCAAATTGATGAATAAGATGCTTGAAAAACCGGACATAGCAGCTAGTAAAATTGTTAAGGTTGTGCTAAATGAGAAAATCAATAATGGTTACTATTACAACCAAGAAAATGTTAATGAAAAACTGGACACATATATAGATAAAGAAATATCTGCACAATTATTTGAAATATCTAAAAAGTATCTAATAGGGTCAAAGGAGATATAAAGCATGGAATTTGAGTTCGACGATAAAACGAAAATGCTATTTGAGAAAGAGAAGATGGGTAAACTTCTTTTTATGATGCCCTTTCCTGTAATAATAGCAATAATAATAAGCGCAATATATAATATCGCAGATACCATATATATCGGCAGAAGCGTTGGTACTTTAGGAGTTGCTGGTATTGGAATAGGTTTTCCTATACAGCTCATGGTTAACTCACTAGGTCTGCTGATTGGTATGGGTGGTTCATCTGTTATATCAAGAGCATTAGGAAATAAAAACTTATCAAAAGCTAACAGTACAATTGGGATGACCTTCCTAATAGGGATTATTCTATATGTAATAATATTAGTATCAACTATGCCATCTTTAGAAAGTGTAGTAAAAGGACTTGGCGCAACAGATGAGATTATCCCATATGCAATGGATTATTTAAAAATAATTATCCCAGGTTCTATCTTTATCTTGCTTGCAGTTGGTATAGGTAACTTATTTATGGCACAAGGAAAGCCAGAGTTATCAATGATGCAATTGGTTGTTGGGGCAATACTGAATATAGCACTCGATCCACTATTCATTTTTGTATTTAAAATGGGTATCAAGGGTGCTGCTATTGCAACTGTAATAAGCCAAGGATTATCTTTTGCAATGGTCATGTATTTTCAGTTCTCAAAAAGAACGAGTTTGATTCCGAAGTTTAAGGATTTTATACAGATAAAGTTCAAAATAATTGGTGAGGTTATCTCTCTTGGAACACCAGCTTTCTTACAGGAAGTAGGAGCATCAGTACTGATTGTTGTTGTTAATAATGTATTATTTAGAATTGGTGGTGCTGCAACAACGTCATTGCTTGCAGTCTTTGGAATACTCAACAAAATGCTTATATTCCTCATTACCCCATTAATAGGAATAGCACAAGGCTTTATGCCTATTGCAGGATATAATTTTGGAGCAAAGAACTTTGAACGGATAAAAGAGGCATTCAAAAAAGCATCTATAAGTGCATTTTTGCTAACACTTGCAATAATCGCTATTGTATTTTTAATACCTTCTAACATATTATCTTTATTTACAAACGATAAAGCGTTAATTGATGCAGGAATACTGCCTCTAAGGATAATGTATATAGCACTACCTTTTGTTACATATAATGTAATGGCATCTATGTATTTTATGGGGATTGGTAAAGCAATACCGGCAGCCATCCTATCTCTTGCAAGGCAGGTAATAATACTGATTCCACTATTATTAGTATTATCAAGAATATTTGGGTTAACTGGACTATGGGTTTCATTCCCAATTGCTGATATATTATCGGTTATTGTTGCGCTAATATGGATGAAAAAAGAAATGTATTCAATCAGTAAAGTTAGATGAAATGTTAACAAGCATATGCTTTGTAATACTTTACTTCTAAATACAGAGTTATAATTAGTATATAAATTGCACTTATATTAAGATAATTATGTATTAACACTAAGAAATATGATAAGAATAATACAAAAAACATAAAATAAACAGTCAATTGTGAGCTTGAAGAAAATCAGGCTCATTTTTTATTTCGTATGGATAACGAAAGACCTAATGTTGCAATCTGCCGAAGCCATGAGATGGGTATAATCCGTATGATGGATATTATACTTGAGGAAGTGCGAAGTTCAACAGGCTTATTTATTACTACAGCACAAATTGAAAGTGTAATGAAAAACATACCATGTATGGTGGATGAAAAAGCAAAGGCAATAATCCAAAACAAAGGAAAAGAGTATATAGATATTCTATTGCGTATACTACTTGAAAGTGGCTTTGATATAAAAGCTATCCCAACTGTATTCTTAGGTGGTGGAGCTGCTCTGGTCGAGAAAAATGTAGAGCGAGAGCGTTATGCCAAGATGGAGTTTATCACAGATATAACTGCAAATGCTAGAGCCTTTGAAGCAGTAGCCAAAAGGATTAAAGGTAGCAGAATGTGAGTGAAAAATGCATTGCTTTTAGATTGAATTTAGATAAATATTCTCATAAAAAAGCATATGAAATATATCAGTCCATTCCTAACAGCCAAAAAAGTGATTACATGAGAATGACGATAATCTTAATGAACGATAGAAATGAGCTAATAAATTATATCAGTAATATGATTTCCAGTGATAATACAACGGTAGTTAACAATCCAATAAATAATGACATGGAAGTCTCAGATGAAATGCTAGATTATCTAATAGAATTTACTGTCAGGATTGTCTAGTAGAAAGTGCCCAATATATCGACCCCAGTGCAAGGTAGTTTTCACAAAAATGACGGAAACACAACAATAAAAGCCGGAAACAGAACAATATCTTAAAAGTGAAAAAATGGATGACGGAAACACAACAATTTGCATCAGAAAAATTATAGAGATAAAACAATGCATTTCATATAATTGATTTCATAAAAGGTTTATTTTTCGGAAGAAAATGAACAGCCAACATTAAGGAGGTAGTCGAATGACAAAGGGGAAAGATGCCATCATTGAAGTCAAAGATATGAGCAAAAACTTCGGTGTTACGCAGGCCTTGTCACATGTTGACTTTGTGGTAAAAACGGGTGAAATCAGAGGACTGATTGGCGAAAATGGTTCAGGCAAGTCCACAGTTTCATCTATTATTGCAGGGCTTATAAAAGCCTCAAGCGGCGATATGACATATAAAGGCAAGCAATGGAACCCAAATACCGTTTTGGAGGCTAATAAAGCAGGCATAGCTATGATAGTACAGGAAGCCGGTACAATTCCCGGCATCAGTGTCGCTGAAAATATTTTCCTTGGAGACTATGAGAATTTTAAAAAAGGATTGTTTATTGATAAAGCTGCCATGAACAGCGAAGCAAAGAAAGCTCTGGATAAAATAGGGGTAACAAATATTGAGCCAAATAATCTGACAGGTTTATATGATATCCAGCAGCGAAAGCTGATTGAAGTGGCAAAGGCAATGTATAGTGACCCGGATGTATTGATTATTGATGAAACAACGACAGCACTTTCTCAATACGGAAGAGATATCCTCTACAAAATAATGCATGAGCAGGCCAAGCTTGGAAAAGCAATCATGATTATAAGCCATGACTTGGATGAACTAATGGAACATTGTGATACTCTTACTATTTTAAGGGATGGCGTGGTTATAGATAATCTAAAAAAACGTGACTATGACGAAAATGATATAAAGCAAAAAATGGTTGGCCGTGAGATTAGCGGTGAATACTACCGTGTTGACAACGATGGGTATGCAGATGAAGTAGTGCTGAAGGCTGACTATGTTACGACGATGGAAAAGATTATGAGCCTTAGTCTTGAGCTTCATAAAGGCGAGATATTGGGAATTGGCGGACTATCTGACTGTGGTATGCATGATTTGGGAAAAGCTCTGTATGGATTGGAAGATGTTGTCGACGGATCGGTGATATTACAAAAAGAGGGCGATGTAAAGATAAAAAACGCAAAAACAGCATTCAAAAACGGCATGGGCTATGTTTCTAAGGACCGCGATATGGAATCTTTGGAATTGGGTGCATCTATTCATGCAAATATTGCTTCTACAGGATATACAAAAAACAGGAAAGGGCTTTTCGTTTCACCAAAGCTGGAAGGTGACTATGTCGGAAGACAGATAAAAAACCTGCTTATCAAATGTTCAGGGAGATGGCAGCAGGTAAGGGCACTGTCCGGAGGCAATAAGCAAAAGGTCGTGTTTGGAAAATGGGTTGCTGCAGACTCCGATGTTTTGATTTTGGACTGTCCAACGCGGGGAGTTGACATCGGAGTAAAGGCAGCTATGTACCAGCTAATTTATAAAATGAAAAAAGAGGGTAAGTCAATTATTATGATTTCCGAAGAGTTGCCTGAACTTTGTGGTATGAGCGACCGACTTCTTATAATGAAAGACGGCAAAATCAATGGAGAATTTCACAGAAAAGAAGGATATAAGGACCACGAACTGATAAATTATATGATTTAACTTTAATTTTTATATAAATTGTAAATAAATTATTAGAAGGAGAAATGCTCATGTCGGATGCAGCAATGTCAAATTTAAGTTTCAAAGAAAAGGTGGAAGTTTTTATGAGCAACCGTTATGTTGCTATTATTACACCGTTATTTTTTTTGGTTTTAGTTGGCGGCATATTTGCTATTCCTACCGAAGGGAAAATATTAAGCCTAAACGTTTTAAAGGGGATATTTAACCAATCGCTGATAGTTGGTACTTTGGCGATAGCAGTTTCATTTATTTATTCATGCGGTGATTTGGATATTTCAATCGGTGCGGTAATGGCCTTGGCAAGCACATTAGGCGCATTTACGTTTAATATGACAGGTTCTATAGTGCTGACTATCGTTATAACTATTGTTGTGGGAATTGTTTTGATGGCTTTCAACTGTACATGCAGTGCAGTTTTAAATATTAGAACGATTACCGTCGCAATTATTATGATGCAGATATACAGTGCAGTACAAGTTAAACTTTTGGGTGCGACAGCAAATATTCAAATAGATTATCAAGTGGCTAAAATGCTGGAAAATGAAGGTTTTAGAATAATTTCGTTTTTAGCCTACTTCATTTTTTGTTTCGTTGTATATCAATTTACTTTTGTAGGACGCAGCTTACGCTTTATTGGAGGCAATCCTACATGTGCAAGACAAACTGGTATGTCAAAAGTAAAATTGCAGTATTTAGCGTTTTTGATAGCAGGTCTGGGTATAGGACTTGCGGGGATATATACATTAATAAGATCGGCCAGCGTATCAGATGCTACAGGGGCCGGGATGGGTATGAACTGTATGTTAGCAACTGTTTTGGGAGGGATGTCGATTTTTGGCGGTTCAAAGTCAAACAGCTACGCAGGGCTCATAGGTGCTTTAATTGTTGTCACCCTGAATAAAGGGCTTTTGATGATAGGTGTATCAAGTACGATTATCCAAGGAATCAGGGGTATAATTTTCTTGCTCCTTGTATATGTGAACAGCGAAAAACTTAAACTATTGCCTTCAAGGCAGCATTTCTAACATGCATGTACATATAGCCTGAATGCTTATAAGATGAGGGGTTTTTCAGGCAAAAACTATTAAAGAAGGAGTTGTTATGAAAAAAAATGTTATGAAACTATTGGCGGTATTACTTGTTTTGGTGATGTGTTTCAGCCTATTCGGCTGCACAAAAGTAGAGACGGAAACTGCTAAAACAGCGACAGAGGAAACAAAAGAAACAGAGACGGCAGACACAAACTCAGAGGACACGGAAGAAGCAACAGTGAGCCCAGAGGACTTTGACACATTTGTTATCGGTATAGCAGAAGCACAGGCGAATGATGAAACAGTAATACGTCGCGCTTATTTGGAAAACTATATAGCACCGTTATACAATGTAGAATTCATTTTCTCGGAAGCATTGGGCAGCGACAGCAGTGCGATGTTGACATTTATCGAGAACTGTGCAGATTCTGATGCAGACGCGATTATGGCTTGGTCAGGTCAAACGGATTCAGCGCAAATGGCATCTGTATGTGAAGAATACGGTATGTATTACATGTATAACGGCGTGGCAAGGGAACAGGTATTTGCAGATAACCTTCCAAACTTCCTTGGCTCATTTGCGGCAGATCAAAAGGCACAGGCACAAGCACTTGCAGATTATTTGGCTGAAAGTGCGTCAGACGACGGCTCAGAAGGATTTATTATCTGCTCAATGCTCGCTGCATCAAATAATATAATACACACGCTTATCACATCTGCATCGCTGACGGCACTGCAAGATAAATATGGACTAACTTATGAAGATACAATTGAGAACCTGACAGTCACTAATGCACCTTTACAGGTTGCGAATGATAAGGGACTAAATATTATTATCTATCCCGGTTCTTCACGTAAAGAGACATGGCTCCCCGGACTTTCAGCTTACATCCAAACAGGCGACTATGGTTTTGTTTTGAGCGCAGGTCAGACATATACCAACAGCTCTGTTGTTATCGATGAAGTTGAAAGACAGTTTGATAAAAATATCAAGGTTGTATGCGTAGGATCTCTGGGTGAATCTTTACTGACAGCCTTTAACACAGATGATGTATTTGGAAATCCGAGCATAGACTTTGTTACTGTAAAGGCAAACTCATATATAACCGGAGGCATGTTTGCTATGACATACAATGCTTTGACGGGATATGCGGATAACATTAAAAACGAAGACGGCACATGCAATACATTTATGTACAGCCAGTGGGAGGTATCTTCACCCGAGCAACTTGCAACTATGGAAGGCTGGGATTCGGGTGATGCTGAAATGTGGATATTTGACTCTGGCTACATTAACCAGTTGTTAGGTATATACAATCCTGATTTAACCCCTGAAACTTATCAGGCAGTACTTGACACATGTACTTACGAAAGCACAATGGAAAAATTGGCTGAATAATTCAGCAGTTATGCGCGCCTTTTTTAAGGCGCGTATAAAACTTTTGGAGTTTGAAATGAAAAAGAATAATTTAAAATTTAAACAAATCGTGGGAACTATTGCAGTTCCAATTGCAGTATGGCTCATTATGGAAACCGTTGATTTATCAGTTTCAGGAGTTCATTTGATTGGGAATATGGTCGATATTAAAAATTTATTGAGGGCATTGATAACTTCATTTTGCTTTGCCTTGGCTATTAATTCCAATCTAACTTTGGGACGAATGGATTTGTCACTTGGCTCACAAATGTATTTAGGTGTAATTTTTGGGGGCAATATTGCTTTAAGCATGAATTTGGGCGGCATAGGCGTACTGATATTTTCCATAGTTTTTGGAGCATTAGGAGGATTTTTGGTAGGCGTACTTTTTGTTAAATTAAGAATTCTACCGATGGTTTTAGGTTTGGGAATGACACTGATTTATGAAACGCTGTCTTTTTCATCATACAATCAGCAGGGACTGATGCTGTTTGGCAAGCCTAATGTAGGGGTTTTGTCAAATGTAGGATTTATAGCGGTTATAGCGGTTATTGTCGGTGTTGCTGTGACATATTTGTTCCAATACAGTATTTTTGGATATAGACGCAGAGCTATAAGGGGCAGCCAGAGGCTAGCCTCGGATTCCGGTATAAATATTTACCGCAATTGTGTAAAATGCTACATTTTGGCGGGCGGTCTTGCCGGTATTGCAGGCGTATTTTCTACGGCATATTTGGGAACCCTTGTGCCTGTTATAGGAATGTCTTCAAACAGCAGTGTGTTTGTAAATATTTTTCCTATGGTTTTGGGCATGTGGATAGGCTCATATGCAAGAAATCCTGTTGTCGGCGTTTTTGCAGGTGCCCTGTCATTGCAGTTTCTAACCATTGGGTTATCCAAACTCGGAATGGACCCGGCTTACCAGACTATCATCAGGTATTTGCTGTGGCTAGTGTTTAGCGTATATAATTTGAATGCATGGAGATTTGAATATGCCAAGAAGCGTAAACTTCGTCAGGAGGAAGCAAGAAAAATGCGTTTTGCTTTAGCACAGCAGTAAAGGAGGCTTTTAATGAAGCACCAAAAGAAATTTACCATAGATATGGCCTAAATGGGTATTAAAAGGCACTAACAAGAGGTATTAAAGATGAATTTGAAAAATAAGCCATTTTATCTGAATGATGATGATATTGCATGGGTAAATGAGACAAAAGAGAAAATGACTTTGGAACAAAAAGCAGGGCAGTTGTTCTGTATAATATTCAGAGAATGCGAATTGACGGAGCTGGATGATAACTTTGGAATAATGGAGCCGGGCGGGTGTATGTACCGGGCTGTACCGCTTGAAAAAGCGGTGCCGTTTACCTCTGCACTGCGAGCAAGGACAAATGTACCGATGCTTATTGCGGCAAATCTCGAAAAAGGAGGCAACGGAATACTCAAAAAAGGAACACTGGTGGGCTCACCTATGGAAATAGCGGCAACCGGCGATGTGAAAATGGCCGAAAAAATGGCGCTGGTGTGTGCGAGAGAAGCAAAAACAATTGGTGCAAACTGGGCTTTTGCGCCAATAATAGATATTGATGACAATTTTAGAAATCCGATTACTAATACCAGAACCTTTGGCAGCAATGTTAAGACAGTTAAGGAAATGGGTTTGGCTTATACGCGCGTTATTCAGGAAAATGGTTTTGCAGCATCCATTAAGCATTTCCCCGGTGATGGGCAGGACGAGAGAGATCAGCACCTTGTGACAAGCATTAATACCATGACATGTGAAGAATGGGATCAAACGTATGGGCAGATATACAGCGCATGTATCGAGGAAGGCGCACTGACGTGTATGGTAGGGCACATCATGCAGCCTGCATACAGCAGAAAACTAAATCCGGAACTGGCAGATGAGGATATATTGCCGGCCAGTCTGTCAAAGGAACTGATGCAGGGGCTTTTGAGAGAAAAACTCGGGTTTAATGGTTTGATTGTAACCGATGCTACAACAATGGCGGGTTTTACAATCCCTATGAGCAGGGAAAAGGCCGTTCCTTACAGCATAGAAGCCGGGGCGGACATGTTTTTGTTTGCAAGGAATCTTGAAGAAGATTATCAGTTTATGCTAAACGGCATAAAAAGAGGCATATTATCGCAGGAAAGGCTGGACGAAGCAGTCACCAGAATTCTTGCCGCCAAGGCAGCTCTAGGGCTAAACAAAAAATTGGAGCCATTAAATCTGGAAGCAGCCCAAAAAATTGTTGGCTGCGATGAGCACAAAGACTGGGCAGTGGAGTGTGCTGACAAAGCGATAACGTTGGTAAAGGAACAAAAAGGCGTATTGCCAATCACTAAAGAAAAGTATAAGAAAATTTTGTTTTATTCCATCGAGCCTGAGGAAGGTGGCGTGAGCATGTATAGTGTGGTACCTGCTTGCGAAAGGTTTGCAGGTATGTTGAGAGAAGAGGGATTTGATGTAGATTATTTTACCCCACTAGCGGGAAAAGAGGGAAAAACCAACCGTTACAGGGAAGTGGTAGACAAGTATGACCTGATTATATATGTTGCGAATTTAACGACAAAAAGCAACCAGACTACTGTACGCATCGAATGGGCACAGCCCATGGGTGCCAATTGCGCCCACTATCAAAATGATGTTCCTACTGTTTTCATATCGCTTGAAAACCCATACCATCTGTTGGATGTGCCAAGAGTGAAAACATTTATTAATACTTACAGCAACAATGATGCGGTACTAGAGGCCTTAGTGGAAAAGCTTGTGGGGCGTTCTGAATTTAAGGGCACCAGTCCAATAGACCCGTTTTGCGGGAAATGGGATGCAAGACTTTAGAAAGAGGATACAATATGGAAAAAACAGATATATTGGTTTTTATGACCGACCAGCATACTCCTTATTACACCGGGTATTACGGAGATAATGTAGATACGCCGAATTTGGACAAGATGTGCAGTCAAGGGACCAGATTTGATGAGGCATATACTGCCTTTCCTTTATGTGTGCCAGCCAGAATGTCCATGCTGAGCGGGCGGCAGTCTTCAAACTTGGGTATTTTTACAAACTTTGATGCCCTGGCAGACATCACGCCGACTTTTTTGCACAACCTTGTGATTTCGGGGTATGAGACAGTTTTAGCGGGAAGAATGCACTTTGTAGGAGCAGATCAGCGGCATGGGTTCACTAAAAGAATAGCGCCTGAAATGACGGCTGTCACGTGGAGACGACCTGTTGAAAAGCTGAGAGAAGAAAGGGGAGTATTTAGCAGGACATTTGCAGCTGGATTTTCCGGAGAGGCTGTGGGCGGTGGGGAATCGCCCGTGCTTTACTATGATGAAATGGTGATAGAATCTGTTTTGAACTATTTAAATGAACCTCACGAGAAGCCTCAGTTTATTATGGTAGGCTTATACGCCCCGCATTTTCCGTATGTGGCGCCGAAGCAATTATTTGAAAAATACATAGAGCGGGTGCATCTGCCAAAAACATTTTACACATCGAAATACCACGAAATACCAGTACTTGAAGCGAAGCGCCAGAAAAGGCTTACAGAAGAAGTAGCGTTGGCCTGCCAGGCGGCCTACTGTGGAATGATAGAAAATATGGACAGGCAGCTGGGTATCGTTATGAAGGCCTTTGAGGAGTTTGTGGAATCCAGGGGAAATAAAAAGATATGCTGCTATTTATCCGACCATGGCGACCATGTGGGCGATAAGAGGATGTTGGGTAAACAAACTTTTTTTGAGAAATCAGCAAAAATACCATTGATATTCACCGGCGATGGAATAAAGAGCGGCAAGGTTGTTACCGATGCGGTAAGCATAATTAGTTTGGGGCCTACCATATTGGAGATCGTTGGCGCCAAACCTATGGAATATACAGATGGCGAAAGTTTGGCGGACTATCTAACTAAGAAAGCAGTGTCACACAACCGTCATGTGGTTTGCGAATTTATAGAGCTCGGAAATGACGGCGACTATATATATGCCATTATGGTAAAACAGGGAGATTGGAAATGGATAGGTTATCACGGGTATGAGGAGCATGAAATGCTGTTTAACACTAAAGACGACCCCGATGAGCAATTCAATCTGGTAGATGAGAAAAGTCAAATTGCAGAAAAACTACGGAATTATGGCAAACAGGTAGCAAACCCTGAGCAGGTAGAAAAAGAACATGCTTATCATGCATATAGGACAGAAATATTTCGCAAAGTAGAAGACCAGACAGGGTATTGTGAAGATGAGCGGTGGCAGGAAAACCCGGAAACGGCAAAGGGAATGCCTGAGATTGCATTTTCCATACTACCATAATGCGAAACTAGAAAAAGGTTTTAAGGGAAAGATTTATTATGAAAAAAAGACCGCATATAATTATTTTTAATCCGGATCAAATGAGGTCAGATGCATTGGCTCATCTGGGAAATCCTGCATCTCACACCCCTTTTCTTGATGAATTTGCTAGAAACGAAGCGGTATCATTTAGAAATGCATACTGTCAAAATACGGTTTGTGTACCGAGCAGATGCAGCTTTTTCACTGGACTGTATCCTCATGTTCACGGACATAGAACTATGAGCTACCTATTAAGGGAAGGAGAAGAGAGCCTTTTTACGGAACTAATGGGAGCAGGTTATGAAGTGTGGATGAATTCACGAAATGATTTGGTTGCAGGGCAGATTGACGGCCTGATGGAAAAACATGCTACAGAAATATATTACGGCGGAGAGTGCGCGGCAGCTCCCGGTCCGGAGAACCCTGATATACGGGGCTCAAAAGGAGATAAAAATTATTATTCCCATTATCTTGGTAAGCTAGGCCATGATAAACATAACAAAAATTATACAAAAGATGATGAAGATGTTGATGCGGCAATAAAGAAAATAAAAAGCAGGGACAGCCAAAAACCTCTATGCATGTTTTTGGGGTTGATATATCCCCATCCTAATTATGCTGTGGAAGAACCATATTTTTCAGCCATAAATAGGAAAAAACTGCCGGAAAGAGTCAAGGCGAGCCAAACAAAAGGCAAAGCCAAAATGCTGAATACTATTCAGAATAACCAACAATTGGAGCAGTATACAGAAAAAGATTGGGCAGAGCTTAGGGCAGTCTATCTTGGCATGTGCATGAAAGTAGATGAACAGTTTAAAAAACTGTGTTGTGCGCTGAAGGAGTGCGGCATGTATGACGACTCAGCCATATTCTTTTTGAGTGACCACGGTGATTATACAGGCGATTATGACATTAGCGAAAAGTCTCAAAATACATTTGAAGATTGCCTGACTAAGGTTCCTTTGCTTATTAAGCCGCCTAAAAATACCGGTGTTGCCCCAGGGATAACCGACAGTATTGTAGAGCTTGTGGATTTTTATGGCACGGTCTTGGATTATGTCGGTGTTAAAGGGAGCCATTCTTATTTCGGAAGAAGTTTGCGCCCAGTGATAAACGACAGGCAGGCAAGTATTAGAAAATACGCTTTTTGCGAGGGTGGGCGCATGGACTATGAGTACCATTGCGATGAGTTTCATTCCGGATCTGATGGGGGAACTCCCGAAAGGAGCCCATATTACCCGAGGCTAAAGGCACAGACTGACCATGTGGCTCACGGTAAGGCGACGATGATTACAGACGGGAAATGCAAATATATCAAACGCATATATGAAAAAGACGAATTTTATGATTTGGAATGCGACCCCAAAGAAAAAATCAATGAAATCGAAAATGTTAAGTATAAGAATAAAATTACAGAAATGAAATTGGAGATGCTCAATTGGTTTCAGTCAACCTGCGATATTGTTCCGTATGACCATGATAAGCGTTATAATTTTGATACTGCATGGGCGAGAATCAGGCAGGTATGCCCAAGGGAGCACAGGGAAGAAGCAAGAAAAAGGCTTCAAGAAGGGGAAAATATGTATACGCTTATTGCCTACTATAAGCAGTTGGGGCGATGAGCATATAATACTTTTAAGGAAAAGATGGATTTTTTGTGAAAGGCATGATATGGGACAAAAATTTAAAGGGCTGATTTTTGACTTGGATGGAGTAATTGTAAATACGGCAAAGTATCATTTTTTGGCGTGGAAACAAATAGCCGACGAGCTGAATATTGTATTCACGGAGAGAGACAACGAAAGGCTAAAAGGTGTAAGCCGTGTAGAAAGCTTTGAAAAAATATTGGAGATAGGCAGCAAAATTTTAAACGGCAAAGACAAAGAATATTATTGCAGGAAAAAAAACAATATTTATGTCAACTATATAAATTCCCTGGATGAAAATGAGATTTTGCCCGGCGCAAAAGAATTCCTTATTGATTCCAGAGAAAAGGGATATTTACTCGCGATAGGTTCTGCAAGTAAAAATGCATTAAGGATTTTGGAGCAACTGAATATAATAAATCTCTTTGATGCGATTATAGACGGAACCAAAGTAACAAAAGCAAAGCCTGACCCGGAAGTGTTTGTCAAGGGAGCACAGGCTTTGGGTGTAGCTCCGGACAGGTGTATCGTTTTTGAAGATTCTTTTGCCGGAATTGAGGCAGCTCAAAATGCAGGGATGACAGGTATAGGGATTGGTGACAGAGAAAACCTGCCAAAGGCAGTTTTTTGCCTTAGTGGTTTTGAAAAAATTACAATTGAAGAACTGATAAAAAGACTTGAATGAACAATTGAAACATTATAGAAGCATGTATATAAAGACATTTAAGGAGGAATTATGAAGATACTGTTTATTGACATTGATACTTTGAGATTAGACCATCTTGGATGCTATGGGTATAAAAGAAATACCAGCCCAAATGTTGATTCTGTTGCGGCTGACGGTGTAAGGTTCACGCAAAATTACTGCTCCGATGCCCCATGCCTGCCAAGCCGTGCTTCGCTTGTAACCGGTAGATTCGGCATACGCACTGGTGTTGTAGGACATGGAGGTGTATGTGCCGATATGAGGCCGGACGGACCTGCAAGAGGAATGCAGGATGCCAACCAGAGACATAATCTGCCTGCTGTAATGAATAGAGCTGGAATATATCCTGTGACATTTTCGAGCTTTCCAGAAAGACACGGAGCCTGGTGGTTTAATGCGGGATTCCGTGAATGTTACAACATCGGCAAGCGCGGCCTTGAGATTGCAGATGAGGTGTCCTCTATGTCTATTAAGTGGCTAAAAAATAATAAAGAGCGTGAAGACTGGTTTATGCATGTGCATTTTTGGGATCCGCATATTCCTTTTAGAACACCGGAAAATACAAAAAGCCCGTTTGAGGACGAACCGCTGTCTGAGACATGGATGAACCAACAGATTATCGACCAGCAGCGTAAAACGGAAGTCGGCCCGCATACGGCATGTGAAGTAGATGGATTTGAAAATACCACTAATCCCGCATTCCCAATGCAGATTGGGGAAGTAGAAGATATGTCCGACTATAAAAAAATGATAGACGGATACGACACTGGGGTCTGGTATTCCGATAAACATATCGGGTATATCATAGATGAACTGAAAAAGCAGGGGATTTATGAAGAAACTGCAATAATAGTAACATCCGACCACGGTGAGCACCTTGGCGAAAAGGGGAGCTATCAAGAGCATGGCGAAGCTAGCAATATCGTTACGCATGTTCCTTTGATTATTAAATGGCCGGGGGCAGAGAAAGGAACTGTATCCAATGGGTTGCATTACAATGTTGATTTATTGCCGACACTTGTGGATTTAATAGGTGGAATGCCGCCGCTGAAGCTTCATCGCGTCTCAGGCAAGGCATTTCCTCCAAAATATGATGGGATAAGTTACGCGGAGCAGGTTATGAATGGAAGTGACGGGGGCAGAGAATATCTTGTTGTCAGCCAATGTGCGCATGTGTGCCAAAGAAGTGTTGTTTTTGGTGATTGGTTTTATACGAGGACTTACCATGACGGTTACCGTCTATACGAAGATGAGGCTCTGTATAACATAAAAGATGATCCGATAGAGCAATTTAATATTGCAGAGGAAAATAAAGAAATATGCTGGCATGGGGCATACCTTTTGGAGAGTTGGCTTAGCGAAAATATGAAGAAAAATGCTGAAGATTATCCGAGTGCTCCGGAAGACCCAATGTGGAGGGTTATAGCCGAAGGCGCACCATATCATTGCCGCGGCTATCTGGATGAATACTGTGAAAGGTTGAAAAACAGCGGAAGGGAATGGGCGGCAGAAAGGCTTAGAAAACGTCATCCAAATGAACATTGACCCGAGTTTTTGCGGGTTGCGCTACAAAATCTAAAACCAGCAGTTGAAAGAAATTTGCGGGGAACTCACACGGAGTCCATGGGTCAAATAGTGAAATGTTTTTATTATTGTATATTGTTTGGACCAGCCAATTATATTTGTCAATGAATCGGCAAAATAGTATAATTTATTTAGGGATTACACAGAATAACAGCGGCTCCAATATGAAATGTGATTCTAGCTTAATGCACATAAAAGCACTTATTATACTATGTACCGCTGTGTTTCGGATTCGTTATTAAAGCTTTGTGTTATTTAGCAGATACTATACAAGGTTTATATTTGAAGGTCTGTCTGTGCAAGGGGGTAGGGATGAAAGCCGGGCAAAGAAAACTGACTTCATTGAAAGTAAAACTTTTGCTTATTTTTTGTGTGGTATTAATCCCACAAGCAATCTTTTTTGTGTGGTATGGCACGGACATGCTTCAAAAGATAAATGAAAGGATTGCACAATCGGAACATGCCACTCTGTCATTATTGAGCAATAGCATTGCGGAGGAAATTGCAGATATTGAAAATGATTTGGCAGAAATTGCGCTAAACAATGAATCGTTCCGACACCTCGGTGTTGCGGAAGACGAGCTGGATAGCTATATATATAGCTATGATATTTTTAATAACAAGAATTTGCTGGATGCCAACGATGATATTGCAGCGCTCGTAATATATAATGGCAGGAGTGATTCATTTTATATTAATTACGGTTTAATGAATTCATACAGCTTGAATGATAGGCTACAAACGAGAGAGCCTATCGAAGATGCTGTTAAACATATATTGGATTCCGGTAGTATAGTTACAAACGGCTGGTTTCTTTTAGAAACGGAGGACAGGTGCTATTACTGCCAGGCAGTATCTTATTATGACGCATACTGTATCTGCCTTTTTGATTTTGAGCATGCGGCAATCAATGTAATAAAGGAAAATGATATTGATGGTATGCTTGTATTCAGATATGGCGATGTTATTTTAAATGAGAGGGAATGGATAGAGGAGCTGGACATTGTTTTTGAAGATAATGCCGATTATTATATTACAGGCCAACCCACGCAGCAATTTGTAGTCCAGACTTTTAAAAGCGGTATCGCGATGTCATATTTTACTGAATATGCCGGCACTATAAAAAGTATGACAATAATGCAGCTTCAGTTGCTTGGGATGGGTATCTTTACTTTTCTGATAATTCTTGTGGCCTATATTTATATTCGAAAGAGAATACTAAAGCCTATGCACAGACTGGTTGAAACTATGGAGCATATAAGCAGCGGCAATTTGGAGGTAGAAGCTGACTGGGAATATAAAACAGCTGAATTCTATCTGGTAAACTCAACATTCAATAACATGATATCTCAGATTAAGCAGCTGAAAATTGAAACTTACGAAAAGCAAATATCAAAAGAACAGGCAAAACTAAAGGCATTAAGACTTCAGATAAGGAGCCATTTCTTTCTGAATTGTTTAAAGACACTATACGGAATGGCCGAAACAAAACAGTACAGCAATATACAACAGTATTTAATTTTGCTGTCCAATCATCTGAGCTATATCTTTCGGGATAACGGCGACTTGGTCATGATTGACGGAGAGCTTAAAAGTTGCCAAAATTATATCTCCCTTCAGAAGCTGAATTTAAGCAATCCCCCCATTTATTCAATGAGCGTTGATGCAATAGCCAAGGAGATTATGATACCGCCCATTACTTTACTGACATTTGTTGAAAATTGTGTTAAGCATGGTACGCAGATAGGGAAACAACTGGAAATCTCCCTCAATATTTCGTGGCTGGTTTGTGAGGAAGAACGATTGTTAAATATTACAATTCATGACAACGGCCCCGGATTTGACAAAGAACTGCTGCCAAAATTAAATAATTTCACTGAAAACTATCTTGATGTTGATGGAGTTGGGATTATTAACGTTATCAGCCGCTTTCAATTGATTTTTGGGGACAGGTTTGCTATTGCTTTTGCTAACAGAAACGGTGCCACAGTGAATATATTTATTACCCCGGATGCTGAAGATGGCAGGAAGGGAGGAAGTACAAATGAATTTATTGGTAGTCGATGACCAGAAAGTAGTTGTCGCAGGCATTGTTAAAGGTATAGACTGGGGAATGCTGGGAATTGACACTGTTTTTACTGCATATAATGCTTTGGAAGCAAAGGAAATATTGAGTGAGCATATTATAGAAATTATGCTGTGCGATATTGAAATGCCTGTGGAATCGGGAGTCGAGTTATTGGAGTGGATTAGGAAAGAGGATATTGCAACGCTGTGTATTTTTCTGACTTCTCATTCGGATTTTGCATATATTCAAAATGCTCTTCGGTTGGGAGGATATGATTATATACTTCAGCCTGCATCTTACAGTGATATAAGCAAGGCAGTAAGACGCGCTATTTTAGAAGTGGGGCAAATGGAGAAGGACCAGGAATTGTCTCAGATGGGCCAGATATATAAGATGCAGGAAGAAAAAATATTGTCTGTCACATTGAAACAATATCTTGAAGGTAAAGAAGTTGATGGATCATACATAAGGTTGGAGAAATTTGGCAAGCTGCCAAATAGGAACTATTCGAGCATCATGATTTTAATACAAATCCTGAGATGGAGAAGCTGCGAGGATTGGGAAAACAGTTTGTTGTATATGACAATAAAAAATATCCTTGACGAATTGTTTGAAAATAATGAGATAAAAATTAGTTTGGCTCAAATAGATAAAACAGTTTATGCGGTTGTTATGCAGGGTGCAGAATATATAGAGAGCTATCTGGAGGATATAGAGAGAAAACTGACGTTTTTTGACAGCCTTTGCAGGAGGCGGCTTAAGTTTGATCTTGCTATTTATATAAACACTGTTTCAGAAGGTGAGCATATGCCGGATGTTTGGCAAACCCTTATTGTCATGAAAGAAAATAATGTGTCTTTAAAACCGGGAATCTTCCAGGAAGGTATGAAAAGCGATAAACAATATAAATACCGCCTTCCATATATTAATAGATGGAAAAACTTAATAAAAAATGGGGAATTGAGCATATTGGAAATAGAGGCTAATCATTTTATTGACGATATGGTGGAACAAGACAAAATTGATGCGAAAATATTATTAGAATTTTATCAGGATTTTCTACAATTGATTTATACAACATCACCTAATACAAAAATTAACGTGAAAGATATGTTTCAAAAAGCCGAGGAAATAGAACTTTATAATAATGGTATGAATTCCGTTAACAGTATGAAGAAGCTGATTCATCATATAGTAGGGTATTACTCGGATTATAGCGAGAATTTGGATATTAACGATAATTGTGTTGATAAGGCAATAGAGTATATTATGCAGCATTTAGATGAAGATATACGAAGGGATGATTTGGCGAAATATGTACACTTGAGCTCTGATTATCTGACAAAACTGTTTAAGAAAGAAACTGGGTTAACGACAAAAGAATTTGTTGTTAACGAAAAAATGAAAGAGGCTCAAACGTTATTGAGAAGCACAAAGCTTCCGGTGGGGTATATTTCTTCAAAAGTGGGCTATTGTAATTTCTCTTATTTTTCGCAGACCTATAAAAAAGTTATGGGGATAAGCCCAAATGAAGAACGTAAGATATCGGATGATATTAAATAGCACGATTTAAGGAGAACGTAAGTGAAAGGTATGAAAAGTATAATAAAATATATTGCGATGATATTTTCATTTGCATCTGTATTGCTGTGTTTATCTGCATGTAAAAGCGATAAGTCAGAAAATGAAGAGAGCATTTCAGAGCCGATTACAATTCACGTAGTTGCATTTGGTACTGCTTCTGATGATGCAAGCGAACGTGTTTCTGCGGCATTAAGCGAGATAACCATGGAAAAAATCGGATGCAATGTAGAGGTTGAATTATTTTCTCTTACCAATTTCCAAAGCGAATTAAACAAAATGATGCTTGCTGGAAATGGGCCGGATGTATTTAGTATATTTGAGCAAAGAATGCTTTCGAGTCTAGTGGAAAATAACAAACTCCTTATTTTGGATGATTATAAAAAAGAATATAATGTCATATTTTCAGCATACCACAATGAAGATGACTGGAACTGTCTGAGTATTAATAACCATATATATGCAGTCCCGACAACAGCCGGTGGAGAATACAGCTTGGGACTGTGTATGAGAAGTGATATTTGTGAAATGCTGGGGATTGATGCTGAATCGATTAATACTTTGGACGAGGCCAAGGAGGTGCTGGAGATGGTTCGTGATGAAACTGACTTGGCTCCTCTGGTATCACATTTTGGAAAAATCAACGCACCCTTGGGAGAAGATAAGCTTGGTGACGGTCTTGGTGTGCTGTTGGATTTGAGCAGTGGAGATACCACGGTAGAAAATTTTTATGAAAGCGATAAGTATTATAATTATTGTAAGACGATGTATGAGTGGTATCAAGAGGGATTAATACTGGAAAACGCAATATCATCGCGTGAGGCAAACAGTGATCTTATTGCAAGCGATATTGGGTTTGCATATCTTGCAAGATATTATTCAAGTTCACTAAAAAGCTCACAGCAAAGAGCTAAGTATGACCTCTCGGTAGCTCAGTTATCCGATTTATACATTGATACAAATACACACAACTTGGGATGGGGCATTTCTTCGGATAGCGAATATCCTGACTATGCAATGGCATTTATAAGCTTATTATACACAGAAACTGATGCGGCGAATCTGTGTGTCTATGGGATGGAAGGATATGAATATGAAGTTGTTTCTGATAATGTTGTCACCGAAGCAGTGAATGAAACGGAAGACAAATGGATTTCAGTAGGGTGGTCGTGGCCCAATCTGAGAATATCTGCTGCTTATCAAACACTTTCAGGCACATTGTATGATTTTAGAAAGCTGCAAGGGAATTTATATGTAAGTCCTGCGTACGGATTTGTTTTTGATTCATCTTCCGTTCGAAGCGAAGTGGATAACTGCAAAGCGATTGTTGATAAATATAATGCTGCGCTTTCATGCGGTATGCTGAATCCGGATATTGCCATCCCCGAATTTAATGCGGGGCTGAAACAGGCAGGTATAGATAAAATCATTTTCGAAAAACAAAGGCAGCTTAATGATTTTTTGCTCAAAAACGGAGATTGATAAATAAAATGATGCTCATAATTAACACGATAAAACAAAAAGGTAAATAAAAGCGTATTATATCGTTTATAAATGAAGGTGTAGAAAATGGGAAAAAGTCTATCATTATTAATAAAGCCAGCCTCGGGACTATGCAATTTAAGATGTAAATACTGCTTCTATTATGATGTTGCGCAAAATAGGAAACAGCAAACCTTCGGTATGATGAAAGAAGAAATCTTGGAGATAATAGTAAAAAAAGCTTTTGAATATGCCGATAGATATATAACTTTTGCTTTTCAGGGGGGGGAACCTACTCTCAGAGGTCTTGATTTCTATAAGAAGTTAATAGAACTGGTAAAAAAGTATAATATAAATAGTATTAAGACACAGTTTGCAATTCAAACAAATGGGACATTGCTTAATGAAGAATGGGCAGAATTTTTCAGGAGTAATAATTTTCTTGTTGGATTGTCTATGGATGGATACAGAGAAATAAATGACTTAAATCGTATAGACAGCAATAGGAACGGTACATTTAAAATAATAATGAATGCAGCAAAAATATTGGATAAATATAATGTTGATTATAATATTCTATGTGTAGTAACAAAACGTATAGCTAATCATGGAACTAAAGTTTATAATTTCTTTAAATTAAATGGATTCCGCTATCTTCAGTTTATTCCGTGTTTAGATTATTTCGGCGAAGAAAAAGGAAAAAGACCTCACTCGTTAACTGCAGAAGCTTACGGCAAGTTTCTTATTAATATATTTGATGCATGGTATGCCGATATTATTAGGGATGATTACATAAGCATAAGAATGTTTGATAATCTTATTAATATGTTAAAAGGATATCCGCCTGAATCATGTGACATGGTTGGGCAATGCTCCAGAGGCACGGTTTTTGAAGCAGACGGATCGATGTATCCCTGTGATTTCTATGTAGTGGACGAATGGAAGATTGGAAATATTATGGAATCAAGTTTTGAAGAAATGATTTCACATCCTAAAATGGATCAATTCGTTGAAACGTCAAAGAACATAGATGATGCATGTAGAACTTGTGAGTATTATCATATTTGCAGAAGCGGATGCAGAAGGCATAAAGAGGGCAGCAAGGAAGGCGAGGCACTAAATAATATATTTTGTGATGCATATAAGAAATTCTATACTCATTCAATAGATAAATTAGTGCATTTAGCAAGAAATATTTAAAATAAAATATTAAACTTATATAAGGATTATTTAAAATGAAAAAACCAGAATCAACAGATTATTACAAAGAATTCAATGATAATATGATAATTAGAGATTATCTAGCTTTAGATCGTACTATTTTGGCCAACAGAAGAACTTTATTGGCATACGTAAGAACATCTATAGGTTTGTTTGCCGGTGGTATAGGCTTAGTTGAACTATTAGATAGTGGAATAACAATGGCTATAGGGTATATTAGTATTGCTATATCTGTTCCAGTATTAGTTGCTGGAATTATTGAGTTTACAAAAACAAAGAATTCTTTAGCATCAATATTAAAAATGGAAGGCAAAAAGATGGAGCATATAGAAAAAGAAATTAACAGCTAATTCTTTTAGCGACAATGATATTATGGCCGGATAATTCGAAACATAAAAAAATAATAACGTGACAAAAAAATCTGACATACATTTGTCTAGCATGCACGACTAGAGAAGTCTAACATCCATCTAACAACTGACTTGGCAATCTAGACAACTAGTGGCAGAGAAGGCAGAAAACGACGCCATTGGCAATTATAATGTGGCAAAACTGGCACAAATAAGTGCTCGAGACAGAGGAGTACATTTTAGGCACGGGGATTCGACATCTGGCAGTCAAGAGGTCACCGGTTCGACTCCGGTATTCTCCACCAGGAACTTAAATATCATGGCTTGGAATGCCCCCCCCCGAAAATTGTACCAATTTGAAAGTTAGTATAACGGACTAACCCCATTTTCATAGACACTGAGAATAGATTCATGAGTTAAACAACATTTTCTCATACTCCATTGGTGATTTATACCCCAGTGAAGAATGGAATCGTTTAGGGTTATAAAACATCTCAATGTATTCGAATACTGCTTTTCTTGCTTTCTCTCTGGTCGAAAAAGGATGCTTTTTATTTACCAGCTCGGTCTTCAAAGATTTATTGAAAGCTTCTATTACAGCATTATCCCACGGATTGCCTCCCCGGCTCATACTTATATATGCACCTTTCCGCTTTATGAAAGCATTATATCTATCGCTCATAAACTGTGCTCCGCGATCTGTGTGTATCATAAGCCCTACACCGGGATTCTCTCTGCTATATGCATCATTCAAAGCATCCAATACAAGCTGTTCGCGCATATGACTGTTAATTGACCAACCTACAACTTTTCGTGTGCATACATCCAAGTATAGCATCAAATACTCATTTCCTTCTTTCGTCGGTATATATGTAATATCTCCGACCCAAACTTTATTCTTTTCTTTGACATCAAACTCACGGTTTAGGTGGTTTGGGTGAATAGAAGCTTTATATGCTTTACTGTACCTACCGTGTCTTTTGCACGAATATTTTGCTTTTAGCCCATTCTCTTTCATTATACGCTCAACTCGTTTATGATTGACATGAATTCCGCGGCTTTTTAATTCTCTCAGAATCCTTTTTGAGCCATACCTGCCTTTGTATTGATTGAATGCGCTTTTTATAATATCCGTTAATGCAAGATTTTCAATATCTCTTTTAGTAGGCTTTTTGTTTACTATATTGTAGTATGTTAATCTATAGATTTTCAGAACATCACACATTAATCTTACACTGTACACATGTTTATGTGATTTAATAAATTCTACTTTTTCTTTCGTCTTCCCTTTAGGAAGACTTGGTACTTTTTTAGAATTTCATTCTCCAGTTCCAGCTGCTTGTTCTTTTTCTCTAGCAACTTGATTTTATACTCATTGTCAACACGTGCATTACCTGGCCCTTTAAATGCCTCATCTCCGTATTTATCATATTCCCTGAGCCATCGATAGATTGTTTGCTCTGTTATTCCAAGAGCTTCTGATACATCTGCTATTCGCTTACCTTCTTCTATTACCTGCTTAATCGTCTGTAGCTTATATTCCTTGCTAAACGTTCGTCTCCCCATATTCTTACCTCCGATTAGATTCTATTATTATCTTATCTTCAGTGTCAACTTTAGGGGGAAAGTCCAATCTATTATAACTGAAGAAGAAATAGAATTGACAAAGAAATTAAGTGATACTGATAAGCAGCTTAGCGAAATATATAAAAGAATATTTAATAAGGTTATAGATAAAGTAAAAAGGTTTGGAGGTATTAAAGAGGATGAAAGTTTAATAAGTATAATATCGACTTTGGAAGGGAGAAATATTCTAAAGAATAATACTACTGTTGCTTATCAATGTGAGGATAAACAATTACCTGAAGAATATAACGGATTAGGTTATATGAATTTGATAAATATAATCTTTGAAATTGAGTATATGATAGATAAGTTTAAGAAAATTACTATAGAGAACCCATCAATTTCAGATATTAATTTGTTTTTTATAGAAGAACCTGAAGCACATACACATCCACAAATGCAATATATTTTCAGCCAGAATATTAAAGAATCATTGAAAGAATCCACACAAGATGAAAATGGTAATAAAATATTAAATTTACAAACAATAATATCTACACATTCTCCTCATATTGCTTCAAAAAGCGATTTCAATGACTATAAATATTTTTACAGAAGAAATAATATAGTGATTTCAAAAAATGTTTCAGAGTTAGAAAAATTGTATGGTAAAAAAGATGCTGACAAGAAGGCTTTTAGTTTTATAAAGCAGTATATTACATTGAACCGGGCGGAACTTTTTTTTGCTGATAAAGCAATATTAATTGAGGGAGATACAGAAAGGATTCTTTTATCTGCAATGATGAGAAAAGTTGACAAGGATATTGAAGATGAAAGGCAACAATTACTTTCGCAAAATATTTCTATTGTAGAGGTTGGGAACTATTCTCATGTTTTTGAGAAATTCATTGATTTTATCGGAATAAAAACATTAGTAATTACAGATTTTGATACTTCGAAAGAAGAAGTGAAAAAAGATGAGAATGGAGAAATATTAAGAAATGCAGATGGAACTGAAAAGAAAGAATCGTCGATATGTAAGGTTGTTGACGCAAATAAAACAACGAATACATCGATAAATTTCTTTTTTAAAGAGGTATCGTTCTCTGAATTGCCAACCCTTGATTTTGAGAAGAAAATCTTTATAAAAAATTCAGAAGGTAAATGGGTCAATAATACGGAAGGGAACCTATGTGTTGCATACCAAACAAAGCAAGGTGATTACCACGGAAGATCTTTTGAAGATGCATTTATTGGTGTAAAAAAGAATTTGGATTTTATTAAGGGTAATATAGAAGATTTTAATAGCATGAAAAATAAAAGCAAAATTGACGAGTACGATGCATTTGGTATAGCCGAAAAATGTATTGACAAAAAAACAGGATTTGCTATTGATATTCTTTATAATAGTTCTGAAACAGGTGATAGCTGGGATGTCCCAGATTATATAAGAGAGGGCTTGAAATGGATAGCGAAGTAAGAAAAGTAATAGACTATATAAAAAGCAATAATCATTTCGTTTTACATGGTGGCGCTGGGAGCGGCAAAACTTATACATTAATCGAGTTGTTAAATTACTTATATAATGAAAATCCGTATTTAGACATTGCTTGTATTACGTACACAAATGTAGCTGTAAATGAAATAAAGGATAGAGCTCCATACGATACACTACAGGCTTTTACAATACACGATTTTCTGTGGAACATAATTAAAGAATATCAAATAAATATTAAGCAATCTATAATTACCCTTGTAAAGTCTCAAGACATTAGATTCAATAACAATGATGAAAATATTGGAACATTGGAAGATATATATAGTAAGAGGTCGTTTGTAGTAGAATATAAAGAGTGGAGAGATATTGGAAAAGGAATAGTATCACATGATGAAATCCCAATAATTTCAGAGCATATGTTTAAGACATATCCGCTTCTGTGTAAAATAATATCAGATAAACTTGACTATGTATTTGTAGACGAATATCAAGACACAGATCAAGCAGTAATTAGTATTTTGATGGAACATATTAATAAGGATAACAAACTATTAATAGGTTTCTTTGGTGATAAAATGCAATCAATTTACGGAAGCAATAGCATTGATATATCTTCCTATATTAGTGATGGGATAGTTAAAGAGGTTGTTAAAGAAGAGAATAGAAGGAACCCGAAGGTTATTATTAATGCAGTTAATAAAATAAGGAAACCATTTGATGATTTAATGCAAGAACCAGCAGATGATCCATTGGCTCCAAATTATAATAAAGAAGGTATGATTAAATTCTTGTATTCTAAAGCACAAGTTAATATTGAAGAATTAAAAGCATCAACGCATTTTAAAGGGTGGGACTTTAGTAATGCAAAGGAAGCTAAAGAATTATATTTAACATATCGATTAATTGGTCCAATTGCTGGGTTTCAGGAATTACTTGATATATATAGTAATGATAAAATACTAAGATTAAAGGATAAATTAAAAAAGCATGTTAAGGATAATCAATTAGATGAACCGGAAGTAGATATATTATTCGGAGAGGCATTAACTAAATATCACGTTACTCCTACTCAAGGAATGCAAGAATTTATTGATCAACATTCCGATTTATTTGAAAAAGCAAAACAGATTAAATATTCTGAGTTAAAGAATGTATATGTTGACAGGGAGCAATTGACCGGTAATGTAAAATCTTACATAGGCGAAGATACAAGAAACAGACAAGACCCAAGAAATGCTTTGTCGAAGCATTTATGCAAAGTACAATATTATATTGAGCTATTTAAGTCAAAACAATACAATGAATTAATTAACCAGATTGATATAAAAATAACTAGTGTTTCAGAAAAGATTAAAATTAATAAACACTTCGAAGTACTTATAGGCATGTGCGATTGCAAAATATCAGAGGTAATTGAATATGCAAATAAACATAATATATGCATAAAAGATGATAATTTTATATCTTATGTGGATAAGAACGCATATATATATAACCGAGTAAAGGAAGTGTCTTACAGAGAAGTTATTAACCTTTATAGATATATTGAAGGATATACAATATACTCAACCCAACATAACATTAAGGGGGCTGAGTTCAGTAAAGTTTTTGTTGTGCTAGACAATGGGGCATGGAACCAATATAATTTCAAATATCTGTTTGAAAATTCAGGAAGCGATTCAGTAATTGACCGAACCCGGAAGATATTTTATGTATGTTGTACTAGAGCTATGGATGAATTAATTATTTATTATCCAGAATCTAGTGAGAATGTTCTTTGCAAGGCAAAAGAATGGTTTGGAGAAGATAATATAATACAAGTATAAAGTTAACAGAAACCAACAAAATTCTTATTAATCAGCTCATAAATGAGCTGATTTTTTATACCAATATTTAAAGGAGTAACGAAAATGAAAATAAAAGAAATCGGAAACCTGACAACTGACCCGACCTATGGGGAAAAAGACAATGTGAAGTACTGTAACTTCAGTATTGCAATCAACAACCCATTCAATCAAGACAACGTAGAATTCGTGAAAGTATCAGCATTCGGAAAGCAGGCCGAGTCCTGTAGAGACCATTTGCAGAAAGGCTCACAAGTATGTGTGGAAGGCAGGATAAAAGCTGATGCATACATTAATGGCAAAGATGAAGCCCAGGCGACGCTCAGTATCAGCGCAAGTGAAGTGCAGTTTCTGAGCAGAACCAGAAAACGTGAAGGTCAATCAGGAATCGACAATGCTTTGCATAATTCCGAGTCAAATAACAATCGAAACATGCAAAACCAGAACCGATAAATGGCTAGATAACATTTTGTCACCCATACTGTGTGTAAAAAATGCAATTACCACCCACATTGTATGACGTTTTCAAAGAGAAAATCCCACTAACTGCCAATATCGTCACCCATAGTTTGCGCCAAATAAAAACACGGGTATCCACTGTGTGTGACTAGGCTGTTATTTTATGCAATCTGAATAAAAACCCTTGCAATTTACAAACTAAATATAATCAAAACATTGCGAATTATTATCTCAGTTTGCATGAAATACATATATATAAAAACTCAATCGATTGGGAACCTAGATAATCAGGTTCTTGTTGTGGCAAGCGTGGCATTGTTGTCCACAATGCCTTCTTGCAAAGGAGTTACCACTCCCTTGAGACCCTCTTAGATGCAGCGAGGCTGCTTAGAATATTAGAAAGGATGATGATAATGAGAACCAGAGCTATAACGGTAAAAGCGATGCTGAATGAAAAAGAAAATAAGCATTTTGAAAAACAAGTAGCGCTATCCGGATTAACGAAATCTGAATTCATACGTCAGCGGATAAGAGACAGTGATGTAAAAGCCCGGTTGCCGGATGATTACTATAAGGTTTATAGCTTAGTAGCAGATCTGACCAATAACATAGATCAGATTGCCCGTCATGCAAATTCAACCGGAAATATTGACCCTAATAAAATGGATGCAGCCGTATTGATGATTGAAAGTTGTTGGGAGTAGATAAAAGGGCTTAGATAATGGCGGTTACAAAAAAGTTTGTTATTAATAGCCGATTAGACAGCCGTGTGAATTATGTTTTAAATGAAGAAAAAACCAAAGGGTTAGTAAACAGTATCGAGTACGCAGTTAATAAAGATAAAACTGAAAGTGAAGAAACAGTTTATCAAACAACAATTAATTGTAGCAGCAAAACGCCATATCAAGATATGATTGCAACAAAAATATCAAAAAATAATAAAGACAGACGGCTTGGCTATCATATTATACAATCATTTAAACCCGGGGAAACAACTCCTGAAATTGCACATAAAATCGGCTGCGAGTTTGCAAGGAATAGTTTCGGAAGCAGATTCGAAGTCGTAATCGGAACACATCTGGATAAGCTCCACCTGCATAACCATATAATTGTCAATTCGGTATCTTATCTTGATGGAGGAAAATATAGAGACAGTAAATCGGATTTTTACGAAGGAGTAAAAAAAGCCTCAGATGATGTGTGCAGAAAATATGGTTTATCTGTAATTGAACCGGGTGATAATAAAAAATCAATGACATATGTTGAATGGTTGGCTCGCCAGAATATTCGCAATTCATGGCAAACAATTATCAGAACCGATATTGATGACTGTGTAAAGATGGCCTACAGTTTTGGAAACTTTAAAGTACTAATGGAACATAAAGGCTATGAAATTAAACAAGGAAAATACATAGCTTTTGCCCGTACAGAAAAGATAGATTTTCCAGAGGATATAAATTGGGAGAGGAGTATAGTTGCCAGAATATAAAAAACCGGATTGAAGGGAAAGACCTAAAAGCTGAACTGGGTATTATCAGTAAATATGTTGAGCGAAAACAAAACAACTTATATCCCAAAGGTGTAGTAAAAGGAATAAAAGCATTATATGCTAATTACCTTTATCTTATGGGATTAGTAAAAAAGAACGAGCTGCCTGACAAGGCAGCTTTTGTGTTAAAGGAGGACTTATTGAGATTTGAAAGGATAACAAAAACATATCGGTTTGTTACAGACCGTAATCTCGATACTGTTGAACAAGTGGAAGACTATAAAGCAAAGTGTTATCAGACTATCGATATACTAAAAGAAGACCAGTTGAAGAGCAAGAAAATTTCCGGGAAGAAAGAAAAAATATTTAAAGCTTTGGCTACTGTAAGAACTTTAGAAAAGCCGCATCAGTTGTTTCTTGAAGGTTACACTGCTATGAAAGCTGAGCATAATGAATATCTGGTAGCATTGGAGACATTGAAATCTGCAGGATACAAAACTGATGAGCAAATATCCGAATTGGAAAAAGAAAAAAGCGACATTACTGAAACTATTGCACGAAATGCAAATCATATTCGCCATTTCAGATATGAAATTCGTATGTGTAATAATGCACTTGCTGAAAATGCACAGATTGAAAAGAAAGTTCAACAGGTAGAACAAACGCGTAATACAACTAAACAAAGAAAGGAGATTCAACATGAGCCAAATAAGCGGTGATGCTACAGACAGAGTTGTAAAACTTATGATTGATGGCATTGAAGTTATGGTAAGGCTTACAGGGAGTGGAGCTAAAAATCTAGCAACTGCTCTGTACGCATATTATAACGGAGAGCAGAAAATGAAAGGTGCGACTAACCTTAATAAGCTATTAAAATGCGGAAAGGAACTGCAAATATTTAAGCTGGCAGAAAAGGACCTAAAAGACTTCAAATCACAGGCTACAAAATATGGAATCTTATTTTCCGCTATAAAAGATACCAGAGCGGATGAAGGGTTTGTTGATATATTCATAAAGAAAGAGGATATATCTAAGGTTAATCATGTTCTTGGACGAATGGATTACAATCAGTTATCACATGAGCCGGTTAAAGATGAAATAACGCAAGAAAAGGAAGACCCAAAAAAAGACCATCCGCAGCGGACAAACTCAAAACCGCAAAAATCCAAATCAGAGCAAGAAACGGCTGATATCCAAAGCATCGTTAAAGAAATTAATAAAGGTAATTTTGACAATCTCACACCTGAGAATTGGAAAGCGTATCTTGCATTTAATAGTCAGCTATATGCATATTCCCAAAGAAATAAACAGCGTATTTTTGAGCAGAATCCGAACGCCTCTGCGGTTATGAGCAAAACAAAATGGCGTGAGCTTGGACGTTATCCGAAAGAAGGAGCGAATGGTATATTGATTACTATGCCTGAATATGAGGATGGGGATCGTACTGGAAATTTCATTGATGCTAAAGTATATAATATATCAGAAACATATGGCAGAAATATTTCAAGGTCAAAATATTCGATAATGCTCGAAGAAGGTTCTACGGAATTTAAATCGGAGATAGAACGATTGAAAGCTTCTTCGCCAGTGCCTGTTGAAGTAAAAGAAGATTTAAATTCGAATTGTTTATATAATTCAGAAGATAAAAAATATATTTACGGAATGATTTATCTGATAGTGAAATGTATAAAGGTCTCTGCATAGAGACACAGTATGCAAAAGCGCATATTAAGCAAGGTGTAGAATATAATAGATTAAACAATCAATTTATAGCTGAGAGTGTGGCATATTCGATGGCAGTGAAATATATTATTGGTGTATACGAGACTAGGCATAATGTACTTAAAACTTTTTTCGGATTTTATATGAGCACAGATAAAGAAGATAACAGTTTTCGAAGCGTTGTAACAAATTTATTTTATTGAAAACTATTAAATAAAATGATAGAATATACCTAGTAAATTTTAGGAGAATGTTTTGTTGCATTTAATTCTTGATTCATTGAGTTTAAATAATTCGATTATGTTCATAGTATTAATTTCTTTCTTTGTTACAATTTTTAGTCTTACCGCGTTTAATAAATTTCTTCCTCGTGATGTTGGAAGGAAATTTGCTCTAAATGGTGAATTGTCGAAAGGAAAGCCGAGAGGTGCAGGAATTATTTTTATTTTAGTATATTTATTGATTGTATTATTAGTTATCCCGTTTAGCATAGAATTTCTTCTTTATTGTTTATTATTGTTTTTAGCTATGTTAGGTGGATTTCTTGATGATAAATCTAAAAGACCGTGGAGCGAATATAAAAAAGGTTCTATAGACTTACTAATTTCAATAATATCAGCAGTAATATTTACCTATTTTAATCCAGACTATGTAGGATTTTTTTTAGGAAGTGATTTTATTAGTATTCCAAAAATTCTATTTGTTGTTTTTGCAACTTTATTAATTTGGGTATCGATAAATGTAACGAATTGCTCGGATGGTGTTGATGGATTAAGTGGAAGTTTAATTGTAATCTCACTAATCACAGTTTACATAATTATTATTAATAAAAATCAAATTATTGAACATTCAATTTTGATAATGATAGCATGTGTTATGGCATATTTGTGGTTCAATATTAGTCCCAGTAAGATTCTTATGGGGGATGCAGGCTCAAGAGCATTAGGATATTATATAGCCATTTCAGTACTTAAAACTTATAACCCATTTATCTTCTTGTTAGTAGCATTTATGTTAATAATTGATGGAGGAATTGGTTTGATTAAAATCACAATTATTAGAGTTCTAAAAAAAAATCCTCTTAAAAAAATTATCACACCAATACATGATCACATGAGAAAAGCAAATAATTGGTCTGATAGTCAAGTGGTTTTTAGGTTTATGGTTATTCAAATATTAGCATCTGTTATTGCTATTTTAATATGAGGAAAGATATAGAAAAATAACAAGAAATATATTTTAAAGTTATGGTGAAAAAATTTTTCACTTACGGTTATTTAGAGTTTATCCTAAAGCAAGCCTTAGTATAATAATGTAATCTTAATTTAAAAGTAATGAAAGAGATATTTTAGATTTCTTGTAGAAAGTAGAATAAGATGAAAAATTTAGCCTACGAATATTTGAAAAGCGGACTCTCAATAAATACACATATAGGCTGTTCAAATAGCTGCAAATATTGTGTACTAAGTAATTTGACTAATTTCCCCCAGAAACCTACATTTATAGAACATCCAACAAACCTAGTGGAAAAGATAACAAACGGTCACTTATATCTTGGAGAGAATACACCGATATATATCAATAATAGAACAGATCCTTTTTTACATGAAGTTTCTAATTCAACAATAGAAGTTCTAAATTTAATAAGAAAATTTAAAATAAAATCTCCAATTATTTTAATAACAAAGATGTCGCCTGATAAAAGGTTGAAAAACTTTTTTAACGATTTAAATCTTCTCTTTTTTTATACTTACACGAACTTAAAAGGAATAGACTATAATTCATCAGATTCTATAAACGAACGGAATATGGAGAATATTCATAATTATGTAGATAAAGATAGCAGGTATCATTATTATCGACCAGTAATTCCAAACAGGAATGATTCCATTGATAGTTTTGAAGAGTCGTTGATAAAAGTTGGAGTTAATTTCAAGTCGACTATTATAGGAGGAATAAGATTAGTAAAAAATAATTATGGATTAGTTAATATAGACAAATTTGATAGGCAACATAAATTATTAGATAGCACTTTTTATAAAAATGCAGTTACTACTGCAAACAAATATAATCATAATATAATTAGACATACGTCATGTGCTATTGCTATTCATATGAATATTCCTAATAAGCTAGATTATTTTAATAAAGAAACGCACTGTAATAAATATTGTATTAACTATAAAATTTGTGAAAACACCAAATGTTACAAAGAAAGCGAAATAAAAAATATAATAACTAATATAACTAAAAGTAAATTTACTTTACATGGAAACGGAGTATATTTTCACGAAAAAGTATCTCAAGAGATAGTTGCATTACTTAAATCTTCTTTGGGGTTGGAGGTATTTGCAGACGATGTAATTTTATCATTTTCAGAACGATACTTTAGTGAATAGGAGATTATATGATGGATATAGGGATTATTTGTGATTGTCATAACACTTTAGTTTTGAGCAATGAAGCTTGGATTAAATCTTTTACAGATTTTTTAGGGATGGATCATTACGAAGAAATTTCTCGATGTCTTTATGGGAAAATTAAAAGAAGAGAGCTCGCACATAAGTATAACTTGAATTTCGGAGATGTTGAAAAAAAAGCAGAGAGTTATGTGAAAGAAAATACTAAAGTTATTAAATTATTAAATACTCTTAAATTAAAAGGAATTGATTTATTTGTAGTTAGCAATGCTCCTAGAAGAAGAGTTATAACTGATCTAAGAAATACAGGAATAATAAACATGTTTAAAAAAATATACTCAGAAGAAGATGGGGGGAAAAAAAACTTACAATTGTTTGACAAAATACTGAGTGACCATAATCTGGAATTTGCATTATTTTTAGGAAATGAGGAATTTGATGATAATATTGAGCATCCAAATGTATTAAGTGTTGCTTTAACATCATTTTTAATAGAAAGATTCAAAAACGTTGGAAACTTGAATTTTGATTCTAAGGGAAGAATAAAAGACAAACTATAAAAAGGGAGTGGATATTATGAAAGTTAAGAAGATATGTTTATTATGGCCTCCACAAGCAGTGATTACAGAAAGCTTATTTCGTCATTTTAGTGGGTTAGCTGAAGTTGCAAGCTATTTAGCGCATTCAAGTAAAGTTGTTAAAACGCATAGTATTGAAGTGTCAATTCATGATTGCGCAATTGTGCCACATACTGCATTAAATATGGCACAGATTGCATATGGAAATGATTTAATTGCAATATTTATAAATATGAATAATATAATGGATGCTATTAATGTCGCAAAATTTTTTAAAAGTGTAGATAAAAAAAAGAAAATCTTAGCATATGGAGAGGCAGTTTGCTGCAATTCGAAATATTTTGCACATCAAGATTTTTTTGATTATGTCATAGATAACGGGCAATTTGAGTTAGGTATTGAGGCTGCACTATGTGACATGATGGGAATGGATTTATGTCAAGAGAATAGATTTGTTACTCAGAATGAATACAGAATTACAAATAAAATCATTAAAATTAAAAATGATGTTTATCTTCAAGAAGATTTGTGGGGTGTTCCTGATTTTAGTATGATTCCTTTAGAAAATTATTTAAATATTTCAAATGGAGAAATTCATATCACTGCTTGCAAAGGCTGTCCATTCGGATGTGAATTTTGTAATGAAAAATATGTTTCTACTCAGAATCTAAGATATAGGGATCCAAATACAATAATAAAATACCTAAGTGAGAGTAAGAAATTTGGTGCTAAATCTGTCTACTTAGATGCAAGCACATTTACTTATGATAGAGATTGGGTAGAAGAATTGTGCGAAGGGATAATTGAGAGTGAATTGGGCGTTTTGCCTTGGAAAACTTGTACAAGATTAGATCACCTAGATGATGAACTTATTGAACTTATGGGAAGGGCAAATTGCAGAAGAATTTCAATTGGTGTAGAATCAATAAACATATCAATTCAAAAACGAAATAATAAAGTTATTGAAATAGAGAAGTTAAAGAAGTTTGCAGATGTATGTATAAAAAACAATATACTTCCTCGAGCTCTATTGATAATTGGTTTGAAGGGACAGAATAAAAACGAAATTATTGAGGCTCAAAACATATTAACAAAGTTAAAAATAGATGTAAGATTTAGGGTATTGCAAGATTTTGCATTTATGTTAAATGACACAAATGTTGATGAGCGTAATTTTAGAAAATTGGATAGATGGTTAGTTCAGAGCCCAATTAATGATATGGATATTAATGAATTAAGATTTTTTGAATATCCACCTAAAAAAAATAATCAGAACTATACTTAAGAATGTAAAAAGGTGATAATATGAAATTTTCTTTTATAATTCCAATGTTTAATGAGGAAGAAGATATAATGGAATCTGTAGACTCATGCCTAAAACAAGAATTTCCTAAAGATGATTATGAGATTATTTTGGTAGATGATGGTTCAAGCGATAATGGATATGAAAGGTGCTTATTATCTTATAATGATTTAAGCAATGTTCATGTATTTCGCTATGAAAAAAATAAGGGTGTTTCTTATGCACGGAATTTCGGTGTAGAGAGAAGTAATGGAAATGTTTTAATATTTTTAAATGCTGATGAATGTGTCCCAGAAGATTTTTTAATAAAAATCGATGCACATTACCAAGACGGAGCAGACTATATTTATCCCCAAACAAGAGTTGCTAATGTTAAGAGTAAATATGGATTTTTCAGAGATAGTTATAGGCTATACAAGTATAACAAACCAAATACTTTTTTGTGGTCTCAAGGATTTTCTTGCACAAAAATTTCTTTTATGAAAGTAAAAGGATTTGATTCAAGATATCCAAAATGTGGAGGGGAAGATTGGGACTTTACTTCTAAATTAGACATGTTTTCGCTAAAAAGGGTAGTTGACTTGAATATTATTGTCACTCACAAAGTTCCAGAGAATCTTAAAAATATTATTTGGCATATGTACAATAGAGGAAGAGGAAGTGCTAATTTTGATTTGATAAGATTGTCAAAAAGTGCAATAAAATATTTGCTAATTAATATTTTGAAAGTAGTCGCATTTGTTATTATATGTATATTTAAGCCGATTATCGCAGTAACATTATTGGCTACAGGTACTTTTAAAACTATAGATATGTCAATGAAAATGTTTAAAAATTATGAGAATGAAGGTAGTTATTTTTCTTTATTATTTATGCTAATACTAAATAAAATATTAAGAAAGATTGGATATGATTTTACAATGCTACTGTATAGTTGGAATCGGTATGAAAATATTTGAAACACTTAGATATATTGAAATTGAAACCTGTAGCAATTGTTCAAGAAAATGTGAATGGTGCTTGTTTGGGGGAGAAAATAATAGACCAGAGGAAAACTCGTTTCTATCAACAGAAACAATAGAGAAAGTTTTAAAGGACTTAAATAGGAACAATTTTTATGGAGTAATTGCTTTTTATTCAATAAATGAACCATTGCTTGATAACAGAATTATTACAGGTGAATTGTTTGAAAGGTGTAAACAAATCTTTGGTAGAAGAGTCACGACTGCTATTATCACTAATGGTGATTATTTAAACGAAGTTAATACAAGAAAGATGTTCTTATCTGGATTGGATATTATAAAAATTAGTTGTTATGATAATAATACTTTTCAAAAGGCAGTAGATTTAAAACAGAAATTTAATAGAGTTATTATCTTAGATCAAAGAAGATATAAAGTTGGGGGATATGAATCGAATAGAGCAGGATTATTGGAGACACACAGAAATGAAAACATTTCGTTTAAAAGTTGTTATATGCCACTATATAGAACAGTTATAGGATGGAATGGGAAGTTGAGAATTTGTTGTCATGATATGGTAGGGAATTTCGATATGGGGAATGTTAATGAGTGTAGTTTTTCTGAATTGATTAATAGTAAAGAATTTAATAGACTACGAAAGAAGTTATTGACAGAAAGAGAGGATATTTCACCATGTAACAAGTGTAATGTTGATGGGAGCAAAGATTATATGGAAAAACATTAATAATAGCACGACAAATTAGAAAATTAATGCGTTAATAAAAACAATCAATTTAAACTAATTATATTATAATTGAATATTATGTGTATGAGTAAAAGTCAACCTTGAGTGTATTATTCTATTTCGTATTGCTGTATTTGGACTTAATGCTTTGATAGTTGTGTTTTTGTTAAATAAATCTTATATTTCTTTCCGCATTATTGAGTTATATATAATTAGAAGGTATGATAAAAGCACGTCAGACGACGTGCTTTAAACTTTATCGAAAAGGAGTAATTATTCTGTCCTATCCGAAATTCTGGCGGAGAGATAGGGATTCGAACCCTAGGTACCCGCAAAGGCACACTGGTTTTCAAGACCAGCTCTTTAAACCAGACTCAGACATCTCTCCACGTAAAAAATTATTGCTATGAGATTATAACAAACCTATTTTTCAGTGTCAATACAAATATCAAAGCTTTTGTGTTTTTAGTGAAAATATTTTTTGTGACATCGGCATACATGCTTTTGTGGAGCGATGAGTTGTTTACAGCTTATTACAGTTTGTCGCTTGCTTTGGAGTAGGGGAAGCAGTGTTTTTTATTTTGCATGTGGCTTTTATGCGCGGGATTTTGTTTGTGGGTACGTTTTTTGTGTATGCTTTTTGTTGCCGGTTTGGTATACATGAGTGGAGGTGTCTTGCAACTGCGCATAAGCTGGGGGTGTAGGGCGCAGTCCTTACCCGCATTTTATTTGGCTAGCAGCTGAGTTATTCATAAGAAATCGCGAGCGTAGTAGATATATTGTTTCTTTTACATGGTTGGCTTTTGTTTAGGTATATTTACGTTTTTTGGTTTTATATCCTGCATTGTATTAAATATTATAGGCGTTGCTTTATTTTGGCACAAAAATATTTTGGATAAAAAAAGAAATAGGCAATATAATATATGTATAGATTTTTTGAAAGGAGCTAATGCGATGACGACGTTAACAGAATATTTAGAAACATTGCCGGAAGAGCAGGCAAGTCGCATGAACGAATTGTTTGACTGGATTATTGAGAAATATCCCAATATGGAATCTAGAATTGGCTGGAATCAGCCCATGTTCACAGACCACGGCACGTTTATCATAGGATTTTCAGCTTCGAAAAAACACATGTCGGCGACTATTGAACCACAAGGAATTTCTTATTTTTCTGACAAGATTAAAGATGCAGGTTATGAACAGACGAAAATGTTATTTAAAATAAAATGGGATGAGCCGATAAATTACGACCTACTGTCTGAAATGATTGAATATAATATTGCTGACAAAGCGGAATGCTCCACTTTTTGGAGAAAGAATTAATAGTAAAGATAGAGTCGGTATCGGCTCTTTTTTTGTATTATGAAGAAATAGCTTTGGCGCTGTTGGAACATTAGCAGTATGTGATTGTAGGAGAGTTTTTATCCTGCTGTGCAAGTCCTCGCATAGGCATTATCTTTTTTGCTGGCAGCCTGCTAGCTCGGAAAGTTTTTTTCTTTTTTCTGGCGGCGTCGCTTCGCTCCTCCGCGCTTTGTTACAAGTAGCGGAATTATTCATAAGAACCGCGCAAGCTAAATCGGTGTTGTGTTGATTTCTAGGAGTGATTGGTTTTTATCATGCTGTGCAAGTCATCGCATAGGGGTTGTCTTTTTTTGGACTGTTCGTTCGCTCGGAAAGTTTTTTCTTTTTTGGTGTCTTCGCTTTGCTCCTTCGCACTTTGTGATAAGCAATGAAATCTATTAAAAGAAAAGTAAGACTCAATAATAGCCAGCGAATACAAATAATATCCTTTCGCCAGATTAAGTGAGCAATCACTCTAGCTCAGCTATTAGCTTTTTTAGCCAGTGCTTAGCAAATGTATGAGCACCAATACCATAATCAAGAGTAGATAATTGATAAGAAGCAATTTCTGCGTTCTTGGGGGGCAGGTGTGGTATTTTAATGGATTTTTTAATTTCATCTAAAGTAAAAGCTGATTTTTGCGCTTCTTTAAGCAAGGAATACAGTATACGATTCTTTTCATCTAGATCTTCGATCAATCCTAAAAAATAGACTTTTCCAAGCATGACTGTTTCAAAGTCATTGCCATATTTACCAGACATCATCCAGTTATAAAAATGAGCTTTGCCTTTTTCGTTAACAGAATATATTTTTTTGTTACGACCATTTTCGATTGCTTCTGCAAATGATATCATGTTTTTGGATAGCAGTTTCTTTATAGCATATTGTATACTGCCATAACTTGCCGAATAAATCATATTAAGCCCAACAGAAAAATTAGCATTAAGCTCGTAGATAGTCATGTCATTTAATATTAAAAGCCCTAAAATTATATATTCCATAAGTAATCCTCACATATTACTAATAATAATATAAGATTTCATCTTTTACAAGCTTGACATTACTAATAGATATGTTACTATAAGTAATATAATGAACTAAGGAGATAAAAATGAAAAAAATGATTATTATACTAGCAATAGCAGTCGTGGTTATTATAATTACCGTTGTGGTACTTGGGGTAATATCATCAAGACCAATCCCAAAAGATAAGTTGGAAGGTCTAATTCAAAAACAATTGGATAAAGCGGTAAAATCTAAAAATGTGACGAATGCGATTATTTTAGTCGATTCAAAAGAGTATGACATAAATAAAATCTATACAGCAGGAAATATTGATGGAAAAGCAATTAGTGAAAACCAGCCGTTTCATGTTGCAAGTGCTGGAAAGGCATTTACTGCTACGCTTATCGGATGCGCAATTGAGGAAGGGAAATTGAGTCTTCAAAGTAATGTTGAAGAATTTTTAGACGAGGCATTATTGGAAAACTTATTTATCATCAATGGTGATGATTACTCACATGATGTGACAATTGAGATGCTTTTAAGCCACACTAGTGGAGTTGCTGACTATTTTGATGATGAAGTAGAAGGTGAAAGAGGAATGCATGAGCTTATAGTGGATGAACCTGGTAGATTGTGGGAACCAAATGACTTGCTTGACTACAGCAGAAATTATCAAAGTGCTGTGGCAAAACCAGGCGAAAAATATCACTATTCGGATACAGGGTACATTCTACTTGGACTTATTCTTGAATCTGCATATAGTAAGTCATTTGATGAATTGCTTCATGAAAAAATATTTGAGCCTTTGAAAATGGATGATTCGTATCTTATGTTTTACTCAGAGCCAGAAAATAAGCTAAGACCTATTGCTGATGTTTGGTTGAATGGTGTAAACATTAAAGATTATAATTCACTGAGCATCGATTGGTCAGGCGGTGGGATTGTTTCCACAGTAAATGACTTGTCAACATTTATTCGTGCTTTAAATGACTATACGATTATTAGCAAAGATACACTTGATTCGCTCTATTGCTTTGACTATAAGTTCATGAATGGTATTCATTACGGCAATGGGTTTATGGAATATCACTTCGGAGAGTTTTTTCCGCTAATGAACTCTTTGCCGAAATTCGTTGGACATATGGGTATATTGGGAACGCAGATGTTTTATGACAAGCAGACAGATACCGTATATATATCAAGCTTCGGTTCAACAGACTACTCGGCAGGCAGTGTTAAAACCATGATGACAATAATCGGAATGCTTCAAAGAATAGAATAGTTAATGTATTAGGCAGTGCTGTTTCAACGGTGCTGCCTAAAAATAGATTCGGATTTGATGAGCACAAATTTGGTTGACTTTAATTGTTTCTTCACCCAAACACAACCTCTCCATCATCCATAGACTCAATAATAGCAAGAGAATACAAATCATACCCCTTGTCCCGAATAATCTTTCCTCCCGACTGGAAGGCTTTTTCTATCGCGATGCCAATTCCCTCGACGGTTGCACCCGACTGCTCGACAATGTCGATTAAGCCAAGAGCGGCAAGGCCGTTGGCGAGGAAATCGTCTATAATGAGCACTTTGTCGTCAGGAGATAAAAGCTTCTTGGCGACTTTTATTATGTACTCTTTGGCTTTTGTGTGGGAGAACACTTTTGACGTGAAGACGGCACTGTCCAGATTTAAAGCTTCGTGCTTTTTGGCGAACACGACAGGGACGTTCATGTGTAGACCGGCCATAACGGCAATGGCGATTCCGGAAGCTTCAATGGTGAGTATTTTTGTCACGCCGTGCTCGGCAAAATAGCTGGCGAATTCTTTGCCCATATTGTTAAGTAAATTTGGATCTATCCCATGGTTTAAGAAAGTGTCCACTTTTAATATGGTTGGGCTTAATACCTCGCCGTCTTTTGCTATCTTGTTTTTTAAAGCATCCATATTTTAGTCCTTGTAAAATCCATAATAAAAGTAAATAAAAGCCGCGGTTAAGCGGCATATTTTAATGATTTATTCGTATTTTTTATTTGTACCATCTGAATCTGAAGGTTTGCATATTTTATCCGTTCCTAAGAATGCTTGCAATGGTTTTGGTACATTGACCGAACCATCAGCGTTTTGGAACTGCTCAAGAATCGCGGGAAGCACTCGGCTTGTTGCAAGCCCAGAGCCGTTAAGCGTATTCACATACTCAGTCTTTTTCTCGCCGTCACGCTTAAAGCGCATCATTCCTCGGCGTGCCTGATAGTCGCGCGCATTCGATATGGAGCTTACCTCTTTGTAGATGCCCATAGAAGGCAGATAAACCTCGATATCATATGTTGATGCCATAGTGGCTGAAACGTCTCCAGCGGCTAGTTTTGACAGTCTGTAGTGAAGCCCCAGTCCCTCGACAAGTTTGCACGCCTTTTCGATTAGCTCTTTGTGGAGCGCGTCGCTTTCTTCAGGCTTTGTAAAGGCAAACATTTCAACTTTATTAAATTGATGTCCGCGAATCATGCCACGCTCTTCAGCTCTGTAGCTTCCGGCTTCGCGTCGGTAGCAGGGGGTGTAGGAGAAAAGACGCTTGGGTAAATCAGCTTCAGAAAGTATCTCATCACGGTAGAGGTTTACAAGCGCAGTCTCCGATGTTGGAAGCATAAAGTTTCCATCTTCAAGCCTGAACACATCTTCTTTGAATTTTGGGAACTGACCTGCTGTATATCCGCATTCGTAGTTTAGCATGTGCGGAGGAAGAATGAACTCATATCCGTCTTTTATATGCTCAGTCACAAAGTAATTAAGCAGTGCCCATTCGATTTTGGCGCCCACTCCTGTGTACAGCCAGAAACCGTTGCCGCCGAGTTTTACGCCGCGTTCGTAATCAATGAGATTAAGCGATGTTGCAAGCTCCACGTGGTCTTTGAATTCAAAGTCAAATTCGGGCAGTTTGCCAAATACAGATACGACCTCGTTTTTATCTTTGCCACCGGAAACAACGTCTTCATCAGGCGTGTTTGGAAGCCCGGCGATAAAATCGTGGATTTCGCTTTCAACTGACTTTTGTTCTTCATCCAGCTTTTTTATAGTGTCGGAAACTGTTTTCATCTTTGCCAATAGCTCGGATGCATCTCCGCCTTCTTTTTTTATCTTGGGAATTTCGCGGCTTACGCTGTTTCGCTCCGCCTTAAGAGACTCTGCCTCGCCGATGATTTCTTTGCGCTTTGCATCCAGCGCGAGAAACTCAGAAAAGTCCACCTCATAGCCACGTTTTTTAAGTGCAGCGGCGACTTCATCGGGAGTTTGTCTTATTTTTTGAATATCTAGCATTTTCCACCTCAGGTATTAACTCATAAAAGTTTTATACATTTTAACATACTTGCCCTGTTTTTTCTATTATATATTATGGCTTTTGAGGTGTTTTGTTTATGTTTGCATAATAGCTTATGACAAGAATAATATCCGCACCAATCCATGCGAATATTTCTCCGTAAAACACACCTTTTTCGCCTATAAACGAAGTGAGGATTACAGCGCATAAAACGCGCATAATAAGCTGAGTTATACTGGACAACAGTGGTGATATGGTTTTTCCCATGCCCTGAAGGCAAGAGCGCATTATATATAGTATATAAAGCAGCGGGAAAAAGATAGATAAAACAGTTAGAAACTGATAGCCCGTTTGGATGATGGCGGAAACTGTTGTTTTGTCGCCGCTCACAAACAAGCTGAGTATTGGTTTGCCCAATAGCAGCATTATAGCCGACATAACAAGGGCGGTAAGCGTGCCTATGATATTTGCAGCTTTTAAGCCTTTTCTTATTCTGGATATTAATCCCGCACCGAAGTTTTGGCCGGTATAAGTGGCTATCGCATAGCCATATGATGATGCGGCTATTTCAAGCAGCCCGTAGAGCTTGTTTGCTGCTGTAAACCCTGCGATAAATATAATACCGAAACCGTTGACGACAGATTGGACAACAAGGCCTCCGGCTGCTGTGACCACATTTAAGGCTCCCATTGGAAGGCCCAGCTTTATCTGCTTGATACATAGGTTTATATCTATCTTAGTGTCGCATTCTTCAAGGCGGAGAATTTCAATTTTTCGAATCGCTGCAAAGCAATAAAGAGAAGATAATATTTGGGCAATTATTGTGGCAAAAGCTACACCTTTTATTCCCCAATTAAGCACAAATACAAAAATGATATCCAAGATGACATTGCATACGGAAGCTATAATCATTGCATGAAGCGGAGTTTTGCTGTTTCCCAGCGCACGCAGGATGGCGGCGAACAGATTATATGACATTACTACGGGTATTCCCAAAAAAAGAATCTGTAAATATACTCTGGATAATTCTATTATTTCACCGGGTGCATTTATAAGCTTTAGAATAGGAAAAATTATAATTTGTCCCGATATAGTAAGTACTGCTGAAAATATAATAATTATATAGACTGCATTTATAAAAGCTTTTCTTAACCCTAAGTAGTCTTTCGAACCAAATCGATGTGACAGCACTATGGAGAATCCGTGTGTTAATCCCTGAATAAATCCAAACACCATAAAAACCAGCCACTCGGTAGCACCTAACGCTGCAAGAGCTTTATAGCCCAGAGCTTTTCCAACCACCATAGTATCTGTGAAGGTATAGAGCTGCTGAAAAATATTGCCGAGCATGAGCGGCAGTGCGAACCCCAGTATCAGTACCCAAGGCTTTTTTGATGTCATGCTTTTTATATTTATATCTTTATTGTTCATTTACATGTAAATAATGCTTATCTCATTCTAACCGTCTCTATATTCATATAGCCCCAATGATTATTAATAAACCATATATATGGTTTAAATGTCAAATATTTTTCTCTGTGGATTTCGCAACGCCTGTCATCTGCATCAGAAAAAGCTCTTCGTTTGAAGGATCTGCGCCGACTCTCGCTCTAATTGCCGAAGTGCCATCCGGCGCTTTTGCGTAGTGGGACATCTTGGCGTGCCAATATCCTTTGCCTGCGCTTATGCGTGCTATCTTGACTGGCATTTCCATAGCCTCGCAAGCAGGAATAGTACCTTCTGCCAAAATCAATCCATTTTCTCCCTTGGTTGTAAAAACGCATCGTTTGGATGAGAGCAGTGCAAGGCATGCTCCTGCGTTTGAATCGGGCACACTGCAGTGGAATGAAAGGACAGGCTCCCATAGCTCTGTTTTACATGCCTTTAGCGCACGCATTGCAGCAAGTGGAGCTGCTATATTGTAGTGGAAGGGATCGGAGCCGACAGAGTCGCAATAGCCTCCTATAAGCAGCACTTTTGCGTGTGTTACAGGAAAGCCGCAGAGCCCTTGCTCTAGTGTGTCGAGTGACAGTCGCTCAACTTGCCTTTGGTAGCGTGCATATAGCCAGTCCACTGAGTAACGCGATTCAAACACAAGCCCATCCGCGCTTTCATCCGGCTCAATAGTTATCTCGACACCCGAACATCTGGCATAGGAAGCCATTCCCAGTCCTCTTGAAACGGGAACTTCCTTGTAGAGCACTGTAGGATGCAAAAATTCAACTTTTATGCCATAGCGGATGTCAAGCATAGAGCTTATTGTTTCCGCCTGAAGCGGCCCCATCAAATCAAGATGTATCTCGCGGCTAGTTTGATCCCAGCGTACGTTGAGATGGGGATCTTCGTCGTTTATATGAAGCAGGGCTTGGAGCACTTCATTCCAGTTTGCGGTGTCGTTTGGTATTGCTTGCATGCCAAGAAGGGGAGTGGCGATGCTAAGTAGACTGGGAACAAAATCTGGATTGCCCAGTATATCACCGCACTTGAGATTGTTTTTGCATCGGATAGCGCCAATCTCTCCAGCTGAAATCATGCGGCATGGCGAAAGAGCCGCTCCTTCACTTTTATATACCGAAGTGACCTGATGCTGCGTGTTATCAACATCCACTATGTCTCGGGTGCAGATACTTCCTGAATATACCTTCACCCACACGTTGCGATGACCCTCATCGTTGTGGTGTATGCGAAATACAAGTGCAGAAAGATTGTTGCTTTGAGCTTTATATCGAGGCAGATAATAGGCTATACCATTTAAAAGCTCTATCGTACCCACTTCGTGCAATGCACTTCCGCAGTAGACCGGAAGTATGTCAAAGTTTGAAACACTTCGGCTTATGCTGTTATTTAGTTCGTTTTTTTCAAGAGGGCTGTTTGCCAACAATTTTTCTAAAATGTCATCATCTGCAAAGCTTAATGCATCAGCTCTTTGTGCATCTGAAGTGCGGCTCAGCCTTCCGTCCATATATTTATTCATCAATAGGGTGTGGACACCAAAAGATTTTCCTATATCGTCAACGACTCTTTCTGTGTTGGCTCCCGTACGGTCAGCTTTGTTGATGAAAATTATTGTGGGTAGCTTTAGGCGCTTTAGTGCATTCCAGATAACCCATGTCTGAGGCTGAATGCCTTCTGCTGCGGATATAACAAGCACCGCACCTTCAAGCACGCGCATGGAACGCTCAACTTCTGCTGCAAAGTCAACATGCCCCGGAGTGTCAATTAATTGGATTCTAGTGTCGTTCCAAGAAAAGCTTGCGACGGCAGCGCGTACTGATATTCCCCGCTTACGCTCAACCTGCATAGAGTCGGTGGAAGTGTCGCCATGATCTACTCGCCCTGCTTGCTTTTTTACACCGCTTAGTTTTAAAAAGTTTTCTGTGACGGTGGTTTTCCCCGCGTTTGCGTGTGCGAAGATACCTATGGTTATGATTTTATTATTATTTGAGTTGTTTGCTTTTTTAGACATAAAGAATCCTTTCATGTTTTAAGTTTAAATACATAAAAGGAAAACAAACAAAAACCGGACACATCTTTTGCGTCCGGGAATTAATCTAACATGTTATAAAGATAAAGTCAGGAGCGTGAAAATGGATGTATCATATTATTTTTGTTGTTTTCCATGATAATCCTTTTCATAACCTAACCTCCTTAAATTAGTAATATGATTATAGCATAATGACCTTAAATGTCAAATGATTGGATTTTGACTGCAAAAATCAAAGACAGTATAATCTGATATGCTTTTTGTGTTATAATACACATTATTGTAAAAACAAATGATATAGGATGACAAATGCCAGTTAATAAAATAACCCTCAACTCAAGCATATTAGGAAGAACAGTCCAGATAGACGGGCACATAGTGCATTTTGCGGAATCCGAAGGGGATACACCCGTGCTTTTGATACACGGATTGGGATTTTCGTTATACAGCATGAAAAATGTATATAATGATTTGGTTGAAAGAGGATATAAGGTCATTGCGGTGGATATTCCGGGCTGCGGATATTCGAAGGCAGCGCCAAAAGTGCGCATGACACCCGATGAAATCGCACACGTTTTGAACAAGCTGATAGAGTCTCTTAAAATTAAAAAAATTAATATATATGCAATAGCAGAAGGCGCAATATATGCATTAAGACTGTGCCAAATGCATCCTGAAAGTGTGAACTGCATGGTTCTTGCAAGCCCTGGAAGTCTGACGATGAACTTTCCGTTTAAGTACAGACACATCCCGGCTCCGATATTTGGTGAAATAATGCTCAAATTCATGGAACGCAAGCACATAAACTTATTTCTTCGCTGGATTTTGTTTGACGAGACTAGGGTTACATCTCCGCTTGAAAGGCAGACATATCAGCCGTTTGAACAAAAAGAAGCTAGACTGGGGCTATTAAATCTGCTGCGGGATTATGTTGACATTGCTGTTTTTTCAAACCTAAAGAACATATTCTGCCCCACAAAGATTATCTGGGGTGAGTATGACAAAGGACACCCAGTTAAGATGTGTGAGCTTTTTCTTAAAAGGATAGAGGACAGCTCGTTTACTTTGATTAACAACAGCGGCCATCTGGTGCACGAAGAACGCCCCAAGATGGTGTGTGATGTCGTTGACAGGTTTATTGCATTTAACAGTTAGTTGATTGATTTAAAAGAAACAATAATATAGAATAGAACGGTATGGAAAAGAATTTTAAATTAAATGATATAGTTCAGATGAAAAAGAAGCATCCGTGCGGCGAGGATAAATTCCAAGTGATAAGAGTCGGCGCGGACGTTAAAGTAAAGTGCGTTGGGTGTGGCAGGATTATTATGCTTACAAGGCTTGAATTCAAAAAGCGCATGAAAAAAAACATAACAGAGGCAAAAAATGAATAGAGTACAAGTAAGTGACAAGAAAAAAAAGATGGAAAAGGAAGTTGCGGAATGGGTTTTTTCCATAATAATTGCAGTTGCGCTTGCGCTTTTGATACACAACTTTGTGTTCCAGATAGTAAGAGTGGATGGACCTTCAATGGAGCCGACGCTGTATACTGACGAGAGAATGGCAGTTACTATATTTTCATACTATTTTAATTCACCTCAGCGCGGTGATGTAGTTGTAACAAAATACCCAGAGGATAAAAGAAACTTTGTTAAAAGAGTGATTGGGCTTCCGGGCGAAACACTTAAGATAGAAAATGGAAAAGTATATATAGATGGCGTTGAGCTTGACGAGCCTTATATAAATGAAGCGATATTCAATGATTATGGAGACATTACAATCGCCGAAGGCAAGTATATGGTGATGGGCGACAACAGAAATAACTCACGGGACAGCAGATTTATAAATGTTGGCCCACTGGATGAGGAGCTTATCGTGGGAAAGGCACAGTATGTAGTGTGGCCTTTTAATGAAATGCGCAGGCTTAATCATTACACAGGACATTTTGTGCAAGAGTAGGTTAGTAATATTGCTTTTTAAAATCCGAACGTTTTTCAAATAATGACTTTCTGTCCCATATTGATTATATACATCATATGGGACTTATAATATAATAAAAACACAACCGATTGTTATTGGGCGGTTGTGTCATTTTTTTATTCATTTAGTGTATTGAGGAGTAGTTTATGATTGCAGAGATTAAAAAACGCAATGGAACTTTGGAAAGTTTTAAGAGAGAAAAGATAACGTGGGCTATTTTCCAAGCCGCGACAGCAGTGGGCGGAAAAGACTGGGATACAGCGGAAAAGCTTACTGATCAAGTGATGGATGTTGCACAATTTGAGTTTAAAGACGGTACATGCGAAGTAGAACAATTGCAGGATATCGTTGAGAAGGTTTTAATTGAAAACGGACATGCAAAAACCGCAAAAGCATACATTTTATATCGAGATAAACGCAAAAACGCAAGAGAGATTGACGCTCTTATAGGAGCTACAGTAAACCTTTTTGGAAACTATTTAAAAGAGACTGATTGGAATATTCAAGAGAATGCTAACACACAGCGTTCAATTAACGGAATGAACAATTATATACGTGAGTCATTTACAAAGCAGTATTGGCTTCACGAAGTGTATCCTGAGGATATAAGAGATGCACACTCCGGCGGAGACTGCCACATTCATGACCTAGGCTTTTTCGGACCGTATTGTGCGGGATGGGATTTAAGGCAGATATTGCTTGACGGGTTTGGCGGAGTTTTTGGCAAACTTGAAAGCAAGCCGCCAAAGCACCTTCGTGCTTTTTTGGGACAGATTGTAAACTCCACATTTACAACACAGGGAGAAACAGCGGGAGCACAGGCTTGGAGCAGCATTGATACTTATTGTGCACCGTTTATAAGATATGACAACATGAGCTATGCTGAAGTGAAGCAAGCCATTCAGGAATTTGTGTTTAACATTAATGTACCAACCAGAGTAGGATTTCAATGTCCTTTTTCAAACCTTACATTTGACATAACACCGCCCGGAACGCTTGCGGGTGAATACGTTATTGTTAACGGAGAATACACCGAAGACCAGTATGGTGACTTCCAGGAAGAGATGAACATCTTTAACAAGGCATTTTGTGATGTAATGATGGAAGGAGACAGAAAGGGACGTGTATTTACTTTCCCGATTCCAACCATTAATGTCACAAAAGAGTTTGACTGGGACAGCGAAGTTGTAAATAAGTTTATGGAGATTACATGTAAATATGGAATACCGTATTTTTCAAACTACGTAAACTCCGATTTGTCACCTGAGGATGCAGTCTCTATGTGCTGCAGGCTAAGGCTTGATACATCCGATTTAAGAAAGCGCGGCGGCGGTCTGTTCGGCTCAAACCCGATGACCGGCTCAATTGGCGTATATACTATAAACCTGCCGAGGATAGGATATCTTTCCACTTCGGTAAATGAGTTTAAGGCACGCATATGGCGGCTTATGCATCTGGGCAAAACTTCACTTGAAATAAAACGCAAGGTGATAGAAGATCAGACAGAGCATGGGCTATATCCATATTGTGCAAACTATCTTCGCGATGTGAAGGCGCGTACAGGCTCATATTGGTTTAACCACTTTAACACTATCGGAATAATCGGTATGAATGAAGCTCTTTTAAACTTCATCGGCAAAGATTTGACGACTGATGAGGGACAAGAACTTGCACTTGAGCTTATGAACTATATGCGTGAAGTCTTGATCGACATTCAGGATGAAACGGGCAATTATTATAATCTGGAGGCAAGCCCTGCCGAAGGCGCATGCTACAGACTTGCGCGACTTGACCGCGAAGCATACCCAGACATCATGACAGCCGGTGAGGACATACCGTATTACACCAACTCATCACAGCTTCCTGTAGGCTTTACAGATGATATCTTTGAGACATTGGATTTGCAGGATGATCTTCAGTCGCTTTATACAGGCGGCACAGTATTGCATCTATACTTGGGCGAGGCTATAAAAGATGTTGAAGTGGCAAAAAAACTAATACAGAAAGTATTTGTTAACTACAAACTGCCATATATATCCCTTACACCGACATTTTCCATCTGTAATGAGCATGGCTATATAGACGGCGAGCATTATAACTGTCCTAGTTGTGGAAGCGAAACAGAAGTATGGTCGCGAGTGACTGGATATTTGCGTCCTGTGCAAAACTACAACACAGGCAAAAAAGAAGAGTTCAAGCTTCGCGAGAAGTATCAGATAAAACAAAACCAATTGCAAGGATAAATAGTGAAGATAGCAGGAATCATAAAGAATTCGTTCGTGGATTATCCGGGACAGATATCAGCGGTCGTATTTACACAAGGGTGTAACTACGACTGCTTTTTTTGCCACAATCGAGATTTGATACCTTTTGAGGAAGGGATAATGGGCGAAGACGAAATCTTTTCTTTTCTTGAAAAAAGAAAGGGACTGCTTGATGGGGTTGTTGCAACAGGAGGCGAGCCTACGCTTCAAAAGGATTTGATTGAGTTTGCGCGTAAAGTGAAAAAAATGGGGTATCTTTTTAAGCTGGATACAAATGGGAGTGTGCCCGAAGTTGTGAAATCTCTTATGGATGAAAATCTACTTGATTATGTGGCTGTTGACTATAAGGCACCGTTTGACAGATATGATGATATTTGCTGCGTTAAGTGTGACACGGATGCAGTGAAAAAAACTATGGATATTTTAAGAAATAGCAACGTGCCATATGAATTGAGAACGACATTTTTGCCACAGCTTAACGCTCAAGATATTGAAGTGATGCTGGAGGAGATAGGCAGCGTTAAAACATTTGCCTTGCAGCACTATAACTTGCCTGAAAAATTCAAACAAGAGCACAGCTTTTATGTGAAATCAAAAGCGAATTCTGAAGAAGAATTTAAAATAGCGATTGAAATTGCAAAAAGATATGCTGAAAAAACAATTTTAAGATAGATACATATTTTTTGTCCCTTGTAAAGTTATAAAGATAATGGTATTATAAGCATAAATGAAGTATAAGAGTGTTAAATCATGCAAAAAACATATAAAAACGCATGATATCAATTAAAAATAACTGCATTATGCAGGATTATAACTCAAAAAATTTCATAAACTAAAACCAAATTTATCAAAGGGGATAAAAATGAAAATCAGCAAAAAATGTGAACAAGTAGCTCCGTCAATGACACTGGCGATTACATCAAAAGCAAAAGCTATGAAAAAGCAGGGGATAAATGTTATATCTTTTTCTGCAGGCGAGCCGGACTTTAACACACCCGAGCATATAATTAAAGCTGCAAAAAAAGCGATGGATGATGGATTTACCAAATATACACCGGCATCAGGGCTTGTGGAATTAAAGCAAGCGATTGCTGATGAGTTAGCCAAGAAAGGGCTCAGCTATAAAGCATCGCAGATAGTCATATCAAATGGCGCAAAACACTCATTGTTTAACAGCATGCAGGCAGTTTTAGAGCCGGGCGATGAAGTGCTTATCCCTATGCCTTATTGGGTTAGCTATCCCGAGCTTGTAAAGCTTGCTGAAGCGGTGCCTGTCTTTGTTGAATCGGGGGATGATTTTCTTGCCACAGCCGAGTCACTAAAGGCTTCAATAACACCGAAAACAAAAGCATTGATTTTAAACAATCCTTCAAACCCAACTGGCGCAATATACTCTGCAGCACAACTTGAAGCGATAGCGAAACTATGCGTTGAAAAAAATATCATCGTAATTTCCGATGAAATATATGACAAACTAATATACGAAGATGACGTTCCACCTTCGATTGCAACTTATCCGGGAATGCTTGAAAGAACAATAGTGATAAACGGAGCGTCAAAGGCATTTTCAATGACAGGATGGCGCATAGGCTGGACAGCCTCGCCTCAAAACGTGGCATCTGCCATGAGCGCTTTGCAAAGCCATGCTACAAGTAACCCCAACACAATTGCGCAATATGCAACACTAGCCGCACTTACTGATGAAAAGACAGAGGAGTCTGTATCTGCGATGCGAAAGCAGTTTAAGGCGCGCAGAGAATACATGATGGAAACGGTATCATCAATGAAGTATGCGGATTTTGTGAAACCCGGCGGTGCTTTTTATATGATGGTGGATGTTTCAAAAGTTTATGGCGCGGAATATAATGGGAAAAAAATAGAGGGTTCACTGGACTTTTCAGGTGTTTTGCTTGAACAAAAACATGTGGCGGCAGTTCCTGGAGTGGCTTTTGGCGCAGACAGTTATGTCAGGCTGTCATATGCAACTTCAATGGAAAATATAGTTGAAGGTTTAAAAAGAATAGATGATTTCTTGAATGAAATCTTAGGTGAATGATATGGCTGAAAAAAAGAAAATAGACAGCAAGGCAGATGTTTTGACATTTGACAAAAGAACTAATCTTCTTGAACAGAAGGCTTATAAATATCAGATACAGAATCTTAAAAAACCCAACCTATACAGGCATCTGTACAGCTATGACGAGATACCAAAGGTTTCCTTTAACCACAGAATAGTGCCGCAGGAAATGCCAGAGGAAATATGGATAACAGACACTACGTTCCGTGACGGACAGCAATCTACATCGCCTTTTACTGTAAAGCAGATAGTTGATTTATATAAATTGCTAAGCCGTCTTGGAGGACCTAAGGGAATTATTCGACAGAGCGAGTTTTTTGTTTACACAGAAAAAGACAAGGAAGCGCTTAATGCGTGCATGGAGCTTGGATATGAGTTTCCGGAGATTACAACGTGGATTCGTGCGCATGAGAAAGATTTTGAATTAATAAAGCAGCTGGGCATTAAAGAAACAGGAATACTGGTGTCCTGTTCGGACTATCATATATATAACAAGCTTGGGCTTGATCGCCAGAAAGCTTTGGATAAATATCTAGGAGTAGTTAAAAGCGCACTCAGCTATGGTATTGTTCCAAGATGTCACTTTGAGGACATTACCCGTGCGGATTTTTACGGATTTGTCTTGCCTTTTGCAAGCGAACTGATGAAACTTGCGGATGAATCGGGGGTCCCGATTAAAATACGCGCTTGCGACACTATGGGGTACGGTGTATCATATCCCGGAGCTGCAACGCCTAGAAGTGTACCCGGCATTATATATGGCCTCATGCATTATGCAGATGTTCCGTCAGAGCGGCTTGAGTGGCACGGACATGACGACTTTTATAAAGTGGTATCAAACTCATCGACCGCGTGGCTATACGGCTGTTCGTCGGTCAATTGCTCGATACTTGGCATAGGTGAGCGCACAGGCAACTGCCCGATAGAGGCTATGGCTATAGAGTATGCATCATTAAGAGGCACAACTGACGGCATGGATTTATCCGTTATAACAGAGCTTGCGAACTATTTTGAGCGCGAGATAGGCTATGATATACCGCCGAGAACTCCTTTTATGGGGCGCTCGTTTAATGCGACACGAGCAGGCATACATGCTGACGGAATGCTTAAAGATCCTGAGATATATTCTATATTTGACACGGAAAAAATATTAAACCGCCCTGCGAATGTTTTGGTAGGAGCGCATTCAGGAGCTGCAGGAATTGCGCATTGGATAAATGAATATTTCCATATTGGAAAAGACAAAGCTATAGACAAGAGAAGTGAACTTGTTCTTGGAATTAAAGAAATCGTCGATAAAGAATATGCCAATGGCAGGACGACTCTTTTAGGCGACAGCGAGCTTGAGGATATGGTGCTTGAAGTAAATCCGGAGATGTATGACAAGCTGGTTCACAGGCGCAAGAAGAAAACATCTAGAATAGATGATTAATAAAATCCCCCTTATAAGGGGGATTTTTTATAGCTATCTTAAGGCTTTTTCAAGAGCTGCGTTTACAGCATTAATTATTCCTCTTGATGTATATGTTGCACCTGATATTGTATCAACGTCTGTGGATTGGGATTCAATAATTCTAATTGGAATCTCTTGAACAGGCACTCCCCAGTACCTTTCTTTTACTTCATTGTGGTCAATGACAGTTACACTTATTATAATATCATTTTGTATTTCCACTTCCACAGTAAGCCCTTCTCTAAATCCCTTTGCTGAAGCCTGATAGGTGCCGTCTATATATTTGGACAAAATTTCCTGAGTAGGCGTTGTAGTTGGCTCGGCACTAGGAGTTTGAGTTGCTTGAGCTATTTGTGTGGTTTGCTGAGCTGTGGTGATTGCAGGCATACTAGGAGAAGCAGATGGTGGTGTAGTAGGCTCTTGAGATGGAGCAGATGTCGCGATTTCTGGCTGTATGTTGTTTGAAAGACTCGAGATATTAATGTCACCTCGAAGAACATCATCTATTATAAATCCTCCTACATTCAGTATGTGTATGACAAATATCGCGATAAAAACAACTGTAAGAAATCTATGAAGCGACATCCACAGCCTTTGGGGCTTGAATCTTTTGCGGTAAACAAAACTTAACCCTAGAAGAATGGATATAACCCAAGATAGAGTGCCTAAGTTTAACCCGATGGCTTTGTCGCTTGAAAGTATACCGTGTAAAAGACCGAATATTATGAGAATAACGCCTATCGATTTATGATTTTTCCGAAGTGCGCGATTAAGGACTGATATCCATTTGATTTTGATTTTTTTATTGATTATGCGCAGAATGTATACGACAGCAAGCGCGCCTGCTGATATCATTGCTATCCATCCGAACACAAGATTTAAGTAAAAGAGCATTTTGAACTCCGTAAGTTATATAGTAATAAACTTATTATACTTAATTCCTACTAAAATGGTATGAATAAATTGTAAAATTAAAGCCGGTTGGGTTTAAACCGGCTTCGTTTTGCTAATTAGATTACTGTAACGTTTTCTGCCTGAGGGCCTTTCTGGCCTTGAGTCACATCAAAAGTTACTTTCTGGCCTTCTTCGAGAGTTTTAAAGCCTGAAGCGTTGATTTGTGAATGATGTACAAATACGTCATTTCCTTCTTCGCTAGCGATAAAACCATAGCCTTTTTCTGCATTAAACCATTTAACTGTTCCTTCCATGAAGCATACCTCCTAATTTTATTTCTTAAATCTTTTGTAAAACTGATAACAAATGATTTAAATTAGGTTATACTTCAAACGGTAAAATCTAAAACAATCAAAATAATCATAAATCTACTTAAAATTCAAGCATATTCTTTATATCATTTTATTGACTTGATGTCAATTAATCTTTTCTTATCCAAGGAAAAATTGGTATATAGCTGGGAAATATTTCACTATTATTGGGTAAGGCGAGAATACTGTAAAGTATCCAAGAAGCAATGCTAGAGTAGTTGCAAAAACTAGTTTTAACGTGTTTGACTTTGTATAGCTGATGATTGCTTTGCGGTAGTTTTCACTCATGAAGAATAATATTGCTAGAGCTGCAGAGCTGTTAAACATCGCCCATCCAATCCATCTGTAGGTGTCAATGGCAAATACCATTGAAATCAATGGAGATAAAGCGGCAAGGCTCAAGAATAAAAGCATGTGTTTTTGCTTTTTATCCTCAGTGCATTTTATAATACTGCGCCAGTAGCCTACAAAGCATATTATGCTTGGTGACATAAGGATAAAAGTGAGTATTATGTGTGCAATTTTTGTATTGTTATAGTAGTTTAAAGTAAATTTTATTTTTTCTCCAAGAGTCATGTAATATATCATTTTAACTTTGTCGGGCTCAAAAGGATATATGGGATTTGTAACAGCATTGTTTTTAAGCATCATCATAAATTGCTCTTGAGGCACATCTGCACCTCCAAAAATAACCGTTAAAATCCATACAGCAAATGATGGTGCAAGGTAGGCTAGTGCAGGTTTTAATATTTTTCGCTCTTTTATTAAAATTGTCGCAAATATTGTGGGAACGAAAAAAACAGCGAAACCTTCGTGGGATAATATTGCGATAATTGTAAGAAGATTTGCCAGTGCATATTTTAAATAAGTGCGCTTTGATTTGAGCACTATAAAAATTACGGATAGAAAAAGCACAGCAAGAAGAGAATCCAACCTGCCAATTACTGAAGAAGATATCCAGCGCTGCAAAACAGAGGGCTGAACAAGCAGAAATAATATAAAAACAAGATTGCTTTTTTCATTATTAAGTTGATACAATTTCCTGATAGAAATAAAGATAAATGAGACATAAGCTGCTATCATAACATAGACAGCGTACATAACTTCCTTTGAACTTATTGGATTAAAAAGTGCTGACATCACTGTACCCGGAAGTCCACGCAGTACAAAGCCGGTATCATAGCTTATGGACCAGTTTTGAACCATAAAACCGGAAAGATATCCATGATTAAGATAGCTCATGTTTCCGGGGATTATAAGCAATGCAAGTATAATAAGCATAAGAAAGATGCTTTTTTTTAGTTTTAGTTTGTTGTTTGACATTTTTTGTTTCACCGTTTTAATCTTTTTTAAGTATTAATTTTATTTTTAGTGCAGATGTTTTTCTGAGCATGTCCAGAAGCGCTGAAAAAACAAATGTTGATATAAATATCAATATTGAAGCAAATATATATTTTAATCCGAACACGCCTTCAATGGAAGGGGTAAATCTATATATTTGATATCTTATGAAAATATGATTTAAATATATACCAAAAGTTAATGAAGATAAATAGTTAATTGTTTTGGAATACTTAATTTTAGGGTCTTTAAAAATAAGAAAGATGCTAGAGGCTGATATAATAACGAACACAGAATAATAATCCAGAAATTTTGAAGTTAAGCCATAGAACGGATTAACAAGGTCTAGCTCGTAAGTTCGGATGAAAAAATTTCCGCCTTTCGCGTGCAAAAACTCAGCAATAGGATAGCAGAGGCTCCACAAGTACGTAAGCATAAATATTATAACTGTTAATCTATTGATTAAATGTAAATAGCGAAACATAAAAATGTCAAGAAAAGCGACGTATTTCCATGTGTTTTTTTATATTTTAAATTAAGCAAGAGATAATTGCTCTTGCTTAAAAAGTACAACATATTTTTTTTCATTTATTAAGGCAGGTATATCCACTCAACGCGGGCAATCACACCATCCACTTCGCAGACAATCACAAAAGCATCTTCTGTAAGAGTAAACAGCCAATCGCGAAAATCATCATAATCCACTTCGCCAATCTGTGATGTATATAGCGGGCGGTTTAAGAAATACCTAGTTTCAGGTGATGTGTGTAAAACTGTTGCTTCGGGATCGATATTTCTTATGTATCCGACATATTCTATAAATTCGTAATCTTCGGGTGATGCGCCGGGGTGATCTTCCAGATATGCGGTGGTAGCTTCGGGATTGCTCAACCACTCAACATAATCAAAGACTATGTCTGTTTGACCGTCCATGCTCATCGACTTTCCAACGATATATGCACAGTATTCCTCAACATACGGTTGATTGCTTCCAAGATTGTCGGAGATGTAGCCTATTTGATTGCTAGCCTCGGTATAATATGCCGCACCCATGTCATCGGTTGGAAGCGCTGAAAGCTCAGGGGGAGTGGGCGCAGGAGTAGGAGTTGGTGAAGCTGTTGCGGTGGGCTCGGGAGTTGCAATCAGTTCAGGCGTGGGGGATGGTGTGTCTGTCGGAGCTTCTGTAGGTACAGGAGTTGTCGCATCAGTTGCGGATGTGGTTTCCTCAGAAGTGACATCAGCAGATTCTGATGTGGAAGGAGTGTCAGTTGATGACGGCATCCATGAAGGATCTTCAAGACAGCTTGTAAAAAGCAGAGTGAGTGCCACGATAATAATCACTGTTGATGAAAGCTTAAGGTATGGTTTGAACATAAAATCCCTCCTTATAAAAGAACTCTCTTAATCACTATTATATATCAATTTGCGAGAAATCTAAAATTATTGAAATACAAAAGAATCTCTTGAAATTTCAAGAGATTCTTAGAAATAGTTTTTGTTTTTTAAAACGCCTGTGGTTTGTATTCCGAAAGCTTTTTGTCGATGAACTTGTGCTCAAGTCTCGCAAATCTCTGCAGTCCGTTTTCAATCTTTATGTCCGGCCATCCGCCTGCGATAAGCGGCTGTGCGTATTTTAAGAAATCATCGGTCACATCAATGCCATTGGGTGCTATCCAGCTGTAAGGCAGGAAACGCTCGGAGTTTGCAACTACATCAAGCTTCACTTTGTCAAAGTACGCTTCATATGTATCCTGCTTTTTACGGAGTGTGGTTGCCATATAGCCCGTGCCGTCTTCCATAGCTATCTGAACCGCTTTGCGACCTACATTATATGCTTCATCCACATCAACCTTGGATGCGTGTATAGAGCATCCTCTTTGAAGAACACCAGGCATTTGTCCTGTCGCTTGACCGCGTGCTTTAAGACCGTTTTTATTCAGGTAGTTTGTGACTGCCTGCATGGCTGTTATCTCACTTGCACCATATTCCACGTGACCAAAGCCATCTTTTGCAGCTCCAATGTCTCCAACGTCAAAGCCTTCGTTTACAACAACAATACATCTGCCATCGCGCTTTAGCTGTTCATTAACGTTATCTGCTAATGTTTCGAGGTTATTCTTTGATTCTGCAAAGTATAGCTGCAGTGGCATTTTGCGCTCGGGGTCTGCAAGCCTTGAAGCTGCTGTAAGCCAGCCTGAAGCTCTGCCCATTGCTTGAAATACAGCTACGCATTCGGATACATGCATGCCGCGGCTTTCTTCTTCCACGTTTTGCATAATAGTCGCCCAATACCTTGCTGCGCTTGCGTAGCCTGGTGTGTGGTCGATTATTGTAAACTCGGCGTCTCCCACATCATTGTCTATTGTTTTGGGAACACCCACCACGGTGAGGTCAACTCCGCGCTCTTGGGCAAGCTTTGAAACTTTAGATGCCGTATCCATAGAGTCGTTTCCGCCAATATAGAAAAAGTATCCTATGTTATGTGCAAGAAACACATCTATTATTCTATTAAAATCATCTTCCTGATGCTCTTGAAGCTTGTATCTGCATGTGCCGATTGCCCCAGCAGCCGGTGTGTTTTTAAGAAGGGATATTTCATATTTATCCTGCTCATTCATATCGATAAGCTCTTCCAGCAATACACCTTCGATGCCATGCCATGCGGCATATACTTTATCTATGTCTTCATAATCAAAACATGCTTCAACTACACCCTGAAGCGATGCGTTTATTACAGGCGAAGGTCCGCCCGATTGTGCTACTAATGCGTTTTTCATTTCAATACTCCTTATGATAATTATATGAAAATTTTATCATAAATGCTGACGTTAGGCTATAAATCAATTCCTGAAAGTGTATAAATATTTTATGAATTGACAACGTAATAGTTTTATTGGATAATTTGAACATGGAAAAAGATAGAAATCCACAAAAAGAAAATCTTCACAAAAATCACAGGCAGAGAGTATTCGATAGGCTTGAAAAAGATGGGCTTGACTCTTTTTACGACCATGAGATACTTGAAATGCTGCTTTTTTATACTATCCCAAGAATGGATACGAACCCGATAGCTCACAGACTGATGGAGGAATTCGGATCACTTGCTTCTGTTTTAAGTGCGAATGCTGATGATCTTATGAAAGTTAAAGGAGTGTCGAAAAAATCGGCACAGTTACTCAGCTTGATTCCCCAGCTTTCCAGAAGGTTCAGTGTGGATAGCTTTGGCAAAAAGAGTGCTGTTGATTCATTTGAGAAAGCATCAGAATATTTGCGTGCTTTCATGATGAACGAGAAAAATGAAGTCTTTTGCATTTTGTGCCTTGATAAAAATAATAGGATAATAGAAACCGAAAGGCTTAAAGAGGGCACAACAGCGGAGCTTATTGTAAACCCCAGAGCTGTAGTTGTTGCGGCTGCAAAGCATGAGCCGCATGGCGTTATAATTGCACACAATCATCCCGGAGGCGGTGCAAATCCTTCGGTTGAAGATGTTAAATGTACAAGTAAAATAGCGCTTGCGCTCGGTGTCATAGGCATTAAAATTTTTGACCACATAATTATAGGTCAAAAGGAAGATTTCTCATTTAAAAAGGCTGGGATAATGACGGACATCATGAATGATATCGCGGTGCAAATAAGCAGTAACTAATCCAGTTTGCTATCACAAAGGCAAGCCGCTTGAATAGCTGTTGTTTCCTAAAATTTCGATTACTTTATCAAAGCTGATATCTTCCTCAAAATACTCAATCACAGCGGCCAAATAAACTCTTGATTTCTCTATAGCTATGTCAAAAAGCTCAGGGAATGATTTGTCGGACTTTATTGATGTATCCCATGGATTTACCCAAACGTCTTTTTTAAAATTCATAAAATCATAGCTTGGAAGCTTTTGAGCGGGTGCATGCCTTATTATCACATTTTGCTTTCCCACTAATTTCTCTATTGTACTGAAAATAAAGTGCTTTACTTTGTAGGGCGAATATAGAGTGTTTATTACATTTTTCATATCATTAAAACATGAATAGACTTCGCTATATTTGAGTGGAGTCTCGGGGAAAACATCGACACATGATTCTGACAAAGTCAAAGCTATTTGCCTTTTTTGGTCGTCAGTAAGATGGTTAACACACTTTGCCTGTCTAGGGATTCTCTGCCTTTTTAGCACGTTGCGGTGATACCACGTGTCAAACTGAGTTTCAAGCAGGAGATGTTTAGTTGTGTTTGGGGTGTTATCTTCATTGTTTGTTGTTGCATAAACATAAGGATGAACAGTGCTGTCTGCGGCATAGTGAGTTGCAAACCCTGCAAGCCATGCGCGTGCAGCCTCGCCGTGCTTTTTTGCATGGTTTAATGCGCTTTTAAAAAAGTTGGATGTTTTGCTGTGGTGCATGGTTTCGCCCAATTTATTTGGCTCAAAATTCTTATCCCAGAATTTTAGAATGTGGTAGAAGAAAAACAGGTCTGGACCTTGTGCACCCAGTTCAAAGGCATCCATATTGGCTTTTATATATTTTGGCACTTTATTTATCTTTTTTAATGCTGAAAGCGCTATGTTTTCGTGTATAAATGCTGCAGGCATGATAACTCCTTTAATCCTTAAGTAATATCTTATCATAAAAATTGTAAAATGATTTTAAACAAATGATTTGTATGATAAAATTAAATAAAAAAAGGAATCATTGATATGTTGAAACAGTTTACGAAGCAAGAAAAAAGCTGGATGATGTATGACTGGGCAAATTCCGCACACTCGATTGTAGTTGTGACGGTGTTGCCCATTTTTTTTATGTCATTGCATCAAGACAAAACTTTCGGTCAGCAGCAACTTGGACTGTATACTTCGCTGGCTGCTATTGCAATTGCATTGCTTGCCCCTTTGCTTGGAGCTCTGGGAGACTTTAAGAATATGAAAAAGCGGCTTTTCATTCTTTTTGTGTCCATTGGTGTAATGTCGTGCTTGTTTATAGCGGCAACTCCTTTTATGCCTATATGGCAGCTTGTAATAGGGCTTTATGCTTTAAGTAATTTTGCGTTTGCAGGAGCAAATATTTTCTATGACGGATTCCTACCTGAGATTACAACCAATGAGCGAATGGATAAAGTATCTTCATGGGGATTTGGGCTTGGATATATAGGAGGCTCAACCATACCGTTTGTAATATTTTTAGTGCTTTACAAGCTAATCCCTGTGAATTTAGCGATGGCGATTTCGTTTGCACTCACTGGAGTGTGGTGGGGGGTGTTTACAATACCGATGATTAAAAATGTAAAACAAACTCACTATATTGAAAAAAAGAAGGGAATAGTGAAGGATGCGTTCATACAGATTGTAAAAACATTAAAAGAATTATCCAAGAAAAAAGAAATGCTATTCTTCTTGATTGCATATTTTTTCTACATAGATGGAGTTAATACAATAATACACATGTCAACAGCATACGGAAGCGCATTAAACATTGATGCAACTCAGATGATGCTTGCACTTTTGATGGTTCAGGTGCTTGCATTCCCGTTTGCTATATTATACGGCACACTTGCAAAAAAATTCACAGCTCAAAAGATGATAGTAGTCGGTATAGGTATTTATATGGGAATAACGGTTGTTGGATTCTTTGTCAGCAAAAACTGGCATTTTTGGGTGGTAGCAGGATTAGTTGCGACAAGCCAAGGTGGAATCCAAGCGCTTTCTCGTTCGATGTTTGGCAAGATGATACCTGATAGGAAAAGATCAAATGAGTTCTTTGGTTTCTTTGAGATTTTTGGGAAATTCTCCGCGATTATGGGACCGTGGCTTTTTGGCACAGTAGGTGTTCTGGCGGCAAAGATAATAAAGAATAATAATCCGGAAATAGGGCAACAAGCTTTGGATAAAGCGGCCTCTCCATTTGGAGTGCTTAGTGTTCTTGTGATATTTATAATAGGTGCTATATTTTACGCAATATTCTTAAAAGCGGATAAAAATAAAAAAGTGGAACTTACTGAAGAATAAGCACGTCTAAAAAGTAAACACAGAAAAATAAGGAGGATTATTATGAATAGGAGAACGTTAGCGATAGTCGCTGTACTTACCGTATTGGCTTTGGTGTTTGCAGGATGCGCAGCAAGCTCAAAAGATGAATCAACGTCAATTTCCGCGCCGCAGGTAGCCTATGAAAAAACTATGGTCGATGAGGAAGTGATGGAGGAACGTGGCTTTGGGGTTGCCGAAAGTACAGAATTTGATTCCGTGGAAAGCAGCGCAGATCTTGATGATACTGATTCAGGAAATGAAGTATCGGACTTTTCAGAAAAGATTATCTACAATGTATATACTTCAGTGCAGGTGGAAGATGTTCAGGCGGCAGTTAATTCTGTGACACAGAAGGTAAAATCTCTGGGTGGCTACATTTCTTATTCAAACATGTATAACTCCGGTGGGTATTCATATGCGAATGTGGAAATTCGAGTGCCGTCACAAAACCTTTCCAAGATGGAAGAGTACACTTATATGCTTGGCGAAGTCGAAGAATATACGATGAATACCGATAACATTACTGAAAGCTACTATGACATAAAAAGCCGTCTTGAGAGCGCAGAGAAAGAGGAAGCACAGCTGATTGCAGTACTGGAAAAAGCGGAAACAGTAGAGGATATACTTCTTGTGCGTGACCAGTTGAGCAGAGTACAAGAGAAGATAGAAAGCTATAAAGGCAAAATGCGTCTTTGGGATTCACTTGTGGACTATTCGACTGTGACATATAACATTCGTCCTATTCCAACGCTAGACAACGATGATGACAGTCCTCGCCTTATAAAAATGGACGAAACTTGGCGCTCGATGAAGAAGGGCTTTAAAAACTCCGCTATTGCAGTTGCAAACTTCTTTTCATTATTGTTTAGTTTGATTGCAAGATTGTTCTTTCATATTCTTATACTTGGTGCAGTAGCTGTTGTAATTATTGTTATTGTAAAAAAAAGAAGAAAGAGTAAGAAGCAAAAGGAGCAGGATAAGTAAGGTTTAATATTAAAACTGTAAGTAGCGAAATTTTAAATTAATAAAATCCTGCGGATTTATTCCGCAGGATTATTTATTACCCTCTTAAAATTGCTTAATCAGCGCGAATTATGGGAATGCACGAGAGCTTAGCTTGTAGTTTTCCGTGATTCGTAAGAAACTCGTTGAGAAACGAAGTTTCAAAATCGAAAGCAAATGTATCATTTGCGAGCAGGCATAAACTCCAGCCAATATCCGTCCGGATCTAGGATGAAGTGATAGTGCTTGCCGGTAGTGTCGTAGGCAAGAAGCCCTTTTTCCTCATGCTCTGCTTTAAGCTTATCGTATTCTTCCACGTGAAAAGCGATGTGAAATTCCTCTTCGCCTAAATCGTATGCTTCTGGATGGTCGCGCAGCCAAGTGAGTTCAAGATTAAAATCAGTGCCGAATTCGTCCTCCAAAAATACGATAATAAAAGAACCATCTTCAGGCTCGTGTCTGCGAACCTCTTTCATATTAAGATGCTCTTTGTAAAACTTCAAAGAAGCATCGAGGTCTTTAACATTTAGGTTAAAATGTGCAAGTTTAAATTTCATATTATTTCTCCTTTATACTATAGCTTGACTGTTTCGCCGGATTTGACGCATACAGTTTCACCATCCGCCGAAAGGTATATGTCGATATCGCTTGGGTTGTATGCCATTTTTCCGTCGGCGCTGAATTTTAGCGAGTTGAAAGCTTTTATATAGTCGCATATCTCAATATTTGTGGCATACCATACTTTTTCATTGCCACCTGCTTTTTCACAAAATTCTTCCATGCGCTCCCAGTTTTTATCCATGTCAAACTCGTAGCTGTGCCCCCATACATAAAAGAGCATTACGCCGAAGTCAAAATTTGTGAAGCGCTCCAAAAGCTCAAAGAGGTTGTCGGCTTTGTGGTGGCATGTCGGGTGCCATTCCATGAAGTCGGCGGGAAAGCCAAAGTTATCGGTGGAGACTACAGTTCTTGCGTACTCTATGCCGTTTTGCTTTAGCACTTTTATTGTCTTTTTATCATATACGCCAAAAGGGTATGCGTGTCCGCGTACGATATAGTCCGTCATTTTTTCGAGCTCGTACCTGTCGCGGTGTATCTCTTCGTTTATCGCATTCTCATGCATTGTGGTAAACCAAGGGTGTGAGTATGAGTGTGTGGCTATCTCATGGCCTTCATACAGCTTTTTGACATCCGAGGCCGGTATGTTTGTAAACTCTATTCCGCCGAAATTTATATCTTTAGGTGTAAGCGTATTTTCCGAGTTTAGGTTGAATGTGCATTTAAGGCCGTTTTTATTGAAGATATCAATCAGACGCGCATCCTGTTCCACGCCGTCGTCATAGCTGAATGTCAAAGCCTTCTTTTTGCCCTCGGGATACAAAAGTGATATTTTTTTCATATATGCTCCTATATTGTTATTTCAAAATCTTGCCCCAGCTCTTTGGGTGCATAAATAATTGTATCACCAGAATATTTTTTTTCAAAGCTTTTGGCCGCATAATATTTTGTGTTAAAGTGCATCGGGAAAAAGTGGGTGACTGAAAATTTTTCAAGAAACATTAGCGCACCTTCGTCATAATCTTTTCTCATGCGAGGATCTACTGGGAAAAAAGCGATGTCGAACTCTTTAAACTGCTCGGCTATTTTGTCCAACTCATATTCATACAGCTGATATGCTTGGTTTATCTCGTCATCGGTTGATTCGTTTTTCCAAGACCAAAGGTTTAAGTCCCCAGCGTGGAATATCACAGTTCCTTCGCAGATTATGGCATATGAAACTCCGATATCTGTAGATCCGAATGCAAAAACTTCTATATCCGGCTCTTTGTGTACGTCATATGGCTTCATGTAAACTGCATTTTGGTGCTGTGCTTTTATATCGTCTGACAAAAAGTATCTAACTGATGGATTGCCGTTTGACAGCGTGAATATTTTTTTGTTGAAGTGGTCGCTGTGCGAGTGCGACGAAAATACAACAGGATATTTGCTTGCATTTATTTTGTTTGCAGGCAGAATGCCGTGAAAGTAGTCAAACAGCAGAAAATGGCTTGAAAGCTCTATCGAGTATCCACTGTGACCGATATATGTAACGTTTATTTTCATATGAAATACCTAAAAAATATGTCCTTGTTTCGCAGAATAATGATGCTATAATTATAACATTGACAAACATATATGTAAAATATCAGTACATGAGTTCGTAGATTGGATACTGGAGGGCGGCGACCTTGTGTTTGGAATGCCTTCTGCAAAGAGAATGCAAGAGGGGATAGACACCCACGTCGCATATCAGGAAAAATCCGATGCTAAAAGCGAGGTAAGCATTGCCTATACTCAGCTATCCGATGTGGCGGCACTTGCCATCTCCGGCAGAATGGATCTTCTGCATGATGATGGGGAGAGGGTTATAATCCAAGAGCTCAAGTCTACTTATAAAAAACCAAATGATATAAACCAAGCACAGCTTGCACATTCATTGCAGGCAAAATGCTATGCGGCGATGTACTGCGAGCAATTTGAAGTAAAAGAGATTGAAACGTGGGTTACATATGTAAATGTTCGAACGCATGAAAGTAAAGCAATATCTGAAATATATACATCCAGAGAGCTTATAAGCTGGCTTCGGTCAAAGTGTGATGAGATACTGTATGAAGCAGAGCTTGAACTTGAGCACAAAAGAAAGAGAAACTCAGCAGCGCAAAATTTAGAATTTCCATACGATGATTTCAGAGCAGGGCAGAGAAATATGTCAGGCTATGTTTATCTTACCGCGCGTGACAAATCACTGTCATTTTTGTGCGCACCGACAGGTATAGGAAAGACAATGGGTGCGCTTTATCCATCCATTAAGTCATTGGGTGAGGGGATGGGAGATAAGATTTTTTATCTTACAGCCAAAAACACTATAAAAGAGGTGGCGGCGCAGTCCATGAAGACCTTGTTTGAAAGTGGGTTTTATGGACGAAGTGTGCTGCTGACTGCAAAAACCAAAGTGTGTCCATATGAGCATCAGACTTGCCATCCAATGTATTGCGAGCAGGCAAGAGGCTATTATGACAGGCTGCCCGATGCACTCAGCGACATGATGCAAAGCGGACATTATGGTCTCCAAGATATATTAAAGATTGCAAACAAGCACAATATTTGCCCGTTTGAGCTGTCACTTGATTTTTCGCTTAAATGCGATGTGATAATCTGCGATTATAATCATGCTTTTGATCCGGTGGCGCACTTAAAGAGGTTTTTTGATGACGGGGGAGATTATCTTCTCTTAATTGATGAAGCGCACAATCTTGTAAGCCGTGCAAGAGATATGTTTTCTGCACAAATATCAAAAAAAGAGATACTTGAAATGCGCAGGCTGTTGCCAAAAAAGCCCGACAAAGATGAAAAAAACATAAAGTCCGCATTGACAAAGCTGAATAAGTTGCTGCTAGATTATAGAAAAGAGCTGGATTACGATGGTATTAAAGCGCAATCATATGCTGAGCCGCCGACTGACATTATAAATGCAATTGTTCAGTTTTTGGATGCAGCGGAGCCTCTTATGGATGTGACTATCACAAAAAGCTATTCCAATGAGCTCTTTGAATTGTATTTCAATCTGAAAAGCTATAAGTATGTATCGTCGGATTTTTGCGATTTATACAAATGCTTCGCTCAAACGCATGGAAACGAGATTACATTTAAGATTTTCTGTATTGATCCGTCCTATAAACTGCAGGAAACATACGACAAGATACGAAGCACGGTTCTTTTTTCGGCATCGCTTACGCCATTTGCGTATTTTGCGCGTCTTCTTTCTTCAAGGGAGAGCGAGCGATATCTTTTGCCTTCTCCTTTTCCGCCTGAAAACCTAAAGGTGATTGTAAACTCCGATATATCAACAAAATATTCATCGCGCATAAATACAGCTGAAAAGGTTTGCGAAAACATATATGAGTTTGTCACCTCGCTTAAAGGAAGGCACATGGTATTTTTTCCATCATATAAGTATATGGAGCTGATATACACACAGTTTTTGTCAAGATACGAGGACGTTGATGTAATATGCCAGGCAAGAAGCATGACTGATGCAGACAGAGCGGATTTTTTATTGCAGTTTGAGCATGAAAGAGAAAAGCCGCTTGCAACATTTGTCGTAATGGGCGGGGTGTTCTCTGAAGGCATTGATTTGGTGGGTGACAAGCTTATTGGCGCAGTTGTTATAGGCATCGGTCTGCCGCAGATATGCTACGAACGCGACATGATAAAAGAATATCACTTTGAAAATGAAGAGCCCGGCTTTGCATATGCATATGCCTATCCTGGCTTTAATAAGATAATTCAGGCAGTGGGCAGAATAATTCGTACAAAGGATGACAGAGGCGCTGCGCTTTTAATAGGCAGTCGTTTTATGCATGATATATATAGGAATTTAATGCCGAGTTGGTGGCATCCATTAAGTGTTATACAAAGTGCAGATGAGATTGCTGGTGTGCTGTTTGGTTAGTCAATCTTCAACTTCATCATAAATTGTGACATTGTTGCTTTTACAAAAGAGCCTAAGCCCTGCTTTGTAGTCATCAAACATCGCGCTCTCGCGGAATTTATAATATTCAATCGGATGACGCAATCGGGGAGAGCGGACAATTATGCGCTCGCTTTCAACCACTTTTAAGCCTTTGCGCTCGCGGCACGGTTTTATTGAAACAGAGCGCAAATCATTGTAGCGCAGCTTTATTTTCTGTGGTTTTCCTTGCCTGGTCTTTTCGTCGTGGTAGATAAGCAAAAGTTCAGTATGGGTAAAAAGCATGTGATTTTTCTTTGCCATATTTTCTCCTGAAGTCAGCCTTTGCCCAGCTCGCTCGAAAGTTTCACAGTCGCTTTATCCATAAAATCATATACAACATCAAGCGTTATATATTTTGAAGGGGGTATATTTTTCTTCGTATTTAAATGTTTATATCTTTTTTTTCTGAAATCATCTATCTCGCCGGGAGTGAGTATATCAAAATAACGCTCAAGTGGCGCACTTAATGTCGCGCTCCAAAGCGAGCGTGAAGTATTTTGGCGAAAAAGCCATGATTCGATATATTCGATATCTCTTAAATATGCCATCTTGGCTTCTTTGTCGCCAAGCTTTTCTTCCAGTCTTTTAATTGTGTTGTAATAGGGTCCTTTAGTCCACAAATCATCCAGCATAATGTGGAGCGCACAGCCTCTTAAAAACTCGTTGTCCGGAAAATCGGAAATCACGGTTTGTGCATTTTTCCAGCCGGCTGCAAAATCAGGCTGACGAAGGTGGGAGACTAGCTTGTCTTCTTTTGTTTTGTTTGTGCGAAGAGTAACAGCATCGGGAGTTATGTTTCCCAACAGAAAACTTGCGCCTGCGTCAAATTTTAAAGAATCTGCAACTTTTTTTGCAATCCATAGATGCATTGTGGATTTTGGCATATAATATTCCTAACCGATATTTAATTGCTTTTTTCATAGAGCATTTATTAATTAAGAATATTATAACATCAATTGTATTAATGACAAGGCGGAATTTTATGTTATAATAGCTTTAACATTTTATAGGAGAAATATATGCCAAGAAGGAATTCTTATAGCAGAAATTCATATAATAGAACGCAGAAACAGTATAGAGACCCTGCGCCATATGCACCTCAAAGAAGTGTTTATTATGTTAAGCCCAAAACAAGTGTGATACTCGCAAGATTTGCAGTTATTATGCTTATATGTATAACTATGCTTACTGGAGGCGCGATTAGGATTGACCATGAAAGAGTGCTGAGGGATGTTTATCCTGCGCACAGAACACTGCCTGCGCTTGTTGAAGAAGAAATTGATGAGAATAAATGGGTTAGAAATCTTGTGCCGCCCGTTGACGGAACGATATATATGGCTTGGGATCAGGGCGATGGAAAGCTTACAAACGGCCGTGTGCCAAGTGGTGTAAATGCTGTCGCTCCAGAATGGTTTTACCTTGAAGAGGATGAAGTAACAGGCAGGGCTGTTCCCAAAAATCTCTTGCAGAAGGGAAATACCAAGTGGAATCCTCAGGAATATGTTGAAATATGCCATGCTAACGGAACAAAGGTGTGGGGCATGTTTGCATGTCTTGGAAAGCCTGATCTTGCAAAGCAGGCGGTTACTGACATGGAGCTGCAGCAGGAGATAATCGACCAGCTTGTTGAATGGGTGATAGCCTATCAACTGGATGGAATATCGCTTGACTTTGAAAAAATGTATCCTGAGTACAATGCGGATTTTGTGCAGTTTGCAAGGAGGATAAAAGAAGCACTTCCTTCCAATCAAAACACAGTGTCTGCTGCTGTTACTGTAAAACTTTTGGGAGACACTTCGGGCAACCTTTGGCAGTCATATGACAGGGGAGGCTTGGCAGAAGTTATAGACTATGTCGCGGTCATGACATATGAAGGCGGCAACAATGACTCCGAGCCTAGGGCTGGAATCAAGTGGGTTGAAAAACATGTGCAACGACTGCTTGAAGAGATGCCTTCAAACAAACTGATATTGGGAATACCTTTTTACGGTGTTGATTATATAGGTAAGGTGATTAACGGAGATTCATTCAACGTTGAACCTCTTTGGAAAACAGACAACTCATATGTGAAAAACTTTTATGCTGACTGGATATCTTTAGCGCTTACCGAGGGATACTATATAAGAGGCGAAAAAAAAACCTATGTTGATTATTGGTTGGATAAAGGTTCATGGAATGAGGAGTACGGAATATCCCAGTATTCATTTGTAGATACAAATGGCTATGTACATAAGATATATGTGGATGATGAATCGTCACTATATCAAAAAACTGAGATAGTGAAAAAATATCAGCTTGCAGGTGTTGGCGTGTGGCGCGAAGGCTTCGGCAACGATCAGATGTGGGGGGCAGTTGCTGACGGACTGTCTGAATAAAGGAAACACATGTCCTGTGAAATTATAGAAATCGCATTAAACAACGGATTCGACAAGGCTTATCTTTTGCCACAGATTAAACGGCAACTTAATCTAAAAAAGATAATGCCCGAGGCAGAGTCCGTTCTTTTGTTATTAAAACGGCATAAACCATATAAACCGTTCCCAAACGGCACAATGCAGGTGCACTCGCACTATCGGGCATATCAAAAGGGATATTTTCTGCACAAAGAATTGATTGAAATTTTAAAGGGCAATGGCATTAAAGCTAAAAGTGGCAATATAATATCATTAAAATCATATGCCGCGGCGGCGGGAATGAACTTCCTTAAAAATTCACTTGTGTGTGACGATGATTTTGGGAGCTATTTTCTTATGCAAGCTATTGTGCTTGATGTCAAGACGGATATAGAAGCTGTCAAAGGTAGAAAAGATCTATGCGGAGAGTGTGACTTATGCATAAAGGCGTGTCCGGTGGGAGCTATACATAAAGAAGGCGGAATTGATGTTAAAAAATGCATACGCAGCCACGTTCCGGTAAAAGAATTTATATCTGAGGATTTGAGAAAAATTGTTGGACGAGGGTATATCGGATGCGGCATATGCCAATCTGTTTGCCCGAAAAACAGTCATATTGAAAAAGTTTATGCATCACAGGAATTGTACGATGCACTAAACATTGAACGAATATTAAAAGAGGGTAGGCGAAGTGCCATAAAAGAGCTTAAAGTGCTCATTGGCAGCAACGAGGCTCGCCCAGGCAGAACGCTTGCCACAGCCTGCATGATAGCAGGGAACATAAAAGATGAAAAGCACATTGTATTGCTTGAAAATATTTTGGCGACAAACACAAATCCCCTGGTGCGCGGATACGCCGCGTGGGCACTGGGACAGATGGGTAAAAGCCGAGCATTCTTGATGGACATGTTGGACAAAGAAACTGATAATGATGCAAAAAAGGAAATTATTTCAGCAATAAACGCCAAATAACCGAACGTATACAAAACATATTTAAAAAACGTTCGGAAAAGAGACTGTATTACTATTGACACCATACTATAAAAAGCCTAAAATAAGCATTGCTTCGCAAAATATTGCGAATGAAAACGGATTAGTACGGACAAAAGAGGTAATATCATGTCAAATGTAGTATTGGTAGGAACACAGTGGGGAGATGAAGGCAAAGGTCGTTTTGTCGATTTTTTGGCAGAGAAATCCGGCGCTGTAGCACGCTTTCAGGGCGGAGACAATGCAGGACATACTGTGGAAATAGGCGACAGACAGTTTAAACTTCACCTCGTGCCATCGGGAATATTTAATCCTGATAAGATCAATTTAATAGGCCCGGGAGTTGTAATAAACCCAATCGCTCTTATCGAAGAGCTTGAAATGCTGGATGATGCAGATGTAAGCTATGACAACCTTAAAATAGCATTAAGAGCGCAAGTTATTATGCCTTGGCACAAAAAGCTTGATGCCTTATATGAAAAATCACTTGGCAAAGGTGACATTGGCACAACACAAAAGGGAATCGGCCCAGCTTATATGGACAGAGCTGAGCGTGTTGGATTGCGCATGTGCGATCTTGCGGATTTTGACGTGTTTGAAGAAAAAGCGCGTGCACTTTGCGAAAAGAAAAATGAAATAATAGTAAAGCTCTATGAAGATGAACCTCTTGATATAGAAGAAATACTTGCAGAATACAAAAAATGCGCAGATAAGCTCGCGCCATATATAACAGACACTGTGGCTTTAATGCATGAGCAGGTAAAGCGTGGAGAGAATGTTCTTTTTGAAGGCGCACAGGGCACACTTTTGGATTTAACAATAGGAACTTACCCGTATGTTACAAGCTCAAACCCGATAGCAGGCGGTGTTTGCATTGGTTCAGGAGTTGGTCCTACTGCAATCGATAAAGTGCTGGGCATTGTAAAAGCCTATACAACTCGTGTGGGTAAAGGACCGTTTGTAACTGAGATGCTGGGTGAACGTGGCGACGCGCTTCGCGAAAAAGGTCATGAATATGGTGCTACAACAGGCAGACCGCGCCGTTGCGGTTGGCTGGACACTGTAATATTAAACTATTCTTCAAACGTAAATGGGCTTACTCATTTGGCAGTGTCGCGCATGGACACTTTGGGCGGTTTCGGCGATGTTAAAATTTGCACAGCCTATAAAAAACCTGACGGAACTACAACAGAAGTTTTCCCTGCTGAGTGGGAGAAGCTGGACGGCTATGAAGCAGTGTATGAAACTCTTCCCGGCTGGTCTGATGACATATCACACATAAGAAATTTTGATGAACTTCCTGAAAATGCAAAGGCTTATCTAAAACGCGTCGAAGAGCTTACCGGATTGCCGGTTGCAATGATTGGCGTTGGACCTAAGCGCGAGCAGACAATCGTGGTGGACGAACTTTTTTAGGAGTTTTTAATGAATATCTATGATTTAATCAAAGAAAGAAGGACTGTTCGCAAGTTTACCCGAGCAGAGATACCTAAAGAGTTTCTTGTGAAATTTATACAATACGCCAGATATTCGCCTTCTGGGATGAATGCACAGCCAGTGCGCTATATAATTGTCCAAGGAGAAAAAGCGGATAAAGTTTTTCCGCACACACATTGGGCAGGATTGCTAAAAGGCGCATACTCTCCGTCATTTGCTGAGAGACCGAGTGCATATATATTGTATCTTGTGCCTACTGGAAAGAAGCCTCAGCATGACATCGGAGCAATTGCTCAATCAATGGGACTTATGGCACAGGCGGAAGGTCTTGGCACGTGCTGGATGGGCGCAATTGATCGCAAAGAAATCTCTGAAATATGCGATGTGCCTGAAGGATATGAAATTGACACTCTGATGGCTTTTGGCCACCCTGCGGAATTGCCTTTGCTGTGTGACGCGGTTGATGGCGACACAAAGTATTTTCTGGATGAGGAAGATTTGTTCTTTGTGCCTAAGCTGAGTGTTGATGATGTGATATTCTAGAGTGTAATAATAAAGATTTGCTAAGCCTCCAAATAGGGGGCTTTTATTTTACGATTTGCTTAAATATAAATAGTGTGATATGATGCTACGCACATTAGTTTGATTATCAAATAAAATATTTATTCACATTAATTAGAACAATATGTAAAATTTAAATCGTAAAAAGGATAAAAATGAATACAGGAAAAATGAAAAGCCTTGTTATCGGAAATCTTGAGGCAAAACTCCCGATAGTTCAAGGGGGCATGGGCATTGGCATATCTCTGTCCGGACTTGCATCATCAGTCGCCAATCAAGGTGGAATCGGTGTTATAGCCGCCGCCGGTGTGGGAATGAACGAGCCGGATTATTACACTAATTTTAAAGAAGCCAACATTCGCGCATTAAAAGCACAAATACAAAAGGCAAAAGAACTGTCAAAGGGGATAATCGGTGTCAACATAATGGTTGCGCTTTCCGACTTTTCCGACATGGTTAAAACTGCTGTAAAAGAAAAGGCCGATATTATATTTTCGGGTGCGGGATTGCCGCTTAATCTGCCTGAATTTTTGGACAAGTCTCAAAAAACAAAGTTAGTGCCTATAGTGTCTTCTGGAAGAGCTGCGAAGATTATCACTAAAAACTGGCAGCGAAAGTATAACTATATTCCTGACGCTATCGTAGTTGAAGGTCCTGATGCCGGCGGTCACCTTGGCTTTAAAGCCGATCAGTTGGATAACCCCGACTTCTCTTTAAAAAACTTACTATCTGATGTTTTAAGCAGCATAGCTCCGCTTGAGGAATCGTTTGGCAAAAGGATTCCTGTTATCGCCGCTGGGGGGATATACACCGGCGGAGACATTTACGACATCATGGAGCAGGGTGCTTCCGGTGTTCAGATGGCAACCCGATTTGTTACAACAACCGAATGCGATGCTTCGCCGGAATTTAAAGAATGTTATATCCGCGCGCAAAAATCAGACATTGATATTATTAAAAGCCCTGTGGGAATGCCGGGTCGTGCGATAATGAACAACTTTATTAAAAGCTTTATAGCCGGCAAGAAAAAACCGGTAAAGTGCCCTTATCATTGCATTATCACCTGCGATTATAAATCGAGTCCGTATTGCATAGCGCTTGCGTTGTCGAATGCGAAAAATGGTCGCATGAAAAATGGTTTTGCCTTCGCGGGGAAGAATGCCTATAAAGCGGACGGTATTATTTCCGTTAAAAATCTCGTTGAGACGATTAAAAGCGAGTATCGGAGCTTTGTGGGGAAGTAGTGGATGGATTGATGAGTTGATATAGTAAAAATGTTGTTAGAACCCCCGTAAGGGGGCTATTGTATAGGTATCGATCCATGATTTTGATTAAATGAATATGAAAACTCACTTTACTTATGCATAATGAATCTGTTATTAGGAGTAATTTATTTTTATTTATGCGAAATATTATTATTTACCATATGAGTTATTTATATGGTATAATAACATAAAATACTTTGTTATTTGAATACTTAATAATTATAGGTGGAATAATGAGTGATAATAGCTTTAAGTACAGATATGCTAAAGGTCTTTCAGAATTTGCATATAAGTCATATACTGAAGAAAAAGAAAGAAAAGACTTATTAATTAGACAATCTGGTAGTCTTTTAATTGCAATATCGGTTATGACTGCTTTTGTAGGAAGCATTTTACCATTAGCTCTTCAAGTTTTAGAAAATATTGTCGAAACAAGTACAGTACTACTTTTTTTCTTAATAATAATCATTCCATTATTTATAGATTTTATATTGAGTATACTTATATTATGGAGAAACAAATATAATTCACTTCCATTTGGTAGTAAATATAAAGAACATATAAATGATAATTTAGAGAATTACCAAGAGGATGATTCTCAATTCTACTATGATTTATTTTCGAACATTACAGAAGCTCACGAATCAATAGCAAAAGCCAATGATACTAAAGCTAATATAGCAAAAGCTGCCCATATATGTTTGTTTGTCTCAATTTTTGCTTTTCTCACTAGTATTTTTGCAATCATTATAATATTAATTTAGGAGATGAATATGATGGATAATGATAATAATAATGAAAATAAGACTAATAAATCTGATGGTATTGAGAAAAAGAAAACTAACCTTACCAGACCTCCAAGATTCGGTTCTTCTCCTGAATCAAGATTAATCCAATTTATGACTATGAGTTCATTTAATTCCCCTGATTTAGATAAAGAGGATGTTTCTTCTTTACCGGAGAATGGTCCCGCAAATAACAAACTAAATACAACAAACACCCCTCCTGTATTTGGAAAAACAATTCCTGTGGTTGAGAAATATAACATAGTTAGTGATGAAAAAAATACCGAAGATGATGGGAGGGACGATGAATAGATGTCTGAAAAAAATAAAAGTAAACCTATCAAGCCACCTGTATTTGGACAGCCTCCAAAAAGTCAAGAAAAGAGAAATAAAATTCCAAAATCGTAAAGTCTATTTTATTTGTAATATTGGTACGGTGTAGAAGATATTTTACCTGACAGATAGTCTTGCTTTCGCGTACACTAATGAAAAGTCTACCTCCTTAACGATGTTGTCAGCAATAACTTTACATCATTTACATACTTAGCCTCTCAGTCCTCCTTAGGCGTCAAGCTCCCATCATTATGTAGAGCTCATTAGTAATCAAGCATTTATGCGTGAGAATGTTATGGTTAAGAATCACACCACTATTTGTTTAAACTAGAAGTCCTTAATCATACACCTCTGTCGGCTTTATCCGACATCTCCCCTAGGAAGGAGATGGGCAAACCGAGTGGATAAGTTAAGCAGATAGAATAGAAAAAGCTAGGAGAGTTTGATTGAAATACAGTGGAACGCTCTGCGGAGCAAAAGCTTGCTTATAAGTGCGGGGATGCGAAGCATCACCGCCTGAAAAACAAAAAAACTTCCCAGCCGCTAGATAGTTTGCAAAAAAGATAAAGTTCGTCGGCGATCGGGGTGGTTGGTGAGTACCCCTCCGTCACACTGCGTGTGACACCTCCCCTTTAAAGGGCGAGGTATCCCAGTTTAAAATAGCAAGTAGTTTAATATATGGTTAGGTTATAAGAGGATGCTAGCTTTTCTTATAATCGTTCGTTTAGTATTTTGTTTATCTTGTTACAGACTACATTGAAAGCTTCAATGATTTCATCATTAGAAAACCTTATAACCTTTATATCTAACGCACCTATATAATTAGTTCTAAACTTATCACGATCATTGTTGGCCTTTATCTTGTGATGATTTCCGTCAATTTCAATTACTAATTTTGCTTTTGCACAGTAAAAATCAGCAATATAACTAGTAATAACCTTTTGTCTGCGAAACCTAACATCATGATTTCTGAGAAAGTTAAACCATAGCGATTTCTCGGCTTCAGTCATATTTCTGCGTAGTTTTTTAGCTATAGGGGTAAGCTTTTTATTGTACTTAAGCATATACAAATTATACCATTTAACATATTGCTTGTATATATATAAAGCATAAAAGTTAGGAAAAGTAGTTTCTATTACTAATATAATACCCTGCGAAATTGCGATAGCTCCCCTTTAAAGGGGAGCTGGCAGCTTAGCTGACTGAGGGGTATGAATGAAGAGTTATAAATTGTAAAGCCTTTTCATTAGGGGAGATACCGCTTACTACAAGTATGGTAGACATTGTTGTATAAATAGCCGAATGCAATGTTTGCCAAACTCCCAGCCGCTAGATAGTTTGCAAAAAAGATAAAGTTAGACGGTGATCGGGGTGGGCAGAATATAGTATACGCATTATAACACTTGATTTTTCACCCTAATCCATCTGCTCAATACTAATCTGCTTTAACAAAAAAGTACCTTTGCCACAATGCAACACTATCATTAAAGAATCTTCGTCTTCTAACGTATCAAAACTTTCTTCATAAGTTACCCAGTCCTCGTCAATATTTTGCGTTAGGGAACTGGGTGGATTGCCGTTTTCGCCTTGAAAGGTAAAGTAGCGCAGGGAAGTTATAGGCTTTTTCCAAAAAGAATAGTTAATTAGTGGATCAGCATCAATGTTTTTCATTGTAATGGATAACTTATATTTATTGCCAGGCGTAATGGGAGCTTCACCTCTTAAGGAAAAGGTATCTTCAACAGTGATTTGCAAAAAGTCTTCTTCTTGTGTTTTGCTGTCTATTTGCTCAATTGTATACTCACCGGTGTCTGTTTTGACTTTCATTTCAATGGATAAATCATTTTTATCAATGATTTCATTTATATCATCGGCGACGGAATATTTTTCGCAACCAGTCAGTAAGAAAATTGTAATGAAAGCCATTAGGCATATATTAAAATGTAGTTTTCTAATTGTTGTTTTATTAATGTTAATCACTTCCTAATTATAGAATATATTATTAGCTACTCGTTTAACCGATTCTCCGCAAACCCGCAAAACAAAAATCCAAACCCGATTACAATAAATATCCCAAGCTCAAGCTCAAATCCAAACCTGCCGGACGCTATCATGGAAATAATGTTAAACAACACTACACTGGCTATTACTATAATACCGCCAAGCATTTCGCGCTTCCACGCTATCGCCATGCCGACAAGCAGCATAACAGGCTCAAAAAATATCATTACCCATTCAGCAACCGATAAACTCGGCGCGGTGGTAAAATCAGCTTCACCAAAGAAAAATACCAGAAAAAGCAGAGCGGTCAGTATGCTCAATATTCTTGTCGCCCATCTAATTACGTTAACTGTCTTGTGAGAACTTTTCATTTATCCGTCTCCTTTTTTATAAGGTCATTATATTTTGAGGTAATCTTTTTTAAATCAAACGAAGAACAATACCTTTTGCCGGCGGTATCGGTCACTTTGTAATGCTCGGTCAAAATGTTTTTGGCTAAAATAAAGCCGGAATTCTCCTCCAACACATCCCAGAAAACATAATTGCGATTGGATGGTTCGGTATAAGTCTGCAAGTCTTTGTGAGCGAGCGTTTCAACTAAGTTAACTGGATCTTCTCCCAGTTCCATTGAAAGCAGACGGCTGTCACGATAGACGGCGCAAACAGCACAGGTGGCGCACCAGCTTAAGGTAAGCCGCCCCTTTTCAATTTGAATAAGCGTCTTTTTGGACAGACCGATGGAGTTTGCCATCTCCTGCTGTGAGTAGCTGTATTCCGTCCGCAAAAGCTTGATGCTGAGTGATATTTTTTCGATTAAGTCCTGTCTGGTAATAGAAACCACCTCCTGAGCAAAATAGTGCGATATGCCACAAAAAGTGTAATATTACACCACGATTGCATTATAGCACACCCACAAAACGTATGCAAATGTATACAATCAAAAAACTTGCTCCAAAAAGCAAAATATAGTATAATCGTCTAGCCGTGCCAGATGGGGTGTTGGCGGTGCCCTGTAACCTGCAACCCGCCTTAGGCAGGATTGGATACCGAGATGAGGAATTAATATTCGGGAAGCGGAAATTATGAAGGATGTTGACGGTCGGGTCCCTTGCAATAGCTCTTTGTGAATCATGTCAGGTCAGGAATGAAGCAGCATTAAGCGATGGAGATATGTGCCTTGGGCTAGCCTGGCAGGAGTCTGGATTATTTTTTCGTCCGAATAAGCGTTTCGATTTTCGGCTGCACGGCTTTATTTTATAACAAATTCCACTTATATAAACATATTGTAGATTAATACCTATAAGCTTTCACAACTTAACAAAAGAGTGTTTTTAAAGCGTAATTGGCTGATATCTTTTTTATTCTTGTAAAACGGTTAATTTGTTTGAAAAAACAAGGCCGGTATTGTAAAATACTTAATAAACAATGGACAGTTATAGAGCATAAACATATATTACAAATACATAAGCAATGGTTAATGATGCTGGAGGAAGCTATGGGTACGATTAAAGTAATTAAAACAGATAAGCTAAAAGAAAAGTATAAAGATCCGAATAAGATTCCGTTTGGACGCATGTTTACAGACTACATGCTCCAGATGAAATATGACAGTGAAAATGGCTGGAACGACATAGTCATTAAACCTTATGAGGCTTTCAAAATGGATCCCGCAAGCATGGTGCTTCATTATGCTCAGGCTATTTTTGAAGGAATGAAAGCATATAAGGATGCTGACGGAAACATACGTCTTTTTAGACCAGACCAAAACTTTAAGCGCATGAATGAGTCGGCTGACAGAATGAAAATACCGACATTTGATGAAAAGCTTGTGCTTGAAGGCTTGGAGCAGTTACTATTGCTTGAAAAAGACTGGATTCCACAAGAAGAAGGTACATCGCTGTATATTCGCCCAACGATAATAGCGACAGATCCATTCCTTGGAGTTCGTCCTTCGGAAACATACACATTCTTTATCATACTTTGCCCTGTAGGACCTTATTATGCAGAAGGATTTAACCCTATCAGCATTTCGGTTGAAGATGAGTATGTGCGTGCTGTTAAAGGCGGCACCGGGCAGGTTAAAGCTGCGGGCAACTATGCTGCATCACTTTATGCTGCTGCAAACGCAAAAAAGAAAGGATACTCTCAGGTGCTCTGGCTTGACGGCATCGAGCATAAGTATGTTGAAGAAGTTGGCTCAATGAATATATTCTTTGAGTTCAATGATGAGATTGTAACTCCCGAGTTAAATGGAAGCATTCTTCCAGGAATCACAAGAAAATCTATAATTGAACTTGCTCGCAGTATGGGCAAAAATGTTGTCGAAAGACCTATATCCATCGGCGAAGTTTTTGAACGTTTTGAAAAAGGCGAGCTTAAGGAAGTCTTTGGTACAGGAACGGCAGCTGTGGTATCACCTGTTGGCGTGATGGAATGGGAAGGCAAAGTAATAAAAATCAATGATGGCAAGACTGGTGAGACAACTCTCAAGCTGTTTCACACACTTTGTGGAATTCAAAACGGCAGTATTGAAGACGACAAGGATTGGTCATATGTTATCAATGTAAATTAAATTACTGAATGCAAAAAAAGGTTTGGGAGAATTCTCTCAAGCCTTTTAATTTTGTGCGGCTAAATATATTTTTAACTAAATATTAATACTTAAGCAATATAATGTGTTATAATATATTGTGAATTTTAATCCAATATTGGAGCTTTATATGATTACAAAAAAAGAATTAATAAAAATGGCTTATGATGTACAAGGGCTCAGAAAGCTTCCGAACGGTCTGGAATCAGGCGAGGTGGGAGTTGCACTTGTCACAAAAGATGGCAGTTTATACACTGGCATAAATATTGAGTTTTATTGCTCACTCGGACATTGCGCGGAGTGTTCTGCAATAAGTGAAATGCTCAAAGACAATAAGACAGAGATTGATATGATAGTCGCGGTGGATCGTGAAAAAGTGATTCCTCCTTGTGGCAGATGTCGCGAGCTTATGATGCAGGTTTGCAAAGATGGCAAAGACATCAAAGTCATTTTAAGCGATGACGGGGACTATAAACTGTTGGGAGAGCTTTTGCCCAACTATTGGAATAACGAAGGAATGAATGATTATCTTGAAAAATGAATTTCATCTAAAAGGAGATAAGTGATGAGAAAAACATTTTCTTTTATTTTTATTGTGGCTTTAGCGATGGTTGCGCTTATTCCACAGCAGACGGCTTTTGCAGATTATGACTATTTTGATTTTGAATATTCGGTAAGTCCCACTTCCGTGCCTGAAGGCGGCGGGCTGGTCGACTTAACGGTAAAAATCGAAGTAGACTTAAACAGTGCTTATGCGATGAACAATACAGAAGTTTTGTTTGAAGGCATACAGGTGATATATTTTAGGAACATATATGCAGGGCAAAGTGTCACAAAAACTGGCTCTATGCAAATTGGCGCAGATCAAGTCGGTAAAGATGTTGATGTAACTCTCAGATGGACTACAGACGGCTCAACATATGAGACGGAGACGTTTAAGGTTAAATTTGACGCCACAAGCGCAAAACCTGAAGTTAAGTTTAAAAGAGAGGCAGTGCCTCAGTCGGGAGAGCCAAACACAAAAACAAAGCTCACCTACACAGTAAGCAATGTAGGAACTTTACACATAACAGAAGTGGAGATTAAAGACCCGCTAACAGGTGCTGTGGACTCAAAAGAGCTTATAAAATCAGGTGAGAGCCATGTGTTTACCTATGAAAGAACAATCAGCACAGGATTCTCTTCACAACCGACACTTTCATATAAAGTGGGCGACAAGGTGTATTCTGTTGAACTTGACAAGATTGACATAACATCAGGCGAGCCGGATATTTCTCTTAAAGTAGAAACAAACAAGGATGTTGTGGCAGAAGGGGAAGAACTCACTGTGATATGTACTGTTGAAAATATCGGTGATGCTGATTTTACTTTTGTTAAAATCACAGAGGCAGTGCTGGGCGACATGTTTGAATTGGACAGTTTAAAGTCAGGCGAGTCTAAGGTGTTTACAACTGACATTAAAATAGAAGAGAGCACAAAGCTTGAATTTCTTGCCGCAGGCGGAAATGGAACAGAGCAGGAGTGGACTGATGAAGCGTCAGTTGACATTTCAGTTGATGAAGGCTCTGCACCGCTTATGGTACAGATAGATGCAAGCCCTTCCGCCCTAGAGCTATCAATACCCGGAAGCATTAATTTTGATATTGTTATAAACAATGACGGGGAAAAAGAGCTCAAAAATTTGAAAGTTGTTGATCAGGATGGGACTGTCGTTGTTGAGATGGCAACACTTCCTGTTGGAAAAAGCACATATCAATGGTCGGCCGATGTGAATCAGACAAAGACATTTACGTTTACACTTAAAGTGCCGCAGTCTGATGGTTCTGAAAGAACTGTAAATTCAGGACCTATCGAAATAACTGTTCATGAAACACCAGACACGGCGGAGATTACAGATGTAAATATGCCGACGGCGACGCCCATAATAGGTGATGAGGAAGTCAGCGGATTAAAGAAACTTGCTGGAAACTTCGGACTGATTGTTGCAGGAATATTAGCGCTTGTCCTAATCGTTGCAATATTTGTATCCCGCTCGAGGAGAAGATAGATGACTGAAAACTTTCATGGATTTCATCCTGACGGTTTGGGATTTCTGATTGGAATGGGACTGCAGAATGAACCTATGTATTTTAAAGCTAATAAAGAGGCTTATGAGAAATATCTCAGAAAGCCTCTTTTGGATATGGTAGTGGATTTATCACCACTCATGAAAGAGATTGATGACAATCTTGATGTTACGCCGCACAGAACTCTGTGCAAGATACGGCGCGACGCGAGATTTCACCCTGCTCAACCCTATAGAACGCACATGTGGTTTTCATTTAAACCTGCTGATAAAGGAAACAGTGAATACTTTACATACCACTTTTATATTGATCCTGATGTCGTTTCAAGCGGAATCGGTTTTTATTCGGGAGCGGCAAGACAAATGATAACAGCGTTCAGACAAAGAATTTTGGACGAAACTGCGCTTTTTGAAAAGATAATCCAACTTGATGGCATAAAAAAGCTGGATTTATGGGGAGAAAGTTATAAGAGAAAACATAACAAAATTCCATTACCAATTGAGGTGGAAAAATGGTATAATAAAAAAAGTTTTTCGGTGCATCTTGATGAACCTATTAGTGACATAGTATTTAAAAGGGATTTGTTGCACAAAGTGGAAAAACGATATGTCGACCTTGTTCCGTTGTATGATTTTGTAACAGGGAAAAAAGACATTAGATTTGATTTTAATTATTAAAAAATTTTAAAGGAGTTTCTTTTATGGGTAATGTACATGAAAAAACAATTAACGCAATAAGGATACTGTCTGCAGAAGGCGTACAGAGTGCAAACAGTGGACATCCGGGTCTTCCGATGGGTTCTGCTGCTATGGCATATAGCATCTGGGGACAGAATATGAAACACAACCCAAAAAATCCAAATTGGGCAGATAGAGACAGGTTCGTTTTATCAGCGGGACATGGCTCTATGCTTGTGTATTCACTTTTGCATCTTTTCGGTTACGGCTACACTACAGATGACTTGGCAAACTTCCGTCAATTAGGTTCAAAAACTCCCGGACATCCGGAAGTGGAGCTTGTAGGCGTTGAAACAACCACAGGCCCTCTTGGACAGGGTATCTCAAATGCAGTTGGATTTGCAATGGCTGAAGAGTATCTTGCAAAGAAGTTTAACAAAGAAGGCTATAATGTGGTTGACCATTACACATATTGCATTATGGGTGACGGCTGCATGATGGAGGGAATCTCCTCTGAAGCTTGCTCATTTGCAGGAACTATGGGACTTTCAAAACTCATAGTTTTTTATGATGATAACGAGATATCAATTGAAGGAAGCACTGACATTTCATTCTGTGAAGATGTTGGAATGCGCTATGAAGCATATGGCTGGCAGGTTATAAAAGTGGAGGATGGAAATGACCTTGAAGCTCTTAATGCTGCAATAGCTGAAGCTAAAAAAGACACAAAGAGACCTACACTTATTCAGGCTGCAACTCAAATCGGTTTTGGCTGCCCCGCAAAACAGGGAAAAGCATCAGCTCATGGCGAGCCTTTGGGCGCAGAAAACCTTCTTGCAACAAAAGAAAATCTTGGATGGCCTACAGATAAGGATTTCTATGTACCTCAGGATGTTTATGACAATACAGCGGAGGTTGTTAAAAAAGGTGAAGATGCTGAGCAGGCATGGAACAAACTTTTCGCAGATTATAAGGCGAAATTCCCTGAGCTTGCAAAAGAGTGGGATCTGTGGATGAGCGGCGAAACATGCTGCGACCTTTGGGACAAAGAAGATATTTTTGAATTTGAAGGAAAAGCGGCTACACGAAACTCTTCAGGAACAGTCATCAATCGCTTAACTCAATATGTGCCAAACCTTATCGGTGGCTCTGCTGACCTTTCACCTTCAACAAAAACTATAATGAACGGCAAAGGCGACTTTGGCGCAAACGACAAAAGTGGCGCAAACCTTCACTTTGGTGTTCGTGAGCACGCTATGGCGGCTATCGCAAACGGAATGGCGCTCCATGGCGGATTGATTCCTTATGTTGCAACATTCTTTGTTTTCAGTGATTACCTGAAACCTGCAGCAAGGCTTTCAGCCCTTATGGAACAGAAAGTTGTATATGTTCTTACACATGACTCCATTGGTGTTGGCGAAGACGGCCCTACACATCAGCCTATTGAGCAGCTTGCAAGCCTCCGCTCAATCCCTGGCATGACTGTTATCCGCCCTGCTGACAGCATTGAAACTGCTGCTGGCTGGCTTTTTGCTCTTGAAAACAACGGACCTACTTCATTGGTTCTTACCCGTCAAAACTTGCCTCTTTATAATGCTGACAAAAAAGGCGTGCTAAAAGGCGCATACGTAATGGCGGATTCCGACAAGGAAACACCAGATGCAATCTTGATTGCTTCAGGTTCAGAAGTTGAATTCTGCATGGCAGCAAAAGAAGAGCTTAAAGCAAAGGGAGTGGATGCTCGCGTGGTGTCTATGCCTTCAATGGAAATCTTTGATAAGCAATCAGATGAATATAAAGAAAGCGTATTGCCTAATGCAGTTCGTACACGCGTTGGCGTTGAAGCGGCATCATCGTTTGGCTGGCACAAATATGTTGGTCTTGATGGCGCACTTGTTTGCATGGAAAGCTTCGGTGCAAGCGGTCCTTTTGCAAAGGTTTATGAGAAGTTTGGAATAACAACAGAAAATGTTGTGGCAAAAACTTTAGAGCTTGTAAAATAAAATGTAGTTATCAAAAGGAGCCCTTAAACGGGTTCCTTTTTTTATTGCTGAATTTCTGATACGGCAATTGACACTTCATTTTTAGCATTCTATACTTAATATGTAGGATAATAACAAAAACTTTCGGAGAGATTTATGGTATATGATGTCATTGTAATTGGTGGAGGAATTGCGGGGCTTACTGCGGCTGCGTATACATCAAAGAGCGGAAAAAAGACATTGCTTATTGAAAAGCAGGAAAAGATTGGCGGGTTGGTAAATTCTTTTGAGCACAACGGTTTCGTGTTTGATGGTGGAATACGTGCAACTGAGGATTTGGGAATTTTAGTTCCTATGCTAAATCAGCTTGGAATTGATGTGCCGTTTACCGAAAACCCAGTATCTATTGGTGTAGAAGATAAAATGGTAAACGTTGTTGATAATCACAGCTTATTAGATTATCAGAAAATGCTTTGTGATTTATATCCCGAAAATACTGATGATATTAAAAAAATTATATCTGAGATTGAAAAGATAATGGGATATATGGACATACAATACGGAATTGAGAATCCTGTTTTCAAAGATATAAAAAATGATAAAGAGTATTTATTTAGTGTATTATTGCCTTGGCTTGGGAAGTATATCACGACTATTGGAAAGGTAAACAAGCTTTTTATTCCAGTTGATGAGTTTCTGCAAGGGCTTACTGAAAATCAATCGTTGATTGACATAATAGCGCAACATTTTTTCCAAAAGACGCCAGCTTATTTTGCGCTTAGCTATTTTACACTGTACTTAAACTATAGATACCCTTTGGGCGGAACCGGAAATCTGACTCAAGCACTGGCTAGATATATTAAAGAAAATAAAGGTAAGATAATAACGGAAACCGAAATCGTAAAAATTGATCCAAATGAAAAAACATTAACTGACGGCAAAGACGAAAAATATGGATACAAGCAGCTTATTTGGACAGCCGACAATACGAGAATGTATGATATATCTGACACATCAGGGCTTAAGAACGCACAAAAAGAAAAAATAGATAGGCACAAAGAACTGCTTAAAGGAAAAAGGGGAGGCGACTCTGTATTTACACTGTATATGGAGTGCGATATTAAGCCAGATTATTTTAGTGACAAACATGGTCCTCATGCTTTTTATACACCCCAAAAGCAAGGTTTTGGTTTTATGAAAACTGATGAACTGAAAACTTCTGATGGAGCGTTTGTTGAAAATAAAAGTGAGATATTTGATTACATCAAAAGGTATCTTAAATACACTACATACGAAATAGCAATACCTGTTATGAGGGACAAAACACTTGCTCCACAAAACAAAACGGGACTAATAATAAGCACTCTGATGGACTATAGCATAGTAGCGCATATAAGAAATATGGGATGGTATGATGAGTTCAAGCTTATGTGTGAAAAAAAGATATTAGAGGCTTTGGCAAGCAGTATCTATCCTGAACTGGATGGCCATGTGGATGATATGTTTAGTGCAACGCCCGTTACTTTTGAAAAGCTTACAGGCAATTTGCATGGCGCAATAACGGGATGGGCATTTACAAACGACAAAATACCTGCTGTTTCAAAGCTTACTGCAATAGCTCAATCGGTGAAGACTGAAATACCTGATGTTTTTCAGGCAGGGCAGTGGACTTTTAGCCCTTCGGGACTTCCAATATCAATAATTACAGGAAAGATGGCAGCTGATAAGGTTATAAAAAAACTGAAATAGTCATTGTAATCCGCAAAGTTTAAGGCTTAAAGGATATACTTTGTCATAATATTTTCTGTTAATTGCATAGCTTGCGGGCGGCTCATTAATGGTTAAGTTGAAATATTTTCCGCTTGTGTTTTTAAGACTGGGCTCAGCAGCCAGCCAGTAAATAGCATCGCCTGCAATTTTAGGATCATCAAGATGGGGCTGGACAAAGTGTTTATTGTAAAATCCATATAATTTTCCATTATTTGAACCTATTGCTGATTTTACAGCGCCGGGGTGCATTGCATTTATAGTAACGTTTGTATCTGAAAGTAATTTTGCCATCTCCATTACGCAAATAAGCTGTGCGATTTTTGACGCACCATAGCTTCTCATGCCGCTATAGATGCGCTTTTTCCAGTTTAAATCATTAAGATTAAGTCCGCCAAACCTATGACCTTGTGAATTGACTTGTATTATTCGGCCTTGATTGCTCTTTTTAATGTTATCCAGAAGAAGGTTTGTAAACAAAAATGAGGACAGGTGATTTACCTGAAACACTTTTTCATAGCCATCTTCTGTTACGATTTTTTTTGTAGAGTGAATTCCTGCGCTGTTTACCAGAATATCAATAACATCATATTTTTGTGAAATCTTTTTTGCACAGGTTCGTAAACTCGAAAATGATGAGAAATCTGCAATTTCAACTGATACATCAGCAGAAAACTTTTTAATGAGATTGTCTCTTATTTTTAGGGCTTTCATTTCATTTCTTGCGACAATCACACATTTTGCACTAGCACAAGATAAGGATTCCAATGCAGAAAGACCAACTCCCGATGTTGCGCCTGAAATCACACATACTTTGCCATCAAGGCGCGTGGATGTAGTATTTTGAGGGAGCTTTGCGTTTTTTATAAAAGCTAATTCATCGGGCAGCTTCATATTATCCAAACACCTTTCTCATAAACCAACGATACAGTTTGCGAAATCCCGGAATTCCGTTATTGATATCTCCCCATAGATCATAATAATCCCGCTGATGTGTAATCATATTGTCATCTATTGTAAGCTTTGTAGCTCCATATATAGGAGTGCTGGGCGAACGTCTGAATATCATTGTCATTTTCCAGTCCATAATTATAAAGCCCTCGCCCTCGGCTATAGAGTAAATGTCCATGTGTAGCTGCTTGCATCTTTTAGTGAGCCTATTGCACATTGCTATGAAGTCATCTTTGCCCTCAATCTTTTGGATTGAATCCTGAAAGATAATATCATCATGATAATAAGGGAAGATGTGTGACCAGTCGGGCTTTCCATCTTTGTTATATGTTTTGGACCAAAGAATCAGTATATTTTCCTTTGTTAATTTGACAGGTATAAAATCTTTTTTCATAATAATCCTTCCGTTAGTGAGATATCAGGTCTAAAGAACGTAATCTGGGAGAACTGTTTTTATGAATGCGTCAACTATTTTAGGATCAAACTGTGTGCCTGAACTTGAAATGATTTCGTTAACAGCATCTTCAAGTGGCATTGCTTTTCTATAAGGTCTGTCGTGTGTCATGGCATCAAACGCATCAATTATTGCAAGGATACGGGACTCTATGGGAATATCATTGCCGGACAGTCCCTGAGGATAGCCTGTGCCGTCCCATTTCTCGTGGTGCGTCAATATATATTCAGAAACTTGAGACAGTTCAGGGGCTGAACTTGCAATCCTGTAGCCTATCTCCGGATGTCTTTTGATTTCATCCCATTCAGAGTCTGTGAGCTTTTCTTTTTTTGTAAGAAGGCTTTCGTCCACGGCGACTTTGCCGATATCGTGAAGCATTGAAAAAAGTTCTAAATCATATAATGCTTGGTGAGAAATATTAAGCTCTTTTCCAAGAAGAACACAATATTTACTAAGCCTACCTGCATGAGCTTCTGTTTCATGGCTTTTCTCAAATAGTGCGCGCTTCATGGAGTCTATTATATTGCTGTGGGTACTCTTGCTTTCAAGCAGCTTCTTTTTATACATCAAATCTTCTGCAGTTTTTACAATTCGCGAAGTACTTTCCGAGTACTCGGTTTTGGTGGAGTGTCCAAGAGAAATTGAAGGTATTGCTGAAAAATCATCATTATTGGCTTCTTCTATTTTAGCACAAGCCTCTGTTATTCGTTCACAAACTGTGTGGGCTATATCCTGATTTGCATTAGGCAAAAGAATGACAAATTCATCGCCGCCCCATCGTGCTACAATATCTTCAGGACTTGTGCAGTTTAAAAGAACCTGACTGATTTTTATTAAAAGCCTGTCACCTTCAGCGTGACCGAAGACATCATTTGTGATTTTAAGTCCGTTTGCATCTCCCATTATAACCGAGAATGGATACATCTTTTTTAAGTCAATTTCCCTTAGCTTTTTCTCGAAAAAAGAGCGGTTATAAAGACCGGTAAGCGAGTCATGCATGCTTAGGTATTTTATTTCATCATTGCGTTTTTGGTCCTTTGTAACATCGCGGAAGATAAATACTGAGCCAAACAGATTGCTGTCTGAATCTTTTATGGGCGCAGCGGTTCCAAGTATATAATATTCTTTATTTCTTGATTGGTTGGTAAGCTTAAAATAGTTTCTTGAAAGCATGCTCGATTCCGAGGACAGGACCTCCCTTATAGGGTCAACTTCGCTTTTTACTTTAGATATACCCGAAAGAATTAAAACATCGCTGACATCTTTGTTTATTGCCTTTTCTTTCTTGACGCCTGTCATGGTTTCAGTCGCTTTGTTCATCATTGTAATTTTACCGTTTATATCGGTAGTAATTACACCGTCTCCTATAGACTCAAGAGTTACTTTTAACAGCTCCTTTTCCGATGCTAGTTGTAGCTCAAGATTTTTTTGATTTGTAATGTCTGCTAATATAGTTGCAAACTTATTTCCGGATGTCTTATAAGCGATGAAATGAATGTGCCTATTAACATGAGGGATGAACAGCTCAAATTCAATTGATTCACCAGTTTTTATTACTTCGCCATATTCTTTAATCCATTTTCTATCAAATGTAGGGATAATGCTTAGCACAGTATTTTGACTCCATACCATTTCGTATAAGCCCATGATTTCTGTGAATTTCTCGTTTGTCTCAAGAAATTTGAAGTCAACAGGATTGCCACTTTCATCATAAATCATTTCATGATGCGCAAATCCTGCTGCCATGCTTTGAAATAGATTCTTGTATTTTTTTTCGCTTTCTTCTAACTTTTGCGCATTAATTTTTCTTTCCGTAATGTCATAAGAAATAACCGCAAATGATTTCTCGCCGGATTTAAACACAGAATAATGAAAGTATTTATTTAGAGGAATTGAATACGTTTCATTTTCAATAGGTTTACCTGTCAATATAACCTTTTTTGCATCTAAAAAGATATTGTTTTCAACATCTGGCATAAATTCTTTTACAGGACGCCCAATCCAATCGCTTGTGTCGACATTAAACATTTTTGAAAATGACTCGTTTATCTCTAAGAACTTATAGTCAATGGGATTATTGTTATCATCGTAGATGAGTTCGCAATTTGTAAAAGAATCAGACATATTCTCAAATAGATTCTTATATTTTTCCTTGCTTGCCTTTAACATTTTTTGTGTCATAGCGTTTGATATCGCTTTTTTTGCAAGGCCTGATACTGAATGCAAAAGTGAAATATATTGGTCAAATAAAACAGCATCTTTGGTGTTGCAAAACACAATGAATCCAAGATATCTCTTATCCAATAACAGTGGAACAGCACCGAAGTTATTTATATTATGAAATTTTAAAAATGATTTCAAATAACCATTTATCAATTCATTTGTATCTTTGCATTCTACGGTAATCCCATCTCTGAGGTTTTCGTGGATATAGAAAGCATCGGGTATATATTCCATTTTTTTAGAAATTATTTCAGCACTATTATCCGACCATTCGTGAATAATCCTATATTTGGATTTCTCGCTCATGTGACTAAATGCGAATACTTTTTCAACATTTAGTTTTTCTCCAAGTGTATCTACTATTTTGTTTAAAAGGAGATTGATGTCGTTAGTGGAAATGAAAAGTGTAAGTATCTCATTTTGAATTTTTAGAATGTCTGTGCTGGTTAGACTTTTGGCATATGCTCTTTGTGTGTCCAAATTAGTACTCCGTATAATGAATAATATAATTTTATGATTATTATATCATATTTACTATATAACCTAAACTGGCAGTGTTATAACAGAATTTATCAAACTAACAACATATAGACATTCGTTTACATGAAAAACACAATATAAACCCGAACGTTATATATTTAAATGTAGATTTTGTTCAATTTTTGATTGTCATAATCCTGCTTATTGAATATAATATTTAGATGACATAGATAAAGTTTAGGGGCAACCCTAATGATATTATTATTATTTTATGGAGGAAAGATTAGATGGTAGAAAAATTGTTTAAACTAAAAGAACACAATACCAATATTAAGACAGAAATCTTAGCTGGTATTACGACATTTATGACGATGGCGTATATTCTTATCGTAAACCCGAATATACTCTCAGATGTTGGTATGGATTGGGGCGCTGTGTTTACAGCCACAGCATTGGCTGCGATAATCGGTACTCTTTGCATGGCGTTTTTTGCAAACTACCCGATAGCACTTGCATCCGGAATGGGGCTCAACGCTTTCTTTGCCTCGGTTGTGGCTGGCGGAGTCAGTTGGGAAATAGTGCTTACAGCTATACTAATTGAAGGCTTGGTGTTCGTACTTCTTACATTCTTCAGATTCAGGGAGGCGATAGTAAATGCTATACCGAAAAATCTGAAATATGCCATTACGGCAGGTATCGGACTGTTTATCGCCGTTATAGGCTTGGGGTCCAGTGGCGCAGGTATTGTAAACGGTGGTGGATTTGAGCAGTTTGCAGCGGTGAAGGCTGTCCTTGCGATGCTAGGTGTAATAATTATTGGAATACTTTTATACAATAACGTAAAAGGCGCAATCCTTTGGGGTATACTTGCTACATGGGCGCTGGGTATGCTGGCACAGCTTGTAGGCTGGTATCAGGTAGATGAGGCAATCGGATTTTTCTCTCTTTATCCCAGCGGGATATTCTCAATGCCGCCTTCACTTGCTCCTATATTTTTCAAGTTTGATTTTTCAGGCGCATTGAATCTTGGACTGGAGTTCCTTGTGATAGGCTTTGCGTTTTTAATGGTGGATATGTTTGATACCGTGGGAACATTGATAGGTGTTGCAAACCAGGCAAACCTCTTGGATGAAAAGGGAAATCTGCCTAGAGCAAAAGGCGCATTGATGGCCGATGCAGTAGCTACCACAGCCGGAGCTTGCCTTGGAACATCAACTGTAACAAGCTATATAGAAAGCGCGGCAGGCGTAGGAGCAGGCGGACGTACGGGACTTACAGCAGTATCGACAGCAGCAATGTTTGCTATCGCACTGTTTTTCTCGCCGATATTCTTCGCTATTCCCGGTTTTGCCACCGCACCCGCTCTTATAATCGTAGGGCTTATGATGCTTAAAAGCGTTGTTAAGATTGATTTTGCAAACTACGCTGAATCAGTTCCGGCATTTTTAGCATTGATACTTATGCCTGTAACAGGAAGCATCGCAGAGGGAATGATGGCAGGCTTTATAAGCTATGTTGTTATAAAGATTGTAAGCGGCAAGGCCAAAGAGGTTCATCCCATACTCTACGTGGTATCGGCTCTGTTCATTCTTAATTTGTTTATTTAAACTAAAATTGCAAATAAAAAACGCCCAAGAAAATCTTGGGCGTTTTTTTATGTGTAAATTTTTATTAAGATTCAAACTGAACCAGTGACTCCACTTTGTAATCTTTAAGTTTATCTCTGCCATTTAAATAGCTGAGTTCAACCATGCAGACAATGCCGACGACTTCTCCACCCAGCTTTTCTACAAGTGCGACATTTGCAGAAGTTGTGCCGCCTGTTGCAAGCAGATCGTCCACTACCAAAACTTTCTGTCCGGGTTTCACAGCATCCGCATGTATCTCGAGGATGTTGCTGCCATATTCGAGTTTGTACTCTATGTCGATTGTTTTGTATGGAAGCTTTCCTTTTTTACGGATGGGTGCAAATCCTTTGCCCAGATGATAGGCAATAGGCGTTCCCAAAATGAATCCTCTGGATTCTGGTGCAACAACTATATCAAAGTCATACTTTTCGGCTATTGCGATGATTTTGTCCATAGCTTCTTTAAATGCGTCTTTGTCTCCCAGCACAGTTGTTATGTCTATAAAGTCAATGCCTTCCTCGGGGAAGTCCATCACGTGCCTGAATTTTGATTTTAGGTCCATAGCTTTCTCCTTATCATTTCAACCATATTATTGTAAAGGAAGAGTGTATTAATTTCAATGCCTTGCAGGCAAAATATCACTTGAATTGTTTCGAATAAGAAAGTATAATGAATGAATATTCATTCAATGGGAGATAATATGGAAAGAGAAAGCAAACAGATTGTCGATAAAATGGAAAAGGGATTCCTCAAAGATATGCCTAATGAATCGGTAAGAAGAATATTAGAAAACGCTATGAAAGTATTCGTAAGGAGGGGGCTTGCGGGGACTCGTATCAGCGATATTGCGAAGGAAGCCGGTTTTTCGCAGGGATTTGTGTACAACCACTTCGCGTCAAAAGATGAAATTTTTACCGAGATATCAAGACTTGCCGCCGAAGGAAGTCTCAGAGTGATAGAGGAGGTTTCGGGCTTTGACAGCACACCTTACGAAAAGATTTATTGGCTCACCGAGGTGCTCACCGCGCCGGACACATTGGTGCAGCATCACTTTAAGCTGGTTCTTTTGCAAACGATATCATATGAAACGATGCCTGATGAGACAAAGAAGATATTTAAAGAATCTGCAATAAAGCAGATTGCGGATATCTGCAAAATACTTGAAGAAGGTCAGCGGATAGGAGAAATCAAACAAGAAGACCCCGTAAAGCTAGCTTTTGGATATTTTGCCATGGTGCAGGGTATAGCTGTGATAAGGATGCAAAGCTCAAAGCAAATGTTTTTACCTGATATTGAAAACCTCTTAGGCTTTATTAAAAAATAGACAGAAAGGTATTATGATGGTTAAAAAATATAGAAACGAAAAAGGCGGCAGGGAAATTATAAGGACTTATGATATTTTGCTTAAAAAATGGGGTATCGTTTTTGAAGAAATCGATGTGGACACAAGGTACGGCAAAACGCATATTATAAAGGCAGGGGATATAAAAAATCCGCCGCTTATGCTTTTTCACGGAGTGGGTGATGATTCTGCCATGATGTGGATTAAAAACGCAAAAGATCTGGCTGAAAAGTTCCGGATATATGCGGTGGATACCATGGGCGGACCCGGCAAAAGCGTGCCAAATGAGAATTACGGCAAGGGATTTGAGCAGTGCCTTTGGATAGATGATATGCTGGATTCTTTGGAGCTTGAGAAAGTGAATATGGCGGGTGTATCAAACGGCGCATATTTAGCACAGCTATACGGAGCAAAAAGACCTAATAGGGTAAATAAACTAGTGTGTATGGCAGGTACATTAAGAAAAGGGGATAAGCCAGAGGGATTTTTCAAACTCATGAGTTCTATGAAAGTATTTTTCCCCGAAGCACTCTTTCCTACTCAAAAAAACATGGTTAAGCTGATAGATAAGCTAAGCGCAGGTAACTCTGAAGTTATTAAAAAGGATAAAAACATGATGATGCACTGGGAAGCACTTCTAAAGCATTTTAACAACATGTCTATGGGGTTTCACAAAATATTGCCTATAAGCGAAAAAGAGGTTGAAAATTTAAAAGGAAATTCGTTATTTATAATTGGTGATAAAGATCCGATTTCATATAGCCTTGAGGCAGAGAAAATTTTAAAAGAAAATGATATTAATTATACTATAATAAAAAATGCCGGACATACCGTAAACTATGAGATGTCCGACAAAATCAATTCATTGATTAAAGAATTTATATTGGGATAAGCTATCCTACTTTGAGATAATCATACTGCGCTTTACAAAGGTCATAATAATGACCTTTTTGAGCCATAAGTTCTTCGTGTGTACCGCTCTCTGCAATGCCTTGGTTGTTTATAACCATGATGCAGTCGGCTTTTCTTATGGTTGACAATCTGTGGGCTATAACAAAGCTAGTGCGACCTTCAAGCACAACATCCACAGCTTTTTGAATGAGAGCCTCGGTGTTGGTGTCAATGGAAGCTGTTGCCTCGTCCAGTATAAGCACATGTGGATCGGATAGAAGCGTGCGGGCAAAAGAAATGAGCTGACGCTGCCCCATTGAAAGGCGGCTTCCGCGCTCTCCCACTTGTGTTTGATATCCTTTTTCCATCTGCATTATAAACTCATGAGCATTTACTGCCTTGCAGGCTTCGATAATCTCGTCATCGCTGGCGTCAAGCTTTCCGTAGCGTATGTTGTCTGCTATCGTACCTGAAAACATAAACGAATCTTGGAGCATTATACCGATATTAGAGCGAAGGTCATTGAGGTCAATGTCGCGAATATCGATGCCGTCAATTTTAATTGAGCCTTCACGTATGTCATAAAACCTTGACATAAGGTTTATGATGGTGCTTTTTCCAGCTCCTGTCGGGCCAACAAACGCGATGGACTGGCCGGGCTCTACCTTGAAAGACACATCTTTTAAAACGGTTTGTTCAGGGATGTAGCCAAAAGTAACATTTTCAAACTCTATAGTTCCGTCAATCTTTTTTAAAGGTTGGGCCTTATCGTTGTTTTTAATTAAAACCGGATAGTCCATTATCTCAAATATACGCTCCAGAGAAGCCATTGCGACAAGTATTTGAGTATATATGCTTGACAGCTCGTTAAGTGGCTGCCAGAAGCGCTGCAGATACCATGTCATGGATAACAGAACACCTATTTCAATAGAGCCCGCGCCATCTTGATACATGAGCTTTATTCCGAAGAAATATATCAGCACAGTTCCTGCCATCATTATTAGTTCAAAACAGGGGAACATTAGATTGTTAAGCTTGATGCCTTTAATCCACGTTCTTCTGATATCTTCGTTTTCTTCGTTGAAACGCCTAATGTTTTCTTCTTCACGCACAAAAGCTTGTGTTGTTTTCATGCCTGAAAGCGTCTCCTGAAGATAGCCGTTCATGGAGGATATCTTACGGCGTACGTTGCGCCAGTTGCGCCTTATATAGGGCCTTAGCACAAAAACTGCAAGAAACAGCAAAGGAAGTGTGGAAAAGGCAATGAGTGCAAGCTTTAAATTAAGCACTAGCATTACAACAATTATGATTATAACTTGAGCAATGCGCGTTATAGAGTTTATTATTCCTTGGTTAAACAGGCTTAGGATAGTGTTTACGTCGTTTATCACGCGAACCATAATTTTGCCGTTGCTGCGAGAGTCGAAAAAGTCAAAGCCTAAATCCTGAATATGAGAGAACAGGTCTTTTCGAAGCTCGGCTAATGCTTTTCTTCCCGCAATATTCATAAAACGGATTTTATAGCGCAGCCCAAGGGCGGCAACAACAGAGCTTATCACTATGCCGAGTGCCAAAAGGGGCACACCTTTATAGATGCCAAGCTTTATATAATCGTCAATTGCAATTTTTAAAATATAAGGTGCAGCAAGTCCTGCAACAGAGGAGACCATCATGGCAATAAGGGCAATTGTAATATCCTTTTTGTAAGGAACGAGATATTTTAAGACGCGCTTTAGATAGCCTGTGTTTATTGATGCTTCTGCTTTGTCTGAATCATCTATTCTTATTCGTTTTACTTTAGCCATTATTCCACCTCCTCTTTAATATTTATATAGTCTTGATATTGCTCCATAAACATATTGTAGTAGATGCCTTTTTCTTCAATCAGGCTGTCGTGTAATCCACGCTCTGCTATTTTTCCGTTTTCCAGCACAATTATCTCGTCCGCATCTTGAACTGCTGATATTCTGTGGGAGATGACGATTGTTGTGCTTTTATTCTTTCGTTTTTTTAGGCCCTGTTGTATTTTCTGCTCAGTTTCTGTGTCAACAGAAGCTGTGGCGTCATCCAGCACCAATATCTTAGGATTCATAAGAAGAGCTCTGGCGATGGCTGTACGCTGCTTCTGACCACCTGAAAGACCTGTGCCGCGTTCGCCTACAATGAGCTCATACCCATCATCCTTTTCTTTTATAAAAGGTGCGGCCTGTGCAACATCCGCTGCCTCATAGACATCTTCCATGTCAGCATCTAGGTCGCCAAATGCGATGTTTCCTGCAAGTGTGTCAGAAAACAGGAATGTTTCCTGATTGACATATCCTATCTGCCTTCTTAAATCTTTTATAATATAATCTTTAACATTTATGCCATCCACTATGACTTCGCCGCTTTGGCATTCATAAAAGCGACCGATTAAGTTTATGATGGATGTCTTGCCCGAGCCTGTTGCTCCCATTATGGCAAGTGTTTTGCCCGGTGCCACATCAAACGATATATCCTTTAGAACTGTTTCATCACCATAGGTGAAGGTAACATTTTTAAAGGAAACGTGCCCCTTTTGTTCTTTCGGGCTTTTTGGGTTTTTAGGATCTTTTATGTATGAGCCAAAATCGCTATAGTAAAAAAGCTTTTCGGCTGAAGATATTGTCTGAGTTACCATATTTAAAATATTGGCTAGCATGCGCGTCGGGTTTGTAATCATCCATATATATCCAAAGATTGCGACAAAAGTACCGGTGGACACTGTGCCGTTAATGGTAAGATAGCCTCCAAGAACCAGCAAAAGAGCAGGTGTGGATGAGGCGATGATTTCTACTATCGGATGGTAGGTTGAAAAGATTTTAGTAATTTTTATACCAAAGTCCATCTGCTTGTAGTTATCTTCATTAAAAAGCTCGCGCTCGTGATCTTGTCTGTTATAGGCTTTAACCAAACGTATGCCTGCGATATTTTCCTGTGTCCTTGTGTTTAGAACGGCGTTTTGCTCACGGATTTCGTTGAAGGCCGGCCTTATGGTTTTATCAAATTTGAAGCCGATATATGCAAGCAGGGGAGTGATGGCAAGCAGTATCAAAGCAATCTGATATGAAAGCGTGAAAACAAAAATAAGCGAGCCAACATAGAGTACTATTTGCTCAACTACCTGCATTATTCCAACAGCGATGAACATTCTTATAGCTTCGATATCTCCTGTCATGCGCGACATTATTTCGCCAATCTGATGCTTATCGTAGAATCTGAAGGGCATGGAGTTTAGGTGCTCATATAAGCCTGTGCGCAAATCGTAGATGATGTTTTGTGAAATTTTCTCGAAAACTAGAAGCCTGAAATACACAAGTGCAGCACGGCTCATGGCAAATGCAACCATGATTACCAAGACGGAATAAAGCGTATTTTGTTCTTTTTCTCCGAATGAACCTGCATGGATGACATCGTCAACTATTATTTTGGTAAGAAGAGGTGCGACAAGCACGATTGCCAAAAAAATAAACAGCATTAAATAGCCAAGAGCGAGCTGTTTGCGGTAGGGTTTTAGCATGGAGAGTATTCTTTTCAGAATATTAATAGGAAATCACCCCAATGTATTTTTTTACTATGGATATATTAATGTTTGTGAACAAATAAGTCAAAGCAATAATTAGGGTATATTCTGATGAAAATACTTATATATTCGTGATTATAAAGTCTCTGGTAAGCAAATGAAAACAAATTGTCACTTTATCTTCCATATGCTCTGTTTAATTACATTATGCTTGAATGAAAAAAATAATTATCTTTTTTGTGCTTTACGATTGTACAATCGTTAATATTAATATATTATTTAGTGGCATGAAAAATATTGTAAAAAACCTTTCGCAGGGTAATAACTTGCTCAAAACAGTTATAAAGCTTGCCATTCCCATCTCATTGCAACAGATGCTGGCAGCTTCTTTTCACTTGGTAGACACAGCTTTTATAGTACGTCTGGGAGTGATTCCTACTGCCGCACTCGGAGTTTCTGGACGATGGTTCTTTTTGATTAACCTGACTTTCTTCGGATTTGCTTCAGGTATGAGTGTTATTGTGTCGCAGTTTTGGGGAATAAATGATGTAAAGACTATAAGAAAATCTTTTGGACTTGGGCTGATGAACGCATTTTTTATGGCACTTGTTGCAAGTATTGCTTTGTTTTTCTTCACTCCTCAGCTTCTTGGTGTTTTTACAAACGATCAAACAGTTATTGCTGAGGGCGTAAAATACATGAAAATCGCCTGTTGGTCGTTTATACCGCTTTCGATCTCTTTCATATTCGGATTTCTATTAAGAAGCACGGAGACTGTGATACTGCCGCTTATTTTAACCATAATTTCTGTTGCTACAAACACAGCGCTTAACTTTTTGCTCATTTTCGGAAACTGGGGATTCCCTAAAATGGGTATTCGCGGAGCAGCATTAGCAACTTTGATATCTGGGGTTATTCAACTGGTGTTAGTTGTTTCAGTCAGCTATATTAAGAAAAATATTGCCGCAGCAAAGATAAAAGAGCTTTTCAGTTTCGGTGAAAATTTTGTGAAAAAATATTATGTTTTAGCTCTCCCAGTGCTTGCTAACGAAATCCTTTGGGCAATGGGTGTCAGCGTATATAACATGGTGCTTGGAAGGTTAGGGAGTGAAAACTATGCTGCCTTTACAATCTACGGCTCAATTGAACAATTAGCATTCACTTTCTTTGTCGGAGTGTGCAGTGCATGTGCTGTTATAGTGGGCAAGATGGTTGGAAAAGGCGAATTAAATGAAGCCTATACAACAGGGAAAAAATTTATTATATATGGTACTCTGTTTTCATTTATAATCGGGATTATTACATTACTTGTAAGGCAGCCTATCATAAGCCTTTTGGGAGTGCCTGACGAATACACTGCGAAAATGGTAAGCAGGTTGTTGTTTATTTATGCATTTGCCATTCCGCTTTATATACTTCCTTATATAGCGATAGTGGGAGTGTTTAGAGCAGGTGGAAACACGAAAGTAGGATTGGTATTTGATATAATAAACGTGTGGTTTATAGGTGTTCCTCTTGTGGTAATAACGGGATGTGTTTTAAAATGGTCATTTGAGGCGGTGTTCATAGCGATGTGGACAGAACATATTATTAAGACTATAATGTGTTTAATATATTTTAAGTCAAGAAAGTGGATTCGCCGGGTTACGGATGTGGATATGATTGAGGGTTAAGAGGTTTAAATGGACAGTATTAAATTAGTTGGAAAAATCGGTTCAATGGCGCTGATACAACGCCGCGACAGAGATATAGATTATAATATCTTCTCAAGGATAGGAAATGAACTTGAGCCGGGCATGATTTGGGTTTCAAGCGGTGCAACTGAGATAGGACGTATTGACTATACCCGCAGGATGGGAAATGAACCACAGGGCGATGTAGAGGAGATAAAATCCGATTACGCGGCTCAAGGCCAGCAGATTCTTATGGAAAACTATAGGCGCTTTATAAACCCTAAATATTCAGTTCGTCAGCTTCTGGTGGAACACACCCATTTTAATGACACCGTTAAGCGTAATCATATAATAAATTTTTTGACAAGAGCTTCTCATCAAGGGGCTATTCCGATAATAAACTATAATGATCCTGTGTCTTTTGAAGAAAACAGAAACGTGGAGCTTTCTATGCTGTCCGCCAAAAACGAGCGTATAGTAGAGTGCATCGACAATGACGAGACAGCATCAATAATTGCAGAGATTGTGGGAGCGCCAATACTTTTGATTTTGACTTCGGTTGAAGGGATATATAAAGATCCTGAAGACAGTGACACATTGATTGAGGAGATAATGTCATCTGACGCTGAAAAACTTTTGCGCAAAATTGATGAGACTATTGCTTATTGCAATGGAACAAGCAGGCAAGGCTCTGGCGGAGCTGCAGCAAAGTTAAAATACATCAAGACTGCCGCAGCAAACGGCACTCAGGTTATTATAGGACATGCAAGGCATGGCATAAACGCAATTGTGGATGGAAAAGTAAGGTGTACAAGGATCGGGCTTAAATAAAAAAATAATTGATTTAACATAGACTGTGCGATTAATTCTTCGCACAGTTTTTTATTTATTTATATATTTATAAAACTAAATATAACGTTTTACTAAAGAATTGATGTAAGTGTCACGATAAAATAAATGAAGGCGGAAAGAAAAAAGCCATCTTAAGAAATATTTATTTTACTAGGGAAGAGGAAATCATGAAAATAGACAGCAATATATTATCAATTTTTATCTTGGGTATTATTTATATTGCATCAGTTTCTTTGAATATCGCAAAAAATTTAAAGAAGACTAATTTTCATCTTATAATATACACAATTATATCTTTACTGTTGGTTCAAATGGCAATGAATGCGATGGCACAGAATCCAAGGCTTTCTCTAAGTGCATTTCTTGCATCGCTTAGCTTTTTGCACAGTGCCGCACTTCCTGTACTTCCTGCACTATTTGCACTGTATGTCACGAAGCAGAAAAATCCTAGATTGATAAAGGAAAAATCAGCATACGCTATTTATTTTATACCAATGGCAATTAACCTCATGCTTCTTGCTGGAGGCGTGAAAAACACTTATAACGTGCTAATAAGCATAGCACCTGTGTTTTATGCTTTGTATATTGTGATTAGAAGCTGGAAGGCTGACAGCTCAAAAACTAATGTATCATATATTCTTTTCTCGTTGACTTCAATGCTTCCAATAGTGCTTGCCAAAAATGGATTGATTCTAATAAGCATAAGCCTGCTTGTGATGTTTTTGACCAATGAAATAACTGAAACAAGGAAAGATTCGTTGACCGGAATAAATAACCGAGAGTATCTTTATGACTATACTCAAAGGCTGATAAATCAGAATCGTAAATTTACCGTTGTTATGTTTGACTTGGACAAGCTTAAACATATAAATGATACATACGGGCACATAGAAGGCGATGAAGCCATAGTGAATGCCACAAATATAATTAAGTCTAAAATACGCCAGAAGGATTTCTTTGCAAGGTACGCGGGAGATGAATTCGTGTTGGTTCTTGAGACTTCTGATGTATATAATATAAGAAGGCTTTTGCATAGGATTGACAAGGCTTTTGCAGGATATAATTTGAAAAGCGAAAAAAACTACACGCTTTCAATAAGCTCAGGATATTGTGTTAATAATGAAGATGATACTTCTATAAAAGAGTTGATTGAAAGAGCTGACAGCCAGATGTTTAAGAATAAGCGTAAAAAGTTTGTTGAAAGCTGGCAGACCAATATTGAATTACTTTCGGTTATAAAATAACCGCGATTCTAATACCTGATTTTTCCCCCTGTTGTAATTTTATAAATACACACAGGGATTTTTTTTGCGCAAAAAAGCCGTGCAGATAATTTGCAGCACGGCTTTTAACTTTAGCAATAGTTATTTGCTTTTGAGATTGAACCAAGCGTCAAGTCCCGGATAGATTGCAATTTCGCCCAGTCCTTCTTCTATGCGAAGAAGCTGGTTATACTTTGCAACGCGGTCAGAGCGCGAGGGTGCGCCAGTTTTAATCTGGCCTGCATTCATTGCTACAACAAGGTCTGCAATGGTTGTGTCCTCTGTTTCGCCTGAGCGATGGGAGACAACGGCTGTGTATCCTGCGCGGTTTGCCATCTCAATTGCGTCCAGTGTTTCAGTCAGTGTACCTATTTGGTTTACTTTGATGAGTATGGAGTTTGCAACACCCATGTCGATGCCTTTTTTAAGGCGGGTGGTGTTGGTTACAAATAGATCATCGCCGACTAATTGGATTTTTTCACCTAGTTTTTCGGTCATAATCTTCCAGCCTTCCCAATCTTCTTCGGCTAAGCCGTCTTCGATTGAGATGATGGGATATTTATCGCACAATTCTGCCCAGAAGTCCACCATTTCCTCACGAGTGAAGAACTTGTCTGTCTTCCAGAAGTAGTATCCGTCTTTGCCGATTTTCTTTGCTTCTTCATACATCTCGGTTGATGCGGGATCCATTGCGATACGGAAGTCATCTCCTGCTTTGTATCCTGCGACTCCAATAGCTTCCACTATTACCTGCAACGCTTCTTCATCGGATTTTAAGTTTGGAGCGAATCCGCCTTCGTCACCGACTGCTGTGGAATAGCCCTTGCCTTTTAGTACGCTTTTTAGATTGTGAAACACTTCAGCGCACATGCGCAATGCCTCGCTCCAGCTTTCAGCGCCCACTGGCATAATCATAAACTCTTGGCAGGAAACTGAATTGTCTGCGTGTTTTCCTCCATTTATAATGTTCATCATAGGAACTGGAAGTGTTTTTGCATTTACACCGCCTATGTATTGGTACAATGGAAGTCCTATGGCTTCTGCGGCTGCCTTGGCTACTGCAAGCGATACACCGAGCATAGCGTTTGCGCCCAGCTTTCCTTTGTTATCTGTGCCGTCAAGTGCAATCATCGTTGTGTCTATTCCAACCTGGTCGCGTGCATCCATGCCGATTATTTCATCAGCTATTATTTCGTTTATATTGTCAACTGCGTTAAGAACACCCTTGCCCATGTAGGCGTCGCCTCCGTCGCGAAGCTCAACTGCTTCAAATGCGCCCGTTGATGCGCCGGAAGGAACGGCTGCGCGTCCCATTACGCCTGAATCAAGATATACGTCGACTTCAACTGTAGGGTTGCCTCGGGAGTCCATTATTTGTCTTCCTGTTACGTCAATTATTGTTGTCATGGAATTACCTCCTGTATTTAAATAATATGAATTATATATTTACCATATTTATTATTATATCACATTAATTTAGTCAGAAATTTTATAAATATTTATTATTGATGAATTTTTAATGAACTGCGCAATAAAAAAAGCTCCCGCATGAAGCGGGAGCTTTGATGATTACTTATTACAGTATAGTCTCTTCGGCCAATTTTTTGTATGTTTCAAAACGTTTCTTGGCTTCATTAGCAGCATCTACGAAGAGCTTTTCAGCAGCTTCTGGGAACTGAGATTGAAGAGTTGTGTAGCGGCGTTCGCCCTTGAGGAAGTCGCTATACGGTATTGTAGGCTCCTTGCTGTCCAGTATGAACGAGTTTTTGCCTTCTTCGCCAAGTGAAGGATTGAAACGATAGAGAGGCCAGTAGCCTGATTCCACAGCTTTCTTTTCTTCAGCCTGTGTTTTACCCATGTTGATACCATGGTTAATACATGGAGCGTAAGCGATGATGAGTGAAGGGCCGGGATATGCTTCAGCTTCTGAAACAGCTTTTACAAGCTGTGCTGGATTTGCACCCATAGACACTGATGCAACATATACATAGCCATAACTCATAGCCATAAGACCGAGGTCTTTTTTACGTGTTCTCTTACCAGCAGCTGCAAACTTCGCAACTGAACCTGTAGGTGTAGCTTTTGAAGCCTGTCCACCTGTGTTTGAGTAAACTTCTGTATCCATAACGAGTACGTTTACATCTTCACCCATTGCAAGCACGTGGTCAAGTCCGCCGTAACCGATGTCATAAGCCCATCCGTCACCACCGACAATCCATATTGATTTCTTAATGAGCATGTCGCGCATTTCATTAAGCTCAGGATATTTGTCTGCCTGCTTATCAAGAACTGCTTTTACTACAGCTGATGCCTTCTTTGAGCCTTCAGCATCTTCTTTGTTTTCAATCCATGATTTGAATGCTTCAGAAGCTTCGGCGTCTGCACCAGCTTCAAGAGCTTCATTCATCAAGCGTTCGATGTTGTCGCGACGCTGTGAGTATGAAAGAGACATACCAAAACCAAACTCAGCATTGTCTTCAAACAATGAGTTTGCCCATGTTGGTCCGTGGCCTTCAGCGTTAACAGTGTATGGAACTGTAGGAGCTGAGCCGCCGTAGATTGATGAACAGCCTGTTGCGTTAGCAACAATCATTCTGTCACCGAAAAGCTGTGTTACAAGCTTTACATATGGAGTTTCGCCGCAGCCTGCGCATGCGCCTGAGAACTCGAATAGAGGTTGAAGGAACTGAGAGTTTTTAACGTTCATTCTCATTTCTTCAAACTTCGGTATAGGCAATTTTTCTGCGTACTTATGATTGTCAACCTGGTCAAGCTGTGAATCAAATGGCTTCATAAGAAGAGCTTTTTCGCCCTTTCTGCCTGGGCAGATATCAGCACAGTTTCCGCAGCCTGTGCAGTCAAGTGTTGAAACCTGAATTCTGTATTCATAGCCGTCAAATCCTTTGCCGATAGGCTTAACTGTTGTGAAGCCTTCTGGCTTGTCTGCGCCTTCTTCAACAAGCACAGGACGGATTACAGCATGTGGGCATACGAATGAACATTGGTTACACTGTATGCAGTTTTCAGGAACCCATTCAGGTACATAGTCGGCAATGCCGCGCTTTTCAAACTGCGATGTAGCAGTGGGGAAGCGTCCTGCAAAGTCGAATGCTGAAACAGGAAGCTTGTCGCCTTCTTGCGCAAGAACAGGAGCGATAAGATTGTCAATGTATTCAGTACCTGTGATTCTGTGCCATGTTGCGCCGTCTTTTGTATCAGCCCATGAATCAGGATAATCAACTTCTTCAAGGCCTGCGATAGCGTTGTCGATTGCAACATAGTTCATGTTAACGATGTCATCGCCTTTTTTGCCGTATGTTTTCTTAACAGCTTCTTTCATGTACTTTTCAGCGTCAGCATAAGGAATAACTTCTGAAAGTTTGAAGAATGCAGCCATCATAACATTGTTTATGCGTCCGCGCATTCCAGCTTCTTCTGCGATTTTAGCAGCATCAACATTGTAGAATTTGATGTTGTTTTTAGCGATGATGTTTTTCATTGAAGCAGGGAGCTGTTCTTCCATTTCTTCTTTTGTCCAGTTTGAGTTAAGAAGGAATGTGCCGCCCTTTTTGATGGAGGATACGATGTCATAGCGTGTTACATAGCTTTGGTTATGGCATGCTACAAACTCAGCCTCATCTTCAATAAGATATGTTGATTTAATCGGGTTTTTACCGAAACGCAAGTGGGAAACTGTGATTCCGCCAGACTTTTTGGAGTCATATGAGAAGTAACCCTGTGCGTACATGTCGGTTTTGTCACCGATGATTTTGATTGAGTTTTTGTTTGCACCAACAGTACCGTCACTGCCAAGTCCATAGAACTTGCAGGAGATTGTTCCGTCCGGAACAGTGTTTATGTGCTGTTTGATTGGAAGTGAAAGGTTAGTGACATCATCTTCGATACCAACTGAGAAGTGGTTCTTAGGTGATTTTTCATCAAGGTTATCATATACTGCTTTAACCATTGAAGGTGTGAATTCTTTTGAACCCAAGCCGTATCTTCCGCCTACGAGAACGTCAAATTTCTTTCCTTCTTCTGCACATGCAGTCTGCACGTCAACATACAAAGGTTCGCCAACTGAACCAGATTCTTTTGTGCGGTCAAGCACTGCAATCTTTTTAACTGTTGAAGGTATAGCTGAGAAGAAGTGACTGATTGAGAAAGGACGATAAAGACGTACTTTTAAGATACCGACTTTTTCGCCTTTAGCTGTGAGGTACTGAACTGTTTCGTCAGCAGCGTCTGCGCCTGAACCCATGAGGATTATGAGTTTTTCAGCATCAGGTGCGCCTACATAATCAAACAGGTTATATTCTCTGCCTGTAAGGTCTGAAACCTTTTTCATTGCATCTTCAACGATTGCAGGAACTTTGTCATAGAAACTGTTTGCAGCTTCTCTGTTCTGGAAGAATATGTCCGGATTTTCAGCAGTGCCCTGAAGGTGTGGATGCTCAGGATTCATTGCGCGCTCACGGAAAGCTTTAACCATATCCCATGGTACTAATTTTTCGATGTCTTCATAGTCGATAACTTCAACTTTTGATATTTCATGAGAAGTTCTGAAACCATCAAAGAAATGAACGAAAGGAATTGAAGAATTAAGTGTTGCTATGTGTGATACAAGAGCTAAGTCCATAGCTTCCTGTACTGAGTTTGAAGCTATCATAGCAAACCCTGTCTGACGTGTTGCCATTACATCGCTGTGATCTCCGAAAATGGAAAGAGCGTGTGTTGCAAGGCTTCTTGCGCTTACGTGGAATACTGTTGGAAGCACTTCGCCTGCAATTTTGTACATGTTAGGAATCATAAGAAGCAATCCCTGTGATGCAGTGAATGTTGTTGTCATCGCACCTGCAACCAATGAGCCGTGGACAGCGCCTGCTGCTCCGCCCTCAGATTGCATTTCCATAACCTTGAGCTCTTGGCCCATAAGATTTTTACGACCGTATGCTGACCATGTGTCTGCGACTTCGGCCATGGGCGAAGAAGGTGTAATGGGGTATATAGCTGCTACATCGCTGAATGCATATGCGACATGACTGGCAGCTGTGTTACCGTCCATAGTGAGTTTTTTTGCCATTTTGAACCTCCTAAAGTTCATTAAAATATTTGAAATAATAGAATATGGTTGGATATAATATTATTTACAGTCTTCTTTGTGCGTGTATAAAAAAAATCTGACGATTTTGCTAAAGATAATTGCACATACTAAGGTGTAAATCTATAACCTTACTCATTATAAGGCTATCACATTTTAGTGTCAAGAAAGTTGAAAACCTTATTTTAAAATATTTTAATTATATTGCGCATGCAATAGATTAAAAAGTGGCAAGGCAAAATTACTTTAGTATATTTTCAAATATGCTCTAATATATCAGACAACGTGTGTATGGTCAGAAAGTTTTCATCATTTTTTGGATTCTTGGAATTAAACCAAATGGGTTGTATTCCGAATTTTTGAGCTTCCAATAGATTTTCTTTTGAATCATCTATTAGAACAGTCTCTTCTGGGTTGACATCTGCTAGTTTTAGTGCTTGCGCTATCATTGTGGGATCGGGCATATATTTGCCACGATGGCAGCTTAAAGTGATGCAATTGAAAAATTCATATAAACCTGCGTTTTTTAAACTGTTTTCTGCCGAAGGCCAAGAATCGGCTATTATTCCCAGCTTGAAGTTTTCACTTAATTTTTTTACGGTGTGATGAGCGTCATCAAAAAATACATTATTTTCAGGATTGTATACTTTCTCATAAGCCAATGATTTTATTTTATCTTTATTAAGTTCGAATTCCGGCAGCTCTTTATCCATTATCGAATAAAATTTGATGAACTTTTCATACTCTTGCTCTATTGTGGCTGTTTTATGGTTTTCTTCTAAATAGCTTTTGCATGCTCTGTACGCATTTGTAAAACGACTTATGGGAACATAATATATGCACTCAATGTTTATGATATTGTCTGTATTGCTGGGGAACATCCAATGTTCAGAAGGAGAATAATTAAGAGTGCCTTCTATATCAAAGAAAATGCACTTTATTGGTTTATTTAATTTCATTTTGACCGCCATAAATATACTTTCGAACTAATATTACCATAATATTACAAAGATAGCAATTGAAATTTTTTAACTTGTTTGACATTGAAGCTCGGCGTTAGTATATTCATTATAGAGGTAAGATAAAATGAAAAAAATAGTACTAGGGAAGACGAATTTAGAAGTAACAGAAGCCGCTTTTGGTGTTTTGCCCATTCAAAGAGTTGACATGGATCAAGCAAAAGCAATCCTTCAAATGGCATATAATAAAGGTATTAATTTTTTTGACACCGCTCGTGCCTATTCTGACAGTGAAGAAAAGATAGGAAATGCACTAAGTGATGTTCGGGAAAATATTATTATCGCGACAAAGACTCACTCAAAAGATGTGCAAGCATTTTGGGAACACTTGAAAACGAGTCTGCAAACGCTTAAAACAGACTATATAGATATATATCAGTTTCACAATCCTGAAAAGCATTTTTATCCGGGCGACGGAACGGGTATGTATGAAGCTATGTTGGAGGCGAAGTCTAAGGGAATGATTCGCCACATAGGAATTACAAACCATAGGCAAAAAGTTGCACTTGCCGCCATTGAATCTGGACTATATGATACTTTGCAGTATCCTCTTTCATATATTTCCGACGAAGGTGACCTTGGAGTGTATAATGATTGCGTTAAAAGTGGCATGGGCTTTATTGCAATGAAAGCCTTGTGCGGAGGACTTTTAACCAACACCAAAGCCATATATGCTTTCTTTGACAAGATGGAAAGTGCGGTTCCAATCTATGGTATGCAAAGGATGAGCGAACTTGAAGATTTTCTTTTACTTTGTGAAAATCCTCCACAAATGACTGAGGAGATTGAAGCACAGATAAACGAGGACAAAGAAAAGCTGCAGGGCAACTTTTGCCGAGGATGCGGCTACTGCCTTCCTTGTCCAGTTGGAATACAGATTAATAATGTTGCAAGAATGTCGTTTCTTTTGCGCCGTGCTGTGTGGCAGAATTTTGCAACGCCCGAGTGGCATAAGGAGATGCACAAGGTAGACGACTGCATTGATTGCGGAGCGTGCAAGAGCCGCTGCCCTTATGGGATTGACTGCCCTGAGCTTATGAAAACGATGCTTAAAGATTATGATGAGTTTATGGCGGAAAAAGGGATATAGTATATATGCCATACAAAAATCAAATAGAAAATTATAAACCAGATAATGAAAAGCAGCATAAAAATAAAGAAGTTATATTGGATTATATCAAGCAATACGGAGACAAAGCATTGCTTCGCAGCTGTGAGATAGCCCATTTAACATCATCCGGTTTCATTTTAAACCAAGATATGACAAAAACGCTAATGGCGCATCATAACATCTACAAAACATGGGCATGGACAGGTGGGCATGCAGATGGCGACAAAGATATGCTTGAAATAGCAATCAAAGAAGCAAAAGAAGAGACCGGTGTAAAAAATGTCAAACCTCTATCGGATGATATAATATCTTTGGATATTCTGCCTGTATATTCCCATATGAAAAACGATTCTTATGTAAATACTCATCTGCATCTATCTATAGCTTATGTTTTAATTGCAGACGAAACTGATGATCTTACAATAAACCATAACGAAAATAGCGATGTTATGTGGATTGACATGGATAGATTAGACGAGCTTTGCAATGAACCGGATATGGTTATATTGTATAAAAGACTTTGGGATAAGGCGAGAGCATTAGCTTAAAAGATTTTGGTTTATTACTCCTATTATAATATTTTGCTGAAACTAAAGGTTTTTACAAAATAAATTTTTATTTTCATGCGTGCTTGACAGTGACGCGGCGTAATCGTCTATACTCAAATTATTGACACATGAAGGGCTATCAATGGATATCGCAGAGATTTCAAAAAAATATGATATTTCAGTCAGAACCATAAGATATTATGAAGAGATTGGAATAATCAGATCGACTCGCTCTAAAAACAATGTTCGTACATTTGACTTTCAAAATGAAAACAGGCTTTTACTTACACTGCTTCTTAAAGAACTTAATATAAAACTTAAGGACATAAAAGAGATAGTGTGTGGAGACAGAGAAGCAAAGATTTGCGAACTTCTTATAAAAGAGCAGAATGAACTTGATTTAAAAATTACTCAGCTTACAAAAAGAAAGCGGCTTATTTCTTCGATAATAAATTCATATGGCGCAAAGGATATAACAAAGCACAACATAAAAGAATTTATGCGCCAGCAGCTTTATGTGTCGGTAAAAAATGAAAGATTGGAGAATATACTAATGGGAGACGAAAACATAATGATAGAAATAGGTGAGGCACTTATACCGATTGCTGCAAAAGAGGACAATTCTTTAATTAGCGCGGTAAAAAATCTAAGAGAAAGCCTCGCAGAAGAAAACAATATTCTTTTTGATAAAATAAGAATAAAAGACAATGTAAAAGAGCTGAAATCTTATGAATATAGGATTATGGATGGCGACAAAATAATTTGCAGTGAAGAACTATGCGACAAAAATGAAAATGAGCAGATAAAATCTATAATAAATAATCTTAGAAAACATATAGTTGAGACCAAATAAAATTTGATTTTATAAGAAAATACCTTAATTTATATCGGAAATGGGCGCTTCTTAATTACTTCTTGAAAATAATGTGCATATTATATATAATACATTAAACAAGAAAAAGCTGAGACTTAAGACGCGCGCACATGGTGAACATCATAGAGAGCTGCAGATGGTGAAAAGCAGCATGTGAAACTTATGCGACATCACTTAAAGAGCTTCTTATTGAAAAGATAAGGCGTTTCCCGCGTTAAGGGGTAGAGTGTCCGCATTATTTTGTGGAAATTCAGGTGGTACCACGAGCTTTCGTCCTGTTGACGGAAGCTTTTTGTTTTTTAAGAAAAAAGGAATATATAATGGGGTGCATTTACGCTAATTAGTTCTTTCAAGAAAAGCTTTTGCACAAATGTGACTTCGACAATTCATTTTGGAGGAAATATGCTTTATAAAAAGGTTTCAACAAAACTAAACTTTGTTGACAGAGAAGAAGAAGTATTAAAATTTTGGAAAGAAAACAAGATCTTTGACAAGTCAAATGACTTGCGAAAAGACAGCGAAGTTTTCACGTTTTTTGACGGCCCGCCAACTGCAAACGGCAAGCCGCACATAGGGCATGTATTAACCCGCGTTATAAAAGACCTTATACCAAGATATAGAACAATGAAGGGATATAAGGTGCGCCGTAAAGCAGGCTGGGACACACATGGTCTTCCTGTGGAGCTTGAAGTTGAAAAGCTTTTGGGACTGGACGGCAAAGAACAGATAGAAGAATACGGCATCGAACCATTTATAGCACAGTGCAAAAAAAGCGTGTGGAAATATCAAAATGAATGGCGCGAGATGAGTGACCGTGTTGGCTTTTGGGTGGACATGGATAATCCATATGTCACATATTCAAATGATTATATAGAATCAGTATGGTGGTCGCTTAAAAAGGTGCATGAAAAAGGGCTATTATACAAAGGCTATAAGGTAGTGCCTTATTGCCCGCGTTGCGGAACATCTCTTTCATCTCACGAGGTGGCGCAGGGATATGAGGATGTATCTGAAACTTCTGCAATCGTTCGCTTTAAAGTCAAAGATGAGGATAATACTTATATACTCGCATGGACGACAACGCCATGGACGCTGCCTTCAAACCAGCTTTTGTGCGTGAACGAGCATGTAGAATACATAAAATGCAAGTCAGAAGGAAAGATATATATACTTGCCAAAGACTTAGCCGATAGCGTGGTAGAAGAAGGCTACGAGGTTGTGGAGTCGTTCTTAGGCAAAGAGCTTGTGGGAATGGAATATGAAACGCTGTTTCCCGAGGCAAACAGCACGCCAAAAGGTCAAAAACATGTAGTGGTCGCAGACGACTATGTAACCACATCCGACGGCACGGGCGTTGTTCACCTTGCCCCATTTGGTGAAGATGACATGAGGCTGCTACTCAAAGCTGATGCGAAGTTTGTGCAGATAGTGGATTCTCAGGGCAGATTTACAGATGTTACTCCTTGGGACAAAGTGTTCGTTAAAGATGCTGACGAGGATATATTAAAGCGCCTCGAGGAGCGAGGACAGCTGCACAAGGCATTGGATTATGACCATAGCTATCCTTTCTGCTGGAGATGCGACACACCTTTATTATATTACCCACGTGACTCTTGGTTTATAGCTATGAGTAAGCTTCGCGATGAATTGGTTGCAAACAACCGCTCAATCAACTGGATGCCTGACAACATAAAAGAAGGTCGCATGGGCAATTGGCTTGAAAATGTCATGGACTGGGGATTGTCTCGTGAGCGTTACTGGGGCACGCCGCTTCCTGTGTGGCTGTGCGAATGCGGACATACAGAGGTTATAGGCTCAATCGAGGAACTTAAAGCAAAGGGCAAAGATGTGCCTGATGATATCGAGCTTCACAAGCCGTTTGTGGATGCCATAAAAATACCATGCGAGCATTGCGGAAAAGAGATGACACGCGAAACAGCTGTTATCGACTGCTGGTATGACTCGGGCTCTATGCCTTTTGCACAATGGCACTACCCGTTTGAAAACAAGGAGATATTTGAGGAAAACTTTCCAGCAAACTTCATATCCGAAGCTGTTGACCAGACGCGCGGATGGTTTTATACACTGATAGCTATATCAACTTTGCTGTTTGAAAAAGCGCCGTTTGAAAACTGCATCGTATTAGGACATGTGCAAGACAAAGACGGCAAGAAGATGAGCAAGCACTTGGGCAATGTCACTAATCCTTGGGATGCGCTTGGAAAACAGGGCGCAGATGCTGTTCGCTGGTATTTCTACGTGAATTCACAGCCGTGGCTTCCTTCAAGATACGCAGATGACGCGGTATCAGAGGGTCAGCGCAAGTTTATGGGAACGCTGTGGAACACATATGCCTTCTATATACTATATGCAAACATTGACGGATTTAATCCGACAGAATATAAACTGGAATATGACAAGCTTTCAGTCATGGACAAGTGGATGCTTTCAAGGCTTAACACACTTACAAAAGAAGTGGACGAAAGTCTTGAAGAATATAAGATAACAGAAGCAGGCCGTGCGCTTAGTGCATTTGTGGATGAAATGAGCAACTGGTATGTACGTCGCGGACGCGAACGCTACTGGGGCAGCGACATGACACAAGACAAGATAAACGCTTACATGACGCTATACACTGCACTTGACACAGTGTGCAAACTTGCAGCGCCGTTTATACCATTTATGACAGAGGAGATATATCAAAACCTTGTTTGCTCTGTGGATAAAAATGCGCCTGAATCAATTCACCTTTGCGATTTCCCGTCATATGACGAGGCTTTGGTTGACACTAGCCTTGAAGAGAATATGGACTCAGTGCTTAAAGTGGTGACACTTGCGCGTGCATGCCGCAACAAGGCTGCAGTTAAAAACCGTCAGCCGCTTTCTAAGCTCTATGTTCAGGGGACAAAGATGGACGATGAGTATTCTGAAATAGTAACAGAAGAGCTTAATGTAAAAGAGATGGAATATACTGATGACGCATCCGGCTTTATAGACTATATAATAAAGCCGCAGATGAGAACTGTCGGGCCTAAATATGGCAAACTGCTTAACGATATAAAAGGAGTGCTTGCCGAATATGACGGAACAGAGTTTGTGCACACATTAAAGACAAACGGACAGGTTAACTTCAACATAAAAGGAACAGAAGTGGAACTTACCGAAGATGATGTGCTGATAAGCACAGATCAAAAGGAAGGCTTTGTGTCTCAAGATGAAATGGGTGTTACTGTTGTACTTGACACAAATCTCACACCTGAGCTTGTCGAAGAGGGCGTTGTGCGCGAAATAATATCCAAAGTCCAGACAATGCGCAAGGAAGCAGGCTTTGAAGTGACAGACCATATAGTGCTTTCATACGATGGGTATGACGATATATTTGAAAAGAACGGTGCTGAGATTGGCTCTGAAACTCTGGCTGATAAAGTGGAGTCCGGCGGCGAGGGTTCATATCAGAAGACTTGGAACATAAATGACGTTGACGTAACACTGGCGGTGACAAAACTCTAATGTGGATAGCTGACGCGCACAAAGATTATGAATTAATTGATGCCGGCGAAGGCATGAAGCTTGAGCGCTGGGGGGATAAGATTTTATACCGCCCAGATCCTCAGGCAGTGTGGCCTTGCGTTCAAGCCTCTGAAGAATGGGGCTTGATGGATGCAGTTTACCATCGCTCAAACAAAGGCGGCGGTGAGTGGCAGCAATATAAAAAGCTTCCAGACAAATGGAAAGTAAGTTATAAAGACCTAAACTTTAATGTCGGGCTTATGGGCTTTAAGCATACGGGGCTATTCCCGGAGCAGGCAGTAAACTGGGACTGGATGCGTGATGTTATAGAAAATGCAGACAGAGACATTGAGGTGCTCAACCTTTTTTCATATACAGGCGGTGCGACACTTGCATGCGCCAAGGCAGGAGCGAAGGTCGTTCATGTGGATGCCAGCAAGGGAATGGTGAACTGGGCGAAGGATAATGCCGCGTTATCTGGTCTTGACAATGCACCCATACGTTTTATGGTGGATGACTGCGTGAAATTCGTGCAGCGTGAAATGCGCCGCGAGCGCAAATATCACGGCATCATTATGGATCCTCCTTCATATGGAAGAGGACCAAAAGGCGAGACGTGGAAAATGGAAGACATGATATTTTCACATGTGGAAGATTGTGTGAAAATACTGCATGAAAAGCCATTGTTTTTCCTGATAAACAGCTATACGACAGGGCTTTCACCGCATGTTATTGAAAACATATTGCAGCTTACAGTAAAAGCAAAGTTTGGCGGCAAGATAACTTCTGATGAGATAGGATTGCCTATTACTGCAAGCAACTTAGTATTGCCTTGTGGAGCCAGCGGCAGATGGATTCAGAGCACTTAAAGCACCATAAATATATGCGATGCACAACACAAACTACGGTTATTTATCTGGTATAAGCGCCCTTGTTTGCTAATGCACCTCACACAGCCTTATAATATTTTTAAGCACTCTGAAAGATTTGTACAAGAAAAAGAGAATGGTAATATGAAACCTGAAATAATATATGAAGATAACCATGTAATAGTAGTAAACAAGCCTGCCGGTATGCTCTCACAGGGAGATAACACCGGGGACTTGGATTTGCTTACATATCTTAAAAGATACGTGAAGGAAAAATATAATAAGCCTGGTGACGCATACATTGGACTTGTGCATAGATTGGATAGGCCTGTTGGTGGTCTTATGGTGTTTGCTCGCACTTCAAAGGCAGCGGCAAGGCTAACAAGCCAAGTGAAGACACTTAAGATGCACAAGGAATATCTGTGCATTTGTGAAGGAAATCCACCTGACGGAAAGTGGGTGCATTGGCTTTACAAGGACAAGCGCACAAACACCACGACCGTCATGAGTGATGGTGCGCGCGGCGCAAAGAGAGCCAGCCTTAAATGCCGTGTGATGCACACCGAGGACAATGAATCTCTTTGCCATGTGCAATTATACACAGGGAGAAGTCATCAGATACGGGTGCAGTTTTTGGAGCAGGGCAGCCCTCTTTGGGGCGACCAGAAATATAATCCGAATGCGAAAAAGGATGAGTGGGTAGCGCTAATGTCGTGGAGGCTAACTTTTTGGCATCCCACAAAAGGCGACAAGATGACTTTTGTATTGGATGTACCCGACAGCATGCCATGGATAAAATATAAATATGTGATTGATTTGGATGAGGTATAATTTGCACTTGTAAAGGCAATGATTTTCATTTATTATATTAGAGCAAATAGTTTGCACCTATAGCTCAGCAGGATAGAGCGTCCGCCTCCTAAGCGGAAGGTCTTGGGTTCGAATCCCGATAGGTGCGCCAAATAAAATAGCTGCCACATTAGTGGTGGCTATTTTATTATGTGAAATAAATGTATTCGAACTTATCCGCACGATTTTATGCACACATTTACTATTTTAAAGAAAATAATTTCACTTAAAATTAATTCTCTGTAGAAAATCAAATAAACTCTTAAATCCAATTAGCCTAGCATAAATGGATAGAGGGATTACTCAAGGTGCAACATTTGTTATTCGCACTATATAGTGTTAAAATATAAAAGTTGAGTAAATCAATCAAGAATACAAGAAATTTAGAATAAATTATAAAGGAGAAATGCTAAATGAAATATGGATATTTAGGAAAATCAAATGTAATGGTAAGCAAAATAACATTGGGAACTATGCATTTCGGAAGCAGAACTGAAGAGAGAGACGCTTTTAAGATAATGGATAAAGCATTGGATATGGGGATAAACTTTTTTGACACAGCCAATGTTTATGGCAACCCTACAGGCAAAACCGAAACTATAATAGGCAAATGGCTGGCAGAGGACAAAAGCCGCAGGGACAAAATAGTGCTGGCTTCAAAAGTATATAATGGAATGATACGTGACAAGGAAGCTATAAATGACGGAAGAGGAATCTCAAAATATAAAGTCAAAAAGCATTTGGAGGATTCACTTTCGCGGCTGCAGACCGATCATCTGGATTTATATCAGGTGCATCATATAGATCGTGAAATTACTGCGGATGAGTTTTTTGAAATATTTGAGCCACCCAAAGCGGAAGGAAAAATATTATATTTAGGAACCAGCAATTACCCGGGCTGGAAGCTGGCTGAACTGCAAACAGAGGCTAAGTACAGAGGTTCACTTGGCATAGTTTCAGAGCAGACGCAGTATAATCTTTTAAACCGCGCACCGGAGCTTGAAGTGTTACCTGCATGTGAAGCGATGGGAATTGGCCTTATACCATATTCTCCTCTGGGCGGAGGTTTGCTTACGGGGAAAATTAATCCCGGAGAAAACACCAGAACCAGTAATATGCAAGAAAGCTATGGAATAAAAGTTGGCAGTGACAAAAAGCTAAAAGATTTTAGTGCGTTATGCAAACAATTAGGTGAAATAGAGTCTGCCGTAGCACTGGCATGGATGCTTTCACATCCTGTAGTTTCCTCTGCAATTGTTGGAGTAAGAACTCTTGAGCATTTGGATATCTTAGAGCATGCGGCAAGCCTTGAGCTTCCACAAGATTTTCTTGAAAAGCTTGAAGAAGTATTTGATATTAACGAGGGAAGGAAGCTTAAAAACGCGCCTTCACCCGAAGCATATGCTTGGTGAATATTGATTAAAAAGATAAATAAAAGGCAGGCTCTAAAATAAAAGAGTTTGCTTTTTATAGTTTGCATTTTAGATTTGCATATATTAAAATCAAACCACAAATAAGGAGGCGTACTAGTGGAACTGAAATTGAATCAAAAAACAAAAATTATAGGTGAACGTGTAAATCCGACAGGTAAAGAAAAACTGGCGGAAGCAATGCGAACCTTTGATACGGATTATATTTTAAAGATAGTTAAGGAACAAATGGAGAGCGGTTGCGAGATAGTGGACATTAATGTAGGTGCTGCAGGGGTTGATGAAGTAAAACTTCAAGGCATGCTTGCAAAAGAGCTTTCCAATATGGATGTTACTCCGTGCTTTGACAGCTTTAATCCTGATGCTTTAAAAAGTGCGCTTGAAAACTACGAGGGGCGCGCGGTAGTAAACTCTGCAAGCACAGCAAACAAAGAATATGAAAGCATAATAAAGCTTGCGGCAAAGCATAATGCCATCATAATTCTTTTGCCATATGAGCACAAAGCAAACTTAACTTTTGAAGATAGGAAAGATGCCGTTCAAAAGCTTTTGGATTGTGCGTATGAAAATGGACTGACGAAGGATGACATATTAGTCGATGGCGTTGCAATGGCTGTGTCCAGCGATGTGAAGGCACCACAGGAATCAGTTAAATTTATAAATTGGTGTACTCAGCAAGGCCTTATGACTGTAATTGGACTTTCGAATGTATCATTTGGATTGCCAAACAGAGAAGCAGTCAACCGTGGATTTCTGGCAGAACTTATTGGGGCTGGAATAACCACTGTAATTGCAGATCCTAAAGACGAAATAAAGGAAACAATCAATACAGGTTATCTGCTTTCTGGAAATGATGAGTGGTGCATGGGCTGGATAACTGAAAACAGATAATCAATCAGTAAAAATTGAAGAATATAAAAAAGCGGCTTAATGCCGCTTCAGACTGTCGAAAAACCCACAAACGTCAATTTGCTAAAAGCAAATATGACTTACGACGCCGCGCGAAATTGCATATACGCTCATTTACAGAAAGTAAACCACGCTCATCTGCAATTTGCTAATCGCCGTCTTGTATGATTTTTCGAAAGCCTGTGAGGTTGCAGACTTTATCGACATCCTCAAAGCGGCTTAATGCCGCTTAATCTTTTTTAACCTTATTTCCTGTGTTAAGCCAAATGACACCGCCTACAATAACCACCGTAAAAACAACTATTCCGGCAATCATGATTTCGCCTATTTGGGAGGGGAATGCTATTCCGAGGATGGACATTGCGCCCCAGATTGCAGCTAATATGTATAAGAAGTTGCCCATGTAAAAAGTAAGCTTATCAATATTATATTCTGCTTGTTTTTCTTTTGATTCAGTATTGTATCCTGATATAAGCCATGTGATTTTTTTAACTTTTATAAACCATCCAATAGCAAAAAGCAATAGAGTGGTGCCCACATTTATATAATGCATAAAAAACTCCTATTCATATTATATCATTATCTTAATCTTACTGTGCATATGTCAAAATAACAAGCGATATATTCCAATTTGTGTTATTATATATCTTATTAATTAATGCTATAACTAAAGGAGGAATAATATGGAACAGTCAGTCAAAAAGGTTCATATTGTATATTTCTCAGGAACGGGAAGTACAGCTCATGCTGCCGGTGTTTTAAGGCAGGAACTTGAAGACAATAAAGTAGAAGTTCGTATTTCTGAGATATTTCAAAACAACATGCCAGAACTATCACAAGGTGAAGTGCTAGTTTTAATGTACCCTGTTTATGCATCGGACGCACCTAAGCCTGTTTTTAAGTGGATTAGTGGACTTAAAAAGGAAAATGAAGGTGCTTGCTATATTGTGTCGGTTTCAGGCGGCGGTGAGGTATCGCCCAATACTGCTTGCAGGATAAATGCGTCTCGAAAACTTAAAGGCAAAGGATTTAATACAAAAGGCGAATACATGATATGTATGCCAACAAACTTCATTGCTGAGACACCTGAAAATGTGATAGTTGATGTTATAAAAATACTCCCTCAAAAGTGCAAGATAATTGCGCGGGAGATTGCAGAAAATCAATTGAATCATAAAAAAGCTTTTACAAAAGACAGGGTACTCTTGCCAATTTTTTCTGTATCAAAGATTGGATTTAAGATGGTTGGAAAAACTCTTAAAGCAAGTCATGAGTGTAACGGATGTGGGCTGTGCTCAAAGAAGTGTCCTACGGGGAATATAAAAATGAGTGGGAATTTGCCGAAATTCGGCTGGAACTGTACGCTTTGCATGAGATGCATTTATAACTGCCCGCAAAACGCGATACATTCTAATTTCCCTTTGATTAAAGGAGCTATATTAAAAAATGGCTATAGCATGGATTCGTTTATAAAGCTAAGTGAGAAAGAGAATAAACAAGAAGGTCAAAGCGAAATAAAAGGCATTGCGTGGCAGGGAGTACAAGCCTATTTGGAAAACGTAGACGAGGTGTAGTTTATATAGTATAAGCAAGGTGTACACAAAAAGGTTTTTTATTGTTCAGATGTCCTTTTTATGGTATATTACACTCATATCATTTTAAAAGGACAGACATGAAATTCATAGCAACCACAGGGTATAATATGGAAGGAGCACTATCCAGAGAATTAAAGTCTCTTGGCTATAAGGCGGAAGTGCAAACCTCCCGTGCGATAATAGAGGGAGACTTAAACGACGGAGCATATTTAAACCTTATGCTAAGAACTGCAGGAAGCGTCAAGCTTATCGTAGGCGAGTTTAATGCCAGAAGCTATGATGATTTATTTGATAAAATAAAAAAAATACAGTGGCAGGATTATATTGAGCATGGAGCAAATCTGAAGGTTAACGCAAGAGCCGTTAAAGGTGTGCTTTATTCTCTTAGGGATATTCAATCGATAACGCAAAAGGCTGTTTGCGTTAGATTGGAACAAGCATATAAAGTGCGCAGGATAACAGGACCTGTAAAATACTCGGTAGACGTTCATGTGCATAAAGCAAAGGTTACAGTTTCAATCAACACTTCCGGTCGTCCGCTTCATATGCGAGGATATAGGGTGTTAAACCCCGAGGCTGCGTTGCGCGAAACTTTGGCTGCGGCACTTGTTATTTACTCGACTTGGAAAGGCGACTGGAAGCTATATGACCCCATGTGTGGTTCCGGCACTATTTGTGTTGAAGCTGCGATGTTTGCAAAGAACATGGCGCCGGGGATAAACCGTACATTTGCGGCAGAAAGCTTCCCATGGTGGGATCAGAAAATTTGGAAGACTGTGCGTCAAAGATGTATAGACGAACAAAAAAATGATATAAACCTTGATATTATCGGAAGTGATATTGATAGAAAAGTGCTTTCTATGGCAAACACACATGCACGTAAGGCCGGTGTTGAAAATGATATTAAGTTTTTCAATAAGGATGTTAGAAAACTTAAGATTGTAGATCCACATGGACACATTGTAAGCAATCCGCCATATGGCGTAAGGCTGGGCAACGATAAAGAGATGCCATCTTTTTATAAGAGCTTTTTTAAAGCGTTGCCGGAGCAGTGGTCATGGCATATATTAAGCGCCAGAGATGATGTGGAATATCTGGCAGGCAGGAAAGCGAACAAAAAGCGCATGCTTTATAACGGCAGCTTGGAGTGCAACTACTTTGAATTTTACAAGAAGAAAGGTTAGAAACTTTTTCAATGTTTAGAAATAATGATAAATCATCAATAACGAGCGGAAGAAAAAGGAAGAAGCTTTTTAAAGGCGAAAAAAGGAAGGTTAGCAAAGCTTTGTTGATATTAATTGGAGTAGCGGCTGCATTTATTGCTGTTTTTATTTTCGGCATAGTGACAAGCCAAAAGCTCAGAACCAGAAATTTTGTTATAGAATACGGCAATCTCCCTGAGAATTTTGACGGCTATAAGATAGTACAGATAACAGATTATCATCTTGGAGTTTACGGTAACGAAAACAAGAAACTTATTTCAGAGATAATAGAGGCTCAGCCGGATATAATCGCAATGACTGGTGACTTTATAGACAGCTCGTCAAAAGACATAGACAATGTATTGGATCTTGCTGAAAGCTTAACTGAAATATCTACAGTTTTGTGGATAAAAGGGAATCATTTTTATAAGACAGATGAAATTCTTGCTGCCCAATTGAAAAAGAAGATGGATGATTTAGGAGTGATATCGCTTACTAATGAGTGCTATAGCGTAACGATAGAAGGCGAGAGCATAAGCTTTTGCGGAGTTGATGATCCAGAGAGGCTGTATGCGGCAGGTGAGCTGCCGGGTGAATATACAAAAGCAGCATCATCTAGGGCAATGGAGCGTTTCCTTGATGAAACAGATGAGGCGGACGATAGCAATGCATGGTTTAAAGTGTTGCTTTCACACAGATATTCCATATATGATGAGTTTCCGGAGCACGGCTATTCTTTGGCACTTGCAGGACACTCTCACGGTGGACAGTTTAAGCTGCCTTGGGGAGTTGACCTTATAGGATATGATTTAAAACTCTTTCCTAAAGTTAAAAGCGGATATAATGATATAAACGGAATGCCGCTTATAGTAAGCTCAGGACTTGGAACAAGCAACATAAACCTTCGACTTTATAACCCTCCCGAGATTGTCGCGGTGGAGCTTAAAACAAAAAAGTAATATATAAAACTTCTTATTTATAGTGCAATGTAAGGATGGAAGAATGGCTCAAACATCAAAAAACAAACTGGTGGCACTCAGGATTCTTGAGATTCTGACCAAATACTCAGATGAAGCACATGAGATTTCTGCGGCAAAGATTATTGAGTATCTTCAGGATAAATATGAGCTAAAAGTTGAAAGAAAGGCAGTATATAGAGATATTGCCGCCCTTGAAGAATGCGGATATGATATCATTAAAAATGGCAGGGGATATTTTTTGGGCGCACGGCCATTTGAAAGCGCAGAAATTAGAATGCTCATTGATGCAATGCAGTCTGCTCGCTTTATCTCAAACAACAAGACACAGCAGATGATAGAAAAAATCGGCAGTCTGGTGAGTGAGTATGACTTTAAATCACTTAAACATCAAGTGTTTTTGGACAGCAGAGCAAAATGCAAAAATGAAGAAATATTCTACTCTATAGATGCCATAAACAAGGCTATAACAAACGCTAAAAAGCTAAACTTCAAATATTTAAAATATGATAGCAACAAAGAAGCCGTGCCGCGATACGGGGGCATGGTTTATAAAGTTAACCCATATAGTTTGGTGTGGGCGGATGATGCATATTATCTCATTTGCAATATGGACAAATTTGATAATCTTGCGCATTTCAGAGTGGACAGGATGATGTCTGCTAAAGTCAGTGACAAAAAAAGACGTCCTGTAACGGATATAACTGGCTTTGAAAAAGGGTTGGATGCAGCTAAGTATATTAAAGGCAGATTTACAATGTTTTCAGGCGAAGAGCAAAAAGTGCAGGTGAGCTTTCATAAATCACTACGTGATGTTGTCTATGACAGATTTGGAACTGATGTGACTGCACATGATGATGGTGACAATATAGTGGTTATGGTAGACGTTCTTCCATCAAAAGGCTTTTACTCATGGCTTTTTATGCTGGGTGACAAGGCAAAAATACTGTATCCGGATAGTGTCGCGCAAGAATACAGCAAAATGTTGATTGAAATAAGCAAGATATACAACTATAATTAATATGTAAAATAATGTGTTATATACGTCAAATGACCGATTGCGAGAGGATATTATGATATTTTATAAATTCAGCGCTATAAACAGCGAAAATGAAAGCGTCGAAAGCATAATTCAAGCTGAAACAAGAGACGATGCAGAAGAAAAGCTTAAGCTTCGCGGATATAAAGACATTGAGATTAAAAATCAAAAAAAGAAGAGTCTAGTTACCCGACAGGTTTCATCCAGAGATTTGGCGGTGATGTGCAGACAATTGGCAGCCGTTCTAACATCTGACATGTCCATTTTTGACGGACTTTTGCTTGTTTGTGAGCAGACAGGAAACAGTTCGCTTGAAGCTGCTGTATCCAATGTTTATGACAACATCATGGGCAGCGAGAAGATGCAGCTTTCAGAATCGATGAGAGATGAGAAAATATTCCCGTCTTATATGATAAATCTTATTGCAATTGGTGAAACAAGCGGAAATCTGGATGAGGTTTTCTTGCAGCTTGCAATCTACTATGAAAAAGACAGCAGGATAAAACAGAAAATCAGAACAGCCATAACATATCCATTACTGCTTACAGTTCTTATGGTGTGGGTGATTGGATTGCTTATTGTAAAAATACTTCCTATGTTTGAAAGCATGCTGACATCGATGGGAGGCGAGCTTCCAGGAATCACGCGCGGCTTCTTAAACATGTCGGGCTTTTTTTCAAGCTACGGTCTATATGTTTTGCTTGGCTTAGTTGCTATTGTTGTATTTTTGATATGGTGGGCTGGAATCCCATCAGGCAAAAAGTTTTTTGACAAATTGAAACTTTCAGTTCCCGGCATGTCGCTTTTATACAAGAGGCTTATGACTAGCAAATTTGCGCGATTTATGGCGATGATGCTTGAAAGCGGAATTCCGCTTAATGAATCGCTTGAAAAGATGGCAAACCTTTTGGAAAATACACATGTGAGCAGCAAGCTTGGAGAGGCATCGGAAAGCGTAAAAACAGGCAAGACGCTTAGCGAATCGGTTAAAATGGTCGGAGTTTTCCCGCCAATGTTGCTTCGTATGCTGACGGTGGGCGAGCGCACAGGAAGACTGGGCGACATGCTTAAAAACTCAGCCAATTTTTATGACGAGGATGTGGATGAAGCACTTCTTCGAATTACAAACGTTATAGAACCTATATTGATTATTATACTTTCAATAATTATCGGAGTGATTTTGCTTTCGATAATGCTACCGCTTATAAACATAATGAGAATCGTAGGATAAAATGAAATCCGTAAGTCTAAAATTTATATCCGGATTAATACTGGCTGTGTGCATGATAGTTTTTTCCATATATCTCATCCCTCTTATTGGGGAGACTGTGGATAAGAATGAGAGCATGACACAGGAAACGGCGCAGCAGGCTATTGACCGTGCGTTGGTTCATTGCTATGCCATTGAAGGATCATATCCTACAACGCTTGACTATTTGAGCGATAACTACGGCGTGTTTATTCAGGATGAGAGATTTTACTATTATTACGAGTATATCGGCTCGAACATTAGGCCTATAGTTCAGGTGCTTGAAAAATGAAGATATTAAAAAACAAAAAAGGATATTCAGAAGCCGAGCTTATGATGGTGTTTGCGCTCATTGCTCTTTTTGGCATACTGTGCTTTACTCTGATTCAGGCTGGAAGCGGAGCGTATGAGCGGCTTGCAGAGAACAGATCCAGCAAATCATTTGCAAGGGTTGCACTATCATATATGGAAAATAGGGTTCGCCAAGGGGATAGTGATGATTCTGTGACGATAACAGATAATCCGCTTGAAGATGGCGAAAAAGCATTAGTTATATCTGGTATCACGGGAGTTGCAGGCGAGGAGCTATGGATAATGCAATATGGTGATGAGCTTGTGGAATACTACATAGCGCATGGAGATGAAATAGATCCCAGTTCATACTTTTCAATCGCGGATATTGATAGCTTTGATGTTACAAAAACGGGCAGCACAATAGAACTTGCCATAGGATACATTCAAAATGATGAGCTGAAGTCTCAAAAGAGGATAATTACACTAAGAAGTGGGGGAGGAGGCAACAATGAATAAAAAAGGATTTACTTTGGTTGAGCTTGTTGTTGCTATTGCCGCGCTTGCTTTGTGCTCAGGATTTATACTATCTATGTATTTTAGAAGTGATGAATTATCAGATGATGCGAATATGTATGATGAATCAATGAATCAGGTAAGTTTTATTGCTGAAACTTTCAAGGCTTCTACAAGCCCTGAAAACTTTGCTGAAAACTTTCACCTTGATATGCAAGATGACAAGGCCGAGCAGAACTGGACTATCTATTATAACGAAAACTGGTACACAGAAGAAAGCTTGGATGATGCTTATATTGTTCTAAAAATAAACCTTGTGCCAGAAAAGGAATATGTGTCTGGGAAGCTTTATAATCTTGAAATTGATTTTTTCAAAGTGGAAAATGAAATGCAGCAAAATGTTGTGTCATTAAACTGCAAAAAATATTATAGGGGTGCGCACAATGAAGATTAATAACAAAGGCGCAGCCTCAATACTTGTGATACTGATAGTCGTGGTGCTTGCAACTTTTGGAGGCATTGCGCTCACTGCGGGATGGACAAACAAGCAGCTTTCTATAAAGGCAGCACAGTCAAAAGTTGATTACTATGCATTAGACTCTGAAGCTGAAAAGATATTGGCGGAAGTTGACAGCTTGCTATACTCGAGTGCGGTTAAAACAACTGGGTATCTTAGCGCGATTTCAACAGTTGAGGACATGGATTTTCTTAAAGCTGAAGAAAAACTACAATCTTTGTTTGTTGGAAATCTTGATGCAATGAAAAGTCCTGCGCTGCGGACAAAGAAAATATATGGTGTCTTTAACAGGCTTTATTTTTACGAATGCGCAAAAGGTCTTGAGCAACTAGCGAAAGACTACGGACTGGAAATCACATATTCCAATGGATATGAAAGCGCTGAAGATTTCTTGGCAGCAAATAAATTGCCAAAACAAGGAGATATTTCGCTAAGTTTTTCAGTTTCTGAAGGGCAAGACTCGGGAGACAAGAATCTTGATGTAATAATTGCCGTTGCAGCTCCCTTGGTTGAGGCGCAGTTTGAAGACGACGGCACGTGGTATTTAGATTTTACATTAACCGCTGATGACATGACAGCAAGGTATGAAATATACTCATGGAGACTGAGGCAGAATCCGATTGAAGAAGAGATTGATACTCCAAAGTTTGGCTAACATACTTTCCATGGGTTGACAGGGAATTTTATGAGTAGAGGGTTAAAATTTTTAATAATAATATGCGCCGTGGCAGCAGTGATGGTCATTGGCGTTGTTGTTTTATCTAAAAATTCTGCTTCAGAAGGTGCTTACGAAAGTGAAAGGGAAACATCTATTTCACAGACTGACAGTGTCAGTATATCAAAAAGCACTGATGAAGCAGTCGGACCTACTTTTGAAACGCCTACCGTTGAATTGAAGCGAACTAAAGAAAATACTGCAACTGTGACAAAAACTGCAACTGAAACTCCAGAGCCGACTGAGACGGCTGCTCCCAAAGCCACAGCAGTGCCTATCCCTGAAACACCTGTTTCAAACTCGGATAAAGCGCAGATCAATTCATCCACCAGCATGAACGGATACATTTACTGCTCGTATAAATCTGATAACAAAGTAAAAATAATGATGAACAACGGCGCTCTGCAGGAAGTTTATGACTTGATTCCTGACGGTCAGTATCATAGATTTACACTGCATTTGGGTGATGGGGACTATCGTGTTCGTTTAGTGGAAAACACATCGGGCAATTCCTATCGTGTTGTAGAAACAGCTGATTTTTCATGTGAAATTATTAATCCGGATTTCCCATACCTTGTGCCAAACTCATTCGTAGTATATGACAATGAGATGGAAGTCATTCAATTCGGATTGGAACTTACAGAAGATGCGATAACTAATGAAGAAAAAGCTCACGCGATTTATGACTGGATAGTAAGAAATATATCATATGACTTTTCGGTAATCGGAGAACTTGAGGTGGGCTATGTTCCAAATCCGCAGCGCACATATGATACAAAGAAGGGAATATGCTCAGACTTTGCATCGCTTTTTGCGTCAATGTGTCGCAGTCAGGGAATACCATGCAAGGTTGTGCTTGGATACTATGTTAAAACCGAGTATTATCACGCGTGGAATGAAGTGCTTGTAAACGGTGAATATGTGATTGTAGATACTTCCGGTGACTCGCAAACTAAAGAGTATAACTTCTCAAGAACGGAAGGCTATACAAAAAATAAGGAACATTAGCGTATAAATTTATAAATTTGTTAAAATTATATTACGATAATGTGATATAATTTTTTATAATCATTTTATTTTAGAGGTTAGCTTTGAAAAAACGTATATTTATTATATTTTTGGTGGTCACTCTTATATTGTCATTGTTCGCATTTACAGGATGCGAAGATACAAGCGAGCAGCAAATTGAAACTACTGCCGTTCCCAAAAGGGACAATGCAAACGAATTGCACGAAATTTCATTTGGCATGTGGGAGATGTATGATCCGCAAACCGAAGCTGCCAAATATATCACAAGCTATATTGAAAAAGAGTTTAGAATAAGAATTAAGCCCATGACATTCACCATAGAAAACTATAGTGATGAAGTGAACTGGATGATTAGTGCAAACATGCTTCCCGATGTTTTTGCACATGATGTGCTTTCTGACAAAATGCAATACAGAGTGCTTATTACTTCAGGACAGATTCAACCTGTGCCTAAAAAAATATGGGCGGGAAAAGAGAATTTAAGTCGGGTGATGAGCTGGTATGAAAAGATTTATTCATATAAAGATGAGATGTATTTCATGCCTAGAACCTATCAGACATTTGACCAGACGCATGGCGCATCCAGCGTGATTTTCTACAGAAGCGACTGGGCTGATAACTTAACTCAGAAAACATTTCAGGATGCAGCGAAGTTTACAGATGTAGTTGCACTTTTAGAAGCGTACAGAGGCTCAGATACGGATGGAAACACAATATGGGACACTTGGGGCATAACAGGCTCCGGCGGGCTTGATTTTATTCGTGACGTGTTTTTAACGCCTTTTGGAGTGCGCGACTGGGTAAAGCAGGATGGAAAGTGGATTCCTGGGATAGTGAGCGATAAAGCAAGAGAGGCGATATCGTGGGCGGCACAGCTATATAGGTCGGGTGTAATTGATCCTGATATGACAAAGCAAACAGCAGAAGAAGCTTTGAATAAATTTTTCACCGGCAAATCCGGAGCTATACTAGCGCCTGCATATTATACTGATCTTGTTGGATTTGAAGATGGATGGGATGAGCACAATCCTGATAAGAGTATATCAAGCGTCATAAAAATTATGCCGTGCTATACAACTCCTGATGGTCAGGTGCACAATGGCATTGAAACGTTTGATGGGGGAACAATGCTTTCTTCTCGACTTAGCGAAGTAAAGCTTGAAAAAGTCCTTTCATTGTTTGATTATCTTTATTCCGAAGCAGGAAGAAATCTGCTTGAAAAAGGCAATGGTGAATTGCCTGGGCAAAATTTTATTGATTCTAGCCCTGAATTTTCTCCGTTTCAAAACTTTGCAAGCTGGAACTTGGATAAAAATCCTGCAAGCGGAACGGAAGACTCTACGTTTGTACAATATACATACAATATGCTGGAAAACAATATCTGGCCGTGGAGCTTTGAAAGTGAACTTTTTACAGAGGGAATGATAACGCCTGAGATGTGCGTTATTGATATTGACTCCATTGCGGAGGAAAAAATACTTCATATTATAGAAACTACAAGAGACTTTGATGCTGACTGGGATAGCTATGTAAAGTCAATGTATGATGAGCTTAATTTGGATGAAGCGATAGAAGAAGTAAATGCATATGCAAGCGACTTTTTTGATGGCACAAACTGAAAATAGCTCGCACAAACAGAAAGAGCACAAAATTATTGATTGCATCATTCATTCTTTTATAATAGGGGACTTTTTTTTTGAAAAATAATCAAATACTCTAAGAATGTCATGTTTCCATCTCATAGGAAATGAAAGTGTTGTAAAAGTTTTTTATGATTTTTCGTCTTCGTAAAGCAGATATCTAGAAGGTTGATACTTTATTGAAATGTGGCCGTCCATTAACAATTTTATTGTATTCACGATTGCTACTTTTGAAAAAATATGTGAGTTAGAGCCTATAAGTTATTGATACCAGTATTTTAAGTGATTATTATAGCACATCTGAGATTGACAATGAAAATGAGTGCAAACAGCTGTTATAAAATAATATTTGACAATAATCGAAATAGAATATAAAATGCAGTAGATAGCACAAATAGTAATAAAGGAGGATTAATGATGCTTAACAAATTGGATAGGGTGCACACACCGTAAATTGAATATCGGTGCGGATTAGTTCGCACGACATAAGCAAACAGAATACTCTGATGGAACACGCGGTATTGGTAGGCGTGTTTTTTTGTTTGAAAAAAAGGAGGAATAAGTTATGAAAAAATCAAAAGATGCCTCAAAGGCGTATGAAATAAATAAGAAAATTCGAAGAAGCTGGGGAATGAGCCCGGTGACAAGAATTAAAGAAGATGACAGACGCAATTCGAAAAAGCGACGACAAAATGAAAGACATGAAATTAAGAGGTTTAAAATAGATGAATTTAATTAAATATGGATGGGATGACCATTTTCAAGACGAATATAATAAACTAAACGATATTTCTCTTATACCTGCTAGAATAGTAGCAGATTACGGACAGGCTGTAAGAGTAGTTTTTGAGGAAGGTGAGTTGCTTGTTGAGAGACATGTGCATGACGATAGGGCATATGGCGTGGGCGATTTTATCTGCCTAAAAAATGATGCTGACAACTATAGATATACTATAAGCGCACTATTGCCTAGGAAAACAAAGTTTTCAAGAACTGCGGCGGGAGCTATATTAAAAGAACAGATAGTGGCTGCTAACATAGACACTGTGTTTATAATGCAATCGCTCAACCTTGATTTTAACCTACGCAGGATGGAAAGATATCTTATCTCCGCGTGGGAAAGCGGAGCGCTTCCGGTTATCGTTCTTACAAAAAAAGATTTGTGCGATGACGCTCAAGAGAAGATAAATGAGGCATATAGTGTATCGGCAGGCGCTGAAATATTTGCTATTAGCTCACTTACCGGTGAAGGCTTGGACGAACTCAATCAATACATTAGCATAGGAAAGACCGTGGCGCTTTTAGGCTCATCAGGTGTAGGCAAATCGACGCTGCTAAACACGCTGTTTGGTGAGGAGATAATGGGTACACAGGAGGTACTTCGCGACGATGACCGCGGACGCCACACAACAACACACAGAGAGCTTGTGCTTATGCCTGATGGAGGATTGTTGCTGGACACACCTGGAATGCGAACTCTGTTTCTGTGGGACAGTGAGGAAGGCATGAGCAATGTTTTTTCGGACATTGACGAACTGGCAAGTATGTGTAGGTTTAATGATTGCAGGCATATGAGCGAACCGGGATGTGCTGTTAAAAATGCTTTGGAAGATGGAACTTTGGAGCAAGAAAGATGGGAGAGCTATAAAAAACTTAAAAGGGAAATGGCGCATCTTAAGCGCAGACAAAGCCAGAAACAGCGCATTCAAGAAAAACAGTTTTCAAAAATGATAAAGAAGAATAAAAAAGAAGTTTGGTAACAGTATATAAACAAAATATTCGACAAATAACTTATAGTGAGTCAAGAAAGGAATTAAGATGATTAGAAGTTTGATTGAGGAGTATATCCACTCGAGCGGGTTTAATGAAATTAGCAGTAAAGAAGCTGTATCCGAAGAATATGCGGGTATGGTGATATTCGATGATCCATTGATTGGATATGCAGATGTTCAAGATTTGATTTTTGATGAATACATAACAAACCCTGCTATATTAAACAACAGATTTATGCATCCCTTGGACTGGCTTGAAGGAGCAAAAACTGTTATATCCGTTTTTTTCCCTTTTAATAAAGATGTAAAGCTAAGCAACACGCAAGACAAGGATGAACCTTCAGCTAAATGGCTGCATGCCAGATATGAAGGGCAGACACATCTTAATGAACTAACTGTTTTTATAAGGGACAGTTTGATTGCAAAAGGATATGAGTGTATTGCTCCTGCATTAAGCGACAAATATATCGGCAAGTTTGTTAAAAATGAGAAAGGCAATAAGGATTTCGGAGGGAACTGGTCGGAAAGGCATGCCGCATATGCTGCAGGACTCGGAACTTTTGGCTTATCCGGCGGTTTGATTACAAAACGCGGCATGGCAGGGCGTTTTTTGAGCCTTATAACAAATATGGAGCACGAGCCCACTAAAAGAGAGTACACCGGAGTATATGATTACTGCAATATGTGCGGTGCTTGCATTAAAAACTGCCCTGCTGATGCAATAAGTTTTGAAAATGGAAAGATGCATCTGCCATGCAAGCAATATTTGGACAAGACAAAGAAGAAATACACACCAAGGTATGGCTGTGGGAAATGCCAGACAGGAGTGCCATGCATGGACAGAGCTCCGGGAGTTATTTAGCTTAGTTTGCTTTTCTGCTGTTATTGAGGCTTTTGCTTTCAGTCAGCTTGGCCGCAAGATATGCCTTTCCTTTTTGAGTAATGAGCGGTGAGTATTTGGCAACTTGTTCGTCGGCTATGATAACAAAGCTTTCTTTGAGTTTAAAATAACCCTGCAGAATATATTTTTTGTTAGGCATATTCCATGTGGATTTTTGCTTGGAGATATAGCCGTTTGTTCTGAGCCACTTAAACATTTGGTTCCTGCCGAAGTTTAAGCCTTGCATTGATAGCTGTGTGCAGAAGGCGGAAACGCTTATGCAGCCTGTGATGTTTTCATTATTAACTGAGCAAGTAGGCTCAGAATGTGTGTTGCTTGAGGAAACGGGCTTTTGTGATGGTGATTCTATATAGGACAGTATGTCCATTTTTTGTTGAATGATTGTCATTTTAAGGCCTCCTTAGAGAGTGTTTAGGAAAGAAAATTTGATATATTCTTTCTACAACTATAATTATATGTAAACATGTGTACCTTATTTGGTACATGAATCAATAAGATTTAAAGAGCTGGAGAAAAACCATGAAAAAATATAACGAATTGACAGAACTCGGTAAAAAAAGAAGAATGCACGACGTAGCTAAAGAGGCTATTAAGCAATATGATATTGATGCAAAAAGTATTTCATATATCACTGAAGAAACCAATATATTTTTTAAGGTGGTGGGCAGCGATGGCAAGAAATACGCTCTTAAAATATTTCAGGAAGAAAGCAGCAAAATTGAAGACAACTTAGCAGAAGTTTTTCTTATTGAAAAAGTTGCAGAATTTTCTGATATTGTAGTGCCTGAAGTTGTAAAATCAATCAATGGACAAGGAGTCGTATGGGTCAATCACATTGGCTTTGATTGCAAAAAAAGAGTGGCTGTTTATAAATGGCTTGAAGGAAAAGAAATAGACGGAAGGGAAGACGATGGCTATTTTGAGAAAATCGGTGGCATTATGGCGAAGCTGCACGAAGCAACAGAAGGCATAGCAATCCCTCGAAATATTAAGCCTAAAAAGTGGGACAAGATATTTTATTATAGGGATGAAGTACCTGTATATAAACAAGAAAAATACCAAAAGTTTTTACCGAAGGACTATCATGAGGTAATGGATTTTATAATACCATACTTGGATGAAAAGCTTTTGGGCTTTTATAAAAATGCAACACCACAACTTTTGAATGCGGATTTAAATCCATATAACATCTGGACATATAAGGATGAAATTAGATTAATAGATTTTGAAGAGGCTATGTATGGAATGCCTATTCATGACCTTGGGATTTATCTTTTTTATTATAAGGATGATGATAATTTTGATTATCCAAAGGTGTATGATTTGCTATTTAAAGGATATAAAAAAGTAAGAGCTTTGCCTGAGTTTTCTGAATCTGACATAGAGCATCTAATGATATCAAGACGTGTAAACTTCTTAAATTATGCGCTATTGGTGATGGACAGCCCTGAAAAATATCTAAAAACAAATATAGGCAGAGTAAAAGAGTTTATGAAAAAATATATTTAGCACAATGGTTCAATTTTAACATTATTGCGCCCAGCATCTTTTGCTTTATAAAGTGCGACGTCTGCACAGTGCAGGAATCTGTCAAAGCTTTGACAAGAAACTTTGTCGGTTCCTGTTACTCCCAGACTTGCTGTGATTCTCATCACTTTTCCATCATGGACAAATTCTGTTTTTTCTATTTTTTCTCGAATGCGCTCTGCAGCAGCTACGGTGCTCTCTACATCAGTTTCGGGTAAAAGCACCATAAATTCTTCGCCTCCGAACCTTCCAAGAAGGTCAATAGAGCGAATTTTTGTTTTACAGATGTCGGCTACTTCCTTTAAGATAACATCGCCTGCTATATGTCCATATTTGTCGTTTATATTTTTGAAATGGTCAAGGTCCAATATGATAAATGACAGCGGGTGGCAGTGTCGCTTTGCACGAGCGAATTCAAGCTCAGTGCGCTCTATGAAATATCCTCTTGTCAGAGTTCTTGTGAGAGTGTCAATAGAAGCAAGCTCTGTAAGTTCTGCCATTGTTTCAACTAGCTCTGTCACATCGATGAATGAGACCATATATCCCAAGGTTTTATTGCCTTTTCCTGCCAATGGGGAAGAGGAAACTCTGTAGTGGCGAACATTATATTCTTTGATTATCCTGATCCTGCATTCAGAGTCTGTCATTATACACGACTTTATTCTGCCATCATAATCTATAAAATCGCATATGTTTTTTGTTATAGTAGAAGTGCATAAAAGAGGTATTGAAGACTCTGCCTCTTCGTTAAAATCCATAAGGTTTAGGCCGCTGTCTAATATAAGTATCGGGCTGTTAGACCATTCAAAGACCTTTTTATAAGCAAAAGGAATAACGCCAAATAATTTGCCCATTACATAGTTTATCGAAAGCAGATAGCATGATATAGGTATAAAATAAGGCATAATAAAATACACAAAGGTATTATATAATACAATATATCCAATGACACCAAATGATGCCAGCACTATAATAATTAAGAGCAGGATCATAGGAGACCTATTTTTTTTCATTGACTTTAAGTATTTATAGATAATAAAGAATGAATAAACAAAAATTGCAAGAGAGACGAGGCTCATTATATAAAACCATATGCCTGATTTCATAGAAAGTATCTGGATTGAACCGACTTGATTTATTGTAAAGTTGTAAAAATATAGATTGTGGCTTTGTGCTGTAAGTGCAAGCACGAAGTTTATAAATGGGGCTATGAACAAAAGTATATAATTAAGGTAAGTGATTTTTTTGGTGGATCTTGTAATAGAAAGGAAAACCAATAATGTAAGAGGGGGAAGAAATCCAAAGATTGCAGCCCTTATTAATGAAAATAATGCCTTAAGTTCAACAGTTTCAGCGGATAACTCCAATGCATAAGACAGACAAAAAGATAGCATTAAAAAAGCAAAAAGCATCACAAATATTGAATTTTTAATCTTATTTATATTAACAAAGTTAAGTATTTTTACGGATGCAATACTTGCCAATATTATAATAAGCAGGGACATTAAAAAATTTATATTCATATAAAAGCTCACATCACAAATACACTAAAAATAAGTGCTTTTTGTTGTAATTATACACGAATAATACGAATTTACAAGTAAATACATCTTTGCAATAATAATAAAGGGCCACAATGTGGCCCTTTATATATTGAATAAAATTTAGTATTTTAAAATCCAAAAAAGTCTTTTGTGTTATTAAAACTTATATCTTCTATAATTGATTGAAGTTCTTTCTCATCGTTGGGATATTCGCCGTTTTCAACCCATTCTCCAATTATGTTGCAGAGAATGCGTCTGAAATATTCGTGGCGTGTGTATGAAAGAAAGCTTCTGGAATCAGTCAGCATGCCTGCAAAATTGCTGAGCACTGAAAGGCTTGCAAATGATTTAATTTGGGATATCATGCCTTCTTTTGTATCATTAAACCACCAGGCTGAGCCTTGCTGAACCTTGCACTTTGCCTCGTCAGTTTGGAAGCAGCCAATGACTGTGCCAATCATAGCATTATCATTGGGGTTTAGTGAGAATATAAGCGTTTTGGGCAGGCTTGCATTTTGGTTTAATGCATCAAGGAGGTCAACTAGTCCTTGGGATGAGTCACGCGATGAGATGGCATCAAAGCCTGTGTCAGGGCCGAGGGATTCATATCTTTCCGTGTTGTTATTTCTAAGACAAGAATAGTGGAGCTCTAGCACCCAACCATGCTTTGTATATTCACCCGCAAGAAAAATTATGAGTGCTGTTTTAAATCCATCCACTTCATCTTCTGTGAGCTTACCTCCATTCAAGCGCTCTTTTAAGATGTGGTCGGCCTCTTCGTCTGACACCATATTATACATTGCATAATCAAGACCGTGGTCGCACGCAACACAACCCATTTCATTAAAGATATCAATGCGCTGTTTGAGAGCTGCTTTGAGCTGATCAAAGCTATTTATTTTAATTCCACTGGCATCAGAGAGACTGTCGATATAGTCTGCGAATTCAAACTTATCTATGTTCATCGCTTTATCAGGACGGAATGCAGGAAGAACCTTAACATCGAATGAGTCGTCCTCAGCGAGCAATTTGTGGTATTTAAGGTCGCTTGTCGGATCATCTGTTGTGCAGATAGCTTTAACGTTTGATGCTTTTATAATCTCGCGAACAGTGAGCGTTTTAAGCTTTTCAGAGGTCATGTTCCAAACTTCTTTGGCGGTTTTTTGGCTAAGAGCACCGTTAAAATCAAAATATCTCTGCAATTCAAGATGTGTCCAATGGTAAAGCGGATTGCCGATGAGCTTAGGCATAGTCTTTGCCCAGCTTTCAAATTTTTCATAATCTGTGGAATCTCCTGTGATATATTTTTCGCTTATACCATTTGAACGGATTGCGCGCCACTTGTAGTGGTCGCCATACAGCCAGACCTGAGTGATGTTGTCATAACGCTTGTCTTCGTATATTTCCTGAGGATCTATATGGCAGTGATAGTCGATAACAGGCATTTTGTCTGCATAATCATGAAATAATTTTTTTGCAGTTTCGTTTTCCAATAGAAAGTCTTTGTCCATAAATTTCTTCATAGTATAACTCCATCCTTAAATATTGATATTTCTCTGTAGCCCTTCTTCTCGTTTTGCGTTTTAGTTCCTTCGGCTAATTGTAATACATACTCGTAGAGGTTTTGACCGCATTCTTTTATACTTTGCCCATTAACTATATCACCGGCATTAAAATCAATCCAATGCTTTTTCTTTTCAAAAAGTGCAGTATTGGTGGAGATTTTAACCGTTGGAACGGGGCATCCTAATGGGTTTCCGCGCCCTGTTGTAAATAGCACAATGTGCGCTCCGCTGGCTGCAAGTGCCGTGGAGGCAACTATATCGTTACCGGGAGAATTTAGCAGGTTAAGACCTGCAGATTTTACAGGCTGGGCATATTTTAGCACATCAACAACAGTGCTTTGCCCACTCTTTTGTGTGCAGCCAAGCGACTTGTCCTCAAGGGTTGAAATGCCGCCTTCCTTGTTGCCGGGTGAAGGATTCTCGTAAATTTCTTGCTTGTGGCTTATAAAATAGTTCTTAAATCCGTTTATCATTTCGACTGTTTTGTTAAATACCGTCTCATCATTGGCGCGTTCCATAAGAAGCGTTTCAGCACCAAACATTTCGGGCACCTCCGTGAGGATCGAAGTTCCGCCATGGCTTATTAATATGTCAGAAAAAGCGCCTACAGCAGGATTGCCAGTTATTCCGGAAAAGCCATCAGAGCCTCCGCATTTAAGACCTACAATAAGCTTATCTGTACTTATTGGCTCTCTTTTAAACTGTGAAGAATAATCAATCAGTTCTTGGACAATTTTAATCCCATCCGTAATTTCATCTTCTGAATCCTGACAGTTTAAAAATTTCACTCCTTCAGAGTCATATTCTCCTAAGACTTCTTTGAACGAGTCTATATAATTATTTTCACAGCCAAGTCCCAGAACTAAAACGCCCGCTGCATTTGGATGGCGAACAAGGGCTGCAAGAAGATTTTGCGTAGTCTTATGGTCGCCTCCTGTTTGTGAGCAACCAAAAGGGTGGGGGAATGAAAATACTCCATCAACTCCCTCTTTTAACAAGGGACTTGCCATCTTTTCTATCTGGCGTGCCACTGCATTCACACAGCCTACTGTTGGGACTATCCACACTTCATTGCGAACAGCGGCTTTGCCATCTTTGCGAAGGTATCCCATGAATGAGTCGGGTGACTGTTTTTTAAAAGATATTGTTTGTGGGTTGTACTCATACTCAAGAGTGCCTGAAAGATTGGTTTTGAGATTGTGTGTGTGAACCCACTGACCTTTTTTTATATCCTTGGTTGCATGACCGATGGGAAATCCATACTTTATTATATTTTCACCTTTTGTGATGTCATAAAGAGCAATCTTGTGACCGTTTTTTATTGCCTCAAGGGCTTTGAAACTGTCATTTTCAATGTTTATAGATGCACCGATGGCAGTGTCGTTTATTGACACTGCCACATTGTCTTTGGGATTAATTTTTATGAAGTCGCTCATATCAGCCTTCCATCATTTTTTTAATTGCTGGTTTTACGCCCTTTTTGTTAATTTCATTTAGATTCTCAATAACTGCCAGCTCAAAGCCTTCAATTTCAGTTAGGTCTTGTCCCCATAAATTTTTATCGCTCATTACAAGATGGACAAGGTCGTCTAGTTTTGTAGTTTTGTGACTTGCATAAAAGTCCAGCACTTTCTCATCGTCGCGGACTTGATATAACCGTTTTCCAATACTATTATAATATCCATCATTCTTTTTTTCTATGCCTATATAAAATGCAAGATAGCTGGCAAATGAAAAAACTAAGTTTTTGGGAAGCTCTTTGTTGTGCTCCACATAATCAAGCAACGAAGGAAGAACTCTTGCACGCCATTTTGATGTTGAGTTCAGGCTGATGTCTAATAACTTATGATTAAGATATGGGTTTTTGAAGCGTTGCACTACAGAATTTGCAAATTCAGAAAGTTCTTTTTTATTCAACTTAATGTTTGGAAGAATTTCTTCAAACATGCATTGCTCGAGATAATCGCTTAAAACCTCATCTTTCATGCATTCTTCAACTGTTGTTTTGCCTGCAAGATATGCGCCCATAACCAGAGATGTGTGAGCACCATTTAAAAGACGCACTTTGCGCTGCTTATAAGGCTCGATGTCTTTAGCAAAAACAATATCAACACTTGATTTAAATGTAAGCTCTTGCTTAACCTCATTAATTCTATCTGAGCCTATTGCCCAGAAACCAAAAGGTTCGCCAGTGACCATAATTTCGTCCTTGTAACCGAGCTTCTGCCATATTTTTTCCTCTTCTTGCTTAGGATAGCCTGAAACTATACGGTCAACTAAAGTGTTGCAGAATATATTATCGTTTACTATCCACCTCTTAAAGCCATCTTCTAAGCTCCACAACTCAATGTACTTTAAAATACACTCCTTTAATTTGTCGCCATTTTTGTCAATAAGCTCAACCGGAAGGAATATAAAGCCTTTATCAGATGCTCCGTTAAAAAATTTATAACGCTGATATAAAAGTTTAGTAAGTTTTGCCGGGAAAGTGGTGGGAGGGTTATCTTCAAACTTATCGTCGTTGGAATAGACTATTCCAGCTTCAGTTGTATTTGATACAATGAAGCGATAATCGGGATTTTCCATCAATTTATTATATTCATCTTCTTGTGTAAATGGGTCAACTGTATCGTGTATGCACGAGATGAGATGTGTCTTCTGAATTTTTTTGTCATTTTCAATACCGCGCAGGATTACAGTATAAAGATTGTTTTGCTTTTCAAATCTTTCAAAACTGCCATATGAGATTGGTTTTACAACAGTTACATTGCCGTCAAACAGACCATTTTCATTTGACATTTCTATAGTGTAGTTTACGAATGCTCGCAGGAAGTTTCCTTCACCAAACTGAAGTACTTTCTTTGGTCGATTTACTTTTTCCTTAAAAGGTAACTTTTGCATATGATAAATTTCTCCTAAAAATAAAATACAGAGTAGAAGGTGTTTAAGCTCAATGTAAGTGCTTACACACGGGTTCAAGTATGAATTATACATAATAGGATCAGAAGAGTCAATAGGAAATGTAAGAGCTTACAAAGGTGTTTGTGAAATATGTTTTAATCGCATATATATGTTTAAACTTTTTCATTTAAATTATTAAAGGGAAAACTATGGTTACAAGTTTATTTGGAAACTGCGCTATTATAAATAATTGAATAAACATATGCGTTTTGATAGAATATGTGTAAGCGCTTACTAAAGAGGATAATATGAACATATATGATATAGCAGAAAAAGCGGGAGTTTCCATCGCGACGGTCTCTCGCATCATAAATAAGAAGGGCAATGTTAGCCCTAAAACAGAAGAGAGAGTTTTGAAAGTCATCGCTGAAATGGGATACACGCCAAATGCTTTTGCACGAGCACTGGGGCTAAACTCCATCAAGATGGTGGGTGTTTTGTGCTCTGATGTGTCCGACAAGCATTATGCGCAGGCAGTGTCGATTATAGAGCGTGATCTTCGCGCCAAGGGTTATGATTCCATTTTGGGCTGCACTGGCAGCAAGCTTGAAGACAAAAAAAAGGCTATAAACGTGCTTCTGTCAAAAAGGGTGGATGCGCTGATTTTGGTTGGCTCAATTTTTCAGGAAAAAGATGACAATGAGCACATAAAAAATGCTGCTTCAAGCATTCCTGTGATTATAATAAACGGCGAATTTGAATATGAAAATACTTATTCTGTAGTTTGTGATGAAAAAGAGGCTGTAAAGCAGTGCGTTCTAGCACTTAACAAAGCCGGTCATAAGGATATGCTTTACATGTATGATGTGGATTCTTTTTCAGGCATAAATAAATTGAGCGGCTACAAAGAAGGCCACAGGCAAGCGAAAATCCCACTTTCACCTCAAAACATAATTAAATGTGGCAGAACATTGGAAGACTCAAAGCAGGCGGTCTTTTCAGCACTTGACAGGGGAGTGGGGTTTACAGCTGTTGTGACTTCAGAAGACTTGATTGCAGTTGGTGCACTTAAAGCACTTACGGAGCGAAATATTAAAGTGCCTGGTGATGTTGCTATAGTAGGATTTAATAATTCAGTTCTGTCGGAGTGCTCAACTCCTGCGCTTTCTTCCATTGACAATAGGATTGAGGATTTATGTGCGATGGCGGTCAAGACGATGCTTGATGTGTTTGATGGGAAAGAAGTACCCAAAAAGCAAGTTGTAAAAGGTTTGCTTGCCGTAAGGGAATCTTTTATTGAATAAACATAAGAAATTCAGAAGATATATTATAACTCTTATTTTTGTAGCACTTGTATGTGTTGCTTTTTATGATAAGCCAATTCTTAGAAAATATGCTGTATATACGGATCTTGGAGAAAAAGGTTCACAGGCAAATTTTATTGTAATTGCAGACCTTCACAACACACTGCACGGAGAAAATCAGAAAAAGATTATATCAAAAATTAGTAATCAAAATCCTGATGCTATATTTTTAGTGGGAGATATGATTGATGATTTTTCAAATACAGAAAACACAGAAAAACTGTTTGATGAAATTACAGCTATAGCACCTGTATATTACGTTACGGGGAATCATGAATTCTGGACATGGAAAAGCGATGAAATAATATCATTGATTGAAAGCTATAAAATAACTGTTTTAAGAAATGAATCCAAAGCGGTAAACATAAACACTATACCAATAAATATATGCGGCATGGATGATCCGGATGTTATATCATATACGGCTGATGAAAAATATACATCCATGAAAGGCGCTGCGGATTTGCTGTCACAGTTTTCTGATTTGAATGATGATAGTTTTAATATACTATTGGCGCATAGGCCAGAGCTTATTAACTTGTACAAGCAGTATAATTTTGATTTAGTTCTTTCGGGGCATGCACATGGCGGACAAGTTAGAGTGCCGCCATTTATAAATGGTCTTTATGCACCGAATCAAGGTTGGTTCCCCAAATATGCAGGCGGCATTTACAAGCATGAAGACATGGTACACATAGTAAGCCGTGGGCTTTCTATAAACTCTCTTTTGCCAAGGGTGTTCAATCCACCCGAAGTTGTTTGCGTTAAAGTTATCTCAAGATAAGCTTTATCTTAGATTTAAAGGATAATACTGAAAAGAAGTTGAGAAAAACTATTTTGTTTGGTAAAATGTATATCTAAAGGAGATAGATATTTGGATAAAAAAATTGAGAAGATGGCAAATGAGGCAGCCCAGCTTTTGGTGGATAAAAAAGCCAAGGATGTAGTCCTTTTGGACATTTCGTCAAAAACAATTATTGCTGACGCATTTTTGATTGCTTCAGGAAGAAGCGGTGTGCAGGTAAAAGCACTTTGCGATGAGATTGATGATTACTGCGAAAAAAACGGGATTGAAATTGGCCCTATGGAAGGCTATTCTGCAGCACGTTGGGTTATCATGGATTTAAAGGATATTGTTGTACATATCTTCCGTGAAGAAGACAGAGAGTTTTATAATTTAGAACGCTTGTGGTCGGATGCGCAGAATGTCACAGAATTTGAGTAGATGATAATTAGTATATAGTTTTAAACAAGCTAAAACGACATTTAAGCGGGCGTTGATTTAAAAAGCGCCTGTTTTTTAGTATCATCATCTTATCGAAGGTGGCAGACATAAAGTTTGCCTCAATAGAAAATCTCCCCCTCTTCTTTATATATCCGGTGCATTTGTCGCCGGATATTTATATGTCAGCCTTTGTTTGTTTTCTATATTTTAATGCGGTGATTTGCATTGTTTTTTTAAACATTCTGCAAAAATAGCCTGTATCATTGTAGCCTACAGTTTTTGATATCTGTGAAATGCTAAGCTCTGTGTTTTCAAGCAGACTTTTAGCTTCTGTTATACGCAAATTGTTTAAAAAATCGCTGAATGTCATGCCGATGGATTTTTTGAAAAGTTTGCAGATATAAAACTTACTGAGATTAAACTTAGAAGAAAGATGATCCAGTGTGATTTTATCTGCATGGTTATTGTTTATGTACTCGGCTATTTCCAGCATGTTTTTATTCACATAGCTAAGATGCTCTTGCTCTTTCGTAGGTTCCTCATGGATTATTGACTTATCAATTTCTTTAAGAATATTAGTGCAATGCTTTTTAAGGGCATCCTTTTTATCGGAAGTATCAGTATGATTTAGCTCAAGGTTTTGCATTTTATGAAAAAAAATCTCTAGGTTTGAAGCCTCTTTTATTTTAAACACAAAAATATCCTTATCAATAGAGCTATTCAATGATTGTGCGGTGTCAGGCTCTAAAGTGGTATTGATGAACTCTCTGTCAGCATATAATATATAACGGCTATATGTTCCTATTCCTGCTGAAAAAACCTTGTGATCAATATTTTCTCTTATGATAACCAAATCACGAGGCATTACAAGATGTGCTTTTCCATCGATGAAATAATAGCGCTGTCCGCTTATAAGAAAATATATTTCGATAATATCATGCTGATGCCCTTCGAACATCTGGCCTTCGCTTTGAGAATACTCAAACTCTATATACAAACCTTGTCCTCCATAATTGATATCTCATTCCATTATAATATTTCATTATCAACCATATGACAACAATATAGTACAAAAATGGCGTTTAAAATATTTTTTGCAGTGCTATAATAGAGCCAGTTTTTATTGATTGGAGAAAGATTACTATGTCTAAGAAAAAGTATGTAATAATAGGCACTGGCGGCAGAGCGAGATTGTTTTACGACTCTCTTTTGAGGGATTATAGTGAAACTTCAGAGATTTTAGCACTGTGCGACATAAATCAGACACGCATGGACTATACAAACAACTATATCACTAATGAATTTAAAGTTCCAAAGCTTCCTACATATCGAGAATATGAGTTTGAAAAGATGATTGCCGAGCAAAAACCTGATGTTGTAATAGTTACAACGATGGATAGAACTCACCATAGATATATAATAAAAGCAATGGAAATGGGCTGTGATGCTATAACTGAAAAACCCATGACTGTGGATGCTGACAAATGTCAGCAGATAATAGATACAATTAATCGCACAGGAAAAAATCTTCGAGTCACATTCAACTATAGATACTCTCCACAGAACACTAAAGTGCGAGAGCTCATTATGAAAGACACTATCGGAAAAGTGACATCTGTTCACTTTGAGTGGCTGCTAAACATAAAGCATGGAGCGGATTACTTTAGACGCTGGCACAGGGACAAAAGAAACAGCGGCGGGCTTTTGGTGCACAAATCCACACACCACTTTGATTTGGTTAACTTCTGGCTAGGCACATCTCCAAAAACGGTATTTGCATTTGGTGACTTGATGTTTTATGGCAGAGAAAATGCAGAAGAGAGAGGCGTGACAGAGTTTTACTCAAGAGCTTATGGTTCAGAAAAAGCAAAGGACGATCCTTTTGCAATTGACATTGAAGAAAACGAACAACTTAAAGGCATGTATCTAGATGCAGAAAAAGATGACGGATATCAGAGAGATCAAAGCGTATTCGGACATGGAATAAGCATAGAGGACACCATGGGTGTGATGGTGAAATATAACAACAATGCTATTATGACATATTCACTGAATGCTTATATGCCTTGGGAAGGATATAGAGTTTGCTTTAACGGAACAGAAGGCAGAATCGAATATGAGGTTCGCGAAAAATCATATGTCAATGCCGGCGGTGATTTTGGCGAAGAAGGTGCTGTGCTCTTTAATAGCATAAAAGTTTATCCGATGTTTGGGAAACCATATGATATCGAAATTGATGAGGGAAAAGGTGGACATGGCGGCGGAGATATCGTTATGTTGGAGGATATATTCGGAAATCCTCCTGAAGATGTTTATAAACGTGCTGCGGGTTATAAAGATGGTGCGATGTCAATTCTAACGGGTATTGCAGCAAATAAAGCTTTGGCAACTGGAATGCCTGTTGATGTGAGTGGGCTTGTTAAATTATAATTTAAGGCAAAAAAAAAGAGCCTTCGGGCTCTTTTTTAATATCACTTTTTCTTTATGCTATTGTTTATAACTGTACCGTTTATAACAATGTTAAATTTGCAGTCCAGAAATTCAGCTGCCTTTTCACACATTATCATTCTGGTTAAAAATATCTGCATATATTCCATGACTGAAGATGAGTCATCCATATCCATCTCGTAATTTATTTTTTTATTTTCAACGTCTACTATCACTTTATTGTTTTTAATAGAGTAATTTACTCTGTCATGTATGTCAAATGGATCATATTTGCCACGCCTTACTCTTGTGCGGTGGGCATCAGATTTGTCTGCTATTATGAGAGCCGCAGAAATCGGGCTTACAGGTACTCCTGTTTCTTCCTCGTGATTTCCGACTGCAGAAAGCAAAACTGCAATTTCTTCCATATCCATATCCATCTCCGAGAGAATCGGATAGATAAGCAGTGCGCCGTTCATACCGTGGTGCTTACGGTTTATAGAATTACCGATATCGTGGATCCACCCTGCAATGCGCGCTAGTTCTACAGTTCTTGCATCATAACCCAGCTGTTCTAAAAGATTGCCTGCTGTGTTTGAAACATAGCCAACATGGCGGCGGCCATGCTCAGTGTATCCTATGTGTTCTAGCATATCGTTTGCGTGATTTACCAGAATCTCAATTTTTTTATTCTTTTTGATTTCATCTAATGTTATTGTCTTATGCATCATTTAATCCCTTCATTGACTCGTAATACTTATCGCCTTCAAATCTGCGTTCGTGTGTAACTTCGCCACCCAGCTGTTCAATCGCGTTTCGTATTTCAATATAGTCTAGATAATTTATATTTATCCAGTCAAGTGAGTTTGTTAATATTTTAATGGCTTCATCGTTTCCGTACTTGCCGAGATAGGAAGCGAAAAGAGCCTTTTCTGAAGAACTTTTAAATAGGCTGACGATTTCTTCATATACTTTTTCGTCATAAGAGAGCGTGCAAAGGATATCAATAAGCATTTTTTTGATATAGGTGCTTTCAACTTCCAATAGAGCTGATACGAGTTCCTTTTTGTGCCCTTTGGCATTTAACTTTATGGTTTCTGTCATACAATCAGAAATGCCTTCGTCAAGGTTGCCTTTTACGAGGCAGTTTATATATTCGTCAACGTATTTAGCACCGTCAATCTCATCAATAAGATTTAATGCCATGATTTTTATTGCAGTTTCATCAGCACCGCTTGGAATGGCTGTTTTCCCAAAAACAATATCGGAAAGATAGGGGAGTGATTTTTGCTTTTTCAATGATATGGCGTCAAGTAGGGAATCTGGTGTTCCAATGCCCTTGGCTTCGTATCTCATCATGAGAGTAACAAGCTCGTCAGCTGTAAAGTCGAAAAAGTATTCACTGGGTTTTGCGCCGGAAAGAAATTCCTGAGGTGAGTTAAGCCATTGATAATATATTTCTGGCATTTTAACCTCTACTTCATCAAGACTTTTATATGAATCTTTGTTTTCATCCAGCCATTTTTTTATGTATTCGCTAAATTGCGAATCAAAATCAATTAACATTATGTCCATTCTTGTATTCCTCTAATATTTTATTTATTTGTTTATTTAGGCTAAGCATTTCGTGCATGTCCACGCTGTAACGTGTGCATATATCTTGTTCACTTGATATAATTCCGTTTTTTTCAGCATAGTTAAACTCGAGCGATGCAGCCCAAAGCTTAGGGTTGGTTATTGTATCAAACAATTCATCATTTGTAACTATAATGTTCCATGTGTTTATAATATATTTAAAATAACCCAACTCGTATTCATCCGGCATATTTTCAAGAATAAGCTCGACAATTTGCCGCTGAAGGTCAACATGTGCCACTGCATTCACTTCAAAAGTGTTTATATTCACTTCAACGATATTATTTTCCATAAGAGCGATATATGGCTCTTTCTCGCCAAGCTTTTTAAGACTCATTAGTATTTTGTGCTTAATATCGTCGGTTACATGGCGAGAACAAAGTTGGCGTTTTAATATTGGTGCAGCTTCTTTTCCTGCATATTTTGTAATAAGTGTAATCATTGATGATTTAAGTGTGTCATCTTTTATGTCAAACGCCCATAATACGAGCTCTCTAAACTCAGGATTATCCCAAGGGTTATCGGACTTAGTTTCTTTTAAAAGCTCATTTATTCTGTTGATTCTATCATAGACGCATGAAGATATCACTTGATTTACATACGGAAAATTTTCTATATCATTTTTGCCCGCTATTTTATCGGTCACCGATTTTAAATACCACTTGTTGATTGAATCGTTGGGTTTAAATCTTTCAATGTACTTAAAATGTGCAAGAGCATCTTTATACTCGCCGCTGTTAAACAACGCCAGAGCCAAAAAGTGGCGCGAATGTAAATCGTATGGATTTTCTTCCAACAGTTCATAGAAAATATCCGCCGCCCAGCTGTGCATTTCAAGATCACATAAAGCAACTGATATTTTAAGAAGCTCGCTATAGTCATACTCAGGCTGACCAAGAGCTGTCATTATAAACTCTTTCGCAGAAGTCTTATCATCCATACGGCTTTTTATCATCGACATGTTGCAAAGCGCGTGAATGTTAAGTGGCTCAAGATGTAAAACTTCACTACACAGTTTGTAGGCTTCTTCAATTTTATCCTCTAATAGATAAGCCACAGCTAGGTTGTTTTTAATCAGTGAGCTGTGCTCTGTGTCATCATCTGGCAGAGATTTTAAAATGTCGATAGCTTTTTTAGAGTCACCTTTATCAAGAGCAGTTTTCCACTCAATTCCTAGGAGGGCATCCTCTTGTTTTTCTGCAATAACATCATAATTTATGCTCTCAAGCATAAGCTCCGCATCCTGGGCATATTCACCTTCTGGGGAAATGTTTAGATATTTATTAAAAGAAGAGCTAGCTTTTTGATAATCACTAAGACCGTAAAAATTACATCCCAATCCAAAATAGCACTCCGCAAAATGCTCGCCGGAACTTCTGAGAACTGAAAATAAAAGATCGTTTGAATCATCAAAGTGTTCTATCTCGGTAAGCATACCTGCAAAATCCAACATATATTCGATATTGTTATTGTCTTTAAGCAATGCTTTTTGAATGTTAAAGACGGCTCTGTCATATTCGTCTTTTTCGGCAAACTTCAATGCCCGGCGGTGATAAAACTCACCGGGTTGGTCAAAAGGCAAAGCCGTGTTAGAATTTTTATCGCCTATTCTTTTCATGAAAGTTTGTCGATTAAAAGCCTTAAATCATCTTCGCTGAAATAATATTCCGTGTTACAAAAATGACAGGTGACAGAAGCTTGCTTATCTTGTTCGTAAATATCCATAAGCTCTTTTTTGCCCAGTGATAAAAGAGTTTTTTCAATTCGCTCTTGTGAACAGTCACATACATATTCCGGATCAAACTCAGAAGCTTTTTTATAATCCATATCACGAAACAATGCTTTAAGAAAATCTTCAAGTTCATATTCTTCAAGCTGACGGCTTAAATCCATAGTGAATGCAGCACGCTGCTCAAGCCTTGAGATTGCTTCATCGCTGCATCCGGGCATGGGCATAATAATCATGCCGCCAGAGGTCTTTACAGAGCCGTCTGGGTTTAGATATACACCTAATGCGACAAGCGAAGGCTGCTGCTCGCTCTGGAGATAGTAGTGTGCCAAGTCGTTGGCTATTTCTCCGGTTTGAAGCTCAATCATGCCAGTATATGGCTCTTTAAGTCCCATGTCTCTTATGACACGCAAGAATCCATTGTTCCCAACAATTTCACCTACGTTATACTCATTCATTTCGTTTGGAGGAGCGTCTGCTGTAGGGTTTGCGGGATATCCTTTTACATTGGCATTGCTGTCGGATGTGCAGATAATTCTGCCGAGTGGTCCGCCGCCGTCAATAATCATAGACACTTTGTCGTTTTTGGTTTTGAGCATCGCGCCCTGCATGGCTGTGGCTGAAAGAGCCCTGCCCATGGCGACTGTTGCGGTGGGCGAAAGATTGTGTGTTTTTCTTGCCTGTTCGGCTATGTTCTTTGAGCTTATTGCTATAACTCTTATGTTTGCGTCTTCAAGAAGCGCTGTTATCAATTTATCTTTAGTGTTTTTAATCATGCTTTTATTATACAATAAAAGCCGTTTTCTTCAACCCGAAGTAATGATATATTTTTCTTATGTTTACAATGTTGATATAATTAAAAATAATTACACTATTTTAACAAAAATAATTCTATAAAGTAGTATAATAAAATAAAATATCAAGTACGCTTATGGAGGCATAAAAGTGAAAACAGCATTTGTTATTTATTCAAAAACAGGAAACACAAAAAAGGTGGCTCTTCAGCTTAAAAAAACGATAGAAAAAGAAAATGCACAAGTGGATTGGTTTGACATCGTGCCAATAGGGGATGAGCGAGAACCATCAAAGATAAGGTTTGAAAAAATTCATGACCTAAGCGGATATGACGCTGTGGTTTTCGGCTCGTTTGTCGAGGCTTTTAATCTAAATTCCAGAATGATAGCTTATTTGAAACAGATTGATAAATGTGAAGGCAAAAAAGCGATTATGCTTACAACCCAGCAACTGCCTAAAAAGTGGATGGGTGGAAATCAAGCTCTTAAAAAGATGAAAACACTTCTTGAGGCAAAGGGGTATTGTGTTGTTGCAGGTGAAGATGTAAACTGGAAGAGTAAGGATGAAGGCAGACAAGACAGAATTGACCTTAGTGTAGAAAAGTTAACAAAGCATATATAAAAATTTCTCGAATTTAGTTATTGAAAAAAATCTTGTGAAATGTTATTATATGATAGACGAAAATTGACTCATTTAGTCTGAATTCACATTTTTAAAATAATATTCAAAAAGGAGTAATTTATGAAAGATCTTAAGGGAACAAAAACAGAAAAGAATTTGCAGGACGCATTCGCAGGCGAATCACAAGCGCGCAATAAGTATACTTACTTTGCATCAAAGGCAAAAAAAGAAGGTTTTGTACAGATAGCAAACTTTTTTGCAGAAACTGCTGCAAATGAAAAAGAGCATGCAGAATTATGGTTTAAGCTTTTAGGCGGAATTAATGATACAGTTACAAATCTTCAAGCTTGCATTGATGGTGAAAACTATGAGTGGACAGACATGTATCCGACAATGGCAAAAGAAGCTCGCGAAGAGGGCTTTGACAAGATAGCAGACCTTTTCGAAGGTGTTGCAGCAATCGAAAAAGAGCATGAAGCACGCTATAATGCATTGCGTGAAAACATCAAAAACGACAAAGTATTCAAACGCGAAGAAAAAGTAATGTGGCAGTGCTCAAATTGCGGTCATATGCACGAAGGAACAGAAGCTCCCGGCGTATGCCCTGTTTGCGCTCATGACAAAGCATATTTCCAATTGTTCTCGAAACCTTACTAATCTAGAATGTTATTTAAAATCCCCGAAGTTTAACTTTGGGGATTTTTATATTAAGAGACTCATAGCTTTTGCTGTTGGAGGGCGAAATGAAACATAGACTGCTACCAAAATATTGCGAAAGATATCACGGCAATGAGTCAACCCGTCCGTATTTTGAAGGATGGTATTTTAAGCATGTTTTGCCAAGCGGTGAAATGGCTTTAGCTGTTATTTGCGGTGTTTCAAGAGCAAAAAACAAAAGAGATGACCACAGCTTTATACAAATTATAACGGGACCCGAACATGAAGCGCATTATATAAGATATGCATATAATGCTTTCTATTATGATAAAGACAGATTTTTTGTGTCTATAGGCAACAGTACATTTTCACTTGATGGAATTCATTTGGATATAGATAGAAAAGATTTGAAGTTAAATGCCGATTTACAATATTCAAATCATGTAAGTCTTGAAAACGGATTTTTATCGCCTTCGATTATGGGGCCATTTTCTTATATACCTAATTTGGAGTGTAACCATGGTGTTTTAAGCATGAAAAACTCAGTAGATGGCAATGTCACACTGAATGGCAAAACTTATGACATGCAAACTGCTTTAGGATATATCGAAAAAGATTGGGGCGAAGCGTTTCCTGACAGTTGGGTATGGCTGCAAGGCAATGTGTCAAAAAGCGGTGGGGAAGTCTCCTTTATGTTTTCTGTGGCAAAAGTGCCTTTTGCAGGATTGAAGTTTACAGGGCTTATCTGTGTTCTTGATTTTGCTGGAAAGCAGTATAGATTTGCAACCTACAATGGAACAAAAATAGAATTCATTAAAAAAACTGAAAACGGTGTTAGCATAAGCATTAAAAAAGGGAAGTATAGGCTTAAAATAAATGCATACTCCGATGGATATGAAAGCTTAGTTGCACCGACGAGAAATGGAATGGAGCGCGAGCTTTTTGAAAGCATTTCAGGAGATATAGAACTAGAACTATCAAAAGATAATGCACCAATAGTTGAAAAACACCTTGTAATGTGTGGAATAGAGGTTTCTGAAATAGAGGAATACTAAAGAGCTTAGGAAGATTTGAGGAAAGCAAACTTGCTAATCCTCATCCTCTATCTTTATAAACCCACGCCCATTGCCAAACACAGCTTTTGACTCCATGACATTCATAAATGCATGAGGGTCGATTTCGTTCACTATCATTTTAAGCTTTGCGAGCTGATGGATACCAATAACACAATAAAGCACATCATGTGGATTGCCGGTATAGCCGCCGGTTGAGTTTATTATAGTACATCCACGAGATAGCTTGTGGTTTATGGACTCGACGATTTCGCAGCGTTTATCTGAGATAATGAATGCTGTTCGCTTATAGTTTATACCTTCCATAACGAATTGCATGACAACTGATGCGATATACATAGTTGTGAGGGTTTTAACGGCTTCATCTATTCCGAAAAAGAATGCGGACAACGCAACAACGATAACATTCAGAGAAAAGTTTATTGTAGGTATGCTGAATGAAAAGTATTTGTTTATTATTTTTGAGACTATGTCATTTCCGCCGCAGGATGCGCCTGCTCTAAAAATAAGCCCGAAACCAAGGCCGTAAATCACGCCGCCAAGGAGTATGGTTGTAAGAAGAGCATTTGACTCTATTGATATTCCCTGCGTTAGCCACATAAACAGTGCCAAGAAACCCATGCCTGCAATTGACCATATTATAAAACGCTTGTTTAAAAATAGAAAACCAAGTATGAATAGCGGTATGTTTAACAGTATTATAATTATTGATGAATTAACACCAAAGAGGATGTGAAATAATAGGGCTATACCAGTCATTCCGCCGCTTAAAATATTGTGCGGGATATAAAGGGCGTTTATTGCAACACTCATGCAGAATGCGCCTACAATAATTAATGCTATGCGTTTCGGGAATTGTGATAATTCCTCTTTGCTAAAAATAATCTTTTTCATAATATTTATAAAGCAATGTCATGCCTTATGCACAGATAATAACATATATAATCAAAATATCAATTGCTATTTGAAATTGAATATAAAACAAGCTGAAAACAGTTTATGGTTAAATAAATTAAGTTTGTTGTAAAAAAAGATAAAAAAAGATCCCGGACTATAAAGCCCGGGCAAAAACATTATGATGCACTACTTCCACTAAGTGGACGTTAATAGTGAAGTTCATCGGGGGAAATCCCCGCTACTTCCAATAAATCCTTAAAGTAACCTTTAAGTTCATCAGCGCTTTGCGTGAGAAGTTCGGCGTATCCTTCGTCGTCTTCCAGCACCGCGCCGGTTGCTACATTCATTATAGTCTTTGTGGTCATTTCACCGTCAAAGTAATAGATGTAGGTAAAGTCATCTGACTTATAGTTATAAGCAAACACTTCTCTGTCCAGTTCATGTGTTGCAATTCTGATGAAAGTATCTTTTTCGAATGCGAACATTTCGATATATTCAACTTCATCCTGAACAGTTTTCCTTGTGAAATATCCGGAGATATTTTCAAAGTTTATAGTGTTCATCTTTTCGTTAAGTAATCCGCCTTCTACATCCGATTGTTCACCTTGATCTTCAGTCAAAGTGTCGGGAAGAGGCTCTTTTGTAGCCTTCGTTGCTGCAACTGGGATTATCTCCTCATCGCTTAAACTTTCCGGCTCATTTGATGTACAGCCTGTCATGATCAAAAGACAGATTAGTGCAATCGCTGCAAGTTTTTTCAATTTTCCCTCCTAAAGTTTTATGCTTTGTGAGGTATCCAAAGAAATTTTATAAGTCATCTAAAGTTGCTATAACTTCTTCGACTTCTTCCTCGGTTGGAACTTGTCCAACTCTGACACCGGGCAGGATTTCTTTAATTTCAGCATTTGCTGCTTTTCTTATTTCGAGCTGGTTTTTCTGAGCAGTTTTAATTTGAAGCTTAAGCTCTGCGATTTCATCTGCATATGCCAAGAGTTCTTCTTCGGTTAAGCCTTCAAGCTGTTGCATAAATTCTTTAAGCTGTTGCTTATATTCATTTACCAGCTGACGCTGTTCTTGAAGCTGAGTCTTTGTTGCTTCTCTTAACTGTGCTCTTTCAAGCATTCTTTCTTGAAACTCTTCTTTCAATTGTGCGTGCTCTTGTTTTTTATCCTCAACACGTTCTTGAATTTCAAGTTTCTTTTCTTCCTGCTCTTGCTTTTTTTCTTCCTGTTGCTCGCTGCCTTTGCCTTTGTCGGGCTTGTCAGGCTTATCCTTATTTGGATCTGCCAGTGCAGTCGGGATGAATAAAGTCATAACCATTGTTAAAACAATTAGAACCACTAGAAATTTTTTCATTATTGAATCCTTCCTAACATCAGTTTAACGATTACAGGTATATATTACAAGATGGTTGTGTTTGAATGATGTGAGAAATGTGTGAAATTATGTGAAAAAATATGGTAAAATCAATTTATGGTATAATAAATTCTTAAGGGAGAAGTCATGCATAAGATATATATACTTGATGATGAAAAAGACTTATTGCTGCTTACAAAACGCTATTTGGAAAAGGAAGGCTACATTGTAAAAGCCTTTGCGGATGCAGATAAAGCTCTCGAAGCTGTAGGGGAGGATGTTTCTCTTTGGCTATTGGACATTATGCTGGGCGGTGAAATAAGCGGCTATGATGTCATAAAGGAAATTAATCAAAAGCGTCCTGCTCCTGTTATCTTTATGTCTGCGCGCAATCAGGAGATAGATAGAATTATGGGACTTGAGCTTGGCAGTGATGACTATATCACCAAACCTTTTTCGATGCGTGAAATGGTTCTGAGGGTAAACAATGTAATAAAAAGAACCTATAAAGAATCTATTGAAGAGAAAGTTACATATAACAATTACATGGTGGATAAAGCCAAGAGAACTGTTTTAAGGGACGGAGTGGAAGTGACGCTTACATCTAAAGAGACGGACATGGTTTTATACCTTATAGAAAACATTAATACGTCATTTACCCGCGATCAGCTTTTAAACAAAATTTGGGGCGAGGACTATTTTGGAAGTGACAGAGTGGTGGATGATCTTGTTAAGCGCATTAGGAAGAAGATGACGGGATTTAAAATTGAAACAATTTACGGATATGGATATAGGCTGAAAAAATGAAAAGACTGCCACTTGCGGCACAAATTAGCATAGTTTTTATTATAGCGACACTTATTACGAATATTTCGCTTAGCATTTTTGCTACCGGAAGACTAGACTCAGTGTATGAAACAAGAATATATGAGAATCTTGAGGCTGAAGCAAAAGCTATACGATTGGTTTCAAGAGGGAAGGAATATATTCCGCTGGAGAACTACTACTATATAAAGTATTTTTCTGATGAAAACATATATTATACTTCCGATGAAACTCCCGAATATATTGATGATGACACGATAGGTCAGCTGATATCCAAAGCATTGCTGCAAAGCACATATTCCGAGAGATATAAAAACACTGTAAATGGACACACACTTTACTATGTTGTGTTGAATTATCAGGGTATATTGGCGATAAGTGAAGATGTGACTATTGTGTTTGTAGATAAAGAGATAAAAACAGAAATGGTAAACAGATCTAGAAAGCAGATGTTCTACTTTGGGTTGGCGTTTTTTGCTTTCGGATATATAATAATTCTTATATGGATAAGCAGGTTTGCCAAAGATACTAAGGACATATCTGATGCTCTTAAAAAAATCGGCGACAATTATTACAGAAGCAAGATAACAACTAAACGCCGCGATGAAGTGGGAGAGCTTGCAAACAACATTGAGCATATGCGCCAAAAGATAGTTAAAAACGAACGTCTAAGGCAGGAGATTATTCAGGGCGTAAGCCATGATCTTAAGACGCCGATTGCAATCATATCAAACTATACCGAAGCATTTGAAGATGGCATGTGTGATGCAAAAGAAATGACCGACATTGTAAAAAAAGAAACAAAGCGCTTAAATGCAAAGGTCACAAAGCTTTTAAACCTTACACGGCTTGGATATATCGACACAAATTTGCAAACTGTCGGAACGACTGAAATGAATGATGTTGTTAATGAGATTGTTGAACTCTACAGTTATCAAGATAAAATAAAAATTGTGTCAGATTTGCAGGAAGCAGAGTTTTTTGGAGACAGGGAGTCTTGGTTTATCGCAGTGCAAAATATTTTTGACAATGCGCTAAGGTATGCAAAAACTCAAATAAAAATCGTACTCCGTGAAAACAGGCTTGAGATATCCAATGACGGCATTAACATTCCTGAAGAAATGCTCGAAAAGATTTTTGAGGCATTTGAAAAAGGCGAAGGCGGTGTATCGGGAATAGGTCTTTCCATTGTTAAAAGAACTGTTGAACTGTTTGGCTATGAAGCCAAGGCGATAAATTATGATGGCGGAGTGATGTTTGAAATATTAAAATAAAACTTGTGGTGCAAGAACTAACAAAAAGTATGAAGTATAAGAAGAAAAAAATTAACCATATATATAAAGAGGTACATAATGCAATATGCACTAATGCTATATTTAGATGAGACTATAACAAAAAAAGTTGATGAATATCTTGAGAAACTAAGGGATATTACAAACAATGACTATATGCTGAATGAAAAAATGCCAGCGCACATAACGCTTGCAATGTGGAACAGCGATTATGACTATATAAATGAAATACGGAGCTTTGTGGAAAAACAAAACAGCTTTGAAATTCAGTTTGCAAGTATTGGTATTTTTGGTGGCGAAGAGCGACACATATTTTTATCTCCCGTAAAAAATAAAGCAATCATGGATATTCATCGTGGTTTATATGAGGCTATAAATCTTGAAGATGAAAGAGACTATATTGAAACCTATAAAAATGAAGACATTTGGGTGCCGCATATGACGATAGGCTATCAGGTTAAAAAAGACAAAATGGAAGAAGCACTTAAAAGATGCATTGATATAAAGTTGCCGGTTAAAGCAAATGCTATAAAACTTGCTTATGCTGTGTGCTGTCCTTTTACAGAAGTTGAAGTTTTTGATCTAAAGTAGACGCAGAAGACTTTTTTATGAACTTATTGTGACATTTATTGCAAAATCAACCTTTAATCCCTATAATAATAGTAGGAATTAAAATGACGAAGAAAGGAGTCATGATATGTTGAAAACTAATGAAAAAGCAGTTGACTTCACTTTAAAAAACCAAGATGGGGAAGATGTATCGCTTTCGGACTTTAAAGGAAAGAAAGTTGTTTTATATTTTTATCCTAAGGATGATACTCCTGGATGCACAACAGAAGCGTGCGGGCTGCGCGATGTATATGACGATATTTTGGACTTGGGCGCTGTAGTTTTGGGCGTAAGTGCAGATAATGAAGCATCGCATACAAAATTCAGAAATAAATATAACCTACCTTTTCACCTATTAGCAGATACCGAAAAAGAGGTTCTAAATGCCTATGGAGCATGGGGTGAGAAATCGATGTACGGGAAAAAGTATATGGGTGTTATAAGAAGCACTTATCTAATTGATGAGGAAGGCAATGTATCCCATGTATGGCCTAAGGTAAGCCCGAAAAAGCATGCAAGTGAAGTGCTTGAAGCACTAAAAGGCTGAATATAATATAAATTTCGTTCATAAAAGCTTCGGATATCCGGGGCTTTTATTTTCATATTTTTACATGTTTCATATAATTCTTGTATTAAGCTGAGCAATATCATTATAATAGCTAAGATAATAATTTTTTGGAGGAATTATGGCTTTTTCACATCACAGCGAAGGTATTGATAAAATTACTGAAATATTGAGTAAAAGAGAAGACGTATTGGCCGTCATAATGGGAGGCTCGATAGCCCATAAGACGGAGAGGGAAGATTCGGATATTGATTTGATGATTGTCATATCCAAAGAAGATTATGAAAAAAGAGAAAAAGAAAATGACACTTGGTATGGAAACACTGTAACCGCGCAGGGTAAAGATATTTTTGTTGATGCAAAATACATAAGCCCGGAATTTATCAAAGAAGTTATAGATAAAGGAGCGGAGCCCATAAGGTTTGCCTTTCACGGGGCCTATGCCACCTATTCTAAGATAGATGGGTTGGATAAACTTATTCAAGAAGCTTCACGCTTCCCTTTGAGCAAAAAGGAAGAAAACATCGCAAGGTTTTATGCGCAACTAAAGGCTTGGGAGTGGTACTCAAAGGAAGGGCTGAAAAGAAGTGATATGTATTTGCTGAGGCACTCTGCAAATAAACTGATACTGTTTGCCGGGAGATTGATATTAGCTCACAATGAGATATTATTTCCGTATCATAAATGGTTTCTGACTGCACTTGAAAATGCTGAAAAAAAGCCGGAAGGATTTGTTGGGATGTGCAGAGATCTGCTGGAAGATCCGACAGAAGAAAACATCGATTTGCTTTTTAATGCGACAGAAAAATTCATGGCACAGTGGTATAAGCAAAAGGAAGATTGGCCTAATACGTTCTTAAAGGACAGTGAACTTGTATGGCGCGAAGGCAAGCAGCCGATAGATGAATTGTAATTGAGGGATAATAGTAGGATTGAAGCTTAGGAGAATTATTTTAAAGAAAACTATTAATCAAAAGAAAAGGGCCGATTTTCGGCCCTTTTGATATTTACATCAGTAAAAGCTAAATGCAATTCCAAGCCTCGTATAGAGATGCTATCACCTCTTCTATGGGAACTTGACCGGTCTCGATATCAATTACATCATCATATGCTGATATTTCTTTTAGCAAAGCTGAAATATCGGTATCTTTATGCACTTCATATCTGTGCACTTGGTTCTTGCTCTCCAAAAGAGTGGCGTGTGATATTGTGGGAGCGATGTTTCCGCTTGTAGTAAGCTCTATTCGTTTTAGTGCGCCGGTATGATGGCGCAAGCTATTAAAGCTGCCGTCAAATGCTATATTTCCTTTGGATAAAAGTACTATTCGCCGAGCCATCTCTTCGAGGTCATCCATATCATGGCTTGTGACAACTACAGTTACTCCTGTTTCGCGATTGATTTTTTTGAGGAATTCAATCATGTTGCGTTTGGCTAATACGTCAAGCCCAAGTGTTGGTTCGTCCAGCAATATAAGTTCTGGGCTATGCATTAACATAAGAGCTAAGTCTGCACGCATACGCTGGCCTAATGATAGCTCTCGGGCAAAGGTATTGATGAAGTCACCTATATCAAGCAAATCGACCACCATATCTCGAGTTTTTTTAAAGGCTTTCTTTGGTATATCCCAAACAACTCGCTTCCATTCAAAGCTTTGGGATACGGGGTGGTCCCACCAAAGCTCTGTACGGTTGCCAAAGAGTACACCTATTTTTTTCATTAGTGCAATCCTGTCTTTTTGCGGAGACATTCCAAGGACTGATATTTCTCCGCTTTTTGGCAAAAGCATGCCGGATAAAAGCTTCATTGTGGTGCTTTTGCCTGCACCGTTCGCGCCTGCATAGGCTACAAATTCGCCTTTATTAATAGACAAATTAATGTTATCCAGTGCAATTATTGTCTTTTTCTTAGGAGACACCATGTTGCGGAGCAAATCACTCGCTTTTGTGCCTTTTTGCCATTGCTCAAATGTTTTTGTGACTCCTTTTAAAGAGATAGCGGTGCTAGTTTCTGAACCCGATTGAAGTATATCTGTTTGAACCTGTTGTAACATAGTGTTTAAATCCTTTCTTGAATATAAATAGTGTTATTAAAAATAGTGTGCCTAATACAATAAACGGCAGTATATGGGCGAGATTAAACGGAGCTTTGCCTAGAAGCACCATGCTTGGAAGCCATCCTAAAAGTCCGTAAGGCAATACCGTAATTAAAGGCAGTGAAAGCCATTTTGGCATGCCGGATAGAGGATAATTACTAAGCGAGCCTAAGTCATCTATTACAAGAGTGGATATCTCCTCCATCGCAGAGGGGGCGTAAAACGCAAGGCTTGAAATAAGATAAGACTGTGTGATTATTATAGCTGTGCTTACTATAAGATATGAGACAAATGACAGATACCACCACACAGGGGGCGCAATACCAAGCTTTGCTATTGCAAAAGCCACAATCGCTATTCCGCAAAAAAGATTGCTGCTGCCTGTAAAGGGTATAAATCCTTCGGTTGCAAGCTGCCACTTAAAAGGCACGGGTTGTATGAACATGTGTTCCAACTGACCTCTTCCTATTCTTCGGCTTATATGTCCTACATTGTTCATTGAAAAAAACAGCTGAAAAATGCCTGTTACGCAGGTGATATAACCCATCATAAACAAGACTTCAAATTTCTGCATGCCGCCGATTCCCTCAAAGCGCATAGCCAGTAAAAAGATACCACTGACTGACGCAACCGAGGATATTACATCCGCAATGATATTAATAAATGCATATTTTGTATCTCGCATAAGCCATGCCAAGTCTATCTTTGCGTGAATGGCATAAAGCTTTAGTATTCTTTTTATATTAATTTTGTTAACCACCATGACTCACCAACCTTTTTCGGAAGAGTTTAGCGGCGCGCCCGAAAAAGGCAACCTCGTAACTATCGTTCGGGATAGAAAACCTGTTTTTAATTTCATAGTTAACCACCATGACTTACCAACCTTTCCTGCGATTTTTTAAAGTATACGACTGCAAGTATCCAAAGGGATATGCTCCAGAATAGCTGCATGGGTATTACATCTATTGCACGGCTTATTCCTGTATATATGGACAGCGGCGCACCTGCAAGGCTTGCAAAGGGCTGATATATAAGTATTTTATCCAATCCCCACGGAAGCGCTGCAAACGGAATGACCGCTCCTGAAAACAGGAATATTATTGCCGCTCGTATGGAGTAAACTATCCATGACGCATTAATCATGTGTATCATAAGGCTTGCGAATATAAAATCCAGAGCAAAACCCAGAGCGACACAAAGAACAAGGCTTAGAATGAACCACCACGATTGAGGCACTATTGATATGCCGACAAGAGGGGAGACAAGTGCCATGGGAACTGAAAACAGAATAAGCGTTGTAAAATTCGTTCCAAGTGTTTGAGCTATGACATGGCCGTATATTGAAATCGGTCTTTGATATAGGCTTATTACAAGCCCTTCATATAGCCATGAGCCAAGAGGAGATTGAATCACCAATAGACCTGAAAGCAAAGCGGACATATATGTATATGTGAGCATTTGTTCTAGCGTGATGTCGATTTTTGCGCCGCTTGTAATAAGAGTCTTCCACAATAGCACAAGCGGTAGAAGGTAGACTATTTTTAGCATGTAATTAGGCAATAAGTACAAGACACCTGCATTTAAGTCTTTTTTAGCGCTCATCCATGCCGTATATAAATATTTTTTAATCATAATAATTCCTTTCCAAAATAAAAATCCCCATTACCGCAAAGCGAATAATGAGGATTCAAGCCTAAAAAGTTTATTTGCTTAAGTTAAGCAATCATTGGCAAGAGGTACGCTTTTACGATGAATTTGGGTATAGCAATGCACGGAAAGCGCATAAATTCCCGTTGTGCGAATGGAATCATACATATTTCTTATATGCTGATTATATATCTGTATGCTTTTTTCAGTTATGGATGCTACAAAAGATACGATATTCATCCTCTTACCTCCTTAATTTTAAATTTCGATTGGATTATACCATAGTTCAAATAAAATTCAAAAACATTTCATTTTGTTTTGTTGAATATTTGTCAATGTTGCTATACAATTAATGGGATAAAACTTTAGGAGAACATTATGGCAAAAAGATATTTAGTTACAGGCGGATCTGGATTCTTGGGAATTAACATGATTCGCTATTTACTTGATAAAGGTGAAGAAGTCACTTCCCTTGACATGGTTGAATTTGACTACGAAGATTGCAAAGACAAAATTACAGTAGTAACTGGGGATATCCGCGATAAGGATAAAGTGGAAGAGTCAATGAAAGATGTTGACATTGTAATCCACACAGCGGCTGCACTTCCTTTATATAGCAAAGAAGACATCTTCTCAACTGACATTGACGGAACGAGAAATGTTATCGATAGTGCATTCAATCACAAGGCGGAGCGATTCATACAGGTGTCATCCACTGCGGTTTATGGAATTCCTGACCATCATCCTTTAAAAGAAGATGACAAGCTTGATGGTGTAGGCCCTTACGGCGAAGCAAAAATTGCTGCTGAAGAAGTGTGCATGGAATATCGCGACAAAGGTATGTGCGTTCCAATTATCCGTCCCAAATCATTTATAGGTCCTGAGAGACTTGGCGTTTTTGCATTATTTTATGACTGGGCAAAAGACGCAAAAGGCTTTCCCATGATAGGAAGCGGAAACAACCGCTATCAGCTTTTGGACGTTTATGATCTTTGCGCATCTATTTATCTATGTGCGACATTGGATAAAGACGTTGCAAACGATACATATAACATCGGTGCAAAAGAATTTACAACGATGAAGGAAGATTATCAGGCAGTTCTTGATGAAGCTGGCTTTGGCAAGAAGATAAAGGGCTTCCCTGCAAAACCTGTTATATTTGCTTTGCGCATACTTGAGGCTATGCATCTTTCACCGCTTTATAAATGGGTTTATGAAACTGCATGCGAAGATTCATTTGTAAGTATTGAAAAAGCTGAAGAAAAGATTGGCTATAAGCCGATTTATTCAAACAAAGATGCTTTGGTTCGCAATTATAATTGGTACATTCAAAACTTAGATAAGTTTGAAAACTCCAGTGGAGTATCCCATAGGGTTCCTTGGAAGCAGGGGATACTTAAAGTGGCGAAGATATTCTTTTAAGTTTGACTATTTAAAAATGAAGACCTTTCCATATGGAGAGGTCTTTTTTGTTGGGTGGCTATTGGACAAAAATCAATGAATAAATATTGGGGTTTAACCGATAATTTTATAGACCCACTGACTAAAGGTTTATGTTATAATTATGTTAATATTTTTTTAGGAGTGGTAAGTGATAAAATTTGATAAAAATTATAAAAAGATTTTACTCTATTTAATAGTATTTATTTTGTTAATCATTATATATAGTGTGTCAATGGTAATTACTTGTAGCAGTTTTGGTCATAATAATGTAACAGATTTTAACTATCAAAGCACGGCATATGGATTAGATGTAGAGGGAGATTATCCAGATCATTTTAATATAAGGTTTGATAATTTTACTGATTCTTTAATGATAAATATAGCGTGGTTTTCGTCATATGATAATCCTTTTGTTACTGCTTTTGCAGGTAGATATTATGATGATGCGGCTTTAAGAAAGGTTGAAGACCTAAAGGTTGCAGTATATGATAGCTCGATAGAGCCTAATATGATATATCCAAGATATTGGCATGGCTATATAATAATTTTGAAACCTCTTTTGACAATACATGAATATCATGAAATAAGAAGGATTAATGCGTTAATTTTTTATCTTTTGTTTGCACTAAGCAGTGCACTGATTCTAAAAAAGCTAAACTGTAAAGTATTTATTGCATATATAGTCGCATTGATTACAGTTGATATTCACGTAGTTCCTATGAGCCTACAGTTTACCACGGACTTTCTTTTAACATTTATTGCAGTAATAGTTATTTTATATATTCCTAAAAACAAACCTTTTATTGTATGCTTAACTTTTTTCATTATTGGTTCAGTTACTATGTTTTTTGATTTTTATACATACCCCTATATGACTCTAGGATTTCCGTTAGTTGTATTAATTGCTCAATATGAGAATGATAATGAAAAGATTAAAAATATAATCAGAACCACCCTTATTTGCTGTGGAGTGTGGCTTTTAGGATATATCAGCACTTGGGCAGCTCGAAATGTTATTTCATATTTCATACTTGGGCCACAAGTCTTTAAAGACTTATTTACTTCAGTTTCAACAAGGCTTCATGTAACAAATGATTTAAAACTTACCATTTCGCGTTTTTATCGTACTTTAAAGCTGTGTTATGATACATACATGAAATATGAGTATCTACTTATTGTATATCCGATTGTGGCTTTGTGGGCTGTACTATTTGTATTATTTAGAGAAAAAGTTGATAAGCTAAAGTACAAATTAACCTTATTTGTGCCTTTTCTCTTTACAGTAATATGGCTTGGGATGGCATATAATCCTATCTCTATTCACTATTGGTTCCAGTATAGAGGTATAAGCGTTTGTGTTTTTATCGGTTTTTATATTATTTTATCAACTATTGATTATTCTAAAGTTAGACATTTTCCTATAAAATTAAAGGAAAGATATATAAAGTTTAATAAACTCAAGAAGAAATCAAGTAAATAATAATAACAAACGAGATATAATGCTTAAAAACTAAAATAGTAAGTGAGATTATTGATAAATGCTATTTATAATAATATAATGAAATAATTAACATATAAGGATTATAATTTTATGAGATCAATTGATGCATTACAAAGTTATGCGGTACTAGGCATTTTATTTATTTGTGTAGTAGTAGCTTTTATTCTACTACTGAAGTCAAAAGGTGAGTCTAAATTTTCGAAGTTACTTGATGGTAAAGCTCTTGTCATTATATGGGCACTTGCTATATTCGCTTTACTTGGTAGAGTAGCTGTAACGACGATATATTACGGGATAGAAGAACTCATTCCAGACGCTCTACTATTTAGGATATGGGCACAAACGCTTTTTGAACAAGGTTTGCCTGCTGTATATTCGCCTGAAGTACATGCGGAGTCTGGTCCGATGCTAATGTACTTCTTTTATTTATTTGAAGCGATATCACAACTGATTAATGCGCATGGTGGCTCTTTACTTCACACTATATTGATTAAAATGCCTGCAATGTTAGCGGAAGTCTCTATAGGGTTGTTGATTTTCTATTTTTCCAAAGATAAAATCGGAAAAACGTCGGCGATACTTCTATCATGCTTTGCTTTTTTAAGTCCAGCTTGGGTTCTGGATTCTTCTATGTGGGGGCAGGTTGATGCTCTGCTTGCTATTTTTATTGTGATTTCTTTTATATTCTTGGTTAAAGATAAAAAAATTATTGCGGCTATATTTTTCACCATGGCGTGTTTAGTAAAAGCTCAAGCCCTTTTTGTAGCTCCCGTTTTTGGTATGTATTATCTTCTACCTATGATAGATAAAGAAAATAGAAAAAAAGCTGTAAAAACTTTTCTATTGTCCGCTGCAATAAGCGTTTTGTTTTTTACTCTGCTTGTTATGCCCTTTAAAGAAAAGATAACTGATTTGTGGATGGTGGATTTCTTCAATCGAATTATGGCGGTAAAACCGCAAAACACAAACGGCGCATTTAATTTATTTGGATTAGTCGGTGGAAACTGTATTCCGGATACTTCGCCTTTTTTATTTTTGACATATAGAGCGTGGGGAACAATATTCATTGCCTTAACATGCGTTGCGTGTATTTTCTTATGCTATAAGGCAAGAGGAAAGAAACTGGAGTTTTTACTAGCAAGCTTTAGCCTGGCGTCTATTTACTTCTTAGCGCATACCATGAATGAAAGATATATCCTGCCGATACTAGCTCTTTTGCCATTTGCATATGCCATGCATAAAGACAAGCGTTTGCTTTTTATAATGCTGTTTGTCACTCTCACGGCGACAATAGATCAAATGCTTTTTGTGTTCGACTTTTTCGGAGGAAGAATGCTTGAGTTTAGGATATTTGCGGGCCTTAACTTTGGGTGCTACCTGTATTTCACATATGTTGTAATTGATACAGTTTTCGGCATTAGAAAAAGATTGGAAAAAAGAAAAACCGGAGAAACTGTATGATGATTATTGTATTTTTACTTATACTTTTTGCAGGAGCCTATGGCATGAAAAAGGTTATTGGTTATTCAATTGAAGAAAGCCTTTTCATTAACATACTTTTTATTATTGTTTTGCTTCTTGTGTGCGGGCTGGTCGGGATGCTTTCAGCCGGATTCTATTTAGCTGTTGCTGCGTTTTGTGCGATATTTGTGTTGGGCGTTATAAAAACAGTGAAAGAAAAGTCATTTGATTTATATGAAATATTGACCCCGGGGATAAGTGTTTTTTTGATTTCCTCTTTTCTTTATTTTATTTCAGTAAAAAGTCTAGGATTTTATTGGTGGGATGAAGCTTCACACTGGGGTACAGCAGTCAAGCATATGTATTTGTCAAATCAAATGTATTATGGGCTTCAGACTATGGGCGTGCCTATGTTTTCATATTTTATTGTAAAGATAGCGGGATACAGTGAAGGGTTGATTTTTCTGAGCAGATGGATTTTTATGTGGAGCGCTGTTGCCATTTTGATGAAGGGCGTGACATGGAAGTCTTGGTATATAGCCGCTGTAGGGGGCGTTTTGACGGCATGTATAAGCAACATTTTCGCAACGGAGCCTATTTTTTATATGGATACTCCATTGGGTATCGTAAGCGGTGCAATTATCGCATACAAAATGCTTAACAAAAACTTTGGGAATAAAGATTTTGTATTGGTTCTTTCGGGAGTTTTTGTAATTACTCAAGTTAAATACGGAACCGGAATCGAATTTGCTTTTTTCATATCCGTATTTTTTTTGATTGATGAGTTAATAAGAAGCAGAAGAAAGATTACTTCAATATCTAAGTTTGCGGCTATGCTGGGCATGAGTGTTTTTGCATATTTTATAAGCGTTTGGTCAAAGGCAGATATACCGGGATATTTTGAATCGAAGGCAACTCTGCCGCTGGAAAAATTATTCGGATTATTGCTTACTAAAAGCACATTTGCGCTGGTGTTTGCAATTGTCTTCTTGATAGTTTTTGCTTTATTTATTAAATATAACAGTAAAATATCTATTCGCAAAAATTATAATTTATTGAAATATTCTAGTATTTCGCTGATGTTAGTTGCTGTTTTAACTTTGCTTAGGAAAATATTTGTAGCCTTTTCATTAAGTTTGGATATATTCGCCAGAAGCAGTTTCGTGGGTGCGATGAGAAGAATGTTTTATGAGGATTTTTTATCAAAGCCGGTTTATGTTCTTTTGCTTTTTGTTTTAATTTTCACAATAATTATATGTCTTTTGATAAAGAAAGAAAATAAAAAAAGATATTTGGTGGGAAATATAACGGTTGTAATTTTCGTGATAATTTATGGGATTTTTCTTGCGCTTTCTTATACATTTCTGTTTGAGAGCTGGGAATCAACAACTTTAATGTCATACAGGAGATATTATGGTTCTGTAATAGTGTTTATGAGCATTTTTGTGTTATCAGTGGTATTATATCAGACTGATTTATTTACAAACGACAAGCATAGACTTTTTGCATCTTTAGCACTTGCGCTTATTCTTGTAAGGAGCTACCCACTGCCAAGTAATCTTCTTTTTAAGCAAACTGAAACTTCATACATTTCATATGAATATGGAATAAAAGAGTATGGGAAAGAAACCGCAAATGATATCAATAGGCTAATTCCTACAGACAGCAATGTATTTATTGTTTGCCAGAACAATGGTGCTATTTGGTCGGAATCGGGTGTCGCAAACTGGGTACATTATTACATTGCCCCAAGAAACACAAATTTTGTAGATTTTTCATTCGGATCCCCATATTCGGAAGAAGACATTTATACAGAAGATATCAGTGCTAAGGATTTGCTTGCACGAATATCAAAGTATGATTATGTTTACATTGACAATGCCGACGATGTTTTTTATTCAAGATACGGAAAAATGTTTGATGTACTGCCCGATAATAGCAGAGCGGTTTATGAGTATGCAAACGGGTCATTATATCTTATATGGCAAGGTGAATCTATAAGGTGAACGTTCTTTTTGATTAAGAGCTTATCCCACCTTCCTCTTCCAAACCCATAGCACACAGACAATCCAAACAGCGCTTACTGTAAACGCCATTAAGATAATAATGGGATTCATCGGATTTTGTACAATCTTTGTAATCCAATAAGTCGGTGCGGTATAAGAAACGACACTCAGCCACTTTATGCCAAGCAAATCCGTAAGGGTAAAAAGAGAAAGTAAATTAATGGCCTTGGCATATGTAAGGCCTTTTACTTTATCTGTGGCAATTAGTGCCAGGATAAGCGATGCGCTGACAGCAAGAATAGCCATGCATAGCGCGATGCAAAAAAGTGTAACCAATGGAACATTATATATACCTACGATGTAGTACGACGCAAAGGTATAAAGAAAAGAAGCTGTCATTGGAAAGAGCATGCGGTTAAATAGATAGCCCGATTCGCCTAAGGGGGTAATGCTCATGAGTTCAAATATTCTACCATCTTTGTCATCCAGCATCATAAAGCCTGATACCATACCAAGCGATAGGGGCGCTTCGGTTAAAATTGCTGCGAGTATATAGCTATGATATGGAGTTGCATCTATTGCTATAAAACGCTGGAGATAGGGGATAAGCAGCGTTATAACAAGCTTTGCAATCACTGAAAGCAGGATTGGAAGTATGAAAAACAACACCATCATCGGATTGCGAAAAATCTGTTTAAAGTCATTTTTTATATGTACTGCGTTAATAATCATAGTGAGCCTCACATGAAAGTCTTATCGTAAGATTTTTTAGCCAAAAATATCATAAAAATGTCCCAAAGCGCAACGTACAATACAAGGGCTAAGGCGAAAAGTGGTTTTATCCCTGTGTATGCCCCAATCATTAAACGAAATGCCGCAACGGTAGGAACTGCCAAAAATAGCTCCGAACCTTTAAACCCTATTATCGAAAAGCAGGGGAGTATGAAAAGCGTAATAAATGGAACGGATTTCATTATGAAGCTATTCACGCTTGTGCATTTTTGCGAAATAATGTACCCGAGCAAGGAGAAAAATATCGATACAAGCATTATGGATGTGCAAACCAGCAAATAGTTTGCCGCGATATGATAGGAACTAATGCTTATAATGAGTCCTGCTACCAAAGAGATAGTGCTTAATGATAATACCTTAGATATTATATATTCTGAAAATTTGAGAGGCGTTACGGCGAGAAACTGCGTGACACCCTGTTCTTTTTCGAGCATCAGAATACCGCCGATAAATATAAGTCCGAGCACAGAGGGATCGGTGAACACCACGATAGGCACTGCATATTGCAAGATACTCTGTGGTAGCTGTGATAAAATTATGATATATATTGCAGCGACTACAACGTATACCGCTAAAAACCCCTGTTTTGTTTGAAACGCAATATCTGCTTTGAGAGAAGAAAACGTTCGTTTAATTGAAGTTATCATATCTATTCCTTATGCGAGCTTTTTGCCAGTTACTTTTATGAATATATCTTCTAAAGTTGCCTCTTTTGAATGAATTGTCTTTATATTTTTTGTTTTAATGATTGTTATAAATTCATTGTTTTGGCTGAGCGTGTCAAGAGTGAATTCAGCCGCTGCCAGATTTCCGTCTTGCTCATATTCGATGACTACTTTGTTTTCGCCATAGTCAGTCATAAGCTTTTTTGGACTGTCTGTGACGGATATACAACCATCAACAATGAATGCAACACGGTCACACAATTGCTCGGCGACTGTCATATTGTGAGTGGTCAAAAAAACTGTTTTGCCTCTCGATTTAAGCTCCATTATAGTATCCTTTATAATTTTCGCATTGACGGGATCAAGCCCACTGGTAGGCTCATCAAAAAACAAAAGCTTCGGATCGTGCATGATTGATCGAATAAAGTTTAGGCGCATCTTCATACCTTTAGAATAGTTTTCAACTTTTGTATGCTTATCTGCACTTAGTCCGACAAGCTCAAAAAGCTCATCAGAATTCGCATTCTTTTTCTTATAGTAAGAGCTTATCAGCTTTAAGTTTTCTTCGCCCGTGAGTTTAAGATATAAATTAGGAAAATCAAATGCCACGCCGATATCTTCGAAAAATTCATTCCCGAAAGAACTGCGCTCACTTCCAAATACTTTAATATTGCCGCTATAATTTCTAAGAAGACCTATAATAAGTCTTTGAGTTGTGGTTTTACCAGCGCCGCTTGGCCCTAAAAAGCCAAATATCTCGCCTGAGGATATTTCAAAACTTAAATTTTTAAGAGCATTAATGTTTGAATTTTTGTAGGTGAAGTTGAGGTTTGAAGCTGTTATCATATTTTGCTCCTTAGCTTGCTTGTCGTTTATATAAATTCAAAAGTACTCTTATTAACTTCCTGATGGGTTCTCATAAAGATTTTCAATATCGCCCTTTAAGAGTCCAATCACACCAATCGCACAAAACAATATTTCTTCCACGATTAATTCCTGTTTAGTTTCATTGTCACTTTTTGATTTTAGTATTTCCACTATTGCAGCAATTATCTGACGCGATATTATTTCGCCCATGTGTATGTGTTTATACTCGGGAGCATATTCTTTGATGTGCTCTGTAAAATGTTGCGAAAGCACATCTGTTAGCTCTTGCCGTGCATCAGCATATTTTGTTCCTTGCCCATACTCTAAAAGAAGAAGCAGCCTGTCGTTTAACATATCCATTAAAGGCTTCATTAACTTGTTTAGGTATTCGCGCCATTTATTAATATCGTAGCTTTGCACAAGATCTTTTCGCAGTTCATTACCATGGTGATGTGAAATGAAATGTTTGAAATTCGTGTAAAACTCATCAACTAATTCTTCAAAAACCGCATCTTTACTTTCAAAATAGTTATAGAAATTACCGATAGTTGTACCGGCGTTTTTTACAATAGAGCGAATGGAGGATTTCTCAAACCCATTTTTAAGGAAATCATCTTTAGCGCTTAACAGTATTTGCTTTTTAACAGCATCCTTTTTAACCTGCATATTTCTCCTCAATAAAGAACGGATGTTATTTATTGTGCACTTAAAAGAAAAATGTGTCAAGAAAAAAATAAAATTTATTTGAAATAAATAAAAATATAAGCTATAATTTGTTATATAATAAACAAACTTATATGCGGAGGCTTACAATGAATCAAATCGTTACCTTAATTAGAAAGAAAAGCCACCTTTTGCTTGTGATTAATTCTATCGAGAAGTATATAAAGGATAAATACTTTGATGATAACCTCAAAGAAGTTTGGGATGAATACAACAAGCAGCTTGAAGAGATTGACACTGAGCTTCAGGCAATGAATATTCCAGCTCTTGAAGAATTTGAGCAGGAAAAGCTTAAACTCCGCAAACAAATACAATTTCACGAACTAGAGCTCAAAAAATTAAATCAGCAGATAAAGGAGCTTAACGAGATATCTAAAACTCTAATGTAGTTTGATATCAGGTAGTATATTTTATTAAGTTGAAAGTGGAATCCACATTCGTAAGATGGATTCCATAATATATTAAAATTTTATATTCTTAGCTATGCTTAAGAGCGTTTTTTTTGGGTATGTATGTGAAAGATTTATCAATCCCTCGACCTAAATTAAATAGCCTAGCATAAATGATGCCATGCTTTACGGCACCATGTTTTTTGTTGCGAAATGTTTAAGCCCAAACATATGCAGGGCTTATTTATTATTATGCACTTAAAGTCGACTAAATGAAACGACACTAAAAAACGCGGAGGTAAAGATGCTTCAAGCTGAAGAAACAAAATGCGGTCAACTAACCGAAGAGCAGCAGTATGCGATGCTAAAGGACGTAATTGCAGACTTTAATGCTGATGAAAAAAATCTAATCCAAATACTGCACATGGCGCAGGCTATTTTCGGATGCCTGCCAGTAGAAGTGCAAAAATTCATTGCGCGCGAAATGGACATGTCTATGTCTAAAATGAGCGGCGTCATTTCTTTTTACAGTTTTTTCTCGACACAGCCAAAAGGTAAATACACTATACAAATCTGCTTGGGCACAGCTTGCTATGTGCGCGGTGGAAAAGTGATAGTGGATAAACTCAAGGAATTATTGGGAATAGATATAGGGATGACAACAGAAGACAAGAAGTTTTCTCTGGAAGTCATGCGCTGTATCGGTGCATGCGGATTAGCTCCTGCAATCTCTATCAATGATACGGTTCACAAAAGGGTGAATCCGAACAAACTCCAAGAAATCTTGGAACAATATGAATAGGGAGGCAGACATGACAGATAGAATAACAAATATTAAAGATTTAGAGTCGATTAAAAAGAATTTTATCGATGGCGAAAAGAAATTCAAAAAAACAGTGCTTATGTGCTATGGCGCAAGCTGTATCTCATCTGACTGTAAAGTGGCACACGAAGCGCTGGAAAATGCATTGTTGGATGCTGGCGTGCGTGGCGATATAAACGTTAAGCTCACAGGCTGCATGGGAACATGTGCGGTGGGTCCTACCATGATAGTTCAGCCGGACAACGTATTTTATTGCAATCTTACACCTGAAGGCGTACAAAAGATTGTGGACAAACACATTTTGGGCGGAGAGATTGTAAAAGAGCTTTGCTATGTTGATAAAAAAACAGGTGAAGCAATCCCTTATGTAAATGATATTGAGTATTTTAAAAGCCAACTTAAAGTAGTTATGAAAAACTGCGGCTCAATTGATTTTTCATCTCTTGATGAATATATAGCAAATGATGGTTACTTTGCATTAAACAAAGTTTTAAACATGATGACTCCTGAGAATGTTATAACCGAAGTGGAAGATTCAGGACTTCGCGGCAGAGGCGGCGGCGGTTTCCCAACTGGTGTTAAATGGAGTCTTGCAAGGCGCTCAAAAAGCGACCAGAAATATGTAATTTGTAATGCGGATGAGGGAGATCCCGGTGCATTCATGGACAGGTGCTTGGTTGAAGGCGATGCATATCTCATAATTGAAGGAATGACTATAGCAGGCTATGCAATAGGGGCTTCAAAAGGCGTAGTTTATGTTCGTGCAGAGTATCCGATTGCAATAGAAAGACTGGAAGCGGCCATAAAAAATGCAAGGGCAAAAGGACTTCTTGGAGAAAACATACTCGGTTCAGAGTTTTCGTTTGACCTTGAGATAAGAATAGGTGCTGGCGCATTTGTTTGCGGTGAAGAAACGGCTCTTATTGCATCCATTGAAGGAAAACGCGGCGAGCCAAAACAAAAGCCTCCATATCCTTCAGACAGAGGATTGTATGGCAAGCCATCCATCATAAATAACGTTGAGACTTTTGGTAACATCACATCTGTTATTTTAAAAGGCGCAAAATGGTTTTCTGAAATAGGAACAGAAAAAAGCACAGGAACAAAAGTATTTGCATTGGCAGGTGATATAAATAACACTGGCATCATCGAAGTTCCAATGGGAACTACGCTGGGAGATATTATATTTGATATTGGCGGCGGCATTCCAAATGGCAAAAAGTTTAAAGTGGCACAGACGGGCGGCCCTTCAGGGGGATGTCTTACAGCAGAACACTTGAATGCAAAGGTTGACTATGAGTCTCTTGTGGAACTTGGCGCAATCATGGGTTCGGGCGGACTTATCTGCATGGATGAAGACACGTGTATGGTGGACGTTGCGCGCTATTTCATGGAGTTTGTTCAAGAAGAATCATGCGGCAAATGCGTGGCTTGCAGGCTTGGAACTAAGCGCATGCTTGAGATACTTGAAAACATCACTCAGGGCAGAGGCAAAGAGGGAGATGTTGAAAAGCTTGTAGAGTTGGGGCTTACAATTAAAGATACTGCACTTTGCGGATTGGGACAAACAGCGCCAAATCCCGTTCTTTCAACGATAAAATATTTTAGAGATGAATACGATGAACATATACGCGATAAATATTGCCGAGCTGGCGTCTGCGCTGATATGTTTATATCGCCATGTGAAAATGCATGTCCTGCAGGTGTTAACGTCCCCGGATATATTTCACTCATTGCAGCGGGCAGACCAAAGGATGCATACAGACTTATACGCCAGGAAAATCCGTTGCCATCTGTTTGTGGCAGAGTTTGCACACATCCTTGCGAATCCAGATGCCGAAGGGCACAGCTGGATGAACCGCTTGCAATCGCAGACCTTAAGCGCTATGCAGCGGATGAAATGATGAAATCCGGTGAGCCGATTGTTGAAAGTGTAGCTCCTAAAAACGGCAAATCAGTTGGAATAATCGGGGCAGGACCTTCAGGGCTTACATGTGCTTATTATCTTGCAAAACTCGGATATGACGTGACTATATATGAAAGTCAGCCGACAGCAGGCGGAATGCTTGCCGTGGGTATTCCTGAATACCGCATGCCTAAAGATGTGCTGGATAAGGAAATAGACACTATAAGAAGCGTTGGCGTCAATATACTGACAAACACTGAAATAGGCAAGGATATAAAATTTGAAGAGCTTAAGGAAAAACATGATTCAGTTTATATCGCAACAGGAACGCAACATTCAAGAAAAATCGGAATCGCTGGTGAAAACTTGGATGGTGTATATCATGGCTTGGACTTCTTGAAAGATGTAAATCTTGGACGCACTGAAATATTGAGTGGAACTGTTGCTGTAATAGGCGGCGGAAACACTGCGATAGATGCGGCGCGCACAGCGCTTAGAATGGGCGCAAAAGAAGTGCATATTTTCTATAGAAGAACCATTGCTGACATGCCGGCTGATGCTCGCGAAATTCGTGATGCGATAGAAGAGGGCGTAAAGATACATGAGCTTGTGGCACCTGTCAAAATAAACGGAGATGACAAAGCTGAATCGATGAGCTTTATGAAAATGGAGCTTTCAGGATTTGATGCAAGCGGCAGGAAAAGACCAAAAGAAATTCCGGGAAGCGAGTTTAAGTTTGACGTGGATGTGATAATTCCCGCAGTAAGTCAGTATTCAGATCTTCCGTTTGTGTCAAAGGACGAAGTGGAGATTACAAAGTGGGGCACATTCGTTGTGGATGGCTCAAACATGATGACAACTATGGAAGATGTCTTTGCAGGCGGTGACGTTGTTCGCGGCGCGGATGTTGTAATCACAGCAATTGCAGATGGCAAAGATGTTGCAAAATATATCGACATTCATCTTGGTGGAAAAGGAGAGCTTAACAAGGGAGAAAAGATCGATATCCCCATGCCTGAGGATATTGAGGAACTTGTAGAGCACGAGCGCTTTGAGATGAAGTACCTAGATCCTAACAAGAGACGTCACACAAATGACGAAGTTGCTATGGGATTCCACAGACTTAACGCTGTTGCAGAGGCAATGAGATGCCTACGATGCGACAGGAAGAATTAGGAGGTCACGATGGTCAATTTAACAATTAACGGCAAGAAAATTCAGGCTGATAAAGGGTGGACTATTTTGAAGGCCGCCAAAGAAAACAATATAAAAATTCCTACTTTGTGCCACTTAGAAGGTATTCACGAGATCGGCTCATGCCGCATATGCGTGGTGGAAGTGGAAGGCGCACGCACATTGCAGGCATCCTGCATCACTCCGGTGTCTGAGGGCATGGTGATACACACTCATTCAGCAAAAGTTCGCAACAGAAGAAAAGTGCTTTATGAGCTTATTCTCTCGGATCATCCAAAGGATTGCTTAAACTGCGGACGAAATCAAGATTGTGAGCTTCAAAAGCTAGGCGAGACAATACAAGTGACAGAGTCGCGTTTTGAAGGCGCAAAGTCAAAGATATTTATTGATGACTCGAGTCCTTCTGTGGTGCGCGATCCTGCAAAATGCGTACTGTGCAGAAGATGTGTTACAGTTTGTAATGAAGTGCAGGGGCTAGGCATATTAAACGCACAGGGCAGAGGATTTGCGACGGAAATAACACCCGGAAATGACTTGCTTTTAGGCAGCGCTTCATGCGCTAATTGTGGGCAATGCACCGTGGTGTGTCCGACAAATGCTATCCATGAAAAGGACAGCATAGAAGACGTTTGGAAAGCTCTTGCAGATCCAACAAAGAAAGTCGTAGTACAGACTGCGCCGGCTATTCGCGCAGCTTTAGGCGAAGAATTTGGCTATCCTATTGGAACATCAGTTACAGGAAAGATGGCGGCAGCTCTTCGTGAAATAGGCTTTGACCATGTGTTTGATACTAACTTTACAGCTGACCTTACAATAATGGAGGAAGGAACTGAGTTCTTATCCAGAGTGGTTAGTTATTTCTATTCATTAGGGAAGATTGATGATGCAAGAGTTAAAGAACTTGGAATGGAGCATCATTTAACTAAAACTCCTGTGCTTCCCATGATTACAAGTTGTTCACCCGGCTGGATAAAGTTCATTGAGCATTATTATGGTGACAATGTTGACAATCTTTCATCATGCAAATCTCCTCACATGATGCTAGGAGCATTAGCCAAAGCATATTTTGCAGAGAAAATTAGCACAGATCCAGAAGACATGTATGTAGTATCCATCATGCCGTGTACAGCAAAGAAATTTGAGATAACACGTCCTGAGATGGTAAATAACGGTGTTCCGAATGTTGACGCAGTTCTTACAACGCGTGAGCTTGCAAGGATGATAAAACAGTCGGGCATTGATTTTGAGAATCTGGATGATGAGTTGTTTGACAATCCAATGGGAATATCAACAGGTGCGGCAGATATTTTCGGAACGACAGGCGGCGTTATGGAAGCAGCGTTAAGGACAGTATATGAGCTTATAACCGGGCGCGAAATACCGTTTGACGGGCTTCATGTCACACCTATTGTTGGGCTTGAAAAAATTAAAACCGCGGCAATTACATTTGAAGACTGCCTGCCACAATGGGACTTTTTAAACGGAGTTGAAGTGAATGTTGCTGTAACCAGCGGACTTTCAGGCGCTGCAACACTTCTTGATGAGGTTAAAGACGGCAAAAGCCCATATCTGTTTATAGAGGTCATGGGGTGTCCGGGTGGATGCATCACAGGCGGTGGACAGCCAAGAAGCGATGAAAAGGATGTACGCGCTAAGAGAATGCAGTCGCTCTACACGGAGGATGAAGGAAAAGCAATGCGGAAAAGCCATGTAAACCCTGATATAAATAAGCTGTACGAAGAATATCTGGGACAACCTTTGGGCCATAAATCGCATGAATTGCTGCATACAACGTATGTTAAGAGAGAAAAATACTAAGGGCTATACTCCGTGATATTTCTTAGATATTGCCTGCAATTTGTAATTAGTTAAATGATTTGTAGGCAAAGGATATTATGCGAAGTGTTCCGAAGCAATTAAACAATAATTTAAAGAAGCCCAGAAATGGGTTTCTTTTTTTATATGAAAATTAACATATGTTAAAAGTATAATAAGGTTGTGCAAATATATATTTTTAATTATACTAATTTAACACAAATATAATAATGCAACAAAATAGAGATAAAAACATATTATGATTTGCTTGGATTAGCGCGCTACTTTATTAGGATATTTTAAGGAGGCGCTTATGCCGAGTGAAAATCAATGCGAAATAGCAAGACAAATAACAGGCAGTAACACATCCAGTATTGATATTAATACACAATGCAGAACAATCAGCAGTGCTGATAGGTTTTTATTGCCCAAAACGATAAAAAAGTTTTTAAAAACGAAAAATGTTCCCGTGGAAGGCGGCTGGAAGGTATATAAAGACGATTTAGATGGCATCGCACTGGACTATCTTGTGTCTTCTGCTGCGGCTTATTGTATATATAAGGATTGGCAGAAGAAAAAATAAGTTACTCAAAGAAAAGCAAAGCTTTCAAACTTAAGCACTTAGGTTAAGTGTGCAATTACCACCTGTTCATCACTTTCTCTGCAAATCCCAGAAAATCCTTAACTTCAACTTTTGTCCCATTATCCAATACGGCAATACCCGTAAAATATCCAAACACCTGATGTTGGCAGCTGCGAATGATGCCAAGATTTGTGTCATCAAATCTATCCAGTATCGGCACAAAGTCCATTTCAAAGCGTCCATCGCTTGAAGAAAATTTCCATGGCGAAAGGAAGCTGTCCTCTGGTATGTGAAATACAACTTCTTCGAATTTATGTGCCTTGTTGTTAAAGAATATCATGTTTTCAGAAGCTGATGATCTGTCACTAAAACCATATCCTATGTTAAAGCCAAAAAGATCATTGCCTATTTTGCCTGAAGCACTGCCCCAATACCAAGTGTTATTATAAGTCCACACACCGCGCCCCCAGTCCAATGTGCCGAATGAGGAGCTTTCATCAAACAGAAATTTTTCATCTCCGAGGGTAACGGTTCCTCGAGCCGGCATACAATTTATCTTGTGATTATAGTAAAATGCCTTGGGGTTTTCTGAAAAAGGTGTGGCGATTGCCATTGTGTCGGCATTTTTGTCAGGCAAAAGTTCAATTTGTCCGGAAAGTTTTTTGCCGTCTGTAAAGTTGTCAAAGTCTATAGAAAGAATGCGAGCTTCGTCTTTATGCTCAAAGCTTATTTTTGCTTTTTTGTTGGTGAAATGAACATCGCCAGCTTCGGATGAAGGCGGCATATTGAAACGACCAAGAGGGAGGGGCGTCATAACAGCATTTGTGATTTCGCTTTTTGTGTTCCAATTAAAAAGTGTGGAAGAGACAAAGCCGATATAACCATTGTCGGCAACTGTTATGGCGATGCCAAAATCTTTGTTCATTACAATATAGTAGTCCCATTCTTTTATCTTAAACTTAGGGGCTTTTATATCAGATCTTGAGTAATCCCAAAGTGGTTTGGTGGCATATCCGGGGTTTTGAATTGTTCCATTTTTGTCAAGAAGCCTGCTTGGTGAAGTGATTTTTTTCTGCATGGGATATCTCCTAAAAAATGTTATAGTTAATTATACACCAACTGGAGATAAAATTATAATTTATATTCTGTTTTTTTATATAATTATTTTTATTTTAAAGATGAATTTATAGATAGTTTGATTTTAAAACATATTGTGAACAATACACAAAACGGAGTCATATAATTGACTTTGTACATGTTTTATGATAAATTACAGAAAGTCGATTATCAAATAATTTGAGGTTCAAAATGACAGACAACAATCAAAAAGCCTATGGGACGCTAAATTATCTTTTAGTCGATTTGTTCAATGACATTCTTTCAATTGAAGAAAATGTGTTGAAATCTGGCGAGTTTAGTGATTTGTCGATGCGTGATTTTCACATCATCGAGCAGATGTCACGCCTTGGTAACACGAATATGACTGCGCTTGCAAAAGTTGTGAGAGTAACAAAAGGCACACTGACTGTTGCAATAGATAACCTTGTTAGAAAAGGATATGTGGAGCGATCCAGAAAGTCTTCTGATAGAAGAATGGTTGAAGTGTGGCTAACGGATAATGCTATTAAAGCTGAGAAAAAACATGCAGAATTTCACGATGGAATGATAGGCGATATATTGAAGGAGTTGGACAAACAAGAACAGGAAATATTGGAAAAGGCTTTGAATAAGGTTAATAATTACTTTGTCAAAAAGTATGACAAACCTTATTGAATATAAGTAAATTTGAGATTAAAGTTTAAAACCGTTATTATCTATTAAATATTTTTCTTATTATCAAACTTATCTCATTTAATTACTTAAAGCATAATAATTAGTTAGCAAGGGGGTGGAAGAACCGGCAGTATGCTAATGTTTTTATCGTACGATAAAAATATAACTTGGCAGGGCTTTTTCAGGCTTTTGCTTTGCGCAGTGCACTTTTGCACAAGAAAGAAAAGATAATAGGTAGGATAAAATGAAAATATCAAATGATGAACTATACAATTTGGTCAGAAAACTCTCTGAGCTTAACGCGAGTGAGCTTACAGTTAAAAATGAAGACCTTGTAATTAAGATAAAGCATGATGGTAGTGCAAATAACACAAATTATATAACACCGACAAGACAAATCGTTGAGACTCAATCGGAAGATGATTCACTAAATGAAACGGAAAACAAACCGGGAAAAGCCATCGCGGCTCCTATAAATGGCACATTTTATAGTGCGCCGGGGCCGGAAGAGCCAGCATATGTTAAGGCAGGCGATAGGGTTAAAAAAGGCGAACCAGTTTGCATATTGGAAGCTATGAAAATGATGAATACAATCAATATGCCTGAAGATGGCGTGATTTTATCAATAGAAGTATCCAATGAAGACGTAGTCGATACAGGTCAAGCACTTGTATTTTACGACTCTATTTAACGCATATGGATACAGTATTAATCGCCAATAGAGGCGAGATAGCAGTAAGAATAATTAGAGCATGTCATAAGATGGGACTAAAAACTGTGGCTGTTTGTTCGGATGCGGATTGTGATTCACTTCACGCGCGCCTTGCAGACCATACTGTTGTAATTGGTAAGCGCAGCTTAAGCAGTTCATATCTTAACATACCCGGACTTTTGGCTGTGGCACGCGCGTATAACGCGCAGTTTGTGCACCCCGGCGTTGGTTTCTTGGCGGAAAGCGCAACATTTCGCAGATGGTGTGACAATGAAGGGCTTACTTTTGTTGGTCCAAGTGCTGATGTTATGGAGTCTATGGGTGACAAACTTCTTGTTAAAAATCAACTTAAAAACCTTGATGTACCTATGGTTCCCGGAACGGATGAACCAATAAATGTCTTGCGCCGTGCAAAAAGCAAAGCAAAGGAAATCGGATATCCTGTTCTTTTAAAAGCTGCGGCAGGTGGCGGAGGAATGGGAATACGCATAGTTGATGATGAAGAAGACTTCGAAAAGCAGTTTAATCTGGTTCGCAACGAAGCACAAAGCGCATTCGGAGACGGACGCATATTCATAGAGAAGCTTTTGACAAATGTGAGGCATGTGGAAGTGCAGGTGCTTGCAGATAATCATGGCAATGTATCGCACTTTAACACGAGAGAGTGCTCTCTTCAAAGGCGTAATCAAAAACTTATAGAAGAAGCGCCAGCAAGCCTTATTCCAAAAAGAACAAGAAATGCGATGCATAAGACAGCTGTGGATATAGTTCGCTCCACAGGCTATACAAATGCGGGCACTGTCGAGTTTCTGGTGGACCACGAGGGTAACTATTACTTCATGGAGATGAATACACGAATTCAGGTGGAGCATCCCATTACAGAGCAGATAACAGGTGTTGACCTCATCCAGGCGCAGATTATGGCTGCGATGGATTATGAGATTAGTATAGCTCAAAAAGATTTAGCACCAAGGGGACACGCCATAGAGTGCAGAATAAATGCGGAAGATCCGCTTAATGGATTCGCACCATCACCCGGTAGGATAGAATCCATATGCTTGCCGGGAGGAATGGGAGTTAGAGTGGACTCGGCAGTTGTGCCGGGCGACAGGGTTTATCCTTTCTATGACTCTATGATTATGAAAGTAATAGCTCATGCCGAGGATAGGACAAGCTGCATAGAAGTGATGCGACAAGCGCTTAGTGAGCTTAAAATAGAAGGCGTGAACAATAATATTGACTTTCAACTTGCAATACTTGAACATCCTGACTATCAACAGGGCAGGATACACACCAAATGGATTGAGCAAAAGTTTTTGCCTCAGTATTTGGAGGGACGTGCATGAAAAATATATTCAGCAAAACAGCAAATGGAATAAACCACAGAAGGCAGCACAAGCCAGTTAGCGAAATTAAGTGTTCAGCATGTGGTGCAAATGTGCTTGAGGAGCTTGCTGTTACTAATTTATCAACCTGTCCGTTTTGCAATGCGGATTTTAGAATGCGTGCAAAAGACAGAATAAACCAAGTGTTTGATAAAAATACTTTTGGCGAAATAAACAGCGAAATAAAGTCTAAGGACATTTTGAATTTTCCTGATTATAAGAAAAAACTATCAGGATATGAAAAAAAGACAGAAATGAGCGAGGCCGTTGTTATTGGAATAGGCGAAATCAACGGCATGAAAACAGCTGCTGCAATAATGGACTCTGCTTTTATGATGGGCTCAATGGGAACTGTAGTTGGGCGCAAGATTGTAGAAATTGCAGAGTATGCGACAAAAAACAGGCTTCCGCTTTTAATCTTTTGCGCATCAGGCGGCGCAAGGATGCAGGAGGGTATGTTTTCGCTTATACAAATGTCGCGCTGCTCGATAGCTATAAACAGACATTCAGCGGCAGGGCTTTTATATGTGAGCATTTTAACCCATCCAACCACTGGTGGCGTGGCTGCAAGCTTTGCTATGCAAGGCGACATAATAATCGCAGAACCTGCGGCACTTATAGGGTTTGCAGGACCGAGAGTCATCCAGCAGACTGTAAAAGAAGTGTTGCCGGAAGGATTTCAAAGGTCGGAATATTTGCTTGAAAATGGCATGATAGATGCAATTGTTCAAAGAAAAGACATCAAGGACACATTATCTAAAGTGATAAAAATGCATATGCCTCAAAATGCGGAAGGGGGCAGCAAATGACAGCTAAGAAAACAGATACTAAAGCATGGAAGACTGTCCAAAAAGCCCGTGACCCGCAAAGGCCCGTGGGCAAGCACTATATAGAAGCTATGTTTGAGGACTTTATAGAACTTCACGGTGACAGGCTATATGGGGACGACCGCGCGATTGTTTCGGGAATCGCTATGCTAAATGACATGCCTGTAACGATTATTGCACAGCACAAGGGTTCTACATTAGAAGAGCGCATGGAACAAAATTTTGGTATGGCGCACCCTGAAGGATATAGAAAGTCTGTGAGGATGATGAAGCAGGCGGAAAAGTTCAATCGCCCTGTTGTTTGCATCATCGATACAAACGGAGCATATCCCGGAATAGGAGCTGAAGAGCGTGGGCAGGCGATGGCTATAGCCCAAAACCTTTTGGAGCTTGCAGGGCTTAAAACGCCTGTTGTGAGCGTTATAATCGGCGAAGGAGGCAGCGGAGGCGCTCTTGCGCTTGCACTGTCTGACCACATTATAATGCTTGAAAACAGCATATATTCTGTAATAACGCCGGAAGGATGTGCATCTATTCTTTTAAAGGATTCAACAAAGGCAAATGAGATTGCAGAGCATTTGAAGCTGACAGCTCAGGATCTTCATGGCTTTAAAATGATAGACTCTATTATTCAGGAGCCGGAAAAGATGACGGTTGATAACTTTGAAAAGGTTTCAGATGTTTTAAGAAATGAAATATACGACGTGCTCAAAAAGCTTATGAAAATGGATAAAGATGAGCTGGTTTTAAGAAGACAGGAAAAACATTTGAGCATTACAGGAGAGTTTTAATGGGAGTAAGTGTAATCGGATGTGGACATGAAATGCCAAACTTTAAGGTAACCAACGCGCACCTTGAAAAAGTGGTGGACACGTCACACGAATGGATAATTAAAAGGACTGGAATAAGCGAACGCAGAGTGATAACTGATGAAACTTTAAGCCAGATTGCAAGCGAAGCTTCAAGGAAAGCTATTGAAGTTGCAAAGATTGATAATCAAGATATAGGCTTAATAGTGGCTGCGACATTTACAAGCGACACCAAGACACCGGCTCTTGCAAGCAATGTGCAAAAGGAACTGGGTGTTGAGCGTGCTGCGGCATTTGATCTTTCTGCAGGCTGCACAGGGTTTATATATGCAATAGCTACTGCTAAAGGACTGATGGAAACGTTGGAAATTGATACTGCACTTGTAATAGGCGCAGACTATGTAACAAAAAATGTGGACTGGACTGATCGCGGCACTTGCGTTTTGTTTGGCGATGGTGCAGGAGCAGTTGTGCTCAAAAGAAGTGAAAAAGAGGGCATTGGTGCGGTTTATCTTAATGGAAAGCCGGATGAAAACGATGTGCTTGTAGTAAACGATAAAAAGGCACAGCACCCGTGGCGAGACAAAAGCGGTGACACTGAAAAGATAAATGCGCTCATGATGAAGGGCGCGGATGTATATGAGTTTGCTTGCGGCGCGATGGTTGAGGCGCTTGCTATATTAAAAGAAAAGCTGGGAAGGGATATAAAAAAGATTATTCCTCACCAAGCAAATGCGAGGATCATAAGATATGCTTCTATAAAATCGAAAATTCCTCTTAAAAATTTCTTTATGAACATACATAAGTACGCAAACACTTCAGCAGCTACAATTCCTGTGGCAATAGATGAGGCATGGCGCGGAGGATGGCTCAAAAAAGGCGATGAGATAGCTCTTATTGGCTTTGGAGCAGGGCTCACATGGGGTGGGCTCACACTGAAATGGCAATTACCCGATTATGCGGGATAATTAGTAATAATAATAAATTATAAAGGATATAGGTGAATCAAATGAAAGAAAAATTAATCGCAATTTTGGCAGAACAGCTTGACATGGATGCGAGCGAACTAACAGACGACAAGAGCTTTTTGGATGACCTTGACATGGACTCACTTGACATGGTTGAAATGACAGTTGAGCTTGAACAGGAGCTTGACGTATCATTTGAGCAAGAACAGCTTGCAGAAGTTAAAACAATTGGCGACCTTGTAAAACTGATTGAAGGATAGTTGATTTTATGGGGGGCGACACATGTTGCCCCTGCAAAATAAACTACGGAGAGATTTTATGAAACAAAGAATAGATAAACTGCTTGGAATAAAATACCCCATTTTTCAGGGCGCGATGGCTTGGGTTTCAGATGCGAGCCTTGCAGCCGCAGTGTCAAATGCCGGTGGGCTTGGAATAATCGCAGCAGGAAACGCACCTGCAAGCTGGGTGCGTGAGCAAATAGAGCAACTAAGACAAGTGTGCGACAAGCCTTTTGGTGTAAACATAATGCTGTTAAGCCCGTTTGCAGATGAAGTGGCTGATCTTGTGGTGGAGCTTTCAGTTCCTGTTGTTGTGACAGGGGCAGGGAATCCAAGAAGATATATTGAGGCATGGAAAGAGGCAGGAATTAAAGTAATACCTGTTGTTCCAAGCCGAGCTCTTGCAGTCATGATGGAACGTATGGGAGTTGATGCTGTGATAGCTGAAGGCCAAGAAGCAGGTGGACACATAGGCGAGCTTACAACAATGGTTTTAACACCTATGATTGCAGACACTGTGGATATTCCTGTAATATCTGCCGGAGGAATCTGCGATGCAAGGACGGCATCTGCTGCATTTGTGCTGGGTGCTGACGGAGTTCAAGTGGGAACACGCTTTATTTTGGCAGAAGAATGTACGGTGCACGAAAATTATAAAGACAGAATTACAAGAGCAAAAGATACCGATAGCAAAGTAACCGGAAGAGTGACGGGACATCCTGTGCGAGTATTGCGCAACAACTTAACCCGCGAGCTTTCAAAGCTTGAGTATCAAGAAGATGGTGCTGTGAAGATTGAAGAACGTGGTGCCGGTTCGCTGAGAGCGGCAGTTGTTGAAGGCGACCTTAAAGAAGGCTCTTTTATGGCAGGTCAGTGTGCTTGTCGCATGGAAGAAGTGCAGCCTGCGCTTGAGATTATAAAAGATATTTTTGAAAGTGAAACAGTTAAAGCAGTGCTAGACAGCGCACAAAAGGGAATGGCAGTATGAAAATAGCAATATTTTTCCCCGGACAGGGCTCACAAAAAGCCGGAATGGGCAAAGAGTTTTATGATACAAATGAAGTGTTTAAACGCGTTTTTGATGAATGTGATAAAAACACTGAAGTGGATATAAAAAAGGCTTGCTTTGAGGGCGAGGGACTTGAATCCACTGCTATAACACAGCCTGCTCTATATGCAGTAAACATCGCAACGTATAAAATGCTTGAGGATATGGGCATTTCAGGAGACGTGTTTGCAGGACTATCACTTGGCGAATATGATGCTCTTTGTGCCGCAGGGATGTTGGATGCAGCAAACACAACAGCGCTTGTGACAGAGCGGGGAAAACTTATGGAGAGCGCGGTGCCTGAAGGCGTGGCATCCATGACTGCTGTTATAGGAATAGATTCTTCTGTGATTGAAGAAGTTATTTGTGATATTGATGATGTTTGGGTGGCTAATATGAACTCGCCGGGGCAGACTATAATTGGCGGAAAACTTGAAGCCTTGGATGTTGCGGATGAAAAGGTGAAAGAAGCTGGAGCTAAAGTGGTAAAGCGCTTAAAAGTGGCAGGACCTTTCCACACGCCTTTGTTAAAAAGGGCAGGAGAAAAGCTATTGGATGTGCTATATAAGCATGATGTTTTCGTATCGGACAAGGATGTTTATTCAAATGTAACAGGCGCACTTTATGATAAAGAAAATGACATACGTGAGTTTTTGGCAAAACAGGTATCATCCAAAGTATACTGGTCAAAAATCATGGATGAAGTTATAAAAACTGCTGATGTCATAATTGAATGCGGTCCAGGGAATGTCCTTTCAAAGCTCGCTAAGAGACAGATGAAGGGCATGGACAGGGAGATTGAAGTATTTAAAACATCTACAGCAAAAGATCTTGAAAAGTTAAAAGAATATATTTTGGAATAATTATTCATTATAAATTGGAGGAAATTATGAGCGATATGAAAAGGGCACTTATTACAGGTGCTTCGCGCGGGATTGGTAAATCCATTGCTTTGCGATTAGCTAAGGCGGGATATAATATTATAAATGTGGATTTAAGCAGTGAGGAAGATGCTGCAAAAATGGCTGAAGAAGTGAAAGCATTGGGTGTAGACTGTGATTTTTACAAATGCAATGTTTCAGACTTTGAAGCTACAGAGGTTCTTGTGAAAGAATGCTTTGACAAATATAAAAAGATTGATGTGCTTGTAAATAACGCAGGCATAACATCTGACATTTTACTTTCTGTGATGAAAGAGGATGCTTTTGACAAGGTTATCGCAGTAAACTTGAAGGGCACATTTAACATGATACGCCACTTTGCAAGAAAGCTTATGAAACAAAGAAGCGGCAGCATAGTAAACATAAGCTCAGTTGTGGGTGTTATGGGCAATGCAGGTCAGGCAAACTATTCAGCTTCAAAGGCAGGCGTTATAGGCCTAACAAAGTCCACGGCAAAAGAACTTGCGCCAAGGGGTGTAAGGGTGAATGCTGTGGCACCGGGGTTTATTGTGACTGCAATGACAGAAAAGCTGTCTGAGGCACAAAAGGAAGCATTTTTATCAAATATTCCGTTAAACAGGGGAGGAACTCCTGAGGATGTAGCAAACGCAGTTGCATTTTTGGTAAGTGATGATGCTTCATATATCACAGGACAGGTTCTGATGGTTGACGGCGGAATGGTAATGTAGTTAATTTGATAATTTATTGTACATTGAAAGGAATGAGAATATGAACCGTGTGGTTATCACCGGCGCAGGAATTTTATCGCCTATTGGAAACAATGCAAGTGAAACTTGGCAAGGAATGAAAGAAGGCCGCCTGGGTATATCTAAAACTGAAAGGTTTGACACTGAGGAAATCGGCGTATACCTTGCAGGAGAAGTGAAAGATTTTGACTTTAAAAAATATCTATCACCAAGAGAGGCAAGAAGGCTGGACAGGTTTTCGCAGTTTGCATATGTAGCGGCATCAGAAGCTATTGAAAACTCCGGCATTGACTTTGACAAATATGAAAGAACTAAACTCGGTGTTGTCTTGGGCAGCGGAATGGGTGGATTGCTCACCACGACTCAGGAGTTTAACAAGATGGTTGAAAAAGGACCAAAAGCGATATCGCCATTATTTATACCTAAATCAATTATTAATCTTGCAGCTGGTTATATCTCATTGAAATATAACCTCCAAGGGCCTTCAACATCTGTTGTATCGGCATGCGCATCAGGAACTGATGCTATAGGTGCTGCATATCACATGGTGCGAGAGGGACGTTGTGACGCCGTTGTGGCCGGAGGAAGTGAAGCTGTGATCTGTGATTTTTCAATTATGGGATTTCACCAGATGAAGGCACTCTCCCAAGAGAGCGAACCTGCAAAAGGATCAAGACCGTTTGATCGCGATCGCGATGGATTTGTAATGGGAGAAGGTGCTGGATTTTTTGTGCTTGAAACCTATGAAAATGCAAAAGCGCGCGGAGCGAACATCATTGCAGAGATTGCAGGATATGGGCAGACATGCGATGCAAATCACATAACTGCTCCTCGTGAAGATGGAATGATGGCAGCTGCGGCTATGAAACAGGCAGTAGATGTGGCAGGGCTTGAGCTTTCAGATGTGGACTATATTAATGCACACGGAACAAGCACACCGCTAAATGATGCATCTGAAACCAAGGCTATTAAGGTTTGCTTTGGAGAGCATGCAAAAGAGCTTATGGTAAGCTCAACAAAATCAATGACTGGGCATCTTTTAGGCGCGGCAGGAGCTGTTGAAGCCTATGTGTGTGCAATGGCAGTTAAAGAGGGATTTGTTCCACCAACAATAGGACTTGAAAATACAACTGATGACTGTGATTTGGATTATGTAAAAGGCAAGGGAAGAAATGAAGATATAAAGGTTGCGATATCCAATTCATTTGGTTTTGGTGGACACAACGCTGTGCTACTGATTAAAAAAGTGGAGGACTAACAAGAATGAAACTCAGTTTAGAACAAATAAAAGAGGTGTTACCACACAGAGAGCCGTTTTTGATGCTTGATAGGGTTGAAAACTATGAGCCGGGGAAGTTTGCCGAAGCAATAAAAGCTGTTTCTGCGAATGAGTGGTATTTCCAAGGACATTTTGAAGATTATAAAGTGATGCCTGGAGTGCTTCAGATAGAGGCAATGGCTCAGGCAGGTGCTATTGCGATGCTTACTTTGGAAGAAAATAAAGGCAAGCTTGCATTCTTTGGCGGCATAAAAAAGGCACGCTTTAAAAAGAAAGTTGTTCCGGGCGACATGCTGCAAATAACTGCTGAAATTACGCGCGTTATGGGCAATGTTGGGTTCGGTGCAGGCAAAGTTATGGTGGATGGAGAGTTGGCAGCGGAAGCTGAGCTCATATTCGCACTTGGAGAAGATGAATAAAAACTAATTTAAACGCCTTCTTCGGAGGGCGTTTTTTTGTTTTACTTTTATTGGATATGTGATATTATTTTCAAAGAAGTAATAAGTTAATTAAGGAATGCGATGAAAAACATAAAACAAATAAATATAAAATTAACCAAGATAATAGAGAATATAAAAAAGTTCAGGTTTTTTGAATTCACTATTAAAGAACGAATCAGAATTGTTATTTCAACAGGTTTGATGACATTTTATTTCATGGTTTGCTTTAATATTATTCCTGTTGAAACTGCTCTAATATATCAAAACAGATGGAGACTGCTTGGAGTTTTTTTAATTTCATTTTTATTTATATTCAACATATACATTTTTTTGTTGAATTATAAAATAAAAACTGTTCTAAAAAAGAAGAGTTATTTTGTGCTCGGTACTATTTTCGTACTATCAGCAATAGTTTTCTTTGCACTTAGCGGTCAGGGCAAAATCACTCCTGATGTTCAAAATCAATTTGATCAGGCAATTTCGGGAGAATATAACAACTGGCATCCAACAGCGCATACATTTTTGTTTTTTAAAGCTCCAATGGCTATTCTTGGAGAAGACTTGAAAAGTGTAATGATCTGGCAGAGTATGTTTGTTTCTCTTATAGTTACATATCTAATATACTCATTTTATAAGTTTGGCTACAAACCGCATGTGATAGTTATTATAATGACACTAATGATTCTAAACAACAAGTTTAGGTATATTATCAAATTCCCGTGGAAGGACATACCTTTTGCTTTTTCGATTTTATTTTTGACTGTGAATTTAATGTGGATATACTTTTCAAAAGGCGAATGGCTTAAAAAGACGGGAAACATCTTTCTACTGGTGTTGAGTTTATTACTTGTCATATTTTTAAGACATAATGGCATCCTCGCGGTTGTGCCTACAGGTATTGCTCTTTTGATATCCTACAAAAATATAAGAAAACGAGTTTTAATATTGTCGGCAGCTACTCTAGCTTTTTTCTTTGTGATAACAGGACCTATTTATGGTGCGCTTAATATTGAAAGCCATCCGGAAAGCTTTGCAGAAGCTATGGGAGTACCTAACAATCAAATTGCATATATAGTTAAAAAAGAAGGCAATATAACGGAGGAAGAAAGTGAGTTCTACAGCAAAATAATGCCGGTTGGCGTGATAGGGTATCATTATAAAATCGGCGATTTCAACTCAGTTAAGTGGATGGAGAATCAAGCCGGTACTGCAACTTATTATGATGGAGAGTTTCTGCAAAATAACCAGAAAGAATTTTTGGGAACTTGGTTTAATATAGTTAAGAGGAATTTCAAACTGGCCATCGAGGGATATTACTATGCTACACGTGAAATTTGGGTTTGCAAAATGGGAATAGCAAATAAGCTCACTTATGGTGTGGGCATGGCATTTTTTATTGCCACGTTTTTTGTAGCTGCTGCGGCTTTTCGCGATAAGCGAAGGCTTGTGCCGTATATCCCAATGTTGTTTAACATGCTGGGTATTATGATGCTTGTAACAGGTGGGGAGATAAGATTTGTGTTTGCAAACCTTGTTTGTGGAATGCCTCTTGTATTATTTGCATTAACACCAAAAGATACGTTGGAATTGCCCGAAAAAACTGTGCAATAGTCATTAATAAGTTTCTTAAAAATGCAGTTGGATTTCGCAGTGTTTTTTAAAATATAAGAACTCGCATTAGCAAAGCAGCTTTTGTTCTGTCGGTGGTCTATTTTCTAAAGTTAAAGGAAGACAATAATATGAAAGAATACAATGTAATTACCCTTTGTGGCAGTACAAAGTTTAAAGAAGAATTTTTACAGGCTCAAAAAGAGTTAACGCTACAAGGAAACATCGTAATTTCTGTTGGTTTTTTTGGACATTCAGGTGATAACGAAGTTTTGGACGATGGTGTGAAAGAAATGCTTGATGATATGCATAAGCGTAAAATAGATATGGCAAATGAAATCTTTGTTATTAATAAAAACGGTTATATTGGAAGTAGTACAAAATCAGAAATATCATATGCGAAATCCACGGGAAAAATTGTGCGATTCCTAGAAGAGGTTAAAAAATAGATTTTTCTTTTGTTTGCCTATGAAATAAAGTTTAGCGAAGTAATTAAAAAGCCGCATGGTATTCATGCGGCTCAGACAGTCGAAAAACCCACAAACGTCAATTTGCTAAAAGCAAATATGACTTACGACGCCGCGCGAAATTGCATATACGCTCATTTACAGAAAGTAAACCACGCTCATCTGCAATTTGCTAATCGCCGTCTTGTATGATTTTTCGAAAGCCTGTGAGGTTGCAGACTTTATCGACACCCTCAGCCGCATGATATTCATGCGGCTTTGCTGTAAAAATTATTTTTTATCCTTGCCTTCAATCTTATCATAGCGCTTGTTGTTAACCCATATACAAACAATCATGCTGGCTGAATATACAGCAAGCAATGCAAAGGTTAGTCCAAACAGCCATGGCTTGCCTTGCACTATGGCTTGAATAGGTACGTTTAAAATAAGCATAAGCGGAATGGCTAAAATGGCTGCAAATCCACTTCCCAGTACCAAGTGTTCTGCAACATCGGTTTTGGAAAGAGGATCAACCTCACGCAAAAGAGCGACACCTGTGGTTATTGTTCCAGTCCACATGCCGTAAAGACCTGCAACGTGCTCTAGTGTATTTTCTTTGTATATCTTCTTTGCAATAAAGTTTGAATACCACAGTGTAAACAATGCACCAATTGTGGTTAATATTATTATAAACACCCAGTTTTCGCGGAAAGCAGTGATTGAAATAGCTGAAATTCCCGCGGTTATCATTATGTCAAAACTTGCAGAAGAAATTTTTTGTAAAAGGAAATTATCTGCATAGTTGACATGGACTACGCCCTTTTCCTTAAGCCTGTTGAGTATCTTTCTTGTAAGTAGGGCAAATAGTGTGCCGAACAGGAAGTTGAATCCCCAGAATAGGTCTGAAAGTGTTTTGGCAAATGTACCAAGCGGAGTAAAAGCCCATTCCGCCAAGTGAAGAAAGCCGAAAGTCACAAGATATACAATGCCTATAAGCATAAGCTGAATTGTAAAGTCATCCACAAAAAGTGTTTTAGGAAGCTTGATTGTATGCTCTGAAACATTTTCTGATTCAGTGGAAGTTATCTCATCCTTGCGTCCGTCGAACTCATTTTTATGATGCTGTTGCCTTTTTGTCAGAATATTGAGCATGGGAACTCCGCCCAAAAACGCCCAAATAAAGCCAAATGTTGCAATTGTAAGCCCTATATTTCCGCCGTCTTTAAATGCGTTGTTGCCAAGCTCTTGCATCGTTTCCCATGTGGAACCGATGTTGTTTGCTTGTCCAGGACCTTGTGCGTATCCAAGCGGCAAAAGCATTCCAGATGCAGGAAAGAGCTCTGGCAAAATGGTGTAGAAAAGCAAAAGAGAAACTGCAAGACCAACGATTGCCTGAATGGCATAAGTATTGATGATTGCAAAACCCGTGTTTGATATTGCTCGGCTTTTCTTTTTCTTTCGCTCTTTTAATGCAAGCGATATAAAGCCCACACCCATTAAGTGATACACTAGTTTTTCAAGGAAAGAGCGGTCAAATAGTTCGATAGAAAAACCAAACTCGAAAAGAGCACTTAGTCCTAATCCCATGAAACCGGCTATCATTGAAACCGGTAAGAGATGCTTCTGCAGGAATTTAAAATTCAGCTTTATGACTGTTGCAATCCCCAAAAGAGACAGCAAAACCAAAAACTGAAACATGTTTCCCCAATCCATAAAAATACCTCCGAATAATTTATTTATAATTCCGTATACAGCTTCCATTTGTATGCGTTTTTCTTATCTGGGAATACAAATAAATACATAATCCCATCATAGTTAAACTCAAAAGAACAGTTTTTTTGAATGTTGCATCCCCACAATTTATCTATAGGGAACTCGAGTATTTCTTCACCTTCAAAAATAATTTTATTTTTGTACAATTTTAATGTGCCGTGATCCTTTTCTTCAAGTTTTTCATAAGAACTTGAAGAGACGCTAGACATGGCTATATTCGAGTCTTCAAATACTATATCTTCATCATCTGATGATTCTTTTAATTTGTTAAGCTCATCTTTTTGCCACTTGCTCCATTCGGCAAGGTTAACAAAATGCTCACATGTGAGTTTTGCGTAGTTATCATATGTGGCACTGTAGCCGCAACTGCATTGCAATGTGTAGCTTGATGAGGTCATTGTCCCAATATTGTGGCAGGAAGGACACATAAATACCATTCTTTCCAAGCCTTCTGCGGGATCCTTGTATTTGAAATATGTTTTATTTTCTTCTAGATACTTATGCTCGTTATATGTGAGTTCATTTTTTATGACATCAAAAATTTCATCTGCTTTTTTTGACTTTATTTCATCGGTTGTCAGTATAGTTTTATATTCAACTAAAACATTTCCTGTGCGGACATCGTTGCTCCATCTTGGCTGCGCAGAAAAGCCGCCTTTTGTAATTGCGGATACTACGGGAATTTTAAGTGATTTCACAAGCGTAGAAATTGATTCGAGAATATTTGCAGTTGCACCATCCCAGTTTCTTCTGCCTTCAGGGAAAATGCCTATTATATGTCCGTTCTCTTTTGCTTTAAAAAGCTTTCTTACAGCCTTTATATCATTTGAAAACTTTTTCTTAGGGATGAAATGAACCCAGTTCATGACTTTGCCCAGCAAACCTTTTGGACCCATCCTGAACAATCTTTCATTCACAACAAATCTTATAATTCTGTTTGCATAATATTGGTGTATGAGTGCATCGTAATTATTAACGTGATTGCCGATGAGAATAAATGAGCCTTTAGCTCTAAGATTGGAAAGGCCATTTGCCTTTGATTTAAATAATATTTTTGATATATATGGTCCAAATGTTATTTTATACAGTCCTAACATTAATGGATGTATTAATGTTTGAAAGATATTGTTGCCGCGTTTGTTTTTCTTCATGTTAACTTCCCTATATATGAAAAATATAATATCCTAAATATGATAACATACAAACAATGCATTTAACAGCCATTAAAGTCATAATGGCTCTAAATTCATAGAGTTTTAAAAGTCACAATATTGTTGATTATTTCAGTAAAACATTAAGGAAATTATCAAATCTTTCTTTGCTGAAGGGTTCTTTGCCCGGGTTTGAACCTTGAACGCAATAACATTTCCCATAGATGCCGCCGTTGTCTGAAAGTATTTTCTTAAATTTTGACTTAATTTTATTTATAGCACTAAGCTCTGGATCTGCCTGACATGCAAAAAGAGTCACATTTTTGTCGCTTAGGTCAACACCATAAAGAACTGTGTTTATTGCGGGGGCTGTTTTGCTTGCCCAGACGGGGGAGACAAGAACAATATCATCATAGGGGCGAAATTTTTCCTTAACGTCGACTTTCAGCTTACTTTTTTTGTTAAAAAAAGCTTCTCTGCCGCATTTTAAAAATCCAAATACATTGTTTTTTCTGGGCGTTTCTTCTTCAAGCTCGAAAAGCTCACAATCGTATTTTTCTGAAAGAGCTTGAGCCAAAGCTTTGCAGTTACCGTCTTTTGAGTAAAATGCTACTATTTTCTTCATAATCCGCCTCCGCACTTTTATGATTTAATTGTAGCATAACGTGGACAAAATAGACAGAATGAGTGTATAATACATTAATAAATTCAGCATATTAACTGGTTGGTTAATTTTATTTTATACCTGAAAATAACAGCAAAGAGTGAAATTGAAATTATGACATTAAAAAAAGTTGGCTTGGTTATACCGGAAGTGTTATTGCCGGGGAAAGATTATGAAACATGGGCAGTTGTGGCTTGTGATCAATATACTTCACAAAAAGAAGTGTGGGATGAGATGGAAAAGAAAGTCGGCGACAAGCCGTCTACTTTAAGGCTCATGCTGCCTGAGGTATATCTTGAGGACAGTGATGTCGATAAACGCAGAAAAGAGATAAACGCCACGATGCATAATTATCTTGAGGACGGAGTATTTGGTGAAACTGTAAACTCCATGATATATGTTGAACGTGAAACCACTTCGGGAACAAGGCTTGGCCTTGTGGCAGCTGTCAATCTGGATGAGTACGATTACTCAGCTGACAGCACAGCTCTTATTCGCTCAACAGAAGAGACGATTGCCGACAGGCTCCCACCGCGCGTTGAGATACGCATGCAGGCAGAGCTAGAATTACCGCATATAATGATATTAATTGATGACAGTGAGCACACGGTGCTTGAGTCTATATCCGACAGTGTGAGCGAAAGTGATAAGCTGTATGATTTTGACCTAATGACAAATGGCGGACATATAAAGGGATATAAAGTCGGCGTTGACAAGGCAGAAGACATCGCAGAAAAGCTAAACGCACTGAAGATAAAAAATGATGGGCTCTTATATGCGATGGGAGACGGAAATCATTCTCTTGCTACGGCAAAAGAATGCTGGGAAAAGCAGAAAAGAGAAGGTGTTTTAAACGAAAAAGCCAAATATGCTTTGGTTGAGATAGTAAATCTGCACGATGATGCTTTGGAGTTTGAACCTATCCATAGAGTGCTGTATAATTTAGAAGATAATGCACGTGATGAGTTTGAAGAAATACTGAAAGAAATTGCAGGCGAAAAAGGGCGAGCAAAAGTAGGATATATGTTCCAAGGCAGTGAGGGCAACTTCATGATTCCGGGGGATAAACTCAGCGTTGTATACATTGAAGAAGCGGTTGAAAAGTTTTTGGCTAAAAACCCTGATGCACGTGTTGATTATGTGCATGGAGATGATGTTGTTTTGGAGCTGGGCAAAAGCAATGGAACTTTAGCTATTACACTTCCGCCATTCGACAAGAACCTGCTTTTTAAAACAGTGGGACAATCAGGACAGCTCCCGCGAAAAAGCTTTTCGATGGGACATGCACAAGACAAGCGATATTACATAGAGTGCAGGAAGATTAGATAAAAGGCGCTTTGCGCTTAAAATATGGAGGATCAATTGACTAAGGTTGCAAAATTCGGAGGAACATCGCTGGCGGATGCCGAGCAGTTTAAAAAAGTGCATGATATTCTTGTTGCCGACAAAGATATATTGGTGGCTGTGCCATCGGCACCGGGAAAACGGAACCCAAGCGATATAAAAGTGACAGATATGCTCATTGCATGCCATGAGAAGGCAAAAGGCGGGGAAGATTTTCGCGCGGATATGGATGCAGTCGGTGCACGTTATGACGAGATTATAAAAGGTTTAGGCTTGTCTCTTGATATGAGTGCGGACATAGATACTGTCTATAGCGACATGAAAAACGGCGCAAGCGAGGCATATGTTAAATCAAGGGGAGAATATTTATCTGGCGTTATGCTTGCAAAATATCTCGATTGGAAGTTTATAGATCCCGCCGATGTTATTAAGTTTGACGAGGAAGGCAGCCTTGACACCGAGCTTACATATAAGCTTATTGCTCAACAGTGTAATGGAGAAAAAAGCGTACTTCCGGGATTTTTCGGAAGTGATACAGATGGCGAGATTATAACATTTTCTAGAGGCGGAAGCGATGTTACAGGCTCTTTGGCTGCGGTTGCAATAAAGGCTGACATCTATGAGAACTGGACGGATGTTTCAGGCTTTTTCATGACAGATCCAAGGGTTGTGGAAGGTGTGAAGCATATTGAGCAGATTTCATATGAAGAGCTTCGAGAGCTTTCATACATGGGTGCCGGTGTTTTGCATGAAAATGCAATCTTTCCTGTTCGGGAGAAAAGCATTCCGATACACATAAAAAACACAAACAGTCCTCAGGACAAAGGTACGGCAATTGTTCCACAGAAAATGCTTAAAATGCATGGCTTTCCTATTACGGGGATTGCGGGCAAGAAAGGTTTTTCTGTAATAAGCATAAATAAAAGCTCCATGAACAGCGAACTAGGCTTTGCGCGAAAGATACTCACTGTGCTTGAAGAAAATGATATTTCATTTGAGCATATGCCTTCGGGAATTGATACGATTTCGGTTGTGATTGCTGACGAATATTTGGCAGACAAACAAGAAAAGGTGATAACTGAGATTAAAAAGGCGGTAAAGCCGGATATAATTGAGATTATACCCGATATGGCACTTATAGCTACATGCGGACACGGCATGGTTCATCATCAAGGAACAGCAGCTAAGCTTTTTTCATCTCTTGCAAAAGCAGGAGTAAATATCAGGATGATAGATCAGGGTTCAAGCGAGCTTAACATAATAGTTGGAATAGAATCTTCGGATTATGAGAAGGCGATAACAGCAATTTACAACGAGTTTGTACAATAACGGGGGATATTTTGGGAAGCGTAAAAAGAGTTTTTGTTGAAAAAAAGAGCGGATTTGATGGTGAGCGTAAGCATCTTCTTTCAAACCTTAAAAGACAGCTGCACATTGACGGATTAAAATCTGTAAGGATTTTTATTCGTTATGATGTTCAGGGGCTTGATGACAAGCAATTTAATCTGGCGGTAAAAAATGTTTTTTCTGAACCGCCCATGGATAATGTATACATAGAAGAGTTGCCCAAAGCAGAGGGTGACTTTTTTGCTGTGGAATACCTTCCTGGACAATATGACCAGCGTGCGGATTCTGCTGCTCAATGCATAGAGTTTCTAACGCAGTCTGAAAAGCCACAGATACGCTGCGCTACTGTGTATCTTGTAAACAGCGGTTTGAGCGACGATGAGCTTAAGGCAATCAAAAACTACATCATAAATCCTGTAGACTCGCACGAAGCGGTGCTTGAAAAATATGATAACCTTGATATGGAAACATTTGAGCCGGATGATGTCGAGGTGATGGAAGGATTTACACTGCTTTCTGATGAAGAAATATCCGCATTAAGAGATGAGCTTGGTCTTGCAATGAGCAGTGATGACTTAAAATTTGTGCGCGATTATTTTAAACAGCAAAAGCGCGAGCCGAAAATAACAGAGATAAAAGTTATTGACACCTATTGGTCAGACCACTGCAGGCACACTACGTTTCTTACACAGCTGGGAGAGATAGAAATAGAAGATTCACCTGCTTTGGCAAGAGCAAAAGAAGCTTTGAAAAGCTACCACGAAGCACGTGACTTTGTATATGGCAAAATGAAGGCTGACCGTCCTGTTTCGCTCATGGACATAGCGACTATGGGGGTAAGGCTTTTAAAGCGAAAAGGATTGATTCCTGACCTTGACGAAAGCGAGGAAGTAAACGCCTGCTCTATAAAGATAGATGTGGATGTGAACGGCGAGATTCAGCCATATCTTCTTATGTTTAAAAACGAAACCCATAACCACCCGACAGAGATAGAGCCGTTTGGTGGGGCTGCAACATGCTTGGGGGGTGCTATACGCGATCCGCTTTCCGGCAGAAGCTATGTATATCAGGCAATGCGAGTTACAGGCGGTTCAGATCCACGCGTGGATGTTAAAGACACTATTGAAGGAAAACTTCCACAGCGCACGATTTCAACAGTTGCGGCAAAGGGATATTCATCATACGGAAACCAGATTGGGCTTGCAACAGGTCAGGTCAGCGAGATATATGACGATGGATTTATGGCAAAGCACATGGAGATAGGTGCGGTTATAGCGGCAGCTCCTGCAGAAAATGTGGTGCGCGAGCGGCCACAACCGGGTGATGTCATCGTGCTTTTGGGTGGACGCACCGGACGCGACGGAATAGGTGGGGCTACAGGCTCTTCTAAAGCACACGATGTTGAGTCAATTGACACATGTGGCGCAGAAGTGCAAAAAGGAAATCCCCCCACAGAGCGCAAAATACAAAGGCTTTTCAGAAACTTCGAAGTTTCAAAAATGATAATTCGTTGCAATGATTTCGGTGCAGGCGGAGTGTGTGTTGCAATAGGCGAACTTTCAGACTCGCTGGAAATCGACCTTGATAAGGTGCGCAAAAAGTATGAAGGCTTGGATGGAACAGAGATTGCCATAAGCGAATCTCAAGAGCGCATGGCAGTTGTTATAAAACCTGAAAGTGTCAAAAGGTTTATCGAGCTTTCAGATGAAGAAAACCTTGAAGCATATACAGTGGCAAAAGTCACTGACACCGGCAGGTTGATAATGAAATGGCGCGGCAATGAAATCTTAAACATTGAGCGCAGTTTCCTTGATACAAACGGAATGCCACAGTATTCAAATGCGAAGATTATGTCTCCTGATGAAAGCATATCTCCATTTAGCCAAAAACCTCAACAGGGAAGTGTTGAGCAACGCTGGATAGATGCCATAAGCGGTATAAATGCCTGCTCACAGAGAGGGCTGTCTGAAATGTTTGACTCGACAATTGGAGCAGGCACTGTAATCATGCCATTTGGCGGTGTATATCAGCTGACACCTGCTCAGGCGATGGCGTCTAAAATACCTGTTTTGGACGGTGAGACAAACACATGCTCTGTGATGGCATATGGATATGAACCTAAGATAGCAAGATACAGCCCATTCCATGGCGGCGTGTATGCTGTGATAGAAAGTCTTTTGCGCATGGCGTGTGCAGGTGCTGACGTAAGCGGAGCAAGGCTTACATTTCAAGAATATTTTGAACGTTTACGCGATGATATAACTCGTTGGGGAAAACCGGCAGCTGCTTTGCTTGGGGCGTATGAAGCACAGTGCGCTTTGAATGCACCTTCAATAGGAGGAAAAGATTCAATGTCCGGATCATTTGAAGATTTGGATGTGCCACCTGTTCTTTGCTCTTTTGCGGTGACTACGGCAAAGGCGAGTGACATAATTTCAGCAGAATTTAAAAGAAAAGATAGCACTTTGGTGCTTATAAACTTGCCAGTAGATGAAAATAACTTGCCAAACTATGAGGAGTTTTCAGACATGTGTGCAAAGATTTCAAAAGCAGTAAGAAAAGGCAGAGTGCTTGCTGCGCATACGATAGGCGCAGGCGGACTTGCGGCCGCACTTACAAAGATGAGTGTTGGAAACAAGATTGGCGCTGAACTTTTTGTTGATGAGGATGATATATTCAAGCCTCACTGGTCAAGTGTGGTAGCAGAGGTTAAAAGCGGAGAAGTGCCTGACACTGCTGTATGCGGACTGGACTATGATGTGATTGGTATCACAAATGACAGCGGAATGATAACCGCATGTGACATGAAGCTTGCAGTTGATGAAGCTGTAGATATACTACAGGGTACACTGGAGGATGTATATCCTGTAAAAGAGGAAGTGGATGATAGCGAAATAAAATCTGTGATATATACTGGCGGCACAGCGAAAAAAGCGGGACTTTCGATTGCAAAGCCGCGTGTTTTTATCCCCGTATTCCCAGGAACTAACACCGAATATGACACTGCAGCAGCATTTGAGCGCGCAGGCGCAAAAGCTGATGTGTTGATTATTAAAAATCTTCTTCCCGAGCATATTGAAGAGACGCTTTCAAAGATGAAGGCTATGATAGACAATGCGCAAATATTGATGCTGCCCGGCGGATTTTCCGCGGGTGACGAGCCTGAAGGGTCGGCTAAGTTTATCGCTGCGGCACTGCGTGCGCCAAGGATAAAAGATGCTGTTATGAATCTTCTAAAAAATCGCGACGGACTTGCACTTGGAATTTGCAACGGTTTCCAAGCACTTATTAAAACAGGGCTTGTGCCATATGGAGAGATACGCGATGCGAAAAAGGATTCGCCTACTTTGACTTTCAACTCGATAGGCCGACATCAAAGCAGGATAGTCCGTACCAAAGCTGTGAGCAATCTATCACCATGGATGGCAGGCGTTAACACAGGTGATATTATAAGCGTTGCAATATCACATGGAGAAGGACGATTTGTGTGCACAGAAGAGGAGTTTGAATCATTGTCTAAAAACGGACAGATAGCATGGCAATATGTAGACATGGAGGGCAACCCGACATATGACATAGACTTTAATCCCAATGGTTCAATCCACGCTGTAGAAGGAATCACATCGCCTGACGGCCGTGTGATGGGCAAGATGGGGCACAATGAACGCTGGACTGAAAACACATTCCGCAATGTCCCTGGAGAATATGACAGCGGAATATTCAAATCGGGTGTTAATTACTTTAAATAAGAATAACAAAAAGGCCTTCTTGCAAGGCCTTTTTTTATGAGCAAAATTCACTGTTTGTTCAAAAAAAAGTAAACTACTTTTACCACTTTTGTGAGATAATAAAAATGCAATTAATTAATAAGCGAGGTCACTATGAACGACATTATTCAATTTACACCTGCGTTTTTTAAAGATTGGCGCGATTTGCAGTTAATTCACAAGTTCGCACTACAAGAGATTGAAACCAAAGTAAACATTTTAAACGAAGAGTTTCAATATATAAAAGAATATAATCCAATTGAACATATAAAAACCCGTGTCAAGGACAGGGATTCCATAAGAAGAAAACTTAAAAGAAAAGGCTATGAGCCAAATATAAAAAATGCTGCAAGATATGTTTATGATATCGCAGGTCTTAGGATAATCTGCTCATTTAAAGATGATATATTCACGGTTGCTAAAATGATAGAAAAGCAAGATGATATTGAGGTCATAAAGATATTAGATTATGTGACACATCCAAAAGCAAATGGATACCAGAGCTATCATATGATTGTAACCATTCCAGTGTTTTTAAGCACGATTACAGAACGCGTGACAGTGGAGATACAGATTAGGACTTCAGCCATGGATTTTTGGGCCAGCCTTGAGCATAAAATCAACTACAGGTATAATAATAAAGCACCACAGGAGCTTTTAACGCGACTGAGTGAGTGTGCAGAGATATCTTCGGAGCTGGATGATAAGATGGCAGGCATCAAAGAGAGCATTATTGCAATAAAAGGCTCTGAGATGGATGGAATATTGTTAAGCTAATCTATGCGATTTGGGATTCCAGCAATTTTTCGTCTACCCATTTTTCAAACTCTTCTTTTGCAAGACCTAATTGCAAGTAAGCGTTTTTCAATTTGAAATATGTTTTCCAATATTCAGGGTGGTGGTTGCCCAATGTTGAAACTTTGATTTTAAGGGATTTAATAAGAAGAGCCATTGCATCATCCAATTTGCCCATTTCTAGATTAACGCAAGCTATATAGTGCTGGCAGCTGGCTATGTCAGGATGTATTTTTAGCTTTTTGCTTCTAATAATGAGCGATTTTTCAAGGCATTCAAGTGCCGACTCATATTTGTTTTGAACATATAGTGCTACACCTAAATTAAAATAGGATAGCGCAATAACCTTTTCAATATTTTGATCATCCTTTTCAAATATTGAAATTGCTTTTCTGTACATTGCAACTGATTTTTTGTATTTTTTCTGATTGTCATAGACAATAGCAATGTTAAGGTAACATTTAGCAAGGCTTGTATTTTCATTATTGCTTGACTCTAAAATCTCACTAGCTTTAAGATAATAATGAAGAGCAGCATCATATCTTTTTAACGACTCATTGAGGTTACCCAAAGTGTTGTAAAATGATGCAGCTTCAGATGGATTACTTGATATTAGGTTATCATAATGATCCTTGGCCTTTATAATATAGTCTTCGGCTTTTAATGGAGATGATAGATGTATGTATGATTTACCTATCTTCATAAACGTGTCTGCGGCCATAGAGGAATTTTCGCCATATGTTTTTTCAACGTAAGGAAGTGATTTTAAATATATTGACAATCCTTTATCATACTCATCATTGCGATAATAATTATCGGCAGTCTCTATGGATTTTAAAGCTTCTAATCTTTGGCTTTTGCGTACCAAATAAATAGCTAATACGCTGATTGCTAAGATTGTTATAGATGCTAAAGCAATTATGATAAAGTCATTAATATTAAAATTCATATATACAAAAAATAGCATACAATATCGAAGGTGGCAAGCAAAATCGCAATAAATGTTTGAAATATGTCAAATAATCATGTATTTAGGCGAATATTGGGTTTTGGTGGATACGAATTTATATTATGAAACGGAAAATAATATACACTAATGTGTTGATTTATTTTAGGTAAATAAAAAAGCCGCAAGCGGCTTTTTTAATGTATAACAAATTTTTTGTTATTTTATCACACGCATTTTAATCATGCCTTCAATGCCTTCAAGCTTTTTAACGCAATCTTCTGATGGGACATCATCCACATCAATCATTGTATATGCGTATTTTGTGTGAGAAACATTGACCATGTTTGCAATGTTGTGCTCTTCGGCGGCAAGAATGCCAGTAATTTGCCCCACCATGTTTGTCACGTTTTTATGTACGAATGTTAGTCTCAGGTTACCTGAACGTGGCTGATGGCACTGTGGGAAGTTTACTGAGTTTGTAATATTACCGTTTTTGATATATTCATCTACCTGACGAGCTGCCATTACAGCGCAGTTGTCCTCCGCCTCGGGAGTTGAAGCTCCAAGGTGGGGAAGTGCGATTATTTTATCATGGCACAAAAGTGAATCTTCTGGGAAGTCTGTTATATATTTTGCTACACGTCCGCTGTCAAGTGCTTTGAGAAGCTCTTTATTGTCTACCAGACCTCCGCGCGAGAAGTTGAGGATAACAGTTCCTTTTTTAAGTTTGCTTATAGATTTCTTTCCAATCAAACCCAATGTATTATCGTTGAGGGGTACATGTATCGTTATATAGTCACTTTCGGAAAAAATCTCATCCATTGATTTTGTCATTTTAACTGCGCGAGTAAGTGAAAGCGCGGCGTCAACAGACATAAAAGGATCATAACCTGTTACTTCCATGCCTAGCGAAATCGCAACGTTTGCAACAGCACCGCCGATTGCTCCCATGCCGATGATGCCAAGCTTTTTGCCCATGACTTCATGACCTGCGAAGTTTTTCTTGCCTTTTTCAACAAGCTTTGGAACTTCATCACCCTTGCCTTTTAAGGTTTTTGCCCATTCAATTGAGTCAGTGATTTTTCTGCCTGACATCAAAAGAGCGCACAACACCAGCTCTTTAACGCCGTTAGCGTTAGCACCGGGTGTGTTAAAAACTACAACTCCGTTTTCAGAGCACTTGTCTATTGGTATGTTGTTTACGCCTGCTCCGGCGCGTCCTATACAAAGGAGATTTTCATCCATTTCGTAATCATGAAGCTTTGCGCTTCTTACGAGAATTGCATCAGGAGAGCTTACATTATCTGAAACTTTGTACTCGTCTTTTTTTAGGTAGTCGAAAATAACGTCTGAAATAGCGTTCATTGTTTGAATTTTTTTCATTAAGCCGTCTCCTTATCCGTTTTTCTTTGCAAAGTCTGTCATGAAGTTTGCAAGTTTTTCAACGCCTTTAAGCGGCATTGCATTGTAAATGCTTGTACGGATACCACCCACTGAGCGGTGACCTTTGACATTTACGATGCCGATTTTGCCGGCTTCTTCTACGAATTTTGCAGTGAGCTCATCGCTGGGAAGGCGCATCGTGATGTTCATTATGGAGCGGCTGTCTTTTCTTGCAACGCCACTGAAAATGCCGTAGTTATCAATTATGTCATAGATAAGGTTAGCCTTTTTAACGTTTATTTTTTCCATCTCTTGAATTCCGCCTTGGCGTTCAACCCAGTCAAATACTAGAGATGCAATATAGATTCCCCAAGTGGGAGGTGTGTTGTACATAGAATCTTTATCCGCCATTACTTTATAGTTTAGCATGGCAGGAGTGATGTCCATGGCTCTTCCTAAAAGATCGTCTTTGATTATAGCAACTGTAACTCCTGAAGGACCCATATTCTTTTGAGCACCTGCATAGATAAGCGAGAACTTGCTGAAATCATATGACTTTCCCAAAATGTTTGAAGACATGTCCGCAACAAGTGGAACATCTCCCATTTCAGGCAGTGTGTTATATTGAGTGCCGTAGATTGTGTTGTTTGTGGTGATGTGAAGGTATGCTGCATTCTGTGGCACTTCTTCTATTCTGGGAATGAATGCATAGTTATTGTCCTTAGAGCTTGTTAGTTCCATAACCTGACCATATCTTTTAGCTTCAGTCAATGCCTTGTTTGCAAAAGAGCCTGTGTCGGCATAGTAAGCTTTCTTGTTTTGCATAAGGTTGAGCGCGCACATTGCAAATTGTGTGGATGCTCCACCTTGTAAAAACAGGACATGATAGTCATCAGGAAGGTTCATAAGACGTTTGAGTGATGTTTTTGCGTTTTGCAAAATTTCGTCAAACATCGGACTGCGATGGCTCATCTCCATCACGGACATGCCTGTGTCCTTATAGCAGACAAGGTCTTTTTGGGCTTGTTCCAATACTTCAAGCGGGAGGGCAGACGGACCGGGTGAAAAGTTTAGTACACGTTTCATAAAATATCCTCCATATATAAAAATTTTTATCCGGCAAAAAAGCCGGTTTTTAACACTTTTTCAATGCTTAAATTATAAAGGAACAACGGTTTAATTTCAAACTATTTTAATGATATTGTGAAAAAATTAACTAATTACTTTATTATACTAAATAGATGAAGAGCAAAAAGCATATTATTGTCTTTTCTTGCGTATCATAATAGTGGCTATAATGATTCCTAATATGGACAATGCGACAGCGGGAATAAAGATAAATCGATAGCTTTTAAAGCTAGTTCTCAAAAAGCCGGCAAGAGGTGTACCAAGAAGTGCTCCTGCACCATAGGCTGTAAACATTATACCGTAATTTCTGGAATAGCTTTCTTGACTAAACATTAGACCTGTGGCTGTTGGTGCGATAGAAAGCCATGCGCCAAGGTTCATCCATAATAAAGATAAGCAAACAATATATAGGGCTGTTGAGTAAATTCCTGATATAAGCATAGCGGTAGAGGACAAAGCTATCAAAATGAATGATATTACTATTGCTGTAAAAGGGCTAAATTTATCTGTGAAGTAGCCAAAAAGAGGTCGCCCCAAAGCGTTAAATATTGCAAACACTGAAATTAGATATGCTGCTGTGCCTGCACTTAAACCAAAAAGCTGTTGTCCTAATTGGCTGGTAACTCCAATGACCATAAGACCAACTGTTGCACCTATTGCAAAGCATATCCAAAGGCCGATAAATTTTTTGTTTGTAATCAGCTCTTTTACACTTTGCTTCGGTACGGTTGCGCCATGATGGTCGAAGTTTTCGGGATGCTTAAAAAACAATCCTATTATCGGAATGATTACAAAGAAGGCTAATCCGATAAAAATAAACGTGCTGTTTATGCCGGTATGCTCAATAAGGATTTCAATTATGGGTGCTGTAACAAAAGGGGAGAGACCAAAGCCAGACAAAAGAAGTCCAAGAGCCAGCCCTTTTTTCTCAGTAAACCAGTTGGACACAACCTTTATAGGGACGCCGTAGGCAATTCCCACGCCGCCACCTGAAACTATGCCATAGAAAAATATCACAGAATAAAAGTTTTTTATTATTCCAGACATCATCCAGCCTGTGCCAACTAAAACTCCTCCGATTAATATAATAAGTTTTGGGTTATGCTTATCGACTGCTTTGCCTGAAATAAGCATGAAAACAGTGTAGGATAAAAGAAAGAACAAATAGGGAAGACCGCTTTGAGCAGCATTTAAAGAATAAAATTCCTCAAAGGGTGACTTGAAAACGCTCCACGAATATACAGTGCCAAGACATATAAACATCACCATTCCCAATGCTACATAGAGCCATTTTGTGCTGGTGTTTATTTGCTTATTTTCGTTCATTTATACAAACCCTTCTTTTTTGCGCTTTCAATAGCAGGACATTTTTTCATTGTGCCAAAGAAATAACACTTACTGCACTTTTTGCATTTTGAGATTTCTTCATTATTTAAAGCCCGCTTTGCCCAATCATCATGGATTAAGTGATTGCGACCAACGGCAACCATGTCGCAGTAATCGTTTTTTATAAGTGCGTTTGCGGTTTTTCTGTCGGTAATTCCATAAACTGCGACTACGGGGATATCTACCTTTTGTTTAACAAGATAAGCTAGGTGCGAGATATCGCTGAATTTCCATGATTTTGGCGCTTTATATGGCTTTGTGAAAATGCCCGCCGATACGCTTAGCATGTGTGCTCCTGCGTTTTGATAGTCGACGGCAGTTTTTAATGAGTTTTTAACATCAGGACTATCAATTCCGATTCTTACGGTAATAAGGAAATCTTCATTGCAAAGCTGCTTTATCCTCTTAATTATTGCAACACCAAATGCTGAACTTTTTTTGTATTTATCTTTTCTTTTATTGATCTTAGGGCATGAAAACTGGTTTATGAGATAACCATGACAGCCATGAAGCTGTATGCCGTCAAACCCTGCTTTCTGTGCCCTTAGAGCAGCTTGTGCAAAGCTTTCCACAAGCGCGTCAGCCTCTTTAGTTGATAGTGCTTTTGCGCTATAGTTACTGTCTTTATATTTTGATGATGACACGGGTTTAGTATTGCTTTTATCTGACTTGAAACCACCATGCTGCAGCTGCACCAATGCGCAAGCACTATGTTTTTTTATGCTTTTTGCAAGCTTTTTAAATTGTGATATATGACTGTCATCCCACAGTTTAAGGCCGTTTTTAAACGAAAAACCGTTTTCATCCACAGCAGTTGCTTCCACAACAATCATTCCTGTTTCATTTTTTGCACGCGCGCTGTAGTGTTCAAAATCATTTTCTATAGGGACTCCATCTGAGCGTTTTTGATTAAGACGCACCAAAGGCGGCATGACAATTCTGTTTTTAATTGTGAAATTGTTAATTGTTATAGTGGATGCAATACTTTTTTTCTTTTTAGATTTATTTGCACCTTTTCCAGAAATGCCTTCAATATCCATAGCGACCAGTGTAGTTTTTGCGCCACTTTTTTTAATAGCGGATAAAGCTTCCTTAGGGAAATTTTTCATATATTTTTGTGTGATGGCTGAAAATGCTGCTTTGCGCTCATCTGGGGTTTCCACTATTCTGAGGTTTCCGTAAGCCATTGCACTGTTATAGTCAACTGTTGCTTGCTTTGCCATGGTTTTTGACTTTGAAACAAATACAAAGTGCCCTTTGGGATTTTTTGCGATGATATCTAGCTTCAGCCCTTCGTTTGCGCAGTGAAAGTAAATGGTTTTGCCACTTATTGCATGAGACAGAGGAACGCCATATGGTGTATTCTCGTCACTCAAGGATAATACTCCGTATTTTGCCTTTGCGATAACTTCGAGTGATTTATTGTCAGTGAGTTTCTTTTCAATTCTTCTCATTTTTTTATATTCCATAATACACCTCACATGCTTTTAAAAAATTTTATCATTAAAGCTAGGTGATAGCAATAGATATGCAACTAAAAAAGCCAACAGCCAGAAGCTGTTAGCTTTTCCCTCATAATCCCATACATCGTATATTAAATTAATTAAATAATGAATTTACCAACATTTTTGCGTCGTTATCTATTACTGAGTATTTGATTTCCTGACCATGCCGTCTGCCCTTGATGATGCCTGCTGTTTTGAGCTTTGCTAGGTGAGCGGATACGCTTGGCTGGGGGATACCCAGTTGCGCCTGTATCCCAGTTACATTTGTAGTGTGATCCAAAAGACCACGGACGATGCTTAACCTATGTGGATGCGAAAGTGCTTTTAACTTATCAGACAACTCTACTACACGAATCATATCTTTAGTCATTTTTATCTCCTCTAGTCAAAATTAAGTTTATCATAATGTTCTGGCTTTTCTTTTTTGCTTGCAAAGTATAGATAAACAATAAAATTATGAATTAAACATATATAGTAAAAAAAATATATTAATATTATAAAAAAGCCATGTTAATATATTGAAATAAAAAACGAATACAAAAAAAGCGCCTTTTGGCGCTTTTTGGTTATTAGTTGTAGTCTATTCCGCGGGCGTTTCCTCGGCTACTTCGGGAAACACTTCAAATGGGTTAGCGTTATTATAAGGGCCAATCATGAAGGGATAATCAGTGGTGTTCACAAAGGCTGGAATTGTGTAGCAATCCATTGTAATCTCTGTGTGCAGGTAATACATTTCAGGTTCTTCCTCCTGAACGGTTTCTTCTGCTCCTTCAGGAGTAGGCAGCTGAGGGCCTAGCATAACTTCCGGCTCTTCGTAAGTCATATTAATGCCTGTTATACGATTGCTAAATTTAGAGTTATAAAACGTATCAAGGATAGTCTCTAAATTCGGATAAGTCGTATAAAATGACATAAGCACTTTGGATGTTTGATAATACTCATTCTGTGTTGTCTCAGGTGAAAAGCGTATTGTCACATTGTTTGCTTTGCCATTTAGCGTTTCCTCAAAAAACACAAGCATATTAGGTTCATCAATTCCTTGTGGTACTTTTGAAAACTCGTCCTTGATGTCTTCAAGTTGGGCATTGAGCTTTTCAGTATCCTTTATGATGGATTGCTGCTGATTTTGCAGAGTCATATATCTTTGCTGACTTGTTGAAATCTGAAAATTCAAGTCTATAATTTTTTGCTGATAGGGTGTGAAAAAATAATTATAGTAAAGAGCAGCGGAAACAATGAAGACCAATGCAATTAGGAGTACTATCTCTTTTGTTGAAAGCTTTCTCATTAGTTCTGCCCCCCTTCTAATTCCCCATCTTCGGTAGCAATCTGAGGCATAAATGCAAGAGTTAGCTGAAATTGCCTGATATCCGGTAAATCAATGCCTGAGGTAGTTGCAAGTTGCGAAATTGAAAAATCCACATCTTTTTGTGTAATGCTTGTAATATTGGTGTCATAAAACAACTCTATTGCGCGAAGGTTTACGGTGAACTCAGCAATAAGTGAGTCGCTGGCAGCCATTCCGTATAGCACGACTCCATTGGATGAAGCGTTAATTTCATTTAATATAACATCTTTGGGGCATGCCTGTTCAATAAGGTTTAGTACATTTATAGGATCAGTGTCGGAGTGTTTTGTTTGCTCTACTGTTTTCTTTTTAGCTTCCACTTCTGCAAGCTGTGCACGAAGTTGTTGATATTCCACCTCCACATGCTCAAGCTCTAATACTTTTGCCTGAATAGCTGAATACTCATTTTCTTTGTCCAGAAGTCGGTTTTGCGGTATTGTTATTGCAAGATAGGCAGTTGATGCATATAAAACGATAATCAATAATACCGGCAAAATGTATTTGTTTAGGGAGGATTCGGTTCTAGTCCTCGGGATTAGGTTTAAATCTCTTTTCACTTTATACCTCTCTAAAAGTAGCACCTACGGCAGCTGCATATATTGAATGACTGGGTAATACGGGCTTTGTTGCAAAAAGCGGAGACATCAGATTTTCAAGCGATTCAACTTCTAAGTCAAGATTTTTTTCAAGATAACTGTCAAGACCCGGAAGCAAAGCACCGCCGCCACAAATAAAGACCTTGTCCAACGGTTTTCTGTTGTTTCGGCTGGCAAAATAATCAAAAACACGGGTGGCCTCAAATACTATTTGATCGGCATAGGTAAGAACTGCTCTTTGAGCAGGGGATAAAGATGTAAAAAAGTTTTCTTCTCTTTTGGCTGTTTCTGCTGCAAGTGCATCAATATTCAGCGCTTCGGATAAATCCGCAGTTAGAGTATTGCCGCTTATTCTTGTCACTTTGTTCACGAAGAAATGTCCGCGAAGATAGGTTGTTATATTTGCAGTTTCAGAACCAAGATCTATAATGCCAAAGCTTTGATCTGAAATGCCCTGTGTTTGAAGAAGATACCTTATCATCTTTTCTTGTGCGTTTTCAGAAATATCAATGGCTATAACTTTTATGCCTGCTTTTTTAAAACATTCCATATAAACCTGCAAAGGAGCTTTGGGGATTGCGACCACCATAACCTTAATCTGAGTGGCATCCTCTGAATCATCCTCCTGAGTACTGTAATCAATGGAATAGTTCTGGGTATCGACAGGTAAGTATGCTGAAATCTCGCTTATCACATTCTGATAAATCTGTGAGTCATCCATTTTAGGAAGCAGTATATGTCGAACAATAACATCAGAGCCTCCCAAGCTTAGAATGCATTTGTTTCCGGATATGCGCCCTGTCTGCTTTGCACTTTTAATAGACTTCGTCAAAAGCTCTGGTGTGCTGATTTTCATCTGTGAGACAACGCCATCTGGCAAGTCAAAAGAAATAGCCTTGGTGACTGTTCCTCTACCATTCGTGTTAACAAGCTGAATGGTGGCAGCACCAATGTCAGCACCGATTATTTTTCTGTTTTTTAAGGCCATATTTCACCTTTCGCGTATAATAATCCAAATCTATAAAATAAATATATCAATTTATAAATATATTGTAACTTAAATCGAGCAAGATTTAAAGTTTAGCTGTAGTTTTCATCAACAAAAACTTCAGTGTAGTAGGGGAAAACAATGTTTGGTTCGGGCAACGTGTGCTCAAAGCCTGCATTGTTAAGAGCCTGTGCGAGTGACCCTGCACCTGCGTTGGGGCTGCCTATCATGGCATGAAGTGCGTCAAAGTCCATATTTGGTCCTTTGCCGAACTTCAAATATTCTTGTCCTGAAGAGTTGTATACGCTTCCTTTTGCCATTATTTGAAGGCCTTGAATCGCTTTAAAAGCCTCTGCATCGTAATGGATATGATAGTAAAAATCAGAATTCGTGTAAATCAGGGTGCTTTGCATTCCAATAAATGAATTGCTCCACCAATTGTGATTCCACTCCACATCTCCTTCAGAGTATATTATGCAATTTTTAAAATAGTAATTGTTAAACGAAGATATTGTTGTCTCTTGTCCGGCGTAAAAATAACTGGTTTCAAAGTTTGCAGTATTTAGCAATAAATCGTCTTTGGCGACTATCTTGCAACTGCTGGAATGGTCAATCGAAGAATGTGCGGAGACCATGCTGGATCCATCAATTATAACATCATTGCTTGAATATATGCCTGTGTTTACCATGCCGCGTGTTTTTATAGTTATGTCGCCTCCGGCTGCCAATTTGTTTCCTGAAAGCATTGAAGCTGTTACTATTGAAATACTTCCGCCTGGGGCTTCAAATGTGCAATTTCGAATAACGTCAATGCATTTTTTTGAGTTGCCTGTGATTGAAACTGAACTATTGGTATAAAAAGCTGAGTTTTCTATGATATCTTTTTTGCTGCCAGCATGGCTGTGCATCATCATAGTGCCTTCTGAAGTCATATAAGTGTTTGCTATTTTGATGGTGTTGCAGTTTATAACCAAAGTGCCGCCGGTATACACAGTGTTTGGACGCGATCCGGATAGAAACTCTGTGCCGTTTGCAATGTTTATTGAACCTTCGACATAAAGATGTGTGTCTTTAAATGTCGAATTTGTTATGTTAAGGCCGCCTCCTACAACATATATATCGCAGTTTGTAATTCTTTGGTTTTTAATTCCACCGCCGCCAATCATATAAATCTTTTTATTTTTGATTTTGTTTCCTGGAAAATCTCCAGGGCCTAACACGTGATACCAGTCATATTTTACGTCTGCCGTGGCTTCTGTTACTGTGGATGGCATTGGTGGATTGGCGATTGTTCTATCGAATTGATTAAAATAAAGCTGCCATGTTAGAATATCTGAAACTGCAGTGTCATTTTCGGAAAGATTTGTTGCAGAAAAATAGCTCGGGTTATTAACCACACCATTTATTCTTGCATCGCCTACGGCTTGTAGATAGTTGGAGTTCACAGCTACATTTTCACCTGATAGAAGAACATAATCCGTTATTGGTGGTGCAGAGGTCCATTCGTATTTTATGGGAGCAGCATCTACTCGCAGTTTGCCAACTACAACTCTTTGTGTGTTTTCAATGCTTGTTGTGCATGTCACAGTAAATGTGGTGCCCAAATATCCGCTTGACTGTGTTGTAGGAGTCGACATTACACAAACAACCGTTGTGTTGCCGTCAAGCTCATTTTCTATAAAATCAGGTGTTGCTAAAATGGAGTTTGGGCCTGTGAGTCTGCCAGCAAGATAGGTGAAAAAGTTGTCATAGAGTGCTTGATATGCCGCATAGTTTGAAACTTGCTTCATAGTCATATAATATTTTGAGACTTCATTTTTAATTGTGGATATGGCTACTTGAGCTGCATTTTCAGAAGCATAATAAGATCTCTCATTGTCAGTCATGGTATCTGTTGCTACGAGATTGTTTGAAGCACCGGCAATAACGCCCATTCCCACAATCATTAGCACCGTCATTACGACCAGTGCCGTGAGAAGTGCAGAGCCCTTTTCATTGAATTTTTTTCCCATGTTTTTCATAACGATGCCTCAGAAATTATATTTCTATTATACATACTTTTATTATCATAAAAAAGCAAATTATTGCTCTTTTATGGACTCGCTTGTGAAGACTTCTGTATATAAAGGAAGTTTTATGATGGGTTCGGGCAGATAGTGCTCGAATCCTGCAGCGTGTAAAACATCAGCAAGTATTCCTAGGCTTTCATTTGGAAGACCGATATTGTCCTTTATATCTTGTTGGTTCATTAAATCGTCCATCGTTGCTTCATCACCAAAACGAAGTATATCAAGCTCCGGTTTGTTATATGTTCCCCAATAGCCTTCGGTATCGACGTCATCGGTTTCAAAGGAATATATATTGCCCAAAGCCATAAGCTGCATTCCTGCTGCTTTTGAAACACCTGTACCTGTGTAGGTAAGCTCTGTGCCTCGCCCTGAAAAATAAAAATCACTGTTTGTATAAACCAGAGTTGAAATCATAGTGTCCATGAAGCCGTTCCAGTCGTTTGCGTAGATAACGTCGTTTTCTGCATACATGATACAATTTATAATGCTGTTTCCGGATGTCATTATAATATTCAACGTTCCGCCGGTGTAAAAATAACAATCTTCAAAGTTTGCATGTTCAATTATAAGATCACCTTTTGAACAATATTTTGTTCTATATGATCTAAACGACAGATCGCCGTAGGTATACCATGCAGTGCCGTCAAAGTGTATATAACCTTCGGCGAAAACTTCTGAATCGGATACACCTTTGTTTGCCAGTATCACATTGCCGCCGCTATAGACTTTGGATGCAGAGTGCATAGTAGCTGTGTGTAAAGTGATGTCACCATATGCTGTTTCAAAGGTACAGTGGGCAATGTTTTCGATAGTAGGATCGATAGGACCGCCGGGTGTTCCTGTTGTGATGTTGCCATTTGCATAGAATTGGCATTCAATCAAGTTATCATTATAGTTATCTGTCAGTGAAGATACATAAATATTGCCGCCCGCCTTAAAACTTCCGTATTCAACTGAGCCATCCTTTTTATCCACATACTTGCCGATTTTAAGGATAATGTCACCACCTGCAGTGTAATATCTTCTGTTATTTTTGTTGTTTACCACATCGGCAAGCTCGATATAGATATCTCCGCCGGCACGGATGTTTGTGCCGTATATCGTGTTGTTCTGGATGCCCATATCCTCGTCGATGATATATACATTGCCTGTTGCGTAAATCTGCGAGTTTATAACGTCAATGTTTTTTATTGTAAGATTGCCGTCGCAGTAGATATTTTTCGTTACAACGTTTGCAGTATCATACACTGTGTCCCCGTGGAACTCATAGCCGTTGCTAACAAGGTCTTGCGCAACGCCACCCGAAAGATTTATCACCGGGGCAGTGTAAGGATCCGCCACACTTTTGTCAAACTGATCCCAGAATAGCTTCCAAGTGAGGTCTTCTTCTACAGTGTAGTCGTAGGTTGAAAGATTGCCAGATGAAAAGGTTGAAGTAGTATCATTCACAGTTCCTGCTATGCGTCCGTCACCTTCAATTGTGATTTTATTTTCATCATTTTCACGGTCAACATCTATATCGCCACCCAATATAAGAACCTCATCGGTTAGTATAGGCGCAGTTGTATACTGAAACTTTACAGGAGCGGCATCCACATTTAGTGTGCAGGTTACAGTCCTTGGAACGCCATCTATAATAGTTGTGCTGGTAACAGTAAATGTAACTCCGTTATATCCGCTTGGCTGCATCGTGGGAGTACTCATTGTGCAGGTGAGCGATGTTGTGCCATCAAGTTCATTTTGCACAAAGTCAGGATCTGCAAGGATTGAGCCTTCGCCTATAAGACGAGATTCCAGATAAGTAAAGAAGCTATTATACAGCGACAAATATGTGCTGTAAGTATCACTTTCACCCATTTGCATATAATATTTTGTGACTTCATCTTTGATGGTGGACATTGCAAGCTGAGTTGCGTTTTCTGCAGCGTAGTAAGAGCGCTCATTTTGAGTAACGGTTTTTGAAATGTTCATGTTATTTGCAGACGAAGCTATGCTAACCATAGCAATTACAACCATGATGGTCATTACAGCTATTGCAGTAACGAGTGCTGAGCCCCTTGTGTTTCCAGCGATATTTTTTTTCATTTGTTTCACTTCCAGATAAATTTATGTGCATCATCATGGAGGAGAAGGTCTTTCAAATTCTTTTATTGTTATTGAAGAGTTAAGCTGGGAAGATTCTTCAGTTGATCTAATGGAATAATTCACTGTATCACCTGTAAGAGTTACAGTAAAAACTGTTATATCTCTCGCAATTACTGTTGTGATTCCCGACTGTTGTTTGCTGATTGTTGAGTTTGCGCTTGTGTAATATATAGTTAAGTCGTCAATAGTTATTGACGAATTGCTATTGCCTATTGTAATGTCGGAAAGGTCAGCATTTCTTAACTGCTTTGAAAGCTCGTACATAACAAGCCTTGTGTTTGACTGACCTGTCATTACGCTGCTTACTTTTTCGTAATTTCTGAAGCCTGATACAAACAATGTGCCAGCAAGAGTTATCACAGTGGCAAATATTGCCGCCGCTATCAATAGCTCCATTAGCGTAATTCCTTTGTTGTTTTTCATATCAGTCGCTCCCTCATGAAAGACTCACTTCAAAAGTGCCTTCCACAAATCCTATCCTTCTCGTATTGTCGTCTATGTCAAAAACTTGTACAACAGAGTGCAATAGCGTTGTGCTGTGGTCGTTAACACCGTAGTATATGTTTGAAGTTGCTAGCTGCGAACATACTAGATCTTCATAATTAGACTTACGAGCATATTCAACGATGTGCACACGGGAAGTGTCTCCATTTATTGATAGAGTAACAGCTGGTGTGTTCACCTTTTTTTTGCTTATATTTACTATCACAACAAGCGGGCTTGAGGCGTATTTTTTAGAAAATGACATTGCAGATTGTGATCCAACCTGAACGGATGCCGTTGCAGAAGCCAAAGAGCTTGTTAATGTGATATTGCCAACAGCAGCTGTCTGTGTTCCCGAGTTTGCAGTGTCGTCTGTTCCGCTTGTGCCAATTATCTTCACCTGTTCTCCTATAATATTTATATGAAGATATGATGGGTTGTCTGATATGGTTAAATCCGGATAAGCACCGTCGGGATAAATATGTTTTTGTATATAGCAGTCGTTTGATCCGTCGCCATCGGAGTCGTACAAAACTTTAGCGGTTGAGGTTGAAAGCAATGTGCTGTAATCTTCAGCCACCAGATTTTCATAGACCTGTTGGGCGACATATGCGCCATCAAGTAAATCTTGCGAAACCATGGTTGTCTGCATGGCAGAAGTGAAAACTGCAAGTATAGGGGTTATAATAATCGTTAAAATAACTAAACTTATTAAAACTTCAAGAAGTGTGAAGCCTTTTTTGTTTTTTATGAAAGAAAAATCAATTTTTATTTTATGATTCTCCAACCCGTTCATGTTATCACCCAATTATTTTATTATAAGACTCATGTACCATTCAATAAGCTTACTGCCGTACAGCATTGATGTCAGACTGCCGACTGCAAGGAATGGACCAAATGCCATATAATGTCCCTTTTTTTCTTGATCATCATTTTCAGAATCCTGATTTCTTGATTTCCTTTTGGCATAAAGCAGTATTATTGCACCTGCTATACCACCAAGGTATACTGCAATAATCAGTGCAGCTACTGTAAGCTTCAAGCCGAGGAATAAACCTACAACCGCCATTAGCTTCATGTCTCCGCCACCCATTCCGTCTTTTTTGGCGATTAGCTTTGCTCCTAGGTTTATAACAAGTAGGGGAGTAAACCCTGCAAGCGCACCGTAGAGCGCATCTAGAGCATTTCTAAGATAGCTCCCGCTTGTGTCGGGGACTACTTTGGCTGCGACAAATATAATGCCTACAACTGCTCCAAAAATCATGAGACCATTTGGAATGGTTTGTGTGTCTATATCAATAAACGTCACAGTTATCAAAAGCGCAGTCAGCGTAAGAGCGGCCAAAAGATATAAGTTAAGTCCGATAATAAAATACACGCCAATAAACAACAAACCCGTCAAAAGCTCCACAAGCATATATCTTGGTGAGATTTTGCTTCCGCAGTGTCTGCACTTTCCTTTTAGAAAAAGCCAAGAAAAAACTGGGACAAGATCTAAAGGTGTAAGCCTTTTTTTACACTTCGGGCAATGAGATGGCGGCATTACAATTGATTCGCCTGCCGGTATTCTATAGATACAGACATTCAGAAACGAACCGATTATAAGACCAAAAACGAAGATTGTAATAATTATCAGATATTCCATATAACCTCAGCTAATCTTAGTAGAAAAAAAGAGGCATCTGAAATCAAATGCCCCCTTTTGAAATTCTAATGTTATTCGGATGCTTCATTAACGGTGGCATTTCCGTCAGCCGCAACTGCCAACCATAAAAGAGCGGCGGTATAGTCTGCTTCACTCATTGTAACGTCAATGTCTGATGCTGTATTAAATGCTGCAGCTGTTGCCGGCTCAGCCACAATGCGTGCAGCTGCATCGTTTAAAGCATTATGTGTGTTTATAGCGCCAGCGAGTATAGCCGCATTAGCTCTATTGCTTGCATCTTCAGCTTGGTCTCTGACGGTCAGATAATTGGGTATAGCAACTGCTGCTAAAATAGCGATAATTGCAATAACCACGATAAGTTCAATCATCGTGAAACCCTTTTTATTCTTTTTCATTTTCTTAATCATAATACACTCCTATAAATAATTATTTCTTCATTGTTAATAACAAATACCACATATATTATATCATATATTTCAAATTTGATATATATAGAATCATATATATAACTAAAAGTTATTTACAAAATATATATAAACCAAGCAATATATATTCAAACATAAATATTTATTTTTTTTCAGTTTCGAGAACTTTTTTTTCTTTTCAGAGCAAGTATTTGACTTTTCTACATAATATTCATCATTTCGAACATTGGAAGCAGTATAGAAATGACAATAAATAACACCATTCCGCCCAAAATCACGATAATCAAAGGCTCAAGCATCGACATCATTCTGGTGATTGCATCGTTTGCTTCATCAGTGTAATAGTCTGATGTTCTTTGTAACATATCTTCAAGTGTTCCAGACTCTTCACCGACTCTTGTCATGTGATGAACCATAGGGGGGAATACATCCATCTCTTCTAATGTGTCAGCTAGCGCGTGCCCCTGTTTAATATTATCGGCAACTGCTATAAGCCCTTCTTCGACAAAAAGATTGTTTATAGAGCGTGAAGTAACTTCGATAGCCACAGTGAGTGGAACGCCGGCTGAAAAAAGCGTGCAAAGTGTTCGAGTAAATCGTGCTGCTACTATTTTTTTTATGAGCTTTCCGAACATAGGGAGTTTAAGCTTTGTTTTGTCCCATTCAATTCTGCCTGAATGAGTTTTAAGAATAACGCGAATAGAAACAACTATAAGCAAGATGATGCCTGCAAGAAGAATATAATTGAATCTTACAAAATCACTCATGTTGATCAAAAGCTGTGTTACGCCAGGAAGTTCATTGCCTGTGCTTTCAAAGATGCCTACAAAAGTTGGAACAACTTCAGCTAAGAGATAGATAACAACAATAATCGCCACAACTCCAACAACAGCGGGGTATGTAAGTGCATTTTTAATTTTGTTTTGAAGTTTGTAGTCTTTTTCAAAATTTTCGCCCATGCGCTCAAAAGCATCATCTAAAGTTCCGGATAGCTCGCCTGCTTCCAAGATAGAATAAAACATAGTGGGGAACTTTTCATCATGGTCTCTGAAGGCCTCAGAAAGCGAGCGTCCAACCTGCACCTTTTCAAATACATCTTCTAGCACTTTTCTTAAGACTTTGTTTTCAGTTTGCGTTTGCATGATGTTAAGCCCTTGAGAAAGAGGAACACCTGCTTTTAAAATCGCTCCAAACTGCTGGCAAAAAATTGTTAGCACTTTTGCAGGTATTTTAGAAAAAAACTTTATTTCTTTTGAACCTACATTTTCCTCAACAACATTTATTTCAATAGGATAAAAAGCTTTTTCGCGCAACATGTTGCGCACGGAGATTTCATCGTTTGCTTCATAGACCCCTTCGATTTTTTGTCCGGTTATATTGGATGCTTTATATTGATATTTGGGCATTAAATGTCTCCTTCGCAGACTTAGATTGTTTTATTTTAGATGCGCAGCAGCCTTTTGAGATAATCAGGATCAACACTGTACATAAGTGCATCGTCAAGGGAAATCTTGCCGCCTTGATATAGCTCTGCAATGGCATTGTCCATAGTCACCATGCCCTGGCGCGCGGATGTCATTATAACGTTGTTTATCTGTGGTGTTTTACCTTCGCGGATTAGGTTTCGAATGGCGGGGTTTGCCATCATAATCTCTATGGCGGCCAATCGTCCCTGTTTGTCAGACCTTGGTATAAGCTGCTGTGAAATTACACCCACCAATGTCATTGAAAGCTGGGTACGTATCTGTTGCTGCTGATGCGGAGGGAAAACATCTATTATTCTGTCGATGGTTTTTGCAGCGCCGACAGTATGCAATGTCGACAACACAAGGTGCCCTGTTTCAGCAGCGGTCAGTGCGATGGATATAGTCTCCAAGTCACGCATTTCACCGATTAGTATAATATCAGGATCTTGACGGAGTGCGGCACGCAAAGCGTTTGAGTATGATTTTGAGTCGTTGCCGATTTCGCGTTGGTTCACAATGCTTTTTTTATGTTTGTGCAAATATTCTATAGGATCTTCAAGTGTTAGAATATGCTCATCCCTTGTTGAGTTCATAACATCAATCATAGCGGCAAGAGTCGTTGACTTACCAGAACCTGTGGGACCTGTCACTAAAACAAGACCACGCGTTTTGGAACAAAAGTCATTTAATATATTGGGCAAGCCTAGCTGATGAAAGTCCAATATCTTGCCTTCGACAAGTCGCATCGCGGCGGCATATGAATTTCTTTGTTTATAGGCATTTACTCTGTATCGGTATTTCCCGAACACGGAAATAGAAAAGTCCAATTCGCCGCGTTCTTCAAGAAGCTGTCTTTGATCTTCTTTTAAGATGCTGTAAACGAATTCCTTGGCAGCTGAGGGGGTTATTCTTTCATCATTTAGATAATGAAGATGACCATGTATCCTTGAAACAGGGGGGATACCAACTGTTATATGCAAATCTGAAGCACCTAAGTCGGCACTTTTTTTGAGAAGCTCATGTATATCCATCAAAATCCTCTTTAAGTTTAAATTTGTTAGTCGCCTGAGTATGCGACTTTATATACTTCATCAATGGTTGTGATGCCTTTTAGCAGTAATCGGGTACATTCTTTTTTTAGTGTGCTCATTCCGGCTTTAAGAGCATAGTCACGTATTTCATCCACAGATTTACCAAGAGAAATCATATCTCTTAATTCTCTGTCAACATTCAAGACTTCATGCACCGCTATCCTGCCTTTGTATCCAGTGTTGTTGCATGATGCACATCCGGTTCCACGATAGAACTTATGGCCGCTTCCTGCTCTGATTCCTATATATTCAAGATCTGCCTTAGTTAAATCGATTTCCTTTTTGCACACTGGGCAAACTTTGCGCACCAATCGCTGAGCTATAATTCCAACAAGGGAAGCTGAAAGCATAAAAGGTTCAACACCCATGTCAATTAGTCTTGAAACGGTGGATGCTGAGTCGTTTGTATGTATGGTTGAAAGCACAAGATGGCCTGTTATTGCGGCACGGATAGCTATTTCAACTGTTTCTCTGTCGCGCATTTCACCAATCATTATTATGTCGGGGTCCTGTCGGAGTATAGAGCGCAATGCAGAAGGAAATGAAAGACCTGCTTTTACGTTCACTTGAACTTGGTTTAGACCCTCCATCATATATTCCACAGGATCTTCGACAGTTATTATGTTATCGGATTCCTGGTTTAATTCATCAAGCATTGTATAAAGTGTTGTGGATTTACCAGAGCCTGTAGGACCTGTGACAAGAATTATTCCATGGGGATTAAGCATTAGGTTATCAAAAAGCTCAAGGTTCTCTTCTGTAAATCCAAGTTCAGATTTTGGTCGCAAGAAAGAAGAACGATCCAGAAGACGCAAAACGGCTTTTTCTCCATGTACTGTGGGAAGTGTTGATATACGAACATCAATATCATGACCCATGATGTTAATCTCGGCTCTGCCGTCCTGCGGGACTCGTTTTTCTGCTATGTTCATGTTGCCCATGATTTTTATTCTGGCAATGATGCTATTTAGTGCATTTATTGGTGCGTTAAGTGCTTTTGACATCCTGCCGTCAACACGTGTTCTTACGCGTATTTCATTTTCCAAAGGTTCAATGTGGATATCACTTGCGCCTATTTTTACTGCCTGTTCTATAATGGAATTTATAAGGCGAACTATAGGGGCATTGCCCACTTCGTCGCTTGTTGGATCAATGTCTGCCACGATTTCATCAAAATCATATTCGCGGGACAAGTCTTCCAGCGCTTTTTCTGTGTATTCATTGCTATAGAGGGCGTCAATTGCTTTGTGTATTTCAACAGGTGTTGCAAGCAATGGCTGAACGTGCATTTTGGTGACCATCTTCACATCGTCAATTGCAAGGAAGCTATATGGGTCTTCCATAGCTACGTGGATGGTGTCACCTTGTATTTTAACAGGCACAAGAGAGTGTCTCTGCGCTATGTTTATAGGAACATATTGAGTTAGCTCAGGATCAATCTTAATCCTAGCCAGATTGACAAAGGGAATTCCTAGCTGACCTTCCAAAACATTCATAAGTTTTTGCTCGTCAACATAGCCAAGCTCTTTGAGCACATCACCCAAGCGCTTGTATTTTGATTCTTTTTGAATCGCTAGGGCTTTGTTGAGCTGATCGGCATTGATTACGCCAGAATCCAGCAGCATTTCACCCAGGTATTTTTTTTTACTTGCCAAAACAACACCCCCGGAAACATATTACACTTATATAATATATGAATACACCACTTAATTCAACTTCAAACAATAATTATGATATAATATAAAAGAATACAATTTGGAGATTAAAACAATATGATTGATATAATTGATAAAAAGAAAAAAGGCAAGGCACTTACAAAAGAAGAAATAGACACTTTTGTGAAGGGATTGGTGGATAAAACCATTCCTGATTATCAAACAGCTGCGCTTTTAATGGCAATCTGCTTAAACGGCATGAATATGGAAGAGACTACAAATCTTACACTTGCAATGGTGAATTCCGGAGACAGAGCAGATTTATCTGAACTTTCTGGAGTAAAAGTGGATAAGCACTCCACCGGTGGAGTGGGGGATGCGACCACTATGATAGTGGTGCCGCTTGTAACAGCCTGCGGAGCAACAGTTGCAAAAATGAGCGGTCGTGGCTTAGGTCACACCGGAGGAACGTTGGACAAGCTTTCTGCTATCCCGGGAATGAGCGTGGATTTTACAAGAGAAGAGTTCATGAATCTTGTTAAAGAAAACGGATTTGCAGTTGTAGGTCAGTCGGGAAATTTAGCTCCTGCGGACAAGATACTATATGCTTTGCGTGATGTCACTGCAACGGTGGACAATGTTTCGCTTATCGCAAGTTCTATCATGAGTAAAAAAATTGCAGGTGGGGCAGATGCTCTTGTGCTTGATGTAAAATACGGAAGCGGCGCTTTTATGCACAAAAAAGAGGACGCAAAAGAGCTTGCGGACATCATGGTACAAATAGGGAATAATGCAGGGGTTAACACGCGCGCGGTGCTTTCGGACATGAATCAGCCGCTTGCAACTCACATAGGCAATTCAATTGAAGTAAAAGAAGTGGTTGAAACACTAAAGGGAAACAACATGAACTCACGCCTTCTTAAAACTTCGCTTAAACTGGGTGCTAATATGCTTGTATTATGCGAGATTGCAAAAGATTTGGATGAAGGAAAGAAGCTGATGCTCGATGCTCTGGAGAGCGGCAGGGGATTTGAAAAGTTTAAGGCTTTTGTCAAAGCGCAGGGTGGCGATGTATCTACTATAGAAGATACAAACTTACTGCCAACTGCCAGAAAGTTTTCTGAAGTTAAGGTGGAAAAGAGTGGTGTGATTGAAAGCATGGACACAGAAGGCATTGGCAGGAGCGCGATGCTTCTGGGCGCAGGGCGTGAAACCAAAGCTGATGAAATAGACATGGCAGTTGGGCTTGTGATGAAATGTGAACTGGGTGACAGCGTTAAAAAGGGCGACATCCTGTGTGTGATGCACATTAATGATGATGCAAACGAACAGGCAGCCAAGAAGCTATTTTTAGACAGTGTTCATATAAAATAAGTAAGTTAAATTGGAATAAGAGTAATATAAAAGCCTCGCTTAGCAGCGAGGCTTTTGTTGTATCAGTTATTTGTTTTATTGCTCAGGTGTTGCATTTTCAATAACTTTTTCAGCTACCTGTTCAGCTATTTCTTTCTTTGTTTTTCCCAGATACTCAGGAAGTTCCATACCAGCCATGTCAAACAATTCGTTCATAGGCGGCAAGCTCTTCATAAGGCCTGAAAGGAAGTTCGCAGTGGATGATTTACCATCGCCTTGAGAACCGCTGTCCCAAACAGTAACTTTGTCAATCTTGAGGTTCTTGATGGCGTCAACCTGAACGCGGATGATGTCTTCCATCTTGTCGGCTATCATCATGCGTACTGCGGCATCTGGATTGCCGTCTGTGGCGGCGATGATTTCTTTGAAACCTTCGGCCTGTTTTACAAGCATTTCATTAAGACCGCGAGCCTGAGCTTCCATCTTCTGATAGATAGCATCAGCTTCACCTTTGGCTATACGTCTGTAGCGCTCGGCCTGTGCTTCAGCGTCGATTTCTGCTTTGCGTTTTTCAATCTCCGCTTTAACGATGATGTCGGCTTCTTTTGAAGCTTTTTCTCTTGAAGCTCTCTTAAGTTCTGCAGCTTCTTCAGCGGCATATGACTCTTCTAAAGCTTTAGCTGTCTGAACTTTTTCAGCAGCGATTGCAATCTTTAACGCTTCAGCTTCTTTTTCACGCCTTAGCGCGTCTGATTTTGCGATTGTAATTTTAGCTGTGTTTTCACCTTCAACTGCCTGTGAGTTTGCTTCGGCAACGCTTACACGCTCGTCTTTTTGTGCAACAGCTTCGCCGATAGAACCGTCTCTTGTTTTTTCAGCAACGCTTTTTCTTGCATCGTTTATGGCTTTTGCAGCAGCTTCTTTACCAAGAGCTTCTATATAGCCTGATTCATCGTTGATGTCTGTTACGTTAACGTTGATTAAGCGAAGACCAATTTTTTTAAGTTCGCTTTCCACATTGCCTGAAACTGCTGAAAGGAATAAATCTCTATCAGTATTAATTTCTTCGATGTCCATTGTGGCAACTACCAAACGCAGCTGACCGAAGATGATGTCTTTTGCAAGCTCTTCTATTTCGCTCATTTTAAGACCGAGCAAACGTTCTGCAGCGTTTTGCATGATGCCTGTTTCAGTGGATATACCAACTGTGAAACGAGAGGGAACATCGATGCGGATATTCTGCTTTGAAAGTGCATTGGTAAGGTCTACCGTGATTGCCATTGGGGTAAGGCTCATAAATTCATAGTGCTGGAAAACCGGCCATATAAATGCGGCGCCACCATGTATGCATTTTGCGCTTTTGTTTTCGCCCTCAGCGCCACGTCCGACTTTACCGTAAACTACGAGTATCCTGTCGGAAGGACATTTTTTGTATCTTGTCAGTATCGCTATAAAAGTCGTGAACAAGATGAGAATTATTACTACTACTAGTGCTAATGAATCCATATGTATCTCCTATCTTTTTACTATTAATGTATTTGATATATTTCCGACTACTTTGACGTTTTCGCCGGTTTTAAGCATTGTTTCTTCATCGCTAAGTGCTTCAGCTTCCACAAGGCGCTCCTGCACCATGACCATTATTTTGCCTTTTCCGCCGCGATTTGCGGGTATGGGTATGTAAACTTCTGCAGTTTTTCCAATAGCGTTTGAATATTTTATGTTTCCGCTGGATTGCAGGCGTTTTACTGCAAAGAACATGAGCCCTATCACAAGCATGGCTATAAGCCCACACACAATAGCCAGAAACACGGTTAAATAAGTTTCTATTCCGGATGCATAAAAAGTGAGCCCTGACCATCCGAAGATACAAAAGAACGCGACAATTCCTCTTACCGTAAAGAATCTGAAACCGGCGGCTTCAAGTCCATGGTCATGTCCATCCGCATGCGCATCCATATGCATATCAATATGTGCATCTGCATCAAAGTCTGCATCCATGTCGGCGTCTGCATCCATATCAAAGTCGGAATCTGTGTCCATGTCAAAGTCCGCGTCGGAATCAGCGTCAGCATCATGCCCGCCCAAGCCGATGATAGACATTATTGACTGTATAAGCAAGACCAAAGTAAATGGAATTGCGATGTAATAAAAGACTTGCTGAATCGCAGCTAAGCCACTCCACCATTCGTTCATACTTCCTCCCATTTTAAATTATTTTTAATAGAAATCTATTTTGTAAGAATTTTTTGTCAGACAGATTATAACATAATTATAGATATATATGGTAATCGTTTCTTAAAAATATCATAAAGAAATTTGAAGTGTCGTTTTCAACTATTTATCGTTTTTAAAATACTGGTATTCACACTTTTTTAAGCGCATGGCAAGCGATTTTGGTATTTGGAGATTTGTTAAGAGTATATTGTCTTGTATGTAGATTAAAGCTGGTTTAGTGTGCAAGAATGGCTTGTGACTATAAAATTAATAGTTTCTTTATAAAAAAGTAAAAAAACATATATAAATAAGCCTCAAAATGCGGTATAATACGGTATTGTTATATGATAATTAAATCAAGGAGAAACTTTACTGACTGATGCGAAAAAGAATAATAGTACTGTTTTTAACATTCATAATTATATTTTCATTTTCATCATGCAAAGAGAAAAGCTGCAAAGATTTGTTCGATGAGCTTAACTTTTCGCTCGAAACTTTGAGCAGTTGGCAGGCTGAAATAAAATATATCGATGAAACACGTGGTACATTTGAAGATACATATACTAAAGTAAAATACAACGAAGCTAATCCCGGTGAGCTTTTAAGTTTGATTAATTGTTTTGAAGGAGCTCAAGTAGTTGATTCTCCGGATTCTTTCATTTTTTCTGCTGAGGGAATGAGCGAATATATAATAAACTTTTATCTAGACGATGTGGAAGAACCCGCTTTGTCTTTTTACTATTTTGCTGGAGAAAATATTTTAACTCGAGTTATTCGATCTTTTGATGAAGAAAAGCAACTGGATGTTTTAGAATATGAGTATTACACGCCTTATGGTGATTTGTTGTCTAAAGTGCAGGGATATCGTCAGATAGCAACAGAGCCAACCAGTGAGAAGCAACAGCTCTCTTTAAACCAAAAGCAGCTGATAGCTGCTGTTGATCCTGAAGAGCTTGAAGAGCGCATGATATATATTGAAGATGAATATCAAGCACAAGAAGATGCGGAAATGGGTGAAATTGCATTTGAGATATACGATGGTGAGCTGCCTGAAGATGAAGGAACAGGCTGCAAACTTTATAGCTATGAGGACATTGAAACCTTGGAAGACAATGAACTTGTAATTCTTGCAAGACATGCTGATGAAAAAGGTGATATTCAGGAGCTTATTGTAACGTTTATAGAATATAATACTATTTATACAATAGTAACGGTGTCTTATCCTAACACTGAGCTTTTAGCGGAGCTGGGCGTAAAAGTGGACAATGCAGTAAAACTTAATAGAGAAAGTATTGATATAAATAAAAAAATTGTGTTTGTGGATGACCAAGGCGAAGTAATATATGTAATAGTGCCATTTCAGAATTAAAGAATGATTTTAAAGGCTGTGTGTACACACAGCCTTTTTTATTTAGCTTATTTTTTCACCAAAACTTAATTCGCACAGTAAATCAAATATTTCGCTGTCTTTACATATATAATATTGTTCGCTTGCATTGTTTGAGCCATACAGTCTGTAAGTTTTTTTGATATAAACTGTTTTTGAATCGACAAACCCTATTATACTGAGACTGCCGACGCCTTCCTGCGGAGCAAGCTCGATATCCCATGAAATATCAGAGTTTGGCAAAATGGGAATCTGAGGGATTTCTTCCACGCCATACTTTTCAAGCTTTTTGCCCAAAGACATTGCCCAGAAAATGATGTCATCATCATTCGTTATTTTTGAGCCTTCAAAGCCAAGATCTTTCACATCACTGCTGATTGTTGTTGTAATCGATGCGATGCCGCCGGGCATGTCTCCTACTATGGGGGTGATGTATCTGAGTTCCTCGCGGTATTCAGGAAGCTTGGGACTTTTGTCATCGTCTATTATATATTCTGACACATCGGTGTTTATTCTAAATGTCTCAATGCCCGACATCCATAGTTCTTCTCCTTCTGCAACGAAGTATCTGGCTTTTTTATTTTGCTCGTATATCATCAATATCGCGGTGTTGTTAATAGTGTCAAAGCTGTAGTGAAATTCGCAGGCGCTAATATCGTTTTCGATATTTATTTTAACCATGTATCCTAAAAAGCCTAATTCTGTGTGCGAATACATGCGGCCTTCGCTTCCTTCTTCAACTTCAGTCCATTCAGCGTTTTTGACAGCTTCAATAAATGCGGTGTTAGCAAGGTTTTTTGGGTTTTCTTCGGCATACCATAAATTTATCAAGGTCCCCGAATCTGCTTCGCCGCGAATGAATCTGTGAACATTAACGAATCGCGCAATTCCATTTTGGAAGTTTAAGTTTAAGTATGCACCTTCAAGCGGCAATTCTTTTTTTAAGGGGACAGGGAGTGAAATATTGTAGTCATTGTTGATTTTATCAACTCTGTATTTTAGCTGATTATACAGTGAATCATAAACAGAGGTAAAACTGAGCTCTTGGAGCCTTGGGTAATCATTCATGGAAAGTGACTCTTTTTCTTGTACATCTATGTCTATAAGCTCCCAAGTTTGTTCGTCATATTTTGCTGTCACGACATAGAGCTTTGCGTATTCAGTTTGTGTGCTTGTGCTGCTGTATGAAGCTGTCAATACCGCCGCTGTTATAGGATTGTCAAATTCTTCTGACAGGGGGAACAATGCGGCAATTTGAAGCGAATCGTCATTTGCTTTATTGTCCAAAACATATATTTGCATATCACGGGCAAGCGCAGAATATGGATTATTGATTGGTTCAAAGGTTTTTGCTATATTCGCTTTAATTGAGGAAAATCTATCTATCGTTTCTTCTGAATTGGTTCCTAATGCCAAATGACTTTTTGCCAAGGAATTATAATCAGCCATAGCGTCTTGACTAAGTTTATTTTCTACAAAAGATAAATCGTTATTTTCAAGCATTCCTGCATATTCATCCATATATAGGTTGATTTCGTCTGAAGTTGACGGGAAAATAATTTTCTGGACTTTATATTCGCCATTCGGATTTTTGTCTAGGACAGCGAAAAATGGCTTGTAGACTGCTTCGTGCTCAAGCGGCGGAACAAAAGTGAATGTGCCTGAATAGCCCCAAAGCATAAATTCATCAGAATTGCCGCTATTTGCAGGTTTGCTGCCCAATAAATATATCTCAGGTATTACAGGCCAATTTGAGGACAGGACTACATTTTCAAATTCAACAGATAAAAGATGCTGCTTTATAATATCCTCAGGGTCATTTGTATTAAATGATTGAAGTTGGTATTTATTTAACAGAGCATTAAGCATGTATTGTGCTGTAGTTGATCTATTTGTTGCATCTGTTTTGTAATTATCATCGTAATATTGCCTTAAATAGTCAATAGAACTTTCCAGACTGTCGCTGAGTATTGCCAGCTCAAAGGAGAGTTTTTTTGCTGCGCCATGTATTTCGATTTTATCAAAATCCTCATGGATGAAAACAGTATCCATCACAACTTTTATCCTAGACTGTGCATCTAAATCATTCCAATGAACAAATCTTGCCGAAAAACCGTTTTTTGCCATGCCGGAAGGGAAAGATACCAGCATTCCCTCTGAGGACTCTACAGCAATAGCTGGTTTATGTGCACCATATTTTTCTACGGCAAAAGGACCTAAATCCAGCGATGTGAATCCAAAATCAAAATTGCTATCGTTTATATGCATATCGACACTGACAAATCTGGAATCGGGGGAGGGAGTAGTTATTATAACAAGATAATAATCGTGGTTTTCTTCTTGTGTAACTTTATCGGTAAGATATCCGTGTTTATGCAGTTCCTCGCTTAGCGAACTGTCTTCAAGTTTGAGTTTTGCGGTGTATATTCCTGATTCGTCAAACTCATGAGTATATTGACGGTATTTGTTGGTTTTTTCTAGTTGATATACATCTACATGCCTAAGATTTGCTCTTTCCAGAGCTTCTTTTTCTTCAGAAGATAAAGATGAACTCTCTTGGGTAGAAACAGCTGATTTTTCTGGAGAAGAAATGGCTGATTGTTCTTGGCTGGGCGCTGGTGTAGCGGCGTTTACATCCTGTCGCTTATCATTTACTAAATACTTAAAGGTTATGGTGCCTATAATTAATATAACTGCTAAAAATAATATAAGCAGTATGATGTTTCTTACTCGAATCTTGTTTTCATCCCGAGTGCTTTTGGAAGATATACCTTCAAAATTCATATCATTTTTCATTGAATCTCCTTTGTGTTCACAAGAATCTCATTTGTTGTATCTACTTATAGTTTTGGATAATTATCTCATGGAAATCATAAAATGACAATTGACATATTTCATAATATTTTGAGAAAAGCTAAGTTTATGATAAAATATAAATAGATATAAGATGTTTACTTCTATATGAATATAATATTTCTCCTGAACCATGTTCGACGATTATATTGGGGGGGAACAATATGAAAAATGAAGATACATTAGACAAGCATTTTACACATGAACATGAAGCAACTTGCTCTATATGCTCAAGACCTATGACTGACCTTATGACATTCATAGTTTATTGGATTCTTCCCTTGTGGAGAGCGGTGGATGAAGATGAAAATGGCTATGCTTACCAATCCAAGAAAGCATACAGTATGACTGACATAAGACGCAGGCGCTATCATATTTGCGCAAATTGTTATGGCAAAGCACATAATAAGAAAATGATTTTTATGCTCTTTGGAGTAATGATTGCGGCGATTACACCTGCATTGTTTTTGATTGAGCAGGTTATAGGCTTTTCTGTATTAATTGGATTTGATGCGAATATTGAAAATTTCTTTTTAGGATTGATTATTGGCGCTATGGTAGTTGCTTTTAACTTCCCGGTTAAAAAAGTTATCTTGGATAATCTTGCGCGTGCTCAACTTAAGACTGATTTGGTTAATGGAAAATTCCAACATAGCCTATCACAAGCTGAGGCAAATGAAGTAAAATCATGGACGGAGCTCGTTCCACACAATGATCCTACTTTGCATCATCACCATCATCATACAGGAAGGCATAAGGAAGCATAATTTTTAATACTTGTCTGATTACAACTAAACTATCTTAATTTAAAACTATTTGCTGTATAATAGAGGTAGCTCTGTTTGGGAAACTTGAAATATTAAGTTTTTCCTTATAGCTAGCTATATAAGAAGATGCACAGATTTATAAAAAATTGAAATGATGAATGGAGAAAATATGAAGAAGATAACTATAAATAACACGGATTTAAATGTTTCAAACATATGCTATGGAACGGTTAAATCAGGATTGCCTGAAAACAAAGAGCTAGACACAAAGCTTATTGATATGTTTGTAGATGAAGGAGGCAATTTCATCGACACTGCAAGGGTATATTGTGATTGGATTCCAGGCGAAAAAAGCAGAAGTGAAAAGTTTCTTGGCAAGTGGCTAAAAGAACGGGGGAAAAGAGACAGCCTTGTAATCGCAACAAAAGGTGCGCACCCTGACCTTGATGCTCTTGATGTCGCGCGTCTTACAAGGGATGACATAGAATTTGATGTGACAGGAAGCCTTAAAGATTTAAAAACGGATTATATCGATTTATATTATCTGCACCGCGATGATGAAAACACGCCGGTGGAGGAAATAATCGATACAATGGAAGAGATGAAAAAGAAAGGCTATTTTAGATATTACGGTTGTTCTAACTGGAAGGCAGAAAGAGTGGAAAAAGCACAGGAGTATGCCAAGACTATAGGTGTAAAAGGATTTACTGCGAACCAAATGCTGTGGAATGTGGGAAGTACCCATATGAATGAGCCGGGGGATAAAACACTGGTTGTAATGGATGAAAAGCTATATCGTTTTCATGAAGAAAGTCGAATGTGCGCACTTGCATATTCTTCGCAGGCGGCAGGCTATTTCACAAAGCTTATAAATGATCCTGAGCGCGCACAAAAGCAAATTTACCATACACAAGAAAACGTAAAAAGAGCGAATGAGCTTAAAAATAGGTTTAAAGATGCGAAATCTCCCATGCAATATGTCCTTGGCTATCTGCTTAATATGAGTATACAGACAATTCCGATTTTTACATCCGGCAGCAAGGTACAGCTAAAAGATACACTGTACGCCGCAGAGCATCCGCTGAATCCGGAAATCTCGTTTTGATAATTATCTGTAGCAATTAAAATAAAGGAATCATATAGCTTTTAAGGGAGAATGATATGAACGCAGTGATAAGAGAATCTGTATTAAATGACTTTGACAGCATAGCCGGATTGCTCGGTCAGCTATGGCCGGGTAAGCAACTCTGTCTGTCAGATTTGAAAGTAGTATTTGAGCGGGGACTCTCTTCGGATATCGACTACTATCTGTGCTCGGAGCTTGACAGGGAGGTTGTGGGATTTCTTTCGCTTAATATTTCAAACAGTTTCTGGCAGGAGGGATATACGCCTTTTGTGAATGCGCTTGTAGTCGATGAAGCTCACAGGGGCAGCGGCATAGGCAAGAGCTTGCTTGAGCGCGCATATGAAATATCCCGACAGCGAGGTTGCGGGAAGATAGAGCTTGATTCAGCTTTTCACCGCAAAGGAGCGCATAAGTTCTACGAGAGGTTGGGATTTGAAAAAAGGGCTTATATGTTTTCAAAGGATTTATAGGATTAAGAGATTATCTTTGAAACTTATATCATGAAAAACAGTCTGATAAATCACAGGCTGTTTTTTTATAATGCAAACAATTCTGACTAGAATAATCAGAAAAGAAATGTTAAAATATAATAATAACAGACAGGCGGTGCAATATGACAAATACACATCACAGTCATGACATTGGGCATTCGCACGTCCACAGCCACAGCAGTGTGAAAAATATTAAAAACGCTTTCTTTCTGAACATTTCTTTCGTTGTAATTGAAATTGTCGGCGGTATATTTACAAACAGTGTGGCAATATTGTCCGATGCAATCCATGACTTGGGAGATTCGATATCCCTTGGCCTTGCTTGGTATCTTGAAAAGCTTGGACAAAAGGGTAGCGACGGAAAATTTAACTACGGATACAAGCGATTTTCAATTTTGGGAGCGCTTTTTAATGCACTTGTTTTGATATTTGGTGCGATTTTCATAATATATCGGGCTATTCCACGGCTAATTAATCCAGAAAGCGTAAACGCAGGCGGAATGATAGCCTTGGCTGTTATCGGAATACTAGTGAATGGAGCCGCAGTTCTTAATGTAAGAAAAGGTAACAAGCTTTCCGAAAAAGTGGTTACACTGCATCTTCTTGAGGATGTCTTTGGATGGGTATCAGTTCTTGTGGTTAGCATTGTGCTAAAGTTTGCAGACATTCCAATCTTAGATCCAATTTTATCGCTTATAATATCTGTATACATCGTAAAGAATGTTATCTCAGGTCTGATTAAAATAGTTAAGATGTTATTGCAGGGTGTACCTGATGGCTTCAGTGAAGAGGAGACAAAACAGTATATCATCGACAATGAGTCACAAGTGGTTGAAGTGCATGATATCCATGCATGGAGCTTGGATGGCGAAGATAATGTAATAACATTTCATTTGGTTGTAGATGACGGTGTGACTGTTGAAGAGTCAGTTGAAATTATAAGAAGTATAAAAGAGCTTTTGGCTAAACGTGGATTTAAGCATGTTACGATTGAGACAGAAAACATTGATGACTGTTCACAAAAGGATTGTCCGGATAGAGTGAAAGGATGCCGGAAATAAAAAAACTATATTTTGTTCAAGCGCTTGTAAGCGCTTTTTTGTTTGAAAATATTACAAAATGGGTATATATTAGACATATAACAAATCGACTCCCTTCCATAGTGTTTTGGAGACGAAAATGAATAAAAAAGAGCTAAATAAAGAAAGACTTATTCATATTTTAACAGTTATAACGGGCCTATATATAGCCTATTATATTTACTGGCGTATTGCATTCACAATAAACACCCAAGCAGTATTTTTTTCAGTTGTTCTTGTAGTAGCAGAAATTCAGGGGGTTATAAATTTCCTGCTTTTTTCAATGATGACTTGGAATCTTAAAAAGGAAAAAACACCTGAGCCGATTCTTGATGCTAAAGTTGACATATTTATACCGACATATAATGAAGACTTGACTGTTCTTGAAGCAACAATAACAGGGTCTAACAATGTGAAGCTCACACACACGACATATGTTTTGGATGACGGCAAGCGAAAAGAAGTGGAGCAGCTGGCAAAAAGCATGGGTTGCGAATATCTTACGCGCGAAGATAACAAGCATGCAAAAGCAGGAAACATCAATGCGGCACTTAAAAAGACTGACGGTGAGTTTATTGTAGTGCTTGATGCTGACATGGTCCCTCAGCCTGAAATATTAGAGAAAACTCTGGGATATTTTCGTGAAGAAAAGGTTGCGATAGTGCAGCTTCCTCAGGAGTTTTATAATCTTGATTCAATGCAGCACCAAAAAGATGGCATGAACTGGCATGAACAGCAACTTTTTTATCATGTAATTCAGCCTGGGAAAGACAATATTAACGCAGCATTTTGGTGTGGAAGCCCTTCTGTTGTGCGGCGTGCGGCATTGGAGGAAATAGGCGGGGTGGCTACCGACAGCATTACTGAGGATTTTTTAACATCCATTAGGCTTAATTCTCAGGGATGGAAGATAAGATACCATGAGGAAGCCTTAGCTTTTGGAATCGCACCACAATCTTTCGATGCATTTTCAGTGCAAAGGCTGAGGTGGGCTCAGGGCTCAATGAAAATACTTCGCAGCAAAGACAATCCGCTTATTATAAAGGGATTGGGACTAAAGCAAAGATTTTCTCATTTCGCAGCTATCTTCACCTACTTTGACGCATATCAGAAATTGATTTATCTGCTGACTCCTGCGATACTCCTTTTTACAGGGATTATGCCTATAAAAGTTATAAGCCCAGAAGATTTCTTCCTGCACTGGCTACCGTATTTTGTGCTCACAATGATTACAAACACTGTTCTTGGCAGAGGATATTTTGCTTATATTGAAGTGGAGAAGTTTAATACGCTTAAAATGATAACTTTCATAAAGGCATCTTTTTCGCTTGTCTTCGGAAAGAATATGAAGTTTAAGGTAACTCCGAAAGCAATGGAGCAGTCGGTGAAACAAAAAGATAAAAAAGAGCTGACTTTTCACATTGTGATATTGACTATAATAATAGCTTCAATGACATTTGCCACGGTAAATGCGATATTAAATCAAATTGTTAAATACCCTTCGGTTGCAGCAATGGTTATTGCTCTTTTTTGGTCGGTTATAAACGGAGGTATTTTGTATATATCTTTGCATGAAGTGCTAAAGCGTGCATATTTTAGGCGTGATTATAGATTCCCTCTATCAATAAAGGTGGGAGTTGAAATGGACAATGGCAAAAATGCGATGTGTACTGTAAGCAATATTTCTCGAGGTGGCCTGAGCCTCATCTGTGCAGAAGAAGGAGGCTATGCACCGTTTAACGGGGATGAAATAGTGGTTAAAATGAAGTTTGAAGGCAGCGATGTCAATGTTCCTTCTAAAATAGTTTATTCCAAAATGAGCAAAAATAATACAAAAAGCCTTGGTGTAAGGTTTAATGAATTAGACCAAGAAACAAAAAAGAAACTCTATAAGTTCCTTTATGTGACAGCTCCGCGAATGATATATGAAGAAAATGCAGTAAAATCAAAAAAGAAAAAAAGAGGGTTTAAATTGAGACTGAAAAGAAGCTAATTGTGAATATTAAAACTTAAAATATCTTAAAATAATTTGATAAGTTGCAGCAGATTATTTTTTTATTGTACTCATATTTCCCACATAATCTTGAATTATTATGATAAAGCAGAAAGGATGTGTTTGTATGTTATGGATTATTGTTATCGGTGTTGGGATTGCGGCATATTTTTTGATTAAAAATAAAAAGATTGATATTAGCGGCAAGAGCGAAGCTGAAGAGACACTTAAGCGAAGGTATGTAAGTGGTGAAATTGACGAAGAAACATATCTTAAGATGAAAGAAAATATTAATAAATAGGAGGCATAAATAATGTTTTACAGAGGAATGGGACAAATAGGCGATTATTGTGGAAGGATATTTGGGCACAGATCTTATATGTTTAACAGCCCATGGGTATCACTGATTGTAGGTGCTTTGGTGGTTGTTCTTGTTGTTGTTTTGGCGGTAGCACTGTTTAAAACACTTAACAAGAAAAAAAACAGTACAAATGACGACCTTTTAGAACTTCTCAAATCCAAATACGTTGCTGGCGAAATTGATGAAGAAGAGTATTTAAGGAAAAAGAAATTGATTAATAAGTAAAATCTAAAGGGCTGTACATGCAGCCCTTTTATTAATGAAAGAAACTATTGCAGATGGTATAATATATAAAAGGATTAACAATGAGATATAAGATACTTATAGTAGAAGATGAAGCGCAGATACGTGAAGTCGTTGGGAAGTACATGGAGCAGGCAGGTTATGATGTCCTGCTTTGTGAAAATGGCATAGAAGCTCTTGCGCTTTTTTCAAAACACAACCCCCATCTTGTTGTGCTGGATGTCATGATGCCTGGAATAAGTGGGTTTGAAGTGCTTAAGCAGTTGAGACTGACATCAAAAGTGCCTGTGATAATGCTCACTGCAAAGCAAAAGGAAGATGACCGCATAGAGGGATTTGACTTGGGTGCAGATGATTATGTCCCAAAGCCTTTTTCTCCTAAGGAGCTGGTAAAAAGAGCGCAAGCTGTATTAAGACGTGCATATTCTACGCCGGAAGATATTATGCTTATCGTTGCCGGAATTTTTAAGTTGGATATAAAAAAACATAAACTATATAAAAGAGATGCTGAGATTGAAATTACAAGCAAGGAGTTTTCATTACTTAAGGTGTTTATAGCAAATGAGGGTGCACTTTTGTCCAGAAACCAATTGATTGAAAAAGCATTTGGATATGCTTATGAAGGGTTTGATAGAAATATAGATACTTATATTAAAAATATACGACAGAAGATAGAAATAGATAGCAAAAAGCCTACGCACCTTAAAACAAAGTACGGAGCGGGATATATATTCGAGGGATAAGATATGACAGTCAGAAAGCAGATTACTATTATAATAGGTTCAATATTATTAATCGCGGTGTTGATTTACTCGGTAGTATCCGCAGCTTTTGTGAATAAATATTTCAGCGGATATGTCGAGTCGGAATATAATGATACAGTCGAAAGAATAAAAGAGCAGTCAGAAAAGATATTAGATGGCACGATACAAACCAAAGATGAAGCCTATGAAGTTTTGTCTATTTTTAGCGATGCTTTGATTGGAAGCATCAGCATTTTGGATTCACAGGATAATTTGATTGTGAATATGGATGCAACGCCGCATATGATGAGAGGGCAAATGATGGGTGGCGCTATGAACTCTGTTTCTGAAACTGATTATTTTGATATACAAATAAACGGAGAAAAAATTGGAACTCTAGTTATTGGACGTACCAGCGCTATACGAGATTCTCAACAAATCATACAATTTAAAAGATCGCTTAGAAGAGGCGCGCTATTTTCAGGACTTGTAGCGTTTGTTATATCGGTTGTTATTATAATATTTGCAGGTGAGAAAATGACAAAAGATTTAAGAAGAACAGCTTCTGCCGCGTCAATTGCAGACAATGGTTCGCTAAGTGGAATGAAGCTTTCCGGTGTAGCAGAAATAAGATCTATTCAGCAGAGTCTTAGGGATATATCATCCAAGCTGGGGCTTCAAAAGCGTGCACGCAGAGAAAAAGTGGATCAGCTTTCCCATGAGGTGCGAACGCCGCTAACCATACTTAAAACGAATGTGGAAGGAGTCAGAGATAAAGTCATTGAGATGGACGATAAGCGAATTGAAAGCTGTTTGATTGAAATTGATAATTTAACAAGTATATTAAGCACGATATCTGATGTTGTTGAATATGACGATAAAGAATTAAAGCCAGTTATTAGAGAGTTTGATGTTGGGAACCTGCTGGAAGCTATTGTTCAGGGATTTAAATTGCAGTTTTACAAAAAATCCGTGTCACTTTCCACAGATGGAAAAAAACACATGATTGTGAGTACGGATAAATCACTTTTATCACAGGCTATATACAATCTTATTTCCAACGCATATAAATTTACACCAAAAGGCGGAAAAGTTAGCGTAATTCTTGACGAAAGCGAAGAAGGCATCAGTGTAAGTGTGTGTGACAGTGGAATTGGTGTGCCCGATGATGAAAAAGACAAAATATTTGATGCGTATCAAAGAGGTTCATCGCAAAAAAACACATCGGGCGATGGATTGGGACTTTATATAGCAAAAAATAATATTCAGTCACTTGGCGGAACTATAACTGTCAACGACAATAAGTTGGGAGGATCTTGTTTTGCAATCAGCCTTCCTGCTGAATAATCTTATTATAGATTGCGGCTTAACATTAATGAAATACTTTAAAAGACGCAATTAGCTGCGTCTTTTAAAGTTTGGTAAAGGTCAGAATTCTATAGGATATTTTCAAGCCCGCTTACATCGAATTTTTCGCCGGCTTTTTTCGCCTTGAGCGCTACCTGCAGCTTTTGATATTTTTTCTTAGTGACAGGATATAGCACCATAAATATGACAGCGAAAGTCATTGCTATGGGACAAAAGATAGTAACAACATTTTCTATGCCCATAAGAGCTGAGAGGCTCTGAACTTCAGCGTCTTTTGAATATCCGCTGAATTGAAGTATCATGCCGAGTGATTGCATTCCAAGTGCCGCGCCAAATTTTTGCAGCAGTTGCGGCAGGGAAGTGATTGCTCCCACTCGCTTTTTAGAATTAACCATTTCATCAATTTCAGCTATGTCGTAGGTGAAAGAATAAAATGTTGTCCAGAAAACCGCAAGTCCGATTGAGTAAAACAGAAGCATGAAAACAAACTTTACAATGCTTGTGATACCGATGAATTTGAATGCGAACATTCCAAGAGTTGCAATAGTTAAAAGAACGACAACTGCAAACCGTCTGTCTCTGACAGTTGCAAGCTTTGTCGTAATCGGCACAAAAATTAGCATGCCAACTACAATGGTTCCAAGGGCAACTGCCATAAACTTATCAGGATCTACACCGATTCGATATTTAAGCAAGAAGATAAGGTCTGCCTGTGCAAGCGATGACTGAAGCATAAATAGCACAACGAAAATCAAAAGGTATTTAAACGGTTTAAGTTTTATCACTTCAAAATATGTTGTAAACACATTCTTATCATCATTTTTATCTGAGTGAATGAGCTTGATTTTTTTGGTGGAGTGATATGCGACATAGCCGAATGCGATGGCTATAAGCGCCACGGCAAAGGCTGAAAGACTCCAGCTTTGTGCAGTAGTAAAGCTTGCGTCTTCAAAAACTTCCACCAAAACTGTCGGTGCGGCGCTTCCCACAAAAATTGCAAAGGCGTTTATAAATGAGCTTGTTCCGCGTATTTTTGTACGCTCGTCATAATCGGCTGTAAGCTCCGCGCAAAGTGCATAGTAGGGTATAGTATAGACTGTGTATGCCACCCAGAAGCATATTGCAACAGCGATGAAGTATGCCACAGACCATCCGGCAGGAAGGTCAAACTTATAAAAAACAAATACAAACAGAATGGACATTGGTATAATGGCAGCTCTCATAAGCTTTCGTTTGTCCATTTTCTTTGAGTCGGCGATAAAGCCAATCATAGGATCTGTGATTCCGTCGGCTATAATGGAAATCATACTTACTGTTCCGGCTATAACCGGGCTTATCCCTGCGATATCTGTTAGAAAAAACAGAAAATATGTATAAAACATATTATATAGCACGGATTCGGAGATTATGCCCGAAGCATAACCAATTTTACGTCTCTTAGTCAAAGTACCGTTCATATACTACCCCGTCTTGAATATATTTTTTACATTGTATGCTTTTAACTTATGAGTTGAGTAGACCGAATGATTTTTTATTGTTGTAGTAGAGGCTTTTAAATATATTAAAGCCTGTTTTGTATACCTGTTTGTTTTTCTTATTGGGATGATAAACTTTTGAAACTTTAATGAGGTCGCTTGCCATGCTGAGGTCTTTTATAATGTTAAGTCCCACTGCGATAGTTATAGCCGCACCCATAGTTCCTGCGTTTTGTGGATTTTCAATAACCTCCACATCCAAGCCTATTATATCCGATAAAATCTGACATGTCATGGGGGCAAGTGCGCCGCCGCCCACAAATCTTATCTTTTCGCCAATGCATATCTTTTTTTTGCTGCATTCAAGCTGCCATTTTAAGTGATAACACACGCCTTCGATTACTGAATGTATAAGCTCGGATTTTTTTGTGTCTATTCCGATGTTAAAAAACATTCCACGTGCGTCTGTGTCTTCAAATGGGCATCTGTTTCCATGCAGCCAAGGGGTGAACATAACATTGCGACTGCCTGCCGGAACATTTTTTATGGATTCCATCATGTAGTCATATAAGTCGACTGCAATATCTTCATAGTCGCCGTTTATATTGGCATTTTCAATTTCTTCGATGGTTTCTTCATATGCTAAGTGCTCTTTTACCCATTCTATGCATTTGCCTGCTGTCTCAAGCTCAGCAAAATAGTTGTATGAATTGCAATCCGCACCGACTATGCCTGCAATTTTGCAGAATATGTCCACATTTGGGGCGTTTATTACTGTGGAAACCCAGCCGGAGGTTCCCATATAGACATGGGTATCACCAATCTTTGTGGCACCTGAACCGATGCCAATGAGCGAAGCATCGCCACCACCGCCGAAAACAAGCGTATCCTGTGTGAGCCCAAGCTCTTTTGAGGATTCTTGGGTAAGATTGCCCACGATATCGGTGCTTTTAATTATTTTTGGGAGGTGATTTTGATCTACCCCTAGCATTTTGCACATCGTTTTGCTGAAGGTGCGTTTTTTCATGTCAAAAAGCATGGTGGAAAATGCACTGTCTTCTGTCATTACAAATTCACCACTGCATTTTTGTATTAAAAACTCTTTGACATCAAGCCATTTAAAGACCTTTGAGAAGATGTGGGGCTCATTTTCCTTTACCCAATTATACTTCCATACGGGATCTTTTGAGCTGCTTGCGACAACACCTGTTATTTTAAGGCTTTTTATGAGCTTTATGATATTAATGTTTTCAAACTGTATACCGGTTGAAAAAGTTTTGTTCATCTGGGCAACTGCTCTGTTATCCATGTAGCTCATGGCAGGGCGAACCGGCTCGCCGTGTTCATCGACTAAAACAAGTCCTTGCATCTGGGCGCAAAAAGAAATGCCGGCAATTTTATCAGAAGAAATGCCGCTCTTTTTCAAAACATTTTTGGTGGTTTGGCACATTGCATTCCACCAGTCGTTTGGGTTTTGCTCTGCGCCGCCGTTTTCCGTCATTGCAAGGCTATAGCCCAAGCTGTCATCTTCGACAAGCTCCATTTTCGAGTTAAGCTTAAAAAGACATGTTTTAAGCGAAGTGGTGCCTACATCATAGGCAATAACGTATTTCTCCAAGCTTCCATCCTCCAGAGTTTTGTCTATATATCAATCTTTCTGTTTTGAGTATTTTGTTTTATAAATTGTACGCATAAGCTTGCTTTCGAGCGGGTTTATGTATTTTATTTTTTTGTGAAGCGCAGCACCCAAAAAAGCAGCGCAATTTTTCTCCACAATCATGCTTACAGCTTCAGAATCAGGGCCTGAACAAACAGCTCCATAACCTTTCACAAACACAGCATCTGCTTTGTTTAGTGCCTTTTCAATTTGCTTTAAGTCGTATTCCACAGACTGCATTTTAACTCCCACAATCTGAGCGAAATCATCCACAAGAGGACGCAAAGGCTTTTTAAGATACGACATTGCCAATACTTCCTTTGAGTTGTTTATCATAATGTTTTTGCCCACATTAAGCTCAAAGTCCAAAGCGGGGAAGTCGGAAGTCTTTGTGCAATAATCCTTTAGAACATCATTTATGTATGAATTTATAGTGAATTTATTTTCACCTGACTCTTGTTTGAATTTATTTTCTATATATTCCTTGCAGGCGGCCTCAAGCTGGCTTGCTGCGTTGAATGTGGCTTTATAATCGCTTCCATAGCAAAGTGCGCCATGGTGTTTCATTATGATGCAGTTGCCTTTGGACACTTTTAGTGCATCGGCAATGCCTTGGCTCAGCTTTTTCGTGCTTGGTAGCCCATAGGCGGCAACGACAACTTTTGATCCTAGTTGAGGATATTTTTTGCTATCAACTTCAAAAAAATCAATTTCGCATGCACTTATAATCGATGCATAAAGCTGGTGGGTGTGGATTACAAACCCACAGTCCTTTTCCTTATAGCAGTTTGCATGCGCGCCTTTTTCAGATGATGGCTTTATGTAGCCTTCATATTCTAAAGTGTTTATATCAACTTTGACGATATCGTCGTGAGTAAGTGAAAGGTAATCCTTTCCGCTTGGTGTTATAATCATAGTGTTGTCATCCAAGCGCTGGCTTACATTGCCCCACGTTCTTGCTATAAGTCCCTGAGCCACAAGCTCTTTGCCTGCGGCTATAACAGTATCTTTTGCTTTTTTTATATCCATTTTTTCACCGCTTTTTAGTCTTCAAGTTTAACAACATTTGAAAATACACGATCAAACCTTGCAAGTATATCTTCCAACATTTCGTCTGTGAATGCAGCGGAAGTGTAGAGCCTGCTTCCTGCCAAGGTGATGATTCCCTCTGCCATGTAGGCTGCTCCCATGTGCTCCATTTCTTTTTTGCGCCTTGATGTTGCTTTAAGAACTTCGGGTATCTTCCATGGCTTTTTCCAGTTTATTGAGTAGTGAACTGTTCCAACTGTTTCTAAGTGGCAAACTGAGCCTTGATTGAATGTAACAAAGGGAAGATTATATTTATCGATAAGTTCCTGAAGGCCGGCAACAAGCTTGTCTGCAAACTGTCCTGCTTTTTGAGCAGCGTTTGTGCGCTCTATTTCGCAAAGTGTGTAGTAACCGCCTGCGCAGCTTAGAGGATTTGCAGCCATTGTTCCGCCAACTAATGCCTTTTTGTGCTTTGGACCACCTGCTATGCCTGCAGATAAAAACTTCATGTATTCTTTTTTGCCGCCAAGTCCACCTGCGCTTGGGTAGCCGCCTGCGACTGCTTTACCGAACACTGTAAGGTCAGGGGACACATCAAAATATCCCTGTGCACCGGACATGCCGACTCTGAACCCTGTAACCACTTCATCAAAGATTAAAAGTGCACCGTATTTTTTGCACAAGGCTTCAACACCTTTGCAGAAGTCACGGCTTACAGGGCGTGTTCCGCTTTCAGGGCCAATCGGCTCTATAATAACGCCGGCTGTGCCGCCACGGAGCTTATTGCGTCTTAATTTTTTCTCCAAATCTTTTAAATCATTTGGGAAGAATTCTTGAGTGTGCTTAAACACAAATTTCGGAACGCCATGTGCTTGCATGTGCTTTGTTCCCGGAATTCTGATGCCGTAAGCAAGCTGGTCGCTCCAGCCATGATATGCACCGCCCATTTTTATGATGTTTTTCTTTTTGGTTGCAAGGCGCGCAACACGTATTGCAGCCATACACCCTTCTGTGCCTGAGCCTAACATGCGGAACATGTCAACTGATGGGAAATTGTCCACTATTTTTTTTGCAAGCTTATATTCATATTCATGGAAAAGACCGGTGGACGGACCACAGTGATCTATAAGCTTCATTGTTTCTTCTTTGACTTCTTTTGGGTTGCTTCCCAATATTGTGGGTCCTCCGGCTTGAAGGAAGTCATAATACACATTGCCATCAATGTCATAAAGGTATGCGCCTTCGGCCTTGTCTATAACAATGGGGAAGGGGTGGTTAAATGCAAGATTGTGCTGTACGCCACCTGGGATATAGTTATTCGCCTGTGTTATCATTTCTTTTGACTTTAGACATTTCAGGTCAAAGTATTCATCTTCATATTCTTTAAGTTTTTCAGGTTTAATAGAATATATGGGCTTTTGTATGAGCTCATCTAATTGTTTTGTGATCTTTTTATCATCTGGATATGTGCTTATTGAATAACTTTCTGACATTGTGGTAATCTCCTTCTAATTGTTATATAATGTGGAGAGTGAGCACTCACTCGCTTTTGATTATAGCAAGTATCCAGTGCGTTTTCAATAAGCAAATTAAATATTTTGCACGTAGATATAAAAGACGCGTATGCAATCCTAAAATATGCTAAAATATAAAGCAGATAATATATATGGAGAAATCATATGGAATATAAATCATGTAAAAGCACATTTAATAATATAGATGAAAATAAAAAGAAAAACATATTAGATGTTTCTATAAAAGAATTTTCAAGCTGTGGATTTAATAGCGCGAATATAAATGACATTGCACAAAAATCAGGTGTAAGTGTCGGCGCAATGTATAAGTACTTTGAAAATAAGCGCGCACTGTATCTTACGTGTGTTGAGTGGGCGATGTCTCATTTGAATGAAAAAATCAGCAAAGTGCTACAAGAATGCGATGACATTATAGAAATGTTTGAAAAGATAATAAGATTGATTCAAAACAACAGAAAAGAAAACGAACAGTTTACAAAGCTATATTATGAGATGGCAACAGAAAGCAATGCGGAATATGCAATGCTTATTTCAAGCCAAATAGAGGGAATTACCTCAAACTTATATGCAGCATATATCGAAAAGGCTAAAAAAGACGGAAAAATAAGAAAAGATATCGATTCGAGGTATTTTGCTTTCTTTATTGATAACATATTAATGATGCTTCAGTTTTCATACAGCTGTGAGTATTATAAGGATAGAATGAAGATATACACTTATGGCATCGCACTGGATGATGATGAAAAGTTAGTTGAGCAAATCATGCTGTTTATAAAAGGTGCATTGATGTGCGAACAATAATCAGTTATACGATTAACCCGAACGAACCTAATTCATTTTTATAGAGTTCCTCTGTTGCAAGGGCTATCTTTGTTACACTGAAATTTTCACCTTCAGGATAGATATACAATGTATCATTTGAGGTGTTGATATCAACACAGTCGCCATACTTTCCAAGATAGTTGTATTCTATATGACATGAATACGTGGATGCGACACTTGTTTTAATGTCATAGGGTGCATCATTATATACACCACTAAGGTGGAATCCATTCATATCATGGAAAAGCTTAGCTTTTCCCAAGTTAATAAACCGCTTTGCATTTGGAAGACTGTCTACACGCACATCGCACTTTAGCTTGTATGTCCCGCTTTTAACTTCAGCCTTCACATTTTCACGTTCCCATTCATACCAATCAGGGATGTGTGCAAACTCCGTTGTTCCATCATCGCCAGATAGTCTGCTGTATACATCCATTGTCCAAGTTTTTTTGCATGCTTTGCATTCGAGTTTGTTAAGGAGTGAAGACATTTTATATTCTGTTTTGCAATTAGGGCACTGATATAAAACTTTGTGCAAGCCTTCAGCTCTTTTGGGATAGTCTATTTTAATTTCATTGTCAACCTGCCATTTAAAGTCGTCATATTGAAATTCTTCTTTTATAGCTTGGTTTATATTCTCTGTGCTCGATTTTTTTACTTCATCTGCGGTAAAAAGACATTTCATGATGCTTTCGGTGCGATTGCCTCGCGGCGTAAGATTCCAGAAAGGGGAGTTTATGTGATGCCCATGATGGATTATAGTTACAACAGGCACGTTAAAGAGCTTTGCAAGCTTACCCAGAGAATCGGGAAGAACAGCATTTGTGCCGCAAAGGCTGTATCTTGCCTCGGGATATATTACGGCAATATCTTTGTTATCTATCACTTTTTTTAGATGCCTTATGATAGTAAAATCCTTGGTGAATTTCCTTTTGCAAATGCAACCTACAGCGCGCAAGAGCCATTCTCTGCCTATGAAGCCGTCAATTGCGACGATGCTGTTTGTTCTGTATGGATGGGTAGCTTTTGTGACTACCTTAAAGTCGTGAAAAGCATTGTGATTTACAAATAGAATATACGGTGGCTTAATGTCTTCCATATTAACTTTTGTGATTATAGACTTCTGTTTTTTAACAGCGGGGAAGGATAAAAGGCGTATCAAAAGCCGAAGCTTCTGCCTTTGCGGAGGCTTTTTCATGTCAAATCTTTTAAAGTCTTTTTGGGACATCTTTTTCACTCAATATACCTGCCTTTTTGTGTATCATTTTAAGTTACTTTATCAAGGTGAAAAAAGCAAATGATTTTTCCAATATGCTGTATTAGTAGATGCTTTTATAAGATAAGAGAGCAAATTTTAACACATGACAATTTTTTGTTTTACTTATTTTAAGTTTGCGTGTAAAATCAAACCCTAATGAATAAGACGAACAGACAAAAAACTCGCTATATAAACCTTGCTTTGGGATTTGTTATTTTCATAGCATTTTTATTATTGCTTCCAAAAGATATTTTCTTATTTGAGGCAAGAGTCGCACTTGCGACACTCATATTAATGATTTATTGGTGGATCACAAGGCCTGTGCACATAGCGGTTACGGCACTTTTGCCTATTATAGCTAATAGCTTGTTTGCAGTAGTCCCTATGGCTAATGTTCTTTCAAATTACGCTTCACAGATTGTGGTATTACTTTTGGGCGCAAACATTCTTACGCTTACATGGAAGACCACAGGGCTTGACAGACGCATTGCGCTCAAGTCACTTGGTGTGATTGGCACATCGATTAAAAAACAATTGATTGTGTGGTTTTTGCTGTCGGTTTTGCTGTCGGCTGTTCTCCCGAATGCGGTGGTGGCTGCGGCACTGTGTCCTATAGCATACGCTATGGTGGCCTATCTGGGAGATGATGGCGCAAAGCATAAAAAAATCCTTAACATGATCCTTCTTATGATAGTGTGGGGAGCGGGATTAGGAGGCTTTGGAACGCCATTGGGTGGAGCAATGAACCTTGTTGCAATTACGCACATCGAAAGCTTTACAGGGCAGGAATTCATGTTTATAAAGTGGACCTTGTTGATGCTTCCATATCTTGCGCTTTTATCACTTGCGATTGTAATATACATCATTTTTTCCAAGCAAGAAATAAAAACTTTGCCTGGCTCACATGATTATTTCATTAACAGCTATAAAGAGATGGGCAGGACAACAAAGTCACAAAAGATTGCTTTTATTCTGTTTTTAATACCGGTGGTGCTTTCTTTTGCGCGTCCTTTTTACTCAGCATATTTGCCGGAGTTTAAGCCTTTTTTCGCATTCTTACTGTTTGGATTTATAGCGCTTTTGGTAAACGGAGAAAAAGGCGAGAGGCTTATAACTTTTACTTATGCTCAAAAGCATATAAACTGGGGGCTTATGATTCTCTTTTCAGGAGGGCTTGCAATAGGCAATGTGCTGATTGCAACGGGAGTGTTGGAGAGCATATCAAAGCTTATAGCGACATCAGACATTGTAGGCGTATTGCCAATAATTCTTGTGATAGTTGCTTTTTCGATGTTTTTATCCAATACGTCAAGCAACACCGCGGCGGTTGCTGTCGCTGTGCCGCTTGTGATCGGTATAGTGTCGGTTATAAGCGATGTACCGCTTAAATATGTATACTTAACGGCAGCCGCGTGCAATTGCGCATTCTTGCTGCCAACATCTATAAGGGCTATCCCGGTGGGATATGGACTGGACACAAAGTTTATGCTAAAGAAAGGAATGGCGGGGGTAATAATTACCTTCCTAGTTATAGCCATATATGGCTATATATCTGTTATAATATAGTTATGGAAAAAGATATTAAGATAATTGATTGCTTTGGGGATATATGCCCAATCCCAATCTTAAAGATAGAGCAGGAGCTTTCTCACATGAAAAGTGGGGATTCATTTATGATTGTGGTGGACCACAGTTGCACGATTGAGGCAATCAGAAACAAATACTACGATAAAATACATGATGTGAAAATTGAGGAGGTTATGAACGGTGTGTGGGAGGTTGTTTTTACTATAAAGTAATTTCGCTTCAGCAAAAACTTGCTTCGCCGTTTTCCTTAAACCATTCTAAAAATGTTTCCACATGTTCAGTGTGGAGCTTTTTGTATAACAAAAATATGTCTAAATTTATATCAAGGCCTGAGATTTTAACTTCCTTGAACTGCTTTTTGTATAGTTCCTCTTTGACTGAGATGTAGGGGAGAAACGCCATGCCGTAGCCACTGCTTATCATCATTTTGGCGCCGACAATTCCTTCAACGCGAAGGTTGCAGTTGAGATTGTTTCTGGGAATTCCCAAGTTTTCAAGCTTCTTAAAAATGATTTCATTGATGTCTGTTTTGCCTGTGAGTGTGATAAGGCATATGTCTGCAAGCCCTTGAAGGGATATTGAATCTGGATGATCTGAGTTATTAGGGGCAGCCAGTATTATTTTGTTAAAACCCGCTCTTTGACACAAAACGCCATCATATCCGTTTGGAGTTTCCATATAGGAAAACCCGACATCACATATATTGTTTGCAACATTTTGAAGTATAACGTAGGAGGGATTGCTTGAAAGCTCATATTTATGCAATTGATATTTATTATTGGCTTTAATCATGGTGCAGGGAAGAGCATAGTCTGCAAGTGAAGAGGGAGCTTCTATCTTAATTATAATGTTTTTCTTTGATTCGCTTTCAATCTCTTCCATCATATGGTCATATGTTCGCAGGATGTTGTCTGCAAATTTATATACAATTTTTCCGTCAGGAGTAAGCTGTACGCCTTTATTTGAGCGAATAAGCAGCTTCTTTTTAAAATCTGTTTCAAGTCTTTGAATTTGTTGGGACAGAGCGGATTGTGAAAGGTGCACACTTTTTGCGACAGAGCTAATATTGCCTGCCTTGGCTATCATATAAAAATATTTTAAAGATTCTATATTCAAGATACACCCAAATTCATAGTCTCTGTTATGTTCGATATTAATGGATATTATAGCACCAAAGCCTGCTATTAACAAATCTAATACAGTATAAGAAAACAGATTGATAGATTTTTAACAAAGTATGATAAAATATTGACGAACAAGTGTTAAATTATTAACAAACAATCAAAGAGGTGTAAACATGTCAGAAAGCACAATCAGAACTTCTTCCAGAGCTTCAAGCAGAAAACGCAAAAAAAGAATGAATCAGATACCCATAGCATTGGGACTTATTGTGATTATTGTTGTAATAGGTGTTCTATTGACTCTGAGAGGCGAGAACCTTGGACTATATTGGATGACGGGTTTGGCTTTTGGTTTTATCCTGCAGCGTGCACGTTTTTGCTTCACTGCATCAATGCGCGATCCATACCTTACAGGTTCAACAACTGTAACGCGTGCAGTGCTTATAGCGTTTGCTATAACTTCAATCGCATTTACTGCAATTAAATACGGAGCGTTTTTAAAAGGGATGCCAATTCCAGGGCAGAGCTATGTAGCTCCGATATCAATTGCAACAGGCATAGGAGCATTTATGTTTGGTGTGGGAATGGTAATCGCCGGCGGATGTGCTTCGGGAACTTTGATGAGAATCGGAGAAGGCTTCTGGATGCAGCTTCTATCGCTTTTCTTCTTTGTGGTGGGCTCGCTTTGGGGAGCGCATGACTATGGATGGTGGTATCGCAACTTTATAGTAAGCGGCAAGAGAGTGTTCCTTCCGGATGTGTTTACAAAATTGTTTAACTCAACATCATTTGGCTGGTTTGGCGGCCTTATGTGTAACCTTCTTATAATAGCAGTGATTTATGTGCTGGCGCATAAATGGGAAAATCGAAAAAAAGAGGATTAAAATTATCCTTTTTAAAAATAACTTAATCGGAGGAAATTAAAATGAGTAAAGAAGTAGTATTGGATTGCTTGGGCGAGGCTTGCCCTGTGCCACTTATCAAAGCAGAAAAAGAATTGGAAAAACTTGAATCAGGCGATGTTCTTATCGTTCAGATCGACCACAGCTGTGCAATGAAAAATGTTCCGGAATGGGCACGCAAAAAGGGACATGAAGTGGAGCTTGAAGAAGTGGACGACGGCGAATGGGAATGCATCATAGAAAAAGCATAACTAAAAGGTAATAAGACTTATTTGAGGTGAGAAACTTGAAGAAATTTTTTGACAAAATAAAACAGAATGAGTTCTACAAGATATGGTTTAAAAAAGCATTACCATATGTTGCAGGAGCAGTGCTTTTGTCAGTGTTCCAGATTGTGACTTTTACGACAACAGGCAATCCCTGGGGTGTTTCGGGTATATTTGCAAACTGGGGCGCATGGCTTTTTGAAGCTGTTGGCGGCTCGGTTGACAAATGGTTTTACTTTTCTTCACCCGGCGCGCAGGCAACTCTTGATGCAGGCTTTTTAAGCCATGCACCAACGTGGAGAAACATAGGGATAATATTTGGTGCGCTTTTTGCTGCACTTATGGCTTCAGGTTTCAAATTAAAGAAAATTAAGTCATTTAAGCAAGTTGCTGCTGCAACATTGGGCGGCCTTCTCATGGGATATGGAGCAAGAATTGCATTTGGATGCAATATTGGCGCTCTGTTTTCAGGAATTGCTTCCTTGTCGCTTTCAGGCTGGGTATTTGCCCTGTTCATGTTTGGCGGCGCTGTGGTCGGCAGCAAACTTTTAGTTAAATACTTTATGTAAAGGACTTTATTATGGCTAGAGAAAAAAAAGTAGAACAATATGATGTCGTTATTGTCGGCGGAGGAGCTTCAGGGCTTACAGCCGGAATATACTGCGGAAGAGCTAAACTTAAAACACTTATAGTTGAGCAGGCTTTGGTGGGCGGCATTGCAACTAATACAAATGACATTGAAAATTATCCGGGATTTCCGGAAGGAATATCAGGAATTGACCTTATGAACCTTTTTAAAGAGCAGGCAAAAAGATTCGGAGTGAAATTCAAGCTCACAAATGTGAAAACTGTGGATTTTTCAGGCGATATAAAAATCCTTGAAACATTCAGAAACAGATATGAAGCAAAATCTGTGATAATCGCAAATGGATCAAAGCCAAGGGTTTTGGGCATTGACAGCGAAGAACAGTTCATTGGAAAAGGAATCGCTTTTTGCGCCACATGCGACGCAGCTGCAAATACGGGCAAAGAAGTTGTTGTTATAGGCTCAGGCGATGCGGCAATAGAAGAAGGAATGTTCCTTACTAAGTTTGCCAGCAAAGTTACAGTTTCCGTGCTTCATGATGAAGGCGTTATGGACTGCAACGAGATTGCAAAAGCGGCAGCTCTTGCAAACCCTAAGATGGAATTTAAGTGGAATACAGTGGTTGATGAATATATCGGCGGCGAAGAGCTTGAAGCTGTAAACCTAAAAAATCTTAAAACAGGCGAAATAGAGCGTATAGACTGCGCCACATGCTTCTTATTTATAGGATTTGTGCCGAACACAAATATATACAAGGACATAGTTAAAATGACTGACCGCGGATATGTTATAACTGATGAGGAAATGCGCACTAATATTCCGGGCGTGTTTGCAGCAGGCGATGTTCGCGACAGATTCCTAAGACAGGTTGCAACTTGTGTAGGTGACGCGGCTACAGCAGGTGTTATGGCTGAAAAGTATATCGCAGAAAGCGAAATATTTGAACATCAGATCATGATGGGCGACGGCATTGCATATGTATATGACGCGGTAAACAAAGACCAAAGAGAGTTTTTGTCTGTCATTGAAGAGATAGAAGCACTTTATGAAAACCATGGTTGTCATAAGGTGGACACATATAAATCAAAAGGCTTGGCAGCGCGCCTAGGATGTGAAGACTGCCCGGCTGTTGTCATCATAAAAGACGGCAAAATATATGAGACGTTGTCTGAAGATGAGCTCAGCAAAGAAGAAATCATTGCTGCCATAAAAGCTTCAAAGGAGTAATATCGTGAAAAAGAGAATGCTAATAATCCTTATCGCATTAATAATTGTTTCGTTTTCAGCTTGCGCAAATTTTGACTTTGCACAAACGGGTGATTACATCGTTACACCCAAACAAGCTGAGGCACTCATTAATGACGGTGTGACTGTTGTTGATGTGCGAAGTGCCGAAGACTATGGCTTAGGCCATGTCGCAGGGGCTGTAAACATACCAATGAGCACACTTACAGTTAGTGAGCCATATGCAAACATGCTTCCTGATGCGGCTCAAGTGGAAGAAGTTATGAGTGCGGCAGGCATATCGCAAACTGATGAACTTTTGGTTTATGATGATGCAAAAAACATGCAAGCAGCCCGCGTGCAGTGGACGCTCAACATGTATTCAAACTTCAATGTGCGTGTGATAAGCGGTGGGGTTAAAGCACTCAAAGAGCAGGGAGTTGATTTCGATTCTAACAGCGTAGAGCTTGAAACAGTTGAATATAGCGCTGGTGATTATCAGAAGTCATTAATTGTTAATCTTGACTATTTGAAATCCGTCATTAACATGCCGGATGAAAACACTGTGATTATAGACACCCGCAGCGATGATGAATATTATGCTGGGACGATTCCCAGCGCATGCCACATAGAATATGTTTGGAATATGTATGCAAACGGTGAGTACAAAACACCGCGCGACATACAAAGCACATATCTGGCAGAGGGCATAAAGCCCGAAATGAAAATTATCCTGTTTTGCAAAACATCAGTAAGAGCTGCCCAAACATATGCAGCACTTAAAGATGCAGGATATGAAGATGTAAGGATATATGACGGTGCTTGGTTGGAATATGAGGATGTTGAAAATCCTCAGCCACCGTCGGAAAATATCACACCCACGAGGCAAGACGCTTCGTAACAGAAAGGAATAAGAATGAAAAAATTATTAGTAATCCTTATGGCTGCAATCATGGTTTTCGCCGTGACAGCATGCTCAGGAGGAAACGCACTTGAAAGCGCAGCCAATGACTATTTTGCGCAATATCCAGGCAGTCGCATAATAACTTGGGACGACCTTTTCGCTAAAATTGACGCAGGAGATGAACCTTTCATCCTAAGCATTCGTCAAAGCGACGTTTACAATGAAGGTCATATCGTTGGTGCATATCTTGCATCTTGGGGAACGGATTTGGCAGAAAAAGTTTCAATGCTTCCTAAAGACGAACCTGTTTATGTATATTGCTATTCAGGACAGACAGCAGGACAGACAGTTGCACTTATGAATATCCTAGGAATCGAAGCTTATTCAGTAAAATCAGGCTATAACTTGGGCGCCTCAAAAACAGAAGGCTTTGAAGCTTATGTTGAAACAGAAGCAAATGAGCTTCCTGATGCAGGCGCAAAATTTGATAAAGCAGTTTTGGAATTTGCACAAGAATATTTCAACACTGTAGCTGATAATTCTAACAACATCATGGCAGCAAGTGCCGCCGCTCCATTGATTGAAGCTGGTGACCTTACTGTTATGGATATCCGCAAAGCAGACGACTACAATGCAGGCCACATCGAAGGCGCAGTAAACGTACCTTTCGGCGAAGGCATGCAGGAAAAATTTGCAGACTTTGAAGGCAAAAAAATCATCGTTGCTTGCTATTCAGGACAAACAGCAGGACAGACAGTTGGCGTGCTTCGTGCACTTGGCTATGACGCTATATCACTTAAAAGCGGCATGGGCGGCTGGACAAGCTATGTGAAAACTGCTGCCGCAGATGCATATTTTGCACCTGAGTTTGCAAACCCAATGATTTCATGGGAAGCACTTTTTGAGAAAATGGACGCAGGCGAAGAGCTTAACATAGTTTCTATCCGTCAGCAGGACGTATATGACGAAGGTCACATCAAAGGCGCAGTTCTTGCTTCTTGGGGTGCAGACCTCGCTGAAAAAGTTTCAATGCTTCCTACAGACGAGCCTGTTTATGTATATTGCTATTCAGGACAGACAGCAGGACAGGCAACAGCACTTATGCGCATGCTTGGAATTGAAGCATACTCTGTTAAGTCAGGATACAATGTAGGCGCTACAGCAGTTGAAGGCTATGAAGCTTATACTGAAACAGCAGCAAATGAAATAGCTGATGCAGGCGCAAGCTTTGATGCAGTTCTTTTAAAAGAAGTTGAATCATATTTCACAGCAGTAACTGACAATGCAAACTTCAAAATCGGCTGGGATGACGCTCAGGCAGCAGTTGATGCCGGAGAAGCAACAGTTATTGATATTCGTAAAGCAGATGACTTTGCAGCAGGACATATCGTAAACGCTATAAACATACCTTTCGGCGAAAGCATGGACTTTAGCGAATTGCCAGAAGGCAAATTAATCGTAGCTTGCTATACAGGACAGACAGCAGGACAGACAACAGCAGTTCTTCGTATGCTTGGTCATGACGCAGTATCTCTTCACTTTGGCATGACTGCCGGTTGGATTAAAGAAGGATATCCGGTAGTAACTGACTAGTAGCTGATTTGATATTGGAGCAAACGCTCTTTATCAATAAGTATTAAAAAGACTAAATGACCCCTTCGGCATATGACCGTCGGGGTCTTTTGTTTGAAGAGCTTTTTAGGAAAGTTTTTAACTAAATTTTGGCTAATCGCTATGATTGTTTCAGGGTATGGTTTATTATTAATTGATACCAGATGATTAAAAGGACAAATAATGGACAATACAAAAGTGCAGCTCAAAAAATATTATGATAAGTATGCCAATGACAGAAACATGAGCCAAAAGCATCAATGGAAGATAGACTTACGTGACACATTCCTTAAAGAAATGAAAAAGGAAGGTTGTCGTGAATTGCTGGAGGTCGGAGTCGGTACTGGTCAGGATAGCTTGGTTTTTATGGAAAACGGGCTCAATGTTAAAGCTATTGATTTGTCTCAGGAGCATGTGAGGATATGCAAAACCAAAGGCATTGAGGCTCATGTGATGGACATGATGGATATGTCTTTTGAAGATAGTTGTTTTGACTGCATTTATACCCTAAACTGCCTTTTGCACATACCAAAAAATTCTCTATCCAAAGCGTTTAACGAGTTTTCGCGAGTACTAAAATCAGGCGGATATATGTTTATCTGTCAATATGGAAATAAGGAAGAAGACGATGAAGGTATAAAGAATTTTGATGGCAAAGGTGAGCGGTTTTTTGCGTTTAGAACTGTTGAATCGTTTCTTGAGATAGTTAATGAGACGGGAATAAAGGTTATAAAATCCGGTGTATTGGATGTCGGCTTTGACACATCAGAAGTGCAATATTTTATATTGAAAAAAAGTTGAAATTATAATGAAGTTTATGAATAAAGAAAAGAAAAACTATACTTTTATTATTGGATTAGCCGTCTATTTTATAGCAGGTCTTTTGTTTCTTCAAAAATTTCCATTCATGCACTCGGATGAGTCGTGGCTTTCAGGACTTACTCGCACCATGATGCATAGCGGACTGGACTCCACAGAGACTTTTTTTGACCTGCTCCCTCGATATCCACATGCGATAAAAACACTGTTTCATCTCGTTCAGATGCCGTTTATTCTTATATTCGGATACAATCTGTTTGCGGTGCGGCTTGTATCATTGATTTTTTCGTGTGCGGCAATTTATATTATTTATAAAATTGCATATAGCTTTTCACAATCTAAAAATTTTTCAGATATTGCAGCAGTTGCTGTGGCATTTGATGTGCAGTTTAAATATGCCTCGCATTTTGCACGGCAGGAGATAATAATTGCTTTTGGGATGCTTTTGGCAATATATTATATTTATAAAAGTATCGCTTCATGGTCGCTTAAAAACGATGTTATCGCAGGCGCTATAGTAGGGCTAATGATAGGCATTCATCCCAATTCATTCATAGCCGCGCTTTCCGTGGGAAGCATTTATTTATATTACATAATTGTAGATAAGAAGATTACGTTTAAGAACCTCTTTACATTAATAGGTGTGGTTTCCTTGTTTGCCGCAATATTTGTTGGGGTGAGCTATATTTTTGATGGGCAGTTTATTTCTCACTATTTAAAGTATGGAGACCATCTTGGGGTTACACAGACATTTGGGGAGAAAGTACAGTCAATAGTGCCTTTTTATCAAAAGCTGTGGATGGGGATATCGGGAACATACTACACTCCTTGGATAAAAATACAGCTTGTGCTATTTGGTGTGACAATTATAGGCGCAGCTATATATGCGCACTGGAATAAGCAGGTTTTGCTTTTTATATTCCCAATTATTGCAGTAAATGTTGGATATATAGTAATCGGGCGATACTCACAGCCTTCGATACTTCTAATGTTTATAGTATGTTGGATGCTTGTTATATTCCTTTTAAGCCGTATAAAGAAATTTAAAACCGTAGTATCAGCTATACTTGCTTTTGCAATGCTAGTGTCGTCTGCGATGCAAATTTCACCTTACATAAATGATGATTATAAGCAGTATTTAAAGAGTATAAACGATAGCGTTCCGCAAGATGCAAGGGTGCTTGCGAATCTAAATGCTGAGTACGCTTTTTCATATGATAGGCTATATGATTATAGAAACTTGGGATATCTGGACGACAATGAGCTGAGTTTCAAAGACTATGTGAAATCAAACCACATTGAGTATATAATATATCCTGAAGAGATGGATTATATCTATGAAAGCAGGCCCGTCTGGAACATAGTATATGGCAATATTTATCCATACTATGATGACATGAAAATCTATCTTGGAAACGAGTGCGAAATAGTGTCTGAATTTACGTCCCCATATGCGATGCGCATTGTGAAGTTTGCAGGCGACAAAGAATGGTCGGTTACAATATATAAGGTTTTGAAATGAACATAAAATTTAAACAAACGTTTTATGATGATAAAGAAGAACAAAACGTGCTGGATGCACTGCGCAATGGCACGGATTATTTAGACTGTGCTAAGAACAAGCTAAAAGAAATTTATAGCACTGAAAATATATTTTTCACAGCTAATGGTTCGCTGGGATTGGATTTGCTGTTTTTGGCATATGATTTTCCTAAAGGCAGTGAAGTGATTTTGCCTTCTTTTACATATCCTTCAGCGTTAAACAGCATATTGAGGGCAGGGCTTGCTCCTGTTTTTTGTGATATAGACCCACACACCCTTGTGATGGATATAGATGACGCTAAAGCCAAGAAAAGCGATAAGACGGCGTGTGTTATCCCTACCCATTACGGTGGAGCCTCGTGCGATATTCAAAGGCTAAGACAAGATTTTCAAGGCATTAAGATTATTGAAGACGCTGCGCTTTCAATTGGCGCAAAGTATAAAGGGAAAGCATTGGGAACATTGGGCGATGCAGGCATAGTATCATTTCATAAAACAAAAAATGTTTCTTCCGATGAGGGCGGAGCGGTAATTGTAAATGATGAAAGTATTTTGGAAAAGCTTAATGTAATTTATGAAAATGGAACAGATAGAACAGCTTTTTTGCGTGAAGAAGTGCCGTTTTACTCTTGGCAGAGTGTGGGCATGAATGCAAAGATTAGCAATATAAATGCTGCTGTGCTTTGCGCGCAGCTGGATAAACTGGAGGATATAACGCACAAACAGGTGGAGCTGTATGAAGAATACATGAAGTATCTTAGGCCACTTGCAAACGCCTATGGATTAAGGCTTCCTGAAGTGCCGGATTATAACACAAATAACGCACATGTTTTTTACGTAATTTTTAAAGATGCAAACCAGAGGGATGCGGTAAAAGAGCACCTAGATGAAGTAGGAATAGATGCTGTGATTCACTATGTACCATTGCATACAAGCACTGGGTGGAAAAACACAACAGCAAAGCAGCATAGATGCCCTCAAACAGAGAATTTGTGTCAGTGCATGCTTCGTCTTCCTATGCATGCGGAAATGACAAAAGCGGACTGTGAAGCTGTTGCAAGTGAAATAGGTAAAGCATTATGAAGAAAATAGATGCCGACATTTCAGTTGTAGTGCCTGTTTATAATTCGCAAAACACTATTTCGAAACTTCTTGAAAGGCTTAGCCACGTGCTTAATCGATTTGACCACAATGAGATAATCTTGGTGGATGACAAAAGCAGTGACCAAAGCTGGGAGATTATAAAAGAGCAAGCAAAGAAAAATTCGAATATAACTGGAATCACACTTACCCAAAACAGTGGACAGCAGTCAGCTATACTATGTGGTTTGCGCCATGCAAGATATGGGTATTCAGTGATAATAGATGATGACTTGGAACAAAACCCAGATGACATCATTAAGCTTTATGAAAAGATGCTTGAAGGATACGACAGTGTATATGCCATAGTGGAATATTCAGGCGCAAGAGGCGTAGGATCGGTTATGCGTGACTTGCTTTTTAGGATGCTGACCGATATTCCTAAGGGGATTAAGGTGTCTAGTTTTAGGATTATGAATAAGGAAACACGAGACGCTGTAATAAAGGCGCAAACTGATTTTGTATACATTTCCATGGAGATACTTAAAAGCACACAAAATATTGGAAACATAGCAATAAATAAAGGAGCAAGTGCAAAATCAAACTATACTTTTAAGTCGCTTGTTTTATTGTATAAAAATATTTTCCGCACATATAGCAAGAGTTTTTTGTTTAGGCGAAAAAAGATGGGTGATTGCTATTTTATTGACGAGATTGTTGGAGATGAAAAATGAAAGTGATGGTATTAGGCGGTGGGAACTGCCAGCTTAATTTAATAGATAGATTAAAAAGTGAAGGCGACGAGGTGATTTTGGTGGACTATCTCTCGGATTGCCCTGCTGGAAAGATTTGCGACAGTCACATTTTGCTTTCCACATTTGACACTGAGGGAGTATTAGCTGCGGCAAAGGAAAATGAAATAGAAGCCATAGTTACACTGGGAACTGATCAGCCAATCTATACTGCGGCAGTTGTTGCAGAGGAGCTGAATCTGCCATTTTATGTGACACCTGAGCAGGCTTTGTCTGCCACCAATAAGCGAGTAATGAAACAGATGTTTATAGAAAATGATATTCCGACTGCAGAATATGCATTACTGGATAAGTCATTTCAAGATGAAGACATCAAAGATATAGGTTTTCCGGCTGTTTTAAAACCCGTAGACTCACAAGGGCAGCGAGGCATATACAAGGTTAACTCAATAAAAGAAATTCAGGATAATATAGATGACACGCTTTCATTTTCAAGAGAAGATAAGGTGTTGCTTGAAGAGTATTATGGAAGTGATGAGATAACAGTTAACGGTTGGTTGCAAGAAGGTAAATTTACTTTGCTTTCAGTGGTCGACAGGGTGACTTTAACTTCCGATAACCACATAGGCATTTGTATAGCGCATAATTTTCCTTCTGTGCATATAAAAAAAGAATATGCTGATATTTTAACTTTAACAGAAAAAATAATAAAAGCTTTCGGGTTTAAAAACGGACCTGTATATTTTCAATATTTAATTGGAGATCAAGGCATAAAAGTAAATGAAATTGCAATGAGAATCGGCGGAGCATACGAGGACATCACGCTGCCTAAGATAACGGGATTAGATGTTTTAGGGCTTTTGATTGATGAGGTTAAGGGAAATAACAGCGCAAGTATAACAAAAGACTTTGATATGAGAAACTGTAATAAATACATCTCAACACAAATGTTTTTTCTGAATCAAGGAATTATAGATGAGATTAAATATGATGAAAATTTTCTCAAAACTAATGGCATAAGTTTTATAAATATTTTTAGAAACACGGGAGATGTTATAGGCACTGTGAAAAATGCAACTGCAAGAGCTGGGTTTTTCTTAGTTGAAGCGACGAGCTATACAGAACTTAAAAACAGAATTAATTTGGCATATGATAATATAATAATAAGTGGGCAAAACGGTGAGAATTTGGTGAAACCGTATTCAAGCTACAAGCAAAGATATAAATTTGCACCGAAAGGCAATGCGCTATGAAAAATATATTAGTTTAATATTAAATAGATAGATGAAAAAGTTTAGGAAGCATAAGTACTTTTATATAAATTTCTAAATTGTAAAGCAAGTAAATCTATGATACACTTCAAAAATTAAATGATAGTTTAAGACACTGGAGGCTTAATGATGAAAGCAATTGTAACTGTCGCTGGACGCGACTGTGTGGGAATAATCGCAGGAGTATGCACAAGACTTGCAGACCTTGGCATTAATATATTGGACATCAGCCAGACGGTTTTGCAGCAATATTTTACTATGATGATGGTTGTCGATATGTCAGGCAGTGATATTTCATTTGAAAAGGTGCAGTCTTCTTTGAACGAGTTTGGAGAAGAAATGGGGCTTAATATACGATTGCAGCGCACTGATATATTCGATGCGATGCATCAGATTTAATTTGGAGCGCAACCATGTTTAACACAAAAAACATACTAGAAACTATAAATATGATAGACCAGCAAAATCTTGATATCCGCACTGTTACAATGGGTATATCACTAAGGGATTGTGCTGATTCTTCGCCAGAAAAAAGCTGCCAAAAGATTTATGACAAAATAACAAAATCCGCACAGGATTTGGTTAAGATGGCTGAAAACATTGAAATGGAATATGGAATTCCTATCGTAAATAAACGCATATCAGTAACCCCTATGTCTCTTGTGGCAGATGCGGCTGAGACTGATGACTATGTGCCTTTTGCAAAAGCTATGGACAAGGCTGCCAAAGCATGCGGAGTGGACTTTATCGGAGGCTATTCTGCCCTGATACAAAAAGGCTATACCACAGGGGCAAGAAAGTTGATTGCTTCATTGCCTGAGGCCTTGGCTGCGACTGATTTGGTTTGCTCAAGTGTAAACATCGCATCCACTCGAGCGGGAATCAACATGGATGCAGTAAAACAGATGGGACATACAATTAAAAGCATCGCTGAAAAGACAAAAAAATCAGAAAGTTCGGGGTGCGCGAGGTTTGTTGTTTTTGCAAATGCGGTGGATGATAATCCGTTTATGGCGGGCGCGTTTCACGGAGTTGGTGAACCCGAGCAAGTGATTAATGTGGGCATATCAGGCCCCGGCGTTGTGCATCATGCATTAAAGGCTATAAAAGGAGCGCCATTTGACGATGTTGCCGAGACTATAAAAAAGACGGCGTTTCATATAACAAGGATGGGACAGCTTGTGGCGCAGGAAGCTTCAAAGCGTCTTAATGTTCCTTTTGGGATAGTCGATTTATCGCTTGCACCAACACCTGCTGTGGGAGATAGTGTGGCGCGTATATTGGAGGAAATGGGGCTTGAAGTGTGTGGAACACACGGAACTACGGCGGCTCTTGCTCTTTTAAATGATGCGGTTAAAAAAGGTGGAGTGATGGCTTCATCACATGTGGGTGGACTATCTGGTGCGTTTATACCGGTATCAGAAGATGAGGGAATGATAAATGCTGCAAAACTTGGAGCACTTACCCTTGATAAGTTGGAGGCTATGACATGTGTTTGCTCTGTAGGCCTTGATATGATTGCAATTCCCGGAGATACACCAGCTGAAACAATATCTGCAATCATAGCGGACGAAGCAGCAATCGGAATGGTAAACAATAAGACTACCGCGGTACGTTTAATTCCTGCAATCGGAAAAACAGTAGGGGATATCGTTGAATTTGGAGGCTTGTTGGGAACAGCGCCTGTGATAGCCGTGCACCCCTACAGCAGTGCCGATTTTATAAACAGGGGAGGGCGTATCCCAGCTCCGTTACATAGCTTGAAGAATTAGAGATTGTTGCAGTGCAATAATTTGCATATCTATACAATTACATAAATAATTTATTGGAGAGCTATAGTGATTTTATAATAGCTCTCTTTTTGTGCAGTCTATTTTAAAGAAATGTCCAAGGAGGCAGGTTCATTTCTGTTTTAAAAAAATAGCATTCTAAAAATGGTGTATTTTCCATTTAATCTGTAAAGCACAAAATGCTTTACAAGTAGCGCTATACATTGCTTTATTGCATTATCACATGTATACTATTTATATCATTATAGGTTAATATTCTCACAAAATGCTGTTTTATACAGGCGAGTATTATTTCAATTTTAAAGACATATCCGACAACTTAAATAAGTGACCCACTAGATACAAGGAGATTAATTCATGTATAACATATTAATAGGTGGTGCAGCAGGTCAAGGAATTGACACAACAGCTGCTATTTTAGAAAAAATTCTAAAAAGAGCCGGTTATAGCGTATTTACAAGCAGAGATTTTATGTCAAGAATAAGAGGAGGGCATAACTTTTATTTGATGCGTTTTGGGACAGAGCAGATTCTTTCCCATAGCTATAATATCGATGGCATAATTGCACTAAATGAAGAGACTATACAATTGCATAGTGATAAATTAAAAGAGGACGGGTTTATTCTTTGCGACAGCAGCATTGATGCAGATGACAAAAGAGCTATAAAAGTCCCAATGGCGGAAATTGCAAAAAAACTGGGCAACTCTAGGGTTTCAGGCAGTATAGCTATTGGAGTTGTTTTAAAGCTTTTCAGCGAGGGACTGGACAAAACTGAAAATGTATTTAAAGACTTTCTTGACGAGAAGCATATTGATATTAATTTAAAAGCTTTAAAAGAAGGCTATGACGGTGTTGAGAAGAAGTATCCACGCCTTGAGGGAGGATTTGGAGACTGGATGATAATATCAGGAAGCAGTGCAGTGGCTCTTGGAGCAATTGCGGCAGGGCTGAATTTTTATAGTGCTTATCCAATGTCCCCGTCAACAGCTGTGATGGTTTATCTTGCCGGCAAAAGCGACGAGGCAGGAATTGTCGTAGAGCAGGCTGAAGACGAAATTGCTGCTATGAACATGGCTATAGGAGCGTCATATGCTGGTGCAACAGCCATGACGGGCACATCTGGCGGAGGATTCTCACTGATGGTAGAAGCGCTGGGGCTTGCAGGCATAACAGAGACACCAATTGTCGTGGTAAACGTGCAGCGACCTGGGCCTGCGACTGGTCTTCCGACACGAACAGAGCAAAGTGATCTTAAGTTTATGATATATGCCTCGCAGGGCGAATTTCCAAGGATGGTAATAGCGCCACGCACTCATAAGGATGCATATTATCAAACAATTAGAGCTTTCAAGATGGCAGAAAAGTATCAGATGCCGGTTATAATATTGTCTGATCAGTACTTAGGGGATGCTACCGCAACTGTTGAGCCTTTTGAAGTTAGTGAAGACAAAGCTGTGCCAAAGACAAAAGAATATGACAATGACTATTTGCGATATAAATACACAGAAGATGGAATATCAGAGCGTTTGATTCCCGGACAGAGTGAAAATCTCGTTTTATTAGACAGTGATGAGCATGACGAATCTGGAAGAATAACGGAGTCCGCTGAAGTTCGCACGAAAATGGTGGATAAAAGGATGAAGAAACTTGAGCTGGTTAAAGATGAACTTCAAGAGCCTGAGTTTATCGGAAATGAAAATTTTGATACGCTGCTAATCGGGTGGGGGTCTATGTATGGACCTATCTGCGAGGCAGTAGATCTGCTGAATCGTAATGGAGAAAGTAAATATGCAGCGCTTGTATTTTGTGATGTATTTCCATTGCCTAAAAAATTGCTTGAAGAAAAATCAAAGAATGCAAAAAGCATTATAAATGTTGAGCAGAATGCAACGGGACAGCTTGCAGGGATAATTCGTGAATACACCGGCATTACATGTACGAGCAGTATCTTAAAGTATGATGGAAGGCAAATGACAGGAGAAGAAATTGCTGAGAGAATCGGAGGTGTCAACAATGGATAAATATAATACTTATGAGACAGCTTGGTGTCCGGGTTGCGGTAATTTTAGTATACTGAAATGTTTAAAAACTGCGCTTGAGGAACTTGGAAAGAAGCCAAATGAAGTTATGATGACCGGAGGAATAGGTCAGGCGGCTAAGATACCCCAGTATATCAGCGCTAATGCTTTCTGTGGACTGCATGGAAGAGCACTCCCGGCAGCGGCCGCAGCTAAGATGGCAAATGAAAAACTTACTGTTATTGTTAGCACAGGTGATGGTGACTCTTATGGTGAGGGTGGAAATCATTTCATACACAACATTCGCAGAAACATAAATATTTCTCATTTCGTTCATGATAATCAAGTGTATGGGTTGACAAAAGGACAGGCTTCACCGACTTCGGGCATAGGATTTATTACTGGGGTTCAGCAAGATGGAAATATAAACGAACCATTGAATCCACTTTTAATGGCTATTGCAGCAGGCGCAGGGTTTGTGGCAAGAGGATTTACCGGCAATCAGGAACAGCTTGTAAAGCTTATGAAACAAGCAATAGAGTATGAAGGGTATGCTTTGCTTGATATACTTCAGCCATGCGTAAGTTTTAATAAAGTAAATACCTTTGCTTGGTACAAAAAAAGAGTATATGAGTTAGGCGAAGATTACGACTCAAGCGATAATATTGGGGCTATACAAAAATCTATGGAATTTGGAGATAAAATTCCAACAGGTGTTATATATATGAAAAGAAAAAGCACTTTCCATGAGAAGCACCAGGTATTAAAAAAAGTTGATTCGCTTGTTGGAAAAAGGGCAGGAGCTGAAACAATAAAGAGCTTTATTAATGATTTTATATAAAACAGAAGGTCATTTATAAACTAGATTTAATAATTGATTCGACTTAATAAAAGCACATGACATGTTAATGTGCTTAATTTTTACCCAAATTAGGTAAGAGGTATACGAGATTTGGGAATAGCAATGAAAGATCTTTTTTATTTCGTTACTAACAAATCACTAACAAAGCAAAATTGCCTTATAAAACAAAATCCCGCCAAACATACTGTTTAGCGGGGGTTTATTGGTGAGGAAATAAATTTAAAGGACGAAAGGTAACCTTGCTAAAACCAGTATATGTTATATCATTTGTCTTGTTTATAGGATTTTCGAGTGCCATCGATAAAATCCAATAAATAAAGGAGCAGTTTATGAAACAAACACAGATCATTGCAATCGCCAATCAGAAAGGTGGCGTAGGGAAGACAACTACAACAGTAAACTTAGGAACAAGCTTGGCAAGACAAGGTAAAAAGGTATTAATAATAGACCTTGACCCACAGGCGAACACGACAATGTGTCTTGGATATCAAAATCCTGACGAGTTGGCTATTACAATTGCAAACATTTTCTCTGAGTATATTGAAGATAAAATCACATTAGAAAAAGAAGATATCATATTATCTGCAGAAGGCTGTGACCTGATACCGTCCTCTATTGAACTGGCAGGTATTGAACCATCTCTTGTTAATGCTTTAAGTAGAGAGAAACTTCTCAAATATTTCATTCAACAATTTCAAAATGAATACGATTACATATTGATAGATTGCATGCCATCACTTGGAATGCTTACAATAAATGCTTTTGTTACTGCAAATAGTGTTCTTATTCCTGTACAAGCTCATTTTTTATCTGCTAAAGGTTTGGAAATGCTCATTAAGACAATTTCAAGAATTAAGAAACATATAAATCCTAAACTTACCTTCAAGGGAATATTGATGACCATGCACAATGAAAGATTCAAGTTTAGTAAAGCTATACTTGAAAGCCTTGAAAATGCATATGGTGACAATATTAAAATATTCAATAACAAAATACCTCAATCAGTAAGGGCAGTGGAGCATACCTCTGTAGGTAAAAGCATTTACCTATATGATCCTGAATGTACAGTATCACTTGCCTATGAAGCATTCACAAAGGAGGTGCTAGCTGATGACACAGTTTAAACCAGGACTAAAATCATTTGAAGAGATGTTTAAAGCAAGCGAGGAGAGAGAACGAGAGGCAAGGGAATCACTGACCGATAAAGGAGTGACAAAGCTGCCTGTCTCAAAACTTAAACCTTTTAATAAACACCCTTTCAAGAAGTATGAGGATGAGAAGATGATGAGTTTAGCTGAAAGCATAAAAGAACAGGGAGTAATAGTACCTATACTTGTGAGACCATTTAAGCATGATAAATATGAGTATGAGATAATAGCAGGGCATAATAGAGTACAAGCTGCAAGAATAGCAGGGCTGGATGAGATACCATGTAATGTACGTGAGCTTAGTAATGAGACTGCAACTATCCTCATGATTGATTCAAACCTTCAGCAGCGTGAAGGAATACTTCCTAGTGAAAAGGCTTATGCTTATAAACTTAAACTTGCTGCTATCAAAGCACAAGGCAAACGTACAGATTTAACTTCGTCCCAAGTTGGGACAAAGTTAAAGAGTATTCGTACTGATGAAATTTTATCAGAAAACAGTGATGATAGTAGAAATCAAATACAAAGGTATATTCGTTTAACGAATTTGAATGATAATCTTCTTGAGAAAGTTGACGAAAAGAAATTATCTTTTATTCCTGCAGTTGAGATCTCTTATCTTAAGAAGAAAGAACAGAATAATCTGTGTGATATTTTAAATAGAGAGGAAAACTTCAGTGTTCCACTAAAACAAGCAATTATGCTCAAGGGCATCAGCCAAAACGGTGAGTTGACTTACGAAAAGATAGACAAGATAATAACTCAGAAGATGAAACAACCATCAAAAGTTATTAAGCTATCGTATAAGAAAATAAAGGATTACTTTCCGAACAGCGCTTCTCCGAAGGAAGTTGAAGATGTGGTTGTGAAAGCTTTAAAGGCTTGGTTTGAGAATGAACAAGATAAGGAATTGGATAACTTTATTTAGTTTATATGAATCTATGTGCTTTTGTGAGAACACAGAAATGTGTTCTCTGTTTCACTATATGGTTACTTCTCCGCAACTTTAGTGCATACGTATTATCGATAAAAATCGTTACCTAGTAATCTTTGCTATGGTGAGGTTTTTAAAAAAAGAGCAGGGTTGGGGTGGGTGAGATGATTACCATAAAAAGTATCTTGTGATATAATTTATTTATTATATCATTGAAGAGGCTAAATTTATGCAAATCAAAGAAATGAACGATATTCAAAGAAATATGATGCGCCCAGAAACAAATCTAGATATTGAATATCAATGGGAAGATCCGTACTTAGAAGACAAATTATTGGGATTGCTAAAAGAATTAGAAGTTTATTACGAGTATACTGAATATGCAAAGAAGTATGATATTGATGAAGCAACATTGCGCACAAAAATAAAGGAATTTAATGATGTTATTGATTTGTTTAATAGTCGTAAAATAGGTCATTATAAGTTCTTAGAAATAATAAAAGAAAAAATAAAAGTTATTGAAAATCTTTTGCCTTTTGTACATATACCTAGCTATGAATGGTATGAGGGGTTTATTTCAGAGTATAAAAGCATTTTTATAAAGGGACCCGGAGGAATAGGTAAAAGCTATTATTTGTATAAGCTAGAACAAAAAATAGAGGCTAATGAAATTCGACATATCTGTTTATATGGTAAATTTTCTAAGAGGCTAAATTCGCTTAATTGGACTGAAATACTTAACTCATCCAAACAAAAAGAGTTTGTTTTTATTTTTGATGCAATAAATGAAATTTCAAAGGAAGAGAGAGATTTATTGCTTAATAAACTTGAAGAGTTATTAAATATTGAAGGATTTAGAGCTATTATTTCATGCAGAGATTCAATGATAGCCTATGAGGAGGAAGAAAAATATAAAACTCTACTTTTAAATAAATATGATTTTCAGGGGATTCAGTTTGAAGATGCAATTATAAAGTTAATAGAATCATTCGGTGTTCATGCAACAAAATTTGATAATATTATTAATATTAATAATCCGCTATATTTGAATTCTCTAAGAAAAGCTCTTTCTAAACCTGGAATAAGTATTGAAAACTTAAATGGCTATTCTCAGATAACACTTATATTAGAGACAATTATTAAAGACAAAATTAGTAGTGAAGCTTGGGAGATGACAAAAGTTATTGATGAGTATTTATATTTATCGAATAAAACCAATATTACAAAAGACGAAATTGTTTCAGTTTTAGGCAATGGAAAAAATGCAAATCTATATATTCAGGATATGAAAACTAAAGGACTTATTAATGAATATTCTCTAGATGGTAAAATATACTTTACATTCTATCTTGAAACATTAAATCAATTTATGATGGCTCGTGAATTTATTAAAGAAATAGATGGAAAGTCGGCTGATCAGATAATTGAACTAATTAAGTACAAACGTGAATCAGGTTTGGGAAATTGCATTGAAGCTTTTTTTATTTCTTTGTTTGACAAGTTTCATCAAGATATCGAAACTGTATTGGTCATTTTCAAAGGCACAAACAGGTATGATGTTAATTTTAAAGAGGTATTAGCAAAAGCAAAATTCACCAATCAGGATGCTATAAATAAAATACAAGAACATCTTATTCTTGGAAATCCACTTTCTGATTTTCCTATATTTGGTGGGTTAGTCATGAAACCATTTAATTGTATGAATTACTTCAACAATTTCTTTAAAAACACCGAAAATCTATGGGCATTTGCGAACAATAAAACATATCAAGAAAGTCAAATAAAAAGTAAGCTTCACAACATTTTGTATTATTCTATACTTATTGACGAGGATAGTCACTTTATTGAGGAGTTTTTTTGGTTTGCTTTTTGGTGTATGTCATCAATAAACTCAAACAACAATAAACTTGCTAAAAAAATCGTATTCCATATTACTAACAAATTTTCGAGATTTGTTTCAATATTATCGGAAATATATTTTGATGTTGAAGATGAATACATAAAAAATGGAATCGTAGGTGTTTTAGCTTCATTAACACAAGAGCATAGAGATTTAATTGAAAACTTATTTTCAATTTTAATAAAAGATAAGAAAGAAACAAACGCATATAGATTGCATAAAATCTCACAATATTTATACGGTGAGAATGTATATATAAAGTGGAAAAAGAAAAACAGGCTAAGATTTTTAGGAAATAAAAAAGCGATGGATGAGGTATATAGCCTTTTATTTGTATCAAACTTATATGATAAACCCTTATTGCCTTTTGACTCTTACAGTGATAAAGACGAAATTAAATTATTACATCCATTCATAAAAAACAAAAATAAAATTATAAGATGGAATAAAAAAATAAGTAAAAAATATAAATGTATCTTATCAGGTGATTGTGAAGGCGACGGATTGGTGGAAAGATCAATTGTTAAGAGAAACAGAATAAATATAAAATTATTAAATCCCAAAAAATTATTTATTGGTTTTCAGAAAGAATTTTTAACTCAGTTGAAATTTTTTAACTATGATATTAATAGGAATGAGATTTTTGATAGAATAAATCCATTTTCTGATTCATTACTTAAGAAAATTATTATTATTACAAGGGATAATTTTTTTGGAAGCTTAATGTGCAATTATTATACAAAAGAGTTTAGAACATGGGAACGCATAGGATATGAACCATACAACCAGTATGAATATGGAGAGGGTATTACAATTACATCTCCAATAAGCATTTATAATGAAAAAATAGATTTAATGATGGAAAAAATACTTAGAAGAATTCAAATTCCAGAAGTAAAGAATATAAATTGGGCAAATGATTACGAACTTTCTAAAAGTAACTTATTCAACTTAATTGCTCCCTTTAGTTTTGAGAGAGAAGAGTGGATATTAATAGGAGGGAATATTGATATTCGAGAGAAAAGCAAGAATGAATTAATTTGGGATGACTGTTACATGTTTAGTATTTCTATAGATTCTGATAGAAAAATTACTATATACAAAGATGAGGATAGAGAACATGCAATTGATAGACCTTCATATACCGGAAACATAAATGAATATGTAAATATGGAAACAGATATCTGTTATACAATGGATGAAACTGAGGGCCATTCTGAAGTTTTTAAAAGCACAGCATTTCTTTTACCTCCTTCAAAAATAATAAAAGAATTTAATCTAGAATATGAGTACAAAAATTCAACTTGGAAAGAACAACAAAACAATGAAGTAATAATATTTACAAACAATAATGCATGTGATTACTATAATGAGAACTTTAGTTATGCACTATTTATGAGGAAAAAAGAATTTGATATATTATATGCTAAACACGACGTTCGTTTTTTTGGATATACTGAAAGATTCATAAAAAAAACTGGCTACTCGAATGAATCCTCTAGAATTGTTGAGTTTGATTCAACTAAAATATTAAAAGATTTTGAATGGTACAATAACGATCTAATGAAGAATTTCTCTACAGAGAATAAATGTGAAAGCTGCCAGCATGGATTTAAAAAGGAGATGGAAAGAAGTCCTGAAGACCTAAAAAAAATGGGCAGATTTATGGAAGAGAGAATAGGAAAGCTAATAGGAAACTCAGAAGAAAACAGACTTTTTGAAGAATTGCTAAAGCAGGAAGATAATCGAGATGAAGATATAGATATAATTGATTAATATATAGTATATAACAAGACAGTCTCCTGATTTTATATCTTTTTTCAACTCATTATTTTTAGCGTGATGGAAGAAGATATCGGGGAAGAGGTTCACCAATTCTGTGACCTCAGAGCTTCTAAATAGTAATGAAAACAGAAAACTATGGACGAGGATTTACCTAAACTTGAAAAATCATTAGGTTCGGATGCTTTATGATGTCGTAACCGTTATTGCATTATTAGAAGACATCTCGCTAAATTGAATAGTGTTATTATATCACAGATAATATACAGCACATGAAAAAGATGATTTGACATAATAGAAGTAGAAGTCAGAAAAAGAGAACGCAAACAGCGTTCTTTTTTTATACCCAAGAAAGGAACCAACATGAAACTCATAACAGGATATTACCGACCAATAAGAAGCATTAAGGAGGCAGTAAGAGTGTATCCGGAAGGTGACTGCTGTTATGGATGCCCGTACAGGTGCTGCCCGAACAGACCGGATAATGCACTTAATGAAAGCAGACCTACGGATTGTATCTGGAGTATCTATCTTAGAATAAGCAGAAAGGGGAGTATCTAATGGCAGGAAAACGATATTATGAAACTAAAGAACTTCTTAAAAATACACTTGCTCTAATCAATAAAGACAGAACAGAATGGCAGAAGTTCTTGTCCTTTTCCTCCAAGCACTATAAATTCAACCTTGAAGATAAACTCCTGATATTTTCTCAAAGAGCTGAAGCAACAGCCGTAACCGATATGTATCATTGGAATAACTTCTTAGGCAGGAGAATAAAACGAGGTACAAGAAGTATCGCTGTGTTTGATGAAAAAAGCGATACAGGACTTAAGTATCTGTTTGATGTTGAAGATACATACGGCGCTCAGCTTCCACAACATTGGAAGCTGGAAAACCGCCATGAAAATTTACTTTCAGAAATATTTATTAACTCCTTAACAAATAACTCATACCCAGATTTGAATACTCAGAACCTTAGCAATATCATTGATATTAAAGTCCGTGAGGACTGCGAGAGATATTTGGCTGATATCCATGATGATATTAAAGGCTCATACCTCGAAGAACTGGATGAACATAATATAGAAATTAGGTTTGTAAGCTCGGTTGTAGACTCGGTAAGTCATATAGTAAACGAAAGAGCCGGACTTTATACAGGCGGGCAGTACAATAAGGAGCTGGCATTTTCAGCAATATGGGAGTTTAACACCACACCGCTGAAGCTAAGACTGTACAATGCAATACATGAAATATCAAAAGACATACTACTGACAATCGAACGCTCTGTAAAAACTCAGAACAAACAAAAACTAATAAACGAAAGGAGAAACATCAATGAGCATAACATACAGCGAGAAAAACGAGATACTGTATCCAAACATCAAAGCATCAGGCATGAACAATCAGAAGGCACAGATAGGCAAATACGGCAGGATGGCAATGAACTACCTGAAAGAAACCAAACCACACAGACTGCTGGAGATGAAAATAAGCGGAACGCTGAACAAAATTTTCAGTCAAGTGAACACCGAAGCGAACGAAATGCTGATAACCCTACAGAAACAATTACTGGAGAAGAACCCGATACCGAATCCGAACGACTTTATGGCAGCAGTTCAGTACAGGAACATGATATGGAGCCAGGCGGAGGAGATAGTACTCAAAGAACTGGTATACCAAGTGAGATAGAGGAACCAAAAGATGGAGCGGAAACAACCGCTCCTTTTTTAATGCCTAAAGAAAAAATATTTGAAGAAGAATATGTAGAGCAGGATATAGAAAGAACACTGCTTAAAGGCAGTGGTTTCGAAAACGGTAAGCAAAGAATAGTAGATTTCTTTTCAGAAGAACACACTTCCAAAGAAAAACAGGACTTCCTCAAGAATGAGTATGGGACAGGCGGATGGAATGATACTTTCTATGGTAACCGCTCCGGCAGTTCCTGGCATGGTGCCCAGGGCATAGACATATTAGTGTTCGGTGAAGATAAACCGAGAGTTAAACTTACATGGTCACAGGTATCAAAGAGAATAGAAAAACTTATCGAAAATGGCAAGTACTTTGAGAAACAGAGTGAGTATGATAAGCCTCCTGTAAAACCTGAAGGTCAGCCGGAACAGCTGTCGCTTTTGGGTGAATCTTCACAGAAAGATTCTAATCCGCTTCCCATAATCGTTAAGGATTTAGAAGACAACATAATAATTCATGAAGAATCTGTACAAGATGGAAATTCTCTTCCTGATAAGGATGACTACTTTGATGTATTCATCGGCATATTAAAGCAGGGGAATATAACGAAAAAGGGTAAAGAACATATCCACGGTTTGGTAAACACACATAAGGATAATGACAACCTGATACATGAACTCCGTGATATGTACGGTATATTCTACAGTGAAATTAAATGGAATGATAAAACAATAAGATGGCATATCTTCGAAAAAGGTATAGATATATTCTGGGACGGCTTTCGAAGCGATCCACTAAATTATTCATGGGATGAAGTAGCAGAAAACCTACGTGAACTCATAGATACTAATTCATACTTCACTGAGGAAGAACTTGTAGTTTTTAGAGAAAATAATATTGATATTGAAAAGACAGTATCAGACGCTCAAAAGCTTGACTTCAGTATATCAAACGATGAACTCGGACATGGCACACATAAAGAGAAGTACAGCAGAAATATCGAAGCTATAAAACTCCTTAAAAATATTGAAGCTGAAGATAGACTGGCAATAACTGATGAACAGCAAATACTATCCGGGTATGTAGGTTGGGGCGGACTGCCAAATGTGTTTGATGAAAGTAAGCCTGACTGGACACATGAGTATCTGGAGCTTAAAGAACTCCTCAATGATAATGAATATGAAAATGCCAGAGCATCAACTCTAAATGCTCATTACACTTCACCTGTAATAATAAAGAGTATGTACAATGCTCTTGAAAAATTCGGGTTTGGAAAAGGTAATATACTAGAACCCGCAATGGGTACAGGCAACTTCTTTGGATGTATGCCTGAAGACATGAAAAATACAAGCAACCTTACAGGTGTCGAACTGGACAGTGTATCAGGTCGCATAGCTAAGCAACTGTATCAGAATGCGGATATACGTGTAACAGGCTTTGAAAACTCGAACCTGCCGGATAACTGCTATGATGTCGTAATTGGCAATGTGCCTTTCGGGAATTATAAGGTAAATGACCCAAAGTATGATAAGCATAATTTCTTGATACATGATTACTTCATTGCCAAATCAATTGATATGGTAAGACCAAACGGTATTGCAGCAGTCATTACATCAAAAGGTACAATGGATAAATCAAATAGCTCATTCCGTGAGTATGTAGCCAAAAGAGCGGAGCTTGTTGGTGCAGTGCGACTTCCGAACAATGCATTCAAACAAAATGCAGGAACAGAAGTCACATCAGATATACTGTTTTTTCAAAAACGTGACAGGATGATAGACATTAAACCTAACTGGGTGGATGTAGGACAAACAGATAACAGTATTCCTGTAAACCGGTACTATGCTGATAACCCTGAAATGATACTAGGAGAGATGGTATATAAGTCAGGACTGTACGGTAAGGAAACAGCATGTATTCCAATTGAAGGAGAAAAACTCTCTGATCAACTGCAAAAAGCAATCCTAAACCTGACAGCGGATATCTCACCAAGTATGGATGAAAGTCTGGAGCTTGAAGAAGACATAATCACTATACCGGCCAGCCTTGATGTTAAGAACTATAGCTTCACTCTTGTTAATGATGAAATATATTATCGCGAAAACTCGGTAATGTATAAACAGGAGTTATCAAATACTCATGAAAAGCGTATAAAAGATATGATATCACTGCGTACTGCTGTAAGGGATACAATCAGAGTTCAGACTGATTATGGCAGTGATGAAGATTTTGAAGTGTCAAAACAGAACCTGAATGCTACATATGACAGCTTTGTAAAAGCGCATGGGAATATAAACTGCAGAGCAGTAGAGCTTGTATGTGCTCAGGATGCGGACTTTCCGCTGCTTGCATCGTTAGAAGTAATAGATGATGAAGGTACTATTAAAAAAGCTGATATGTTCTTTAAAAGGACTATAAAGCCATATATAAATATAGATCATGCAGATACAGCAGCTGAAGCACTTACCATATCGCTTAATGAAAAGGGTAAAGTGGATATTGAATACATGGCATCACTTACAAAACAAAAAACGGAAAGAGTAATAGAGGATTTAAAAGGAGTGATATTTAAGAATCCTGTTACATTCGATTTAGAAAACCCGTACGATAATTACGAAACTGCTGATGAGTATTTAAGCGGTAACGTGCGCGATAAACTCAGGATCGCCAGGGAGTATGCAAGGGATGATGAGGGATATATCCTAAATGTAAGCGTTCTTGAAAGTGTACAGCCTGAAGATCTTGAAGCAGGTGATATTGAAGTCAGACTCGCAGCAACATGGATACCTGATAGTGATATAACGGAGTTTATGATAGAAACACTAGAACCCCCGTACTATGCAAGATTTAATCTAAACGCTGAGTATAATATTAAGCTTAATAAATGGAAGATACATAACAAGCACCAGGCTAAACATACATTTGAAGCAAAAGAAGTATACGGAACAAACAGGATGGATGCTTATACGATTATCGAGAACACGCTGAATATGCGGAAGATTACAATCAATGATTATGATTCGGATGGAAGGAGGATATATAATCATAAAGAAACAATTGCAGTTAGAGAAAAACAGCGAACGCTGCAGAACATGTTTAAAGAATGGATTTTTGGCGAGCCTGAAAGAAGAAACAGGCTCGTTTCCTTTTACAACGACACATTCAATAATATTAGGCTGAGAGAGTATGAAGGGAGTCACTTAACATTTCCCGGAATGAATCCTGAGATAAGCTTAAGAGAACACCAGAAGAATGCGGTAGCGCGAATACTTTACGGTGGTAACACACTCCTTGCACATGAAGTGGGAGCAGGAAAGACATTCGTTATGTGCAGTGCAGGTATGGAGCTTAAAAGGCTAGGCCTTACTAATAAGATTCTTTATGTAGTACCCAATCATCTTGTAGAACAGATGGGTAATGAAATGATGCGACTTTATCCTTCGGCGAACCTTCTTCTTGCTACAAAGAAAGACTTCCAGAAGAAGAAACGTCAGAGGTTTGTAAGCAAGATTGCAACAGGTGAGTATGATGGCATAATCATGGGTCACTCTTCATTTGAACGGATAGGCATATCACCTGAGCGTATGCGAAGGATAATAGATAATGAGATAGAATCAATTGTTTATGCAATAGACAGTACTGATGATAGGAACTGGACAGTAAAACAGCTTGAGGCGAAAAAGAAAAGACTGGAGTCTGAGCTTGAAAAGCTGATAAACACTCCAAGGGATAATCAGATTAATTTTGAAAGCTTGGGTATAGATACACTCATGATAGACGAAGCACATGCATATAAGAATATGTTCATTGCGACAAAGATGAATAATGTGGCGGGGGTACCCAACACAGCAGCTAAAAAATCATCTGATCTGTTTGCCAAGATACAGTACATAAACGAGATTGACGGAAGGACAGTTTTTGCTACGGGTACTCCGATATCAAACTCACTTGTAGAACTATACACAATGCAAAGATATCTACAACAGGATACATTAAGAGAGTATGGGTTCTATGGTTTTGATGACTGGGTATCCACTTTCGGTGAGACTACAACATCACTTGAACTTCGACCTGATGGTAATGGATTCCGGCAGCGTGAGAGACTAGCGAGGTTCTACAATTTACCTGAGCTCATGAATCTGTTTAAACAGATAGCTGATATCCAGACAAATGAAAGCTTAAACCTTCCGAGACCTGAACTCAAAACAGGTAAACAACAGGTAATAACGGTAAAAGCATCTGATGAGCTTAAAGAAGAAATCATAAAGCTTGGCGAAAGAGCGGATGCATGCAGGGAAGGAATGGTTGATCCTACTGAAGATAACTTCTTAAAGATTACAACAGAAGGCAGGATGCTGGCTACTGATATGAGACTTGTGGATGAAACATTCTATGATAATCCCAATAGTAAGCTTAATGTAATGATAGAGAATGTCTACTCCATATGGGATGAGACTAAAGATGACAGACTTACTCAAATGGTATTCTGTGATATGGGTACACCTACGGGTGTAAGCTTTAACCTATACAAGGATATGAAAGATAAACTGCTTAATAGTGGTATACCGGAAGATGAGATAGCTTTCATTCATGATGCTAAATCAGACAAGCAGAAAGATGACTTGTTCAGAGCCGTAAGACTTGGTGATGTCAGAATACTTATCGGCTCAACAGCGAAGATGGGTACGGGCACCAATTGTCAGAGAAAGATGATTGCATTACATGAGCTTGATGTACCCTGGCGACCGGATCAGATAACGCAGCGTGAAGGCAGGATATTAAGGCAGGGGAACGAGAACCCTGAAGTATCTATTTTCAGATATGTAACCGAAAGCTCATTCGATGCATACAGCTGGACTATCATTGAAGCTAAGCATAAGTTCTTTGCTCAGATAATGACTAACAAGGCTATAACACGCACAGCTGATAATATTGATGAAGCTGCGCTATCATATGCTGAGATTAAGGCACTTGCTACAGGTAATCCAATGATAAAAGAGAAGATGGAGGTGGATTTAGAAGTAAGCAGGCTGACTATTCTAAAGCAGCAGCACAATTCAAGGAAGTATAAGCTGCAGGATAACATATCACTTCATCTGCCTAAACAGATAGCCGATGGTGAAGAACGCATAGAAAACATTCAAAAAGATATAGAGCTTCGGAACAAATCAAAGGATGAGGAGTTTTCGATAACTATAAAAGGCAAAACCATTGATAAGAGAGCTGAAGCCGGAGAGTTCCTATCTTCAATACTTAAAACAATAAAACCATCGCACGATTCTGTACCTATAGGTAAGTTCAGAGAGTTTGAACTATTGGTTTCAAGAACACTCCTGTTTGATGAAACTAATATGATACTCCGTGGCAGCTGTGACCATAAGTTTGAACTAGGTGATAAAGGCTTGGGCAACATCACAAGACTGGAAAACACGATGAGCGGATTAGATAACAGACTAAACTCAGCACTTGAAAATCTTGAAATGACAAAGAGTAATTTGAAAAGCAGTAAGGTGGAATATGCCAAACCATTTACTCAGGAGCAGAAACTTAAAAGCTTTCAGGAAAGGCAGGGGGAGTTGGATAAGTTGTTGGGGGTTGATGAGGTTGTCACTGAAGAGATCAATAACAACGAAAAAGGTAATGAGGATGAATTTACTAGAGATGATGAGTAGATACATTTATTGATTAATAAACAGCCATTGTATTTAACTCTTTTAACATATACAATAATTAACATGGATATTTTTCCTAAAACAAATCAAGGAAGTGATAGCGTGATAGAAGTTACAGAAAACTTATTTGTTGGAAACATGTATGATTATGAAAACACGGTAAAACACCAAAAGGACTGGTCGACTGTTCATGCTTGTAAGATACCATATCATAAACAATTATTAGGCTATTCTGGTAATGCAGCACCTAAAGATAGTCCTGAGTACCTTTTTGCTGACCGGGGAGACAGATTATATCTCAACATAGTTGATTCACCAAACCCAAAATATATTCCAAGCGAGATTGTTGATAAGGCAATAGATTACATTGGAAAAGAGTTGAAAACCGGAAAGAGGGTATTGGTACACTGTAATGAAGGAAGATCCAGATCAACAATTATCTCATTGTTATATCTAGCAACAATTGGTGAGTATTCAGGAATGAGTCTAGAAGAAGCAGAAAAGCAGTTTAGATTAATTTACCCTTTATATAGTCCTAAGACAGGCACTAGAGGTTACGCTCTATTGAATTGGGATAAATATTGTCGATAAAGTAAAAGGAAAATAAAATGGCAGATAAAATTTCGATACTAGAGCATTATAAAGGTGAACTAAATAAAATATTTAGGGAAATTAATGTATACAATTCCAACAATGAATATTTATATGTAGCCGCAATGAAAAGTTATATACAAAGATATAACGGTATATTGAAGAAATACAAAACAAGCTCAGGTATTCCTTTAGAGTTATATGTATTTCAAGAACATGAATATTCTTCAACAAAGAAGACAATAAGAAAAGAAGCGCTTGAAAGATTCAACATTAATATTGAATCAACTGTTAACTTAATTGAGAACATGATAGATAAAGAAAAATCGAAAGTTATGCCTATATCTATACCAAATCATCAGATGAGAAGGTGTTTAAAACTTAACACTCAAAGGTGCCCATTAGATCCAAAGCTAGATAAGAATAAAGTGTTTGTAGGAATGTCTTTCAACAATAAGTATAAAGATAGTTATGAATATGGAATAAAAATGGCATTAGATTCCTTAGGCATGAATCCATATAAAGCTGACGAAGATATTTCAAGTAAAGATATTATGTGCAAAATATGTGAACAGATGCAGATGTGCAAATACTTAATTTTCAATATTTCTGGGCACAATCCAAATGTCATGCTTGAACTAGGTTTATCATATGGATTAGGTAAGAAAACTATAATAGTCAAAGATCAAGAAACAGAAAGCATTTCTGATATTGCTAATATAGAATACATAGAATATAAGCATGCGAAGGACTTATGTGATAAGTTAATTGCTTATTTTCGTTAACGATTATTGACTAAACGCGTATTGTGGAAAGAAAAACATATTAATAATTAATGGAGATATTTTTATGAGCTGGAGAAATGAGAAATGGAATAGAAGTATAAGTATATGGCTTATAATAGTTATAGCTATAGGAGTTATTGCAGCACTTCCTTTCTTTTTAAATAGGGTTGTCGATACTAATCCGATAGCATCTGGAATGAGCGAAGATGCATGGTTGAGCTTTTGGGGATCCTATATTGGTGGGATAATCACTCTAATATCTATTATTGGAGCATTATGGATTAATGATCGGAATATCAAAGAAAATAGGAAGCAAATTAGGAATAATAGAAAATTAATTGTCTATAAAAATTTTAAAGCATATTTAGAAAAGTGTATCTATATTTTGAGTCCGCCCATAGTTGAGGAATCAGACGATGGATTTTATTTGTGTTACGATAATATTTTTAAGTCTTTTTATGAGAGGTTTGAGAAAATAGAAATTGAACTGAAAACAATAGAAATTCAAACTGAGGATATAATACCAAAAAAGTACTTTGACAAAACGCTAGAATTGTTTAGAGATATAAAAGAAAAAATCAGAGCTTGTGTCAAAGATTCAAGATCATTAACATTAGTTGAATTATCGAAATTTACAATTAGTTTAATGCATCAACAAATTGATCCGATTACAGAAATATATAATGAGTTTATACAAGAAATAAAATCTGTAGAATAGCTTTTACAATTATAGAGATTTTGATTTAAGCATTTTTTAGAAAAATAATATTAAAATAAGAGGCTAAATCTATTAAAGTTAGGCTTTTTTGGAGGAATTATGAGAAAACATTTCACTCAACATCAGTATGACCAAGCTAAACAAACAAGCTTGATACAATACTTAATGTTAAAAGGAGAACAATTCAAAAAGGAAGGACACAGATATCGACATAAAGAGCACAATAGCTTAATAGTAAGTGATGATAACAAGTGGTTTTGGAACTCACGAAACCTATATGGAAACACTCCAATTAGTTACCTGACTCTGGTTGAGAAAATGTCGCTTCCAGATGCGGTACATGAACTACTGGGAGATGGAATTAAACACAATATAATAATACAAAACTTTGATAAGGCTGCTGAGAAAAAGCAGTCTTTTGTTTTACCCGAAAAGAACGATAATTACAGAAGAGCATTTGCGTTTCTTAATAAGACACGCGGCATAGATTCAATTATCATTTCAGAAATGATGAAACAGAAAAGAGTATATGAAAGCAAACAATATCATAACTGTGTATTCATTGGGTATAATGGTGTGGATGTTCCAAAACACGCATCAATGTGGGGAACATTCCAAGTTGAAGGAAAGAAACGATTTAAAGGTGAAGCTGAAAGCTCAGATAAATCATATGGATTCATTATGCCGGGAAGAAGTAAGAAAGTGTATGTGTTTGAAAGTCCAGTTGATGCAATGAGTCATGCAACGCTATATAAGATGGAGCAGAAGGATTGGAGACAGGACTATAGAATATCTCTCTGCTGCACATGGGATGGTGCATTAGAACAGTTCTTAAAATCACGTGATATAGCTGAGATCATACTGTGCCTTGATAATGATGCTGCAGGTAATGCAGCAAGTGTGAAGTACCTTGCTAAGTATTCAGAGATGGGATATGAAGTATCAAGAGAAGCGCCAATATTTAATGACTACAATGAAGAACTTATGGAGTGCCTAGAAGCAATAGAGGAGTTTGAAGAAATGGAGGCAGGCAGATGAAACGGAAACGAATAATACTAATTGTGGTTGTCATGCTTCTGCTCATTGCAGGAGCTTTTTTAATACTTAAACCAGTAATAGAAAACAAAAAGAACATGCAGGAACAAGAAAAAATTCTAAATGCAGTTGAAGGAGGTGAAGCTTTAATTGATATTGAGATTGTAGAAGGAGAAACTGAGCAGGATTATTATACATCGGTTGATGCAAGTAGTGTTATCGCTCCAGTGCCTTCTAAATCACCTCTCATTGATGAAGCTGTATCTCAGTTAAATGGACTAGGAATAATTGAGATCGGAAGCATTGATTTGAAACTGCCTATTGTTGAAGGGGTGGAAGCAGGAGCACTTGAAGTATCAGTAGGTCATCTTTTCGAGTCTGCAGATATTGGCAATGAAGGAAACTGCATTATAGTCGGTCATAGAAACTATACATATGGTGAGATGTTTAATAGATTAGATGAACTGAAAGCAGGCGAAATTATCAAGATATCAAGCATCGATGGAAGTGAGTATAAATATAAGGTTTACACGACAACGGTGGTAGAACCTGGATCTGAAAAGTTGTTTGAATGTGATGATGGACAGTATAAATTAACACTTCTCACATGCACACCGGTAAGGAAAGCAACTCACAGACTATTAATAATGGCGGAGCTGATGAGTTGATTTGTTTTCCTGTATTTAGAGCCGAAAGCGCCAGCGAAGGAACGTTGTGCAAGATAAGGTGTCATACAATGACACCGGAAACAGCTAGACAGCACAGCTGTCTACTAGAAGAACAAGTGTATGACAATGATAAATGTTGTCATAAAAATGTCATACGGAGGGATTATGGCAAAAGAACAGATAAGATTAAATTTGAGAGTGACTAAATGCATGTATGAATCAATACATGCTTTTTCTATAGGTAAAGGAATATCAATTAGTGAAGCTGCAAGACAGCTTTTATCTAAGTCATTGATTCTTGAAAAAACACAAGAAGATATGGATTTTATCAGAACTAACATTAGAGCTGAATTTGAAAGCTATCTTAAACCGCAAGTGGAAAGAATAATAAAGTGTGTAATAAAAGGAGGTATAACATCATCGGCTGGATATTACCTTACAGCAAAAGCATTAGCTGAATTTGTGCCTCCGCATCTTAGAGTGGAGTATGAAACCGCATTACTGGAAAGCAAGAAGCTTGGTGTAGCGCATATGCAAGTAAAGGATAGAAAAGTTGAAGAGTTTATGGAGGAGAGCGAGAAAAAATTAGGCAATAAGATATAATTCCATTTTTGTTTTACTAAGCTGAGATAATATATTATAATGTAACCAGAAAATGTGGGGAGCTGAAAACGTGGTATTATCTCTGGATAAAATAAAAAAAGAAGCCGGGAGCATAGCGCCGAAATACAATGTTAAAAGCATGATGCTTTTTGGTTCATATGCTGACGGGTCCGCTAGTGAGGATTCGGACATAGATTTATTGGTGAAGTTTAATAAAAAAGCTGTGTCATTATTCGTGTTAAGCGGCATTAAATATGATCTGGAAGAAAAGCTTCAAAAACCGGTAGATCTTATTCATGCCCCGCTTCCTAAAAAGTCAATGATAAAAGCCGAAAAGGTAATTAATATCTATGGATAAAAAGAAAAAAGTTATCCTTAAGAAAATGATTTCCGAAGTCGGTGTTATTAATGAAATGATTGACGGCATAGGCAAAAAGCAATTCATGAAAGACGAAAAAACACAGAGAGCCGTCGCAATGACTTTGATCAATATCGGTGAGCTTGTAAAGCTTTTACCCATAGAATTCAGACAAGAGCATAGAGAGGTTCCTTGGAGAGAAGCAGCGGGCTTGAGGGATGTAGTAGTTCATAAATATCAGACCATAAGGATGGAAGACGTATGGGCTACAATTAAAGATGATATACCTGTTTTCCATAATCATATAGTTGAAATCCTAAAACAATAATTGTATAAGAAATATCTAGAGCCTTATTTAAGGCTCATTTTGTAATAGTATTGAGTGAGGGAAAATGATAACAATAGAGAACACACCAAATCTTACAGGAGTAAAAATAACCGGCGATTTTCATGATTTCTATGAACTGGTTGAAGCGTTTTATGATATTGCAATTAATGAGTTTGACGAAAAATGCAGCGAGTATATTGATATATCCACACGTTTACTGGGATTATCTTATGACATAAGGCATGCGTTTCAGGGTGATAGGAATATCGAGCTTCTAGATAACGGAATGGATAGGGATATAATGAAGTCCCGCGGAAAAATAACGCCCGAGAAAAATGTATATTATTCATGCAATTATTTATATCCCGAAATGTTTTATTGTATGATAACAATCAATAATCTGATAATGCTTAGAATAAAGGACTTAACCAAAACAAAATATGTGTTTTCAGAAACTCTGGATAGAAGAGTGGTATGGGACAAGACTATATCAGTATTACGTTTATTTCAAAGCGCATTTGCCGAATGCGTAAAAAACACTTTGTCCGATAGAAGCTATATATTATGGCTGAAGGAAATAACGGATCGAGACGTGAATCTGACGGGGATTGCAATGCAGTATATTGACATAATCAACATAGATTATATTTATATGGATAAAGAAAAAAGGCTTAAGAATTTCTATAAAGTAACAAAACAAATATCACAGTTTATATCAAGTACGGAACATGCTCAAATATCACATGAAATTGCGCAGTTCGCCAGGGAGAATAATTGCGATAAGAATGATGTTATCATGGACGGGATGGATTATCCCGAAGAAATCGAATGGTAAATATGATATAAACATTATTTAGAAAAACGAATATGGAGGTGACATTTTGGTATATAACCAACTATACCTGCCACCTTCAAAACCCGGATTAAATAAATATCTAGGAAACTACATTTCATATATTGCAAAGAAAAGCAAATCAAAAGTGGTTAAAAATCGTGGCATGGAGCATGGTCTGTTTGGATGCATAGAAAGCAAACATCTGCCGGTTAACATTCAAGACTTAAATAAAGCTATAAAGTATGTTAGGGACAAATCACAAAAAGATAGATGTATCATGTATCATGGTTTTCTATCTCTTTCTGCTGAAGAGATTACATCACAAGGTTATAGGTCAAGGACAAGGTGGAAAGACTTGCTTGCAGATAAGATGAATGATGTAGCAAAGGCTAATAACATAAAAAGAGAAAACCTTGAGTGGATAGCAGCTTATCATATGAAGAAAGACCAAAGCCACTGCCACTTTATATTCTGGGACAAGAATCAAGAGATAAAAGAACCTTTTATGCCAAAGAAACTATTCGATAAAAAGATGGAATGGATAAGAGGACAGTTTGCTAAAGAAATATTCCATGATGTATTCAAGGAATTATATAACCAAAAGGATGGAGCGTTTAAAGGAATTAAATCAGAGCTTCATCCTTTTTTTGACGAGTTTAGTTCAATAATAACTGATATGAAAGATAGTGAGCTTAATGAGTTTAAGGAAACATTATCGTCAATATCATCTGATTACGCTTATGAAAATAGCATAAATCCAATGATATCTGAATCAAATGTAAAAGATTTGATAGAACAGATAGTTAGCCTTAAAGAAATTATTTCTCGAAAGGGAGCACTTAAGTATGAGTACATGCCTAATGATATAAAAGTGAAAATAGATGAAATATCTTTGAATATCATTGAAGCAAATACAGAATGCAAATCAAAATATCATTTGTATTTAGATACTGCTGAAGAAATTAGAAGGATATATGCAAACTCACCTGAAAGTATTAATGATGCCAGAGAATATGCTAAATCTGTAGTTGTGAAGAGCATTGGGAGCAAAATACTCAAGTCTATAAAAAAACTAAATAATATTGAAGGAGAGCTAGGGAGCGAAGAATGGAAGGACAATCATGAAGCATATGAAAAACAATCAGCAGAAGATTTGATACTGAACATAGCATATATGTTAAGCAGAGGTATTAACAGCAACAAGGTAAAAGCCAATAGGTTAAGAAAGAATGAGCTATCAAAACAAGCAAGAATAGAACTCGCAAAGAAGCTTGAAAATAAATCAATAGACTGGGGACAAAATGAAAGGTGGTGATTAGTTGAAGAAGAAAATAATACTGTGTTCTGCACTTACTTCTATAGGATTAATAGCAAGTATTTATCTAACTGTCTTTATTAAGATAAGTATAGAGCATGATAAGCTAGAATTGCGATCTTTAAAGCTTGGAAAGTGTATTGAAATGATATCAGCTGATAAAACAATGCAGCTGATTTTTTTATGCTTCACGACACTAATGATTGTAGGTATCTTCTCATTAGTCATTATTAATAACAGAAATCATGAAACTGACCTGATAAAAATAACAGACAAAATATCAACTCCAGTACCAGCAGGTAGAAAACAGCATGGTTCAGCAGAATGGATGAAGAAGAAGGAGTTTGATAATCATTTTGGCTCATATGAGTTGAAACAATGTGATTTACAAAAAAATGTGTTTCCCGAATCAGGTGGAACAGTTATTGGTATGTATAAGAAAGGAAAGTATAAAGAAAAGCTATATTACGTCGGAGATGACAGACATACCTTATGTATTGGTTCAACAAGAAGCGGAAAGAGCAGGAATGTTGTTCTTCCCAGTATAGGTTTTATGGGCTTATCTGGTGAAAGTATGGTGATAAGTGATCCCAAAGGTGAGCTTTTTCAATATACATATCCGTTTCTTGAAAGTCTGGGCTATGAAGTTGTAGCTCTAGACTTCAAGAATCCTTTGAAGAGCAGCAGATATAACTTTCTTCAAAATGTAATAGATGCTGTTATTGAAGAAAACATACCGAAAGCTATAGACTATGCATGGGATATTACAAGTTCACTTGTAGGAAAGGCTAAAGGTGAGCGAATATGGAATGATGGTGAAGCTTCTGTTATTGCAAGCAGTATACTGTGTGTTGTATATGATAATAAGGATAAACCTGAATATCAGAACCTTACCAATGTTTATTACTTCATAGCTAATATGTGTCATTTAACTGAAAAAGTCATGCCGCTCAATAGATATATGAAGACATTGGAAGAAACACATCCGGCAAAAGCGTTATTAGGCATATCCGATGTTGCGCCATCAAGGACAAGAGGTTCGTTTTTTACTTCAGCACTCACAACACTTAGGATTTTTACTAATCCATATATTTATTCAACGACGTGTGCTAGTGATTTTAAGTTGGAAGATACGGGAAGAAAAAAGAGGGTGGTTTTCATGATACTACCTGATGAAAAGACAACCTACTATTCGCTTGCAAGCTTATTTGTATCCCAACAGTATGAGTTATTGGTAAATATGGCAGATAAAAGAGGTGGTCGACTTGAAAGAAGAGTGAACTTTATTCTAGATGAGTTTGGAAATTTTACTGAGATACCATCTTTTGCAAACAAGCTGACTGTTGGTGCAGGTAGAGGAATACGCTTTAATCTATTTGTTCAATCACTTTCACAGATAGAAGAGAAATATGGCAGAGAGAATGCTCATACTATCAAAGGCAACTGTGCTACCTGGATTTATCTTTGTGCAGATGATAATGGAACTTTGGATGAGATAAGCAAGAGAATTGGTAACTACACTATTGCATCACAATCAAAGAGCACTTCATATAGCAAACATTCATCTTGTAGCTCATCAACCAGTATTAACCTAACAAGCCGGGCACTCTTGACCACAGATGAAGTAAGGATGATAGACAGGCCCTACAGTTTAATCATGTCGCGAGACAATCCTGCTATCATCCATGCACCTGATTTATCGGGATATATGTTTAATAAATTGTTTGGCTTAGGTAACAAGGAACATAATACAAAGGTAAGGATGGAGAGGGAAGGAAAACGAGCAGAACGGAATAAAGAACAATGTGATATAAAACTTTGGGGTATATGGAATAAGTTTAATAATAACTACTATCACGAGAAAAAAGCGGGATACTATCCTGCTAATTTAGATTAACTATGGAGGACATTATGATAAAGAAAAAGTTTAACAAGGTAAAGAAAGTTATAACATCAATAATCACCTTTCTGACGACTTCATTCGCTAAAACAACCGCATTTGCCACTGACTTTAGTGATTCGAAACTAGCTACTGGTACAGAGGCATTAATCAATGACTTAACTAAATGGTTGATGATATTATCACCTATTGTAACAGTACTTCTAATCATCTATTACTTAATACGAAAATCAGCAGCTGATGAGATGGACGCGAAGAAGTGGAATAATAGGATTGTGGTTGCGTTGGTGTGTTGTGTGGGAGCTGTGCTTGCGAGTGCGATTGTTAATTTGGTTGTGGAGTATTATCAATGACATAAAATGAATAAGATAGCTTTATATTGATGGGAAATAGTGGTATAATATTTTATTATAATACTGTAGGCATTCCTCATTATTCTCATTTAACTATAAATAATGCATTACAGCAAAGAGGTAATATGGAAAATAATAAGGCATATGATATATTAGATAAAATGGATGACTTAGTAGCAATTCTTAGCCTTCTACCCGGATTAAAAATTATACCATACACTCATCTTACTGTTAAACTAGGCATAAAGTACCTCATTCAAAAGGGAGTATTTAAGGAAAATAAAGATAAGATGATACAAGCAGATTTTGTTAATGTTATGACTAAAGTATTCGAAGAGACTTCAAATTTAATATATTCATGTGAGTATAAAGATTTTTTAACCAACTCTTACTTGAGGCTCAAAGAAAAATTAGAAGAAAAGAAATATAATAATCATATTGGATTTGATGATCTAACTATTTTTTTAAAACAATGCATGAAAGAAAGTATAAAAATTGAGCTGTATGAAATTACGATGTTAGACATTAATAATTTTATTGATTCGATATATGTCGTATTTGCTAAAGAACTATATAGATATCCTGAGTATGGAACATATTTAAATTGTATAAATGTCTTAGATATTAGGAATAAGCTTAAATACCTTGAGGAAGAAGTAAGAAAATTAGAAAATAATATAAGCAATCTTTTAAGGAATAATGAACTCAAAAAAATTCAATTGCCACATATGATTAGAGGAATTAATCAGCCAGTAGGAAGAGAAGATGATATAAAGATATTGGAAAGAATGCTTGAATCAAAAAGACCAGTGGTCTTAGTACATGCTATGGGCGGTGTAGGTAAAACAGAATTATGCAAGTATTATTGTATTAATTCTACAGAAAAGGTGGGGTGGTTTGATTTTGATAATGACCTTAAAACAACATTGTTAATATGTGGCGATGTTGATAAAATGACAAACGATGAATCGAGAGAAAAAGAATATAATAGGATTAGAAATTATATTTTATCATTGCCAAATGAAAATATACTAGTATTTGATAATATCGGTAATTTACAACAGGAGGATTTTGATTTTCTATGCAAAATAAACTGCAAGGTATTACTTACATCTAGAGAAGAGTTCCCTGCACATTCACATATCTTTGAGCATTATTTTTTAGATTTACTTGACAATATGCAATGCAGGGACTTATTTGAATATTATCTTTCGCATAAAAGGGAGCAATTTGAATATGAAGATATTAATATTCTGGATTCAATAATTGAGCTGGCAGGTAATCATACATTAACAATTGAGTTACTTGCTAAGACATATGATACTTCCTTTAAGATAAATTCATTTAAGGATTTATTTGATTTGCTTAAAGAAAAGGGATTTGATATAAAAAATAAAGTTTATATAAATGGAAAAATTGAAAAAAAAGAGTTTAATAAGCATATGCTTATGTTATTCGATATATCAAATATTAAGGATAAAAAAAAAGTAGATATATTAAAAAATATTTGTTTACTGCCGCCAATACCAATAAAAGGTAATAAAATAATCTGTTGGTTAGGATTATCTGAAGAAGGTTCATTGCAGTGGTTAGCTAGAACTGGATGGATAAAAAACACCAATGGCTATATTGTGATGCATAAAACAATATGTGAAACATTGAAGTCTTCACTTCGACCACATTATAAAGAGTGTAAAAAATTAATTACAAGCCTCACTAAAGAAAATCAGTTTGCTGAAACAGATATTCGTATATTCGATCCTCCATATCTAAGATTTGGTTATGATGTTTCAATGTATTTTTTAAGAATTAGAAGTAAAACTATTGTTTTGAGCAATCTGTTGTATATCGTAGGGTACATTTTGTCTAAACAATCAAATTATAATAAAGCAATAGAATTTTTAGAATACTGTCTAATTATAAGAAAAGGTAAGTATGACATCAATAACCCTAGCGTAATCGAAGCAAAAAAAATTTTGGCTGAAACATACAGGGAAAATTGTAACTATGCTAAAGCAACTGAACTATATAATGATATAATAAATGCATCAGAGAAGTACTTGTATTATATTTCCGATGCATATAACGATTTGGGGATTATTAGTAAAAAACTTGACGATTATGAAAAAGCTGAAATATTTTATACAAAAGCAATAACAGCACACAGTGGGATATTGCAGGTAGAGGATATTAATACTGCATCTTTTTATAACAACTTAGCATTTGTTTATAAGAAAAATGAAGAATATGACAAAGCTTTAGAGCTACTAGAAAAAGATTTATCTATTTGTAAAAGATTACTTGATAAAGATCATCCTAATATTTATATTACATACAATAATATTGCTGGTATATATGAATTAAAAGGGGATTATATTGAAGCTTTGAATATATATAAAAGAGTAAAGGATTTTAGAGTAAGAGTATTAGGAAATCGCCATAAATCAACTGCCATTATTTATAATAACATTGGGTACATATATTACATGATGGCATTAAAAAATAATGAAAACAAATACTACAATAATGCAAAAAAAAACTATATGATGTCTTTAGATATTATTAATAAAATAATATTTGGGCCAAACGATGTTACTGAAGCGATACATTCTAATTTATGGAAACTGTACGATAAAATGAATAATACGGAAATGAAAAATTATCATAAAAATATTTCTGAGGATATGTTAAAAAGCATGAACAAATAAAGGCTAGAATAGTGATTAGAAAAATATCTAATTTAATTGAGATTTGGTTTTATTTGTGTTGTTTTAGAGAGTTCTTACTAGTGCGATTGTTAATTTGTTGATACGCATTATAAATGACATAAATTACAACTAAAGTCTTTTTATTGATTGAAATTAGTGGTATTATAGATAAAAACAGTTTTCAAGTTTTGAAGAATTGTAACGAAAAAAGGATTAATAGTGGATAATAGGCGACCAACAGACGTATATATAAAATTGCAACAGCAAATTTTCACTGAAAATAAAGTGTATGATTCAAGAAGTGATACGCTACTTCAGTCATTTACATTACTATGTAGTTCATGTTTTTCAAAAGAACAAATAGTTTGTCAGCTACAGAATATTATTAATAAGATCGAAAAAGATTCATTTAATATTTCTTTTTCTGTAGAATATTCAATGATATATTATTTATCAAAAGAATATAAAATGTCACTCTCAAAAGAGCTAGCAACATTTATAAAGACTGAATGTATTGATACTATTTCTTTTGAACGATTTCCTATTAGTAACAGAGCGTTAATAGCATATTTTCTAAACAAAGCAAATACTAACAGCAAAAAATTGGATATTAAAATAGAAAGTTTATATAAAGAAGCAATTGACCTATTGGAATCTGGGGATTATTTAGCAGCAATTGATGGTTTTTTTGCTACGGAGAAGATAGAAGATAAGTATTTAAAAAAAATTGAATATGAAATTTCAAACAATAAAGATTTTTTGAATAGAGAGAAAATCGCAAAACTAACTTTAAAGTTCATGGAATGGGAAAGTAGGGAATCACAAAAATTATTAATGCTTTTGGAAGATACACTAAAAATTGATCTGAAAAGTTGGATAGAACCTGACATTCAATTTTCATTAATTGAAAGCGAGAAACTAATTAACTCAAATCTTTCACAAGAAGTTGTGAATGATATTCTTGACACACTAAAGAAATCAGGAGAACCTTGGACAAACATAATAAATGAGTTTTCTGATAGAGGAGTCGTTGTAGATTTAAAATCCTTTCATCAGATGTCAAACTTCAGTCCTAGCGAAGATACATGGAGTTATTTGGCACTTGAAGCTGGACAGCATACCACCAAATATGAACTAAATGAAGAAGAGTATCTGCAGTATAGCAAGCTAGTTAAAATTAATAAAACAAATAAAATAGCTTCTTATAAAGGTTCACTTACTTTATGTATTAGTTTACTAATTCAAGGTATAGGATTAACCGTATTCTTATTTCTGAATTGGGCAAATATACTTAATAGTATTAGAAATATTAAAACTACTATTACTTCACCCTCTACAGGTCAAGAATGGATTGATATTTTTTTTAATCCTTTAATAATTGCTATTTTAATTGTTATATGGATGATTCGAGTTTTTAAATTTTATAAAGAAAATAAAGATATAGGTGTAAAACAAGTATTTATGTCATTGCCAATTATTAGGTTTTTAGTTTCGAAGTTATTGGGAGGAGAGCTTGATAAATGAAAATTAATGCATATAAAATTGTTGAAGAACCTACATATGTTTATGCTATAAAAAAAGAAGGTCAAAATACAGATGAATTAAAACTAAAATTCATTAATTATTTAGTTATAGAAAATAGTAAATTAATAGTTTTAGTTGGTAATAGAGAGGCTCTGTATAAGATAGATAAGAGAATCTGCTTGATAGAGTACAATAGTTTATCGTTTAATCAGAAAATTCAATATCTAAAAATGGCATTTAGTAAATATTCTCAAGCATTTGGATATATTCCTGTTACGAGAAAAATGCTACTAGATACAAGTGTATCACCAAAGTTAACTAGTGAAGCTTATATAAATAGTGGAATTAACTACAGAATAGAATATTTAGGCAATGAATTTTATATAGTAATCTCCCCCAAAAATATTATTACTGAAGATGGAGAAAGATATAATCCAATATTTGCAAAACAAAAAAGCTCTGAACTAATTAGTTTGTTGGCAATAAATTATTATGAATTTTGTAAAAGAATTAATGTATTTGTTCAAAAAATTGGTAATAGTATTGATATCGAAGTAACCAATGCTGATTTCTTGAAAATAGAAATTGCTAATGAAATAGAAAGTGAAAATCTTTTTCTTATTCGTGAACCATTAATATCATTTGGTGGTGGTAGAACACATACTTTTCCTGCATACGGTTTAAATAGGTATTTCCCACTTGATTATAATGAAACTGTAACGAGTAGGCCGTCTATAATTGATTCAGCATATATAGGCACTAGCTCGATTGGGAGCTTTTTAAAAGTATTACAGAATGGTAACAATAAAATAAAATCGTTTTCTGACATATATAAATGTAGACTTAAATTTCCAAAAGAATGTAGTTTCGTTTTATCTAATGAAGAAATTGTATCATGCAAGACGATTACCGATGTAACAAATATATTGAAGCGAAATGCAATAAAAATAAAGGAGTCTACCAAACAAATTAGACTATGTATAATTGAGTTACCTGAAGAGTGGGAAGAATTTTTTGTTAATCAAGAACAAGATTTGCATGATACTATTAAAGTAGATTTTTATATGGAAGGAATACCTACTCAAATTATTACAAGTAAAGCAATAAAGGCTAACGGTAAATCTACTTTTGAAAATTTAAGATTAGGGATTTATGTAACAGCTGGAGGTAAACCATGGAAATTATCAGAGCAGTTTAGGAATAAAGTTTTTATTGGGATATCATTTGGCAAAGTGGTTGATAATAAAACAAGACTTATTGGGGTAGCTGAAATATTTGATGAATATGGGCAAACTATCTCAATGAAATGCATGTCTGTAAAAGAAATAGAAAAAGAAGAAAGGTTTTCTGATAAAGATATTCATTTATCATATGAAGCTATGCAAAAAACAGTAATTAGCTTACTAACAGATTATTATGATAGTCATAAGAAATCGTGGCCTGAATTTGTTGTAATCCATAAGACTTCTTATTTTGATCTGAATGAAAAAAAAGCTTTGGATGAATTAAGTGAGTACCCATTTAAAATAAGAACTATTCACATATATACTGGTCAAGAATGTATTTGGAATGTTATCACAGGAGGTAAAGAACCTAAAAGAGGACAAGTGTGTAAAATAAGTCAAGAAAAGGCTTTAGTTTATACTTCTGGTATTTTACAGAACTTTGATAATTATTTTATTCCTGGTATGCCATTACCTCTTCTGATTGAAGATGAAAGTGTTGAAAAGGATATCGATTTAACATGTGAAGAAATAATAAAATTGACAAAGCTAAATTGGAATTCTACAAACTCTTATGAAAAATTTCCAGTTACTATATCTCATTCAAGAAAAATAGTTAATTTGTTAAGAGCGGGATTAGATATTGATAATCCAATAGATTTGAGATTCTTCTTATAACTTATTTAGAACGTAGAATTTTTTGAATTTAAGGAGGTCACATTGGCAATAGTAATAACCATACTTATAAGCGCAATACTGTCCGCAGCATTGCCTTTTTTAGATGATATATTAACCAGTATAGTACCAATAGCATTGCATGCGGAAAACTACATGACAATGGCAACGGGAACTAACTGGTTTTATAGCGTATACGACATATTCTTTTCATTCGGGATATCGGTGATAATACTGAAATTTCTGAAGAAAGGATTCGACACATATATAGGTTGGACAGACGGGGATGCAGATGCAGACCCGTTTTTGATATTAACCAACTTTATAAGAGCGATGGCAATTGCAGTGTGCTTCCCATCATTATATAAACTGATGGCGGATGTGGTATCTGAGCTTACAGATGAACTTATGGTGGCAATAGGCACAGGTACATCAATGGACTTTGGTGCATTAGTTACAGGAATCACAACAGCCGGGATATTTACCGGGATAGTATCACTCATATTCTTCATACTGTTTTTTATACTATATATACAGTTCCTAACCCGGGGAATGGAGATATTGATACTTAGAATAGGAGTGCCGTTTGCCTGTGTAGGACTTATTGACAGCGACAAAGGAGTATTTGGACCGTACCTGAAGAAGTTTTTCCAGTCAACAATAGCGGTGGTGATACAGATATCAATGTGTAAGGTAGGTGTAGGCATGATGCTAAACGGAAAGATATTCTGGGCTATAGCTTGTATGTCGATGGCACTTAAAGCACCAAAGTTTTTATCCGAGTTTATACTAATGACAGGTAGCGGAGGCGGAGGAATGATGAATAAGATATACTACACATCAAGAATATATAACATGGCAAAGGCTGTGATAAGAAAGTAGGATAATATGCAAATGATAGACGATATTTCAAAGGTGGTGGTCTGGCTTATAAGAGCAGGTGCCGCCTTTCGATTATGTTACTGCCTTTTTAGAATGATTTCTACTGATGATGATAGTGCAATGTATAAGAAACGATCAAAGCATACAATAGTCTTTTATATCATAGCCGAATGTGTATGGATAATAAAAAGCGTTGTAATGAATTATTACTCATAGGAGGAAAGATGGGAGAAAGCAAATTATATATACCCAACAACGTAAAGACCAAATCGGAGATATTTGAAGGGTACAGTAAACAGGAAATATTGCAAACAGTAATTGCAACAGCAGCTATCGTCTCGATAGCTTTTTTAGTATTTAGTATAAACAAAAGCGTAACGTTCCTTATTGTATTCATTCTTACGGGAATAGCCGGAAGTGTGATGTGTACTACAAAGGATAAGAACAATCAGTCTGTTTATGATCAGCTAAAGAACATGGTGAACTTTGCTAAAAACCAGCAGAAGTTTGAATATAAGTATATGAAGGAGTGGGGAGATGCTTAGAAGGAAAGAAGAAGTTGATAAAAGAATACAAACAGCCAGTGAGTTTATAAACATTAAAGACATAAAAGGAAGCGTTTTATACACTCTTGATAATCATATCTTTTCATATATAAGGCTACACCCAATTAGCATAGATCTATTATCGGATAGCGAAAAGCGAATACTCATAAACACACTAACTGCAGAACTATCCAGCGAAACAAAACCATTTAAGTTCTTTGCTATATCGCAAGTAGTCGATATGAGTAAGCTCAAGAACCAACTATATAATGTTCTAAATACTACATCAGACAATATTCGCAGACGATTGATAAATGAGGAGATAACGCAAATAGCTGAATTTGCACTATCGGGTGAGATAATAGAGCGACAATTCTTTGTTATTGTGTGGGAAAGGTTAACTGAGGATGGGGAGCTAGTACTCAAGCGCAGAGCAACAGAACTTGCATATAAATTTCAAAGCTGTGGAGTGAATGCTGATTTACTTAACCAAAACAGGATATATCACCTTGCAAAGCTTTTTGCGCATCCGCAAAGCGAACATCTTGATTCTGATGATAATGAATTTAGTGCGACTATACCAATAATTGGAGGATTGAAATGAAACGAACCAGACTAAACCAAAGTGCAGTTAATTCTGCGCTTCTCAATATTGTGACACCTATGGGATTAGAGTTTAAAAGAACAAGTCTTAATATTGGAGAGTTTATTGGAAAGATATTCGGAGTTACCAAATACCCACCTACTGTTGAAACCGGATGGTTAGCTAAAGTGTCAAACACTCCTGGAACAGTAATATCTCAAACTTTTATACCGGCAGACAATACATTGCTTGTAGAGAGCATATCAAAAAATATTATGCAAAATAGAAGCTTAGCGCAATCAACTCGAGATCCACTTACAGAAAAAAGAGCTGAGCGTGGCGTTGAAGACGGCGAGAGGATATTAACTCAGATAGACCAAAATGGTGAAACAGTAGGATATATGACAAACCTTGTTATGCCTTTAGATAATGAACAAAGAAGGTTTGAAAAGTTATGTAGAAGAGTAGAAGGATTATATTCAACAATTAGGTGCAAAATACGGCCATTGCCTAACTTGCAAAAGGAAGCATTTAAGATGCTATCTCCATATCATGTTCCTGAGCAGAAGATAGTAGATATAACACAAAGGATAGTACCGCTTTCGACTTTTATCGGTGGATTTCCGTTTGCGAGTAGTGGATATAACGATGGCGAAGGCACTTGGTTTGCTATGGATGCACATGGAGGAATGATAGTGCTTGATTTATGGAAGAGAGAAGGGGATAGAACTAACTCTAATATTGTTATACTCGGACACTCCGGACAGGGAAAATCTACAGCAATTAAAAACATCATACTGTCAGAGTATATGATGGGGATAAAAATAATCTGTATAGACCCAGAATCAGAAGTGCGACAAGAAGTCGCCTAATAAATTGCTAGAAATAGCTGCCCTATCCATTTGGGGTAATCCTACCACGACCTGCTTAGGCAGTAATGCCTTCGTTGGGAAGCTCGTGGGACAATGTGAAACGTCAACCAGCCTAAAGGCTGACGGATTGCTAGGATAAGAATGTTATGGAGAACGTAAAGTGAACTATTGTAAGAGTCGTTACAGGGAATAAGCGAAATAAGGCTGATACGCTTACACCAAAAAGGTGTGGAGTTAGATCATGAGAGCTTTCGTAATCTCATGATAAATGGACAAATAGCTCCCGGCTTAAAGATAGCTCCTAACGCATTCACAATTATTTATTAGGTGGAACTTGGTAAGCCCAATATGTTCCTTGAGTAATCAAGGTATTGACCTCGCAAGAGGAAGAGACGGCATAGTGGGTAGAGGAACAGAGTAAAAAGCGAATGGCATTTTGTAATGAAATGCATAGAGGTTCAAGATTTGCCTTGACCTGAAAGGGTGCAGACTTACTCAACGGTATTTTATAGCAAAGAATGGAGGTAAAGTTATGAATGTTGAATATTCAAAGACGGAAGTGAAAGCTTCTGAGAGTTTAACAGACACAGAAAAGCTAGCGTTTCAGTGGAAATCAATTGACTGGAGCAAAGTTGAAAAAGATGTTAATAACCTACAAATCAGAATTGCTAAGGCTAGGCGAGATAACAAGTATAACAATGTAAAACGACTACAGTATCTACTAACACATTCAATCAACTCAAAACTATTGGCAGTACGAAAAGTGACTACCAATAAAGGGAAGAACACGGCTGGAGTTGATGGAGAAATATGGTCTACTCCATCATCGAAAATGAAAGCAGTGTATCGTCTAACGAACAAAAACTACAAAGCGAAACCACTAAAAAGAGTGTATATTGACAAGAAAGGTAAAAAAGAAAAACGACCACTGGGAATACCAACAATGTATGATAGAGCAATGCAAGCGCTATATTCACTTGCATTAAGTCCTGTTGCAGAAACTACAGCAGATGAAAAATCTCTTGGGTTTAGATTAGGTAGAAGTTGTCATGATGCATGTGAATATGTATTTACAGCATTATCAAGAAGATTTAGCCCACAATGGATATTAGAAGGCGATATTAAAGGTTGCTTTAATAATATTAATCATGAATGGTTAATACAAAATATCCCTATGGATAAGTCTGTACTAAAACAATTTCTAAAAGCAGGATATATTTTCAATGATAAACTCTTTCCTACAGAAGATGGGACACCACAAGGCGGAATAATTTCACCAATCTTAGCTAATATGGCACTTGACGGATTGCAAAATGAGCTGACTAAACACTTTGATATGAGTAGAGATGGCGCATATAGCGCATTTGTACATAATAAAAACAAGGTGAACCTTATCCGTTATGCAGATGATTTTATTATTACTGCAATATCGAAAGAGGTAGCAGAAGAAGCTAAAAATGTCATAAAAGGTTTCTTGCAAACAAGAGGATTAGAACTGTCAGAGAGCAAAACGTTAATTACTCACATTGATGATGGGTTTGATTTCTTGGGCTGGACGTTTAGGAAGTTTAAAGGAAAACTAATAGTCAAGCCATCGAAGAAATCTATACAGAACTTTAAAGATAGCTTGCACGAAACAATCCTTAAACGTGGTAGAGCATGGAAACAAGATGTACTGATTATGAAACTCAACCAGCAGATTAGAGGATGGACTAACTATCATCAGTCTGTCTGTGCCAGCGAAGCGTTTGCTCATATGGATTACGTATTGTTTAATATGTTATACAAATGGGCTAAACGCCGACACCCTAAAAAGGGAAGATGGTGGGTAACCACTAAATATTGGCATAGGAGCGGTAATCGCTCGTGGGTTTTTAGTACTGAAAATAATGAATTATTAAGGGTTGACCATATCCCTATTGTTAGACATACAAAAGTTAGATTGAATGTAAATCCATATCTTGACCAAGATTATTTTATCGAGAGAAAATTTAATAATGGAGCAAAGAGATTATCAGGACGCTTCAAACAGATATGGAAGAATCAAAACGGTAGATGTTTTCACTGTGGCATGCCTTTGGATGTAGGTGAGAATAGAGAAATTTTCTTCAAAACACCTAGATTTATGGGTGGTACAGAAACCATAGATAATATGGTATATGTACATAAACATTGTAATGCTATTTACTACGAAAGCCGCTCGAAAGAGTGATAAAATGCTTGAGCCGTATGCTGGGAAACTAGCACGTACGGTTCTTAGACGAGGAGGAGGGAGTAATCCCTCCGACTTAGTCGACTACAAAGACCTGTGCAATAACTTAAATGGTGATTGGATAAACTGTGGAGGAGGAAGTGGTGGGAGGATTAATCCTTTGCAAGTAAAGCCAGCACCAAGAGATGATGAAACAGAAAGTGAGAAACTATATACGGATGAAGGCAATGGTATGGGTGACTTAGCGCTTCATATGAAAACACTGGATATATTCTTTAATCTGTATTTACCAACTTTGACAGAGATACAAAAAGCACTGTTAAAGGAAACACTTATTTACTTATATTCTGACTTTGATATTACATGGGATACCGATATAAAGGGGAGGACGGCGAAGCAGTTTCCGACTTTTGGTGATTTATATGCCCTTTTAAAACTTAGATTTAGTAAAACTGAGAATAAGAATTACGAAGTGTTGATCGCTTTATTAAGAGATATTGCAGAGGGAAGTGATTCATTTCTATGGAATGGGATAACGACTATAAAGACTTCATCTAAAGTGATATGCCTTGATACACATGACTTGCAGAATACTGAAGATAAGATAAAGCGTACACAATATTTTAATATCCTTGGCTGGGCATGGGAGCAAATGAGTCAGAACAGGGAAGAGAAGGTATTGCTCATTGCTGATGAAGCATATCTTATGATAGATCCAAATGTACCACAATCACTTGTGTTTTTACGGAATGTAGCTAAACGTGCAAGAAAGTACGAATCAGGGGTAGCGATTATCTCACACAGCCTTGTTGATTTCCTTGATCCTTCAGTTAGAATGTACGGACAGCCATTGCTTGATATGCCTTCATATAAGGTGATCATGGGTTGTGACGGAAGAGACTTAGAAGATATTATATCGCTTTATCATCTTACTGACTCAGAACAAGAGCTTATATACTCGAAAAGGCGAGGGCATGCTCTTTGTATGATAGGCTCAAAACGATTGCATGCTTGGTTTTTAGTGCCGGATTATAAGATGAATTTGATAGGGAACGGCGGTGGGAGATAAAAAATATGCTCAGATTTGCATTTCGAATATCTATATATTCATAATGAAAGTATAAAAGAAAAGGAGGCTATATTATGAACAAATGGCTGTTTAGACTTTATGTTGTACTTATGTTTTTAGGAGTAATGATGATAACCGCTTGGAGAACGTTTACTCCAGTTATGTTACCAATGGGACTAGCGATTATTGGATTGAGTACGTTTTTAATAATGTGGGAGTATAAAATAAAAAAGAGATACAAAAAAGATAGATGATTAGTTAAGGTATGATTATCGAAAGAACATTAATTATAATGGATATTAACTCTTAATCCGATAAATGAAAAACTATGTATTGTTAAAACTATTTTCCGTTACTGTATTGCATATTAAAACTATTATGTAATATAATGTTTTAGGCATTAAGCACTAAAAATTTAACGAAAAATAATTGAGAAAAAAAATATGACACAAAAATATATTTATATTAGAGAAGAAATATGTAGTATAAAAATGAATGATAGCAAAGGAAAAAGAAGAACTTTTGCAGAAATGCGGGAAGTATTTACTTTTTTCGGCTGGATTATACCGATCTCATTAATTATTTTGGGTATCACTTACTTTATATTACTATTTACTTGTACAGAGTTCAGCTGGAAATTTGCTATCGGTGCAGGTATATGCATGGTCTTATCGGCTTATGTGCCAGACAGAGTCCTATATAAAGAGGAAGCGCGTGTAAAAGAGTTAAAAAAAGTTTATGAGAGGTATGATGAAGACGCAAACCAAATTGTACCAACAATTAGAAAGCATATTTGTTCATATGAGAAATTAATGAAATTGAAATCCGAATGTGAAGAAGTAATAAAGAAATATGAGGATAAGCGTGATAGGATAAAAAAAAGAATATTTGAATTAAGTTTTGTAGTTCCTGTAACTGCCTTGATATTAAACATCATCTCGCCATCAGAACAATACCCTATTTTTATAGCAATTGCAGGAATTTTAATAGTAGGATATTTATATATGTTTATTGAATTGGTTATGAAGCTTGTTCAAAAGTTGTCTCAAGATTATAAAAAAGATAAGTATTTATTAGAATTAATTAACGAATTAGACTATTCACAGAAAGCTCTAGATAGCATATTTAAAGTCAAAGAAAACAATTAAAATACGAATTAATAGCATCGAAAAAAGCACATGCACCCACATGTGCTTTTTTGATACAAGGAGGTAAAAGTGGCACTTGATCCTGCAACGATAAAAGCTATTGTTACAGTAGTGCATAAAGTCATTACTGATAAGAAACTAAGAAAAATAATTATAATTGCAATATCTATTCCACTAATAATGATACTGGTTATCTTGTCATCACCATATGCGATATTGTTCGGAAAATCCCAGGCTGATGAAAATAAAGAAGAAATATCCATCATTGAAATAATGAGTGAATTGCATAATGAGCTTAATGAAAGAATAGAATATGAAAAACACTCTGATGATGTAAATGAAGTAAGTGTGATTTATATGGACAGTGAAGGGGAAATAATAAATAATTCAGGTCATGTACTTGCTTTATTTTCTATAGATAATAATATGCTGGAAACTGAAGAGGCATCACAGGTTGCTGTGTTAAATGATGAAAAAGTAGAAGAGCTAAGATTACTTTACTGGCAAATGAACTATATAGAAACTGAGATAATTGAAATACCCTGGGATGATGAAGAATATCCTTTACCAATAGCATCTCCAACTCCTAAACCGGAAATGACCCCAAATCCGCCTGATTATGAAACCCCTTCACCAACGCCAACACCGAAACCGTATAGAATTAAGAACATATATGTAACATGCCTATCGTATCAGGACATGCTGCAGGAGTTCGAATTTAATAATAATCAATTGAAAGTACTAAACGACATGATGAGCGGTGAATATGCCGCTCTTTTTTCATGCTCAGGAGGAAATATACAATCACTTTCAAATGAACAGATAAACAACATATTAAGTAGTATACCAAGTGATATATATCTGAAATCGGCGAATATACCGAATATAGCTCAATCATTAGTAGGAAAAGTCGGTTACTTTTGGGGTGGTAAGTATAACAATGTTGGTATGTGCCCTGAATGGGGAGCCTTGAAAGAAGTAACCAGCCCGGGAAGCACAACAACAGGTACACAAAGGCTATATGGACTGGATTGCAGCGGATATGTAGCGTGGGTGTTTATCAACAGTGGGATATCTAAGAATACAGTTCATGACTATCTGGGTTCAAGTACATATAAGCAGTGGGAGTATTCTGTACCTGTGTATCAAGCAAAGATAGGAGACCTTGCATTTAAAACAGTACCGGGAACAGGCGTAAATCATGTTGGCATTGTAGTAGGTTTCGATAATGACGGGAAACCGCTTATTGCACACTGCTCATCAAGCAGAAATGGAGTAGCTGTAACTGCATATTCACCTACATTCAGGTATATACGAAGACCTGTAATACTACTTCAGGAGGACGGAGGATAAAATGAATAAACAAAAACAAGCTGTAGAATTTTTGATATACCTTACAGCACTCATTATAGGGATAGTGATGCTGGTAAGCGGATATCATAAAGATAAGAGCATTATACCTGAGCCTACACCACAATATATTAGTGAAGCTTCGGAGCATGACTAATGCTTCTTTTGTATATAAGCTCAAATGAGAATATGGGTCTGCTTGATAAGCCGTGTGAAGAAAACAAAATAGTTGTTACTCAGATAACGGATGAGATGAGTCTCAGTAAGTATATATCACATGATGTTAAGAACATGAACTGTTATCAGTTTCTGTGCATTGATCTGTCCTGTATTTTAGACAACGATGATGAAGTAATAAATACAGTAATAGGTATAAAAAGCATGTATGACTTAAGGATTATTATACTCGCATCAGGATATACAAACGATACACCTATACTGGGACGTCTGTTTGCAGAAGGTATATATAACATAATAACTGCGGAGAAGATTAAAGATATACAGAAGGATATATCAGTATGCCTTAACAGTGGTATGCAGTATAAGGATGCACTTAAGTACAGACTGCAGGCGGAACACAGTAAAAAACCTACCAGAGTGATAGTTAAAAAGCAGTCGATAAAGCAGATGATATCAGTCGGTGTATGCGGAGCACTTCACAGGATAGGTACAACAGCGCAGGCACTAAACATCACAAGGTTTCTAAATGACAACGGATATACGGCATGTTATGTAGAAGATAACGGACACGGGCATATGGAATCGCTTGCCGAGTTTTACAATGTGAAACAAAACAGGAATAAAAGCATCACATTCCAAGGCATAGATATATTTAGCGATAACCATATGCAAAACATATTAAGCGGCGGTTATGACTTCACAGTTCATGACTATGGCATTTTGGACGAGTGGAACTCAAAACAGTTCCTTATGAGTGATTTCAGAATAGTGTGTGCAGGATCTAAACCATGGGAAGCAGAATGCATTATGCAGGTGTTTAAAATGACAGAAGGTGTAAACGACCTAAACTTTATCTTTAGCTTCACTCCCAAGGAAACAGAAAATGATATACGAAAGCTTATGGGCAAGTACGGTGATAAAACATACTTTGCAGCCCCCTCGCAGTATATCATAGACGAAACGGTGAACTGCGGAATGTATAAGAAGATATTTTCCGAGTATATCCGCGATAAACAGGTACAGGAATCATCATTTCATAACCTGGTTAGGAGGATCATTAAGTGAGAAAGGAGAGTATAAAGACCGGGTTTTACAAGCAATATGAAAAAGATAAGAAAAGAAATATTCCGGAACCCGAAAAAAGCGACAAGGTAATAGTCATTAACCAGGAAAGCAAGGAATCGTTACTTAGCACAATCTTCAGAGGTATATCAGGAGTTTTTCGGGTGATAGTATATATACTGCTTTTTATCCTGTCCAGTATAGGCTTAACCGCCATTATAAATGAAAGTACAAGAATAAAGCTTATGGAATTGATTAAGCTGATAAAGTAAAGGAGACTGTATGAAGAAAACAATAATACTGCTTTTAGCTTGTCTTTTGCTTATGTGTACAAGCGCATATGCGGATGATGAGCTCAAGGTAATAACCATGGAGTATGAGTTCATATCACAATCAAGTGATTTTATATACCCGGCAGATGAATATATTATTCAAGATGATGTAGAGTACATACTCCAAAACATTGAGTATGAAGTGATAAAAAAGAGTCCTGTGTATGAAACTAAAACACAGGAGTTTAAGAGAGAGGTTAAAACAGAAGGCGTACGTAATCAAGATGAAGTGGATTTTAATGACTATATGTCCATTCATGAAGACGGATATATCGGCACGATAGGACTGTCTGATATTGCATCTGAAGAAAGAGTGATAACAGGCAGAACAGCCAGTCAAGTAATCTGCTGCAACTTTGGATACCAAGCGCAAGAACCTAAACCGGATAATGAAGTTAAAACTCTGTATTATGACGAAGAAACAGAGTGCGATGTACTTGTAAAACTGCCGTTTAACAGGCTAAAGATACTATCCGGTCCTGAATGGAAAGGTACAGTTAATTGCGAGTGTATTCACAGATCGATATATGATGATGTGTATCTTTTAAATGATGGTACACAGCTAAGATATGACAGCAATAAACCGGAGTTTAAAGACTATGAGTATATAATACTTACTCAATTGGGTTTATCCGTCGATACACATAGAATCACGGACGGTAAGTGGTTAGATGACATTTCAACAAATGATGATTTAACCATAAGAAAGGCAGAATACATAATCGAAAGGCTTGAAACAAAATACCAGGCAGTATACTCAGGTAGCTTTGATATTCCCGATATGACAGTATTGGATATTACAGCTATGTACAAAGGTACACTTTCAAAAGAAGTATTTAAAGGCTACGAATTTAAGGTAAAAGCAATCGCATATTATGAAGAAGTACCAAAGAAGAGCAATATACCAGCGGTCGTGGCAGGAACAGGCTCTGGTATTATCGCACTCTGCGGATTAATAGTGTTTCTAAAGAAGAGAAAGAAGAAAGGTATAACCAACTAAATAAAATTTAAGATAACAACCAAAGACCATATGGTCTTATTTTTTTGGAGGGAAAATGAATAATTATATGAAAAATGAAAAGAAACAGGGAAAGAAACTCATGATAGCAGGAATAGTCATAATACTAATCTTGGTTTCGCTCTTAATTATCTTTAAAGGAGGTGAAGGTAAAAAGATTGAAATACAACCGTCTCCAACTCCTGTGCTGCTTAATGATGACGGGAGCTCACTGGAAGGTGAGGCAAAAGCAGCCGAGCGTGAGGAGATACTTAAAGAACTCGAAGCGCAGCAGCTGGTAGTAACCGATAAACTGAGCTCGAATATATCATTCCCATTAGGCACAACAGGATCAATAGGCGAGTGGGTAGTGGAAAACCCTGAGCACAATACAGTGATTATGCAGGCTGAGGTATATTTGGGTGATCTGCTCATTGCAAAATCTACACCCATTTACCCTAACCAGCATATAACAGGTATAGAGCTTCTTCAAAATGTTGAATCGGGCGAATATGAAGTAACAGCATACCTGAACTATTATGATACGGAAACTAAGGAGTTTATCAGCAAAGCAGGATATAGGATACACTTAAGTGTTAATTGACAGTCATCCGGTAAATACCGGTTTAAAATATATTAAAATTAATTGGAGGAAATAATTTATGAAAAACACAACAAAAAAAATACTCTTGATGATGATGGCTGTAATGGCCATCTTTGCTTTTACTGCGGTACCCGCATTTGCGGACGATGCAGTATCGTCGGGTGAAGGTGATGTTACAGCGACAGTGCCTGTTGAAGGTTCGATTACAGCACTTACTATTTCAGTAACGCATCCTGCGACTCTCGCATATACCATCGACCCGAATACAGGCGAAAACGGTGACTTTATTGCACCTGATATCCCGATTACCAATAATACAAAAGTACCGGTTAATATCACTGTGCAGTCATTGACTTCATCCACGGGCGGTACGCTTCAGTTTACCGATGTAGCAAGCGATGCGAAGGACTGGGCTAACCTTAACCTTGCCGATTCCAAGACATACTTGTCACTTGGTGTAAAAGTAAAGGATGCTCTTGGTTGGAATGTCGGCTATGACGTAAGCACGCACTACGCTGTAAAAGCTGACGCTACATTGTTTGGCTCACTGCCTGCAAGCACTACAGGTACTATGACGCTCGAAGCAAATTTCGGTCTTGCATTTGATCAGTCATATACAGCAATGCACAGCTTAATCTTTATGTTTAACCTGGTTTAGACATTTAGATAATTAACATAAAGCATGGTCGGAACCTAACCGGATGACTACCGGCCATGCTTATTTTTTAATAGGAGGTAAAAGATGAAAAGAATAGTTTCAACAATAACGTTTTTCCTTATTATATTATTATCCAGTATCAATTTAACGTCTTTCGCTGCAGGGAACGTGCAGCTTGTAACCAATGGCTTGACTTCGTTTATTATTGATTCGTATGGAAATGTTCAAGGCTGGGGCAGAAATACAAAAGGTGAGGTTGGCAACGGAACAACTGATAATCAATTGACACCTGTCAATATCAGCGGACTTTCAAATATTAGTCAGATAATACTTAGCAACAATGGATACGGATTTTCTTTTGCGATAGACGATTCAGGGAATGTGTTTTCATGGGGATATAACGGATATGGTCAACTTGGATTGGGAACAACAACGGAGCAGCATACTCCGACTTTGATTCCGAATCTAAATAATGTTTCTAAAATCTATATTAATAATAGTACAGTATATGCGCTTACAAAATCAGGAGAAGTATATGGGTGGGGCAAAAATAATTACGGTCAGGTTGGCTGCGGAAATTATACGACTCAAACTTCACCGGTAAAGCTTAATGCAATATCGGATATTAAAGAAATTGTATGTAAATCAGATGTAGCGTTCGCACTGACTAACGGCAAAGATGTATACGCTTGGGGATTTGGACAGAATTATCAAATGGGTAATGGTTCTTTTATAAAAGGACAATCTGTACCGACAAAAATATCGGCACTTAATAATGTTGATGAGGTAGTTACAAACGGAGTAGCGTCGTTTGCTATCTGCAATAATCATCAGGATGCATATTCTTGGGGAACAGCGGTAACTTATGAATTGGGTACATACAACGAAAAAAATCGTACCCCAAATAGATTGTGGGTTATCTCTGATTTAGATACAACCATTAATGAAATCGTTATAGAAAACATAACAGGATTTGCTGTCATGGGAGATGGATCCTTATATGGTTGGGGAAATAATTCGTACAGTCAGTTGTGCAATGGAGGTACATTTAATCAAGGTATACCTGTACAAATATTGAATATCCCTAGAATTAGACAATTTGTTTTTAACGGTTACACCGGGCTAGCTTTAGGAGTTGACGGATGTGTTTACTCTTGGGGGAAAAATGGCAGTAGTGAAGCAGGAACTGGAGCATCATACAGATTAGCATATGCAACAAAAATAGATTTATTAGGAAATAATATCACTGAATTGTTTAATGGCGGATACAGTATGTACGCAAAAGATACGGACGGAAACATGTATGGTTGGGGAGCAAACAGCTATGGTCAGGTCGGAGGTGGAAATAATGTTTCAATATTACCGCCATCTTTAATAACGGAAGTTTATGATGCTACTATCATAAAGGGAGTCAAATCAGTGTATGCTGTTGATGCAGAAAATGCGGTGTTTAGCTGGGGACAAAATAATAATGGACAGGTTGGAAATGATACAATTAATAATACATTCACACCTTATGAATTATATAATTCTGCAATTGTGACGATTTCAGGAACTGGGAATGTTAACAGTACAGTGCCCATAGTAGGTTCGATAAATGCTTTGGAAATTTCAATTACACATCCTGCAAATATATCTTATTCAATTGACCCTAATAATGAAGACGGATTTTATTGCGCTGATATAAATATTCAGAATAATTCAAAAGTACCGGTAAAGGTCGTGATTGAATCATTTTCTGCAAAGGATTCAGGGTTTACCGATGTAATGCCGTATAGTATGGATTGGGAAACATTAAGCAGCGAAGATACAAGAAAATATATCTCGCTTGGTATAGATTGCATAGATGATTTACAGTGGTATGATTCACAGAATGTATTACCTCTTTATGCTGCAGAGATAGAAAGCAACTATATTGGAGTACTTGAAAGCGAGAATACAGGAGTATTGGAGTTAAGCTGTAATCATGGCTTGGCTTTTGAAGGAAGCTTTCAGGCAGAGCATGAACTTATATTTATCATATCAATATATTAAAAATGAGATTAACACACAGCCCGCATAGGGCTTATTTTTTTGGAGGAAATATGACAAGATTTAAGAAGGTATTATCTTTAGTACTGCTTATGATATGTTCAATGTCATTGTTAAACGTATCAGCTCTAGCACTGCCGCCTGATAATCCGCATATAGCGAGCGGGAGTGCGGATGACGGCGGTAACTTCTTTGAGTATAAAGGGAGCAATGGCTGGTATGAATTAAAGACACCACCGCACTGGGTGGTTGAGACGGGTGAAGTGGCATATTGCTTGGATCATAAAGCGGATAATCCGTATAACGACTTATACGGTGAATTTGATCCGACATCTGTATATTCAAACAGGACATACATAGGCTTGCTTGCGATAATGGAGCATAGTTATCCGTACAGGACAGCTGGTCTTACAAGTCAACAGATAAGGTATTCTACAGCTAATGCGATTCGTTCGTGGCTTAAGGAAAGTGCTGGTATTGGTTATGATTTCATGCTGCCATCAAACAATGCAGTTCGTCCTAAGAACGCTGCTTGCCAGAGTACATATAACTTCTATATGCAGTTATTAGATAAGGCGAGAAACGGTTATGTTGTAGGACAAAGTTTGAAAGTGTCACCTGATGTAATTGAACTGGAACTTGTAGGTGACATGCTGCAGGGTAAAGCTACTGTTACGTATGGAGCATTAAATGGTAAGTATACAATAAATGAATCGAAGCTTTCGCCCGGAATGTCCGTATCAGGGTATACAGGCAACTCAGGTGATGAACTAACATTTAATATACCTGTTGGGATAATAGGTAGAAAGTTTGAACTTCACGATATATTGATTGGATATGATAACAGATGCGCTTCAAACATATACTGGCTTGATGATTCAGGAAGTAAGCAGGCTGTCGCAGTACCTGTAGTAGACAGGATGTGTGAGGTAGCTAAAGCATCTGTAGTATTAAATTCTGATCCTGTAAAGTTAATTATATCAAAAACTGATGCTGATTCTGGTGAAAAGCTTCAAGGTGCAAAGTTTGGTGTATACACAGCTAATGATATGTTAATCCATGAGCTAACCACTGATAAAGATGGAACAATTGAAAGCGGTAATATTGTATTAGGTGATTATTATTTTAAGGAACTGGTCGCACCGGAAGGATATATGTTATCCGATGAAGTATATAGTTTTTCCGTAACTAATGTAGGTCAGATAATTACATTCGATCTATCTAATGTGGCTATCAAAGGAAGGGTATCAATTGCTAAGACAGATGATGTAGGAAATTCATTAAGCGGAGCGGTGTATGGGATATATGATTCTGAGGATAATCCAATACAGGAGTTAGTATCAGATGAAAACGGTTATGCAGAAAGTGAGTATCTTTCATATGGCAGCTATTATGTAAGAGAAATCTCAGCACCTGAAGGATACATATTGGCTGATGATATACATGTGTTTGATATATCGGGTAATGATGAAATGATGGAGCTTGAAATAACGAACTGTCCGATAACAGGAAGTGTTGAGGTGATGAAATCTGAGCCGATAGAAGGTAATCCATTAGATGGTGTTGTGTTTGCAATATATGACACAGAAGATACACTTATTGAAGAAATCCAAACAGACAGTGAAGGTAGGGCAGTATCATCGAGGTTAAGATACGGGGATTATTATTTAAAGGAATTATCACTACTAGATCATTACATTCCTAATGATGAAGTTTATGAGTTTAGCATAAGTGAAAATGATGAAATGCTCTCCTTTGATATTGTGAATATACCTAAGCTTGGCAGCGTTAATGTTAAGTATTTGGATATCGATAATGGCATTGAATTATCTGATCCATATGTGTTTTCTGACTGGGTAGGTTTATCGTATGAGGATTACATAACATCCTGTAGTTTTGACAAGCTTGATATTGAAGGGTATGAGCTTATAAAGGTGGATTATCCTGAATGTAAGGTTTTATCAAGTGAGTTAGGTACCATTGTATGTTGGTACAGGGACAGTGAAGTGATTGAGCTTCGTGAGAATACTTGGAGTGGAGTGTATATACCAAAGACAGGTCAGGTATATCCTAAGTTAAGTTATTTCATGGGAATACTCTGCTTTATTGTAGCTGTTTTTATCATGGGAGTGGCGCATAATTCCAAAGGAGGGAAGAGCGAATGAGTATACAAATGAAGGATAAGGAGGGCTGGTTTTACTCTTATAATGCTATATTTGATATGGATTTATCCAAGCAGGCAAAGCTTCTTTATGTGTACTTATGCAGATGTGCAAACAGGGAGCTTCAAAGCTTTCCTTCCAGGAAGAAAATGATGAGAGCATGCTCTATGGGCAGGACATCGGTAGGTAATACTTTGCGTGAGTTGGAATCAGCACGGTTGCTTGTTCGTGAAGAGCGCTTCAGAGAAAATAGGGGACAGACCAGCAATGAATATATTATATTCTCAAAGCCATATGAACTATAACCATAACGTTTAAATGATAAAAAACCATAATTTCTTTCAGCACTACAAGTGTATCTATTACCCCGTGTCATTATATGACACCCAACCATGACACATTGTGACACCCAAGAAGTACTACCTAGAATGAAGTACTAAAGTTAAGATAGGAAGAAAAAGCTAAGTAGGGCATAAGATGCTTGAATTAGTACGTACCGATATACCAGTTGCAAATAATATAACCTAACCAACTTTTGATAAACTACAATATAAATATAAGTTCTCAGTATATTTTGAAAATCCCTTACCAATGGATTAAACTCCATTCAATAAATATATTACGAAAGCATGAATAAACTGTAAACGAAGACACGGTAACGACAAAAAATTACATAAATGTGTTATAACAGTAATTAAAAGATATCAATAAAGGTATATTTATGTTAATAGTATTGACAGTTGGATTGGATCAAAAAGAAAAAGAAGAAATAACTCAAATTTATTACCAGTACAGAAGTATAATGAAAGTGTTCGCACTTAGGTATGTAAGAAACGAAAGTGACGCAGAAGACATTCTTCATAACGCTTTTTTTAAGATAAGAAAAAAATTATCTCTTATTTGTTCACTTTCATGCAAGAAAAAACAAAGTTATATCGTTAATATAGTGAAGACAACTAGCATTGAGTACTTACGGAAAGAAAAAAGGTATAAAAGGAATGTAGATTTATATTACAAATACTCAGATAATCAAGATGCTGACGATGATACGATTGAAAATCACTTAGAGCAAGAGGAGTTTCGGCTTAATATTGAAAGAATTTTTTATCAAATCGATGATAAATATTCCAGTCCGCTTTTACTGAAATACTATTATGGATACAGTACGAAAGAAATATGTAAGGCATTAAAAATTGAATCAGAAAATACTGTATCATCATTGTTACATAGAGGTAAAAAGATGTTTTTGGAAATATATACAAAAGATGGCGGGTGGAGTGCGTAAAATGAATAGCAAAACATATGACAAAATAAAACATACAGATGAAGAGATTGATGAAGAGTTACTTTCTGCATTGATTAATGCGGGAGCTCATGAGTATATAAAAAGTGAAATTTCAATGCCTTCTGAAGAGGAAATAAGCAAGGTTTCTTTTTCGGATGAGTTTGAAGAAAGAATGAAGCATCAGCTTGAAATATTTGAAGAAAGTAATAAAAAGAATAAAAGAAGCAAGCTTTTATACAAAACAAAGAATATAGCTATAAAGGTAGCAGCGAGCTTTTTTTTAACAATAGCGTTGATGAGTGTTTTTGTTGCAACCTCAAAAGCGGTGCAATACAGGTTTATGAAGGTCTTCATCGAGGTATTTAATATTAAGACGGACTTTGATTTTGGTAAATCTGCTGATACTACACAAAATTCTACTAGCTTGGCAGATAAACTGAACTATATTCCAATGGGTTTAACAGTGACAAATGAAGAAAATTATGATCTTATTCATGTAATTAAATTAGAAAGTGAAGAAGGAAATAGTATAGAAATAATTCGGCAGAGAGATGGGGCACTTACTGTTGATACAGAAAAAGCAAAAACATATGAAAAAATAATTGGTAATTATAATTGTTTCATTTCTGAGAAAGAGGATACGGTTACTATAGTATTCAGTGAAGAGGATTATGTGTATACAGTAATAAGCAACCTTAATATGGAAGAAACAACAAAAATAGTAGAGAACATTAGATAAAATAAACAAGAATAGAATATTATGCAAGATTTATTGATAAACTTTCGTTAATACTATGAAGGGACAAAAAGTTCCAAAAAATAAACGGAGGTTTTCTTTTATGAGAAAGAAAATATTTTCTTTACTAACTATTATTGCACTACTGGTATGTACTATTAATGTACAAGCATTGGCTGATGGAGAAGAAATAAAGCTTATTAAGTCTAACGATGTAGGATTAAGATATACATATATCACTGTTGCAAGCACTACTCTTTCAATTAACTCTAGTGGGACTGCGACAACCAGTTCATATGTAACGGCATCTTCAAGCATAGATAAAGTTATTTTATCATCATTTTTACAGAAACAAAGTTCTTCCGGTTGGACAACAATTAAGAGCTGGAGTAAAACATGTAATTCGACTTCAGGTGGAATGAGCAATACTATAAATGTTTCAGAAGGCTCATATAGAGTTATTACTTACTTTTATGCATATGATGGATCAAATTGTGAAAGCACAAATAGAATAGCGTACGATACTCATTAAACTTGAACAGTTAGTTTCTTTGTGAATAACAAAGATATATTGTATATGTTGAAGGGTGTGTGGTGCCTAATGAAAGTATAGAAAAGCCCTTACAATAACATTAAGGTTGAACCCCTAATGCCCTAGGTCGGGCGTGTGCTGGTTACTGTAAGGACAGAAATATTATAGCATAAATCGGCCTGAAAATTTTAAATTTTAAGGAGATTTAACAAATGTTAAATATTAAATCAAGAAAAAAACTTATGATACCAATACTTGCTATGATGCTTGTTGTAGCTATGGCTGGGAATGCGCTGGCTTTTGCAGCCTCTTGCAATATGTATATTGGAGATGTTGGTTGGTTAAGCACACCTAAAGTTACTCCATACAAATATGGTTCTGCATGGGGATATAACTTCCCTAGTTCATCAGAAGATATGGGAGTAAAAGGACAATTTGAAATAGGTGGTGTTTGGAAAGCATATGATACAGCTGTACTTGGACCTGGCGAATCGTACGCAGGCAGTTATGTTTATGCAGTTCAAGCCGTTGGTTGGAGAACAAAAATATATTCAGCCACTGGCAACGTTAGAGGTTGGGGCTACGTTTATGCCAAAAATTAAATAGATTCATTCGAGGTGTTATATTTATAATACCTCGAATATAAAAATTTAGGAGGAAATATGAAAGTTTATTTTAAAAGAATACCTGTTGTTTTATTATTAGTCTTAATAATTGTAAGCGGATGTCAAAAAACTCCTGATAGAGAGGTCGTGGTTGACAAACGGAACTTGATGGAAAAAATTGAAGTAAAGGCAGATAGTAAAGAGTATGATATTCCTTCTTCATGGCAAGAAATATTATCTATGAAGGGAAATGAAGGAGTAATTGAAATAAATGCCTCTATAAATACGCCTAATGTTAGCAAATACCCTATATATAAAACAAAACAGTCTTTGTTTGACACTGAAAATATTGAGGAATTGGTAGAATATTTTACTAGTGGAGAAATAATTATAAAAGACGATGGACCTACAAAGGAAGAATTGGAGCATGCACTTATTTTAGCAAAGAAAAGTGAAGACGAGGAAATAATTGCTGGGCTTGAGGAACAAATTGAAGCTTTGCCAGACGATATGGCAGAAGAAGAAATTACAAACTGGGATTCTAAAAGTAGCCTAAGTGGATATTTTTTTGATTCAGATGGAATTAAAACTCTAATAGATGCAAGAAAAGATACCTTTTCATATAGTAATGGATTCATTATGTCTAACAGTATTTTTGAAATGAATGATATTAATTTAAGTACTGAAGTTTTGCTGCCAGTAGAAGATGCAGTAAGTATTGCACAGAATATGCTACATGACATTGGTATAGATTATATGATCAACGCAAGTTTTGAGACAGCTTATCAATATTCTTCTATGTATGAAGTTTTCATCAATGATAGTGATGAATACCTATCTAAAGGTTACCTGATTAAATTTGCTCGTATTATTGACGGTATAGAAGGTATTATTAACGATTCTTGCATATACAATACAAGTGAAGAGATTAATTATAAAGCTCCAATGTATCCTGAAGAAATTCAAGTTTATGTTAATGAATTAGGAGAAATTAAATATTTTTTATGGAAGTATCCTTTAGAAATAGGAGAAAAATTAAATGATAATGTAGAGTTACTCTCGTTTAAAGACATCAAAAAAAGAATTCGTGACATGTTGATTTTTAGATGTTCATATGATGAAAACGCTGTTCAAGTAACTAATGTTGATATGAAGATGACGGTAATTAGTGCTGAGAATGAGTTGTCAGAGGCTATATATGTGCCTGCATGGTTTGTTAATTATACTGTAACACGTGAAGATATGGACGAAGAATTTCGTGAGCAGGAATATACAGTGGTACTAAATGCAATTGATGGAGGAAGAATTATTGAGTTTCCTATTGAAGCGAGTGATATACAAGAATAAGTTATAAAGAGGAATTGTTTATGACTAACAATTGGTCGATTGTTATGATATCAATAACATAATAGTAAGTAAAAAAATATAACTTGTAGTATATTAAATGAAAACAAAGAGATGCAATACATTATACACTCAATATAAAACACCAACGGGCACAATTAAAATAGACATAAAAATGGAAGTATTAATTAAAAATATATTAAATCGATGAAAAGCATATAAAAAGATGGCGTTGATTGGAGTTTTTATGACAATATCGTCTTTTATTTTGTAAATTTTAAAAAAATTTGAAAAACCTGTCACAAAACCTGTTGCTGAGTTGTATATATTAGTACAAACTATTTTATGTGAGGTATTAATGATGTCAAAAAAATAACTGTATTACTTATGTCGATTATTCTAGCTCTTTCTTTTGCGGGAAATGCTCTTGCGGTAAAGAGTGAACTGGAGTTAAACGCTTCCTATGATGTTGGATTGAGATTTACGTATATAAGTTATACGAATACGTCTATTTCTATCAATAGTTCCGGAAAAGCTTCTTGTACAGCAAAGCTAAGTGCAAGTTCGAACGTAGACAGGGTATATATATCCGGATATCTTCAACGCTATGATAATGGCTGGACAAAAACAAGTTACAGTTCATCCTGTAACTTGTTAAGCTCACATTATGTAACATCAGGATATCAATACCGTTACATTGTTTATTACTATGCTTATGACGGTTCAAATTCAGAATCCACGTCAGGGTCGCGTACTGCTTCATATTGATTATAGCCGACTAAACCGAAGTAACGCCTGTATGGGCTTACTATAAAGTGCTTAATGAAAGGCAGTTGATGCCTAGTGAAAGTATAAAAAGTCCTTACAATAACATAAGGTTGGTTCCCTAACGCCCTAGGTCGGGCGTGTGCTGGTTACTGTAAGGACAGAGATATTATAGCATAAATCGGCCTAAATATTAATTTTATAGGAGATTTAAAATGTTAAAAATTAAAAGAAATAAGAAACTTATGATTCCTGTGATTGCTATAATGCTTTTGGTTGTTATGGCGGGGAGTGCGCTAGCTGGATACTCAAGTGTAAAGGTAGATAGTGGTTATGGCACATTATATGGTAGATACTCTAATTTTTCCCAGGGCGATGTGGACCGTGTTACATGGAGTAGCGTTAAATCAACAAGTACATATATTACTGCATACTTGTATTACGATGGAGCTAATAGAGATGGATTACGTGTATATAACAATGGGGTTCCTACCACTAGAGAATCTTATCTTGATGATGATGAACGGGCAAAAGCGTGTCTTGAAGCAATTTGGGGAGGTAATCATATAGCTTATCATACAGCAAGTAATTAATATTTGATGACAACATATGATTTGAGCTGAATATTACAGCTCAAATCATATGAAAAAGTAAATAAGTATAAAAGATTTAAATAGGATGGTACACGATGAATACTAACATGGATAAAAAAATAGTGAAAATAATTCTAATAAATTGCTTAATAATTATAATTTGCTTATCAGGGTGTATGAAGACACCTGAAGATAGTATAGTTACAGGACATAGTGCTAAAAAATTCCAGAAGGCGATATTACAGAAAGCTACAGAAGATGTAATAGAAAATTGTCCATCTGAATATTTTGATAGATTTATTTCAAAAGACAATAAGGTACGAATTAACATTGAAGCAACGATAGTATTGCCAGAAATGCATAAAGTACCAGTAATAAAAATTAACCCAGACTCAATTTCTGATGAAAAAATAAAATGGGCAATAAATAAATTTATGGAAGGTGATGAAGGTTATTACCCTACAATGACTATGACAAAATCAGAAATCGAATCATGGATTTTAAGATTACAATCAGAAATAGCAAATGTAGAAAATGGAGTTGAAATCCTTGAACCAGATGAAATAGAGCAAGCAAAAAGTAATTTGTTAACTAACATTAATACTTATAAAGAGATGTTAATAAATGCTCCAGATGAAATTGTAAAATATCAAACTAATTTAATGTTAAGACCATTTTCTTTTTATACTTCATACGATTCAAAGATAATAGATGAAGAATATAAAATGACGGAAGAACGATTAATTGAAAGGGCAAATAATAAAGAAGAAAACTTATATTTAGTTAGTGATACTCTTTTATCAAATGGGAAATATGCAAGATTAACTATATTTAATGAATACCCTTTTTCGGTAGATCACAGTATTGAAAGTGTATTTGGAATGGAAAAATATCAGATTCAAGTATTATATTCAGATGTCCCATTTTCTTCAAACAAATACTATATTCTTGAAAGAGACCCTTTTGCAATGTTAACGTCTGTCGAAAGCTTAGATGCAAGATATCCTGATTTAGAAAAAACAAAACAAGAGGCTGTAGAGTTCGCTTTTGATAAATTATGTGATATTTGTGTAGGTGCTTATTATTTCGAGACAATAAGTGAACGATATGGTATGGAGAATTTGGATAAGTATATGAAGTATAAAAATGAAGTTGGAGATAATGGAGTATCAAAGTATGAGTACTATGAGCAAATAGATGCTAAGAAAAAATTTTATATGATAACATTTAGACCTATATATTATGGTATACCATTATTAGAAGCAAACCAAAAATTTTGTGATGAAGAAGTATATAACAGTCAAATTCAATATGAGGAAATTGCAATTAGGGTAGCTCAAAATTCAATTGCAGAATTTAGGTGGACAAACCCCACAGATGTCTCTAATGTTATAAATGAAAATGTTAAGATTATTTCTTTTTCAGAAGCACTAGAGAGTGCGAAAAAATATATGGAAGTAAAATATAATTTATTAACTTTGCTTCCTATAAGCATAGATGATCCAGACTTTGAGGAGCTATCAAAAAAGTATACTGATGCGAATATTAATATAAAGGAGATAAAATTTGGATTAGCAGGAATACCTGTATATGATAGTTCCGATGAGTACTTGCTTATACCAGTATGGAATTTTTATGGTTCGTATTGTGTTAATTCTAATGAAGATGGATATAGTATATCATCAGAAACGGGAAGGTTACCTATTGTATCAGTTAATGCAATAGACGGTAGTATTATCCAACAAAGAGCGTCAAAAACATACTAAATATGGTGCTTAGAATGCAAATGATTATTGTTTATTTTGTTTTCAATAAAGCTACCTCACCATCAACGCAATCGACGGCTCACTGGGATATTGATAATAAAACAGTAAAAATAAAATAATAATATTGTAATAAATAATTAATATATAGTATAATAAATGACAGTAAAGAGATAAAATGCATTAAACAATCTATGGAGCACTAGTGGACACAATAAAGACTGACATAAAACGGGCTATTTTTAGCCTGCCTTTCCTTGCTTCGGTTATCGTGATGATAGTCGCGATACTCTTCGGAGCGGGGAAGGATACCATATTCCCACAGAATGTGAAATTCGGACTTATGCCGTTTTATCACATGAATATTATTTTCACCGCGATGAGGTCGGATATCGTGCTGATTGTCGTGCCTATTGTTTGTACTTTGCCATATACATCAGCGTTTCTTGATGAATACACTAGCGGGTACATTAAGATATATATCATGAAAACTCACAAGGAAGATTATGTGCGAGGCAAAGTCATCGCATCGGCTATATCAGGCGGGCTTACCATGGCGGTGAGTATCTGCATCGTGACGATTCTTTTTGCGCTTATATATAGACCAATGGAGATGGCAAGCGAAGAAGCCGTGTCTCCGATAATGTCACTTATAACAAAAACAACAGTATTCTTTTTAAGCGGTAGCTTGTGGGCGAGTGTAGGAACGCTGCTTGCTAACGTGTCACTCAGTAAATACATGGCGTATGCGTCGCCGTTTGTAATTTACTATGTATTGGTTATATTGGCGGAGCGGTATTTCAGAGAGGTGTATGTAATAAACCCCAAAGAGTGGCTTTTGCAGGAGAATTTCTGGCCGGCAAGTGATTGGGGAGTGATGGTGCTTTTAATATTGCTTATGATTCCTGTGATGCTTGTAAGCGGCAGTGTGATTAGACGAAAACTCGAGGGGTAGAAGTTAATTCGAAACAAGATGCTATAAGTGTAAATAAATTAATAATAGTAATTAATATAGAGGAATTTTATGAAAATAGTAAGGCAAAAAAGTAAATATAATTCTACAAAATCTACTGTAATATTTCTTGTAATTTTTTTTATAACAGGATTTTTTACTGCATGCCAACACACGCCTGAAAAAGAAGTTGTTATACAAAAAGATAATTTTGAGAATCTAGTAGATAATACACCTGAAAGCATCTCTAAACAGGAAGAAAATATTGAAGCCATAATTGAACATATAACTTGGGTTGATGAGAGGCAAAAGATAACTAAAACACCTGAATTTGATGATATTACACTTGATATGACAATATCAATAGATGCGATGGTGGATTTATCTCCAAAAACAGCTCCGGTATTTATTGTAAAGCCTGCTGAATATGATATGGAATTTATCAAGAATGCTACTCATTATTTTTTTGGAGATGATTATTATAATTCGGTACGAACAAAAAGTGACTGGTTAATGAAGCTTTTACCGTTGAAAAACAAGATTGATATTATTGGTGAAAGAACAAAATCTTTAGCTGAATATTATATTGATTATTGGAAGAACAAACATAATGAAGCTCCTGATAATAGTAAACAAGCGGAATTTGTTTTTAATGAAGGTTACTATAATATCTTTTGCATAAAAGGTTACCCTTACACAGGTGCGCTTTCTGAAATGTTTGTGCAAAATGGAGGTATGAGTAATACTCTGTTTTATTATTATGTTGATGATATAAATAAATATTATGGTGAAACTAGATATGAATATAAGGATGGAGAGTCCGCAATTGGAATGACAACATCCTATGAAGATGCTAAAAACCTTGCACAAGAAGCTGTTCAAAATATATATGGGGATAATATGGCGATTGTTCAGACAACTATGGCGATAAAAGGACAGCTGGATGAAGATTGGACTGATGTTATTCTGGCTGAACGAATAACTGGAGAAGATAAAAGTAAAGACCAAGGCTATATATTTTACTTTACTAAAACATATAATGATATTCCTCAATTGTATGCACCAAAAGCGAGCAATAATGATAGTGCTGAATCGGAGCAGGGTGGATATGTTAATGAAAGAAGCTGGGATTATGAGTATAGTATGAAATGGCCCGCTGAATATGTAATGGTGACAGTTGATGATACTGGGATAGTTGAATTTTGGGGGTATTCGCCCACCGAAATTGAAGAAATGGTTAACAGCAATGTAGAGATGTTAGAGTTTGGTGAGATACTTGATATTTTCAAGCAAAATATATATTACAATTCAGTGTGGACAAATTCTTTAACGGAGAAACTTGATATAAATATTACAAATATTAAATTTGGGATGGTAAGAGTTCCTAAAAAAGATGATCCCAATATATTCTATATGGTTCCATCTTGGCAATTTATTGGCTCAAAAAGTGTAAGTACTTCATTGAGTTCTTATGGGAATTATGATGAAACAGGTAAAACATTTATGGTGCTAAATGCTATTGATGGTGGAATTATTGACACATCATATTATGAAAATAATAGACTTGAAGCATTAAATACATTGGGTGAGCAAGAATATGTTAACCAAATGGATTATATTGACCCACCGCCGAATTAAAGCAACTTTATATTATAGGAGTTTTATATGAAGAAAAAAATTAAGAAAGTTTATATATTGCTGTTAGTTATAGCGATAGTTTTTGCGGCATGCCAGCCAACACCGAAAGAAAATGCAGTAATCCAAAAAGGTAATTTTGAATATCTAGTAGAGAATACACCAAAGATAGAGGTTGAAAGTGATATTGATGAGGTTGATGAATTAATGATTCATATAACATGGAAAGATGAAAAACAAAAATCAACAAAAACTGCTATAGGTAATATTGCGCTAGATACTACTATTTCTGTAGATGCTATGGTTGATATAACAGAGAAAGTAGCATCTGTTTATTTAGTTGAACCAGTAGACTTTGAAATAGATTTTGTTAGGAATTCAATAGATTATTTTTTTAATGGGAAATACTATAACGCAACACTCACAAAAGAAGATTGGTTACTTAAAATTTTACCTATGGAAAATATGTTACCAAATATTCAAAGAAAAACTTCCCAAACAGCAAAAGTATTACTAGAAATTTGGAAGGATAGATATAATAATGCACCAGATATAAATCTTGAGGCTGATATAGTTTTTGATAAAGGAAATTATGAAATTTTATGTTTAAAAGGATACCCATATAAAAATTCCATTTCAGAATTATATTATAGGAATGGTGGTAAAAGTAATACTTTATTTTACTATTATGTAGATGATATTAATAAATATTATTCTGAGACTCCATTTGAGTATGCGGACACTCCGGCTATCGGAATGCTAAAATCTCAGCAAGATTCAGAACAATTGGCAACTGATGCGGTAGAAAAAATTTATGGGCAAGAATTTAAACTTGTTCAAACCACATTGGCAAATAAGGGGAATTTAGATGAAAATTGGCATCCGCAAGGTTCTACAAAGCTAGGAAAAGAAAACGTAGGAACAAGAGAGCAATGCTATGTTTATTATTTTACCAGATTATATAATGGTATTCCACAAATCTATGCTCCCGAGGCTAGCAATCTTGATGATAGAGATAGTGGAGAGGGTGGGGACGAAGCGTATGAACAATTGTCAATAGAGATTAACGAAATTATATTTGGGATGATAAGAGTACCTAAAAAGGATAATCCGGAATTGTATTATATGGTTCCAGCATGGCAATTTATTGGAGATAAATATACTTATTCTTCAACAGATACTGATTTAGAGTCAAATGAAACCGGAAAGACGTTTTTAGTACTAAATGCCTTAGATGGTAGTATAGTAGACACAAGCTACTATGAGAATAAAAGAGTTGAGACGCTTAAATACATAGGAGAACAAGAGCTTGTAAATAAATAATATTGATGTAATTTTACCATAAAGAGTATATTAGTCGAACTAGGAGTAGCATATTAAGAAAAATAAATGGACTGTATTGATCCACCGCTGAATTAAAACAACTTTATATTATAGGGATTTTATATGAAGAAAAGAATTGAGAAAGTTTATATATTGCTGTTAGTTATAGTGATAGTTTTGGCGGCATGCCAGCCAACACAGAAAGAAAATGCAGTAATCCAAAAAGATAATTTTGAAAATCAAATAAATAATACATCTGTACCAAGTACTGATTAAAAACTATTATTTACAGAGGATTAAATGAAAAAAGCAAAGATGACAACTAAAAAGAAACGCTTAGGGTTGATTGATAACCTCGGACAAATCTGGCAGGTATGCTGGTACAACTTCCGAAGCTGGCGCAAGAATCCAAGGATAATACTAACGTTTTCCTTGGCGTTTATCCTGTGCTTTTTGCTTACGGATAAAGCGGTACGATTCAGCTATGAATATGAAACCATAATGCAGATAGCAGAACCATTCGTGTGGACGTTTGGTGACAGTAACTCTATACTACTGGCGTCGCTTTTATTGATATTGCTGTTTTCCGATATGCCGTTCCTTGGTGTGGGAGTGCCGTATTATCTCATGCGCACAAACCGCATTAAATGGATGGCGGGGCAGGTACTGTATATATGCCTTGCGACATTTCTTTACATGGGATTTGTGCTTATATCATCGATAGTAATCTGTGCAAAAAATGCCTTCCCGGGCAATATGTGGTCTGAGACAGGAGCGATACTCGGTTATTCGCCTGCAGGAAAAGCTGTTGCTTTGCCTAGCACTGTAAAAACCATGGAGATGTCAACGCCATATGAGTGCATGATGACGATATTTTTGCTGATGCTTTTATACGTACTGCTAAGTGTTTTCATCATGTTTGTGCTGAACCTTAGGAAAGGCAAGTTTTGGGGTATCGGCGGTGTGTTTGCGTTTAGTATATACGGATTTTTACTAAACCCGCAATTGTTCAAGGATGCCTTGAAACTAACTGATGAGCAGATGTACATTGCAAACGTCGCAACTGGATGGGCGTCACCACTCCAGCATGCGACATATCATATGCACAATTTTGGATATGACCTGTTGCCTCGGATGTGGATGACGTATGCGATATTCGGCGTGTTGATACTTACATGTTTCTTGATAGCGTTCTTTTCTATGAAGAAATATAACTTTAGGTTTGTTGGAGGGCTGGAATAGTATGGGTAAAAGAATAAGTCGAGTCGCTATAGAGGTTCTGTGTCTAGTTATGCTGACTGCGTGTCAACAAACCCCTGAGGAGCTTGTTGTTAAAAACAAAAATGACAATAAGTTAGAAGAAAAAATAAGTGCGACGGATATGCCAGATGTGCAAATTGATATACCGGATAAAATTACTGACTCGGTTCAGTCGAAAGATAGTTACCTCCAGGTCAATATTGATGCGTTATTTGTATTGCCGAAAGAAAACAGCTATCCGGTAGTATCAATTGAAACAATGGAGATCACACAAGAAAAGGCAGACAAGATAATTGATGCGCTAATTGGTGATGCGGTGATGTATGAGAAACAATACGCCAGAACAACTGATGAACTAACTACGGAAATACAGGATGCGTATAAGTACATAAAAGAAGAGTTGGCTAAGTATGAAGAAACGGATCCGGATTATTACAAACGGAAATATGAAAGTACAATAGAATGGATAAAATATTTAAACGAATTGCTTGAGACTAGTACCAACGAGAAGAAGGTACACTCCGGTACTTTTGAAGGGATGAATAGTGATTTGCAATCAAATGACGCAGATGCTACAAGGCAATATCTGGAGAGAAAAGGCTATTCTGAGGATGAAATTGCTGAGATGATGGATAACTATAATAGCCAAATAGACAGCCAGCAATTCATTTACGGGGTTGCAGATTTGGGAAAATCAAAAATGGCAAGCATAGAGATAAGCAAGTATTCAGATAAGCAGCAGCAAGTGATCTTTTATAACACAGAAAGCGGAAACACAACAGGAACTGATTTTTTGCTGTATGAACAAACTTTATCTGATGAAATTGGAATTACTTATGAGCAAGCACTAGAGAAGGCGGAAAAGTTATTGTCAGAAATTGGTGCAGAAGGTATGGAAGTATATTCTGTGGGAGCTGCCCCGAACTATGATGCGGATGGGCGACAATCAGGTTATGTGTATAAGCTAGTGTTTACTAGGATGTTTGATGGCGTTCCTGTAACGAGCGTTAGAGAAAACGCATACAAGACATTTTCTTCCTCAAGCGTATTCAGAGAGCCTTGGAGCGATGAAAGACTGGAAGTTGCTATAGATAAAACCGGGATAATAGAATTTAAATGGGAAAACCCTGTCGAAATTAAAGAAATCATTAATCCGAATGTTGAAATACTTTCGTTTGAGGAAATAAAAAATACTTTTATGCAACAGATTTTGATTAATAACGCATATCAGGAAGAAGGGAACACAGAACATCTTGAGATTAATATTAATCGGATAACGTTGGGACTTGCGAAAATCACTCAAAAAAACTGTGATGGATATATGTATATACCTGCATGGGATTTTTTTGGAACTGTAACGGAAACATATTCAGATGAAGCGGGCGAATATACAGATGATAGATATGGAATCAGCTTTATGACGATTAATGCAATTGATGGAACCATAATTGATAGAAAGTTAGGATATTGAAGGAAACAGCATGGACATAGCAATCAGCGTACAGGAAGTAAGAAAATCGTTCGACAAAGAAGAAGTGCTTCACGGAGTGAGCATCGACTTTGAAGAAGGCAAAATACACGGCGTAGTGGGAAACAATGGCTCGGGAAAGACCGTGCTTTTTAAATGCATCTGTGGATTTTTGTATCCCAGCAAGGGAAAGATATTCGTCGACTACCAGCAGGTGGGCTATGATATGGATTTTCCCGAGGACATGGGGATAATAATTGAGACTCCGGGCTTTCTGCCATACCTTTCGGGCATGAAAAACCTGCAAATACTAGCATCACTAAATAAAAAGATAAACGACAAGCAGATATATGATGTGATAAAACGTGTCGGGCTTGACCCAGATTCCAAGAAGCACGTCAGCAAATATTCACTTGGCATGCGCCAAAGGCTGGGTATAGCTCAAGCTATCATGGAAGACCCGTCCATGCTGATATTGGATGAACCGTTCAACGGGCTTGATAAACACGGTGTGGCAGATATGCGCGAGCTTATTAAGGGTTTGCAAGCGCAAGGGAAAACAATATTGCTCGCCAGCCATAATCAAGCCGATATCGATGAGTTGTGCGATACCGTGTGCGAGATGGATGCGGGGAATCTCACGGTGTTGAGGTAGATGAATAAATCACTATGGAGTTTAAGATGAAAAAGATATACGCACTACTAATAACAACAATACTACTTATTACCGCGTGTCAGCCTACGCCGGAAGAACCCGTCGTGCAAAGCAAGGACAAGGATCTAGTGCAGGAAGTAATTGATGCTAACAAGGAAGAAAATGCTCAGGAGATTACCGAGGATAAGGAAATTATAGAGCAGCAGATAGAGGCGATAAATAAGCATCTTGATATGAAAATGCAGGCTAATGAAAGAGTAAAAATTGTTGTGAATGCGGATGTTTCTATTCCTACTTATGAAAAGATTCCATTGGTTCGGGTACAGCCTGAAAACGTTACAGCTGAGCATTTGCAGATATTGCTTGATGAAGTCTGTGGTGATAACCCTGTGTATTTTCAGAGTAATGATATAAGCATTTGGTCTAAAGAAGAGATTGAAGACATTTTGCTTTCTCTGCGCACGTTTAATCAAAATGATAACCTTGAGCCTCACATAAAATCTCATCTGGAAAGTTCAATTAACAGCATGGAAAGTTTTTATTCATCTTCAGTGAAAAAAGGGGAAGAAAAAATATATGATGGAACACTGGTACCTGCAGAAAATAACAAAACTTATAGCTATATTACCAGGCTGAAATCATATCTTGGCAAATCACAGGCGGCAAGAATTGAACTGTGGCAATCTTTTAATGGTAATAGAGGACAGCTTGTTTTTAGAAATCAAGATTACGGAGTGACTTACAATACATTTGAGCCATATGAAGGAATAGATGCTGAAAAAATAAGCATATCCTATGAAGAATGCAGAGATATTGCAGAACGATTAGTGAAAGCATTGGATGGCGATGATACAAATATGGGTATATATTCATCTGGGATTGGTTATTCAATTGGTTTCTTTGCTGATTATACTAAAGAAACTTCTCCTCAGTGCTATACTTTTAGGTTTGCCAGAAATTACAACGGTATGTTTGCGAAGAACATTGCGGGTCTTCACAATATGACGGAAGTAAATTATTCCGAGAGAATACAAACAGAAAGAATGACTGTATCAATTGATAATGAAGGAATATACTCTGTTTCCTGGGGCAACCATTCAAGATTTATTGAAACATTGGCACAGGATGTTCCTCTTATGGATTTTGAATCAGTAAACAACATATTCAAAGACTACTGTGGATATAAATTTTCTTGGGTACCACAATACGATAATATTCCTGACGATACTACAGTTACAATAAATATTAGCCAAGTAGAGTTGAATTATATGATGACATTGGAAAAAGATAAAAAAGATAGCTACATTATGATACCTGTTTGGGACTACATAGGTGACATTAACTATGACCAAGAATTGATAGCGCAGGACGGGTATCCTATTGAAGGTGAAAAGAATGTCGCTATTCTGACTATCAACGCAATCAATGGTACAGTGATCGACCGAGAACAAGGCTATTAACAGGGGTAGAAGAATGAACACTGAAACGAACAGCTCTGAACAAACCACCGACCCCATCATCCGAGCGAGGGGCTTAGTCAAGATATATAAAACAAAATCCGTAAGGCTGAAAGCGCTAAACGGAGTGGACGTTGATATCATGCCGGGGGAATTTCTTGCGATAGTGGGAACGTCGGGGAGCGGTAAATCCACACTGCTGTCGCTTCTTGCGGGGCTTGAGAAGCCGTCGGCGGGTAAGATAGCGATAAAAGGGCACGGTATACACCGAATGAATGAGAACCAGCTTGTAAACTTCAGACTCAAACATACAGGATTCATATTCCAGTCGTTTAACCTCATGGAGACATTGACCGCAGCGGAGAATGTGGCATTTCCACTTATGGCTCAAGGGATGGGCAAAACAGAGCGGGAAAAGGCGGCAGCCGATTTGCTTAAAAATATGGGGCTCGGAGAGCATCTCCACCATAAACCAGGGGAGCTTTCAGGCGGACAGCAGCAAAGGGTGTCGATTGCGCGCGCAATAATCACGCAGCCGGATATTGTGTTTGCAGACGAGCCGACGGGTAACCTAGACTCGCATACCGCAGACGATATAATAAATATACTGAGCGATATATCAAAAGAAAATAAAACAACTATCCTTATGGTAACCCATGACGCAGTGCGTGCACAGGCAGCCGATAGGATAGTCCATATAGAAGATGGGAAAATACTAGATATAGAGGAGAATGCACTATGAAAAATACAGCGGTAATATTGGCGGTTATGCTGATTATGATATTGATTATACCAACAGCTCTGGCAGCTTCGGAGCAGTTGGCAATTGATAATGTCAATATATACAGCAGTATGAGTAAATCCTACTCATCAGGATATATACCAACCGTGTCAAACGCGAAAGCAACAATAGTACTGCCTCTTGTGTATCAGGGAACGGAGGGCGTGGTTGGAAATAAGATAACAGTAACTCCCGACCTTGGCAGCCCTTCAAACTCACCGTTTGTATTCTCTAATTATCAAATGGATATACTTGAAACGAGTAACAGTGTGAACGGAGGCGCAGCTACAGTGCCTTCATATCTCGTGTCGCTTACCATTCCGCTTGCATCAGACAGGATAAACGGCTCATATCCTGTCACATTCAATACCCGCTTTAATGCAACGACTACGGGTGAAGTGCAGCAATCGTTTGTTGTATATGTGACGATAAAGGATGGCATAGATCCGAAGGCAACACCTGAACCAACCGATCCTCCAAAAGAGCCCGCACCACGTCCTCAGCCTAAGATAATTGTAAGTAAATATCAGCTTAAATCGGATGTCGTTATGGCAGGTGAGCCGTTTGATATCAGGGTAACACTTCTTAATACAGAAGACTACTGGCATACGAAAAACATAAAGGTGACATACAAGGGTGAAACGAGCGACCTTCTTGTAAACTCAGGAAGCAATACATTCTATATAGATGAGATAGAAGATGAGCAAACATATGATATAACCCTTAAAATGAAAGCGAGGCTTGAAGCTGAGCCGCGGCCGCAGAAAGTGCTGATTACAATAGAGTATGAGGATAGCAAACGCACATCATATTCGGTGAGCGAAGAGATAATAGTTGAAGTGCGCCAACCACTCAGGCTTGAAATGGATGAAGTAAACATTCCCAAAACAGTAAATGCGGGCGACTCGCTTCCAATATCAATGAATATATATAACATGGGCAAAAGCACTATATATAATGTGCTGTGTTCCATTGATATGCAGGGTGTAATACCTGACGGAAGTGCATACCTTGGAAATATGGAATCGGGCGCTTCAGGTACAGCTGAGATATATGCGTTCTTCGGTACGCTGGATATGACAGCGGACAGTACATCTTCAGGTAATAACAACAATAACGAAAAGTACGGCATGTCAAATGGAACAATGAAGGTGACATATGAAGACGAGTATGGCGAAAAATATGAAGAATTAATTGAACTAAATACAACAATTGAACGACCTGTGTTTGATGACATATACAATCAGGAGAAAGAAGTGGAAGAGATACCGGAGAAAGCGTCACAGTGGTGGATATCCGTGTTTCTTGCAGTAGGCATCATAATGATACTGGGCGGAGTAATATCCTACAAGCGTAAGGTTAATAGGCTTAGAAGAGTGTACGGCGATGAAAATATCTGATTTACTAAAGCTTGCATTCCTGAATCTATACAGACGCCTTTCACGCTCGCTTATGACAGTAACGGGTGTTGTAATTGGTACTGCATGTATTGTAGTTATGATAGCTATAGGAACAACAAACCTAAATGAGTTTAATGAAATGTTTGAAAACACATCACTTACCAAAATCGAAGTTATGGGTGGATACAGCGAGAGCGGGTTTTCACAGGTTGAGCTAAACGAAGCGGCTGCAACAGCATTTGCGAACATTTATAATGTAGAAAATGTTGTGCCTACAAAGCGTATGACAATGTATGCGGAGATAGACAACTACTATGCCGAATATCTGCCTGTAATTGCAGTACCCGAGGAAACGATAGCAGAAATGGTAAATCTTCAAAAGGGAAGGTATTTCACATCACAAAATAATATGCCGGAGTTTATCATGGGCATTGGCGCTGCTAGGTATTTCATACAGTCCGAAGATGACTACAAAAGCCGGGAATATAAAGGTCCGTCTCTTGATTGGCTCAATATTAAGCCTGAGCTGTACATTGGAAGTATGTACTATAGGGAAACCCCCGAAATGCCCTCATCAAGGAAGTATTACGCGAACATTGTGGGAATTATCGAGAATGAGAGCGAAGACTACAATAACAGTGATATATACATAAGCATGGAAACAGCAAGGAAGATAGCGCAGGAAAACTACAAGCTCGCCAACAAAATGAATTTTGATATAGACGTATATGACACTGTTTATGTGTATGCTGAAAACATGGAGGATGTGTCTGAAATACTAAAGAAAATACAAAGCTATGGTTTTGAAGCATACAGCCAAACCGAATGGATAGAGGAGATGAAAGACCAGCAACAGTCACAGCAGGGACAGCTAGCAGCGATAGGGTTCATATCGCTTCTGGTATCTGCAATAGGTATAGCAAACACGATGATGACAAGCATCCTAGAACGCAGGCGCGAGATAGGCGTTATGAAAGTAATTGGTGTAGGTATAGGTAAGATACGCATCATATTCCTTGCAGAGTCCGCGCTTATAGGGCTTATGGGCGGCATACTTGGCGTAACACTCGGGCATCTGTTGGCATATCTTATGAACACGGGAACTGGAACGGAGGCAATACTTGGTATGCAGTTTGCAACCGGCGTTAAGATAATTATCCCGATATGGCTGGACTTGGCGGCTATCGGCATGGCTATAGCTGTTGGAATGATAGCAGGGATATTTCCGGCAAGAAGGGCGACTAAGATGAGCGCGATTGAGGCGATTAGGGCGGTTTAGAATGGAGATTAAAGGAGGATTCACATGAAAGCAATAGGAGTAACAAGGAGAATAGACTCTATAGGAAGGATTATTATACCTAAAGAACTAAGAGATGAATTTAAGTTAGAGCATCGAACAGAAATGGAGTTATATGTGGATGAAGATGCTCTTTATATGAAAAAGTATTATCCTAAGTGTGTTTTTTGTGGTGTAGATAATAATGTGATTGAATATAAAGGAAAAAACATTTGTATCGAGTGTATTGAGGAGATGAAGGCGCTTTAAAACACTTAAACAGCCTCAAACTCCATATCAAGCATAGCAGCTTGTATAACTTCCTCTGCATCATACCTTATATTAAGCCAATCGTTTTTTGCTTCTGAAGGAAGAATAACCGGCATACGATTATGGATGAACTCAATTTCAGGGGCATTCCAGCAGTTGACTATTATATCATTAGTTTTTCGGAACTAAATATATCTATGATATGATTTAGTTTGATTAATATAAAGAAAGCAACATGCATTTTGTAATTGAATAAAACATTGGACATATACCAAAAATCTTAACACTTTAAATTCTCCTTTAATGTTATTATTTACAAATACATTTAAAAGTATATCAAATAGATATTTATTCTGCACATTATAAGCTTAATAATGGGGAAAAATGAAAAATAAAAATAATGCAGGACAAAAAGAAGCAAACAAAAAAGTTAGAAATAGATTATTAAAAATATTTTCACCATGGAAAGTATTTTTTTTGGTTGCAGTTTTCCTAAATGCTTTTCAAAATAGTATAACCATTACCATAAATGAGCTTCTTGGGCGTGCACTTGACTATATTCTTGGAAACGGAGGAATAGAGCCACATACCACTTTGTGGATCATAGTTCTGCTTTCTATAACAAATGGTGCTAGTTCGATGACTGCTACATATTTAATGGGCAAAACAACAAATAATATAATATTTTCGTTTACCAGTAAAACAATAAAGCATATAAAAAGGCTACCCTTGGCTTTTCTTGAAAGTCATGCGACTGGAGATTTTGTATCACGCATAAATAATGATTTAGCGAATATTCAGGATTTTCTTAAAGTTCAAATCATAAGAACATTGAAAGGTGCCCTAGTATCAATAACTATAATGGTTTATTTCGTAATAAAGAACTGGATTTTGGGAATATCAATAATAATACTGATGTTGGTTATCATGCCTATTTTTGATAAGTCAGTTAAAAAGCTTCAGTCGTTACATAAAGACACGATGGAAAGAAAAGGCGACAGCACTGCAAAGGCATCGGATATTTTCCAAGGAATTAGAGAAACAAAAGCTTTTAACGCAAAAGAAAGAGTAATAAACCAATTTAGTGAGCTGGTAATAAATGAAAGAGACGCCGCTATAAAGGTGAATATCAATGAGATGAAAAGTTCTTTTATTGGAAGAATCGCAAGTAATATGCCCGGAATTATCGTTTTTGCACTGGGAGGATGGCTTGTATTAAACGGAAAAACAACCATAGGCGTGGTTTTTTCATTGAATGCTTCAATGGGATACTTGCGCTATAACACATATATGTCTATGCAGGGATTTACTGTCTGGAAAAAAACTGCGGCTTCCGCAGTCCGTATATTTGATTTATGGGATAAAAAAACAGAAGATGAAAGCTGGAGAAATATCAACAAATATATATCAAGCAACGATCCAAAAGATCACTCAGTATTTACATTTAATAATGTATTATTTTCATATTCGGATAATATTGATGATAAAGACGAAGAAAAGCTTGAGGAAAAACAAAAAGAAGCTTATGTGCTCAAAAACATTAGCTTTAGCATTAATAAGGGTGAAACTATTGCATTTGTCGGGAGAAGCGGATGTGGTAAAACTACATTGTTAAAATTAATGGCTGGATTTTACAAAGCCGGTTGCGGCAGGATTACAAAAAACGGTATTGATATAAGAGATTTGGAGCTCGATGAAATCCGAAATGACATGGCAATGGTAAGCCAGGAAGCGTTTTTGTTCCCTGTAACCATTCATAATAATATTTTATATGGAACGGGCGCTGGAATAAATGAAAGTGACGGCAACAATTATATAGAACCTGGTGATGAAGTAATTCATGCTGTTAAACTGGCAAGAATTCATAGCTTTATTGAAGCTCAGCCAAAGAAATATGAATCATTAGTAGGAGAAAGAGGGATAAAGCTTTCGGGGGGACAAAGACAGAGATTGTCGATTGCAAGAGCAATCATTAAAAATGCTGATATATTATTATTGGATGAGCCGACGTCAGCACTTGATACTGATGCAGAGCATAAGGTGCAGACTGCTTTGAATAAGCTTATGGAAAATAAAACGTCTATTATTGCGGCACACCGCTTATCGGGCATAAAAAATGCTGATAGGATTTATGTGATGGATAGCGGTGAAATAATGGAGGAGGGGACACATAAAGAGTTGATTGAGGGTAAAGGTCTTTATTATGAGCTTTACCATAGGCAAATGAAAGAGACACAAGTTGGTATTAAAGAGGAATGCGCTGATGATACATGAGAATAAATCAAAACTTGATCTAAAAAAACAGCTTAGGCTTTTTAAGATTATGATGTCTTTTACTAAAGACTGGAGAGCCGATTATTATATTACAATGCTGATATTGATAGTTATTGAGATGTTTTTGTTTATGATATGGATGCCTGCTACTATTGGTCAGATTATTGATAAACTCTCATCAAGTGATATACGACAATTTTATATTTGGATACTTATAAGATTAGCATCTGTTAGTATAGGAATGCTTTTTTTGATTAAGATGCGAACCCGAAATAGAAATATCAACGAAAAAATTAACTGTAAAGTCAAGCAGACGCTTTTTGCACATATGATAAATTTACCGATATACTTTTATGAAGATACTCATACCGGTGATTTTCTATCCAGATTGACTGTTGATGTTAAAACCGCAAGTAATGTTTACTCAAGATCATTTAATAATTTGTGTTACTTTGTACTGGGATTGATCACAGCAAGCATATATTTGATAATTATTTCATATCATGTTTTTTTACTTGCTGTAGGTCTTGGCGTTATTACGTTGATTGTTCAAACACTATATGCAAAATATATATTAAAATACAGCCGAGAAATTCAGCAATCTATAGGTATCGCAACTAGACTGTTCACCGACATTGTTACAGGTATAAAAGTCATAAGAATGTTTTTACTGCAAAAATATACTGATGGTCAGGTATTAAGACAATATGCTGAGATCAGAGATATTGAGCTTCAGCGCGTTAAAAAAGATATGGTTAGGAATTTCATAATGACAATTATGAACGCATTAACTATTGGCGCCACCTTGATTTTCTTGATTATATATACCGGAAGAGGAGAAATGTCTTTGGTAAATATGATAATTGCCTCATCGCTTAGTATGGAAATAACAAGCTTAATAGGCAATTTCGGGGATCAGTTTGTAGAATATCAACGCGCTTTTGCGGGAGCAGAGCGTGTAGTGGAAATACTCGATATGCAAGAGGAAAAAATAGATAATGAGAGCGAAAAGAAAGATATAAAGCATGATATTGATAATAAGGTTGCCATATCGTTTAGCAATCTTCAGTTTTCATACAATAGAACTAATACCGTGCTCAATGATTTTACAGCAGAGCTGGAAAAAGGCACCTCGCTTGCAATAGTAGGTAAGTCGGGTGGAGGTAAATCGACACTAATAAAGCTGCTTATGGGGTTTTATCAACCGGACGCCGGAGAAATACTGATATTTGGCAAGAACTATAAAGATTATAGTATGGAGGAATTGAGACGACTCATTTCCTATGTGCCACAGGAAAATTATTTGTTTAACGGAACCATAAAAGAAAATATACAATTTTCAAAGACAAATGCAACTGATGAGGAAGTCAAAAAAGCTGCAATAGCGGCGAACGCTCATGACTTTATTGTAGAGTTAGAAGATGGATATGACACAATTGTCGGAGAACGTGGGAATATGCTTTCGGGGGGACAAAGGCAGAGAGTAGCAATCGCAAGAGCATTATTGAAAAACGCTCCGATTCTTCTACTGGATGAAGCAACAGCATCATTAGATAGCGAGGCGGAAAGAGAAGTTCAGCTTGCTATCGATAGGTTGATGCAAGATAGGAGTACTATTATTATTATAGCACATAGATTAGCGACGATTGAGAATGCTGATAAAATAATTGTACTTGAAGATGGAAATATTCAGGAAGCCGGAAGTCATAATGATCTTCTTATACAAAATAATAGATATGCATATTATTATAATATTCAGTTCAAAATTCCGAATGGGGAAATTGAATAAAATATTTATTGATAAAAATATTGGACTTGAGTCAATATAAAAGACATAAAACACTGAACAAATTATCTTGCTAATGCCATGTTATGAACCTGATTTGGTGTTATATAACCAACACTACTATGGATACGAATTCTGTTATACCAAGATTCAATAAACTCAAACAGAGCTGTCACGGTATTTTAACTTCCGTCGTTTCCCTCCTTTTGCGCAATAAAAAAACACATGCACATGGTAGGTATTAATAAAAAATATTATTAGTTATCTAATTTTTATGTTTTAAATTCTCCTTGCTTGAACATAGAATCTATAAGCTCTATTTTATCAGTTAAACAGATATGCATTGGTATACCACGTTGCACAGGTGTAGATTTTTTAAATCCAAGACTTTCATAGAATATAGTACTATTACCCCAAGCTCTTATATCAACTTGTATGCCATAGCCAGGTTTTATTTTTGTGCGTAGAAAATCAAAGATATTTGTTATCATTTCAATTTCAATTTCTTTCATTTTATACATTGGCATAACAAGAATATCATGTATTAATGCCACACAGCCGCCATCCCATATCAAACGTGCCATACCAATAGCATTATCATTTTCTTAAGTAGCAATAATATAAGTGCTACCATCAAGACCTGCTTGCATTTGCTCAGGGTGAATTTGACGGAATCCAACTAATTTTCGAATGGTACTTGCCATGCCGTAATCGTGTTCTTATATTTTATTTTCATCTCTCAGACCTTTCTTGACACACCTGCAAAAACCCCACAAACGTACTGTTTAGTAGGGTTTTTGGCGGAGAGAGGGGCCGCCGAACTCCAGCACTTAAAGAAAAATGAGCGCGTTTTATAGTAGTTTAGCCAAATACTAATATGCAGAAGTTAAAAATATATTGAATTTTTCATTTCACGATATAAGGAAAGTGTTGTATAATTTTCCTGTGTAATTTAAAATATCAAAAACACATTATAGAACACTAATAAAAATGAGGCATTTTTAGGACAAGAACATTTGACTGCCCTGAATTGAAGGAAAACAAATAATGTTGAGATATTTGCCAAATCAATATATACTATATTTGGTATAGAAGCGCTAAATTATAAATATAATTATATCGATTGGGGATAATGATGAAACTACTTTTAGCCGGAAACGACGGCTTCTTGTCTAAAAAGCTCGCAGAGAGGGCTTTGGCAGAAAATAATAAAGTATATTGCGTAGGCGATTTTGAAGCTGACCTTCCAAAGCAAATAAGATTTTTTCCTTTTAGTCCCCAAAAGCCCGAAATTTGTGAAGTGTTTAATACTTACAATCCGGACATGGTCGTTTTTATCAGCAATGTGAAAGAGGACATAAGAGGCGATATAAGAGAGCGTGATGTATCAGAGCATGTGAGTTCGTTCTTTAACATTTTTTCGCTTGCTGACTTATATAAAACACCAAGATTCATTTATATATCCACAGCCGATTTATATGACAATCAAGAAGAAGCGTCGAATGAAGAAAGCGTACTGAAAGCGGATACGAAAAGGCAAGAGGCCCACCTCTTATGTGAACAGCATATTTTAAATTCAATAATTAAAGTAAATCAAAAAACATTAATTTTAAGGCTTAGCACTCTATATGATGAAAATCCGGATGATCCGGGCAATATATTAGACTATTTGCTATTTCATGATGCCGATACAAATCGCAAAAGAGGTATGCTTCAATTAAAAGACAAATACGATCTTTTGCATTCTGACGACTTTTCATCCGCGGTAATGCTTTTGCAGGATTTTAAAAAGGATGACACCATAAACATAGGCTCAGGCAGGCTGATATTAAGAAAAGACATAGAAAATATGGTAAACGCTTATGCCGGCGGCATGGAATATCAAGGAGAAATTCCATTTGAATATGGTATGGATGTTGAAAAAGCTAGCGAAAGCTATGGTTTTAAAGTGCGCAAGGGGACAAAAAAATCTATAAGAGAAGCAATTGCTGCGAAGGTTGATAAACGGAATGAAAAGAAGAAAAAATTATCCTTAGGCCAGAAAATTAAGAATTTTTTCGATCTTGATTTTTTTAAGAGCAAAGCCTTTAAAACTATATTAAACTACTTAGAAAACTTAGTGCTGTTTGGTATAGTTCTTTTATTGACTGATTTTTTCAAAAATAGCTTTTTAAATGAATATATTGATATAAGAGTGGCATACATCGCGCTTATGGGGCTGGTGCATGGATTGAGGCAATCATCTGTTTCGGCAGTTTTGTGCATAGCAACGGTGCTTATAAATTATGAAATGAGCGATTATGGTCTAATTACTGTAGTGTATGACATTAATGTGTTGATTATGATTCTGATATTTATCACAGTTGCCATGATTACAGGATATATACGGCAAAGATTCAACAACCAAAACGAAGAGCTGGAAGATGCGCTTGAAAGAACACAGGCTCAGCTTGATTATACCAGGAGTATGTATAAGGAAAGTATTGCGGTGAAGGATTCGCTGCAATTTCAGGTGTTAAATGCCACAGACAGTTACGGCAGAATATTCAGCTCTGTGGAAAAGCTAAATAGCCTGCACTTTGACAAACTAAAGACAGAGCTTATAATAGTCGCGCAGGAAATAATGCGCAATGACTCAATAGCTCTTTATATGATGGGTAGAAATACACGCTTTTCGAGGCTAATATCTTATTCGCACAAGCTGGCTCATATGCCAAAATCCGTTGAGATAATTAGCAGACCTGAATTTAATGAAGTTTATAAAAGCCATGAAATGTTTGTAAACCGTGATGTTTCCAATACAAAAGCACCTATGATGCTTGCACCTATCGTAGATGACAACAGAGTAATAGCGATGCTTGCGCTTTATGACGCGCCGCTTGAGGTTTTGACATTAAGCTATGAAAACTTATTTAGAATCACAGCCCGCCTTGTAAGCCAGGCTATTATTCGTGCTTACAGTTATAGGGAAGCATTAGAAGACAAGTGGTATATCAATGATACTCAGGTGCTTACAGCTGAAAGCTTCTCTGAAAAACTCATTCATGCACAAGCGGCAAGCAGCAACGAACAAGCAAGCTTTGTGCTATTGCGTGCCGATGAAAGCTCACATGAATTGCTTTTTGAAAGCAGCTCAAAATATATGCGTGAGTTTGACTATGTTGGGATGGGCAAGAATGGAGAGATGTTTTTACTTTTAAACAACGTATCTAGACAAGACCTTCCTTTTATACAAAAAAGATTTGGAGAAAACGGCATTAAAACAATCATAGTAAAAGAGGTGTATAATATATGAGCAATTATATATTTGTGTTTTATATATTACACCTACTTTTTTGTCTAATATATTATATTTTTCTGGCCAGAAGAGAAAAACTTGCGATGACTCTTTTACCTCTTGTGATTTTTATCCCTTATGTTGGATTTTTGGGTATATCAGCATATTTTCTTGCTGTTCGCTTTGCAGACAGGACAGAAGATCTGGCGCTTGACGAGCTTATCATGCCAACTGACCATATAGACCATGTAGGAATTGAAAGCCGAGAAAAGGTGAATAAAACAGTGCCTGTGGAAGAGGCTTTAAAGATAAATGATTTGGAGGTGCAAAGGGAGATAGTGCTTGAAGTAGCAAAGCGCGACCCAGAGCAGTATTTAGAAGCTCTGAAACAGGCGCTTATAAGCGAAGATCCCGAGATATCCCATTATGCAGCAACGAGTATCACAAAGCTTAAGCGTGTGCTGGATAAAAGGCTTGCGGAAGCTAAAGACAAATATCTGGAAGACAGCGAAGATAAGGATAATGTGAATGAATATGTAGCGTCACTTGATTCTGCTATAAAAGGCGACCTTTCGGTAGAAAGCATCACAAATGGGTATATAACAGATATTATAAAAGTATTGGAAGAAAGATTAAGTGCTTCAGATAAAGGGAGCAGGAATTATTTTCAGATGCTTATTATATATTTGATTAAGCAAAAAGAATTTAAAAGAGCGCTTAAATGGGTGGAGCGCTATAAAAAAGATTACTTCGAAGAGGATGATCCTCTGAGGCTCATGCTGAAAGTTGGATTTGAATCGAATGACGAGATACTTTTTGAAAAAGCTGCAGATATGATAATTGATGCGGACTTCCCGATTAGAAAATCCACCATGGATTTAGTCAATTATTGGAGATAAGAACTATATGGCTGAAAAAACTATAAGTTATAAACCGCACCGAAGAAGAATTATAAGAATAGTGCTTATAGCGTCTTTTGTCACGCTTATATTAGTGTATACGAACTATAACTTCTTTATTAAGATAGATATCAGAGAGAATTTAAAACTGAATCCTGTAGCGGAAGCTCAAAGAGCTGTGGAAGATATTGAATCCGGACGAGGTTATCATTTGATATATGATGAAAATGATGAAGAAAGCCAGCAGACCAGAGATACATTTATTAGGATTTTGGATTTGTCAAAAGTAAAGTATCAAACCTATGATATACGTCAACTTGGCGATTTGGGCGAAAACGACTATGTGATTTTGACAATAAATAACTGGGAGTATTTCAGCGATAGGGTAGATGAGATATTTGGTGTAGTAGAAGACGGCGCTTCTCTTTTGGTAACCGGTGTATTAAGTTTTGACGAGATATTTATTGAGAATGCTCAAAAGCTGGGAATTAGCGGTTTTTTTGGTGAGTCGCAGACGAAAAGTCTGGTTATCAAAGATGATATTTTGCTTGGACTCAAATCGGGAGAAAAGTTTACTGCCGATTTTTTGGAAGATGATATCACTATGATAGAAGTAATGGATACTGTCAGGGTATACATGGAGGATGAACGCGGAGTGCCTCTCTATTTTACAATTAACTACGGCAAGGGCAAAATAGGCGTATTCAACGGTTATAACCTTAATGAAAGAAACCTTGATGGAATTATTCTTGGAATGATTGGCTCACTTAAGGGAGATTTTATTTACCCAATTATAAATGCAGGGGTCATGTTCATAGACGATTGGCCAGGTCCATTTAAAGGCAATTACGATATTATTTTTGACCAATACGGAATGTCGCTGGATGACTTTTTAAAGTTTATATGGTGGCCGGATATGGTGAATTTTATGAAAACATACGGGGTGGTATACACCGGACAGTTTGTGCACAATTATGATAACAATATGAAGGCGCCTTATGTTATAGATAAGGACGAGCTTGATCTTGCTATGTTCTATTTTGGTCAGCAGCTGATAAAGCATGGCTGTGAGATTGGGCTGCACGGTTATAATCACCAGCCTCTGTGGTTTTCTGAGTATTCAAGCGAAGAGCTTTTAGTCTATAACCTATGGGAAGACAAAGATGATGCGTTAAATGGGCTATTATTTGCTATGGATCAATTTGAAAGCGTGTTCCCTGAATATGATATGAATTGCTATGTGCCCCCTTCTAATGTTATAGATGATCAGGGGATTGAAATAATAAAAGAAGTGCTTGGCACGCCGGTAATCCTTGCGGGGCTATATGTGGGAGACCCGCCTGAGACACCGCAGCACGAATTTGAAGTGAAAGATGATGTAATATATTTCCCCAGGATAGCTTCTGAATCCATTTTGAATGATGAGTCAAAGATAAGTATGGCATCGGCTATGACCACCTATTGTGTAGTGTCGCACTTTATCCATCCGGATGATATAACAGACCCTGAGCGCAGCGCAGGGCTTGACTGGGGCGGGCTGAGGTCCGAGTTTGGTAAAATACTTGAATTTATAGATGAAAGCTATCCGTATCTTAACTATCTTACAGTGACCGAGGCGGGAAATAATCTCATGGATTGGGACAATGCGCGGTTTGATATCACATACGGTGATAATGGAATTAAGATAAAAAAGTATGATATAGCCGAGACACTAAGATTTATATTGAAAACAGAAAAAGACGTGTTGCCGGGAGAGGGCTATACTTATCAGAATGCGGGAAAAGACAGCTATTATATAGAAGTCAGTCAAGAACAGGTAACCATAAATATGGAGGTAGCTGACTGATGCACATATGTATAATATCTGAGGGAAGCTATCCATATGTGCCAGGCGGTGTTTCAAGCTGGACGCAGATGATGATAAAAAGTATGCCGGAACATCAGTTTACGGTGGTAGCAATTTATCCTGAAAAAAAGATGAGAGGCAAATTCAAATACGAATTTCCGGACAATTTGATTGAAGTTCAGGAAAATTTCTTGGATGAGCTAAGCGAAGAGCGCGGAAGATACAGCCGAAGATATAAAAACATGGATGAGGGGCTTGAGCAAGTAGCAAGAGTGCTCCACGGAGAAAGCATAAACTGGGATAAGTTTTTTGATTTTTTAAGTCTTAATAAAGGAAACTCTGCTCAGGATTTTGTAATGAGCCGCCCATTTTATGATGGTCTAATCAAGGCATATGAAGAAGGCTATGAAACAGCCTGCCTGTCCGATTATTTTTGGACGGTACGCTCCATTTGTTTGCCGCTTGTATCTCTTATGAAAGTAAACATGCCGGAAGCTGACATATACCACAGTTTGTGCACCGGTTATGCGGGAATAATTGCTGTTAAAGCAAAGCTTGAGCATAAAAAACCGCTTCTTTTAACCGAACACGGCATATACACACGCGAAAGAGAAGAGGAGATAATACGTTCGAATTGGGTCAGTGTTCACTTTAAGGATATGTGGATAAGGTACTTTTATTCGCTGTCACAGTGCATATATCAGCATGCCGATAGGTGTGTGACTCTGTTTGAAGGAGCTAAAAAAACTCAGATGGAGATAGGTTGTGACCCTAGTAAGCAGCTTGTAATATCAAATGGCATTGATGTGAAAAAGTATGGAGATCTGAAAAAGAAAAAGGTTCAGGGAAAGCTTATTGTGGGGGCTATCGTCCGAGTAGTGCCTATTAAGGATATCCTGACTATGCTGCAGGCGTTTCATATGGTTCATCAGCATGTGGAAGAAGCGTATTTTTACTTAATGGGGCCATACGAAGAGTCTCCCGATTATTTTGAAGAGTGTCAGTCTGTTATGCGGCTTCTCAATCTTGAGGATGTGGCGGAGTTTACAGGCAGGATAAATATCAGTGACTATATGCCGCTTATGGATGTGGCAGTGCTTTCCAGCATTAGTGAAGGCCAGCCCCTTTCAGTTCTCGAGACTATGGCAGCCGGAATACCAAATGTAACTACTGATGTGGGAAGCTGCAGAGAAATATTGCATGGCGATAAAGTTGACGATTTTGGGGAGGCCGGAATAGTTGCTCCTATTATGGACTATAAAGAAATTGCAAAGGGCATAATAAAGCTTTTGGAAGATGAAAAACTGAGGCTTAAAATGGGTGAGACAGCAAAAAAAAGAGTACAAAAGAGCTTTAGACTTGAAGACACAGTTAACGAATATAAATTACTTTATAAAAGATTGGCAGAAGAAGGGTAAACATGGCTGGAATTGGTTTTGAAATTAAAAAGCTATTAAAAAATAAGGGCGTATTTTCTGCACTCGGCGGATACTTTTTTGCTGTTTTTGCATCCGTAGGTCCTGTGCTTTGCACTACAGCATACATGCTCATTATAAGAGTAATATTTAGGAGAGTCGGTCTTTCCATGTATAAGCAAAGTCTTATGTTTGGAGGGCTTATGTACGCGTTCTTAGGAGCATTGCTCATATCAAGCGCTATTAATATGGTGCTGTCCAGATATGTTGCCGACAGCCTTTATACAGGCAATGAGCAAAAGATATTTCCATCGCTTTTGGGTGCTATGGCACTGACCGTTACTATTTGTGGTGTGGTAAGCTTTCCGCTTATGATAATTTTAGATTTGCCGCCCCTTTATGAGCTGCTTATATACTTTCACTTGGTATCTATGAGCCTTGCATATATAGTCATGGTTTATGTATCTGCTGTAAAGGATTACTTCAAGGTGTCGATGTCTTTTTTGTTAGGAACAGGATTAGGTGTCGTACTTGCCCTTTTGTTGATTGTAGGGCTAAAGCTGGATATTATCTACTCTGTAATGCTGGCTACTATAACAAACTTTACCATAACAACAATAATGCTTGTTTTTTATGTGAATACGTTCTTTAAAGAGCGTGATAAATCATACTTTGATTTTTTGAAATATTTTAAAAAGTTCCCAAGACTTGTCGGAATAAGCTTGTTTTATATGGTAAGCCTCTTTATCCATAATATATTGATATGGACTACCGACATCTCTATGAATATTAATAATATCTTTTTTATGGCTCCAAGCTATGATTTTCCAGCCTTTATAGCGCTTATGACAGTACTTCCCGCAATGGTGATATTCGTTGTAAAGACAGAGACCAGCTTTTTTGAAGATTATAAGGAATATATTAAGATGTTGTCCGGAGGAGGCACGCTAAAAGACTTGCAAGCCGCACAGAATGATATGGTTACAAATATGTATAATAAGCTGATACAGCTTGTACAGGTTCAGCTTATCATTACCTGTATCGCGATAGTGGCATCAAGATATATATTCCCCTTGATAGGTATGGGGGATGAATCCATAATATTTTTTGGATATCTTGCAGTAGGATACTTTTGCATCATTTCCGTTCATATAGTATCTACCATCATCTTATACTTTGACGACAGGAAGAGCGCTTTACGCATAATGTTGGTATTTTTGATTTCGCATATAATTTGTGTGGTGATAACAATAATGTTAGGGGAAAAGCTTTATGGACTAGGCACTGCGGTGTCGGGACTTATTTCGATTTCCTATGCGTTTATAAAAATGCGCAAAGTTTTAATAGATTTAAACTACAGGCTCTATTGTTCACAGCCTGTAGACGGAGAAATATTTGAATATAAAGATGAGGTGCGGACCGATAAAAAGTCAAAGGAGAGTCAAGCTTGAAGTTTAGAGCGGCGATAACAGTGGTGGCATTCATCGTGATAGTCGCGATGCTTATTGGCTATGTCAAAAATAATCCACCTACAAATGAATTGATGATCGAGGAGATAAATGATGTTCTGGATGAGGCTGTTAAAACACCCGAGCCCACACTGTCAGCTGATGTAATAGATCACAATATTGATGTGGATACGCTTTCTTTTTCGCTTATTGATGAAAAGACTTTCGGCATCCATCTGAATGGACAGGATAAGCGTGGAGAGCTTTTCTTAAATGAAGAGCGGTATATATCAAAAACAGGTCTTGATTTTAAGGTGCCTCTGAAATATATAGTACATAATGAGGTTTTTAATCTGGCGTTTAAGGTGTATGATGAAGACGGCAGCCATGGGCAGGATATCATAATTAATGATGTGCTTATAGCAAGCGGGAATGATATACCGAAGGGCTACAAGATACTCTTTTTATATAACCATAAAGAGGATAATCTTCCTGAGTTTGACCTTAGCATGGAAAAACTATATATACATAATGCGAAAGCTTCTATTTCTCTTTCGGATATATCCAAGATAAGCAACCTAAAAAGTTTGTACCTTAACGGTGACAAAATAATCGGTGATATTTCAGCACTTAAGAGCATGGTGAAATTAAAGGCCTTAACTCTTATATGCGATAAAGTTTCAGGCGATATAGACAGTCTGTCCGGGCTTAGTGCTCTTCGACGCCTTGTTATTGACTGCCCTGCGGTAACAGGCAGCATTGACAGCCTGAAAAACCACAAGAAGATGGTAGAGCTTATTTTAGACGATGGAAGCTTGGGCAGTTACACAGGTGATTTGAGCTCTATTTTGAATATGTCAGAACTTGAAAGCATAACCTTAAAAAGCCCAAAAATAACAGGTGATATTGACTCTTTCAGGAATCTATCCAACCTCAATGACATAACCATGATAAATGACATGATAACGGGAGACCTTCGTGCGCTCGCCTATCTTAGCGAGCTTAAATCTTTGATATTATATTCTAATTCCATAAAAGGCAGTTTGGGTGACTTAAATGAACTTACGCAGCTTACAACCATAATATTGGAGTGTCCGCTGAGCCATAAGCTTGAAGGTGATTTGGATGATTTAATAAACAAGCCGGCTCTTAAGAGCTTAACTCTTGTGGGAAACAACTTTTCTGGACACATTTCATCGCTTCAAGTGCTTAAAAATCTTGAAGATGTGACTATTATATGTGAAGGCGTTGAAGGGGATATAGGTAAGCTGGCCGACTGCACGAATCTAAGCAATTTGATATTGCAAAGCAATGAAATATTCGGAAGTATAGATGACTTAGCCAAATTGATTTATTTAAAAGAGCTGGTTCTTGTAAATGAAGAGCCGGGTAGGATTACAGGCAGTATAGCAGCCATTAAAGAACATTCGCTGTTGCAAAACCTAACTCTATATTGCGACGGAATAACCGGAGATATTTCAGTACTTAAGGCACATGAAAATCTGAAAGATATTACCTTGTTTAGTAACTCGATTTCAGGGGATATAAAAGAAATTGCAGGGCTTATAGAGCTAAACCATTTAAGCTTGGAATGTCCTGAATCTGATGCGTTATACGGGGACATATCAAACCTTTCAAAGCTTATAGACCTTAAAACACTATCTTTGGACAGCGAAGGAATTGAAGGGGATGTAAAAGATATAAATACTCTGATTAATCTTGAAAGTTTGAGCTTGGAATCCAGCGAAAGCGGAAGGATAAGAGGCGATATTAAGGATTTATCAGCGTTAAACAAGCTAAAGCTTTTGAGCATAAACAGCAACGGAATTGAAGGCAATGTTAGATATCTTAAACGTTTTTCGATGCTTGAAAAGATTTATCTGTCAAGCCCGCTTCTATCGGGATATATAACGTCCATCGGAGAATTGGAAAACCTGCAGGTTCTATACATAGAGGGAAGCAGGATAGAGGGGTCGTTAAGCTCGTTGAGCAGCCTTAAAAGCCTCGTAGAGTTAAGCATTAGCGGCTCTGGGCTAACAGGCAGCCTGTCCGACCTAAAGACACTTGTAAACCTTGAAAGCCTACAGATTAGCCATGATTTTGATGAGTTTTCCGGAGATATTGCAGAGCTGTCGGGGCTTTCAAAGCTTAAAACGCTGGCATTGTCCAGCAACAAGATAGAAGGGGATATTTCATCGTTATCTGAGCTTTACGAGCTTGAATATCTGGATATATATAATTATAGAATAAGTGGTGATGTAGCCGCATTTTCAAACCTTATAAATCTTATTGATTTGAGGATTGAAAGCGACAGATTGGAAGGCGATATTGGTACACTTACTAAGCTTGAGAGATTGGAGGGTATCCATTTAGAACCTGTGTATTTAACGAGCTTGGATGATATAATAGGAAGCATTGAAGTGTTCAAAAATATGCCTAATATTCAGACAATTCATATAAACAGTAAAAATATTGAAGGCAATCTTGAAGTATTAGCCTACCATACACAAATAAGCGAACTGTACCTTACAAGCGGGCTTATACAAGGTGATGTGTCTCCAATAGGCAGTTATAGGGAGATTACAATACTACACCTAAACAGCAGTCATATATATGGAGATATATCGTCATACACGGAGCTTGCTTCCTTAACTTATATCTACATAAAAAATCTTAGCAATCAAGTAACAGGAGATATAGGCAGCTTAAATAATTTGAAATTTTTGCAAGATGTATATTTGAAAAGCGATGGTTTTACCGGCACATTGGAACTTAGCGATGGAAGAATTTTTAAGACTTATAGATAGGACATTATGAAGAAAAATATAGCAATAATAATAGCTGTTTGCACAGTAATAATATTTGTAGCAATAGTTGTAGTAGTTTTAAGCATTAGCGGGGCAAACGATTTGCCTGAAGCAACCCTCAATAATAGCTTTACTGTATCAGAAAGCAAGCTTCAAGAGACCCCGATTGTGACCGAAGAGGATACTTCGCAAATAAAACAAGAGCCGACGCCGACCATTCAAGTTAGCACACCGGATATCGAAGATACTCAGCCTTTTATATTTGACGAAAACAATCCTGACTACAGAGAGGCTATGCGCCAATGGGTGATGCTTATTGGTAACCTCGCGCGTTCATACGATGAGGACTTTCTGCTTATTCCTCAAAATAGCGCTGAACTTTTCACTTTGAACGGAAGTGCAAGCGGCCAAATTCATAAAGATTTTTTGGATGCGATAGATGGCATCGGTGTAGAAGGTATATCCTACGGGAACAATAAATATAACAAGCCAAGAAAAGAAAACAGTAAAACAGACCTTGTTAATTTATTGGATGTAGGGGTTAAAAACGGCATTGTTACGCTGGCTGTGGATTACTGCAGTGGAGAAAGTAATATAAGTGATGTTATGCAGTTAAATGAGCAGCACGGGTTTAAAACATTCATAGCAGAGGATATGGAGCTTACTTTGATTCCGGAAGACAGAGTCAATCCTAACAATGATAGCGTGATTTCTCTCGATGATGCTAAAAACTGGCTTTATTTGCTTAATCCTGAGAGATACAGCTCAAAGAAGAGCTTTGTTAAAGCAATATCTGAAACAAACTATGATGTCATAGTTATCGATGCTTTTTTTGATACTGATGAAATGTTTACTGAAGAAGACGTGGCTGAGTTGAAAGCAAAGGCCGATGGTGGTACACGGATTGTGATAGCGTATATGAGCATTGGCGAGGCGGAAGATTATAGATACTATTGGATAGATGAGTTTTATGACAATCCACCGGAATGGATGCTGACTGAAAATTCCGAGTGGGAAGGGAACTATCCGGTGGAGTATTGGCAGCCGGAATGGCAGGAAATAATTGCAACAGGTGAAGATAGTTATCTTAAACGGTTGCTTTCCGCGGGATTTGACGGTGTATACCTTGATATCGTGGATGGGTATGAGACGTTTGAAGATATGAGATAGGATATAGTAATAATAAAAAAATCTAATTATACCTCCTAATCTTAAGTTTTTGTTTAAAAATGTAAAAAATCTGTCTAACGGTATCAAAAACAATCTCCGCAAACTCTTTCTGCAGCTGACATCCCACCTTAAACAAATCCTCCGGCTCGGCGCTTGCAATAAGCTTCGCATTATAAGCAACCATGGAAAGAAGATACAAAATCTCACGCTCAATCTTTTTATCATAAGCAATTTTCAGCAAATCACAAAGATGCTTCAATAGATCCTGAGCAGATGTAGCAGGCAGATAGTAAATAATATCTTCTAACTTTTCAACCTGCTCTTTAGTGCATCTGTGATCTTCTTTAGTTTTTATGTTACTGTTTCCAACCAAATAATCTACAGACACATTGAAGAAATTAGCAGCTTTAACAGCAAAATTGATATCAGGTGTCCTGCGGTTGCTTTCGTAAAAATTGATCGTCATACGGGAAACTTCAAGCTTATCTGCCAATTCCTGCTGCGTCAGTTTTTTTTCATCCCGTAATTCCCTTAATATCTTATTGAACATAATTATCCTCCGAATCCGCAATCAGGTTTACCTTGGGCATATGTGCAGCGGAAAACGCCGTAACCGTTCTTTCAAGCTGAAGCAGAGGGATATTGTGCCCGAAGAAGAATGGATAGTTGTAAAAGACACGCATGAACCTCTTATCGATGAGGTTACATGGGCAAGGGTGCAAGAACAACTCGAACTGAATAAACGCAATCAGAAAGCTAAAACTGTAAAAAGCACTGATAACAAGCTTCCTGCATTATTCGCCGGTAAACTCAAATGTGCTGATTGTAAAGCAATTATGCACTTTACTTCATCAAAGAGCGGAAATTACAAGACATACTATAAATACCGCTGTAGCACATACACCAATCAGGGGAAAACTGCGTGCAGTTTTCATTCGATACGTGAAGACGAACTTTCGGCTATTGTTCTCAATGATATCAGAAAGCTTTCACAGCTTATCGATACCAACAGTGATGAAATGCTTCAATTATTGCTTGAGCTAAACGGCAGAACCAGACAGAACAGCAACGCACAGCTTGACAAGCAAATCAAAAGCACTCAGTCTGTTATGAAGAATAATTCCAGCAGAATTGATTTGCTTCTTGATGAAAGGCTTAACGGTAATGTATCTGATGATATGTTCAAAAACCTGATGGTTAAGTATGAGTCTAATCAGAAAGAGCTGTCTAACAAGCTGTCTGAACTCAAAGCAGAGCTATCTATCGTCAAAGATGATACCGAAAACATAAAACACCTGATGGAGAGCTTTAGGAAAAGCATCTACATCGAAGAACTGGACAGGGATACCGTATGTGAGCTTATAGACCACATATGGGTATTCAAAAAGGTGAAGGCCGGAAAAGGCTATAAGCAGAAGATTGGCATTTGCTATAACTTTATAGGAGAGCTGAACGGCTGCGATATAGAAAAATATTTAGACCATATCACCAGATACCAAAAAGAAAAAGACCAGACTGCATAAGAGTCTGGTCAGGGTCAACACTTAAGTGCTGACATCGGGTGGCGGTCAAGCAGTATTAACTGCGAAACTTCTTATTTGTTTAATATTAACATAATTTTTCTTCTTAAAAAAGCATTTTTTAAGGAGCATATCAATGAAAGAGACAGACAATACTAAAGTATCACGGAATATAACTCATATAGACATATCCAAGCTAAAACCTTTTTTCAAGCATGTATTTGATGTGCGAGATGATGATAAAATGCAAGAGTTGTCAGAGAGTATTAGAAATAATGGCGTTATAGAGCCAATTATTGTTCGTCCTATAAATGATATAAATTTCGATTATGAAATTATCGTAGGCCATAGAAGGATTAGAGGAATACAGCTAGCTGGATTAAAATCAATTCCATGTGATATAAGAGATATAGATGATGCAGCAGCAACCTTGATTATGATAGATAGCAATCTCCAGCAACGCGAATCTATACTCCCAAGTGAAAAAGCATGGGCATATAAATATAAACTAGAAGCAATAAAATCACAAGGCCAACGTAATGATCTAACTTCCCGACAAGTTGTCGGGAAGTTAGAAATGGCAGATGTTGTTGGAGCAAATAATAGTGATAGTGGTAGACAAGTTCAACGATATATTCGTTTAACATATCTAATCTCTACTTTGTTGAATAAAGTAGATGAAAAGAAGTTAGCTTTTATTCCAGCAGTTGAGTTGTCGTATTTGAAGTCGGATGAACAAGAATGGATGTATGATATATTGTGCCGGGAAGAAAACTTTGGAGTACCTTTATCGCTAGCGCAAAAGCTAAAGGGTATTAGTCAGAACGGTAAGCTTACCTATGAAAAGATTGATAAAATAATAATATCAAAAAATCATGAACCACCGGAAGCAATTAAATTATCTTATAAAGCAGTTAAAGATTATTTCCCGCCAGATACAACACCAAAGCAATACGAGACAACAATAAGGAAGGCTTTAAAAGAGTGGTTTCAGAATCATCCGCAAAGGAAGCAGTCTAAAGAGCATACTTTACAGAGATAATAAATATCAATGTAACTGTTATAGTGCATGGTGGATGATATTGTAAATATTTTCAGTTTAAGATAAAATAATATTATGACTTCAACTACTAGGTTAATCCTATGTAGATTTTTAGATGAGAAAATGTAAGAGAGTAGTATAATTCATTAAAAAAGAACTGCTTTTGTCCTGCGTCAATAAAAAAGGATCTATTGGAGATGGCTTCTGAATTCAACAGGAGTCATCTTTCTTAATGACCATTGTGATTGCTCATGGTTGTAATAGGTAATAAAGTTGTTCACTATCTTCCGTGTTTGAGACATTGAACGATTTTTATAGAGTTTTAACTCCTCATTTTTAAGAGGGGAGAAAAACGATTCGATAGGAGCATTATCATAAGGCATGCCTTTACCTGACATGCTTCCAATCAATCCGAAATGGTCAAGATACCTATGATATTTGGGCGAGCAATATTGTGAACCTTAATCGAAATGTAGAAGAATGCTTTCTGACATCATATATTGAGCCTTATCCAGCGTTTCCATAACTAACCTTAAATCATTTTTGACAGAGATAGAATGCGCAACAACGGATTTTTATGTCTATTTAGGGGTTTGACGGAGCGATAGTACTTTAGTACGAGTTAAAAACATTAATTTATCAATTCATTGTTCTCATTATCCTATTTAAAACAGTTAAAGAAGAAGTAAAAATTTTCCTGAGGCGTTATTTGTAAGTGTTAATTAAATGCATATATAATAAGAAAATTTGTCGCAATAATTTGCTTTGATTGGTCAGAGAATAACGTCATATTTACAAAACTATTACCTTATTTTAACCTTTTATGTATCTATGGATAAAACAAATATGAATAATAAGTTTTAATATTTATGGATAAGAGGTATATATGTTAACGCGCAAAAAACGAACGGAAATCATGTCTGAATGTGAAGCACAAGATATCAAAGACCTTTCAAAGCTTGTGGAAGAGAATCATGAGGTGAAAATCTTAGAGAAGCCAAACAGCGGGCTTGTAATGGTAAAGATGCGCGAAAGTGCACAAAAGCATCTTTTTTATTTGGGAGAAGTATTCGTAACCGAATGCAAAGTCACTCTTGGTGGAGCGGTAGGTCTGGGAATTACTCGGGGAGCACATCTTAAGAAGGCATATTTTATGGCAGTGGTGGATGCGGCATACAACGCGCAGATACCGGAAATCCAAAAACTTGACAGGAAGATAAAGGCTCTGGGTGAGAAGGTAGCATTACAAAGGGCCCAAAATACTGCCCTAATTTTAAAAACAAAGGTGGACTTTGAGACTTTGGATGAGGAGGTAAAAGCTTAATGATAGATATCGTTCATGACATCGCGGGCAGTTACAGGGAGCTGGTGGAGGCAAACAGTTATCCGGGAAATGTGGTAAGCCTTAAAAAATATATAAAAAACAATACGCTCGATATCCCTTTTCAGGCTGCAACATTACTTTTTGTGTACATGCTGCTGGATTCGGAGGTAACATTTTGCGTGGTAGGAAAGGAAGCGGAACAAGCTTCGGAGTTCATATCAAAGCTTACATATGCGAAAAGGGCATCTCTTGAAGAAGCTGATTATATATTTGTATTATCAACAGCCTTGGACATAGAAAAAATACAAGCAATAAAATCGAGCAAAGCAGGCACTTTGGTAGATCCGCATAATTCCGCGACGATTATTTGCGAAGCCGAAAGTGTATTAAGCGGCGAAACTATGACTATCGTTGGGCCGGGAATAGAAAATGAAGCGCAGATTAGCATGGACTTTGCGGCGGGCTGGCAGAAGGAAAGGGTGGAGAAAAACTTAGAGTTTCCAATGGGCATTGAAATGTATTTCATAGATGAAAAAAGCAAGTTATTAGCACTGCCCAGAACGACTATAGTAAAAAGCGAGGAAAATTAATGGCATACGTTGCAGTCAAAGGCGGGCAGAGCGCTATAGAAAAGTCAATAGAGCAGTTAAAATACGAGAGACTTAAAAAGGGCGGTGTGTTAAAACTTAAAAACATAGAGTCCGGTATGCGTGGGCTCATAGATCAGGTTATGAGCGAGGCGTCGCTTTACGATGAGGAAATAGCGGCATTAGCGATAAAACAGGCGGAAGGCAACCCCGAAGAGGTTGTTTTTCTTATGCGCGCATTCCGTTCCACTCTTCCGAGAAAGCATTATTCGAGAACGGTGGAAAGCGATTCGATGTTTATAGAGCGCAGGATCTCCGCAAGCTTCAAGGATATTCCGGGTGGGCAGATATTAGGTGCGTCATATGATTATACACATAGATTGATAGATTTCAGCTTGCGAAAGGAAGAAAAAGACCCGAACGGCGTGGCAAAATGGCTTGAGAAGTATCAAAAAGAAATAGAAACACAAGGCAATGAAGATAGTTTGCAGCTTCCCAAAGTGATGGATTACCTCCGTAAAGAGGGCATCATGCTGGAATATGAAAACAACGACGAAGAGCCTTGTGATGTGACAAAAGAAACTCTGCACCTGCCTTCATCGAGATCCGAAAGGCTACAGATATTAACCCGCGGGCAGACGGGCGCTGTGACAGCCCTTGGATATGCATCGCTGAGAGGCTTTGGCAGCGTGCATCCAACAGTCGGCGAGCTTCGAGTTGGACAGCTCCCGATTTATATAGATTCTCCTTTTGGTGAAAGCACAGATGAGGGAGACAGCTATTATATAGGCTCTGTGAAAGTAACCGAAGTTGAATGTATCATACCCACCAACATAAAGCTGCCCGACGGCTCTCAAGAGGAGAGGCTGGACATCGGATACGGCATCTGCTACGGACAAAACGAATCTAAAGCCATAGCCATGAGCATATTGGACAGATGCCTTGAAACAGAGTCAGATGCGCCAACACACAATGAGGAGTTCGTTCTCTACCATGTGGACTCCGTCGAGGCCACAGGCTTTATATCGCACTTGAAGCTTCCGCATTATGTAACATTCCAGGCGAAGCTTGACAGCGTAAGAAAGATACGAAAGGAAAACGATAAGAATGAAGAATCAGTATAATTTCGCTTTCTTTGACGAAGGTTCGAAAAGAGAGATAAGGAGAGCAACGCTTAAAGCAATTGCAATCCCTGGATATCAGGTGCCTTTTGCATCCCGCGAGATGCCTATTGCACGCGGTTGGGGAACTGGGGGATTGCAGCTTTCCCTTTCATTGGTAACCAAAAAAGATGTTATAAAAGTCATCGATCAGGGAACCGATGAGAGCGTGAATGCAGTTAACATAAAAAAACTTATAAGCAAGACAACTGGCGTAAGGGAAACATTTGATACGCATGAAGCGACACTTATACAGTCGCGACACAGGATACCTGAGCAAAGGATGAAACGTGGGCAGATATTGGTACTGCAGGTGCCTATGCCTGAGCCTTTAAGATATATTGAATCATCGGAATATAAGACAAAAAGGCTGCATGCGGATGGAGAATATACAGGGGCATGGTTGGTGCTTTATGAAAAGATAGTCAAATATAAAAAGATGACATCAGGCGCGTCGCATCCGGTTTTTGTGCATGACAGGTATGTTATGGCTCCGAGTCCGATCCCCAAATATGATAATGAAAAGCTTGATTACTCGGATGCTTTGATACTTTTGGGCGCGGGAAGGGAAAAGAAGATATATGCCGTACCGCCGTATACAAAAGTTGTTTCTTTGGCATTTGAAGACCATAAATTTGAGGTGGAAGACCAGACGGGCAGGAAATGCAGGCTGTGTGGTGCGGAAAATGTGTATTTTGACGAACTGGAAGACGGGAAAACAGGTGAAGTCTATTATCAGTGCAACGATTCAAGCTACTGCCTGAAAAGATTGAACACTACGGAGGACATACAATGACAGAGTTTGAAGAAAAGATTTTAAGTATTAAAAATATTACGAAGCGCTTTGGCGACGGGTGTGACAAATGTAGGGCTGATAAAAGTATATTGGTGAGAAACTACTGCCCGAACTGCAACACTATATATGCCTGCCGCGATATTTCATTTGATCTTTATAAGGGCGAAATATTAGGCATCGTGGGCGAGAGTGGCTCGGGGAAATCCACTGTTGTGCGAAGCCTGTACCTAGAAAACGAGATGCTGGAAGGCGAAATATACGTCAAGGATTTTAAAGAAGGCACTGCAAATATACTTGAAGAGACATCTCAGCAGAAAAGATACATAAAGGACTATATATTCGGAATGGTATATCAAAACCCGTATCTGGGACTTAAGATGCGATTTTCAACGCTTTCTAACATAGCCGAGAAATTGATTGCCGCAGGATCGAGGAATGTTGGGGCCATGACTGCGCGGGCCAATGCTTTGCTGGATGTAGTAAAAATAGAAGACTTCAGGAGAAAGGATGTCCCGGCCAACTTTTCCGGAGGTATGCAGCAGAGGGTACAGATAGCAAAAGCTCTTTCAAACAACCCGCCTATACTTTTTTTAGACGAGGTCACGACCGGGCTTGATTTGTCTGTTCAGGCAAATGTTCTAGATCTTATAAAACAGATACAGCGAGATCTGGAGATAAGTATGGTTGTAATTTCACACGATCTGGGCGTTATAAGGATGCTTTCAGACAGAACGCTTGTGATGCTTGACGGAATAGTGATAGAAGAAGGTCTTACAGACCAGATACTCGAAGATCCGCAGCATCCGTATACGCAGCAGCTTGTACATTCACTTTTATAGAAGGAGTAAACATGATAACGATAATTACCAACGGCAGACTGATATTGGAAGATGAAATGCTTGAAGGATATGACCTTGTAATAGAAGGCAAGAATATAAAAGACATAATAGAAACCGGAGAAAGAGAAAGAAAGTACAGTGATTATAAACTTGTGAACGCTCACGGCGGCCATGTTGCCCCCGGGTTTATCGATATACATTCGGATTATATAGAATTTATAGCTTCCCCGCGCCCTATGAGCCTTATGGATTTTAATCTTGCACTGCGCGAAGCTGAGCGCGAGCTTATAAGCCACGGGGTTACGACAATGTATCACTCGCTGAGCTTGTATAAGATAACTCAAGCCTATAACAAGCCTATAAGAAACAAAGAAAACGTGGACAGGCTTATAACACTTATAAAGGAAAGCCACGATAAAAAGCACCTATTGCGCCATCGCTTTCATGCGAGATTTGAAATGGACAATGTCGAAAGCGTAGATGAGCTTTTAAAATATATAACCGAAGGCAAAGTAAACCTCTTATCTTTCATGGATCATACTCCCGGACAGGGGCAGTTTCACGACATAAAAAAATTCAAGAAAATGACTAAATCATACGGAAATAGGATGAGCGATAAGGAAATAGACGAAGAGATTGCACGCAGGCAAAACCTTCCGAGGCTGACACCGGAAGACTGCAAAAGGATTGCCGAAATAGCAAGAGAACATAATGTATCTATTGCGTCACACGATGACGACTCCATAGAGAAACTGTATCAGATAAAAGAATACGGCACGACGATTTCGGAGTTTCCAATCACGATGGAAGTGGCTGAAAAGGCGCATGAAATGGGTTTTTACACAAGCGCGGGTACGCCCAACATTCTTCTGGGCGGATCGCATTCAGGAAACCTTTCAGCGCATGAGGCCATAGAGAAAGGTCTTATAAAAGTGCTTTGCAGCGATTATTATCCAGCGAGCATACTTCACTCGGTATTTAAGCTGCATAGAGATTATGGGCACGATTTGGTTGAGATGTTTAAACTGGTCAGTGTCAATCCTGCAAAGGCAGTAAACATATTTGATGAAATAGGCTCACTGGAAGCGGGCAAACGTGCTGACATAATAATAATAGAAACCATAGAAAACGATTTTCCTGTGATAACTAATTGCTTTGTTGAAGGGTCGCATGTTTTGCAGGTCAACTACAGAGATTGAGAGAAAGGATTTATGGCTGATAAAAAGATATTAAAAGAAGAACCAAACATTCACGAGACCTCAAGGCTTATGAATTCTACCGTGGGAAAATATTGTGACCTTGGCGCATTTTCCTATATGCAGAATTCCTCGATGGATGATTACTCCTATGCGTGCAGTAATTGCATTTTGCAGAATGCCGATGTGGGCAAATTTTCCAACATAGCAGCGTATGTCAGGATAGGTGCGACCGATCATCCCATGGAGCGGCCTACACTGCATCATTTCACATACAGGCGCGTTCAATACGGTTTTGACACAAAGGATGACGAGGATTTTTTCGAATTGCGCGAATCCAGAAAAACATATATTGGTCATGACACATGGATAGGCCACGGAGCGATGATTAAACCTGGGATAAAGGTCGGAAACGGCGCGGCAATAGGGCAGGGGGCGGTTGTAACAAAGGACATACCTGCATATGCAGTAGCAGTAGGTGTTCCTGCAAAAGTCATATATTATCGCTTTGACGAAGAGACAAGAGCAAAGCTTGAAAGTATAAAATGGTGGAACTGGAGCCATGAAAAAATAAAAGAAAACTTCAAAGACTTTACAGGCAGCATAAAAGACTTCGTCAAAAAGCATTATAAAGAGGTATAAAATGAGCGCATTATTGGAAATAAAAGATATTTCAAAATCATTTACCCTGCACAATCTGGATAGACATATAAAGGCGTGCGAAAATATTTCACTTACTCTTATGTCTGGTGAGTTTATTGGGATAACAGGGAAAAGCGGTTCCGGAAAATCCACGGTACTTAAAAGCATTTACAGGAGTTATTTGCCCGAAAAAGGCGAAATATATTATGACTCAATAAAATTTGGACTTATAAATCTTTATGAGGCCACAGAAAGACAGATAATCTATCTGCGAAAATATGAAATAGGCTATGTGTCGCAGTTTTTGAATGTAATGCCCAGAACGACGGCGAGAGAGATAGTCGAAAATGCTGTTGTTGAAATGGGCTACGACAAAGAATACGCGCAGAGCGAAGCGGAGAAGATGCTTACCCATTTTGATTTGGATCATGAGCTTTGGGACAGCTATCCGGTGAATTTCTCAGGTGGCGAAAAGCTTAGGCTGAATGTGGCTGCAGCGATGATAAAAAAACCGAGACTCCTGCTTTTGGATGAGCCCACCGCATCGTTGGATAAAGCTTCAAAAGAAAAGGTGAAGATGCTCATAGAGACGCTTAAAAACGGTGGCACTACAATGCTTGGTATTTTCCACGATATCGAATTTATGAGCGGGCTTTGCGATAAAGAATTCAATATGAAAGACGGCATAATAGAATACAATTAGCTATCGACTATATCGTTTATGAAATAACATAATATTTACACATAACCGAAATAAATTTATATAAATGATAATTTAGCAATTACTTAAGGGTGATATTCTCTATAAGTATTATCACAAAGAGATAATACTTAAACAACCAAAATACAGGAGGCATTTGATTGATGAAAAAGGTATTGATAGGACTCGCGGCTTTGGTGTTCGCTTTGATGGCGTTCACAGGTTGCGCAAAAGAGGAAGAAAAAATAGAATATGTATTTGCGGCGCTGCCAAACGACGGCGGTGAAATGACTGATTACACAAAATACGTAATAGAGGAAATGAACAAAGCACTGGAGCCGTATAATGCGAGCGTTAAATATGTCGCATGTGACGACTATTCGGTTGTTTCCGAATCCATACTTTCGGGTACTGCGCATATAGGCACGCCGTCCGGTGCGACATTCACAAAAGCGCATCTTGAAAATAACAATGTAATACCCATGTTTGTTCAAGCTGCAAACGGCGATTTGAATGACCCTGCCACAGGTTATCCCGCTTTCATAGGCACACACATCGATAATGCCGGCGATTTCGAAGGCCTGTCAGATGAAGAAAAAATACAGCAGCTTAAAGGCAAATCATTTTCCTTCGTATCGGCAACATCGACTTCGGGAAGGCTTATCCCCACACAGACACTTTGGGATGCATTCGGTCCTAACGGGGCAGGCGATGTAACAAGCAGAAATCAGATATTCGAATTAACAGAAGCCGAAGGCGGGCTTTTTTCCGAAGTGCAGTTTGGCGGAAACCATCCGGGCTCTGTGGAGCTTATAGTAAACAAAAAAGTATACGCAGGCGCATTCTGTTGTGAATATGCCGCAGATAATGCCGACAACCTATATATTATCGCACAAAGACAGGTTCCTCCGGGACCGTATTGGGTAAATACCGACTACATGCCTCAAGAGCATATAGATGCGATAACAGAGCATTTTGTAAACCTTACTCCCGAAAATGCAGTCGAAGGAATGTTTGTGGAAAACCCTGAAGCATCCGATGACGGAGCTTTGGCTATGACTGATAGGTTCGTAGCGGTAGACCACACATTCTACAACTTCCTCAAAGATATGTATGCCGGAGAGGAAGGCTGACAAAATTAAAAAACTAAAGGCTTTTGGAGGTTACACTATGTCAAACATTATTATAAAAGCGACAGATTTAAGCAAAACATATGACGGACAGACAAAAGCCCTGCAAAATGTTTCATTTGACGTGAAAAAAGGAGAGTTGGTTTCCATAATCGGGCCAAGCGGAGCTGGGAAATCAACTCTTTTCCGTTGTATCAACAGGATGATAGAACCCGATGAGGGCAGCAGCATCATGTTTGATGGGACGGAGATTGTAGGGCTTAACAAGAAGACGCTGAGGGATATAAGAAAGCATATAGGTATGGTATTTCAGCACTATAACCTAGTGTATAGGCTCACGGCGATAGAGAATGTACTGCACGGTAGGCTGGGATATTATTCTACGATAAAAGGAATGCTTTCACTATACTCAAATGGGGATATAAAGCGTGCCGGAGAGCTCTTGGATATGCTGGGATTAAGCGAGCGCAAATACTATAAATGCAGCAATATCTCAGGCGGACAGAAACAGCGCGTAGGTATTGCGCGGGCGCTTATACAGGAGCCGAAAATGATACTTTGTGACGAACCTATAGCATCGCTTGACCCTCAGTCATCCAAGATAATAATGGATTATCTTAAAAATATCACTATAGATATGGGTATACCCTGCCTTGTGAACCTACATCAGGTCGATGTGGCTGTAAAGTATTCCGACAGGATAATAGGTATGAATAATGGCGAAATAGTGTTCAACGGTCATCCGAGTCAACTGACGCGCAACATGATAACCTGTATTTACGGAGCGGAGATCGATGAAATTTATGCAGCGTGATGACGGTGCTATCGGGACACCGCAGGCATTCCTTAACAATAAAAGAAAAACTAATTTTATAATTCTGATTTTCATTATATTGATAACATATTTAGCCGGGTGGCTTTTGGAATTTGACTGGATAAATATTTTTGTAAGATTTCCGTTCGCGGCAAAGAGATTTACAAAATTATATTTTCCGCCGAACTTTAAAGAAATAAAAAAGATGCTGGAAGCCATCTGGGTGACAGTGGTATTGGCTATTACAGCCGCGACGTTGGGGGTTATTTTTGCATATCTATCCGCGATAGGAATGTCGAAGGTAACAGGTAAAATAAAATTTTTGAGAGTAGCTTTGAGGTTTATAGCCACCTTTTTGCGTAATGTCCCTTCATCCATATGGGCGATAATATTGCTCATGGCATTTTGGTTTGGTGAATTTCTTGCACTTTTGGTAATGACCATAGGGACTTTCGGGTTTATGGCGCGTGTGTTCAGCGATATGATAGATGAAACCAACTCTAACAGCATAGAAGCTTTGGAAGCCACTGGCGCTTCATACTGGCAGATAATCACACAGGCGGTTTTCCCGGAGACGCTTCCTGTCGCTATATCTTGGGCATTGTATGCTGTGGAAAATAATATAAGAAGCGCGACTATAATAGGAATGCTTGCGGGAGGCGGGATAGGATACCTCACAGGAATATATAAGCATTTCAGGCGCTTTGATGAACTACTTGCAGCTACTATATTTATAGTTGTAATCACTCTTATTGCGGACAGGCTGTCAGTGGAAGTCAGAAAAAGGATACTTTAGATGGAATTTAAACGCAACATTTTCGGGAAGCCACAGTTTGGGAAACGCGGGTCTGCCGAAAGAATAATAATGATTTTAGTGATACTGTTTGCAATAATCACAGTATATACGATTTTTTTCCGCGTGGAATATAAGTGGGAAGATTTTCAAGGTGAAGTTGCCGCCTCGATGGCTTCAAACTTTTTAAGGTTTGATAAACTTCAGGCGGATAAAGTAGCAGAGATGCTTGCGAGCCTTTTAAATACTCTCGCACTGGCTTTTCTTACTACGGTGATGGGATTTATTTTCGGATTCATATTCGGCCTTCTCGCGGCACGGAATCTGTCAAATGGACCATTAACTGTTGCAGTGCGCTCGGTTGCTACATTTATACGGGCGGTGCCCACTATAATATGGGTGCTGATATTCGTATCAGGCTTTGGGCTTACAGCCACGACAGCAGTAGTGGGTATGTTTTTTCACACATTCGCTTTTTTTGTGAAGTCATTTGCAGAGGCCTTTGAAGAAATAGACAAAGGCACGATAGAGGCACTTAGAGCTACAGGATCCACATGGTTTCAGATAGTATTTGGAGCCGTTATACCATCATCTCTTACAAAGATGATTTCGTGGCTTGCTTTGCGCAGCGAGATAAATTTCGGTGTTGCGGTGGTTATAGGCCCGGCCGCAGGAGTACCTGGAACAATAGGTACAATTATAAACAACGCTTCGAGAGCGGGGGAATATCACATACAGGGCTTCGGGGTCTTTCTTATATTCCTTACTGCTTTTGTTATGGAAACGCTTATAAACAGGTTAAGGCAGAAAAGCATTATAGCGGGACATTAAAAGGAACGATATGAAAGCAGATTTACATGTACACACAACCAATACGGATTGTTCGCACAGCCCGGAGACAGTTTTCCGTATGGCAAAAGCTATAGGTATTACGACTATAGCTGTTACAGACCATGATACTCTATATGGTATAGATGACAATAAGCGTATCGCTGAAGAAATCGGCATTGGATACATATCCGGTATAGAAGTAAGCGCGTATGATTACGCAAATGAGGTGCCGTGCCATATCGTGGGTCTTCATGTGTGCACGGGATATAGACCATTGGAGGATATGATAGCAGCAGTGACTGAAAGCAGGCACAAGCATTCCGCTATCCAAATACAAAAGCTCAATGAAATGGGATTCTATCTGTCTCCTGAAGATTTTGCAGATAAAACGGGCGTACATGGCATATACAAACAGCATATAATGCATGCATTGCTTGAAAAAGGCTATGTAAAGCAAATGTTTGGAAGCTTCTATTCCAGCATGTTTAAAAAGGGCGGGCCTTTGTATCTTAAAATAGATTATCCGAAGCATACAGATGCGGTACGCGCACTGGCGGAATCAGGAGCACTTCCCATACTGGCACATCCAACACAATATAATAATACTGGGCAGGTAGAAAAACTGATGGAATGCGGGCTTTTTGGAATGGAAGTGAGCTATCCTTCAGCAAATGCTGAACAAACCACTGAGCTTATCAGCATATGCGATCAGTATGGATTGTTTAAGTCGGCAGGGTCTGATTTTCACGGGACTTATGCGAAAGATACTACAGGCTATATTGGTTCGCATTATGTGAGCGATATAGATGCCCTTTTGAATTTCAGCGATAAGGATAGCGGGTCAGTATGAAATCAGGAAAAACTATTATAAGAGGAATTGTTTTTTGTATTTCTATTTTGGGTGTGTCAATGCTGTGCTCAGCGTGTGGTGAAAAAAAGCCGGAAGCGCTCCAAGTTGAGTATTTTTACTACAATACATGCGCCTCCTGCGAACCGGAAAAGGAATTTTATGAAGACTTTGAAACTATAACAGGAATTTCGCAGGTGACGAGCGATGTTAAAATAAAAACGTATAATGTTTTTACAGATGATGGCGAAAAAGTGTGGAAAAAGGTAGCTAAAAAAATGAAGCTGTCTGAAGACCCGGATTTTCCTGTGCTGCTAATTGGAAATGAAATTATTTATATTTCTGATACTCCAACAGTAGAAAAACTGGAAAACAAAAAGGTAGAGATTCTCGCTTTTATTTCGGCAGACTGTTCTGCCTGCACAGAAGCAGGAGATAATGTTATTTCAAATATTCCTAAAAAAGTCCCAATTGCTGGAGTTGATATAGACACTAGTGTAAGAGTAATAACACTCACCACAAACGATGATAAAGTACTGTTCAAAAAGTACTGCCAAGCATACCACGTAAAAGAAGAAATGCAGATAACGCCTATTGTGTTTGTTGGTAAAGCTGCACTGTCCGGTAATGACGAGATCTCAAAATTGCACGATTTCATAGACAATGTAATGGCACTTGAAACAATATCTGTTCAATAGCAAATTATCGAGTAAAAAAGCAAAGAAACTAGCGAATAGCCCACTATTTATTTTATAAATCTTACTAGGAGCATAAAAGTGAAGATTTTAAGATGGAAGGATAAAGAGTGGGAAATTTTTTGATGATCCTATTTGTTTTATTTATGACAATACTCATAACGGCATGCTTCTCAGAAAAAACTATTGAAAAGCATAGGTAGAGTATTTTGCGGAATTTTCCGTAAGCCGTACTTTAACCTTGGAAGATTTGTTTTCAAGGATTGATGCAGGAGAAAACCCGTTTATTTTAAACATACGCCAAAAAGATACATATAATATGAGAATATACCGCAGCCTGGGGCAGTGACTTGGCTGAAAAGGTTTCAATGCTGCCGATAGATAAACCTTTTTTGTATACTGCGATACAGGGGAGAGATCACACGAGGAAAAATATTTTGCTAAAACCAAGAGTAGATTAGCCAGTTTTTTATATCGCTGCTATCATAATACTCATGATGATAACATTAAAAAATTGATTCTTATGGTAAGCCAAGAAATGAAAGTAAGACGCCAATTTTTTCCTTTATAAAACAATGAAGAGAAAGATTACTATAAGGCATTTTTTAAGTGAAATTTTATGCACTAACAAGTCATAGTTAATATTACTTTTGTTATTTTTTCATCAAATTATTGGACACTACTTTCTTCAATAATACGCAAGTACTTATAAATTGAGGTTCTGCTTAGATCGTTTAATCTTACAAATTTAAAGATGATGATTTTTCATTTGTGAATTGAGTAATATATTGCACTATCCATAAAGTTCTTTATACTAAACCTTTATATTATGTATGGAGGTTTTAAGTGAACAAAAATTATTCAAATGAACAAAAACGAAAATTAGTTGGCCTTTATAAGAAAGGTCGGAAGGTTAGCGATATCTGTAAAGAATATGGTGTATCTAAGACATCAATGTACGATTGGATAAAGGATTACCAATGCGTGAAGATGGGCGACGGTACAAGGATATCTGCAAAGGATTATTATGATCTTCAAAAAAGTTATCAAAAGCTGAAAACAGATTACAACATTCTAAGAGAGTGCAATTGTACAGTTAATTCAAGCTTGAGTAATAAACTTGAAACAATAGCAGCGCTTGATGGTAAATATACAATTCATGCTTTATGTAGAGTATTAGGAGTTAGAAGATCTACTTATTATCATTACAAATTAAGACGGCCAGAACAGACTGAGATTGAGAAACAAGATTTAATTTTAAAGCCAGTCATTGAAGAAATCTTTGAACAGACTAAAGGAAGAATAGGATCAAAGAAAATACGCTATTTGATAAAAAAACGAGGCATCTCGACCAGTGCTAAAAGAGTGAGAAGATTGATGAAAGAAATGGATTTGGTTTGCAGGCCAAAAAGAAAAGGTATCCAGTACAATTTTTCTAGAAGCTCTGAAAATTGTGTGAACTTACTTGAAAGAAATTTTGATCAGACTGAACCTAATAAAGTATGGGTAAGTGATATTACTTATATTAGAGTGAATCGTAAAGCTTACTATTTATGTGTAATGATTGATTTATTTTCGCGAAAGGTAATAGGCTATAAGGTAAATGATATTCAAGAAGGTTCGCTAGTTATGGAAACATTTAAGGATGCGTATAAATCTCGAAATCCTAAAGGAGGATTGATATTGCATAGCGACCGAGGAAAGCAATACAAGACAAATGAATTTAGAACTTTGATTAGGGAGAAAGGGTTTGAATCTTCTTTTTCAAAACCTGGTTGTCCTTATGATAATGCAGTAGCAGAGTCGTTTTTTAGAATGTTTAAGCAAGAAGAAGCCAATCATATCTACTACAAGACTTCTGATGATTTAATGGTATCAATTAACGAGTATATTAACTTTTTCAATGACGAAAGACCGCATGCAAAATTAGGTAATTTAACACCAAATGAAAAAGAGAGAAACTATTATAAATTGCTTAGAGAAGGGACAAGCAGTTTGAACACAAGAGAATATAGTACAGAAGAACTTATTATGAATGTCTAGTGCTGCCTGTTTGTGTAGCTTATAGGTACTTATTATAAAAAGGGAACGTGTTTCGGATTCCCGGAATAAGTGTCCAATATAGCGTTCCCCGTTCAATTGGCGGAGAGAGAGGGATTCGAACCCTCGGTACAGTTACCCGTACACATGATTTCCAAACATCACGAACACTATACTTATTAGCTGAAACCCTACTTATTACTTGATTTAAAAATTTGTATGTTTTTCAATATTAGGCGCGGTGGCTAACAAGTGGCTAACAAATCTTATCTTATTTTATTTTCTCAATTTCTGAACGTAAATACCCCAAACTTAGTGTTGTATAGTTCTCGGCCGACATTGCATAGTCTGTATGTCCCATTAAATTAAAATGCGCAATTTCATCAACATTGTTCATAGCACAAAGAGAGCTGAATGTGTCTCTGCAGCTACGAGGAGTGAGCCTGCGCAGTCCAAGTGTTTCAAGCGCAGGATAGAAATGTTTATCTCTGAAAGTTCTTAAGGAATACTTCTGACCTTCCGGAGAACAAAAAACAGTTTCTCCTTTTAAGGAAAGAAAATAGTCTACATATTCTTGAATGGAAGAATGAATAGGTACTGGGCGATCTATACCGGCTTCTGTTTTAATTCCACCATAAAATATCTTATTGACCTTATCATAATTGAATACAGTCAGTTCCAAATGAGCAGTAGGTCTATAGCCCAAGTATATCATTGTCAAAATAAGTTTTACATCATGTAAGTGATCATTTTTTTTCAGCGTGATCAGTTCGACATCATTAAAGGGCTTTGTTTTATTTTTAGATTTACGCGGTAACTCCAAGAATTGAGCATAGTTCTTATGGCATATATCGTTCTGCATGGCATACTTATAAAGCTGATTTATGAGCGAACGGATTTTTTCAAGTGCGGATCTGCCTTGCTTGAGTGCATATTCATCAATGATGTTTTGAAAGTGTGAAGTTCTAAGTTCTGCAAATTTAAGATTATGTAGAAGCACACATTTTTTATATGCTGCAACATAACCTTCCTTCATAGGTCTGCTGATTTTTTTGTATTTTGATTTTGACCATTCGTCATATACTTCTTTAAACTTAACGTTCGGCCGTTCGGTTGGATTTATTGTGTATTTTAATAGAGCTTCCATAGCTTCTTTTTTTGTAGCATGTGTTGATGTGTAGCGGTTACGAGTACCATCATCATTATAGCCAAGAGTTATAGACATAACCCAAGGCTTTCTTCGCTTTCCAGAATTTTTGTAAACGCTACCAGCGTTATTTGGTCGTTTCATATGATGCTCTCCTGTGAGTGATTGCTTTTGAGATTATCACAAATGGAGATTTTCTCAATGGCAGAAATCGATAAAAACTGCTGGCAAAATAATAACTATAAAAATAAATGCAACCTTTTTATTTTTATTTTACTCTTACCTACATAGAGAAAACAATTTATTACAAATTTATTAATCTTAATACTATATTGACAATATTTGCCTAGCATATTACTATAATATTATGAAAAATTTTCAAAAATATTACAAGATCAAATTAATTCATATTAAATAGAAAATAGATAATAGGGTAATAAATAATAGCCATAGATTGTTAGCTTTGTTATACGTAAAGCCTTTATAACAATATATAAAAGGTGGTGATGCACTATGAAGTATTAAAAAGCCCTAACTAAACTTAGGCTGGAACCTATCGCCTTGAGCCGGCGATGTGAGTGAAGGAAGGGCTTGAGAACATTATATCATAATAGGCTCGAACAAATAAATTATAGGAGCTATAATGAAGAGAGATAAAATAATCATTGCTTTTTTGGTTATCGCGGCTATGGTATTTGCGGGTATTTCAGCATATGCAGCGGACGATAATCAGATAACTCAGGAAGACGAACCAAAGAAACTAAATGAAATAGTTGAAAAAAGAACTTTGACAAGTAAAGCGTATGCAATGTCGGATGGCACAATAAGGCATGAGCTTTATGCGACAGATATCCATTACAAAGATGATAGTGGTAAGCTACAGGAAATTGATATCAAAGTTAAAGATATCGACAGTACTAAAAGTAATGGATATAAATTTAAAAATGGCGAAAACAGCTGGGATGTATACTTTGCCGATAAAGGTAAAGCATCAGATTTAGTAAGCATTACGCAGGATGACTATGGTATTTCCTTTTCAATGGATAAAACAAAAAGCGCATACACTGCAGTTAAATCTACTAAAATGGAAAAAGGGAAATCTGCATTACATGATATGTATATGGAAGATCCGACAGTAGTTGTTTATTCCGATGTAATGGATAATGTAGATTTAGCATATACAATAAGGGAGTGTTATCTCAAAGAAGATATTATATTGAATGCTGTTCCTGAGACCAATGAATTTAACTTTACTGTGAAAGTAAAGAACCTCAAACTAGTTTTAAAAGAAAATACATTGTACTATAATGACGCAAAAACTGGTGAGACAGTGTTTTATTCAGGAAATTTATTTATGGAAGATAGTAAGGGTAATTTTTCTGAAGATGTGACTATGAAGCTAACAGAAAATAGTGAAGGACAATATACTCTTACTGTAGTAGCGAGTGAAAAGTTCTTAAAAGATGAAAACACAGCTTATCCTGTAACTATTGATCCTACGATTCAAAATAATAGCACATATGATGTTTTTGTCTCAAGTAAGATGGCATCAACTAATATGAATTCTGGCTCAACAAGAGCACCTTATTTAAGAACGGGTAAAGATAGTGATTATTATATAAGAAGAAGCTATATTAAATTTAGAGATTCTGATATAAGCAATGCTGTTCCAAGTGGTTATACCATATCATCAGCATTTTTAGATTTATATAAATATAGTTCTGCAGGAACTATATCTTTGAGAGCATATAGAGCAGCAGGTAGTTGGAACTCAAACTCCCTTACATGGAATAATAAACCTGGATATACTGGGTCATATTCATCATCTTATTATTACGGTAGTAGTTGGTATAGGATGAATATATCAAATTTTGTTATAGGGTGGAGAAATGGTTCAATTACGAATAACGGAGTAGTAGTTAGGGCAGTAACTGAAAGCAGTACAAGTGTGTGGACAACATTTAGATCCTCAGATAACTGGTCAACTGATAGAAGACCAAAGCTTGTAATAAATACTACCGCGACTATAACCCCAACACCAGCACCGACAGCTACCCCCGCTCCCACGGCAGTCACTGATGTTGATATTACTTCAGTTACTCCTATTGAGGGCTATATGCTAAAAGGACAAACTTACCAGATAAAAGCATATGTTAATGGAGGAAATAACCCTATTGTTAAGATTTATCATGAATATAATGATGTAAGCAGTAAATTATTAGGTCAATTCAGTAATGGAGGTTCATATTATTATTTGAATTTTACACCGGACCAGGCGGGGCATGCAATCCTTGATCATACAACAAAAACATATTATTCAAGTATTCATACGATAGCGGATGATGGAAATTCTTCAGATAGATATAATAGTAAGTCCTTATATATTTGTGGTAAAGACAAAGCATATTATGAAGGGGTAGATTCAACTTTCGAATATAATTCGCTTACTGATAATTCATTTAGATTTCCTCGAACCGATAGATACAATTGTGCAGCATATGCTGTTGGAGTAAATGATCAACAATTTCTTTTTAATAGTGGTACCGGTAGTAATCCTACTTTAGATGATCTTGAAGATTTTATGTTTAAAACAGGAACTAAATGGTCAACAAGAGACGGAGATGCTTATACAAGTGAAGTAGCATACAATGAATATCCAGATATCATTTATTATACTGATTACCCAAACGGTACTGGATCAGATCATCATTTTGCAAAAGTAATTTCGTGGGATTCAAATGGAGTTCCAGATGAACTACTTTCTAAATGGGGACCAAACGAGGTGACTCATAGTACTGGATATCAACCATTTCAAGGTATATATGGTAGTACTGCTATTAAATTTTACAAAAAATAGATTAATTTAGTATAGGAGTAATTTATGAAAAAAATAATTAGAATAGTATTATTAGTAATATTCACAGTCGTTATGGTGCTTACAACTGCTAGAATTTCTACAGTAAGAGCTTTGTCATCAAATGGAGACGATCCGCATTACAAGCTTAAAGAGAAAGTGAAACAAGCATTTCGATCAGAATGGGAATGGGATGAAGATAAGCAAGACTATAAAGATACAGATGGTTTAGTTCGTGATCCTAAAACAGGATTGTTTCCTCAACCTGAACCTTTTCCTGAAGCATTGGAAGGTTACGCTTACTGGGATGGATATTTAGGTTTGTTTATAATTAATTCAGTAGAAATCAATCATGAAACAGGAGAAGTTAATGAAAATCCTTTAGCGGGAACAATTTCAGTAACCAGTGATTGGCCTGAATATAAATTTAGTAGTGATGATTCATTTGATAGCAAGTATTTTGAGTTTAAAAAAATTGAAAATGAAAAGTATACAAGGGCAGATGGACAAGAGATGTATGACGATATGTATATCATTGATAAAGAAGGCTTAACAGAAGAATGGTTTGGACTTAGTATTACTGACCTGCCAATGTTATTAAAAAAATTGGAGGAAGGAGCTCCAATATCGTATACAATGTCTTTAATAATGTTAATTACCAAAGCTGATACAGGAATTGTTCCTTTTGATGGTCACCCACATTTGTATATTAATTGGGTAAACTCTTTTAATGAATTAACTATGAATGCAGATACAACAGTAAAAGAAAAGGGTAATGATGAGTTAGGCTATTTAGCACTTCCAATTATAAATAAGCAACTTAAATCAAAGAATGATGAAATGATAAAATATTTGCCTGAGATTGCTTATGGGCTCTACAATAATGACCGCGATAGTGTAAAAAGCTGGGGAAGTAAAGAGTGGTTGAGCTGGTTTGAAGATAACGAAAAAATTATGGCGGCATTGCAGTATACACTTGATAATGAAATTAGCATGGAATGGCTTGATTAAAATTTAGTTTCTAAGAAATTAAGGTAAAGATGACAAATAAAATACACTCATCTTTACCTTATTAAAATGGAAAGAAAGGATAAAAATGAAAAAAATTATTTTACTATTATTAGTTATTACAATTTTTAGTGGTTGCGCTAGAAGTATAAGTAATGAATTAATTTCAGAGGAGTCAACTACTCGAGATATTACTGAATCTTATACTGAAAATCTTAATACCATTAGTGACTCACCTACAGTAGTGACTCCCAGTGAATCTACTGAGAATCCTAAGGAAGTGGTCATTGAATGTATGGTAGTCCGGTCAGCACTAACTTCTTTTGACAACATCGTAGAATTATATATGAAAAAGTATCCGCATGTAACGGTTGCTTATTTTGAGTATGGAAACGGACATTGTATATCTTCATGTGCTAACGATGAAGTAGATCTTGCGATTATAACAAGAGATTTAAATGAGGAAGAGAAGCAAATGGATGATTTTGAACTATCTACTTTTTATAGGTCTGGACTTGCTTTTATTGTAAATAAAGATAATCCCATTAGTAATTTATCTCGTGAACAAGTAGTAGATATTTATGAAAAAGAAATTACTAATTGGTCAGAATTAGGAGGAGAAAAGGGAGATATAGTTTTATATTCTGTTAATGATAGTTTAATGGGGCATTTAGCAAGGTCATTTAATGTTGATGATTATGAATTTGAATATGGAGAAGGATCTGAAATATTTATGTTTCGTCCAGAACTATTGTTAAAGGAATACCCTCAAGGCATTACGGGAATGTTGGTAGGAAACCTTGAAGAATATCAAGAAATCAAGGCTGTTTCTATTGATGGCATTGCACCAACATATGACAATGTAAAAAGTGGGGAGTATCCTTATTATATTGATGCTATGCTTATAACAAAAAGTGATGTAAGTGAAGAAGTGCAAAAGTTTATTGAATTTTGTACTTCTGATACTGAAGTGCTGGAATATTTGAAGGAAGAAGGTTATGTAATTCCCTAATAAAGTATTAATTTATCCGGGTAATTTATCATCTATTTCTCTGCATAAGTTTTCAACATCTAAATGAGAGTAGGCATTTGCTGAAAAAGAATAGTTTGTGTGTCCCATGAGTTTTTGATGGGCTGAACGAGATAATTACATTTCATCTATAATCACTTGAAAATGTTTAGTTCTTAACTCAATGAACTTTTTATTGCCTAACTGTTTTATTTTGGTATATGCGTATATATAGCTCTTTTGAGTATCTTCATATGATGCTCTCCTTTGAGTGATTGCTTTTGAGATTACCACAGATGGAGATTTCCTCAATGAAAGAAATCGATAAAAACTGCTGGTAAAATAATAAATATAAAATAAATGCAACCTTTTTCTTTTTATTTTACTCTTATCAACATAGAGAAAACAATTTATAACAAAATTATTAATTATAATATTATATTGACAATCATTGCCTAATATATTACTATAATATTATGCGAACATTACAAAAGAATTACATAATCAAATTAATTCATATCAAATAAATAATAGAATAATAAATACTAGCCATAGATTGTTAGCTTTGTTATATGTAAAGCTTTTATAACAATGCATAAAAAGTTGGGGCAGGTCAACAACTTACTTTCAAAATGTTGCTTTGCATGAAATAGGACACACTTTAGGCTATGCCGGGCATTCAGATGTGAATGATTATACTCAAATTATGAATCCTACTCCAAATTATAATGCAACACTGTCTTCGGATAATCTTGAACACTTAGATCAAATCAATTGACATTAAAGGAGAAACATTATGAAACATATAAAAATATATTTAATTGGTATTGTACTGATATTATTGTTTTCAGGATGTACTAATGAAATTACGCCATCAAATATTGAACAAAAAAACGAAATGCCAAATTATGAAGAAACCAACAATAATGTTGAGAATAATAACGGCTATTCATATGATTTTAGTTTAGGTGAACCACTATCGATTGATGAAGTAATAGAAAAAAGTTATTTTATATTGAAATGCAACTTTGTTTCAACCGAGAAAGTTAACAAACAAGATAGTTTCGGTATTTATACATTTGAATTTATCGATGCTATCAAAGGAAATTTTGATGCAAAAAAAATATCTGTTACTATATATGATTTTGATGCTTTCAATGAAAAAGATGAGAACATTTTTACTGTTGGAAATGAATATGTTCTCTGCCTGCAAAAAAGCGATAACATCTTTCATGGAATAAGTTATACATTATTTAGTGGATTATGTATGCGACTAGAAAACAGTAAGATTCTTGGAGTATACCAACGAGGAAAATTACTTGAAAAAACTGGCATTGACACAATCGAGTCACTTAAAAGCAAATCTTCTCTAATTGTAAAAGCACTTGAAAATAATAATGAAGAATATATGTCTGGTCACAAGTATACACTATCAAGTGATTCAGAAGAAATTGTTAAAACTTCATCTTTTATCGTAGAAGCCAAAATTGTCGAAAACACAACTCCAAATGGTGTCAGCGAAAAAGTTGAAGAGTTTAAATGTGAAACTATAAAAAGCTATAAAGGGTCAATCCAAGATAGTTTCTTTGTTTTGGTTAATGCTAATAGTGTGAATGTTGGTGATGAATATCTTTTATTATTAGAATGTCTAGGTGGTAGTTCGTATGTTATTTCTTCAAACTATAGCTGCATCCCTGTGTCCGATACAGAAACGTATGAAGAGTATATGAAATACATCGACAAATAATTGGCAGCGAAGCGGAGCACCGGTTTGCTGCTCCGCTTTCTTTTTTTAAATGCCGTATAGGTGGATGCTTGGAGATTATATGATGAAGAAGAAAATATTATTTATCGCTATTACTGTTATTATGATTATAATCGCAGGATTTATGGCGTGCAAATCACCCGTCAATAAAAAAACAAACGAAATGAATGATTCAATCGATGTAAGTGAAAAAAATGCTGTTCAAAATGATTTAAACAAATCTGCGCAAATCACATACATAGAACAAAAATCTCTTGAAGAAGCAATTTCTGATAGCTATACGATACTTATGGGAACGTTTATTGGTAGTGAAAAAAGTTCTGAGATAGATAATCTTTCTTATTATAAATTCACAGTAAACGAGTGTTTGAAAGGTAGCATTCCAGTTAATGAGATTGTCAAAGTTGAGGCTTATGATGAAGTGGTCTTTGTTGGGAACAAATCGTTTTACGAAAAAGGAAAAGATTATATAATTCTGCTAGATAAATTCGAGTCAGTATACATAGATGACAAGTATATGCCAAATGGAAATTTTTTAATCAGTGTAGAAAAAGATAGCATAAAAGAAATATTCCAAAAAGGAACTATATATGAAATAGAAGCTAATTATACTGTAAGTAGGTTTAGAAATGTACTAAAAACAACTTTGAATAAAACTGATAGTTATGGTATTGCGCTTGGAAATAGATATACGACATCTACTAACATAGATGAAATAGTTGAGTATTCAGATTTAATTATCGAAGCCAAGATTATTGAAAACCTTACACCAAAAGGTTTTGAGAAAAATGAAATTGGAATATATTCAATAGAAATCCTAGATGTAAAAAAGGGAACATATACAGGATTAGACGCAATATACTTATTCAAAAGTGAAGTAACTATTGGAGATAAATATTTATTCATGATTTCTTATCCTTCGACTAAATATGAGGAAGCCTATAGTATTTCTTCAAAAAGTAGTTGTATTCCAGTTAAAGATACAGAAAAATACGAAGAATATATGCAGTATATCAACAAGTAAGAAAACTTATCCTGTAAATAAAAACCGAGTCATAACGACTCGGTTTTATAAAACATAGGGATTTATTAAAAAAGTGCTTGGAATTATGTATAATGAATGGAACACTAAATAATTATCCGTTTGGACGATCAGACATATGGATGTAATCACTGTGGTAATACTTGTATTATGGAACTATGGGTTGATGATAATAATATCATGCATATAGGATCAACTGTAGATTTTTGTAGTGACTGCCAAGAGATAGTTAACAATAATACATCCAATTACGGATCAATAACACCTTAAGGAGGGCATATGAACTATATTAGCTTAATAATAATTATAGTTTTAATCATGTCAGGTTGTTCATCAAATATGATATTTGATGAACACGATAATGGTAATGATATATCAGAAGAATCGTCATATGGTAATAGTTCTTCAGCATTAGGTAGTCATGAGAATAGAGTAAAAACAGTGGGAGGAACTTACAAGGAGTTAGAATCATTATCAAGCAAGAGTAGAAACAGGTTGTCTGAGTTTGACATAGAATTCTGTTACTTTAAAATGGTAAATATTCCCGAAGGATTTGAAGAGGATTATGCTTCAATTTGGGAAATTGGATTTATAGCTAAGTATAAGAATGCTAAAACTGAAGAAAGAATAGAGTTAACATGGTGGGCTAATAAAGAACCGGAAGACTATATACATCGCCAAAAGGAAAACCCACGTGTGAAATTAATCACGAAAAACGATATAGATTATTATTGTAATTTTGTCAAACTTGGTGAAGGAAAACCAGGAGAAACCCCATATCATGCAGAAATCAGATGGGTTGAAGATGGAAAATGCATGTATTTGAATTATGTTAGCGCGACGCAAATTGGAGAAGAAGTACTAAAATATTGTGAAATTGAAAAATATTCAATAGAATAAGAATTCTAAAAAACCGAGCTTAACCGCTCGGTTTTTATTTTGGTTTAAAACGATCCTAATGACCAAACACACTTATCCACTTCATAGAATAATACCACCAGCTTTTAAACAGCCTCAAACTCCATATCAAGCATAGCTGATTTTATAACTTCTTCGGCATCATATTTGATATTAAGCCAATCCTTTTTTGCTTTTGCAGGAAGAATAACAGGCATACGATTATGGATGAACTCAATCTCAGGGGCAGGATCGCGTGTTAAGATTGTGAACTCAGGATTATTGTCATGCAAGCGGTATATTCCTGCCATATAGAATGCTTTCGAGCCAGTAGGTTTAATTGAATGTTTTACTTTGCCCGAATCGGTCTTTTGCCATTCAAAGTAATTGGTAGCAGGGATAAGACATCTACGCTCTTTCATACCATTTTTGAATATATTCTTTGTTGCCGCTGTTTCACTTCTTGCGTTTATCAAAAGCTGCTTCTCATTCCACGGAGGGATAATGCCCCACTTCATAAGAAATGGTTTGGGTGCTAATGCTTTGTTATTTGTGATTATAGGAACAGTGTTAGTAGGGAAGATTTCTCCTGATAGCCTGATTCCAGTGGTATCATCCAGTGAGTCAATTTTGCGTTGGATTTCTTCTAGTATTTCACTTAGCTCATTATCGTCAATTTCATTGTCCAAATAATATCTTCCGCACATAATATCCTCCTAATATATCTTTGTTTAATTATATCATATTATAACGGTATACCGTCTTTAGGCCTGTATGAACCGCTGCCCCATGTTCCGCCTATCATGGGATCTATGTCTTCTGTAATTAGCTTTCCGCGTATGATGGCATTGTTTCCGTATCTGAGACGGATTGCATCAATAGCTAGGTCAAGGCGAGCCTTCTTTACTTGCTCTTCAATGGAGAAAAATATATCTCCCTGATATTGATTGGCCTCGGTCAGACACGATGTTCGGATTCCTATCTGACGAATGGATTTACCATCCCAAAGCTCATCAAATATCTTACATGCCCTTATATAGATTTCTGTTGTTAAGTTTGTATATGTTGCAAACTTATGCTGCTTGCCATATCTTTCAAATTCACTAGTAGTATAGTGGACATGAACAACACGTGCTTTAAAGCCATGACGGCGCAATCTAAAGCCGACAGTTTCGCTTATGGAAAGAAGAGCATGGTGAGCTGTATCCAGCGTTTCAATATCAAATGCAATAGTTCCTGAGTTGCCAACACCTTTTATTTTATCCTTTGTGACTTTTCCCATTGGCTGAAAGAAGCTCGCGCCACCTTTGCCCTTTTCCTCATATATTCCGTTTGCAAAATTCCATAGAAGTACACCATTTGATTTATGTACTATTTTCATTGTTCTCACATCAAATTGCGCAAGGTCACCAATTGTGAGTATTCCCATTCTTTCAAGATGCTTTTTCATGCGACTGCCAACCATATAAAGATCGCCGATGGGCAGAGGCCAAAGCTTGCTTTTTATTTCACATGGCCAAAGTGTATGAACCTTATCGGGTTTTTCGAACTCACATGCCATCTTTGCAAGCAGCTTATTTGTTGATACACCTACGTTTACAGTAAACCCAAGTTCATTCTTTATACGGTTTTTTATTTCATATGCTGTCTTTATTGGGTCGCCAAAAAGCCTATAGTTTCCTGTATAGTTTAAAAAGGCTTCGTCAATTGAAAACTTTTGTATATCAGGCGAATATTCTCTAAGCAGCTCAATAAGCGCTTTTGAGCACCTAAGATATACCTCATGAGTGGGATGCACAACAATGAGATTTTTTCCGGCTTTCCGTCGCGCTTCAAAAAGACTTTCACCTGTCTTTATACCGTATATCTTTTTTGCTGGAATAGATTTTGCAAGCACAATACCATGTCTTGTGGCTTGTCGTCCTCCAATTACAGCAGGTAGTTCTCTTAAATCAAACTTTGCTCCATGCTGAATAAGGTGTGCAGCAGTCCATGATAGGAATGCACTGTTTACGTCAATATGAAAATAGCAGGTATCCATCTTTACCCTCCGAAGATTTCACCCATTTATCCCCCGGAACTATATAATATACGAATGTGTGTACTTTGTAAAGAACAAATGTTTGCGAAAAATATAATAGAAAAAGTTGATAAACTACTGCATTTAACAAAAACTGCAACTTAAAGCATACCTAATATTCTCTTGCTTATAGATATATAAATAGAAAAAGGATAGCACTACAAGTAAGAAGATTTTGTTTTAGAAATATTATTCATAATAAATTATTTATAATTCAAACGTAATAGAAAATTATTCATATTTTACTATTAGGTTATTACTTGTTGCGCAAATTGAGCTAGTGACAAAATGCCGATCACCGCCTTTCAGATTAGTACTTAACACTAAATCTGAAAGGAACAACATGAAAATACAATATAAAATAAGTTACTTAACGAATGGAACTAAGGTCAAGATAACAAACGAACTCTTTAAACAGATAAAACAATGGGAAACAGAGAAAAACGATATATCTACACAATTTTTGGATGAATTGAAGAGTCAAGATAATGAATGGATAAACAGTAAAAGACAATACTATCGTTATACAACTCCACTTCAATCACTTACTGAAAAAGAAATCAATAAAGAGAAACATAAAGGTGCAGATAGCCGGCTAATGTTTACCCAAGCATTAAGCCGGCTAAACTGCTGTACGAGCAAGCAACGGAAACGTTTCTTGCTTTTTTATTACTATGGATATAATTATTCACAAATTGCAAAAATCGAAGGATGCAGTGAGTTTGCTGTACGAAAAATGGTACAGAATGTAGAAAAAAGACTACTTTTTGAAAAAAGTTTGCTCTAGGGGGTTCGGATTTGCCCTTTCCCACGGCTTTATAGTGTAGGGGTTTTTATTTTAAGAACCTGATGTACTATGAAAACCGAATAAAGAGCATTTCAGATACAATGCTTTTATATGAGCGGCATAACGCCATGACGAGTAATCCGAGCGAATCAGTTGCGATGATATATGAAAGCTGGAAACATACCAACCGTTGGTCGGCCGTACGATAAGGAAGAGAAGCCTTTAAAAATGGGCGGGGTGAGACTCCCATGTGTAATATTCAATTTGAAATGTTGATTGACTTAATCTGAAAGGATTTATGGTATATACTATGCGGCAATTCATTGCCGCATACATATGCTAAATTAAGGAGGATAAAATGAGCGAAATAGTATTTGAGGAATTGAAAGATATACGAGAGATAAAAATCGATGAAAATAAAAATTTAGATGAGCGAATAAAGAGTTATATAAAACAGATAGGAAATCCGTATTGCTTTAAATATAAGAATATAAAAGTTTCTATAGGCTTTGTAGGAGAAGAATCACTGGAAGATAGATTAGTAAGCTTTTTGAAAAGCAAAATAAATTAAGCTCAAATTTTGAACAAAGACACTAACATGTTATGTTGGAATTGGCGCTCGAGAATCCTCTTAAGAAACAAAATGGAGGATTAATTATAATGGCAAGAAAAAAATATTATGTTGATGCAGTAATTAGGAATGAAAAAGAAGAGATTTCAACTCAACAATACGCAGTAGGACTATATATAAGAATAAGCAGAGAAGATGGAGATAAAGCAGAAAGCGATAGTGTAACCAACCAAAGGGGACTGTTATCTAATTATGTGAATGATAAGCCTGATATGATGATTAGCAATACATATATTGATGATGGTTATACTGGAACAAATTTTAACAGACCAAGCTTTAAAAGAATGCTTAGTGATATTAAGTCGGGTAAGATAAATTGTGTAATTGTAAAAGACTTATCAAGGTTAGGCAGAGACTATATACAAGCTGGTAATTACTTAGAGCAGCTGTTTCCGTTTTTAAACTGTAGATTCATATCTATATTAGATAATTTGGATAGTTTTGAAAGACCAGACGAGATGAAAGGAATCTTTGTCAGGTTTAAACACATTATGAATGATTACTATAGCAGTGAAATATCAAGGAAAGTCAGAAGAGCATTTGACGAACAGCGAAAAGAAGGAAAATTGGTAAGTGCATTTGCACCATATGGATATATAAAAGACCCTAATGATATTCATAAACTAATTGTCGATGAAGAAGCTGCTAAAATAGTTAAACAGATATATGATTGGTGTTTGGAAGGTATGGGTGTAATTAAAATCAGCCAAAGACTTAATAACCTAGAAATACTAGCACCAAGACAGTACATGAATCATAAATGTAGTAGTGCTTTAAAATGGGGTCCGTCCACTGTAAGAAGAATTTTAAGCAATAAGGCTTATATAGGTATGTTGGAACAAAAGAAAAGAACTACACTGGATCATAAAAACAGGGAAATTATTTATGTGCCTGAAAATCAAAGAATAATAGTTGAAGGTACACATGAGCCGATAATATCGAAAAACATATTTAATAAAGTGCAACGAAATTTTCAAAGATGCACAAGGACATCACCTGATAAAGATAAATTATATTTGTTCTCTGGGTTTCTTAGGTGTGCTGATTGTGACAGAGCTATGATAAGATCGACAAAGAAAACTAAGAATAAAATATATGTTTATTATAAATGCAGAACATATAATCAAATATCAAAAGAGAAATGCTCAAAACCTCATAGCATAAAACATGAGATACTTGAAAGTATTGTATTAAAAGCAATTAGAGTTCAAATTCAAACTGTAGTTAGTATGAAAAAAGTAATATCAAAGGTTAAAAAAGAATACATACCAAAAGCAGGTATGGATTATACACAAGAAATTAATAATAGGAATAAACGTATAAAAAATAAAACTAGTTTAAAAATAGGGTTGTACGAAGATTTTAAAGAGTGTCTATTATCAAAAGAAGAATATATAAATATGAAGTGTAAATACGATAAAGAGATTGCGAGCCTGGAAGAATCAATATTTAAACTAAAAAGAGAAGAAGCAGAAGTATATAGGCTTGAGAAAAACAAATTAGAGTGGATGGATAGATTTGCAGAAAACTATAATATTAAAGAATTATCAAGAGAGCTGCTTATAGAATTAATAGATATTATTTATATTAATGTGGATAAAAGCATTAATATTAAATTCAAGTACCAGGATGAATACCAAAGAGCTTCCTTGCTTGTATCTGATAGAGTAAGGGCAGAGTGTTAACTATGTTTAATTCAAAAGAAGAAAACATAATATGGAATGCAGCATTATATGTAAGACTTTCTCAAGATGATAAAGATAAAAATGTCAGCAATAGTATAATTAATCAAGAGAAGATGCTGTCGGATTATGTTATTAAAAATAAAAAAGAACAATTCAATATAGTTGACAGCTATATTGATGATGGATATACTGGAACGAATTTTAATCGTCCTGCATTCAAAAGGATGATGAATGATATAAAGGCTGGCATTGTAAATTGTATAATAGTAAAAGATTTGTCGAGATTCGGACGTGAGCATATTGATGTAGATAATTACTTGGAACGAATACTTCCGCTTTTGGGAGTCAGGTTTATATCTGTAATGCAGAATATTGACAGTTTTAAAAATCCTGAGAAAATGAATAGTATCGAAATTCCTTTTCTAAATCTCATTAATGAAGAATATGCACGAGACATTTCTAGGAAAACCAAAGCTAGTCTTGAGACAAAGCGCAAAGAAGGCAAATATGTATATTCAAGAGCTCCATATGGATATTTAAAAGATCCTGATGATAAGTATCACTTAATAGTAGATAAGGCAAAAGCAGAGAATGTTCGGAAGGTTTTCAGACTATATATAAAAGGTATAAGTATATATTCTATATATAAGGATATGAAGAAAAAATCAGTTAAAAATTTTGAAGAGGAAACATGGAGTGTTGTAAAGGTAAAAAGAATACTTAACAATATGATTTATACCGGGGATATGGTCCAAGGCACTACATCAAAATACAATCACAAGACTAAAAAGAGATTTGAATTGCCGGAAAAGGATTGGATTGTTGTTCCGGACACACATGAAGCAATTATTGAAAAGGAGATATTTGAAGTTGCTCATATGCAGCTGCAGACGTGCTCTAAACCAAAGCTGGAAAAGGAATCTTCAATTTTTGCACAATATTTAAGATGCGAAGATTGTAGCCAAAAGATGGTTAGAACAAGTGCTACTGTTAAAGGCAAGGTTTATAGGCGGTTTATTTGTTCTACCTATAAAAAGTTTGGAAAGAATGCATGTAGTAGCCATATCATTGACGAAGATGCTCTAAAAGTAATTGTACTAACAATAATTCAAGATCAAATTAGATGTGTTCTTGATATTGAAAAGATAGTGCGTAGGACTAAGAATGAAATTATTAATAAACGAAAACAGCTGTATCATTCTAAGAAGATTGATCATCTGGAAAATGAACTATTGAAGAGAAAGTCCATAAGCCGAGGTTTGTATGAAGACTATAAAGTTGGAATAATTACATTAGACGAATATGAGGAAATGAAAGATGCGTATAAAAATAGTGTTTATAATATAGAAGAAGAAATCAAAGAACAAAATAAAATAATAAAGGCTTTTGATACTAATGATATACTAAAAAACAGATATATAAATAGCTTTAAACAATACAAAAACATATCTGAGCTTTCAAGAGAAATATTGTTAAATCTTGTTGAGGAGATAATAGTATTTCGCGATAAAAAGATAAAGATTGTTTTTAAATTTGAAGATGAATATAAAAAATTAGTTCCCATATTTGATTTAGAATAATAAAAAAAGATAAAATACAAGCACATGACAAGTTCATGTGCTTAATTTTTACCCAAATAAGGCAAAAGTTATGTCCAATTAGGGGTATTTGGTGGACCTTCGGGGATTCGAACCCCGGACACCCTGATTAAGAGTCAGGTGCTCTGCCAACTGAGCTAAAGGTCCGAAAAGATTACCGAAGAGTAATTATATAGTAAAGAAAGAGAAATTTCAAGGCAAAAAAATCATTTTTCACATGTTTTTATAAGTGGAAAATTAATGGTGCTTATAGCACTGCGTTTTGCTGCTCAAATTGAGTGAAATTTCTGTAATGGAGAAAACCTTTTTGCTTAACTTTTTTAAATAGCTTAATATAAAATTGTGCTATTTACGATTGAAAGCTTGATAACTGTTTAATTATCAGATTCATCATTTTCCTCGGCAGGAATATCTAAATAGAATTTTGTAAATTCACCTTCTTGGGTTTCAAAGCTTAGGTTTCCGTTGTGATCTTGGGCTATGTTATAGCTGATGGAAAGCCCCAGTCCTGTGCCTTCTGTCCTGCTTTTTGTAGTGAAAAAAGGATCAAAAATATTTTTTGCGACATTGGCCGAAATGCCATTTCCATGGTCTTCTACGGATAAACGCACAAAATCTTTTTTGTCTATTATCAAATTCTTAGCTGATATAATCATTTTCTTGTTATCATCAAATTGAGGATACTTTTCGTTTAAGGCATCCTTACCATTGGTAATAAGGTTTATGAGTATTTGTTGTATTTGCTGAGTTCTGCAGTTTATGGGTTTTATATCATCATCCACATTAACAGAAAGATTAATATCACTTCTTTTTATTTCAATGTTAACCAAAGAAAGAACTCCGTCAATCAATGTTCTTACGTCTGCTCTTGAAAAGCTATTCTTCTCAGTGCGTGAAAACTGCAATAGATTGCTCACGATTGTTGAAATTCTGTGAGCTTCTTGAATTATCTCATTTGAGTATTCTTTAATGTTTTCACATGAAGACAAATAATCCTGCGGATCTGAACAAGCCATATCGCTAATTATCTGGCTGTAGTTTAATATTCCGTTTATTGGGTTGTTTATCTCGTGAGCCACCCCGCTTGCGAGCGTCCCTATTGACTCAAGCTTTTGCTTTTGTATAAGATGACCTTCAAGCATTAAAAGAGTGTTGTTTGATTTTTCAAGCTCATATTTTTTGTTTGCAATCTGCCGCCTTGTTATAATCACCGATACTCCCAGAATAATAATGACAAGAGGGACAATGATAGTTAATGAGGATTTTAATTTATCCCAAAAAGTAAGGTTTGCGGCCTTTTCAAAGGGAAACCATTTATAATATAGGTCATTGTATGTTCCGTTGGCGGAAACAAGTGCAAGTCCTTCATTAAGTTTTGCTAAAAGCTCGCTGTCACCAGCCTTTACGGCAAAACAAAACTTTTGTTCAAAGCCTTCGAGTTTTGTGCGTATTGCGTGACTGCTTTCATCTATGGTAGTCACAGGATAAACTTTTTTGATGCCAAGTTCTTCAATCAGCATTTGTCCCACAAGATTTTGAGATAGTACTGCATCGTATTTTCCAGAAGATAGAAGCTCAAAGGCTTCTTTATATGTATCAGTTAATATAAGTTTATCTGTATAGTTTTTTTCTAAGGCGAATTCGTGCATGTTGTCTCCGCGCATCACGATGATTTCTTTGCCGAATAGATCTTCTTCTGAAGAAATATCGGATCCTTCACGTACGAAAATGTTACCATGCATTATTATATAGGGCGCTGTGAAGTCGAATACTTTGTCGCGCTCTTCATTGTAGCCCACCAGCGGCAAAACATCTAAATCGCCGTCTTCAAGCTCTTTTTTTATTGTAGACCAATCATCAATCTTAAATGTAATGTTTATACCCATCTCTTTTGCGACAGCTTTTAGAAGGTCAACAGAAAATCCATCAGCAACTCCTTCGTTTGTCACTGAAAAGGGAGGATAATCGTATTCCGTTGCACTTTTATAAACCAAATCATCAGCAAAGGCTGATGTGAAGAAAAATGTGACAATTAGAAATGAAATAGCTGCGAGAGCTATTTTCATGGCAAGTGATGATTTTGCTATTTTATCTTCATTGTTTTTATGAGATATATACATACTACTTATTATATATATATATAATACTATAATCAATCGGATTAGAGATTAAAACATCATTTAATTGTAAATTATAGGTTATTTCTTGGTATGTTATATAAAATATGTGACCTTGTCACAGCAAAATACTTCTATTGAGAGTAATATTTATATAGTAGACTTAAATTAGATAACATTGATTATAGATATCGACTTATGAAAGGAGAAACCTATGGACATTAAGGGAAAAGTAATCGTTGTAACAGGAGCAGGCGGCGGAGTTGGAAGACAATTGACATTGCAGCTTCTTGAAAAAGGAGCTGAAGTGGCAGCTGTTGATATAAACCAAGAAGCGTTAAATGAAACTTTTAAGGCAGCCAAAAGTAATAGCATGCTGTCGCTACATATAGCGAACATAACAGACTATGGCGCAATTGAAAAGCTTGCAAATGATGTGACAGACAACCACGACAAGGTTGACGGAATTATAAACAACGCAGGAATAATTCAGCCGTTTATCGATGTGAATGATCTTACTATGGATCAGATAAACAGGGTGATGAATGTAAACTTTTACGGAACGCTTAATATGGTTAAAGTGTTTTTGCCTTTGCTATTAAAGCGACCAGAAGCACACATCACAAATGTATCAAGCATGGGTGGTTTTCTCCCGGTGCCGGGACAGGTGGCATATGGCGCATCAAAAGCGGCTGTAAAACTTTTGTCAGAAGGGCTTTATTCCGAGCTTAAAGGCACAAATGTTGGAGTAAGTGTAGTTATCCCGGGCGGTATAGCGACTGATATAATGAAAAACTCCGGAGTGGACACTGATGTTTCTACAGTTGATTCGAAAATGTCGAAGATGCTTCTGACACCTGAAAAAGCAGCGGAGCTTATTATTAAATCGATGGAGAAAAACAAGTTCAGAATGTATATTGGAAAGGATTCCAAACTTCTAAATAAGGTATATAAGTTTTTCCCGAAATTCGCGATTAATATGATCAATAAAGCATTAAAAGGTGTAGGTGGGAAGTAGTTTTTGAATTGCTTTTGATTAGAACAGATACAACTATGATGGTATATTTATAAAGTATAACCATAGTTATAATATTGGCTGTCGACAATAATCGTTGATAGCTTTTTCAATTTATAAACAAAGGATTCTTTCTAGAAAATGAATTTATCAAAGGCAAAATATATAATAATTATATAAATACAAATAATTCGCGTAACCTATTTCAAAAAACTTGTAATTGTTTTATTATAGGTGAGGCAAATAATTTTTGTTTAGCGAGGCTTACTATGAAATACGATTTTACTACAATCACAGACAGAAAAAATACCGGCTGCATAAAGTGGGATCATATCTCAGAATTTTGCGCAGATGATGCGATACCCGCATGGGTTGCGGACATGGACTTTACTTGTGCACCTGAGATAGTCGATGCGCTTAAAGGGCGCGTAGACCATGAGGTGTTTGGATATACAAAGATGTCTGACGCTCACTATGACTCAGTAATAAACTGGGTGAAAGAGCGTCATGGTTATGATATTGAGAGGGAATGGCTAATCCAAAGTGCAGGCGTTGTATGTACGTTAAACGCTTGTGTGGATGAATTGCTCAAAGAAGGCGGTAAATTGCTCATGTGTACCCCGTGCTATTCGCCTTTTTTCACTGCGGCATCCGGAGGAGGGCACGAGCGAGAGGAAAGCACGCTTGTATTTGACGGAAACGAATACAAAATGGATTTTGAAGATATTGAACGCAGAATGCAAAACGACGTAAACGCCATGATACTTTGCAATCCGCACAATCCCGTTGGACGCGCGTGGACATATGATGAGCTGTATAAGCTTGGCGAGCTATGCCAAAAGCATGATGTATATGTGATATCCGACGACATACACTGCGATTTAATCCTGCCCGGCAATGAATACATACCCGCACTCAGTGTGCCAACGCTAAAAGACCGCGTTGTGACACTTATAAGCTCGACCAAAACATTTAACATCGCAGGGCTACAGACGTCCAGTGCTATAATACCTGACGCAGAGCTTAAAAAGGCTGTCTATGACAGACTTATCCGCTATGGGCACAGCGAGCCTAATATATTTGGTATAACAGCTCAAAGCGCGGCCTATGACAACTGCGCAACATGGGTGGATGAAGTTTTGGAAGTTATCGACTCTAACATGGACTATATGATGGACATTTTGAAAAAAACGCCGCTTAAAGCAGTAAAACCGCAGGCGACTTATCTTCTGTGGGTGGATTGCTCGGCACTTAACATGAAGTGGGAGGAGTTGTTTAATTTCTTCGTACAGAAAGTAAATATTTGTCCCACGTGGGGAAAGACATTTGGCGATGAAAAATTTATCCGCCTAAACCTCGCTGCGCCCCCTGCTTTGGTGCATGAGATAGGCGAGAGGATATTGAGGGTGCTGGGGTGAAGGTTGGCTAAATCCCTACACTGAGTGCTGTATAAAGAAAAATTACTTTTAGCATGTTTCCACTTATAACATAAGTTAAGCCTGATGCGATTCCGATAAATAAATATCCTTGAAGCTCTAGGCTGGTTCCTCCAAGTATACTTGCAAATATTATTATTATAATAGCAGGTAAAACACCTATTATTAAAACATCTACAAATGGCGAGTTAACGCTGTTACTTTTTTTAATTATTATATTTTGTATAAAAGTTAGAAGCAAAAGGAAACCTGTTACTTTTATTGGAAATAAAAAATTAATGAAATTCCAAAAGCCTCTTGATTGTGTAAAAGAAAAATAAAAATTACTATAGCCAATCATTGCAAGAAGCACAATCCAAATTTTTGCCGATATTATATAAAACCTGTTCTTCATTTAATTTAACCCTCCCTTAACCTATAACCTTAGCGACTACTGCTATTGCTGTAATAATTAGCAAAAATATAAACACATATGGAATACTGGAAAGAATTAGTCCTATTCCCAGTGGAGCAATAAGTATTAAAGCAGGATGAGCGTCATCTAAACCTTGAGAGTATTCACTATTTCCAAGCACTTTTATTATTATTATAATATTGAATATATAACCAATCACTATTAAAACTTTAGTAATCCAATCAAATTCCATTATACCCAGCTCAAGCGGGAAGTGTGTTACCAAAGTTAATGTGAAAGCAGGCAGAAAAAAAACTAAAAGAGGAGAAAGTAACATTGAAATAATAAAAACCGGTTTTTTATATCGATATGTCATATACATATTATATTTATTAAAGAATAATATGTAAAGAAAAATATTTTTAGTAATTGTTGATAGTTGAAAAATTATAAATACAGATTCTGTCCTGATTTTTTGATGCACTTTGCTTTTCTTTTTTATACTAAAATCAACATTCAGTATCCCAAACTGACACATTAAACTAAATATTGCATAAAGCATTCTCCACACGCTTGAAAACGCATCAAAAATTAGATATAATACGATAGGTTGAAAGATAGAGGAGGAAATGTATGATAGCTGTAGGCTCAGATCAAGCTGCTTTTGAAATGAAAAAGGAGATTGTTGCATATCTTAAAGAAAAGGGATATGAAGTCAATGATTTAGGCTCATACAATACTGACTCTGTTCATTACCCAGAATTCGGAGAAAAAGTGGGTGAAGAGGTCGCAGCAGGAAAGGCACAGATGGGAATTGTGCTCTGTGGCACTGGCCTTGGCATCGGCATGGCGGCAGGAAAAGTCCCCGGCATCCGAGCAGCGGTTTGCACAAATGAATATATGGCTCAAATGGCTCGCCAGCATAACAATGCAAATGTATTGGCACTGGGAGCAAGGGTTATTGGCATCGGCACAGCAATTAGTATAGTCGATGCTTTTTTAAAGTATGATTTCCTTGGAGATCGTCATTCAATAAGAGTTAACATGATAAATGAAATAGATAATAAACATAGGAAATAGCAGGAGGAACAAATGGCTAAATTGCACGTATTCGATCATCCTTTGATACAGCACAAACTTACGCTTATCAGGGACAAACAGACAGGTTCTAAGGATTTCAGGGACTTGGTGGACGAGGTTTCAACTCTCATGGCATATGAGGTTACCCGCGATCTTCCTTTAACTGAAGTTGAGATACAAACTCCTGTTGCCAGAGCAAAAACCAAGGTTATAACAGGCAAAAAGCTGGGGGTAGTTCCCGTGCTTCGCGCAGGTCTTGGCATGGTGGACGGCATATTAAAGCTTGTTCCGGCAGCACGCGTGGGTCACGTTGGCATGTATCGCGATCCAGAGTCACTTAAACCCGTGGAATATTATTGCAAACTTCCACCCGATGTTGAAGAGCGCGAGCTAATAGTGGTGGATCCCATGCTTGCAACTGGCGGAAGCGTGTGTGCAACAATCTCTTTGCTAAAAGAAAAAGGCTGTAAGAATATAAAGCTTATGTGCCTGATAGCTGCTCCAGAGGGAATAGAAGCAGTAAGAAACTGCCACTCAGATGTTGATATATACATAGCAGCAGTCGATGAAAAACTCAATGACCACGGCTACATAGTTCCGGGGTTAGGCGATGCCGGTGACCGTCTTTTCGGCACAAAATAGCAGCACCTAAAAGTGGCGCAATTTCTGCGCGATGCCATCTGTTGAACATCAGTCACGTATCATTTATACGCTCCTTTGTTCAAAGAAGGCCTCCCACAGCCTTGCGACATTTTGCACACTGCTTGGTGCGGATAGCAAGCGCATTTGAGAGAAAACAATCTCGTAGCGTCTTACAAATATTTTAAACACTCTAAGTGTTGCAGTCTTGCTACATCTAATGCATTGCTTGACATGGTTTAGTAGGCAAGGCATATGTTATTAATCAACGGCTATGCGTCATAGATTATAATATTAAATTAACTGCTCTTTATAGCCTTTATCATGAAGAGATGGTTTTTTTGTAAGCGGCAGTGAATAAAATCCTGCATAAATGCAACGATATTGAGAAAATTATCGCATTTGTAAAAAGTTTGATATGCGAAAGGTTAACTTTAGTATATAATGTAAACATCCGATAGTATTTAAGAGGGACAAATATGGCAACAGCAATTGATAAGATAAAAGAAGCAGAAAAGAAGGCGGCGGATATCCGTGCCGAGGCTTTGCAAAAGTCGCGCGATGACATGAGAGCGGCGCTGGAGCAGGTGGCTTTGGAACAGAAAAAGAAAATATCTGATGCTAGACAAGCTCAAAAGGCGCAGCTTGAAGAGGTTGAAGCCCAAATAGCCAAAGCTCAAAGTTCTTTGAGTGAAGAAAGCCTAAAAGCCAAAGAAGAATTTGTGAAAAACGCTCAGCCCAAGATATCTGGTGCGGCTGAAATTATAGTTAAAGGAATTTTGGATATTTAAATGCCTATAGTTAAGCAAAAAAAGGTGACGCTTTATGCATTAAAGCAGGACCGAGCGGCTATAATGGAAGCTCTGCAAAAGTTCGGCAGAATGCACATAGAGTCAGATCAATCCGAAGATGAGGAAAAAGGTGGTCGCACTGCGACTGAGATTTCAAAAGAGTATGAAAAGGTTGAATGGGCTATAAAAGAACTCAAGCAGTTTGACGAGCGCAAAAGCGCAATGCTTGCTCCCAAAGACGTCGTTTCATTTTCTCAGCTTGAAAAAACATATGCTGAAAGAACACCGCTTATAAAATCGGTGGATTCTTTGCGTTCATTGGAAGATGAGCGTGTTCAGCAAAGCTCAAAACAAATTCGTTTGGAAAATGTAATAGAGCACATGAGCCCATGGGTGGGGCTTGATATTCCCGTTGAAACAATTAAAGACACAGATGACTGCGTAATTTCTGCAGGAACTGTGCCTTCAACTGAATTTGAAGGATTCATGGAAGATATCGCTCAGATAAACGGCGTGCATGTTGAAAAAGTAATGGCGGACAAAGATGTTATTTATGTGTTTATGGTATATCATATGACAGCTTCAGAGCATATGGTGCCGCTACTATCTCGAGTGGGATATTCTCCATCCAATTTTCAAAACTTTGAGGGAACACCGAAAAAGATAATTGTAGAAGTTGAAAAAGAAATCTATGATTTAGAGAAAAAAGAGCGACAGATAATGACTCAAAAGAAGGGTTTTGCAAAAAACCTGGATGAGCTTGAGGAACTTCTGGACGCTATGATGATTATAAAGGGACGTCAGGAAAAACAAGAAGGCTCAAGTGAGACGGAATATGTGTTTGTAATAGAAGGATATATACCGGCTCATCTGGAGGATGACTTGCGAGCTGTTATAAAAGAAGCCGCAGGCGACCGCGCAGATGTTGAGATAGCAGAGCCTACAAAAGATGATGATGTGCCGACGCTTTATGAAAACCGCGCGTTTGTGCGTCCTTTTGAAGCGATTACTGACATGTTTGGCAAAAGCAAACCGACGGCAATTGATCCTAATGTGACCATGGCACCGTTCTTTGCGATATTTTTCGGAATGATGATGTCGGATGCGGGCTACGGCTTGGTAATAGCTGCGCTTGCCTCATTTGCATACTTTAAGACAAAGCCAAGAAATGGCGAAGGCAATAAACTTATAAGAGTTATCGCGATAAGCGGAGTGTTTACAATACTTTGGGGTATATGCTATGGCGGATACTTCGGCTTTTCCGTTCCAAAACTCACACTTTTATTTAATCCGATGGAAGAGCCGATGCTGACACTCGGACTGTGCTTGCTTATGGGTGTTATACACATATTAGTTGGCATGGGAGTACGAGCTGCTGCGCTTATAAAGCGCAAGCAGGTGATGGAAGCTGTGTCGCAGCAGTTCACATGGATGGCGTTGATTGCAGGACTTGTAATGTTTGCGCTTCCGACTCTTGCAGGCTTTGTGGATGCTGAACCTTCAGCACTGTTTCTTTTCCTCAACAAAGTTGGAAAAGTGATGCTGATTGCTGGCTTTGCCGGAATCATTCTTCTTGGAGGCTACGGCAAGAAGGGGATTGGCAGGATAGTGGGCGGTGTATCTTCTCTTACAGAAATAACAAGCTATATGAGTGATATTCTAAGCTATTCGCGTTTGTTCGGCCTCGGTCTTGCAACAGGCGTTATCGGCATGGTTATAAACACAATGGTGTCAATGATGGCTCAAAACGGAATCTTTGGCATTTTCTTTGCAGCAATATTATTTGTGGCAGTACATCTGTTTAACATCGCAATCAATGCATTGGGCGCGTATGTTCACTCGTCAAGATTGCAATATGTTGAATATTTCGGCAAGTTCTTTGAAGATGGCGGAAGAGACTTTAAGCCATTTAAAGTGTCAACAAAGTATCATGAAGTAGTTCCTGATACGGTTAAATAAAGTAAATAGAGCAGAAATGCTTTAAATTAAATAAGAAATTATGGTTTTTTAATACTAAGGAGGAAATCACATGGAAATGGGATTGGTTTATGGATTTATAGGTGCTGCTTTTGCGGCGATAGTGGCGGGCATCGGAAGTGCAGTAGGCGTTTCGATTGCAGGTCAGGCAGCAACAGGCGTTATCGCTGAGGACCCGGACAAGTTTGGTAAAGTACTGTTACTTCAATTGCTTCCAGGCACACAGGGCATCTACGGATTGGTTGTAGCTCTTATGATTATGCTTAATCTTGGTGTATTTGCAGGAGGCCTCGTACCAATATCAGCAACAAAAGGAATGATACTTATGGTTGGTGCTATACCTACAGGTGTTGTTGGACTTTTCTCTGCTGTATATCAGGGCAAAGTATCCGCCGCAGGCATTCAGCTTGTTGGACGCCGTGGTGACCAAAGCGGTCGCGCACTTACAATGAGCGCAATGGTTGAAACATATGCTGTTTTCGCCGTACTTATTTCATTGCTTGTAGTATTGCTCGCTTAATTTAAAAGTAAGAAGGGAATACCATGCAGGGTATAGACAAAATAATCGAAAAAATATTAAAAGATGCCGAAGCTGACGCACAGCAGACTGCCAAGCAGACTCAAAAGCAGGTGGCTGAAATGCGAGCAAAGCATGAAGCTGAGACTGACAAGCAAATCGATGAGATGAAGGCTGACTACGCACAAAAACGCGAACAGCTTAAAACACGCTCAGCGACTATGGCTGACTTGGAAGAGCGCAGAAATAAGCTTGCTATAAAGCGTGAGCTTGTTGAAGAGGCTTTTGCAAAGGCAGAAGGCGACTTGCTCAAACTTTCAGAGGGCGAGTATCTTGATTTTATAGAAAAGCTTATGCGCAATTTGGATGAAATGCGCGGCGATATAATTATCGGCAAAAACGAAAAACGCATTACTGCGGATTTTGTGGATTCTGTGAACTCAAAACTGGACAGTGCTTATTCACTGGCATCCGACAAAGGAAACTTTGAGGGCGGTTTCGTCCTTCGCAACGGCAAGGTGGAAACAAATTGTACAGTCTCGATGCTTGTTTCTCAAGCAAAGCGCGGGCTGGAGCAGAAAGTGGCCGCTGCGCTGTTTGATGAAAGCGGTGCGTAAATGAGCTATAAGAGTTCCCATTATGCGGTAAGCAGGGTGAAAATCCTTGAAGGCAAGCTTATCGATAAAGACAGAATAAACCGTATGATTGAATCTGCGAGCGCGGATGAGGCATATAGGCTTTTGCAGGAATCAGGCTATGGTGCGGCTGTTGATGCTGGAAGTCCACGCGACTTTGAGCTTTTGATAGACCGCGAGCTTTCAGAGCTTGGCTCTTTTGTGGAGGAAGTGTCGGTGGACACTGAGATTACCGACATACTTTTGATGCGCGCAGACTATAAGAATGCCAAGGCATATCTTAAAATGCGAATGATGTCTGTGGACGTTCAAGAGGCAGTGTCTGAAGCGGGAAAAGTTCCTACTTCTGAGCTTCGCGAGATGGTGTATCAGATGGACACTTATGGTTTGCCCAAACACTTAGCAGATGCTATAGCAGAAGCTGAGCGCCAGATAGCCATAGATCCAAACCCCAGCCGTGTGGACAACATTATGGATAAGTATTACACGCAGTGGGCTGCAAAGACTGCAAAACGCAAAAAAAATGAGTTTTTGACAGAGCTTTTTATTTGCTGGGCAGATATGAACAACATTCTTTCGCTTCTTCGTGTGCGTGAGATGGCAGCTGATATAAACTTTTTAAAAGATACTTTGCTGGAAGGCGGAGAGATTAGCCACGAGTATATATTGGACGCATATTCTTTAAATGATGATATGCTGCCGATAAAATTCAAGCATTTCCGCTACGGACATGAGTTGATAAATGCAATTGAACGTGCCATTGAGCTTAAAAAGGCATGGAACTTTGAGCATTATATTGAAAACATGTTTTTGGCTCTTGCTAAAAAGCAAAAGCTTAAAGTGTTCGGTATTGATCCGCTTTTAGGATATATTATCGGAAAGCAGGCAGAAGCTACAGCTGTTCGCATGGTTATGACAGGAAAAATAAACAAGATGCGTGCGGATGATATAAGGGAAAGGCTGCGTGATTTATATGTATAAAATGGGTGTTATAGGAGATCGCGATTCAGCACTCGGCTTTAAAGCCTTGGGGCTTAGCGTTCACTATGCATATGACGCAGAGCGAGCCAAAAACTTGGTAAATCGCATGGCGCGCGAAAAATATGCAGTGATATTCATAACCGATGTGCTGGCAAAACAGATACCAAAGGTGCTAAAGCGTTATAACGCTGAAACAGTGCCTGCTGTTATACCCATCCCGACGAATGCGGGAAGCGACGGTTTTGGTATGGAGATATTAAACGCCAATGTAGAAAAGGCAGTTGGTGTAAACATATTGCTTAATGAATAGGTAAGCAAAGGGAGAATAATATGGCAGGAAGTATAGTAAAAGTATCAGGTCCGTTGGTCGTTGCAAGCGGCATGGCGGATGTAAAAGTATATGATGTTGTAAGGGTTTCAAAGCAACGTCTTATCGGCGAGGTTATCGAACTTCGTGGCGACATGGCTTCAATTCAGGTTTATGAAGAAACATCAGGCTTAGGTCCTGGCGAACCTGTTGAGACCACGGGCGCACCCTTGTCTGTGGAACTGGCACCCGGGCTTATTGAAAGCATTTTTGACGGAATTCAACGTCCGTTGGTTTCAATCATGGAAAAGGCCGGCGACAGAATCGCACGTGGTGTTGAAGTTAATTCTTTGGATCACGAAAAGATGTGGGATTTTAAGCCGACAGTTAAAGTGGGCGATGAAGTTTCCGGCGGTACTATAATCGGTGAGGTTCAGGAATCATCGGTTGTAAACCATAAGGTAATGATTCCACCGAATGTCAAAGGCAAGGTCACATGGATATTTGAGGGTGAGGCAAACATTGTAACACCTGTCATAAAGCTTGAAACAAAAGATGGCGAAGTGGAAATACCAATGCTTCAAAAATGGCCCGTCCGTGTGGGAAGGCCTTATGAAGATAAGATTCCGCCGAGTGAGCCAATGGTTACAGGACAGCGTGTTATCGACACATTGTTCCCAATATCAAAGGGTGGTGTTGCTGCAGTTCCCGGACCTTTTGGAAGCGGCAAAACAGTTGTTCAGCATCAGCTTGCAAAATGGGCGGATGCGGACATCATAGTCTATGTTGGCTGCGGAGAGCGCGGAAACGAAATGACTGACGTTTTAATGGAGTTCCCGGAGCTTAAAGATCCAAGAACCGGAGAGCCTCTCATGAAGCGCACAGTGCTTATTGCAAATACATCGGATATGCCTGTTGCAGCGCGTGAAGCATCCATTTACACAGGAATTACTATCGCTGAATATTTCCGCGATATGGGATATGAAGTTGCTATAATGGCGGACTCAACATCACGCTGGGCTGAAGCTTTGCGCGAGATGTCGGGACGCTTGGAAGAGATGCCCGGCGAAGAAGGATACCCTGCGTATCTATCCAGCCGCTTGGCTCAATATTATGAACGCGCAGGCATGGTTCAGTGCTTGGGTGGCGAACGCCGCGGAGCAATATCTGCTATCGGTGCTGTTTCTCCTCCCGGTGGTGACTTATCTGAGCCTGTTACGCAGAACACTCTTCGTATCGTTAAGGTTTTCTGGGGACTATCCTCGCGCCTTGCATACGCTCGTCACTTCCCAGCTATTGACTGGCTTCAAAGCTATTCACTATATGTGGACAGACTTGGCTCTTGGTATGACGAGAACGTTTCTGAAGATTGGAGCAAACTTCGCACAGAAGCCATGAGGCTTTTGCAAGAAGAAGCAGAACTCCAAGAAGTGGCGCGCTTGGTTGGTGTGGATGCACTATCCTACCACGACAGAATGACACTTGAAGCTGCACGCTCAATCCGTGAGGACTATCTGCATCAGAATGCTTTCCATGAAGTGGACACATACACTTCACTTGAAAAGCAGTATAAGATGCTTAATTTAATAATGGTGTATTACAAGCAGTCACTCGGCGCACTGGATACTGGGGCATTCTTTGATGACTTGGTTAACCTCCCTGCCCGTGAGAAAATTGGCCGCTCGAAATATTTAACCAATGATGAGCTTGACCAGTTCGACGCCATCGAAAAAGAAATCAGAGACCAATTATCCGACTTGGTCGCAGACGGAGGACTTGATGATGCTTAAGGAATATCGCACAATTAGCGAGGTCGTAGGACCTCTTATGCTGGTACAGGAAGTGTCCGGCGTAACATACAATGAGCTTGTGGAAATCGAGCAGGCGGACGGAACAATCCGTGCCGGCAAAGTGCTTGAAATAAACGGCTCGGATGCTTTGGTTCAGCTTTTTGAAAGCTCACAGGGCTTGAAAGTCACAGACAGCAAGGTTCGCTTTTTAGGACGCGGAATCGAGCTTGGAGTTTCCCCTGACATTTTGGGACGAGTATTTGACGGAATGGGACGTCCGATAGATGATGGCCCTGAAATCATTCCCGATTCAAGGCTTGACATAAACGGAACGCCTATGAATCCTGCGGCTCGTAACTATCCGTCGGAGTTCATTCAAACAGGAGTATCGGCAATCGACGGGCTAAACACTTTGGTTCGTGGACAAAAACTTCCGGTTTTCTCCGGATCAGGACTTCCGCATGCACAGCTTGCAGCGCAGATTGCCCGTCAAGCACAGGTGCTGGGTACTGAATCTGAATTTGCCGTTGTGTTTGCTGCTGTCGGTATCACATATGAAGAGGCTGATTTCTTTATAAGCGATTTTAAAAAGACAGGCGCTATCGACCGCGCAGTGCTTTTTGTAAACCTTGCTAACGATCCAGCAATTGAGCGTATCGCAACTCCGCGTATGGCGCTGACTGCTGCTGAATATCTCGCATTTGAGCTAGGCATGCACGTGCTTGTTATAATGACTGACATCACAAACTACGCCGAAGCTTTGCGCGAAGTGTCCGCCGCACGTAAGGAAGTTCCCGGACGTCGCGGATATCCCGGATATCTCTACACTGACTTGGCAACACTATATGAGCGTGCCGGAAGAGTTAAAGGCAAAGAGGGAAGTATCACACAAATTCCAATCCTTACTATGCCTGAAGATGACAAGACTCATCCGATTCCCGACCTTACAGGATATATCACTGAGGGACAGATTATTCTATCTCGTCAGCTTTATAAAAAAGGCGTTTCTCCTCCAATCGATGTTCTTCCTTCGCTATCTCGTCTTAAAGACAAAGGTATTGGCGATGGCAAGACAAGAGCCGACCATGCGGATACAATGAACCAGCTGTTTGCAGCCTATGCCCGAGGCAAGGAAGCAAAAGAGCTTGCTGTTATCTTGGGAGATGCAGCGTTATCTGATGTTGACAAGCTGTATGCTGAATTTGCTGACCGCTTTGAGCAGGAATATGTTTCCCAAGGCTATGAAGCAAACCGCGGCATAGAAGACACCCTCGCTATCGGCTGGGAACTTCTACAGATTTTGCCGAAATCGGAGCTTAAGCGTATCGGGGATAAGTTCCTTGATAAGTATTACAAAAAAGAGGAGCAATAGCAGATGGCACGCCTTCAGGTAAACCCGACAAGGATGGAGCTTTCAAGCATACGCAAGCGCTTGAGCACAGCCGTCCGCGGGCACAAACTATTAAAAGACAAGCGTGATGAGATGATGCGTCAGTTCGTGGATTTTGTCCGCGAGAATGCTAAACTTCGCGAAAAGGTGGAAAAAGAACTTACCGCCGCTATGCGCGACTTTTTGATGGCACGCGCAGCTATGAGCTCGGAGAGCTTGGAAACGGCGTTAATTATGCCTGCTCGCTCGCTTGAAATAAGCATGAAAACGCAAAACATCATGTCAATTGATGTACCTCGTTTTGAGGTAAACAGCACTTCAAACGGCGACATCTACCCATATGGTTTGCTGGATACTTCCGGCGAGTTGGATGAAGCGATATTGCGCCTTGATAAAGTTTTGCATGAAATGGTGAAGCTTGCTGAGATGGAAAAAGCCTGCAATATGCTGGCGGATGAAATCGAAAAAACGCGTCGCCGCGTTAATGCGCTTGAATACGTTATGATTCCTGACATGCAGGAGACGATTAAGTATATTAAAATGAAACTGGATGAAAGTGAGCGCGGAGAGCGCGTGCGCTTGATGAAAGTTAAGGAAATGTTGTCAAAAGAGGCGTAAGCGAGCTTTCGGTTAATAATTAAATAGAAGAGGAAAGAGGAACCCCTGCGGAGAGAGCTGCGGGGGTTTTTATGATTTGAACGACTAGAAGAATTATTGAAAAATAGCAGCATATGGTATAAACTGATAATATTATTTTATCAGAGGTGAATATGAAGAAAAAGCTTATATTAATAATTATTGTTATCATGTTATGTACTTTATCTGCATGCCAACAAGAGATGACTGATGAAGAGATACTGGCAAGAGCGGAAGAAATATGGGCAGAAAATCCAACAGCAACAGCTGTTATTGCTGAAATACCAACACCAAAGCCTACAGTAACGCCGCCGCTGAAATCATCAGTATATATTGATAAAAATCTTGGGATTACTGAAGAGGATTTTCTTAGGAATTATTATTATCTAAGAGAAATATCTGAGCCATTGCAACACCTTACTGGGAAATTGGCAGAGCCGGATGTAATAATAAATGGTGATGGCGATACGGTAAAAAATTATTACCTGTACAAAGGTTCAGAAGCTTTTTCGGCATTGTTTCTCTCTTTTGTATATTCAGGCAATGAGCAATATTTTTCACATATTGCTTTGACGTTGGCGATAAAAGAAGAGAATGAAGAGATTTCAAAGCTGTTTGATGACTACAGCATGGCTTTTATCATTACCTATGTTTTGTCAAAAAACAGCCCAATGGAATATAACAATGAAGTTTTTGATGTAGCAACTGATTTTATTAACAATAGCGGTGATAAAGACGAAGTAATATTAAAGAGAGTGAACATATCTACGACCAATAAATCTATGTCAATCAGCATTGCAGATTGATTCTTCAGGAGTTTTATGCGAAAGAGAAATTTAATTTTAATAAGTTTGGCAGTTGTTATGCTGATATCATTCACAGCCTGCCAGCCTACGATGACAGATGAAGAGATACTGGAACGTGCGGAAGAAATTTTGGCGGAAAATGCAACTCCGACACCAGAGCCGACGCCGGAGATTCCAGATTATATTGTAGAAGGTATATATGGAGGAAGCAAATTTATAACAGTATTAGCAAATTATACCGAAGATGGTTTGTTTGAAATAGTAAAAATTGAAAGTCTTGACGGAACTACGAATTTATATTTTTTTGAACCGGATGTTCCGAAGAAAAATTATAAAATAAATTCTTGGGCAAATGACAATTTATTGCCTGATAAAGAATATAAAATAATGGATTTTTCTTATATTAATGATAGATGGCAAAAGTTTAAGTAAATGATATAAAGTTATTGCCGACAGGCGAAACGAGGCACAGAGGCGCTAGCTTGGCACAATCCCACCACCATTCACTACCGTTCATGGTCCCCCTCCCTTTAGCAAGGGAGGTAAGTTTTAAAACATAAGATGCAAAAAGAGAAGTTGCTAATGAAGTAATAGAGCAATAAGCGCAGGGGAGCGGAGCGACACTGCCTAAGAAAAGAAAAAATTCCTTACAAGCAGTCAGCAGGCAAAAAGACTAAAGTTTCTGCGAGGACTTGCTTTGTAAGCTAAAAGCGAAAATAAAAGAGCCGCCAAAGCAGCTCCGAAACTTTATAATTTATGCAGTTTGTTTTTTGAATTTCTTACAGTGATCCATCTTCAACGCATCCGGCTTAGTTAGAAATTCTTTGTTCTTTTTATAGATTTTATATGCAAGATCATATTCACCTTCTATGAAGTGGATGTTCGCTCGGCGGATAGCAGTCTGTGCATCCGAACGGCGTGCCTGCTCCTGATCTTTTTTTTGCTCGATTTTTTTAAGCCTTGTCATCTCTTTAATGTGAGCCTTTTTGTCTTTTATAAAAAGAGGATATGACTTGCTGATAAATGATAATAAGTTTTTGGAATGCTCATCTATTTTATGTATTTCTCGTACGTTAGTTGGATAATCGATTGTGATACCCAGAACTGACTGCAAATATGAGTTGAATGTATAGCGTTTGCCATCAATATCTACACAAGCGTGAAGACCATAATCTATATCTCCATACTCTGAATGAAAAGTGATTTGATCAGACTTAATACTTGCTGTTGCAATAAAAAACCCACAAATCTCATCTAACTCATCAATAGTGTGAATTTCGATGGTGTGGCAGTCCTTTGTTGCGCTAATGGAATGACTATATTTAAAAGAACCTATCTCATTCATTTTTTTATTAATATCATCTGTTATATTAACAAAATGTTTGAGTAATTCAATTGCTGAACTCATTTTAACCTCCAATAATTAATACAAATGTATAATATACTATATTAGTAGGAAATAAAATAGATTTTCATAATTTAACACAATTTTTCTTAATTCAAAAAGAGAACCGTTTTCATACGATTCTCTTTAAAAATGCAATGATATTAGTATGTTATTCGAACAGATTGCTAAGCCATTTGCCAAACTCGCTAAACAAATTTCCGATAGGGCTGAAGAACTCGTTTATTGACTCAAAGAATGTCTTAACTCCCTTTGTGGTGTTCTTAACTGTGTCATAAGTTTCGGCCAAAGCTTTGAGTCTGGACTGGAGTTCTGCAACGTCCAAGCCTTCCATTGTGCGCATGAGTGCCACCACTTGGTCTAAGTCTATGTTTGAAATGTCTATGTTTTGCTCATTGGCAATAATCGCTATCTGCTCTTTTACTTCATCGTCTGTCATGTGCTGTGTTTCATCCAATATAAGCTTAAGTTCAGTGATTAGATCTGTCGCACTGTCGCTTCCCACAAAGTCTGCGATGCTGCCTGTTACAAACAGCTCTTGCAGCCCTGCCTCTTTTGCAAGCTCGTCAAGGGAAGTGCCTGTTATATCCTCATAGGCTTTGTATATTCCCAAAAGTCCGGCAGTGCCTGATACGTCAAATGGTGCGGCGATGATGATGTCAGCATCATAGATGCCGGCGGTTAAAAGCGCGCCACGGTACATGTCGGATGTAACCCAGCTGATGTTGTGGGTTGAAACTGTGATTCCGCTTTTGTCATCTAAAATCTTTATATATGCGCTGGAGATTGCTTTTGTGCCGATGGTTTCTTTTGATATAAGCCAATCAAGATACTTGTGCTCTTCTTCGTTAGTGACTTGAAGCTCTGTGATGTTTCCTCGAGTGACACCGAAATAGCCATATACTTTATCGATTTGCTCCTGTGTTAAATCTGCACCTATAACAGTACGTGAGTCATCATCGTCTGCAAGAACAGGCGACATTACAGTCATTAATATCATGGTCGCAGCTATCACTGCAAAACCTATTTTTTTAAACATAATTCTTATTTACTCCTTTATCGCGTCTATGACATGAATTAACATTATCGTAATATTTGCGATACTTTATTATAACATTTTCTTTAAAAAAGTAAATATGGTTTCTTTGCTGTTATAAAAACTGAATTGACGAGTACAGTTAAAATGAACTACTATGGTGAAAAAAGTACAGAATGAGGTTATAATATGAGCGTAGAAAACATAAAAGTCTTAAGAGAAATCACAGGTGCCGGATATATGGTTTGCAAAAGAGCGCTTTGCGATGCAGATGGAAATATTGATGATGCTGTCAAGATTCTTAGAAAAAGCGGAGCTGTGAGCGCAAAGAAGAAAGCAAGAAGGGAAGCGACAGAGATTGTCTGCGCAGAAAATGAAATATACAAAGTCCAGTCAGAAAATGAGAATATACCGGAAAAGGCAAAACAGAAGTATCTTGAAGGCAAGATCCGTAAGTTCTACTCGGAAAAATGCCTTTTAGAGCAGAAATACTATAGAGATTCCAACTTTATAGTGAAGGATATTTTAAATACCTGTATTGCAAAGATAGGGGAGAATGTAGTTATAAAAAGGTTTTGCAGATATGAAGTGGGGTAATTATATTGAATAAAAAGTATTATAGTATTCTAAACGCAGCTGTTGATTTATTTCTGAATCAGGGGATAAAGAAAACCACTATGGACGAAGTCGCAGAAGAGGCGAGCGCATCAAAAGTAACGGTATATAAATATTTTAAAGATAAAGACAATCTTTTAAGAAAAGTGAATGAATCACTGTATAATGATTATCTTTCCAATCTTCGGGATATAAAGAAGTCTCAAGGAGATATACGAAGTAAGATTATAGATACGTTAAACGAAATAATGGATTTCATTGAATGCGGAAACCTTGAGCTGTGTAATGCACTTGAAGATCACAGCGTGGACATTAAAAATGATAATGTAAAAAATCAGGTTGTATATAAAGGTATTATAACTGAGCTAATTGATGAAGGCAAGGCTGCGGGAATCATAGGAGGCGATATAAAAAGCGACTATATATTCTATTATATCGACATGAGCACCTCTTATTATCTCAGCAATAAGGAGTACAGATATCGTATAAATAGCGATACTCTTTTCCAAAAGGGATTTTTAAACTTTTTTATCGGGAATATATTTATTGATACATATAATATGCTATAAAAAGGCAGGGAAAACCTTGCCTTTTTCTGTATATTACTGATTGGCTATATCATCTTAATCGGTATCATCAAAGTTACCCAATATTTCAGATTTTCTTGTAATGCCGTTTTTAATTCGTTCTTCACTTATCCTGTTTAACTCAGCTTCTTGTTCAATGATTTCTTGCTCTTTTTGCACTTTTTTTCTTTCCAGAGTTTTTCTAAACAGCAAAAATACTAAAGCAACTATGGGGAATACCACTGTCATAGAATAATATGACCCGCTAGGCGTTAATATGAGCTGCGAAAAACCTATATAGAAGAACTGAACTGAGTAACTAATAGAAGAGGTTGTTTTAGTTATAACAATTCCATGCTGGATGATTATGCCTATTATCCAAAGCCATTTTAGGCGAACCTTCGATTTTGCGCTCTTAACAATAGCAAATATTATAAGAGCCCAGCATAGTGCAGAATAAACCAGTATTGCCGTTTGCCAAGGGCTTATACCCAGCATCTCAGGAAAGTCCTGATCTAACTGTCCTTCATACAATGAGAAACCCATATATTCTCGGGGGGAGGAGTTTTCTGATATAAGAACAATTTGACATGCATAGTTTTTTTCTGATGTTTCAATATTATAGTTATACTTATATGTCATGGTGCCGTTTAAGCCACTAGAATTATAACCGCCTAATTTATAACTTAAGATATATTCATCTTCTTTAATGGAAAGACCCTCCGCAATTTCAGTAAATTCTTTTTGCGTTATATTGTAATTGAATATTTCATCAAATGAATCATAGTCTTTGTCTTTAAGATATTTGAATGATTCTACGAGGCATTTATCGGCCTGATAGGAATCCACTTTATTAAGTTTTCGTTGAATGTTTTTTGCTGTTGAGCATGAAGTCAACAAAGTTGCAGTCAGTAAAACCAATAATATGATAAGGGTTCTTTTTTTCATGTAATCTCCAATGATGATGCAATAATTAATAAATTATACAATATTTCACATGGATGGTAAAGAGATTAGAAACGATATTGCTGGATATGTAATTAAATGTAGTTTGTAGTTGCTTAAAATTTTATACTATTTAAAATAAACATAAACACCTAGGATAAATCGCCAAAACTGTCGCAAAGTAAACCCTTTGTAATATAATGAATTAAATCCTGCAATTTTTTTAGGTATTGCCGCTTTATGAGCAGAATATGGTTGCATAAGGGTATGTATTGATATATAATTACTTTTGGTCTTTAGAGACTTATTTTTTGTGTTGCCCTATAAGGGCAGCAAAACTAATGATATCAAATGTGAAATTTCTTAGTTTCGCATTTAATAATTTTCATTTTAATTCAATCAGGAGGAGAATTACATGGCGAATAAATACGTATACATGTTCTCGGAAGCAAACGCGACAATGAAAAACCTATTGGGCGGCAAAGGGGCTAACCTAGCAGAGATGACATCTTTGGGATTGCCTGTACCACAGGGATTTACAGTAAGCACAGAGGCTTGCACACAGTACTACAAAGACGGCAAAAAAATCAATGACGAAATCTTGGCACAGATTGACGATGCTTTAGCTCAGGCTGAAAAAATAGTCGGCAAAAAACTTGGTGACTTGGAAAATCCTTTCCTCGTTTCAGTTCGCTCAGGCGCAAGAGTTTCAATGCCTGGAATGATGGACACAGTTTTAAACCTTGGTTTAAATGACACATCAGTTAAAGGACTTGCAAAACTTACAGGAAACGAAAGATTTGCATATGACAGCTACCGTCGTTTCATACAGATGTTCTCTGACGTTGTTATGGGACTTTCCAAAGCACGTTTTGAAGAAATCATCACTGAGATGAAAGAAGTTAAAGGCGTATCAGAAGACACAGAGCTTACAGCCAAAGATCTAATGGAAATGGTTGAGAAGTTTAAAGCTTTCTACAAAGAAGAATTGGGAAGTGACTTCCCTCAAGATCCTAAGCAACAGCTTATCTCAGCTATAGAAGCTGTTTTTGAAAGCTGGGACAACGAGCGCGCAGTTATCTACCGCAGAATGAACAACATATCCTCATCATGGGGAACAGCTGTTAACGTTCAGGCAATGGTATTTGGTAACATGGGTGAAGATTCAGGTACAGGCGTTGCATTCACACGCGATCCTGTTACAGGAGAGAAACGCATCTTCGGCGAATATCTTATGAACGCTCAGGGCGAAGACGTTGTTGCCGGTGTACGTACACCACTTGAAATTGCAACTCTTCAAGAGACTAACCCAACTATCTATAATCAGTTTATGGATATAGCAGTTACTCTTGAAAATCACTACCGCGACATGCAGGACATGGAGTTCACAATTGAGCGCGGCACATTATACATGCTTCAGACAAGAAACGGCAAAAGAACATCAAAAGCTGCTCTTAAAATCGCTGTTGACTTAGTTCAAGAAGGCATGCTGACAAAAGAAGAAGCAATCATGAAGGTTGAACCTGGCCAGCTTGACACACTTCTTCATCCACAGTTTGAAACTAAAGCACTTGCTGCTGCTAAACCAATCGCAAAAGGTCTTCCGGCTTCTCCCGGTGCTGCATGCGGTAAAGTTTACTTCACAGCAGAAGAAGCAGTCAGAGCATCAGAACACGGCGAAAAAGTTGTGCTTGTCCGCATGGAAACTTCTCCTGAGGACATCGAAGGCATGTATGCTGCAGAAGGTATCTTAACTGCACGCGGCGGAATGACTTCACATGCAGCTGTTGTTGCTCGCGGAATGGGCGTTTGCTGTGTAGCAGGCTGCGGAGATATCAAGATAAACGAAAAAGAAAAATTCTTCTCAGTAGGCATGAAAAAATATAGAGAAGGCGACTATATCTCAATAAACGGTGCTACAGGCCAAGTTTATGGAGAAAAAGTTGAAACTATGGCGGCTGAAGTATCAGGCGAATTTGCGACACTTATGGCGTGGGCTGATGATATCCGCACACTCAACGTTCGCACAAATGCAGACACACCTCAGGATGCAGCTCAGGCTGTTGAATTTGGAGCTGAAGGCATTGGCCTTTGCCGCACAGAGCACATGTTCTTTGAAGAAGATCGTATTGCTGCAGTTCGTGAAATGATCGTTTCAACAAACGATGCACAAAGAAGAGCAGCACTTGAAAAACTTCTTCCAATGCAAAAAGAAGACTTCAAAGGCATCTTCCGTGAAATGGCTGAGCGTCCTGTTACTATCCGTTTCTTAGACCCACCACTTCATGAATTTGTACCAAAAGAAGCTTCAGACATTAAAGCTCTTGCAAAAGAGATGGACATGAAGGTTGACGAGCTTGAAAAGATAATTGAAGATCTTGAAGAAGTAAACCCAATGCTTGGACACCGTGGCTGCCGCTTGGCTGTTTCATATCCTGCAATCGCAGAGATGCAGACACGCGCAGTTATAGAAGCTGCAATTGAAGTGGAAAAAGAATGCAAAATTAAAGTTGTGCCTGAAATCATGATTCCATTGGTATCAGATATCGCAGAGCTTAAATATGTTAAAAACATCGTTGTTAAAACAGCAGAGCTTGTAAAGACTGAAAAGAATTCCAACATGGAATACAAAGTCGGAACAATGATTGAGATTCCAAGAGCTGCTCTTACTGCTGACAAAATCGCAGAAGAAGCTGAGTTCTTCTCATTCGGAACTAACGATTTAACACAGATGACATTCGGCTTCAGCCGCGATGACGCTGGCAAATTCCTTGAAGATTACTATGGCAAGGGCGTATTTGAAAGTGATCCGTTCGCGCATGTTGACGAAAATGGTGTTGGACAGCTTATGGAAATTGCTTCTACACTTGGACGCAAAACTCGCCCAGGCATGAAGCTTGGTATCTGCGGCGAGCACGGCGGCGATCCTGCATCGGTTATGTTCTGCCACAAAATTGGCTTGAACTATGTTTCCTGCTCACCGTTCCGCGTGCCACTTGCACGTCTTGCGGCAGCACAGGCAGCAGTTACTTACAAAAAGTAATTTAAAAATTAATTAATATTTAGCTTTAGGCACATGTCTTTTTTGGGCATGTGCTTAAAGCATCTTTATGGCTTGTAAAATTTTACAATTGATTATGCCGAAAAGAAGGATTTTTTTGTTTGTTGTCGAATAATTATTAATAGGGGAGTTTGTTGTATTAGTATAGAAGGATAGATGAAATCCCACCACCATTCTGCGAATGGTCCCCCTCCCTTTGGCAAGGGAGGTATCCTTAAGTCCAATTGTAGATTTTATGTGGCTTATATACAAAGAAAACATAATAAAAATCTGACGCACACTGCAAGAATGCTTAGAAAGAACTTAACTCCACAGGAAAAAGAGTTGTGGTATAAATTCTTAAACAAGCTTCCAATAAGATTTTTAAGGCAAAAAGTAATAGATAGGTTTATAGCAGATTTTTATTGTAGCAGTCTGAAGTTAATAATTGAAATAGACGGATATTCGCACTATACACCAAGCGGCGCTATATCAGATAAAGAAAGAACAAAAATAATCGAGCAGTACGGCTTCAAAGTAATTCGGTTTAGTAATGCTGAAATAGACAATAATTTCGAAGCGGTATGCAAAAAAATAGATAAAGATATTAAGCGAAGACAGATTGAGCTGACTGGGTGAAACTTGACCTCCCTTACTAAAGGGAGGGGGACTACGCGAAGCGTGGTGGTGGGATTTGTCTTAGCTATTAAGTTTGAAAAGGAATAGTTTGTGCCATACATTCCAGATGAATTTATAAATGAAGTGCTGTCCCGAAATGACATTATAGATGTTATCGGCAGCTATGTTAAGCTTACCAAAAAAGGCAACAACTTTTGGGGGCTTTGCCCGTTTCATGGAGAAAAGACACCGTCTTTTTCAGTGAAGCAGGATCAGCAGTTTTTTTATTGCTTTGGGTGCCACACAGGCGGCAACGTAGTTCAGTTTATTCAAAAGCATGAGAGACTGGATTTTGTGGAGGCTGTAAAGTTTTTGGCTGAAAGAGTGAGAATGCCTCTTCCGGAAACAAAGTATGACAAGGATTACTCTAATCGCGCACAAAAAAAAGAGCGTATGTACGCGGCGGCAACTGATGCTGCGAAGTTTTATCACAAGACATTATATGATCAAGAGGGAAAAGCGGTATTGGATTATCTTACAAAGCGTGGGCTTCCGCCCAGCATTGTAAAGCGCTTTGGACTGGGTGCTGCTCCTAAAGGATGGCATACAGTTGGTGAACATCTGAACTCTCTTGGATATGAAGATGCGCTTTTACATGAGATAGGTATTTTAGGCAAAAACGACAAGGGTTATTACGACTCACTGCGTGGCAGAGCTATCTTTCCGATAATCGACCATCGCTCAAGGGTTGTCGCTTTTGCAGGGCGTGTGCTGGATGACAGCCTGCCCAAGTATATAAATTCACCGGAAACGCCCATTTATAACAAGAGCTATGTGCTCTATGGTGCGCACTATCTAAAAAAGATAAAGAGCATTGACAGCATCATGCTTGTGGAAGGCTACATGGATGTGATAGCGCTCCACAAAGCAGGATATACAACGGCGGTGGCATCCAGTGGAACGGCGCTCACCTCGCAGCAAGCGCGGCTTATAAAGCGCTATACTGAGGAAGTTTATATCTGTTATGATGGTGACTCGGCGGGGCAGAAGGCGACATTGCGAGCACTGGATATACTCCATGACGAGGGGCTTAAAGTGAAAGTAATTGCCTTGCCTGGCGATCATGATCCTGATAGTTTTGCATCCCAATATGGCATGGCGGGAATTAATGAGCAGATAGAGGCGGCACAGACTAGAAATGACTATAAGATAACAGTAATTGAGCGTGAGTATAACCTTGAAAATGAAGAATCGCGCAAAGATTTTGTTATCCGTGTGTGCAAAGATGTGCTAAGCCACATTGAATCTCCAACGGAATATGCGATGTATGCAAAGCGTTTGCATTTAAAGACGGGTTTTGAAAAGATTGTTATAGATCAAGAAACGCAGCGAGCCAAAATGCTGCATCAGCGCGAGGAGCAGAAGGAAAAAAGCAGGCAGATAATAAGGCATGCGCCGCAGTCTGATTTAGCTCCTATAAAAGCGGAAAAAAGGATGCGCGCACTTGTGGATGCGGAGAGACTTATGTTTGCACTTTCTGTAAATTATACTGATTGTGCGGCATTTTTAGAGAACAATGTGAAAAAAGATGATTTCTTAGAAGGAATTCATAGGGAGATTGGCGAAGTTATATTGAGCGGGATTAAAAACCGCGATGACATATCACCTGCGAGCATAATGGGCAAACTGTCCGGAAAAGCCGTAAGCGAGATGGCGACCGCTCTTGGTATACCACTTGATGAGGACAGGCGAACAGATATTATGCACGAGTGCTTGGAGAAGATGCGAGAGAGCAAGAAAAGCATGAAAGTAAAAGAGATAAACACGCACTTAAAGGATCCAAGGCTTAGCAAGCAAGAACGAGAAAAATTATTAAGAGCGCTTCAGGAATTAAGAAACAACTAGCATACGATGTGAAGGGAGAATATAAATTGGCAGAGAAAAAGAAAACAACCAAAAAGGCAACTGCAAGCAAGAAAAAAGCTAAGGTTGCAACAGAAATTGAAGGCATTGAAATAAAAGAAGGTGAAGAGACTGTAGTTGTCGAGATAACCAAAACAGGTGTCAAGAAAAAGACAGGCAAATATGCGGGCAAAACAAAAGCAGAACGCATAGAAATGCTTATTGGAATCGGCAAAAAGCAGGGAAAGCTGACTGAAAAGGAGATAGGCAACGCCCTTTCAGGAGTGGAACTTACACCGGATGAAATAGATAATCTGTATGAAAAGCTGGACAAGCTAAAGATTGAGTATCTGGGTGCGGACAGCAAGGTAGATGATAAGGTTAAAACTGCAGATACCATTGCAATTGATGACCCTGTTCGTATGTACCTAAAAGAAATTGGTAAAGTGCCTCTTTTAAAAGCTGAGGAAGAAATCATTTTGGCTAAAGCAATGGAAGATGGCGATTTAAGCGCGAAGAAAAAGCTGGCAGAGGCAAACCTTAGGCTTGTAGTGTCCATCGCCAAGCGCTATGTTGGGCGTGGAATGCAGTTTTTGGACTTGATTCAGGAAGGTAACCTTGGTCTTATAAAAGCTGTTGAAAAGTTTGATTACCGCAAAGGATATAAGTTTTCAACTTATGCCACATGGTGGATTCGTCAGGCTATAACGCGTGCGATTGCCGACCAAGCGCGCACAATACGTATCCCTGTTCACATGGTTGAGACTATTAACAAACTTATCCGTATATCCCGCCGACTTTTACAGGAGCTTGGGCGTGAGCCTTTGCCTGAAGAAGTGGCAAAAGAGATGGGAATCACAGAAGAAAAGGTGCGCGCCATCATGAAGATAGCGCAAGAGCCTGTGTCACTTGAAACACCGATAGGTGAAGAAGAGGATTCGCATCTTGGCGACTTCATACCTGATGAAGATGCACCGGCACCTTCTGAAGCTGCCGCTTTTGCAATGCTTAAAGAACAACTGACCGGCGTGCTTGATACTCTTACACCCCGCGAAGAGAAAGTATTGCGTCTTCGTTTTGGTTTGGATGACGGCAGAGCAAGAACCCTTGAGGAAGTCGGCAAGGAATTTGAAGTTACCCGCGAAAGGATAAGGCAGATAGAAGCTAAAGCTTTGCGTAAGCTTCGTCATCCTAGTAGGAGTAAGAAGCTTAAAGACTTCTTGGATTAGCGAGCCCTCAAAAGCATCGTTATACTCCGCGATATCTCTTATTCGTGCTTCGTTACTTACACAAAAGTAAGCGCCTTGCACGAAAAGTAATCTCACGAAGTCTTCCGACGCTTTTGATAACTCTTGAGGTGTTTTCAGAATAACTCGACAAAACAACACTTGACTAAATTGCAAAATAGCAATTATATATACTATTGGAAATCGCGGACGTGTGCCGCGATATTTCCTGTCAAAAGGAACTGATGCGATTACCAAAGCTGGACAACAGGTTATCCTGCATATATGACATGCTGGGCGATGCAAACTCCGTTTGCGATGTTGGTGCAGACCACGGAAAGCTTGCGCTGAGGCTTGCAAAGGATGGTCGCAAAGTAATAGCAACTGATATCAGCGCGCCGTCTCTTGATAAGACAAAAAGCCTTATAGCATTACACGAGGCAGAGGTGGACTGTCGAGTGGGTGATGGGCTTGAGGTTGTTTTTCCATATGAGGTGGAAGCGTGCGTTATGGCAGGCATGGGACAAAACACCATAATAGATATTATTAAACGCGGCAGGGAAGTGGTTGATGCCTGCAAGATAATAATCGTGCAACCCATGAATGGTGAGTATGATCTTCGCACTTTTTTATCAGATGAAGGATTTAGGATAGAAGATGAACGGGTTGAAAAAGAGAGCGGCAGGCTGTATTGTATAATTAAGGCTTCTCCTGCGGGGGCAGAGCAACTTTCAGAGGTTCAAAAGCATTTTGGCCCGATGGTGCTTACAAAGCTTGAAGACAAGACTGTGATGCAATATGTGAAAAAGAATATGGAAGTACTACAGGGGATATTGCTTGGCATGGAGCAAGCAGGAGAGACTTCCTGTGACAGATACAAAAAAATAAAAAAAGTGACAGAAGAAATGAAGGTGATGCTGTGAAGATAAAAGACATAGTTAATCTTATGGATATGTGGGCGCCGTTTGAGACTGCGGAGGATTTTGACAACGTTGGTCTTTTGGTGGGCGATAAAAGCGAGGATGTTCGCGGAATAGTTATTGCTTTGGATGTTTCCGATGACGTGATTGATGAAGCTGTAGCAAAGGGTGCAAATGTTATAATAACACACCATCCTACTATATTTTATGCAATGAAAAACTTGACACCTCACACAGCTCAAGGAAGCATGGTGACAAAACTCATAAAAAATGAGATTGCGTTAATATCATCGCACACGAATTTGGACATGGCAAAAGGCGGCGTAACTGAGACTTTAGCACATGCACTAAAGCTTAAAAACCTAAAAGAGACTGAGGTGAGCGAGTTCATGCGCGTGGGAGAGCTTTGCTGCAAGATGACTCCGCAAGAGTTTGCAGAACATGCGGCATATATGCTGGGCAGTGAAAAGATAGTTGTTGCAGGACCGACACCCAAGGCTATAAAAACGGTGTGTGTGATGTCTGGTGCGGGTGGCAGTTATTTGGATGAAGCCAAAAAAGTCGGTGCTGACATTTTCCTAACCGGAGAGATGCGCCACGAGCATGCTATCGCCGCAAATAACATGGGAATATACTCCATGGCGGTGGGGCATTATGAGTCTGAGGCTGTGGTTTTGCCCAAGATTATGGAATGTTTACAAAAAGGCACAGATGATGTACAATTATCTGATGGAATAAAAATAACTTTGAGCGGGGAAAACCCGTTTGGCATAATGGTATAGGAGGATAAATTGCAAGATTTAACGAACTTGTTGGCATATCAGAAGAAGGCTTTGCAAGTCAAAAAAATAGAAAGCAAATTCATGAAATCCCAGCTGAGGCAGAAGCTGATGCGCGCTAGAAAATATCTTGTGGATTCGCAGGAGCTTATGAAAAAGTATGACAGCGAGGCGTTGGATGTAAAAAAACGCTTGGAAGGCTTGAAGAAGAAAATAGCTGAAAGCGTTGCTGTGCTTGATGAAATCGATATTGCTATGAAAAATGTCGAAGAGGACAACTCACTTGCTGAAGTTAAGATGCTTGAAAAGAATGCTAAACAGCAGGAAGCAAACATCAAAAACTGTGAGAAAGAAGTCCACAAATATATAAGCCACTTATCCAAGGTGAATGATGACCTTGAAAAGATGGCGGCAAATGTTCCTCACATGAAGAAGGAATATACCACTCTTAAAAAGACTTATGATGAAGAGCTTTCAAAGGTTAATGAAGAAACACTTCCTTTGAAAAAAGAGCTTAAAGCATTGGAGTCTGGGATAGATGAAACATTGATTAAGAAGTTTAATCAGATTTCAAAATCACACCCTGTAGTGGTGGTGGAGATGAAGGGCAGAATGTGCATGGGCTGCAATATGGAGCTTCCTGCAACATTTGCCAAAAAGATTGCCGAGAGTGAAACTCCAATGGAGTGCGAAAACTGCGGCAGGCTTTTATACACAAAGTCTTAAAAATAGTTAAAATGCGAATGCTTGCACGGCGTGGTGTACACAAACTGTAGGCTGCCGCTTATAGTTTGTGAGTAGGTTGGATGGCCGCCCGTATATATTGCGGGAGGAAAGTCCGAGCTCCGTAGGGCAAGGGCGCAGGATAACACCCTGTGAAGGCGACTTTAAGGAAAGTGCAACAGAAATATACCGCCCGCCGCAAGGCAGGTAAGGTTGAAATAGTGAGGTAAGAGCTCACTTGTGCCTCTGGCGACTCAGGCATGATGTAAACCCCGTCCGGAGCAAGATGTGGGACACATAGGGCTGCCCGTCCGTCCCCGTATTTCGCTTGAGCCGTTTTGGTAACATACGGCCCAGATAGATGGTCATTCACGACAGAACTCGGCTTATAGACCTAGCTCACACAAATATTTCGACGGCCGACTTGTCAGCCGTCGTTTTTCTTACAAAAGCTTCGTTTTGCTCATGCTTTTTTATTTTTATGCTTTGAGAGAACTGAAAAGAAATATTATATTAACCTCTTGGAATTAATCCAAGAGGTTTTGTTATAGAATGGTATTTGTTCACTGTATTAAGGTTTAAGGTTTGAAAATTAGTCTATAAGCATCTCGATAAATTTCTTAGCTTTCCAATGGGATTGTTGCATATCATAGTCATTGATATCAGAAGGATTGGGTGAGAACCAACTATATTTATCGTATAGGAATTCGCTTTCAATATTTTCATTTTTCAAATCATCAAATACTGATTGCAGTAAATTTGCATCAGCGTTTATTTCGCCAGGTGTTTTGTTCCAAAATTGAAAATTTTCAAAATTGCCGTGCTTTTCAAAAGACTCCCCAATGTAGTTGCAGAATTTAAAATTGAATTTTTTAAGATCATATTCTTTTGCCTTTTTAATTTTACTTAATGATCGATAGCTATTTCGGAGCACGTTTGAATCAATTTTATATTCTTGACTCTTGTACATGTTATCATAATGTATGCTTATTACGTTTAGCTTCCTTCTTTTCATTTCTGAAATCTGAGAAAATAGCATATAAAAATCCCCGAATCTACCACTGAAAACTTTTGCAGTGTGGGCTCTTCCTATTATTTCAAAGCGGATGTCATTAATAGCTGCGTATTTAGCGGCTGTAGTGTTAAGAGCGTTTGTGTAAATTTTAATATCAGATGTGTTGGAGATAAAAATACCTTCCTCAATATTTTCTACATTGTCATGGATATAAATAGCTTCAAGATGGATAGCTTCAGAGAACGCATTGTTTTCGATTCTTTTTATAAATCTAGGTACTATAAATTTCTTGATATCACCATAATAGTGTTTAAGTTCGTTGTTTTTTATTTCAGCATTCCATATTTCACTATCAATATATTCTTGAATTTCTTTTTTTATAAAATCTTCTTGAACCGCTTTAAGCAGCAGATCTTTAAACTCTGCGTTTCTATGGTTATTGGAGTTTATAGTATCTCGTACTTTTTTAAGTATTTCGCTTAAATTTTTGCCATCAACGATGTCTTCCTGACTTAATATATGGTCAGTGGTTGTATATACTTGTGTTCCGCAATAATGACAGCTGGTTGTTTTGTGGCTTTGGTCGCCTTGTATATTTGAGCCGCAGTTTGGGCATTGAACTGTGAAATGCTTCATATTATTCTCCAATTTCTAAAACATACAATATTTTACCATGCAATTATTATACATTCAAATAAATGAAACATATTACCGAAATTTTAACTATACATTAAGAAAAAGCAACATTTTGTTGACAAAATATGTATAGTAGCTTAAACTTATTTTATGAAAATAAAAGATATATTTGATGAAATATTGATTTTTTTTAAAAGACACAAAGCTTTTTTAGCGTCTTTTCTCATTGTTATTTTCATGTACATGTTTTTATACGCCGCTATAGTAAAAGATCCTTTGGGGCATGATCCATTTGACCAATATACGCGCCAAGCAAAGGCTTGGACGGAGGGCAAAACGTATTTCGCTTGATCCGTTTTGGTAACATACGACCCAGATAGATGGTCATTCACGACAGAACTCGGCTTATAGACCTATCTCACTTGTATATCGCAGATGAGTCTAAAGCTTAGATGTGATTAAGCCCCTGAAGAAATTCAGGGGCTTTTTATATATTTTCTTAAGTGCTAAATATTGATAATCTTATTGCTTTGTCTCATCTACCAAAGTTGCAAATCCAGCATATCCTTTGTTTGGATCTAGTGGTGGCTCTACATATGCCCTGTATAGAAAATAGTCAAATGTCTCACTCATCCCAGGAAATAATCCCATAACTTCTTCGTGGAATGCATAAACTTCTTCATTTAAAAGCTCTTCATTTTCCTCATTAACTTCAATGCTTGTTGTGTAAGAAAAGATAGGCATAAATCCAGTGGTAACTGGATCCATTGATATATTATAGAAGGTTATTTCGTTATCTGATTCGAGTGTTATTGGGAAACTATACACTTGGGAAACCTCATTATACAGGTCTTGATAAAAAGCTTGTGAGTCCTTGAGACTATTATAGTTTATAAAAGGCGCAGGAGTATCAACTACATTGAATATTTGTTGAAATAGTAATGCTGGAACTAGATAGCCTTCTTGTTTGAGTTCTTTAGATTTTTCATACATATCAATTGCATTTAATCCGCTGTAGCTTATATCATTGATATATATGTAATATATTTTCCATCCATCTTTTTGCTTTCCATAAACAAAACTGATTAAACTTTCATTAACATCATCATATGCAGATATAAGAGAAATATACATTTCAGTTGTATAGCCTGTATAGCTTAGCACCATATCACTTTCTGGATGGAAAAGGGATGAACTGAAATTACCTTCATAAAATACCTGTGCATAGCACTTAAGGTAGGAATTATTTTGCCTGTTTTTTATATTACCGTTATACAATTCAAGTAGTTGTTTAATTTTATCATATGAAGAAAATGATTTCTCATCTGTGTATTTAATAAATGTATCTACATCTATATTTAATATACAATTATATAGTATCTCATCAAGCTGGCTAATCTCAGACTCTACAGACTCTGGAATATTTTCGTTCCAAGTATACCATGATGTTCCGCTACCTATTTCATTACCATCATTGTCGTAGTTTTTTGATTCGTCAGTGGAAAAAACACCTGACTCCATAATATCTGGTAGCTTTAATTTCGATTTATTATCGTTGATTTCTTCATCAACTTCATTTTCAACTTTTTCGATTGGTGTTGTAGAATCATTATTATTGTTAGTTTTACAAGAGCTAAATAGCAACGCAAGTAGTAGGATAGAAAGTAGTATATAGGCTATTTTTTTCATTTTCACCTCTTTTGATGTCATAGTAAATACTAGAATAGTTTACCATTTTGATGAAATTTATTCAATTGATGAGCATTAAATTGACTCCAAAAACCATCTGCTATAAAATTATTGATGTATGATATTAAAAATCGTAGTTAAAAAAATAGGGGATTTCTTTTATCGTAACAGGATTATACTTGTGTTCCGCAATAATGACAGCTGGTTGTTTTGTGGCTTTGGTCGCCTTGTATATTTGAGCCGCAGTTTGGGCATTGAACTGTGAAATGCTTCATATTATTCTCCAATTTCTAAAACATACAATATTTTACCATGCAATTATTATACATCCAAATAAATGAAACATATTACCGAAATTTTAACTATACATTAAGAAAAAGCAACATTTTGTTGACAAAATATGTATAGTAGCTTAAACTTATTTTATGAAAATAAAAGATATATTTGATGAAATATTGATTTTTTTAAAAAGACACAAAGCTTTTTTAGCGTCTTTTCTCATTGTTATTTTCATGTACATGTTTTTATACGCCGCTATAGTAAAAGATCCTTTGGGGCATGATCCGTTCGACCAGTATACGCGCCAAGCAAAGGCTTGGACGGAGGGCAAAACGTATTTGGATGAGGATTTGTACCACTTGGAGATAGCGATATATGATGGGAAGTACTATGTCAGCTTCCCGCCTGTGCCGTCAGTTGTGATGCTGCCTTTATATCTTATCTTTGGTGACGATACACCCAATACTTACATTGTGACCTTATATGCTATCCTCGCGTATCTTGTGACATATCTAATGTTCAGGCGAAAAACTAGTGGGGGATATGCTGTATTTTTGGCGTTCTTTTTTGTCTTTGGAAGCAGTGCGCTTGTGCTGTCGCTTTCAGGAGATGTCTGGTTTCACGCGCAGCTTCTTGCATTTTTGTTTACTATGCTAGCAGTATGTTGTGTTACATCGGATAATAAGCATAATTGGAACTTATCGTTATTGTTTATAGCCCTTGCAGTTGGATGCAGGCCGCTTAATATAATCTACTTTATTCCACTATATTTTATCATCTATATGAAGCTCAGAAATAGCGGTGCGCTTTTAACCAAGGATAAATCCCTGCGCACACCAAAAGAGTACATCAAGATTATTTTAAAATATATTTGGATACCTGCCTTAATCGGCGGCGCTATGATGGCATATAATTATGTGAGATTTGACAACCCCCTTGTATTCGGGCATAAATACTTGCCTAACTTTACAAACGGCTATGGACAGTTTGGTTTTGAGTATTTTTTAAATAATCTAAAGTGCACATTTAGGATGCCTTTATATGAGGATAATACATTTAACTTCCCACACTGGGATGGGTTTGCTTTTTGGATGAGTTTTCCGTTTTTTATTTATGTTGCTATAGAGTTTGTTCTGCGAAAGAAAAAAGCTGTGGATTGGATTATTGTATCCTGCTTTTTTGCGCAGCTTTTAGTAATAATGTTTCATCGCGGGATGGGAGGATATCAGTTCGGCTCACGCTACATGATAGACCTTATGCCTTATGCTGCGCTGCTTTTATTTAATGGCGAGATTAAAAAGCGAACCTATGTATTCGTCCTCGGTGCATTCGGTCTTATGATAAACTCTTATGGTGTTATGTATCAATATTTAGAGTGGATGCTGCAGTAAGGCTTAGTTACTTGTGAATTTTAAAAAGAAGCAATGCTCACATACAAACCACTTGCACCTGACACTTGGGATAATTGCGGCGAAAACTCTGCTGAGCTGAAGTAAGATATAATATTTTAAGTACAATTTTCGCTTTCGCTATTTTCCTACAGCTTGATAAAGCTTGTGTGGAACTTGTTTCCATGAAGAGAGCTGTTTAATAAAGTGAAACGGGGGTAGGGGTGCAGCCCCGCATATTTCCCAGCCGCCGCGAAGTTTGTAGAAAAAATAAAGTACGACGGCGTTTAGGGTGGATGCCCAATATAAAACACAATTCGCATTTTTAATACACATAAAATCCACAGTCACAGAAAGTTCATAAACAATTTGTTGCATAACCATAAAAACAATGGTAATATTAATGTAACAAATATGTAATATTATTTCAGGGGAAGAAATGACACAAAACATATATATAATTAAAAATGCTAAACTGCGAAAGTTTCTACTTTTCCTTCTTATATTTGTTGGTGTGATGGGGATAACTGACACGATGTTGCTTATCCCTGTAACATCAAGCATAACGCTTGGAATGATAGCACCGGCGGCTTTGGGCATAGTGCTCATTGGAGTTGGAACGCTTAATCTCACAAAATCAAAGGCGTTTTTCAAAAACAAAACTCTTCTTAAATTAATCGCAGTAACCTTAGTTTTAGGTGTGTTATTTTTTTCGGTAATCGAATCCTTTATTTGGGCGAACGCTCAGTCAGAGGAAGCAAACAATACTAAAAGTAATTTCGTTATAGTGCTCGGATGTGGCATATTTCCAGACGGAAGGCTAACGCTATCGCTTAAAAACAGGTTGGATGCGGCATATGATTATATGGAAAAGTACCCTGATGCAATTTGCATTGTATCCGGAGGGCAAGGTGCAAATGAACCTTTGCCCGAAGGGGAGGCTATGGCTCAATATCTATTAGAAAAAGGAATTGAGGAAAGCCGAATATTAAGCGAACAAAAGGCCACAAGCACTAAGCAGAATCTTAAATATTCATATGAGATGATAGAAAAGGCTTACCCTGATAAAGACAAAACTGTGGCAATTGTAAGCAGTGAGTTTCATATGTTCAGAGTGAAGTTTTTGGCTAAAAGATATGGAATGGATGCGATAGGGATTCCTTCTCCTACAGCGTGGTATATACTGCCTAACTGTATGATAAGAGAGTTCTTTGCGGTAATAAAATCATTTTTCTTGGATAAGTAATTATCCGAGGGTATATATACTCAAAAGCCCACAGCAGACGCTGTGGGCTTTGATATATTATAAAGGCCGAGGTTTCTCAGCCATCGTTGACATTATCGTCATTTGCACACCGATAATAATCAAACTCGTTGTCGGATCTTAACTCCAGCTTTAAAGTACCGCGTTTTAAGCTGTTATAATCCAGTAGAATTTTGTATATACCTTCGTTTAAGATAAACGACTCATTAAAAGACAATACTTTTCCCGCATTTTCGTAGATAATCTTATCATCATTTGTCAGGATTTTTATGCTTATATCTCCATCTGCCACCATTGAGTTGAGCTTCACAAGCACTTTTCCGTCTTCTTGCATCTTGAGCTCATGAGCTTCTTCTCCACTTTTTTTGTTAAACTTTAATGAGTATATTCCGGTGGACTCATTTTTGTCAGATTTATAGTTGAAGCTGGTAGTGACTGAAGATTGCAATCCACACCCCGTGAATACTAGTGTAAAAGCCAAAAGAGCAGCAAGTAGTATAACTCTTTTTTTCATAATATCACCTCGATATAATTCTTATGTTACTATCTAAGTTTATATAAAACATGAGGTGTATATAATTCAAGATGGGTTAGAAGAATATTAGAGTGCTTTAATTTTACTACTTTTTCATATAGCCGCCGCGGATAGCCTTCACATCGTTGATGGATATCACACTTTCGGGCGTTATTTCGTTTATTATTTTAACTGCTTGGGGTATCCTTTTTCTTTTAAGATGGATGATAAGCAGTTTTCTTGCGCCATCTTTTCCTTGGCCATCAATAGATGTTACCGCAAATGATTCAGCTCTTAAGCTTTCCAGCAGTAAGTCGACTACGGGGTTGCTTTTCATTATCACGTTTATCGAGCTTATGCCAAAGGCGAGCTTTGCATCCAGCCAAGAGCCAAGATAGTTGCCCAATGCGAATGCGACGCAGAACACAATGATTTTGGTGATGCTGTCACCGGCGTTTGATAGCACAGATCCTGTGATTAGAACCCATGTCAGTATATCAAAGAAGGCGAGAATAGAGCCTTTTATGCGCTCGCCACGGTTTATGAGGACTAAGCGCAGTGTTGAAATCGTAACTTCAAGTATTTTTCCGAAAAATATTACAAAGTATACCCATATGCTGTTGCCTGTTATTAGAAATTCCATTTAATTAATTTACTCCTTTTATTTGCTTAAGTGTGCTTTTATAAATTCAGCTTCTCTGTCGTTGCAAATTTTCGCATCACGAGATTTTATGTCTAGATGAAATGCGTGCATCAGTTTGTGATATTGCGTGACGTATATGTTAATGATTGTAGGCAGTTTTTGTGTTTGTGCCATCGAGAGTCGTTAGTCGAGCGCAGTGCTTTGTGTCGGACGAAGAGAACAATCTATTAAATAAAAAACTTGTAATCGACATTGATTCACCCTTTTTTCTATCTCAAAACCACTTTCTTTTCTTGAAAAATATCAGCATAGCACCCGCTATGAAAACGCAGCCCAGTACGAAATATATAAACGCGCTTGGGTTTTTGATGCCGGGCAGCGATGCAAAGTTCATGCCGAACACACCAGCAAGAAACGACAACGGTATAAATATAGCAGAAAAAACGGTGAGTGTGGTCATTATTTTGTTCATGTCGTTGCCGGAGTTTGCAATCTGAGTTTCATACAGCGAGTTTACCATCTCTCGATAGGTTGAAATCTCGGATAATATCTGTCTCACATTGTTTAATATGTCATCAAAATATGGCTTTGTTTCCTTTGATATATGCGTTGAATTATGCGAAATGATATCAAACAGACTCGTTTCCACAGGCTCAAGATTCATCTTTAAAAACAGAAGCTCTTTTCTAAGCCAATATACCTTTTTCATCTCATTGTTGTTATCCATGATAATGGAAGCCTCGGTTTCGTTAAACCGTCCTGATATAAACTCCAATATCGAATAATATCTGTCTATAAGGTCATCGGCCAGCGCGTTAAACAGATAGTCCGCCTTCATGCGCCGCACCTGTCCGCCTGCGGTTTCAATTCTGTTTCTTATCTCGTCAAACACATCGCCTGCGGTTTCTTGGAAAGTTATAAGAGTGTTTCCTTTAAGTATCATCGCAAGATGCTCGTGCACAATCCAATCGTTTTCAAGATAGACCATTTTGAGAATTGAAAAAAGATAGTCGTTCTTTTCAGAGGCCTGGCTGCGCTCTGTTACATTTACTATCGCCTCAAGGTCGATTTTATGAATACCAAACTTATTTCCGATGCTTTCTATAAGCCCCGAATCATGCATTCCAGTGATGTTAAGCCACACTACATGGCCTAAATCATCGGGAATTTCGTTGGTGGATTTTATAGTTTTGCGCTCAAACTCATCTTCATTATAAAAAAGCACTTCCATCTTAGTTTTCTCAGGCTTTTTCGTTCCTGTATATTTTAATGTGCCGGGAGGATTGTGAGCGAAAAGCTTAAAGTTTTTGGCGGGCATAATAGCATCCTCTTTAAAACGTTATTTATATTAATAATGGTAACAGATGAGGGAGAGTATGTAAATGTGATTGGACTTTTTGTATGCACAAAAAGAATTTCTTTTGGCTTTTATGTGTTGTAGGTTTAGGATGTATTAATGCGTATCAACATATGCTATAATAAACCAAATATATCAAAATAGTATAATTGTGGGATTTGAAAAAGCAATTTGAGAAAAAAAGAGGTTCATTTGTATGAATAAAATGTCTAAATATCTTAAACTGATTATAGTTTTACTGCTTGCATGTGCGATGGTTTCTTGCTCCGTTTATAAAAGGGGAGTTAAATATGATGATTACCCGGAGCGTGATGTACCAATATATGATGATGCAATAGTTTTTAGCTATGAAATGAAGGGCGACAAATGCAAGATAAAATACGGCTCCGAAGATGACGTTGACGATATCATGGAGTTTTATCAGGACGAGTTTGAAGACGAAGACTATAGCATTTTTGGCGAAGATATTGATGACGATGAATATAGCGTTGAAGGTATAATTGATGATATCACTTTTGAAATAGAGGTAGAGGAAGCGAAAAGAGACAAGGAAGAAAAGTACTTTGACACTGTTGTGGAAGTTGAGATTATTTTCGACTCGAATGACTATGCAAAAGCTAATGATGATAAAACTATTGATAATGCGGAAGATGACGAAGATAAAACTCTGGCAGATGGTATATCAAATGAAAGCGACAATACAGTCAAAGTAAAAGCTATAAAAGATATTGTTGAAGGACAGGTATATGAGTCTAAGGGTGGATATATTACAGTTGAGTTTGGCAAAATTGAAGTAGAAACCGGCAGTAATGACTATCTTCATATGAAATGCCCTTTGACGGTCACAAACAATTCGGATGAAAAGATTTATGTAGCAGTGAATGAAACTTGGACAAATGGACTTTGTTTAGGGGCCTGTGACAACTTTGAGTTGGAAAAAGGTGAAAGCGGTGTTTTGTATGCAGACTTGGGAGCGTACTCGTATAGATATGCCAAGATAAGTGAAATAAAAGACTTGCTTTTTTATTTGATAGTAAAAGACACAAATGATTATGAAACAATAGACACAGCTGTTATGAGTTTTACGAATTCTGAAAGTTCATATATACAGCAGGATATAAGCGCATGTCCGGTTGTTATCACATGCGATGATGTAACAATTAGCTATGGCGGAACTTGGAGCGATGAGCATTTTGATTATTTAGTTTTTTATGCAAAAAACAACGATCCTTCATTTGATATTGAAAATGAATACATTGTCTTAATGGAAAATATCATTTTAAATGACGGTCAAAATCCAGAGTCGGCTAATGTTTTAACAACTTATGGCGATGCATACTCTATGCTTAGATGCGCCTTTAAGAAAGATATTTATGGTGATCTTTTTAAAGATAAGAGCAGCATTTTGTTCAACGCCAAGCTTAATGTAACGGATTTCGAGTATAATCATATGTATTATGAAGTTGAAGGAGTCGAGCTTGGTTTAAATGGTTTGACTGTAAAGCCGGGCACTCAAAGCGCAGTAGGCGACACTGAAAACGCTGAAGAAAACAACTATTCAGATGAGAGCATGGAAAAATTAGTTCAAGATGCACTTGAGATTATTGATGAATATGGAGAGGATAATTTCGTAGAATATTTTACACTTATGCAAGCTGCAGGCGAATATAACGACATTACAGAATATGAAGCTGATGTTTTATTTATGGAGGTGCTTATTGTAGGGTCTAAACCAACTGATATTTTTGATGCCAAAGAGATTATGCTTCGTGAAGAGATGATTAATCAACAGCGTGCTGACGAAATTGCTGCGATATATATGCAGTGGCAGGAAAAAGAAGGCGGAGCTTAAGCTTGATTTAATCGGTGAATAGTGATATCTTTTGCAGATGCTTTTGGATTTGCGACATTTATAATACTTTTTCTTGCATCATTACAAACAGCTTTTCAATGGAATAAAGCAGCATTTTTTTATTTTTTTCAGAGTTTGCTTTTAAAATGATTATAAAAGGAGGCAACTGGAAGATACGCCTCACTGGCTATAGCTTTATATGAATACAAAAAGAATAAATAAAAGATGAAAGTAAAGGGAAAGTATAATATAATATTATGGAAAAAACACATTAAAAAGGAACATAAATGATAAATAAACATAAAACGAAAATGAAAGAAATAATAGCGATATATGCTATAATTCCAATTCTGTTTTTGTTTTTCTTCCATAAAAAGGTCTCCGGTGCTCATGTAAATTACGAATTTATATTGCTCATAATTTCTCTTTTTGTAAAAAAAATCAGAGAAAATATATTTACTAAAAATTACCTCACCAGCTCTTTGATAATAACAGTCATACTCACTGGAGTTTCATTTAGAAGCTGGCAGGGTGAAGGAATTGTATTTGTGTTGACTCTTGTGATGTTTTTCATAATTACAAGAGGGCTTATCGGATTGCTTTTATTATTAAAAGAATCCTTAGAAATAAAAGATGGGTTTGATTCGCTAAAGCCACGACAAGCATTTATAGAAGTATTTGTAGCAGTTTTTATTTCCCTTGTAGCATTTTGGCTATACAGGTATTATCCTTCGGGAATAAGTCCGGATATTATATATCAAAGAGAGCAAGTGCTGGGAAACTTGCCATTTACTGATATTCATGCTCCGTTTCACACTCTTATAATAATGGGTTTTAATAGCATAAGAGACAGCAATAATATAATCGTTTTGTCAAATATATTTCTAATTTCCTTGATGGCTGCTCTTTTCGCGGATTATTTTTATAAAAAGGGAATAGATGTTAAGTGGCTGATTGTTTTATATGTAATTTTCACGTTTACGAAAATGACCATCTATTATATGTATCCGTATAAAGATATCCCATATACGCTAGTACTTGGTATGGTTACATACCTTTTGATGCGGATAATGGACGGCGCTGAGACGAAAATTGTCCATAGCATAGTTTTTGGGATGCTGCTTACGTTGTGCTGGTATCTTCGCTACAATGGCATAATATGCACCGCTTTCGTGTCGATATATTTGATTTATATGTTTATAAAAAAACGGCTAGTTAAGCAGTTGATTGCTTTTATTTTGTCATTTGCCATATTGTCGGTGGGGATTCACTTTATATTATATGACGTTATGAAATGCGAACATGTTGAAAACGGATTTTCTGTGCAGGTGTTTGGCTCGGGAATATCTTCGGTTGTAGCCCATGACGGAAACATAACGCAAGATCAGCTTAATGAGGTTGATGAGATACTGGGTCTTGAATGGATAAATGAAAATTATGATGAATGGGCAACCAAAAAACTAATCTGGGAAGTTGAAACAAATGACCCGAATGGATTTTTCAAAGAACCTAAAAATCAGGTGTATAATAACTTCTTTGTTGTTGGTATGGGCAAACATAGGTCTGAGGTAATCAAGCTGTATCTTAGTCTTTTTATAAAAAATCCTTTGATATGCATGAAGGATTTCGCCCTTAATACATATCACATTTGGGGATATGAGAATTCATTTAGCAATATATTCTTGTTATCTATTTTGCTGCTTGCCACTTTTGTGTTTTGGAAAGGCAAAAATTCAAAGGCATATTGGATTGTATTTGTACCAGTTGTTGCAAATATTTTATCCATTGCAATTTCTACAATAACAAAAGAGCTTAGGTATCTGATGCCAACAACCACACTGTTTGTTCCACTGTTTTTGTATGTCATATCAGCAAAATCACAAATGGAAGATAGCGTTGGCAAAAGAAAAGAGATTGGCTTATAAACTAAAGGGCTTTTTGCTGCATGAGGATTAAGCTTTGGATGAGTTTAAAGTTCCTTTTGAGAAAATGACTTAAAACTTCACCCTTCCTTTTTTCGACTAATTTTGGTATGATATAAAACTATAAAATAAAGGAACTATGGGGAAAAATCAGATGAAACTTAAAAATCAGTTTTTCTATACACTAAGGCAGGAAGCGGCCGATGAAGATTCAGTAAGCAGCAATCTTTTGGTGCGCGCGGGGATGATTAAAAAATCAAGCTCCGGCGTTTATATGTTTTTGCCGCTAGGGCTTCGCGTGCTTAAAAAAATAGAGGATATCGTGCGTGAGGAAATGATAAACGCTGGCTCGCAGGAGCTGCTCATGCCATCGCTTATTCATGAGGAGATATATGAAAAAAGCGGAAGAGCTGCAGCCTTTGGCCCAAGCATATTTAAGCTCAATGACAGATATGAGCGCCCATATGTTTTAGGGCCTACACATGAAGAGCTTTTTGCGATAGCTGCCAAGATGAAGGTGAATTCCTACAAGGATTTGCCGTTTAACATATTCCAGTTCCAAAATAAATTTCGCGATGAACCAAGGCCAAGGTTCGGGCTTATCCGTGTGCGTGAATTCATAATGAAGGACGCTTACTCGTTTGATAAAGATATGGAAGGTTTGGATGAGTCATATAGCAAGATGTTTGAGGCGTATAAGAACGTTTTTGACAGGTTGGGAATCAACTATGTAATAGTTAAAGCTGACACTGGCGCTATGGGAGGACACCTGTCCGAGGAATTCCAAGCAGTTTGCGACATAGGTGAGGATATCCTTGTCATGTGTGATAACTGCGACTATGCATCAAACCTAGAGGTGGCGGAAGTCGTATCAGAGAATTCAGAAAAAGGCGTGGAAGTCGAGATTGAAGAAATACACACACCAAACGCCAAAACAATCGGTGAGCTTGAAGAATTTTTGGGAATACACGGCGAAAACTTCCTTAAGACATTGGTTTATAAAGTGGATGGCGAACTAATTGCATTTGTGTTGCCGGGAGACCGTCAGGCAAACGAAGTAAAAATTGGCAAGATGTTTAACGCATTGACAGTTGAGCTCCCTGAGCCTGAGGAAATAGAGCAGGGCACAAATGGTGTTGTGGGATATATGGGACCGATTGACCTTGGTATAAAAGTTGTGGCGGATACTTCGGTAATAAACAATAAAAACATGATTACAGGCGCTAATAAAAAAGATTATCACATTAAGAATGTGAGCGTGCCTCGTGATGTGAAATACGCAATGAGCGGAGACATTTCAAACATCAAAGAAGGGGACAAGTGCCCCAACTGCGGCGGCAATATAGTCTTTAAAAAAGGCGTTGAAGTAGGCAACACATTTAAGTTGGGCACAAAGTATTCCAAAGCCTTGGATTTAACCTACGCTGCAGCAGACAATACACTCCACCCTGTGGTTATGGGCTCATACGGAATTGGCATAGGTCGCACTATGGCGGCTGTTGTGGAGCAGAGTAACGATGAAAGCGGAATAGTATGGCCGATGAATATCGCGCCTTATAAAGTATATATCGTCGTGATTAAAAACACCGATGAAGCGCAGATGGAAGCGGCTGACAAGCTATACAGCGAGCTTAATGCACTGGGCATCGACTGCATTTTGGATGACCGAAAAGAGCGCGCGGGTGTTAAGTTTAAAGATGCGGAGCTTATAGGAATCCCGATAAGAGTCACAGTTGGACGTGGCATATCAGAGGGAAAAGTGGAGCTTAAAAAGCGCACGGGCGGCGATATGGAGGAAGTTGCAGTAACAGATATCGTAGCTAAAATTCAGGAGATAGTTAAAAACGCATAGTTTAGAATGAAAAAAATTCCGGCTCAACGGCCGGAATTTTTTTGTATCCAATTATTTTAATTTTGATAGATCGGGAAGGTTTATTTCATCAAATAAAGCAGCAGCGAAATCTTTTTCTTCCATTATTGTGGCGGCTTTGTCTAGGGTTTCGGTTGCTTTTTCAATTTTAACTGCAGAATTGTATGCAAAGCTTGAGTTTATTACAATCGTTGCGATAAGCAAGCCGATGACTAAAACTATACGCAAAGCTAATATCGGAGGATTCTTTTTTATCTCAGTTGTGCCATTTCTTCTGTCGGCCTTGGAAAGCACAATGCATAGCACAAGGAATAAGAGTCCGACAAGTAGAATGATGAGCCCTTGTATAAAGAAATATACGGAGATTCCGCTTGATATATTTTGATATACAGCGAGTATGGATTCCTCGACACCTGACAGGATCTCAGGAGAGGCGGATAACATATATCTTGTAAACGCCGGAGTAATCATACCGATAAGCCCTGTTGTGAATCCGAGAAGACCGCCTGCCATGAAGATACCGGCAAGCCACCCGAAAAATTGTGCGGGTTTAAAGGCTGTGAGGATAACAACAAGAATATAAAGCAAGAGGGTTATAAGCAAAGTGTTGAAAAGACTTTGCTTAACTATAGCTATGATGTCTTTGATTGCCTCGGCTGGATTGTCTTTGCCATAGTAATCATTTAAAAAGCTATCTAAATCAAGCTCTTCTGCAACGTCTTCTATTTTAGCAGCACCTAAAAATAGTTCTCGGGTTATTGCTTCAACTTTTTCATCGTCACTGAGATTGGGATCTAGATTTAAGGAGACTTCAATAACCAACTTGACCATTTCCGCATCGGAGCCTTCAACGCCCAGTTGGCTTGCTATCGCATTTATCGCGTCTTCATCCAAATTATCGGTAACTGATGTGTCCAATGCTGAATAGTTCTCCGCGATAAAATTATAGACAGTAGTAATCTCTTCCTCATAGACTTTGAGCTTTGAGACGATTATGTCTAACACGAATTCTTTGAAGATAGTTAGCTCCACTTCAGGAAGCTTATCTTCTGCGCCCATAAAGTAGGCGAATGTTCCTTTTGAAAAACCTTGTATAAGCTCTTCAAGCTCGCCAATATCCAGATTCTCTCTAATATCTTTGGAAGTTATATAGTTTTCAGGATTTTCGCCTAACGATTTTGTGGATTCTGTTACAATCTCATTAAGTATATCTTCTGCGTCACTTCTGTCGTACATTTCATTAAAAAACTTTGAGGAGAGTACGGTGTTTTGCAAAGTGTTTTGAACTTGTATCACAACAAGAAGTCCTGCCATGGATAATGCTATGATAACAAGAAAAATTGTTTTTAAAACTTTCATTGAATGCTCCTTATTTTTTATGTACAGTAAATTATACCAGTTATTTATAATAATTAAAACAAACTGTCTTATTTTTAAGGATAAATATTTGGAAGCAGAGTGTATTGTAGTAAAATAGAGGTATATTTTCTTGGGGGAAACCAATGGTTGCGCAAATACAAACTGGAATTGGTTGAGGCAACCGCTTCTAAAATCTTATAATGAAACAACAGAAACAACACATGAAAGGATGAATAAAATGAATGTAGCGACTGCAAATAAACTTGTTAATTTAAGAAAAAGCTTTGGGATGTCCCAAGAGGATTTGGCTCATAAACTAGGCGTTTCGCGCCAGGCAGTATCAAAGTGGGAGCGAGCAGAATCATCTCCCGACACTGATAATCTCATCGCACTTGCCGGGATATACAACATGTCAGTGGATGAAGTATTAAATACGGACATCGAGATTAAAGAGCGCGAACTATCCGACATCAAGTCGACAAAATTTTTAAAGAATAAACAGACTGCTTGGGCGGCTGTAGGATCTATGCTGGCAGTAATCTTCATGCTCTACACTGGGCTTGTTTACGGCTGGTGGGCGATAAACTGGCTAGGCTTTGTGGCAGTGCCGATATTTTGGTACATACCATTACTGTTTAAAAAAGAGAAATAGTATAGTTTACTAAAGCCGCCTAAAGGCGGCTTTTTTGATAGCTTAAAAAGCGGGGGTAATATAGTCGGCCATAGCTTACGAGTGTTTACTGAATTTTACTTGTTTTGCGTGACCAGTAATTTCGATTGGTCGACCGCCAAAAGCTTACCTATAAATATGCTCTGTTGTAACCTCGCCGCTATCTGATATGGTTATAAGCGTGCCGCCTTGCATGTCGTCGTCCGCATAGCAGGTGGGGCCGGTTTTAAGTCCATAAGTTAAGCGGATGCCTTCATATTCAACCGAAAGGCTGTTTATGTGATCGTGTCCGCAGTAGATGTGCGTTGTTGAGCCTAGCTCTTTTGCAACATCAAAAAGACCAGTGTTTTCTAACGGTGCACAGACCTTTTCACGGTTTTCACCGAATCCATTTTGTGCCTTTATGTCTCCGCTTTCCCATGCTGTTTGTGCATCGGCAAATTCCGGTGTCGGGATGTGGAAAAATAGCATTGATGGCACTTCCGGCTGGGAAGCTATTACACTTTCATACCACTTAATTTGCTCAGGATAGATGTAGTCGTAATACTCTTCATCCTCATATTCTCGCTCGATATTGGAGTCCATCATGATAAGGCTGTAGATGGGCTTTCCAGATTCACTTGTGATGTTTACCACATAGTTTCCGATGCCCTGAATGTTTGCAGGACCTGAGATGAAAAGACAGTTTTGGGCATTCTCATATTGATTGCCAAACCACTCTCTATCGCCACGCCCTTCAGTGTCATGGTTGCCAAGGACAATGCTCCACGGGATGCCGTAGCCTTCCATCTGACGGATAAATTTCTTTGTCAGCAAGTCGGATATAGGCAGCATGGCGTTATCGCCAGCGGTCATTATAAAGTCTGGCTGAATATCTGCAACAAGTGCATCCACCAGCTCAAGCGCTGCTTTATCATCCCAAAAGGTTACGCCCATTAGCTGGACGTCCGACAGCAGAAGAATTTTATAATCTTCGCCATCTTTTTTTGCAAGCTGTTGTATTGTATCCATGTCAAAACCTTTGTTGCTGTCCCATGTTTGCGTGGACACTTCACCCTTGTGACCGACTCGCATATATATCTGGAATGAGCTGAAAAGGATTGCAACGACTGCGACTATTATTAGTATTATTTTAATTGGTTTTTTCATATTATTCTCCATAACGCAACGATTTTATTATTATAGCACGCAGAGGCGGTGAATGTAATGGGAGTGTAAAACATTATACTTAATTATTGCCTAATAGAGGTGGAAAAACCCTGCGGAGTGAATCCACAGGGTTTAGTTTCGCCTATCGTTAAAGCAACAGATGCCTACCTTTTCTTATTGGCTGAGGTGGGGGATTGTTTGCTTCGTCCGGATTTATTATAGCCTCCGGATTTTCCTTTTGGCTTGTATGATTTGCCTTGTTTATCATAGCTTTTACCCTGCTTGCCGTAGGTCTTTTCGCCAGAGTCGGAGCCTTTTTCTGATTTATCGTAAGTTTTTCCTTTTGAGCCGTATGATTTTCCCTTATTGCCGTAGCTTTTTCCTTGCTTGCCATAGCTTTTCTTGGGCTTGTTATAATTTCTTTGTGGCTTGCTTTCCGGCTTTATGCGGCCTGCAGGTTGGGTTGCTATTATATGCAAAAGTGCGGCGCTAAGCTCAGTTGCGGTAAATGTAGCTTGCTCGTCTTCAGAGTTATTAGCTGAATCAAGGATTTTTTGCACATCATCGATGTAGTCGCTATATTTACGCTTCTTCAGCGCTCGGGTTGCTTTATTTATTAATTCACTCATTATTTTCTTCTCCATGTCAATCTCGTTAGGTGGCTCAATCGGTATGATTTCTGCCTTGGTGTATCGCTGTATCTCGCGCAGTTTATGGGCGTCCTTCTCGGTTGCAAATGAGTATGACGCACCCTTTTTGCCTGCTCTTCCCGTTCTGCCAATCCTATGAACGTAGTATTCTATGTCATGTGGTAAGTCGTAGTTTATAACAGCATCGATATCCTGAATGTCTATTCCTCGTGCGGCAACGTCTGTTGCAATGAGAAGGGTAGTGTTGCCTTCTTTGAATCGTGAAATCACTTTGTTGCGCTCATATTGCTTTATCTCACCGTGAATTACCTCCGCTACGTATCCACGCATCCTGAGGTTTTTCGTGAGCTCTGCGGCTCTGAGCCTTGTGTTGCAAAAAACAAGGGTTCGCCTGAGGTTATATGCATTGACTATGCGGGTTAACAGGTTAAACTTCTCGTGGTTTTGCGTTTGGAATGAAAACTGCTCTATAGTTGCAACTGTCAGCTCTTTGGCCGGCATTTTAATCATTTGAGGATTCATCTGATATTGCTGTGAAAGCTTAAGGATTTCCTTGCTCATCGTGGCCGAAAACATCAGGGTTTGCTTATATTTAGGCATTTTCTTTATGATTTCATCGATGTCTTTTTGAAAGCCCATTGAAAGCATTTCGTCCGCTTCGTCCAGCACGACCATTTTTATTCCGTGCAGTTTAAGTCTTTTTCGGTCAATAAGATCCATCAGCCTGCCCGGTGTACCGATGACAATCTGCGGCTTTTTCTTAAGTGCCGTAATTTGGCGATCCAATGCCTGCCCTCCGTATATGGGCAGTGCCTTAATCCATTTGTGATGAGCGGCGACTAGCTTTATTTGGTCAGCCGTCTGCCTTGCCAGCTCCCGTGTCGGACACAGCACCAAGACTTGAACTAAGGTTTCGTCCTGCTCCAGCATTTCAACCATCGGTATGGCAAAAGCGAGTGTTTTTCCTGTGCCCGTCTGCGCCTGCGCAGTGATATCCAGTTTCTGAATTATTTTCGGGATAGCTGCTTCCTGAATCGGGGTTGGGGTAGAAAAACCCATTTCTTTTATGGATTTTTGCATACCTTTAGATAGGGTTATTTGGTTAAATTTAGTCAATAATGCTCCTTTGTTCGCTGTTTATCCAGCATTGCTATCATATAGATAAAAGAGGGGAAAGTAAATGAATTTTTAACCCAACACGGGCTTTCGCCTAAAATGGAATGAATTTACGGGGGGTTGCTTTATATCGTGTAGTTTTTGTGAAGCACTTTTTTGTATGAGGTAGTATGGTGTGTTATTATTTTAGATATTAATTATTTATATAATGCAGAGGAGATAATAAGTATGGATTATCGTTTACTCGCTTTTTTTAGTGGATTTCCCAACCGCCGATTTCCCCATGATGTCGCAAAGTGGCTTGAAAAAGAACTGACAACTCGGGAAAGTCTTGTTTTTGTGAGTGCATGGCCGAAAGATTACGAAAGAAATGACAGCGATTCGGCTGGTATGCATGGCATGTTCGAGGAATACAACATACCTTTTGAACGACACTATGTAATTGATAGTCGGATGGAAGCTTCTCGCGCTAAGCGATTGATTAATGAGGCTTCCTGTGTGTTTCTCATGGGCGGTCACCCCGGAATGCAATTCCAATTAATACGAGATAAAGGCTTGGATGCTGCAATTTGGGATACTGCCGCGGCGGTGCTGGGCGTCAGTGCCGGCGCAATCAATATGGCAAAACGCTCGCTTGACACTAAGGAATCCACCGTTCCGTATGACGGTCTGGGCTTGGCTGATATTACCGTCAAGCCACACTTTAATCTTGAAAATCGGCAGGTATTGTCAACGTTACTGCAGATTTCCAATGAGTTGCCTATTTGCGCTATGGAAGACGACAGCGCCATTTTCGTGGTGGGCGATAATATCTCACACACAGGACAAATTCATTGGGTGAGCAAAGGTGAAGTTTGTCCCTTTAGTGAGCGTCTTAATAGTCGTAGTGTCGAATCACTGTGATTTTTCCCATATCTCGGGATTACAATTGTCTTGACTGTTGCTCTTGATGGTACAAGAACTTCTATGGGATAATAAAAAAGCACCGAACGGTGCTTATGTAAATTTTTTGTAAATATAATGAAATACCCCTTGACAAATTAAGCAATTTGTGGTAAGCTTTAAGTTCACACGTGAAAAGATACAGTTATAACATCTTACAATTATTCTATCAAAATAATTATATATGATATGTTTTAATATGTCAAGCAAAAAACTAAATTTATTATTGAAAAACTTAAGGAGAGTTCAATATAGTGTATTAGCATTTTCGCGAGTGAAATAATATTTCGGAGGTACATATAATGTACGAACAACAGTATTCAATAGATATCGAACACATTCTAGGTAGAATATTTGATTGTGATAGATTTGGTGTAGGTGGACTAGTAAATTCTGATTACATAAGGCGACAACCATTTTCGTGCATGATGCAGGGATTATGTTATCAATATGCGTCTGCAGACGATAAGAAAAAAGTTGAAATAGAAGAGTTTTTTTCTGAGTATTCCTTTTATTCAAAATGGGATATAGATACAATTACTAGTTTTGATAGTTCATCAAAAACTATTGAGAAAACCACTTGGGAAATAGAATTTCAGAACGGTAAAGAAGCTATCGAATATATCATAAGTGAGTTTCAGAGAATTTCTGACATGTAGAAAAATACTTAAGCGTGGAAATGAAGAGTGTCTTTATTTCTACGTTCTTTACTTTTGAAAAATTTAATACTACTATTGTGATTTGAAACATTTATTATAAGGAGAATAGATCATATGTCAAGTTTAGGACAATTAGTTTTAAAAGGTAAATCAGGGAACAGCTACACATTTAAAGTATATGACATTAATTCTAATTGGAATAGTGTAGCAGCTGTTTATTCTGTAACTAGGGCAACAAGTAATGAAGGTAAAATAAGCCATCACATAATTTATATCGGTCAAACTAATGATTTGAAAGAACGTTTTCAAAATCATCATAAGCAATATTGCTTTGATTCTAATCATGCAAATCGATTATGTGTGTTAATAGAGAATAATGTGAATAAGCGACTATACATTGAAAGTGACTTGATTGCAAATTATAATCCCAAATGCAATGATTAGTTAATTGAATTGTAAAACACTTGACTAAGCGCAACCCAACCCCTCTGTAACTTCGTGACATCTACCATCGAAAGAGATGAAAGTATCAATAATACAAATAGAGCAGAAGAGTTAAGTCGCCGATAGGCGAAATGGGGTACAGGGGCGGTAGCCCCTGCACTATCCCAGCCGCCGCGAAGTTTGCTAAAAAGCTAACGTAAAGACGGCGCTCAGGGTGGTTGGCTTTTTATAACTTGCCCAGCAGGTGCACCCGTCAAAAACCGCACAGCATAACAAAACACCCCAGATTCACTCTGGGGTGTTTATTAATCATTTCTTTATACCGCGCACAAAGCGCAAAATCAAAAAAAGCATGAGCAAAGCGAATTTTTTTGATTTTGTAAGATAAAAAAGACACCGAAATTTTCGGTGTCTTTTGAACTCGATGAGAAACGTAGTTTCGAAATCGAATCTTTTAGTACATTCCCGGCATTCCGCCGCCCATGCCGCCACCAGCAGGCATTGGAGCTTCCGGCTCAGGGATGTCAGTTACAAGGCTTTCAGTTGTCAATACCATTGCGGCAACTGAAGATGCATTCTGCAATGCAGAGCGAGTAACTTTTGTTGGATCTATGATGCCTTTTTCAGTCATTGAACCATACTCGTTTTTAAGAGCGTCATAACCGAAGTTAGCTTCGTCTGAGTTTAAGATGCGCTCAACGATTACAGATCCTTCAACACCGGCGTTTGCCGCTATCTGGCGAAGAGGTTCTTCCAAAGCACGGCGAACGATTTTAACGCCTGTTCTGAAGTCGCCTTCGGATTCTTCAATCATCTTATCAAGAGTTTTTGCAACTGAAGTAAGAGCTACGCCACCACCGGGTACGATGCCTTCTTCAACAGCAGCACGAGTCGCGGCAAGAGCGTCTTCGATGCGGAGCTTGCGCTCTTTCATCTCGATTTCTGTAGCTGCGCCAACATTTATAACTGCTACGCCGCCGGCAAGCTTTGCAAGACGTTCCTGAAGCTTTTCGCGGTCATAGTCAGAAGTTGTTTCTTCAATCTGAGCTTTAAGCGAAGTGATGCGAGCTTTGATTTCAGCTGCCTGTCCGCCGCCCTGCACGATTGTTGTGTTTTCTTTGTCCACTTTAACCTGATGAGCAATACCAAGCATTTCAATTGTTGTATCTTTAAGCTCAAGGCCTAACTCTTCTGAGATGACCTGTCCGCCTGTTAAGATTGCGATATCTTGAAGCATTGCTTTACGACGATCGCCAAATCCAGGAGCTTTAACTGCAACGCAGTTGAATGTTCCGCGGAGTTTGTTTACAACGAGAGTTGCAAGTGCTTCGCCTTCAATGTCTTCTGCGATTATAAGAAGCTTTTTGCCCTGCTGGACTATCTGCTCTAATATAGGAAGGATTTCCTGAATGTTTGAAATCTTCTTTTCTGTGATAAGAATGAGTGGGCTGTCAAGGTCTGCAACCATTTTGTCTGTGTCAGTCACCATGTAAGGTGAAGCATAGCCACGGTCAAACTGCATTCCTTCAACAATGTTAAGCTCAGTTGCCATAGTCTTTGACTCTTCAACTGTGATAACGCCGTCGTTGCCGACTTTTTCCATAGCTTCTGCGATGAGTTTGCCGACTGTTTCGTCATTAGCTGAAATTGATGCTATCTGAGCAATTTCAGTTTTGCTTTCGATAGGGTGGGAGATGTTCTTAATGCCGTTTACAGCTTCTTCAACTGCTTTTTGGATGCCGCCCTTAAGAATCATTGGGTTTGCGCCGGCAGCAAGGTTTTTAAGTCCTTCGTGAATCATTGCCTGTGCGAGCACTGTGGCTGTTGTTGTTCCGTCACCTGCTACGTCATTTGTCTTTGTAGCAACTTCTTTAACGAGCTGAGCACCCATGTTTTCAAACGGATCTTCAAGTTCAATTTCTTTAGCGATTGTCACGCCGTCATTTGTTATAAGTGGTGCACCGAACTTCTTGTCGAGCACAACATTGCGGCCTTTGGGGCCGAGAGTAATTTTAACTGTGTTTGCAAGAGAGTCCACTCCACGCTCGAGAGCTTGTCTTGCGTCATCTGCATATAAAATTTGTTTTGCCATTTATCTATTCCTCCTGTTATTCGACTATCGCGAGAATGTCGTTTTGACGAACTATGATAAGTTCTTCGCCGTCTATTTTAATTTCGGTTCCGGCGTATTTTGAGAAGATAACTTTGTCACCGACTTTAACGCTCATAGTGACTTCTTTTCCATCGACCATTCCGCCTGGGCCTACTGCTAATATTTCAGCTACCTGTGGTTTTTCTTTTGCCGAACCGGGAAGGACGATGCCGCTTTTTGTGGTTTCTTCCATTTCCATGTTCTTGATGACGACTCTGTCGCCAAGTGGTTTTACATTCATTTTTGCCTCCTTGATTAATATAAAATTTATTATAATTTATCCGTTTGTGTTAGCACTCTAAAAGCGAGAGTGCTAAGTCCTTGTATATAATAATACGTTCGGGATAAAATTGCAATACCCTAATGTGATTTTTTGTTGGTTTATATATGTTTTTATAGTTTGTTCATAATTGTAGGGGTGAGTCGTGGAGTTTATATTGGTTAACCATACCGAATGCTTGCAAACTATATCTTATAATTTAACTTCGCAGAAGCTGGGAAGATTCTTTTTAATTTTTTGGCGGTGTCGCTACGCTCCTCCGCGCTTTTTATCAAACTACTTTGTTCTACTTATCTGATATAAAACTATCAGCTTGATTTCTGTACTGTGAAATCTTCCCTAGTAGGGGGAGAAATTCAGCTCACAATAGTGAGCGGTTAAGAAACTAAATTAATACATCCCTTGCCAAAGGGAGGGGGACTATTTGCGAAGCAAATGGTGGTGGGATTCTGAATATGCTACTGCTAAACAATAATCCAACCACCCCGAGCGCTTGCAAACTTTATCTTATAATTTAACTTTTAAGAAGCTGGGACTTTGCTGGGGCTTACGCCCCAGTGCCCCGTTTTGCCTGACGGCGAGCACTAATAAGTAAAATTTAAATGTAAATATTGAATATTGTATATTGTTGTAGGTCTCATTTGTGTTACAATATGTATATTGTAAGGGAGATATTGTATGTTTTACCCAGAAAAGATTTTAGAAAGTGAGTTTTTTCCTCAGGAATTACCTCCTTGTTTTTCTTCACTTGATGTATCTAGAGAATATTTACGTCTTAAAAGGAGTGCTAGTATATTTAGTAAAGAAGATTCTATTCCATTTACTTATAGCGGTTTTAAGTCAGAAAAAGCTAGAAGAAAATATGCAATACCAAATATTTGTGGATTCATAAATCTTATAAACTGTATTGAATCAAATGCCACTGAGATTTTTGATATTTTAGCAGAAAGCAACTTTTCTATAACTAAGCCCATAATAGGTAGCCCACCTTCTGGAAAACCTTACAAGAAGAAATGCTATAATATATCAGAAGCAAAAAGCTTAGTAGAAAAAATATATCAGAATAATACAACTGAAATTCGTCTTGATATTATGTCTTTTTTTGATAGTGTATATACTCATACTATTCCTTGGGTTATTCATACAAAAAAAATTGCAAAGGCAAAACGAAGAGATAAAAATCTTTTAGGAAATCAGCTAGATTTTTATTTACAAAGAATAAATCACGGTCAAACTAATGGTATTTTAGTGGGGAATGCTGCTTCAAGAATTATTTCTGAAATCATGCTTTGTAAGATTGATAAAAAAATCGAAGAGGAGTTCCCAGATTTGCGTTGCTATAGGTTTGTTGATGATTATTATATATATGTAAAAAATTATTCGGAATGTCAAAAGATAATATCATTTATAAGAAATGAACTTAGCGAGTATGAACTCCAACTCAATGAAAATAAATTGCAAATAAATAATAGTCCGTTTTTATTTGATAAATGTTGGCTTAATGAGATGAAATTATTTCTACACTTGAATAGTGATGTTTTATTTGATAAAACTATTTCTCTGTATAAAGAATGGAAGGTGATGGAATCAAAACTATTAAATCTTTGGGTAAGATTTCCTTCTTTATCGGATATAATAGTTAAATTTTTAGCAAGGAACATAAATAATCTTACTAAAACAAATATAAAGAATAGTATTTATTCTCTTATAGATAAATGTTTAGAACATAAGTTTGAAGGAGAGTTAATATGGTGTTTGTGGATTGCCAATGCGTTTAGTATAAAACTCAATCAAGAGTATTTAATAAAGGTATTAAAATCTTCAAATTCGTTGGCAATAATTATAGTTTTAGATATTATTAGAATTCAATCAAATAACTCAGTGAGAATAAATAATAATCTTAAATTGATAGTTGATGATTTGAGGTTATGTGATATCGATATGAATAGAAATTCTGGATTAACTATTAAGTCAGAACGATGGTTGTTGGTGTATGAAGCTGAACTTAATTCTTGGCTTTATGATAATGGAAATCTTATAAATTATGCAAGTTCAAACCAATTTTTTAATGAGCTGTTGAATCTAGATATTCACTTTTACAAAAGGAATATTAATGTTGTTGAATTATATTCCAATGATAATAGTATAGATAAATGGCAATATATAACTAAAAATGAATTCAAAAAATATATTAAAAAGGTTAGTACGAGAAATGAAAGCTATTCAGGAGAAATTCATATACCTTCAGATGAGCTTGATGAAATTTTCGAAGAATTACTAAACGAAATCTCCTTGTACTAAGTAAGTTTTTATTACACACCCACCCCCAAAATGCTATAATAAACAAAAAAACGGAGAGAAAAAACAAATCAAATATTTTGAACTGATATATTACATAATTGCTTTTGCGCCAAGCGTTTCAATTGGAATATTCTTATTCTTAATAAGAGCAAAGCATAAAAATGTTTTTATAAACCATTTTTCAAGTGCGTATCTTTGGATGGGCGCGTTAATGATATACTATATGATTAATATCATTATAAGGCCAATGGATAACTTCGGTAATCAGGCTATATATAAGTATATAGCAGCCATAGAAGCAGTTATTATGTCGGCTATAGTTTTTTGCCTGATATTACTTATTTTAAAATTATTCTACAGCAATATATCAATGGTTAGATTTAGACTGATATCGTTAATAGCTTCATTGCCTATTTTGCTTTATATACTAAGTATTGGGGTTACGCATGAAAGTGCATTGCTCGACGAGGCTTATTATCTATCTTTTTTAATCATGCTTATCACATATTGCTCAATCTTCCTGTTTAATTATAAGAAGATAAATATCAAAAAGTTTCGTCAATTTGCGACAATCGCGGCAGGTGTTTTGCTGTTTTTTATAGTAGTATTTATACTACAGCTTACAGTTAAGTGGTTTAATATAGACGCTTTCCCAATGTTTTATTTGTTTTTGAATATATTGCTTTTCGTGTTCATGTGGAAGAATATTATCGCAGAAGGGGCAAATAATTTGCTCAGCATGAATAAAAGCTTTTTCGATGAATATAACATCACTCAAAGAGAAAAAGAGGTAATAGGTCTTATACGGGAAGGGATGTCTAACTCGGAGATAGCAAAGGCATTGTTTGTTTCGGAAAAGACTGTTGCAAACCATGTATATAATATATTTAAAAAGCTTAACATCACATCAAGATTTGAACTTATTGTAATGATAAAAAAATAAAAATACATAAGAAGTTATACCTATAAAGTGAAATGAGTATATATACCCATTTACTTTTTTTATTAAAGAAACAAAAATGTAGTTATAAAAAATTTATTGGGGAGAAAATATGACTACATTAAAACAGAAGGATTCATTTTTATTTAGAAAGCAATCAGTAAAACAGAGTAAGAATGCCAGGATTTATTCATATGACATTATGCGGGGTTTAGCTATCGTATTTATGATACTAATCCATGTGATGCATGTATACGCAATCCCAGAGGTTGAAGGCTCTGTTGTAGGCTATATCATAGAATTTATGGGCGGACCTCCTGCTGCGCCAACATTCATGATGCTTATGGGAATATTTTTTATATATTCAAACAAGGGAACGACAAGGATGTCAATATCGCGCGGGTTTAATATCTTGCTTGTCGCAGTTGTATTAAATCTTGTGCGAGGAGTAATACCATACTATTTTTTGACTGAAATTAAGGGCGTGAGCCTTAGTGAGTTAGGCAGATACTTCACTCTGGAGTTTCTGATTTTTGAAGTGGATATATTAACATTTGCAGGGCTTTCATATATGTTTATGGCTATCTTATATCATTTTTTTAAAAAGCCTGTCTATTGGCTTGCTTTTGCTATTATAATTGCTTTTGGTTCGCCGCTTCTTTGGCAGATTAAGGCAAGCTCTGCAACTGCGCAATATGCTCTTAATATGCTGTGGGGAGATGAATATCTGTCTACGTTTCCGATGTTTCCATGGTTGACCTTTCCGCTTATTGGAATGGTTATAGGAAGGTGGCTTGAAGACAGCACAGATCAAAAGGCAACAATAAATAAGATGGGAAAGATGTCTGTATTTTTTATGGTTATTGGACTGGCTTTGATATTGCTTGATACAGACATATTTTATAATGCATATGGAAAAATGGGAATAGGGGCGATAATTGCGATAGTTGGCTTTGTGTTCTTCTGGCAATGGCTTATAACAAAAATATATAAAGCAAGTAGCAGGGCTTTGAACACTGGGTTTCTTATGTTTTTAAGCAAGAATACATTGACTGTATACTTCGTGCATTGGGTTATATGCAAGTGGGGAGTGTACGCCTTGGGAATAGATTCAGCTGGCTATCTTGGAGTTCTGGGCATTTTCATATGCGTTACAATCCTTACAGTCGGAATAACTAAGGCTTATAACTGGGTTGCTTGCAAAAGGGTATAATCATATTAATAAACTATTTTGCTTTTCATTTGTTTATTGTAAATGTTATAATTAAACAAATTAAGAATAAGGACACAAGATGCAACAACCCACCCCAACAAAGAATAAAATAAAATCCGCGGCTAATATAATCGTTGTCGCACTGCTTACCATAGCGCAGGTGAATGCGATATATTATTTTGTCGGCTATGCAGACACGAAAAGCTGGATTGTCGCGATGGTTGCTATGCTGCCGTTTGCAATGATGAACAGCTATTTTGTCGGGGAGATTGCAAAGAGAAAAAGCAAGGCGAAAGAAATTATCGGCACGGTTGTTGTTGCCATTATGTTTTACATAGGTATTTTCCTTCCATACTTAAACTCGTTTGGTACGTCATATCTTATGGCGGCGGTGGGGTATATCGCACTGTTTTTTGTGGCTATATACATAATAATAGGCTGGCTGCCAAAAATAGAGTGGACACAAAATGATAAAAAGGCGAGCGTTATTCGCTTTGCTATATACTTTTTGATACCAGTGGCGGCGTACACGCCCTTTATGCTGGCGTGCTGGCCGGGGCTCATTTCTCCCGATTCGGTATATATATTAAATCAGGCAATACAGGGCGGTCTATATGACAATTTGTCGCCGCTATTATACACACTTTCGCTGAGGGTTTTGTCTGTTATCGGGCTTAAAATGGGCGGCATGATGATACTTCAGTGTCTTATGTGCGCAGCTGCATATGCTTATGTCGTATACACATTTGACAGGATGGGACTACCGTTTGTTTTTGGAATTATAGGCGCGGTGCTTTTGGCTTTCTACCCTATGAATCTTATGACAAACATAACTATGTGGAAGGACATTCCCTACACTATTGGGCTGACACTTATAATGGTGGAGCTTGTAAAATTAACATTGCAGGCGGATTATTTTAAGCGCTGGCAAAACGTAGCGGTGCTAGTTTTTGCGCTGATAATCACATTGGTTGCGCGCCATAATGGAATAGCGACAGTGGTTTTGACATTCTTAATCGGTGCTATAATCTATCTTGCAAAAAAGCAATGGAGAAGGGCGCTAAGCTTTGGTATTGTGATAGTTTCGTCTTTAGTGTTCTACTATGGCACGTTAAATGGCGCAATTGCAGTGCTTGGAGATAAATATCAGGAGCCAGAGGATAATAAAGTGACGCAGGTGGCAGTTTATGCGCTTCGCGTTCAGGGGCTTGTTGCAGTGTATCATGATAAATGGGATGTGCTGACTGAGGCGGATAAGGCTTATATCGACAAATTTCTAGACCTTGATGCTGTGGATGAGCATATTGCAAAATATGAGGATGATTGGCGCTTTAGAAGCTATGTGAAAAACTATGTGGATGCGGATGCACTGCTTAATGAAAGCAAGCAGTTTAACCAAGGCTATCTGAGTTTTCTTAAAAAATATCCTTTTGAAGTGATTAATGCTTATCTTAAAACGACGGGCATTGTATGGGCTGCGCCAAGCTATGGATATACGATGCACGCAGCTTACACATATAATTTATATGATGAGAAATATGAGCATCTTGACTTGGTAAAAGACAGCTATCTGCATGATTTTAAAGACTATATTCTGCTTGAGATATTCACAAAAGATGCAGAATATCAAGGGCGAGCGATACTTTGGCGTCCTGCGTTTTTCATGCTTGTTATATTGCTGTTTTTGCTGTATTCATGGCTTAAAAAAGGTGCGCTGCCGTGGCTTATAGCTGCGCCGGCAATAGTAAATTCCCTCGGGTATTTAATAATAAACGAAGCGCAGGATGCACGATATGTTTATATCAATTTTGCAGCAGCGCTTATAATGGCAGCTTATGCGATGCTGAAGCAGAAAAAGAGCATGCAAATTACTTTTATATGACTTAATCACAGAGTAATATATGGAGAGCTATTTGATTATGAGATGATAGCATTACATTTTTGAATAAAACAACCTAATATTGGCACAAAATAACAAATAATGATATAATATATAAAAAGCTAGGGGGCAGGTATGGATAATAAGCTGTATGTATACGCTCTTATTTTTATAGGTTTGATAGCTGTTTTACCAAATCTCGAAAAGATACTTGCGCTTTTTCGCAAAGAATCGGTTTCAAAATACAAACTAAAGCAGGCTGTTTTAAGTCGCGCGGAATTAAACTTTTACAAAGTTTTCATGAATTATAAAAAAGATGATTCCCTAGTATTTTGTAAAGTCCGTCTAGCGGATTTATTTTCGCCGGCTGCAAGCGGGAAAAACTACTTGGCGGCGTTTAACAAGATATCGGCAAAACATGTTGATTTCATTGTGTGTGATAAGGAAACTGCAAAGCCGCTATATGGCATTGAGCTGGATGATAAAAGCCACCAAAGCACAAAGGTAAAAGAGCGCGACAAGTTCGTAAATGAAGTTTTTTCACAGGCAGGCTTAAGGCTCGTCCGTGTTCAAGCGAGAAGGGATTATGCCCAAGTATATCTTGATGGACTTTTTGCGATGAACTTACCTGGCATGCAAAACCCTGATTTTAAGATGGGGGAGAAGCTTTAAGTTTTATTTAAATTGATGCGTTATTTTATAAACATAGAGAGATAACATTATGTATTGGCCACTGCTTTTATTTATTCCGATTATTTTATTGATTGCTGGTATTGCAATTTCTCCTGATTTGCTGACAAATCCAGGCTTATACTTTGAAAAAAGAAAAAAGCTAAATGATTCTTTCAAAAATGCAAGAAGTGAGAGGACTTTATATAAAACAGAATTTATAATACTTAAAATTCCTATGATGCTTGGAAACAGTGAATATCGTGCTTCAGGATTCCCAACTGTATATTTTAAGGAAAGCTGTTTGTATTTTAAAACGCTTGGGTTAATCAAGTTTTATCTTCCGTATGATGAGGTTGAAAGTATTCATATTGAAAAGAGTACACTGTCAGTTTGGCATTCAAGACAATTGAAATTTAAGCTGAAAGACAAAGGAAGGGCAAGTTTGGTTTTTGGAATAAGTAGGAGGAATGATAACATCTCTTATGAGATAGAAAAGGCGACTGGGATTCCTATAATAAGACAATAATTATTAGAGAAAAATAAAGCATAATAAAACCTGCGGACATGTACCGCAGGTTTCTACATTCTTCATCAAACTGCTTAAAAGCGCAAATTCCAAAAGCGCATGTGTAAAACGAATATTTTGGATTTTGTAAGACAATCGCCAAGAAACATCTGTTTCTAAGCGAAAGAATAGCTATTGCTTTTCAATATAAATCGACTGTGTAGGGAAGGCAAACTCAATTCCATGCTTGTCAAATTCATTTTTAAGACAGAAATTGATTTCCTGCTGGATATCCATATATACGTTGTAGTCCTGACTCAAAACAAAGTAGACCACTTCAAAATTTATCGAGAAGTCACCAAATGTTTTTAGGTGCGCACGGTCAAATTTTGTTTTCTCAACGCTGGATATTATCTCGCTTATAATTTCTGGAATAAGCCTCAACTTTTCGCTTGGTGTGTCATAAGTTACACCGATGGTGAATGCGATTCTGCGGTTTTCCATGCGTTTATAGTTGCGTATGCGCGAGTTTGTAAGATCTGTGTTTGAAAAAACAAGCTGCTCTCCGGAAAGTGATCTTACACGCGTGGTTTTAATGCCGATGCGCTCTATTGTGCCCGAATAATCGCCTACGTTTATAAAATCACCAATTTCAAACGGACGGTCAAAGAATATCGTTACAAATGAGAATAAATCCTGAAGTATCGCATTTGCGGCAAACGCCAGTGCAATGCCTCCTACGCCAAGCCCTGCTACAAGAGTTGTAATTTTTATGCCGAGATTGTCCAAAAACAAAAGCAGCGCGACAGCCCATATCAGTATGTTTATGAGGCCGGCAATCCATTTAACAGCACCTGACTGCTGTCCTTCATATTTTTTCTCCAGATATCTGTTGAAAAGAAAAACCAAGAATTTGGAGATTGCAAGCGCAGCAAAAAGCACAAACAACGCAAGGCATCCGACATAGACAGCCCTTGCAACTTTGTCGCTTAGGGTGAGTATATTTGTGGCAAAATATAAAGCCACGACAAAAAGCAGCGGAACAATGTATTTGCCAGTCATTTTAACCAGCATATCATCGAGCCTTGTGGCGGTTTTTTTTGCCCATTTGCCCAGCTTTTTCAATATGATCTTTTTAATTATTATGATTACTAAAAGAGAAACAAGCAGTACGCCCAGAAAGATGAGATAGCTTTGTACGGTGTTGCCCCAATAAGCAGTGTTTAAAAAATCTTGCATAATGCCTCCTTGTTTTATTAGTTTAGCATAGTCAGGAGCGTGCGACAATCCGCAGTTTGCACCTGTGATTAAAAATAAAGCCAGAATAAGTAGTTATAATGGCATGTGGTATAATTAATGTAGGAATGAAATACAAAGGAGCAGGGGCTATGAAAAGATTATATTTTGTAAAGGTTGCGCTAGTTATAACGGTCGTTTTGCTTTTTTCGGGCTGTGCGGTGATAAATAATATATTTAATCCTCTGCCCGATGAGTATAAAGACGGCGTAAAGTATAGCAGAGACTATCCTGATGATGAACTGGAACTATATGATGATGCTTTGGTTTTTGAAGCAGATGAAGATGATGAAGAAATCACACTGAAATATGGCTCTGAGGATGAATTGGACGACCTTATTGATTTCTATGAGGATTTGTTTGATGACAAGGAGATGACAATTGATGAAGCTGAGGAAGGTCGCGATGACTATCACGCTGAAGGCCGCGGCGATGGGTTTAAGTTTGAAATAGATATAGAACAAGCAAGTGGCGACTATGAAACAAGAGTGTTTAAAACGGTTGTTGAAATTGAGATAGTGCCCTACGAAGTCGGCGAGCAAACCCTTGAGAATATGCAGGGCTTCTGGCTTGTATGCGGACTGGGAAATGATATATCCGATGATTATAGAAAAAGCGGTCAGGCAATGGAAGTCGATGGCATGAAAGTAACGTTTTATTCTGGATTTGAAGCAGAATCTGCTGATAACGATTTTTCATTTGACGATGATGACACAATAAGATACACAGACGAAGGCGAAGAGCATACCTCGGATGTTACCTTTGAAACTATTGAAGGCAAAGAATATATGGTGATTTCAGAAGGCGATATTACAGTGTGCCTTGAAAAATCCAGCGAAGATGAGATGATGTCCTACAAAATGGTAGGCACGGACACTCTTAAAAAGCTGCAAGGCTTTTGGCTTATATGTGGAGCAGATGGACAGATAGACGATCAATATAGAATGGCAGGACAGGCGATAGACTTTAATGACGTCTTTATGGATTTTTATGACGGGTTTGAGGTGGACACACTCGGGAATGAATTTGTGTTTTTGGATGAGAACACCATAAATTATACCGAAGAGGGAACTGAATATACAGTTGCAATATCATTTGAAACGGTGTCCGGTGTAGAATATCTAGTTATGACGGTTGAAGCCGTAAGCGTATATTTAGAGAAATCCAGCTATGATACCATGCTCTCATATAAGGGTTCTAGTGTAATATATTTAAGTGATTATTTGACTGATGAGCAATTGGAATATTACATCACCGATATAGAGTGGAATCTATCATATATATATAACACCGACGGCACATTTGATCAGGCTGAAAATTTCAATAGAATCACATTTGATTCATACTATAACACAGGAGTTTCTGAGTTTTCAGATATTGTTTATGATCATACTTGGTATATTGAAGATAGTATTATATATTTTGATTTTGGTAATGATTTTTATGACCAATATTTGCTGGACTATGAGTTTGATGGTGAGGCCGGCTATCTTTATCTTTTTGATTCAGAAGCCGGCTATAATGATTATGCCTTGGTCTATACTGTTTATGTTCCTTAATGATTGATTTAGTGCGTTGATAAAGCTGCCTATAAAAAGGCGGCTTTTCTTTTTTACCAATAACTTTTTTGACGGAAAAACCCCTTTTGCCTAATTACATAACTATGCTATAATATAAAGATATAAAAGATATAAAACTTCACATTAAAGAGGTTCACATGAATAAATGGGATAAACGCTTTATGGAAATGGCTGATTTAGTTGCCACTTGGTCTTCTTGCTATCAGGAAAACAGACAGGTGGGAGCTGTTATCGTGCGCGACAAACGTGTTATAACTACAGGTTATAACGGTGCACCTGCGGGGATAAAAAGCTGCGTGGAAAAAGGCGAGTGCCTTCGCCGCAAAAACAATGTGCCAAGCGGTACAAGGGCGGAGCTGTGCTATGCGATACATGCAGAGCAAAATGCCATTATCCAAGCGGCAAGAATCGGGATTTCAGTAAAAGATGCAACGCTCTACTGCACGCATCAGCCCTGCGTAATTTGCTCTAAAATGATTGTTAATGCGGGAATAGCAAAGGTGTTTTTCAGACATGACTATCCTGATGAATTTTCGCTTGAGATATTTAGAGAAGCCGGAGTGGAGCTTGTTAAAGCTGACGAAGATAAATAAAAATAGATAATATATGCACTTAAAACAAGGAAATAAGATAGGAAACTAAATGGAAACAGGAATTAACTATACTCTCTGCTTTATTAAAAGGGGAGATGAAATACTAATGCTCAACCGTGAAAAAGCATCATGGATGGGCTCGTGGAATGGCGTTGGCGGACGCATAGAAAAAGGCGAAACGCCAAAAGAAGGAATTCTGCGTGAAGTGTATGAGGAAACGGGCATAAAGCTTTCGGATGTTAATGACCGTGGCATTGTAACTTGGGAATCGGATGACGAAACTTTTGGAGGAATGCACCTATACATTGCGCAGATAAGTGACGATATTGAATTTGTAACGCCAAAAGCCACCGATGAAGGAATTTTAGACTGGAAAAAGATAGATTGGATTTTAAATCCCGATAATACAGGTGTTATAAAAAATATACAACACTTCTTGCCCATAGCTTTGGAAAATGACAAGAGGTATTGTTTTGCTTGCATTTACGAAGGATACAATTTGGTGGAATTTTTAGATGAGGAAATAACTGAATAAGCCTATTTGATGTGCTGACTTCCTATTAAGATAGAGTTTGGAGCAATCGATGGAGAACAATTCCAATAAGAGTGAGTATCAATTCCTTGACTTTTTTGATCTTGAAGAGATTCAGAAACTACAGGATCTTTTTTCTGCCGCCACAGGAGTGGCTTCGCTTATTACTACACCTGAAGGTGTGCCTATCACGCGACAGAGTGGCTTTTCTGATTTTTGCATAAAGGTTAGAGCAACCGAGAAGGGTCATTGCAACTGTATGGTGTCCGACAAGCTAATCGGAAGCCCTAAAGACGACGGACCAAGGGTTCAAAGATGCATGAGCAGCGGGCTGTATGACGGTGGTGCAAGCATTATGGTGGGCAATAAGCACATTGCAAACTGGATGATAGGTCAAATCAAGGATGAAAACTTCAGCGAAGAAAAATTGCTAGAATATGCACAGAGTATTGGTCTTGATTATTCTGATATAAAAAGTGATATAAGTAAAATTGCTCGTATGTCTGTTGAGCGATTTGAAAAGATATGCGATGTTTTGTTTTACAATGCGAAATTGCTTTCAAAGCATGCGGCTGAAAATCTAAAGCTCAAAAATGAAATAGAAAAAAGGGTTAAAACAGAAAGACTGCTCAAAAAAGAAAAAGAGCAATTTAAAGTAACCATTTCTTCCATAGGCGATGGAGTTCTCGTGACAGATGATAGGGGGATTATCACCTTTATCAACAAAGCGACTGAAGATATTACAGGATGGACTACTCCTGAAGCTATAGGCAAGCCGCTTGATGAAGTGATGGTAATTGTTGATGAATTCACAAGACAAAAACAACACAACCCTGCCAAAATCGTACTGGAAACAGGCGAAAAATATGAGCTTGAAGATAACACTGTTCTAATATGCAAAAATGGTGAGGAAAAATATATTACAGACAGTGCAGCGCCCATTATGACTGCGACCAAAAAAATACTTGGCGTTGTAATAGTTATAAAAGATTCAACAACAGACCGCATGCATGAAAAAGAGTTAATAAACCGTGATTTGCGTCTGACAGCTATGATAAATAACATTACCGATGTTATAGTGATAATGAATTTGGAAGACGAAGTGATATTCCAAAGTGATAACATAAAAAAAGTGTTAGGATGGGATACACGTGACTTTTTAAACAAGAAAAACTACAACATCGTCCATCCTGACGATGCGCAATATGTGGAGCAAGAGTATAATAAAATCAAAAAATCTAAAAAAACAAAAACCTTAAAGCCAATTCGAATGCTTTGCAAAGATGGCACTGAGAAATATGTTAAATTGAGCTGGACTAACAGGGCTGATGATCCAAACATTGGCGGCATTCTTATGAATTTTCATGACATAACAAAAAGAGTTGAGCTGCAAAATAAAAATGAGGAAGCTCGTGCCATGATTCGCAACCAGCAAAAGCTGGAGTCAGTTGGAACGCTTGCAAGTGGTGTTGCGCACGAGATAAATAACCCCATCAATGGCATCATGAACTATGGTCAGCTTATTTTAGAGTCGGAAAGCATCGATGAGCTTAACAGAGAGTATGCAAAAGAGATACTTCATGAAACGAAAAGAGTGTCCCAAATAGTACGCAATCTGTTACAGTTTTCAAGGCAGGATCGAGAAAGCTATTCGCATGCAATGGTGGATGATGTGATTGAAAGAACACTGTCATTGATAAAAACCATTCTTCGGCATGATCAAATTACGCTGGAGATTGATATTCAAGAGGACTTGCCGGCCTTTGAGTGCAGAAGCCAGCAGATACAACAAGTGCTTATGAATCTCATAACCAACTCACGCGATGCGCTCAATGAGAAGTATCCGGGTTATGATGAAAATAAAAAGATAATAGTTACGGCTAAAAAGCAGATGGTTAAAGGTGGTTCTGGAATCAGAATAGTGGTGAAAGATTACGGCAATGGCATCGCAGAGAATGCTAAAGACAGAGTGTTTGAGCCGTTTTTCACTACAAAAGACAGGACAAAGGGAACAGGACTTGGCCTTACTATAAGCTATGGCATCGTTCAAGACCATGGCGGAGTGCTAAGGTATGAAACCAAAGAAGGTGAATTTGCAAAATTCATTATTGATTTGCCTGAGCTGCAGAATACAAAACAAGATTGAAATATGGAGAATAGATGACGAACAAAGAGATTTTTAAAATAGCAACTGAGCAATCCGCAATAGACAATGGTTGCGCGGCAGAAGACTTTTTCATTGGCGATAATAAAACAGTAGTATCGGTAAAAAATTCACAGGCTAGGGTTTACTATACCCAGCCTCTTTTCTTAAACTTTATATCATATGGCAACAACATTGTAGCCTCTGGAGACAAAAGCATTCTTCCATTTGCACAAGAGTATATGGACAAATATGGAGTGGAGCACTGCTTTGAAACGCCCAACTTTCATGTGCTAAATGATGAGCTTTTAAAACATGGACATAAGATATGCTTTATGGCAGAATACAGCCTGCCTGACATGGAAGTTTTGCGTCCGCTTGAGTGCGAATATGAACTTAGAACGCTTGAGCCTTCAGACTTTTATAATCTTTATACACCTGAGTGGGAAAACGCTTTGTCTGAAAAGCGAAAGAATCTGGATATGCTAGCTGTTGGTGCCTATGACAATGGAGTGCTTGTCGGACTTGCAGGCTGCTCTGCAGATTGTGATAGCATGTGGCAGATTGGTGTGGATGTTTTGCCGGAATATAGGAAAAAGGGCATAGCTGCAGCGGTTACAAGCATGCTTGCATGTGAAGTGGTGGAGCGAGGCAAAGTGCCTTTTTACTGCTGTGCATGGTCAAACATTGGCTCTATTCGCAATGCGATAAAAAGCGGTTTCCGACCTGCTTGGGTGGAGATGACAGCAAAAAGCTGTGAGTTTGTGGATGATGCGAATAAGTAGTGCGGTAAGTCACTAAGCCCCCACACAAAGCCTATAGATAAAGAATTCAAACGCATTTTTTCACCTTTTTTATGATTATTATTTTAGAAGTTACAATCTGCATTTACATAAAGGTTATATAAGGATAAGATACCTTTATGAAAAATTATAAAGTGATAGCTTGCAAAGTAATGATGCGCGAGATGTATTTGCTGGCGGCTCAAAGTGAAAACGCAATCGACATTCTATGGATGAAGCAGGCTTTGCACAACACGCCTGATATTTTGCGCGAGCAGGTTCAAAAAGCAATAGACGATGTGGAAAGCCAAGAGCAGGATTATGATGCAATAATTTTGGGATATTGCTTGTGCTCAAATGGAATCGTGGGACTGCGCTCAAAGAAAACACCATTGGTAGTTCCAAGAGGGCATGACTGTGTGACAATGCTTCTGGGTTCAAAAGAGCGATACCGCGAGATATTTGACAATCACGATGGCGGCATATATTGGTATTCACCTGGGTGGATTGAGCAGTCGCTTCAGCCGGGCAAACAACGGTATGAAAAGAACTTAAACGAGTATATTGAAAAATATGGCGCGGACAATGCAGAGTATCTCATGGACATGGAACAGGGCTGGATGAAAGAATACAACTGCGCGCTTTATGTGGACTGGGACATGATCCCGAGCGACAAGTATGTGAAATATACTAAAGATTGCGCGGATTATCTTAACTGGAAGTTTAGATACGAAAAAGGCGAGAGCTCGCTTGTGCGCGATATGTTTTCAGGCAAATGGGATGATGAACGCTTTCTGGTGGTTGCACCAAAAAAAGTCATCGCGCCAAGCTATGATGAAAATATTATAAAGACAGAAGATTAAACTTTTTTGTCTATATGCTTTTTGCTAAGCTCAGATATCACAATTACCACAACCACTACAAGTTGCACGCCAAAAAACACCCATCTTCCAAGCGCTGTGTCCCAGTATACCATCACTGCGGCTGCCAGATTGCCCGCCCAATGGTGCAGGAACATAAGCGTGAGATTGCCATTTGTGTTTTTGTAAATCCAAGCATAGATGACACTGCCTATTGTTGTAACGGCGATAAATTCCCCGATAGGAATTGCAGCCTGTACAGTGCCTTCCATGAAGTGAAGAGGCAGGTGCCACAATCCGTGCAGTGCGCCAAGAACCAGCGCGGCCGGCAAGAAGGAGTATCTTTTCATAAGGCGGGGTAGCGCATAGCCTCTCCAGCCAAATTCCTCCAGTGGTCCGCCGATAAAAAACAACAACACAGCAAAGATAGGCAAGGGGAGTGGGGTTTTAAAAAGCTCAAATGCTTTTTGTTCTATTGGCAGCTTGATTGCAAGTGTTGCAAGTATCATAGCCGCAGGCAAAAGCAGAGTTGGCAGAAGCCAAATGGGTTTAAAGTTCCAGTTCCACGAACTGCGAAAAAGTTGATTTATACCCGCTTTGCCGTCCTCTTTTGCACGCAGTATAAATGCCGCTATGGCAGGCCCTAAAAGAGCAAACTGTGAAAACAGCAAAAGGATGTCGGGCACTTTTTTTACCTGTGTGTTCACAACAGATGATGACCACAAAGCCCATGAAATAATATATGCAAGTACAAAATATATGATTAAACTGTTTAGTTTAGATTTTTTTAGCATTTGATTTCTCCTGACTGGTTATTCTGGAAATCTATTTTTCATAACATCGAAACTACATAATAATTTTACGGCTGGAGATGCTGATTTACAAGGAATATGGACGAATTCATCCTAAAATAGTCAAGTATTTTCGATATTAGCAGATTTTGCTTTTATTTGGTTGCAAAAATCATGGTAAGCATATATTATAAAAATAAGATATTAATTGGTAAAGATAAGCTTTGGAGCACTGGCTATGGTGCATTTTTGTTTCTGCTGGACAACATGCTTAAAGGCTTTTAATAAAACAGAAGGAAGTGAAGTTAAATGGATTTTAATAAGTTGATAAAACAATTTTCATCCAACGATGTTTTGGATGTGTTGGCAAGCTCAGTTGGTGGCGATAAGAAGGATGTTGGCAAGGCCGCGGCCCTTGGCCTTCCTGCTATCATGGAAGCATTAAACCGCAACACAAACACAGACGAGGGAGCACAAGCGCTTACAAAAGCACTTGAATCTCACAAAGGCGCGGACACTAGCAATATTGCAGGATTGCTCAAGAACGTCGACATGGAAGACGGAGCAAAGATTATCGGTCATGTTTTTGGCGACAAAAGTGAAAGCGTCGCAAAAAGCATCTCAAAAAAGACGGGGCTGGACACAGGACAGATTGGAAAGCTGTTAGTACAGTTTGCGCCAGTAATCCTTGATTTTCTTGGAGACGAAAAGGAGAAAAAAGGTCTTGACGCAGGCGGAATCTCCGGGCTTACATCCACACTTTCGGGACTGTTTGGAAAAGGCGGCGGTGGCGGCTCTGGTTCATTTGGCAAAAATGCAGGCAGTCTATTGTCAATTGCATCATCATTCCTTGATGACGGAGATGATGAGGATGACGGCGGACAGGACTTGCTCGGCGCATTGGGTGGATTGTTTAGCTAAGGATATTGTAGATAAAACAATTTAAATAGATATATAAGAAAAGCTCGGAATATATCCGAGCTTTTTGTTTTGATTAAAAATTTAAACTTTAGTTATCATCTGCTGTATCAGCTTCATCTGCTGTATCTTCCTCTTGGGCTTCATCTGCTTCGGCATTTGCCTCTGCTATAGCAGCTGTTTCTTTTGCGATGTCTCCGCCTGCGCAGAAATCGCAAGGATCGAGTTTGTTTGCATCCAGTGCTTCCTGCATCGTGCCTTCGATGATTACAGATGAGCGTGAAAGAGCCTGACAATCAGGGTCAAGGTGATAGGATTTGCCAAACACTGTCCAGTATACTGTTCCTGTGAACTCGCCTGAAGCAGAAGCTGAAAGCTCTGCGGCTTCAACGCTTTCAATAGTTGCTGGATTGTAATCTATAGACGCACCCACAGATCCTAACAAGAGAACTGCGATTACTGAAACGAGAATCTTTTTTGTTTTAGCGTTAAGGTTCTTGTTGCCTTTAAGCACAAGTATGCCAAAAGGTATAAATGCTAGAAGAGCCATGACGACACCCAGCTGGTTTTGCAAAAAACAAACTGCTTTGCTTTTTGAAGTGCATGGGCTTACGTGGTTTGCCTTCTTCCAAAGAAGCGAGCCGATTATAACAAAAAGAGCGTCAGCTCCAAGAACTACAAAAAGCCAAACCATATTGTCTGCCGGCAATATGTTGAACAAATGCACAGCAAGAGCTTCACATCCTAATGCGAGCACCCACAAGATAATGGCAGGTATTCTGAACTTCATTGCGTTCTTTTTTCTGTTTTCTGACCTCAATTTAGACGTATCTTTATTTTTAGCCTTGCTGTAATCGCCTTTCTTGGCGTCCTTGGCCGATACGATTTTCTTTTCTGGCATAGTCTTCCCCCTGTAAATATATAATTTTATTATATTATATCATTTAATCTATCTATTGGTAATAATTTTAAAAGGAATTTTCATATATTTTGGAAGTTTTTTTACTTGCTCGAATTTTATTGGATGAAAGGATAAAGGAATCACTCAGCAATCCAAAAGCCGTCAACGAATTTTGCAGACAGAACTTCTAATGTTTCGCTGTGAAATGCTTTTAATACGCACAGGCTCATTTCAGGAATAGATTCTTTTACGAACTTAAAACGAGGCATCTTTTTGCTTTCTCTTTGGATAACTTCAAAAAACATGTCGTAAGGTCTTATCCAGAAACTGTAGTCATCATAGAGCTTTTGGTAGAGGACATAGTCTTCGCCTTTATATTGGCAGAGGCCAAAAACTTGATATTTATTGCCTTTAAAGTGCTGGTATATTCCTTGCTTGATTGCTTTATTATTCACTTTTGCCTCTTTCTGTTATGCTGTTAGATGTGATAAACATTATACCAATGCAAAATGATTAGTTCAATCATTCCAATTTGAACTGCTATACATAAAATGGGCTAAAGCAATCGCTCTCGCAATTTCAAATAATCGCAAAGTCGATTAACTGTTCGATTCGCAAATCAATCATTACGCTCTTATTGCCTGCGCTATTGTGCATCAGTTTTTCGATGAATAAGCTTCGCAGCCCATATGTAAAAGCGACAGCTCGACCGTGTATATTTTCACCTGTTATTTTTCCTTTAGCAGCGAGAGTTCCGAAAACTAGCTTTGTAGTTTTAAATACAAGCTCCGTTTCCCTGCACACGATTTCATAGGCATTAGCATCATGAAACTTCTCGCTGTGAATGAACTTCCAAAACAGTCTATACGTTTTATCCGCATTCAGCAGCTCATAGCTATTAACAATTTTTGAAAGCACTTCTTTTGCGGATAACTCCTCAATCAGTGTCTCCACTTCGGAAATTTTGAGAGGATTTTTCTTTACAGCCTCCGTGCGATAGTAATCATACATTTGTGTTACAATCTCATCCTTGCTTTTGAAGTGATTATATATAGATGGCTTTTTAATGCCGACTTTTTTTGCAATCTGACTTAGGGATGTTGCCTTCACTCCTTGAGCGGCAAAAAGCTCTAGGGCAACTTTCAATATTTTATCTTTTGTACTCATAAAACTAAAACCTCCTCGCTAACTAACGATAGTTAGTAAATAATATCAGAAATAATAAAAATGTCAATAGTTCTTAAAAAAGTTAAGTGAGTTAAATAAAATGCCTTAGATATTTTGCTAATATATATTACTCAGAGCGTTTTTACACAGAAAACGAAATATGAGTAAAGCAAAGGTATAATTGAATGGCAGATAGTTTATTCTTGATGCAGTGGGTATATTATGATAACGTGTTTAAAAGGACATTGTGAGGATTTATGGGGAAGAAGATCTGGAAAAATCAAGCCAAAGCACAAAATCAATTTCTGCTCTATGTGCTTATCTTTATTCCTGCTGCCATAACGGCGATTGCGACTAAGTTTAATACCACAGGAATGATTGCAGTCTGCATCATGCTGGGGATAATTGCGCTGTTTTATCTGCATGGACTTATTGAGGGCAAGTTTGACAAAGTCAGCATGGATCCATGCGGATTTATAACCTACAGGATGGGTATCTTTCAAAAGAGCTACAGTTGGGATGATGTTAAGTCGTGCGACTTTGTGGAAGTGTCCGCTGCGCCGCGTGACTATGCATATTATGCGCTGGAGATGAAAGATAACAAAAAGATAGTAATTCAAAAAAGCACTCACGATGACGGCAAGGTGGAAAATTTTATCGACGTACGCGGCATAAATCAAAAGCCTTTAAAGAAATACAGCCTTGATATTATAAATTATATGAAGCGGCTGTGGCAGGCGGTGATGGGCATATTTTTTATAGGAGGTGCATTTTTCTTTGGAACGATAGGGCAGATGATGAGAAGGGGATACACCGTTGATTATCATCATCTGTTTAAGACCACTTTAATCGCAATGTCCGTTACATTCGTGCTATTTTTTCTGTTTGCGATTCAGATGAGGCGGTTAAAGTTACAGATATCCGCGCGCGGACTTTCTGTCAGAGTTCCTCGCGAGCACTGGGAAGTATCTTGGGAGGATGTGACGGAGGTGTTTGAATATGAGCGTGAGTGGGGCAAGAAAGTGCGTCCTTTTGTGTGCTTTAAGCTTAAAGACAGAGAGGATTTGCCGTTTAATGAAATCCACGTTGATAAAACAAAAAAAGTGATGCTTCAGATAAGAACCTATTACCCGAATTGAAATAACTGTTCAATTTTAAAGATTAGTGTGAATAGAGTTAAATCCCCATAAGGGGATTTTTGTTTTTATTGAAGGAAAGTTGTTTGCGTGCTAAAATATGGAAGGAAATACATTTTAGGAGATTTTATGAATAAGCACTTTTTTACTTTTATTGCATTGCCTTCGGGTGTGAAGGATGACGGAACATGCGTTATAAACTCATGGAAGAAATCATTGAGAATTTTTGCCATATATTCGCTTGCTAGCGCATTTGTATTTGTCCTAGTAACAACAAGCATTATGAGCTATGTAAACGAAGAGAGCCTTATTAAGTTTATTTATATTGCGATGCCGATAGCGTTTGTCATAAATTTATTAAGTGGTTACTTTACCTTAAGAAAAAACAAGCTGGAGCTGGACTCATCGGGGATAACAGTCTACCTTGAGAAAAAAACTTACTTCATCGACTGGCAGGATGTAACGGGAGTTGAGTTGTCCAAAACAAAAAGAAGCGGAATGACGAGAGCAGGAGATTATTACAAAATCACTTATGAGGATAAAACAGGCTATCCATTCAATGATATTTTAGCGGAGAAGACAGAGGAATTGGAATGGGATATTCAGAGGTATTTTAAAAAGCGGAATGAGGGGTTTTAACTAAAAAAAATGACAAACAAAACGAAAAAATATCCAGCACATAAAAGCAAAAGGTTTGGCGGAGCGATGACGAGTATTGGATTATTGTTTCTAATAAGTGACTTATTAGATAAAAATCCTGATGTTGTATCAGCCATCAAGTTTTTTCTTGTATATGTTGCGATTGATATAGTTATATTTATAGTTCAATTTTTTCTGGGAGAATATGCAAAGGTAACACTTGAAGAAGATGGCTTTACTTATAGAAAACACTTTGCGCCTAAGTTTGTAAGCTGGGAGAAAGTTTACGCAGTTGAAGAGGTTACACCTTATCTTCGGAATATTAACTATTATTTGCTGAAAGTACAGGATGGGAAACAATACAGAGAATATTTGATAGAAAAAAATATCTGCACATGGCCAATGATGGAAAGGCTGTATTTTAAAAAAAGTGGCAACGAAGAAATATTGCGTCTGCCTTTTCAGGGCAAGCAAAGATTTGACTTTTTTACTAACGTAATAGCAGGTGTAATATTGCCTTGCTTATATGCTGCTTCATTTGAGCATATAGGTAAAATATCAATTAACACTATGATGTGGCTTATCTCGGCAGATTTGATTGTGGCAGCTTTGGTTACAGCGGTGTATTTATATAAAAAAAGTGATTCCAGATTTACAGCTAACCAACAGAGATTGACGTTTAAGGTGAATGGAAGAGAGTATACAGTGAACTGGGATGAAGCTAAGAAAATTAGCAGAGAAAGAGTGCATCTTGGTAGGAGCCATTATGAAATTTTGACGGTGGAGCTTGCTGAGGATATAGCGGGGAAATATGATACGATTGAAGTGCCTGTAAGGCAGAGGTTTGTTGAAAAGCTTGGCGAACAGGTTAAAATCGTGATTAAATAGAAAGAGTATAGTTTTTAAAAATATATTGGGAGATTAATAAATGAAAAGTAAAGAAGGCGAAAAACTAAGAGTATATAACTCTGTAATGAGAAAGTTTCTTTTTGAAAGCTTGGGCATTGGAATTATACTGACAAAATTTAAAGAAAAGTCTTTTGACATTGACTTTTCTATTTATTTTTTGCTGGTGTTGGTTGCAATTGATATAGTGATATTTTTAATTAGGTTTGCACTCGGGCGCTATGCCAAGGTTGTGTTTGATAAAAAGGGGTTTTCATATAAGAAATATTTCGCATCGGAGTTTGTGCCGTGGGATAAGGTGAAATCAGTTGAAGAAGTCAGAATAGCTCCGAGAAAATTGATGTTTTATCTAATTAGGTTTGAAAGCAGAGAAGGCGAAAGGGAATACTTAATAGAAAAATATATCGATACAGCGAAACTTATGGATTTGTTATATTACAATATTGATGAACCTAAATTTAAATATAGGTTCATAGAGTATAAGATAAAGACAGGTAACCAAATTATGGGAGCTGATTTTATTGGATTTTTTGCTATCTTGATTTGCTTTTTAGCGTTTTTAATGGAATTTATTAGCCTTTATACCTTTGGGATAATTGCTCTTGCTGTATTACTTGCTTCTGTGGTTGCATCAGTGATACTTTACAACAAAAATAAAAATACTGATGATAGATTTAAGGCAAACAAAGAAGGAGTTATGCTTACAATAAACGGCAGAGAGCATTTTATAAAATGGGATGACGCAAAAAACATATACCATGAGACAGAAAATTTGAGTTCATCCAAGTATGATATATTAAGGTTTGAGGTGGACGAAAACATTGCTGGAAAAGATAATACGATTAGAATACCTGTTTCGCACAGATTGCTTGAAGAGGTGTATCTGAAGCGCAATTACGATGAGATATAGCGTGTCAACCCACAGTTGCGCGATTTCAAGGCTTACTTGGTGGATAATTTTTACACATAAGCGCATAATGAAAGAAAATATTTGGAGGCGCATATGACTCTTGGAGAAAAAATAATAAACTTAAGAAAAAGCCGGACGCTGTCGCAGGAGCAGTTGGGAGAGCGCCTTGGCGTATCACGTCAGGCGGTATCAAAGTGGGAGCTGAATGAATCTGTTCCGGATGTGGAGAAGGTGGTCGCGTTGAGCAGAATGTTTGGAGTGACTACGGACTATCTGATTATAGACGAACAAATAAGAAATTCGGGCGATGACACATTTTTTATAACGGAAGTTAAGGCGGTAAAAAACACGATAAAATCCAAAAAGCTTTTTGGTTGGCTGATTGCATTGCTTGGCGTGTTTGTAATAACAGCTATAGCAAATGTTATATTACCTTTTGAAACTCCTGGGAATTCATATGAAGGAGGTATATATTGGCTTAACACAGAAGGTAACAGTGTCTATATATCTCTTATCAGAGACGAAGGGCTTGGGCTATTAATAGTCTTGCTTGGGATTTTGATGGCAGTCGGATTAATTGTTTTTATTTTCAAATTGTTTTTGAAAGTAAGAAAAGTTAGGCTGGAAAAGAAAGAAGCAATTATTGTGGAATAACAGATCTCAAAGCCTCCTAAATTGGAGGTTTTATTATTGCCATATTGAATTTATCCGACGCTGTAGTAAAATAGATTAATAAGCATTTCGGAGGCGTAATTATGGCACTATTTAAAGATTTCAGAAAGTTTGTTTCAAAAGGCAATGTAATGGACCTTGCCGTCGGCGTTATAATCGGCGGGGCATTTGGCAAGATAGTCTCGTCGCTTGTGGGAGATGTTGTCATGCCGCTAGTCGGTGTTTTGCTTGGAGGAGTCGATTTTGCAGGGCTTTGTGTGCAAGTGGGCGAGGCGACTATAGCTTATGGGATGTTCATCCAGAATATAATCGATTTTATTATAATCGCACTGTTTGTTTTCCTGTTTGTGCGACTGCTAACTAAGCTTAAAGGCAAAAAAGAAGAAGCTCCTGCCACACCTCCTGCGCCATCAAAGGAGGAAGTGCTGCTTGCTGAGATACGCGATTTGCTAAAGGAAAAAAAGTAGGTATAAATAAGCAAGTAAAATGCTTTCTTCTTTTATTCTATATTAAGTATCAGAAAGGGATGCCTATATCCACGCAAGTCAGCTTGCCGCAATATGGCTTTGATTCGCTTGCCAAATGCACTGGCTTGTATCTGTGAAATGCAATGGTGTAATCGGCATGAACGGCATCTTCTGCCGCTTGAGCGCTGTCGCCATTTAATCCGCTTGGAATGTCCAGCGCAAAAACTTGAGCGTTTGCCTGATTTATAATTTGAGTGGCGATTCGCGCAGTTTGGTTTAGCCCTCCATGAAAGCCTGTTCCGAAAATCGCATCAACAATTATGTCAGAGCTTGCGATGATTTCCGCGTCATAATCTTTTTTGGCTGGACTATCCTCAATGGGTATATTTAAAGCCAGACATAGCTCCATGTTTTTCTTAGCGTCCTCAGTTTTGGGCTGACCGCTTATCAGAATAATCCGAACGTTTGCGCCGGATTTTTTAAACTTTCTTGCCACTACAAAGCCATCGCCGCCATTATTGCCTTTTCCGCAAAAAACAACAACGTTTTTGACTTTATGCGCGGTGGCTTTAATATAGTTATAGGCTTTGGTTCCTGCGTTTTCCATCATTTGATAATAGGACAGACCGGATATAGCAGCCTTTCTTTCAAGCTCTTTCATCTCGCTTACTGTTACTACGTCATGATTCATAATTTACCTTCTTTTCAAAAAGTGTATATTAAAACGATAAGTGTTACTCTGTCTGCTATTATAAACCACTTTCAGTTTTCCACAAATCATATCCGGTTTCCCAGGTTTTTTGTGAAAATGGTCTTATATTGTCATCAATTTGATCGGCATAATCATTTAGATATTCAAGAAAGGAGCTCATATATTCTCTTCCTTTTGTAAGATGTATATCAATAATACCGCAAAAAACTTTTGCATAATCATATAACTCTGAGTTTCTATATTCTTTTAAAAGCATTTCTATGTCATATGCTACTCTATATTCTTCTACAGACATTTCACCTTTTGATGTATCTAGTACTGAATAAGGTGCATAATTTGCCATATCAAGCGGCACACCACAGGAGCCGGGATTTATCATCAGCTTTCCATCCATGATTAAATGCATCTGCATATGATTGTGTCCGTATGCATATACGCCATCAGGCAATTCTGACAAAACAGTTTTCAATCTGTAATCTTGCAATAAACGTTTTTTATATTCTTTAGTATATTCAATATATGAATACTTATCAGCCCTTATTGAATAATGTTTGCTGTTCATATCGCCAAGCAGTGTATTTTTGAAAAATCTCTTAGCAGAATGAAAAAGATAAATGTCACTGTAATCATCTTTAATTTTAAGTTCAGTTGGCAACTGTGTAAGAAAGTCTTTATTTGAGCCTGTAAGTTCCCGGAAATGCCAGTAAGCAATATTGAACTGACCTCGCCTCCATATATTTTCATCTTGCGTCACTATTTCTTTCAAGAATTCTTCGTGATTCCCGCTAATAATAAATTTACTGTTAATGGATAGGATAGCATTTAATACTTCGTTAGGATAATTAAGGCTTACCGAATAGTCGCCAAGGAAGATAAAGCTATCTATATTTCTTTTTTGAGCATCATCTAGAACTGCTTGCAGTGCAGGCATGTTGCCATGTATGTCTGATATTAGTGCATATCTCAAATGTTACTACTTTCTATCATGAAACTGAAATCTATGAATTAAGTTAGGTTTACTATTGCACACTGTGATTGCATATCTAGTAAGTTAACAATAATTATAGTTATAAGAGAATCAGATTGCAAATATATCCATATGTAAAACTACTTATCCAGTATCGCTGAATCAGCACGGGTGATAAGCGATTCACTTTCCTCGTTTAATGATATGATGGAGACGTTTTTACCCAAGGCGATATATTTTTGCTTCACCTTTGTGATGGCGACAACGGCGGAGTGGTCCCAAACGTGGGCGCGCTTAAAGTCGATTATTACACCTTCAGGATCGTCTGCATAGTGGAAAAGGTCGATAAAGTTTGCAGTGGAGGCGAAAAACAGCTGTCCGTATACTCTATATACTTTGTTTGAACCTTCTTCGGATTCCTCGATGTGCATTTTTGTTTTAACGCCTGCCATCTTCCACGCGAAGACAACAGCGCTTAGCACTACGCCTGCCATTACGCCTATAGCCAGATTGTGTGTGTAGATTACAACCGCCATGGTTAAAATCATCACAACAGCGCAGCTTGGCGGCATGCTTTTTAGCTCTTTTATGGATTCCCACTCGAAGGTTGAGATTGCAACCATTATCATGACACCCACCAGAGCTGCCATTGGTATAACTTTTACTACATCGCCCAAAAAGATGATAAGCACCAAAAGGAATGCGCCAGCAATGAATGTTGAAAGGCGAGCGCGACCGCCGGATTTTACATTGATGACGGATTGGCCTATCATAGCGCAACCTGCCATGCCGCCGAAAAGCCCCGCAACAACGTTTGCAACGCCCTGTCCCCAAACCTCGCGGCTTTTGTCGCTCTTTGTGTCTGTCATGTCGTCGACAATTTTAGCTGTAAGAAGCGACTCCATGATGCCAACGATTGAGAGCGTGAATGAGTAGGGTAGGATTATCTTGAATGTCTCAAAGGTTAAAGGCACCTGTGGGAGATGAAAAACAGGAAGCGAGCGTGTGATGTTTCCCATGTCGCCGACTGTGCGTACGTTTACCTTGAAGGCGACGGCAAGCCCTGTCATTACTATTATCGCAATGAGCGGTGATGGAACTGCCTTTGTAAGCCGTGGGAAAAGATATATAATCGCAAGCGTGCCTGCAACCATAAGATACATTATAAGCGATTCGCCCTGAAAGTGGGGGAGCTGCGCCAGAAATATTAATACCGCAAGCGAGTTTACAAAGCCGAGGATTACAGGCTGGGAGATGAAGTCGATGAGCTTGCCGACCTTGAGCTTGCCGAGGATGAACTGCAGCACGCCTGTAAGCACTGTGGCTGCAAACATATACTCCACGCCATGGTCTTTAACCAGCGTCACCATGACAAGCGCCATAGCTCCTGTTGCCGCCGAAATCATTCCTTTGCGTCCGCCGAATATGGAAATGACTATCGCTATGCAAAAGGATGCATAAAGCCCGACCATCGGATCCACACCGCAGATTATCGCGAACGATATCGCCTCGGGGATTAACGCGAGCGCGACGGTGACTCCTGCCAATATATCGCCCCTGATATTTGAAAACCATTCTTGTTTTATGTTTGATAAGTTCAATTTACTGCTCCTTAATATATACGATGCAAATTATTTTTACACACGTCCGCATATATTATCATGGATTGTAAAGGCTATCAATGGTTATTTAAGGTTTAATGTGTACGGAAATTAGTATTTTGTGAGAAATGATAGATAAACTGATTTTTATTATTAACTTATGCTTTATTTGATTTGCTTGCTCATAAACACAAGGCTTTCGATGTCGGTGAATTCTTTGGCGTGATAAAAGTCATAGCATTCAAAGCCCTTTTTTGTCAAAAGCGCAAGTGAGCGCATATTCTGTTTTTTAGCATATTCAGCCATATGATTCATCAAGGCACTGCCGTAGCCTTTGTGCTGATGATCGGGGCAGACAAAAAACAGCTCCACATACAACTGATACTTATCACTTGCGCTCCACCAATACCTTTTATAACAAAGGGCATATGCAAGATTTTGATTATCTTCAGTTAGAATAAATCCGATAAATTTCGGATGGTGAAAAGTGTCTGTAATGTACTCTTTGGAGCGCACTGTGCTCCAGCCTTCATTCCAAGGAGGGGAGTTAAAAGCGGTAACGAAATCGTCAGCGCATTGCTCTATATCTTCTGATTCAAAAACTCGTATATTCATAGACTCCTCCATATCGCTATATTCTACAACAAATAACTAATAATGTGAACATTTGATGCTTTGTAAGAGCTCGATGAGAAACGGAGGTTTGAAATCGACTTTATTCCGACGGGGTACCGACCCTCACCGCATAGCTAAGCATTGTGCCTCTTGAGTCAAACTCACATATGAGATTATATTGCTCCACAAACATATATCCGCCTTCAAGTATCTCTTTTGCGCTCATATCGGACACACCGCTATCCTCGGTAAATACGGAAAAGGAAAGCGTCTGCGATTCGCCTTTGTACAAGACTGCGCATGGAGGAACTGCATAGTAGGGGCTTTCACCTTCGTTGGCGCGGTAAAATATCGTCATAGTTTCATCGCTCAGCTCAGCTTCGCACATAAATTTAGGTATAATGTCGTTAAGCTCCATGCCAACTTTTATGCCGCGCGGGCCTTCGTAAGTGTCGTCGGTTATAATTGCCACGACGAGTTCATCATCTACAAAAACCAGCTGTCCAAAAGAAAATTTAAGCACATCGCGCACTTCACCAGTGGCTTGTACGGTTATTTCGCTGGACGAATCTGGCTGTGCGACTTTGCCGAGTATTTCTTCTTTTTCGTCTCCTATAAAGATATCTGAAAAATATACATCGAGCTTAGAAAAAGGCTTTGCAACTAGCTCGCCGTCTGTCGACGATGCTGTGTTTTGTTGCTCGTTGAGCTCTGATATGAGCGTCAGAGTGTTTAATACCATCGGCAGGTTTTCATACATAGTTGAAAATTCATACTCATCCTCGCTGCCTTCCATATAAGGCATGTCAAACCTCGGCATATTAAAGAAAACAGACTCTCCGATTTCCATGAACGTTTCGCCTTCGTGATCTTCCTTGCTGTCGGCCATATCAATTATGGCAAGCCAGGGGTTAATGTCTCCATCGGATGCTTCATGCGTGAAGTGATAGATATATGTCGCCGTCCCGACTGTTTCATACGAAACTCTGCCTTTCCAATACTGAGGGATGGTTATGATATATTCGCCGTCTTCGTTTGCGATATAATCATTTTCTACCAAAGTACCCTGAGGGTTTCTTTTTGCTTCTTCAGGCTCAAGTTCTTTAGTTGGTTTCGCTTCCGGAGCTTGTCCGTTATTTTTATCAAAATCGCAGGACACAAATATTGCCGGTATAATAATCATTGCTATAATAGATGCGATTATTCTTTTCATATTTTCTCCTTTAAATAGATGCTTGACTGCTACTTGCTTATACCAAAATATGTTATCAATATAGACGGTTAGTGTCAAATTAGAATTTGATTATAAGAGGGAGGTCACAAAGGCTGTGGCGGTCACGCCTGTCAATACACGGCCCCTGATATCGGAATATTAATCTTGTTTTATTAGATTGATTTGCTTTTTTCATTGCCTCTTTTAAAGTTGCCTGTTATTTTCGCAAGCGCAAGCTGAACGTCAAACTCCTTTTTGTTCTGAACTTTAGGCAATAGTTTATTTGTTTGTTTTTCGTTTAATGTCTTAATCTGCCTGCCTTCATAGAAGATGAGCATTTTGTTTGACTTTGTCACTTGATATGAAAAAGGGGATTCCTGCAGTTTGTCTCTTTTATCTATCTTTCCCATTTGCTTTTCTCCCTGTGGTTCATTAATCGTTAATTGCTGTCTATTTTCGTATGTTATCATGCCCGGTGGTGCGATTCAACTTTTAGCACTTTTTAGTGAATTTCTGATTGGATATTGTGTGAATTACTGGAAGTATATGATATAATTGCAGTAATTATCTTTTGGAGGTTCATTATGCATTGGAGTTGGTGGATTGCGGCTGTGGCTATTCCTATAATTGTGGCGATTATTACAGTTTTCGGGTATTCGAAGAAAAAGAAGAATGTTATTAAAACAAAGAATAATAGTGGTGTTATTATTCAGGGCTCAAAAGATGTGGAGATAAATAAATAATATGAGTGACAACCGTATAAATGCAAGAGATAACATCGGAACGATGATACAGGACTCTGAAGATATTCACATTCATAATCATAACGATGACATTGGTAAGTTAAATAAAACATTTACTATAAATCCTCCTGACTTTGGCACGGAAGTTATCGGGAGAAAAAGCTTGATAAAAGACGGCATGAGGATGCTTAAAAGTGAAAATCTGCTTGTGCTTCAGGGAATGGGCGGCATCGGAAAGACCAAGATAGCCAAAGAAATCTACTATAATGCCAAAGGCTATCGCTATAAGGGTTGGGTTACTTACTCTGATGAAAAGGGAATCAAGGCATCTATTGTAGAAGCGATGGAGTTTTACTGTGGATTAAAATTTCCTGAAAAGAGCACGGTAGATCAAAAGTACGGAATAATAATCGGTGCGCTGAATCAAACATCTGGCAAAGTGCTTATTGTTTTGGATAATGTGGATGCACAGCCCAGCGAGGATAATGACATTAATATAATATTTACGATGGACGAAACGATGGGTTGCGATGTCCTTGTCACATCCAGATGCAGGCTTACAAAAGATGACAGGACAAAGGAAGTATCATTTCTGAAAGAAAAGGACAGCTTAAAGCTGTTTTATCTTCACTATGAACTTGAAAAAAATGACGCTTTAGCAAAGGAGATAATAAAGCTTGCAGGCAAACATACGATGACCATTGAGCTTCTTGCAAAGATTGCTCAAACGGGCGATATAAGGCTTGCGGAATTTGTGGAGAAGTTAAATGAACAGTCATTTGATTTGCAAGATATCATGGAGAAAGTCAGAACGGAGTGGGATGGTTATACGTCAGAAAATGAACTGTCCAAACATTTGCAAAAGTTGTTTGCTATTGACAACCTTACCGAGGACGAGAAAAAGCTTTTGGCTCATATGTCGCTTGTAACCAAAGCACCAATATCAAGAACACTCGCGCGTGACTTGCTCAACCTTAAAGGCTATTTTGAGATTATTAAGCTCATTGATAAAGGCTGGATAATGAAATCTGAAGAAGTTGAAGTGTCCATTCAAATGCACCCTGTGGTACATAGTGCAGTGTGCAATCAGTATGAACTGGATGTGGAAGATGATGAAGCGCTGGATATCATAGTTAGAGTGGCAAAGCTATTAAAATGGGATGTAAAAGGCTATTATGGCGATGTGCTTCAGTATCTGCCACTTGCGCAGGATGTTCTTGAGAGAACAGTGGAGTGGGAAGCAGATGAAGTGGGATTCTTGTTAAATGAGCTTGGTTTTGTATATGAAGACAAAGGCGAATACGACAAAGCACTGGAATACTATGAAAAGTCTCTTGATATAAAGAAAAAGGTATATGGAGAAGATCACCCATCGACAGGAACGACATATAACAATATAGCAGCAGTGTGGAAAGAAAAGGGAGAATACGACAAAGCACTGGAATACTACGACAAAGATTTAGTAATATGCGAGAAGGTATATGGAAAAGACCACCCATCAACAGGAACGACGTATAACAATATAGCACTAGTGTGGCAAGAAAAGGGCGAACAAAAAGAAGCACTGGAATACTACGAAAAGACTTCGGAGATATTTAAAAAGGTATATGGAGAAGACCACCAGTCAACAGGAACGACGTATAACAATATAGCAGGAGTGTGGAAAGCAAGGGGCGACTACGACAAAGCACTGGAATATTACGAAAAAGCTTTAGATATAAGAGAAAAAGCACTTGGAAAAGAACATCCATTAACAGGAACGACATATAACAATATAGCACTAGTGTGGCAAGAAAAGGGCGAACACAACAAAGCACTGGAATACAACACAAAATGTATAAAAATATTCTTTGATAAATTAGGTAAAGAGCATCCTAATACCAAAATAGTGCTTAATAACTGCAAATACGCCTACCTCGCCTACGGTCTCCCTGAAGAAAACTTTGATGAATGGCTGGAAGACGAGCTGAAATACGCTGAATAAAACCACACAGCAAAACAAAACTCCCCAAATTCATTTCGGGGAGTTATTATTATCTATCTTAAAACCACTAAAAAGCATGAAAGGCTTTGCCTTGAACTTTTAGAAACTTGTAAGGCCTCGACAAGAAACGCAGTTTCTAAATCGTTTACTCCGCCGGCGCACCAATCCTTACGGCGTAGCTTAGCATAGTGCCTTCTGAGTCAAACTCGCAGACAAGGTCATACTGCTCAACGTACATATAACCGCCTTCGGCAAGCTCATCAGCACTCATGTCAAATCCGCTGTCCTCAGTGAAAATGGCAAAAGCGAGTGTCTGCATGTCACCCTTGTACAAAACTCCGCTAGGTGGAACGACAAGGTTTTCGTCACCACCAACGTTGTCTCTGTATAAGATGGTCATGTAGTCCGTATCAAGCTCGATGGTGGTTGCAAACAGCTGGGTTGCTTCGTTAAGATCCATGCCAACATGAATGCCGCGTGGGCCTTCAATGGTATCATCTACTACTTGAATTACAACAAGCTTATTATCGACAAATACGAGGTTTCCAAAGGAATATTCGTTTATATTGCGTACTTCACCTGTAGCTTCCATAACGACATCATAGGAGTTTGAAGGGGCGCCTGCTTTGGCAAGAACATCGTCTTTAGCGTCGCCGATTCTAAATCCGCCTGCATGAATGTCGTCCATGCCAAAAGGCTGACCTTTCTCGGAAACTGCCGGTGCAGTGTCAGTTAGATCACAACAGGGATCTTCTTCTATATTCGCTTCTTCGGTTATGGTTGTCATGTCGATAAGCTCCAAGGTATTAAGCACCTGATGGAGCATGTCGTAAAGCTCGGAAAATTCCTTGGCGTCTTCAGACTCGGCAGTGTAGGGCATGTCAAAGCGAACAGAGCGATAGAAAGTGTAATCGCCGATTTGCATAAATGACTCACCGTTATATTCCTCGCCGCTTGTCACAGCGCCCACTTCGACAAGAACAGGGTTTTGCTCTTGCTGAGTGCTGTCATGGGTTTTGTGCGTTATGATGGTAAGCGCGCCATTTCTTGTGAACTCAATCTTATCCCACATTTCATCAGGGATGGGAATCATGTAATTGCCATAGGTGTTTATAATGGTTTTTCCCGTAATGGTTTCATCATTTAGCTTGGGATCCTCAGTTTGAGTTGCTGTAGCTTCAGCTCCCGGCGCTGTGTCTGGCTGCGTATTGTTTTTCTCACATCCTGCAAAAGCCATTATAAAAATAAGTACGCATATTAGCGTTAAAATTCGTTTTTGCATAAACTTTCTCCTTTGTAAAAATCAGATATTAAAATTATGTTACCATTATATTACCAAATATAATACGATTGTCAAATTAAAATTGAATTAAAAGCATCAGTGACTAAGTGTGCGACGAAAGGTAAAAGAGAAAAGGTTAAATAATATATTCATTATATAATAATTATGTGTAGGATAACAAATCAAAAGGCAAGTAAATTGTGATAGATACTTATGAAAGATGCGGGTTGCAATATCTGCATGGAAACAAAATGTATGCGAAGGGTGAGGAGATATTATTAATCTTAAATACTTCGTTTGTGAAAATATAACCATACCGTGAACAATGAAGTCCGCCGATTGAATTACCCATGGAATTAGAGTATAGTAAATATATAAATATGCTTATAACTTCCTTGTGCGGCGGATAAATCTTTTGCCGAAATTATTATAAATACTTTACGCCGAAAGGGAAGAATAATATGAAAAAAATAATTTCGGGCATACTTAGCCATAATTTAATTATACTGTTTATTTCTCTGCTGCTAATTGCAGCAGGGGTTTTTAGCTATGTCCAAATACCCAAAGAAGAAATGCCGGATATCGGCGCACTTTATGGATATGTGCAGGTAACGGCCCCCGGGCTTAACAGCACCGAGGTGTCGCAAAACATTGCAGACCCCATAGAAGACATTATAAACGACTATTCCAATGTGAAAGATTATACAACAACGTCATTGGACAATGCTTGTATCATCTTAATTGTGATGGATCTTGATGATGATACTTCCGTAGAATCTCTTGAGATGCTTAAAACAGATGTTTTAAACTCGAATATAGATGAAAACATAACGGATATCAGCTTTATTACGGATTTAAAAACGAGTGAGGTAATTTACGCCGTTCATAGCCAAGAGCTGGATGAAGCCGAGCTTAAGGAACTCGCTGAAAGATTAGCTGAGCATATTGGCAAAATAGATAACATATCCAAAACCGTAGTAAACTCCGCATATTCTCAAGAAGTGGTCGTCACTGCAAATTATGACAAGCTAAATACGCTGCCTATAACGCTAAGTGATATATATAATGTGATAGTTGCAAACGCGGCACGTGTTCCGCTTGGAACTGCTGATTTTGACGAGGGAAGCTCAAGTGTGCTTATAGACAGCTATTACGGAGAGCTTAGTGAGATACGCGAACTTGTTTTGTTTTCTGACATGCAAGATCCTGAAAATCCTGTTGTATACACAGTGGGCGATGTTGCAAGTGTTGTAAAAAAAGACACTGTGGATAAAAAGAGATATGAGTTTAATTCAAGCAACACAGCCTTTGTGGAAGTGTTTTTTGAAGAGGATATAGACTTTACTGTGCTGGGCGATGAGCTTAAAGAATCGGTCGATGAATTCACCAATGAAATGAATGAAGATGCACAGATTACAGCAATGACATTTTCGCCTGACTATGTTTATGATCAGGTAAGCTCAGTTGTCACCAATCTTCTTTTGTGTATTGTGATTGTAATGTTTGTTGTTATGGTGGGACTGGGGCTTCGAAACTCGATTGCTATAGCATTTACTATACCAGTTATCGTAATGACAACTGTTGCAGCTTTATACCTTATGGGAAATCACCTACAGCTTATGAGTATAGCAGGGCTTATTGTTTCCATAGGTATATTGGTGGACAACTCCATTGTTATATCAGAGGCTGTCCAGCATGAATTAAACCGTGGTGCAGATATGCGTCTTGCAAGCCAAAAGGCTATTGCCACAAACTTTATGCCGGTGCTCACCTCAACTCTTACGACTGTGGCGGCGTTTGTTCCGCTGATGTATCTTCCTGGAATCGCAGGAGATGTGGCATTTACACTGCCGCTTACAATAATAATTGCGATTAGCCTTTCATTTATTGTAGCTATGACTTTAACGCCGACACTTGCAAAGTTCTTGTTTAAAGCTAAAAAGATTCGCAAGAAAAAGTCCGTGAAATTCAGCAAGAAAGTAAGACGAGCGATGAAGAAGGTTTTCTCGCTGTCGCTTGCGCCAACCATAATAGCATTCTTATTGCTTGGATGGTTTGGGTATGTAGCGGTTACGACGCTTGAAATAGATATTTTGCCTAAAACTGAAAAATCAATAGTCTATATTGACTATGAGTATAACAACATGGAAGACAATAGGGGAGCATACCGATTTGCACAGAAGATAGAAGATATTGTCGCCGAGCAGGATGATGTTATAAACATTGCGTTCTCACAGGGTGGGGATTTGCCGAAATTCTACATGACTTTAAACGTTATAAATAATCTTCCCAGCAACGGTCGTTTCTTTATCGAATATGATGTGGAATCAAAGGAACTTTCCGACAGAATAAAAACGCTTGAAAAGGACTTGGAAGTGCTTGAGGATGATGGAAACATTATTGTAAGCGGCTTGGAGCTTAAACAGCCCTCAGCACCAGTTAAAGTGTTGCTGCAATCAACAGACTATGACAATCTGCTGGAACAATCAAAAGTAATCTTTGAAGATATATCGGAGCTTGAAAGCTTTAAGACCGGGAGCCTCGTTGCTCCCCGCAAAAAGACGGACATTAAAATACAAGTGGACAGGCAAAAGATTAATCCATATGGGTTAACTGTAGCTGAAGTGCAGCAACAGATAGCGCTTGCGTTAAATGGACTTTCAGAAGAGCTCTATTCCAATAACGGCAGCGAGGCTGACAAGCTGAATGTGAAGGTAATGACGGAGATTGGCTCAAAAGAGGATCTTTTGGAGCTTATGATAAGGACAAACACCGGAGAGCAGATACCGCTGAGCGACCTTGTGGAGCTTTCGGATGTTAAAAGCATTGAATACATTCAGACAAGCAACGGAGTGCCTTCTGTCACCATCGAAGCTTACATGGCCGACGGCTATAGCACCTATCAGCTGGAGCGCGAAATTAAAGATGTTTTGGATGAAGATTCGTATAAAAACGTCGAGGCAGTGTTTAAAGGAGACAACGAACTGACCAATGAATTGTTCGGTGGCATAATACTATCGTTTGCCGTTGCACTGCTTGTGATATTCCTCATAATGTACTTCCAGTTTAAATCATTTAGGCAGCCGATTATAATTCTCGTGTCCATTCCGCTTTCGTTTATTGGTGCGCTGGTTGCAATGATTATCTTTAAAGAGAAGATAACTTTGACCTCGCTTTTGGGAATGATGAGCCTTGTTGGTATCGTTGTTAACAACGGAATTTTGCTTGTGGAATATATCAACCGACACCACGAAAGTGGCCATAGCATCTATAAAAGCTGCATAAAAGCAGTGGAACGTAGGTTAAGACCTATACTTTTGTCATCGCTGACTACTATCTTCGGGCTTATACCGCTTGCTGTTTTTGGCGGAGATTTCTTCCGTCCGATGGCGGTAACCTTCATGGGCGGTATGATAACATCCACTTTGCTTGTGCTGTTTGTAATTCCGAGTTTATATTATTTCACTTATAAAAAGCGGGATAAAATTGCCAAGGAAAAAAAGCGACAAAAGAAACTCGCGGCGATGGAAGTTGCGGGAAATTCTGAAAAGGGATAAAATTATATCGACAAAAAAGTTTATAGTTTTGGCTTTGTCCAATACGTGTCATAATAAAAATATATTTTTATGATGCACTACACTCCACCGCCTCCGATTTGGGGGCGGTTTTACTAAAGAATTTTGCTCGCAAAATTCTTACTGACGTTACTTAATCTGCTGACGATGGGAGGCGAATTTACAAGATTTTGGCATTATAAAATCTTTTAAATAGCTAAATGTAGAGATTTAATTACACCAAGTCAACCACCCTGAACGCCGTCAAGTTTTAGCCTTGTATCAAACTGTCTAGCGGCTGGGGAATTGTTTTTGTTTGTTTGGCAGTGATGCTTCGCATCCCTGCGCTATCTTACAAGCGTGGCGAAATACTTACTGGTATTAAGATTAGTGTGTGTGAGAAAAGCACTGAATCATTTGGAAACTTAGTTAGTATAAATGCGGTGGGACAGAGTGCGTGCCTTTATTAATCGTTACAGACTAAAAAGATTTAGTTTGGCATGCTCCCCACATGGGGTTACTTTTTTAAAAAAGTAACCAAAAAACGCAACCCCCGACAGGCTTTCTATCTTAGCCGACTGAGTTTATCTTAACTGAGTCGAAGGGGTTGCACCCTCTAAACAAAATGCGACTTTGCGCTGTGTAGTTGAATGGCTTATGGTTTTCCTTCGTGGTCTAAGTTTTTGTATAGCTTGGATAAAAGTTGCCCCCTTAAGGGGGCTGTTGAACGAAGTGAAACGGGGGTGCGGGTGTGGGGCGCAGCACAAAAGAATTTTGCTACCAAAATTCTTACTAGCATTCTTCAAATACTTACGACTAAGGGCATATTTATAAGATTTTGGTTTTTTAAAATCTTTTAAATAGCTGAATACGTTGTTTGCCATATCCAGCCGCTGCGAAGCTTTTTAAAAAAGAAAAAGCTTGACGGCGTTCGGGGTGGAAAGTTAGTATGAGTGCGGCAGACAAAGTGCCTGCGTTGCAATACTTGGATTTAAACAGAAGTGAAGAACTTGAGTAGCAAAATCACATTGCTTGTTTTATAGTATAAAGCAAATTTTAATTGCGCAGTCGACGCACCTCCCATTTAGGGGAGGGGAACCGCGCAGAGCGTGGTGGAGGGGTTTAATAAAGCAAGCATTCAGGGCGGTCGACTTGCAACCCCTCTGTCCTTCGGACATCTCCCCTCGCTAGGGGCGAGAGCGGTGACATGAATATTAATTTAGAAGCGCAGGCGAGCAAAACGAGACTGCCTAAAAAACAAAAATATTTTCCGAGCGAGCAGTTGGCTGGCAAGAGCAGAAAAGCCAGTGCTGCCCCTTTTTAAACGCAAAATAATCTATTGTGACGGTTAAGCCATGTGATTGTATAATTTGCAAAGTCAGCGTTTAATGTTTTATAATACCTGATAAAATTATATAAACTAATAGTTTCACGAGGAAGATAAAAATGAAACCAAAACAAAAACGATTTGTTGCAAAGGGAATTTTTGCAGCGCTATCAATTGCATTTGTACCAATTAATACATTGATTTTCGGCTTGAAAAAGTCACCGGTAGAATACACTTTGTCAAACATAGGCAATTTCTTTGACTATAGGGTTAACTTTATAATCTGGGGCGTTGTGACAGGTCTTTTGCTTATAGGCTTTATAGGATTCACCTTTAGAAAAGCACAGTTTGAGCACAATAAAGCCAAGCGATATCTTATATTATCATACGTGTTTTTAATACTAACAGTGCTCACACCGGCACTTCGCGATCAAATGCAGTTCTGGTTCATGGTGCACAATGTCACAGCAACGCTTTTTGCGCTGTTTCTTGTGGCATCCCTCCTGTTTTTCATGCATTACCTTTCAGAAAATAACAAAAAGGTTTATAGCAAGTCGCTTTTTTCGCTACTATTTTCAATAGGCTTTCCAGTTTTATTGCTTATATTGTTTGGGAGGATTACGGGCCTTGCAGAAATAGCCTTTTTCGTATTCATATCAGGATTTTTAATGTTGCTAAACATCTATCTAAACAGAGAGCAGAGAGAGCGCATGCCTGAGCTTTATAAAAAGAAGGAAGATTCATCCTGCGAAAAAGTGCAATAAATAACTCCTGTATAATTTTATTATATTCATGGTTGGCGCAGAAGGCTTGATTTGGTAAGATAATAGTATAGACTTTCAGGAGAAATCATGAAGAAAAGATATTTCATACGCCAAAAAGTGGCGGTTTTATACATTGTGCTTTATGCTCTAGCGCTTGCAACGTTGCTGATTGTGGGATTTAGCCCCGCGCTTAAAGGCAACATAGGGTCATTTGAGATTATTGTCGCAGTTCTTTTCATCGCGTTTTTGTTCATTATGCTATTTAGGGAAGTAAAAAAAGGTCTTTTCGATGTGATTATTGTTGAAAATGATTTTCTGATACTATCGCGCTTTGGCAAGAAGGCGTATCTTAGCTGGCACAAAGTCGAGTTTATTGATGTTAAATCATATAAAAAATCGGGCGGCGAAAAATTTATCATAGTCACATTTATGAAAAATACAGCGGGAGAAGATTTGCAGCTTAAAATCGACTATCGCGAGGGTTTATATAAAATGCTTGTAGACCAACATGGAAAGATAATGGCATCAAAAAAAGGTTAGGCAACAGGGTAGACGCTTTTGCTAAAATACCAAAACAAATATATCCTATTTCTTTTTTCTAAACCTAAAATATAGCAAACTCAAACCAAGTGATAAAGGCAAGGCTGCAAGGTATAATTCAGCCTGAGTGACAGCGCTTTTAAAGGCGGCACTTAGCCCAAAAAATAAAGCGGCTGAGGATACAAATGCACCCACAAAGAAGAGCAACAAGCTTAGAAAGTTTAACTTCGTCTTATAGTTGATGCTTATGGAATATTCTTTGTCATCAGTTTGCGTGCTGTGGGCGGCGAGCTTTATAACACCTTGTGATGATTGTTTAAGTTCAGCTGGGCACAATGCGAATTGCTTGATGTCTTTTTCGGAAAACCCTTTAGAAGGGGATATTTCATGAATGCCAAAGTGATTCCCATCGCAGATGGATAGCTCACCTGGAACATTTGTGTCTTTCGTGCAGTAATTGAGGTTTATGACATAGTCTTTGTCTTTTGTTATTAAGTAGCATCCGCTCTGAAGCTGCTTGTCATATTTAATCGGCACTTCCTCGATGTGAATGTCAGATTCATCTTCGCGCGGCTTGATGCTTTCTATGTTAAACAGAACCGTTGAAGGCATTTTCTTTTTGACTCTATCTATCATGCCAAACCAAGAGCTTGTGTTTTCGTTGGTTTTGATTTCAACACAAAAGTTTTCATTGGAGTAATGTTCACCAATAAGCACGTTGTCGGCAGCGTCTTGAGACGCAAACTTATCCAGCTCTACCACAAAGAAATACTCCTCAAAAGCTTCGCGATAGTAAACATCTCTTATAGTGGCATAGCGAATCGGGAAAAACTCAATTTCTTGCTGAAGATTTTTTAGCACGAAAACAACTAAACTCTTTTGCCCAATTATTTTACTAAGGGAAACTTTCTTTTCGTTGGGAAACAATTTATCAAGCTCTCTAAAGCTTTCGTTCATGGAGGATTTTTTGTATCTGAAAGTTTGATAATAGCCTTTTTGATGCGTGATTGTCTCGAAAATGTTGTTTGAAGAAAGTGATTTGTCATTAGAACCATAGAGAAGAAGCGCGTTTTCCATCATTATACCTCCGCTAGTGTTACATATATTGTATCATATTATTATATTATGTCATTTAAATATTTTAATTTGACAATATATTGTGCAATGCCATATCGCAATAATAAAAAGTGTAAGAAGATATCAAACTTACTATATTGATGCACTGATATAAAAACAAACAAGAAGCCAACAGCAATTTGATGCAAATCAACTAAAAACCCAAAACAAACCAACATAAAACTGTTGTATTTAATATAACATGTAGTATAATTTAGCTGAAAGCAAAATAAAACAAATAAAAGCCAAGCAAAACCAATAGCGATGCTTTAAAGCGAGGTATTTAATATGAAGTTTGAATTATTGCATCCGGCAGATCAAATAGTTATGCTCATGCAAAGGATTTACAACGGACAGATGACAACTACATCAGGAGGAAATCTTTCAATCAAGGATGAAAACGGCGACATATGGATTTCGCCCGGCGGAATTGACAAAGGAACCCTTACGCGCTCAGACATCATCCGTGTGACACCTGAGGGGGAGATTATAGGGCCGCATAAACCATCAGTAGAATATCCGTTCCACAAAAAGATATATGAGATACGCCCTGATGCAGGAGCCGTATTGCATGCCCATCCACCGGCACTTGTTGCATTTTCCATTGCAAGAAAGATACCTGACACTGCTGTTATCCCAAATGCACACCTTATCTGTGGCAATGTGGGCATGGCTGAATATGATGTTCCCGGAAGCGCTGAGCTTGGAGAGAAGATAGCCCAGAAGTTTGTGGAGGGAAATGATGTTGTAGTGATGGAAAATCATGGGCTTGTAACGTTGGGTGCGGATTTATTTCAGGCGTTTATGCGATTTGAGACGCTGGATTTTTGTGCGCGTCTTGAAATCGGTGCAACGCGCTTGGGTGAGGTTACATCACTTACGGATGAGCAGCTGGCAGTTGCTCGCACAAAGCAGCATGCAGACATGAAGGAGTTTGTTCCTGAAAATTTCTCCAGCGAAGAAAAATCAGCACGAAGGCAAATGTGTGATATTATCCATCGAGCATATAATCAGAAGCTTTTTACAAGCACACAGGGGACATTTTCCTACAAGCTGTCGGATGAATCATATCTTATCACACCATACGGTGTTGACCGCGCATATATGGAGCCTGCCGACATTGTGAGGATTGACTTTGGTAAGCGGGAGGCAGGCAAGTTGCCCAGCCGCTCGGTATTGTTGCACAAGATGATTTACGACTCTCATGATGATGTAAAATCCGTTATGATTGCGCACCCGCCAAACATCATGGCATATGGTCTTTCAGATAAGGAGTTTGACTCACGCACGATTCCCGAAAGCTACATCATGCTGCGTGACATTGTTCCACTGCCTTTTGGTGTGAACATACAAGATCCCAAGCTTATCTGCGACACATTGGATGAGACAGTGCCTATTGTCATGATTGAAAACGATAGTGTGATTGTAACCGGTGACAGCTTAATTAAAGTGTTTGACCGCTTGGAAGTGGCTGAATTTTCCGCTAAAGCATTGCTGGATGCAGGTGTTATCGGAGAAATGGTGCCGATAAACGATGCACAGGTGGAGGACATAAAAGTCGCTTTTGGACTAAAGTGATTTTATGTGATATAAAAAGGAGTTTTTGCGTCTTTTTGCTTATCGGGAAATATAAAAGTGTGCGCAGAAGCTAAAACTGTAATAGAGTTTATTTATTCTGTTAATCTGATAAAATAGTGTTATAAAGCACTGCGACTTAAGGGGAGGGAAGTATGAAGGATAATAAAGACTATTGCCTAGAAGTTATGATAGAGATTCCCAAAGGCTCCAGAAACAAATACGAATATGACAAGGAACGCAAAAAAATTGTGTTTGACCGAATGCTGTTTTCATCCGTCCATTATCCCAGCGACTATGGATTTATCCCCGAAACGCTTGCACTGGATAAAGATCCCTTAGACGTATTAGTCTTAGTGAATGAGCCAACATTTCCCGGATGCTATATAATGGCGCGACCTATAGGGATGTTTATGATGGAAGATGACAAAGGCGAAGATGAGAAGGTTTTGTGTGTGCCGGTTTCAGACCCGCTGTGGAATCACGTTTTTGAGTTAAACCAAGTGCCTCCACATCTTTTGGATGAGATAGAGCATTTCTTTTCTATATATAAAGACTTGGAGCAAAAGAAGGTTAAAACCGATGGTTGGCGAGACAAGGAGTTTGCAATACGAGTGATAGAAGAGGCAAGGGCAAGATATTCTGCAAATAAGTAATACTAAAGTTATTCAAGCAGTGTGAAATCACTGCTTTTTTTAACGCAAAAATTTGACATTTATTTTTTTATGTAATAAACTGTAGTTAGTCTAACTAAATAAATGGGTGTATATGAATAACAGCGCAATAATTAAGATTAATGAGATAGTGCATTGCAAAATGGAGGACTCCAAAAACAATGTATTATCAAAGATGCAGTTTTATGGACTTACACCAAATCTTTTTTCATACGTAGAGATGGTTTGGAGGCTGCGCAATCCTTCATTGGGCGAGGTGGCAAAAGAGCTTCGTGTGTCAAGCGCATCGGCTTCTGTGGCGATAGCAAAGCTGATAAGTGACGGATATATTAAAAAAACACGCTCCAGCCAAGACAGAAGAATTAATAACCTCGCACTGACAAAAAAGGGCGAAAAGCTGATAAGAGAAAACAAAAATGCTCTAGGAAGTGTTGTCAGTGAGCTGAATTCTGTTCTTTCCGTGCAGGAAAAAGAGGCGATTGAGAAGATATATATAAAACTTAAAGCCTTACATGAAGATGAGGATATTAAAAACTGATGTTTATAAAAATAATTTTAAATATATTATGAGGTACTATTTATGCAAATAAAAGAATGCTGTGTGGACATTATCTGTGAACTTCCCAAAGCCGATAAAAAAAGAAAAGCTTTAGCAAACAATGAAGAAACTGAAAATAAGGAAAAAATCAGCGCTTAAATAACGAAAAAAGCTGGACATTCTTATTTAATTTTATTGTAAAGAGTTTCATTTATAACTTGTGCAGTAGTTTATATGTCGCAGATGAAGTGCGTGTTTTTTTAACGACGCGAAATTATTTAGCGGTTTGTTTAATGACTTTTTTTGGACCGGTTTGCTTTGTAAAGCAACTTTATACTATAAATCTGTCAAAATTTACTTGCCATTTTACACTTTGTAATTATAATAAACCTGTGCGATTTATTAAAGCTTTAAGCATTAAATAACGATTAATACTTAAGGGATTTTTTTAACAAGCTCGGATTGGGGAGATATGATCGACGTAGGTAGTTTTTTTGGTCTTGGTGCAATTTCGCAACTTGACCAAATAGAAGATAATTTATATGATTTTATGAGGATGATGCCTTTTTGCATTGTTTTAATTGATGAAGATGATAAAATAATTTTTAAAAACAGCACCGAAAAAAGCGAGTATGGATTTGATTTTTTTGATGCATGCTATAAAGAGTTTCCCCATGTAATCTCATACGGAGTTGATGAATTAATTGACGAGGGCTCAAGCGTTGGTCGCAGCGATGAGCTTTTTTACCTGTATGAACATGACATGTGGATTTCATGCCATCGCTACACAACGAAAATAAAAACAAATGACGGAAAGAAAATTTCTGTTCGCATTATTAGCGATTTTACTGAAAATAAAAAGACACAGGATGAATTAGTAAACACTATAAGCAGGCTTACAAAACTCACAGAGTCTGGTATTCAGACTATTGAAAAAATTGTGGAGCACAGAGATCCATATACTGCTGTTCATCAGAAGAATACGGGTGAGTTTGCATATCTTATTGCAAGTAAATTGGGAGTTGGAGAAGATAACGCTCAGAAGATACGCTATGCCGGCATGGTGCATGATGTGGGCAAGGTGTCAATCCCTGTTATGATACTAAACAAACCGTCAAAGCTTACAAGCTTTGAGTTTTCTACGATTAGAAACCATGTCGCAGCCAGCTATGATATTTTAAAAGGCGTGGATGGCGAGCTTAAAATAGCGGATATGGTGTTGCATCACCATGAAAGATTGGACGGCTCAGGCTATCCAAATAATCTTAAAAAAGATGATATTTCACAAGGCGGAAAGATACTTGCCGTGGCTGATGTTTTAGATGCTATGACATCACACAGGCCGCATAGACCGAAGATGTCGTTTGATGATGCAATCATTTATCTTAAAGATAATTCTGGCAAACTTTTTGACATGCGCGTAGTTCTTGCTGTGTTTGAACTCTTCCGCGAAGGCAGCCTGTTCGAGGTTAAATTGAAAAAATCCTGGTTATAGCAAAAAAAAATATCACTTTTATGTTTATTTATCTCAGTATTTGTTTATATATATAATTAGATATATATAGATATAAATAAAAATTCACAAAGAAGTGATGTGCGATGACCTATACTAATATAAAAAATTACTTAAACAGCCACCATGACAGACTTGTAGCACTGGACTGCAGCTTTGAAGAAGTTGTGGACAATATGCCATTTCCAATTATCCTAATTGATGATAACTACACAATCCTTTTTGCAAACACAATGTTTATAAAAGCTTCAGGACTCAGTCGTGAAAATTATATGGGCAAAAATTATTATAATGCACTTTGCGGACAAAATGGACCTGAAGAGAATTGTCCGGTAAAAGAATGTGTTCAAACCGGTAAAAAAGCGCAGGGTGAGGGATATCATAAGCTGGCGAAAAAATGGCTTAGAAGCTTTGTGCAGAGAACAAGCATTAAAAGCAAAACCGGAGGCTCTGTATTTGTTATAATACTTGAAGATATTACAAATAGTAAGATTGACAGGATTAAACTTGAGAAAAATATCTTGAAGCAAAAGGCTATAACAGAGTCGGGAATTACAGCTATCTACAGAATCATTGAGGCGCGTGATGCATACACTGCGACGCATCAGTCAAAGGTGGGCGACATCGCTTATCTTATAGCCAAAAAGCTTGGGAAATCGGATAGATATGCAAGTGGTGTTCGTGCAGCCGGTATGCTTCATGATGTAGGAAAGATAACAGTTCCTATTGAGATACTTTGCAAGTCAACAAGCCTTACGGATCTTGAATATCAGGTGATAAAAAACCATCCTATTGCAGGCTATGAGATTTTAAAAGACATTGAATATGAAATCCCGATTGCAGACATCGCATTGCAGCACCATGAGCGCATTGACGGCTCAGGCTATCCATATGGCATTAAGGGTAACGAGATACATGAGAGCACAAAGATTGTGTCTGTAGCGGATGTTTTAGACGCTATAACGTCGCACAGACCATATCGTGAGGCTAAGGACATAGCTGTTGCTATTTCCCACCTTCGAGAAGGTGCTGGGAAGATATATGATGAGGATTGCGCTATGGCGGCACTTGAGCTGTGCGAAAAGGGATTTATACAGCCGAGTTCGATTACAAGCAATATTAAATAAGAAAATAACTAACGATGATTTTACAAGCTGTGTGATTAGTTGCACAGCTTTTTTTATTGTCGAAACAAATAAAATCATACTATCGATGCCATTTAAACTTCAATCGCAAAGAAAGTTTTGCAAGATATCAATTAGAATATTTCATGAATGGTAGGATTTTCAGCGAAATACGCAGGTTTTAGTGCAAAATCAAATAAATATTCGGATTTTACAAAATAATATTGTATTTTTACAATAAATTACGTGCAAAAAAATCAAAAACAGTATATAATATTTATACATTACATATATTCATATATTGAGACATTAATGCGTGACTATTTTTGAAATCGCAATAGTCCGTACATATAGTATGTAGGTTTATTATTCCAAACTTGGATTTAGGATAAAGCAGGGCTTCTAACACGGGATTTGTTTGTCTTAAAACCCACGTCAACTAAGTTAGGTCAATTTAAGTTATTTCAATAACTGTGTTTACCTGCTAAAGAGCATATTTGCTCAAATTGAGGTCGTATAGCACCTCGAACAAACAAAGATAAAAACTTAATAAGGATTAACAAGCCAAAGATGGCTTGCCTTTATATTAGTATACATCGCTTAGAATAAATATAAGTGAAATATTATAAATATACAAAGAAAGGATGATATAATGGATCAGAAATTTTTGCATGCACTTAACGAAAAGGTTGTTAATAACGGTAATATTGACCCTGACCTTTTCATTTATCACAATGTAAAACGTGGACTAAGAAATCAGGACGGAACCGGTGTGCTGGTGGGACTTACGGAGGTCGGCGACGTGCATGGCTATATCCTTGATGAAGGCGAAAAAGTGCCGGATGCAGGAAGGTTGCGCTATCGTGGAATCAATGTCAATGACATAGTAAAAGGCTTTCAGCAGGAGGGAAGATCAGGTTTTGAAGAAACAATTTATCTGCTTTTAACAGGTGAGCTTCCAAACAAAAGTGAGCTTGCAAGCTTTAACAGCGTGTTGGATGAAAACTACTGTCTGCCTTCCGGGTTTTGGGAAGAGATGATTCTCGGTGCTCCCAGTCCGGATGTTATGAACATGCTGGCTCGTTGCATTTTGGCAATGTATTCTTATGATGAAGATCCTGACAACAGGAGCATAGAAAACGTTTTATTACAGTGCATTAAGCTGATTGCGCGCGTTCCAATCATCACTGCGTACGCTTATCATGCAAAGCAGTACTATTTTGAGGACAAGAGCTTGCATATTCACAATCCTATCCCTGGGGTTGGACATGCGAAGAATATTTTGCATCTCGTTCGTCCTGCAAACCAATACACTGAGCTTGAAGCTGAGCTTTTAGACTTGGCGCTTGTGCTGCATGCTGAGCATGGTGGTGGTAATAACTCGGCGTTCACAGTAAATGTTGTGTCATCTTCAGGAACAGATGCCTATTCAGCTATCGCTGCTGCGATTGGTTCTCTTAAAGGACCTCGTCATGGTGGCGCAAACATTCGCGTTCACGCTATGATGGATGATATTAAAAAGAACGTAAAAGATTGGACTAACGAAAAACAGGTGGAAGATTACATAGCGAGAATCATCCGTAAGGAAGTTGGCGATAAAAGCGGCTTGGTTTATGGAATGGGACACGCTGTTTACACACTGTCTGATCCGCGTGCTGTTCTTTTGAAGGAAAAAGCAGTAATTCTTGCAAAAGAGACTGGAAGGGATAAAGAGCTCGCATTGTATGATTTAGTTGCCAAGCTTACACCTGCCGTGTTTGCTGAAGTAAAAGGTTCGGACAAGGTTATTTCCCCGAACGTGGACTTTTACTCTGGTTTGGTTTATTCCATGCTTAACATTCCAAGCGAGCTATACACACCGATATTTGCCGTTGCCCGTATGGCCGGCTGGTGCTCGCACTTACTGGAAGAGCTTATTTCAAACCGTCGTATTATCCGTCCTGCTTATCGTAATGTTTTGGGCAGGAAAGAGTATGTCCCGATGTCAGAGAGGAAGTAACAGTCGTTATTTCGCTATGAGGCAAGGCATACTTGTTTAGTATATTGATTATAGTTAACTCCCTAGAGTATATCTGGGGAGTTTTGTTATGTGTTTTTATTTAAGCGACCACCCTTAACGCCGCCAAACGTGGTTGTTTTATCAAACTGTCCAGCGGCTGGGGATTTATTTTTCTTTTTTTGGCGTGTCGCTTTGCTCCACGCACTTATAAACATGGTTTATTATATGTTGGCATAAATGGCAGTAATAGGTATAATAGGTTTTGGAGGTAATTATTATGCATGCATGGGAAGATAGATTAGGGTTAGTTGATGAAATTTTACCCGAATGGATGAGAAAGAAAAAAATAAGTGAAACTACTCCAAATGAATGCTATGATTTTTTAGCCAAAAACAAAGTGTATAAGAAAAATGCAAGTCAATCAAAAGCACTATCCTTTAGAAATGATTTAAGAGATTTAGAAGAAGCAAGTGGAATGCCATGTAAATTATCAAATATAAAAATTAGTCATTCAGAAGAAGGAGCTAGATGGAATATACAATTATTAAGTTCCGACAAATTCTCTTTTGACAAAGAAGATGATTTAGATAGAAAAAAGATAGCAGAAAAATTTTCATCAATTATTCTCAGTGATGCTATTAAAAATAGAGACCATAATGGTTTAGTTGTGGCTCTTGATTCTGCTTGGGGTACTGGGAAAACTTACTTTATAAAAAAGTGGCAAAGTCTACTTGGTGAAAAATATAATGGTTATAAAATTAAATCAGCTTATTATAATGCGTGGGAGAATGATGATTATGAAAATGCTTTAATTCCTCTTATATCTGAGATATATAAATGTAGTGATGAATCGGAATTAAAAGAAATTGCAAGGAAAACAGGAAAAATTGCAGTAACTGTATTTGGTGTAGCTGCGCGACAACTCATTAGAAATAAAACGGGATTAGACACAAAAGAAATTGCGGAAGAAATTCAGGATGCTGTAGAAAATAGCGTATTCAAAGAATATACGGAACACAGTAATAATAAGCTTATATTCAAAAAAACGCTGTCTAAACTTCCCAAAAAAGACGAAAAAATAGTTATATTTATTGATGAATTAGATAGATGTCGCCCACAATTTGCAATAGAAACTTTGGAAGCAATTAAGCATTTTATGAATGTAAAGGATTTTATTTTCATTTTCTCAATTGACATGGAACAGTTATCGCATTCAGTAGCTACTTTATATGGACAGAATATGGATGCATCGGGTTATCTTGCAAGATTTTTTGATATTCAGTTTAGGCTTCCTACCCCCAATATTAAAAGTTATTTAAACTTTATATCCAAAGGTTTAGATATATATTATATTAAAAAAGTTTGTTCAGTTCTTGAAAATATTTTTTACGCACTTAAGCTATCTTTAAGAGATATAAATCATATTTATGATAATTTACATATATTTTTGGATATATATAACATATCAGGAGCGTTTTTAAAAAATAATATAGAAGTTTATGCTTTTTTAATTTCGCTTAAATATAAGTATCCCGAAGTTCTAAATGAGATATTATATAAAAGATATAATGCGAATACAAATTATAATCTACCAATATATATGGGCGATAATACTAATTTTGTAATTAGCGAGTCAATAAGTGAATTTATAGGGTTTTGCAGAAAAAATAAACTACAAAGTAGAATTAGTGCAGTTATACGTGACGATGTGAATATTATGACTCAATATTTAAATGTCGATATGGATTACAATAGTTCTAATTGGACAGGCAACACTTCAAATCCTCAAGAAAAGGTATATGAATACATAGAAAGAAAACTGGAATTTATTGATTATATTAAGAAAGAAGATGAAAATGAATAGTAAAGCAAACACCTCCGAATTCATATCGGAGGTGTATTGGAATATTTCTTTAATATACTAACATTAGTGCAATTTATTACGCTATCACAGTTTTACCAAACTGTTGTCACGCCCTACATTTCTTCGAAAAGTTTGGAAGACGAGTTTTTGTGAAATCGAAAGGCTTCGTCAGAACCCATGTCCCAGCATCTCCCTCTTCAAATTCAAATAATAAAGATAATCTTCTTCCGTTACGTTCGGTGGACAACGATGGTCGCAAAAGGGGATATAGCCGCCGCGCTCAACGTAGGGAATGATGGATTCCATATACTTTTTAATGGCGTCTTTGCCGTAGCCCATTTGCATTTTGTCAAACCCACCCATGATGCGAAGCTCGCCGGGGTATTTGTCCAAAAGCTCGCCGGGATGCGCGCAGGAGTTAACCTCATACGGGAACAGGCAATTGATGCCGCCCTCAATGAAGCCATCCAAGATGGTGCGGACATCGCCGTCACAGTCGGTGTAGATGAGCGTTATGCCGTTTGCTTTCATTCGTGATGTCAGTCGCTTGTAGCGGGGAACGACTACGTTGTTAAAAAAGTCCGGCGGAACGATGGGTCCCATGTTGTAGCAGATGTCTTCCCAGCCGGCACCAAAATCAAACGAGAAATGGGGGAGCACTTGATCGAGAAAGTGCTCGGACAGCTGGCAGCATGTCTCCACCATGTCTTCCACCATGTCGGGATAATCCATTATGGCATAGCAGATGCCTTCAAATGTCAGCAGGTCTCGAATTTTGCCTATCATAGAGCCGAAGTTTACGCCCAGAGGATAGTCGCGATCTTCGGGATATTTAGCTTTAAGCGCTTCAATATCCACCTTGCGTTCAGGAATATCTATTTCAAAATGCTCAGCCTTTACGCGCTTCCAGTCATCGGGAGTCACAACGGATGATTTCATAAAGTGCGGTATGGTGGAATGTGAAGTGTCCAAAGGCACTTCGGCATAAAGCCCGTCTTCATTTTGAATAACACGATGACGCTCAGTGCGGGATATTTCTTTTTCCTCAAACAGTGGATACAGCCATGTTCTGCCTGCAATAATTGGTATCGGGTCGAAGTTAAAAAAGATGTCAGCCTCTTCGTTATTTGTAATATTATTGTCACGGAACATTTTCCACTCGGTGAAGTTCTCATCCCAGTAGCCAAACTCCATGTTGACTGTCCTGTCTACGCTTTTAAAATTCATTTGGCGCAAAAAACGCTCTCTGGGTGTCATTTCACCGCCCCATTGTTCCCTAATTGGCTTTATGTCTTTCATCTACGACCTCCGCATATAATCATTTATAATGTGATGTTAGCATAGAAATTAAATTTTTAATTGCATAAATGGCTACTTTTGTTGTAAAATCGTGCTATGGCAATAGAAGATAAATTTTTTATAAAAAAAGAAATAACTGCGATTCCGCAGCCTAATGAGAAGCAACTAGAGAATCTGTGCTGTGTAGATGCGTGCGGACGTCTTTGGGCGAACGATTTATATCTGACGGACAGGATTGAATATGACAGGCTCTTGTATGTTTTTGTTGAAAAGGGTGCGATGTTTTTAGAGTACGACGATAAGAAATACATAATAAGTAAAGGTGAGGCGTTTTTTATCGATTGCAATAAGCGCCAAGTCTATGGCACGAAGGGGGATACATGCGTGCTGACTTTTTTGCACATTCGAGGTGGCGCGTCCAAGTACTTATATGAACTTATTACGGAGAAAACTGGAGTGGTATTAAAGGGTGCATATGCGCAGGCGGTCTATCATGCAATTGATGACGTGATGCTTACCTGTGCGGGTTTTTTCTCAAACAATGTCGAGGAGCTTTCGGGCATTGCAACCGCGTCTCTCTATGAAATTTTGTCCCTGCGCCCTAAAGCAAATCCCATATTTTTAAAAGCTGAGCAAGACATACGCGATGCCATAGCATCGGGAAGTGATATAAGTGTCGAATCACTGTCGCGCAGCAGTGGCTATTCCAAATACTATTTCACCCGTATGTTCACTGACCATTTTGGTATATCGCCGCATGAGTTTATCATCCGCGAGAGAATTGCCCGTGCAAAAAATTTGCTTATAAACACCACGCTTTCCGTTGGCGAGATTGCGTTGGACAGTGGTTTTTTTGACACCAGTCATATGTCGAATTGCTTTAAAAAGCGAGAGGGCATGTCGCCGGTGAGTTTTCGTCGCAAATGGAAGCGGCCTGTGTAGTTTGGGTGAAATTACGAAACCTTTTGGAAAGTTATTTAGTGTAAATGCGGTGGAATAAAGTGCGTGCGCCGCAACAATAAACTTGGGCAATATTCTTTGCCTTGGGAACGCTACCGCTTGGTGTTACTTTTTTAAAAAAGTAACCAAAAGACGCAACCCCCGACAGGCTTTCTACCTTGTCTGACTGCGTTTATCTTGACTTGGTCGAAGGCTCGCAACCCCTAAACATAATGTGTCTTTGCGCTGTGTAGGTGTATGACTTATGTTTTTTTTCTTGGTCTAAGTTTTTGTATAGCTTGGGTAAAAGTTGCCCCCTGAAGGGGGCTGTTGAACGAAGGTGCGGGTGTGGGGCGCAGCCCCACGGTTAGCCCAGCCGCTACGAAGCATTTAAAAAAAGAAAAAGTTTGACGGCGTTCGGGGTGGTTAGTTAGTATGAGCGCGGTAGATAAAGTGCCTGCGCCTCATAATATGGATGCAAATAGAAGTGAAGAACTTGATTAGCGAAATCACTTTGCTTGTTTTATTGTCTACAGCAGATTTTAATTGCGCAGTCGACGCACCTCCCATTTAGGGGAGGGGAACCGCGCGAAGCGTGGTGGAGGGGTTTAATAAAGCAAGCATTTAGTTTGATTGGTTTACAACCCCTCTGTCCTTCGGACATCTCCCCTCACTAGGGGCGAGAGCGTTGATATAAATGTTAATTTGGAAGTGCAGGCGAGCGAAGCGAGACTGCCAAAAAAACAAAAATATCTTCCGAGCGAGCAGTTGGATGGCAAGAGTAGAAAAACTTCTGCGAGGACTTGCTTTGGTTGGGTGAAAGAACGAAATCTACGGCAGAGTTAGTATAACTGCAGTGGGATAAAGTTTATGCCTTTATAATCGTTACCGACTAAAAGGATTTAGTTTGATATGCTCCCCGCATGAGGTTACTTTTTTAAAAAAGTAACCAAAAAACGCAACCCCCGACAGGCTTTCTACCTTGTCCGACTGCGTTTATCTTGACTGAGTCGAAGGGGTTGCAACTCCTAAACCAATTGCGACTTTGCGCTGTGTAGTTATAGAGCTTATAGCTTTCTTTCGTTGCATACGCTATGAGATATATTTGAATGGAAAGGTTTGATTAAAGCGCAGGCGAGCGAAGCGAGACTGCCTAAAAAACAAAAAAATTTTCCGAGCGAGCAGTTGGATGGCAAGAGCAGAAAAGCTTATGCGAGGACTTGCCTTTGCAGGTTAGAAAGACAGATTCAATTTAAAACAAATTTACCACCTACAGTTATTATCCATTTTTTGATATAATTAATACATCAAATTATAGATAGGAATTTAAAATGGCTAAATATTTATTTTATGGCATGACAGACAAGAAAATGTGTTTTTTGCACATACTCATGAACGCACTTGACTTAAAAAAGGCAGGCAAAGAAACGAAGATCATATTTGAAGGTGCATCGGTAAAGTTGGTTTCCGTTTTGGAGGAAGAGAAAAATCCTTTATATGTCAAGGCCAAGGAGCTTGATATCATCGCGGGAGTGTGCCTCGCGTGCTCAAAAGTGATGGGTGTGTATGAAGAAAATGCAGCATCAGGACTTACTATGCTAGATGACATGAACGGACATGCGGGCATGAGAACCTACATTGAAGCAGGCTATGAAGTTGTAAGCATGTAATAAAAAAACAGCGCAGTGTATACCTGCGCTGAAAAGAAAATAGGAATGGTGGTAAAAGGGACTAACTCCCTTGGGGAACATAAGTAAGTGTGTCATTTTCGTAGTCGAATGTGCCATCCAGCAGTGAGTCCACAATATTCATACAAGTGATGGCATAAAATGTTTCGCTTTGACCGCTTTCTAAAAAGTTCTCGTATACGTCTAGATTTTCGACGAAAATATCTTCTGATGGGATATTATAGTCTCCTGATTGATACTCGTAACTCTTGTTATAATCGTCAAGTACATAATAACTATCATTTTTTTTACCAACCTCGATTTTGTTTCCAAGGCCTAGGGCATCCATCATCAACAAGCGTTTATCATCTGAGTATCCTAACTCAGGAAGAAACATGCTAACGTATAAAGTGGACTTATTATCCTTTGCATCAAGCATATGCTCATACAAAATTGGGATAGTAATGGAACTGTATCTAAAGAATTTTTGCATAAAGTAATCTCTCACTGCGCCGTCAATTGTGCTGTTGTCTAAAAGTCCACTTTTATTCATGGAGCTTAAAATCGCAGTAACTTCATTCGGGAACTTATCAAAGCCTCCGGCAAGTGCTGCCTTATACTGCACACTTCGCATTTGTGTGAGGCTTTCATAGAACTTAAATTTATTAACCTCAACGTTTACAGCATCGGCATATTCACCGAAAATTGTCTGAATGTCATTTTCGCGTTGAGTTCTATCATACATCTCGGGTAGTTTTATTTCTTCGATATCGTCGTCACCCAGACCTGTTTTTACAAGAACAGGTGCGCTGACTATTCCCATGTCAATAAGCTTTCCGTCGACAAATTTAAACATATTTGCTGCAATAAACTTTATTTCTTTGTTGTTTGATAAAAATATATCTTCATAGCCATCCGAAGAAGACGAATCTGCACTCAACTGCCATCCTCGAAATCTACAGGAGACAATAATCGTATCTTCGTTGTAGTCTAAAAGCTTGTGTTCAAGCAGGGTAGGGGAAAGCTCTTTTTCTTTGCCAATGCTGTCCATCGCATCGTGCAGTGAAGCTCTTAATTGTTCAAAGGCTTCTTTTGCCTTAACGATATCGTCATCGGAAGGTTTAATTTCTGACGCTTGCTCGTTTTTTATATCCTTAACGCTCACTGTCCGTGGTTCGGGAGTTATAGTATTTTTGTTTTGAAGGTGTGCATCCACGCATGATGCAAGCACCACAACCAGCAGGGTTATTAGAATTGACAGCAGCTTTTTCATAGGATTTCTCCTTTATCGTGAATAAATCAGTGTGTCATTTTCGAAGTCGAATGTACCGTCTATGAGTGAGTTTATTGCCTTATCATAAAATTCCGAGAAGTCATCGTATTCATCGCTTTTATGATAACCATAATAATCGTCATTGTATTCATCCATGATTTCTGAAACAGTTTCTTCGGATTTTGTTCCATAACGGAGAAAATGACTGAAGCCGAAAACTTCAAATTTATCATCTCTATCATAAATGTAGAATCTGTTTGGAGTGGAGTAACCATTGACATTAAAAGAATTGTTTAAGCTTTGTCTAAACTGTGCAACATACATATCGGCGTAGATAATATCTGCTTCTTCATCGCCACCTTCACCCAGCACATGCCAAAAAGGAATGGACAGGGTAGAGTAGCTGAACTCTTTTTTTATAAAGTGCTCGAATATTGCGCCTTCTTTGGTGGTGGCATCCAGCAAACCGTTGTCTTTAAACCGTTGTAACATATCAATAACATTGTTGCTAAAATCATCAAACCCGCCATCAAGGAAAACCTGATACTGGATTGAATTTACTCGAAAATAGCTTTCAATACATTCCCCAGAGAATAATTTTATATCTAAATATTCCGCATATTCACCAAATATTTTCTGCAAATCTTCTTCGCGTTTTGCGAAGTCTTGCATTTCTGGGAGAAATACTTTTTCTATCTCACCGCTGTCATTCCTTTTTGCAAGAACAGGCATGGGAAATATTCCTCTGTTTACAAACTTGCCGTTTTCAAGCTGGAACTCGTTTGCAGCTACGAACAAAATATCTGTGGAATCAGGCAAAGGCTTTAGCCCATGCTCAGACCTCAGATCTTCTAAAAAGGAATTAACATATTCAGGTGAGATTTGGCTTGAAACTATGATTTTGTCATCGTAGTGATTTAAAATCATTTTTTCAAGGTTAGTTGTTTTGTACCCTTGCTGACCGTTATCCATCAGTGAATATATCGCGGTCCTTAGCTTTTCAAAGGATTTTTTGGCTTCGCTGCTGATATCTGTCGTTTCAGCCGGAGCTTCTTCTGGCACCCTATCCTCTTGCGCTATGATGTGTATGTTGTCTCCATCTATCATAGGCATGGGCGTTAAAAGAGCATTAGAATAATTCTGTCTCGAACATGAGGTGCACGTTAAAATAACGGCTATAGTTAGCATCAATAATATCTTTTTCATAGCCACATATTACCCCATAAAATGGAAGATGTCAATCAAAAGAAAAAATAAAGTAAGATAAACGTAACAATATCGATGATAAAGTAAAGAGTGCTTAAAATATAAGAAGAGTATGTATTTTTAGGATATAGGAAAAGTTTATTAAGCTCCCTGATAAGGGGAGACGCGGATGGGTGGCCGCGTCTCAAAAAAATAGGAATGAAAAAGGGGACTACCTCCCCTGGGGGCCGAAATTTAGTGTGTCGTTCTCGTAGTCGAACGAACCTGTGAGAATGCTATCCATCACGTTATCACAAAAAGTGATAAAATCGTTATATTCTTTGCTATGTTTAAAGTTAAAATAATCGTCAGCATATTCCAACATAGTGTTATTTACGCTCTTTTCAAAGTTATCGCCATCTTGAATTAAATGACTAAACTCTATGGCTGAAAATTCATTGCCTTCAGGCGATATATACACTTTGTTGGGAACAGTCATTGCACTTGCTGCAAGTGACCCATCTTGCTCAATGCTGATTGTTCCAAAATACATTGCAGCAAATAATGTAGCATCACGGTTATCACCTTCAACTATTCCAAGTTCATGCCATATTGGTATAGTAATAGATGAATAACTAAAGTTTTGTGCAATGATATCTCTAAATGCAATATCATATAATGTAGGTCGACCGGGAAGTAAGTTATTTTCATTCATAGATATAAGTATGTCTATGATTTCATTATTAAATTTACCAAAGCCGCCCGAGATAGCTGTTTCATACAAAATATTATTAATTAAGCTCTTGTAATAAATAATCTCAGGTTGATTTAAATCGAAATCAAGATACTTTGCATTATCACCATAACCGTATTTTAAGGATGCTGCTCTTTTGTTTTCATCGACCATATTAGGAAAAAAAACTTCCCCCTCTGAATCGGAATTTTTAGTATATATTGGTACAACGGATATGCCCATATCGATTAGCTTTCCATCTTCCAGACGAAGTTTTCGTGCAAGAACATAGAACATGTCCTCATCGTCTGAGAAAGGCTCTTTTCCCGTTGCATCCAAAACACGTTGCTTGAAGTCTTGGGTGTAGTCATATGGTAATCTAACAGATACTATAATGTTATTATCGAAACAATCAAAAAGCACTTCTTCAATGTATGTTTCATCATTAAAATAATGCGACTTTTCCATTTGGTCGCGCAAAGCAGTTTTTAGATTTTCAAAGGCTTTATCTGCCACGTCATCCGGCACTGTGGTGCTTTTTATCTCAGAAACCATTGCGGAATTAATAATTTCGTTTGTTGCAGAAGGAGATACTTTTGGTTCACTTCGATATTCCGGACTGGAGCAGGAGCTCACAGTTGTTATTATAAAAACAATAATAAGTACAAACTTAGTTCTTTTCCACATAAAGGAATTTTACACTATATTAAGCTTAGTGTCAATTATTCGCATTTAGAAAATATGTAAATATAAGTAATGGTGCTGCAATTGAAATACTATTATATAGAATTTATAGGAAATAATATATTTTGAGAGCTTTTTACTACAAAAATTATATATATTAGGCAAGAATTTTATTCAAATTGTTCAAAAAAATTAATATTTCGATAGAAAATGAAATGTTTTTGTAGTAAAATAATGGTTCAGTTGTCTATCTGGAGCTTATATATTGGAAAGTAATGTAAAAACAAGAAAAAGCATATTTATAGTTTTATTTTTTATACTGCTTATTGTAGTATCTTTTTTGACATTTATCATAATGTGCTCAGTTGAGACAAAAATTCGCGATGTAAAATTTGACGAAATTAAAATTCAAGAACAAAGAGTGGTGGAGCTTGAACATTCAGTTTTTGGGGAGGCTTTAAGCAACGCCATATCAGATTTAAAATATTTTCAAAGCATAACAAAAAAAGCATTAAATGAAAATGGATTTGATGAAGATTTTATATATAATATGACAGAGTTTTCATATCAAAATGCGAAATATAGCTATATGCGCTTTTTGGATGCAGACGGTGTTGAGCAATTTAATATCACTCTTACTGATAATAATGCTTATGCGATTGGAAAAAACAAACTTAAAGATTATTCATATAAAGACTATTTTAAGATTACAAAATTAATAGACTCAAACAGTGTGTATATCACACCGCTTGAGCTTAGCCGAATTGACGGTGTGGTGGAAACACCATATAAACCGTTTATGTATCTTACTACACCAATTTACAGCGATGATGAAAATGAATTTTTGGGTATTGTTGTGCTAAATTTCCTAGCTGAATCAATGCTTAATGATTTTAGAAATATAGCAGAAACCAGCAATGGAGAAGTGGTGCTTTTAAACTCCAACGGCGACTGGCTTTTAAGCAATCAGCAAGAGCGTGAATGGAACTTTATGTTTCAGGGAAGATCAGCACTGAAATTTGGATTTTACTATGATGAATGGAAAATCATAACCCAAGAAGACGGGCAGACGGTGACGGATAACGGCCTGTTTACTCACGGCGTGGTTGATTTGTCTGAAAAGATACAGCATGGCTCAAAGGATATTGAAGGAGACATATTGCTGGGCGATGGAAAGCTATACATTGTGTCATATATTTTGAGAGATGATGGCATGGAAGATATATTCCTAGACAGGCCTTATAGCCTTGCAAGATATGTTTTTAGAAATAGAATATATGTGTTTATTTTAATATTTCTTGTATGCATTTTGATTACCTTTTTAGGCTTTTTATATTACAAAGGATATATAAAAACTAAAATACACTCGGAGTTTGATTCGCTTACGCATCTATATAACAGGCGAAGAGGGACAAGCCGCCTAGAGGATATATTGTCCCATCATGAACGCGAGAAGATGAATGTGAGCTTGTGCTTTGTAGATGTAAATGGCTTAAAGCAGGTAAATGATATATTAGGACACAGGTCGGGCGATGAGCTTTTGAGCACAGTTTCAAAGGTGGTTAGAGACTCTATTCGTACTCAGGATTTTGCGGCCCGAATGGGTGGCGACGAATTTATGATAATCTTTTATGGTATAGGAAAAGAAGAGTCAGAAAAGGTTTGGAGCAGGATTAAAAACAGATTTGAAATGATAAATAAAAGTGAAAACCGCGATTATATTATAAGCGCAAGCCATGGTATTGTAAGCTGCGAAATTGGTGATTGCAAAAAGGATACAAATGAGCTTATAAAAACAGCGGATGAGCTTATGTATATTGAGAAAAGAAAAATAAAAAAAGACCTTAAAGTTATTAGGCTTAGCAGTTCTGAAGACATAGTATGACTATAGTCCACCCATTCCGTCATTATTCTTGATAATGATTGTTTAAGTATGGTAAAATATAATAAAGAAAATTACCGTAGGTACTTTTATGAAAAATAAAGAGTTTAAAGTAGGGGTTAAACATTTTTTATTTTACACAACTATTTGCTTTGCAATCCTTTTTGTTATCTGTTTTTCCATATTAATTGTAATTGAACGAAGAGTTCGCATAACAAAATTTGAAGAAGTTAAAATTAGTGAGCAAGTCGCAGTAAATCTTGGGGCTGAAATTTTGGGTGCAGAGTTTTCAGATATAACGGCGGATTTATTGTTTATATCTTATATTTTTAGTAATTATGGCGTAACAGAGAATGTATTGTCAGATGCTGAGAAAAGCTGGTCGGAGTTTTCCAGGCTTAAAAGGACATATGATCAAATTCGTTATATAGATGAAGATGGCAACGAAGTAGTAAGGGTAAACTACATTGATGGCGATTCATATATAGTGCCTGAAGAGGATCTTCAAAACAAAGCTGACAGATATTATTTTACAGAAACTGCGGCTTTAGATGACTGTTGTTTGTATATTTCACCCTTAGATTTAAATATTGAAAATGGCAAAATAGAAATACCATATAAGCCAATGATAAGATTTTCCAAGCCTATATATGTTGATGGCGAATTTAAAGGAATCGTAATAGTAAACTATATAGCAGAGCAGATTTTAGATACTTTCCGAAAGATAGCAAGCCAAAGTGCAAGGAACATGGCTTTATTAAACGACAATGGATACTGGCTTTCAAGCGAAGATTCTTTGCAAGAATGGACCTTTATGTTTGAGGACAGAGAAAATGATACCTTTAGCAGTCACTTTCCAAAAGAGTGGGATTTAGCACAGCATAAAGATGCCCAGACGCTGACTGAAAACGGGCTTTTTACATATAGGAGTGTAGACTTAACACAGAAAGCTAATTTTGGTTCCATCATAGAAGATGTAGAGGTTCATCTGAATGGAGGAGACTGGCATGTTGTAAGCTATGTTTTAAGAGAGGAAGATCCTGACTCGCTATATTACGAAAATCTTTTTCAACTAATGATTGAAGAATTAATTGAAAACATAGTGATGATTCTAGTCCTCTTTGTTATTTCTATAGCATTCGCCATTCTATTATATCTTTATATGAAATCGTACGTAAAGATTAGATACTATTCCAGATACGATTCACTCACCAATATATATAATCGTCATTATGCGACTACCAAGCTGGATGAAATGCTGGTTTTAAAGGAGCGTAAACATTTTAAGCTAAGCCTTTGCTTTGTTGATGTAAACGGACTTAAAGAAGTCAACGATAATCTGGGGCACAAAGCAGGCGATGAGCTTTTAAAAACAGTTGCTACTATTATGAAAAATCAGGTTAGAGAAACGGACTTTGTGGCACGCATGGGCGGAGACGAATTTCTTATTGCATTTCCAAGAACAGGGGCGGAGGTTGCAGAAGCAGTTTGGCAAAGGATTTTGGAGAACCTTAAGAATATAAATGATACTGAAGAGCGCGATTATATAATTAGTGTAAGCCATGGGATTGTGATGTGCGACATTGAGCATGCTTGTGCCACAACGGATAGGCTAATTAAAGAAGCTGACAATCACATGTATGAAGAAAAAAGCATATTAAAGAAAAACTTCTATGCTGTAAGATCTAAAAAATAGAGAATCTTGTCCTTGAAATATATTTAATATAATTTAATTGGGAGGAACAATTATGAAACGCAAACTAGCACTTGTTTTTATATTGATAGTTATAACTGCATTTTTACTGACATCTTGCATACCGGGAGACGGCAAGCACACAACGAACAAACCTGCGGGATTTTTCTGGGGCGTGTGGCATGGTTGGATTGCACCGGTTTCTGTCGTGGTTGGTATATTCAATCATGACATTCGTGTGTATGAAACCCAAAACACCGGTTGGTGGTATGACTTTGGCTTTTACATTGCAGTCATATCAGGCTTTGGCGGGCTTGGCTTGGCAAGGCGGCGCAAGCACAAAGATCCGGACTGACATAATACAGTTCCAAACTTTATACTTTCTAAATAATAATTAAAGCCGTTTGGAGTTATTAAATTTGCTGCAAATTGTTTTGCTATGCCTAAATTTTGGTGTTCAGGGTGGTCGACTTACAACCCCTCTGTCCTTCGGACATCTCCCCTCACTAGGGGCGAGAGTGTTAGCGTGAATGTTAATTTTGAAGTGTAGGCGAGCAAAGCGAGGTCTTTTGGAAAGTTAGTTAGTATATATGTGGTGGGATAAAGTGTCTGCGCCGCAATAAGAGGCTTGGGTAATAGTATTAGCCTTGGGAACGCTACACTCGTTTCCTACTTTGTGAGCACAAAGTAGGGCAAAAGCGCGAACGCCTCAACCGTTTTCTATCTTAGCTGACTGCTTTTGCAAACTGGTTGAAGGGTTCGCATTTCTTTTTACTAAAGTTTGGTGGAACGCTCTGCGGAGCTGAAATTTGATTAAAAACTATAAAGCGAAGAAAGCATTTTTTTCTCGGTTTACGGTTTTGTGCAGCTTGGGAAAAAGTTGCCCCCTGAAGGGGGCTGTTGAACGAAGTGAAACGGGGGTGCGGGTGTGGGGCGCAGCCCCACGGTTAGCCCAGCCGCTACGAAGCTTTATAAAAAATAAAAAGTTTGACGGCGTTCGGGGTGGTTAGTTAGTATATATGTGGTGAAAAACGTGTCTACGCCTCATAATATGGATTTAAACAGAAGTGCAGAGCTTGAGTAGCGAAATCGCTTTGCATATTTTATTGTCTACAGCAAATTTTAATTGCGCAGTCGACGCACCTCCCATTTAGGGGAGGGGAACCGCGCGAAGCGTGGTGGAGGGGTTTAATAAAGCAAGCGCTCGGGATGACTTGCTTTCGCGGTCTACAGCTTCATGTAGCTTGAGTGGAATATAGATGTTGGATTTTTGTGAAAACAAGAGGGAGCGCGAGGGAGACGGAGTCTCCCTCGCATAAAGAATCCTTTCCTCGCCAGTGGTCAGTTTGCAAAAAGACAGAAATTTCTGCGAGGATTTATTTTGTTTGCAAAAAGACATTAGATGTTGGATATTATCAGAAAAACCCAACCGCAAAATAGTGCAACAAAATACTGCCTTTACTAATTTATCAACCCCATTACAATAAGTATATGAGAAAGCTGCTATCCCTTGTTATAATATGCGCGTTATTTGCCTCCTGTTCACCTATGGAGGCTAAAAGTATTGAGCAAAATACTATAGCAGACTTGCAAAGCCCTTCACCGACAATGACTCAGGAGAAAATTATGTATAAGCTAAATGAAAAGATCACAGTAAACCAAGTTGGCTTTATGTCTTCCGGTAAGAAAACATTCTGGGCGTTAGGGGATGCGCAATCATTTAGTGTGGTGAATGCAGATACACAGGAGATAGTATTTTCAGGCGATATGGTTTCAGTTGGCATGGACAGTGCAATCGGAAGCCAAGCGGCATACGGCGATTTTAGTGATGTAGTTAAAGAGGGTAATTACTTCGTCGCTGTAGACGAAGATAAATCATATACGTTTGAAATAAAAGATGATGCATATAACAGCGTTGCAGACGGCATGCTTAAAATGCTGTATTTGCAAAGATGCGGTGTGGAGCTTGAAGAGCGGTTTGCAGGCGAATATGCACATGACGCGTGTCACACATTAGATGGCGAGATATGGGGACAAAAGGACAGCACCATAAACATACAGGGTGGCTGGCATGATGCTGGCGACTATGGAAGATACAGCGTGCCGTGTGCAAGAACCATCGCGGATTTATTATTTACCTATCAACTATATCCTGATGTTTTTGGCGATGATTTAAATATCCCAGAAAGCGGCAATGGAATACCTGACATTTTGGATGAGGCGCGCGTTGGTCTTGAATGGCTTCTTATGATGCAAGATGAAAGCGGCGGCGTCTATCATAAATACACATCAGCCGGATTTCCGGGAATGATTATGCCCGAGCAAGACTTTTTAACACACTATGCTATCTCGATTTCTCCGACGGCGACTGCAAGCTTTGCGGCCATCATGGCAAAGGCATCTGGAGTATATGAAACTATCGATGCGGATTTTGCAGACAAGATGAAGCAAGCATCCATTACGGCATGGGAGTTCATGAAAGCAAATCCGGAGCTTCCTCTTTTTGAAAACCCAGATGGCGTTTCAACAGGAGATTATAGAGATTTATCATCGCAGGATGAAATGTACTGGGCGGCTGTGGAGCTTTTCCTTCTTACTGGCGCAAGCGACTATCTGGAAGAAGCAAAGGCGCTATACACTCCGCATACAGCTCTTTTTTGGTCGGACACATTGGAGTGGTACGATGTTGGTTTTTTGGGAACGTTCTCATATCTTTTGTCTGATGGCGCGGACAAAGAAAGCGACTTCTATAAAGCTATCAAAAAGGACACACTGGAAACTGCTGACAAGCTTTGTGAGCTTGGAGAGAGCCGTGCGTTCAATGTGGCGATGGATGACAAGGACTATATATGGGGCAGTAACATGGTGCTCACAAACCGTGCGGACGTGTTGCTTATGGCATATGAGCTGCAAAAGGATGATAGATATATCAAAATCGCGCAGGCACACCTAAACTATCTGCTGGGCGCTAACGCGTTATCGCAAAGCTATGTGACTGGATTTGGATCAAAACCCATAATGTTTCCTCACGACAGACCATCTGTTGCAGACAGGATAAAACAGCCAAAACCCGGCATGGTGTCGGGCGGCCCGAATGCTGCTCTGCAAGATCCCGTGGCGCAGGCAAACTTCAATGAAAACACGCCACCTGCACTGTGCTTTTCGGACGAAACCGCATCATATTCTATGAATGAGATAACTACATATTGGAATTCATCGGCAATGTTTCTAACAGCAGGTTTGATTGCTAATAAATAGGTGGTATACTATCATCTATAAGGAGATGTCCTGATGAAAAAGACTTTAGTTATAGTTATAATTGCGGTGCTTATGTTTTCTTCCTGTTCGCAAGGCGCAACTGATGGCCCGAAGATAGATGAAATGGTGAGCGATGATACAATTACACTTAGATTTGTAAACTCATGGGGTGGCGCAGATTCCAATGCGGACGCTCTGCAGCTTATTTTTGATAGATTTGAAGACAAATATCCAAACATAGAAATACAAAATGAAGCAACCTTTGGCGATGACTTTCTCCCGAAGCTTAAAACAGACTTTGCAACAGGCAATGATCCTGATGTTTTTGGCATATGGCCGGGCTCTGACATGGAGGCACTCATTGAAGCAGGGAAGGCTGCGGACTTAACGGAGCTTATAAACTCCGATCCCGAGTGGAAGGATAGCTTTTATAACGCTTGGGACTATTGCACATTTGATGAGAAAATATACGGACTTCCTGTTGAGATAATCTATGAAGCGCTTTTTATAAACACCGAAATATTTGAAAGATACGATGTGGAAGCTCCAAAGACATATGAAGACTTTATGATATTGGTCAGGCTTTTTTCAAGCCGTGGCATAGTGCCCATCGCCTATAACTATCAGGCGGAAGGCACATATCTATATCAAAACATTGTAGCTCAGATGGGTGGTCTTTCAGGTGATGGCGATGTTCAGATATATAAAGAAGGCATGGCTTGGATGAAAGAGCTTTATGACAGGCACGCATTTCCTGAGGATGCTTATCTTTTAAGCAACTTGCAGCGCAACAATCTCTTCCTTGAAGGAAAGGCCGCGATGATAGTTCAAGGCTCTTGGTTTACAAGAAATATCTATGAGGCAGGGATGGTTGAAAAAGTGGACATGGTGCCATTTCCTGTGTTTGACAAGGAAAACCCCGATGATTACAGCCTAATTTACGGACTTGGCTGTGGTACATTTTTTATAAGCCAAAAAGCGTTTGACGATGAAGCAAAAAAAGATGCTGCAATACTTTTACTGCGAGAGCTGACATCAAAAGAAGCTTCGGCTGTTTTAACCAACGAATCAGGCTTTATAAGCAACGTTGATTTATCAGGCAAAAAAAATACTTATCCCTCGCTTTATACAAGGGGAATGGAGCTTATTCAAAATGCAAATGAGCTTGTGCCGCCCATGGATTCGCTTATTGACCGCAACGACTGGGGAAATATTTTGGTGCCCGGCTTTGCGGACGTATATAGATATGGCAATGAAAAGATAGACGAAATATGGAGCAGGATGGATGACTAAAAAAACCAGTTGGTATAAAAGCATAACTCGTGATATAAGCCTCAAACAGAAGCTTATAGGATTTATGATTATTCAGCTTTTCACGCTTTCTGTGGCCATCACAATCATTTCATATTATAGTGCTTCAAAATCCATGCAGGAGCATTCAGTGAGCTTTGCAAGCGAGCTTTTATCAACCAAAACCTATCAGGTGTCCGAGTATTTAAGGCGTGTGGAGCAGTATTCACAGGACATATTGTATGAGGACTCGATATATGCGCTTTTGGGGCAGACGGCAGACTTTGACTCCAGCGATTTATTTGCAGAGCGCGACAGAATGGGCATCTTGGAGGAGTATGGCGGACCTGTTATAAATACATTTTCTAAGACCATAATGTCAAGGGTTGAGATACAGTCCATGGCACTCTTAGATGAAAACGGCGAGCTTTGGATAAGCCAAGATGACAATTCAAAAGACTTTGATATCGCTACCTTTTTAAAAACCGATGCGACAGAGATTATAATGCGCGGCTCAATGAACCAAGACAATACTCACCTATATATCCACAAAGAAGACGGCGAGGCCAAAAACATATTTGTAATACGAGAGCTATCCTCACCAGACACTTATGAGCCGTTGGGCTACTTTGTGCTGATGACGGATTATGCCTATTTTCACTCGCTTCTTGAAAGCTCAGAGGAAGAGGCAGGATATAAACTAATGCTGGTTTCAGGAGATGGCACAGTTATATATCAAGCAGGCGGCGCTGTGGAAGGCGTGTACTCATATATTGATAGAGACATACTGTGGCAAGTGGACAGAGATAACGGTGTTTTATACACTCGTGGTGAGGTGCAGAGCACTGACTGGACGCTTATCGCTGTGCAGGATTTATCAGTGCTTTTTTCAGACACCGTATTTTTGCGCAACACTTTGCTTGCTATAAGTGGAGTAGCAGTTTTGATTTTTGGGCTGCTGTCCATTGTGTTTGCAAGTGATATACTAAAACCTGTGCAAAGGATGATTGCTTCCATGAAACGCGTGCAAGGCGGCGAAACAGGCGTTAATGTCAAGGTGGACAGAAACGATGAGCTTGGCTACATGAGCAAGACCTTTAACAACATGATAAGAAAAAATGAGCAGTTGGTGCGCAGCATATATAGAGCGGAAATCACTAAAAAGGATGCGGAGCTTCAGGCTTTGCAGTCGCAGATTAATCCGCACTTTTTATACAACACACTTGAATCCATATCATGGCGCGCTCGGCTTTCTGGTGTTGACGAGATAAGCGAGATGGTGGAAGATCTGGCGGAGATTATGGAAGCAGGCGTTGGCAAAAGCGAGGAGTTTATTCCTTTGTCTGTGGAGCTTGAGTACATAGACACCTATCTGCGCATCATGAAGCGCAGGTTTGAAGATCGGCTCAAAACAAAGATTGCGGCCGATGAAGAGCTTTTAAACTATAAAGTGCCAAAGCTATTGATACAGCCGCTTATTGAAAATGCCATCTATCACGGAATCGACAAAGCTTCAGAAGGCGGCTTTATCGACCTTAGCGCATACACGGATAAAGTGTATGTGTACATCAAGGTGATAAACTCCGGAAGACCGATAACAGAAGGCGAGATGGAGACTATAAACTCGCATCTTATTATGCCAAGCGATGAGTATTTTTATAACCTCAGGGAAAACCAGAGGTCGAATGTGGGAATTGAAAACGTTAATCGAAGAATAAAGCTTTATTTCGGCGAGGAATATGGGCTTAAAATAAGCAAGGATGAAAACGGACATACGCAGGTGACTGCTATGCTGCCACGCGGGGGAATGGATGAAGTACAAAGTAGCACTGATAGACGATGAGCCTATAATACGCAAAGGGCTTAAAAATATAATTGATTGGGAGCAGTTTAACTGCGAAGTTGTTGCTGAGGCGCGCGACGGATTTGAAGGGCTAAAAGCGATTGAAACTCACAGCCCCGACATCGTGTTTACCGACATCAAGATGCCTGAGATGACCGGGCTTGAAATGCTGTCGGAGCTTAGCGACTCTCAGCGCAATGCAAAATACATTGTGCTTACCGGCTTTCGTGATTTTGAATATGTAAAAGAAGCATTGATATTGGGTGCATTCGACTTTCTTTTAAAGCCTACAAAACTTAATGATATAAAAAAAGTGGTGGGAAGAGCAGTTGCAGAGCTTGACATGCAGAAAAACAAAAACGATGTCGTGTCAAAACTTGAGGCTAGATACAGGCAAAACCTGCCCGTTTTGCGCGAGAAGTTCTTATATGACATTATGATGGGTATCGTTACAAATGACGAGGAGATAGAACTTTCGCAGGCTGAAATGGGGCTTGAAATCTCAAACTTTGTCATGCTTGTTGTAAGCACTGCAATGAGTGGTGAGCAGGCGAAAAACTTTGGCGCACTGCACACATTCTCTGAGATGCTGGGCGAGGAATATGACATTATTCCTGTTGCAATCACGAACAAAAAGAGCGCTTTTATTGTAAAGCTCCCCAAGGATTCGGAGCTTTTATACAGCAAGTGCCTGCAACTTCAAAGCATGATGTGTGAAAGCTTTGGCATGTGCATATGCATTGCCGTCAGCGAGCCTGCAAGCGGCATAAACAAGATTTTGTCTTGCTACACTCAGTGCCAGAAGGTGGAGCGGCTTATGGGTGTTATGGGTGAGGATGCTTTCATGCTCTACAGCGACATAAAAGGCGATGCGGAAAAATACAACGATGATAAACTGCTGAGCAAAGGTCGCATTATAGTCGACACCATTAAGTCCGGCGCACAAGATGCTGAAGAAGCTTGGTGCATCACCGACCTTGAGGCTGACCTTCGCCGCCGCGACAGTGTGGGCGAATCGGAGCGTGCAATTGTTTTGCAGATAATCGACAGTATGCTGACGGTTGCGCCCAAGGCTTCTACAATTGATCGCGAAAAAGACGTATTCGGGCTTATTGATGAAATGCGCAAAATATACAAAAGCACCGTGGCTGAAAACGTGACCGCCAGCCACAGCAACATGAAGCTTGTGCTTAAAAAGGCTGTTGAATTTTTGGAACTGAATTATTCCAGACCGCTGACTCTTCGCCAAGTGGCGGATTCAGTGTTTGTAAGCCCTTTTTACATCAGCCGCATGTTTTCTCGCCAGCTGGGCAAAACCATGACGGAGTATCTAAATGGCATTCGCATCAAAAAAGCTTGCGAGCTTTTATCTGACGTGGAGTATAAAGTTTATCAAGTGGGGGAGATGGTGGGCATTCCTGATGCACATTATTTTTCTCGTTTGTTTAAAAAGCAGGTGGGGGTTACGCCGACGGAGTATCGCAATAGTGTGAGTGGGGGAGCGGATTAGCGCAAGTATGTTTTAAGGATATTAATTAGAGCTAAGAGATTGGCTCTTTTTTTATGTAAGAATATTAAACCCAGATTTTTCATAGTTTTTATAGAATATTAAAGTTTATAAGCGTTCGGGGTGATTTGTTAGCAATAAGATAAACTTCATGCATTGCAACACGAAACTTGGGCAGTAAGATTTGCCTTGGGTACGCTGACGCTTGGCGCTACTTTTTTTAAAAAGTAGCCAAAAGACGCAGACGCGGTGAGCCCTTTTCTTCCTTAGCCAACTGCTTTTGCAAACTGGCTCAACGGTCTGCATTTCTTTTTACTAAAGTATGGTGGAACGCTCTGCGGAGCTGAAATTTGATAAAATGCGTTAAAGCGAAGAATTGCTTTCTTTTGTTGCATACGGTATGAGATACATTTGAATGGAAAGGTTTGATAAAAGTGCAGGCGAGCGAAGCGAGACTGCCTAAAAAACAAAAACATCTTCCGAGCGAGCAGTTGGATGGCAAGAGCAGAAAAGCCAGTGCGAGGACTTGCTTTTGTTGGGTGAAAGAACGAAATCTACGGCAGAGTTAGTTAGAATAAATGCGGTGATATAAAGTACGTGCGCCTCATAATATGGATGTAAACAGAAGTGAAGAGCTTGAGTAGCGAAATCACTTTGCTTATTTTATAGTATAAAGCAGATTTTGATTGCGCAGTCGACTCACCTCCCATTTAGGGGAGGGGAACCGCGCGGAGCGTGGTGGAGGGGTTTAATAAAGATAGCATTCAGGGAGGTTGGCTTGCAACTTATTGATATAGCCAATTTTATTCTAAAACATTAGAACAACAATACAAAAACCAATTATTGTTCATATACGCCACCTAACTTTTTGCTAGGGAGAAGCCAATATTTGACTTCGACAATATGAACAATAACACAAAAGCTTATTATTGTTCATATACGTCAACAAACTTCATTTTTAGTATAAACAAAGTGTGCTTTTGGAAAGATCCCTTTCCAAAGACATTTCATTGCACTATCTTGTTGCACAAATTTGCACCCCGATAATTGTGCAATATAGTTAACAATATGGCAACACAGTTTATTAAGTTTTCACAAAAAACACGCTAGAATGGTCTCACACATAAAAAGAAGAGAGATCATAATGCAAATGAAACCAAAAACAATTAAAAAAAGACGTGGCTTCTTTTATGAGATGAAAAAGCACAAAATGCTCTATCTTATGATGCTGCCCACTATTGTCTTTTTGCTCATTAACAACTATCTGCCCATGCTCGGTCTGTCCATTGCGTTTTTAAGATTCAAACCAGCACTAGGTGTTTTCGGAAGTAAGTTTGTGGGCTTTGATAATTTCAAGTTTTTCTTTTCAACACCGGACTTTGTAAACATCACAAAAAATACTGTCCTCTATAACACGGCTTATATAATATTGGACATATCGGTTGCAACATTCACTGCAATAGCGCTTAACGAAATGCGCAAAAAGTTTTTAAAGAAAACATATCAGTCTTTCATGCTGATGCCGTTTTTCCTTTCATGGGTTGTTGTAAACTATATATTCTTCTCATTCTTAAGTGTAGATAAAGGATTCTTAAACAACACACTTTTGCCGTTACTGGGCATGGAGCCGATATCGTGGTATCGGGAAGCTAAGTTTTGGCCGTTCATATTGATATTCGCCCAATTGTGGCGGTATACAGGATATAACACCATTCTAATCCACTCAGGACTTGTCGCCATAGACGAAAGCTTGTATGAAGCCGCCGTAATCGATGGGGCAGGCAAAATGCGACAGATATTTTCAATTACAATACCGCAGCTTTCACCTGTTATAGTGTCAATATTTTTGATGCTTGTCGGAAGGATATTCTATGCGGACTTTGGATTGCATTTCCAAGTGCCAAACAACTCTGGAGCACTATTTCAAGTGACTGATGTTTTGGACACTTATGTTTACCGCTCTCTAAGGCAAATGGGCAATATATCCATGGCATCCGCCGCGGGATTTTATCAGGCTGTTGTCGGCATGGTGATAGTTGTTGTTGCCAATAAAGTGGTAAAGAGAATAGACGAAGGAAAATCACTGTTTTAGAAAGGAGGAGATAGAAAATGACTACATTAACTAAATCAAAAATTAAAAAGAAAAAAAGCTTTCACAGTAACGATATATCTGTCTTCGCCGATTTATTTCTAAAGATATTATTTGGCATAGTGATTTTTGGAACATGCCTATATCCGCTGCTTATAATACTTGCTTCATCGTTTTCGGAGAACATGTCAATACTCAGAGAAGGATATTCCTTTCTGCCAAAGAACTTCACCCTTGAAGCATATGACTTTGTGCTAAGAAGAAGCGGACAGCTTGGCCGAAGCTATATGGTTACAATCCTAAACACAGCTATCGGTACTTCAGTTGGTGTTGTGATGATGGCTATGTATGCCTATGCGATTTCGCGCAAGGATGTAAAATATGCAAACTTCTTTTCACTGTTTGCCTACATCACATTCATTTTCAACGGAGGATTAGTACCGTTTTATATCGTATATTCAAGAGTTTTGGGACTGAGCAACACAATCTGGGTAATGATTATCCCGTATCTTGTGGATGTGTGGTACATAGTAATACTTAAAACTTACTTTGCAAACTCAATACCTCATGAGGTGTTTGAAAGCGCGACGATTGACGGCGCAGGCGAGATAAAGATATTCATCAAAATTATTCTTCCGCTTGCAATGCCCGCGATTGCAACTGTAGTATTGTTTACTGTTTTAAAATACTGGAACGATTTCCAACTCCCACTGTATTTTATAGAAGAAACCAAGCTATACAACGTGCAATATATGCTCTATCGAATAATGAGCAATATGGAATTTGTAAGCCAAGACACGCACTCTGTAAACTTGAGCGGACCGCTCCCTGTAGAGTCTGCCCGAATGGCGATGTGTGTACTGGGCGCTGGACCCTTGCTTGTGGCTTATCCGTTCTTCCAGAAGTATTTCGTTAAAGGACTTACGATGGGTTCGGTTAAAGGCTAATGAAAAGTTTCTGCCACAAGGCAGATAGAATAAATGGAGGTACAAAATGAAGAAAAAAGCACTATTGACAATCCTATGCTTGCTCATGGTTGTAGCATCTGTATTTGCTGGCTGCAAAGAAGCTGACAAAGTTGATGAAACAGCTGCGCCTGCAAAAGAGGAAACTAAAGAAGAAACTAAAGAAGAAACTAAAGAAGAAATGGAAGACGCTGTAGAACTTAAATGGTATGTTATCGGTTCTATGGAGCAGCCAGATCAGGACATGGTTGAAGAGGCAATCAACGAGTACACATTGGAAAAAATCAATGCTACTGTTGACATAGTTTTCATGGACTATGACCCGTATCAAGAGACAATGGGAACAAAACTTGCAGCAGGCGAAGAAATTGACCTTTGCTTCACATCAGGCTGGGCTAGAACTGCCGGCTACAGGCAAAATGCTGCACTTGGCAACTTCACACCATTAAATGATTATTTCAAAGAAGGCGGCGCTCTTTATGACACACTTCAGATAATCGGTGAAGACTTCATGTTTGCAACACAGATTGATGGCGTAAGCTATGCTGTGCCTTGTAACAAAGAGCAAGCTCACAACTGGGGCTTCTTGTTCCGCAAAGACATCGTTGATGAACTTTCACTTGATGTTGAATCAGTAAAATCAACTGAAGACTTAGCACCAATCCTTGCAGCTGTTAAAGAAGCATATCCTGAAATGATAGGCCTCGTTACAGCAACAGGCGAAGCTGCATTCCGTCTTCTTGACTGGAACTACATTTCAGGCGACGCAGTGCCCGGCGCATTGTATCCTGACAACCGCGACACAACTATAGTTAACCAGTTCGCGATGCCTGAATCAATAGAACACTATAAGACAATGAAAACTTATTATGATGCTGGATATATCCGCACAGACGCTGACACATATGCATCATGGCAGAGCGATCTTCAAAGCGGAAATGCATTCTGCGTATCTGCTTCAATGAAACCAGGAAAAGGCGTTGAGTTTTCACAGGGAATCGAAGGCTATGACTTCACCCAGGTTGACTGCACAGAGCCTGTAATGAGCAACCGCGAAGCTGACGGATCAATGATGGCTATTCCAATAGCATCAAAGAATCCTGACAAAGCCGCTGAGCTTATGAACCTTGCAAACACAGACAAGTATTTCAACAATCTCTTAAACTTCGGTGTTGAAGATTATCACTTCACAAAAGTTTCCGATAACATCATCGAGCTTTCCGAAGAAAACACAGGCTGGAGACCAAATATCACATGGGTATTCCCGAACCAGTTCATGAACTACACAATGAGCAGTGAAGATCCTGACAAATTTGTCAACTTCATAGCTTACAACAAGAGTGCTACTCCTCTTAACAACCTAGGCTTCGTATACAACGGATCTGACATGGAAAACACTATTTCAGCTGTTGGAGCTATAACAGCTCAGTACACACCTAGACTTTTCGCTGGTGCAGTTGAAGATGTAGATGCACTTGTGGCAGAGTTTAACGGCAAGTTGGTTGATGCTGGCATGGAAGATCTTATAGCTGACATGCAAGAGCAGTTTGACACATGGCGGCATGCTGGAAAGTAATTTCCTTCTTTTCATAATTCATCATAGTCCAAAAGAGCTGATATATTGTTTATCAGCTCTTCGGACTTTAACCAAGAATTTTGCTCGCAAAATTCTTACTGATGCTAATTACTCTGCTGACAATGGGAGGCGTATTTACAAGATTTTGGCATTATAAAATCTTTTAAATAAAGTGTTTTGATAAAAACACTAAAAGCAAACATTTGCAAACTGAATAAACTATTATATTTGAAAGCAAATAAAAAATGCTGAAATTGCCATAGGCAAAATTCTTACTGACGCTTTTTAATCTGCTGACGGTGGAAGGCGAATTTGCGAGAGTTTGGGTTTTGAGAATCTTTCTAGATTGCTAAATGTAGGGATTTAATTACACCAAGTCAACCGCCCTGAACGCCGTCAAGTTTTAGCCTTGTATCAAACTGTCTAGCGGCTGGGAACTTGTTTTTGTTTATTTGGCAGTGATGCTTCGCATCCCTGCGCTATCTGACAAGCGTGGCAGAATACTTACTGGTATTAAGACTAGTGTATATCAGAAAAGCACTGGATCATTTGGAAAGTTAGTTAGTATAAATGCGGTGGGACAAAGTGCGTGCGCCGCAATAAGAAACTTGGGCATTATACTTTGCCTTAGGATCGCTACACTCGTTTCCTGCTTTGTGAGCACAAAGTAGGGCAAAAGCGCGAACGCCTCAACCGTGTTCTATCTTGGCTGACTGCTTTTGCAAACTGGTTGAAGGGTTCGCATTTCTTTTTATTATAGTTTGGTGGAACGCTCTGCGGAGCTGAAGTTTGATAAAATGCGTTAAAGCTAAGAATCGCCTTCTTTTGTTGCATGCACTATGAGATATCTTTGAATGGGAAGGTTTGATTAAAGTGCAGGCGAGCGAAGCGAGACTGCCTAAAAAAAGAAAAAAGACTCCTCGCCAGTGCGTGGTTGGCAAGAGCAGAAAAGCCAGTGCGAGGACTTGCTTTGGTTGGGTGAAAGAACAAAATCTACGGAGAAGTTAGTTAGTATATATGCGGTGATATAAAGTGCCTGCACCGCAATAAGAAGCTTTGCTAGTTATATTTACTTTGGGATCGCTACCGCTTGGTGTTGCTTTTTAAAAAAAGTAACCAAAAGACGCAACCCCCGACAGGCTTTCTATCTTAGCCGACTACGTTTATCTTGACTGAGTCGAAGGGGTTGCAGCCCCTAAATAAAATGTGTCTTTGCGCTGTGTAGTTATAGAGCTTATGGTTTTCTTTCGTGGTTTACGGTTTTGTACAGCTTGGGGGAACGTTATATAGCAGTTTGTTTAAAAGCGCAGGCGAGCGAAGCGAGACTGCCTAAAAAACAAAAACATTTTCCGAGCGAGCAGTTGGTTAGCAAGAGCAGAAAAACCAGTGCGAGGACTTGCTTTGGCAGGGTGAAAGAACTAATGTTTCGGAGAAGTTAGTTAGTAAAAATGCGTTGAGTATAGTGTCTGCGTTGGCATGAATGTTAATTTGCAAGTGTACACAAGAGAAGCGACGAAACAAGGAAAATAAAAACATTTTCCAAGCAGGCAGTTAGTTATTAAAAAGTAGAAAAGTAACCAAAAAGACAGAAAAGTCAACTAGGCATAAAGACTGACAAAAGATATAATCAACATAGAGGATAACAAATCACTGATATTTACTGGAAAGTTCAATAATTTATAGGCTTATAAAAACCAAACGAAGAATGATAAAATGAAATTGATTCATTTGGTTATTAAAAGCTATACAATGATTAAGGAGAATTATATGCAATACGGACATTTTGACAATGATAATCGCGAATATGTTATTACAACACCGGAAACACCATATCCGTGGATAAACTACTTTGGCTTGGAAAACTTTTTCTCGCTGTATTCAAACACGGCAAGCGGATATTGCTTTTATAAAGACGCACGTATGCGTCGCATTTTGCGCTATCGATATAATGATGCACCGGCAACTAATGCGGGAAGGTATTTTTACATTAAAGACGGCGATGAAATTTATAACATTGCAAAATATCCGACAAAAACAAAGCTTGATGCCTACGAATGCCGTCATGGATTAAGCTATAGCAAGATATCTTCTGAAAAAAATGGCATGAAACTAAGCCAGACTTCATATGTGCCGCTTGGAATGGAGTGCGAGGTAAATGCTATATCGCTTAAAAACGACTCACCAGATCCAAAGACTATAAAGGTGTTTTCCTACTTTGAGTTTTGCTTGTGGGACGCATGGGATGACATGACAAACTTTCAGCGCAACTACTCCACAGGACAGGTTGCAGTGGAAGGCAACTTTATATACCACCTTACGGAATACCGCGAGCGTCGCAATCATTATGCCTATCTTTGGTGCAGTGAGGATATCGCGGGCTTTGACACAGACCGTGAGAGCTTTTTAGGATTATATAACGGCTATGAAGCGCCACAGGCGGTAGCAGAAGGCAAGTCCACAAACTCAGTGGCACACGGCTGGGCACCGATTGCTTCCCAAAGCGTGGAGGTAACCCTTGCACCGGGCGAGCAAAAAGAGATAATCTGGGCGCTTGGATATATCGAAAATGACGAGGATAAAAAGTTTATCGATGGCAAACCGAATTTATCAAAAGCGCAGATGGCTGTTAAAGCATTTGAGGAAGACAAAGCTGTAGAAAAACAGATTGCAGGGCTTAAAGCTTATTGGGATGACGTTCTTTCAAATTACAGCATTGACTGTGAGGACGAAAAGCTTTCTACTATGATAAACATCTGGAATCAGTATCAGTGCATGGTGACATTCCATATGTCTAGAAGCGCATCGTTTTTTGAAAGTGGAGTAGGACGTGGCATGGGATTTCGCGACTCCAATCAGGATATTTTGGGCTTCGTTCACCAGATACCAGAAAAGGCACGCGAGCGCTTAATCGACCTTGCGGCAACGCAATTTTTGGATGGCTCAGTATATCATCAATATCAACCGCTGACCAAAAAGGGCAACGCCGACATCGGTGGTGGATTCAATGACGATCCGCTGTGGTTAATCCTTGCGGTTATAACATATGTGAAGGAAACGGGTGATTATTCGCTATTATCTGAGCACGTGAAGTTTGAAGACAAAGAGGATGCAACCATGCTTGATCATTTGTTTTCATCATTTAATCATGTGGTAAACAACAAAGGACCGCACGGTTTGCCACTTATAGGACGCGCGGACTGGAACGACTGCTTGAATCTCAACTGTCATTCCAAAAATCCGGGCGAATCCTTTCAGACATACGGCACAGCCGACGGACGTGTGGCAGAAAGCAATATGATTGCAGGGCTTTTCGTTTATGCTGGGGATATGTTTTCTGAGCTTCTTGAAAAACTGGACAAAAAAGATGATGTTAAATACGTAGAATCTGAAGTGGACAAAGTGCGCAAGGCTATTGATGAGCATGGATGGGACGGCGAATGGTTTACCCGTGCTTATGATGCATATGGCGCGCCTGTAGGCTCAAAAGAATGTGAAGAAGGCAAGATATTCATTGAGTCGCAAGGATGGTGCGTGATGGCAGGAATCGGCGAGGATGACGGACGCGCACAGCTTGCTATGGAGTCCACCGAAAAGTATCTTGAAACAGAGCATGGTGTTATTTTGCAGCAGCCTGCTTACTCGAAATATTATGAGAACTTGGGCGAGATATCATCATATCCGCCAGGCTATAAGGAAAACGCAGGCATCTTCTGCCACAATAACTCTTGGGTGACTTGTGCTCAGGCAAAGCTTGGCATGGGTGATGCGGCATACCGCACATACTCTAAGATTGCGCCTTCCTTTACAAAAGACCAGAAACAGCACAGGACTGAGCCTTACGTCTATTCGCAGATGATTGCAGGGCGCGATGCTGCCGACTTTGGCGAGGCGAAAAACTCTTGGCTTACCGGAACTGCTTCTTGGTGCTTTGTGGCTGCGTCGCAGTGGATTCTGGGCATTTATCCAGAGCTTGATGGATTGCGTGTTGATCCATGCTTGCCCGAGCATATAAAAGAGTATACGGTGACAAGAAAATTCCGCGCAACGAAGTATATAATCCGTGTGAAAAACCCTGACAACGCGCAAAAAGGCGTGAAGGAAATGCTTGTGGATGGCGTGAAAGTGGAAGGAAACATTGTGCCTGTTAGCGACAAGGCGGAAGTAACGGTTGACGTGTTGATGTAAGTGTAAATCACACGATGATTTGTGAAGTCGCTTAAAATGCTATCATGTGGTCAAATATTTCGTAGCGATTTGATAGTCTATATTATTGATAATAGCAGAACCAAGATGGAGTGCGAGGGAGACAAAGTCTTCCTCGTATTTAAAGTAGGGAAACTTCTGCGAGGACTTGCTTTGGTCAGGTGAAAGAACAAAATCTACGGAGGAATTAGTTAGTATAAATGCGGTGGAATAAAGTGCCTGCGCCGCAATAAGAAGTTTGGGCAATATTCTTTGCTTTGGGATCGCTACCGCTTGGTGTTACTTTTTTAAAAAAGTAACCAAAAGACGCAACCCCCGACAGGCTTTCTACCTTGTCTGACTGCGTTTATCTTGACTTGGTCGAAGGGGTTGCACCTCCTAAACAAAATGCATCTTTGCGCTATGCAGTTGTATGGCTTACGGTTTTCGTTCTTGGCTTACGGATTTATACAGCTTGGGTGGAGGGTTATGTAGGAGTTTGATTAAAGTGCAGGCGAGCGAAGCGAGACTGCCTAAAAAAAGAAAAAAGACTCCTCGCCAGTGCATGGTTAGCAAGAGCAGAAAAACCAGTGCGAGGACTTGCTTTGGCAGGGTGAAAGAAAGAAATCCACGGCGGAGTTAGTTAGCATAAATGCGCTGGAAAAAGTGCCTGCGCCTAATAATATAGATGCAAACAGAATTGCAGAGCTTGAATAGCGAAATCACTTTGCTTATTTTATAGTATAAAGCAGATTTTGATTGCGCAGTCGACGCACCTCCCATTTAGGGGAGGGGAACCGCGCGGAGCGTGGTGGAGGGGTTTAATAAAGCAAGCGTTCGGGGGGATTGGATGCAACCCCTCTGTCCTTCGGACATCTCCCCTCACTAGGGGCGATAGCGCTGGCGTGAGTGTTAATTTGGAAGCGCAGGCGAGCGAACGAACCCTTTTGGGAAGTTAGTTAGCATAAATGCGCTGGAAAAAGTGCCTGAGCCTAATAATATAGATGCAAACAGAATTGCAGAGCTTGAATAGCGAAATCACTTTGCTTATTTTATAGTATAAAGCAGATTTTGATTGCGCAGTCGACGCACCTCCCATTTAGGGGAGGGGAACCGCGCGGAGCGTGGTGGAGGGGTTTAATAAAGCAAGCTTTGGGGTGGTCGACTTGCAACCCCTCTGTCCTTCGGACATCTCCCTTCATTAGGGGCGATAGCGTTGACATGAATGTTAATTTAAAGTGCAGGCGAGCGAAGCGAGACTGCCTAAAAAACAAAAAACATTTTCCGAGCGAGCAGTTGGTTAGCAAGAGCAGAAAAGTTTCTGCGAGGACTTGCTTTAGTTAGGTGAAAGAGCTAATGTTTTGGAGAAGTTAGTTAGCATAAATGCGGTGAGATAAATTGTCTGTGCCTCATAACATGGATGTAAACAGGAGTGCATAGCTTGAATAGCAAAATCACTTTACTTGTTTTATTTTCTACAGCAAATTTTAATTGCACAGTCGACGCACCTCCCATTTAGGGGAGGGGAACCGCGCGAAGCGTGGTGGAGGGGTTTAATAAAGCAAGCGTTCGGGGGATTGGCTAAATCTAGCCGCAAAAATATACGTTTTAAAAAGAAATATCCTGATAAAACATCGCAAAAGAGGTTAATCTGAAAAAATAATAAACTCCTTGTAAATATAACAAAATACTCGTTGTTATAAGAAGAGTTCACTGATATAATTTTGATATTCACGAAAAAAAATATATATAACAAAGTGAAAAAGAGTGGGTTAAGAGTTGAATAATAGTGTGTTTTCAATACAAAAATATTGTACTGATTTCAGGAGCTAAGATGAAAGTATCACTATTGACCAGTGGATTCCCAGAAGGATTCACACAAGATTTTACAGACTGCGTTACAAGACATTATGATGGGGGCACATTTTTATTTGTAGCATCGGATTTCGATGTTCACAACATAACAGATAAGTATGCAGGCATATTTACCGACATGTTTAAAAAAGCGGGTGTTGAGTTTGAAGATGTACATATACTGGACAGCAGAATGCCTAAGGATGAAGCGAAAGAGCATATAGAAAATGCAGGCATTGTGTGGCTTACAGGCGGTGACACGCTAAAGCAGATTTCTTATATAAAAGAGTATGAATTGATTGATTCACTTAAAAATCGTAATGGGCTTACTATCGGAATTAGCGCAGGGTCTATTAACATGGCAAAAAAAGCGGTGCTTGCACGCGATCCAAGAGAAGATATTGAAGAGCTTCAGGTATATGATGGAATAGGCCGTGTGGATATAAACATTGAGCCGCATTTAAACGATGCCGACAGTGAGCACCTTTGGGATGTTATAGAGGCATCAAATGTAGAAACGATTTATGGTTTATTTGACGGTGCTTTTGTTGAAGTCATAGACGATGAAGCAATGTTTTATGGTGATTATATTAAGTATATAAAGTGCTAAAGCAAAGCTTTATTGTGCAAGTTCTTTAAGGGCATCGCCGGTTAGTCTGTAGGTGGTCCATTCATCCATGGGAACGGCTCCAAGCGATTTGTAGAATTTGATTGAAGGTTCGTTCCAGTCAAGGCATGCCCATTCAAGCCTGCCGCAGTCTCTTTGGACGGTGAGCTTTGCGAGATATTTCAGCATGATTTTCCCAAAGCCTTTGCCGCGCATTTCAATATCCACAAATAGATCTTCAAGATAGATGCCGGGCTTTCCGACGAAAGTGGAGAAGTTGTGAAAAAACAGCATGAAGCCAATGGGCTTTCCTTTATATTCGCCGATAATGACCTCTGCGACATTTCTATTAAACAAGCTGTCCAAAAGAATCTCCTCTGTGGCTTGCACGTCATCCTGCATATTTTCGTATTCTGCAAGTTTTTTTATAAATGAAAGCACAAGGCCCGTATCATTGGGTGTTGCAAATCTTAAATTGAATTGGCTATTTTCTGTTTTTGTAAGTTCCATAAATATACTCTCTTTTTGTTTGATTTTGTTATGATAACACAGCTAAATATCTGTGTAAAACAGACTGCCATCTGCAGTGTTTAATATCTTTAGAATTTATAGCATTGGTTATTTGTCTTTTGTATCAATCAGCGCAAGATATATTATTTTATTATCTTCTGTGATTTTATACATGCCCAGCGCATCAATATGCTTTACGTACATGGCGCACAATTCATTTGCCATGATTTTGGTGCAGGAAAATGATGGCGACATGAAGTGTGATATCCCGGTAAACTCCCAGAGTTGTTTTGAAGTTTCTTTGATTTCGGAGCTTGCATTGTTGCTAAATTTATCATCCCATCCCCAAAACCAAGTACGGCTGTCAAGGCAATAGCATCCCATCAGCATTGTTTTAAATATCAGGCTGTTATCTGTGTTTTTTAGTTCTAGGGTAGTATAGTTGCTGTCATATGTGCAGTTATCAAAGGTGTCCAGCTTAAACCATTTTCTAAGCGTTCTTTGCTTTTTGGTTAAAAGCATGTTCGATGCGTTTATAAACTTGTTCAAATCAGTAGTCATTTTAGAGTGTCCTTATAGTAGTGCATTTTATTTTTGGGTATTATAGCACAACGATATATAAATAAAAAATGTTAAAATAGTAATATATTCAATATAGTTTACACATTAAAAGAGACTGAATTCCTTTATTTATTATGCTACAATATGAAAATGAAAAATTTATCTGAAATAATAAAAACTGTTTCAAAAACAGCCGAACTTATCGACCGCGAAAAGCGCTCGAATGAGTTCTATAAAAAGAGCGATTTTAATTTCGTGACAGCTGTGGACTTAAAAGTGCAGGACTTTTTAAAAGAGGAGCTTTTAAGGATTGAACCCGGCGTTTTTATGCTCTCGGAGGAGTCTGATGAAGCGGTTGATTTATCCCGCCCTGCATGGGTGCTTGACCCTGTGGATGGTACGACAAATCTAATGCACGGTCACCATGAATATTGTGTATCACTTGCCCTGTGGGACGGAAGCGATTTTAAACTGGGTGTGATTTTTAATCCCGTAACCGGTGAGATGTTTTCAGCCGAGAGGGGAGCAGGCGCGTATCTTGGAGATGAACGTATAACAGTCTCTGAAACTGCGACACTGGAAGATAGTTTGATCGCCGTTGAGACCGCGCCTTACAATAAGGAGCTTACCGCATCAAGCTTTGGCAAAATCGCTGATGTTTTTTCAAAATGTCGCGACATTCGCTGTGTTGGCTCTTCCGCCCTTGACTTAGCGTATGTGGCCTGTGGCCGCATGGATGGGTATTTTACTCAGATTTTGTGGCAGTGGGATTGGGCGGCCGGTGCTGTTATATTGCAAGAAGCCGGCGGCGTAGCAACTAATTGGGCGGGCAAACCACTTTCTCTTACTGATGAAATTACTTCGCTTGTTGCCGGCAATGAGCGGATACATGAAGTTTTGCTTGGGATGATGGAGTAGCTTTGTCTTGGTGAACTATAATAGTAGTGCGGTGTTTTGGGTGATTGGCTTTAAACCCCTCTGTCCTTCGGACATCTCCCTTTGCTAGGGGCGAGAGCGTTGGTGTGAGTGTTAATTTTAAAGCGCAGGTTAGCAAACGAATCCTTCTTAGAAGTTAGCTAATATAAATGCGGTGAGATAAAGTGTCTGCGCCGCAATAAGAAGCTCGGGTAATATTCTTTGCTTTGGGATCGTTACACTCGTTTCCTACTTTGTGAGCACAAAGTAGGGCAAAAGCGCGAACGCCTCAACCGTTTTCTATCTTGGCTAACTGCTTTTATCGGCTGGTTGAAGGGTTCGCATTTCTTTTTACTAAAGTTTGGTGGAACGCTCTGCGGAGCTGAAATTAGATAAAATGCTTTAAAGCGAAGAATGACTTTCTTTCTCTGCTGATGATTTGGGATATCTCTTGATGGAAAGGTTTGATTAAAGCGCAGGCGAGCGAAGCGAGACTGCCTAAAAAACAAAAACATTTTCCGAGCGAGCAGTTGGCTGGCAAGAGCAGAAAAGCCAGTGCGAGGACTTGCTTTGGCAGGGTGAAAGAACGAAACCTTTTGGTTAGTTAGCATAACTGCGGTGGGATAAAGTGGCTATGCCTCATAATATGGATGCAAACAGAAGTACAAAGTTTGAGTAGCAAAATCACTTTGCTTATTCTATAGTATAAAGTAGATTTTGATTGCGCAGTCGACGCACCTCCCATTTAGGGGAGGGGAACCGCGCGAAGCGTGGTGGAGGGGTTTAATAAAGCAAGCATTTAGTTTGATTGGTTTGCAACCCCTCTGTCCTTCGGACATCTCCCCTCGCTAGGGGCGATAGCGTTGAAATGAATGTTAATTTTAAAAGCGCAGGCGAGCGAAGCGAGACTGCCAAAGAAAAGAAAAAAATTTTCCGAGCGAGCAGTTGGCTGGCAAGAGCAGAAAAGTCTCTGCGAGGACTTGCTTTGGTTGTATGAAAGAACGAAACCTTTTGGAAAGTTGGTTAGTGTAAATGCAGTGAGTAAAGTGCCTGCTTCTCATAATATGGATGCAAACAGAAGTTAAGAACTTGAGTAGCAAAATCACTTTACTTGTTTTATTTTCTACAGCAAATTTTAATTGCGCAGTCGACGCACCTCCCATTTAGGGGAGGGGAACCGCGCGGAGCGTGGTGGAGGGGTTTAATAAAGCAAGCATTTAGTTTGATTGGTTTGCAACCCCTCTGTCCTTCGGACATCTCTCCTCACTAGGGGCGATAGCGTTGGCAAGAGCAAGTCGAAATATTAAACCTAGCGACTCAACAATAGAGATGTTAACCCTGATTTTCTGCTGGACAGAAACACAAAACCAGACGTTTTTAGACTAGCAAAAAGCAGAGAAACTCCCCAAAACAAAAACCAATAATGCCCTAAAAACACCCCGAAAATGCCATACATTCCCAAATAAACTACTTTTAAGAACATTTTTCAATTATTTTTCTCAATTATATTGACTTTCGCCTTTAATCATGATATAAATAGCAAGCACTTAAATTAAAGTATTTGTATAATAAAAATTAGCATTTTAACACTGCATTAGCATTGCATAACATCCTAAATTTATTGACAGTATAATATGATTTAAGAATAAATTTTGGAGGCATAACATTATGCAAGGTAAAGTAAAATGGTTTAATTCACAAAAAGGCTACGGATTCATCGAAGGACAAGACGGAACAGATGCTTTTGCGCATCATTCACAGATCATGGGTTCAGGCTTCAAGAATCTTGAAGAAGGCCAAGATGTTGAATATTCAGTAGTACAGGGTCCTAAAGGTCCTCAGGCTGAAAACATTCAGGTAATCTAAGCTATAAACTAGACTGAAAACAGCTCTCAACCATATGGTTGGGAGCTTTTTTGTTGCATAAAAAAGAAAGAGTACAGCAAACGAGTCTCATACAAAATAGCTTAAATAATCATAATTTGTTCACACTTTCATGATATTCTTTCAAAAATGTATCTATAAAATAAAGTTATATTATAGATTAACTTTTCATGGAGTATAAATTGCCAATACAAAAAAAGAAAAAGATTAATATAACAAATATCGTAAGGCGTATCATTCAGATAGCGGCGTTTGTTTTAGTACCGGGACTTTTTATCAGCGTATTCAACAGCATAAAAACAGTGTGGATGGCGGCCTTTGCAGGAACCTTTGATGTGTATTTACATATGCCTCAGCTTGCAATCATCTTTGCAGTCATTCCAATCACCATAATCTTTGGCAGGTTCTTCTGTGGATTTATTTGTTCGTTTGGCTCAATGGGAGATCTCATGTGGAAAGTCGCACGTAAGCTTAAAATTAAGCGCATAAAAGTCTCTAAGAAGGCTGATGCCGCACTCAAATATATAAAATACGTACTGATTGCATTTCTTGTGCTGTTTGTGTGGACGCTTGGTGCTGTGACGATTGAGCCATCTGTTAACCCTTGGAATGTGTTTGGAATGTACTCTTCGCTTTCCGCTTGGGGCAGTATATCAGGATTTTTTGTACTCGGCGGATTGTTTTTAGTACTCATAATCGTAGGCTCAATGTTTATAGAGCGAATGTTTTGCAGATATTTTTGCCCTTTGGGTGCTGTGTTTGCGATAGTTTCAAAGCTTAGGATAATTAAAATAAAAAAGCCTTCGGCAAACTGCGGCTCGTGTAGGGCTTGCACTGCAAAATGTTCAATGGGAATTGATATAAGCAAAGCTGACATGGTTAAATCCGGCGAATGCATCGATTGCTTTGAATGCGTTAGCGTATGCCCAAGAAACAATGCACAGGCTGTTATAACAAACCAGAGCGTTACACCGCTTGCCGCGGGTGCAGCTGCAAGCATTGCGATTATGGGACTGCATTTTGCAGGAAAAGCAGTGGCGTCCGACGTTGCCTATGCAGATAACACTTCGCCGGTTATTATAACCTCCCAACCTCAAGACACTGGCAAATATGAAGACGGTGTATATACGGGAGTTGCAAAAGGATATCGCGGCAACACCGAAGTGGAAGTCACCGTTGAGAACGGATATATTACCTCAGTTGAACTTATATCAACTGACGATGACATGGAGTTTATGGCGATGGCCGATAGATCATGCATAAAAGCTATTGTCTCATCGCAAAGCACAGATGTTGACACTGTGTCCGGCGCAACGTATAGTTCATATGCTATTATAAACGCCGTGGCAAATGCATTAGGCGACACCGCCTATGAGGTCACAGAAAATCTCCAAACAGCCGAGGCGGCACCCACAGCGACGGCAACACCCGAAATCACTGCTGAACCTAACGTTTCTGAGGCGATAAGCACTGACGTTTCCAGCTTTGCCGACGGCACATACACGGGAACAGGGACGGGATTCCGTGGCGACATTGAAGTGGAAGTCACCGTCGAGGGCGGCAAGATTACTGACATTGAGATAGTGTATCACAATGAAGATGGGCCTTATTTGGATCATGCACTTGGGGTAATTGATTCGATTATTGCCCAACAGAATGTTGAAGTGGATGCCATGAGCGGCGCAACGTATTCCAGTGAAGGGATAATGGAAGCTGTGGCGGATGCTCTTTTGGTGGACTATACAAGTTCGACAGAATCCGGTGGTCGCCATCGCGGTGGTGGGCATTGATTTAGTAAAGAGAATTTAGTTTATAAGCCAAGGTGAAAGCCTTGGTTTTTTTATGTAAGGTTTATTTTTGTTGTATATGAGAACTTGCTTTGGTTTGATAAAAAACAGAAGAATACGGTGTTTGGAGTGATTGGAGAAAAACCCCTCTGTCCTTCGGACATCTCCCCTCGCTAGGGGCGAGAGCGTTGGCGTGAATGTTAATTTTGAAGCGCAGGCGAGCGAAGCGAGACTTTTCTGGAAAGTTAGTATAAATGCGGTGAGATAAAGTGCCTGCGCCGCAATAAGAAGCTTGGGCAATATTCTTTGCCTTGGGAACGCTACACTAGTTTCCTACTTTGTGAGCACAAAGTAGGGCAAAAGCGCGAACGCCTCAACCGTTTTCTATCTTAGCTAACTGCTTTTGCAAACTGGTTGAAGGGTTCGCATTTCTTTTTATTATAGTTTGGTGGAACGCTCTGCGGAGCTGAAATTTGATTAAAAACTTTAAAGCGAAGTAAGTATTTCCTTCTCAGTTTACGGTTTTGTACAGCATGGGTGGAAGTTGGGTTATGTAGGAGTATGTTTAAAAGCGCAGGCAAGCGAAGCGAGACTGCCTAAAAAACAAAAACATCTTCCGAGCGAGAGTTGGATGGCAAGAGCAGAAAAGTTTCTGCGAGGATTTGCTTTGATTTGGGGGAAAGAACAAAAACTTCAGCGTTCGGGGTGTTTGGCTAAAAACCCCTCCACCATTCGCATTGCTCATGGTCCCCTCCCCTAAATGGGAGGTGCGTCAGCTGAGCGGATAAGTTTAGCAAAGAGGATAAAAGAGAGTTTTATTTGCATTGTAATGATGATAAACTTATTGCATGTTAAAATATAACAAAAAGTTAATTCCAATTGCAAAGCAGTTAAGAATAAATATGACGAAGGCAGAAAATATTCTTTGGCATGATTTTTTGAAGCATTATCCAATAAAATTTTACAGACAAAAAGTTATAGAAAATTATATTGCTGATTTTTATTGCCATAAGGCAAAACTTGTAATTGAAATAGACGGAAGTCATCACGCGCAAGAAATGCATCGCAGTAGTGGTAATTTCAGGACGGAATACATGAATGCTTTGGACTTGAAAACTATTCGTTTTACAAATGAGCAATTAGCTAATAATCCAAAGCATGTTTTTAATGAAATAGATAAAACAGTTTTAGAAAGAATTGCAGAGCTTAATTAGTGGAATCGCTTTACTTATTTTATAGTATAAAGCAGATTTTGATTGCGCAGTCGACGCACCTCCCATTTAGGGGAGGGGAACCGCGCGAAGCGTGGTGGAGGGGTTTAAAAAAGAAAGCATTCGGGGTGGTTGACTTGCAACCCCTCTGTCCTTCGGACATCTCCCCTCACTAGGGGCGATAGCGTTGGTGTGAATGTTAAAATGTTAATTTGGAAGCGCAGGCGAGCGAAGCGAGACTTTTCTGGAAAGTTAGTATAACTGTGGTGAGACAAAGTGCCTGCGCCTCAATAAGAAGCTTGGGCAAAATTATTTGCCTTGGGAACGCTACACTCGTTTCCTACTTTGTGAGCACAAAGTAGGGCAAAAGCGCGAACGCCTCAACCGTTTTCTATCTTGTCTGACTGCTTTTATCAGTTGGTTGAAGGGTTCGCATTTCTTTTTACTAAAGTTTGGTGGAACGCTCTGCGGAGCTGAAGTTAGATAAAATGCGTTAAAGCGAAGAATTGCTTTCTTTCGTTGCATACGCTATGAGATATCTTTGAATGGAAAGGTTTGATTAAAGCGCAGGCGAGCGAAGCGAGACTGCCTAAAAAAACAAAAAAATTTTCCGAGCGAGCAGTTGGCTGGCAAGAGCGGGAAAGCTTATGCGAGGACTTGCTTTGGTTTGATAAAAAACAGAAGAATACGGTGTTTGGAGTGATTGGAGAAAAACCCCTCCACCATTCGCATTGCTCATGGTACCCCTCCCATTTAGGGGAGGGGTACCACGCGAAGCGTGGTGGAGGGGTTTAATAAAGCAAGCGTTCTGAGTGATTGGCATGCAACCACTCAGCCATCCTACGGATTTCTGCCAAAACAAAAAGCAACCTCCATACCTTGACAAAAATAGTTGCATACGATATAGTTGCGTTAATCAACTAAATTGGAGAAAAGTATGGGCAAAAAGTGTGATTCATTGGTATATCTCATCGGAAGTTTAAATATAACCATTAGTAAAATAATGAACGAACTTTTTGATATGCATAATATTAATCTTACAAAAGAACAATGGGTGATATTAAAGGTGCTAAAAAGCAGCGGGCCTTTAACCCAGACGGAGATAACCCATCAAGTTCAGAAAGATAAAACGACAATCACGCGCGCAGTTGATGCGTTGACAAAAAACGAATATGTCGTGCGCACAAAAGATCCGGATGATCGCCGCGTGCATATAATAAAGCTTACAGATAAAGCGCTTGAGACTTTGAAGAAAATGGTTCCCATTATTAAGGAACATACAGAGCGCGCCACAAGCTATATGTCGGACAAAGAATATATTGAGTTCAAAAAGAATTTGATGAAGATTAAAGACAACCTTTTGGGTGAGGAATAGTTCAGGAGTGAAAATGCAAAAAAATAAAATGGGATACGTCCCTATACCGAAATTAATAATTAAAATGGCACTGCCGCTTATCTTTTCAATGCTTGTGCAGGCGCTGTATAATGTTGTGGACTCAATCTTTGTTTCACGCTTGGGTGAGGACGCACTAACGGCGCTGTCGCTTGCTTATCCACTGCAGCTTGTAGTCATCGCTGTTTTTGTGGGACTCTCGGTGGGCGTAAGCTCAGCCATTTCAAGGAAGCTGGGCGAGCAAGACCATGAAGGAGCACTGCAGATAGCTGAACATGGTGTGGCAATCGGCGCGGCTATCTATATATTAGTTGCTATTTTCGGTGCATTTTTTGCAAAATACACGATGACGGGATTTACAAGCAACGAAAAGATAATCGAATATGCACTGTCATACATCCGTATTGTAATGATTTTCTCGTTTGGCAGCATATTAAACCAAGCAGGGCGTGCCATTTTCCGCGGAACAGGGGAGACAGTAAAGCCAATGATAGCACAGCTTATAGGCGCAGTGCTTAACATTATCTTAGATCCAATTATGATATTTGGATACTTTGGCTTTCCGGCACTGGGCGTTAAGGGCGCGGCAATAGCCACTGTCACAGCTCAGATAATTGCCATGCTTTATATATGGATACAGCTTTTGTCGGGCAAGTCGATTATCAAAATCAAGATAAAAAAACTCATTTTCGATATAAAGATAATAGGGCAGATTTTGTCTGTCGGGTTCCCATCTTTTATAATGCAGGCACTTGGCTCTGTGATGCTGTTTTTCATGAACATGGTGCTATCTGGTTTTGGCGAAGCAAACATCGCTGTGATGGGAGTGTATTTCAGGGTGCAGTCGCTTGTTTTCATGCCGGTTTTCGCAATTGCTTCCAGCATGATGCCGGTCATAGGCTATAACTTTGGCGCGCACAACAAAAAGAGAATGGTTGATGCCTATAAGTTTACATTGGGCGTTACGATAGGATTTATGTCGCTTGCGCTTGTCGCATTTCAGATATTGCCCAGGCAGATACTTTCAATGTTTAACGCAACGGCTGAGTTATATGCATCGGGCACACCCGCATTTCGAACGATAAGCCTCGCATTTCCAATTGTGGCTATAAACATAATAACATCAACTGCTTTCCAAGGGCTGGGCAAGGCATATTACAGCCTTTTGATTTCAGCATTCAGAATGATTATTATATTGCTGCCGGCTGCATACTTGCTTTCAATGATTGGCAATGTTGACTATGTATGGTATGCATTTTTGATTGCTGATGCTGTCGCTGTTACTATAAGCCTTCCATTGTTTTTGCGCACTATGAAAAATAGCACAAAAGGATGGGGAGAAGAGCTGGAGATAAGGTAAGCCTTGTGTAAAATGTGTAAATCTTTGCACATATGTTGCATTTATCTTGAAATCGAATGAACTTACATATAATATTAATTTTATCGTATGGGAAGTTTTACAAATATATTATGATGCAAAGTTACAAACTATCTTCTCATACTATAATCTATCGATAAATAAAAAGAGGTAGAACAAAATGAAGTATGTGAATTACGAATCTTTTACCAACGATGATGACAGCTATCTTTTGGATGCGCAGAACAAATGGGAGGCTTTTGAAAAGGCAAAAGACCGCCTGCCTGATGAACTTATTGCGCTCTATAATCAAAATGAGATATTTGACGGCATGAAAATCTATAGCATTGATGTCGACAAAATGGCTAAAAACAAAGAAAAAACTGCGCAGCTTGAAGTGGGGCATGGACCGCGTGCTCCGAGATGCATTTTTAAGTATTATGGAATAGATAAGATTGCATATGACTTGGATGAAGATGCATCAAACAAGACTCAAGACCACATTGCAGTTTGCCTTTTAGATGAGCTATATAAAGAGGATGAATATCTGTGTCATAACATTATGCTTTCTGACGGCAAAGAGGTGAATATCCGCTGCCGCCGCATGTCAGTTGAGACGATATCAAAGCCTTAGAAATTAATCATATTAATCAAACTCCAGATAAAATTATGTTATACTATTATAGTATGATTTCTGGAGGTAACTATGTCAGTATTTGTTGAATGGATAGGATATATTGCAAGCGCGATTATACTTGTGTCGCTTTTAATGAGCTCCATTATAAAGCTTAGGATAATAAACACTGTAGGCTCTGTAATATTTGCCGTATACGGCATTATAATCGGATCGATTCCGGTTGCTGTGATGAATTTTGGTATAGTCGGAATCAATATTTATTATTTGATAAAAATGTATTCAGCCAAAGATCCGTTGAGCATTGTCGAGATGCCTGCGACTTCTGAATATATGACAAACTTTTTGACATTTTATAAAGATGAGATTAAAAAATTCGCAGACTATAGTGAAGATAAATTAAAAAATGCTGTGATATCTTTTCTTGTTATGCGCGACATGCAAGATGCCGGGGCCTTTATCTGCTCTGAGCATGACGGGCAAACACTTAACATCGAGCTTGATTTTGTGACACCCAAGTATCGCGATTTTCAAATCGGCAATTTCATTTTTAACAAACAAAAGGAAATGTTTCAAGGCAAAGGATATAAGCGCTTTGTCGCAGAATCGGATAACCATGTCCACATAAAATATCTAAAGAAGATGGGCTTTTCGGAGTTCGGAGCATCGGGCAGATTGTGGGCTAGAGACATTTAGTGCGCCATACAAATCACAAATAATTTTATAATTTAGTTAACGATATTTATGGAAATACGCTTTTAAAGTGATATAATCAGTTTTGTGAATTTAATTATTGAAGGAGAGTATGATGCCACAAAAAGCAAAAGTTGTAGTAAAAGATAGCAAATGGATTAAAAGAAGACAAAACCTTGTCTCGGAAATGTTGCCCTATCAGTGGGAAGCTTTAAATGACCGCATTGAAGGGGCTGCCAAATCCGGCTCTATTCATGATTTAGAGATTGCAGCAGGCAAAAAAGAAGGCGAGTTCATAGGGCCTGTTTTTATAGACAGCGATATCGCAAAGTTTATAGAAGCCGCGGCGTATTCCCTCGAATTTGCACCGAATGCAAAGCTTGAAGAGAAGGTGGATTATGCTATCGAGCTTATGGAGCTGGCGCAGGGTGATGATGGATATTTAAACACGGCATTTACAGTGAAAGATAAAGATAAAAGGCTTACAAACCTGCATGACTGGCATGAGCTTTATGTGGCTGGGCATCTATTGGAGGCGGCTGTTGCATATTATGAGGCAACAGGCAAAAGCAAGATGCTAAACATAATGAAGAAAAACATTGAGTTTTTTATAGATAATATTGGCCCTGATGATGGCAAGATAAAAGGCTATCCCGGGCATGAGGAGATTGAGCTTGCGCTTGTGAAACTATATGAACTTGAAGGCGACAAGCGCTATCTTGACTATGCAAAATACTTCATTGATGAGCGTGGAAAGGAACCGAATTTTTTAGAAGAGGAAGACAAAAAATATAATAGAACTGCTTGGGCGGCACCAATATATAACCAGTCGCATAAGCCAGTTCGTGAGCAAAAGGAAGCGGCAGGACATGCCGTTCGCGCGGGTTATCTCTACTCGGGAATGGCAGATGTTGCAAGACTTACAGACGATAGCGGCCTTTATGAAGCCTGCGAAACGCTTTTTGACAACATAAAAGATAGGCAGATGTACATCACAGGCGGCATTGGAAGCTGCGAACTTGGCGAAGAATTTTCTTTCGATTACGACTTGCCAAATGACACAGCATATACTGAAACATGTGCTGCGATATCGCTTGTTTTCTTTTCAAAACGCATGCTTCAAGCAGAGGCTAAGGGTAAGTATGGCGATGTTATGGAGCGCGCATTATATAACGGAGTGTTGAGTGGAATGTCGCTTGCAGGCACTGAGTTTTTCTATGTGAATCCGCTTTCTGTGTGGCCGGAGCAGGTCAAGCGCAATCGCTCATTCAAACATGTAAAACCACAGAGGATGAAGTGGTTTGGCTGCGCTTGCTGCCCTCCAAATCTTGCTCGCCTTATAGCTTCTATAAACGACTATATCTACACTGCAAAAGATGATGGTGTTCAGGTGGATTTGTTTATTGCAAACGAAGCGCAGATAACATGTGGAGCGGGGGATATAGCGCTTAAAATGGACACGGATTATCCCAGAAGCGGTGCTGTAAAAATCACTGCGGGCGCTGGGAAATATGCTTTGTATGTGCGCATTCCCGAGTGGAGCGATTCACACGAAATTAAGCTTAATGGTGAGGCTTTTGATATTGATGCTGACAACGGATATGCAAAGATTGAGCGTGAATGGCTGGAGGGCGATGTGTTGGACATAGATTTTAATGCTCAGCCAAAATTCGTGGCGGCAAATCCGAAAGTTCGCGAGGACTGGGGCAAGGTCGCGCTGACTTATGGTCCACTTGTCTACTGTGTTGAAGAGGCTGATAACGGTGATGCTCTCTACCTTTTGGAAGTTGATACGAATAAAAGCGTTTCAGCGGAATATGACGACGCGCTTTTGGGTGGTGTTGTGAAACTTATAGCCTCCGGCGTGCGAGCTGTCGCACCTGAAACTTCTGCTTTATATACGGATGTTTATGACACTTCCTATGAGGATGCAAAAATTACCTTTGTGCCTTATTATGCCTGCCTTAACCGTGGAGAAGGCGAGATGAGTGTTTGGGTTAAAAAGCACTGATGAAAATAGTATGATTGAAACTAAAGCTCGGAGATAATCCGGGCTTTTTTTATATATTTGCGTGTGGTCTATTTTCAACCCCTCTGTCCTTCGGACATCTCCTCTCACTAGGGGCGAGAGCGTTACCGTGAATGTTAACTTGGAAGCGCAGGCGGGCGAAGCGAGACTTTTTGGAAAGTTATTATAAATGCGGTGAGATAAAGTGCATGCGCCGCAATATATGAATTTAAACAGAAATGCATAGCTTGAGCAGCAAAATCGTTTTGATTATTTTATGGTATAAAGCATATTTTGATTGCGCAGTCGACGCACCTCCCATTTAGGGGAGGGGAACCGCGCGGAGCGTGGTGGAGGGGTTTAATAAAGAAGCGCAGGCGAGCGAAGCGAGACTTTTCTGAGTTCGTATAAATGCGGTGGGATAAAGTGCCTGCGCCGCAATAAGAAGCTTGGGCAAAATTCTTTGCTTTGGGAACGCTACCGCTTGGTGTTACTTTTTTAAAAAAGTAACCAAAAGACGCAACCCCCGACAGGCTTTCTATCTTAGTCGACTGCGTTTATCTTGACTGAGTCGAAGGGGTTGCAACCTCTAAACCAAATGTGTCTTTGCGCTGTGTAGTTGAATGGCTTATAGCTTTCTTTAGTGGTTTACGGTTTTGTACAGCTTGGGTGGAGGGTTATATAGGAGTTATTTTGTTTAAAAGCGCAGGCGAGCGAAGCGAGACTGCCTAAAAAACAAAAACATTTTCCGAGCAAGCAGTTGGATGGCAAGGGCAGAAAAGCTTCTGCGAGGACTTGCTTTGGTAGGTTGAAAGAACTAATGTTTTGGAGAAGTTATTATAAATGCGGTGAGAAAAAGTGCGTGCTTCGCAATATATGAATTTAAACATAATTGCAGAGCTTGAATAGCAAAATCACTTTGCTTGTTTTATTGTGTACAGCAAATTTTGATTGCGCAGTCGACGCACCTCCCATTTAGGGGAGGGGAACCGCGCAGAGCGTGGTGGAGGGGTTTATTAAAGCTGTCAGTTTGCCGGCGTTCAGGGTGGTTGGCTATAAAAAGCAGAAAAGCCAGTGCGAGGACTTGCTTTGGGTTGAAAAAAGAACTAAATCACAGGCTGCAAAACTAAAGACAAAATAAAAAACCCGAATCATTTCGGGTTTTTATGCGATATTTAATGGTTAAAGTTTAACCTATTTTATAACCTCGCCCACGCCGTCAAGCACATACTTCGGACGGTAAGCGAATTTCTTCATTGTTTCAATGGACGTTACGCCGGAAAGAACAAGAACTGTGTCGATGCCGGACTCGATGCCAGCCACGATGTCTGTATCCATTCTGTCGCCGATGAAAGCAACGTCTTTAGCGTCAGCACCAAGAAGGTTTAAGCCATGGCGAACCATCAATGGATTGGGTTTGCCGACAAAATACGCCTTTTTGCCTGTTGCCATCTCAATAGGTGAGATGAGTGCGCGTGTGGCCGGTGCGATACCGCCGTCAATCGGGCCAGTAACATCATAGTTGCAGCCGATAAGCTTTGCGCCGCCCAAAACGAGCTGAGTGGCTTTAACCATCATTTCGTAGTTATATGCGCGCGTTTCACCCAAGACAACGTAATCAGGATCCACCGAGTTCATTATAAAACCGACGTTGTACATGGCGTTTGTAAGACCTGTGTCGCCGATAACATATGCTGAGCCGCCGGGGCTTTGCTTTTTAAGGAAGCTTGCTGTTGCAAGTGCTGATGTATAAAAATGCTCTTCTTTAACATTGATACCCATGTTCTGCAGGGTAATCTGGAGCTCTTTTCTTGTTTTGGATGAATTGTTTGTTAGAAAGAGGAAGTCCTTTTTCTCTGCCTGCAACCAGTTAACGAACTCTTTCGCGCCGGGAAGCAGCTTGCTTCCGTGGTATATAACGCCATCCATATCGCATATAAATGCTTTTTTACATTCTAATTCTTTCATTAGTTTCCCTCTTATTTCTATTATTCTTCTTTTTGTTTACTATTATAATACATTAGGCTGTGAAATTAAATTAATTTTACGTAAACTGTGTGTATTTGTTCATAGATAGGAGGTGTTTTAGTGTTTTTGATTGATAAGCTTGCCGATTGCCGACATGCATTTAACAATTTAAGGATTTGATAAGCCGAAATCTTATAGATTAGCCCTTGATTATCAGCAATAGAGGAAGCGCCGGTACGAGTTTTGCAAGCTGAATTTTTTGGAAATACCCGCCAGTAATGTTACCAAAGTTTGGGATACTCTAGAATGTCATTGTTGATTTCGACTATCTCACCTGTTTCCACATTAAATACAAAGCTGTATATTGGATTATTATTCTCTATGGTTGTTTCAGAATTATCGGGGGAAGAGTAATAATAATCTTTGTAATAGCTATCAATAATTATATATTGGTAGTATGGAGTAAAACGGATAGGAATACCCATACCTGTATTATAGATCTCAGTTTTATGTGTATCTATATTGTAAACATATATATATCCGATGTTATTACTATTGGTATATATGATTTTATCATTAACTACTATAAGTGCAGGAATATCTTCAACAGCTAAGATATCTTCAATCACTACTGCCTGATCAGTTTTATTATAGAGATAATTGTGTGAGCGCCTATTATGATAGTCATAATCAAGGTAGTACTCAATTTTCTTATAGACTATAGAATCATCAATAAAATCATTTAAAACAGCATATGTATCGGAAATATAATCTTTATCTATATCTATATCTGAAAGATTGGGCAATTCAATATTATCGAGAGAGTAGCTATATTCTCTGTTGTAGCTAAACAGCTTTTTGATATCTGTTCCTTTAGTTAAATTCAGGGAATAAATACGTGTAATGCCCGAATCCAAGACTTTTGAGATGAATATAGTGTCATTGTGAACTGTCTCTAGCGTAATGCCTTTAAATGGCATAATCTCATGTATTATGCCATTTCGTGTATCATATGCGCAAAGATTGTCACTGATATCTTTAAAAAGGAGGTAATTGTAGTATTGTGTGAGATTACATCCTTCAATATTAATAATTAATTGTTTGTCTGTTCTTATATTTTTCGAATATAGATAAAATGTATCATATGCAATATCACCGCCGTTATAAAAGTGATATGCAATATCATCTATTATTACTGGCAGATAGTAACACCCACAGCAATACTTATCATCAGACTTTGTTTCAGTATTATAAATCCAGCAGTCGGCTTTTAATCCGTCGTAAGTTGTATAATACAATTTGTTATTCTGAAACTTGGCCTCAATCCCGAATTTACTTAACAAAGTATTTTCATTAGTAGACAAATCCAAGTTAAATAAACTATATTGCCAGTCAAAAAATAATTCATCAGCAGCATAATAATATATATCGTTGCCAACTGCCATAACTTTGCTTGCCTGAACATTGCGGATGGTTTCTGTTTCTGAGCCGTCAGTTTTGACCCTAATAATGCCTTTGTTTCGCGAGTAAAGATACAGCCATCCATCTTGTATGCATAGGTGCTTATTATCATATACACCATCAAATATAACAGAGGACTCGTTTGTTTTGAGATTGCGTTTAACTATCCTTGTTTCATTAATGTAATACAAGTGACTATCATCAAAAACGAATATATCAGGTTCGATTACATTAGCAGTATATGATTTGTCTACATCAAGTTTGCTTACTTTTTCCCCATAGACAGGTGTAATCTCTTCTATTGATGTCGGTGTCTGTGAAGGCGAAGGTGTAGGACTTACAGTAGGGGTTAAAATGCTAGTAGGATTGGCAGCATATGTGCTTTGTTGTATGGTTGTTTCTGGAGTTATGCTATCTGTCGAAGAAAGTGGGACTTCATTTGCTGGATTAGAAATATTGCAGCTTGATAGTAATATGCATGTTATTAAAAAAATAATTATTGATTTTTTGCTCATAATAGTGATTATATCATTAATGTTAAAAACAGACAATTAGTAGAAGTACTTGTCCAATCTGACCGTTGCTGTGGTTAGGAAGCTGTTGAGGTAACCCCTTTGTCGGCTGCGCCGACATCTCCCCTCACTAGGGGCGAGAGCGATTATAACCGACTTGCATAGTGGTGCGATATGTTGGAAATACCCGCCATACATGCTATTATGTTCCTATAGAAAAGGAGGCTGTTATGGCAAAAGAGAGAGTTGTTTTTGATTTTACGGATGAGGAAGTAAGGAAAGAAATAGTAGGTTTTAAATCATATACTTGGTATAACTATTATGATTTAATAAAAGAAGGAAGGAAATGGTATAATGTAGAAGAAAAAGAAGATAAAGTGAAAGTTTCTATCGTCACAAAAGAAGATAATGAATATGACTGCATTTACTATAAAAAAACCATAAAAGAGATTGAAACACTTGTAAATAATAAAGAGCCTGTTAATCTAAGACATTGCTATATAAAAGATTTTAATATATTAGAAATACAAAATGATAAAGAATATGAGATTATTAATTTTGATGCAAAAGATAGTTTTTGGGATGGAAATGTGAGCTTTTTCGGAACAAAATTCGGCGGAGGAGATGTCATATTTGAAGGGACTCAATTCGGTGTAGGAGATGTGAGATTTGATGAGGCGCAATTCGGTGAAGGGAATGTGATATTTGATAGTACGTATTTTGGCGAAGGATATACGAGCTTTGATAGTACGTATTTTGGCGAAGGAGATGTGAGATTTGATAGTGCACAATTCGGCGAAGGAGCTGTGAGCTTTAGTAGTGCGCAGTTCGGCGAAGGTGATGTGAGTTTTCGAGGTGCAGAGGCAGACCGCGTGCGTTTTGATGGAGTAAACTTTTTGTCTTACGAAGATTTGCGATTTGAAAGTGTAAATAGGCTTGAAATTAAAGACTGTATATTGGAAAAGACTTTAAAAGTTTCTGGGATTCATAAAAAATCATCTTTGTCACTAAAAGATACAGTAAATATCGGGCAGATATGTTTTGAGGATAATAGTAAGCATGTTGTGAAAGCTTTGGGAAGAAATATAAAGCAAGCTTTTAAAGATGTTGTTAGTGTACTATTTAAAAGAGATAAAAAAGATAAAAATAAAAGAGATAAAAAAATAGTCATTAAAAGGAGAATTAATTTAGTAAAAGAATGGTTAGCAGAAAAAGAGAAATACAAAAAAAGCATAACAATGATAAAGGAAAACTATCATAACTTAGGTGATTATGAAGGCGAAGACAGGGCATAGCGGCTTTATATGAAGTATAAAACAAATACGGTTATTGGTTGGCCTTTAAAATTCTTTTCGCTTGTAGGTGGATTTGGGACACGACCTATAACAATACTGCCTGCAATGGCTGGATTTATGGCTTTTTTCGCAGGGATATATTGCACCTTCCTTAAAGACCAGTTCAAGCTTATTAGCGAAACGGCAAAAGCCGTTACTTCTTTTTGGGATGCGCTATACTACAGCGGAATTACATTTCTTACAATAGGCTATGGAGACATTTCACCTGCGATAACGGGAACTACACTTCGATTCGTGTCTATAGCGGAAGGCTTCATCGGATTGTTCCTCATGTCGTATCTGACCGTTGCGGTGGTTAGAAAATTATTAAGATAAAATACAAACATTTAATAAAAAGCTCGGATTCAATTCGAGCTTTCTTTGCGGAATTATTGTAAGCAGGTAAAAAGCGCAAAATGATGGGTGGCATGAGCGAAGCGAATACACATTGTTTTGTAAGACACCTCGATGAGAAGCAAAGCTTCGAAATCGAAAGCGAAGCGAGCAAGTGCCTTGTCAGCTAAATTAGGAAAGATTATCGCGAGGGCTTGCGAAAACAGGCATATAAAATGATATAGCCAAGACAGTGACAGAGGAGCTCTATTGGCAAAAAATGAACCTACCATACCCTATAACAACCTATAATATTATTAAAATTGTATTAACACTATTGCGCGAATGTAAACTGAATGTTAAGATAAAAGTAATTAAAAAGTAACATATAGAAATAAAACATATTAATGCTGGGGCAAATGCAAACAAGTGTTCGTGTAAAGCGAAAAACATATTGCAATGTACCATTTTTGGGAGTATCATAGTTGTATAATAAAGATAAAGTAAACAGATTATGAATCGAGCATAGTTGCCCCGCTATTGCATCGAAAAAAGAAGGGAATTTACATGAAATATGATGTGCGACTATATAGATATCGCTTATTAACTAATCCTAAAAAACTTATTCTTCGTCTTCTCCTAAAAGCTTGTCAATTAATTTTAGGGCGGCTTTGACTGAAGACTTATCGCTCTTTTTCGCTCGTTGATATGTTTCCAAAAACTCAGCTTCATCATTATCAGGGGCGACAACTTCAGTGCGCACAGGAGTGCGGCCAATAAGGTAATCCATAGTAACATCAAAGTAATCCGCAACAAGCAGCACCTTGTCAATTGAAGGCGCGTTCTTATCCCATTTGCGTACGGTGCTTTTACCAAACCCAAGCTCGCGCTCCAGCCCGGTAAGGCTTAAATTATTTTCATCACACAGCAATTTTATCCTGCTAAGCATATTTACCCCCATAAATATATCCGCAAAAATAACGAAATAAAGTGTTGACATTCCGCAAAAATGCGGATATACTACACTTAAACGAGGCGAGAACGGTAAATATACCGAATATTGCCTATTCACAGTCGTGAATTTTGCCGATTTTCTCTTCAATGTAATTATACATGAAACATAGATTTAAGGCAAATATTCAATAAACATAATATATTGGAGCACACATGCATGATTCTTTTGACAACTATATATTGAGACGAAATTATAGCTTATATTTTGCTTTCGGTCAGGCGTTTACTTCGAAAAAAGAAGCATTGCTTTATTCATTGATTCGCCTCGGAAAAGAGGGGAGTCTGGTGGAAGTCGATGTCCGTGCTGTGCCGAATTGTGCTTGTCAGTTTTGCGGAGAAATGTTGTTTGACTGGCAAAGCGCAGTGGGCGAATGTGCAGGAACTTCCGGAGCGGATAGCTGTTATTTTTCTCTGGCAAACGGCCTTGTCTGTGAGCAGTGTGCATATCAAGAAGCTGCGCTTTTTATTACCGAGGAAGTGTATCGTGGCACGGAGATCATGGGGGATGAAGTGTTGACTGATTTTTTGTAATAAGCCTGCAAAAAAGGTGTAGAGACAAATAACAACTGCCCCGTAAAATCCCAGTCGCTGGTTGGCTTGATGAAAACGCAGAATTTGAACGTCGTTTAGGGAGCTATGTGTGCTAAAAGACGGATAAGAAAAAAATATCAAAACTTAAGAAAGAAATTAATTTATGACTACGCAAAAGAAATATTATTGGTTGAAACCACGATTTCTTCCGCAGGAAAAATCGCAGAGCACTCAGCACGACAAAGGAACAACTATTCTATGACAACCCAAAAGAAATATTACTGGCTAAAACCACGATTTCTTCCGCAGGAAAAATCGCAAAGCACTTGGCGCGACAAAGGAACAACTATTCTATGATTACGCAAAAGAAATACTATTGGTTGAAACCACGATTTCTTCCGCAGGAAAAATCGCAGAGCACTCGGCACGACAAAGGAACAACAATTCTATGACAACCCAAAAGAAATATTACTGGCTAAAACTCCCCAAGGACTTCTTCCGCCGCCACGACATCCGCATTTTAGAGAGCATGAAGGGCGGCAAACAGCTTGTTTTAATCTACATTAAGCTCATGACAGAGAGCATTCCCCATGACGGACGCTTGCGCTTTTCCGAGGAGATTCCATACACCTCCGAGATGCTTGCCACCGTTTTGGGCGATGAGAAAACCGCTGTCGAGCAGACGATTGACCAGCTTAAAAAGCTTAAACTCCTACGCTTTGATGCCGACCGGACAATCATCCTGCCCGAGGTTTCTAAGATGATGGGCAGTGAGTCCGCATCAGCAGCTCGTGTTCGCAAGCACCGTGCGTTACAAAGTAACGATGATGTAACACAGAGTAAGAAAAAGAAAAAAGATAAAGAGTCAGATAAAGAGCAACAGTCAAAGGATGACGACGAATCGCGCACACATAACGACCTGGACGCGGTGGATCTTAATCGCCTGACTACTGTCTTTGGCAACTTTTCCGACTATACCAAGCGTGAGTACCTGAAGCTTAAGCGCACCTATGATGACGACGTGCTGCATAGTGCTATTGAAAAGGCTTGGATGATGGGTGGGAAGACGATTGGGTACGTCAAGAAAATATTAGAGGAGTCGCACACTTAAAATACCACGATTCCAAAAGAATTTTACTGGTAAAATTCTTACTGACGCCCTATAACCTCTGGCAACTGAGGGCATATATATAATATTTTAGCTTAAAAAAATATTCTATATAGCCGAATGCAGTGTAAAGCAGAGCCATTTAAAAGAAGAAAGGAATTATCATGACAGCACTATTATCAGAAAAAAAACAACTAAACCAAACCGCCAAGCAATGGCTCCACTCCGTCCGCCAGATAGAGCGACGCAAGCGCGCCATCATGCATGAAATAGCTGACCTTAAAGCCGAGCGGGAGACCATCTTTGACGCGGCGACCACCTTTTACGGTGAAGTGCGCATATCATCCAACCAAATCTCCGATCCGACTATGAACCGAGCCGCCGTTCTGTGCGACAAAATGACTGCAAAATTGGATAAACTTCTATCCGAGCTGGAGGATTTAACCTATGAATCCGACTCCGTGCGCGAAGAGCTTAACGACTGCTTTGAGCTGGGGGAGCTGACCGTGCAGGAGTTTGAGTCTTTGTTTTACTACTTCTTTGAAGGCATGAGCAATGAGGAAGTGGCGGACGCGATGTATTATTCGGTGGAGATGGTTTATAAGTTGAAGGCTAAGGCTTTGCGGAAGGTTCAATCGTGGAGAAGGGCGCGCGCTTAAAATGCGTGATTTAAGAAGTGTTTTGGAAAAACACTTCCACTGCTCTACTGGAATAATGATAAAGGTCTCGGTGATATTCAAGAAGCGTGCTTCGGTCACTTATGTAAATAAGCTCCCTTGCTCGCTCTTAAATCTTACCAAGTCTCACAACATTTTTATGGTGCCTCGGTTCTCGAGAATCTCAGCCGGTTATGTAGGATTTTAAACACGCGCCGGGGAGGGATACAAACATTTATTCTTTATATTAAAAAGGTAAAATGGTATAATAATTCCATATTAAACTCAAGGTGGGAATTTTATGCGTAAAACAATAAGTGTTGAAGATATTCATTTATCTCTTGATAATCCGAGGAATACTGAGTCTGAAAACGAAGATGAAGCGTTGAGGAAGTTAGTAAAAAAAGAAAACAAAAAGCTTCTAGAATTAGCAGATGATATAGTAAATTTTGGTCTCAATCCATTGGAAAATATAGGAGTATTCCCATCTGAGGAATATGATGGTAAATATATTGTAGCAGAAGGAAATAGAAGAGTAGTTACAATAAAAATATTAAATAACCCAAAAAAAGTACAGGAATTAGATTTATATTTATATAGTAAGTTCTCAGAATTAGCGAGTGAATATGAAGCAATAAAAAAAATAGAAGTATTTATTTTCAAAGATGAATATGAAGCTAATTACAGTCATTGGATGGAAATTAAACATTTGGGAGAACAAAAAGGAAGAGGTATTACAAAGTGGGGCGCTGAAGAAAAAGCTAGATATGACAAGAACAAGACAGGGAAAAATATATTAATTGATTTTTGGGATGAATTAGATAAAAATGGTATCCTTTCTTATTATGAAATAAGAATGATTACTAAAACTAATTGGGAAAGGATATTAAGAAATATAGGGTTAGAGTTTTTGAATATTTTAAAGAAAGACGATAAATATATTATACCATATAAAGAACTTGAAGACTTTAAGAAGAAGATTAAGTGTATACATAGAAGGCTTGCGGGTAAATCAGTCGGTTATGTTTATAATCAAGAATTAATCGAAAGCTTTTTAAATGAAGTTAGAGAAGAACTGTATGGAACTTTTGAAAATACGCATGATAATCAGTCTTCATTCTTTGAAGATGATAATTCAGAACAAGATAAAAAAGATGAAAATATCTATGAAGAAGATAAAGCTGATAATGATACGAAAACAGAAGAAAAAACTGAAACTGATACTGGTAAAGCTGTAAGTAAGAATAAGAAAGATTTATTTAATGGATGCAAAACAATAATTCCTAATGGCTTTAAAATAAGATCATCTAATGCTAGAATAAATAGAGTTGTAAGTGAACTAAAAACATTAAATCCTGATGATTATCCTAATGCATGTGGGGTATTGCTTAGAGTTTTATTTGAATTATCTGCGAAGCATTATAATGAAAAAGATGGTATAATTGATAAAACAGAAGAGGAGTTTTTGCAAACTGTTACTCAGGCGTCTAATAAACTAAAAGAAGAAAATAAAATTAACAAAACAGAGCACTCTGCTTTAAAAAAAGAAAAAGATACTCTAAGGCTAATATTTAACGGATATATGCATAATACAGAATCCTATCCTAGTGCAGAAGCATTAAAGAGTATATTTAAGGCACATAAAAAATTCATTTGCGCATGTCTTAAATAGGAAGGGAATTAATGGGTAGATTTATTTCACCACTCAGATATCCTGGTGGCAAAAGCCAGTTATCAAAATATATATTATCGATTGTTGAAAAAAACAATCTGATTGGTGGCACATATGTTGAACCATATGCGGGCGGTTCAGGTGTAGCACTTTTTCTTTTGATTAATAATCATGTTGAAGATATTTTTATTAACGATTACGACTATTCAATTTATGCTTTTTGGTATTCTATACTTCATAGAACGGATGAATTCATAAATAAAATTAGAGAAGCTCCGGTAGATATTGATAATTGGAGAATTCAAAAGAACATACAACTTAATCAAGAAGAACATGATATTTTTGAGATAGGTTTTTCTACTTTCTTTTTAAATAGATGTAACAGGTCTGGCATATTAAAGGCTGGACCAATAGGAGGACAATCGCAAGAAAGCGATTATAAAATTGATTGCAGATTTAATAAAGAAGCTCTAATTGAAAGAATTGAAGCAATTGCGGAAAGAAGGGCTGATATTCATATATCAAATCTCGATGCTATTGAGTTTTTAACACAAAATCAAAACATATTCGATGAAAGTACTCTCGTAAATTTAGACCCACCGTATTATCACAAAGGACAGCAATTATACATTAACTTTTATCAGCATGAAGACCATGTAAGATTGAAAAATTTTATGTTTAATGATATGGACTGTAATTGGATAATAACTTATGATAACACATCAGAAATAAAAGAAATCTATAGAGATTTCCAAAAGAAAGAAATTGCAGTTAGATATTCAGCTCATAAAAAGATTAAGGCAAGTGAATTGCTAATTCATAGTCCAAGTGTAATTCTGCCATAAAAGATTTGTAATAAAGCACATAATCGCCGACAGGCGAAACGGGGTACAGGGGCGCCAGCCCCTGCACAATCCCAGCCGCTACATAGTTAATATAAAAAGAAAATAGCTGAACGGCGTTCGGGGTGGTCAGCTGAATTTATAGTAAACCCCAATCCTTACACTCCCACAATGATAAAATAATACTGTACAACAAAACCACAGGACATGTGCCTGTGGTTTTTAGCTAAAATTATTAAAACTACTACAAAGGCGCAAATTGAGAAAAAGCATGAGCAAAGCGAATTTTTATCAATTTGTAAGACAATCGTTGAGAAACATAGTTTCGAAAACGAAAGCGGCTTGCCGCATGCTTTACACCCTTTTACACCCAACTCCACGCTATAATATAACCAAACCCAAAAGACCGTAAGGTCTTTTTTGCTAGTAAGGAGCTACTATTATGAACCACAATCAGAAACTGTTCTGCTTGGAATATTTAAAAGACTTCAATGCAACGCGCGCTTATCGGGCGGTGTATGAAAAAAAAGTGCCGCTTAAAAACCCGCGAGCCAACGCGCACCGCCTGCTTAAAAAAGAGGAAGTTAAAAGCTTTCTGGCGCAGGAGATTGCAAAGGCTCATGACGCGAAAGTGGCGGAGGCCGAAGAAGTGCTTGCGTATTTTACGTCCGTTATGCGGGGAGAGATTGAAATGAGCGATCGCGAGCGCAACAAAGCGGCCGAGATACTCGCCAAGCGATTTGGGCTGCTGGATGAGCATGGCATCGCAGGGGACGCGAGCAGGGCGGTTACCATTATAGACGACATAGGGGAGACGAAATAGTATCGTCTCCCCATCATGCGCTATGTTATATTTTCTATTGAGCGGGCTTAAAACCAACAATTATAAGCCACACGGCGAGCACCATTTCCTGCAGGGCAATCGGCGCGTTTAGCACAATTGCAAGAGGGGAGAAAGCTTGCGCTCCAAAGACAGTCATTACCGTTGGCACGAGGTGCATAATAAGGGCGATGATGCCCCACACGCTCAGCCAGCGTGGCACAAGTTTGGTTTTGTAAAAGCCGATGTTATAAAGCAGTGCGCCTGATATGAACGCAATCGTCAGTCCAAAGCCTGTCGCATTGTGAAGGGCGAGAGCCGATGCGCCTATAGCTTCGACCGATGGCGACATGCTTTGTGCAATTGGTATAAGCATAAATAGCGATGCTCCTGACATTAATACCATTGCTCCTTCCATTGTGCGAAAGCCCACCGCGCCTATGGCAAGAGCCTTGTTTGTGGGTGCAAGCACGGGATATATCGCATAGGCGATGGCCGCACATGCGAGCCCCATCAGCATAACGAGCAGTCCACCGATTATAAGGCTTGTTGGGTTTTGCGCGATTTGCTCAAGGTAGTCTGTTTCGTCTGTCACTCCTATAAACGATAGGCTTGCAACTCCTGCTGCCGTGGCTAGAATAAACGCGATGCCTGCCATTCTGCCTGATTTTTTGTAGTTAACTTTGTTCACTGTTTTCCTCCGATTTTTCATCTTTTACATGTTCAAGTATATCGCCGGGTGTGCATTCCAACACATCGCATATTGAGCTGAGTGTGTTAAAGCGAATGCCCTTTACCTTGCCGGTTTTTATAAGCGACAGGTTGACGTTACTCAGCCCGATGCGCTCTGAGAGTTCATTAAGCGACATCTTCCTGTCGGCCATAACTCTATCCAGTCTTACAATAATCATCTTGTGCCTCCTTAAAGTATGGATTCGTTGTCTTCTTGAAGATTTTTGCCGAATTCAAACATTTCGCCAAGGGAGATAATTAGAAGTCCGATAAGGAATGACCGTCCGTCAATTCTCATATTAAAGTTGCCCAGCGACGACATCATACCGGTTGCAATGCTAAGCACAAATTCTGTACCTACGTAAATCAGGAAAGCCCATCCGATGTTTTTGATGTTGCGCACTGATTTTGGATTAAACGGTGTGCCTTGCGTAACGGTGTTTTTAAACATCAGCGCAACTGACTTAATCACAAAGGCCGTCATTGCCAACGCTACTGTCATGTTTAAAATTATTACTGAAACAACGCCGAATGATATTTGAAAGTCGTCCGGGAGTATAAGCTTTGCTCCGGGAAGTTCGTTGTCAAAGATGAAGTTTGCCGCTTTAGCCAAGTCGAAATCTGTTACGTTTAAAAAGACAGCGCCACCGATGCCCGCAGCTATTAGCAGGGCTCCGCCTACCACGGCTATTATAAATAATACGTTTGCTATCTTAGCGTATACGTCGAATCTTTTAAGTTTTTTCTCTTGCATTTTCATGTTCATTTTTCCTCCGTTTTTGTTTTACAAGCACATATTACGCTATGATTTTAAGTTTGTCAATAAGAATTTAAAATAAAACATTAAATAATTTAAGAAAAATGATAAAATGTTATGGTTTTACGTTAATTGGGGGTGGGGGTTGGTTGCTTATTAGCGAGCTGACCTTTTGTCCTCGCCGATGAGGAGTAGTCTTTTTGCTCGCTTTGTAGGGCGAGGAAATCTTTTTTCTTTTTTTTAGCGGCGTCGCTTCGCTCCTCCGCTCTTATAATTGTAGGTTTGGTTTGCCTGTCGGCTAGGTGGCTTTTATGCTTCGCCCAGTGCCCCTCACCCCTCTGTCCCTCGGACATCTCCCCTGAGGGAGAAAACTATCTTTCCAATACACGGTTTATTGGTTTAGTGGGGGTGGGGTAGTTGCTTATTAGCGAGCTGACCTTTTGTCCTCGCCGATGGGGAGTAGTCTTTTTGCTTGCTTTGTAGGGCGAGGATATCTTTTTTTCTTTTTTTGGCGGCGTCGCTTCGCTCCTCCGCTCTTGTAATTGTAGGTTTGATTTGCCTGTCGGTTAAGGAGTTACGTGCAAATAATAATTTGACATATTAATGCAAATAATAATACAATTAGTATAATTATAACTTAATAACAATTTTTCGCATAACACTACTAATTTGATGAGGTATTACTATGGCAAAAGAAAAGAATGGGTTTACCAAACAATATATAACAAAATTAATTATAATTTTTATTATTGCCTCTTGTGTAGCGTTAGCGATTTTTGGAATTATTTCTTTAAATAATGCTAAAGATTCGCTCGCAGAAGAAAATAATGAATTAACTCAGCAAATGAACGATTTAATTGCTGAAGTAAAAGACATTAAAATTTTGCTTGAAAAAGGAAAAATTGAAAATACTGATAAAGTAGCAATCAACTTACCCGACGAAATAAAAGAAGATGATTCAGTTACAACAATCGAAACGGCTTATAATATACTGCAAGATCAGTATAATTCTTTTATTAGTAATTTTACTATCATTATCACTATAATGAGTATATTAATAGCTATAATTGTAGTAATTGTGCCAATTTTTAATTATTTATTTTTACAAAAAGACACTTTAAATTCGTTCAAAAATAATATGCAAAAACTTCATGAGGATAAAAAAGGTGAATTGGATGTTTTAATTAAAGAAACAAGTGATGAAATAAAAGAAAACGGAGAAATTATTTTATTGCAGCAAAAAGTTCATGCTGCTATAGCGTCTGATGATATCAATGATTTGTCGTTCAATTTAAAGCAAGACAAAAATATTGCTTACGCATATTTTATGACTACTCAAGTTTATTGGAAAAGAAAACAATACGAAAAAGTAATAGCAAGTTTGAAAAAATCGATAGATTATATTGACAATTCGGTTGCATACAGCAATTTAGGTTCGGCATATCTTAGCAAACCGGAGCCCGAGTATGATGAAGCAATTAAGAACTATAAAAAAGCAATAGAGTTAGAGCCGGATAATGCGAGATATTATAACAGCCGTGGTATGACTTATCATTGGATAAACCGCTATGAAAAGGCATTGGAGGATTACGATAAAGCAATAGAGCTAGAGCCGGATAATGCGGAATATTACGACAACCGTGGTTGGACTTATCATTGGATGAAACGCTACGAAGAAGCATTGAAGGATTACGAAAAAGCAATAGAGCTAGAGCCGGATAATGCGAGATATTATAACAGCCGTGGTTGGACTTATCATGCGATGAAACGCTACGAAGAAGCATTGAAGGATAGCGATAAAGCAATAGAGCTAGAGCCGGATAATGCGAGATATTACAACAACCGTGGTTGGACTTATCATTGGATGAAACGCTACGAAGAAGCATTGAAGGATTACGATAAAGCAATAGAGCTAGAACCGGATAATGCGGAATATTACAACAACCGTAGTATGACTTATCATTGGATAAACCGCTATGAAAAGGCATTGGAGGATTACGATAAAGCAATAGAGCTAGAGCCTGATGATGTGCTATATTACTACAGCCGAGGTGTGACTTATCATGCGATGAAACGCTATGAAGAAGCATTGAAGGATAGCGATAAAGCAATAGAGCTAGAGCCGGATAATGCGTTATATTATAACAGCCGAGGTGTGATTTATCATGCGATGAAACGCTATGAAGAAGCATTGAAGGATAGCGATAAAGCAATAGAGCTAGAGCCGGATAATGCGTTATATTATAACAGCCGTGGTTGGGTTTATCATGCGATGAAACGCTATAAAGAAGCATTGAGGGATTGCGATAAAGCAATAGAGCTAGAGCCGGATAATGCTGATTATATTGCGACGTATGCATATTCTTGTTTTAAGGTTAATAAGTATGAGGAAGCTGTTACAGAAATAAATAAATCCCTGCACCTTGACAGTGGGTTGGCATTCGGGTATAGAACAAGAGGAAGGATAGAACTTAAGAATGCTAAACTTAATCATCAGAAGTGTCCGAGCTCTGCTTTAGATGATTTTACTAAAGCAATTGAGATAGAGAACAGTTCTGTGAATGCTACATATCATTACCATTCACGTGCAGAATACTACTTATATGTTGAGGAATATGATAAAGCTTATGACGACTTGCAAAAGGCACTTAAGCTGAATGATAGGAATCAATATGCTTGCTTTTATCTGAGCAAATACTGGGAGAAGATGGGTGACGATAAAAAAGCGAAAGAAAATTATGACTTAGCTATAAAGCTTCGTTATATCCACGAGGATGATGAGTAAACTTCTTACCGACGTTTCAACATCTGCTGACGATGGAAGGCGAACTTATTATATTTTAGCTTTAACTAAACAATGAATTAAAAGTGCGGGGGAGCGAAGCGACACCGCAAAAAAAAAGAAAAAAAGTTTCCTCGCCAGTGCATAGCTCGCAAAAAAACTAACCCCCCTGCGAGGAGAGCTTTGCGGGAGAAAAACAAAAAATCAACCCCCTTTTTAAAATTCCCATTTGTATTTTTCCGTTAAAAAGAGTAAAATTATTGTAATGACTAAACCAAAACAAACTATGCGAACTCAACCGGCAAAGACACAATCGGAGATGGGTATGAAAATTAAAATCATAGTTTTTCTTCTTATTATTTCGCTTTTATTAGCCTCCTGCTCACCAAAAGAGGAGGAGCCAGTTCCTACGCCAACACAGCCCGTAACACCCACGCCCACGATAAATGTGACTGCGGAGCCAACACCCGCACCCACACCGACACCGGAGCCAACGCCGGAAATGGTCGATGTTGTCTTCGGCTATGTGGTGATGACGTATGATACGTCAATACTGGTTGTGCGCGAAGAGGCGGATAAGAGTTCCGATAAAGTTACTAAGCTTACAAATAACACTATAGTGGAAATACTCGAGGAGCTGGATGAGTGGTACAAAGTGCAGGTGGGCGATAAAGTCGGATATGTCTATAAGGATTATATAAAATTTGTAACGGCGACATCCGTTCCTGTGGGCACGCTCATATCAGAAATTGTAACACCTACTCCCGTAGGCGGAGAGAAAGTTTGGATTAATGTCGAAACGTTAAACATTCGCGCCAAGCCGGAAAGCGACGCTTCTATTGTCGGGAAAATATATTTTGGCGATTCAGCCCATGGGATACTCGAAGGCGAATGGATGTACATAACATATAAAGGCGTAACGGGGTATATCTTCTTTGGCGAGCTGGATTCAGGACGAAAATCAGCCGTGTATGACAATGGGGATTTAGAACCACTGCCCACGTAAAATGACTTTTCCTGCATAATTTAGTTCCTGACGAGCTAAAGGGAAATATAAACGAAAAATATCCTCGCAAGTTTCTGGCTTTGAAAAAAGCTAAAGACATCTGCGAGGATTTTGTTTTGCTTGAAAAATGCAAGCAATTAACTGTGTTTTCCAACAAATTTCAGGTAAAGTGTTTAAGTTCCGATATAAGAATTATGATATAATAAAGGAAAACTATAATACTTAAATCAATTAACCAATCAATTCATCACATAACTAACCTAAATAAGCTAATTACAAATCGAATCCGTAATAAAAAGCAGTTAAAAGCTTAAGCTTTTGACAAAAGAGGGTATTATGACAAATAAAAAAAGTGTTATTTTAAAGTATGCGATAGTGGGGGTGCTGTTTGGGTTGATATTTCCATTCGGAGCGTTTATTTTTGAGATGGTTCTAAATGATATTCCCGTAAATTTAAGGCTGATCGGGACATTGCATCAATCAAACAGATTGTTGTTTATGATTGATTCAGCACCGTTATTTTTAGGGCTGTTTGCAATGTACGGAGGTATATTAAAGTATAGATCCGACAAAATGAATGAAACAAATAAAAAGGAGCTAAACGAAGCTTTTAACGGACAAGTGGAAACTCACAAGATTACGATGGAACTGGTGGACTTCATTATGGGTACGGTAGAAAAGCTGGTTAATAATATCAGAGTGATTTCGGATGAATCCAACAATGTAATGCAATTGGTAGAGTCTACTGTCCAGCAGATGAAGGAATCGGACAAGATAATAGCCAGCAGCTATGATGAAGCTGTGGAAATAAAAAAGATTATAGTCAATAATTCAGACGATGCAGAAAAACTTACAAAAAATTCTCAAGACATTATGAATATTATACAGATTATGAATACTGTGTTCAGAAAAATAAATTTACTGTCTATAAATGCATCCATCGAAGCAGTGAAAGCAGGGGAGCAGGGAGTGGGTTTTAGCGTCATAGCTCAGGATATCACGCAATTAGCAAGAGAGACTAAATCTTCAGTTGAAAATATTCAGCTGCAAACCCAAGATAATATTGCCTTAACAAAAAGCAACTATGAGTATTTTCAGCAAATCAAAAAAAATATCGAGCTGTTTATAAAGGATTTCGGGGAAATGCATGTGGAGCTTAAGCGAGTTGTTGATGAGATGCTAAAGGTGAAAAACAGCACAGAAAATATAACGGGGAAGATAAACGTTTTTAATAGTTCGCTTAAAAGTCTGGAAGAAAAAATGCACCATGTAACAAAAAGCACAGAGTTACAGCATTAAGACAATGATCCAACGTGAATAAATTCACCTGTCATTAAATCCAATCCCGTCAAAAATCTTATCCCGATATTTTTCAATGCGCGCTTTTCGTGTGTCGGATTTTTTAGCAGATGAAAAATAATAGAGATAGCCGCGCTGCCGACCGGGAGTCAAAGCATAAAAAGCATCGCGGAAAGCTGAGTCTTCTAAAAAGGCATCGCGCAGTTCCTCGGGCACTATATATTCCTCAGTCGATTTAAACTCAGGCTTGCGGCCTTCTTTTTGCGCTAAAACAGCCTCGGCGATATAGTCTTTAATGTCGCGCTCCATATCGTCAATTTGCTTTTTGGATTCAAAGCGCATCTGGCGGCCGGCTTGCACATTTGCAGTTTGTTGGATGAGAAGATTCTTCGGGTCATTCATCACTGCACCATTTATAAACAGTATCGCGCAATAATTTTTAAAACCGTGAATGAGTGCGATGTTTTCATCGCCTGAGCTGTAGCATGGCTTTCCCCACTTAAGCTCTTCGGACAAGTCGAATTGATTAAATATCTTTCTGAGCGCTAAATATGATTCGTGCCATTCTGTATCAATGGAAAAGAAATCATCCAAGCTATATGCAGTCATCTTTTTTGTCATTTTGTGCTCCTTTTTATGCCGCACATAAATTTGCAGACTATATACTATATAAGATCTTTTCTACACACTGCGCAGTATGGTTTCAATCTCGTTTTTTGCCTGCTCGCTTAAAAGGGTTACAACCCAAGAGGTGGCAAGAAGACTGTCGGATGCGTCTTTAAAATATCCGCTAGCTTTTTCCGTCACGCCAAAAGTCACCCGCTTTTCCACGTTTATAAAAAACAGCACTGGCTTCTTGTCAGACAGGGCATATCCGGGCATGCCATACCACAAGCGTGGCTTGAGCTTTGGATTAATTTCCATTATGAGCTTATGAAGGTCAAAAGCGAGAAATTTGTTATCACCCTTGTATGAATTGATTTTTCTAAGCACCTGAGTTTTGCCGTCAGTTTTATTGATCATAATTACTCCTGCACAAATTTCGTTATAAATATTGTACCATAATCAGATGAAATAGAAACTGCTTAGAAAAAAGCGTGAGCGTTTTAAGCAACCTTCCTGCTGTAGACAACAACACCCCAAACAACAGCCATCACGCCCACAAGAACGATTATTATCCAAATCGGTATATTGGAGCTGGCTTTGCCACTAGGGGATTCAATATTATACGAGCCGAGTGCGACTTCATCATCATTTACCATGACAAGGGTTATACTGCCATCCTCATTATTCCATCCATCAAATATCTCAATTGTCAGCATGCCGTTTTCTGAGGTGTCAATGGGAACAATCTGACCACTGGGCAGCATTACTGCGCTTGTTCCCTGCGGCAGGGAAGTGACATCTATATTAACAACGGTTTTCCCATCATCAGTGCTTACCACATCAGTTGTTATAGCTGACGGTGGTGTCTGTGTCTGCGTAGGAAGGGGTGTTTCGGATATAGCTGGCGCCGGTGAGGCCGTAACCTCTCCCGATGGCGCAGGGGTTTGCGTTGCTGAAGGTTCTGGAGACGGTGTCGGTGCGGGAGTATTTGTGGTAGATGCGGTGCGCCGTGGTGTGGCAGTGGGAGCAGTAGTCGGTGAAGGCGTCACTGTCGGGACTGCTGTCGGTGTCGGAGTTGGAGTCGGGGGTAATGTCCATTTTGCATAGAGGGTAACATCAGTTGATGGTGCATATAAACTTCCGGCTGAATAGGTTGCTCCACTGCCGTTTGCCGCAGTGTTCCAGCCTGCAAAGTCGTATCCATTTTTTGAAAAGCCTGTGGAGCTTGACAATGTTGTGCTTTTTCCTAATGCAATAGCTACGGAGTCTGGTGTGGTGCCACTGCCTCCGTTTATATTATATTCAAGTATCTTTAAAGCAAAATATCCACCTTTAGCATCTGTCCAAGAAGGATCAACGGTAATTCCATAAACTGAATTGCTGCTAAAAATCAACGGATATTGTGCATCATCGTCTGCTTTATGGACATTGCCAGAGCTTAACGATGGCGGGATGCAGTAGTTATTTTTCGAAAAAACGATAGCTGTGCCTGATATTTGAAGCGTGCCTGAAACCTCTAGTTTACCATCTCCGATATCATATGGTGCGTTTGTGCCTCTTGCGGCATATACCATACCGCCTGATATTTTTATTGTGCCGCCTGAGGCGAAAGCACCACCACCGATGCCTGCGCCATTTTCTGTATTTTTGGCAGTAATAGTACCACCAGTAATGGTGATGACTCCGCCGTCGCCTTGAGAGCCACCGCCGATGCCTGCACCGCCATCTCCACTGGTTGCAGAGATAGTGCCGCCTGATATTGTTATATATCCACCGTCGCTTAATTTTCCGCCGCCAATGCCTGCGCCCATATTACTTGACGTATTGATACTACCACCTTCAATGATGATAAAGTCACCATTGCCACTGTTTCCGCCGCCTATACCTGCACCTGAGACACTGGATGCATTGATTGTGCCGCCTGAAATGGTGATATTACCGCTGCTTGCATTACTTCCACCGCCTATACCTGAACCATTAGTGTCGGATGCTGTGACATTGCCACCATAGATGTAGATATTACCTCCACTTGCATTGATTCCACCGCCGATGCCTGCACCACCATCTCCGCCTGTTGAGACGACAGTGCCGTTTTCTATGCTAATTGTTCCGCCATTTCTGCCGTATCCACCACCGATACCTGCGCTGTCTGGTCCGCCGTATGCTGTAACATTTCCGCCGGATATTGTAGTTATACCCCCATAGCCGTTTCTGCTGCCACCAATACCTGCACCTCCGCATACTCCACCGCTTGCAGTGATATCGCCTCCTGCTATGGTTATAGTGCCGCCGCTTTCACTTACATTTCCGCCGATGCCCGCACCGCCGTTGTATCCGCCTGTTGCGGATAGAGAGCCTGTACCATTTATTGTAAGCGAAGTGGTGCCACCGACATTGATTCCCGACTGATATTCTCCGCTCTTAAAGCTGGAAGCACCTACTAAAGTGAGAGTATTGTCTGTGCCTGTAAAGGCTAATGCATTTAAATCAGTGGTGGCTCTAACATCGATGATTAAATTTTCTATTGTAAGATGTACACCGCTACCGCAAATAATAGCGACATTTTTACTTCCGGTGATGGTTGCTGTGGCACCCGCATCAACGGTAATTATATCGCCATCGCTAACTGTTGATATGTTAAAAGTTTCACCGTCAGACACGGTATAAGTAGTTGCGAATGCTGGCATAGGAACAAGCGATATAAGTAAAAATACCGCAACTGTGACGACTATCTTTTTTTTCATGAGGGCCTCTTCCAAAATATATTCGCAAGTCAACAGTATAAGGTGTAAAAGTATTTATTAAAAGATAAATATTAATTTCCTTATACAAAAAGCCACCCCGAAGGATGGCTTTGACTGTCTTAATGATACTTATATACTATATACGCTTATTTCGGCTGTTAAAATCCTTGCGCATTTTCTTGCCTACGAAAAAGAATAGCCAGAAGATTATAACCGCTCCGACTAAGAAGAATACCCATATAGGAAAGCCTTGCTCGGCTGCTTTTTCTGCATTTTGTGGAATTAATATATTGTACGAACCAAGCGCAGTTTCATCTTCACCGATTGCAACGAATTCCATTGTGCTGCCGTATGCTACAAGAGAGCTGTCCAATTCAAAAGTCAGCATTCCGTTTTGCGCGCTATCAATTGGCACTGTCTCGCCGTTTGGCAGCATTATAACGGAAGTACCCTCGGGAAGAGAGCTTATGTCGATAGTCACCTGTGACTTGCCGTTGTCGCCACTTGTTACATCGCCTGTGATGGGAAGGGGAGTCGCTGTAGCTTGTGTGGGCGATATTGATATTGTTGCCTCCGGTGTGGCTGTAGCCTCTACCGATGTGGCAGGGGCTTGCGTTGCTGAAGGTTCGGGAGACGCCGTAGGTTCTGGTGTATTTGTGGTAGATGCGGTGCGTCGTGGTTTTGCAGTGGGAGCGGCTGTAGGTGTCGGAGTCGGAATATAAAGCCACTGTGCAACAAATTCTATATCTGCATTAATTGCATATGATGCTCCCTCAGAGTAAGTAGCACTCCCGTCGTTCCATCCATTGAAGGTATAGCCGGATCTTGAAAAGCCTGAAGAGCTTGCAAGCGAGGCGGTGGTGTCTTTTACCTGTGTTACAGACTCAGGTATCGTGCCTGATCCGCCGTTTAAGTTGTAGCTGAGTGTTTTAAGTAGAAAAAGACCTCCTTTTGCGCTAGTCCATTCAGAATCAACCGATATTCCATATATTGAATTTTCTGAAAAAACAAGAGGATTTTTTTGCTGGTGACCATCGGGAACTGACGGGGACAAACAGGTGTTGTTCCTTAAAAATACAGACGCCATTCCAGACACTTCAAAAGTACCGCCTGAACCTTCTTTGCCGGGGCCTATGTCGTATATTGCCGAGCTTCCCTTTTTTGCATATACTTTACCGCCGTAAATTTTAATATTGCCACCACTGCCCCTTTTTCCTCCGCCGATGCCTGCTGAGTTTGATCCACCCCTGGCGGTTATAGTGCCACCTTTGATAGTAATATTTCCGCCGTCTCCATCTATTCCTCCGCCGATACCTGAAGCTTCCCAGCCGCCAGTGACGTCTACAGTGCCGCCTTCAATTGTAATAGTTCCACCTTCTCCGTGATTACCGCCGCCGATACCGGCACCATTTGCTACATTGGATACTACAACATTTGCACTGCCTTTAATGACTATGGTTCCGCCTGCAGCGCCATTTCCGCCACCAATACCGGCACCATTAAAGTTGCTATCTGCATTGACAGTACCGCTTTCAATAATAATAGTTCCGCAACTTTGGTGATTATTGCCGCCGACACCTGCGCCACCCCAGCCACCTTTTGCAGTAATACTGCCAGTACCACTTATAGTTAAGGCAGTTGAACCGCCTACATTTATACCAGCCAAATCATCTACCGATGAAACCAAGTTTGTGCCGATGATCTCCAATGTATTTCCAGTACCGGTAAAAGATAGCGCGCAATCGGTAGAGTCGATAGTAGCAGAGTTTAGCACAAGATTTGTTCCTGCATCGCACTTAACAGATATTTTTCTTGAACCATTAAGGGTAACTTTTTCTGTTGTACTTATTTGAACTATATCGCCATCTAAATAAGATGATATATCGTATGTGCCACCTGAAGTTATAGTGTGGGTATCTGCTAATGATGTAACAGGAATAAGCGCAGCTAAAAGTATAGCGGCTATAAGTAGTGCGATATATCTTTTCATTTTAACCTCTTCAAATTATCTCTATTTATTTATGCATATCATGATATACAATATATGCTTTAAATACAAGCTTATTGCTTTATTACATATAAAAAGCAACCTTTTATCCACTGCAGGAGACGATAAGATAAAGCCACCCCGAAGGATGGCTTAGACTATCTTAATGATACTTATATACTATATACGCTTATTTCGACTGTTATAGTCTTTGCGTATTTTTTTACCTGTGAAGTAGAGTATCCAGAAGATTATAACTGCTCCGACTAGGAAAAATACCCATATAGGAAAGCCTTGCTTGGCTGTTTTTTCTGCATTTTGTGGAATTACTATATTGTACGTACCGAGTGCGACTTCATCATCGCCAATCATGACAAGTGTTATACTGCCGTCCTCATTATTCCATCCATCAAATACCTCAATTGTCAGCATGCCGTTTTCTGCGGTGTCAATGGGAACAATCTGACCGCTGGGCAGCTTCACTGCGCTCGTTCCTTGCGGCAGGGAAGTGACATCTATATTTACAACTGTTTTCCCGTCATCAGTGCTTACCACATCAGTTGTTATATCAGCAGGTGGTGTCTGCGCTGGCGTAGGTATGGGTGTTTCGGATATAGCTGGCGCTGGTGTGGTGGTTGCTTCACCCGATGGTGAAGAGGTTGGCGTTGCTGAAGGTTCGGGGGAAGGTGTCGGCGCGGGAGTATTTGTTTTCGATGAGGTGCGCTTTGGCGCAGTAGTGGGTTTTGCGGTGGGAGCAGTAGTCGGTGCAGGTGTCACTGTCGGTGTTGGAGTTGGGGTCGCTATATTATATATAGCATAGAGCAAAACGTCTGCATCTGGCACCGTAAGGCTTGAACTGAGTGCATATTGAGTGCCTGTACCATCACTTTTTGTGTTCCAAAAAAGAGGTGATTTGCCGTCCTTAGTAAAGCCTGTGCCGTCGCTTAGCGCGGCAGTATCTCCTGCACGGTGCGAAGTCCCCGGTATCATCCCTGCACCACCGTTTGAGTTGTATGAAACTACATAAATAACATCCATCGGCCAGCCGAACCATCTTAAGTCGTCGTTTGCGCCGGATGAATCGTTTGGATCGTTGTCATAGCTTGTTTTATAAGCGCTGGATAGTGTAAGTTTTGCGCCTGCTGGGAAAGAATACCCAAAAGAACCTCCCATGGTGGGCGGAGTTGAGCCAAGCTGAAGAGTTATAGGACTTGTGCAGCCGGAAAAGGCATTTACGCCCATTTCGGACACTTTTATAAGGCTGACTATTCGCAAAGAAGTGCAGGAGTAGAAAGAATAAGATGCAAATTTTTCAGCGCTTGGCAGGTCTATATTTACAATACTCGTACAGCTTCGAAACGCAGCATTTCCGAAAGTTTTAGCGCTTGGCAAATCTACAGTTTTTAAGCTTGCGTCAAACCTGAATGCCATGTCTCCGAAGGTTTCAGCCTTTGGAAGTGAAATTTCAGTGAGACTAATATTGTTTTGAAATGCACTGTCGCCGAAAGTTTTACACTCGGGAAGTGATACACTGGATAGATTGTGGCAATCTATAAAAGCGTTATCTCCAAATGAAGTGCATTTGGGAAAAGAGATTGTCTCAAGGTAATAGCAAGCAAAAAAAGCGTCATAGCCAAATGATATTACGTTTGGCAATGAGACACTGGTAATTTTATTTGAGCTTTCAAAAGCATAGTCGTTAAATGTCTGCGCTTCAAATAGATTGACACTTGTCAGTGAATCGCAAGAGTAAAAGGCGTAATTTCCAAAAATCTTGCCCGGAAAAGTTACGCTTTGGATTACATCATTATTATTAAAGAAGCTATCTCCGACGTCTCCGCCCTGAACGCTTACATTTGTGTTTGTGATAAGGTGAGCCAGGCCTGTCATGGATTTAATATAATCTATATCCGCGGCGGTTAGTTCGTATGCTGTTGCAGGCGCTATTGTTAAGACTGTGATATTGTCTTTTGTATGACCGGAAACGGAAAGTAAACTTTCAATTTCAACCTGAAGAGAAGTTACCGGCGCTGTGTCAATTAAAACTGTCGTAGTGACTGAATCATAAGAGTTGGCCAGCGCATTTGGCTGAATAAGGATGAGCATGCAAAGCAAAGCTAAAGCTGGCAGTAGTGCTAATTTTTTTATCATTTTCTTAATCCCTCAATATATCTATAAAAACTTAGGAGTTACATTATAAGAAAATAAAACTCGGAAATAAAGCATTTTATGGGAAAAAATCAATGATTTAGGAAAATAGTATTTTGAATGAAAACCAATCCACAAGATGTGGGCAGCCGTTGGATAGGAAAAAAGTTTGAATATAAAACTAAGTCTAATAATTATACGGCAGATAGCATATAATCCGAACAAATATATGCTATCAGGCAACCTTCCTGCTGTAGATTACTACGCCCCAAACAATAGCCATTACGCCCACAAGAACGATTATTATCCAAATCGGTATATTGGAGCTGGCTTTGCCACTAGAGGATTCAATATTATATGAGCCGAGTGCAACTTCATCATCATCAATCATGACAAGTGTTATACTGCCGTCCTCATTATTCCATCCATCAAATACCTCAATCGTAAGCATGCCATTTTCTGCGGTGTCAACAGGCACAACCTGACCGCTGGGGAGCTTTACTGCGCTCGTTCCTTGTGGCAGGGAAGTGACATCTATATTTACAACGGTTTTTCCGTCATCAGTGCTTACTACATCAGTTGTTATAGCCGCAGGTGGTGTCTGCGTTGGCGTAGGGATGGGTGTTTCGGATATAGCTGGCACTGGTGTGGCGGTAACCTCTCCCGATGGCGCAGGGGTTTGCGTTGCTGAAGGTTCTGGAGACGGTGTCGGCGCGGGAGTATTTGTGGTAGATGAGGTGCGTCTTGGGGTGGCAGTGGGTTTTGCAGTAGGAGCAGTAGTCGGTGCAGGTGTGGGTGTGGCTGTCGGAACGGGAGTAGGCGTGGGTGTGGGGATTGGTTCCCATTGCGCGTATAAAGTCATGCTTTCTCTGATAGTAATCCTTTCTCCTAAATCGTAGGCGGTTCCAGAGCCGTCTATCTGTGTGTTCCATGATTGGAGGGCATAGCCATCGCGTTTAAAGTCCGCACCATCATAAATTGGGCCATTGGCATTCATTGGGTAGTAAAAATATGTGTACGGCGCAGTACCGCCGTTTGGCTCAAAAACGAAAACAGCGCAGGAGCTGATATAAAAACCATTCCACGTTCCGTTACCTTGTGAGTTAAAAGAATCATATTGAGTATCGGGAACTTTTAAACGAGTAAGGTTGACATTGCCAAACGAAGCTATTGTAGGAGGAGTACCAAGCTCTAAATCCTGTATTTTGGAATAGTCTAAGAAGTTATAGTCTGCCGTTTGCAGTGACGGGAGCGACAAAGTTTTGATATTTCTGCAAAACGACAGGCAATGATACCCGAACTTTTGCGCTCTTGGCAGTTTCAATGTTTCAAGTATGTCACAGTCTCTAAAAGAATAGTCTCCGAATTCTTTGGCGTTTGGAAGGTATACATCGACTAACTTCGGGCAATTATCACAAAAATCGCATTCAAAGATTTCCGCATGCGGCATGTTAATACTTTTAAGGTTTGAGCAATCTTGAAATGCTTTACTTGAAAAGTATTTGCCAGGGAACTTCACTTCTTCTATCACATTATTATCTGCGAAAAATTCCACGCGAATATAATATGGAGCTATTTTAACACTCTCGTCCACATCAAGGTGGGTGAGAGCGGCCAAAGAAGTGATATATGTTATATCATCATCTGTAAGTGCATATGTATAAACACCCGATGTAATGGTAAGATGCGTTACATCATCTTTCGTGTGCCCTGAGCCTTCGGCGAGCAGTGCGGCCTCGACGGATGCCTGCAGGCTGACTGTGGGATTGGTGTCTATGATAAGTTTGGTTGTTCCCGCGACATAGCTGTCGGCGGCCAGTGCATTTGGCTGAATAATAATAAACATTAAAAGCAAAGCTAAAGCTGGCAGTAGTGCTAATTTTTTTATCATTTTCAATATTCCTCGATATATCTATAAAAACGTAAGAAATATATTATAATAAAATTAAAACAACAAATAAAGCATTTTATGGGAATAAATCAATGATTTAGGAAAATAGTATTTTAAATGAAACCCAAGCCACAAGATGTGGGCAGCCGTTGGATAGAAAAAAGTTTGAATATAAAACTGAGTTTAATAATTATACGGCAGATAGCATATATTCCGAGTGAATATATGCTATCAGGCAACCTTCCTGCTGTAGATTACTACGCCCCAGACAATGGCCATCACGCCCACTAGCACGATTATTATCCAAACTGGCATATTTCGGCTGGTTTCCACGCTGGGTGCTTCAATATTATATGAGCCAAGTGCAACTTCATCATCATTTAGCATGACAAGTGTTATGCTGCCATCCTCATTATTCCACCCATCAAATACTTCAATCGTAAGCATGCCATTTTCTGCGGTGTCAATGGGCACAACCTGACCGCTGGGCAGCTTCACTGCGCTCGTTCCTTGCGGCAGGGAAGTGACATCTATATTTACAACGGTTTTTCCGTCATCAGTGCTTACTACATCTGTTGTTATAACCGCAGGTGGTGTCTGCGTTGGCGTAGGGATGGGTGTTTCGGATATAGCTGGTGCTGGTGTGGCGGTTGCTTCACCCGATGGCGCAGGGGTTTGAGTTGCTGAGGATTGGGGTGTGGGAGACGGTGTCGGCGCGGGAGTGTTTGTGGTAGATGAGGTGCGTCTTGGTGCAGTAGTGGGTTTTGCAGTGGGTGCAGTAGTCGGTGTGGGTGTAGGCACTGCAGTTGGCTCGGGTGTCGGAGCGTTGTATATTACTTCAATAGCGTTTCCGCTTGTATCTGAAATGTCACCGCCTGTGATAGCACCGTTCCAGTTGTCTGCCGCGCTTAAGTTGTATGTATCGCCTAATGAGGAAACAGTTCCCAAAGCGTCTAAAAGATTATTAACTGCGCTCTTATCTGTTAAGCTTAAAATTAGCTTAAATGATGTTTCGGATAAGATCTCAACATCGCTCGTATCAGTCAGTGTAAATGTGCCGCCTGAAACTCCTTGTACTGTAAACATCGATGCGTCAATGTCGTTGCTTGAGCCAACTTTCTTAACCATATTAGTTCCTGTGACTGTCATTTCACCTGTCGCTTTGTTATAGACAGCGTTTGATACAGTGGGAGCCTGAACTCCTGAAACTGTAATAGTGTTGGACGAGTCGGCATCCGCGCCTTGGGTTGCATTCCAGCCAGATGCTGCCGAAAGGTTATATACAGTGCCTTCCGATGCTGATGTTCCGTTTTTATCTAATATACTGTTTATAATGAGTTTATCTTCGCTGTTTAGCTGAACGCTGAACGCTGTGGAACTGCTTGCAGTCACATCGGGGGAGGTGAGGGTATGGCTGTATCCACTTTCACCTGTTATGGTAAGAGTGCTCACATCCATCTCGTCGCCTACTGTAAAGCTTTCCCCTGATACGCTTAGAATGCCGGTTGACGCATTATACGAAGAGTTATTTATCCTCATTAATTTATGTATTGTGATAGAGCTTGCGGGAGTGCCGCCAACTGAGTATTCGAACTTATAGCTGCTGTTTACATAATAGTGTCCGGGATAGCTAAAGCCTGAAACAAGTGCATCCTGCGATTGTCTGAAAAATACTGCGGCATTGCCTGTGATGCTAAGTGAACCATGACTTCCGTTTTTATAGCCTCCGCCGATATCGGCAGATTCGCTTCCTCCGCTTGCATAGACAACTGCGTTTCCTGAGATGTTGACTTGTCCGCCTGCTCCGCCTATGTGGTGGTTAAAAGCGGGAGGATAGGGATTGATTAGCTCGCTGTAACCTCCTCCGCCGCCGATTCCTGAGGCTTTTATACCGCCGTAGGCCGATACATTGCAGTCAACTATATTTATTGTGCCACAGGAAGTTCTTGTCCTTCCGCCAATGCCGGCACCGCCTTCACGTACACCGCTATTGGTTGTGCCTCTTACAACGAGAGTCCCTGTGCCCTTGATTGTAAGTGCATCTCCTGATTCTACCTGAATGCCAACGTCATATTGGGAAGTCATGTTGCATGTTCCGACTACTTCCATTTGATTGTTTGGCCCGTGAACAATTATAGGAGTGGTGTTGTCGCTACCGCCGCCTGCAATGTTAAGATTTTCTATACTAAATTTTGTATTTCCGCTGGACTCTATGCTAATTGTCACATTGCTGTATGTGGTGGAAGATGAACCTATAAGGCGCACACCTTCCGCCGCGCTTGTGACTATTATGGTGTCGCCGGCTGCAACACCTTCCGCAGCAAAGTTGAAATCTCTGTAGAGATATGAATCATTTAAAATAAATGTAGCCGCATGTGCTGTGGGAGGAAAGATAGAAAAAATAGTAATAAAAATAATAGCCAATGCGCAAATTTTGTGTTTCATAACTTCTCTTCCTTTAATTATATATATTCTATAATCTCATAAAACTGCTGGTTTTTGTAGGATTATTTGAAGTTCAAACAAATATTTTTGCATATTTTTTATTTATAGTAGATTTTACTGCAAGTTTTTACAATTTTTATAGTTTAGCACGTAACAAGTGACCTAAATCGGTCTATTTGCAATCTGAAAAATAATATGATTGAAGGAGATATGTTTCATTATACTTTTTGGCGAGAACATAAAGCGCTTGTTTTATATCTTCACGCTTGACTTTGTTATTGCTATAGTTATTAATCAGCAAAGCAATATTATCTTTTTCCTCGGCAGTTGCTTTGTTTTTAAAATAGCCAGCCACATGCTGGGCGGCGTTTATCTCATAGCCACGATTTTCCGGCACAGCAAGCGATTCATCTACTATGGCGAAAAACTCCTTAACCGGATATTCAGATTTGTCTTTTAGCAGTGCGCGGAGTTGCTTGTAGCCGTTCGGATTTTTGGCTAGGATGAGATATTTATACTTTGCCCACTCGCGCTCCAATGCTACGATGCTTGTTTCGCTGGTTATAAGCCGTTTTCGGGCGGCGAGCATGTCTTTTTTTGTGGGCTGATTATTCATATTGATATTGTATCATATTGTGGGGTTGGGGGGATAGTTGGTATAAATGCGGTGGGATGAAGTGTCTGCGTTGCAATATATGAGTTTAAACAGGAGTGCAGAGCTTGAGTAGCGAAATCACTTTGCTTATTTTATAGTATAAAGCAAATTTTGATTGCGCAGTCGACGCACCTCCCATTTAGGGGAGGGGAACCGCGCGGAGCGTGGTGGAGGGGTTTAAGTTAGTATAAATGCGGTGAGATAAAGTGCGTGCGCCGCAATAAGAAGCTTGGGTAATATTCTTTGCTTTGGGAACGCTACCGCTTGGTGTTACTTTTTTAAAAAAGTAACCAAAAGACGCAACCCCCGACAGGCTTTCTACCTTGTCCGACTGCGTTTACCTTGACTTAGTCGAAGGGGTTGCACCCCCTAAACAAAATGCGACTTTGCGCTGCGCAGTTATAGAGCTTATGGATTTCTTTCTCGGTCTACGGTTTTGTATAGGTTGGGTGGAATATAGATGTTGGATTTTTGCGAAAACAAGAGGGAGCGCGAGGGAGACGAAGTCTCCCTCGCATAAAGAATCATTTCCTCGCCAGTGGTCAGTTTGCAAAAAGACAGAAGTTTCTGCGAGGATTTATTTTGTTTGCAAAAAGACATTGTTTGACGGCGTTCAGGGAGGATAGTTTGAAAAAAGATAAGGGACATCAGAAACAAAAAGCTTATACGAGGACTTGCTTTGGCATGGCAAAAGAACAAAACAAGATGTCGTATAAGAAACTATATTGCATGCGGAAGTAATCTCCCTCAAAAGACGGCTGTATATATGAAACAACTCTACTAAAGTGTAATTTCCTGCGCCCAATACGTCAATTTATGTGATTATTTGATGATTTTAATCGTTTTATAATTTATCCCGCTGCATTTAAGTGATATAATTAGTTTGTAAAACGGAGGGATAAATGGTTGTTTATACTTTAGTACTGAGGATTATGTTTACGGTGTTTTTAGGGCTGTATGTTTATATGGTCTTTTCAACCGATCGTAAATCTTCAGATAAGAAACAAAAACAAAATAATAAAGACTATACACCGATATATAAAAAAGCGAAAAACAATTAATCATATTATTTAAGAGATTATATTTTTTATACGGAGGGCATTATGAGCTATTATGAAACAGCGCAAATTTGCAGAAATGGTCATGTTATAACCGATGCGCACAACCAGCAGCCGGACATGGCAAAGCCTTTTTGTCCCCAGTGTGGACTTGAAACTATGACAAAGTGCGAGCATTGCGACGCGCCTATTCAGGGACGAATCCACGTGGACTCCGTTATTACCTCAAAGAAAATGGATCGTTCTCCCGCTTACTGCTTTAACTGCGGCAAGCCTTTCCCTTGGACGAGCTCACACATCGAAGCTGTCCATGAGCTTCTTGCCATTGACTCTAAACTATCTTCCGACGACCGCGATACGATGCATGCCATTTTGCCTGATTTGTTGGCGGAAACGCCCAAAACGCAAGTTGCCGTTGTGAAAGCTAAGGCTATCATGGCGAAAATGGATGAAGCTATTTACAATGCGCTTAAAGTAATTATTGGGGGTTTTGCATCGGAAACTGTCAAAAAGGCGTTGTTTAATTAATCTATCTTAGATATTAAGAATAAGAATTTAAAGCCAGTACTTTCTAGTATCTGGCTTTTTGATTATTTGCTTGTTATTAATTTACGTGATGTTATAATGGGTAGAAAAACGAGGTGCACATGGAAACAATGAACGAAAAAACAAACCGTCGCTCAGGGATTATTACCGCGGCGAGAATACTGTATATTGCAGCGGCGATAACAGCGGTTACCAGAATATATAGTCTTATTAATATGTATTTGATTCTTTACCCCAAAGCTTTATTTCAGTTGGGCATAAGTACGGTGTTCGTCGTCTTGCTTGTGCTGTTTCTTGCCCTGCAGTTTGCTTATGTATTTTCAAACAAGAAAGGTAAAATAAAGTCCGCCATACCGATGCTTATATTTGCCGTGGTATTTTTCGGCTATAGTGCAATAGGTCAGATAAGGACGCTTTTCCTATTAAAAGATGCTTTTTTCCAAACCTACGATATAATGACTCACATTGTCTTACCGCTTGTTATTCAGTTTTTCTTTATCGGCGTTGTTTTAGCTTATAGTATTGTTTTGGTTTTTCTGTCTGGCAGGAATGGGCTGGAGGATAAGGCGTAGGGTTAAACGACTATATCAATTGATTTAATTAGAAGTAAAAGCCAGTACTTTCAAGTATCTGGCTTTTTTGTTTAGTTGTTTTATTGTGTTTGAGCAAAGCAATTAATAAGCAAAATCCTCGGATTTGTTGGGGGGATGTTTTTGTAGTGCTTTTATCTTGGCTGTTTGTTACTACTTCCAGTGTATGACGGTAAATGGTTTTATATATAGTTCTTTATATTAATGGATATAAGTGGTATAATTTATCTATTAAAAATCATGAGGAATAAATGAATAAGTATATTCAAAAAATAGCAAATATTAACATAAAAAGCATCTTAAAAGAAGAAAATGATAAGAAGTTTAAAAAAGATTTTGATGCTTTGACTTCTGAAATTTATGAAGAAGAAGTTGCCAAAATTATTTATGATTTTTGCAATTATACTTATAGCAGAAAAGAATGCATTCGTTATTATATAGTGAATGATATTTTACTATATCAGCCTGAGGATTATCTATTATATTTAAAAAAAATATGGGAATATTCATTAGAGAATGAAATTTTAGATGATTTGCATATTTTATCATATTTTATTAATTCTTTATACTTTTCTTATTCAAACGGTGAGAAATATAAGAATCATAATAAAAATGACGAATATGTAAAAATATTTACTAAAAAATACTTTCCAAAAAGAGATTTTTTTAAGGGAGGCAACATTTATCAGAATTGCCTACAGTTTGCATATGATATTATGAGTTTTGGTTTTGCAGATTACGATAACATTCATAAATTAGATGGGTTATTATATGATTCTGTACGCATCGCCAGTCAAGATGACAAGAAAACATTTTCAAGATTGCTTAATAAACTAGTTGCGTTAAAAAGTTATTATAACGAATACTTAATCGAATATGATAAGAATATTAAAGATAACTATCAAAATTATTTAGATTATGAGGTGGAAAATGCCAACCAAGATTTTCATAATGACTACTCTGTTTTAAATAAATTATATGAAAGATGTGATGTAAGCAAAGAAGATGAAGAAAGAATAATCAAAGTATTAGAAAAAAGAATTGACTTAATTAGTACTGATGAAAATCCAATCAGAAATATTGCTCAATATGAGAGTGTAATAAATGAGATTATAAGGTTAAGAAGCATCAGAAATTTTCATAACAAAGAAGAATTAAAGAGAATACAAAAAAAGGCGTCTTCTTTAAAGATGAAAACAACAAAGTCTTTTGATAAAAATTCTTTACAAACATTTGAACAAAAGATGGAGATTCCTCAGAAACTTATCGAACAAATGGAATCCAATTTAAAGTCAAATATTATATCAGGATTGTTTAGCAATTGTATGGTTAATTTTGAAAATATGATTGAAGAAAGTATACAGACGGCTCTCTTGTCTCCTTTAACATTTTTGGCTAAATCGATATCAATTACAAACAGAGAAGAAGGCATTTATGAAACTGAGGATTTAAAATCTGCAAATGGCTGTTTAAAGGAATATTACACAAAGCTAATTGAAAAGAAGTTTAAAGAAAATGAATCTTCATATGAAAATGCTCACATATTCGAAAGCAAAAATGCGTATGCGAATTATATGAACTATATGAAAGAGATAGTAAGTATGCAAACAAGTCTTTGCGCTGCATTGTTCAAGAACATATATAAAAACGATAGTGAAATGACTATTCTAAACGCTATAAACAACGATGCAAACGAGTTGAATTATAAAAATTATTATATGATGCTTATGCCATTATTACTAGGTATAGAGGTTTTTATTCTTAGGCTTTATAACTATTATCAACATAATAGAAAAAAAGAATTTAAAAATGAATATTTAGATATAGTTTTTAAGAACATTATTATAAAGGATAATAATTTTACAAATTCTATTATGTATTTGAATTTTATTCTCTATGATAATAATGGATTTAGGATAAGAAATAGAATTGCTCATGGTAATTATAAATGTGATTTGAACGATTTAAGTATATTCATCCAAGTAGTGGTTGCTTGGGCATGTGCTTCGGATGCCTGCGCAAATATTTTAGGTAATGAAGATGATTGAGAGTAAAGAAAAAATTAATGAAATCAAACCTAATGAATATGTAGGATATGTAAAGGAGTATAAAAGTAATTATGACGAGTTTAAGTAAGAACTATTAAATCGTGTTATAGAGATAAGAAAAGTAATAAACGAATGCCAAGACATTAATGGAATGATAATGTTGTATTTTTTATTAATGCATCATGAATTATTCTCTAAGTATTGCTTAAGTCGAGAAGATGCAAAGGAGCTATTGGATAGTAATAGGTATAATCATGACATTGAAATATTGCTAATCAAAACAAATATAATGAGTGATTATTTATCTGGGATAATAGAAGATCAATGTAAAAAAATATCAAAAAAATTCAATTTATCAATATCTAAGTATCCAAATTTAAGATACAATAATTGCTCAACCAAAGCTGTAAGTAACCTTATTGATAATAACGAAAAACCTAAACAAATTATAAACTATGATATTGAAAAAGATGGCGACTTTACTGCAATAATGATAAGACAGTTCTTACAGGTGTTTGGTGATGAAAGTTGAAATTAAAGAGTATATTGAGAAATTTAATATAAGTAATGCTGATTTCGGTGAAATAGATATAAATTTTATTTTAAATGAGAATAATGATAGTCGATTTTTGTTCTTTTATTACCCAATGATAGAAAGACTGGTTAGAAATATTTTATATCACAACCCGAAAAGTGATATCGAGCATTTCCAAAACTATACTTTTAAATCTTTATACTCAATTGTTAAACAGAATTATGATTTGTTAAATGAAATATTTAGGGAAGAAAAGGAAGAAGAAAGCAAAGAGAATGAAGTCCTTTACTATTTGATACATGCTTACAAAGAAGATGGACCAAGGAATAAATTCATGCATCATGCAGAAGGAGCGAATGTAGATATTCAAGAACTATATAATGCAAAATATTTTTTTGAAAGGCTTATTGTGTTTTATGTAGATAATTATTGTTAAACAATCATAACAATCAAAAAAATTTGCGAAACTCAGTTATCTTCTCTTGAGGGGAGCCGCTACGAACTCAGATAAAAATAAAAACGCTTGACGGCGACAAGGGTAGTCAGCTTAATAAACACGCAAAAAAATAACATATTACATTATATGAGTATAAATGGTACAATAAACCAAAATGCTAAGAGGTAGAAAATGAGTGAAAACATCGAGGTAAAAAACAAGGAACGAGTGCTGATTGTTGTTGCTAGGATGACGTTTATATTATTAGGCAGTATACTTATATATAGACTTTTTCGACCGCTTATTATGAGTGCACTTGGATTCGGGGAAGTCTATTTTATGAATCCTAATTTATATGTGAATATTCTTTATATAGTAGCGCTTATTTTTCAGGTTAAAGTCGTGTTTTTAAGCAAAGAGGGAAAAGTAAGAGGAAGAATATTCTTCTTTGTGATATTGATTATTGACCTTGTTATAAAAATAACAGATATAGTAATATTTCAGGATGCTTTAACCGCTGAAAAGGGAAGTTTTGCATATATTTTTGTGACTTTATGGCAATTGATTCCAAAGATAATTGGATACACTGTCTTTGTTTTTCATTTTATTATAATTAGCCTAATAACTAAAGGCAGAAAGAAAGCACAGCTTGAATAGGAAGAAATAAAAGAAGATGCTTCATAGATAAAGCTTACACCCTTTTACAGGCAAAACAACGGTAGAATGTAAGAGTGTACTTCTAGCAGTAATAGAGAAGATAAGCCCGCGGATTATTCCGTGGGTTTTTTAGTGCGCAGAAAGGAGCCGCATGACAGAGATAAAAATGAGTGACCTAATCCCGCCCACGTTTCACCCGATTGCTCGCGACATAAAGCAAAGCCGCCACATGGAATACTGGCTCAAGGGCGGGCGCGGCTCGGGCAAGAGCTCGTTCGTGTCGCTTATGATAATACTCGGGATGATGCGCGATAGCTCCGCAAACGCCGCCATTTTGCGCAAAGTGCGCGACACCATGCGCGAGAGCGTATATGAACAGCTCATTTGGGCGGTCGAGCGGCTCTCCGTATCGCATCTGTGGCAGGCGACGGTTTCTCCCATGCGCTTAACGTACATCCCGACGGGGCAGCGCATCATTTTCCGTGGCATGGACAACACGCAAAAGGTGAAGTCCGCCAAGCTTAAAAGCGGCTATTTTAAGTACGTTTGGTTTGAAGAGCTTAGCGAGTTTTCCTCCTATGACGAAGTGCGCGGCGCGCTGCTGACTTTCGTGCGCGGCGGTGATGATTTTGCCGTGTTTGCAACGTATAATCCGCCCATGTCGGTGAAATCGTGGGTGAATGCCGAGGCTCGGGCGCCAAAAGCTTCTCGGCTGGTGCATCACTCGACTTATCGCGATGTGCTGGCGCATTCTCGGGGGTCAGTCTGGCTGGGCGAAGCCTTTGCGGCGGAAGCTGCCCATCGGGAAAAAGTCGCCCCCCAATCCTTTGCCCACGAGTACTTGGGCGAGGTGACCGGAACGGGCGGGGAAGTGTTTTCCAACGTCTGCCTGCGCGAGATTTCCTCCTCGGAGATTGCCGCCTTTGACCGGCTGCGCTTTGGCATCGACTGGGGCTACGCGGTAGATCCCTTCTGCTTTGTCGCCCTGCACTTTGACCGCACCCGCCGACAGCTTTTCATCTTTGACGAGCTTTTTGCCGTTGGGCTGAGTAACCGCGACGCGGCCGCCCGCATTTTGTCCTCCCATCCTCACGCCCGCATCGTCGCCGACTCCGCCGAACCCAAGTCCATCGACGAACTGCGCTCCCTTGGCGTTAAAATTTCCCCCGCCAAAAAAGGCGCGGGCTCGGTAAGCTTTGGCGTTAAGTGGCTGTGCTCGCTGGATAGTCTTGTCATCGATCCCATCCGCTGTCCCGCCGCCGCCCGGGAGTTTTCCTCCTACGAATATCCCCCTGATGGATTGGGTGGTTTTCGCGCTTTGTTTGCCGATCGGGATAATCATTCGATTGACGCGGTTAGATATGCATTGGAGTGCGAAATGCGCTCGCAAAACACTCGGTTTGTCAACCTTCGTTAGCTCGCTTATTTCGCTTTCGATTTCGAAGCTTCCGCTTCTCATCGAGGTCTTACAAATCACAAAAAACTCGTTCCTCGTGCATTTTTGCGATTTGCGCTTTTTACGCAGATTATTGATAATACGTAGAACCCCCGCGGCACATGTCCGCGGGGGTAGCTTTACTTAGATTTTTTTGATTCTATAAAGTAGTCTTTTTGATTACCATTAAAGAATTTATCTACCAAGCTTTGTCGAATATTATCAGGGATATTATTATATGTAATATGCTTTTTAACGATATGGCACACAATTCTTCTGATATTATAATTTGAATTAGTATATATTTCTTCTAAAAGAGAAACTAGCCTGTTTAATTTAGTATAGGTGTGATTATGTTCTATGAAAGCATTGAATAATTTGTAATTAGAATTTTTAATATCGAAACTATTTAAATCTTCAATACTTCGACTATCGACCGTAAAGCAAGAGAGCATATCGAAAATTTGTATAATTAATATATTTGATATTTGAATCAAAAGTATCTCAAGTTCTTTAAGAGTAAGTTCCTCATCACCTCTTTTTTCTTCAGAATATTCAATCAACTCTTCTGCTAACTCTTCAAAGCTATCATCTAAAGGCTTTAAAATTTTATATATAATTTTGTTTGGATTTGAGTAAATACTAGCTAGTAAGTTTTCTTTTTCATCAGTTAATAAATTATCATTAAATGAAGGTAAAGCTTTACATAGTAGTTCAGTATACTTTAATGCTTTTAATATTTGATTGCTAAAGTCATTTACACTAGATTCATCATAATCATAAATTCCTACACATTCTAATTTTGATATACTATAGGTAGACTCTTCTCTTTTATCTTTTGCTGCATCTAATTTTGACCTGTCACCCTTATGAGGGGGTGTGATTGGAGGATTAATCTTATTGTTGGATAAATATTTTATATTATTTTTATCAAAATCGTGTTCAGGCCAATCTTTCATTAAGTCAATAGATAATTCGCATATTTTGTTTATTATAGTAATATTATCTGAAATATAAGTCAAAAACATAATAATTGAACTATTTATACCAAAACAAATATTGTTCATTATTTGTAGTATTTCTCTATAATCTGGATTTCTAGCGAAGTTCATCAATAAAGCTTTTGCTACAAAAAAAGCTAAATAATTTCTGTTACTAAATTTATATTCTAACTTGTAAGGCAGTTCACATAAAATTTTAGTCTTGATTGCAGTGTTTAAAAAGTGCTTTGTTAATATTTTCGGTTTTTGATTATAGTCAGTATTGTATTTTTCTATTACTGAATCAATCTCTTCGTAAGAAAGTATTGCTTTTTTATTAAAATGCATATGATGAGCGATTTTTGATAAAACCGTTTTAATAAGACTTGCGTTTTCTTTATTACCACAGCTAATTATTGCGTTATCAATATTATTTTCAAAGATTAATCCAAATGTATCTTCTCGAAGTAGGTTAGTAGGATCTTGTTTTTCTATAAAGTATGTAACATATTCAATAATAAAATCAGGATTTAACTCAAGAAGATTTAAATTGTCTTCTATAAATTTATCAATTGCATCGGTAAATGTAGTAATTTGTTTGGCATTTATGCCTGACAAAACACAAAGTTTTTTAATTAAAGCTAAACGATTCAACTTATAAAAAGGTTGAATGCTCAAGATAAAAAAGTCTTCGCTAAATTCAATTACTTCTTTAGCCATTTTTTCAATGGTAATAGTTTGACTAAACGAATTTGTAATAATAATGAATCCGAAGTTTTTAAAAATTTCATTTATAAATACTTCTTTTACTTCATTTTCTTTAATTTTATCAAAGTCATCTATTATTGCGATTTTCTTATTAATATCAGATTGCAAAAATTCTTCGTAAAAGTAACTATCATCACCGTATTGTTCTTCAACTTGCGATTTGATTATTCTATCAGGACGTCTCCTAGTTATCTCTTCATTTGAGAAAAAAACTGTAATAAAGTCGTTAGACAAATCTAAATATAGGCTTTTTATTAAGGTAGTTTTTCCGTACAACTCATGTCCTTTTATTACAATATATCTTTTATCAAAAAGTAATTTTCTGAACTCTTCAATGTTTTTAATGCGTAATTCGTTCTTTTTCTCAAAATTATTTTTATTGGATATATCTTCAAGCAATGTTGGAAAAATAAAGTAATCAAGAAAACTATCACAATTATGAAAAGTTCTTTTTGTATTGTCTTTTATGCTATTAATATAATCATTTGTTGGACTTATCATATTATTTTTAGAAACAATTTTTTGATTTTTATACGTATTTTTGTGAATAAAAATACTGCGTTCAATATTCCATGTAAATGTAAATGAGTCTAATGTATTATTTTCAGTATCTAAAATTAAAGCATTGAATGAAGTTGCTTTGGTGTCATCATTTGAATATTCACCACCCTTTGAAATAAACATGTATTGTTCATTATCATAATTAGCATACAAAGAACATGAAGTATGATCATGTCCTATTAATAATATTGAGCTAAGAGAGCGGATAGTTGAATCAAGTTTGTCCTTGGAAAGATCATTAAACCATTCAGTTGAGTGATGCATAATCGATATTGTTATATCACCTTCATTTTTCTTGATTTTATCTAACTCATATGTCGGAAGATGATGGAATTGCTTGTCGTCAATATCCAATGTTGAAAATATTGCAGTGTTTATAAGATTAAATTGAATCATATAAGTTTTATCGATTAATATTTTTTTCTTGTTAATGAGAACAACTTCATCGAAGCTATCAATTGAAACCCTTGAACTGTAAAAGTTTTTCATAAAACCAATTTCAGAATCAATATAATCATTAATAGTACCATTGTGATAGTACTCAATTATATTTTTACTTCTATTTTTATCATCTTTATTTAAAACTATATCATGGTTTCCTGGTACAACTAAAACTTTAATAAATTTTTTAGGTAAATACTTTTTTCTTATACGAATTGATATAATATTTAAAAAATTACGAACCTTATCATATTCTTTTGCTTTGCCCGAATGAGTTAAATCTCCAGAGAAAAGAATAATGCATTTGCTAAATGTATTAATAATAGACAATGATTGTACAAGTTTATCTATTTTTAATATATCTATTATATCATCTTCTTTGAAATGTATATCGCTTAAATGTAAAAGTAATACTTTCATAACATTATATCCTTAATAAGCATATTTAATGTTAATTATATATCAAAATATAATTATTGCCAAATATAGCTTTATATCTCGAAGGTATTATTTTATTCAAGTAATAAAAGTTTAGAATATACCATAATGCAAACCCCAATTGTCCAGTGTATATCAATCTTTCATATATGCGGTAGTGGGGTTTAAACGACAGCCAACCAAAACTCACGGACACGCGCCGGGAGTTTTTTAAAATAAATTTTTACCCAGTTACATAACTTTTACACAATCCCCCCAGTCACTAAGCAAGCTCCATGACATCCCCCCTTTAGCAAGGGGGGTAAAGGTTAGCATAAACTTTTGCATGGGGAAAAATAACCTCCCGATAAAGGGAAGGGGACCATCAGCAAAGCGAATGGTGGTGGGATTCATAAAACAAAAGGAAAGGACAATATATGTTACACAATTTAGACTGGCTCAACGAAGGCCAACAATTCCCGCCGGAGGGCGAACGCGACCGCCTTGCCCGCTATGAACAAAACAAACTCACCTATGAAGGCGAGCACGCAAAAGTGTACGCGGAGCAATTGCGCCGAATAGAAAAAGTAGTCGGCAACGTAAGCGAGATAATAAGCTACCCAATCGTGCTAAACTTTCAGCGCAAAGTCAGCCTCAAAACAGCAGACTTTTTGTTCCAAGAACCACCGACAATAACAGCAGAAGGCGAAGGCCGCCAGCAAGCGATAAACGACATCATCGCCCGCAGCGAGCTGATGAGCATCGGCTTTCAAGGCGCGATAGACTGCTCCCGCTATGGAACGGCTGTCTACAAAGTAGATGTGGAAGACGGTCACGGCAGAATAAGCCTGTCCTCACCGGAGTATCTGTTTTGCGTGGTAAGCCCGGAAGACTTAAAGCGCGTAACGCAATACGTCATCGCCTATACGCTTAGCGAAAAAGACAAGCACGGCAAAGACAAAAACTACGTCGTGGCTACCGTGTACTCGAAAAAAAGCTACCGCACAATGAAGTTTGAAATGATGGCGGACGTGCGAGCGATGAGTGCGACGCTTGGCAAGATGGTAAGCGATACGGGCGAGATAACAACGGGGCTCAGCGACTTTGCGGTGATTCCCGTGCACAATACCGTAACGAGTGACACAATCTACGGCATGGACGACTACGCCGACCTCGACTCCATCATCGCCGAGCTTGAAGTGCGCACCGCCCAAGTGAGCAAAATCCTTGACGTTTTCGCAGCACCAACAGTATCCGGAAGCGCAAATGCTCTGGAAGGCGACGGAGAAGGCGGCTATACATTTAACACAGGCAACTTCTACGCGCGCACCGACTCCGACGAAGCACCGCTGGAATACATCACGTGGAATGCAAACCTAGACTCAAACTTTGTTCAGATAGAGCGCTTGTTAAACCATTTATCGGTCATAAGCGAAATGGGTCCGGCACTGTTTAATGCGGACATAACCCGCGGCGGCCAAGTGGTGTCCGGCGCTGCACTTCGCAAGCTGTATATAAACGTGTTGAGCAAAGTCTCTCGCCTTCGCAACGCATTTGACATGTGCTTTAAACGCGCACTCGCAACAGCCGCCCAAGCCTCGATGATAGACCTTAACCCGCGCGATATATCCATCACTTGGATGGACGGACTGCCCAACGATCCAATGGAAGAAGCACAAATCATGTCCGCCCGCACCGGTGGCATGCCGACAATGAGTGTCCGCCGTGCGCTGACAAATTACGACGGCCTGTCGGATAATCTGGCGAAAAAGGAGATTGAGAGTATCGCCGAGGAGAGGGGAGTTTATAAGAAAACTTCAAAGTAGTCGGAAAATGTGAAACTAGTAAGGTAATAAATAGTAAAATAAAAATTCATGAGGGGTGTACGGTGCAAGTCGTGCGCCCCTTTTGCGCCCGAGCAAAACGAAGGGCGAAAAGAAAGGATAGAATTATGGCATCAACAAGAATGATGATGGATGGAGGCAGAGCCTCATATAAAAGAACAACCGGAAGCGAACAAACAGGAAAAACAGCGGGACAGATAAAACAAGAAGAAGATTCTTTCTATGAAAGAACAAAGAACCTTCCTGCGCATATACAGGCATTAGCAAAAGCTGATGCTGATAAGGCTAAAAGAAATACGAAATCAGCTGTTTCAACGGCAATTAAAAAAGCTGAATACGATGCAAAGAAGGAAAGAGAAACAGAAAGACAGCAAGATTTAGCGTTTAAAAATGCTGTAGGGACAGGAAGCATTCCAGCAGAAGCTGTTGCTAAAATAGGGAAATCGCTAGATAAAATTGCTAAGAGTAATGCTATAAAGCGCGAAAATAAACGCCAGCAGTTACAATCGCTAAAAAATGCTGTAGCAACTGGTACTGTACCAGCAGGTGTAGCAGCGAAGATAGCACCGAAGATAACAGGTGAGCCAGTGGAAGGTAATAAAAAGCTAGTAACATTGTCTGACTATGATATTGAAATGCAAAAGGCTTCTCTAGACAATGCAATTAAGTTTGGTGGAGTACCTAAAGAAGTTGCAAAAAAGTTAGGTGTAAGTGATTATAATGGATTAACTATGCAACAGCAAACAGCACTAGAAAATGCCATTAAATTCGGTGGAGTGCCTGAGGAAGTTGGAACTAAAATAAATGAAGTGCAAAAAGAAATAAACAAATCTAAATATTCTATACAAGATATTAGAACATATGCTGATTTTTATGGCATGGATTTTTTAGAAGCAAAACAGATAATTGATTATATGGGAAGTGAAGAGATTGACAGAGTATTAAAAATAATTGATAGTAATAAAGAGGTGCCAATGATTTTCCAAACAAACCTTGCTAGAAAAGAGTTTTCTGACATATATGGTGGAAATGTTGCTCAAATTTATTATGGTATTGATGATGATGACACTAGTGATGATGGAAAAGAAGATATCTATAAAGGTGAGATTGAGCCTAAAACTATTGCGTTTAAAGGGTGTGGCATAGTTTCTGCAGTAATGGGTATTGAAGCATTTGATGGGTATAATGACAATGGCTCATATTATGATCACGTGCAAGAAGCCGCGAAATTTTCTTTAGATGGTGGCTATAAAGATGATGGTGGTACAAGAATCGAAGATTTTACTGTCGATTATGCTAAATCAAAAGGTTTAGATGCATATCATACTGAAGATATACAAGATGTTGTAGAAGCTTTAGAAAGAGGAGCTGTAGTTGTAGCTAGTGTAACAGATGGAAAAGATGACTTATTTACAACTGGCAGTGGGCACATAATTACATTATCAAATATTAATCTTGACGGTAGCATTGAAGTGATTAATCCGAATAGAATAGGTTATAATGCCTATAATGAAGGAAATACGAGCTATTCTGTAGATCAAATAGATGGTCACAAGAATAACGGATATGTGATTATAGAAAGACCTTAGTAATTATTAAGGTGACATCTTCCCCTCCCCGGAGGGGGATTTTTTGTTACACCCCTCCATCAATAACTGCGTTGATAATTCTCCTCCCATAAATGGGAGATGCGCAAACAGAGCGGATAAGAAAGCCGAGGGTATAAAAGAATATCTTACTAGCAATGAGTGTCCGCCGTGCGCTGACAAACTACGACGACCTGTCGGATAATCTGGCGAAAAAGGAGATTGAGAGTATCGCCGAGGAGAGGGGAGTGTATAAGAAAACTTCAAAGTAGTCAGAAAATGTGAAACTAGCAAAATAAAAACAAATAATAAAATAAAAACTCATGAGGGGTGTACGGTGTAAGTCGTGCGCCGCTCTTGCGCCCCTAGCAAAATGTAGGGCGAAAAAGAAAGGATAGAATTATGGCAAGATATAATAAGCCAATGATGTTGATTGATGGAGATGCAGACTTAACTAAGAAACTGATAACAGAAGCGAAGAAAAGAAAAGATAAGGCGTCTTCATCAAATAGAGCGAAAAATGAGCAGGCAGGTTTAACAGCAGCTCAGAGAGATGATATAGAAACAAGGGCAATTAAGCTCCAAAAAGCAAAGAAGCGTCAAGGAATCACAAATGATGACTTAAAAAAAATAGTTGCAGTAACAGGCGATACATCATCTGCAGTGGACGCTGTCATAAATGAAAAGACTAAGACGCTAAAAGCGTTAATTGATGCAGGCGAAAGTAAGATTGCCGATGCATACAAGGTACGATACGAAAAAGAAAAAAAGATAGCGGATGCGCTTTATGATAGGGGCGGGGATGCTTCTGAAGAAGATGAAGAACGCAACAGAGTAATGGGAAAAAAAGGGGGAAATTCACCTTTAAATAGATTTAAAAGAACATTATCAAGTTTAGAACAAGTTACTAAAAAACAATTAGATGAGCTGAATTTGGTCAAACTAACTTATAAAAATCCATTTAATTATATAATTGGTTCAGAAAATACACTTGATAAAATACAAGAAAAGATGTCAAACAATGATGAAAGCAGAGCATCGTTTAATAAAAAGCTAAATAGTATGACAAAAAATTGGAATATGAATCTTGTTCTAGATGTTGATTCAGATGTATGGGATTATGGGTACGATTTGCCTAAGTGGGAATATGATGAACGAAGAAGAATTATGGATAAAGCTTATGGGTATGTTAATTATGAGTGGACTCCCGAAAAAGAATTAGCAGGGTGGAATGGTGGAATAAAGTACAAAGTAGGTACAACTTATTATGGGGTTCCTTATTCTAAGCATGGACATTCTTCTCCAGACGAATTTACTGAAAAAATTGATTCTTATGGATTTGATAAAAAATATACTAATAGAGATGGAGATACTATGCCGTGGTATGGGCAGGATTGTTCAGGTCTTGTTAGTGATGCATGGGGATTGGACAGAATGACTACAAAATTCATGATGTATGCTATAGAAGATGGGTCTATGCCTAAACTTGAAAACTACTCAGATTTAAAACCAGGTGATGCAATAGTAAAGAATGGCCACACAAGACTGGTAGCATATGTAGAAGGTGATAAAGTTTATACAATAGAACAAACTACGGGTGATAAAGCATATGGAACACACTTAGATTCATATTCATTTTCTGATCTTTCCAAGGAAAAATATGTTCCGATTACAAGAATAGGATTGGATGAAACTGCTTTGGAAGAATCAAGAGATAGATATAACAACGGTTAATTGTTACGAAAAAACTCGCATTCGTGCCGGATTTTATCCGGCATTTTTTATCTCGATATTACTCTATAAAATATCCAAGAGAATGGCTGGAAAAAGTTGAATACAGGAGGCATAATCACAGTTTCTATGCTTATCAATCAATGGTCTTCGATTTTGACGGATATTCAAAATATAAAAATGAAATAAGTATAACTTCTACAATGTTTCCTTATGACTTCGTGATGTTCGATGATATTGCCGATGATTACATTCAGACATATGAAGGACAAATAGTAGGATTATATTATTTATCGAATACAGAGGATAGTATTGAAATCTATTTTAATATTTCAGGATATAAGAACCTTCACGGAAACATAAAAATGAAAAAGAACATTTACTCTGCAAACAAACAGAATATATTCGATATGCTAAAAACTATTAAGATTATTACCGAAAATGAAGAAACAGAGTATTATGAGTATAATTCTGAGGAAGCAAATGTTTCATTTAGACTGCCTGTATATTGGGAAAAAGCAATTAAGCATTTCAGAATAGATGAAGATGGAGTTTCTTTCTTCATTGAATTAGGATATCCAACGGAATCTTATCCTAATTATTTTACTGCAACCACAGTTGAAGAGATTTCGAACGATATATCTGAATACAATGATTTGATTTCTTATACATATGACGGAAATGAAATTAGATTTAAGAAAATAACCGGCAGCTTATATAAAGAAGAATACTATTTTGTTATACAAGATTTAAAAGTCGTAGGAAGAGTTGAACTGGAAAAAGATATCTATGAAAACCAGCGGGATGAAATTATTGATGTTATAAAAAGTTTTACTGCTTTCGAGAAATCTAACCTTAAACCTGTTCCGAAATCTGAAGTTGAAGCAGATGAAATGACTAAGTATACGAGCAAGTCGCATAAATTATATATGGAATATCCAGCGATATGGCAGGAATATGTTTATTCTATTGGCGGAGATTTTTTTAGTATTTGGTTTGGTTCAGATGATTATTTCCACAAGAATTATATTGAGATTTTAACTGATGAGAATTATATTAGCCAAATAGGTGAGATTGATCAATCAGAGTGGACGGAGATGATTTCTACAAGTAATAAAGCTATATATATTAAACTTGAGGAATCAACATTCCGCGAGAAAGAGGTTGTCGAAATTAAAATAATGTTTCAAAATAGTAAAACCATATACGGGCGAATTTTTATGGATAAAGATTTATATTATGGAAATGAAGAAGAAATAATGAAGTTATTAAAAAGCATAGATATTAATGAATAGAAGCTTATACGCCCCCTCCTCGGAGGGGGATTTTTTGCTATGTGGTGTAATCTTGATTTGGTGCTATATCCGAATCCCACCACCGTGATGTGAAATCACGGTCCCCCTCCCTTTGACAAGGGAGGTAAGTGTTTGCGACAAGATGCGCAAACAGTGCGGATAAGAAAGCCAAGAGTATAAAAGAATAGGAGTGTCCGCCGTGCGCTGACAAACTACGACGGATTGTCGGATAATCTGGCGAAAAAGGAGATTGAGAGAATCGCCGAGTAGAGGGGAGTGTATAAAAAAACACTTTTTTATTTACTAATATTAACAAATAATGTACAATTGAAAGGCATAGTTTTTCGCAAGAAAAACTAACGCAGTTCATCCAACTATCAAACTTACGAGCGGCAGTGACAAGGGAGCTTGTTCCCCGAGTCACTGTGCAAAAGGCTACCTCTCCCGCAATACATTTCATATATTGCTGTCGGGCAAAGAGTTCGCGAGCGCAACTCTTTGGTGAGCAAGCGGGAACGACAGCAGCTCAGAGAGATGATATAGAAACTACGGCAATTAAGTTCCAAAAAGCAAAGAAGCGCCAAGGAATCACAAATGATGACTTAAAAAAAATAGTTGCAGTAACAGGCGATACATCATCTGCAGTGGACGCTGTCATAAATGAAAAGGCTAAAACGCTAAAAGCGTTAATTGATGCAGGTGAAAGTAAGATTGCCGATGCATACAAGGTACGATACGAAAAAGAAAAAAAGATAGCGGATGTGCTTAAAAAAACACCTGTCTATAAAACGTATAAAGATATTATGCGCGAAAAGGGAATACCTTATGAGGACTTCAAATATCTTGTAGCTTACCATAAAGGCAACGAAGCCGCGGCTAAAAGCGATGTTATGAACTTAACACCAGAACAGCTCAAAACAAAGATAGCAGCCATGCGTGCGTTTAGTGAACATGTTGGGGATGAGTTGAGTGGGGGATCGGATTCTAGTTCAAGCAGTAGCAGTGATTGGATGAGTAGTTTTAATGACAAAGTTGAGTTGAGTACTGGTTGGTCAGATGCTGGTAGTACTACGGATACAGGATATGATGATTCGGATACCTTCCCGTATATGATTAATCCAGAACATAGAGAACCAACTGATAGCGATAATGATAGCACTGAAAATATTTTATTCCCTGCTTCAGTAAATTTTGAAAACCCTTTTAGCTATATTTATGAAGATAGTTTAAAAACTCTGCTTGACAAGATGAATAAACAAAACCCAGATGATACTAGTTATGCAACTCAGACGCGGGATTTAGACCCTGATAATACTAAATATCCACCAATGGGCAATGCAGCCGCTCGATTAGACTTTGATGGAACACTTGAACCAGTTTTTCCATTTTTATATGTTAATGATTTCTTTAATATGACATATATGGATCAAGATGTTCCTGCTATTCCTCAATTTACAAATATTGAGGGAGAAAGGAGTCCTGAAGCTTATGATGCAGTAATTGATCAATTTGAAGTTGAAACTAACCCCAGATATTTAAGTGACGATAAAACATACTGTAATTATTATGTGTGGGATGTGACTGGAGCAATGGGTGCTGAAGTACCTCATTATATAGATAAGTCTACAAACATGCCATTTGAATATGATCATTCATTGGAAAAAGAAGATAATATTGATAGTGATGTAGGAGGATTGAGGGCAAACAGAATTTATGACTATATGATAAAATATGGAGAGGATATTGGTTACAGAGAAATAACGCCTGAAGAAGCACAGGAAAGAGCGAATCAAGGTTACCCTACATTTGGAGTAATACAGAGAGAGGGGCATGGTCACGTAGTAATGATTCGTCCAAACTATGATAGTACAAGTGATGAAATAATGATATCGCAAGCAGGAAGAAATAATTATAATAATATTGAGTTAGATGGAATATCTGATTATAAATTTTATACGCATGACTAATATATTTCGTTTTAGTTCTTTTAAATTAGGAGAATACTTAATAGAATTCATATTTGTTCGCCTTTACCAATAAACCCCATTCAAGTATAATGGACGAAAAGCCATGGAGTTTACATGAAACGATTTTTACTAATCCTATGTATTTGCATAATATGCTTATTTGCATCGTGTACAGGAAATACTTTTGAAGATGTTTCTTCTTCTACAGTAGTTAAAGCGACAAATGAAGAATCAATGGTAATGCCAACTCTACAATCATTTACTGTTAAAACAGCTACGCCGACAAAAGAACCAACACCAATAATCACAGCAACTCCTGAAGCTACACCAACGCCGACAGAGCCAAGCGAAAAGATATCCCTTTATGACGCCCTGCCACAGCCAACACCAGTTTATGAGCCAACTAAAGAGGATTTGGCGTTTAAACAGCAGGTAATATCCGAAGGGAAAACGCTCGCTTTTGATATGACGGAGTGGGAACTTATAGACATTATGTGCAATAAGTTAGGCATAGATGAATATTTATATAGATTGAAAAGGTCGGACAATTACCAAAACGAACTATATTTATGGTGGACAAGGGATGAGCCAGAGGGGACACATTATACTATATATATTCTAGATGCAGAAAATGGTGACTTGTTTTATAGAGATGAAGTTTTAAAGGAATATATAGTAGGCAATATCTTCACGAGCGAAGATAAAGAAGAACCTTTTAGGTTATCAGAGTATAATAAAGAGTGGCTTATAGAGCAGTTTATAAATAAAATCTATAATGGTGAGTTACCCAGAGGAGTTGAAGTAGAGGTTGGTTATAGTAGATTTTCGTATAGCTTAGAGTTTACTACTTGTAAAGTGGTAGATGGTGAAATTGATTATCTGGGTAACTTTCATTTACATGAACCAACAGGTGAATTGAGTAACTCTCAAACTAGAGAGAGCTGGTATTTGTTTGACTGAATAAAATATGAATATGATGCCCCCTCCTCGGAGGGGGATTTTTTGCTATGCGGTGTAATCTTGCTTTGGTGCTATATTCGAATCCCACCACCGTGATGTGAAATCACGGTTCCCCTCCCCTTGACAAGGGAGGCAAGTGTTTGAGACAAGATGCGCAAACAGTGCGGTGTAGATGACTGCGAGGACAAATGAGAACTGCTTGCTGAGAAGTGCAAAATTCACATCATGTTCGCTTTACCAATAATTCTCATTCGAGTATAATGGAAGGAAATATGTCTGGAGATAGATGTGAAAAAATTAATTATTATACTATTTACAATTATCATGTGCGCGACAATGTTTGCGGGGTGCTTGGATAAAGATACTAAGACAGGTGCAGATAAAGAAAGTGTATCACCTAGCAAAACAACGGAGAATGCTTCAGCAGGGGACACTAAAGATACAGATAATAATGCATCTGAAGAAGATATAATAGAGGAAAAACTAAACATATTAATATTGCCCAGCCTTGAAAGAGCAGACGGGTATGCAAATTACATTGTTGTAGAGAACGTAAATTATAATCAAACTGTGAACGACTCACCGGATGTACTTGTTGAGCAAATAATACTATGTGGTGATTTGAACATAGCACTTAATGAAATTGAAATGGATTGGGATAATGGAAGATATATAAATCTAAGTCTCACAATAATGAATATAGGCGCAGGTAAAGATATAGTGTTTGATCCGAACAAAATAAGGATAAATTTAGATTCGGGAGAAAGCGGAATATTGATTGCAGACGATATTAACGAGGTAAAGTTATCGCCGGATAAGCCAGAAGAAATTAGTTTGAAATATGGGTTTAATGAAATCAATTTTGCAAAGCTTAGCATGATTGAAGTAACCCTGCCTGAACAAGAAGATATAGAAAGCATTAAAGCAGGCGACAGAGCAATATTACAAATATATATAAATAGTATACTAGATGATAAACAATTGCTTACAGCTGATTATTTGGTGTCTCACGTAACACCAAGTGAAACAGTTGGCGAGAATTCATTGCAATGTGAAGTGAATCAGCAAATAAAAAGCGGAATGCTTACAGTAAGGATCAATTCGTTTAAAATTTATGAAGAAGATGGATTAAATTATGTAGCTTATAATCTAAACCTATCTAATGAAATGGATAGAATTATTTTTCTTAATTTGCGAGAAACTACATCGACATTTAACGATATGAAAGAATATGCCAGCTATAAAGCAAATGACGAGGAAAGTGAAATTATCAGATTCAATTACGGAGAATCGGTTGATATTGAGCTTACATATAACATTACTGATCTAGATATTTCAAAGATATATTTTGCAGGGTTATCAATGCCTGCTGCCTATGGCGAAATAAAAAAACCGATGTCCAGACCAATCATGATTGAAAGTAGGATTGTAAATCCATTGATGGGAGAAACTCCGACTCCTTTGCCTACGGCAACACCTGCGCCTCAAAGTTCTCTAAACCCTATGCCAACACCTACACCCACACCAACCCCCACACCAACACCTTCCCAAGAGCCAATTGCAGCACCTTTTGCTACACCTAGCCCAATACCAGAGATTACACCAGTACCCGAGCTTAATCTGCCTAATAACTTCTTTGGCAGTGGCGGTAGGGCAACTTTTGGAACCAGTTATAAGATTGCTCAAGATAATGATCTAAATATCTACTATGTGGATGAAAAAGAGCTAAAAAAGATAGATGCCAAAAATGGCAGTACAAGTGTATACCTTACTGCAGAAGAAATTGGATATAGGTGGCTCGCAGGAGTTAGGTTCGTAGGCGGGAAGTTGTATGTGGAGATAGAGACGGGAGATGTTGATATTCCATTTACTATATATGATGTTGAAGAGAACAAAATAGTGGCTAAAAACGTTGCTTATAATCGTTCTTATTTTAATAACATAATTATGAACTATATTGAGGGCAAAGTATCAGAGTATGAGTTTTTAGATATTAATACAGGTGATTTAGTTGAGATTGATAATTTGTCTAATACGTTTAGAGGGAAGTATGTTTACAGTGTATATAGCTCAGATGACTATATTATATTCTGGAGTAATGAGTATATTGGTAAATATCCAGATACCGAAAAAATAAGGTCACTATACTTTGTAGATGCAAAATCGTATGAAATATTAGGTGTTATGAACTGCGACAAAATATCAAAGGATAGATATTCTATAGTTCACTGTGAAGGTAATGATATCTATATAGCTGAAAAAGATTCTAAATATGGAAAAAGTGTGTTTAGCAAATATAATGTTCAAACTGGACTGGTTACCACGCTAACAGAGTTTAGCGAAGGCAGAGAAATAATAAGCTTTAATCCTCGAACTCGTGATTTATACTTCACCTATAGTGCAAACTATGAACACCAATTATATGAAGGTCAACACGAGCATGAGGGCAGCGAGGATTGTCTAACAGAGCTTGGAAAAGAAACTGGTGTTGAGCGCTTTATGAAGATTAATATTGATACAAAAAAGACTACTCTGCTTAATGAAGTATCTACATGGGAGATAATCCAAGATGCGCAGTGCATAAAGCTTGTAAACTATTATTTATATAGTAATTTTATGTTTGCAATATCTGAAACCTTTTATGAATCACCTGATCCGGATTGGTTCAATGCAAAATTCTACCTCGGCTCCGAAATCGACTATGACACTTGGAGAGATTAAGCTTCGCACATAAAATTAAAACCATGCTTGAGCTATTATATATAGCTTGAGTAAATAAAATAATATCAATAGGAGAAATGATGAAGACGAAACACATAATAATGATAATTGTAGGAGCGGTGCTCTTAATTACGGCGATAATTGTGGTGACAGGCATAATAGCCGTCGGGAACTATAATCAAGTGAGAGATAGGGCAGAAGGATATACAAACAAAGCAAACGCCGCAATAATATGTGGCGCAACCAACGCTTATAATGCATTGAGTGATGAAGACAGCAGGATAAAGGAATTGCCAGAAACTAAAGAAGCATACGATAAAATAATTAGTAAAGAACTGCAATTTGAAATGGACGAAGAAGAATACGCAAATGCTTTGACGCTGATAGAATATGGTGAGGGTAAAGAGTGGTTTAGATTAACAGAAAGTTTGGATTGATAGGAGGAATTAATAAAGTATGTGATGGTCTTTGGGCTAAGAGGAAAGGCGTATCATGATTTATTTTTTTAGATTATTCCCATCAAACCTATTTATCCCAGCTAAATCCTGATATATAATATAGATGGCGAAACATAGCTAAGGAGGAAAAATGCAATACATTATTTATGCACTTATAGCAATCGCAATCTATTTTATATTTCTTGGAGCGATGGTCACAAAAATGGTTGTCTATCCCAAAAAGAGAACGATGGATGATTTGGAAAGAGATTTTAAGCTGTATCTTGATAATAAACAATGGTACAATCATCTTGAAAAAGAGCAGCTTTTTATTCAGTCAGAGTTTGGCTATGGGATTAACACCACTTTTATAGAAAACCCTGACAAAACAGACAACACGATTATAGTGTGCCATGGGGTTACAATGCTACACGAAGGTGTGTCGCACTACATCAGAATGTTTATGGAGCTTGGATATAATGTTGTGGCCATTGACCACAGAGCGCATGGAAAATCCGGCGGCAAAACAGTGAGCTATGGATATTATGAAAAGCACGATTTAGCTAAGGTAATAGACTGGACAAGGGACAAAACGAAGGGCAAGATTGGTCTGTTTGGCGAGTCCATGGGAGCGGGGATATCCATGCAAACGCTAGCCATAAGAGATGTGGACTTTATAATTGAAGACTGTGGATATAGTTCGTTCGACGAGCAAATAAAGCACCAGCTTCGCACAAAAAAATACGCACCGCTATATCCTGTTTATAGCATTGCCCGGCTTTTTATAAAGATTGTCGGCAAGTATGATTTAAATGAAATTAGCCCACAAAAGGCTATGAGCGAAACAAAAATACCGGTTATGATTATACATGGAGATAAGGATAACTATGTGCCTTTTTACATGGCAGATATCTTATACAACAGCCTTAAAACAGAGCATAAAATGAAATACTATGCAAAGGATTCAAGACATGCATGCTCTTATTATGACTACCCCGAAGAGTATAAACAAAAGGTTGTGGAGTTTCTGAGGATGGCAGATTTGCCATGCAAAGCGTAGCAAAGCAATTACAAAAAATCGAAAAGATAAGCCTTTGCATTTGCAGAGGCTTTATTGTTATGTTCTTGTTGATGCTAAAAATTCTTTTAAGCGAGTATTATTCGTGTTGCAGAAAATTCATCTGGCGTTGCATCTTATTTTATAAGCCATTAGTCCATGAAGACTATCATGTCGGCAATTTCACGGGCAAATACCATCTCACTTCTTAACGTATATTCATACACTTGAGAGAGAAAATGAATAAATATACAATAAATGTTTAGATTTTAGTTAAAATCACTTAAAAAATCACTTTAAATTAAAATATATTTTTAAATTAATATATTTTTATTGTATAATACTTTGTAATTATTTTTCATCAGCCTAAGTAAAAGACCACCAAAGCAAGCGGAGGAACACTTTTTGAGAATACTAAAGGATTTATTTCTAATCCGTAAATATGAAAGCTGCGACAGAAAATATAGGCCTGTTGCGGCACTTTTTGCATATGCGATGCTGGCAACTTTGGTTTATTTAGTTATATTTTTATTTTTAAGGCTTTATATTTTAGTGGCTGTGGAATTTTTAATTTTTGTGATATTTGCGCTAATTACTCATTTATTTAATTCAAAAGAACACGGACTTGCTATTGTTTTAACTTTTTTCAATCTAACATTCATAGAAGTTGCTGCTATATATTTGATTGGATTTAAAGCGGGAACACTTTATTTTCTGCTTTCAGGAATAGTTTTATTTTATACAACAGATGCTTTTAAAAAACCAATGAAATATACTATGTGCCTTTTATGCTTGGCTGAATATTTTATTTTAAAGAATGTACATTCCTACGTTATTCCGTTTGTAACTTTATCTGAAACGATGCTTAATACAATAAATGAAGGAAACTTATTGACTTCCTTTGGTGTTATTATTTACACAACGTCCGCATATCGCAAATCAGTATCGGAATATTCAAAGATGCTTAAAAAGCAAAAAGAGGATCATGAGTATATCGCGAATTTTGATGAATTGACAAACTTACCTAACAGAAGATTTCTATACAATAAGTTAGACGAGATGTTGGAATCCACAACAAATATGTCCTCAAGCTTTGTTATAGGCATAATGGACATAGATGATTTTAAAAACATAAATGACACATATGGGCATGTTTGTGGCGATTATGTTTTGCAGACAATTTCAGAAACCTCCAAAAGCGCACTGAGAAAATATGACTTGGTTGGACGATGGGGCGGGGAAGAGTTTCTCATTATACTGCCGCAAACTAATATTGAAAATGCTAGGCAGGTTATGGAACGCATACGGGTTGCCATTAGCGAAGCTACTGTTGATTGCAAAGACGTAAAAGGTTTGCATGCTACGGTTACTATAGGATGTGCGGAATATATCCCGGATAAAAGCGTAAAGGAGTTAATCCGCGCTGCGGATAAGCTGCTGTATGAAGGCAAAAGTTCCGGTAAAAATGTAGTTAAGATATAGTCGAAGTAAAAATAAATTCTAGTGCCTGCTTATTGCCAAATGCAGGCATTTTTCGTTTTTTTATGATAATATTGGATAGAATCAAATTCGTTTTATACGCTTAAAATTAAGGAGAGAAAATGACGCCATATTCAGAAGCTAAAATGATTGCGATGGATCAGTATTCAAAATATCCAAAGCTTTTAATAGAGGACATAATAAAAGCACTCTACCAGAGCGAGTTTGGGTGTGCGCACTTTGTGGCGAATGAAAAGGCAGCGGCGCAGTACCTTAAAGAGGAGCTTGCAAAGATAGAGAGTGCAAACCATGACGGAGAGCTTATCCAGCCGATAGGTGAGCATTTTGCGAGAGTGAATCTGCATGTTATAAAAAAGAGCGGAATGTCGCCTGACACATTGCTCAAGCTTTTTATATTAACCAGCCGCATTAGAAAAGAATCAAAGGATGATTTTAAGATAAAACTTCAATGCATCGTGGACTTATGCGAAAAGGGTGAATTGCCTTTTAAAAAAGATGAGGCGCAAATGGCTATAAATGAATATATAAATGCGGGCATGCACGCGGTGCATCACAGTTTGCAGTTTAATAAAGAATACTATCCTGCATATCGCGTTATAAGCCGTGACCTGTGCCGATATATTCCGATGTTTTCAAAGATTGATGAGCTTATGCGTAAAAAAGATAGTGTCACTGTAGCAATAGAAGGCAAGTGCACATCAGGAAAGTCAACTCTTGCGGGGCATTTATCCGAGATATATGACTGCAACATATTTCACATGGACAGCTTCTTTTTGCAAAAGCATCAGCGCACACAAGAAAGGCTTAGCCAGCCGGGCGGAAACGTGGACTACGAGCGTTTTAAAGAGGAAGTGCTTAAAAGACTTATTAAGGGCGGTGAATTTTCCTATCGTCCCTATGATTGCTCAACACAGAAGCTTGCACAGCCAGTAGAGGTTATGCCAAAGCGCCTTAATATTATTGAGGGCGTCTATAGCATGCACCCTGAGCTTTTGGATGCATATGATCTGTCGGTTTATCTGGATATAGAATACGCTAAGCAGTTGGAGAGATTGAAAAATCGCAACACTCCTCATATGGTAGATCGCTTTATAAACGAATGGATTCCGCTGGAGAACATGTATTTTGAAAAGATGGAAGTTAAGGCTAGGTGTGATTTGATTATTGAGGCTGATTTAAATTCTAAGTAAAATCAAATGTAGAAACCATTCCATATTGCAAGATAGGAAATGACTGCGACTAGGACGGAATACAGTGTTCCCAGAAGGTAGTATTCGGCGAACTCTTTTTCAGTGGATATTAGTGGCTACATGTCAATAATAATGATATCTAGAAGTTATAAAATACAAATATGACTAATGAATATCATAAAAGAATATTATGACACTAAGAGAGCATTATTAGCTAAAGAAGCATAATCTCATATTATAAAGCTATTTACCTTTACTAAGATATATCAAGAATGTATAATGGAAGAAATAGACAAGAAGAGGCAGGATACGGTTAAATGCTCGAATATCATGTATCAAGTACGGACAAGATAAAATCAGCCGGCTATTATGTAATGATAGTGCTCCAAACAATCAATTTACTTATTTCAATTGATTTTAAGCAAAGAATTCTACTGGATTCTATTTTTTTGGCGATTATCATTTTTTGCGGCTGGGCTTTAGGTGTATATGGTGCGAAGAAAAGCTACAAAGTCAGAATGACTGATGAAGGGCTTATCAGCATTGTAAACGGCAAGAAATCGCACAAAATAAAGTGGGATAACATACGGCTGTTCCGCGCAAATGGCATCCGAATTCACATTTCAGACAATAGTTTAAGATATATAAACATTCCTTTTATTAAAGGGCAGGATTATGAATATCTTAGCATTGTGACTACAACAAGAAGAAATATCTCTCATTTGGACAGTGATATAAGAGTAAACCTCGACCACGAAGAGAAAGAAAAAGATGAGAAAAAAGAAAAGGTAAGCTTTATAAACAAGATAGATAAACCTTTGATATTTTTACTGTTTGTATGCGCAAATGTTGCATATGCATTGGTGACACTTTTTATAAGGGGATTTGGAATTGCAAACAGGGGATCGCAGCTTGGATTATTTTACTGGATAGTTATATCGCTTATTGTTTTGTACCTAATGGCTACTATATACCAATATACAAGGAATATAACTAAGTTTGTAAAATGGGCGAAGTTGAGCGGCTTGCTTTTAGGTATTTCAGTTTTGATAACCTTTATAATGGGATTTACATACGATTATTCTCCGACTAATATAACGCTTCTATTTTTAATAATAGTAATTTATTCAATATTCTATTCGGTGTTTGTAAGAAAATATTTAAAGCATTCAAAGGACTTGGATGCGCTTGCCAAAATTCAAAAAGAGAAAAGAGTCATATAACACTTTATTAGCTTTTTCAAATTTCGAGTACTTTTATATATGTGTTATAATATATATAAGGAGTGTTAATATGGCAGTTATCACTATATCAAGGCAAATGGCAAGCTATGGGGATGAGACAGCCGTCTCGCTATCAAACAAGCTGGGATGGCCGCTTATTGACCGCGAAAAGATATTGACCGAATTTTTCAGCGAGATAGCCAATGATTTTGAGCTTCGAATGCTTAAAGAAAGCGCAAAATATATGCTTACTGAAACCGAAAAAGGCGGGACATATCTGGACTATATCCGCACTCGTCTTTATGACATGGCAGAAGAAACATCATTTGTCATTTTGGGCTTTGGCGCACAGATGCTCTTTAAAGACTATAGCGATTCACTTCACTTTAGGGTAATAGCGCCTGAGGAAGAAAGAATTCATCGAGTAAAAAAACAATACAACGTAAATGATGAACAAGCAGCTCTCATTTTAAAAAAGTCCGATAAAAAAAGAAAAAAGTTTGTGCACTCGGTTTATGATTCTGATGTGAACGATCCCAGTCTGTATAACGCGGTGTTTAACACCGGCATGTTTACGGCTGTGGAATGTGTGTCGGGGATAATAGGGCTGCAAAAAGAGCGCGCGGCTTTAATGGAATTTAGAAATCAATATAAGGATACGGAAGTCATAAACAATGAAAGCGAGTATCCGGAGCTTAAAACTGAGTCTGAAATCGAGTTTGCAAAGATTTTGGATATGTACCATATTGACTGGCAGTATGAGCCAAAGACATTCCCGATAAAATGGGATGACGAGGGCAATGTTGTGAAAGCTTTTAGCCCTGATTTTTATCTTACAAAGTTTGATACATATATCGAGCTTACCACAATGAACCAAAAATATGTCACAGAAAAAAACAAAAAAGTTAAAAAGCTCAGGAAACTATACCCCGGAACAAACGTCAAGATAGTTTATAAAAAGGATTTTCATTCTTTGGTTGAGCGCTTTAAAGGCTTTGAAGGTGTGTGATTTTTATGCAGGATATTAATGATGCAAGGATAGAGTTTACAGAGCAACAGCTAAAAGAAAAAGCGCAGGAGATAGGGGAGCAGATAAGCTGTGACTATGCGGACAAAGAGCTTATTATAGTTGGCGTATTAAAAGGCTCGTTATATTTCTTTGCGGATCTAACTCGAGCAATCACGATACCCGTTCAGCTTGATTTTATTTCAATAGGCGTTTATCCGCACACAACGAATGAAACAGGCATTGTGCGCATTGTTAAAGATTTGGATATAGATATAACAGGAAAGCATGTCATCGTTGTGGAGGATATCATCCGAACTGGGCTTACCATTGGCTATCTGGTTCAAAACCTTGAGTCCAGACGCCCGGCTTCAGTGAAGGTGTGCTCGCTTCTTGTTAACCCCGATCAGCAGCTTATTGCAGTTCCCATCGCATATAGCGGATTTCAAATTTCCGACACTTGGCTTATGGGATATGGGCTTGATGTGAAGGAAAACGGAAGGAATTTGCCGTATATAATAAAGACGGATAAGAAAAAATGACCTTTAGCGCATAAACGCAAAAAGTCAAATAGTAGGGATAGGGTTGTTTTTTTACATAATAGAATGCTCCAACGAACCCTTATTAAGCCTACGTTTCCTAAACTTACAAAACACTTTACACAAAACTTTTAAACTTAGAAGATGAACCAAACTTTTTTGATTGACTTAAAACTTAGTTTAAATCTTTCTCCAAAATTTAATCTCACAAACTTAGCTTGCAATACTATTAAGTTTAACCTTAGATGATATTGCGTTTTGTTTCCATATTTTCATATGGCTGTTTGTGCTTAGGTACATACCTTATCGGTATTCCTTGGAGCAATTACTATTATAGGACTTTGAACTTTCAAAGTCAAGCATTTTTTAGAAGATTTTAATAAAAAAATTCAAATAAAACTAGTCACATTGTATATATTTTCACATATACAAGATATTGTGTACACAGACTTAGAGTTATACATTATCTGACTTTTACAATGATTTTAGTGTATATTTTTATTTTAGAATTGAATAATAAACAGCCTATAAAGCCACCCACCAAAACACGCCGTATTTATCGATGAAGTTTGAGCAGTAGTCATTCCAAGGGCAGGGGCCGGGACCGTCAATAATTGTACCGCCTTCAGACAATATCTCGATAGCTTTCAGCACTGCTTCGCGGTTGCCAAGGCAAACGTTAAAAGCCATCTGTTGCCATGAGGTTTTGGGGGAGGTGTCGCACTCTGGTGGTGCTTCGGAAAGCGCCATAAAAAGATCCTCGCCAGAAAATAGCTCGCAGTGCATGTATGCCTTGCCGTCTTCAGTTTTAATCTCGACTTTAGGAGTGAGGCCAAATGCCTCACAATAGTCCTTTGCAGCTTGCAGACTGCCTTTAATGTAAACTTGTGGACCTAAAAACATGTAAGTAACTCCATATTTATATTATTTTAATTATTATAACATGTAGTGGATGCTTGGTTTATTTACAATATATAATAGTTTAAGGATTATATAAAGCAAAGCCTGCAAAAAAAACATATCGTTGAGATACTGCATGTTTATTTCTTTATAATCAATTTTTTTAAGATTTGTATATTTAGGCTAATAATTAAAGAAAAGACCATGTTTATGCTATAATAGATATATTATTAACTTTTGCTTTAATTGGCTCATTTAGATAAATAACAAAAAAGTTAAAGAGGTATAACATGAAGAATAATACTTTAGTAATTGAGGATTTCTTAGACTTTGATAAAGAGTTTGTTCGCTATATCAAAAATACTGAAGTATTAAAGTCGGTTAAAAAAGTACATTTTTTAATATACAACAAAACTTTTAGTCAAATTAAATATTATTATAACCATAATTCTGATGAAGAATTTGATATGTACAAAATAAACAGAATATTTTCATATGCAAACTCAATCGTGGAAAAAGATTATTATAATGTCATGAAATCAAGCCTCAATATGGGTGGGGAAAGAAATGAGTATATTGTTAATCTGCTAAACAATTTCAGCACGACTAAATATGTCGTAGGCAGTATGGTGTTTTGCTGTGATTCGGAAATATCAGAACAGGATATTTCATCGTCATCGATAAACATAAACTATCTTCAGCAGTTGATGTTTTATATTGTTAATGTGATAGACGGATATGACAAGTTATATAGCATGGTGGATATCTTCACAGAACTCATTGCGGCAAAAGATCAGTATATGCCGTATCATATGACTAATGTTGCTCACTTATGCTTGAATTTATCAAACTATCTCAACATTAAACCTTTTGATAGGATTCTTTTGTATTACTCTGCGTTGCTCCATGACATTGGAAAGCTTTTTATACCTGATAGCATCGTAAACAAAGAAGGAAGGCTGACTGATGATGAGTTTGACAGGATTAAAACCCATAGCAACAAGAGTGCAGAAATAACAAATGACATATTCCATGACATGCCTATATTAAATGAAATATCTGAAATTATAAGACATCACCATGAAGACTATAACGGAGAAGGATATCCTGATGGATTATCCGGAGATGATATTCCTTTTTTAAGCCGTGTTTTGAGGGTAGCGGATACTGTGGATGCGATGTCATCTAGACGGGCATATAAAAAGCGTGAATCATTATCTAAAATAATAGATGAATTAACTGACTGCAAAGGTAAGCAATTTGATCCTAGGATAGCAGATGCTATGATAAAACTGCTGTTTGAAGATAGCAAAGAGTTTCACAAGGGGCAGATTAAGCAAAATACTTTTATCCCACAAACATCTCTCAGCTTTCAATATGGCGTTAAAGGTGAGCTGAAGTCATTGGTTGGTAATCTTATAATAAAAAAAGGCGTGGTGACTTTTGTTTCACATGATGTCGATAAAAAAGAGTATAAGTTTAGATTAATGCTTAAGTCCACAATAAGCTACATGGAGTATGAGGATGTTATTGAGCACCATGTAAAGGTTGTTGAGGTAAAAGACGGCACATATATCCTAGAGGAACTGCAAGAGCTGCCAACTGACATAGTATTTTCGATGATATGGAATAGTGAAGGAGTTTTGTTTAACAAAAGCACTAATACCTATAGAAAAGTTGATATTATTAAGCTGGGTGGAAACACAGTGGTGTTGAGCTTAAACTTAGAAGACGGTGAAAAGGTCATAAAAGAGATTAAGGATTCACTGCAGATAATTTTAACGGAAAAGGTTGAAGAATTAAAAGCAAATCTAGCTATCAACATAAGGTTTGTTAAGTTCTATAAAAAAGATTATAGATACATCTTTATCGGAAAATTTATAAATATTTTGCCGAATCAACAAGACAAAGTGATGCGGCTGTTGTTTAAAAAGCAAACGTTAGTTAAAAAGAACAAGCTTGAAGTTAAAATCAAAAGATAAGATTATGATAATTAAGCTGATGAAGCTTTCAGTGGGAAAAAAGATAAGTAATTAAAGAAAAAGCCTCCAATTTTGGAGGCCTTTTTAGTTTGAACTGCTTTAATTGCTTGTCTTGTCAAAAGTATATTCGAGGTTATCGTTAGATTGCTTTAGTATCAACTGTGATTCATTATAATAATAGTAAAAATTCGCATACTCGCCGAAGATGAAAGCATATAGCATGCCGTCAACGGGGTTAATATACCAATCGGAATTTTCATAGTTAAACGTCAGTAGCCCGGTGGATATTTTGTGCGTGGCATTCTGGTCGGGATAGAGCGTTGCTGTCCAACTGCTAACCTCTGAGTTGCTTGAAACAGACATTTCATATACGCCGTGAAGTGTGTTTGTGGTTGCCCTGTAAAAACACATCTCTTCGTCGGCTGAGGTTGTGGCAACCAGCACATTTGCGCGATGGGAAAGTGCGAGAGTGTCGCCATAGAGCGTGCCAACTTCAAACTTTATCTGATTGTCTGAAATCTCCCACATGATGTTATCGCTTGCCGCATCGTTATTCCAGTTGTAAATATATCCTGCGCCGTCCTTCCATAGTGCAAGGCATATGGGGCTATTAAATCCTTCAGGATATGCAATCCAGCTTCCGTAGGCTGTAAATACTCCTATGTTTGGAGTTTTGCCACTTTCCTTTTGCCAATTTTTCAAATACATTTCTTCATCTGTATATTGGTTTAAAAGGTGAAGTTGATCATTGTCATAATAGGCATCGTATAAAAGCTGGACATTGTTATCAAGGTTTATAACAAGCACACCGTTTACAATTTCGTAGGTAAAGTCATTGTTCATTTTCTCGTCTAGGGCATAGTCAAAATAATAATATGAGCCGGTGGTGTCATCTGCAAAAGATATGGTGTAGTCCACGTATTTGTCATTGGACTGCGAGTCTGAAACAGAATAGGAATACCATGCACCTAATGCAATGCTGCTAAGTGCGGTTTCACCATCCAAAACAGTCTTTTGCGAGGGTGGCGCAGTTGGAGCAACAGTGGGGGAGATGGCAATATTTTGCGAGGGATTACTGTCTGCTGTTGCAGAGGCTTCTATTGGGCTGTCATCCTTTCCATCAGCAGATGACTGCTCATCCAGCTTTTTTGTTTTAATTTCAATAACGTATTCAAAATATTTTTTGGCATCGCCGCTGGATTTTTCAGCCTTTAAATCAAATTCGTATCCGTCCATCACAAAAGTAGCGCTATATTCATCATCCTCAAGAGTTTCTTTAACTGTTATATTTTTATATTCATAAAAGTCACGGTAATAATCTGAAATATCATCAATGTCATCATTGGTGCCAAGGGAAAGCCGCACCTTGCCAAAGCGCTCCTCGCTTTCAAACACCACAGCATCATCATAGATTTCAAGAACATCTTCCGGGTAGTTTTCATCCACTTCGACGCCTTTTTTAAACTGTGAAGGCGTGCATCCCAAAAATGAGGTTAAAGCGAAAAATAAAGCCGCAATAAAAATTAAAATCTTTTTCATACCTATTCCTTTCAATGAACATATTTACGTTAATGCACAATACCATTTTTACATATTTTTAAACTTCATTCAACTGTCAAACTATTTTTTGTGTCTCATATAAAGTCAGTTTAAAACTCGAGCGCGCTATTTAAAATTCCAGATGACTGCATTAGTAATCTATGATAAAACAATTTTATATATAAATAGCAAATTATTATTGCATTACACCTATTTTAACCAAATATTTATTGGACAAAAGCACTTGTTCTGCCGATATATTATTCATAAGGCTTATTTAAGTGACAAATAGTTGATATAGAACTCACAGGCCGTAGAGATAGTTTATTATATTTATTTTAGGGATGGTATATATATGAGCACCACAGTATTAAAGATAGAAAAAAAAATGTCTAATATGCGCAAATTGTTGTCCAATCTTCCGATGATTTTTTATGAAATCAATAGTGATTGGAATTTTGTTATGTCTGAGGGAAAGGGATTAGAATCTCTTGGACTTAAGCCGGGTGAGGTTGTTGGCAGCAATGTTAAAGAAATGTATAAAGATTATCCGGATATACTTGATGCTGTTAAAAGAGCTTTAGAAGGTGAGCTGGTGCATGCCAGACATCATCTGGGAGATTTGTATTTAGAAAATTACCTTGCGCCGATTAAGAAGGAAAAGGGCAAAATTACAGGTGTTGTCGGCGCGACATTAGAAATTACTGAAAGAATAAGGACAAGACAAGAGCTTGATAAAATTCAAGATTTGCAAAATGCAATAATCAACAGCATTCCCGGACTGCTTTATATGTATAATGAAAAAGGCGAGCTTGTTTTCTGGAACAGTGCGCATTCAAATGTTACAGGATACTCGAAGGAGGAGCTGCACCATTTCAAACTGATGGATTGGTATCCAAATGATGCTAAAAGCCAAGAGGCTGTTAAAAAAGGACTTGCAGATGTTGAAGAAAAAGGCTATGGAGAGGCTGAAGGCAATCTGCGGACAAAAGATGGAACGAAAATTCCTTTTTTCCTTACGGCAAATGCTATAGTTATTGATGATAAAAATTATTTTGTCGGCATTGGCATAGACATTTCCAATCGCAAAAAAGCTGAGCAGGAACTTAAAACGCTGAACAAAGATCTTGAAAAAAAGGTTGATGAAAGAACACAGGAATTAAAGCAGTCATACGAAGAAATAGCACAAGCCAATGAGGAGCTTGTTAATCAATATGAACAGATAACGAAGATGAAAGATTATCTTGTCGAATCTGAAAAGATGAACGCATTGGCAAGCCTTGTGGCGGGAGTTGCACATGAAGTGAACACGCCTGTGGGCATCGGGATTACTGCGTCATCACACCTAAATGATTTGACAGCATCACTTTCAAACATGATAAAGTCGGATAATATAAATTATGCAATGCTAAATGAATATTTGGAGGATGTAAAAGAAGCAGCAGAGATTATAGAAAAGAATTTAACTCGTGCCGGCAAGCTCATTCAAGCATTTAAGAAACTTTCGGTAGATCAGTCGAGCGAACCTATGAGAGACTTTAACGTGCTGGAGTATCTAAGTGAAATATTGCTTAGTTTGAGTCCTAAAATTAAAAAAACGAATATAAAAGTTCATGTACACTGCGCTAAAGATGTTAAATTTCATAGTTATCCTGGATCGTTTGCGCAGATTATCACAAATCTCGTGATGAACTCCGTAAATCATGCTTATGAAAAAAATGAAGAAGGAACAATTCATATAAAGGTGGAAAAGAATCCAGAAGGCATCAGCGTTTATTATTCTGACGATGGTAAAGGAATAGACAAAAAATCTCTTTCTCGGATTTATGAGCCTTTTTATACAACAAAAAGATCTCTCGGCGGAAGCGGGCTCGGATTGTCAGTTGTTTATAGCCTTGTAACGCACAAGTTTAACGGATCGATTGAATGTGAAAGTAAATTGGGCAGCGGTGTTAAGTTTAAAATGGAGCTGAATGAAGGAGGAAAAAATGGAAGAAATGCAAATGGTTAAACCATGGAAAATAATGATTGTTGATGATGATCATGACATTCACTCTGTTACAAAATTTATATTAAAAAGACTGAAATTTCAGGGACGCGGCTTGCAATTTATCCATGCTTATTCAGCAGAGGAAGCTAAGATAAGGCTGTTGGACAATCCGGACATTGCGGTTGCTTTGCTTGATGTGGTGATGGAAGATGAGGCTGCCGGCTTAAACCTTGTTAAATGCATTCGCGAAGAGTTTCACAATGACAGCATAAGGCTAATAATACGCACGGGACATCCGGGCATGGCACCTGAGGAAAGTGTTACCTTGGATTATGACATCAATGACTATAGAGGAAAAACTGAGCTTACAGCACAAAGCCTTAAAACAGTTGTTATCACTGCGCTTCGATCATATAATGCATTAAAAGAAATTAAAAACCTGAATAGCGAGATTGATAAAACTCAGCAGTCTGTTATATTTTCCTTGAGTGAAATAGCAGAATCAAGAGGGACAAACATTGGCAACCACGTTAAGCGAGTGGGCGCAATATCAAAGTTTCTTGCAGAGAAAATGGGATGTGATTCAGAGCAGCTCAAGCATATGAATCTGGCGGCATCAATGCATGACATTGGAAAGATGGCCATCAATGACAGTATACTGAACAAGCCGGGCAAGCTTACAAAAGAAGAATTTGATGTTATTAAAAAGCATTGTGAATATGGACATGATATTTTAAAAAACTCTGAATGGCCTATGCTGCAGATGGCAGCTACAATTGCATATGAGCACCATGAAAATTATAACGGTACAGGATATCCTAACGGGCTTGCAAAAAATGAAATCACTCTGGTTAGCCGCATAGTTGCTTTGGTGGATGTCTTTGATGCTTTGGCAACAAAGCGTGTGTACAAACAAGCTTGGGAATTTGACGAAATATTTGGATTTATTAAAGAACAGAGGGGAATTAAATTTGACCCTGAAATAACCGACTGTTTCTTTGAACATATCGATGATATTTTAGAAATTATAGAAGAAGTGGAACAGCAATTTTAGAAAAATTTAAGATATGAAAAAGCAAGCAGATTTATCTGTTTGCTGTACTGATTAAGAAAATTAATTGGTTGGAACTAATCCTTTTGCTACACCTTTTGCCTTATTTGACGCCTTATTTAAATACATCTTTTTGTCAACTCTTTGAAGAAGATCATCTAGGTTTGTTGATTGCGGATCTTTTACATATTCATATCCGTAGCTGCAGCCTAAGTGATATTTTGTTTTCTTATTAATGCGGTCAAAAGCATTTGAAATGCGATCAATTACCATTTGACTGATATCTTTTTCATTTTCAACGATTATTAAAAATTCATCTCCGCCGTATCTGCAAACTAAATCTTCAATGTTTATAGCTTTTCGAAGCAAATCAGCAGTCATTTTAAGAGCTTTGTCACCTTCGCCGTGGCCATATACGTCATTAATGTTTTTAAAGCCATCCAAGTCTGCCATAATTAGTATGAAAGGATTTTTTGCCTTAAGCTTAAATCGCAGGCGAGCTTCCATCTTTTGCCGCGTATAAAGCCCTGTGAGGTCATCTTTTCCCAGTTCATCTTTTTCAAGGATTAGTAGCACTGCAACAGCAGAAAGAGTGTAGGAAGGCATTCCAAATGCAACACCTTGGAAAATTGCCTGTAAAATTGAACCTATTATCGGCACAACGAAAAATATGAGAATACTGCTTATGGTTCTTCCTGATATCATGTGCTTATAGTTATAAAAAACAACAGAAACAATAGCTAGCATAAGATACATAGTAACAATATTTACATAAACAAAAATTCCTCGTGAATAGATGTTATCAGGACTTACAGAAAAAAGGATTCCGGGGACAAAGAAGTTTATTATACCGCTTAAAAGTGCAATATATGTCGGTATTAAATAAAAGAAAAAACGTTTTTTGCATCCTTTTTCGTCTCCCAAAACCTTATAATCCATGTAGGTTACTGCAAGCCCTGCAGGAAGGTTGGTTGAAATGAGAAACAGGAAATTGCTCCAGTAACGATATGGTATGTGGCTTGCGTTTCCATAATCGCTGCAAAGCATAGTAACAGCTTCGAAAAATGTAATTATAGCAATTAAAGCAACAATGCGAATAAAAAGTCTTGATGAATATTCGCTTTTGGAGCTCAATAAACTTACATATATTATTATAAATATATCTAAAAAAATAGAATACAACAATAGATCAGATCGCTGCATTAAAGTAGTAGCATTCACTTGATTCTCCTATAAATATAGTCAATATATCAAAAATACAGAAACAGTATAACATAAATCAGTAGTTTTGAAAGAAATATATATAAAATATCGCATATATATAATCATGAGCAATAAGATATCTATAATATTTACAAAAAATTTCGATAAATAAGATATACAGTTGACTAGATTTCTTTACTATAGCAGTTAAGTTGTTTATAATGTTAGTTTAACTTATGTGCATATATTCATATCATGATAATTAATTATAAAACTTTAATTGAATTAAAAGTGATTAAGATAGAAAATTGAGAAAGTAAGAAAACAGTATTGGACAAGTAAGATTTTAAGATATATATTCGGGTGAATAACTTATGAACAGCGATAATAATGACAAAATGAAGAACGCACATTATAAGCGTGAGATTGTCATAGCAAACAGCAGAAATATGACATGGATACTGATATTTGCCAGCGTCGCATCTGCAATATTGTTGTTTTTGAATGTTTCAGGGCTTGTTCTTAAGGATCAAAAGATTCACATAGTGTTAGTGGTTGCATTATATATGGCTGTAAGTATGCTGTTTGTCCTTGAATATTTCAAAGCGAGAGCCTCACAGACAGGTAAATATAAAAAACTGTTTGGATTATTGGGAATACTCTATCTTATAAATCTAGTTTTTGGCACCCTTTTTACAGTGAATATGTTTAGATTGGGAAGATATACATATTCCATGTTTTATGTCTCGGCGCTTATCATTTCAACAAGCAACTCTAAAAAGGTTTATTTGGGAACATTATCTATAGTGTTATCATATATTGTCCTTAATTTAATTTTATACTTCAGCTCATATTTTGGAGACCATTATCTATATGATATTTTGGAAAGCGCTATAGTCGTGCTATTTATTTGCTTTATAAATAGCATTAATACCAGACAGTATATAACCAGCTTGTTTAAGACTACGGAAATAAAAAAAATGAACTCAGAGCTATTGAAAATGTCGGAAAGCGATCACTTGACCGGAGTTTACAATAGAAGAAAAGCTATAAAAGAGATTGAGGCACATATAGAATATGCAAAACGATATGAAACTAATTTCTGTGTTGCAATGCTGGATATTGATAAATTTAAAAGGATAAATGATAGGTATGGACACAGCGCGGGCGATAGCGTGCTAAAAGAGATTACAGATATTATTCAAGAAAACCTTCGAGAAAATGACTTGTTGGCCCGCTGGGGAGGCGAGGAGTTTGCAATCATTATACCAAATGCCGATGAACAGGCAGCCTTTAACTTGATTAACAGGATACGAAAAATCGTTCAAGATAATGAATTTGATGTCGTGGGAAATGTGACTTTTTCTGCGGGAGTTTGTGAATATATAAATGAATACACAGTTGATAATGTAATCGACAAGGCAGATTTTGCGCTCTATTTATCAAAGCAAATGGGCAGAAACAAGGTAAGCATTTTTAAAGCAGCATAATATATTAGCCAATTTGAGTCAATATATACATATATAAAGAAATAATAAGAATATATGTAACAAAAAACTTTTTTGTTAACAATTTATTAAGATTAGAATATCAATTTTCGTGGTATTATTTAAAAAATAAAAAAATTGGTGATTTAATGGCTATTGGCCTGAAAAAAATAGAAAACGATGATAAATTAAAAAAAAGGTTTAATCGTAAAATAGTAGTACAAAATAGCTGGAATTTTATTGTTTTGACAATAACACTTACCGTATTCCAGATAATTTTGATGATAGCAAAAAGATTGGGAATTATTAAGCTTTCAAATTACTCCACTCATGCCATGATAATCATGATTTCTTTTTGTATATTAGCAAGCATAGTATTGCTGTTTTTTACAGCACGCGCAAAAAAATCAGGCAAAACAAGTTTTTTGACGATAGTCATGGTAAGCTTGCACATCTTTTTGCTTTTGTATGGCACACATTATACTGCTACGATGTATTCAAATGGGACACATAGTTTTTCGGTGTATATAATTATGGCCTTCTTTGTTTCTCTGTCTCATGTTAGGTGGCCGCTTTTTACTGCCGTGTCTATTAGCAGCATGTTTTTTGGCCTTGTAGTTTTGCTTAAGGTACTATATGAAGTGCCGGCAGACTTTGCAATTGATGTTACTTTTAGTGCTGCTTTGGTTGTGCTTATCTGTGTTGCAAGTATTTTAAATTACAGAAGATATATGCAGCTTTATATGAAGGAAAAAGAAATTGTACAAATGAATAAGAAGCTTGTAGAAATTTCTGAAAAAGACGCGCTTACAGGCTTATGCAACCGTAGAAAAATTTTAGGGAAAATCGATGAGCTTATAAGCTATTCAAAAAGCTGCGAAGCCGATTTTTCTGTAGTCATGATGGATATTGATAAGTTTAAGAAAATAAATGACAAGTTTGGACATGGTGCCGGTGATATTGTTTTGAAAGAATTCAGCAAAATCATTAGCAATAACCTTAGAGAACGTGATGTTTTCGGAAGATGGGGCGGAGAAGAGTTTTTGATGCTCTTGCCAAACACGAATGAAAAATCTGCATTTACTCTGGTGGATAGGCTTCGCGAAAAAGTGCAGAAGCATGATTTCGGCGAGCTTGGAACTGTTACTTTTTCTGCAGGAATATGCGGATTAAGACAAAAGTACACTATTGATAACATGATAGATAAGGCTGACTTTGCACTCTATATTTCAAAGCAGCTCGGACGCAACAAAGTGAGCATTTTTGAAGCGGCATAAAGACCTCGTCATTTAGCTTTTGTTGAATTTGCAAGATAGTATATTGCTATAAAAATAACGCCAGTCATCAATAATACTCCGGCGGATAAAAGAATATAAGCCCAAGTAGACAGTCCACTGTCTGCTTTTTTATTTACATCGTTTTCAATGCTGGGTGCAGGCGTGTATGTATATTCGGGAGTGACTTTTACAAGAGTATAGGTCGGGCGTGGTGTAGGCGAAGGTGTCGCGGTTGGTTTGGGCGTGGGAGATGGTGTTGGCGAAGGAGAGGGAGTGGGTGAAGGGGTAGGAGATGGCGTCATAAAGAAAATATCATAGTCTTGTGCTTTGTTGGTTACAATCCTGTCACAGATGATATAGCTTGAATAATGAAACAAAGTAAAATCTATGTTCCCATCGCCAAAAACAATGCATTTTTGAATCGCCTTGAGTCGCTCTGTATTCTCATCAAAATGATAAACATATGCCCTGTCACCGGCTTTGAATCCGTCAAGTGGCATGGTGTATGTTATGGGGCAGGGGAGAGCGCCAACATCGTCAAAGTGTAGCTGCATTATGTCATATCCATCTGCAAGAGTAGAAAGATCTCTGTTCTTTTTTGTGGAAAAGCCCACATCCAGCTCATCCATGCCATCGGGCAAGTTCTCCATATATTTGCCATCAAGCGTGCAAGAGAAATCCCCAAAATCAACTGTCAGCTTCTTTTTTTGATCCTTTAAAAGATTTAACACATCGTCAGTGATTTCAGTTCTGCTAGATCGCATTTTAAAACTAATTTCATCTTTATCGGAATTGTTTATAACATATTCAGCCTGTCCCCAGTTTCTTGGTGCATTAGGATTGGGAGTTGGAGTTGCCGTGGCACGCGCAGGTTTTGGTGTTGCAGCGGGAGCCGGAGGAGCAGCGGGATTGGCAGTGTTGCCCGGGGCTGGCGTTGCGGCAGGTGGTGGCGTGGGGGTGGAAGAGGAAACAACTGTAACCAAAATCTCTGTATAGCTTGATCCAATGTATCCATCCAGACCATATAAATCAACAGACAGAGTTAACGTTGCAGTGCCTGTGCTGCCCGCATAGCAATATATGGTAGTGCTTAAAGGTAGTGATTGAGGATTCAAGTCCCATTTGCATGTTCCTTGTGGAAGTAGTGAATGATTAGCTGAAAGAGTGACTACAGCTCTATTATAGAATATGTCAGAAACAGAGCAATAAACACTATAATTGCCTCCCTGATCGATTTTTAATCGTGAAGGACCGTTTAATGATAGGGCTACACCGGCATGGGCAGGTTCAACATATAACATTGTGAAAAGTAATATAGCTGTGAAAAGTGAAGCAAGAAATTTCTTCATGATATCTCCATAAAAATATTAGACCAAATAATGTTAACAGAGAATGAAAAATAAGTAAATAATGTGATTGACTTAAAATACAAAAAATGTGTAATAAAAAACCCCCGTAGGCTTAAAGCTTACGGGGGTTTGTGTGCTTACTTAAAAATCATCTTCGTTATCTAGTGGAATAATGTCATTTGATGAAATTACCCTTTTGGATTTTTTAGATTTTTTTGAATTCTTTTCTTTATATTTTGATTCAGATTTCGCATGGTCTTTAGAGCTGGATTTTCTGCCTTTAATCATTATTTCAAGGTCATCTACGATAGCTTCAAGAGCTTGAGCCTGACTTTGCAACTCTTCAGCAGACGCGGCACTTTCCTCGGCTGTTGCGGCATTTTCCTGAACCACCTTTTCCATTTCACTTATTGCTTGGTTAACTTGATTGGTGCCTCTTGATTGTTCGTCACTTGCAGCTGTAATTTCAGCCATCAATGTATTAACCGACTCGGTTTTTTCAAGTATTTCATTTAAAGCGTTTTTAACTTCCTCAGTCAGCACAACGCCTTGGTTTGAAAGCTCGATATTGTTATCGATAATTTCAACTGTGTCGCTTGCGGCTTTAGCGCTTTTTTGTGCAAGGTTGCGAACTTCTTCGGCGACTACTGCAAAGCCTTGTCCTGCATCTCCTGCACGGGCGGCCTCAACTGCGGCATTAAGCGCCAGCATGTTTGTCTGGAAGGCGATATCATCTATTACTTTAATGATATTGGAGATTTCGTTGCTTGACTTTTTAAGCTCGTCCATTGATTTTGCCATGCTAAGCATTTTTTCTGCACCCATTGCGGCAGCACTGCTGGCATTTGAGGATAATGAGTTTGCCTGGCGAGTGTTTTCTGCATTTTGCTGTACCATTGATGAAGTTTCATCCATAGTGGCGGATGTTTCCTCAATTGCAGCGGCTTGTTCTGTTGAGCCTTCGGATAACTTTTGACCTGCAACAGAAAGTTGAAGTGATGCACTAGAAACAAGGGCCGCTGAATTTGACAGCTGATCCATGTTGCTTGTAAGGGTTTTAACCAAACTTTTTACGATTAAGAAAGCAAGCAATATTCCTATTATTGCACTTATTATACCAAGCGATACAGCAACTATATTTGCTTGTTGCATATCTTTGTTCATTAAGGCTTCTTGTCCTTCAGAAATAATATTGGTGGCATCTGTGATTTTAAATGCCAGATCATGTAATATAATTTCTTCTTCATTTTCTTTTTCAAGCAGTCCTTTATAAGACTCATATGAGTCTATAAAAATCTCTATGCTGTCTTGAGCTTGCTGGACGAGTATTTTATCTTCTTGTTTTTCAAAGTTTTCACTGAGCCAGATACAATTGCTTCTCAATTTATCAATGGCAGAATAAACATCTTTATCATGCGATGTATCTCCTTTTAATATATAGCGAAGTTCATTCATTCTAAGGCCTTGCAAAGATATAATGGAGTCATTTACATAATAAAGCTTTGTTTGCTGACGATTCATAGCTTCTGTGATTGAAACAATATCTATGCTTTTTTTGTCTAATACTGCAGTTTCTTCTAGAAGGGCACTGCTGTTTTCTTGCTGGGCAGCAAGCATTTGGTTCAGAATTTCTGAAATAATGTCGGCGTTATTCGCCATTTCATTATATAGTTCTTCGTTTGAATCAGAATGACCTTTGTACCTCAAAAATGAATCGTAATAAGCATTTATATCATCCTGAATAGTGCTTATAATATCGATATCCTCTTGTACTTTATAAAGACCAAAGCCTTCAGTTATGTGCTCTAATGCATCTTCTGTTAAAACGCCGACATTTTCGGCTTCAGACTCGGAGGCTGTAGCAAAATAACCCAATGTAAAGCGTCTTGCAGATGTGGCAGCTTCATTAAGCTCTTGCGCATTTATCAAGCGGTCTTTTCGCGACATCAGAGTGTTTAAAGATACAACCTCAGTCACAATAATCGCCGCCAATAAGATGATTATTGCACCGAAGCTTGCATATAGTCGTGTCGATAATTTCATTTTTTTCATAATGTTCTCCAATCCTTTTTATAATTTCCCAATTTTTTGTTTATCTTCAAATGACAAAATTTTATCAACTTCTAAAAGCAAAATTACCTTGTCATTTACCTTACCTATCCCTGCCAAAAAAGAAGTATCAATTTCTGAACCATATTTAGGAGGACTCTCTATATTTTCATCATTTATATCAAGAACCTCCTGAACGCTGTCGACTATCATACCGCTTGTTTTTAAACCGTTTTCTGTATCAAGCTCAATTATAATAATGGATGTTCTTTCATCATATTTGCCTTCTTTAAGTCCGAATTTTAATCTTAAATCAATTATAGGTATTATCTTGCCTCGAAGATTCAGCACACCTTTGATAAAATCTGGAATGTGCGGAACCCTTGTTATTGACTCCATGCCTATAATTTCTTTTGTTTTCAAAATCGGTATCGCATATTGCTCATTTGATAAAAGAAATGTTAAGTATTTGTTGTTTTTTGCTGCCATCTTATTACCCCTCACTACAAAATAATGTTTCTTGCTAAATCTTAATGATATTTCGAACTACCATCATGATTTGCATCACTGAATTTACAAAATTTTTGCTATATTAAATAAGCAAAATTTCAGCAATTTCATACTAATAAATAATTCTAATGCACTAATAAAGTTTAGTAAACGAAAGTATTTCTACAATTATTATAAAATGAAATAAAATGACTGGGATTATAAGTAAACGAAATTCAAAAATTATTAAATATGCACACATATGCGTTAAAAATTTTATATATGTTAAATATATTTTGAAATATATTTTGAAATATCGAGAAAATAGTTATTATTGTATAAAATGTTTATATATATATGACAATTGTCATATTATTCAACTAACTAGACTTATATATATCTTCAAAGAGTACAGTATTATTGAGGAATTTATTTATCTGTCTTGCTTGCTTGGTGCATTTATTTGCTAAGTGAATTTTGTTCACTTTTTTATAGTTAAGAGAAAGAAGCTGCAGTGTGCGTGGTATTTTATAATACAAAGAATTAGTTCTCTCGTATTTCAAAAGAATGTGGCCGGTTAGTATTGCAGAGTTATAATCTCCTCTTGAGATGCAGTTGCCAATCTTTTGAAGCAAAATACTGTCATACAAGAGTTTGTATTGTACAATATCTTTCTTCAAATCAAGTGTTACTTTTAATTTATTAAACCATAAATATGACTCTTGATCTTTACCCATATGAATTAATAGTGAAGCATATTTTTCAATCGTGTGTAGTTGGGTATATTCTAAGTCGTTGAAGTTTTCTAAATCTCTGTATTCTTCAATAATCTCAAAAAACCTGTTCTTATCGGCTTCAAAGTCTATTAGGCTATCAGAAAAGCCATGTATGCATAAACCAATCTTATGATTTAAAACCTCTATATCTACAGGAAAGGATTTTGCCCAGGGCTCATCAGGAACATTGTTTAATGAATCTATTATTGCTTTTGTATTGCATTGATTAATGTAAATGTCCAAACTGTCCAAAAACAATTTTGCTTTAACTGGCGATGGATTTTTACAATAGGGAATATATTCAGTCCAATCAAAATGCAGCCTGTTTGCAAGTAAATTTACAATTTTAATTGAAGGTGTTCTTCTGCCGGACTCTATGAGATAAATGTGATCTTTGCTGCAAATATTTTCAGATAATTCTTGCATGCTCATTTTGTGAAATTGCCTATAATGTTTAATTATTTTCCCGATATATTTCATTTTTTTACCCTTGTAAAACGACTGTGTTTTCCCACTATTTAATTGTTGTTGCAATAAGGTATTATTAACTGTATTAGGTAAAAGTACAATATATGTGAAAAGAAAATGAGTAAATGCCCTATTGTGACAAATTTTGCCCTCCATAGTATAATATAATGCATATGACATATTGGAGGCAACATGAATTTCTTGAAAAAGCATAGGTTTGTTTTCATTTTTCTCATGACAGGAGTTTTGTTTCTTGCTTTTGCGGGATGCATGCCTAATGCTGATAAAGAAAATTATGTGGCTGAAAACGCAAATATCAGCGTGACACAAAAGATAGAAGTTACAAAGGAGATGACATCTGCTCCGACTGAAGAGCCTACAATGACTGCGACTGAGCAGCCAAGCGCAACCCTTGAACCGACGGATGCGCCTGAAACCAAGACGATTACATTGATGGACGGCGAAACCATCCAAGTGCCAATAGATGCAATGTATTGTGGCTCAAAACGCTCTGAAGTATTTCACTATATTTACTGCGATTCTGTGAGTGACATTAAAAAGAGCAACTTTGTGCTATATGACTCTGTTGATGACGCAAAAGCAAAGGGGAAAAGACCTTGCAAAAGGTGCGAACCGTAGTAAATTTAAACTGTGTATGAAGATTTGATATAACTGCTTTATTTAACCGTATGCCTCTGCTATAATTGGAACAATATGGTCGGAGGAAGCCTATGTCGAGAAAGCAGAAGAAAAGAAGAAAAAGGATACTTCAAATTGTAATTTCATCAATACTTTTCACATTTATTCTAGTAATGTCAGTATTGTTCATATATCCAAGAACTATTTTATACATTAAAGTCCAAGAAAAAATAAAAGAGATGGGCGATGCTCAGAAGTTCACTTTAGTTGAGGGATATGCTGCCCAAAGAGATTGGATGCACAACGACTGGCTTTCTGTTGAAATTCCTTATGAATACGGAATCATTGAAGAAACCGAGAAATCCGAAGATGAAAGTGGGGCATATTTTTCCGGCAGCGGAATAAATGTGTTTGTCAGCCGGCCCGGCAAGCCATTAAACAAAAATGAAAAAATCGCCGAAGAGGACAGACCGGATTATAATGGCGCCTACACGCTCAATCAATATGAAAACTACATGTATAACAGTGTTTATGAGCTGCCCACTGTTTTGCAGCTTATCCCTATTGACGATATAAAGGCTCAGTTTGATGAGTACTTTGAATTCCACGATTTTTTCGACAACCAACGCTATAGCTATTATGTGCGTGATGGATATGGATATACTATATTAAACACCGAAGATGAGGGCGTTAACCTATATTCTATTAACGTATATGACTTGCAAACATTTGACAAGGTGGGACATATGACGCTTTCTTATGACATTGGTGCAAGCCGTAACCTCGCTGTGGAGGATATGGGCGTAAAGCTGCTGATTGATTCCATTGCGTATTATGATGAGTGATGTCAATACATAGTATTACACCTTTTAGCATGGTATTATGTGAATGTAGCAATTTATGGTTCTGTTCTTAAGGACGGAAATTTCTTTATTATAAAAAGTTGAATGGCTTTAGCTCCGTTTATCAATCATATTTAATAAATGCCATCGCAGCCGTTGATTGTTTGCGGTGTGTTTTTATAATATCGCCTCACGCTTCAATGAAGCTAAAAAAAGATAGCCGAACGCATTGCAATCGGGCGGTTAGTCGTAATCAAAGAGAAGCAACACACCGTCGGGGTTTACTTTCAGCATAAAAAATATTTTATCAGGCTTTGGCTTTGTCTGTTTCTATTATTTGTGTGGTTTCGTAGTTTAAATCCTTTTCGGAATACATGTTTTTGTCTGCTTTTATCAATATCTCATCCAAAGTTATTTCGTGATTCTCTATAACAACGAAACCGATTGCTATTTTGATAAATATTTTGTAGCGGTCACTCTCAAACGGTTCTTCAATTAATTTTTTTATTCTATCTTTCGCATTTACAGCATCGGCTTTTCCGCCTGAAAGTTTCAGTACTATGATAAATTCATCTCCGCCATATCTGCAAGCAAAGTCTTCGGTTCTGATGATCATTTTAATTTTTTTGGCTAATTCTACTAGGAGCATATCTCCAAAAATATGTCCGTAGGTGTCATTGACGGCTTTAAAGCCATTAATATCCATCAAAAAGACTGCGAAGTTTCCTTTTTTTGGCTTATTTGCGCCTATTAATGATTTGAAATTTAAGTCAAGCTTGCGGCGGTTGCATAAACCCGTAAGAGCGTCTTTTTCAGCGAAAAACTGAAGCCTTGCCTGAGCTCTGTAGCTGATTATAAGAAGGACACTGAAAATATAACACAAAAGCCAGACAATTGATGCAAAATAGATTGTGCCAAGATACGGATGGTCAGTAACAGGTTTATGTCCGAATGCCTCGTTAAGAGCCAAAGCCCATCTTATGGCAAACCAAATGCCTTCGAAGATAAAAGCACCGGCAAAAAGAAATGAAAGCTTTCGCTCTATTCCTTTTGTCCCTTTTAAAATAGATACAACAATTATCGGGCACATGAGCAACAACAATGCATCCATAATAAGGTATCTTACGGTAGAATTGTCTGTTGTCAGAGCACCTATTACAAAAAATAACGTGATGAAAATAATATGAAATTTCCTGCGCTTTTGCTTAGATCCGATATTTCTGAATCTGAGAACACCTTCAATAATCAAATATGTGCTGGTCAGCAATAAAGATGTACCTAAAAGCTGGCCGTATGGGGCAATGATATCTTTAGTAAAAAGAGCAGCGAAATCAATAATACTCATAACAGATGATATTAGCCATACTTTAAGTCCTTTTTCCTTCGTGTTAATTTTTAAAAGAACAAAGAATGTTATTGCAACAATAATATAAATTACGGCTAGAACAAGTGCTAAGGTTGTGTAATCAATATTTACCATTATACGTCTCCATGATTTTAAGTAGGATATTTACTTTATTACACTACAATTGCATCATAATAGTTTTATATATTTTTTCTATTATATCATATTAATTGGACTGCGGTAGCTAAAGAATAATTGTTTTAAAATGACATAGAAAGGCTAATGTGATAATATTATCAAATTATTAGTTAAAATTGCGTCGTTATATGATATTATAGCTCAAACCTTGATATACTGATAAAGTCGGAATTTGCAAAGAGAAATAACAACACCTATTCAGCTGCGCTTCATGCGCAGTTTTTGAATATACCCGAAAATTCGGGGAAGCCCATCCTGCGGGGCTTTTCGCAGGTACTCCCTCATGGAGTAGACCATATCAAAAAAATCTAGGAGGACAGTCTGAAAAAGCATAGATAGTTTCGCTTTAAGCAAAGTATATAACTTTTTTAGACCACTACAACTCCTAAACGACAACTAGGAGGAATCAATGGAATTTCTAAAACCTATTTTGGGTGATGCGCTTTACGCACAGCTGGCCGATAAACTTAAAGACCGCGCAGATGTGAAGCTGGCTAATTTAGCCGGCGGGGCATATGTGGCGAAGGAAAAGTTTTTGGCAGCGGCAACAAAGACAGCAGCTCTTGAAAAAGCGCTGAACGAAGCAAACGCAAAGCTTGCAGAAACCGCGGACGCGGCGGGCAAGATAGCAGAGCTTCAAGCGGCAGTTCAAAAGTGCATCAAAGAAAAAGAACTCATGGCAAAGCAATATGAACTTAAAATGTTTGCGCTGAAAAAGGTGGCGGCGATAGACAACGCGCTGCTTGAATCCAAGGCGAAGAACATGAAGGCTGTGCGCGCGCTGGTTGACGACAGTCGAATCGTTGTAAAAGATGGCAAGCTAACGGGGCTATCCGAACAGATTGACGCCATAAAAAACAGCGATCCGTATCTATTTGATGACGAGCGCGACACAGGCAGGGGGAGCAACCCTCCGCAGCCGGCCGATAGGGCGATAAAAATGAATCCTGACAGGCTGGATGACAAGACGTTTTATAACATTAAGTTTAAAAAATAGCGCTTTGCTAACGACAAATTAAAATTTAAGGAGAATTAACTCTATGGCAAATTCATTTTTAACTATGAAAAACATTGCGAGGGAAGCGCTTCCGGTGCTTGCAAACAACCTCGTTTTCCCTAACCTTATTCATCAGGACTATTCAACTGAGTTTGTTGGTAAAGGTGAAACAATCCAGATTGAAAAGCCTCCTGTTTATAAGGCAAACGACTTTGAAACAGAAATTTCAATTCAAGACACAAACATGGCAACTGTGGAAGTTACTATGGATAAATTAGCTGACGTTTCTGTTGAAATTTCATCTAAAGATCTTAGTCTTTCTGTGCCGGATTTCGTTGACAAAGTGTCAGGACCGATGTCTGTGGCGCTTGCTGAAAAAATCAACGCTGAAGGCTTGCAGCTTGTAAAAGACATCCCGTATTTTTCGGGCATTGCAGGCACAACTCCTTCAGAGCTTTCTGATTTTTCTGCAATCCGCAAAGGCTTAAACCAGAATAAGGCTCCATCATCTGACCGTTCAGCAGTGTGGGATGTGGATGCGGACACAAATTTTACTGAAATTAATAACCTAATCCGTTTGAATGAAAGCGGCGAAGCCAAAGCATTGCGTGAAGGTGAGATAGGCAAAATATATGGTCTATCAAACTACTACTCGCAGGATGTATACACTCATGTGGCAGGCGGCGCAACAAACGCAACAGCTCCTGCAGTAAATGGTGATGTGGCAGGCGGGGCAACCACAATGGCTATCAGCGCATCCGATATGTCAGGAACTCTTAAAAAGGGTGACCTCATGACTATCGCTGACGCAAAATACGTTGTAGCCGCTGACACTGCAGAAGCATCAAGCAACGCAATCGCATCGGTTAGTTTCTATCCTGCAGCACCTGAGGGTGGCATCGCAAATGGCGCAGAAATCGTGTTTGCAGAAAGCTCTGCCGCAGGTTCTGTGCGCAACGTGGGCTTCCACAAAAACGCTTTCTGTTTTGTAACTCGCGCACTTGCTTTGCCCAGTGACGCTGATGGCTATGTAACAAGCTATAACGGCATTACACTTCGTGTGGTGCGCTCCTATGACATCAAATCCAAGAAGGAAATCATGTCTATGGACGTGCTGTACGGATTTAAGACTATTTATCCAGAATTGGCGCACGTAAGACTCGGCTAAGCTCCGCTTAACATTTCGTCTTCGAAGTTTACACTTCTCGACGAGGGTTTTACGATTTGAAAAAATCTCGTTACACTCGTGCATTTTCCAAATCGCGCTTTTTGCGTAGTTTAAAGAAAGTGCGACTTAAATCTTCGGCGCATGTCCGAAGATTTTGCTAGAGTGTACAACTATAAGCCGTGCTCCTAGGAGTGCGGCTTACTTTTATCACAGAGTACAAGCACTTAACGTATTACTCCTATTTACCCATATTACCCTTTTTCTCTTCCTTCATATTTACGGAGGGTGCTTGTGCTTTGTGATAGAGGCTAGCGTTTTACATTATGTGATTATAAATGAACTTTTGGTTAACATTAAACAGATAATTGCAATATTATACAATATCATGTTATATTATTGTTGTAATATTATATAATACTATCATAAAGGAAGCGTCTATGAGGTTTACTAATACAGAAATTAATGTTTTCTATAATAATATAGAAAATATGAGAAGGAAATCTATAGAAATTGAAGATATGCTTGCTAGAGATTTTGTTACACCATTTACTATAGTACCTGTTCCAGATGAAGCGCCACCTGAAATTCCTAGACTAGTAGGAAAAACAAAAGAAGGTCATACTGAAATACAAATATCAAAAATAGCAACAAAACTTATAATAAGATATGATAATGATTATTCGGTAGACTGGAAAAAGTGTGAAAATTATGCAACTGATAAAATAAATTTGGTTTATAATGTTTTAGATCCTTTTGTAAATTATGACTATAAGTTTGTTGGAATAATTAATAATATTATGATACAAGAAGAAAATCCTAAAAAATTTATAGCAGAGAAGTTTATAAAAACAGATGATATTGAAAGAATTGAAGAGTTAAATACTAGAGTAGCATTTATAAAGGATAAGAAATTTTATACAAATCTACAGATTTCATCAATAAAGGCTGATATTGGAGATAAGTCAAAAAATCAAAGTAAACTTATTGAAGCGATAAATTTCAACTTAGATGTAAATGATAGATTTAGATCAAATTTTATAAAAGACTATAAATCTAGCAAAGATATAGCTTTAGAAGCATTATCTATATCAACTGGGATTATTAGTAGCAAAATCGAGGAAATACTTGAGAGCGGGGTAATTAAATTATGAGTACTTTGACATGTGAAGCTCCTTGTGGAATGCAAAATACCTTAACGCACGTCGCTTTAAATTTAATTAGCATTACTGCTCAATATAGTTTGTTTCATAATTATAGTAATACAATTACACCAAAGTTTGATGAGGTAGGAAGCATGACTAAAAGTGATGAAAAAATTCTTACTTTTACAAAGATAAATTATAGAAATGAAGCTCTTAGCCTTTTTGAAAATTCAAGAGAGTTTACACCAGATGAAAGAGCTGCTTATAAAGAAGGTATATACAAAACTTTCAAGAAAACTGGAAGGAATATACTTGACCTATTATGATTCAAGGATTTATAAACTTTGTTGAACAATTATTTCCTATTTATGATAAAAAAATAGCTGATGATGCACGAGAAGCGATAAGTCAGTTTTCTAGAGATGGGCATCAAAATTGTTGTTATATGCCATCAAATAGTTTTAGCCCAGTGCAGGGAGATATCATAGATAAATTACCTTTCGTTAGCTATGATGAAAATGGAGAAGAAATTTATAGTTTAAGGCCTGCAATGCTGCTATCTAATTCGTGTGAGATTGATAATAAAGATTTTATCTTAGCAGCTCCAGTATTAGATATTGGTGATTTCCCTGATAGCTTAACAGGGAATTTGGTTAGTAATAAAAACTATCATATGTTATATATGCCTGGCGCAGATATGAATAGTAAAGTTGTAGATTTAAGTTTAGCGAATTCATTTAATTCCAAAAGTATAAAGAGTTTAATTGATAGTCAAAAAATTAATGTTATTAAAACCTTAAATCAATTAGGTTACTATATATTTCTTTGCAAAATTGCGACTTTTTTAGCAAGAAGAGAAGATCCAGATATTATGCAAGTAAGAAAACAAGGTTTGGAAAATCCTATTTAGTAGTTTATTGGATATTTATTCGCCGACAGGCGAAACGGGGTGCAGGGGCGCTAGCCCCTGAAGAAACCCAGTCGCTAGGCAGTTAAATAAAAAGACACAGCTAGACGACGCTCGGGGGGCTCACCTCGAATAAAAACAATAAACCACAGCTTCGCAAATGCGGAGCTTTTTTATAAAGACAACGTCTGTTTTTCTTGTCCACCTCATAACATATATGGTAATATGTGAAGGATAATGAAAAAAGAGGTGCATAATGAAAGAATATGTTTTTAAGAATGATAAGCTGCTTATGATATATGCGGCAATAATTGCTTTTCTATTCGGTTTTAATAGCTTTAGTAAAAAACTTACGGAGAATTTTTCATTATATTTAACAATATTGACTTTGATGGGTGTTATTTTTGTTATAGCACTATTCATATTCACCAGAGTTACTTACCGAGTTAGCGAAGAAGGAATAGGAAAAAGAGGGCAAAAAAAGCTTTATCCATGGGATAGCTTAAAGCAGGTAGTCATCGGTAAATGGTTTATAGACATTAAAACTAATTATGGTGATAATTTTCAAATAATTAGCCCGACTGATGGTGAGGATGTTTTTGAACAGTTAAAGGGTGATGTTTTTGACAACTGTAATCCCGAAATTATTTCATATGATGATGAAGCTAATCCCATAAACCTTGGACTCAAAGGAAGCATCATTTTTTTCTATATAGAAATTATTTGGCTAGTCATTTACTCTGCTATAGCAGATATAATTTATGCTTTATTAATTGGACTGTTGATTAATAATTTATGGGTAGGATTATCAATATATATTATTAAGTTGATTTTGGGAATCCTTCTTATAATATTTATACCACTAAAAAAACGTGCATCCATTATGATGACAAAAATCTTTCTCGCTATAAATATGCTATTTTATTGTATTGTTGCTGTGAGTTCGATGAGTTATCAGCAATATATAGAATCTGCAGTTATTTTAATTTCATTAGTGGCATATATACCAAATATACTGGTTTTTTATAGATATCTAAATGTATCCAAAAGAGTTAAGAACTATTTCGTGAAATAGAGGTGGATGATGAAGAAGTATATCAATAAGAGCAATCAAAAGATAGTTTTGTATGCATGGGGGATTTTTGCATCTTTTTTTATCGCTATAATAGCAAGTGTTTATAACATGATTAATGCTTCACAGTTTAGTGTTATTTCAATATTTAATGTGGCTATAATACAATTGATATTATTGCTTGTAATAATATCGAACAGCAAGGAAAGATATACCTTCTACGAAGATGGAATGCTAGTAAAAAGAATTTCAAGCAAAGAAGTGTATTGGGAAAAATTATCAGAAGTTTTTATAAGTGATTGGTATATCAAGATAGTTGATAAAAAATATAATACATTAAAAATTCTCAAAAAAGTGTCACAAGAAGCTGTGTTTGAGAACATTAAAAAAGAGATAATGTCAAATGACGGTCCATTTAAGATAGTTAAAGTAAGTTCAGAAGATAGTGAGAATGGGAAAACCGAGGGAGGATTGAGAGTACTCTTTATATACATTGCATCGAGTGTTTTATTTGGAATTGTAGGCTTTTTTTCTACTGTTGTGAATCTGTTTTCTAATTTTCAAGTAGACGTTAGCTTTTTCATAAATATAGCAATTATAATTGTTTCGGTTTTTGTTGCAGTTTTAAGTATAAAAGTTTTACTTAACATTGGCAAAAGAAAAGCAGATATAATTCCGGAAATTAAAAAATACTTGAAGTTTCAATTAGCATTTCTATCCTTAATGAATTTAGGCAGATTCTTTACGAATTATACAGCTTCTAGTTTACCAATTATAATCCAATTGATAAATTTACTAGATTCATTAACTTATGGAATATTGCTAATAGCTATAACTTTTGAATATCTAAATACGTCTGAAAGAGTTAAACACTATTTCGTAAAATAATATAACACAGATTAATAACCACAGCTTCGCACCCGCGGAGCTTTTTTTATACCAAAAAATGAAAGAAGGTACACTCATGCCAAAATGCAAATACTGCAAAGAAACATTCTCTCCGAAGATAGTCGCGCTCCACGAAGAGCGATGCAAGGAGAACCCGAAAAATAAACCAAAGCCAAAAAGAAAACCAACAGCGAAAAAACAAGCTGCAAAGAAATCAACAACAAAGAAACAGTGAGGTGAGCTATGCCTTTTACTTTAAACACAAACACTTATATAACACTAGAAGATGCTAACACGTATATCAGTGAAAATCTTCTGTCAGCCGACAGCCAGCGAGTAAAGTGGGAGTCGTTGAATGAAGATGATCGAAAAGCGTGCTTGATGCAGGCGGCACAAGAGATAGAGTCGCTAAAGTTTGTTGGCATAAAGCAAGCGGCCGACCAAAAGATGGCGTTTCCCCGCAAGTATATCTTACATGAGGATGATGAAGTGCCGGAGGCTATAAAACATGCGCAGGTGCTTGAAGCACTGGAGCTTATAAGCCCAACAAGCGACACGGCGATGGCACAAGCCTATGCCGGAAATGTGCGCAGCTATTCATTGGGATCTGTGAGCGAGAACTTAAAGACGGCGGATGTTTACGGCGTGAAAGCAGTGATAAAAAGCGTGCGAGCACAAAGGCTTATCGCCCCATATTTAGGAGGCGGTTATCGTGTCAGGTAGACTAAATAGATATTTTCATCAAAAAGCAAGCTGGCGTAAGTCGGCATCAACTTTTGATGATTATGGAAACCCGGAGAGGGAGGCGCCGATTACTATCCCGTGCCGTATAGAAAAGCGCATTACAACTACCAAAAACAACTTGGGACGTGAGCAGACAAGCACGATGATTTGCTACATTGAACCGCAGGAAGGCATAGAAAATGCTGAGGATTTAATGGACGGCACGATAAATGGTCTGGACATTATATCAGCAAAGGAAATGATTGATGCGCAAGGCACGATAATCGGATATGAGGTGTCGCTGTGATAGAGTTTGACGCAAATAAGATTAAATCAAATGCCAGCGCAGCAGTAAAGTCTGCTCTTTATGCGGCAGGCGAAAAAGTTATGAGCGAGTCGCAAAAGAAAGTGCCCAAAGCTACGGGTAAGCTGGCAGGAAGTGCATATATAAGTGTGGCAGACGACAACAAGCCAGCGTGCGAAGTGGGATATACGGCAGGCTATGCTGCAAAGGCTCATAGCAAGGTGGACTTTTTGAATAGTGTATTTCAGGCTACAAAAGACGAGTGTGCAAGAATAATAGAGCGCACAGTTGGGGAGGCGTTAAAATGAGCATTGCAAAAGATATTGCACAGATTTTACATGATGACAGTGTTGGAGAGCTGGGCGTAAGTCTATTCATATCACAGATGCCGGAAGATCCCGACAATGCAATCGCCGTCTATGAGATGAGCGGAAGTGCATATGACGCGGTAAGCGGCTTGAGCAGCGCGGTGGTTTCAGTAAAAGCGAGAGATAACTCGTATGAAGAGGCATACAGCTTGATATCGCATGCAAACGAAGTGCTTTCTGCAATAGGCGATGAGAAGTACTCTTCCACATGCGCAGGTGTGGGATTTGATCATGATAATGACAGTGAAGATGATGTAATCTATTTGCGGGTTGCGCCAAACAGCGAGCCATATCCCGCAGGCCGTGACTCAAAAGAACGTGTGGAGTTTGCACAAAGTTTTTCTGTCACATTCTGTAGACTGTAGAGTTTATGTAAGGAGATAATTATATGGAAAATATGGAAAGACAAAGCGTAAAAATTGGCGTTGACAGATTCTTTTTCGCGCCGCTTATAAAAGACGATGATACAGGAGTCGAATATGAATCCTCTGTTTATCTGCCCGGTGTTAATGTGGTGGTTTTATATCCCAACTCTGACATCAGAGCCTTTTACGCTGATGATGGCGTGTATGAAACATACGTTTTGGAAGGCGAGCGTGAGATGCAGGTGTCCTTTGCCGGGCTTTCAAACGAAGTGACAGCAAAACTTACCGGTGCTTCATATAAAAACGGCTTGCTTAAAGACAAAAGGGGAGACAATCCTCCTTATGTGGCGGTGGGCTTTCGCACGCAGAAATCAAATGGTGAATATAAATATATCTGGGTATATAAAGGGCGATTTGTGAAATCAAAGTTTACAAGCAATACTAAGTCTAGCGCGATTTCGCCACAGCCTGATGTATATACATTTAAGGCAGTGTCAAGAGTTAATGACAATGCATGGCGACAACAGCTGGACTCGGATGATTTGAGCGTGACCCTTACAAACGAGGAGCTAAACAACGAAAACACAGGATGGTTTTCAACTCCGGACTTTACACTAAGTGTAGATTAATCTGCGTTGGTTCATATTATAATTGGCTCTGTTTTAATATAAACAGATTGCGAGTTTTATTTGCATGTGATAGCATTAAAGCATAAGAACATGGAGCTTTGAATGAAAAAAGTCTTTTTGACAACAATAATACTATTATTGTGTGCTGTGCCTATAGCTTTTGCCCAAGGCATAAACTATGAAGTGCCCGAATATGGCTTTAGCATAACAATGCCTGAACAATGGCACACCATAACAAGAAACACAAGTGAAGGTGATGAAGCCTTTTCATATGTGAGCCTTGAATATGACAGCATGATGGCTTTTATGGAAAGATATTTGTATGTAATATATTCTGTTAAAGAAGACAGAAAATCAGATATATCAATTTCTGTGGAAGAGGACAAAGCTTTTGAAAAGATTCATAACTTTAGCTTGCTTAGTGAAAAAAAGCTGGATGAGCTCGGAGAAATTTTAACGGACAATCAGGCAATAAATCGTGCTGATGAGTTTAGCGAAACGGCAGGAAGCGATATATCCGATTTTAAGGAACCAATATTCTATGGCTATGAGATTGTTAAAAGCGGCGGATTGACATTTATTGCGGTGGATTTGAGTCAGCAGGTAAACGGCGATCGAGCATTTTCCAAACAGTATAATACAGTAGTCAATGGATATCGCATAAAACTAGTTATAAATAACTATGCCGGACGAATCGAAGCAAATGATATGGTGGATTTTGAACGTGCGGTTAACTCGTTAGAGTTTGATGAAATAAAGCCTAAACCCTCGTTTTCCATTAGAGAACTAATGGAGACTCAAGGCAGCATGGCATCGTGGCTTTTGATGGCGGCAGGAATAACACTATTAACATATTCAATGCTTAAGATGAAGTTCAAAAAGAAAAAGAAGAAATAGACGAATTTTAGCTAAATAGGATAAAAGCCTTTTTGAAAGGCTTTTTTTAATGCGCGAAATTTGAAGGAGCAATAACTAATGGAAATTAAATTAAATGGCAGAGTATATAAATCGGGAAATGCTAAGGTTGGTAATCTGAAAAAGTTTTTAGACTTTCAGGAAAGGTTTGAGCGAGATAAATCACTAGATTGTGAATCAATTGAGATATTGCTGGGGCTCATTTGCGATATCTTTCCAAAACTTAAACTCAAGACACTCGAAGATATGCCCGCCAAAAACCTTACAGTGATCGCACAGGAGATTTCAGCATGGCTTGGCGCTGCACTGGGGAGCGCAGAAAAAAACATGAAAGCCCCGTGATGCTGCGGGGCAATAAACTTAAAAGCCTTCAAAGGATTTATTCCATGCTGCTTGCACGGCACGGGATATTGCCATCTGCAATTGATAAAGAAAACCTTAAAAGTTTCTTTGAGACGATAGGCATTGAAGATGAAGCGACCACAACGATTGACAAAGTGGAGGGATGGGCATGAGCGAAAATGTTGGAAGCTTGAAAATAAAAATGGATGTTGATATGAGCAGTTTTGAAGCCGGCGTTGATGCTATGGAAAAGAAGATTGGCATGGTAAATGACAGCTTTAAAAGTGCTCAAGACAGCATAGGAAAGCTTGCGGATAAGTTGGAGTCGGTGATATATACTGCAAACACAAAAAATACGATAAGCAGCTCAAACACTGTAACTGACACAAAAAATGGACCAATGGCAATGACTGACGCGTTTGCATTTCCAAGTGATAAAAAGAAGAAAAACTTTGATGCAAGTCAAGACGATGAAGCAAAATACATGCAGGCAGTGAGAGACGCTATAAACAGACAGGCAGTTTTAATGAGCAAATAATTGGGAAAACGGAGTTAATATATGCAAAGAATTACTTTTAAAAATAAAAATGGCGATATCATCATACTTAAAGACACCTTTCCTTATCTTTTGCAAAACTTGCAGGGGATAGGCGCGGCAGATGTCACGCCTCTTGTGCAGCGCGGATTCCAACAAGATGGCATGACCCACTTTGGAAACCTTTTAGACATTCGCTCAATTAATTTTACTGCGATCATATCCGACGACACAAGACAAGGTTTACTAGAAAAACGATCGGAAATCTACCGAGTGTTTAACCCTAAGCTTGGACAAGGCACGCTCGAATATTATAACGGTAACTCAGAAGACATTGTATATTCCATTAAATGCAGTGTCATTGAAGGACCTACAGAAGTGGTAAACCAAAGCGTGAGAACTGCGAACATGCAGGCTTTTAGCATCGGACTTTTATGTCCGGATCCCGCGTGGGAAATAGTGCCTGACTATCCTCTTGAAATGATAGGGTTTGAAGGTGGGTTCATGCTGGGTGAAGAATTTGGAAACTTTGAGCTGGGCACAGAGAACGGTCTTATATTTGGAATGCAGGGAGATTATGCTGAGATTGACTATAATGGAACACTTGATTCGTCGGTAATTGTAGAATTTCAAGGACCTGCATCCTATCCTACAATCACAAAGATTGAAACAGATGAATATATTAAGGTGATGATTGATCTTTTGGAAGGCGAAAAGCTTTATATTGATACGAGGCAAGACGCCATAAACGTATATAAGATTGATGAGGATGGCAAAAAGATAAACGCATTCAACTATATTGATCCATATTCATCATATTTTGTTCTGACACCAGGTATAAATTCACTTACTTTCTCAGTGGCAGCAGGCGAGCCTACAGTAAAAATTCACTACGCTGACAGATTTGTGGGAGTTTAACATGGGTGATATTTCAACAATAAAAAATATTTTGATATTAGACAGTGATTTGACACAGGTGTCGGTTCTTACTGGATACGAAACACTGTTTTATTCAGAAAGCTATAACAGCAACGATATATTTCACCTGAAGGTCAACCTTAACCAGCTTAATGCAGACGAGCTCACGCCGGGCAGGATAATATATCTTGATGACAAACGATGCGGCTTTATAGAAACTGTAAATGTTAACCGATCAACTAACATGATGGGCGAGATGGTAGTAGCCTCCGGCTGTGGACTAAAAGATGTTATAAAACGCAGAGTCTGTGTTACTCCAAACGGACTTAAGATTGAGTTTGCCAGCTGTACTACGGAAAACATCATATATCAGTTGCTTGAAAAAACTGTGATAAACCCAGATGACACAAAAAGAAAAATTGATATTTTTACGCTTGCGACCGAAAAAGGGCTTGGAACAGAGCGAAACTTTGATGCTAATAACACGTATCTTTCACACGAGATTTATGTCAATCTATTGCCGCTTGATGAACTGGGCTTTAAATGTGAAGTGAACCTTCAAACAAAAAAAGCACAGCTTGAGGTCTATAAGGGCTTGGATAGAACAGTTGACCAAACAGAAAATCCTTCGGCTGTTTTCTCTCTTAAACTTGGCACATCCATTCAAAATACTATTTCAAGAGATGAGTCGGCAATTTTAAACTTTGTATACTCCGGTTATGCCTATAGTGGAGATGACAGATATTTTATTACGATGCCGTCAGAGAATATTCCTGAGGGGATTGATAGGATTGAATCAGTCACAGTTGACCGCTATACCGATTTACCTGAGGACTTAACCAATAATGCACAATCGTTGCTTAATAAGAATTCTAAATCTGTTGAAATTAGCGGGATTATGGGAAGCGGTGAGCCGGACTATGAGCTTGGAGATTTGGTGACATTTCTTGACTATCGCAAAGGTGACTATCAAAACTTAAGAGTGCGAAAAATCGAATATAGCTATTCTGGACAGAATCCTGTTGTGAAAAATGTCTATTTTGGAAGCACGCCTTCTGATATTGCAAAGGTATTCAAAGACAGGATAGCTCCACTTGAAAAAGAGCATTTATTATAGAAAGAGAGATTTAATATGACACAAAAGACAGAGTTTAGTGGGTTTTATAACAGCATAGAAGGAAATGTAATAAAATATCAGGACACTCATATGGCTCAAATGATTTCGCTCTGCACCGGAGAGAGTGGATATGTTCCAAACTATAATGATGAGCTTCAGGTTATAGCGCATGAAACAAAGCGTGCGGTCTGGGTGTCTACTGGTGCAGCATGGCTTGGAGTTACTGCAGGATGGTGGTATATAAACCAAGAACCTAAAGAAATTGTTTTCGATGAGCTTACAGAAGGTGAAACAAAGACATATTTAATCGTAGTAAGAATGGATAGAACATCGGAACTTCTAGCTGCGGTTAAAAGTAAATATGAGGCAGAAGGACTTGAACAAACTCTTGAAACTTATGAAATTCCTCTTGCAAAAGTAGTTGCATCATATGATAGCAACGATGTGACTATAACGGACGTGAGAGTACCTTGTGTTCGCTCAAACTCAGGGATAACTAAAAAGAGTGGCTCTTTTTCGCTTGGCTTTTCTGAGATGAATAAGTTTATTAAGTGCACAAACACAGCACCCATAAACGTTATACTCCCACTTAATGCCACATGCGAGCTTCCCATAAATTCTGAGTTTATTATTTGCCAATATACAGAGCATCCCATAACTATTGTTTCGGAAACTTCAGGAGTTGTTCTGCGCTCTTTGGACAATGCAAATGTGTCTGACGGACAGTATGCGGCGTTTACTCTCCGCAAGATAGGCGAAGATGAGTGGTTTGCAGTGGGAGCAATATCATCATGAGTAATATTACAACAACAAACTTTGGAACTATCGCGCAGGTAGGAGAGAAAGTGCGTGTGATGTATGCAAATGGTGGGAGTTACTATAAGTGGCCGGACAATCATGTCATTGGCAAGATGAGTGCAACAGTTAAGTTTTTGACACAGCCTACAGGATACTTTTATATGTCAAAGGATGCGAACAACTCTTGCGAAGGAAATGAAATTCATTGGCTGCTGAATGGACAAAACTATTGTATTTGGAGTGATGACTTAGGATATGTGGCACAACCTTGCACGCCCTATGTGTTTCCGCTAAAGGAATGGATAAATGTCGAGTGGTCAGACAGTCCTGGAGGAAGCCATTCAGATATTGTTGTTGCGGGATATCCCGGACGTAGCGTAGGTATTGCAAACTGGATGTACCAAGGAGATGTTCCATATCAGCACTATATTTTTTCAAACGGTGTAAATGCATATTTCAGGACGCTCAGAACTTATGATACAAACGGTGTTTTAAGACATAATTGGGATTTCCAAAATGGAGCAGGAGTGCCTTCGGGTTGGAGCAATTGCACAATAGAAGAAGTGAAACTTTAAAGCGAGGTAAATCATGGCAGAACACTTTGGATTTTTAAACAGCGGAACAACAGAAGAATTAAAACGAAAATATCAAGATATAGACTTTGCTTGGATGCTCTCGCTTTTTACCGGCGGACAAGGCTATGTGTCGGGGTATATGGATCAGCTTGAAGTTGTGGATGCTTCAACTGCAGAAGACATGCAGGTTAAGGTAAAGTCTGGAGCTGCATGGCTAGGCGAGCCTGCGGGGTGGTGGTTTATAAATAGCGATGACAAGATTTTAAAGCTTGATAATACAGAACTTAGCTTAGGTGAGACAAGAGTCGATCGTGTTGTTATTAAGCTTAACCGTGATACGGAAGAACTTAACATAAACCTTGAAATTAGAAAGGGACCTTTTACAGATGATTTCCCGGAAAAACTAAGCACAACTGATGGACGCACTCATGAAATTTCACTTGCAAATGTTGTTGTAACCGGCGAATCATCCGCAATCACTATAACTGATGAAAGAAACAGTGAATATTGTGGCGTGGTGAAGTTTGGCGGCTCGAGCGTTGGGAGTTCTTCCGCTTCACTGATTTTAGAAAATCCATCACCTATAAAGGCGGAAGATAACGTTGCCGGCAATTTGCTTTCATGGATAGAGGAAACTTCCATGTGGGAAAAGCGTGAGTTTGGACAGCCCTATGATGGAGCAAATATTATCCTTCCTGGGGGTAAATACATTGAAGAAGGTGCTTTCACAGGAGTGGAAGGAAAGCGATTATACAGGCAGGAAGATAAAACATTTAATACTGATGTCAGAGATATTCAATATTATATTGGTTATGCGCTTGATGAGAATACTGCATTAATCGGTTTGTATGGGGGAATTGATAAAGCTTACAATGAAGGCATGATACTCTTTTATGTAGAACCTTCTGTGTCGGGGGGGAGCCGGTTAAAATGGACAAAGCCATTAGACGCAGACGGTGTTATAATAAGACGGTCCACATCCGCATATGATGGTTCAGAAATATCTTGGGGTGATTTAGTTGTAAATACTGCAACTGATTATGATGCAGCGGATGAATGGTATGAGGATACTTCCCTTGAAGATGAAACTGAATATTTCTATAAAGCTTTTCCGTATAAAGGCACTGTATATAATATTGTAGATGGACACAATGAAGATAGTTGCAAAGCAGGTGGTTTAAAACATGAATGGACATTTGCAAGCGATACTATATCGGGAACGACTGTCGGAGACACTGCAAGTACAACAGATTTAACTTCCGCAAATGTAACATATGAAGAAAGTCCAGAAGGAGATGCTACTTTATTTAATGGCACAAATTCAAAGATGGATACTAGTTCCGGCATTATAAACACTATAAAATCAGCATGTACGATAGTAGCTAAAATACACCCAAGAAATGCAAGCGAGACAAGAAAGCCTATACTAGCTAGAGTATATGATAAAACAGGAATTGACGGCACAAACTATGGAATATCTATATATTTAAACAGTAGCTATCAAGTTGTGGTTAGGCAGGCATCAGGGGGCTCGTGGAGGGCAATAACATTCACAGACGCCTTAGAGGCTGACGATTGGTCGAAGCTTATTTTTAGGCTAAATGGATACTCTATAAGCCTAGAAGTAAACGGAGTAAATCAAACTAATGTTTCAGGTACTTACGCTGAGCCATCGATATCAACATATAAAAAATTCCATCTTGGCAAGATAGATGACGGAGTCATTGATGATTACGGTAACATTAAAATTGATAGAGTAAGTATTTATAACAGAGTGCTTGACTCTGGAGAGGTGTAAGCAATGTTTATAAAAACAAATAAGGCTAATATCTGGTGGGAATTAGAGAATGTTGTTTATTATGGGCAGTCCGGAGATGATATTATTTGTGAAACAACAGAAACTCCATGTTTTGATTTTCAAGAAGTAAATGAAGAATATTCTAATTTCAAACAGGGCTGCGTAAAGCCTAAGATTGTAAGTCAAAGTCCTACAATTGCGGAGTTGAAAAGCATATATCAACGCATTCAAGCTGTGGGTGAAAAAGGTGAGCAGGCGAATGACTTATTTGCTTTGGGCGTCTTAGAAGAACTCAAAGAAAAAGAGACTGAAATTGATGCTTTGGCTCTAACAATTCTTAGCTTAATGGAGGTGTAAAATGGGCTGGCCGGAAATCATAGAAAGGCTTCACTTGGAAGGGAAGTTATCCGCTGTGAGGGTGGATAAGGCTAAAATAAAAGGACTTATAACAGCAGATGATGCAAAGAAGATAAAAGAGAAACAAAGAAACTTGGCGAATAAAAACAGTCAGGTATGATTTGAATTTATAAGATGTTAAATCATCAATTTGATACAAGATTATAATTAGAAAGATTATTTGAAATGAGGTTATTATGGCACAATACGGCGGTTTTTTTAACAGTGGAACTACTGAAGAAAATCAGAGAAAATACAATGATTATGATTTTGCCAAAATGCTTTCATTGCTGACAGGCGGTGAAGGATATGTGGTGGGATACGGAAACGAGCTTGAAGTGACAGATGCTTCAGATTCACAGCTGCTCAGAGTGGAAGTTGGAAGTGGTGCTGCATGGGTTGGGAATCCCGAGGGATGGTGGTTTGCAAACGATCCAGAAGAGGGTGAAGATAGTCACATACTAAGCATTGCGCCTTTGGGTCAAGTAGAATCAAGAAATGACAAAGTAGTGGTTCGACTAGACCGCAGTACCGGAGTGCAAAATTTTAAACTCCATATAATTGAAGATGGAGATTCCAACGACGAGTTTAAGACTGATGATTTAAAAGCGGAACATATGTATGACTTACTTCTTGCTGAAGTGGAAGTGACAAAGGACGGAGAAGATACTTCAATTGTCATAAAAGATAGACGTGTGCCGTGTATTAATTCACAGTCTACAACTATTGAAAAAACTGTAGGTTGGACACTTGGACTGTCTGACATGCATAAGTTTATAAGAGTAAATAGCAGCAGTTCTGTTGATATATCTATGCCACTTGATTCTGATGTGAGTTTTCCGATTAATACAGAGATTGTGATAGTGCAGCATGGCACAGGCACAATCAATATTAATCCGGCTTCAGGTGTCACTGTACATTCAGCTTCGGGGCTTAAATCTTCCGGACAGTATTCTGGATTTACTTTGCGAAAAATAGCAACAGACGAGTGGTATGCACTTGGCTCTTTGACAGAATAGGAGGATACTATGGGGCATATGTTGGTATCAAAATTCGGAATGATTCAAAACAGAGGATTACCCCCGCTAATTGTTGATTACTTAATAGTCGCCGGTGGTGGTGGTGGTGGTGCATCAAGAGATCACACTGGAAACTATCTAGTGTCTACTGGTGGCGGCGGTGGCGCTGGAGGCATGTTAACCGGAGAAGGTATGGCGTTAGAAGTAGCTACAAACTATGCAGTAACAATAGGCACTGGCGGAGCAAGAGGCACTAACGGTGGTCGAGGAATCAACGGTAATAATTCTATATTCAATGGGATAACTGCAATCGGAGGCGGTTATGGTGGCGGCACAACGGTTTATAAACAAGGAGGTGGCAACGGAGGTAGCGGTGGTTCGTCTGGATTCTCGCCATATACTTTCTGTGGGTACGCTGGAGCTGGAACCTTTGGACAAGGACATAATGGTGGATATGAGGGAAAGGGCGGCGGTGGTGCTGGCGCAGTAAACTCGGGTCAAACTGGAGGAATTGGAAGACAAAGTTCTATAACTGGCGTGCCAACTTACTATGGTGGAGGTGGAGGAACAGGAAATGGTGCTGGAGGATTAGGCGGTGGTGGTCGTGGGCAGTATGGCTATGGCAATCCGGAGCCGGGAGCTCCAAATACAGGCGGCGGTGGTGGTGGTGGCAGCTATACTGTTGTTATCAATGGAGCTGCAGGTGGTAGCGGTGTTTGTATTATAGCCTATCCAAAAGGATATGAACTAACCGCATCAGGATTGACGTTTACCACAGTATACCGAGGAGACGGGTATATGTACACTAAATTTACAGCAGGATCAGGAACATTTCAATTAAATTAATATATAGAGGGCAGGATTGCCCTCTTTTTTTACATGAAAAGGTTATTTGTTTTGATGGTTTAAATTAATTTTTTAAATTTTGCAAGTTTCTTTATACTTTTAGGAAGCGAACAAAGAAACAAAGGAGACAGACATGACAGACAACGAATTGCGATTAGATGAAAAGATGGACCGCGTGCTCGAGCTTGCAAATGAGACGAACACGGCAGTGCAAAAGATAGCAATAAAGCTGGATAATACGGATGAAAAGCTGCACGAGCACATCTCATGCAACAAAGAGGAGCACAGCGCATTTAACACGCGGCTTATAGCGCTTGAGCAGGCGAAAGGAAAGTGGCTGGATAAGACCTTAACTTTCGTATTAGGCGCGGCTATCGCTTATGTTATAACTGAGGTGCTTAAAGGCTTAGCCTAGAGCATATACATATTGTAACGAAGATTCGGGAAACCGAGTCTTTTTTATTTACAAAAAAAGGAGGATATTATGAAACAATCAAGATTTGAAAGCAAGGTATTTTGGGCGGCACTTATAGCACAGATTATATCAATAATTGGATATCTGGGGCTGTGGGAAACATGGGGTGTAATGCCTGAACAGGTGGAAACTGTGGTCTCTAGCATATTGCAGATGCTTGTGCTTTTCGGAGTGCTTAATAACCCGACCGACAAGGAGAACTTCTAATGTATCCCAAACCATTGGCAAAGCGCCAAAAAATTAAGGGGAATATAAAAGATTATGGGTTTGATCTGATATCGAAAAAACCTACGAGAGATGAACTCAAACGTTGGGGGATTTCAATGCCACGTGGGAATAGCTACATCGAAGAGGAAGTGTATGATGTAGCTGTTTCATGCGTCAAAAAGTATTGGGAGTTTTATTCGGATAAAGATGAGGACCTGGAACTGTCTGATGATGGACGATTCACAGTAGATAATATCACACCTGAGCGCATCGCATCTGTTTGGTTTGCACTTTCTAAGCATGAGAGTGGTGATCGTGATGACCGATATTATCCTCGCCAATTCTTTTGCGACATTGATGTAGAACATAATGGCGTGAAAAAACACTTTGACGTGGTGCCTTTATTTGCAAGAAATATAGTGGATGGCGTGTCTGTGCCAAACTACATGAGCGCAGGATGTTTGGCATATGGCATCGGAAATATCTCTGCGTACTGCGATGTATTGACAGACACGGATATGGCAAGGCGAGCCGCTTGGGACTGGAAGTACAATGTTGAGCTTTCCGTAATGACATTTTCTCGCAAGTGGTATATCGCAGAAAGCAAAAAGAAGGGCTTGCCGCTTGATGCTGCTGTAATATACTATCACGGCTGGGATGGCGGAAATGAAAGTACAGATGAGTATTTATCACGTGATGAGCTTAACGAAAAAGGAGCTGAAACACGAAGCAGCAAGCGATATTACGATGCTGTTAAAAAGCTCTATCTTGCGGATATCAAAAAAGCAGATGGCAATAAAACTGATCCAAAAGATGATATTCCTGACTATGCAATTGAAAAAGAGAATGAAAAAATGAACATAAAAAATGAACTCGGCAAAATAGGGGTACGCGGTGGACATGCTATAAACGAGAATGTGCTGCCTCTGGAATATGGATATCCAGCCTATATAGAAGGCAAATATGTGCATAATCTTTCACAGAGAATGACTGAGGAATTTGGCTTTGAAAATCTTGAACCTGAGACAGATAAGCTCAAATGGGCGGTCATTGCAAAGCGCGGGCGCTATGCTAACTGTGACACGATACTATACAACCACACAAACTTTTCTGTGAACTCAGACGGTGAGTTGAACTCGGGGAAAGTGATAATAATCTATCCATTTGAAAACGAGGAATATGAACCTCTGTACGAAAAGATGGCGGAGACAATCGCGCGCCACATGGAACTGCCCGAGTGGGAAACCCGCATTCGTATGAGCTCAAACTACGAGAACAAGAATTACTATTCCGCACTGCATTACGGGAAAAAATACGGCATAAAGCATCCGCTTATAGTTGAATATGGCTATCATGTCGATATTGCCGGCAGGGAACAAGAGCGCACAAATCAGATAATTTCAGCCTTTAACGAACTGCTTGAAATTGAAGATAACACTAAGCGTGATGACACAATCGCTTTGCCTATGGACTCGGATATGGACCTTGTTGGATTACGTGACAAGCTTGTGTCTGTTGCGGATATGATTGACGAGTTACTGAGGTTTATCACAGATAAAGAGTAGATGTTTTTGCCCCGGATGTTAATTCGGGGTGATTTTTTATTTACTAATATTAACAAATAATGTAGAATAGAAAGGCATAGTTTTTCGCAAGAAAAACTAACGCAGTTCATCCAACTATCAAACTTACGAGCGGCAGAATGGATATTGGCAGTATTATGCAATCAGCAATTTAAGGAAGTGCTAAAGCATTTCCGTAAATTCGCTCGAAAATATCCAGCTGTAAGGGCTGTAGTGGGTGTTTGAAAACACCTTGGCTTGTTCCCTGAGTCACTGCGCAAAAGGCTACCTCTCTCGCAAGATATTTCATATATTGCTGTCGGGCAAAGAGTTCGCGAGCGCAACTCTTTGGTGAGCAAGCGGGAACGACAGCAGCTCAGAGAGATGATATAGAAACTACGGCAATTAAGTTCCAAAAAGCAAAGAAGCGCCAAGGAATCACAAATGATGACTTAAAAAAAATAGTTGCAGTAACGGGAGATACATCATCTGCAGTGGACGCTGTCATAAATGAAAAGGCTAAAACGCTAAAAGCGTTAATAGACGCAGGTGAAAGTAAGATCGCCGATGCATACAAGGTACGATACGAAAAAGAAAAAAAGATAGCGGATGTGCTTAAAAAAACACCTGTCTATAAAACGTATAAAGATATTATGCGCGAAAAGGGAATACCTCAGGATAAAATGTGGTTGCTCGAAGCATATTACGGGAGTGAAGCTGCGGCTAAAGAAGCGATTAAAAACAAACCAGCTAGCGAGTTGCGCGATGCAATGAAGGCACAAAGCAATAAAGAACAGGATGCGCTTTATTATAGAGGTGGGGCGGGCAACGGAGTTAAAGGCGGAGGTAGTAGCAGTTGGGGGAATGAATTTAACAGACCAACAACAGAAGATTATTTGTTAAATTTATATGATATAGATGATGTTGCAGATGAAGAATATTATGATCAGTATTTTGGAATTGGGAGTAATATAATAAAAAAGCAAATTCAAAAAAAAGGATGGAACATAGGAAATTTCAAAGAAGAAGAGATTGATTTAGCTGGCAGATATCCTTTCAAAGCCATGCAAGGACATAACCATCAATATACTGCTATAGAAATGCAAAGTTATATTGCGAACAAGCATGACTTATCATCTGATGATAATACAAAAGTTAATGCATGGAAGCATGCTTATTTGGCAGCTTTGCACAAGGATGCTTTTGGTCTTGATGTTGCAACAAAGTTTGTAAACGCACATGAAAATACTCCATTAAACCTAACAGATTATAGAGACAGTGCTGTAATGGATTTACATAATAATGCAATAGGTTTGTCTATAGACAGACCGGAGGGAATAAACGATAAAGATTTTGCCGACTATGTATATAGCATAATCGAAAATGATGGATATTGGATATCTCCTGAAGGAGAGGTTCACATACCAGAGTGGGCTAAAAATGATGAATAAGGATTTGACATGAAAAAACTATTATTAAAAAGATGGGCTATAGCTATATTAATTATAATAATATTGATTGTAACATATATAGTTTGGAACTTCTTTTACCTCTATGATATAAGAATGCAAAAAAAATATGAAACCGAATTTTTAGATAGCATTCTTTCGTATAATAAAGAAACAATAGATATTAATGATGTATTACCATTTGAGTGGGATATTGCTTATGTGTATCATGGAGATATTGAAGAAGTGGTCTTTAATGAATATACAAGATACTCATTGAAAGATGAAGTTAGTTTAGAGCCAAAGCTAAGTGAAAAATTTACTTTTTTGATTTTTATAAAGGATAATAAAATAGTTTTGTCATTACGAGCAGATAGATTTGTAATAACAACCGATGAAATGAAAACAGATGAAATTGAGATTTTTTATTTTACTCCCTTAAAATCAGTTTTTTCAGTTAGTGAGGATAAATATGGTAAGTTGATTTTAACTTATTTAGAATAACATAACTTTCCCCCTCCTCTGAGGGGGATTTTACAAAGAATTTTGCAGGCAAAATTCTTACTGACACATCTCTTGTTTCTGACGCTTATTGGCGTACTTAATCGATTTTGATCAAAAATCGTTTAAGTAGCCTAAACTATTAAGATAGTAAAATTCGTACTGACGCTTCTTCCATTGCTGACGTCGGTGTGCATATTAATCGAGATCTAAGAAAACTAGAGCAAATAGGCGAATGCTATGCCAAATAACCTCCATTTACCACGACGGCCTGTCGGATAATTTAGCGAAAAAGGAGATTGAGAGTATCGCCGAGGAGAGGGGAGTGTATAAAAAATCACTTTCTTATTTACTAATATTAACAAATAATGTAGAATTGAAAGGCATAGTTTTTCGAAAGAAAATATCTAGATGTAAGGGCTGTAGTAGGTGTTTGAAAACGCCTTGGCTTGTTCCTCGACAATGAAGATAATGCTAAAAGAGATTTGTTCAATAAATCTTCAAGTGAGCTTGGGGCGATGGTCCAGAGGGATAAGGATAGAAATTTAGAAACAAAAGGTAGTTGGGGAGTAGGAACTTTCCTCAATCCAATAATGTCTACAGAGTATGAAAATGGATTATTTAATTCTCCCGAAGATGTAGCATATACATTTGGTATCAAGTATAATGAACAATCGATAAAAGAGGACGTTGAATATGGAGCTAATATCTTTGCTGTAGAAACAGAAGACGGATTAAAATACTCATATGATAAAGCTTATAAAGGTTCTGATAATAGTGTTGTAAAAATGGCGGTGGCAGATTGGTTAAATCGTTCATTGCTTGCACTAAGCACAATAAAATCAGATGAAATTCCTGTAGGCAGTGTGCATACACATTCTGCATGGAGTTGGGATGGAAACAATTTTTTCTCAAAGCAAGATGTTAATTGGTTGAATGGAAATACATACATGGTTGCACCTGATGGAACGCTGCATTATCTCTCGTGAATTAGGACACAATATAGCTATATTTCACCAACACAACAGTATATTGATGAAAATGGTATGGAGTATGGAGAGGTTGTCAGGTACGGTTTACCAAAAGATAGTAATCCAAATATGACACCTTTTACACCATAGAAAGGTACGGAAATGAAAAGACACCCAGTTAAATTTATTTTAATAATTCTAATTGCTGTGATAGCGGGTTACTCTATTTTTAACTTATCTCTACCAAAGTATAATGACAACTATAGAGAAAAAGTAGTTGAGATAAAAGGATATAATTATGAATACAGAAATGATTGGGTGGTAGTAAAAAAGGATAAAAGTGTAGGCAGAGTAATGCAGGACAACTATGATTTTGGGACACGACTTGGACTCTTCTTTTTTCCTGATAGGCTTTACTCTGCAAAAGGTGATAGAGATAACATCTCTTATTATATAGATCCTGGAATAAGTGAATTTCCTTGGGGACATAGTATTTACAGAACTGATATTACTTTGCCTAATTTAAAGGATATGAATCCCTATAAAATTGAAATTGCACTTCACGATTTAGATTTATCTAGCAAAGTTTATTATGTTCTTGAAGACCAAGAAATTATTGATGAGATATTGGATGTCATTAACACTGGCGATGAATTGCAGTCCAATTACTCGCAGGAGGAAAAGGAAGCGCTAAAGAAGGTGAATGAGCTATATTATGCTATATGCTTTTTTGATAATAGAGTTCCGGGAAGCACATATCCATTGCATATAGCAAAAAAAGAAGGTTATAAAGCATTTTATACACCAAATGATAAAAAATTTGAAGATGAATTAATTGATTTCACATATGTTATTCATTTGCTAATTAGTAACGGTGAAAAAGTATTTGATTAATATATTTATCCTTACCCCTCCTTGACATGAACATGAAGTGGACTTTTATTTTGTAATTTTATCTTTGCTGTAGTGTTTGCCTAATTTTTAAATCTCGCAGAATTGCATGAAAGGCTCACTCTTGTATATTCGCTAGAAATTATCCTGTCGCAGACACTTCAGTAGGTGGATAAATAAAAGCCTTGGTTTGTTCCCTATATGATTGCGCAGATAGTAATCTTTCTTGTAAAAGACTATCGAACGTATAAAGATGTTATGCGTGAAAAGGGTATACCTCTGGAGGACTTCAAATATCTTGTAGCTTACCATAAAGGCAACGAAGCCGCGGCGAAACACGATGTTATGAACTTAACACCAGAACAGCTTAAAACAAAGATAGTGGCCATGCGTGCGTTTAGTGAACATGTTGGGGATGAGTTGAGTGGTGGATTTGTACAGGATGAAGTAGCCACATTATTAGATAGTAATAATACCTCAATTTTTTCTTCGCAGAATGATAGTAACACGCAAGAAACACTAAGCGCATTACCGGAAGGTTATGAAATAGAAGAAACTCATGTAGTTGAATCTGATTTTAATCCATTTGATGGGGTTACATGGATAGTTGGAGCTGGCGGAAATGCGGTTCCTTTTGCAGGTGTATCAACTGATGTAAGCATTTTGTTTGATAGTAATGACATGGTTGCAATAGTAGATGGAGGAGCCGGAACATTTGGTGTGCCAAACACAGGAGTTGCATTTAAATTTGGTATATCTACGGCCGACGACTACAGAGATGTACTAGGTAGTTACTATAGCATCGGCGGTTCGATTGGTGAGGGGGTATCAATCGGCGGTGAATTGACAGGCGGTGTTTCAGATGGTAGGCTTAAGAATCTTACTTTTACAGTTGAATCAGGAGTAGGAATCTCGGCACTACCGGCTGAAGGTCATTTCAGTATTGGCGGTACTGAATCGGAACCTATTTGGGTAGGTACGAAAGAAGAGTTTTGGGAAAAAGTCGACGAGGAATATAAGGATTTTATTGAATATACTATGGATAACTTCGATAAACCACCAGCATGGGATTTCAACTATTATAATAGTCTTCCTTAAAAGGTAAAGCATGTATATACTAACACTTTTAATAAATATAATTATTTGGTTAATTGTTATATCTTCTGAAATATACGATGGATTGAAATTTATATTAATCTTTTCATCACTTTTTTTGCTTATTTCAACATATGAAATTTCAAGGAAGAAAAATAAGTTAAAGATGTATAGAAGAAGATTTAGCTATGATAATGTTTACGTTAAGTATTTAGTATTAGTTATTAAAATTTTCATTTGCTTAATAATAGTTCTAGGTTTTTTTCAATGGTTTAATTACTTATATAATTATTTGATTTGGGTAATAATACATACTATTATTGTAACATTATTACTGTCATTAAATCTGTATATGGATATTTTTAAAGTTAAATGGTACAAAGGATTGAATATAAATATAACAAAAGATGACTTTGTTCAACGAAAGATAATTACTATGATTAGCTTTTTAGCTATTACTTATATCAATGCTTTTATCGTTTACTTATTTTAAATAATGATACGTCACCCCCTCCTCGGAGGGGGATTTTTTGTTATGCGGTGTAATCTTGCTTTGGTGCTATATCCGAATCCCACCACCGTGATGTGAAATCACGGTCCCCCTCCCTTTGACAAGGGAGGTAAGTGTTTCAGGCAAGATGCACAAACAGTGCCGATAGGGTATAAAAGAATATCTTACTAGCAATGAGTGTCCGCCGTGCGCTGACAAATTACGACGGCCTGTCGGATAATCTGGCGAAAAAGGAGATTGAGAGTATCGCCGAGGAGAGGGGAGTGTATAAGAAAACTTCAAAATAGTCGGAAAATGTGAAACTAGCAAAATAAAAACAAATAATAAAATAAAAACTCATGAGGGGTGTACGGTGTAAGTCGTGCGCCCCTCTTGCGTTCCGAGCAAAATGCAGGGGCGAAAAGAAAGGATAGAATTATGGCAGGATATAATAAGCCAATGATGTTGATTGATGGAGATGCAGACTTAACTAAGAAACTGATAACAGAAGCGAAGAAAAGAAAAGATAAAGCGTCTTCATCAAATAGCACGAAAAATGAGCAGGCAGGAAAGACAACAAAGCAGATAGATGACGAAGAAAAAAGAGCAATGGAAATAAGAGCTGCAAGAAGTGAGAAAAGAATCAATGATGAAGCATATCAGCTACTGATTGACTATTATGGAGGAGTAGAAAGGATGGCGGAAAATGCTGTGTTGTTTATGAATAGCGAAGCTATTAGGGAATTTATTGAAATTCAACTTACAAATCGGCAAAAACAAGTGCTAAATAATAGGCAAAGAGCTTATGAGGATGCAAACACTGTAAAAGTTAATGATAATGGATCTATACGTCCAGCAACTGCTATGCCAGACTTTCTCATTGATCTTGAAAGCTCTGGTTCTAGTTATTCGCCGTTTCAAACTGCAAAGCGTTTAAAAGGACTTTCCACTGAAGACATGAGACTATTAATTTCATATTATAAAGGTGATGAAACTAAAACTAGAAATGCAGTAATCAATGAATCGAAATACAGCTTGGATAAAAAGATAGCGACCATGCGTGCGTTTAGTGATCATGCAGGGGATGAGTTGAGCGGTGGCTCGGATTCTAGTTCAGGCAGTAGCAGTGATTGGATGAGTAGTTTTGATAATAAAGTTGAGCTTTATAATGGTTGGTCAGATGCAAATAGTGCAAATTGAACAAATCTTAATGATTCGGATGAAGCTTTGCCAATGGTATATTCTCAAGATTATTTGGATAAACTGCAAGCAAATAAGAAAGATGATAAAGAAAATGATATAGTTCCTGATATCAGAGATACCCTGATGAGCTATACAAGCTATATTTATGAGGAAAGTTTGAATAATTTGATGGAAAAGGTGCATAATCAAAATGATTTTACCCTAGCAAAAGATAATAATAAATTTTTAAATATTGATTACACGACAATTCCATCATCTGTTTTAGGTCAATTGGGTAGAGTTAATGAAATTGTGTCGTTTCAGATAGTTGATGAAGCTGCAACAGGATTGTATATAATAGCAGAGTTAGATGGTACTTTTAAAGATATACAAGGTAATAAATCAGTTTTAGCAGAAAATGTAGCTAATATTGGAGCTCATTATTATAATAAAGAAAACAATGCTGAAAACTTGAAAGATATTGTCACAGTTATTCCAATGGAAAATACAGAATTTGATCAAACTTTTATCAATGATGTAAACCATGCTTATGCCTGGCTTGAGTTTTTTGATGTGGCGGATGCAGAAGGATTGTATTGGGATGAAATGACCGAAGAACAACATGAGAAATGGGAAAATTTTGTTATAGCAACTGACATTTTAAATAAATATGATTATAATGAAATATGGGAACCCGTGTCCGATTTAACATCTGAAATGATTTTTGCAATATATTTTCCTTAAAATATACAAGAGCTAGGGGTTTTAATGAAGAAATTTATGTTAATGGCATTAGTAATGATTTTCTTAATGTTGTTTGCTGCAAGTTGTACAAAGAGATATGAAGAGGATATTATTGTTGATTTGAATAGACTTAGGCTCAATCAAATCAATGAGATGGCGGGCGAACAATATGAAAGCATTGATGATGCCTTTTGGCTGATTATTGATAAATATGAAGAGAATAAGTCTTTTGATGATTTAGTTGTAATATGTTATATTACAAACCTTGAGGAATATATGAATTATGCTTCAAAATATTATGGTGAATTTTTTAAAAGAGTTTTAGAAGGTGAAGAAACTCCTGAAGAATTAGGAGCAAGTTGGACACATGGAAAATATTATATATCACGATTAAGAGAAGAAGGAAAATATAAAGAATACAGGGAGTTCTACGAAAATCTAAATAAATATCTTCCTGAAAGCGATATGTTTGGTGTTTTATTGTGGTATAGAAGAGATATAAGTGCCTTATCGGATAATGAGATAGTTTATCATATTAATGTTCTACATGATTATGAAGAAAAATATAAAAATGTATCACACCTTATGTATATTGCGGGTTTGTATAGAACTATTTCAGATTTATATTATTACATACAAGAAGATGATTCTGGTGATTATTATGATGTTTTGTGTAATGATATAACTGAGATTTTGCACAAACAAATTTCAGATGATTAAACTTATTAATGACACATCTCTTGTTTCTGACGCTTATTGGCGTACTTAATCGATTTTGATCAAAAATCGTTTAAGTAGCCTAAACTATTAAGATAGTAAGATTCGCACTGACGTTTCTTCCATTGCTGACGTCGGTGGGCATATTAATCGAGTTCTAAGAAAACTAGAGCAAATAGGCGAATGCTATGCCGAATAACCTCCATTTACCACGACGGCCTTTCGGATAATCTGGCGAAAAAGGAGATTGAGAGTATCGCCGAGGAGAGGGGAGTGTATAAAAAACACTTTCTTATTTACTAATATTAACAAATAATGTAGAATTGAAAGGCATAGTTTTTCGCAAGAAAAACTAACGTAGTTAAACTAACTACCAAACTTACGAGCGGCAGAATGGATATTGGCAGTATTATGCAATCAGCAATTTAAGGAAGTGCTAAAGCATTTCCGTAAATTCGCTCGAAAATATCCAGCTGTAAGGGTTGTAGTAGGTGTTTGAAAACACCTTGGCTTGCTCCCCGAGTCACTGTGCAAAAGGCTACCTCTCTCGCAATATATTTCATATATTGCTGTCGGGCAAAGAGTTGCGCGATGCAATGAAGGAACAAAGCAATAAAGAACAGGATGCGCTTTATTATAGAGGTGGGGATTTATCGGAAAATGACCAACAGATGGTTGATGATATTAGAGATAGTTGGGAAAATTCTGATACTTCAAGTCGAATAATAGCTGCTTCTCTAGATGATTATGAACTTGATTCTATGAACATGTACAGGATGCAGCTAATTATGCATTGGGTAATCATGAAGATAATTCGAGAATTTTAAAAAGTGACGATGGAACATCTTTTAGATTTACTCATTCTTATTTAAATAATTTAGGGTTAAAAACAACTGAAACTAAAGATCCGAGAGAAGTGGAGGCAGCATTACTCAGGGGAGCAGTTGTAATAACAAGTGTTCAAGGAGAAAAATACGCATATGGACCGACAAATACATTTACTGATAGGAGGCATGTTATGCTTATAACCAAAATAAATTTAGATGGGACTGTTGATGTAAATAATCCAAACAGAAAGGGATATAATGCCTATAACAATGATGCAAGCACATATGATTTAGGATTTATTGATGATCACATAAGTATGGGATATGTTATAGTTGAACCCAATTCATAAAGAATGAGGAAAGCATGGAAAAAATAATAATATTGATAGTAATTATTATGTTGCTCTGTGGGTGTGTACACGAAGAAATAGCACCTTCTGAACAGGCTGCCATTGAAGCAATATCTATGGAAGAGGATAATGAACAACAAACAGAGATTCCAGTAACAGTAATACCTACAGCTACCGATGATATTGATGAGGTTTTTGATTTATCTATTGATTTTGATGCAAATGAACGCGAATTAACAGGAAATCATGTTGGACAAAATGAAATTATTACTTTAAAAGAGTTTGATTTTGGAGTAGGCCGGATACTCCAATCAAGCACACAAATAACAGCTGCAACAGATGATGAAGGCAATATTTACTTTGTGGATAGAAAAGGCATATCGGTGATTGAAGCTTCGAATGGTGACGTAAAGCCTTTTAAAGAAGCAGCGAATATAAAAGCTGAATATGCATATGATAAACTAACTGAAAACTGTAGATATGTAGGTGTTATGTACATAGAAAGCATATTGTATTTTATTATTCAGACAGAGCCTGAGTATTTTGAGTATAACTATTATATAGCAAACAGCGAAACAGGAGAAATATCTGAAAACTATCTAATCAAGCCAATTGGTTATTGTGGCACTAAAGTTCTTGACGTGTCAGGACACAATGATGAACAGAATAGATTTGATTACCGTTTTTATGATGTAATAGAAGAGGAATTTTATGATATTGATTTGGATACTATCGAAAATAATTCTAGAATTATTACAGAGGTTGCATTCGCTACAGAAGATTATTTTTTACTTATAAACTCTGATCATTCTTCTCAAGAAGCAGATGCTACAGTAATTAACAAAAACTTATTTTTTATAAATTCTAAAACATTCAAGTTGGAGGCGATATATCCGCTTTCAAGAAACGGTATTTTTAAATTACATATATTTGATTATAAAGAAGGCAAACTGTATTTTTTTGAGGATGAAAACAACAATATAAAAACGCTTAATCCAAACACTTGGGAACTCAATCGACTATGTCATTTTGAAAAACAAACACTTTTTAATGGATACAACAGTGATACTCAGATACTTTATTTAAAGCAGAGATTCAATTATGAGCATGCTTGCGGAATATTTTATGGATATAATTGTTTTGAAGAATATCTTGATGATGGGTTTGACGTTTTCTTTGAGTATAATTTGGAGAATAATGAGTATCGTTTAACTAATAAAGTTTATCTCAAAGATGAGTTGAACGATAGTGTTGAATGCCTGAATCAGTTGTCTGAACATAAATTAGGCAACTATATTGTGAATATTCTTGAAGACAGATATGAAGGGGGATTAGAGATATTCTCAACTAATTTTTTATTTGACTTGAATAAAGGTGAGTTTATAAAATTACCATAATTTACATAGGCAGCTATACCCCTCCCTTTGACAAGGGGGTAAGTGTTTGTGCGCAAACAAAGCGGTGTAGTTGGTGGATAAATAAACACATAGCCTGGGAAAACTACAGCATCTTGGCTTCGGCTATTGGCTTCCAGAAAATCGCGAAATGGAATATGAAAACAAAATTGACAATCTTAAAGAAGGTAACAATCAAAATACTGTTATGGATTTACACAATAATGCGTTGGGATTATCTATTAATAGACCTTTGTTTATGACAGACGCTCAATTTGCGGAATATGTTTTTAACATAGTGAAGGAGGATGGATATTGAATTAAGCCTGAAGTTCATACACCTGACTGGGCTGAATAATATCAAAATTGTAATGAGCAAAAAAAGAAAAATTATATTAATATGTGCATCGGTATTTGTTATTCTTTTTATTTCAATTACAGTCACAGTATGTCATATTGTCACTAAAATTAGAAAAGAAATTGAAGAAGAAGTTGCAATGGAAGATGCTGTTCACCAGAAAATTGAACAATATTATAAACAGGGTAATGAAACGGCTGATTTAAATGAGCTTTTAGATTTTGATTGGGATGAAGGATACATTTTTTCTTGTAATGTTGATGAGGAACTTCTTATTGAAGTTATAGGAGAAAAATACAATCAGGTTCATGCATATTTAGATAAAAGCGATATGTCACTATACTGGTGTTTTTTTAATGAAGAAGAGTTAATATACGGCGAGTATATAGAATCTAGTCTTCTTGGAAAGATTAGATTAGAAGCATACGAAGAAAGATATACATATATTAAGAAAATCACTAATGAAGATGCAATAATTTATATTATTGACTAATTATAAAGATATTATGTATTTCCTCGGCCCGCACTGCGGGCCTTATTTTTTTACCCAAAATTTTAAAGAAATAAAACTTTGCGCCGCTGAATAACTGCAAAAGCTTGTAGGCGACGATTACAAGTAAGGAAGTCCACGTGTCATAGTGCCATATACCCCGTGCGCTGACAAACTACGACGGCCTGTCGGATAATCTGGCGAAAAAAAGGTTGATAGTATAGTTTAAGAGAGGGAATGTATAAATAAGCACTTTTTCATTTACTAATATTAACAAATAATGTAGGATTAAAAACATAGTTTTTGTAAGAAAAGCCAGCATAACTTTGGTAACCTCTAAGCTTACGAGCATAAGTAACAAGGGAGTCTGTTATCCGAGTGAATTTTGGACTCAGATACAAGCGAAGACTATATATAACAAGTAAAATAAACAATTTTTAAAACAATTGGAGTGGTATAACAAGAAAGAGTAGGCAAATGAAGGATGTATTAATAGTAACGGCTTTTAGTCTCTGGGCGACTATGATTTATTTTATAGGCAAGTATTTTTTTACTGCATCGTTGCACTCTGCAAGCATAAAAAAGCTTAAAGAATCTGCCAGAAAAATGGAAAATGGCGCAACTGCATATGAGACAAATGTTAATTTAGCGTATTCAAAAAGGTCGTATTCTAGCAGAGGAAATACTAAAGGAGTTTGTCCAACAAGGCTTTTGGTTAAAAAAGAAGGATTGCTTTTTAAACCTTACTGGGGCGAGAACTTCGGATTGCCCTATGAAAACATAGTGCACATTGAGGCACTTGAAGAGACTAACACGGCTGTATACACTCAGGTAACTACTATAAAATCAATTGGCAATGTTAACGATGAAGTTGTGTTTACCAGCGGGAGAAACCTTGTTTTGTTAGATGTAATAAGCAAATATTATACTGGACAAATTATTTTATTCAATGAGTGAAGATTGTTTCCCCCCTCGGTGGGGGAATTTTGTTTCTCTATCTTCTGTTGGTTGAACGTGACTGGATGGAATGAAAAAACTACATCTATTTAAAAGTTTACGTCTTGTTCTCCTTTACCGATAATTCCCAATCAAGTATAATGGAAGAAAATATGGTGGTAGATATAATCCTCTTCCTTACAATGCATCTCCGGTTCTGAGAGTAATAGGTAAGCCGGCGAACCCGGTTGAAGCAATGCATGGTGAGTGATAAGGATGTAAACTGTAAAAAACTATTGGAGAAATATAATTTATGAGTCAAAAAAAATATGTTTTTAAAATTGATAGATTACTATACTTATTCTATTTGTCTTCTTTAATACTGATTATGATTAAAAGTTTATCTGATATAAAATCTTTTAATGACTTTTTAGATGGAATTTTGTTAATTATATTAATAGTTTTAGGGTTTATATTTGTAAATATCTTCTCAAAGTCTAAGTATAATATTGAAAACGGGTATTTGTATAGGTCGGGGCTTATTAAAGGATCAACAATTGAATTTAGCAAAATCCAAAAGATATCTATTAATCCAAAAAACATTGTAATTGAATATATTAATTATGATTCAAAAGAGTCACTTAAAATGAGAGTATACTTGCTTGAAAATAATCTGATTGATGCTAGAGAATTACTATCACAGATTGTTGAAGCCATAGGAGATGAAAGTAAAGTAGATAGTTCACTATTGGAGTTTATTAATGGAAATACTGAATCAATATGTGACAAGAAATATAACACAATTAGTGGTTCAATTATACTATTGTTAATAGCTCTTATATTCTTTATTATGTCAGAAGCTATTTATCTTCCTACATTAGCTATAGTCTTGATTTTAAAGTTTCACATATACTTTGCTCTGCAAGCAACAGTATTGCTAATATATATTGTTTGGGGAATAATAGCCGTAATTTCATTGCTGCGAAAGAAGAAAAAAGCTATTAAAATAATAATTTCGTTTAGAATTTTTGCAGTAATCAGTGCTTTTGTTGAGGCTGTTTTGGCTTACTTAATGCAAAGAAATTTGGATTATATAACAATAGATTATTCTGTTTTAAGGCTAAGTTTAGATGTATTGGTGGTTATATGTATAACGATGTCAATATTAAGATTTATGAAAATATCTACTAGAGTAAAAAAAACATTAATAAAATAAATACAAATCATCCCCCTCGGTGGGAGATTTTTTTATTTTACTTTACCAATAAATAGTAACAAGATATAATAAGGAAGATTATAGAATTTACAAGCTGAAAGGCTTGAAATTCAACGGAGGCATATTTATGGCGATGATGGCAGTATTTTTAGTGGGAATAGTACTTATACTTATTGAAATATATTTAGTTCTTAGGGTAATAGCATTCTTTTTCGCGGCAAGAGGATTGCAAGTAATGGCGAAAAATAGACATCAAAAGAATGCATGGTTTGCATACATTCCTTTACTTCAAAACCTCGCTCTTGGAAAAGTTGTTGGTACGATTAGAATATTTAAACAAGAAATGCATAGATCGGGGCTATATTTGACGATTCTTTTAGCGCTGGCTGGTATATGTAGGATTCCATATTTTAATGTCGAAGCTCTAATTGTTTTAGGGAATATATTCCTCGCGCTATATGTCATTCTTAGATTTATAGTATACTATAACCTATTTTCAAACTATCTGAACCATAAAGGAAAAACAATCTTATTTACAGCTCTCTCTGTTATATTCGGATATTTTAGCTTAGCCAGTTATTTAATATTTGCAATTAGAAAAAAGCCTTATTGTAGTGAGGATGAAACTGAGAAGGAAGCTGATGAAATTTTAACTTAAACTATATTATGCCTAATGGATTGGGAAACCGTAAGTATAAATCAATAGAAAAAGACAATAAAGATTTTATTATTTGGCAGAATGGAATGCTTTAGCTAAAGATTCTTCTAAACTTGTTATACTAAGGAAAGGCACACAATGCAGCTGTACAAACAAAGACGGCAAATTAAAATAAGAACCATAATACCTATAGTTATTATAATTGTTTTGGTATTAATAGCAGTGGGATTGAGCATTGTAAGTGACAATGAAGCAGTAAGTAAGATTTTGAGTATAATGGCACCATTTGCGGTGTTTTTGATTTATTTATTTTTGGTTCATGGATATGCGATGCACATGACGCTAGTTGAAAAAGAAGAAGTGTCTAATTTTATTTTACTATTCACTGATGGCGGCGCAATAGGCACGGGAATATTGGCCGCGATAGCGTTTCTTGCAGGCTATATTACCTGTAAGAAGTTGGTGAGCGATTCGATAGATATATACTATAACATTGCAGTTTTTATTATAGCACTGGTGCTGGTTTTTTCTGCAGGATTTTGCGTGGGAGAGTGCAATAAGGCACTCCACAGTAAAAACGAATATGAAAAAAGTAAATATCATTTAGACAAAGCCGGTAAATATAAATACATGAATGTCATCGCAAGCATAGTAATGGTGGTATTGACATATCTAATAACATATTTGTTCAATTAAGTGATAAAAATTCTGCACATAATCATGAATAAGCTTTATAAATAAATACATTGTTATTTAAAACTAAGCAAAAGTTTTCTGTATTATTTATATACTTTCTTAATTATCAAAAAAAATATCGATATAATGTTTGAAAAGCAAAAAAAGTGTTATATATTAACTGTAAAATATTATTTCATTATCATATATTAATCAAAGTTTATGATATAATAGTTACTATAGATTATAAATGCTAATTAATGCACATAAGCCAACTTATTTTACAACTGTTTAGGATGTAACATGGGCTTTCTACAAAGTATATTCGATATGAGTTCACGTGGATTTATGCTTGTCATGACGATTTTTAACGTGATATTTTTTATAGGCGTATATTTTTCAGCGGACAAATATAGAAGCATTCTCCTTGTTGCTATTGCAAATATATTAAAGTTCATTTCTTTCGCGCTCTATTATGTGAAAAGCTATGAAAACTTTATTTTTATGGCATCATTAAATAACCTATTGCGGACTCTGTCGGTATCTTTTATGCTGGCGGCCGTATTTACGATACTTAGATTTAAACCCAGGCTCATGCCGCTTATTTTCTTTAACACTATAACACTTCTGCAAAACATTTATCTGGAGCTTATGGGCAGTTCACATATGTTTATTACAGGGATGACGGCGTTTATAATATCTTTGATGTTTGTATATTCAATTATTGTGATTTCCACAAATGCCAATAAAGGAAAGAAATTTAAGTTTCCAATCTTGATTGTAATTATAAGCATGTATGTCGTTTTCCATGCAGGAAAAGGCACTGTGTTTCTTCTGGGGTATTACAATTTATTGGGAGATAAGCAGTATTTGATTCAAGGCTTTAGCATTTTGTGCTTTAGTGCATATCATATGATGAACCTTTTGGTTATCTATCTAAACTATAATTACCTTATTAATAAAGTCCGTGAGCTAAGCCACAGGGATACACTGACTGGCGCGCTAAATCGATCTGTGTTCTTTGAAATATTGGATGTTAAGCTAAAAGAGCTTAAACGTGCAGACGAAGGATTTGCCCTTGCGATAATAGATCTGGATGACTTTAAGCAAGTAAATGATACCTACGGTCATTTGATAGGGGATGCGGTTCTTAAAGACTTTGTTTCTTATCTTAAAAAATTCTTACGCTCAAATGATTTGATATGCAGATACGGCGGCGAGGAATTTCTGATTCTGATTGAGTCTGCCAACAAAAACGAAGCGAGAAATATAATAACGCGCATACAAGAACACATGCACGAGGTTTCGCTCACTGAAAAAAACATATCGGTAACATTCTCTTGCGGGCTTGAATATCTTGAAGATGATGATGACAGCAGAGTAGTTCAAGAGTTGATAAAGATTATTGATGAGCGTCTCTATGCTGCCAAAAATGCGGGTAAAGATTGTCTTATATAAATTGATTGATGCTATAGTTAAACCACCATATTATAAAAATTGTATCTGGTAACAAAATAGTGTAAAATATGCTCATAATATACGAGGCTTATTTTTTTAACTAAAAAACTTAAAAGGGAAGAAAATTGAAAAGAAATATAATAATGATTTTAATTGCAGTGTTGTTGCTTTTTGCAGGTTGCAGCAGCGAGGAAAGCGATGCGCTTTATCAGGTTTCCACACTACAAGCGCTTATCGTGGGTGAGTATGACGGTGCCATCACAGCAGACACACTGGATGATTACGGGGAAGTCGGGCTTGGAACATTTGACGGGCTTGACGGCGAGATGGTTATAATCGATGGCAAAATCTATAAAGCTCGTGTGGACGGCAGCGTACAGGAAGTGCCAAAAGATGAGACAATACCATTTGCAAACATTGCATACATCAAAAATGATGACGAAATAAAGCTTCCATTTAATGGCGGCTATGCAGAGCTTAAAGCACAGCTGGATGAGCTTTTTCCAGAGAGCAACATGCCTGTGGCATTTTCTATAACAGGCGAGTTTAAAAACATTGAATATAGGTCAGTTCCGGCACAGGAAAAGCCATACCCGGCACTTACCGAAGTGGTGAAAAATCAGACTGTGTTTTTTGAAGAGAGCATAAAGGGTACGCTTGTAGGCTTCAGATTTCCATCGCTTATGGGCGAGATGAATGCAGTTGGATATCACATACACTTTATATCAGATGACAGATCAAAGGGCGGACACCTTTTGAATGTTGAAAGCGGAGAAACTATAGTCCTTGGAGAAGAACTTGAAGAGTTTCACGTAATTTTCCCTGATAATCTAAAGGATGTAAACCTAGACGTATCAGAGGAAGATGTAGAGGCAGTAGAAAAGAAATAGCAATTTACGCTTTAAAGCCCAACTCAGGGCTTTTTTTATTTGCCTTTAAGGCTATACACAGAAATTATTTTTAAATTTGTATTTGAGTTTCGTTTAAACGCAAACTTATATGTTTATAAATATAACATACTAAATATAGTTTTGATGCTTTATATAAACCCTATCTGTCAAAAAGCGCTGCGAAACAATCAGTGCTTTTTGATATATTTAAGAAAAAATATTATTAAAATACTTAATCTGACTTTTGTGTATTCACTGCATATTTATGCTATGTGCACTTTGCATATAGAGGAAATATTAAATTTATACTATCCTACAACGCAATAAAAAAACTTGTTTTTTTATGTATATTTTTTGTTAACAAAACTAATTCGTAGTTCAAATTAATCTAGTGTTATACTATAATGAAAACACAGATAAATCCGAATTAATTAGTCGGATATAGATGACAAATTTGATGCACATCAGTAAATATTATTTTATAAATTTTACATGCTTCCATTGAAAATAAAAAATTAAATATCGTAAATTGATAAACTTTAGGCGGAGCCGCACAAACATTGGTTTTCTTCAAAGGGTGTATTAGGAACAGGTATTATAATTAAAGCAGTTCCGCCTATATTAAATAAAAGTTTGGTTTAGAATATATGTGGGTTGGTTCAAAAGATTCTAAACAGAAATCAAGGGGCAGGCTAGTAAGTAGGTAAGGTTATGTATGAAAGTTAGTCTTGTTTGTAGGCAGCCTGCCCTGCTTGGGTAGATATTGAAGGTAGACGACTTACAAAGGTTACTTACTAAATCGATAGCTCTACGCCCGGTTAAGAGCCGGGCAATAAAGAAAAAAATGGGAATGGGAATGGGAAAATAACCTTGGGGGTATAAATGTTAATTAACAAGACAGTAAATATAAAAGAAGATGCTTCAAAAGAGCGAAATGAGTCTAAAGTCATGGTTATGGCTGTGGGCGATGATTTAGGGAAATTTGTTAACATCTTCTCTAACAGCGTTTCTGCTTACTGAAGCAAAAGAACAAATCGACTAAACTAACCAGAACACAAAGTCAACTAACAATTATCTACTAATTTCAACACTTGACTTATATTTATTTCTCTTTAATTTTTATGTGTATTGAGGGTTTGGACATCATTTGGGTTGGTGTCCTTTTTTTTATGCGCCTGCAGTTGCTAGCTTTTGATTTAAAGCTGTTCTTATAAAAGTATCCAATAACACAACCCGAAATGAATTCGGGTTGATTGTTGTGGGATAGATGGTCTATTCGATGATTGAACCGTCTATGGCATTGATTACAATTATATTGGCACTATTTGCTTCAATGTATTTTGAATACGGTGTGTCGTTTTCAGGAAAGATTGTTTGCGTTCCCTTAAATGCATATGCTGGCACTAAATGATATGCTCCGTCTGTATTTCGCACCTTCATCATGCAAAATTCTATGCCATAAACATTTATGCTGGCATTAGAACCTGACAAAGTCCATTTTTTTGCTTTAAAAATATTATTTTTGAATAATTCTATTGCCTGATTTGCTGTAATAAGTGATGCATTTGAATCAACTATACGTGTTGTTTTGGTTTTATTGTGCCAAGAAAATTCAAAAATACCATCTTTGTCAATCACAATTTTTATATATTCACGCTTGTCAAAATTATAGTTTGGCATTTCGGATTCTTGAATACCTAGAACTCTTTCACCTGAAATACCTGAAGCATTAGCTTCTTTGTAGTATCGAGTATAATAAAATATATAACACTGATCTGTTTTGGACTGCGTACTTTGCACAGACAAACTTTGGTCATATGGATTATACAGATTTCCATATGTTATGTTTGCAATAATCATTCCTTCCGCAAACTCCTTTATTACATTTTCGGCAATTTCAAATGCTAGTTCTGGACTATTGATAAACCCACGAGCTACTCTTCCGTCAGTAGGTAATTTTTCAAATTCAACATAATTTTTCCCCAAATCACCACGTTTATAAGTAAGTATACTGTTTATGTCACCGTTTAATACATTTAGTTCAGAAATCGCATTTTCATTATAATATGATTTAATATTTACGGATTTTTGGAGTTCCGAGAAGAACTCTATTTTTGCTTTTGTGTTCTCAGAGGGCGCATTGTCCAATTGGTAGAGGTATTGATTAAGTAAATCGTTTTTTGTTTTAAGTTCGCTTCGGGTAAGTTCTTTGCCTGAATTTGCTTCCTTTATTGCTTCAATTATTTTTTTGTAATCGGATTTTGTGTAAATGTTGCTATATATTTCATTTTGCATGAAATATGAAGCTAATGATTTAATTAATGGTAAATCATATAGGCTAGAGCTGACTTCATATACACAAGATGAATATTCTGATGGATTATTCACCTGCTTAAGTGCTAAGTTAACTGTTATCTCTGAGCCATCGATTACTCTAGTTTCAGACCAAGAACCTAACAAAATAGCGGGGGATTCAGATACTGACGGAGATAATAAAGGAGTAGTTTCGGGGGATTCTTGTGTTAATTTTTCTTCGGGGGTTATAATAGGTGTATTCTCACTTGCCGCCACATACTCGCCCGGACTGCGCATCACTACGTCAGGTGTATTTCCGGTGTTGATATAGCTCGCAGCAAAAATTGATATAATAACCACTGCCGCAGCGAGGGATGAAGCGGTGATATACCTTCTGCGTTTTGACTTATTTTTTATAGTCCTTTCAGTTTTTTCTATCAATTCATTTAATTTATTGTCATTAATATTCATACTCTTTACCTCCGTGGATTTCAACAATTTCGCATTTTAATTGTTCTCGTGCACGTCTTAGCCGTGTACGAACTGTAGCATCAGGAACACCCAAAAGATCGGCAATTTCCGCTGTTTTATAGCCCACATAGTAATAAAGCCAAATGCATTGCCTATGGGAATAGGTCAGCTTTTTGATAAGCTCGACAAGCTCATCGCTATCAGCACCTTGAGGAGCTATATCATAAGGTGCTTGGGTTAACTCAACCTTTTTGCTCCAGGACGAAGTCACGAGATTAATCGCACGATTTTTGGCGGCCATACACAGCCATGCCTTTATGTTTGCATGGTTTGCAAGTTTGGGCAGTTTAAAATAAGCTTTGGTAAATGTCTCTTGAAAAATGTCTTCTGTATCCTGCTCGTTTAGTGTGATTTTGTATGCGACAGAATAAATGAGTTTCCCGTAGCTTTTCATCCATTTGCGAAGAAGTGCGCTTTTTTGTTCATTAGTCATTTAAGCTCCTTTCGACTATATAACAAAATAAAGCTGTGAAATGTTTCATATGTGGTAAAAAATATCAATAGAAGTAATTATAGCACATAAAAAAAGCAATTGGGAAAAATTACTTATCAGAAAAGTTAAGGGTAAATTAATAAATTGAAACCTAAAACAGCAACAGTTTTACATCATGAATTAACGCCTAATCAAGTCTTATCCTTAACCCTTATAACCTTGTGCACATAAAGCGCGGTCAGTAAAATGAGTATGCCGGAAATGGAAAGAAGATATTGCATTCCGTGGATAGGCATAGAGCCGATATATGAGATTGTGCCGCCAATTTTGCTTACAACAAAAGATGCTATAAGAATCGCACTAAATCCGGTGATAGAGGCAAGGGCAGTGTTAAAAGACACGTAGGATGCACGGTTTTCGTCCGGAGCATAGTCAAACTGAATGTTAAACATGGAGATTGCCACACCACCCCAGCCGATGCCGGACATTGCCTGAAGCAGGGGATAAGTCCACATGTAAGTATTCTCGTTCATAAAGATGAAGCTAGCATGCACGATACCTAGGATTATAAGCGACATTTTGGTCACATACGGCCAGCTCTTTTTGTCGGCAAGCCTGCCCCAGATTTGTGCAGCAAAAACGCGCATTGAAAACATCAATACATTCATCAGCATGATGTAGGTGTAGTTTAATCCAAGCACGGAGTAAAAGTAGATAGAAAAGTAAGGGCCGCCAATCTGCAAGCCAAAGCTCCACAGCGCATTTAGTATAATAACTTTCCTGAACTTGTGGTTCATTAAAGGCTTTCTTATTATATTTTTAAGGGTAATGCTTCTTTTGTTGTGCTTTTGTGGGGGCTCTTTTATTTTAACCAAACAGTAAAAGTTAAACACAGTAAAAACAAATATTATAATGGTGCAGATAAAGTAGCCCAATGGCTCATTGCCGATAGCCTTCATTTTATCGATTACGATTCCGATTGAAAGTGACATTACAGTCATCGTGGCAATCATAATGCCTTCACGCAGACCAAAATATCGGCCCCTGACATGAGGCGGAACAAGGCTTACAATCCAGTTAGCTGCACTGGGGTTTATGATAGTGCCCAGCATGTAGGCAAGTGCGTATACGCCGACAAAAATGTATAGGCGAGCGGAATTATCACGAAAGATAAGAGGGATTGCGAGCATGAAAGAAAAAAGCAGCCTGTGAAGCGCGGCAAATATAGTAACAGTAAGCTTCACTCTGTGTAGGTTGCGAAACACCAGTGGCATGAATATCAAAAGTATCCCCGCAGCAACGGGAAAACCGCTTATGATTCCGTTGATGGAGTCATTAGCTCCGAGATATTTTAGGATACCAGAAATTATAACGCCGCTTGACATTGTTGTGATGCCGGTTGCAAGTGCGCCTTCCCATATAAAAATATTGCGGCTCTTGGCATATTCCTTTTCGGATAAATCCTCGCCAGTGCCTGTAAATACTGAAAGATTAAGCTTTTTTTTGATAGCGCAAACCTCATTTGTTTTATTGTTTGGGTTCATTATAACGCGTCAAATACTAAAGTCAATCATAAAAATAAGCGAAAAATGTAAGAATTTTATGTTGTTTAATTTGCACTGTTAATAATGCTAAAAACCAGTAAGTTTTAGCTATAATATGATATAAATATGTTGGCGGCAGAGGGGATTATTAATAAATTAATAGATAATATAAAAGCAACTTAGGCAGATTGATTTGCTTGAGATGCTTTTTGTTGAATTTAGGTACGTTATAAAATCCTTTTTATGAAATTATCCTTTTGTTTTCAACCCTTAATATGCCATAGGAAGAGTGTTCAAGGCCATGAATGCCAAGTTCTGTTTTGTTTTTTGGGCTTTCGTTGCCATACCAGCCTGAGCCACCTGTTATAAACATGTTGTATTTTTTGGCCAGCTTCAGATATCTGTTACTGTCATCAGGCAAATGAGTGTTGTGAAACACTTCAATTCCCAACACGCCGTATGTTAAAAACTTCTCCACTATTCTGTCGTCACCGATAGAGGCGGGGTGGGCGAGGATGGGAACTCCTCCACACTTTTTAATGATATGAATTGCATCATAAGGTGTTTTGCGCTCAGTCACCAATAGTTTATTTTCATTTGTACAAAAGTAATCCCGGTAGAAGTCCCAGTTGCTTATATAGTTTTTTGCGATACATTTATCATGATTCATCGCAAATATAACATTTATGCCTGAAAACTCACTAACTTCCGGATTAAGCTCCACCACACGGTCCCAACTATATTTTATTATGCCGTTTTTAATAGCTCTTGCGAAGTTAAGCTGAGTGTTCATTGTCTTCTTCTTGCCTTTTTCGCAGAAATATTCATCAAGATGAGGTGAGTTTATATCCAAGTGATATCCAAGTATGTGGATTTCTTTGTCGTTGTATTTAGTGGTAAGCTCCACACCATTAATAAGGTTTACATTATAGTGAATGGAATGTTTGCGTGCCTCGCGAACGCCTTCGACTGTGTCATGGTCGGTAATTGCGATTGTATTTAACCCGCATTCGGATGCAAGCTGAAGAATTTTAACAGGATCGTCAGAACCATCTGTGTGGGTGGTGTGGATGTGGAGATCAGCATACATAATGAAAAAACCTTTTTGATTTTATGTTAGCATTTTGATAATACTTTCACAATAGGTTTTAACTAAAAAAATAATAAAAAAAAAGAAATATGTTAAAAACTCAATATATTCTATGAAAATTTGTGAAATGTGGCTAAAGTGCGAGTTAGGAAACAGGGGAGTATAAAAAAGAAGCATCCCAAATAGATGCTCCTTGGTGTGTAGTTTGTGTGTTATTTTCCGCCCACTAGCTTGTTGAGCTCGCCCACAACTTCCTGAAGCGCATGTGCTTGCTCCATGAGCTCTTTTGCATCAGCTGCACTTTCACTGGCTGTTGTTGCCGTTTTCTGGATAACAGCTTCCATCTGATTTATTGCCGTAGCTATCTGCGTTGTGCCTCGCTCTTGTTCGTGGCTTGCAACCGATATTTCTTCAATTAACTTGTTGACCTTGTCTGTCTTATCCATAATTTCAGAAAGCACGAGGTTTACTTCTTCACTCATTTTAGAGCCATGTTCTGAAAGACTTATGTTTTGTGCGATTATATCGGATGTATCATTTGCGGCCTTTGCGCTTTTTTGGGCTAGGTGTCTCACTTCCTGTGCAACGACAGAAAAGCCTCTGCCGGCATCTCCGGCTCTTGCTGCCTCAACTGCCGCGTTAAGTGCGAGCATGTTCGTCTGAAATGCAATATCGTCTATCACTTTTATAATCTTTGCGATATCATTTGAGGACTTTTTCATCTTATCCATTGAAACAAGCATATCATGCATTTTTCCAGAACCCTCTATAGCAAAAGTCTTTGCTTGTTCGGAAAGATTTTTTGCAATGATTGTGTTTTCTGCGTTGTGCTTAGTCATCGAGGAGTTTTGCTCCATGGTTGCTGAAGTTTCTTCTATGGCTGATGCTTGCTGCGAGGATCCTTCAGACAGTGCAAAGCTGGAATCATTCAAACTTACTGACGTGCTGGTCACAAATTCTGCTGACTCAGACAGATGAGAAGCCGCCACAGCTATTTTTTTGTTGGTTTTATTTGTGCTAACTAAGAAATAAAATATAAATAAGCTGAAAAGAGAAAATATTATTCCAATGTTTATAAGAAACTGAAAGCTCTTTTTAGTTGCAACTTTATTAATGTCAGAGTTTTTAACGGAAGCTGTAATGGTGTATCCCCAGTTTTCAAATGTGGATGAGGACACAGTCCATTCGCTGGATGAACTTGATGAGTTTACAATAAGCTGAATTTCCATATCATCCATTTCGTTAGATTTCGCGATAATTTGCTTCTGATCGTCTGTTATAGCGTAAAAATCATTTTCAAAGATTTTCTTTCCCTGAATATTATCGGATATTGATTTTATCTGATTAAGAGGGTAGCCGACATACCAAATGCCGATAACATTTTTCTGGGCATCCATAATTGGTTCATAGCCCGTAAGATAAGGTTTACCCAACATATTAAGCAGTCCGTAATAGGATGAGCCGGCTAAAATCTGCTTTTCAACCTTGCCGCCTTTGGTAAGCACGCTGCCTACGATTCTTGAGCCATCATCTTTTTTGGCATTGGTGCTGATGCGAACAAATTCAGTGCCGCTTTTTACAAACAAAGTGGCAGTGCCGCCCAAGTCATCTGCAAGAGAATCGACAAGCTCATAGTTTTTAGCCATACTTGTGCTGCCCAGTAAAAGATCGGGGATTTGCCTTCCGTTGAATTTAATCTCAGGACCAAGTGATGGGGTTCCGTGTTTTAAGCCCTCACGCATAAATGTGTTCATGTTTGAATGTACTTGATTCATATAGAGTGTATCAAGCAATTCCATTTGTGAAAGTATACCGGATTTTGTTGTTTCAATTTGAGAAAGAGCTTCTTTAAGATTTTCTTCGTGTATTTTGTTTCGCTCATTGACCGCAAGGAAAGAAACGATGACAATTGCTAAAATATAAAGCAGTACAATTGTAAAAAATTTGTTTGTAATAAGTCTTTTAGAATTTACTTTTGTCTTCAAACTCGCAACTGCCTTTATTAATACATGAACAAAACGCAGAAAGTTTTTAGTGAGTTTATTAATACTTATTTTATTCTTCAAAATCGCACCCCTTTTTGTTTAGTTTATAAAATGCATAAAATACCATAATTAAATATCGATTGAAAATATAAATAAATTTAGAAAATTAGTAATAATGCATAAATAATAACACAAAAAACTAAATAAATGTAATCAAATTTAGGGGATATGCTGTAAATACTGTATATTTTAACAGTTAATCATTAAAAAGGTTTAGATATTTGTCGCGGGTAAGCCCGCGCATTCCAAAATGTGTGATGTAGGGCGCACTGTTTTTGCCATGCCAGTCAGTGCCGCCTGTGATAATTACACCAAGGTTTTTCGCCATCTCAATGTATCTTTTTTCGTCTTCCTTATTATTTGTGGGGTGATAGGCTTCAATCCCCATTGCGCCATATTCAATAAGTCTTATAACTTCGTTATCATCGCCTATAAGCTTTGGGTGCGCTAAAACGGGAACTCCGCCCGCGGCGAGGATTGTGTCAATGGCCTCAAAAGGTGTGTTGATTTTATATTTCACGTGATGCTTTCCCATTGAAGAAAAATAGTTTGCAAAAAGCTCTTTAAAAGATATATTCGGGCTTATGCTATCGTGCTTCATAGATTTTAAAATGCATGTGCCACCTATATAGCATCTGCCTTCACAAAGTTCTTCTATGCGATCCCATGAATAGTCAAAGTGTCCATCAGCCTTTGCATTTTCAAAGTTGATTCTTGTGGTTTCAGTCATGTAGAATGTGGAAGTCTCTATATAGTCCAAAAGCTGTGCGTTTTCAAAATTCACGTTGTATCCTAAAATGTGCGAATACTCGCCTTTGTGCATCGTTGTAAGCTCAATCCCAGGGATTATTTTAATGCCAAAATCAGCCGCGATTTTCTGTGCATTGACAGAGCCTTCAATGCAGTCGTGGTCTGTTATTGCGAGGACTGAAAGTCCGACATTTTTTGCCTGCTCTAATATTTCGCGCGGCGTGTCTGTTCCGTCTGAATAAAGTGTGTGCATGTGAAGGTCAGCGTACATAAAATCTCCTTAAATCTTATGAGATTGTATCAAAAGATTGGATGGCAATCAACTAAGCAGATAACTTATTACAAAGAATTTAGAATACTCCCACATTAATGTGGGAGTATGAAATGGGGGTGGGGGCGCTGGTTTTGTAGTGTTGCGCCCCCGTTAAAGTGGGGGTGTGTTATATTTATATAATAGCAAAGCAGGTGTACCTAAAATGGCACACCATAAAAGCTCAAGCTGAGCATAATATGAAACAAGTATATATAAGGTATTTGTGGACAGCCGAAATAGATTGCTTGATGAAGCAATTAATTCTATTCGTTTATTTTATATGCGATTTTCTGATCAACTTCAAGAACGTATCTGCATGGCCTGAGCTCTTCAGATGAATACAAAGTGATTTTCCTAGGCTCGCATTTTACGACTACAGAATCATGCTGATTGCCAAAACTTGTGAAGTGTTTGCGAAACTTGGATCTATAAAGCACTGAAAACATGGTGTTTTGTTCATCGGTGAGCTTCCCGCACACTCGAGCAACCGCCTCAATTTGGACGGAGGGAAATGCAAGTGCCACATATGGGTTAAGCTTTATCTGCTGTGTCTTCTCGCTTATACCTAGAGTTAGAAACATAACATCGAGCCCTTGGTTCACATGGCTTACTGTGCGTGCGGTCACTTTATTATGTACTGCAGTTGAAAACGTGATATATTCAGCGCTTTCAAGCTTTTCTTCAAGCTTCTTATAAATTGGTTCATACTCAATATAACGCATATACACTCCGCTATAGGTTAAATGTGGTTGTATTAGAAACGTATTCAGGTAGTAGAGATATGAAAAAGACTAATTATTTGCTAGTTACAGTATTATACAACCTTACTATAAGGTTTTGCAAAGTAATTGATTTTTTAACATATGTTAAAATTTGCATTTGCAAATTTTAGTAAGCTATAATAATATTACATTATATATGTATAAATAGGTAAAATGCTTTTTAGTTCAACTGAATTTTATTCACTACATGCACTACAATTTATGAGTATCAAATATTTTTTTAAAATTATATAAAGAGTTAATCTAAAGGTGCGCTAATGATCAGAATTAAAAGATATATTAATTCACTAAAATCTACCGACGAAGAAGAGTTCAAAAATGAAAATCTAAAAATAAATATTAAAAGAGGCCTAATTGTAAGCATAGTTACTATGGTTATTCAGGTTTTTGTCCTAGTTCTATATATTGCTTATAACCTAAAGAATAATGAATCGCTCAGCAATAATCCATATATTAGGATGTATGGTCTTTTTATAATTCTGAATTCATTCTTTCTGATAATTTTCACCGATTTTTTAAACAAATCAAAAGCTTCTTATAATTATATATATGTTGCATACGCCTTTATATTCTTCATTATGGGATGGAATATGGGAATAGCGTTTTTAGACGGCGAAATAACTTCTTATATACTTGCGGTCGTAGCGGTTGGTATGATTGCGATTTTATCTCCACTTAAGGCAACTCTTATATTAATATTTTTTCAGCTTTTATTTTTGATTGGAGTTTCGCGCTACTACGAATCAAATTTGCGTTTTGCAGCTTATGTGAACTCCACGATTGGAGTTATAATCTCCGTGGTTGCAGGCGCTATGTCTTATACATATAGAGTAGAGTCATATCTAAGCCATAAAGAATTGAGAAAGAAAAGCAGTGAGCATGAATCGCTAAATTTAAAACTGAATGAAGCAAACAAAAAGCTGGAATATCTTGCTCAAACTGATGGATTAACAGGAATATTTAACCGTAGGATGTTTGACTCGCTATCCAAAATATTTTGGCAGGAGTGCCTTAATGAAGTCTGCCCGCTTGGTGTAATCATGATAGATATTGATCACTTTAAGTGCTACAACGACACTTATGGACATCAGTGTGGTGATGATTGCCTTAAAACAATTGTAAGAAAGCTTCGCGATTTAGTGCCGGAGGGCAGCATGCTCGCTCGATACGGCGGCGAGGAATTTGCAATATTAGTAAAGTGCAATGACAGTACTAGGACAAAACAACTTGCTGATAAACTCAAAAATGAGATAGAGAACATGGGAATTGAGCACAAGAAGTCCCCGGTTAAGCCGGTGGTCACATTAAGCTTTGGAGTATACAGCGGATTGCCGCATAAAGGCGACACTCTTGAAAGCATCATTAAAAAAGCGGATAAAGCCTTGTATCAGGCTAAAGAAGGCGGAAGAAATATCGTTGTGGTATACAAGGACTAAAGCACGCTAATCATATTGGCGATGCCATTGGCCGCACTTTCTGCGTCCATTGAAGGGAAACTATTTTCTTTTGCTTGCGCCGGAGTTTGAGGGATGTGTATAAAGCCCGCTTTTATTTTATTCTCATATGTCATTTTTAGCAGATGATACATGATGTTGTTGCACACAAACGTTCCAGCAGTGTTTGACACCTGCGCAGGGATATTTTCTTTATTAGATGCATGAACCATTTCCTTGATAGGCAGCGTCGAAAAATATGCCGCTCTACCGCCCTGAGCTATAGCTTCATCTGTGGGCTTATTGCCTTCGTTGTCTGGAATGCGCGCATCATTTACGTTTATTGCGACTCGTTCAACATTTATTTTATCCGCACGGCTGTTTTGACCGAGGCATATCACGCAGTCATAATCAGCAGAAAGCATTTTTTCTTTTAGGATGTCTACGCATTTGTTAAATACAACAGGCAGTATAACGGTGTGCAGCTCCCTACCTTTAATATTTGAAGGTAGATGTTGGATAAGCTCAATTGTAGAGTTTGTGGGCTCGCCACCAAATGGTTCAAAGGCTGTAATTAGTATTTTCATAAATGAATTTTATCATGTAGAAGCACTAAAGTAAATTCACATATTAATTAATATATTCATGATACACTGCGCAAGCTACATCATGGAGAGATAATATGAAAAAGACTATTCCAGCAATAATTGTTTCATATGCATCCTACGGAAGTGGAGCAGATAAGGCCCCTGTAATTTTTTGCGGAGGCTTTTAATTTTGCCCCGCTGGGATTAACTTTTATCTGCCATTTTATGCTATAATAATTTTGTGATAAAAAGTTAAGGGGAAAAGCATGGCGATAGTGTTGTATAAGGAACTAAAAGAAGCGATTAAGCGCAGAAATGTGATTCTTTTTTGCGGAGCGGGAACTTCAAAAGGCTTAGGGCTTCCGTCATGGAGCGAAGTTATCATGGCGATGGCAAAACAGCTGGGCTATGATCCTGAGGAGTTTTCAACCTATGGTGATTATCTTGAGCTTGCTGAATATTATGAGATAGTAAATGGCAGCATCGGAACTTTCCGCAGCTATCTTGACCGAGCTTGGCATGATCCTTCCATTAAAATAGGGGAGTCGCTTATACACAAAACATTGGTCGAGCTGGATTTTCCCATCATTTACACCACCAATTATGATCGTTGGCTTGAAAACGCTTATGACTACTATGGGAAGCCTTATACTAAGATTAAAAACGTTTCCGACATTTTAAACATCGAGCCTAACCGCACACAGATAGTGAAGTTTAACGGCGATTTCGATGACGATAAGTCTATTGTGCTCACTGAGTCCAGCTATTTTGAGCGCTTGTCTTTTGAAACTCCTTTGGATATAAAGTTCCGCTCGGACATTCTCGGCAAGATAATTGTTTTTGTCGGCTATTCGATGACAGACATTAACCTAAGATATTTGTTTTATAAGCTCAACAAACTTTGGGATAACACGACATGCAAAAACTCCCGCCCGAACTCGTACATTTTCCTTCCGCAATACAATCCTGTGCAAGAAGCGATTTTCCGCAAGCGTGGGATTATACCATGCTATTCCGAGGAAGAGGATATAGGGCAGGGATTGTTGGCGTTTTTAAACAAACTGCTCTAATAATGAGTTGAATATTAATTAAAAAGACACGATTTAAACCGTGTCTTTTGTTTATTCTTTTTCCACCCGAACGCCTTTCCAAAATGCCACATAGCCTGCGATTTCCTTGGCTGCCGGTTTTGGTTCGGGGTAGTACCATGCCGCATTGGAATTCGTTTTGCCATCTACTGTGATATCGTAGTAGTGAGCGAATCCTTTCCACGGGCAGGTGGTGTGATGGTCACTTTTTTTAAAGTACTCCATGTTGACATCTGTTGGCGGGAAATATTGATTTCCTTCTATACCTATTGTTTTATCGCTTTGCGCGAGTACAATTCCATTCCATTTTGCTCTATACATTGTGATTCCTCCTTATATAGATCGTTAATTTAATAATACTACTTTTTAATCAATTGTTATAAACGAGGGGAATTTGTTTTTGATTTGTTAATGATAATTTCATAATTTGAGTGCTTGGGCAGATAATTTTAATAAAAAAACCACCTTTGGTGGTTTTGCTCGGTGGTTATTTATCGTCATTTGGTGCTTGGGCAGCTGCCTTTTGGGCGGCTTTTTCTTTTTTTCTTTGCAGTATTTTCTTAATTCTGTCCGCTTCGGATTGTCTATCCTTTAGGGCTTTTTGTATATTTTTATCCATGGTGACCTCCTTGGGCTGTTTGGTTGTCTTTTTATTATATAGGTTGTTGTAATTAATGGCAAGAAAAGGGGTATTGGAGTTTATACGGGCAGACCACCCCGAACGCCGATGAACTATTATTTTTTAGAAAACTGCGCGGCGGCTGGGAGGAGCGTGGGGCTGCGCCCCACACCCGCACCCCCGTTTCGCTTCGCTCAACAGCCCCCTTCAGGGGGCAAGGTTTTATTTTATAGTTATCTGAAGTGGAGTGTTTGATTATTTTGTCTTTGACGTAACCCACCTTGTTAAAGGGGGGATGGACCACGAGCATTGCGAGTGGTGGGGGGATTCTTTATAATTGCGCAATTGATGAAAGTGCCATGTTTGCTAATTTTGTACATGACGTTAGCGCCCCTAATGAGGGGAGGTGGACTGCGAGCGTTAGCGATTGGTGGAGGGGTTTTAAAAGCAAATATAAATAGAAAATGCTGGTATTATAAGGGTTGGAAGGGGTATAATGGGTTTAAACTTTTAGATTGGTTTGGTTAAGATAATATGAATAAAAATTATATTAATAGAATATTTTATTTTACTATTGGAATTCCTATATTAATTGTTACTTTATATTTGATATTTGCAGAAAAGCAAATTAAATTGGATTCGAATCAAATACATTATCTATTTTCTACTTCAGCTCAAACAATAGCTGGATTATTTGGATTATCCATTACTGGATTTATTTTTTTAAGGAATCATTTGGATAAAAAAGTTCAGGAGGACGATAGTTTTCGTGATGTTGTTGAAGCATTGAATAAAAAAAATTTTTATACAGTAATTTTTATGAGTACTTTAGCGATTCTAACTATAATATTATCTTTATTCATGATTATATCTGAAGAATATAAAAGTTTTTTTCATATCCTTATGCTAAATTACACATTAATATTAATTTTTAACGAAATTTCCTTAATTATTTGTTTTGGATGTGCAATGATAGAACCAAAAAAATTGGAAAAACTAAGTGATAAATTAAAAAAAGAATTCGAGCAAAATAGAACCAAAAGTGATGAAAAAAATGGGGTACTAGATGAAGGTGATTTTACTGCCTTTATGAGAGCTTTTAACGAAATAGAAAAACTCTTACACTATTTAATAAAAAAAACAGACATGAGAACTGGACATAATTATAAAGATGTAACTTATAGTAATTTTGATTATGGTAAGAATATTTCCAATAGGCAAATAGTAGATTATTTGTTAAGAAGAGAACTTATTAATAAAAAGCTTCAGAAAGAATTAGTTGAAGTAATACAATATAGGAATTACTTAGTACATAGTTCGGAGATAAAAACTGACAAAAGAATGGAAGAAAAAGTCGAATGGCTCAAAGACACTCTAAAAATAATTATAGAAAGAGAGGCAAAGGGAGGAAGTATGTCAAGCACAGGTGAAAAGCCAGGAAAAGGCAAATATATTTGTACAAAGTGTTTTACTTGCATAACTTTAGACGACGATGACGCTATACTACCGCCCTGTCCGAAATGTAGTAATACAACTTATTTTTAAAGAATGAATTAAAGACTTCTCTATTGTTTTCCGCCCTTCCATGCCTTCGACACGTACGGGCGGCTTTCTCATTGGGGGCTGGCGCCCCTGTGCCCCGACATCCCTCTGTCACTTCGTGACATCTCCCCTCAAGGGGATAAAAGTATTAAAAGGAGTTAAAATTATGTTAAATAGTAGTAAAATGATAATTGAAAAGCTAAAAAAAGCTGGAAGTATAGAAACATTTCCTGATAAAAAAGCATTTTATATATTTACAACAGATGATCTAAACAATCTTCCCGAAAATATGAGGGAGTTGGATTACAAAAAGTTTAAAAATGAATTCGTTGTTTATACTGGCATCACAACTTCTTTGAAAAAAAGAAGACATCTAAATGGAACAGCAAGAAACTCAACATTAAGAAAAAGTTTAGGAAGCTTACTATCTTTGGAAAGAAAATATCTTAAGGAAAACAAATATAGGTTTATTTCAATAGATGAGGAAAGACTTTCTAAATGGATGCTTTCAAATCTTAAGATGTACTATGCTACGGAAGAAAATGATTTGAATGAATTGGAGCAAGATTTAATTAATACTTTTAACCCTCCTCTAAATATTAATAAAAATTATAATGTTGCGAACGAAGAATTTAGGAAATATTTAAAAGAATTAAGGAATAAAAAAGAACAATAAAAAAGCGAACCTCTCGGTTCGCTTTTCTGTAACTTCGCATTTTATAATCTGAATACTCATTATAGTTTCTTTAAGAAAAACTATTTTATAAACCCAGTACTTCGCTTTATAAACTCCGCCATATCCTCCGGCTTTAAAAGTCCCGCTGTAAGCTTGGCAAGGTCAAACACCTGCTGACACAAAGCGTCGATTTTCTTTTCGTTCTTTTTCTCCGCGCCTTCAAGCTTGGCAATCTTTTGAATAACAGGGGAGGAGGGGTTAACGACAAGCTCAATGCTTTCGTTGATGTCCATCGGAGGCATCCAGCCCATGCCGCCGCCGGTCATGCGCATTTCGTCCTGACGGCGCATAAATTCATTAACCTGAGCCATGGCGGGCGTATCCTTGGATTTTAACGCCTGAGATTTAACGGTGAGGTTTTCTTTGCCGGTTGCGCGGCGGAAAGCGGCAGTCACCGTCTCCAGTGCTTCTTCGCCAAGGTCGCCGTCGCCTTTAAGGTCGTCGGGAAGCTCGCTGTCCACGCGCATGAAACGCACACCCTCGCTTTTCATTTCGAGGAAGGAGATAAAGTGCGGATCGATAGGCGTATCAAGCACGATGGCTTTAAGCCCGGCGTCGGTAAACATCTTTATGTAAGGCGCTTGGCCGTTTTTGTCATTTACGTAATAAACCATGTTTTCGTGGCGGTCTTTGCAGTCGTCAAGGTACTCAGATAGAGTCACATAGCTTGGCTTATCGCCGGCCACTTCGTAAATAAGCGCGTCTTTAACCTTGTCATAAAAGCTGTCCTCGCGCATACAGCCAAATTTTGCGAACACGTGGATGTCCTTCCAGAAGCCTTCATATTCATCGCGCTTGGTGTTAAACATTCCTGTCAGGCGGTCGCCAACCTTGCGGATGATATAGCTTGGAATTTTCTGAATTTCGCTGTCAGTCTGCAAGAAGGAGCGCGACACGTTAAGCGGAAGCTCAGGACAGTCGATTACGCCCTTGAGCATAGTCAAAAACTCTGGGATAACTTCCTTTATGTTGTCGGCAACATACACTTGGTTATTATATAGCTTAATTGCGCCTTCAACAGTAGGCGACATGGTGTCCATCTTCGGGAAGAATAATATACCCTGCAGCTTGAAAGGATAGTCAACGTTTAAGTGAATCCAGAAAAGCGGCTCGTTCATGTCCATAAAGACCTTGCGGTAAAATTCCTTATACTCTTCATCGGTGCAGTCGTTGGGGCGCTTTTTCCAGAGAGGCATTGTTTCATTTATCGGTGTAGGTTCTTTATCTTTGCCGTCATCATCCTTCATTGGTTTTTCGCCAACTTTGTTTAGGTATATCTCATAAGGCAAAAATGAGCAGTACTTGTCCAGAGTGGAGCGCACTGTGTATTTGTTTGCAAAGTCCTTGCCCTCATCGGATAAATAAAGGGTTATCTTCGAGCCGCGCTGAGTTCTGTCGCCTGCGGACATTTCATATGAAGTCTCGCCATCACATTCCCAAAAAACAGGCTCTGCGCCTTCCTTGTAGGACAGGGTGTCGATAGTAACTTTTTCAGCCACCATGAACGCCGAATAGAATCCAAGTCCGAAGTGACCGATAATCTCGTCGCCCTGGCTTTCGCTTTTAAACTTTTCAAGGAAATCCTCAGCTGATGAGAACGCCACTTGGTTTATATACTTTTTGACTTCATCTTCGGTCATGCCGATTCCGTTGTCAGTGAAAGTTAGTGTCTTCTTGTCTTCATCAACAGTTACATCGATGCGCCACTTATTGTCATCGGGAAGAGTTACCTCACCCATTGAACTAAACTTGTTAAGCTTGGTGATAGCGTCACACGCGTTTGAAATAAGCTCGCGGATGAAGATATCCCTGTCAGAATAGAGCCATTTTTTAATAATGGGGAATATGTTTTCTGTATGGATTTCGATGTTGCCTTTTTGTGTTTGGGGTTTCTTATTTTCAGCCATTTTTATTCTTTCCTCCTATAGCGTAAAATTAATTATAACATAATTTGCACAAGTTATTTTTTACTATATTTTAGGCGGTGTGTCAAGGGGTGAGGGGAGGAGTTTAACGGTTGTTCATAATGGGAATGAATATTTTAAGTACAAGCAAGGAATTAAGCACCTATTTAGATAAATATGGTATAATAGGATAATTAGGGAGGTGTGATATGAAAGAAGAGAAAAATAAGTGGTTTACTAGACTTTGGGGTAGCATTAAAGAATTTATTAAAAATAAAAAATTTTCATGGGTGTGGGTTACTTTAATAATAGTATTTCTGATTTTAAATATAATTTACATGTTTAATTTTATTATACGAAATGGTATAGGTTTATCATCAAGTCAAGCTGATTTTGGCTATTATGGATCTTTTATAGGCGGGATTATTGGTGCATTCGCTCCTTTGATAACTGTGTTAATATTGGTTGAAACGCTTAATGAGCAAAAAAATTTTTCTGAAAAGCAAAATACTTTTTTTACAAAACAAACATCATATATGAAGGAGCAAGAGAAATCCTTAAAAAAGCAAATTAGTCATTTAGAAACTCAAAGGATCGCGGATAAAATTGATAAATTCGAATCTAGATTAATGCTAATGCTACGCCTTCACAGGGATAATGTTGACGAAATGATGATATCTGAAAATAATAGAAAAGATAACGCTAATGAATTCATGCCAATTAAGGGACGAAATGTATTTGTTGGAATGATAGAAGAATATAGAGAAATAATAAGACAATTAAAACAAATGGAAGCAGAAATTGAATATAATGGAAAAGAACGTAGCAATGTTGCGTACTCGATTTTATATTTTGGTATAGAAGAAAACTCTGTATATTTATTAGAAAACGAACTTAAGACAATAGGTATTCCCATAAACAGCATAAAAGCAATTATTTTATGGATGAAGAAAAGACCTAATATTGGAAAGGTGAAAATCAGTTTAGGATATTCACCATTTCAAGGTCATCAGCAAAGATTAGGTCATTATTTTAGACAAATGTGGCAAATAATCAAGTTCATTGACAATTGTGATTGTTTTACATATAATTCAGATGAAAAAAAGTACGAATACTCGAAAATGTTAAGAGCACAGCTTTCTAACCACGAACAAGCTTTATTAGCTATTAACGCTCTTTCACCGTTTGGAAGGAAAGCTTGGAAAGAATCTGGAACTCTTAAAAAGTATCAGCTTATACGTAATATTTCTAAAGATTTTTTTAAATCTGATACAGAGTTAAATTTAGAAGAAGCGTTTAAGGAAATTAGGTGGCAGTATTAAGTTATTGATGGCATTTGCTCTGTTGGTGAAGTATAGTCGACCTCCAGCGCCCTCAAGCTGACTATAAGCGCAATATCTTGCCTGATAGAGTTTACTTGAAGAGTCTAACGGCTCGAATCCTTTTATTCATAATATTTTCTCGAAGTAATAGAAATAATTGTTGGGCTTCACGAAAACTCACAGTAATAAAGCACTGTTGTTTTTCGTTCACGCAAAAAGTGTTTCAGCAATGAAACACTTTTTGCGAAGTTTACATAATTGCTCGCAACTGTCGGCGAATGTATGATAAATTATACAAAGATACTCATCGGTATTGATATCGCCGAGTATAGCATTTAGCCTTCTAAAACAAGTTTTGTTTCAGTTAGTTCTTGCAGTTTAGAGATTAGTTTGTCCATGTCGTCCTTGGCATCATCAACGTCATCTTCCAAGTCCTCAATCTCTGTCTCCAGTGCTTCGTAATCATCTTTTAGGCATCCAGAAAATGATGCCATCAGAAACAAAGCCATTAGTATGCATAGTATCTTTTTCATATCTCTCCTTATTAATAATTCCTGCAAAATACTCTTGTTGTGGTTATCTCAGCGTCAGTTTCCTGTTCTACCCACATAAATTTATTAAAATAGTTGCCCTCGTCCAAGAATTCTTTAGCGGCATCAAACTGATCGCGGTTATAGTTATAAGGATCATCTGTTATCATTACAACTGTCGCAAGGACTGCGTCAACTAGCTTATCGTAATCATCCTTATAAATGTCACCCGAATATTCGACTATAATGTCATAAACCTCGTGATAATCATCTCCCGCTATTATTGTTAGGGTAATATATTTATCCGAATCCTTATCACCCTTTAATTCATATACATATTGCCAATTGTCGTTATCCAGCTGCGTTTTGTCGGGAATTTCGTTTTCTAATGCGCGTTTAAACATGTCAGCTTTTTTGCTGTCATCAATTATAATTTGTAGATTATCAATAAACTCATCTTCAAGGAAAAGAAAAGGAGGATTTGGGACATCTTTTTTCAATTCTTCAATTTCTTCAGCTGTTGAGATATTATTATTTTTTATTTCTTCGTTTGATTTTGTGATTGTATCAAGTTCATTGGATAATTCAGTATACTCTTTTTCCAACTCATCAAAATTATCTTGAATGGTTTCAAATGCTTGTTCAGCCTCAGCCATTATGTTTTCCTTTTCTTCAATGTCTTTTTTTGTTATACATGAAGTGAAAACAACAGCAATTACTAGTATCAGAATTAATATTTTATATTTTTTCATTATTTTCCCCTTAATCTGAAATGTCATATACAGATGTAATATAATACCCAACATCACTATAAGACCTTCCGTAGAGCACCTCATCATTGTAAACAGGTTTTTCTTCCCACAATTGTTTTGCTACATCATATGCCTCTGTAATATCATCAATGTTGCCGTCTTTTGCGAATATAAACGCTATGCACATAGCATGATTATATTTATTTGCAAGTTTACCAAAATTATCGACTAATTCTTCTTCTACATAGTAAATTATTCTTTTTATGTGAAGATTGTCATCGCACATTTCTATAACATAGAATAAAGAGGGTGTAATATCGCCGTTAATTATCGGGTAATAATATAGGCTTCGTTCTGAATCTGAAATGGCTTGATGGGGAAGGAAAGTAATTGCAATTTCATTAAAATAATCAGAATAATCAGCTAAATTGAAAAGGTATTCTTCATATTCAAACTTTGTTATCCCAAGTCCATCTGACGAAACTTTTTCAATTCCTTCTTGAATTTTCTCTTTTTCAAGGTATAGCTTATCAGATTCTTTGTTTAAATCTTCAGTGTCCTCGTTTGCCTTTTTTATATCAGCTTTAATCGCCTCTATCTTTTTGGCCATTTCATCAATATCGTCTTTTAGCTCATCTGTATCCTCATACAGATCTTCGATATCTTTTGTTAAAGTCTCATAATCATCTTTCAAACAGCCTGAAAAAGAGAAAACAATCAATACCGCAAGTAATGCGCATAATAGTCTTTTCATTTTAACTCCTTAATTAGATATGTTTATATAATACATAAATTAACTGGTAATGTCTAGCACAAATTACAAACAAACGTTCTTAATGTGCAAAAACATGAAATCGGTCAGAATATCAAATAGTATTTTAAAAAATAAAGAAATAACTTTCACAATAAAATTATATTGGATTGATGTTTGCACACGATAATGTATAATATTGCAAGAGGTATTTATGAAAAGAGTATTAGTAGCAATAATTATAGCAGTTGTTTTAACCTTCACTGGGTGTGACGCTTTGAAGGTGCTGGGCGAAGTAATCGACATACTTGTTGAAGCCAGCGAGGAGACGGAAAAAGCTCAGCAAACAGTTGAGGCCACACAAGTTAAAGAGGTGCAAGATAGCGCTACATCTAAAGAGACCACGCCCACACTTCCTGAATTGGATTTTTCTGAAACAGATTTTTTTGAAGATGGCTATGAGCAGGTCACCTATATAAGAACAACAGATGGTGACACGGCTTCATTTATGATGGGCGGCGTTAATGTTAAGTGCCGATTTGTTGGTATAAATACACCTGAGGTTGCGCATAATGGAGAGCCGGCCGAAGCATTTGGCGAGGACTCGAAGAGTTATACAAAAAAAGCTCTTGAATCAGCAAACACTATTGTGCTGGAGCGTGATGATTCTGCCGGCACTTATGATAAATACGACAGGCTGCTCGAATGGGTTTGGGTGGATGGAGAGCTGCTGGCTTTAAAGCTAATAGAAAACGGTCTGGCTAACACCAAATATCTGCGCAACAACTATAAATATGCAGATTTCATATTTGAAGCTGAAGGCAAAGCAAAAGATAATAAAATAGGTATATGGGAATAGTAAATCGTTTATATAAAGCAAAATAATATAGGTGTTTAATATAAAGGAATGCAAAGACTATTATTTTTTGAAATATTAGCAAAAACAATTAAGTTTGCATACAATTCTACCGATGTAATATTAAAGGGATAGCTGCAATGAAGCGGCGGTATATTGCATGGATAGCAAAAAAAGAAAAAGTAAAATTTTTCATAAGCTGATAGAATCGGTAATGAATTCTAAAAGCGCCGATGAGTTCAAAGATAATTTTGATAAGTTTTTGTGTGCACTTTTAGTGCCTATACTTATTATAAGTATAATTGGAATAGCTATATTTGGCGTTTATATCTCACAAAGAGATATGGTGGATATAGTTATTGATTGTATTATAATTTCTGTTCTTTCGCTTGTAGCATTTTATTTTTACGGCGATAAAGTCAAAATAAATGTGCGCCATCATGCAGTACCAATTTTGTATAACCTAGTTTTTATGTTTGCGGCTGTAAGATTTTATACCTATGTAGGGCCTTCAATATGGACCTTTGCATTTATAATAGTAGTGCTATCACTTGCTCAAAACTCAAAAACGATGCTAATTTATACTTTTATAACTGTGTTATTGGCGGCGGGCTACATACTGCTTCGCAATCATAATATAGTTTTTTATCTAGACTTACATTATGTTGCAACACAACTTTTCCTTTTTATTATTCTGCTTCTTGTTTCTAGGGCAATTTATACTATTAATAATAATCATGTGAAGATTATAGGCCGACAAGTTGATATATTAAAAAAAGAGATATCAATAAGAAAACAGGTGCAGAAAACAAACGCATATATGAAGCATTTTGATTTACTCACAGGTCTTCCTAATAAAAGCTGGCTTACTGAACTGCTTGAAAAAAATATAGAGTATTCCGAGGATAATCAAGAAATCATACATTTGCTGTTCATTGATGTGGACGCTTTTAAGCTGATTAATGATACTATGGGACACAAGGCTGGGGATAGTCTGCTTAAAATGATAAGTAAAAGACTGGATGTATTTAGAAGCGAGAAAGTTGAACTGTGCAGGATAAACGGTGATGAATTTCTTATGATGATTGCATATTCAGATGATATACTTGCAAGACAAATGGCAGTGGACATTTTGGAAAGCATTGCATTGCCCTTTGACATTAACGGAAATCAAGTAAATATAAGCTGCTGCATAGGGATATCAAAATATCCTGATGATGGGATTACGGCAGACTCGCTTATAAAACGTGCAGATATCGCTATGTATAAAGCTAAGCAAAACGGACAAAACCAGTATGAACTCTATTCTCAGGATATGGAGCAGATGCGCATCGAGGAGCTTGAAACTATCGGACAGCTTCAGAGTGCGATTCTAAATCAAGAGTTCTTGCTTTATTATCAGCCGCAGGTGGACGGGAATACAGGAGAAATAACAGGGCTTGAAGCACTTATAAGATGGAAGCATCCTAAAGAGGGCATTTTGAGTGCAGGTAAATTTATTCCTGTCGCAGAAAAGACAGGCCTTATTGTAAACATTGGTGAGTGGGTGCTTAAAACTGCTTGCAGGCAAAACAAAGCATGGCAGGATGAGGGCAGAAAAATTGTTCCTGTTGCAGTTAACATTTCAATAAATCAGATAAAGGATTATTATCTGTTTAACCTTGTAGAAAAAGTATTAAATGAGACGGGGCTTGCTCCCGAGTATCTGGAACTTGAAATAACAGAATCCATTTTAGCAAGTGAAACAGAAATAGTTATGCGAAATCTTAACAGGATTCGAAAGCTTGGCGTTAGAATTGCAATTGATGATTTTGGAACTGGTTACTCCGCCATGGAATATCTTAGACAGTTCCCGATTGATAGGATAAAGATACCGATGAATTTTGTGCATGGAATAAGTCACAACACAAAAGATGAATCCATAATAAATGTTATTCTTGCACTTTCAAAAAGCCTGGGAATTGATGTTTTGGCAGAAGGTGTGGAGACTGATGTTCAGCTTAAATTTATGCTGGACAGAATGTGCAATATAATTCAAGGTTACTATTTTTATAAGCCAATGGGTGCAGAAGAGATTATGGAGCTTTTTACTCAATACGCCGTTAAATAACAAAAATATAAAAGCATCACTATATTAATTAATAAATAATGCAAGGAATTAATAATTATTCATATATGTTCTTTTGGAAAACAATGATATAATTGTGATATAATTTTTTAATATTAAGCTTTTGAGAGTTAATGCTAAGAATTATATTGTAAGTCTGAATGGTCGAAACTTTAGCAAAATGAGATCGTTTAGTGTATAAATAGATTTACGAGGACAACAAAATGATTTTAATACCGTGTGATAAATTTAATATAGAAACAAATAAAACAAAAAGAGAAGTATACTCTTTACTCGACATTGCAGTTGAATCGAGAAACATTAATTTTTTTAAGATAGCCATGGGCAAGGAAAGCACATTCATTGGGAATGTTTCTTTTGATAAATTCAAAATTGCACACACTTCAAGGCTTCACAATTTCTTTTATCCGATAATTAAAGGAGAATACATCGAGACTAAAAAGGGGACTGCGATTAAAATGTCATCACACCCACCTTTGGCGGCGGTTTTCTGCTATTTGGCAATTTTTATTGCAGCAATATGGATTTTAAACTTTGAGTTGCTTTTATTTGCAGCATTGTTTTTGGGGCTTTATTTATCCGTATTAATTCCTTATAAATACCAAACTTCCAAAAGCAAAAGGGAGATAAAGTCTCTGCTGGGGGATGACTTTTAGATTTAATTTTATTAATTAAAGCAGCACTTTGGTGCTGTTCAGACAGTCGAAAAACCCACAAACGTCAATTTGCTAAAAGCAAATATGACTTACGACGCCGCGCGAAATTGCATATACGCTCATTTACAGAAAGTAAACCACGCTCATCTGCAATTTGCTAATCGCCGTCTTGTATGATTTTTCGAAAGCCTGTGAGGTTGCAGACTTTGTCGGCACCCTCAACAGCACTTTGGTGCTGTTTTTTTGTGCGTGAAAAAAGTATTTGACAAACACGAACAAACGTTCTATAGTTATTGTTGTTAATAATTATATAGGAGCACTAACATGAGCGAGATATTAAGACATGATGTTAATGAACGATGGGCACATTCGGGAATAGTTCAGGCAGGAGACTTTGCTTTTTTGAGCTATTGCGTTGGAAATATAGGACAGCCTGTGCAAAAGCAGATTGAGGGCGCGTTTGACAAGATGCAAGAGCGGCTTAAAATGATTGGGCTGGATTTGGATGCTGTTGTAAAAATGGATTGTCTTTTTCGCGATATATGGAATATACCTTTGATGGAAGAGGAGATTAAGTTGAGATTTAAGGGTAAATATCCTGCAAGAAAATCAATATCTACTGACTTTGCTCATGAAGGCGGTATATCCGGTCTTTTGTTTCAAATAGATGCTGTTGCATACACTGGGCATAAAAAATAGTATAAATTACTGTCAAAAACATAAAACCTACTAAAATACTAGGAATAGTTCTTGCCTAATACATGAACTAAGAGTAAAATAATATATAGAAAATACTTAAAACTTTGCTACAAAATAGGGGATAGACATGAAAGTAGTGACAGGAGTATTCAATTTATACGTTGATCGCAGTGAGTTTTTCGTAAATTTATTGTTTGAGCATATTTCACTTACATTGATTTCAGTTGCAATAATTACGGTTATAGGATTAACGGTTGGGATATATATGACAAGAAACGCTTTGTTTGCAAAGATAATGCTCACTGTCACAAACTTTTTGTACACTATACCCTCAATAGCCCTTTTTGGATTTTTAGTAATAATAACAGGCATAGGAAATAAGAGCGCAGTCACAGCCCTTGTTTTATATGGTCTTTTGCCCATCATACGAAACACTTATGTGGGAATACGCGAGGTGGACGACCAGATAATCGAGTCTGCGGTAGGAATGGGAAGCACAAGAACGCAATTGCTTTTTCGCGTGGAGCTTCCGCTTGCACTGCCTGTAATAGTGGCAGGATTTCGCACAATGGTGGTCATGACTATTGCCCTTGGCGGCATTGCATCATTTATTGGCGCAGGCGGCTTGGGCGTTGCCATATGGCGAGGGATAACCACTAATTTTCCGGAGATGACAATCGCAGGTTCACTGCTTGTGGCACTGCTTGCGATTATTACAGATGCAATTTTAGAACTTATAGAAAAACGAATGAAAAAAAAGATTATGGGAGCCGCCTAAACAGGACGACTTAAAAGCTCTACTTATAGATAGAGAAAGGATAAAAAATGAAAAAGATTTTAAGAGCAATGATAGCAATAATGCTGGTTACAGTTTTAGCGTTAACCGGCTGTTCACCAAAAGAAAAGAAGGTAGTGGTTGCAAGCAAACCATTTGCAGAAAGCTACATATTAGCTGAGATGATAACATATTTAATTGAAGAAAACACAGACATAACTGTCGAGCAAAAGCTTGGCATAGGCGGAGGCACAAGCAACATTCAGCCGGCCATGCTTGAAGGCGAGATAGACATCTACCCTGAGTATACAGGGACTGGATGGCTATTTGTGCTCAAAGAAGATCTGATAGCAAATCCCATAGAGCTTTATGAGGCAGTTAAAGCCAAGTATTTGGAGGAGTATAATATCGTTTGGAGCGGACTTTACGGCTTTAACGATACTTTCGGAATCGCGATGAAAAAAGACAAGGCAATCCAAATGGGCATCGAGACTTATTCTGACCTTGCTGCTGCAAGTGCGGACTTAAACCTTGGTGCAGAATATGACTTTTATGAGCGTGATGATGGTTACCCAGGGCTTGAAGCAATGTATGGCTTTGATTTTGGCAAAAAGACGGAGCTTGACATCGGCCTTAAATATGAAGCTATTGGAAGCGATCAAGTTGATGTAATAAACGTTTTTTCAACTGATGGAAGGCTTGAGGCGACAGGGCTTAAAGTGCTAAAGGATGATAAGAATTTCTTCCCTTCATACTATGCGGCATCGCTTATCCGCAAGGAAACATTGGACGAGTATCCCGAGCTTGAAGAAGTGCTTGCGATGCTTGACGGGATGATTTCTGATGATGAAATGACTTACATGAACTATCTCGTGGAAGTTGAAAATAAAGAAGCAAAGCAGGTTGCAATTGACTTCTTAATGGAGAAAGGCATCGGCTGATGGCTCTAATTGAGTTTGAAAATATAGTTAAAACTTATGACGGAAATGTTGATGTCATAAAAAACTTTGACCTTGAGATTGAGGAGGGCGAATTTGTTGTCTTCCTCGGTCCTTCAGGCTGTGGAAAAACAACATTGCTTAAGATGATAAACAGGCTAATTGAAGCCGACTCCGGTGACATAATTGTTGCCGGAAAAAGCACCAAAGAATGGGATGAGATTGAGCTTCGCCGCTCAATCGGCTATGTCATACAGCAGATTGGTCTTTTGCCGCATCTTACAGTCGAGGATAATATCGCATATGTATTGAGCCTTATGAAAAAGGACAGTGAACTAAAGCGCAAAACCGCAGAATATCTTATAGAGATTGTGGGGATGAATGCATCATACCTAAACAGATATCCGCGTCAGTTATCAGGCGGACAAAAACAACGCGTGGGTGTGGCTCGTGCACTGGCTGCAGAGCCCAAGATAATTCTTATGGATGAGCCGTTTGGTGCGGTGGATGAAATCGCACGCACAGCACTTCAGGATGAGATGCTTAAAATACATCAAAAGCTAAAAAAAACCATACTCTTTGTAACCCACGACATTCAAGAGGCTATTAAGCTTGGCACGAAAATTGTGCTTTTAAATGAAGGAAGGATTGAGCAGGTGGGAACAAAAGAAGATTTGATTTTTTCACCGGTCTCGGACTTTGTTCGAGAGTTTTTTGGAGTAAAAGGATTTAAGGCAACGCTGGACGGCGATGTGATGTCAAAGGTGTATGATAAAATTTTAGATAATAAAGAAAGCTTGGAAGGAGTGTACGAAAAGCTGGGATTAGAGTGATGTAGCTAAACAAAGAAAGAAAATGTTTGTTATGAGTACAAACGAAAGTAAAATAAGTTGACATATAATCCTAATAAAGATATACTTCGTTTATAAATATAATAAACGGAGTTTTATAATGTTTCTAGATACTACTAACATGTCAGTTGAAGATATAAAAAAGGGATATGTATACGACAAAAAAGAAAAGGCGTTTATTTGCAGCATTTGCGACAAGTCTTTTCCTGTCGATGAAATCTTTAAAATAGGCGACCGCTATGTAAAGGCCGATAAAGCAGCATCCTCGCACATTGAAAGTGAACATGGAGATATGCTATCTATATTGTGCTGGGATGAAGATAAGGGAACGGGCCTTACTGATAATCAAAAAGAGCTTTTGTTTAAAATCGCAGAAGGACTGTCCGATAAGGATATTGCACGCGAAATGGGAGTGAGCGCTTCCACTGTGCGACATCAGAGATTTGTTTTCAGACAAAAAGTGCGTCAGGCAAAGATGCTAATTGCTACTTGTGAGTTGGCAGCTGAATCTGCAAAAAATGAAGGGGCAAAGGAAAACAAGGTTAAAATACACAAAAACGCAAAAATGGTGGATGAGCGATACAATGTGACCGACCAAGAACGTGATAAGATAATTAATACGGTGTTTGAGTCGATTGAGCCATTAAAACTCAAAGTTTTTTCCGCCAAAGAAAAAAAGAAACTGGTAGCTCTCACAAAGATAGCAGAATGCTTTGAATCGGATAGGGTATATTCTGAAAAAGAAATCAATGAAATCTTAAAATCTATTTTTAATGACTATGTTACTTTGCGAAGATATCTTATAGAATACGGCTTTATAGAAAGAACAAAAGATTGTGCAGAATACTGGAAGGCTTAACTAAACAAAAGGAGAATAAAATGACTGAAGATATTAAAAACTTCATTGATGATGAAGGAAAAATAAAAGTGTGGCCGTCAAAGATGGCAAAAAAATTGGCTGTGCTAACTTATATGGCTGAGAAATTTGAAGAGGGAAAAGAATACAAGGAAAGAGAAATAAACAATATAATAGACCAGTGGCACACATTTAACGATTATTTCATTCTGCGCCGTGGTATGGTTGACTATAAGCTTTTAAAGAGAACGCGTGACGGCTCGTGCTACTGGAAGGGCGAAAGGCAGGCGGTAGTACCTGATGATCCAAAGAGCTTGTGTGCGGTGTTGCGCGTTGAAGATGAAGAGAAATAAGAAGATGTGTTGCGCATAAAAAGTGCCACCCTTTTGGGTGGCAATAGCGCCCTATAACAATAGTTGGATTGAGTCAGCTTCACTGCATGGTTAGCAGCAAAACGGATTATGAAATGCACTCATTTGAAGGAATTAATTAAGCAGAGGGCGCAACCATGAAATGAAATTATAAGTGGGCTATAAAAACATGTGGTCTGCATTAATTATTCAAATGAATTGTAATTCAAGCATAATGGTAAAAAAACACTATAATTACTAATTTATTATAATTATTATAATCCTAATAAATTACAATGTCAAATATAAATGGAAACTTTTCATTAACAAATGATTACAATAAACACTTTATATTGTATAATGTAAATAGAATATGGAAAGGAGAAATTATTATGGAAAAAACAAAAAATCCATTATGGATTAAACTAACTACGCTTATTACCTTTCTTGCTATGATTACAGTAAACGCCTTGGCTAACATACTTCCAATCGCAGGCATTGGAACAGGTGCCGTGTCGGATTCCTATCCAAACTTATTTGCACCTGCGCCCATAACTTTTGCAATATGGGGGTTAATATATTTACTTCTTGCACTTTACACACTTTATCAATTTGGAGTGTTTAACAAAGACCAGGATTTAAGCAATGTTTCGATGGTGGTAAAGATAAGCATACTGTTTGCTATATCATCGGTTGTTAACACAGCGTGGATATTTTCGTGGCATTATAAACTTATCGGCCTATCGCTTATATTAATGACGGCAATTTTGGTGCTTCTTATACTAATAAACTTGGAAATTAAGAAAAGGGATATTTCAAAAAAAGAGGAGCTATTTATTAAAGTTCCGTTTTCCATCTATTTTGGATGGATTACAGTTGCTTCAATTGCAAATGTTGTAACATTCCTTGTAAGTGTTGGATGGAATGGATTCGGACTGTCCGAAGCAGTATGGGCGGTTATTATTATCGCCGTTGGCGCAGTTGTAGGACTTATCGCGATTTTAACCTATAGAGCATTTTTCTACGGCTTGGTATTAATCTGGGCATATGCTGGAATTATTATAAAGCATCTTTCAAGCTCAGGGTTTAACGGTGAATACACAGCAGTTATAGTAACTACTGCAATAAGCATTGCTTTGTTTATCGCAGCACAAGTGATGTTGCTGGTAAAAAAGAAATAGCAAGTTTTTAAAAGGCGGGCAAAAGCCCGTTTTTTTATTTTACACGTTCATAATGAAACTTTTACTTAAAACAAAATATCACAAGATTTTCTTGTGATATAAATATATTATAAAATTAAAGAGAGTGAATATATGATTTGTTTTGACTGTGGATTTGAATGTGAAGTGCGAAAGACGAAGGAAGGGATTTTGCTCTATAACAGCGAAGAAGAATTGTGGCAAAGTGACTGTCCCAGCTGCGGCTCAACCGACTTTTATGTTAGGGGACAAGAATATCTTTAATCATAGTAAGTTTACACGCTGCATTGCAGCTTTATAATATGCGGGCAAAGAGTCCGCAAAGCAACATACACAGCCGCCTATAAATGGCGGCTGTGCCCATTTGGGGAAGAGAAACTTGTGGGGAAATAGTGCTTTTTTTAATTATTTTTGAGCTTTAAATTTTCTCTGTTTTAATTGCGAAATTCACTCATTTTTTTTACTGAAAATTTTTTTCAAAATACATATTGACAAATTGATTTTTTGTGATATAAATTAAGTTAAAATTAGTATTTCATATGAAAGGAGTCTCGGTTATGGTTACTTGCTATGATTGTGGCTTGCAATTTAAAAGCAGAGTAAAAGATGGCGAAATCCAGGTTTATGACTCGGATGAAAGGGTATGGCTCGATGAGTGCCCCAGCTGCGGTAGCTACGACTTTTACAACGAGGATGAGGACGACGTTTATTCTTATTCGAATGAATATGATTATTGAACACTGACGACAAAAAGCAGCTCAAGGGCTGCTTTTTTAAGTGCCTAAAAATACGTTGACGTGTAATAGACCATCAAGTGTACAGAGGAACGTTTTGAAAATTACTGTTTTCACGGTAAAGCAAATCATAATTGTCATTTATCGTTTTAAAGACAACAGGGGAGAGCTTTTCATGCGAAAGCCTCTCCAGTTCTATAATTATCCGTCCTTTTGACATCGCTTTTCTGTGAGGACGATCCTCGGAAAGCGTAGCAAAAATGTCGGCATAGGCGAGTATGTCAGTTTCAATTGAAAAGAAAATATTATTTAATTGAAGAGGATATCCGGTTTGGTCGCGCCTTTCATGATGAGCCGACACCCATTTGCAAATGTTGCTTAATGAAGGAGTTTTGCATAGTATGCGCGAAGAATATACAGAGTGTGATTTAATGATTTTCTGATCTTGCCAGTCCAGATAATCCATCTTCTCAAAAGGCTCAGTAGATATTGCGATTTTGCCTATATCATGCAAAAAACCCGCGATTTTAAGCATTCTGCAGGTCTCCTTTTTAAGTCCGTGATAGGTTGCAATCATATAAGCCAGATGCCCTACAGATATTGAGTGATTTCTTGTCCACTTGCTCCTATAATCTATAATAGTTGCAAATACGCCTGCCACTTCTTCAATTTCATCATCTTCGATTTTGCAGGTGCCGGTGTCTACTGCATCTGTTACGAGTTTCTGAAATGCTATGCTGTCAATATTAAAATTGAAATTGTTGTCAATCATCAGTTTTTCAAATGGATCTTTAAGTTCAGGCAAAAAAACTTCTCCAAACCGTTTTTGTATTTCATAGATGACCATTTGTTTTGAATAAGGTTGTTGATTTGAGTTCATTAAAATATCAATTCTGTCTGCTAGATGAAGAAAATAGCATTCAAAAGGAACATCTTTTTCTTTCACCAAATTTTCCTTAATATCAGAGGCTTTTATATGATGATGTCGGATGATTTTTCTTATTGGAGTAAGTGCTTTATAGGCTTCAAGCATTTGTGAGCCCATAAGTTCATGCTCTCCGGGGTTTACAGCATCAATATAAAATAAATTGTTTCGCTCTTCAACATTCAATGTTCCAATATCATGTAGTGATGCAGCTAAAACGAGGTCACTTAGGCTTGGCCTGCTAAGCCCGTAAATTTTGCCAAGCTGATATGCAATAAACGCTGTGCGTCTGTGGTGATTTTGCAAAAGAAAACTGTACATATCGATAGAATCTATAAGCGATACCAAGACTTTCTTCGCTGAACAGTTGTGGTTTATCATAATTATACTCCCATTTGTCTGGTCTTGCGGTTATAGGTAGATTAATTAAGAATAACGTTCTTGGCTTATTATAGTATGTGTAATGTGTGTGTTTCTAACTATAATTATAAACACTGTTGATATGTTATGCAAATTTTTAGATAGAACAAAATGCTTATTTTGTTGAAAATTTATAAAATAATTATATATATTTTCATGTTTTTTTCTGCGAACATTTTTATTGCGGATAATTATACTTTCTGAGTTTCAAGATTCTTATTATACAATAAATCCATATTGTCTTTAATTTCAACAAAAACTGATTCAGAAAGTTTTTCGCCTGCAAATTCTTCTAGAATGTCTAGGATTTTCTCTTTTGGCATGGCTTTTCGATAGGGGCGGTTTTCGGCTAGTGCTGCGAATATATCGGCATAGGCTAGGATGTCCATTTCCGTTTCAAATGACTTGTCGCTTATGCGCATAGGGTAGCCGGATTTATCTCTTTTTTCATGATGAGAAGAGGCCCATCTTGATATGTTGCCTAAAAAAGGAGTTTTGGACAGAATAAGCGAAGAATATTTAGCATGTGTTTTCATGACTTTAAACTCATCATGGTCAAGTGAAGCGGGCTTATCCAAGACTTCAGAAGGAATCGCTATTTTCCCAATATCGTGAAGATATCCGGCTATTTTAAGCTGGTGGCATTTTTCTTCATCCATGCCTAATATCTTGCCTATCGATTCAGCCAAAACACTGACTGATTTTGAGTGATTTACAGTCCAATTGCTTTTAAAGTCGACTATTTTTGCAAATATCGAAGCCAACCCGTCAATGTCCGCTTGCTCCAAATCGCATTCAACTTCTTCTACCATCATAAACAAGAGTTCATGGAATGAAGAGTCATATATATTTTCCCAAAAGTCTTCTGTGGCGGCTAGCTTATTAAATGTGTCCTGAAGTTCCGGGAAGAAAAACGTTCCAAAGCGCTTGTTGATTTCGGAGGTCACATCTTCTTGAGCATGTGCTTCGTTTTCGGCAGTAGTCAAAAGCACATCTATTCTGTCGGCTAGATGTAGGAAGTAGCATTCAAAAGGCACATCTTCTTGTGGAGTGTGTCCTTGAACAACGTCACTGTATTTTATGTGATGATGCCTTATGATTTTTCTAATAGGTTCAAGAGGCTTAAACCCTTCAAGCATTTTTTCGCCCATTATTTCGTGGGGCTCGGGGTTTTGAGCATCCACATATAATAGCTGATCACGCTCTTTGATGTGAAGTGCACCTATGTCATGTATTGAGGCAGTAAGAACAAGGTTGCTGAGACTTGTGGAGTCCAATCCAAATTCATTGCCAAGCTGATAGGCAATAATAGCCGTTTTTCTATGATGGTTTTTAAGAAGAAAATTATATGCGTCAATCGATTCGATTAATGATACTAATATGCTCTTTATTGAATATGAATTGCTCATAATTATGCCCCCAAGTGTACAAAAAAGTTGAATTGTAAAGTAGGCGAAAATCAGTCAATTTGTAAAATGTATTGGTGTAGTAAGTATCTATGCAAAGCATAATATTTATGATATATATTATATCATCATTGGATACATTATCAAATGTAGTTTAAAAAATAATACAAAAAAACAGCCTCTAGGGCTGTTTTTGAGTTTACATTTAAAGTATTTCGTCTCCAGTTTCACCAGTGCGGACGCGATATGCGGCTTCGCAATTATAAACAAAAATCTTTCCGTCTCCGAAATGACCGGTGCGAACGCGCTCCATTATGGGCTCAATGAGCTCATTTGCCTTATCGTCGGGAAGAATGATTTCGATTTTTGCTTTGGGAAGCAGGTTAATCGTAAGCTCTGTACCTCTATAATAGGATGTTCTGCCTTTTTGCTGACCGCAGCCGTTTACCATATAAACCGTCATACCGTAGATTCCACGTTCATTCAGAAGGTCTTTTAAATCCTCCAGTTTGTCAGGTCTGATGATTACTTCTAATTTTTTCATGAAACGCTCCTTTCTGTGAAGCAAAATTGAATTATCTCTTTCTTTAATTTTATCAGTTTGCAGGAAATTATTCAACGCATATTCCATATTTATGAAAAGTAATTGGTTTACTTTCGCATTGGCATTTTACTTCTTGCGCTTCCATGGAACTAGCATAGACACTTCATTTTTATACTCTATATAGCTGGGATTTTTCTCCTGCACATGTTCTTCCATCATGGGTATTGATATAAATACAAACAATAGCGTCATAAGCACCGCTCCGCTTATTGCAAGAAGGGGAGTGGATATGCCGATTGTCATAATGAAAATGCCCCACCAGAACATGACTTCTCCGAAATAATTCGGATGGCGCGAATATGCCCATAGACCGGTGTTTATATTTTCAGAGGTTTTTTGCATTCTATGGCTTTCCATTTGCTTGTCGCTCACCATCTGAATTGAGGCTGATGAAATGCATATTACAAAGCCCAGCACAGTATAAAAAGAAATGGGGCTATTGCTTTGAATGAGATAGTATGCGGGAATCATGCCAAGATACACAAGAACTGTCGGCATCATGTTTATGCCAAAGAAGTTTGTTATAAACCAAAGATTCGGATTTTTTGCTTTGAGCATGTCATATCGCCAGTCGCATTGATTAAGTCCACGCCAGCCTGAAACCCAATTATATGTAAGACGTGTGCCCCAAAACAAAACAGCTATCAGAACAAGAATATTGGTAGGCTTTATTCCATTTCCGTTTAGTAAAATGAATATAGGGATTATAACCATAGGTGCAATCGACCAATATGGATCATAAACGCTCGGGTTTTCAAAGTACAGCCCTGCCGCCCAGACAATGATAGTTGCTGCAACATCCGCCAAAAATAATGCCCACAGTGTGCCAAGGTGTGCACTATAGTGATAGATTGCAAATGCGATTAGGGTTGATAAGATGTAGATTGCTGCAATAATGGTAAGTGAAAGTGGTTTAGAGTGATTTCTGCGCATTGTTACCTCGTAGTTTGAAATATATCCTTTAAATTTTTTTTAGCTTTATATGCTTCGAATTTATAGCCAGCTATCATGATAACATATCCGAAAAGAAATATTGTAAAATAAATTGAATTATATTCAGAAATATAACCGTTTAAATATTCATGTAAATATTTTATGGAGTAAAATCCTGTGACAACAAACCATGCTATCATTATAATCATTACCAGCATATTAAGCTTCATAACCACACAAACATTAGCACCTGCATCTGTTTTTGTGATAGTGCCTTTTATTTCGGGCAAGAACGAATTTCTATAGAATATGTTGCGGGTTAATTTAAATGTATTCGAATCAACCATTCCTTTAAAGCGAGCTTTAATTGAATTTTTGCTTTCACTTATGTATTCAGTATTTGGTAACACAGCATATAGGTTTGTGTTTTCCTTCAGTGCAGACTCAGCTTCCTCAGGAGTCATAGTTATTTCAAATTCAGTTTTATCGTAGGGAAATAATATCATTTAGTGTTTTGCCTGTGAGGATGGAATTTTTCAATTAGTTCAATCAGAATCTTTTTGGTTTTATAGACTTCAGATTTATATAAAAACATTATAACACCGACACCAAGTGCGAAAATTACTGAAATTTTAACTTTAAACATGAATTCTGATTTAAATTGAGGAACAAAAAGTGTGGCTAATGTGATGACAAACCCGATAAAAAATGACAGGAGAATAATCTCATCGCGAACTGATAATCGGAATTTCACCTTGACTTTAGTTTTGTCACCAGGGGTGATTTTGCCTGACATTATCGGGAGGCAAACATTCCAGCAGCATATGATTCTTCGCAGCTTAAAGTGATCTTCTGATGAATAGCCTTCAAACAGTTTTCCGTGGATTCTTTTTTTATTCCAAAAGCGCAGAGGGTGAAGCCCTTTGCAGGCAATAGTATTAGTCAGTACGTGATGTATCTGAAGAGGAGTCTTTTCTGTTGTAATTTCTATCTTGTCGTAGGGGATTAGCAGCATAATTTCCTCCTTCCGAGATATGTTTATATTTTACCATAGATGGCGGTGATGTCAAACTAGGAATATTATGGCAGGAGTAGGAGAAATTAATGTATTTTAGTGTATAAATGTATTTGAAATTTACTGTTCGTAGGAAGGCAAAAAGTGGGTACAGGGGTGCTAGCGCTTAATATTTTTCAGCCGCTGAGTGAATTCAAAAAATGGTAGAGTTTGGCGGTATGTTCATTGTATATTTTTTTTATTTATAGAGGTATTTTATCATATGGGGTGGGAAGTGGGAAGTGGGAAGGGGAGTACATTTCTTTCTTCTAAAATGCGTGGATATGCCTAGTGCAGTGAATTTGTATTTGAGAATGAATCCTATCTAGTATTTAAATGTTTAATATGGAAATGTATGCTATAATAAAAATAAAGTGATAAAGTAAACTTGAATATTCAAATGGAGGGATTATATGAATAAAAAGCAATTAATAGAGCATTTTAAGGATATATGTAATGGTGAAAAAAGCGGCATTGAAATATTTGTATCGAAACTAACTAAGGATACTGTTATAGATGTATTACTAAATATTGAAATAGAACCAATAAATTTTGTTCAATTCAATCAATTGCTTGCATTAATGAAAATACCAATTATATCTGAAGCTTGCTTTTTACACTACTGGTTTTCTGAAAATGAACTTAATTTGTATTGCGTAGATTCATTGCAAAATGTGAATATTAAGGAAGAAAAAAAAGAAATTAAGACAATAGATCATTTTAAATGGGGACTAAAGCACTTGTTTATTGATTGCTTGTTGGTATTTGGCAATATCGAAAAAGGTTATAAAATAATTCGTGTTATGAATTCAGAACAGTTCTCTAATTTAATATATAACCATACATTCGATCTTAATAAAATTAAAAAAAGAGGCAAACCGTTAGAATTTGAAAATATACCAACAGAACATAGATATTTAATTTCAGAAATGGTATGTAAAAATTATATAGTTCCTAGCGGAGATAAATTAAAAGAGTTCATGATAGAAAGTTATAATGAAGCATTAAAAAAAGGAATTAAGCAACCAAGAGTTAAAGATATTATTCAAGGCAAATTTATAAAAAGTGAAAACGAAGTACAATTAAGTTTGAATGCAACAAATATTATGGAAGAAGTCGTCATTGATAAAGATGATATTGAGGAAAAATGCAATGAGATAGCTTTAGCGTTTAGTGAAGCTAGAGACAAGGCAAGTAGAAATACTGAACTATATTTATCTATGGTTAATGATTTGGATGTCTATGTTGCGACTTCTATGAGATCAAAAGATCATTTTGTGAGAATGGCTCAAAACTGCGAAAAAATTTTTAAGTCTCCTCAAGTAAAAGATTTAAATTTGAGGTATTTTGATCCTACTATAAGTGCAGCAGATAGTCATGAAGATAAAGGACTACTAGAGTGCCTTATGGTGAAATGTTGCAAACTGTTAATATATACAGCTGGTGATAAGGAAAGCTATGGGAAGGATGCGGAAGCCGCGATGGCGTTAAGTTTAGGAAAGCCTGTTATTTTTTATTGTGAAAACAAGCAAAGAAAAGATTTTTACAAAGATGTTCATCCGCTTAGTCGGTTAATAAATTTTGAGTCAGGAGTAGCTGTAGGAGCCCATATTACAGACAATTTAGATGAACTTATAGAATTAATAAAAAGGTTCTTTAATAATAGTATGCAATATGATATTATACAAAAATCCTCTGGGTATTACACAATAGTAGATAAGCTTACAGAATCAATAGTTAGAATACAAACTGACAATGATTTATTGGCTTCTAGTTTTTGGAATTATTATTTCCAAAAAAACGAAAACAAATATTAGGATAAAAATATATTATACTTTACTTGTATCATCACCATTGACACACAAAACCCCAAGTGCTAAAATAAAAGTCGAAAGAACTAACGGACTTTTATTTTTTTGAACTAGAATGTAAGCGCTTACAACAAAGCGTTTTTAAAGAGGATGCAGTCCTCGAAAAACGAGAGGGCAGTATGATTTACAGCCATAGCAAAGAACAGTAATCAATGACAAGCGAGCTTGTTCCGCGGGTCATTGAGCTGAATGGGAATGCCTCGAGAAAACGCGTGTGCAGTTAGACAAAGAACTACAGCAAAAGGCGGCATTCATTGACGAGGGAGAAAGTCCCCGTGTCATTGTGCCTAACACAAAACTATTTGGAGGAATGATGGCGAAAATGGTAACACCAGGCCATCTTGAAATAAACCAAAACCAACACATCAGGAGAAGTACAATGCAATTGAAAAAAGATTTCAAATACGCAATGGCAGTACCCACCAGCATGGGGCTTAGAATCACTCCGGCAGACCATCAGCCGGTACACATTACAGATACCTATACAATGACGGTATCAAGCGCGGAAACAAACGTTGCAAGTGTGTCAAGTTTTCTGGGGCTTCCGGTAAAGGTGCTGACTACATTCGTTAAAGACTCACCTATAGCAGACAAGATAAAACGCGACTTAAATCGCCGTGGCATGGACTATGAAGGTCCGGAAGTGCCACAGGGCGGACCGTGGGGATATAGACACCAGATAAATATTGCGGACAGCGGTTATGGCGTTCGCGGCCCAAGAGTGACTAACGACCGAGCGGGCGAAGTTGGCAGAACGCTTAACGTGAAAGATTTTGATCTTGACCGCATATTTGGCGAAGAAGGCGTTCAAATACTTCATCTTTCAGGGCTTATAGGCGCATTGTCGCACGAAACAGGTGTTTTCTGTCTGGAGCTTGCCAAAAAGGCAAAGCAGTATGGCACACTTATTTCATTTGACTTAAACTTCCGTGCGTCGTTCTGGAAGAACAGGGAAGAGGAACTGCGAAACATATTTACAGAAATCACAAAGATAGCAGACATCATGATTGGCAACGAAGAAGACTTTCAGTTAGCTCTTGGCATAGAAGGACCGGAGGCAGGCGGAAGCGACATCGCTGCTAAAATAGAAAGCTTTAAAGGCATGATAGAAAATGTTCTAGAAGTATTCCCGAATGTCAAAGTGGTTGCAACTACACTTCGTCAGGTGGAGCATGCAAACCTCCACAACTGGGGTGCAATCCTTTGGGAAAATGGCAATTGGCATGTAATAGAGCCTAAACCAATTCATGTGCTTGACCGTATCGGCGGCGGCGACGGATTTGTCGGCGGCATGCTGTATGCGATACTTCGCGGCTGGGATCCTGAAACATGGGTGCAGTTCGGCTGGGCAAACGGCGCGCTTACAACATCTTTCTTGTCCGACTACAGCCAGCCTGTGGATGAAGACATGATTTGGGACGTATGGCGCGGCAATGCAAGAGTAAAAAGATAACTTTTCAAAAAACAGTACAAATAATATTAAATTGATTATTAGGAGCAGATTATGAAAAAAGCAAATATTGGAGTTGTAGGACTTGCTGTAATGGGTGAAAACCTCGTACTTAACATGGAGTCAAAAGGCTTTTCAGTCGCAGTGTTTAACAGGACGACATCAAAGGTTAAAAACTTTGTGGAAGGCCGCGGAGCAGGCAAAAGCATCATCGGCACATACTCGGTGGAAGAACTTGTCGGTGCGCTTGAAAAGCCACGCAAGATCATGGTTATGGTAAAAGCCGGTGCGCCGGTTGATATGTTTATTGACAGCATTATACCTCTTTTGGACAAAGGAGATATTATAATTGACGGTGGCAACTCATACTTTAAAGACACTATCCGTCGCACAAAAAAAGTGGAAGAAGCAGGTCTTTTATACATCGGGACAGGTGTTTCCGGCGGAGAAGAAGGCGCGCTAAAAGGTCCTTCCATAATGCCCGGTGGGTCACCTGCGGCTTGGAATGAAGTAAAAGACATCCTCCAAGGCATATCCGCTAAAGTTGAAGATGGCACACCTTGTTGTGACTGGGTGGGTCAAGACGGCGCGGGGCATTTCGTCAAGATGGTGCATAACGGAATAGAATATGGCGACATGCAGCTCATCTGCGAAGCGTACTACCTCATGAAAAATCTCCTTAACATGACAGCAGATGAAATGCACGAAGTTTTCGCTGACTGGAACGAAGGCGATTTGGACAGCTATCTTATAGAAATCACACGCGACATCATGGCTTATAAAGATGAAGACGGCTCTGCACTTGTTGAAAATATACTCGACACTGCAGGACAAAAGGGAACAGGCAAATGGACAGCAATTACATCCCTTGAAGAAGGCATTCCGCTTACACTCATCGGTGAAGCTGTTTATGCACGCTGCCTTTCAGCTCAAAAAGAAGAGCGTGTTGCAGCAAGCAAGATATTGAGCGGACCGCAGATAGCCTTTGATGGAGACAAAGCTCAGTTTATATCCAACATTAAAGATGCGCTCTATGCAAGCAAAATTGTGTCATACGCACAGGGCTATGCACTCATGCGTGAAGCAGCTAAAACTTATGGCTGGGACTTAAACTATGGTGATATAGCACTCATGTGGCGTGGCGGTTGCATTATCCGTTCTGCATTCTTAGGAAAGATTAAAGAGGCTTTTGACAATGATAACGATCTTGTTAACCTTCTAATCGATCCATACTTCCAGAAGAAAGTTGAAGCAGCTCAGGCTGGATGGCGCAAGGTTATTGCATCGGCTGTTGAAAACGGCATTCCTGTTCCGGCATTCTCTTCTGCTCTTTCATATTTTGACGGATATAGAAACGGCAGACTGCCGGCTAATCTTTTGCAGGCACAGCGCGACTATTTCGGTGCTCACACATATGAGCGTGTTGATAAAAAGCGCGGCGAATATTTCCACACTAACTGGACAGGTGAAGGTGGGTCTACTTCTGCAACAACATACACCGCTTAAAAGCACTTAAAGTGCCGATATTTCAAACGATTTTTTATAAAGTGCATATAATATGCTTTTAATATTGAGCGTTGGCGAACGGTGGTGGGATTTTTATAATTGGTTTGCTCTTAAAATACTACCGAACGATGTATGTTGGCATAACTAAATACTGAACTTAATGAATCAATAGAATAGAAAGTTAAGTGATATGATGAAAAAAATATTAGAAAACGATAGTCCAAAAGGCATTTCAATGCCTGAGATTGAATCTGTTTTGGATGAAACAGTTAAAGCTAATGAGAATAAGAAAAACATTCTCTTAATACCGCCGGATTCAACGCGTGCGCAGTCGGGTGCGGGAGAAATTGCTGCATATTTATACACTGCTTTTACAGCGCGTGGTGCAAATGTTAAAGTGATGCCTGCATTGGGCACGCACATGCAAATGACAGAGGAAGAATTGCATGATTTTTTTGGAACCGACATACCAATGGAGGCTTATGTCACGCATGATTATATAAATGGCGTGACAAAAATTGGCGAGGTTCCCGGAGAATTTATCTCTGAGATTTCTGACGGACTTATTTCAGACAAAATAGATGTTGAAGTCAATACATCAATAGTGGATGACACTTATGACGCTATATTTTCAATAGGGCAGGTTGTGCCTCACGAAGTTGTGGGCATGGCAAACTATTCAAAGAATATTTTCGTTGGCTGTGGCGGCAACAAAATGATAGGCGCAACTCACATGCTTGGAGCAGTCTATGGCATGGAGCGCGTGATGGGGCAGGATCATTCACCAGTACGAAAGGTGCTTGATTATGCTGAGAAAAATCTCATCGCTGATGTTCCGCTGACTTATATCCTCACTGTTTGCACAGCAACAGGGGAAAAAGTAAACATACATGGACTGTATGTGGGCAGAGAAAGAGTGTTGTTTGAAAAAGCAGTTGCACAAAGCCAGAAAATGAATCTTACATATGTTGAGCATCCGCCGAAAAAGGTCGTGGTTTATCTTGATCCAAGTGAGTTTAAAACTACATGGGTGGGTAATAAATCAATCTATCGCACACGTATGGCGATTGCAGATGACGGTGAGCTTGTAGTAATAGCACCTGCTGTTCGCCAGTGCGGAGAATCTAAAGAACCAGACAGACTTATTCGAAAATACGGATATGTCGGACGCATTAAAGTACTCGAAATGTTTAAAGAATCCCAAGAGCTTAATATGGCGCCGTCAATAGCTGCGCATCTTATTCACGGCTCATCCGACGGTAGGTTTAAGATAACATATTGCCCGGGTAAGATGTCTCGCGAAGAAGTTGAAGACATTGGATTTTCATACATGGACATAGAAGAAGCTAAAAAGAAATATAATTTTGATAGCCTTGAAGACGGCTGGAATGATGTGAATGGTGAAGAAGTATTTTATATTTCAAATCCAGCAATAGGTCTTTGGGTGGATGAAGCCAGAATAAAAAAATAAAATTAAAATGTTAACTTACAGATGGAGTCCTTTTCTAACCACATTATAAGTAAGGTGAAGGGAAGAGGCGAGAAAGAACGAAGAAAGACGCTTAACTATAAGTTATAAGAAGGAGAAAACATGATTAAATCAAATTCGCTTAAAGACAAAGTTGTAGTCATAACAGGTGGTGCAGGAGTATTGGGAAGCGCATTTTGCAAAGGACTTGGAGAACAGGGAGCAAAGCTTGCAATTCTCGACTTAAACTTGGAAGCTGCAGAAAATGCTGCTAAGGCTTTAAATGACATGGGAATGTCAGCTAAAGGGTTTGAATGCAATGTTCTTAAAAAGGATAGCATTGAAGCAGCGCACGAAGCTGTAAATGAGGCATTTGGAACATGCGATATTTTAATTAACGGTGCAGGTGGCAATCATCCAAAGGGAACCACCAGTAAAGATCATTATGAGATGGGCGATGAAGACTTAGAAGGCGTATCTTCATTTTTTGATCTTGATCAAGGTGGTATTGAGTTTGTGTTCAACCTTAACTTTCTGGGCACACTTTTGCCAACACAGGTTTTTGCAAAAGATATGCTTAAAAAGGAAGAACCATGCATCATAAACATCTCTTCAATGAACGCATTTACACCGCTTACAAGGATACCTGCATATTCAGGAGCAAAGGCTGCGATTTCAAACTTTACTCAGTGGCTGGCAGTTCACTTTGCAAAGACTAATATCAGAGTTAATGCTTTGGCACCCGGATTTTTTGAGACGAACCAAAATAAAAAGCTTTTAAGAAACGAAGATGGCACTTACTCTGCAAGAGCAAACAAGATTCTTGCGGCAACTCCGATGAATCGATTTGGCGATCCTGATGAATTGATAGGCACACTGCTTTACTTGTGCGATAAACAAGCGAGCGGATTCGTTAATGGTGTAGTTATTCCGATTGACGGGGGATTCGCTGCTTATTCAGGAGTGTAAAAAAACAGTTAATTTATGAGCTTTTATAGGTTAAAACGTCCTTTTATCTATAATAAAATAAATGTTTGCACTTCAAAATGTGTAATTATCAAATAATTTACATTGGTAATCAGAAAAACAAGTGCCAACCGTGGTTTTTCACAATTATTTGGTAGATAAATTTATTTAGTTGTGCTATTATTGAAAAGATTTCGGCCATTTTTGAAATGTTATGAAAATGAGCTTAAATGCATAAATATGTTTTTATTTTAAATTTTATATATTGGAGGACGAAAGAAATGTTTTACATCGTATTTGCTGCTGCGGCAGTTGCACTTTTGACGGCAATGTACAATTATGCCAAAGTTAAAAAGCGCGACGCCGGCACAAAAGAAATGAAGCAAATAGCAGCGGCCATACAGGAAGGCGCAAACGCCTTTATCTGGCATGAGTACAAGATAATTATTATAGTCAGCGCTATCGTTGCTGTAGTATTTGCTGTGCTTATAGGATGGTATATGGCGGCGGCGTTTGTTCTTGGCGCACTCATGAGCGCGACGGCAGGATTTGTCGGAATGAAGATTGCGACTATAGCTAACGTTCGCGTATCAAACGAAGCTCGTGTGACAAAAGACTTGGGAGCAACATTGAAGGTGGCATTCCAGGGCGGGTCAGTCATGGGACTTTCTGTTGGCGGATTTGCAATCCTAGGACTTGGAATTGTATATCTTGTTTTCGGCAAAATAATGGGACAGTCCGACACTGCAAACCTTACTGTTGTGTCAAACTGGGTGGGCGTAAGCTTCATTCCATTTGCAATGACTGTTTCAGGATACGCACTTGGCTGCTCACTTATAGCTATGTTTAACCGCGTTGGCGGCGGCATCTATACAAAAGCTGCTGACATGGGCGCAGACCTTGTTGGAAAAACAGAAGCAGGCATCCCTGAGGATGATCCTAGAAACCCAGCAACAATAGCTGACAATGTAGGCGACAATGTGGGTGACGTTGCAGGCTTGGGCAGTGACCTTTTGGAGTCATTCGTTGGTGCTATAATCGCATCAATTGCACTTGCAGCATATAACTTTTTCCTTGAGCCGGATATATATCCTGAAGCTTTCACAGCTAAGCTTATGAGCTTCCCGATAATTTTCGTTTCAATCGGACTTATATCATGCGTTATTGGAATACTTACATTAATATTAAAAAAAGTATCCGACAAGCCGCATAAAGAATTAAACGTTGCAACTTGGACTTCAGCCGGAATCACAGTTATAGCAACAGGAATATTCACTTATTTGTTCTTTAGCAAAATGGATCCTCAGATTCTTAAGACTGCAGGATTTTCAGCAGGCGCACTTTCACCATGGATTGCAGCAGTGCTTGGAATCGTATCGGGTATAGCAATTGGAATGATAGCTGAATATTACACAAGCTATGACTTTGCACCGACACGTGGAATCGCACGCTCATCAATTGAAGGCACAGCTCTTACAATTACAGACGGCTTAGGCGTTGGCATGAAGTCGACAATGATTCCAGTTATAATCCTTGCAATAGCTACAATAATTTCTTATAAGCTTGCAGGAATATATGGCGTTACAATGGCTGCCATTGGAATGCTTTCATTCGTATCGGCTACTGTTTCAGTTGACACATATGGACCAATTGCAGATAATGCAGGCGGTATTGCTGAAATGAGTAAGCTTGAGCCTGAAGTTCGTAAAATTACAGATAAGCTTGACTCAGTGGGTAACACAACAGCCGCAGTGGGCAAAGGCTTTGCAATTGGCTCAGCCGCACTTGCAGCACTTTCGCTTCTTGCTTCATATTTGCATTCGCAGGTATCAACAGGCGGCACTCACTCAGAGCTTGTGCTAAATGTTATAGATCCTTTGACTCTTGCCGGTGTATTAATCGGCGGAGCGCTTCCGTTCTTTTTCTCGGGATTGCTTATTGACGCAGTTTCAAAAGCAGCTCGCAAGATGGTGCAGGAAGTACGTCGTCAGTTCTACAAATATCCGGGGATTTTAACAGGCGAAGAACTGCCTGATTATCGCACATGCATCGAGATTTCATCTGCTGGAGCAATATCAGAAATGAAGATGCCGGCGTTAATTGCCATCGCATCTCCTTTGGTTGGTGGATTTATCTTCGGCGCGACTTTTGTTGGCGGACTTTTAATCGGCACAACAATTTCAGGCATCATGCTTGCATTGTTTACAGCAAACGCAGGCGGAGCTTGGGACAATGCTAAAAAGTACATTGAGTCTGATGAGCTTGAAGGTCACTCAAAGGGTGGCGACACTCACAACGCAGCAGTTGTTGGCGACACAGTTGGCGATCCGCTTAAAGACACAGTTGGCCCATCTCTTGATATATTAATTAAGATAATGGCTATCGTGGCACTTATCGGAGTAAGCTTCTTTGGTAAGTACAACTTGTTCTCACTGTTCTTTTAAAACATAGGCACTAACTTTCTACTTGAAAGTATATATAGAACATATAGAAAAACCTTCGATTAATTCGGAGGTTTTTCACTTTATTTTAACCTTTTATGGAAATTATCTCTATAAATTAATAAACACTTCATGAATAACCCAAATTTTAAATGAGTTTTATGGTATAATTATCACCTAAAGGAAAGGAGCCTTATAATGATAATAAAGGGCAACATAGAAACAATGGCAAGAGATATCAACTCAGCCATTCAGGAATATTTAGAAAAAGAGAATAAATCTCAAACTACCTCAGATGAAGTAATAGACTTTTTGATAGAAAAAGGTTTATTTGAAAAAGTTAAGAAGAAAAAACTTAAAACTGAACAGTTTGAATACGTTTTAAGCGAAATTATACGAATTGGCAGAGAAAAATTAATCCAAGGTATGAATTGCGAAAAAACCAAGAAAAAAACCATTTGGACTTTTGACAAGGTGTAAACAAATAATAATCTCTGATTGAGAAACCTCCGAAAGAATCGGAGGTTTTTGAATGTGATAACAACTTATAAGTTTATCCTGCGCAACAGTCAACCCAAGTGTGCTTTTTCTGTCTCTTTGAAATTTCGCAATATTTATCCACAGTGATGTAAAACACTCAGCTCATATGTTAAAATAATAAAAAAAGTTATTTATAATGAAAGGCACTGCCATGGATATTGTAATAAAAAAACTTACATCTGAACTTTTGGACGATTATCTTTATTTTTTTGATAACGTTGCCTTCAGCGATCATAAGGAGTGGTCGCTGTGCTATTGCATGTCTTTTCATATGACTGAAGAGATGGAATCTGAACATGAGAAGACGGGCGAAATAAAAAACAGAAAGTATTCTATTAAATATATTAAAGAGGGAAAACAAAATGGCTATCTCGCATTTTATGACGGCAAACCGATCGGCTGGCTAAATACGGACGACCGCAACGCATATGTATATTTGAGTCATGAGAAAAATGCCGACGTATGGGATGATGCTGACGAAGGCGTGCGCATAAAATCGCTGGTGTGTTTTACGATAGCGCCAGAAATGCGTGGAAGGAAAGTGGCTACAAAGCTTTTGGAGCGTGCTTTGTCGGACGCGAAAGATGATGGCTATGATATAGCCGAAGCCTATCCTATAAAGGGAGAAGGCGACTGCTATTTAAACTATCTAGGCCCGAAAAAAATGTATGAAAAATCAGGGTTTGAAATTCACAAAGACCTTGAACAAATATATGTGATGCGGCTTAATCTTAAATGATAATCTCTACCTCCAGAAGAACAGATATACCCTCATTCTTTTTTGACTGGTTTATAAACCGAATAAGAGAGGGCTATGTTTTGGCGCGCAATCCGATGAACCCGAAAAGCGTAAGCAGAATAAGTTTGTCTCCCGATGTGGTGGACGGTATAGTGTTTTGGACGAAAAATCCTGCTCCGATGCTGGATAAGCTTAGCGCAGTAAAAGATTATCCGTACTATTTTCAATTTACCCTGACACCATATGAAAGCGATGTTGAAGAAAATCTTCCGCCTAAAAAAGATATTATAGAAACATTCAAAAAGCTGTCGGATAAGATAGGAAAAAATCGGATTATTTGGCGATATGACCCGATACTTATAAATGACAGATACAATATGGACTATCATATAGATATTTTTCGTGATATGTTAAAAGACTTAGGTGGATATACTGATAAATGTGTTATAAGCTTTATCGATTATTACAAGAGCATAGCGAGAAATATTAAAGCGCTGGGGCTTAAGACTATAACCGAGAAAGATATGCACCGTATCGCAGAATATTTTTCAAAAGCTGCAGGGGAGTATGGTATTAAAATCGATACTTGCGCTGAATCTGTTGATTTGAGCCAATATGGAATAGGACATGCAAAATGTGTAGACGATGCAGTGTTCAAAGAAATTACCGGATTTACTTATGACGTAGAAAAAGACACAAACCAAAGGCTTGAATGCGGTTGCGTGATGAGTATTGATATAGGTATGTATAATACTTGTCTTAACGGATGCAGGTATTGCTATGCAAACCACAGCGAGAAAACAGTTAAGAAAAACTATGCGAACTACAATCCTCACTCTCCGCTTTTATGCAGTTATCTGACTGCTGAGGATGCTGTAAAAGAACGGAAGATGAAGTCGTTCAAGAACGGACAGATTGAATTTGAGATAAAATAAATCTTTGGACTTATATGGATGTGATGCTATAATAAACAAAAAAAGGATAGCATATGACTCCAAACGCGTAATCAAAAACAATTTAAAACACAACCCAAGCACGGGTTTTGTTTTGATATTTTGATTTAGCGTAAAATACACCGCAGGGCATTGCTCTGCAAAGTTAAGTACGCTTATAGCGTGCTTTTTATATTGAAAGGAGTTAATATGCAACAAAGTGAATTTGCATTTACAAAAGAAGAAAACGAGAAGAATATTAAAGAGATTGCCGAGTGGTATGAGCAAATAAAGGACACAGAGCCGGAAGAGATGGCAGGCTTTTTTGAGGCAAGGCTTGAAGGATATGAAGAGCACATGAAAAAGCTTTTCGATTTTTATAAACATCTGCCGGAACTATTACCCAAAGATACTAAAACGCTTCTTGATTTAGGCTGCGGCACGGGACTGGAACTGGATGAGATATTCAAAGAATATCCTGATATCAAAGTTATCGGAATAGACATGGCTCAGCCAATGCTCGACGCTCTTTATAAAAAGCACCCAGACAGGAATATAAAGCTAGTATGCGGTGACTATTTTAAATATGATTTCGGCTGTAAACGTTTTGACGCGGCAATATCGGTACAGTCGCTTCACCATTTTGAGTATGAGAAAAAAGGTGAGGTATATAAGAAAATATTTGATTCACTGAAACGTGGCGGTGTCTATATTGAAGCCGACTATACCGCAAGCAGCGCGGAAAATGAAAAGCAGTGTCTGGACTTTTGCCATAAACAGAGGGCAAGCTTTAGTGTCCCCGATGATGTGTTTGTCCATATAGATATACCGATGACGATAGAGCACAGGAAAGAGCTTCTTGCTTTTGCTGGATTTAGCAGGATAGACACCGTTTCCAAGGCAGACAATACTATTGTGACCGTGGCTAAAAAATAACAGCATGGTAATCTTGATTTTTGCAGGGCTATTTATTTTGTATTTGATAAATATCTATGCTAACTGCTGACTTCAATATTTTTTATGTATTATTGTCATCCATAATCATAAGTATTATACTTGTATAATAAGATAAAGGAGGTAACTATGGCACTCCATAGAAAAAGAAACAGAGGTTTAGGATATCCGGAGCTTGTGGCAATCGCACTTGGAGGAATGGTAGGCGGCGGCATATTTACTGTGCTTGGAATATCGGTTGCGATGATAGGGTCGATGACTCCTTTTGCGATAATAGCAGGTGGTCTTATTGCGCTGCTTGCGGCATATTCTTATGTGAAGCTGGGAAAGTATTATAAGGATGAAGGCGCGTCATTTTCGTTTTACAAAAAAACATTTCCAACATCGCATTTTGCGCCTTCTATACTCGGTTGGTTTGTGATATTTGGATATATTAGCACACTTTCGCTTTATTCTTATACTTTTGCATCGTATGTGATATCGGCAACTGCGTTTGCAGGCAATGAATGGGTGAAAAAAGGAGTGGCGCTTGCGGTGGTTGCGGCATTTACCGGCGTAAACCTTTGGAGTGTTAACGGGATGGGCAAGCTTGAAGACATCATGGTGTACACAAAGCTTGTTATATTGCTTGTTATATCAGTTGTGCTCATGAAGTTTGGCAGTGGAAACTTCCCGACGCTTGCAGGAAGCATATCGACAGATTTTAAAAGTTCAGGCATATTAGGGCTTCTTATAGTCAGCTCGCTTACGTTTGTGGCATATGAAGGCTTTCAGCTTGTTATAAATGCGACAGGGGAGATGCGCGACCCGGATCGTAATATTTCGCGCGGCATATACACTGCGATAGCGCTCGCAGTTCTCATTTATGTGGTGATTTCAGTGGGAGCACTGCTTGCTATACCAGCAGCGGATATAATTAAAAACAAAGAATTCGCTCTTGCCGCCGGCATGGGAGATGTGGCAGGGAAGGCGGGCTCATATTTTGTCATATTAGGCGCTGTACTTGCAACGAGTTCGGCCATTTCCAGCACACTTTTCGGTGCATCTAGACAAATGATGGTGGTGGCGGAGCATGGATATCTTCCCAAAAAGCTCGCAACGAAAAAGAAAAACATACCCTACCTTTCGGTAATAGCAATGGCAGTTTTATCTTCGGTGCTTATTTTGGTTGGCGGCTTGGAGTTGATATTAGAATTTGGCTCAATAACATTTATGCTGGTATCGCTATTAATGGCGATTGCAAACTTCAAGATACGCAAAAAGACTAAATCATCCGCTGTTTTGACAGGCGGTGCAATAGCTGCGTTAATAACAGGCAGTGTGTTCATATTATATTATGAGTTTACAAATCAGATACATGAAATGCTGGCTATCATCGCGATTTATGTTGTTCTTGCAGTCGGAGCATTTATTTACTCCAAGCGGCAGGAAAAAGCAAATGGTGGCAAGGGCAACGCATAAAAGCGATTATAAAGCAAACCTCTCGAATATATTCGAGAGGTTTTTTTAGTTCAATATTAATCTAGTAATTTGTTGTGACAGCCGTTTCATTACCAGCAACGACCTGTTTTTGTTTTCCTGCAACCTTTCATGTTCTCTTCGCACTGATAGCAGATTTCGTTTTCAAGCGGTTTGCCATCTTCAAATTCTTTGACGTTTGAAAGCGTGGTTTTTGCTATTGCTTCAAGAGCTTCCTGTGTGAAAAATCCCTGATGACTTGTAACCAGCACATTGGGGAAGGTGAGCAAGCGGGCGAGTGTGTCGTCGGTTAATACATCCGAGGACATATCTTCAAAAAAGAATGCAGATTCTTCTTCATAAACATCAAGCCCTGCGCCGCCAATATGTCTATCCTTTAGGCCTTCGACAAGGTCGGGAGTGTTAATCAACCCACCGCGTGATGTATTTATGATATGCACGCCTTGTTTCATTTTAGCGATTGATTTCGCGTTTATGATGTGCTTTGTGTCAGATGTTAACGGACAGTGGAGTGATATCACATCGCTTCGAGTGTAAAGCTCGTCAAGCGACACGTTTTCCACGCCATCGATTTCTTTTGGATACGGATCATAAGCGATGATTTCCATGCCGAAGCCTTTGCAGATGTCCATGAAAACGCGTCCGATTCGGCCGGTTCCGATGACGCCCACGGTTTTGCCGAAGAGGTCAAAGCCTTGCAGTCCATTGATTGCAAAGTTGCTTTCTCGCGTTCTGTTGTAGGCGCGGAATATTTTGCGGTTAACACCCAACAGCAGTGCCATAGCGTGCTCTGCCACTGCATACGGAGAGTAGCCGGGAACTCGAACGACATACATGTTTTGGAACGCGGCTTTGAAATCCACATTGTTATAGCCGGCGCAGCGCATGGCGATGAGTTTCACACCTTCGGCTTTTAGCTCGTTTATGGTATCTTTATCGATTGTATCGTTTACAAATGCGCAAACCACATCGTAGCCTTTGGCGAGGATGGCGGTATCGGCATTTAGTTTGTCTTCGTAGTATTTTATTTTATATCCATATTGTTCGTTTAGTTTGTCGAACCAGATTTTATCGTAGGGTTTAGTGTCATAAAAAGCTATTTTCATTTACTTCACTTCCTTTTTGTATACATTGGCATACGTGGTTTTGCCATTAGGTATATACTACCATTTTACTAGGTTTTAAGCAATACTCTTTTTTGTTATTTGGTGGGGAGGAGTACCGCTTGCGATAGTCTGATAATCCCGTACTTTTCTGTCTCGTGTTTTCTATGTGTTCTTGCGGATATACCGTTGCTGTTTTGGGTTTATTTGCTTAGCTTACAAAGCACCCCAAACGCCGTCTTAGCTGTGTCTTTTCAGCGAGCTTTGCGGCGGCTGGGCGGAGTGCGAGACGAAGTCTCGCACTCTTACACCCCTCTGCCTTCGGCATCTCCCCTCTAGGGGAGAATTTAGCTCACTATTGTGGGCGATTTATGTACTGACAATCCTGCACTTTTATGTTTCAAGCTATCTATGTGTTCTTGCGGATATACCGTTGCTGTTTTGGGTTTATTTGTTTAGCTTACAAAGCACCCCGAGCGCCGTCTTAGCTGTGTGTTTTTAGCAAGCTTTGCAGCGGCTGGGCGGAGTGCGAGACTTCGTCTCGCGCTCTTACACCCCTCTGCCTTCGGCATCTCCCCTCTAGGGGAGAATTTTAGTCCACCATTGTGGGCGAATAAACTAGCATAATACCTCCCTTGCTAAAGGGAGGGGGACTATCAACGAAGTTGATGGTGGTGGGATTCTTCTTAACCGCACAGTTATCGAAACTTATGTGTTTGCTACTTTTGGTTGTAGCTAAGAGCGCCCCTGTGCACCGTTTCGCATGTTGGCGGAAAAGTCTTTGTGAGTCGTAATATAAATAACTGAGTTTCACAGACCTTTTTGTGGTATAAATATAAAAAAAGGAATATAATAATATTTAACAAAAATTGAAGGAAATATTATGTTAAATTATGCAAATTTAGACCCAATTGATTTTGAAAATTTATGTGTCGATATCATGGAACAAAAATTAGCAATAGATTTAAGAACTTTTGGTAGTGGGGCTGATGATGGAATTGATTTAATTGATGACTTAGTTAAAAAAAATATAGTTATACAAGTAAAGCGTTATATAAATTCTCCTTTTCATTCTCTTTATTCCTCGTTGAAAAAAGAGTTAGTGAAGGTTAAAAAAATTAATCCGAATTCTTATTATATATGTTGTTCAAAGCAGTTAACGCCTCAAAATATTTTAGATATTTATACTTTATTTGAAGATTATATGGAATCTGATAAAAATATCATTACATTAAAAGAAATTGAAAGATTTTTAAAAAGAGAGGAAAATAAAGAAATACTAAAAAAACATGCGAAATTATGGATTGAAGCATCAGGTATACTAGAAGAGCTTTTGAACAATGACATATTTATAGACTGCGAAACGCTATTATCAGACATTAAAGAAGATTATAAGTTTTACGTTCAAACTGAAATTTATAATGAATGTTTAAAAATGCTAACTAAAGAAAGGGCGATTATTATCTTAGGTGATCCAGGAATAGGCAAAACCGTTACTTCGAAAATGCTTATATTATATTTTGCTCAAGAAGGGTATAGAGTTAGATATACTACAAATGGAGATATTTCTAACTTGAAAAAATCTATTTCTGTAGATAAAGATAAGAAAGAGATAATATTTTTAGATGACTTTTTAGGACAGTGTTACTTTAATCTGCAAGAGCAACAATCAAGCGAAATTCTTTCCTTAATGAAATATGTTAAGAGTAATGATAGTAAAATTTTAGTTTTAAACTCAAGAGTTACTATTTTTAATGAAGCAAAGGAAAGTTCAAATGATTTTGCAAAGTACATAGATATGGATAAAATAAAAATTAAGATATTTGATATTGACGGTAAATTATCTGATTTGGAAAAGGCAAGAATATTAGTTGCCCATATGAAACATAACAAAGTGCCTGAAGAATATATTGAGAATATTAGAGTTGATAAAAGGTACTATAATATAATTAAACATAGAAATTATTGCCCAAGAATAATAGAATTTGTTACTATTAAAACTAGATATTCTGATATCAATAATAAAGATTATTACAGTTTTATTATATCTCGATTAGACAATCCAGAAGATATATGGGCTAATGAGTTTGAGAGAAGATTGTCAAACACAGATAGAATTCTTATAAATACTTTATATTCATTATCGGATAAGGCTGTTGATTATAATGTTTTAAAAGAATGTTTTATCAAAAGAGTAGTGATTGAAAAAAATATTGACACTTCTATAGATGTTTTTGAAAAAACCTTAAGGAGATTAAATAAATCTATTTTGAAGATAACAATTAATAGAACAAAGAAGGAGATTAGTGTATACAATCCTTCGGTAAATGATTACTTGAGGTCAACCTTTTTTAATAATACTGCTGAACTTATTAAAGTGAGAGAATCAATTACTTATATTGAGCAAATTTATAGATGCTATGATAAGAAAGGAAATAACAACAAATTTAAAGATTTGTTTATAAGTAAAGAAATCTTAGATATGAAATCAATGAATAAAAGAATTCTACCAATAACTATTTTAAGTAAATTGTCAGAGTTTCTAGTTAAAGATATGTATTATAGAGATTATATTTTAATGAATATAGGAAAAGTATCAGAATCTATTTTTTTAGAAGGTACAGTGTTCTATAAGTCTAATATAGTTATAAAATTACTTACTAGCAATTTGTATAAATACTATAATTTAAAAGATGTACTTGTAGATGAAAAGCTATTTAAAGATTTCACTACAAATCTTGGATTAGATGAATTAACCTCTGTAGTTAGCATTTATTATAATAAGATAAAAGATTTATATGACAAAAAAGAAATATCAGAAATTAGATTTGATCAATTACTAGAAGCTATTAACGAATGGATGGGAAACGAAGTAATTGAATACTTAGAAGATATTGAACTATCAGATATTATTAGTGACATCGATGTTGTTGGCAAAGTTGACCTTCAAGATATATATGACAAAGATGGAAGTGTTTCGATTAGTGGAGATATTGTTGATGATGTAGTAGATGAGATGGAAAATATAATTTATGATGTTCTATCAGAGGAATTAAATGAACTAGATCAAAATATAGATTCTCCAATTGATTCAATATTTATTAGAGATTATATAAATGAATATGAAGTTGAAGAAATTGTAGAAAAAATATTTGAAGATTTATATAATTATGATATTGATGACGAGGAGTATAGATTGAGTAGAAGTTATGAAACTGATAATATCAAAATGGAGATTGATAAATTATTTAATAATTACTAATAATGAAAAAATATATATTAAATAGTCAATTTTGAATTAAATAAGTATAATAGTCTCTATCGTATTAACAAAAAGGACCTCCCATCGGGAGGTCTTTCAAAATACTATTTACTTGCTATTAGCTAAGCGCCTTCTTAACCGCACAGTTATCGAAAGCAGATTGTTTGCCACTTTATTTTAGACGCTAGCGCGCATAAAAAGGGTGATGACTTGGAAAATCGGAGCTAAACATTTCCTTTTACTACTATCATCAGATTGATAGAGTACTCCCATTTTCTTATTTTTTGCTCGAGATCACGCGTCCTTTGCTGTGCTTTAGCTTGAATAATCTTCACAATCTCGTTAAAATGGCTTTCAGTGAATACACTAGGTTTTAGCAGATGTGCCTTTCTTGCAACTTCCATTTCAGAGATCCGCTCCGCTTCAATTATGGCTCTTTTATATTCTATGGAGTTTTCAGCGTTGTCCGGCGAAACCGTTATTGCAATACCCTCCACACTGATATCGGTAAAACCCAAGTTTTCCATAAGACGCGGAATTTCTTCTGGCGATATGGGGTTCTGTAATATAATGTCGTTAATATCTTTGACATCAAATGCTTTTTTGATTAATTTTTTAAGCTCATTCTCCTTGTTGGATTTTTCTTCTTGGTAACTCACATATATTGATTTTTCCGGACGCACACTCATAAAGGAAATAGTTCCGCCGGGCTTAACTATTCTTTTTTGTTCAAGAAGGAACTTTTCATGGTCGACATGCTCTATCACCGTGTGAGAAGTTGAAGCATCAAGGAAGTTGTCAGGAAGCGGAATTGAGTAGGCATCAGCGTTTATGTATTCAACATTATTTATTCCTTTACCTAATGCTTTATCAATAGAGTACTCGATAAATCCAGTGTCACGGTCTATACCATATATCTTAGAGTCTTCTCCTAGCCATTTGGATAGTTTACGTGTCAGTGTTCCCGCACCACATCCTATATCTGCAACTAGCATACCTGATTTTACGCCCATGGCAGTCAGTATCTGATGCCTATATTTATCGTGGAATCTGATTTCTCTGTGTGAGTCTATTTCAGCAGGTGTTTGAATATAAGTAGACCAGCGCTTATCCATATTGTTTATTCCTCCTTATTATATACAGGCAGTAATTATATTTTGATAAAAAGAAAAACACAAACTCTGTATGAACAGCTTAAAAGGTGATAGATACTAAATTGCCTTAAATCCTCTGATTCTCTTAGATTTACTTTGATTTTCTTGACAAGTTTGTGCTTGATTGCTACAATTATAATATATTCTCGAAAGAAAGAATATATTTTATTAAAGTAACCTATATCAGATTGATATAGGCTTTTTTGTGCTTCAAAATTGAGATATACGAAGAATAGTAACCCCCTAAAATTCACTTTGAGGGGGGTATACTTTTATTCTCTTATCCGCTTGCAAAGTGCGAATGTCGAAAATGCACGAGGTACGAGTTTTAGTCATTAGTAAGACACTCGCCGAAAAAGGCTTTCAAATAGCCACCGCAACAGCAACAAAAAAAGAACTCTCCTAAGAGAGTTCTTTCTATAATACAAAGTTTACCTTATTGCTTAGCTAAGCGCTTTCTCAACCGCAACAGCAACAGCCACACTAGCCCCAACCATAGGATTATTACCCATGCCGATAAGACCCACCTCTCAACAAATATAGCAATTATTGCAAATAATACTCATAAATGATAATATACCTTTGAATAATAAGTAGGTGATAGAATGCATGCATTCGATTCTTAAGTAGAGAAAAGGAGATAACCTATTGGTAATAAATCGATTTAAATTTTTCTTTGTTATTTGTATAGGTTTACCGATACTAATTGCATTTTCGGCTTGTAGCAAGGTCACTACTGATAATATAGTTGAAAACAGTGTTATTGAGATACCTCAAACAACTACCACAGAAGCAAAATTGAATCCAACTATAAGCAATTCACCAACTGCAACTCCAGTAATCAGTAATACACCAACACAAAACATAACGTACACTAAAGAACCTACCCCAATAGTAGATGAGTCAATATTTAGGATGGAAGAATACTTTATCACCACTGATGATGATTACTTGTTATATATTAATGAAGAATGGGGATTTAGGTTGCAATTTCCAGAAGATTGGGGTGAACATTGTATTATTCGCAGACAAGGAGAATACGATATTTTAAGAGTCAGTTTTTATGGAGTTAGTGAAGAATCAAGAGTAGTTGAATCCGTTGGTGCTGGACTTAGAATGTTTTATATAGTAACCGAAGAAGCGATGAAGAACATGTTTGTAGACAATTATAAAAAGCTAGGAACTGCGAATGGTAATGTTCTTTATTATGCTACAGGAACAGATTGTCAAACATCTAGTCTTTATGATGAAATGGAGTGGCTAGAAGAAAAAAGTGAAAATAGCGCAGAGGAATTACAAGAAATTGAAAATATAAAAATAGATATTGAGGTTGTAGAAAAAATGAAAGGTGACATTGAAGATATAATTTCCTCATTTCAAGTTTTGGATTAATTCTAATGATGAAATACTGATGAAAAAAAATAATGCTCCACTGCTCAACAGCAACAGCAACAAAAAAAGAACTCTCCTCAGAGAGTTCTTTCTATAATACAAAGTTTATCTTATTGCTTAGCTAAGCGCTTTCTCAACCGCAACAGCCACTGCCACTGAAGCCCCAACCATAGGATTATTACCCATGCCGATCAAGCCCATCATTTCAACGTGAGCAGGAACAGAAGAGCTGCCAGCAAACTGAGCGTCACAATGCATTCTGCCCATAGTGTCCGTCATGCCGTAAGAAGCTGGGCCGGCGGCCATGTTGTCTGGGTGTAAAGTACGACCAGTACCACCACCACTTGCAACAGAGAAGTAAGTTTTGCCATTGTCGTTGCAATACTTTTTGTATGTGCCGACAACAGGGTGCTGGAAACGAGTTGGGTTGGTGGAGTTTCCGGTGATGGAAACGTCAACGCCTTCTTTAATCATGATTGCAACACCTTCGCGGACGTCGTCGGCGCCATAGCAACGGATGCCAGCGCGTTCGCCGTCAGAAAAAGGTCGCTCTTCAGTGATTTTAAGCTCGTCAGTGTAGTAGTCAAACTCGGTTTTAACATAAGTAAAGCCGTTTATCCTTGAGATAAGGTACGCGGCGTCTTTGCCCAAGCCGTTTAAAACTACCTGAAGGGGAGTCTTGCGCACAGTGTTTGCTGTGCGGGCGATGCCGATTGCGCCTTCAGCGGCGGCAAAGCTTTCGTGTCCGGCGGTGAAGCAGAAGCATTTGTTTTCTTCAAGCAAAAGCATTGCAGCTAAGTTACCGTGACCGATGCCAACCTTTCGGTTTTCAGCAACAGAACCAGGGATGCAGAATGCCTGCAAACCTTCGCCGATAGCTTCGGCAGCCTTGGATGCGTTCTCGCTGTTTTTCTTTAAAGCGATAGCTGCGCCGAGCGTGTATGCCCAAACAGCGTTTTCAAATGCGATGGGCTGAACTTCGCGAACGATTGTGTCCACGTCCAAGCCCTTTTCAACAGTATATTCTTTTGCAGCGTCAAGATCAGAAAACCCGTACTCTTTGAGCACTTCGTTTATCTTGTCTATTCGTCTGTCATAACCTTCAAATTTAGCCATGATTGCCCCCCCCTTACTCGTTGCGCGGGTCAATGTATTTGACCGCGTCCGCGTAACGTCCGTATGTTCCGATGTTCTGTTCAAGGGCGGTGTTTGCGTCCATGCCTTTTGCGATAGCCGCCATCATTTTGCCCTGGTGCACGAACTTGTAGCCGATAATCTCGTCATTTGCGTCCAAGCCGATGTTTAAGATGTAGCCTTCGGCAAGGTTTAAGTAACGAGCGCCTTTGTCCACTGTGGAGTAAGTCGTGCCGACAACAGACATAAGTCCTTTGCCGAGGTCTTCAAGGCCTGCGCCGATTGGAAGACCGTTCTCAGAGTAAGCTGACTGGCTGCGACCATAAGCTATCTGCAAGAAAAGCTCACGCATAGCTGTGTTTATAGCGTCGCACACAAGGTCTGTGTTGAGTGCTTCAAGTGGAGTTTTTCCAGCAAGTATTTCAGCTGCCATAGCCGCTGAATGTGTCATTCCTGTGCAGCCGATTGTTTCAACCAGTGCCTCTTGGATGATGCCTTCTTTGATGTTGAGCGTAAGTTTGCATGCGCCCTGCTGTGGTGCGCACCAGCCCACGCCGTGAGTAAAGCCGGAGATGTCTTTTATCTCTTTTGCTTTAACCCATTTGCCCTCTTCAGGGATGGGAGCCGGGCCGTGATGCGGGCCTTTTTTTACGCATACCATTTGTTCGATTTCATGGGTATACTGCATTAATTTGCCTCCTAATATTATTAGGGCTAATCGGCTTTGAAACTGCATGTGGCCGCCGTTTTGCCCGTTTTTACGCATTTGAAAGAAATTATATCATAAAACTGTTCAGTTAGAAACGATTAATTTGAACATTGTTATCAATTTAACAATCTGTTTCGCCTAAAAATTGCTACATATTCATATGTAAACCAAATATACTGCGATATCGTTATTTTTCTGCGCTAAATTGAATGAAATAGGCTGACTAGCAGGCGGTTATGCGCTCGATTACAAAGTCGCTTGCGTTTTCGACGAATCTATCTATTTCGTCCATTGACATATATTTGAGTGGCTTTTTGCCAATCCTTTGGTCTATGTCAAACCACGATAGGGTAGTGCCTCTCCAAGAATCGATTTCATCGGCTGTAAGCAGCCCATCCACCTCCAAGGCTTTTGCGCTGCGAACAAGTTCAAATACAGCATCTGTCCAATCGCTTTTCATATACATTTCATAGTCAACAAGCACAAGGTCATTGTAATATGCTCCGGTGTGGTCCAATACAGGAGCTATGTCAGCTTCGTGTCTTGCTTTTGTTCTCATAAAGATCTCACTCAGCCAGAGGTAGTCTGTGAGAACGTGTGAAGCGTAGCCTAGATAAAAATCTTTCTTATTGCTTGATTTGCCTTTTTGTATGAATTTTTGGACCTGCAAAAGCCATAGTCTTTTGTTTCTCAGCTGCAGATGTGTTATCCATTTTTCATCACGACCAGAGCCTTCTCTTTCATGAATTGCGTCGGGAGAAATTGCGCCCAGATAAAATGCGCTAAGATTGTCCACGTTTAGTTCTTTGTGTACATTGTTTGCGACTGTAAGATGAAGCATTTGTGCAGGCATATAAACTACCTCGTAAAATTGATTTTTTATTATAATACCATGAAAAGATGGTAAAATTTAAAAACACATAAATCGTTTACGAATACTTAATTTTTATTATAGGTTTTAAGAAAAAGGGGATACAGATTATGAAAAGAAAAAGCAGGCAATACGCCTGCTTTAATGTCTATGGAGTTTCTGTTGTTTCAGCGGTTTCTTCTGTTTCCTCGGGAGGAGTCCAGTCGTAAACAAACCGCACTGTAAGCATTGGATAGTTTTTGTATGTGCCCACAACGTCTGCATACATGTCATATGTTTCGCCAATTTTGATATTTTGCTTTCCGGTATATTTAAGCATTACATACCTTGGCTGCGATTCAGTTCCGACATTAAATAGATAGAGCCTATCGGTATCGGTATCTTCACGCTCAATGACTTCGCCTCGACATGAAAATATTTTGCCGACAAGAGCTTCTGTTGAAGATGACAGCCAGTCATAGTTGTCCAGTATGTTCCAAGCTTGTTTGGTATATTCTCTATGGTCTGGATCACGCTCCACTCTGTGGACAAGAGTGGAAGATCTGCCGTCAGGTGTAGTGGCTTGTATTTTGATTTCATTCCAACCATAGGATGAAAGTACGTATCTAAACTTAAACTTCTTTCGAACCTCACCGGTTTCATCATTAGTCACAAAGCCTTCTTCTGAAACATTAGCTGAAAGATGAAGTGTGTCAACATAAATTGTTGCATTCTCTTCTGTTGTGCCCTCTATCCAAATATCTTTTTCTCTGTGGCTTGAGTTTGGAGAGTCAAGCTCTATAGACACATCTTGTTCTGGCCGTGTTACATAAATATATTCTGTGTTAGTTCTGTGCTTTGTTGTTTCAGTAACTATTTTTATCTCATTTAAACCTTCATTTAGGTTAACAAATTTTTCAACAAAACCAAGAGAGTCAACTTCGTCAGTTAAGTTTACGCCGTCGATAATGACACGGCTTCCGAGTGTTGTTTTAATCTTTACAAATACCTGCGTGTATTCAACCACCAAGTCAGGATCTGTGGGATAAACCAGCTTTAGAGGAGAAAGCGGAACAGGTATGTTATATGGTTCTACATACAGCGGTTTTTCCTCACCATCTTCTGTGAAAAGAGCAGCCTTTAAAGCCACGCGGACATAACCGCCATCTTTAACATAATTTGCAGCGCCCACTTCTTCAACTGCACCAGGCTCTTCAAAAACTTCATCATCAGTTTCTGCGACTTCTTCATCGTCAATATTAACATCTGTTTCAGGAATAAAAGAAGTATCATCCAGCAATAAAACAGCCTTATTATCTTCTATTGAAAGGGAGCGGACAGGATCATCCACAAGAATCCTTTCACCGTCTTCACCGTAAAAAGTGACGCGATGCCATGTTTGCCCATTTATCATTACGCGCTCAACAATGGGTTTACCGTCATTGGGCAAACCTTCTCGGCTAGCGAAAATGTCTGTAACTCCTGACAAAACGCCTCTGAATAAGTAAATAAAGCCGATAACCATGCCGATGATTAAAACAGCGGCTGTGATTGATACGATTGAAAGGCGCCCCCAGCGGATGTTATATTTTCTTTTCTTTTTTTCTTTTTTCTTTTTTTTCTTAACTTCTGGCGGAATTAAAACTTCTACTTCCTGACCTTCACGGATGTTTGAAATCTTGTGAAGGTTTGAGCCGCTTTGTGCGCGTTTTTTTGTGCGCGTTTTATGGACATCTTCCTTTTTTTCATCAGGAGTGTCGCTTTCATCTTTAAGAGACAAAACAGGCACATGTTTTTTATTCCTGTCTGCATGGCGCTTTTTCTTTTTGCCGTGCCACAAATCATTTTCATCTTGATCTGGCACATGTGTACCCGGCTTTATATCCTTTTGAACTTCTTCGCGTACTTCTTCGACTATAACAGCCTCTCTAAAAGAGGGAGTGTTCTTCAAAGGGGAATGATGCTCAAGTATAATCTTTTCCTGATTTTTTCCATCACCATCAGAAGCAAGGTCATTACCACACCTAACACATTTATTATATTCCGGTTTATTATATGCTCCGCATAACGGACACTTCATTTATATCTCCTTGTAGACAAAAAGCCTTTACATGAATAATAACGCCAATACAGATATGCATCAATAAAAATAATTTATATTAACAAAGTATTAACTATTATTTCATAAAATTTCATGGTAAACTATTATACACGAAATTTATTAAAAAAGGGAGTATATATGGATAATTTCTTAGATGTGATAATAGTGAGGAAGAAGAAAGGATTGTATAGCTTTTTATATTTCTTGGCATCTTTGTTTATGATAATCTTTGGTCTTGTAGCTGCAATGAATATCTTTAACATAATGGGTCAGAATCCAGATACAGGCGGGATTTCAATTAACTTTATTGCACTTATTATATTTGTAGTTGCAGGAGGACTTGCATTTTTGCTTTTCTGGTCAAGGGCTTTTATAAAGATTGACTATGATATAAGCTTTACCAATGGGTTTGTGGAGATTGCGCGTGTTGCAAACAACATCAGACGCAAAGAGCTTTGCAGGTTTTACATGAAGGAAGTTGAAGCTGGCGGATACGCTTCTTCACCCGGCTATAAAAGATATGACTCAATGAAGGATATCAAAAGATACAAAGCAGTGCTAAACTCCGATGCCGAAGTTTTTTATCTGTTTGTTGTGGTGGGTGATTCTAAAGCACTTGTTACATTTGAAGTGAATGATGAACTTATCAAGCTTGTGCATAAATATAACCCAAGGGCTGTAAAACTTCAAAAATGAGCGAAATTATCTATTTTGACAACGCTGCGACCACCAAAATGTGTTCTGAAGCCATGGAGGTGTATTCAAAATACGCAGGTGATTTGTTTTTCAATGCTTCCTCGGCATACACTCCGGCGGTAAAAGTAGAAAAGAAAATAATTGATATGAGCAAAAAGATGCTTTCGGCGCTAGGTGCATCAAAGGGCAAGATAGTCTTTACATCGGGCGGCACAGAAAGCGACAACATGGCTGTAGTCGGTGCTGCAAAGCGCACAAGAAGACATCATATAATAACATCAGCGGCAGAGCATCCTGCCGTTTTAAATGCGTTTAAGGAGCTTGAAAAAAGAGGCTATAAAGCAACTTATCTTCCGGTTGACCAAGAAGGATTTGTCAGCTGTGACGATTTGGCTCAAGCAATAAGCGAGGATACCTTTTTGGTGTCCATCATGCATGTGAACAATGAAACAGGTGCAGTGCAGGATATAAAAAGTCTTGTTAAAGTTGTCAAAGAAAAAGACAGCAAGATACTTTTTCATTCGGATGGAGTGCAGGCTTATGGACACGTTCCGGTAAATATTGATGACATGGGCGTGGACATGTACAGTCTTTCCGCGCATAAAATGCATGGCCCCAAGGGAATGGGCGCGCTTTATATACGAGATGCAAAGAAAATATCGCCCATAGCATATGGCGGCGGACAGCAGGACGGCTTAAGAAGTGGCACTATAAACTCTTCTGGCATAATGGCTTTTGGAAAAGCTTTTGAACTAGCGCAATATAACAGCGAAAATGATAAAAAAGCAGCAGATATAAAGCACTATATAGCTGAAAAGATAAAAGAGGAAATCCCAGACACCATGTGTATAAGCGATGGCGAAGGATACTCAAACCATATATTAAACGTTGCATTTAAAGACATAAATGCGGAAACGCTTTTGCACACATGTCAGTACGCAGGGCTTATTATATCAACTGGAAGCGCATGCTCATCTCGCCGGGAAGTTGTAAGCCACACTCTAAAGCAGATGAATGTACACCGCGATTACATTGGAGGAGCTGTACGACTAAGCTTTTCAAGAGATAATGATATGGATGAGGCAAAAGAAGCTGTTAGGATAATAAAGCAAAGTGTAGAAAAATTAAGGAAATATATAAGAAAATGAAAAAAGCAATTTTAATAAGATATGGCGAAATACACTTAAAGGGCAAAAATCGGCCCTTTTTTGAGAGAGCACTAAAAAAGCAGATTGCACGAGCATGTCAAGGCATAGAGTGCGAAGTTTCAATGCTTAGCGGCAGATATTACGTGCGAGAATATGATTTGGCTTATGAGAAGAAGCTGGTGGATGCAGTGCTTAAAGTATTTGGTGTGCACTCGATATCTGTTGCATATGTCGCCGAAAAGGATAAAGACGCTCTTGCGAAGGCGGCGATTGAAGTTGCTCACGAACAGGGGATTACAAACGGTACATTTAAAGTTTCAGCTAAACGCGCGGACAAGACATTTAAGATGAATTCTATGCGTCTTGCAGCTTATATTGGCGAAAAGATGCTGGAGGCTATACCTGAGCTTAAGGTGAAGATGGAAGAGCCTGAGCACATGGTTTATGCCGAGGTGCGCGAAGAGTGCTACATATACATCGACAAACTCATGGGACCGGGAGGAATGCCTGTCGGAACTGGTGGGCGCGCGATGCTTCTTCTGTCTGGGGGAATTGACAGCCCTGTGGCGGGGTATCTCATGGCAAAGCGTGGGCTGCAAATATTAGCAATTCACTATCACAGCTTTCCGTTTACATCAGTGAGAGCAAAGCAAAAGGTTATAGACCTGCGTGACATCATGCAAAACTATTGCGGCTATATCCCGATGTTTGTTATACATTTTACAAAGATACAAGAAGAGATTCACAAAAACTGCGAAGATAGGTTTATGACAATCATCATGCGTTATTTTATGATGAGGATTGCAGAAGAGATGGCAGTTTTGCAAAGATGTCAAGCGCTTATAACAGGCGAAAGCTTGGGACAGGTGGCAAGCCAAACTATGCAGTCACTGGCAGTAACCAATGCTGTAGTTGATTTGCCGGTATTTCGCCCACTTATTGCAATGGACAAAATTGAGATTATGGACTTGGCGCGAAAGATTGACACATATGAAACATCCATTCTTCCATTTGAGGACTGCTGCACTGTATTTTTACCAAAGCATCCTGCCACAAAGCCTAAGCTTTCTGATATAATGGATGAAGTGAAAAAATTAGATGCCGAAGGTTTGATAAAAGAAGCCGTGGAGTGCGCGGAGAAGGTTTAATGAATTTAACCCAGCTGCTTAAAGTATTAAAAGGCGATTCGCAATTTATAAATAACGTCACGCATTGGAAAGAGATTCCTGAGCGTGAAGCTGACTATGCGAAATTTCCAAACCATATTCACGATGCGATAACAGAAGCTTATGTGCGTCGCGGAATACGCAAGCCTTATACTCACCAAAGAGCAGCAATGGACGAGCTGTATAAAGGCAAAAATGTTGTTATCGTAACCCCTACAGCAAGCGGAAAAACGCTTTGCTACAACATGCCTGTTTTAAACTCCATTATAGATGATGAAGCAAGCCGCGCTTTGTATTTGTTTCCAACAAAAGCGTTGTCAGCAGATCAGGTGAGTGAGCTTTATGAGATAATCCAAGAAGCTGAAGTGGACATAAAAACATATACATATGACGGCGACACACCTGCCGCGGCAAGAAAAGCAATCCGTCAGGCGGGACACATAGTTGTTACCAATCCCGATATGCTACACTCTGGCATATTGCCCCACCATACAAAATGGGTGAAACTTTTTGAAAACATAAAATATGTTGTAATAGACGAAATACACACATATAGAGGCGTTTTTGGCTCTCATCTTGCAAATGTTATTCGCAGACTAAAGCGCATAATGGAGTTTTATGGTTCGTCGCCGCAGTTTATCTGTTGCTCGGCAACCATCGCAAACCCAGGCGAGCTTGCAAGTGCAATAATCGAAGATGATGTCGTTGTAATAGACGAGAACGGTGCACCCAGCGGAAAGCGCAACTTTATATTCTACAATCCTCCTGTTGTGAACCAACAGCTTGGTATCCGTGCAAGCAGTGTGCTGCAAACCAGAAGGATTGCCACAAGCTTTATCCGTAACGGTATATCAACAATAGTTTTTGGCAGAAGCCGCTTGACTGTGGAAGTTTTAGTGAACTACCTTAAGCGACTTGTTGAAGATACCCTGGGCAGGAGCAATGCTATCGCCGGCTATCGCGGTGGATATCTGCCAACCCAAAGAAGGGCTATCGAGCGAGGACTTCGAAATGGCAACATTTTAGGCGTGGTGTCCACAAATGCATTGGAGTTGGGCGTTGATATAGGATCTATTGAAGCGTGCGTTATGTGCGGATATCCGGGGACTATTTCATCCACATGGCAGCAGTCGGGAAGGGCAGGCAGAAGAAATGGAGAGTCGGTGACTGTGTTGGTGGCAGATTCATCTCCTCTAAGTCAGTTTATAATTCGTCATCCTGAATATTTCTTTGGTTCTCCGCCTGAGCATGGGCTAATTAATGCGGACAACCTATTTATACTTATAAACCACATAAAATGCGCGGCATTTGAGCTTCCGTTTAAAGACGGGGACAAATATGGCAAGGAGCATGTTGTTGAGATATTGGAATACCTTGAGGAGCAAGATGTGCTTCGACATGTTGGAGACACTTGGTATTGGGCGAATGATGAATATCCATCCAGCGACATAAGTCTGCGCGCAGCAACCAATGACAACTTTGTGATAATAGAGCAAACTGACAAGATGCACCCGAAGGTTATTGGCGAGATGGACAGATTCACAGTGCCTATGCTATTGCATGAGGAGGCTGTATATCTGCAACAGGGTCGTCAGTTTCAGGTTGAAAAGCTTGACTTTGAAGAAAAGAAAGCCTACGTTCGATCAGTCAATGTTGATTACTATACTGATGCTGACCTGTCAGTTTCACTTAAAGTGCTTGATCAGTTTGGCGAAAAGGGAGCAATCATTCAAAAAAGCATGGGCGAAGTTATGGTGACTTCTCTTGTTACCATGTTTAAAAAGATAAAGTTTGACACTCATGAAAACTTAGGCTGGGGAAAGGTGAAACTCCCTGAGCTTGAAATGCACACAACATCATATTGGATGAGCATCGAAAAAGAGATATTTGAGCAGTATGAAAAGGAGACTTTTCAAAATGCAATGCTGGGCATATCCTACATCGTAGGAAACATTGCACCAGTATATTTGATGTGCCAAAGCTCGGATATTTCAGTTGTTTTTCAAGTGCGCTCAACTTATACTGCATTGCCAACTATATTTATTTACGATAACATACCCGGCGGCATTGGCTTTTCACAAAAGCTATTTGATGCTGACCGCGAGATTTATGAAAAAGCTATTGAGATGATAGATGAATGCAGTTGTTTGGATGGGTGCCCTTCGTGCGTTGGACCGGGCAACTCCGACAAAAAGGCTGCTAAAAAAATACTGGAAGTGATAGTGCGTGATTCGAAATCTTAGAGCTAAGCTTGACAGCTTGCCAAAGACTGAGATTAAACAGCAAAAAGATTCCGTGAAAGACTATGACTGCACGGTTTATACAAATGAGTTTTCAATTAATGAAGGGCTTGATTCTTTTGCCCAATGTGACATATCCTACCTTAAAACAGCATGTAAAATAATAGATGATTCTAACATAAAACCTGAGGACATAGTTTTTTTTGACACAGAGACTACAGGCCTTGCAGGTGGCACTGGCACTGTGGCTTTTTTAGTGGGCGCAGGCAGGCTTGAAGGCAATCAGTTTATTGTGCGCCAGTTTTTTATGAACGACTATCATCAGGAGACAAGCGTATTAAACGAATTTAAAAGGACTCTGGCAGGAGCAAAAGCTGTAGCCACATATAATGGCAAAAGTTTTGATGCACCTCTTTTAAAAACGCGATCAATTTTAAACAGGATAAACATAAATCTTGATGATTTTATTCACTTTGACCTTTTGCATGCATGCCGCAGGCTTTATAAAATGCGGCTTGAGCGGATGAAGCTTACAGATATTGAAGAACACATTCTTGGAATGGAGCGTCATGACGACATACCCGGAAGCGAGATACCTGATATATTTTTTCGCTATTTTAAATATGGCGAGAGTGCTCTTTTGAAAAAAGTGATTGAACATAATCTAAATGATATAGTGTCACTTGTAAAAATCTCCGGAGTGCTTGCTGAAACTTACGCCGCACCTCACGCGCTAGAATACAATGAGGACGCTTTGTGTGTTGCACGTACTTTGCTTCAAACAGGAGACTTGGAAGGCGCAAGCAGCATTTTTGAGACGCTAAATGATGTGCTTTTTGATGCCAAGGCTGAGCTTGCCTATATAAACAAAAAAGCTGGTGAATATGAGCGCGCGCTTGCTCTTTTTAAACAGCTTTCAGAAAGCACTCGGTTTTCAATTGAATATGATATTGAGATTGCAAAAATATATGAGCACAAACTTAGAAATTATGAACAGGCGGTAAATTATTCTAAAACGGCTCGCGAGAAGATAATAAGCAATAGACTTTTAGGTCGAAGTTTAGATATAATGGACGATGTTGAAAAAAGAATTTTAAGACTAAATAAGAAGATAGGAAGGAAGTAATAATGTCTTTTTTAGGAAATATGTTAGCTAATGGAGCTTATTTTAAACATTCACGTGGAGACTATGCAGAAGCTAAGAAAATGTATGAAAGCGCAATTCAAAAAGGTGTGACAAAACCTGAACGCCTTACTGCATATGGAGTGCTTTTAATGCGCGAAGGCAACTACGAAGAAGCTATAAAAATGTTTGATTCTGCAATCAGGCTAAAGCCAAACCAAACTGTGAGGTTAAAAACCAGAATGAACCGAGCAGTAGCCTACACTAAAGTGGGCGAGATTGATAAGGCTAGGGCTGCATTGGAGCAGATACACCAGAAATTTCGCTCGGCAAGAGCATATGAAGCACTTGGATACTTTTATGTTATAACTGATGATCCCAAGGCTGAAGAATATAACCTTGAAGCACTAGATTATGACGATTCAAACTATGTGGTGCTTGATAATCTCTGTCAGTATTATATAGGCAAAGGCGATTATAAGACGGCTAGAGATTATGGTGAGAAAGCTTATCAGCTTGAAAAAGACAAAGTGGATATATTGTATCACTTGGCAATAATTGAAGCCCATGATAAAAATATGGACAAGGCAAAGAAATATTGCGAGGCAATGATGGATGCGCCTCTTACCGGACTAAGTGATATTACTGATGATAAAAGACGCAAAACTTATAAAAATATTGTTGGCGTCGAATATGAGTCGGAACAAATAGATAGTTAAGATGGAGCCGCATTTATGATGCGGCTTTTTCATAGGTGCAAATAATGATAAAACCAAAAGTTGATTTAAATAGATTTGAAGAAGAAGTTGTTATACTTGAAAATAGAGACGAACCAAATGGGGCTATTGTATTCTATGGAAGTTCTACATTCACTTTTTGGGGACACGACAAACTAAAGCAAGATATGAGCCCGATTGTGGTCGTAAACTGTGGATTTGGCGGCTCTACCGCCCATGATGCTCTGTATTATTATGATAGACTTATAGCTCCGATTAAACCCTCGAAGATTGTTTGGTATGAGGGTGATAATGACATAGCAAGCGGATATACAACAAACGAGATTATGGAGATAAGTAAGCTTGTATGGGACAAATTAAGAGCTGATTTTCCGGGCATTGAGATAATTGTTTTGTCAGTTAAAAAATCAATTGCAAGGCAAGAATTTTGGGAGCAAATTAAAGAGGTTAACGAGGCTTATATTAATTATGCCAAAAAGGTAGATTATATTAAGGTTCTTGACCATAACACTATAACGATTGATGAAAAAGGCAATGCAGTTGAAGAAGTGTACGTTGAAGATATGCTTCACTTTAATGAAAAGGGTTATAAGAAACTCAAAAAGCTAATAAAAGATTCAATTTGATCAAACTGACTCTGAAAAGAAACAATTAGATAAAAAATGTATGTTATAATTAAAATCTACCAATTTTTTTGGGGGATTAAGGGTTTATGAAGAAAAGGCTAATTATATTCATTTTGTCGGTGGGCGTTATTTCCATACTTCTTGCGATGGTTGTAATTGATTTTTTCGTGAGCAAAATCTACACTTCAAAAGAAATTGAAACTAACTTAGAAGCTGCTAAGGCAATAGCTTTGAATATAAATAATCGTGTGATAGATGCTAAGGACAGAGTAGAAAAAATTGCGAAATATCCTTCTATTTATGATGTAATCCATGAAAACTCCAAAGGATATGAAGGCAAAACAAAAGAAGAAATATCCAAAGAGATTGACATAAAGGATGAAAAGTGGCTTGCGGCATCCGGCGAAAATGATGTTTTTGTAAAGAACTATCTAAACAATAGCGCAAGTCAGATTCTTTTGCTTGAAAAAGACATGTTCTCAAATTATTTCGAAGAAATCTTTCTAACAAATGTTTATGGCGAGATGATTGCCACAACTTCATATTTATCAAATCTTAATCAGGCAGGCGAATATTGGTGGGAGGCAGCATATAACAACGGCAAAGGCCAGCTGTATATTGACGACAGAGGACTTGATTTGAGCTCCGGAAAATTTGTTGTGGGAGTGGCTGCTCCTGTTTATGATGAAGGAAAAGTCGTTGGCGTATTAAAAGCAAATCTAAGCGCGGAAACTTTTTTTCTAAGTGAAATAAAAGGATTTCTCGAAAATTATTCAAATACAGAAATTTACGTTGTAAGGACCGGTGGATATACAATCTATGGGAGTCAAAACGGGATTCTTCCGCAAATAGAAACAGGGGAGATAGCACTTTCTTCTGAAAAAGCCTATCAGACCTTTAGATATAAGAGGGAAGATGGAAATGAGTATATTGTAAGCACTGCAATTGTAAGCTCTGTTTTTGAGGAAAATGACATCGCATTTGGTAGTAGAGTAAATTCAAATGATAGCATGTACGGCATTGATGAAGGCGAGAAGTGGCATGTGATATATGTCACACCAATGGATAACATAACTTATTTTTCAAGTGCGTTATTTAGCGGATTGTTTGTGATCTTGTTATTATTGCTTTGTCTTGGTTTGGCATTTGCAGTTATGTATATTTCAAAGGTAACAAATCCTATCATAGAGCTTGCAGATGCGGCGGAAATTATAGGACATGGGAATCTGGATTACAAAATCGAAGTAAATTCAAAGTATGAAATCAAAAAGCTTGAGCAGACTATGAATCAAATGGTTGAAAATCTTAAAATAACTTTGGCATCAAGAGATGAACTTGAAAATGAAATGAAAATGCGCGAGAAGATGCAAAAAGAAAGAGATGAAATCTCAAAGCATCTTGCAAGCCAGCAAAAGATGGAGGCAATCGGAACCCTTGCAAGTGGTGTGGCACATGAAATAAATAACCCGTTGAACGGAATTATAAATTATGCACAGATTATAATAGATTCGCAACATCAAACGGACGATACAAAAAAACTGGCGTATGAAATAATTGATGAGTCGAAAAGAGTTTCGCATATTGTGAAAAATTTAATCAATTTTTCAACACATACTACAGGTCATTTTTCACGTGTTGATGTAAAGGAATTGATATCTGAATGTCTTGAGCTGATTTCAACTCAAGCAATGGAAAAACAGATTGTTATTGATGTGGATATACAAGAGGGGATAAACTCATTAGATTGCAGACCACAGCAGCTAAAGCAGGTTATAATAAACCTTATTACAAACTCTATTGAATCTTTAAACAAAAAATATAAAACAGATGATAAGAACAAAATAGTTAAGATAACAGTTAAAGAAATTAAGAGAGATAAAGAGCCATGGATTCAAATTTCTGTTATAGATAAAGGCGCTGGTATTCCGAGTAAAATTCAAGAAAAAATATTTGAACCGTTTTTTACTACTAAAAACAGGGCAAATGGAATTGGATTGGGTCTATACGTGAGCCATAGCATTATTCATGAACAAGGCGGTATATTAACGTTTTTAAGTGAAGAGGGGATAGGTTCATCTTTTATAATAATGTTGCCTATAATAAATCCTATGAAAAAAGATATTTTAAAGTGAGTGGATTATCTTTTTCTGCAACGATGTCTGTGGCATCTGCCGGGTGAGTTTTTTCGTTCTTGATCGTTATATAAAGTAAAGTCGCCACCTTCAATTTTTATTATTTTTGAAGTAACCATCGCTTCGGCTATCTTGCTTCTTGCATCGCTATATATTTTTTGCACAGTGGTGCGTGCAACTCCCATGCTTTTTGAGCACTCTTCCTGAGACATTCCAACATAATCCATAAGGCGAAATACCTCAAACTCATCAACTGTTATGATGACACATTCTGCATTATCGCTAACTGGATGCGGAACAAACATGCGCGATTCCGGCATGCAGCAAACTCTTCTTGGTTTCACTGGTCTTGGCATAATTCCCTCATAAAAATTAAGGCAAAGCGTCCTCTGCCTTATTATATTTTAACTTAAACTAATTATAGCTCATCAATGGATTTTTGCAAGTCTTCAAGCTCACGCTCAAGATAGGCTTTGCGTTCACTTAGGATTTCTTTTTTGTCTTCATTGGAGATCTCAGGCAAATATCCTTGCCCAAAACCATAGTGGTCGCGCCCAGCGCCTCTGAATGCTCTACCGCCGCGCTTGCCATGTCTTGTACCATCACAACATGGACCAAATCCACGACCTGTCATGGGTCCTTGTCCGAGGGGACCTTGTGCATTTCTTCCCGGCATAATTACACCTCCTTTCGATTAATGACATATGTCGAATACATCTTTTATTATACACAGTATATAACATATGTCAATAACAAAATAAATAAAAAAGCCGGTATAACCGGCTTATAGATATTAATTTTAAGTAGTGGGTGTTGGTGTAGGTTCAGCTGATGCCGTTGGTGTGGGTTCAGCTGACGCTGTAGGTGTAGGTGACGGCGAAGGCTCCAGCGGCGGGGTCGGGCTGGCAGTGGGAACGCCTGCGACAATCGGATCTAAATAATCGGTTTTAAGCGCTTGCAGTTTGCTATGCGCTGTTGTTATGTTTGCCAAATTAAATGTATCCATGGCTGCTTTTAAGTCGTTAATAGCGCCATTTGCCAATCCTTTTATCTCATCATCAATATAGCTATTGTAATTTACAAGAAGAATTTCTGTTTGGTCTATTAAGTTCTGAGCCTGCAATAACGCGTCATCAATTAAAACCTTATTATCATACCACTGCTGTGTGTGAATCGGGCAGAACATGTGAGCATAGTCAGGATTATTTGGATTAAATAAACTCATATCATCAGGAAGTCCGCGAAGCGCATTGGGGAAGTATTCAGCAAATTCTTCATCAGTGAGCTGATTTGCAGGGTGATCCTGCGGTATTCTAATATAAGAGTACGGGTCAGTTTGCGAGCCGAAGTGGCAAAATTGTGTTTCAAGCTTGCCAGACTCAAGGCATATCCTTCCTTCATAATGCATGTCGCATTCTTCGGTGGGTACATTTTCAGGAAGCATCCAGTCGACAACGGGTTCAAGACCGGCACCGTCATGCAGACATGCATCTGTTATAAGCTTTCCGGATACTGGACAGGTTTTAACCCTTACCAGACCGAATGATGCTGGATCATCGGATATAATTGGCCTGTCTGAAAGGTCATAGGTCTCGTGAATCTTGCTCATAAAGTCCTGCCATAATGGGGCGGCAGAGCCACCGCCGGTTGAGTTTTTAGCAAGAGGCTTGTTAGAATCGTGACCTATCCATATCGCGGCTGTGTAGTATGGCGTTATGCCTGAAAAATACACACCTTTGTATCCTCCGTTTGTGCCGGTTTTTCCGGCAACTGTCATACCGTCTATCCTTGCATTTCTTCCGGTACCTCTTGTCACTACATCTTCCATCATGTCAACAAGCATCCAAGAAGTGGATTCTTTAAAAACTTGTCTTTTTGTCTGCATGTTTGAAGCCGTTGCATCAAGCAGTACATTGCCGTTGGAGTCAACAACTTTTGTAAATGCGATGGGTTCAATGTATGTTCCTGCGTTTCCGATAGCTCCATATGCTACTGCCATATCAAGTACACGGATTCCGCTTGTGCCAAGCGCAAGACCAGAACCATCTTTATTAACAGATTTAGTGTCGATGCCCAAGGCTTCTATTGTTCCGTATGAATCATCTAAATTTACGAAATTTAAAAGTATATTGGCAGCAGCGTTATTTACCGAGCGATACAATGCTTCGCGCATTGTAATGACTCCTGAAAAAGTTCCGCCGTAGTTGTCGGGGTATCCCTCATCTGTGTTCCAGCCTTCAATGGGCAATGGCAGATCTAAAACTATAGATGCAGGTGACATGCCTTTTTCAAGCGCAGGTCCGTATACAGCAAGAGGTTTTATGGAAGAGCCGACAGGAAGATATGAATCTACCGCACGGTTTAGAGCTTTTTTAACTTGAGGCTGCTGACGTCCTCCAACGATTGCTTTAAGCTGGCCTGTGTGATAATCATATACAACGGCAGCAGCTTGTGGCTGGACAAGCTCCTGATAGGAGCCGTCTTGATTTTGCACAAGCACGCTAGAATCGCTTTCATAGCTTGTTTTGGGATATTTATCCCAATTATAAAGAGAATTTTCTACAGTTTGCTGTATTGTAGGATCAACAGTTGTATATATGTGATAGCCGCTTGTTCTAAGCTCGCTTTCGATCATATTACGGTTTGTTGCGTTATTTTCAAGGTTGCGCTGGCGAATGAAATGCGCGACAACATCATCAATAGCATATTCAAGGAAATACGGCATGTCATACATCTTTTGCTTGGGGCTGGATTCTATGATAAATACCTGCTCATTTATAGCCGCTTCATAGTCTGATTGAGATATATATCCGTTTTTGTACATACGCCTTAAAACTAGGTTTGTGCGATCGTCAGTTCTTTCGGGCGTATTTCTTGAATAATAATTAGTACGTGGATTAAACCAATATGAGCTGTTTGCAATACCTGCAAGCATTGCGCATTCACGTATTGAAAGCTCATTTAATTCTTTTCCAAAATAGTCTCTAGCTGCGGCTTTAACGCCGTAGTTGCCAGAGCCTAGATTTATTGTGTTCATATAAGAGGCGAGTATTTCGTCTTTATCATATTTTTCTTCAAGCTGAATGGCAAGATAAGCTTCTTGCAGCTTTCTCTTATATGTCTGCTCAGAAGAGAGTATCTTAAGCTTTATAAGCTGTTGGGTGATTGTTGAGCCGCCTTGGGTGGTGTCAGTTCTTAGGTTGCTAAAAAATGCACCCGCAATACGTTTAATGTCAATACCATTATGTGTATAAAAGCGTTCATCCTCAACTGCGACAAAGGCTGACATTAATAAAGCGGGGAGCTCGTCCACTGAAGCTGAGATTCTATTTTCAAGACCTACAAAGCTTGTGACAAGATTGCCGTTGCCGTCGTATATAAATGAGGTTTCATCTAAATTTTCGATTTTTGTTAAGTCAAGCTCCGGAGTTGTATCAACATAGGCATTTGCTATTCCTTGAATAACACCCAATCCAGAGGATGCGCCTATAAGCATAAGAGCAATAAGTATTTTAAGAAGCGACATTAAAACAGAGGTAAAAAAGCTTCTGGGTTTTTGACGTTTCTTAAAAATATGTCCTAATCTATGCTCATGCTTTTCATGTGTATGGTTGTCTGGCTCTAAATCAGCCAAAGGCGCTGGGGAGGCGTATGTTTTTTCCTGAAGATAGTCGGGCACTCGTTCAAAGCGCATGGTGCTATCTTCATCAAACTGTGAAGGCTCCTCATCGTTAAAGTCTGTGTTGATTCTGCTTCTGCGGTCTCTTGTAAAGGTTCGCATCTGCTCCACAGGCTCGTTCGTGTATTCATCATTTCGCATGCTGTTTTTTTGAGCTCGCTTAGGAGGAGGCCCAAGTTTGAATATTCTTCGGACGAAAGCATCATATTTCTTAAATGCTCTACCGAAAAATGCGCCTATATCTTTTAACAAGCGCTTAATATCACCAAGCAACTTTTCTAAAAAGCTTGGTTCTGGTTCTTTATTGTTGATATTAACAGCGTTTCTATGTCTATATCGGTCGTTCGGTCTTTTTTCGCTCACGCCAAACAACCTCCTTATTTATTATTTCAAAAATCTTTAATATTATAAACGATATTTGGTAAATTTGAAAGTGTGGTAATTTATCGTTTACAAATAGAAAGTAAAAAATGGGAAAATGCTTTATAAATAGTATTAAATAGGATACAATGTTAAAACTATGATTTAAGGAGAAGTAATGAAAAAACACATAATAAACTATGACGAAAAAATTAAAATGTATTTGCTTATATATCTTGGAGCTAGTGCGCTTACGATAATAATTCCTGCATTTTCTATAACAGATATCTTAAATAGTAATCTTTATGAAACATTTGATATGTCTGCGGTATATAATGCAATTATATATACTGTGTTTCCGATATCGTTTCTATGGATATTGTTAATGGCATATATATTTTTTATGTCTGTGACTTTTAAATGCGTGACAGATAAAGATTATATAAGATATGGGACTTTAGGACTTAAGAAAGTATTCTACAAAGACATTGAGTCAATAGCATTTAATAAGCATATTGTTTTAACTGTCAAAGGAAAAAAGACAAAGATTAGAGTTCTGAACTTTGAAAAAAATGAATATGAATATCAAGAGATCCTAGAAGATATAAAAGAAAACACATCGCTTGAATTTTCTGTAGATGAGGCAATGAAACAGCTTTCATATATAAATAACTTTGAATTTGCCGAAGAAGGAAAAGCGCTAAGGCTTAATGGATGGCTTTTTGTTGCTTTTGTATTTTCAATCATATATACAGCTCTTATGGGCTTGTACTTTATATTTGCCTTTTTCGCAGGTATTATAATAATGGATTGGACATATGTATTATTACTATTATTTATAGGTGGAGTTTTTGCGCTTTTTTTGGTACTTACAATATTTATGGGTAAGCGCAATAAAAACACACCTAAACTTATTAGGGGTATTTTGATAGGAGTACTAATATTGATTGGCATATTGATTGTTGTTGGAATTGTTTTCTCTTTATTTGTTGGAAACATACTACAATATAATATTAGTAGTTCGCTATTTATATATATATTATCGATAGCAGGATATGTTTCATACACATTGATGATAGTAAGAGCACTTAAAATATCAAAAAGAGTAAAATATACTTTTGTAGCAAACGGGAATACCCCTGTTCAAAAGTATGATTTAGATGTTGATCCTAGATTTAAGCTCTTTGCTTGGGAACCTTCAAGCATTTTCGGAGTAATATGCTGGATAGTAGCCCCTATATTATACGTTCTTCTTTATGCGATTATAATTGTAGTGGCAGTAGCTAGCACGATGATGTATTAGTAAGAGAAAGGAAAGTGGAGATATGATGAAAAAATATACTTTTATAAGAGATAAGAAGCTGTTAATATACTTATTGGTTTTTACTATTGGAGTAGCTATTTCCTTTAGCATAACGTTAGTTAAATTAAATAGTTTGTTGAGCAGCACAGTTGCAAATGAAATTATTGTTATTATTCTTGTACCTGTAAGTATACTCTTTTTATTAATGGAGTATTTTATATTGAAAGATATTTTTGCGAAATACCAAATATTCGAAGAAAATTTGCGATATGGAACATTTGGATTTGGTAAAATTGCTTACTATTTAATTGATGATATTTATTTTGAAAAAGATATTGTGCTTGTTTGCGGAAACATGCGAAAGAGAATAAGGGTATTTAATCTTGAGGAAAATAAGGACAAATATATTGAACTGCTTGAAGAAATAAAAACAAGGTCTGAGCTGGACTTTTCTATTGACCATGCATATGAAAGGCTGAAATACTATAACGAATATGAATACATACAAGAAGGGATACCACTTAGGCTAAACAGTTGGATCTTTGTTATATTTGTTAATGTGATAATACAAATAGTTTCGACACTGTTAACGTTAGGTACAAGTGCACTTTCACGATTAATTCCAGACGCTTCAGTCAAAGGAACAAATCCATTAATTTCGATATTACTTTTAGCTATATATATAGTATGTGCTAGCTTCATAGCAAAAAAACATAAGCATGCGCCTAAGATAATTATTGGTACAAACGTTATCATTCTTTTGATAAGTTCACTAAATATAGTTATTTCAAACCCTTTTGAGTTAAATACATTAGTCAGTATTATTCTCCCTATAATTATACAAGCGCCCTTATTACTTCTAATGTATCGCTACTTTACAATATCAAAAAGAGTAAAACATACATTTATATATGATAAATTTCAGACTGTTGAAAAGATGGATAAAGAGATTGATCCTGGGTTTAAATTATTTACAAATAATCCATCGAGCATATATGCTTCGACATTGTGGATTGTTTTTCCAGCATCGTTAATTGTATTAGCAATTATTTCTTTTGTAGTCGCCTTAACGATGTTTTTATTTTAACAGATTAGTGATTCGCCTTATTTCTTGTGCAAATCAGAACTATATGCTAATATATTTGCGAACAAACTGAGGAGGAGACCATGTCAGGACATTCCAAGTGGGACAATATAAAACATAAAAAAAGCAAAAGTGATGCCAAGAAGGGTAAAATATTTACCAAGCTTGGACGTGAAATAATGGTGGCGGTAAAAGAAGGCGGGCCAGACCCCGCAATGAATGCGAAACTTCGTGATGTCGTTGCAAAGGCTAAGGCTGCAAACCTTCCCAATGATAATATTCAAAGAAGCATCGACAAAGCCGCAGGCAACATAGAAGGCGTAAACTATGAAGAGATGGTCTATGAAGGCTATGGACCTGGTGGAGTTGCATTCATCGTGGATGCAATGACTGAAAACAAAAACCGAACAGCGGCTGACGTTCGCCATTTATTTGATAAATATGAAGGCAATCTTGGAGCAACAGGATGTGTAGGCTGGATGTTTGACCGCAAAGGTATAATCGTAGTTGAAAAAGAAAAGTTCCCGGATGAAGAGGAACTTATGATGATTGCAATTGACGCGGGAGCAGAAGATTTCCTTGCAGAAGAGGAAGGCTATGAAATCATAACCGATCCTTCGGACTTTTCATCAGTACGTGAAGCACTTGAAACTCAAAACGTTGAGCTTTTATCTGCTGAAATCCAAAAGATTCCGCAAAATTTTATTAAAGTGGAAGGCGAGTTGATAGCAAAAACAGAAAAGCTTATTGATATGCTGGAGGATAATGACGATGTTCAAACGGTGTATCACAATGCGGAGTTTATTGATTGATTTGAATATTTAATTGATTAAAGTAAAAGCCGTCTTATATGACGGTTTTTTAATATATGTAAATGGGTATTCAGACACAAATATAGCTAATATATGCAATTTCATTATATGGTTTGTTATCCAATTGTATTTGAAATAATACTTGAAGATTTTGGCTGTTGTAATAAAATGAGCAGTGAGTACTAAAAGGAGCATACTATGAAGATACGCAAAGCGGAAAAAGAAGATATCAAGCAGTTTAACGATTTGGCGAGCTATTGTTTCGGGAATCCTTTTGAAGAGCATAAACTGTATGATGAGATATTCGATTTAGAAAACACAAGAATTGTGGAGCAGGACGGTAAGTTTATCGGCGGATATACGCTTTATGATTTTAATATGACTTATGGGAAAGACACTGCGAAAATGGGCGGTCTCAGCACCGTTGTGATGGATGTAAATGCAAGGTATAACGGCAATGCAAAGAAAATGCTGATAAAAATGATTGAGGAAATGCACGAAAAAGAATATGTGTTTGGCACGCTTGGCGCTTTTAATTTCGGTTTTTATCGCAAACTGGGTTGGGAAGTCGCATTTGATAAAATGTGGTATCAAGCAGATATTGAGCTTTTTAAGCCATATCTGACACACGAATACGAAATAGAAAAATATTATAAAATACCATCTGAAAAAATATCACAACTCCAGCTGGAGTTTTCAAAAAAATATAATGGATACATTAGTCGGGACGCTGAATATTGGGCAATTTTTGCTAAAATTCTTGAAGACGGAAAATATCTTACGGCAACAGTAAGCAAAAATGAAACGGTTGAAGGATACATTATCTATTCTTTGAATGATAATAAATTCAGTTTAAGAGAAATGGTATATTCAAACATTGACAGTCTGAAAGCACTTTTAGGCTTCATATACAGGCATAACGCACAGAGAGATAAAGTCACAATGAAAGTGCCGTGCGATTTTCCATTGAGGCTGCTTGTTGATGATTTGTACAAGGTGGAAGCAAAACTTAAACCGTTTATGATGAACCGCGTGATTGACGTGAAAAAAGCATTTGAGATGGGGGATTATCCTAACATAGGCGAGCATACAATATCGATTAAAATTGATGACTCTGTTGCGGACTGGAATGATGGCGTTTGGCATTTGTATCTATCACAGGGCAATATACGCGCTGAAAAAGGGGAAGCAGGCGACTTATTTGATGCGAAAATAAGTATTCAGGAATTATCCAGAATGATAATAGGATATGTCAGTGGGAAAACGCTGCTTGAAATTGGAGCGATTGAAACAGACAGCCAAGAGGCAAAGCATTTTATAGAGAGTGTTTTTGTTGGAAGGCCTACCTTTATAAACAATATGTATTAATACTCTTAGAGTGCGACGAATATTTTTGATATATCGCATTCAGGCTCTTTAATGCGGGGAGCAATACCGAGAGCTGTTTCAACCACATAGTCAATCTGGCTTTGCTCAAAAATGCTGAGATTTGAGCAAAGAGTTTCAGCGGAATTTATTAAAGCTTCTTTAAGTTCAGCACTGGACATTTCGCCTGTTATTGTCTTTATCTTTGAGGCACATGACGAAGGCAGTGACAAGCCAAAAGGGTCTTCACCAAGAAAAGTAAGCCCTACAGCGTTTATGATTACCGGCTCTAAGAGGTTTACAGGCAGTGTGTCAAAGTCCGAATAGCACTTTGTAAGAAGAGCTGAAACCAAGTTTGAATTAAACATATTTAATATATGGTTTTCAAAAACTATGCGCTTTAGATAATCATTTATATAGTCTATTCCCAGCTGTTGTTCAAGGACAGGAACGCAGAGCGGATAGTCAATTTCGCCCGGTATTTGGTGCGCGAGAAAAAGGGGATTGTACTTTGCGAAAAAGTCGGTAATCCCTCTGAATGTCGCCCAATAGAATTCACTTGCATATGATGGCGCTGAAAGCTTCATGAGGTTAAGAAGTGGTTTGCCTTCGTCGATTTTCCGCGTTAGTATTATTTGCCCTTGATTGTAAAAATCCTCAATCTCAGCTGTGAGCAAATCCTTGTGGGTCAAATTTCGGTCGACAAGTGCAAGCTCCAAGACATATATTATAGAAGTTAAAAGTTCTTGCGCAGTATCTTCGGTGACTGAAGTGCTGTCGCCCACAGTAAAGAGCTTTATTTGCTTTGCAAGAAACTTATATATCTTTTCTTGTATTTTGTATGATTGCTCATCCGTTAGCTCTTGCTGTATCGATTTTTCAGTATTCATCATAATCACCTTCATTAAAGTTGACGGAATCTGTTTCATCTTCCTCATCAGCGCCGACTCTTGCAAACCTGCACAATTCTTCAAGGGAAGTACCGATTATATATTCAGTTGAGCCTTGTGCATAGCCATCAAAGTATGTGCGCATGTGCTCTATTATCTCATCATCTGAAATGGTATCATAAGATTCGTTCTTAAAGAAGTAGAATGCTTCTTGTAGGTCATACATTGTTTCAACATAGTTTTCCTGTGTAAGATATGGAGAATCGCAAAAGGCGAGTATCAGCTTTTTAATAATACCACCGTCAAACTCTATTCTGCTGGTATCTTTTAGCGCTCTTTGTCTTCCTTGAGAAAGTTCTATAACTTGATAATCGTTAAGTATCAGTCCATATTTTTTGGTTATCTCATTGCATGACTTAATATCGACTGTTGTATTTAAGTTGTTTATGCCTGATTGTATCATTGAAAATTTCTTTACCAAATCATCACCCTAAGTAAATATACCCCATATTTTAGCGATATACCAGTCTTGAATATTTTGCTAATTTGTGGTATTATATGATAGTAATTTGAGCAGATATTCTGCTCTTTTAATCATTAAATTCTAAATTGTAATAGTACGCGGGTGTAGCTCAATGGTAGAGCCCTAGCTTCCCAAGCTAGTCACGTGGGTTCGATTCCCATCACTCGCTCCACAAAAACAAACCCCACAAATGTGGGGTTTGTTTTTGCGTGAGAGCTGGAATCGAACTTGTCCGAGTGTTGCAAAGCAACACGGGGCGGAAGCGAAGCGACCGGCGATTCCCATCACCCAAGCGTTTGTTTACAAACGCGTAGGCCGACAGCAGTTTCGAAAGAAACTGTGAAAGGCACGGACAAATTTAATGCATTTTGAAGCCGACTATTAATTTATGACATAATATGTTAATATTTAGTATGAAGTCAGGAGATATATTATGTTAATGCGAGAACCCACCGAGGCAATGATAAACGATTGGAAGAAGACGTATAATAAATACCGAAAGATGCTTATTCCAAATAGAAAGTCAGCTTCCGATTTAATAGAGTATTTGATGCAAAAATACCCTGTTAAAGAGGTAACCTCTGACAAGTGGCATGAAATTGTAAGAGGCAATGTAATGGACAATGATCATAATGCCAATAAGCTGCCGGAAGGTAAAATTCCTAACCCGAGAGTATATTTATTTGAAAATATTGGAGCAGGGAAGAGCCTATATGAAAATCAGGACGATATATTTAAAGGACGCCAAATTATTGTGGGGATTGAGCTTGAAACCGCATTTTTCATGGTAGAAGGAAGCAGTCTCTTGTGGGACGAGTTATTCGTGTACAGAGGACTTGATGAAGCTGATTTGGATAATGTCTATCTTGTCGCGGAATATGTTTCGTGTTTGAAACGGTTTGGGATGTTGGATTTAAATACAATATAATAACAAAATCGAAAGTTTTTATTAATTAATGAGGAGCTAAGATGGCAGTAAGCGAAAGAATACAAGAAGCTTTAGTTAAAATAAAAAAAAGTGATTTTGATAATGCATTGATTCAAACATGCATAGCAATAGATGCTACATCAAAAAAATGTTTCCGAAAGACAGTAATTCTAATAGATTTAAGAAATATTTTAAAAAAAAGAGGGCTTTTATTTGGTGGCAAATACTTAATGGGGTACCAGATGCAAAAAGTGAATTGCTTTTATCTTTCAGTGATAAAGGATATGTTTCTATTGAAACTATAATGTATAAATATGTTCGTTGTAACCTCTTACATGAAGGAGAAATGCACGAGAAAATTATTTTTCAAAATGTTGGGTATTTCAAAGTAAATTCTGATAGTAGTATAGTTTTACCACTTGCTTATTTGGAAGCGTTAATAGCTTCAATAATAAGCAGTAATGTTAATAAGAACGAAAAAATGGAAAATGATTTTTATGTTTATTATGGAAACTATCTTGCAAACTTAAATGATTACTGGGGTGATGAAAATAAAATGCGAGAAGCAATAAGAAATGGCTTTCTATATAATGTTGAAGAAATGATAAATAGGAAAAAGAATCAATAATGTTTAGTTTATATAACTCTTTATAAGTGACAATATCACAGAACTACAATCTCCCATATGTTATGGTTAAATCACTAATATATAGGGAGATTTTTAATGGAAAACAATCAATTTTTAATTATAGGAATCGTAATTGCAGTTTTTGTTGGGTTTAGAGTGCTTAAAATGTTGCGCCAAATCAGCGTGAAAAAAGCAAAAGAACTTATCGCAAACGGAGCTGTGCTAGTGGATGTAAGAACATCGGGTGAATTCGGAAGTGGGCACATTAAGGGTGCTAAAAGTCTGCCGCTTGACAGCTTATCGCGAATAACAAAGAAGATATCAAAAGACAAAGATGTGATTGTTTATTGCCAAAGCGGCTCACGCAGTGCAAGGGCTGCCGGAGAGCTTAAATCCATGGGTTATACTAAAGTCCATGACTTGGGCGGCATAGGCAGATGGAGAGATTGACAAACAGTATCAATAAATAATTTCTTGACGAATTACAAGTCAATACATATAATATTAGCAAATGGAAGTGAAAGGAGGTCAAAACTTGAAACGAACAGTAAATTTTAAAGCAAGCAACACATATCGTATGAATAAACTTAATCCCACGATTTTGATTAAGAATATTTTGCGTTTTTCATATAGGATTCTGCAAATTGGTGAAGTGTATACTTTTTTAATAAAAACACGTCGTTTGCAAGTAATTTGACCGCTTTATATAGGAATTAGATTTCTTTAAGCCCAAACCTTACAAAAGTGTTTAGGGCTTTTTTAATTGCCTGCAAACGATATCGACGAAAGGAAATCAAAATGCAGGGAAAATTAATAAAACTTAATAACTTTAGCTATTCTATTGCGGATAGAAATTTATATAAAGATGTAAATATTCAAATCGAAAGCGGGGAGCATATCGGACTTCTCGGCTCAAATGGTTGCGGAAAAACTACGCTGGTTAACATTATCTTAAATACTGAAAATTATATTTTTGAGGGCACTTTGTGGAAGCAGGACAAAGCAAGGATTGCATATGTCAGTCAGTTTTTGGACAGCTCGGAAGAGTTTATAAATAAAACAGTTGAAGAGTATCTGTTTGAAAACTACAATAAACAGCTTCAAAAGCTTGAAAAACTTGAAGAGGACATGACAAGCTCTGAAGATTTAACGGATATTTTAAACGAATATCAAACTGAACTGGAACGCTATGAAATGATGGGCGGAGACGCATATGCTGCGAAAGTTGAAAAGAACTTAAACAGCATGAATCTAACAGATTTAAAGTATCAGAAGCTTAAAACACTAAGCGGCGGAGAGCGCAAGATATTGCAAATTATGCAGGCTATAATGGCAGTGCCTGATCTGTTATTTCTGGATGAGCCGGACTCTTTTCTGGATTTAAATAATATCGATGTGCTAAATGATTTGCTTAATGATTTTAAAGGCGCATATATTATGGTTTCTCATAACAGATATTTTCTAGATAATTGTTGCAGATATATTATTAATATTGAAAACCGTGAGATGAAAAAATACAAAGGGAATTACTCACAGTTTACTTTTAATCTTTTAAGCGCAAAAATAGCCGAACAAAAAAAGGCGTTTGCAGATAAAAAGGAAGTAAAACGACAAGAGGAGATTGTAAAAAGATTTAGAGAATATGCAAGACGTAATTCTGATAAAAGCAAAGGTCGCATGCTGCGTTCAAGAATTTCATACCTTAACCGCTTTAAAAGAAATATGCAGCTTTCGCCTTATGTGCTGCTGTCACAGATAGAATTTGATTTTCAGACAACAAGGGAGAGTACCAGTGAGATTTTAACTATTAAAGATTACTCCAAATCATTTCCCGGAAAAGAATTGATTCGTGATGCAAGCTTAATGATTCAAGAAGGTGAGAAGGCGGCATTTATTGGCGAAAACGGGGCAGGGAAGTCTACTTTGCTTAAAGAAATATTAAAGGGTAATTCCGAAGAAATATGGCTTAACCCATATATGGAGGTTTCGTATCTATCACAAAAGCAAGATGAGAGGCTTAACTATAATAATACAATAATCGAAGAGTTTTACGATCTGGGATTTCCAACAAAAAAGTCGATTGAGCAATTTTTAGGCAGGTTTTTGTTTAAGCACAACACACTTGACAGATCAATAAGCGTTTTGTCGGGCGGCGAGAAAAACCACTTACAGCTTGCTAAAATAACACATGAAAATCCTGACTTTTTAATCTTGGATGAACCTACTTCGCATCTGGACTTGAGCTCTCAGCTTGCTTTGGAAGATGCTATAAATGCTTATCAAGGCAGTGTGCTTATGGTGTCCCATGATTTTTACATGATATCAAACACAATGGACTATGTATTTTCATTGGAGAATAAGAAAATTATTAAAATAAGTATTGATGAATTCAGAGACAGGGTTTTGTCGAAACGATATTCAAAGGTGGAGATAGAAAAGATTAATTCTCAGCACGAAAAAAGAAGAGAGCTTGAAAACGAAATTGCCATTGCGTTAAGCCAAGAAGATTATGCTTCAGCAAGGAACATCTGCATTGAGCTGGGGAAGATTATTGTATGAGTGAGTGCGGATTAATACATCGTGCTTCGTACTCAAAGCTCGTAATAATGCAATATGCAATAACTCTGGCTTTTATCATTTTTGATAGACATGAAAATTCCTGCAAATTTGTGTCAGTTTGTGATAGTATGTTATAGGCTATTTATTTTAAAAAGTGGAGGCAAAAATCTATGCTTTTGATAGTAGTATATATTTTTCTCTGCAGTATGTATCTTTTCTTGTTTGCTTCTATTGTACTAAGAACAATCAGATATGAGAAAAAAATCGAAACAGAGGATATTGAACAGAAGAAAATTATCATTCCAAGTGTTTTATCGAAATTATTACACTATAATGAAACTGAAATTCCTGTAAGTTTATTGGTATATAAAATATTCATTCGACTTTTTTATATTACGCTGCCTGCCAGTTATATAGCTCTGTTAATAGTAATGAATATCCAGATATCTCCTGCAAAATTATTTTTTTATCTATTTTATGTAAATATTTTATTTGGTCTTACTGCAATAATTGGCCATTATACAATATTAGAAATTAATATGTGGAAAAATAAGAACGCAAAAGTATACTTTTTTTTTGACACTTGTAAATTATATTGGATAATGAACGGAATAATTATTGTATCATTGCCTATTATATTAATTATATTTAAAACAGAAGTCTTTAATATATTTTTCACCTTTGTATTTTACCTTTGTATTTCTATTGTAATTCCATATTCATTGGATAGAATAGTGTTTTTTTCTGATAGATTTAAAACATATTACATTACTCTATATTATAAAGATGTCGCACGAATTGAATTGAAAGCCCAAAAGGTTATAATCGGACACAAGAAGGAGCTGGAACTCATTTTGAAAGATGATACACATATTTGTATAAATACGAAAAAAATGAAAAGAGCATATTGGCTTATATGCGAAAGGTGCACAGAAGCTGTTTGTATAAATTCATTAAAGATGGAATAGAAGCATTCTTTCGGTTATATAGAACAATATTAATTTGTGAGGTTGAAATGGATTCATTAGTATTTCAAGCAAACAGATTATTGGTAGGCTGTGAGTTTAAATACTCTTTCTGCGGCGGATTTGCGATAGATTTATTTTTAATCTATGAAACAAGAGTACATAGGGATATTGACATTTCCACTTTTCCGCCCCTGCGCAATAAGATAATCTTATATATGCAGTTAGTCAGATTTGATGTCTATGAAATGCTTGCAGGCGTTAAAACTCACATCATAAATGCTATAAGCGACCGGCGATATATTAAGCAGAACATCTTTTGAGTGAAAGAAGGCTGTGAGCTGGGTGCGGCTGGACCGCATTGGACAAAAGGATTATGTCTTGGCAAGTAATGTATGTGTTGATTTAGGAAAGTTGATTAAGAGTTGAAATGAAATTTAAACTGACCTTATAATTTCTATTTCATCTTGAGAAATAAGCACGCCATCCCCGTCATTAAGCCTTATAACCTTATGGTTGTTTTCCTTCTCATACTCCAAGCATCTTGCCTCGAATCTTACAAACTTTGATTTAAATCTATTGTAATGGGGGAGTATCTCTGTGTCAGTTATCGACATAGCAGTTAAGTCTTTTATGTTTAAAAAGTTTAATTCAGGAGAGAATATATTCACAAGGTCAAGGGAGTTTTGCATTACAAAAGCTCCTGCGCTCCATCCGACAAGAAGTTTATTGCTTGACTTTGAAATATCATAGATTACAGGCTTCGCGTTTGATTTTCTTAAAGAATGTAATAGGTAAAAAGGATTGCCACCGATAAATTCAACGATTGAGTAATTATTTAAGTCTTTTATTGAATGATAATCGATATCAATGATGTCTACTATAAATCCAAGTGACTCAAGCTCATATTTGACTCGAGAAACGTGTTTGTTATTTGCCTTATAGACATTGTCTGCAGTTACTACCAAGACGGCTTTATTGTTTAAATAAGAGAAACTGTTAACTTTTGAAATTAGATTTTTGCTAGATAATCCGTTTGAACAAAGTAATAACATATTTATCTCCGTTTTTGATTTATTATAACATAAATGAAAACCCGCATCACTGCGGGTTTTACTATAAATTGACTTGCGCATTGCGCATGAATTATTCGGCTAAGAATTTCTTGGCTTTAACAATATGCTCTGCGACCGCTTCCGGTGCGCATCCACCGATTATTTTGCGCTTTTTTACGCAGGTGAGCACGTCGATTTCATCATAAATATCGCCATCGAATTTATCAGAAAGAGTTTTGTATTCTTCAAGAGGCAGTTCATCCAGCGTAATGCGCTTATTAATGCACAGCGCCACTAGCTTTCCGATTACTTCGTGCGCTTCGCGGAATGGCATTCCTTTGCCGACCAGATAGTCAGCCGCATCAGTTGCGTTGGTGTAGCCGAGCTTTGCACTCATTGCCATGTTGTCGGCATTAAATGAGGCAGTTTCAAGCATCGGGGTGAACATTGAAACGCAGGCGGCCACGGTGTCATGCGCGTCAAAGAGCGCTTCTTTATCTTCTTGCATATCTTTGTTATATGCGAGAGGTAGCGATTTTATGCAGGACAACAGCGCAACCAAATCACCGTATACACGTCCTGTTTTGCCACGGATAAGCTCCGCAACATCGGGGTTTTTCTTTTGTGGCATAATGGATGAGCCTGTAGAGTAGGCGTCGTCAAGCTCTATGAATCCATATTCGTTTGATGCCCAGCAGATGACTTCCTCGCAAAACCTAGAAAGGTGCATAAGACAAACCGATGAAGCATAGATGAAATCCAGAACATAATCGCGGTCGGAAACTGTGTCCATCGCGTTTTGCGTGACTCCTGAAAAGCCAAGCTCGCTTGCCACATATTCTCTGTCAAGCGGGAAGGTTGTAGATGCAAGCGCTCCCGAGCCGAGCGGCATTACGTCAGCTGCTTCATATGCATCCTCAAAACGCTTTAAATCGCGCTTAAACATCTCGTAGTATGCCATAAGATGAAATGCCAGGGTGATAGGCTGAGCCTTTTGCATGTGCGTAAAACCCGGCATAACAGTATCTAAATGTTTCTCTGATATGTTAACTAAAACAGAGCAGAGGGATTTTATCTTTGAAATAACATCAAGGGATGCTTTTTTCACATACATGTGAGTGTCAAGGCTTACCTGATCGTTGCGGCTTCGGCCTGTGTGCATGCGTTTTCCAGCTTCGCCAATGCGCTGAGTTAATATCTGCTCTATATTCATGTGAATGTCTTCGGCGGAGACATCAAACTCGACTTTGCCTGCCTTTATATCGTCCAAAATGCCGAGCAAACCATTAACTATTGATTCGCCGTCATCATTTGATATGACTTTTTGCTTTGCCAGCATCTTTACATGTGCAACAGAACCTAAGATATCTTCCTCATACATGCGCATATCAAAAGAGATAGACGAATGGAAATCGTCTACCGCTTTATTAGTCTGTTTTGAAAATCTGCCGCCCCATAGCTTTTTATCGCTCATGTGGTCCTCCAATTATTTTTTCTTAAGATTCTCCTTCATGAGAGACTGAACCGTAATCGGAAGTCCGAATAGGGTAATGAATCCTGCGCTGTCGTTTTGGTCGTATACTTCGTCTTCGTCGAATGTAGCGAAGTCTTCGTTGTACAGCGAGAAGGGGGATTTAACACCGGCATTTATGATGTTGCCTTTGTAAAGCTTGAGCTTTACTGTGCCGGTTACGTTTTCCTGAGTCTTGTCAACAAATGCTGAAAGACTTTCCCTCAAAGGAGTGTACCATTGACCATTATACACCAATTCAGAGAATTTGATAGCCATCATGGCTTTATAGTGTGATGTTTCCTTATCTAAAGTAATGGTTTCTAAAATCTCATGTGCTTCATAGAGGATGGAACCGCCGGGTGTTTCATATACACCACGTGATTTCATGCCGACTAAACGGTTTTCAACGATATCTATGATTCCAACGCCATGCTTTGCGCCGATTTTGTTAAGCTCTTCAACGACTTTAACGCCATCCATCTTTTTGCCGTTAACTGCGACAGGGATACCTTGTTCGAAGTCTATCTCAACAGTTTCCGGAGTGTCAGGAGCATCCATAGGGTTGGTGCATATCTTATAAAGGTTATCCTTTGGTGCGTTCCATGGATCTTCCAGATCTTCACCTTCATGGCTTATGTGCCATATGTTGCGGTCACGAGAATATGAATCGCCCTTTTTAACGGGTATTTCAATTCCGCGAGCCTCAGCATATTCTATTTCTTCCTGACGGCTTTTTATTTCCCATGTACGCCAAGGTGCGATAACCTTAAGGTGTGGGTTTAATGCTTTGATTGTAAGCTCGAAACGTACTTGGTCGTTTCCTTTGCCTGTACAGCCGTGAACGATTGTTGTTGCGCCTTCTTTTTCAGCGATTTCAACCAAACGTTTTGCAATCGGCGGGCGGGCAAACGATGTGCCCATCAAGTATTTGCCTTCATACTTCGCTCCGGCTTTAAGCGTAGGGAAGATGAAGTCATTTACAAATTCTTCTGTTATATCTTCTATATATAGTTTGCTTGCGCCAGTCTTTTTAGCTTTTTCATGAAGATGATTGAGCTCTTCTCCCTGACCTACATCACCTGCCACAGCGATTACTTCACAGTCGCCATAGTTTTCTTTGAGCCACGGTATAATAATGGACGTATCAAGTCCGCCTGAGTATGCAAGTACCATTTTTTCTTTAGCCAATTTTGTGTCCTCCAATGCATGTTTATGCTTAATGATTTATAATTATACATAAAAATGTATAATATGCAAGAGTTTTTTGAATATTTTTTTGCTTTATGAAATAAGGATAGAAGAAACACCATTTTTAACTTTAAAACATGAGGCATTAAAAAATAGACACAAACATTTCTGATTTGGTAAATAATGTTGGTAACTTGGGATAAATTGGGTATAATGTAATGAAAATAAAGAAAGAGGTGTACTTTGATTAAAGATTTAATATTAATTAAAATTCTAGACAAGAAGAAAAATGAAGGCGATAAGGGCTATGCAGACTACATTTTTAATATAAGGAATAGCTATAAAAAAAGTAAAAAATACATTTATCCTGTACAAGATAATGATATAGCTATAGTCAATGAGATTAATGATGAGCACGAAGTAATTATAGCATTTATTGTATATGAAAAGGATAAAAAAAATGAAGTAAAATTTACCGAAATATTTATATCCAATGAAGCAGAAATTAAAATAAAGAGTGAAAACAAGCTAGTTATTAATTATCTAGTTAAAAAGAGAATAGAAAATCAAATAGCAATACATAATTTCATTGCATCGACTTCATTAGATGTAAAAACAGATTTCCAAGATTTCTCATATATATCAATTGAAAAATCTGAAAAACTTATTGAACAAATAGAGTATTTGATTCTTACTGAAGATATAAAAATGGAAAAATGTACTGATACAAGATATGAGGACATTAGTTATGATATATCTTTAAATGTATTAGCTCAAAAGAATTCAAATTGTACAAGAGATTATAAATCTTTGGAGTGTAATGATTATAGAAGTGAATTTCAAAGAGACTCTGATAGAATTGTTCATTCAAAAGCTTATAGAAGGTTAGTAGATAAGGCACAGATATTTACTGCATCTAAAGGTGATCACTATAGAAGACGATTAACCCACACTTTAGAGGTTGCTCAAATTGCGAAAACTATAGCTAAATCGCTAGAATTAAATATTGAATTAGCAGAAGCAATTGCACAATCTCATGATATTGGACACACACCTTTTGGTCATCAGGGTGAAAGAACTTTAGATTGTATTTTAAAAGGCGAATTTCCCAAAATTCTTGATATAGATGACTTTGAAGAGAAAAATCCTTATGGTGGCTTTAAACACAATTGTCACGGATTAAGAGTAATTACATTATTGGAAGAAAAATTTATAGATTTTGAAGGTTTGAATTTATCGCATCAAGTTTTAGAGGGAATATTAAAGCATACAACATTTATTCCTTATAATTGCGAAAATTGTGAAAAAAATACTAACGAAAATTGTAATATGAAATGCTATAAAATTTCAGACTTTTATAGAGGTGATGTGGAAAAATTATATTTAGAAACTAGTTTTCCAACTACTTTAGAAGGTCAAATAGTTTCAATAGCCGATGAAATAGCACAACGTTCACATGATTTGGACGATGCATTCGCTTCTGAAAATCTTACCCTCGAAGATTTTAGCGATATATTAAAAATTAATAAATTAAGAAATATAAAGGCTAGTATCAATTTTGATATAGAAAATGATTTTAATTTAAATTATAGAGTTTATTTAAATAAACTTGAATTAGTACAATCACGGCTTGTATATGAAATACAAAATTATTTTGTCAACGATGTTATAAGAAGCAGTAAAGAAAAAATGAAAGCATTTATTGACGAGGAAGCTGAGAATTGTGAATTTTACAAAAATGAACATAGATTTAAAGAAAAATTAATTAATTTTTCTGGTTATGGTAAAAAAGCTTGTGATTATTTAGAGCGAATTATTAGTAGTAAAGTTATTAATAGTTTAGAAGTTGCAAGATTTGATAACAAAGCTGAAATGATAATTAAGGATTTATTCAAAGCATATTATGATAAACCATTACTTTTACATAAGGGAACATTGAATCATTTGGCTAATGAGTTAATGAAGATAGATAAACATAATGTATTGTTCTCCAACGGTGACATTGTGTGGATAAAAAAGGAAATTAAGGATTTGAAAAATGATAAAGATAAAAAAAGAATACTAGCTAGATGTATTGCTGATTTCATAGCTGGAATGACAGATCAATATGCTATTGATGAGCATAGAAGAATATACTATGGTGATTTATAAAGTCGTTGAAAAGAATATAGATATGTCTCAAATAATAATATAAGCAAAGCATTTAAAATTAAATGTATGTAGCATTATAATGAAAACCTTCGATAAGATTGTAATGCTACTTTTTTTTGCTATAATAAAATTATAGAAAATTTGAATCACAACTTTATAAAGCTGACTTCCTGCACTCGAGAAGATAATTAGATATAAAAAGGGGAGTGTCCGTGATGAAAAAAGTTAAGCGTATTTCTGTTTTAATAACTCTAGCGATAATAGCCACAGTTTTCATACCATCAACAGCACTTGCTGCTGTGGATTATCAAATTACGTCGATTTCTCTTTCACCAAGCGCGGTAGCGCCTACAGGCGGCTCAGTTAATGTAACGATTACACTAAAAAACACAGGCACGGATCCTATAACATCGTTTGACTATACATATCAACTTCCGTCCGGTCCTATTACCAAAAGCCATTTGGATACAATCTCACCTGGTGCTTCCAAGTCGTACACTGATAACATAACATTTGCAAGCAACGATCTGGATGTTAGCATTCAGACAGTTGTGTGGTGTTGGGGCGGAAGTTGGGTAAACCATAATAAGAACATTCTTGTTAAAAGCGAGGACAACATTATACGTTCGGGCTCAAGCATAGAACCTGAAAAAAACATTTACTATGTAGGCGATACAGTAGCTGTTACTGACACCATGAGAAACAGTTTGTCAGTAAATGTTTCAGACCTTGAAATGCAATATTATTATAGGCACAATGGCGCAACAAACTATAAAGATACAGTAACTTTCGGAACCGTCACGCCAAATCAAAAAGTTGAAAACACCCTTGATTATACATTTACAGAAAATGATATAGGTGAGCTTAGAATAGGTTCAAAGGTAACATATAAAATTTCTGGCACAGGGCCATACACTGAATATAACGTGGCGCATGATTTTACAGTTGAGGCTTCGCCAACACCGACTCCAAGTCCTGAACCTACTGCATCGCCTACGCCAGAAGCTACTGTTGAACCTACATTAGAACCAACAGCTCAACCGACTCAAGCACCTGTTGAGGATGCGACTCAAACGCCATTAGATGGGAAAGAAGATGATAATAAAGATAGTTTATCTAATGAGGAAGTTAAAAATAATGATGAAAAAGACAGTGGAGATTCTGACCTCACATCTGTTTTAGGCGATAGAACAATAGTCATGACGATTATTATTGCCGCAGGTGTTATAATAGTATTTTTAATGGTTCTGATAATTATTGTTGCGACAAAAAAGAGATAGAGTGTGCAATAGGAGTGTATATGAAAAATATAAAGAGAATAAGTATAATTTGTATAGCAGTTGTTTTGAGTGCGATTGCACTTGAAAGCATAGCGTTAGCGGCAGATAATTTCTCATCAGGAGGCACAGTTACTCCCGAGAAAGATGTCTATTATGTAGGAGATAAAGTTGATATCTCAGACTTATTTAAGAACAAAAGTGGAAGCACTGCAACAAGTGTATCGGTTGAATATTATTATAGGCTGAACGGCGCAAACAGTGTATACAGCGGCTCACCTATAAATTTCGGGACAATTTCTGCAGGAGCTTCAAAATCACATGCGTTTAGTTATACATTTAAAGAGGATGATATAGGTGACTATCGAATAGGTGCAAAAATCACATATACCATGGGAGGTGCATCCTACAGCGAATATTCATCAGGTCATGACTTTGAAGTAATGCAAGCACCTACGTCTACACCTTCGCCTACAACCACAATAACACCAACACCAGAACCTACGTTAACCCCGACTCCTACAGCGGCTTCTGCGACAGACACTCCTGCTCCAACACCTGTGCCGACAGAAACCCCTGAGCCCACAGAGGAGCCTCTTGCGACATTTACACCACAGCCTGAACCAGATGATGAAACGGGTGAGCTAAAAACAAAGGATTATTCAGGAATCAAAGCACTTCTTAAAGATCGCGGCTTTGTGATGATGCTAATTATAATTGTTGCGATAATTTTGGTTTTGCTAATGGTACTTATAGTAGTTATGGTTGCAAAAAAGAAATAGTGTAGAGTTTATTGTGACGTATCTTTAGAAAATATAACTTGTAAAATACAGAATTTACCGATATATTATTTTTATGATTTCAATTGAAGAAACAGAGGCAATGCTTAACGATCTTGCAGAAGAATTACCACAGCCTTTTTACGAACGCTTAAATGGTGGTATTATGCTTTTGCCTAGAACAAAAAAGAGCGCTGTTAAAGGGGCGGAGTGTCTCTATATTATGGGTGAATACCATGTCAATGGACCAATGGGTAGATATATTATAATATACTATGGTTCTTTTATGAGAGTGCATGGATATCTTAAGCCTGAGGAATTCAAAAATCAGCTCAGAAAGACATTAAGGCATGAATTTAGGCACCATATGGAGTCGTTGGCAGGCGAACGCGGCCTCGAAATTGAAGATGCGAAGTTTATCAATTCTTATTTGCGGGATAAAGGTAATTTTGAGAAATAGCAATACATTTAATCATATCGGCAGTTTAAAACAATAGCAATTTATGCTACAATACATATGTTCGTGCATAGCAAATACAATGTATAATTCGGAGCATAAATGATTATATTGGGAATAGACCCTGGGCTTGCGACAGTGGGCTACGGAGTCGTAGAAAAACAAAACAGCAAAATCACACTTATTGATTTCGGAATAATATCAACGTCTGCGGGAGTTCCGCTTCCTAGACGTCTTTCTGTAATATTTGAAGATACGCAAGAGTTGATTCGTCAATACAAACCCGAATGTGTAGCTTTTGAAGAACTTTTTTTTAACAAAAATATAAAAACAGCTCTCACTGTGGCTCATGCAAGGGGAGTTTCTGTTATTGCGGCAAATAATATTTTGGGTTCAGATAATCTTTACGAATATACACCTCTTCAGGTGAAGCAAGCTGTGTGCGGATATGGCAGGGCTGACAAAAATCAGATGCAGCAGATGGTAAAAGCACTGCTTAATATGCGTGATATTGCGCGCCCTGATGATGCGGCAGATGCTCTTGCTGTTGCAATATGTCACGCTCAATCGTATAATTTATCAAGCGGGTTCAAGATTAAGTAACCCAACTCTGAAGGAGATATATGTATTCTTACTTTAAAGGTGAAATTGCAGAAAAAAATTCAAACAACGTTGTAATAGACTGTAACGGTGTAGGATACTTAATTGGAGTTTCGACACGCACACTTGCCGAGATTGGCGATGTTGGTCAGAAAGCTAAAGTATATACACACTTTCATGTGCGTGAAGGAGAGATGACGCTTTACGGTTTTTTGACGCATGAAGAAAAGACGATGTTTGAAAAGATAATAACGGTAAACGGAATTGGACCTAAGGCAGCTACAAGTATATTGTCTGTTATGAGTGTAACAGAACTTGCTGTGGCTATTGTGGCAGAAGATGCTGCTGCTATTGCTCGTGCTCCGGGTGTTGGCAAAAAGACAGCACTTCGCATGATATTGGAGCTTAAAGAAAAGGTTGATAATTCAGAGCTTACCGGTGCATATAAAGACATGCCGCAAATACAAAATACATCAATCACACAAGAGGCACTGGCAGCGCTTATGGCACTTGGCTTTTCTTCGACAGAGGCTACACGTGCGATAAGCAGTGTAGGTGAATGTAAAACAGTTGAAGAGCTTATAACAGCCGCTCTTAAGCAAAGGGGAGCGTAAATGATAGAAAATAAGAACAGAGAAAACGAAGATAGATTTATTACTTCTCAAAAGAGTGTGGACGATTTTGACATAGAAGTTTCTCTTCGCCCCAAAACAATGGATGAATATGTCGGGCAAGAAAAAGCGAAAGAGCAGCTTGATATATTTATTGGTGCTGCAAAAATGCGCTCAGAATCACTTGATCATGTTCTTTTATACGGTCCTCCTGGCTTGGGGAAGACCACTCTTGCAAACATAATTTCAAGCGAGCTTAACGTCCAGATACGTACTACAAGTGGCCCTGCGATAGAGCGCACGGGTGATTTGGCTGCAATCCTTACAAATCTTGGCGAAGGTGATGTACTTTTCATTGATGAGATACATAGAATGAATAACTCTGTGGCAGAGGTGTTATACCCTGCGATGGAAGACTGCAAGCTCGATATTATTATCGGAAAAGGTCCATCAGCACGCTCAATACGTCTTGATTTGCCAAAGTTTACATTGGTTGGTGCTACAACACGAGCTGGAATGCTGACATCGCCGCTATTGGATAGGTTTGGTGTTATTTGTAGGCTTGAAATATATACAGCAGAGGAACTTTCAACAATAGTGAAACGGTCGGCTAGAATTTTGGAAGTGGAAATAGAAGAAGAAGGTGCAATGGAGATAGCCAGAAGATCTCGTGGGACGCCGCGTATTGCAAACAGACTGCTTAAGCGTGTGCGTGACTATGCTATGATACGCGCTGATGGGATTATAACAAAGAATGTTGCACACAAAGGTCTTCAGATGCTTGAGGTTGATGAACTGGGGTTAGACAATGTTGACCGCAATGTGATGCTCACGATAATTGAGAAATTTAACGGTGGTCCAGTTGGGCTTGACACATTGGCTGCCGCAACTGGCGAAGAATCTGTTACAATAGAAGATGTATATGAGCCATATCTTTTACAGCTTGGCTTTATAAACCGCACACCTCGCGGTCGCATAGCACTTCCGAATGCTTATAAGCATTTCGGGATACCGTATAATGAAGGTGATAAAAAAGAAACAAGGCAGGGAAGCTTTTTATAATGAAAACAGATATGTTCGACTACCATTTGCCGGAAGAGCTTATTGCGCAGACACCAATTAAAAAGCGTGATGACTCAAGGTTATTGGTATATGACAGACAAAACAAACAAGTATCACACAAAAAATTTAGCGACATAATTGACTATCTTAATCAAGGGGATACTCTTGTAATAAACGACACAAAGGTTATTCCTGCACGTCTTTTTGGAAAACGCGCTGATACTGGCGGACAAATAGAAATACTCTTGCTAAAGAGGATTGAAGGCAATACTTGGGAGATTCTCGCACGGCCTGCAAAAAAAGCAAAAGTCGGGCGCGAATTTGTGTTTTCTGACAGGCTAAAGATGAAAGTCACAGCTGAATATGATGAAGGTATACGCCATGTAGAACTCATATATGATGGAATACTTGAGGAGATATTAGATGAGATAGGCATCATGCCTCTCCCGCCGTATATTCACGAAAAGCTTGAAGAAAAATCAAGATATCAAACGGTTTATGCACGGCTTACAGGCTCTGCGGCAGCACCTACTGCAGGATTGCATTTCACAAATGAGCTGCTTGCTAAAATTGAGAAGAAGGGCATCAATATTGCAAAAGTTGTTTTGCATGTGGGCTTAGGAACATTTCGCCCGGTAAGTGTGGAAGATGTAACAACGCACAAAATGCACTCAGAATACTATGAAGTGTTAAAAGACACTGCAAACCTTTTAAATGCGACACGAAGCTCTGGGGGCAGAATCATCTGTGTGGGGACAACATCTGTACGCACACTTGAAACTGTAACTGATGAAATAGGAATTGTCCATGATGGAAGAGGAGAGACGGATATATTTATATATCCCGGATATAAGTTTAAGGCATGCGATGCTTTAATAACCAATTTTCATCTGCCAAAATCAACACTATTGATGCTGGTTTCAGCACTTAGTTCTCGTGAAGAGATGCTTAATGTTTATGAAATAGCCGTAAAGGAGGGGTACAGGTTTTTTTCCTTTGGAGATGCCATGTATATAAAATAATATGTTTGAATATAAAGTTACACATGTTTGCAAACAATCAGGAGCGAGAATAGGGGAGTTTACAACGCCACATGGTGTTATTGAAACACCTGTTTTTATGCCGGTTGGAACACAGGCAACAGTAAAAGCAATGGCACCTGAAGAACTTGAAAAGATTGGTGCACAGATAATTCTTTCAAATACTTATCATTTGTATCTTAGGCCCGGTCACAGCTTGGTTGAAAAATCAGGTGGTCTTCATAAGTTTATGCATTGGAATAAGCCGATACTCACAGATTCCGGTGGATTTCAGGTGTTTTCACTGTCGAAGTTGCGTAAAATCAAAGAAGAAGGAGTAGCTTTCCAATCTCATATTGATGGCTCAAAGCACTTTCTTTCTCCTGAGAAGGCAATTGAAGTGCAAAATTCGCTTGGTGCAGATATTATTATGGCATTTGATGAATGCGCACCTTGGCCTGCCGATTATGATTATGTAAAAAATTCAATGGAACGAACATTAAGATGGCTTGTGCGCTGCAAGATGGCTCACAAAAACACGCAAAGACAGGCTTTGTTTGGCATTATTCAAGGCGGAACATATGATGATCTTCGAATTGAAAGTGCTCAACATACAACAGCCATAGATTTGCCCGGCTATGCAATAGGCGGACTTTCTGTAGGCGAGCCAAAGGAAGATATGTATAGAACACTGGATGTGTTGCGACCTCATCTTGTTGAAGAAAAACCAAGATATTTGATGGGTGTCGGAAGCCCCGACTGCATAGTTGAAGGTGTCGCCCGTGGCGTTGATATGTTTGACTGCGTGCTGCCAACAAGAACTGCACGAACAGGCACGCTTTTCACATCAAATGGAAAAGTGAATATTTTAAACGCAAAATATACGGATGACCTTACTCCTCTTGATGAGGACTGTGATTGCTACTATTGTCAAAATTATAGTCGAGCTTACCTTCGTCATTTGTTTAAAACAAAGGAGATTTTAGGTTCGCGTCTTGCTACATGGCACAACTTGAGATACCTCATAAAACTGACTGAACGCATAAAAGAAGCCATAAGAAACGATAGAATGCTTGATTTTCGTGAAGAATTTATTAACTCTACAGAAAATGGCAAGTGAAATATTGCAAAATAGCTAGTTTTAAGTTATTATTGCAGAGAAAATAAAGCATAGCTTAAACTTTGCTTTACAATAAAATAGATTATAGGATGGTATACGTTAATGTTATTACAAGCAGCAGCAGGCACAGAAGCAACAGGGCTTCTTGGACAGTATGGTTCATTGTTAATTCCTCTTTTGTTAATCGTAGTTTTCTACTTTTTGCTTATCAGACCACAGCAAAAACAACAGAAGAAGAGAAAAGAAAAACTTTCTCAGATTAAAGTTGGCGACAACATCACAACTATCGGACGTATCTATGGAACTATCACAAAGATTCAGGACGATATTATAACAATTGAAGTTGGCAAAAACAAAACAGAACTTATTATTGACAGAAACGGTATCAGCGATATCAATGAATTTGAAGATGCTGAAAGCAAACTGTAATATTAATCATTGTTAATAAAAAAACCGCGTTAATCCGCGGTTTTTTTCTATATTGTCTTAAATTATATATAGCTAATGTCTATTTGTGCAAAAATGATGCTGATGTTAAAATATTAAAGAGGTAAACAAGACTTAATTTAACTCACTATAACATTTCTCACAAAGGAGGCTGATTATGAAACTAGGAGCTTTTTCGATTAGTTTGGCTGTAAAAGATATTACAATATCAAAGGAATTTTATGAGAAACTGGGCTTTAAAGAATTTGGCGGCAACATAGATGAGAATTGGATTATCATGAAAAATGATAGTACTGCTATCGGGCTATTCCAAGGGATGTTTGATGGAAATATTTTGACGTTTAATCCTGGTTGGGATAATGATAGTAATGAACTATCCGAATTTGATGATGTTAGAACTATCCAAAAGAAGCTTAAAAGTGCAGGGATAGATATTATAGAAAAAGTAGAAGCAGACTCACAAGGACCTGGATATTTAACACTCAAAGACCCGGATGGTAACTCGATATTAATAGATCAACACATTTGAACGCAAAGTTATAATAATACTCTAATGGTTTTCTAATTGAATTTGTTTAAACCATAGTGCATAATTACAGTTAATTAAACTAGGAGGTATATTATGAGAAAAACTAGCAAATTTTTAGGCATCGTTGGTGGAAGCCTTAGTGCGTTGATGGCAGTAATAATAATTTTGGTCGGTATTTTTATCACATCTTTTGTGGGCACGTTCCTTGAAGATTTTTTAAACTCGGATTACTATGAAAATCTAATGGAAAAAGAAAATATTGAGACTTATGACTTGGAAGATTATATTTATGATGAAGGAATTGAAGACTTTTCAACAATTGCAGGAGCAATTGTTATAACGGTAGGAATTATATTTTTAATCATTGCAGTGCTTGGAATAGTTGGCGGAGCAATGGCAGAAAGTTCAAATGTATTGGGCGGAGTGTTTATGTTAATTAGCGGACTGCTGGCATTGATTTCTACTATTGGGGTTATAGGTGGATGTTTGCTTATAATCGGTGGGATTATGGCTTTTGTTAAAGAAAAGCCAAAAAAAGAAGAAAATTTAGTCGAGGCTTAGTTAATTAAATTAAGGATATAAAAAAAGAACGGACATTATTGCCCGTTCTTTTAAATTGCTTATTAATAGCCGTCAAAACCATATCTAAAGGTATTTGGATCGGTTTTAGGTGAACCTTGAGGATAGCTATTAATAGCCTTCATGTCCTCATCTGAAAGCTCAAAATCAAAAACATCAGTGTTAGAGTCAATTCTTGCTTTTTTAACAGATTTAGGTATGGCTACAAATCCACCTTGAATATGCCATCGAATAAGTATTTGCGCTGCAGTTTTGCCATATTTATCTGCGATGTCTTCAAACAGCTTCACTCCAACAAATTCACCCTGCATCAAAGGGCCCCATGATTCTATGCGGATATTATGATTATCACAATAATCTTTGAGCGTTTTTTGATTATAAACCGGATGTCTTTCTACTTGGTTTACGCTTGGAGTTGCACCGGTTGCTTTAATCAAATTATCCAAGTGTTTTGGAGTAAAGTTGCTAACTCCGGCAGAGCGAACTTTTCCTTCGCTTTTAAGCTTTAAGATTGCTTCAAAGGCCTGAGTGTTATATTCAGGCTTATAGTTTGGCCAGTGTATTAAATAGAGGTCTACGTAATCAGTTAAAAGTTTCTTGCGGCTCACATCAAAAGCTTTGAGAGCATCGTCGTATCTTTGCATATCATTCCACAATTTTGTTGTGATAAATATTTCTTCTCTTGGTACTCCGCTGTCACGTATGGCTTTTCCCACACTTTCTTCGTTTTTATATATTGCTGCTGTATCAATATGTCTATAACCTAAATCAAGCGCCCATCTTACAGCATCGTATGTTTCTTTTCCGTCTTTAGCAAGAAAAACACCAAGGCCAACCTTGGGTATTTCAATACCGTCATTTAGAGTGTACGTTTCATTCCTTAATGTCATTATTATACCTCCTTAATCATTTAATTCTTATTATATTACTCAAATTTAATTAAAGCAATTTATGAGTGAAATGTTAAATAAATGTTCAATATATTTGTTATATGTATTATTAAAATATATTGAATTAAATAACATAATATTACATATTGCAAATATTACAATGGTAAATTTTATATATAAAACAACTTATTTATACAAAAAGTTATTAAAAAGTAAGTAAAGTGCTATTTTAACTATAGTTCAAGGATTATCATACCGATATAAAAAAAGTATGCACTTTAATACACCTAGGAGGAGTTTTATGATGAAGATGAATTTGGCCAAAAGACTATCATTACCCGTTATAATTTTATCAATCGCATTAATTTTGATATCAGTACTTACAACGATTCAATTAAATTCAATGATTGAAACTTCGGACATAGTTGTGGTGTCCGATGAAAAAGTGGAAACAGTGTTGATGAAAACTATCGATCACATTAATTGGGTTATGGACATGAGAGACTCAATTGATAAGGGAGTGGAATTTACGGGAGAAGCTGATCCCAGAAAGTGTGGATTTGGAGAATGGATGTATTCTGAGGAAACGCAAAATATTGAAAATCCTAAAATTCAATCGCTTTTAACTGAGGTAGAGCCTTACCATAATCAACTTCATGAATCTCTGCACACGGTTAACGATTTAGTAAGCGAAGGTAAATCGGAAGAGGCTGTTGAGTATTATAAGGAAGATGTAATTTCGATTTTAGATAATATAACAGTAATACTTGAGCAACTAAAAGATGAATTTATCAAGGAAAGTACAGAAGCTTCACAAGCTTTATACAATAAACAAAAAAGTACAACTTTAATTTTAATAATTGTATCTATTTTAAGCCTTTTAGGTGGAGTTACGGTCTCGACAATTGTAATAATCAAGGTAGTTAGATACCTCAGAGAGCAAATGTGTTCCCTAGCTAAATCAGCGGCGATGGTGTCTTCTGCCTCAACGCAGCTTAACAGCGCAGGGCAACAGCTTGCAGAAGGCTCAAATGAACAAGCAGCCTCTATAGAGGAGACCTCTGCCGTTATGGATGAAACATCATCAATGGTGAAACAGAATGCGGAAAATACACGTCAGGCAAACAATCTTTCCAAAGAGGCAACTGTGGCAGCAGAAGATGGCTCAAAGAAAGTGGTTAGTATGACATCGTCTATGGAAGAGCTTAAAAAATCAAGCTCTGATATTGCGAAAATCATAAAAGTTATAGATGAAATCGCATTCCAAACTAATATGCTTGCACTTAATGCAGCGGTCGAAGCTGCAAGAGCCGGTGATGCAGGTCAGGGTTTTGCAGTCGTTGCTGAAGAAGTTCGCAATCTTGCACAAAAAAGTGCTCAGGCCGCAAAAGACACAGCAGAGATAATTGACAAAAATATTGAGCTTTCAGAGCAAGGTGCTGAAATAAGCGCATCTGTAAGCTTAGCTTTAGACGAGATTATGTCAAAGACCAAAGATGTTAATATGCTTATGGATGAAATAACTGCGGCAAGTGATGAGCAGGCAAAGGGAACCTCTCAGGTGACTGAGGCAATAGGACAAATGGAACAGGTGGTTCAGCAAAACGCAGCTACTGCACAAGAGAGCGCAGCATCAGCTGAAGAATTAAAGAGACAATCGCTTACATTAGAAAACATTGTAAATCAGCTGGATAAAATGATAAACAATGCAAAAAAACAAGCTCAGAGAGCGGAAGCTGTAAATACAACAACACCTATCCATGAAAACAGAAGTAAAAAAAGCTCATCAAAGAAAATAGTGGAACCTAATAAAATTATTCCATTAGATTGTGATGACGATTTCTAAAGCAAATTTTATATTTTTAATAAAGGCTCAGCAAAATTGCTGAGCCTTTATTGAATTATGATTACTAATATGGGAAAATGTATTTATAATTTTTAAAAGGAGTACAATATGAAAATCACACCGAATGATTATATAAAAGATGTCCGCCATGAAATGCGAGGCGGCGAAGGCGATGTAACGATAGAACATTTTCAAAAAGAAGGATTGCCTGAAAAATGCAGACTTATGTCTAAAATCACATTGGAACCGGGATGCTCTATCGGTCATCATGTTCACAACAACGAAACGGAATATTATATTATTACAAAAGGTGAGGCAATTGTGGATGATGATGGAACTGATGTCTCATGCAAAGCAGGTGATGTGATAGTCACCTCAAACGGAAGCGGACACTCCATAAAAAACACATCAAAAGATACGATGGAAATGATTGCTGTTATCATATTGGATTAGGCAGAAATAATTTTTAAAATATTATTTTTAAATTAAATATTGAATAGTTTAACTTTTTGTGACAAAATATTCACTCTTAGTTTAAAAATTTGCAACTGCTATTCAAATAAGATACAATCTACTTGTTCTTATCATAATTATTATTAAGAATAAATACTAAGGAGAGATATTAAATGAGCGCAATAATTAATGAATTGGGTACTATAAGTATCTCAAGTGAAGTCATCGCAATAATAGCTGGGCATTCCCTTGAGGAATGTTATGGCATAGTTGGCATGTCTTCAAAGCGCGCGGCAGACGGTATTTCCGACCTTTTTAACCTTGATAACTATTCAAAAGGCATTAAAGTGCAAAAGAATGAAGAAACTGTAGATATCAATATTTTCGTAAAAGTAATCTACGGAGTTTCAATAAATGCAGTGGCTGAGATAGCAAAAGACACTGTGCGCTATAATGTTGAAAAGTTTACAGGGCTTAAAGTGGGCAAGGTGAATGTCACCGTCGAAAGTGTTAAAGTTTAAGCGGAGGACAATGAATTGAAGACGAATAAAATTGATAGCGCCCTTTTTAAGGAAATGATTTTAAATGGGGCAGTAATGCTGGCTCGCAAAAAAAACGAGCTTAATGATTTAAATGTTTTCCCAGTGCCTGACGGCGACACGGGAACAAACATGCTTCTTACAATAAAGAGCGCAGTAAAAGAAGTGAGCCAAGTGGATGAGGACAGTGTATCTAAAGTTGGCGCGGCACTTTCAAGAGGCGCACTAAAAGGAGCAAGAGGGAACTCCGGAGTAATTCTTTCACAGATATTCAGGGGAATCTCAAAAGGCATAGAAGGCAAGAGTGAGGCTAATGCAGACGACTTGGTGCTTGCACTTGATGAAAGCGTAAGAACCGCTTACAGAGCCGTTATGAAGCCTAGAGAAGGAACTATACTTACTGTGTCTAAGGCATGTGCACAGGGTGCGGCAAAAGCGGCTGAAAACACAGATGATGTAGTGGAAATCATGGAACAAGCGGTGTCTGCAGGCGAAGACATGCTGGAGAAAACTCCTGAAATGCTTGATGTTTTAAAACAGGCAGGCGTTGTCGATGCAGGTGGCGCAGGACTTCTTGTAATCTACAGAGGATTTTTGGCAATATTAAGAGGCGAAAAAGCAGCAGGTTCAATTGAGGATATTGTTGAAGCTGACTCACAAAGTTCGCAAAACGTAAGCGCAGCAGCGCATAGCGATCAAGAAATCGAATTCGGTTACTGTACGGAATTTTTCATAATTAATTTAAATGATGATGTAAACGAAGACGATGTTCAAAGGCTTACAAACAGGCTGCAGCTTATAGGCGACTCTGTTGTGGTGGTGGCAGACGATGGTATTATTAAAGTTCATGTTCATGCTGAGATGCCAGGCAAAGTTTTGCAATATGCGCTTCGCATGGGACAGCTTTCTGACATCAAGATTGAAAACATGCGCGAACAGCACAGCGAGCTTCATGACTATAATGTAAAAAAAGAACGTACGCATTCTGAGGTTGTATGTGTTACAGCAGGCAAAGGCCTTGCTGCGGTGTTTAAAGACCTCGGCGCAAACTTCACAGTTGAGGGTGGTCAGACAATGAACCCCAGCACTGAAGATATTTTGGCGGCAATTGAAAATGCAAATGCTGATAACGTTATCGTGCTTCCTAACAACTCAAACATCATAATGGCGGCGCAGCAAGCTGCAAAGATAGCCGAGTGCAATGTTAAAGTGGTGCCGACAAAAACGATTCCACAAGGCGTTGCTGCAATGCTAGGCTATGAACCGCTAAATGAAGTGGACGCAAACGAAGAAAACATGGAATCTATGATTGACACTGTCATTACAGGACAGGTTACCTATGCTGTACGTGACTCTGAGTTTGACGGCAAAAAGATTAAAGAAGGCAACATCATGGGAATCACTGATGGCAAGATTGAGATTGTTGATGAAGATGTTCACGATACAACAATCGACCTTGTTTCAAAAATGATTCATGAAGATGCAGAGATAATAACTCTTTACTATGGTGAAGATACGAAGGAAGATGATGCAAATGCCATCGTCTCTGAGCTTGAAGAAAAATATGAAGATGTGGATGTCGAAGTTTATTACGGCGGACAGCCACTGTACTATTATATAATTTCTGTTGAGTAGGAGGCTTTTGTGCCGCTTGACTCAGATATAAAAAGCATTAAAGGAGTGGGAGACAAACGAGCTCAGACCTTACACAAGATGGGAATCTTTAAGGTCGGAGACATTTTGTTTCACGCTCCTTATTCTTATAAAGAATTATCAAATCCAAAAGGGATATCAGCATTTAACCATGGCGATGAAGCTGTTATAAAAGCTAAAGTATTATCAAAACCTTCTCTTTTTCGAAAAGGTAGAAGTTTTTCTATCGTAAGCTTTAACATAACCGATGGGATGACATCTGCAAAGTGCGTTTACTACAATCAACCGTACATGGCAAAAAACATAAATGTTGGCGATGAGTATATTTTAATCGGCAAGATTGATGCGCGTCGCGCAATTAAAAGCATACAAAACCCAATCATCGAAAAAGTGGATTCACAGCTGCCCCCCGTATATTGCACATATAAGCTTGTAAAAGGTATAACTCAAAAGCCATTTAAAAAGATGGTGGAGCAGGTGTTGGCGCAAGAGCTTGGGACAATTCCTGAAGTATTGCCTTCAAGCTTAAGGAAACGCTACGGTCTGCCTGAAATTAACTACACTTTTCAAAATCTCCACTTTCCGGATTCATTAAAAGCTGCATTGGATGCAAAATATCGTCTTTCATTTGAAGAGATGCTTCTTTTTATGACAGCGCTTGTTTATGTTAAAAAAGAAAATGCAAAGCTTGAAACCGAAGCATTCAATATTGACAACTCTTTGGTTGATTCTTATATAAATTCTTTCGGATTTGAACTTACAGGAGCGCAAAAGAGAGTTATTGATGAAATATTATCCGACATGAAAAAATCTATCGTCATGAACAGACTGCTCCAAGGAGATGTTGGAAGCGGAAAGACTATACCAGCCTCTGTTGCAATGCTTGTTGCAGCAAAAAATAACAAGCAGTCTGCTTTGATGGCACCTACTGATATTCTTGCTAGCCAGCATTATGAGACAATAAGTGAATTCCTTTCACCGCTTGGAGTCAAAGTTGCTTTGCTTAAAAGCAAGATGCCGGCAGCTGAAAAAAGAGCGATTTTAAGTAAAATCAAAAGTGGTGAGATAGATGTCGTTATAGGCACACACGCACTGATTCAAAAGTCTGTTGATTACCATGACTTAGGATTGGTAGTAACTGATGAACAGCACAGGTTTGGTGTTGCTCAAAGAGCAAAAATATCTGCAAAAGGGCATAATCCAGACACTTTAGTTATGAGCGCTACACCTGTTCCCAGAACACTTGCTTTGATACTTTATGGTGACTTGGATATATCAATAATTGATGAGATGCCAAAAGGCAGAATTCCAATAAAAACACGCATTGTAGAAGATAAAAAGCGTGCTGATATGTATTCATATATTAAAGAACACTTGGAAGGAAACAACAGAGCATACATAGTGTGTTCTCTCATTGAAGAGAGCGAAAAGTTGGATGCAAAATCTACGGAAACATTGTTGGATGAGCTTCAAGGAAGCATATTTAAAGATATACCATTAGCTGTTCTTCATGGCAGGATGAAAAACGAGGAAAAAGAAGAGATAATGAGCAAATTTCGCTCGGGTGAAATTAAGTGCATCATATCAACCACGGTAATAGAAGTGGGTGTTGATGTCCCAGAGGCAAGCTTTATGGTGATTGAAAACGCTGAAAGATTTGGGCTTGCACAGCTTCATCAATTACGTGGACGAGTAGGGCGTGGAAATAATGAAAGCTGGTGTTTCCTTGTTACTTCTACTGAAGGCGCGACAGCTAAGCAACGTCTTGATATTATGCAAAAATCAAACGATGGCTTTGTAATAGCCGAAGAGGATTTAAAGATGCGCGGACCGGGGCAGTTTATGGGCTTTTCGCAATCAGGCATGATGGATCCGCGTGTTGTAAGCCTAATGGGTGATTATAAACTGCTAGCTAAAGTTCAAGATGCAATTAAGGCCCTTTCGCTTCCGGAGTTTGTTGAAGAAGCAAAAGCAGTTAAAAAAGAGGCCATTAAAAGATACGAAGCTAAACTTCGTGACATCATTCTTAATTAATACATTTTAGTTTTACTTTGTTTCCGGTGCAGTGTCTTTTTTAGTAATTGATCTCACAATTGAAACACCGCAAATTATACTCAATATGCTTCTGAATAGACCGTATTGAACTATAGTTGTCCACCAGCGAAATCCGAAGTGTAAAGTAACGCTCGGGGGTAAAAACAGTATCACAGCTAAGATGAGAGAAAAAATAAGACCTATCTTATTAATCATAAACCCGTTTTTAAATCCACAAATCAATCGCTTAAATTCTAAAAGCACTCCGATTGCGATTGAAAGAGCAGCAAAAATAATTATGTAAATGGCGTATTTGGGGAATTGCATACGGTGTGCTGCCAAAAGATAATCAGGGTGTATTTTGGCAAGCAGGATTATAATTAGTCCAATAGCAATTGTAGAAATCAGGGTTAAAAGAGTTTTGGGTTTTAGCTTCATTGTGTCTCCATGTATTTTATAAAAGGCTAACATAGACGTGAAGTGATGTCAAATAGTGGAATTGAGTATAGAGATTATTCAAAAAAGCATGCATGGTCGTCCAAAAGATAGGATGGAAATTGAAAGACATCATATTGAACTGATATTTGCTATACGCTTTAAACACTTTCCATAAAATTTTAAATATTTAATGCAAATCTTACAAACTTACTTCATTTTGGTATATAATATGTGAAATTTATTGTGAGGTAGTTATTTATGAAATTACGTTTTGCAAACAGAATAGTGAGCATGAAGAAGTCATTTATAAGAGAGATACTAAAGGTTATTGATAAGCCGGGGATGATTTCTTTTGCAGGAGGTTTGCCTAATCCCATTTCATTTCCTGTAGAAGAGATTAAACGAGCCACATCAAAAGTTTTGGATGAAGATGGCGAAAATGTTTTGCAATATTCAACAACAGAAGGTTATCTTCCGCTTCGCGAATACATAGCTTCCAGATATAAAAATAGGTTTGATATTGATATCGCACCCAGTGAAATACTCATAACAAATGGTTCTCAGCAAGCGTTAGACCTTATTGGAAAAGTATTTTTGGATAAAGGCGATGCAGTAGCTGCGGAACGACCTGCGTATCTTGGCATGATTCAGGCTCTTTCGGTGTTTGAGCCCAACTTTTATGATGCAAAACTTAACAGTGATGGTGTGGACATAGATGAACTCTCACAAATATTAAAAGAAAAAAATCCAAAACTTTTCTATAGTGTTCCGAATTTTCAAAATCCTACAGGAATAAGCTATAAGCAAAAGGTAAAAGAGCAAGTTGCGTGCCTTATAAATGAAAGCGACACTATATTGGTGGAAGATGATCCCTATGGTGAACTTAGATTTATGGGAACTGAGGCTGAGCCTTTTAAGAAGCTGGCTCCTGAAAAAACTATTACTTTGGGTTCCTTTTCTAAAATAGTTTCTCCCGGTATGCGTATGGGTTGGATTGTTGCGCCTAATGATATAATGGATAAGCTAATAACAGTGAAGCAAGGCGCAGACTTGCACTCAAACTATTTTACTCAAAGAGTTGTGCATCAGTATCTCATCGATAATGACATCGATGCACACATTAATAAGATTAAAACTTTATATAAAGAGCAAAGGAATGTAATGGTTGAAGCAACAGAAGAATACTTTCCTAAATCAGTTGAAGTTACAAAGCCTGAAGGTGGCATGTTTTTGTGGGTGACAATGCCTAAAGACACTGATGCTGTTAAAATATTTGAAAAGGCATATGAAAAAAATGTTGCATTTGTTCCAGGGGCGCCTTTTTATGCCCAAGATGAAATATGCAATACATTTAGGCTTAATTATTCAAACTCTGACTGTGAAACTATACAAAAAGGAATTAAAATTCTAGGTGAAGTTTTAAAAGAAAATATATAGCCATAATCTTATGATATAATGAATTTGACAATTTTTATTGTCCGTGATAGAATTGTTTAACGCTTTAACGAAATAAAGTCCTAAAGCGAAATAAAATTTAACCAAAAAGGAAACGTAATGGGCAATATCTTAACAGTGCCACAGGGAGTCAAGGACTACCTGATAGGCGAGAGCAAATATAAAAGTGAGATTGAAAATGAGATAATGGGAGTTATTGCAAGCAAGGGCTATAACAGTATTGAAACTCCGATTATTGAATATATGGATGTGTTTACACAGGCGGGTGCTTTTAATCAGGAGGACATGTTTAAACTATCTGATGATAAGGGCAGTGCGCTTGTTTTACGTCCCGATATGACGATACCTGCTGCAAGGCTTGCTGCTACAAGATTCATAGATTATGACACATTAAAGCTTTGCTATGTTGGCCAAGTTTTTCACTTTAAGCGCGTAAATTCGTGGGAGCTAAAGGAAGTAACCCAGATAGGAATAGAATATATGGGAGTAAGTGATGTTAAAGCTGACTGTGAAGTTTTAGATATTGCTTATGAATGCGTTAAAAGCACAGGACTTGAAAACTTTCAGATAGATTTGGGTCAGGTGGATTTTTATAATGGACTTATGCAAGAAGCTGGTATCGATGAAGAGAATGCAAAAAAGCTTTCAAAATATGTAGAGCTTAAGGACACACTTGCAATTGAGCTTCTACTCCAACAGATAGGCGTTAAAGGCGCTTCTCGCAATCTTCTTATGAACTTACCATCACTGTTTGGAGGACTTGACGCATTGGACAAGGCAAGAAGCTACACAGACAATGAAATTTGCAGAAATGCAGTTGAAAATATCAGCGAAATAGTGGAAGGTGTGAGTTCTGAGGTTAGAGAAAATTTATCGGTAGATTTTTCGATGGTGCAATCGGTTCATTATTATACAGGAATGATATTTCAAGGCATTACAGACAGGCTGGGTACTCCAATAATTACTGGTGGAAGATATGACAATCTAACATCATGGTTTGGAAGAAAAATGCCGGCTACAGGATTTGCGCTTGATGGAAATGCGCTTCTTACAGCTTTGGATGAAAGGAGCGGCAAATGAGCAAACTAACTATAGCACTTTCAAAGGGAAGGCTTGCAAAGGATGCTTTGGGGCTTATGGCAAAATGCGGCATGGACATTTCTTTTGTTGATCTTAAAAGCCGTAAGTTAATATTTGAAAATGAAGAAGTAAGCTTTATTTTAGTAAAGCCCACTGACGTTCCCACATATGTTGAGCGAGGAGTTGTAGATATCGGCATTGTAGGCAAAGACACTCTAATGGAGCATGACGCGAATGTATATGAAATGCTAGATTTAGGTTTTGGAAAGTGCAAGCTCGCACTAGCAGGCTATGAAGGTGCGCTGGACAATAAGAACGGAGATTTCGTTCTCAGCGTTGCAACAAAATATCCGAATATAATCCGTGAGATATACGAATTGCGCGGACGTCATGTAGATATCATAAAGCTAAATGGATCTGTTGAGCTTGGCCCTATAGTGGGACTTTCGGATGTTATATTTGATATAGTGGAAAGCGGCTCGACATTGCGTGAAAACGGACTTTCAGTCCTTGAAGAGATATGTGATGTTTCAGCAAGGCTTATTGTAAACAAAGTGAGCCTTAAAGTTAAAAGAGAAAATATTGTGCCGCTGATAGATGCGATGAAGCGTCAGCTGGAGGAATGAAATGATAAAGTTATTTAAAAGAGACAGTAGTGAATGTGAGGATTATCTTTTAAACCTTATGTCAAGAAGCGAACTTAAAGATAGCACGGAGCTTGCAACTGTAAAAGAAATACTATCGGAAGTCAGAGCTTATGGCGATGATGCTGTATTTAAATATACTAAAAGATATGACGGAGCTGATATTTCAGCAGAAACTGTTGAGGTTACGCCTGAAGAGATAGATGAAGCTGTAGCTCAGATTGATGAAAAATTAATTAGAACAATGGAGATGGCGGCGGATAACATAAGAAAATTTCATAGTTTGCAGATTAATGAAAATAAAGAAATGTCAAATGAGAATGGAAGCGTTACTCTTCGCTATGTTCCTGTTGACAAAGCGGGAGTTTATGTTCCGGGTGGACGCGCGGCATATCCATCATCTGTTTTAATGAATGTAATCCCTGCAAAGGTTGCAGGAGTTGACGAAATAATCATGTGCACACCGCCGGACAAAAACGGTGTGGTGTATAATATGACTTTAGCAGCTGCAAAAATTGCAGGAGTTGACCGTATATTTAAGATAGGTGGCGCGCAGGCTATTGGCGCAATGGCGTATGGTACTGATTCAATTCCAAACGTTGATAAAATAGTAGGACCAGGGAATATTTATGTGGCACTTGCCAAAAAGGAAGTGTACGGCACTGTTGGAATTGACATGATTGCAGGCCCAAGCGAAGTGTTAGTTATTGCGGACAAAAGAGCAAACCCGAAGTATATTGCAAGCGACATGTTGTCTCAGGCAGAGCATGACCCTTTGGCAGCTCCAATTCTTCTTACATATAGCACAGAGCTTGCAAACAAAGTGCGCGGCTGGATAGAAAGCTTACTGGATATTTTGCCGACAGAGCCAGTTGCAAGACAATCAGTTAATAACATGGGTGCAATTATAGTGTGCAACAATCTGGACGAAGCGGTTGAGCTGGCAAATGAGATAGCCCCTGAACACTTAGAGATTGCAACGGACAATCCTGAAAAACTTTTAACAAAGGTAAGAAATGCAGGCTCTATATTTTTGGGCGAGTATTCGCCGGAACCTCTAGGTGATTATTTTGCAGGGGCAAACCATGTGCTTCCCACTTCGGGAAATGCGAAATTTGCATCTCCTTTGGGGGTATATGATTTTATAAAAAAGCAAAGCGTGATAAGATATTCAATGGACGGACTTAAAAATGTTTCAAAAGAGATACAAGAGCTTGCAAAAGGCGAAGGCTTATATGCACATGCAAATGCTGTGGCTGTAAGATTTGAGGAGGAATAGATGAAAAGGACAAGTGAAGTCGCAAGAAAGACTAGTGAAACCGACATCTCTTTGAAAATAAATATTGATGGCGAAGGGCAGTATAATGTTGAAACAAAAGTTGGTTTTTTCAACCACATGCTGGAACTTTTCTCGAGGCATTCACTTATTGACTTGGATTTAAATTGCGACGGTGATATAGAAGTTGACTGTCATCACACTGTTGAAGATGTTGGAATCGCGCTCGGTCAGGCCATAGAAAAAGCACTTGGAGACAAGAAGTCAATAACAAGATATGGCACGTTTTATGTGCCGATGGATGAAACCCTTGTAATGGTTTCACTTGACATATCAGGCAGACCTTATTTATACTATGACCTTGATTTACCTGCATTTCAGATTGGAAACTACGATGTTGAGATGACGGAAGAGTTTTTTCGCGCAGTAGCGCAGCATGCGGGGCTCACGCTCCACATAAAGCTTTTGCACGGGAAAAATACGCATCACATAATTGAAGCTGCTTTTAAGGCATTTGGAAGAGCTTTAAACATTGCGTGCTCAATAAATGAAAGATATAAAGGAGTCCCTTCTACTAAGGGTATGTTATGATAAATATTATAGATTATGGTATGGGAAATCTTAGAAGTGTTCAAAAAGCCTTTGAGTTTTTGGGATACGAGGCTAAGATTACTGATAATAAAGAGGAAATCGAGAAGGCATCGCACCTTGTACTTCCCGGAGTTGGAGCTTTTGGTCTTGGCATGGAGGCACTCAACGAACGAGGATTTATAGAAGTGATTCACTCTGCCGTTGAAAAAGGGAAGCCTTTTTTGGGGATATGCCTTGGAATGCAGCTTTTATTTGACAAAAGTTATGAGCATGGAGAGCATGAAGGACTTGGTATTATTCCGGGTGAAGTGAAACGATTTGTCTTACCCAAAGAATACAAAGTGCCCCATATTGGATGGAACAAAATAACGATTAAACAAGGCGAGTTATTTGACAAAAATGCAAAAGGACAATATGTTTATTTTGTTCATTCGTATTATTGCGATCCCAGCAACAAAGAATGTATTGCGGCAACCAGTAACTACGGCATTGATTTTTGCGCCGCTGTAGCACACAAAAACGTATTCGCAACTCAATTTCATCCTGAAAAGAGCAGTGAAATTGGATTAGAAATGCTTAAAAAATTTGGAGAATTGAAATAAATGATAATTTATCCGGCAATTGATTTAAAAGACGGTAACTGCGTTCGCCTGAAACAGGGCGTAATGGAAGACTCAACGACATATTCAAAAAAGCCTGCACATGTTGCAAAGCTTTTTGAAAAAGCAGGGGTTAAATGGATTCATGTTGTGGATTTAAACGGCGCATTTGCAGGCAAATCTGTAAATGAAAAAGCTATTAAAAAAATCACAGCAGCTGTTAATATTCCCATCCAACTCGGTGGCGGTATACGCACACTTGAGGATATATCAAGAGTGTTGTCATATGGCGTAAGCCGTGTGATATTGGGAACTGCCGCAGTAGAAAACCCTGATGTTGTAAATGAAGCTGTAGAGATATACGGCGACAAGATTGCAGTGGGTATTGATGCCAGAGACGGAAGAGTGGCTATAAATGGGTGGGTTGATAAGACTGAAATTAAGGCAGTGGACTTCGCACAAGACATGAAAAACCGCGGAGTGAAGACATTGATTTACACTGACATCTCAAAAGACGGCATGATGGAAGGACCAAACATTAAAGCGTCTATGGATCTTATTGAAGATACAGGTCTTGATATTATAGTATCCGGCGGAATAAGCACTTTAAATGACATACGCAACTCAAAAATCATTGGTGCAGCAGGCGTTATTACAGGCAAGGCAATATATACGGGTGCGATAAAGCTTTCTGAAGCACTTAAGATGGAGGGGTAATGCTTACTAAAAGAGTTATACCGTGCCTTGATGTTCATAATGGCAGGGTAGTTAAGGGAATAAACTTTGTAAACATAGTTGATGCCGGCGATCCTGTAGAAACTGCTGCCGCTTATAATAAAGCAGGCGCTGATGAACTTGTATTTTTGGACATAACGGCTACAAGTGACAAACGAAACATAATATTGGATGTCGTCTCAAGAACCGCTGAGCAGGTGTTTATACCGCTTACGGTCGGTGGCGGGATTCGCTCAGTTGAGGATTTTAGAAATATTTTAAAGGCTGGGGCAGACAAGATATCAATCAACTCTTCAGCTCTTAAAAATCCAAGGCTTATAACGGACGCTGCTATAAAGTTTGGAGCACAGTGCGTGGTTGTAGCAATTGATGCTAAGCGACGCGATGACGGTGGTTGGAATGCTTATATAAACGGTGGACGCAAAGACTTTGGCATAGATGCTGTTGAGTGGGCTAAAAAAGCCGAGATGCTTGGAGCAGGGGAGATACTTCTCACCTCAATGGACTGTGATGGCACAAAAGACGGATATGACATAGAGCTTACTCGCACTATTTCAGACGCACTTAAAATACCTGTTATTGCATCCGGCGGCGCAGGAAACATTGACCACTTTGCAGAGGCTGTAACGCAAGGGCATGCTGATGCGGTGCTTGCAGCTTCGCTTTTTCACTATGGAGAGCTTACCATTAAACAAGTGAAAGAAGGAATGCGTGAACGTGGAATAGAAGTGAGGCTATAAGGATATGAATATGGAATTTGTTAATAAACTAAAATTTAATGAGCAGGGGTTGATTCCTGCTATTGCACAAGATGTTACATCGGGCGAAGTTTTGATGATGGCATGGATGAATGAGGAATCGCTTAAACTTACATTGGACACTGGATTTGCAACATATTGGTCACGTTCAAGGAGCGAGATATGGAAAAAGGGCGACACATCAGGACATGTGCAAAAAGTTGTTTCAATGAAGTATGATTGTGACGGCGACACGATCTTAATGCTTGTAGAGCAAACTGGAGCTGCCTGTCACACAGGAGAGATAAGCTGCTTTTTCAACAATATAATGGAAGACAAGCAAGTGCCTGCAAAGATACTTGACGATGTATATAAAGTTATTATTGATCGCAAAGAAAATCCTAAAGAAGGTTCATATACAAACTATTTATTGGATAAAGGGATACGCAAAACCTGCAAGAAAGTGGGCGAGGAAGCAACTGAGACGGTTATTGGCGCTGTGGCAAACGACACAGACAATGTCCGCTATGAAGTGGCAGACCTTTTATATCACCTTTCTGTACTTTTAGTGCAATGTGATTTAACATGGGATGATATCTTCCATGAACTTGAAAAACGCAGATAGCTGTGTTATAATTCGTTAAAATATAAAAAGCGATGAATAAGAGAGTAGCTTTTTAATGTTGTTTTAAAGAGAGTGACGTCAGCGGCTGAAAGCGTCTGAAACATACATTGAAGTGAAGTTCACTTAGGAGCTTAAAGGTTGAAACTAGTAGGCCTTTACGGTTAACCAACGTTATAGGTTATAAAGATTGTAATGATGAACTTGGGTGGTACCGCGGGTTAGAAACTCGCCCCTTACTGCGCAAGTTCTTTTTAGTTTTATAAAGTTTATAATCACGTATGAATATAGATAAGGAGCAGCAAATGCAGCAAAAAATTGATGAAATAGTTAAAACCGCATCAGAAGCACTTCAAAAAGTTGAAGATGACGGCGGATTACAAAAGCTGAAAGTTACTTTTCTCGGCAAAAAGGGGAAGCTTACTGAAATACTTCGCAGTATGGGGAGCTTATCACCCGAAGAGCGCCCGAAAGTGGGAAAGCTTGTAAACGAAGCTCGCGAGAAAATACAGCAGTCTTTTGAAGAAAAGGGTAAAAAATTAAAAAACATGCAAAAAGCGACAAAGCTTAAGATGGAAACTATCGATGTTACTATCCCCGGCAAGCGTCCTGAAATCGGAGCTGTACATCCTTTGATGCAGACTCGCGACATGTTGGAAGATATTTTTATTTCGATGGGATTTTCTATTGCTGAAGGCCCTGAGGTAGAGTTTGATGAATATAACTTTGAGCTTTTAAATGTTCCCAAAAACCACGCTGCGCGTGATGCTCAGGATTCGTTTTATATCAATGAAAATGTGTTGCTTAGAACACACACTTCACCCGTGCAAGCTCGTGTGATGAAAAGCCAGCAGCCACCGATTAAGATAATTTGCCCCGGCAGAGTTTATCGTGTTGATGAAGTGGATGCAACGCATTCTCCTGTGTTCCATCAGCTTGAAGGACTGGTTGTTGATGAGGGAATTACGCTAGGGCATCTTAAAGGAACGCTTGATGTCTTTGCGAAAAAACTTTATGGCGAGGGAGTAAGAACCAGACTTCGCCCATCGTTTTTCCCATTTACGGAACCTTCTGCTGAGGTTGATGTTTCTTGCTATGTTTGTAATGGCGAAGATGATAACTGCAAAGTGTGCAAGGGCACTGGATGGATTGAGATATTAGGGTGCGGCATGGTTAATCCTAAAGTGCTTGAAATGTGCGGTATTGACAGCAAGAAGTATTCGGGATTTGCTTTCGGCATGGGTATTGACCGCATAACCGTTTCAAAATACGGAGTGAAAGATTTGAGAACATTGTTTGAAAACGACCTGCGTTTCCTTTCGCAGTTTATAGGAGGTTAAATTATGCTAGCACCAATGTCATGGATAAAAAGATTTACAAATATAGATGTTGACGCCAAGAATTTTACCGATAGCATGATTATGACCGGCTCTGAGGTAGAAGGATACGAAGTACAAGGCGAAAATATAAACAAAGTTGTAGTGGGGAAAATTGAAAAGATTACACCTCATGAAAACGCTGATAAACTAGTGGTATGCCAATTGGACATCGGAGAAGATGAGCTTTTGCAGGTAGTAACAGGCGCAGACAATGTATTTGAAGGTGCTTATGTTCCGGTGTCTCTGGTTGGAGCTGAGCTTCCGAATGGATTAAAGATTAAAAAAGGCAAGCTTCGTGGCGTTGCATCAAATGGCATGCTTTGCTCAGGCGGAGAGCTTTTGATTGATGATGGAGTGGTTGAAGGCGCTGAATATGATGGAATCCTTATCTTAAAGGGAGATCAGACGCCTGGAATGCCTATACAGGATGCAATTGAATATAACGACACAATAATTGATTTTAAGACGTATGCCAATCGTCCGGACATGCTGTCTGTTATAGGGCTTTCAAGAGAGGCCTCTGCGACTTTTGACACACCATTTAATGAGCCAGATTATTCATACAGCGAAGATGAAAAGGATTCAAAAGATTTTGTGTCAGTTGAAATAAAAGACACGGATCTTTGCCCAAGATACATTGGCAAAATTGTTTATGATATAAAAATTGAGCCATCACCGCGTTGGATGCAAAAGCTATTGACTGCAGCTGGAGTGCGCCCCATAAATAACATTGTTGATATCACAAACTTTGTAATGCTTGAAATGGGACAGCCTATGCATGCTTTCGATTTTAAGTATGTGAAAGATGCAAACATCATTGTTCGCCGCGCAAAAGAAGGCGAAGAGATTACGACCCTTGACGGAAAAGAATATAAATTAACTACAGATAATCTCTGTATATGTGACAGCGAAAAACCAGTAGCATTAGCCGGAATAATGGGCGGCGAAAACTCAATGGTTTATCCTGATACTAACGTTATATTGTTTGAAAGTGCGAACTTTAATTCATATAATGTTCGCCGTACTTCAAGATCACTTGGTTTGCGCACTGAATCTTCATCGCGATATGAAAAGGGAATTGATCCTGCGGCATGCGAGCGTGGACTAAACCGTGCAATGCATTTGGTGGAACTTTTAGGCGCGGGCAAAATTGCAAAAGGTATGGTGGATGCGTGCCATGCAGACTTAGGCGAACGTGTGATAGAAGTGAGCCCTGCAAGAATAAATTCTTTGCTTGAGCAAAATATTGCGCCGCAAGAGATGGCGGACATTCTTTCAAAGCTGTTCATCAAGGCTGAAGTTAAAGGGGATAAATTGGTTTGCACTATTCCAACATATAGGCCTGATTTATCAAACGATGCTGATATCGCAGAAGAAGTTATGCGCATATATGGATATGACAAAATTCCTTCTACACTGCCTAAAAACATGACAGGAGGCGGCGGACGCAGCGATTATCAGAAAAAATACAAAACTATTCGCGACATGATGGTTGCCATGGGAATGTTTCAGGCAATGAGCTATTCATTCATGAGTCCAAGTGATTTTACAAAGCTCGGCTTTGACCAAGATGACAGTTGCAAGAACTCCATAGTATTAAGCAACCCTCTTGGTGAAGACTATTCTGTTATGCGCAAAACGCTTATGCCAAGCTTGCTTACAAGTGTTGCTAACAATAAAAACCATAACATATCAGATGTGAAATTATTTGAGATGAGCAGGACATTCATGCCACAAGGCGATGAAAACAGCTTGCCTCAAGAAATGAATGTGCTGGCGGCAGCTTTAAATGCTGAGGGCGAAGATTTTTATACGCTCAAAGGCAGACTTGAGGAGCTTTTTGAAAAGTTTAATATAGCAAAAGCAAGCTATACTATAGCAAACCTTCCGTATCTTCATCCAGGACGTTGTGCGTTTATAATGGCAGGGGATAAGCATTTAGGTTATATTGGTGAGATTCATCCTGATACTTCAGAAGCCTATGGTATATCAGGCAGAACAACAGTCTGTGAGATTGACATTGATGTTTTGATAGAAGCAGGAAATGATGAAAAGAAAGTAAATGATATACCAAAATATCCTGCAGTACAGCGAGATTTAGCTGTTGTGATGAGTAAAACGCAGCAGGCAGGTCCTGTTATTGGTGAAATCAAAAATGTGGGTGGAATGCTTCTTGAAAGCTGCGACATATTTGACATATACGAAGGTGCGCAAATTGGCGAAAATAAAAAGTCGGTTGCTTTTTCACTGACATTTAGAGCTGAAAACAGAACTTTGACAGATGAGGATATAAACAAACTTTTTAATAAGATTGTGAAGGCCTTGGATAAAAAATTCGAAGCAAAATTAAGAGCATAAATTTTATTAATTAAGAAGCTTTTTTCGGAGGGCTTCTTTTTATTACTCTATATGAGACTTCTTGTTATAATTATGGACTTGTACTATAATAAATGATACTAAAAATAAATTTGAGGTTTTTGATAGAAATTGAATAAAACAATTGATAAGAACAAGATAAAATATAATTTAAAAGAAGCTTTAGGCAATAAAACTTTTTACATAAAAACATACGGATGCCAAATGAATGTAAACGATTCTTCCAGTGCTAAAAGCATGTTTTTAGAGCTAGGCATGAGAGAGGTTTTCGCAGAATGCGATGCTGATTTGATAATGATTTCTACATGCTGTGTTCGCGAAAAGGCAGAGCTTAAAGTATATTCATATATTGGCAATTTAAAGGCTTTAAAAAACATAAATCAAGAGATGATTATCATAATAAGCGGTTGCATGTCTGAACAAGAACAAGCAAAAGAAAACATTTTTTCGCGCTTTCCATTTGTTGATATAGTAGTCGGAACAAATATGATTGACAAACTTCCTTTATACATCAACAAACGTCTTGAAACACATAAACGCATAAACTATGAGCTTGAGCTTGCAGAAAGCTTTAAGCTGCCTTTAAGAAAAGCTGAGCGTGTGAGCGAATTTGTAACGATTATGACAGGCTGCAATAACTTTTGCTCATATTGTATCGTGCCCCATGTAAGAGGGCGTGAACACAGCCGAGATGCAGATGAAATTATAAGCGAGATAAATGAATTTGTGCGCTATGGATGTGTTGAAATTACACTTCTTGGGCAAAACGTCAATTCATATGGGCTGGATGGCGAAGACTTAAACTTTGCTGGGCTTTTGAAACGTGTGGCTAGTGAGACAGAAGTGAAAAGAATACGCTTTATGACATCACATCCAAAGGATTTAACAGATGAAGTTATAGAACTAATCTCAAAAGAAGAAAAACTGTGCAATCATATTCATCTTCCATTGCAGTCAGGAAGCGACACTGTATTGCAGAAAATGAATAGAAAGTATACTTTTGAAAGATATATGCACATAGTGGACTATGCACGTTCACTGATGCCGGATGTAGAGTTTACAACGGATATAATAGTAGGCTTTCCAGGAGAAACGGAAAGTGATTTTGAAGATACCTTAAACGCTATTAAAAAAGTGAGATTTGCTTCTGCTTTTATGTTTAAATATTCAAAAAGAATCGGTACACCGGCAGCTGAGTATGAAAATCAAGTGGACAATAAAGTAAAAGCTGAACGCTTACAGCGGCTAATGAATGTGGCGGTTGAAATAAAAAAAGAGATATACACTTCGCATATAGGAACTGTTCAGGAAATACTTGTTGAAGGGCAGAGCGCGGATGGGAAAACCTTCTCCGGAAAGACTCGCTCTTTTATAACGGTGAACTACGAAGGACAAAAAGAAGATATCGGCAGGCTTATAAAAGTAAAGATAACAAAAGCCAAGACAAACACATTATATGCCGAGAAAATATAAGGAGATTTGATGGCACTGTCACCAATGATGCAGCAATATATGGACCTTAAGGAGCAATATAAAGATTCTTTGCTCTTTTTCAGGTTAGGCGATTTTTATGAAATGTTTTTTGAGGATGCATTGCTTGCTTCAAAAGAACTGGAGCTCACCCTTACAGGACGCGACTGCGGCCTTTCTGAGCGCGCACCCATGTGCGGCGTTCCTCATCATGCAGTGGATCAGTATATTGCACGCTTGCTTGAAAAAGGATATAAGGTTGCAATCTGTGAGCAGATAACAGAGCCCACAAAGGGAAAAAGCATAGTTGAGCGCGATGTGGTGAGAATCATTACACCGGGAACAATTATAGAAGAGAGCATGCTGGATGAAAAGGCTAATAACTATATCTGCGTAATGTATAAAACGGGAGACAATATCGGTCTTTCTTATTGTGATGTTTCAACTGGTGAGTTTTCTTGTGTAGTTATTAAAGATGGATTATATTCAAAAACAGTGGATGAAGTGGTTAGAATAAAACCGAGCGAAATGTTGGTTAATAGCGAAATGCTGATGTTTATGAATGAAAATCACGATTTGCTTAAAATAATCGATGTAAAGCCATACACTCTTGGCGAAGATTTATTCGAATATACATATTCAAAGCAGCAGCTAAAAGAAAAATTCGGCAATGATATAGATGAAAATGAGATGATAGTGTGTTCATGTGGCGCACTTTTATCTTATCTTAAACAAACACAAAAAAATGCACTTGAACATATAAATACACTGCGTACAATAAGCCACGACAGTTATGTGAAAATTGACGCTTCCACATCAAAAAACTTGGAATTGACGTCTACAATGCGCGGCGGTGCCAGAAAAGGCTCACTTTTATGGCTTTTAGATAAGACAGTAACTTCAATGGGTGCACGTAAACTTAAGAAATGGATGGATGAGCCTTTATATAACATTGATGGCATTCAAAAAAGACTGGATTCCGTTCAAGAGATAAAAGAAAACCCCATTCTTCATCAGCAGCTTGTAGATGATATGAAAAGCGTTTATGACATTGAGCGCATATCAACAAAAATATCATACGACACTATTTCTGCAAGGGATTGCGTTTCTCTTCGCCGTTCTCTTGGTGTTTTGCCTTATGTAATTGAAAAAGTAGGAGAGTTTAAAACTGAGCTAATCCAAGGCATACACAATGAGTTTGATGATATGCAAGATATTTATGACCTGCTTGAAAAATCTATATCTGACAACCCTCCCATAAACCTAAAAGATGGCGGAACAATTAGAGAAGGATATTTTGATGAGCTTGATGAACTGCGTGATATTTCTAAAAACGCAAAATCACATATATCTAGAATTGAGATTGAGGAGCGCGAAAAAACAGGAATAAAAAATCTTAAGATAAAGTTTAACAGAGTGTTTGGCTATTTTATTGAAGTGACTAAATCATACATCGATTCTGTGCCGTATAATTACGTGAGAAAGCAAACTCTTGCAAACTCCGAAAGATATATAACCGAAGAGCTAAACCAGCTTGAAGAGAAAATAACAGGCGCACAGGATAAGAGCGTAAAACTTGAAACACAGCTTTATGGCGAGATAAAATCGGCACTTAAAAACAATATTAAAAGACTTCAAAAAACTGCGGATTTATTGTCGCAACTTGATGTTTTGCAATCTTTTGCAAAGGTATCAACTGAAAATAACTATACAAAGCCTGCGCTTAACAACGATGGGATTATAAACATTAAAGAAGGCAGACATCCTGTAGTTGAAAAATCACAGGAAGGCAAAAACTTTGTGCCAAACAATACTTATCTTGATATGGATAGTGACAGGTTTTTGATAATAACCGGTGCAAATATGGCAGGTAAGAGCACATTTATCCGTCAAGTGGCTGTTATTACATTAATGGCGCACATAGGCTGTTTCGTTCCTGCTCACAGTGCAGACATCTGCTTGGTGGACAAGATTTTTTCAAGGGTTGGCGCATCTGATGATTTATTCCTTGGACAGTCCACATTTATGGTGGAAATGAGTGAACTTGCAAACATTCTTAAAAACGCGACATCACGTTCACTGATTATTTTGGATGAAATAGGGCGGGGAACAAGCACTTTTGACGGACTTTCAGTTGCATGGAGCGTAGTGGAATACATCTGTGACAAATCAAAACTTGGTGCAAAAGCACTTTTTGCAACGCATTATCATCAACTTTCAGAATTTGAAGGACAAGTTTCCGGCGTTAAAAACTACTGTGTGTCAGTTCGCGAGCAAGGCGAAGATATCATATTCTTGCGCAGAATTGTGCGCGGAGGCGCGGATAAAAGCTTCGGCATTCATGTTGCAAAACTTGCGGGAGTTCCAAAGGAAGTGTTGGATCGGGCCAACGTTATACTTGAACGCTTGGAAGTAGCTGATATAAATAACGTTGCCGTAAATTCCTCAAAAGAAGCAGGCAGCATGCTAAACGGAGATGTTAAGCAACAACAAACTCAGCTGGATTTAACATCAATGCTTCCATATTCTGATATTTTAAGCGAAATTAAAAACATGGATATGACAACAACTACGCCTATTGATGCTTTTTATATGCTGGATAGGTTGAAGGATAAAATGAAATGAGCAATATAAAATTATTATCAAAATCGCTTTCACAAAAAATTGCGGCAGGTGAAGTCGTTGAGCGACCTGCATCCGTTGTAAAAGAGCTTCTTGAAAACTCTATAGATGCAGGCAGCACTTTTATTACTGTTGAAATAGAACAGGGCGGTAAGGAATTAATCAGAATCAGCGACAATGGAAGCGGTATAAACGCTGATGAGGTAGAACTTGCATTTTTGCGCCATGCAACGAGCAAGATAGAAACTGAAAGTGATTTATATAATATATCGTGCATGGGATTTCGTGGTGAGGCACTATATACTATATCGGCTGTGTCAAAAACCACAATGCTCACCAAAACATCTGAGGCTGAAATCGGCAAAAAAGCTGTTGTTGAAGGTGGCGAGTTGTTGGAGATTACAGACACTGGATGCCCCAATGGAACAACCATTATTGTAAAAGACTTATTCTATAATACTCCTGCGCGTCTTAAATTTATGAAATCGAATTCTGCTGAAACTTCGCAGATATCATCAATTGTGCAAAAAATTATGCTTTCACACCCCGATATATCTATAAAACTCATATCAAATGGTAATTTAATTTATCAAAGCAGTGGCGATGGCAGCATTAAAAATGCTGTATATTCAGTTCATGGCGCAAACATTGCATCAAGTGTAACGGAGTTTAGCAAAACCATTGATGACATCAAAGTTTATGGCGTACTTGGCGGTCGAGATACATTTAGAAGCTCGAGAATAAACCAGACACTATTTGTAAACAAGCGGTATGTCAAAGATCCCGCAATTGCACAAATTATCGAGAGTGCATATGGCTCGGTTCTTATGAAGGGCAAGTTTCCTTTCTATGTGATATTTGTGGATGTAGACACTGAAACTGTCGATGTGAATGTGCACCCGCAAAAATTGTTTGTTAAGTTTTCCAATCAAAAAGAAGTTAAATCAGCAGTTTATAATGCTGTAAAAGAATATACAAAAAGCTTAGGGGCAAAACCTGAAATGTTCTTTGAAAATGAGCCTGAAATAAAAGAAGAACCTATAAGGAAAATGCGTAGCTATGAACGCACGCCAGAAGAACACAGCCCAGTATTTACCCAAGAAAAAAAGACCGCAGAGATAAAAACAGATCAAGAAGAATTTGTTCCAAAAACTTATGACTATAAAAAAGAGTTGGATACTTATAAAATCATAAAAGAACCTCAAGTATTAAGACAAAGTGATGTATCATATGTGGATGCTACAAACTTTGCCGAAGAGCAGACAAGCTATCTGGATGAAGAAGCGGATGCGAAAATCATAGGCTCGGTTTTTGATACGTATATTTTAGTCGAGCATGAAGACAACATGTATCTTATTGATCAGCATGCAGCCCACGAGCGTGTTATCTACGAACGGCTTTTTGAACAATTCATGCAGGATAAAGTTGTAAGTCAACATTTGCTTATACCACAGCAAGAAAGCATAACTTTTGAAGAAAGAAATATGCTTGAAGAGTATATAGAGTATTTTAAAAAACTAGGGTTTGACATTAAATTAAGCGAACATTTTGTAGAAATCAATTCTGTTCCTCATGTCTTGGGACAACCCAGATTTTCTTCATTTTTCATGGAGCTTTTGGATTTGTTGAGCAGTGATGCTGACAAAGATGAGCTAAGTGTTGTAAAAAAAATCATATCTATGTCATGTAAAAAGGCTGTAAAAGGCGGAAATCAGCTGTCAGAGAGCGAAATAAAGGCTCTTATAAAAGATATAAAGGATGAAGAGATACCGCTTACATGTCCGCACGGAAGACCTTTTGTTATGAAAATAACTAAAAAACAAATTGATAAAAAAGCGGGGCGTATAGTTTGAAAGAAGGATTGGTAATCGCCGCGGTAGGACCTACTGCAAGCGGAAAAACATCACTTTCTATAGAGCTTGCCAAAGAATTTAATGGCGAGATTATATGTTGCGATTCAATGCAAATATATAAACATATGAAAATTGGCACTGCAAGTCCCACAGACGAGGAGCTTGCACAAGTGCCGCACCATTTGTTTAGCTTTGTAGATCCAAAAATTGATTATAATGCTGCGATGTATCAAAAAGTTGCAAGAGAAAAAATAGATTATCTTCATTCACAAGGAAAAATCCCAATTCTTTGTGGCGGAACAGGTCTATATGTGAAGGGTGCTTTATATGATATGAATTTTTCTACAGCATCATCCGATGATGAGTATAGAGCGGAGCTTGAAAATCTGTATAAACAAAAGGGTGCTGACTATATATATGCTATGCTCAAAGAAAACGATCCTAAAAGTGCAGCTGTTATTCATAAAAATAATGTTAAAAGAGTGATACGTGCTCTTGAGATTTTTCACATTAGTGGAGTTGCAAAATGTGAGCAAAAACAAGAAGAAAAAAAGTATTATACAAACTCAAAAATTATAGCTTTAAGACATGACAGACAAAAGCTGTACCATAGAATAAATAAACGTGTCGACATCATGCTAGAACAGGGGCTTCAAGAAGAAGTACGCAACCTTATTCAGATGGGCGTTGCTAAAACAAATAATGCGATGCAGGCAATAGGCTATAAAGAGTGGATTGATTTTTTTGAGGGCACTATAGATTTGGATAAATGCACAAATAATATTAAAAAGAACTCAAGGCACTATGCTAAAAGACAGCTAACCTGGTTTAACAGGATGGATATAGAATGGTTTGATTACGATGATGACATTTTACATAATTTAAATAAAATTATACAAATTATTAAAAATTAGTTCTTTGATTCGTAACTTATTTGTTATATAATAATATAAAAGAAAACATCTCATACAGTATACTCTAGTAGAGATAGAAGGAGTAAAAAGGATGAACAATACATTTTATATTCAAGATGCTTTTTTGAATCAGCTTCGCAAAAGCCACATGTCAGTAACAATTCACCTTACCAATGGATACCAGCTAAGAGGGCAGATAAAAGGATTTGATAATTTTGTAGTGGTATTTTTCTCAGATGGTAAACAAATGATGATTTACAAACATGCGATATCATCGGTTACACCTTCTGAACCTATTGAATATTATACAGAATCTGATGAAAAACCGGCGGAATAAACTAAGAGCATAATTTACAATTTAGAAAGTATAAAACAAGGGCTTTATTTAAAAAGCCCTTTTGTTTATAATAATCATATGAAAAATAATCAAATCAATTTAAATGAAGCTGAAATATCACTGAAAAATATTTTTAAGGCAATTAGTGATACCGAACTTATAAATCAAAAAAAAATAATTGATGCGTTTCGTGAAAACCGAGTTGAGGGGCGTCATTTTTATCCTTCAACAGGCTATGGTTATGATGACACATCAAGAGAGAAGCTTGACAATGTGTTTGCACAGGTATTTGGTGCGCAGAGTGCATTTGTACGCCCACACTTCGCAAGTGCCACACACGCCATCACACTGGCTTTAAGAGCTCTTTTATGTCCCGGAGATTTCATTCTGTCCATAACCGGAAAACCTTATGACACAATTGCAACTGCAATAGGAGTTGAAGGCGAGCACCAAAATACTTTGATTAAAAGGGGAGTGCTTTATAACGATATTCCTCTTAAAAATGGTATTGGAATTGATGAAGAAAAAGTTTTAAGTGAGATAGAAAAAAATAATCCAAAGCTAGTCTTTATTCAACGTTCGCGCGGATATGAGTGGCGCAGGGCATTATCTGTTGAAGATATTGGTGATATAACGAAAAAAATTAAAAAAATAAATAAAGATATAATTGTCTTTGTTGATAATTGTTATGGCGAGTTTACACAAGAAAAAGAGCCTATAGAATTTGGAGCTGATATTATCTGTGGCTCACTTATTAAAAATGCCGGCGGTGGAATAGCTCCAACGGGAGCTTATATTGCAGGAGGCGAAAAGTATATCAATTTAATTAAAGACTTTTTCACTTCCCCAGGCACAGGATCTGAAATTGGTTCGTATGAAGCAAGCTTCAGGCCCTTTTTTCAAGGATTATTTATGGCTCCACACACTGTAGCGGAGGCTTTAAGGGGTGCATGTCTTTTTGCTTATTGCTATGAAAGCCTTGGGTATGATGTTATGCCCAAAGCTGATGAAAGTCGATTTGACATCACACAAAGCATAAAATTGAGTTCTGAAAGGGAAGTGGTAGAGTTTTGCAGAAGCATACAAAAAACCTCCCCTGTGGATGCACATGTAGTTCCTGAGCCGTGGGATATGCCTGGATATTCGGATAAGGTTATTATGGCTGCCGGAACATTCGTGCAAGGCGCTTCAATTGAACTTTCAGCAGATGCTCCAATAAAAAAACCTTATATAGTATATTTACAGGGTGGACTCACTTACGCACATATTAAAATAGCCCTCAAGGAAACCCTTGAGAGCATAGGTGTCAAAGTTATATAAAGCTATCTGATTCTTCGATAAAGTCCTGTGACTTTGCCTAAAATATCCACTTCATTTGCGGGGAAAATAAAAGGATCGAGCGCTTCGTTTTCAGGTTGAAGTCTTATATTTCTGCCTTCCTGATAGAAACGCTTAACTGTAGCTTCGCTTTCGGTGCTATTAATCATTGCAACTACTATATCACCGTCATCAGCATAGTTTTGCTTGCGCACAACAATGAAATCATTGTCATAAATGCCTGCATCAATCATGCTGTCGCCGGAAACCTGAAGAACATAAGATGCTTCATCGCGCACAAAAGACTGTGGCAATGGTACATATTCCTCAATGTTTTCAGTCGCCAGTATAGGTTCCCCGGCTGTAACTTTACCTACAAGGGGAATACTCATCACCTTTGCTCTGGCTTCGGATTCATAATCCAGCACTTCTATAGCTCGCGGCTTGCTTTCATCACGACGAATAAGTCCCTTTTTTTCAAGACGCTGAAGATGTCCGTGAACTGTGGACGTGGATTTTAAATCAACCGCATCACAAATATCTCGAACTGTGGGCGGATAGCCCTTGTCGTCTATATAATCTTTAATGTAAAGGAAAATCTTGCGTTGCTTTCCGCTTAAATCATTGATATCATACATATTGAACCTCCTGACAGAATAATATCACATATATACTATAAAGTCAAACGGATGTTCGTATTAACAAAATGGAATGTATGCTATGAAAAAATGTGTTTTAGAAGATAAAACTTGTATTGAATGCGGCGAGTGCGATATTTGCGATCTTGACAGAAATAAAATCTGTGACAGCTGCGGCAAATGCATTGAGCCTGATACAGAATATTTAGAAGTTAAGATTGATGAGATTATAGGTGGGGATTAAAGCTAATCATCTGTTAGCGGGACTTTATTTGCGGCTTTTTTTCGCAATTCATCGCTCATTTTGGCGTAATGTTTGGTTGTTGTATTGACATCCTTGTGTCCTAAAACATCTGCGACTAAATATATGTCCTGAGTATTCTGATAAAGCCTTGTACCGTAAGTAGAGCGAAATTTGTGAGGGGATATCTTTTTAACGATTCCAGCTGCTTTCTTATAATTTGCTACAAAATGCTGAACAGCTCTTACGCTTATTCGGTTATTCTGGCTTGAAAGAAAGAAAGCTTTTTCGTGACCGGGGTTGGGTTTTACGTCTTTACGATCTTGTAGATAATCCAGCAAATACTCTGATATTTCATGAGAAAAATATAAAATAGCCTCATTTCCGCCTTTTCGGGTTATCTTAAACATTCCGGTTTTAAAATCCACATCTTCAAGATTTAAACCTACACACTCTGAAATTCTTATGCCGGTGCCAAGCAAAAGTGCGAAAATTGCCAAATCACGACTTCTGGTTTTCTCATTCCATGATTTACCATTTCCTGCCAAGTTAGAGCCATTTTTTACTGTATCAAACAATCGCTTAATTTCGTCAGAATCAAGCGTTGTAATTGCTTTATCCTTTATTTTGGGGACATCAACAAGTGCCGTGACATCACGTTCTATAAGCTGACGCTTATATAAAAAACGATAGAAAGCGCGGATTGTGGTAATTTTACGTTTTTTGCCGGCATTCTGATTTGAACGTTCAATTGTTTTATCATCAATTTTAACTGAATATGAGGATATATGTTCAAGAAACATATCAATATCACGAGGTTTAACACGCTTTAAATCATCAATGGTATAATCAACAGGTTTTTTATCAAAGCCGGGAATGTACTCGTTCAGAAAATTAAAAAAAAGCTTTAGGTCGTGTACATAGTTAAGACGTGTAAGCTCGGAGGTGCGTTGTGAAACTGAAGAGATAAAGTCAAAACACAGCTCAGGGAGCTGCATGAGAATTTCACGTTGTTTGTCACGATTAGTCATAAAATTAGCCTTTTTACCTTCAAATACGATGTATCTTGTCGTAAAACCTGCGTTTTACGACAAGATTATTATATCTGTAAATAGGATTTTAGTCAAGCGCTCTTCCCTGTTTTTCCATTTGCACGTGTTTACCTAATTTAATTGTATCTTTATATTGCAATCAAAAAGTATTGAAACATTGCCCCGCCTTCATATTTTCTTATTTTATCAATATGAAAATGTTTTTGTATAATTTTTTCGAAGTCTTGCGAAGTAATATTAAACCTATCGGGACGACCAAGGTACTCCTCTATTTTCATCATTACTTTGCAAGCTGGGCTTTTGATATCAGGAATATCGAGAACTATTTTCCCGCCTGTTTTTAATATTCGGTGGAATTCTTCTGTGGATGCCTTAATAAAGTCCTTCTCAAAGTATTCCAATACACCTATGCATGCGGCAATATCGAAAAAGTTATCTGTAAAAGGTGTATCGTGGACGCTGCCGCAATGTAGAGCCCCGAATGGAATACTATTCTTGTTAACATATTCTGACAGGAGTTTGATGGTTTTGGGACTGATGTCAATGCCATAGTACTTTGATGGCCATTTATCATATCCCTTAAACATAAGATTTAAATTGCATCCAAGATCGATAAATTTATCATTTTTGTTCGGTGATAGGTACTCTCTGATTTCGATACATTCGCTTCCTGAAGGCAATGCTCCGGAAATAAGTTCTTTGTATAAATGAAAATCCGGATCATTTATGATGTATTCGGGAAGAGATTCATAAAGATTTATGCCCTTTTTGCCGAATTCAACAGCTTCATCATAGGAACTGGCAACCTGATTTAAATGATTAATTATTTTGTTTGATACAGACATTACTCGTTAAGACCCTGCAACCTTTCACTCTCATGTTCCTTGAAATGTTTTATTTCATCCGTTGCAAGCTTGTCACACAGATTGTTATATTCATTATCTGCATGCCCTTTAACTTTGTGCCAAGTAACATCATGCTTATTAACATAAAGTAAAAGCTGACGCCAGAGGTCTTGATTTTCAACAGGCTTTTTATTTGCTTTCTTCCATCCCCTTTTTTGCCAAGAGTCAAGCCAGCCTTGATTAAAAGCGTTTATTACATACGCGCTGTCTGAATATACATCAACTTTGCATTTTTGCTTTAAAGCGTCAAATGCTTTGATAATTGCGAAGATTTCCATTCTGTTGTTGGTTGTATTGGGAACAAAGCCGCTCATTTGTTTTATATTGTTTTTATAGATTAGCACAGCGCCCCAGCCGCCGGGACCGGGATTGCCTGAGCACGCACCGTCAGTATAGATATCAATTTTCTTCATCGTTATTTTTGCTTAGCTTCCTTGATTTCTCTGCGCATATGTCAACAGCGTTAATTACTGCAGCGCGAAATCCGTCATTTTCAAGGGATGTAACTGCTTCTATTGTTGTACCACCGGGCGAACATACCATGTCTTTAAGTTTACCGGGATTAATTCCCGTTTCTAAAACCATTTTAGCCGAGCCTAGCACAGCTTGAGCAGCCATTTTATAAGCAATTTCTCTTGGGATACCGTTAAGCACTCCGCCGTCAGCCATAGCTTCAATAAACATATAAACATAAGCTGGGCTGCTTCCAGCAATACCAATAAAAGCGTCCATATATTTTTCGCTTAATATTTCGTACTTTCCCATACTGTTAAAAACAGCTTTAACATACTCTAGCTCTTCTTTTCTTAAATCTGTTTCAGAGCAAAGCATACTCATGCCTTCGCCAACCATTGCAGGCGTATTGGGCATCACTCTTAATACTCGACACAGCTCACCGAACTTATATTTGAGTTGGTTAATTGTAATCCCCGCCATTATAGAAACAACAGCTTTGTTTTCAAGCATTTGATAAATATTTTCAACTGCTTCGTTAAAATACTGTGGTTTAACCGCTAAAAAAACTATGTCAGCGGTTTTGACCGCTTCAATTGCATCATCTGTAGTATTTGTATGATATTTATTTGTGATGTATTCTAGCCTGTCTTTTGACACGTCGCAAACTGTCACATCATTCTTATTAATTATGTTTGTATCCAAGGCTTTTGATAAGATAGCCTCAGCCATGTTACCGCCGCCTATAAAGGATATTTTAAAATTACTCATTTTTCCTCCCTAAATCAATTGACATAGATATTTCTATATTATATAATAATGTCCGCTTCAAAATTTTTCTTAGGGGAATAGCTCAATTGGTAGAGTAGTGGTCTCCAAAACCATTGGTTGCGTGTTCGAGTCGCGTTTCCCCTGCCAAACCGCCTTAATGGCGGTTTTTTTATATCCCTAGTTTTTCTTTCAAAGCCTTTATTTCAACATATTTTGCATCTTCTTTAACGTATTTGTGATTAAACCATATCTTTTTGTCAGAAGTTTTAACAGAAATTTCACCCAAGTAATCCTGTGGTGTTGTATCGCTTCCGCCCATTTTTACGTTTCTTCTGAAAGGTGTAAGTTTAAATTTTTCGATATCTTTATATTCAAATTCCACTGCATCGTTATTCTCAGATAATATAATTTCTTTAGTTTTTGCTAAATACTGATTACCAAACTCCTCCCAAAACATGTCAACTGCTTCATTTCTTTTAAAAACTGACACTTTTTCAGCTTTAAGTTTTTTCTTTAGTTCTTTTTTAGAACTTTTTATAAAACTTTTTTCTAGCATCAGTGAAATAAGAGAGTCCTCGAAAAAGAGAACATATCCCCTTTTTGTCATCTTAACTACAGTAAAAGATTGTTTTGGTGATTGATTTAACTCAGCCATACAGCTCCCCTTTTTATACGTTAACTTCTCCGCTTTTGTTTAAAATATCATGGTTTGCATCTAGTATTGGCTTTACATATTCATCATAAAGCTCTGTCACCTGGCTTGCACATCTTCCTGTAAAGTTTTTAGCATCCAAAAGATCGTCAATTTCATCTTTAACGCTAGAAAATGCATCATCAGCTTTTATGCGATCAATAAGGTCATTGGTTCTACCTTCGAGTTTAACCTCTTTTGCTGCCGCCATAGAGTGAGTGCGTATCACTTCATGTAATTCCTGCCTGTCGCCTCCTTTTTTGACTGCAGCCATCATAATGCGTTCTGTGGCCATGAAAGGTAGTTCTTCGGCAATATGCTTTTTGATCATATTTTCATACACTACAATGCCTTCTGCAACGTTTAAATAGATGTTTAATATAGCGTCAACCGCTAAGAAAGCTTGAGGAATCGTCAAACGCTTGTTTGCAGAATCATCCAAAGTGCGCTCCAGCCATTGTGTGTTTGCTGTGTTTGTTGTGCTTGACACCAACGAGTTTACAAAGCGACTAAGTGCACAGATTCGCTCGCTTCTCATTGGGTTGCGCTTATAAGCCATCGCTGATGAACCAATCTGTTTTTTAGCAAACGGCTCTTCAAGTTCTTTTAAGTTTTGTAATAATCGCATATCATTTGCAAATTTGTAAGCACTCTGTGCGATAAGGCTTAAGACGTTCATAACCTGTGTGTCATATTTTCTCGGATAAGTCTGCCCTGTCACAGGAAAAGCATCATTATAGCCAAGCTTTGTGCAAACTTTTTGGTTAAGCTCTTTAACCTTGCTTTCATCGCCGTTAAAAAGCGCCATGAATGAATCCTGCGTTCCGGTAGTGCCTTTCACGCCGCGCAGCTTCTTCTCATTTAAAAGCTTATCTAGCTCGTTGTAATCTGCTATGAGGTCATATAACCACAAAGAAGCGCGCTTGCCAACTGTTGTGAGCTGAGCAGGCTGATAATGAGTGAATCCTAGGGTTGGCATGGATTTATACTCGAGTGCGAATTTTGAAAGCTTATCGATTACATTGACAAGTGTTTCTTTTACAAGCTCAAGGGCCTGATGAATTATCATCAAATCCGCATTATCACCAACATAACAGCTAGTAGCACCCAAGTGGATTATTGCCTTTGCATCAGGACAACATTCACCATATGCATATACATGTGCCATCACATCGTGGCGAACTTCCTTTTCCCTAGCATTAGCAACATCATAGTCTATGTTAAATATATTGTCTTTAAGGCTGTCAATCTGGCCTTGTGTGATGTCAAGACCTAGCTCCATCTCACTTTCGGCCAATGCTACCCAAAGCTTTCTCCAAGTGGAAAACTTATTGTCGTCACCGAAAATGCGCTGCATAGCTTTAGTTGCGTATCTTGTTGTCAATGGATTTACATATGTATCGTGCATTATTTTCTCCTAAATATGATGGAATCATTATAAAGTATTTTTAAATTACCTTCAACATGAACAAAGAAAGAATATTTTTTAAAATCTAATTTCCACTGACGCTTGCTACATTTCCAAACAGATTATGGATTTTATCAAGCACTTCATCGGGTAATTTTTCAGATAAAATACTTTTAACATTACTCTTTAAATGGTCGGAACTTGAAGTGCCTGTCAGAATCACATCCGCTCCATTAGTATTTGCACAAAATCTATATGCAGCGTCAACACTCGATTCAGCAACGTTTTTATCCGATAGAAAGCCAAGTGGATTTTCTGTATCAAATTTTGATATGTCAATTTCTCCTTCTTCGATTAGTTTAGGGAGCAGATCCTTAAACTTTTCAAGATTAGAAAGAGCATTTCGCACTGCAAACATAATAAGAACACCTACATCATTTTTACTCGTTGTAGGAAAAACATTTTTTATAGCAGAAAAATTAATCAAGTTAAGTCCCACCATAATAACATCCCATAAATCATCTTCAAGTGCTGATTGAAACATACTGTGATTTGTGTCCATTCCGAACATCTCGGTTATGCCGAAAAATCTAATTTTGCCTGCCTCTTTTGCTTTTATAAGTTCAGGCAAGAATCTATCTCTAACTTGAATATACATTTGAGGAAAAACTGCATGTAAGTGAAATATATCAATGTAATCAGTTTTAAGATTTTTAAGACTTTTATCCAAAGATTTTGTTAAGTCACCTTCACTTGCGATATTGCTTTTAAAATCAGAGGGAGGAAATTTAGTGGAGATTACATAGTTTTCTCTTTTTTGATTCTCCAAACCTTTTGCAAGAACCTTTTCTGTACCATAAGCGGCTGAAGTATCAAAGAAATTCACTCCTAAATCAATTGCCGTTTCAACTATGTTTATAGCGTTTTCATCGCCTAAGTTTTTTCCTAGGCCAAGCCTGCTGTATCCACCGCAGCCAAGCCCTGCAACGCTTGCTTTGAGCCCTGTTCTGCCTAATGTTATGTACTTCATTGCTTATTCTCCTATTTATTTAAGTTGTTTTTATGGTTTCCTTGCCAGTTGTAAATCAATAGTATCGTATATTTTTATTTTTTCGCCATTTTCATAAATCGCGTCTGCAATTTTATCAGAAAATTTGGACAACGCATCCTTGCCAAGTGCTCTATGGTCAGAATAAGTATGCAGTAAACCTATGTATTCATCAGAACTCAAAGTCCTTATACGCTTATACATCTTATATTCTGAGTCATTAAAGCCATATTTTATACTCAAATTTGAAAGTGCTGCGGCATCTTCAGCGTTATATTCAATAGGATTTCCTTTATTTGCATTGGGGAAAAACTCTTTATATAAGTTTTCTATAGCCTCAGACAAAAGTTCGTTATCTTTATCTCTGTATGGATGATTACGAAACCGCGCAAATGTGCCTCCGTTTTTTAAAATATTATATACTTTTTTATAGCCATCTTGTTCAGGAATCCAGTGAAATGCCGTTGCTGAATAAATAACGTCAAACCAATTTTTTGAACATTCATAGTCCATAAAATCTATATTGATTACTTTAAGATTTGTATACTTTTTATATTTATCTATAGAATATTCGGCCAGCTCATTTCCTAATTCTATTGCCGTAACATCACATCCAGCTTCAAGAAAAGGAAGAGTTGCCTGCCCTGTGCCTATACCTATTTCAAGCACTCTGCTATCTTTATTAAGCTTGGAATAACTAAATATATCAAAAAACAATTCAGATACATAAGTAGGACGCATCCTATCATAAAGCTCAGGAACTTCATTAAAAGTCAGTCTCAAATCCATAAGTATGCTCCTATGATTGATACATTATTATAACATCATAATCAATCAAAAAAGAGAGCCGTCAGGCTCTCTTTTAGAATTTCTGTTATTATTTTGCGAGCTCTGAAAATCTTGTCTCACGGATAACATTGACTTTGATCTGTCCGGGGTAATCAAGCTCTCCTTCTATCTTCTTCGCAACATCTTTTGCCATTATGACTGCAGCATTATCGTCAATCATTTCAGGTTTTACAATTATACGAACTTCTCGTCCAGCTTGAATCGCATAGGAAGATTCAACACCTTCAAATGAGTTTGAAATCTTTTCAAGATCTTCAAGACGTTTGATATAGTTTTGCAAAGTTTCGCGTCTTGCTCCGGGGCGTGCCGCAGATATAGCGTCAGCTGCCTGAACAAGAATTGCTTCTATTGTTTTTGCTTCAATATCTTCGTGATGAGCTAATATAGCGTGTATAATAGCCGGGCTTTCATTATATTTCTTGGCGAAATCTCCACCAATTTGTGTATGAGAACCTTCCACCTCGTGATCTAAAGCTTTGCCGATGTCGTGCAACAAACCTGCGCGTTTTGCAATACGTACGTTTGCTCCGATTTCAGCTGCCATAAGACCTGCCAAGTGAGCTACTTCAAGAGAATGTTTTAAAACATTTTGTCCATAGCTTGTGCGGTATCTCAAGCGTCCGAGTGTGCGTATCACGTCACCATGAAGGTTGTGAACTCCCACTTCAAACATGGCGTTGTCGCCTGCTTCTTTAATAAGATTGTTAACTTCTTTGCGTGACTTGTTAACCATCTCTTCTATACGAGCAGGATGTATTCTTCCATCAACAGTTAATTTTTCAAGTGCACGTCTTGCGATTTCGCGACGAACAGGATCAAATCCTGAAAGAATAACGGCTTCAGGAGTATCGTCTATGATAAAGTCGATGCCTGTTGCAGTCTCAAGTGCACGGATGTTTCGTCCTTCGCGACCAATAATTCTTCCCTTCATATCATCATTGGGTAGTGGAACTACTGACACAGTTGTTTCAGCCACGTGGTCTGCCGCACATCTTTGTATAGCCATTCCAACTATCTCGCGTGCTTTATTTTCAGCTTCAGACTTTGCTTCAGCTTCAATTTCACGAATCATTACAGCAGCTTCATAGCGGGTTTCCCTTTCGATATTTTTCATCAAAATCTCGTGGGCCTCTTCGCGTGTATAGCCTGAAATTCTCTCAAGCTCTGCCACCTGCTGTTCGTATGCAGTTTGTACTTTTTCTCTAACTTTTTCAGTGTCGTTTTTGAGTTTTTCAATACGATTTTCATTAGCTTCTATCTGCAAGCTTTTTTTATCGATTAAATCTTCTCTCTGTTGAAGTCTGCGCTCTATTCTTTGGACTTCTCCTCTTCTTTGTCTAAGCTCGTTTTCAAATTCTGTTCTGAGCTTATGGACCTCTTCTCTGGCCTCAATAATCGTCTCTTTCATCTTAGCTTCAGCTTTTTGTTTTGCATCTGCTAAGAGAGTCTTGGCTATGTCTTCCGCTTTTCCTGTTTTTCTTTCAGCCATCTTTTTCCTGATGGCGTAACCTATCAAAAGACCGGCGATTATTGCGCCAATGATACTAGCAATCAAAACTATAGGATTGCTTCCCATTGGTGAATACACCTCCTTATTTGTATCGCAAACGAATAATAAAAAAATATGAGTTCTTATGCGATTATATTTTTGTATAATCATAAATATTAAATTGGGAATATATTGAAACAATTAAGTATTTACAATCATAAAGCAGTTGCTTAATAAAACAACTGCTTTAATTTTATTACCTTTTTATACTTTAGTCAAGATAGCGTTCGTCTTTTACGCCTCTTCTTTGGCTTTATTTAGCTCAATATGTATTTTTTCTTCAATTTCTTTCAAAATTTCCGGATTTTCTTCTAAGAAAACTTTTACTTTCTCTTTTCCTTGGCCAATTCTATCCTCGCCATAGCTATACCATGAACCGCTTTTCCTAACTATATCCATATCGGTCGCGATATCTATTATGTCACCGGTTCTTGAAATGCCTTCACCATACATAATATCAAACTCAGCTTTTTTAAATGGTGGAGCAACTTTATTTTTGACAACTTTAACGCGTGTCCTTGAGCCAATCATTTCTGTGCCCTTTTTGAGCGTTTCAATTCTTCGTATGTCAAGTCGTACACTTGAATAGAATTTCAGCGCACGTCCCCCAGGTGTTGTTTCGGGGTTTCCATACATAACACCAATTTTCATTCTTAGCTGGTTGATAAATATTATACATGTCTTGCTTTTATTTACCACACCTGCTAGCTTACGCAATGCTTGTGCCATAAGACGAGCTTGTAAACCAACATGTGAATCACCCATTTCGCCATCTATTTCAGCTCTTGGTACAAGTGCTGCAACAGAGTCTATAACAATAACATCCATAGCTGAGCTTCGAACCAAAGCGTCCGTTATCTCTAATGCTTGCTCGCCGGTATCCGGCTGAGACACATAAAGATTATCAATATCAACGCCCAAAGCTTTAGCATACACAGGATCAAGCGCGTGCTCAGCATCTACTATTGCTGCCATACCACCCATTTTCTGAGCTTCTGCCACAATGTGCAGTGCAAGAGTTGTTTTACCTGATGATTCAGGGCCGAATATCTCAATAATTCTTCCTCTAGGAACACCGCCTACACCAAGTGCTAGGTCTAAAGAAAGAGCGCCCGTTGGAATAGTGGAAACGTTCATCGCTGTGGCATCACCCAGTTTCATTATTGAGCCTTTGCCAAATTGTTTTTCTATTTGATTTAATGCTAAATTTAAAGCTTTTTGTTTTTGTTCCATAATTATCTCCTATTTATACTTATGATATCATTTATTTTTGCGATAGTCAAACATATATTCGCATCAATTTATTGAGTCTGTTAAATACCTGCGAATCATGTCTAATGCATGCAATGCTGCATACAATCTATTATAATTACGCTCTCTGGCAAAGTTAAGTTTTTTTACGTAATGCTTTCTTCCGTCATAAAGGCAAACGTATACCAACCCTACAGGTTTATCTTCAGTGCCTCCGCCTGGACCTGCAATTCCAGTAATAGAAACCGATATATCAGCTCTTGATTTGTTTAACAAACCCATTGCCATTTCTTTTGCCGTTTCACGACTTACAGCTCCATATTCTTCTATTACATCTTTGGATACATTTAGTTGTGATATTTTGCTTTCATTTGAATAGCTAACAATAGACATATCCAAAACATTTGACGAACCTGCCATATCCACTATCATAGATGAGAGCATTCCACCTGTGCAAGACTCTGCAAAAGCAACTTTTTTGTTCACATCGCTTAAGAGTTTGATAACAACTTGAGGAAGTGTTTCACCATCTATTGAATATATATTATCGCCGAGACATTCTTTTATCTTATCTACAACAGGCAAAAGCAAAGCTTGGGCTTCGTTTTCGCTTTTTGCTTTTGCAGTTACTCGCAGAGACACTTCTCCTGAAGAAGCGTAAGTTGCAAGAGTCGGATTTTTCTGATTTTCTATAATATCCATCAGTCTATCTTCAAGGTCAGACTCGCCTATTCCAAAAATCTTTATCATATTAGACTTTATTATATATCCGGATTTTTCTTCTAGATAAGGCTTTACGGATTTTAAAAACATATGATTTAGTTCTCTTGGAGGTCCGGGTAAAACTATCACAGACTTATCTTCTATTTCAAGAATACATCCGGGTGCAGTTCCTCTTTCGTTTTTAAGTATTATTGAACCTTCAGGAAAGTATGCCTGTCTATAGTTATTTATAGTAATATCTCTGTGGATTGACTTGAAAAAGCTGCTTAAATTATCAGCAGATTCTTCGTCTTTTATCATTTTAAGCCCAAAAGCCTGTGCCACACCATCTTTTGTTAAATCATCTTGCGTTGGGCCAAGTCCGCCTGTTGTGATTATAATATCGCTTCTTTTTGAAACATTCTCAATAAGTTCAACAAGGCGCGACATGTTATCGCCAACAACGTGATGATAAAAAACATCAATTCCGAGCTTGCTTAATTCCCGTGACAAAAACTGTGCATCTGTATTTGCGATTTGCCCCATTAAAAGCTCGGTGCCAACGCCTATTATTTCAGCCTTCATTGTTGTCTCCGTTCACATCGATAGTTTTTATATTCTTTGATAAATAATCAATCAATGACCATAGTGCAAAAACAACACCCAGAATTATAAATGCCCAAGTTATGTAAAAGTCATTAAGTGCTGCCCAATATTTGCTCACCATAATCATGATGATAAAAGTGTCCTGCATAACTGTCTTAACTTTTCCTAACCAACTTGCGGCTATAACACTTTTGCCATACTGTGAATGAACTATTCTAAAGCCGCTTATGATAAATTCGCGTGAAATGAGAACTATTGAAACCCACGCTGGTAAAAGATTCATTGCAGTAAGTGGTATAAGTGCAGAAACAACAAGTATCTTATCTGCTATTGGATCAAAAACCTTGCCGAATACAGACACTGTGTTTTGCTTTCTTGCTACATACCCGTCAATAAAATCTGTGATTGCACAAATAAGAAATATTATTGCTGCAATAAGAAAACCGTATTCCATATCAGAATATAAAAAGAATAAGAAAAACGGTATCAAAAAAATCCTAAGTGTAGTTATCTTGTTTGCAAGCGACATATTATATTTCTCCCACTAAATCATATTCCGTGCATGAAGTTATCTTCACATTGTAAAATTCGCCCGGAATAATTTCATCTTCTGTTTTTATTATTACATTGCCGTCAATGTCTGCGGCTTGTTGCTGTGTTCTTCCTGTATAGCCATCTTCGCAAAAATCTTCGGCAAGCACTTTCACGGTTTGCCCTATCTTTTTTTCAAGCAAAGAACGTGATATCTCCATCTGTTTTTTCATTAGTTTGTCTCTGCGTGCTTGAGCTATTTTCTCATCCACTTGGTCTATCATATCATATGCAGGTGTCCCTTCTTCGGGACTGTAAGCAAAAGCGCCCATATTTTCAAAAGGAAATTCCCCAATAAAATTGTAAAGTTCGTTAAACTGTTCTTCAGTTTCTCCGGGAAATCCTGTTATAAATGCAGTCCTTATTGCTATATCTGGATTAATTGCTTTAATAAGTTTGTATTTTTCTTCAATGAGATTTCTGTCGGAGCGTCTGTTCATTCTCTTTAAAATATCATCATTTATGTGTTGTAATGGGATATCAATATAGTTTGCAATGTTATCATTTGATGAGATTGTCTCAATAAGTTCAGCAGTTACCATCTCAGGATAAGCATACAGAACACGAATCCACGTATCTGATGAAAGTTTGGATATCTTTTTTAGTAGAGTATTGAGGTTTGTTCCACCGATATCTTCACCAAATCTAGTAGTGTCTTGTGCCACTAGTGTTATCTCGCGCACTCCTCTTTTTATCATATCTTCAGCTTCTGCGATAATGGATTTCTCGTCGCGGCTTCTGTAAGGTCCTCGTATAGATGGTATCGCGCAATATGCGCAATTGTTTGAGCATCCTTCGGCAATTTTAATGTCAGCTCTAAACGGTGACTGTGTGATTATTCTCTCACCACATGATATAACGCTTAAATCAGTTTTTACATCAACAACTTTTTTATTGGATTCAAACACCTTGTCCAAGTGTGTACCTATATCATTATACTGTGTAATGCCAAGCACTGCATCTACCTCAGGAATCTCTTTTTGTATATCCCCATGGTAGCGTTTTGAAAAGCAGCCTGTTACAACAATTTTTTGAACCTTGCCTTCTTCTTTTAAAGTCACAGCATTAAATATTTCCTCTACTGCTTCTTTTTTTGCACTGTCAATAAATCCGCATGTATTTATTATGATGGCATCGCATTTTTCAAGGTCTTCCTCGATTATATAACCGCTGTCACTTGCGCGCTTTAGCATAACTTCTGCATCTACACGATTTTTAGGACATCCTAAGGACACAAGTCCCACTTTTTTATTTTTCATATTCATCTGCTTTCTCGTGCGCTTGTTGTCGTGTTGAAATTATATCGCGCGGTTTTGAGCCATTTTTAGGACCTATTGCACCCACACGTTCGATATCATCCACGATACGTGCTGCACGGGCATATCCAACGCGAAGCTTTCGCTGCAGCAGAGATATAGAAGCCTGTTCCATATCAAAGATTACATCAATACCTTCATGCACTAAGTTATCAAGCCCGGGCTCATCCATTTCGGTTGCGCCCCTTTTGCCTTTTTTACCTGTGGACTGCTCCATCTTCTTTACATCTTCTATTACTTCATCAGCATAGTTTGTTGTATCAGATTTTATAAATTCAGTCACTTCATGTACTTCGGTTTCAGTTACAAATGCGCCCTGCAAGCGTATTGGCTTTGGAGCGCCACTCGGGTTAAACAGCATATCGCCTCGGCCCAGTAGCTTTTCTGCTCCTGTAGTATCCAGTATAGTTCTTGCATCAATCTGTGAATACACGGAAAATGCGATACGCGCGGGTATGTTTGCCTTAATGATACCAGTTATAACGTCAACTGACGGACGTTGTGTTGCGATTATTAGGTGTATTCCAGCAGCACGCGCTAACTGTGCCAAACGCACAATGGAATCTTCCACTTCATTTTTTGCCACAGCCATAAGGTCTGCCAGCTCATCAATTATTATCACAATCTGCGGAATCTTTTCAAACTTACCACCACTTTCAAGTGCCAATTCATTGTATCTATGAATGTCTCGAGCCCTTCGGTCTTGGAACATTTGATAGCGCTTACTCATTTCGTTTATTGCCCAGTTTAATGCACCTGCGGCTTTTTTAGCGTCATTCACAACAGGGATTAATAGATGCGGAATGCTATTGTATATGGATAGCTCAACACGCTTTGGATCAACCAATATCATGCGCACATCTTCAGGCGAAGATTTATAAATAAGGCTGACAATTATTGAGTTAATACAAACTGATTTACCAGATCCAGTAGCACCTGCGATTAGCATATGCGGCATTTTAGAAAGATCTGCAACAACGTTCTTGCCTGTAATGTCTTTGCCCAGAGCAAATGACAATTTTGATTTTGCCTTGTTAAAAGCTGCACTATCTATAATGTCACGAAGTTTAACAATCGCAACATTTTCATTTGGTATCTCTATTCCTATTGCAGCTTTTCCCGGTATGGGTGCTTCTATACGAACACCCTGTGCCGCAAGTGACAATGCGATGTCGTTTGCAAGATTTGTTATGCGGGATATCTTGACACCCGGAGGCGGCTGAAGCTCAAAGCGCGTTACAGCAGGTCCCCGCGACACTTGCATCACTTTGGCCGGAATGCCGAAGCTTTCAAGCGTCTCTTCAAGACGAACTGCATTGTCTCTGCATTCAGCTTCTGCATTAAAATCTCGCTGATTTGCAGATGGTTTGAGTAAGCTTTTGGGTGGGAATTTATAAGGTGGTGCAACATTTCCTTCGCCAACCTGCGCTTTTGCTTTGTTCCATTCCTCTTCGGTTGTGTCTTTCTTTTTTTCTTCAGCTTTTGGAGCTTCTTCCACATGTTTTATTGGAAGTTGCTCTATCCTTTGATGTCTTTTTTTCTCTTCAGTTAAAAACTCTGGCACATCATCGTCATAAGCTCTGTCATGTGAGAAATCATGATTGTTTAAGATGTCTAAATCATTGTTATATTCATCAGTGCCGGAACTTATTGGAGAATCGCTTTTTAAGTCATCAATATAAAGCCTTCTGCGCTCGATAATTTCTTTTGCTTTTGTGCGAACACCTTCATTGATTTTAGTGCTGGTTTCTGATATCTTGTCTCCAACATCACGCCCCACTTTTCGAAGTGAAATACGCATCTTGATGAGTATTGTCGCAATTATATATGTTGCAAACACAAGATATGCACCCCATGCCGCAATATTTTTAACCAGTACATAGGATATGATAGCAGCAAATGCACCGCTTCCTGTATTTTGTACTTTGCCCAAGCTGTAGGATGTATCAACAAAATCTTTAAATGTATCTTTATTGTAGTTGTCCCCATACACCACCTGCAGTGACGCTATGTGGAAAATGCAAATGATACAAAGTGCAAAAATGGACCAAACTATTATGTTTAAAACTTTTATTTTTTTCTTGCGCTTTAAAATGATCGCAACCCCAAGGGCTACAATTGCAAAAGGCGCAAGGTATGCTAATATGCCAAGTGAGCCAAACAGAGCATTTCTTACGGCTTCTCCCCATTTGCCCACATATTCAGTTGTAAATATGCACATAAATGAAAAAATGCCTATAACACCAATACAAAGGCCTATGATTTCCTCACGCCTTTGCTTCTTTTTAAGTTTTCCTGGCTTTCTCTTTTTTGCCGGACTCTTTTTTGCAGTGCTAGTTTTTCTTTTTGCTGCTGTAGTCTTTTTCTTCGGCGCTGCCAAATCATCACCTCAATGTAATATATTCAAATAACATTATACATTATATATGCGTTGTTTGAAATGGCAAATTATTTAGAAAATGGCTGAACTTTTTATAACCTCTTGTCATTCATAGGCAATATTTGCTTCAACAAATTCTTTATGCAATGCGCGTACAGCTTTTTCACCATCAGCTCCTGAAATCAAGCATGATATATTCATGTATGAGTCAGCGGATTGCAATATTTCAATGCCGTCTTCAAGAAGCGCTGATACGATTTTTGCCATAACTCCGGGAACTCCATGCATCTTAGAGCCGATGGCAGTAATTTTTGCAAGGTCATCATTCATGGCGTATTCAAGTGCTATGGATTTTACTATGCTTTCGCATTCGTTTACATCCTTGCTGTCAATAGTAAAGACGATGCTGTCTGGGAACACGTTAATTAAATCAAGACTTATCCCCTTTTGTGCAAGCAAAGTCAAAAGCTTATATTCATCGCTTTCGCCTACTCGTGAGATTATAAACTGAGCACGGTTTTTAAGAATTGTGACAGAGGACACCACATCGTTAATGTTCTTTGGATCGTGAACCAAGGGTTCGTTTATTATTGTGGTTCCTGATTTCTGTGAAAAAGTGCTGCGAACTTTCATCTTAAGATTATGCTCTTTTGAAATCTCAACCGCTTTTGGATGTATAACTTTAGCGCCTAGAATCGCCATCTGAAAAAGCTCTTCAGTATTTATTACGTCTATAAACTGAGCATTTTCCACTATTCTTGGATCAGCTGACATGATTCCATCCACATCAGTATAGATTTCAACTAAGTCGGCTTTAAGCGCAGCTCCTATTATAACAGCTGAGGTGTCAGAGCCACCACGGCCTAGTGTTGTAATCTCTCCGTGTTCACTAACCCCCTGAAAGCCTGTAATTACGGGTATAACGCCATCTTCTATAAGATTTGCCAGATATTCAGAATCAACGTATGAACACTTCGCATCTCCATGTACCGCGTCAGTCACGACGCCTGCTTGATATCCGGTTACAGCGTGCGCTGCATAACCATTGTCGTTTAGCATATCACTCATTACAACAGCGCTTATTAACTCTCCGCACGACAGTAGCAGATCTTTATCCCTTGGATTTATTTTTTCACCCACAAGAGACAAAAGAGTGTCCGTAGCGTACGGCTCACCTTTTCTCCCCATGGCCGAAATAACGACAGCAACTTTGTCACCGTTATCTGAAGCTTTTGTGATTTTATTAAGAGCAGCTTTTCGCTCTTGTTCAGAGCTTACAGAAGTGCCGCCGAATTTCATTACTATTAAAGACATATTATCCCCTGACTAAATATATATTTATGCCAAAGAACCCATTGGATCCCAAGGTTTAAGCTCAATAGGTTTATCTTCCAAGGCTTTAAGCTGAGCTTTTGAAAGATACTTCTTGTTGACGACTACCTGATACATATATTTATCAAACCATTCATCGGACATAATAAACCAGCCTTTATTGCCTGATTTTTCGCCCCAGCTGTTTTCAACCTTCCACCTTGTAGATTTATCATCGATAATATTTACACCGGTAAATACCATAGCATGTGTCATGAGCGAATCGCCATAATCCAGCTGATCTTCTTTGGTTAAGGATACGTCTGTTCCAAGTGCACCTTCATAGTCATATATATTAAGGTCCATGATTCCCAAGTCTCTGTCCAACATTTTGCCTACATCACAGCCAAACCAAACTACTTCCTTGTCCTTTAGCTGATTCATTGCGCATGCTTTTAGCTCATCTATTGTGACATTTAAATATTGCACATCATTTCCGCCCACCACGTTGCCCAAACGCTGCACTGTGAATGTGCGGTTATAAGGTTTGTCGGCTGTAGGTGCGTTTATGAGACTCACATATTCACTTAAGTCCAAGTCGACATATTCTTTGTAAAAATCATATGGTGTCAGGTCCTTTTTTATGTGATATTTATCATCTTTATCCGTGTATTCAAAGTTGAATTTTTCCGGAGGCGTGCCAAGGCATCTGGATAGAATCGTGTAAACTTCCTCAAGCATTTTATCTTTGAGTTCTCTTAGTTCATCTATGTTAGCTTTCATCTCATGCTTTTTTCTCAAAATCGCAGCATCTTTTCTGAGCTTCCTAGTTAAGAGTGATGTCATTGTTCTAGTGTTTGAGCTGTGATAACTCTCTGGCATTTCATACTTGGGTACAACGCCATACTTTTCGATTATGTTACGCAGCATATCCCATTGCCCGCCATCGTTTAGCGGTCCGCCTAACAGCCAAGCTATAAGACGACCATCCGTTGGCTCATCAAGTGTGTCGAGTATATTCTCATAAAAATAGTTAGACTTTTCTAGTTTGTCATAAAACAAAATATAGTTTTGCGAAAGCTCAAACGTTTCAAGATTACACTTTTCCATTATCCTTTTGCGCAGCATATTCATCCCCGCAAACATCCAGCATCTTCCGCTTGATTTTTGGTTTGTTATCTCGCCTGTTTTTATTTCATGTGAGAAGGTAAACTGCATAGCAGTTTCAGACTGTTTATTTTTAGCGACAGCCTGAATTCCATTATTAATAACAGCACTTTGAATGATAGAATTTGCAGGTTTTTGTTTTGTTGTTTCGTTATATTTTTTTAAAGTTTCTATTGTTATTGAAGTATTCATCATAATCCTTTCTAATTACAGTTCACTGACATCATATCCGGGCTTTTTGCTCTTCCCGTTTTGTCTGTCAAAATTTTCTTTGTTTTTATCCATATACATATTATAAAGCTCTGTAGCATCCATGTCATAAATAAGACACATTGATATGAAAAAGTGAAGAACATCCACAAGCTCTTCTTTTACTTTCACTTCATCGACAGGCTTAGGATTTTTCCACCACTTGAAGTTTACTTCATCAATAAGCTCTGCCATCTCTGAAAGCATTGCAAGCGTCTGTTTTTGCATCCATTCTTCTTTTGAGATGCCTGAAAGATTTCTCTTTTGCTTTATATCATCATTAAGTTGTTGCTGCATATCAAAAATTGCTTGTAGTTTGTCCTGCATGTTTATCTCCTTAAATTTTATATAGCTATATTTTAACTGTGGAATTATACAATTACAAGGCTGCGTTTATGTTCTTTGTTCTATTGACTATGAATAACTATTGGTTTAAAATTTAAGATGATGCATGAAAATATAGAAATAGATGAAAAAGAATATGTAATTTCCAAAGACTCTGAAAGCCTAGATGGCTTTGGAGGTTGGCTTATTTTATTTCAGCTTAAAGTTTTTTTAAGCATGATGATTATGTTTGCCGGCTTTTTTCAAGACTTTGAATTATTCAGTCACATGAACATAATGCGCATAGGCATTTTGATTGCAGTTCTTGCACTTTTTTACCATCACAATAAAGCTTTTAAAATATTTTATGTTTTAAGTGTTATTGTAGGTCTTATAATAATGATAGTGGCATATCCTCCGTATTCAATTGCGATTTTTGTAATTATAGAATCTTGTTTTATAATATATTTATATAAATCAAAACGCGTTAAGCATAATTTTTCCTAGCATTGCCTTGCATTTCAGAAATAAGATTAAATATTTTTCTCATATAAGGCTAAAGTAAGTTTATCATTTATTATCTCTCTTTTTAAAGTATCCTTAAAACCTATTTTTTCATAGCACCTCTTATTTTTAATCATATCTATTGGAAAATCCAAGCCCCACTTTTTAACCGAAGTATAAATGTCAAAAAGTTGTTTAATTGCGGTTTGAGCAATTTTCATATTTTGAAAATGAGGAGAAATATATATAATTGCAAGCCAGTTTTCACTTTCATTTTTCTTGTAAACAGCAGTTCCTCCACAGATAGCTTCATCGCACAGTATCTTGTAGTAGTCACAATTTTCTAGTCTGCTCCGTAATATCATATTTTCCAGTGTATGATTATACGGACTATTTACGTCATTATATTTTAAAAACAATGGTTTGAAAGCCGCTTTTTTCATTTTATAAAGCTTAGTAAAATCTTGATCTTCGGCTAGTTTAATAGTTATATTCACATGATGCTCCTTTACTTAAATTATAACACTGGCAATAGATTTTCACAGCAAGCAATAATCTAAATAAAAAAAACGCCCCGCACAGCGAGACGTTTTGTAGTTTGTTTTCTTATTTGTTTTTAAGCTCATCACGCATTTTCTTTTCTTCTTCGATAAGACCTTTACGTGAAAGATTAACTCTGTTCTGTGAATCAATCTCAATAACCTTCACAAGAACTCTGTCGCCTTCTTTAACTTCATCCTCAACCTTTTTAACATGATGGTCTGCAAGGCGTGATATATGAACCATTCCGTCTTTTCCTGGGATAAGTTCAACAAATGCGCCGAAGTTCATGATGCGAACAACTTTTCCGAAGTATATTTCGCCCACTTCAACTTCTTTAACGATAGAATCTATCATCTCTTTAGCTTTTGCGCCTGCTGCTTCATCGATTGTTGAAATGATTACGCGACCGTCTTCTTCAATATCGATTTTAACACCAGTTTCATCAATGATTTTGTTTATCATTTTTCCGCCAGGTCCTATGACCTCGCGAATCTTATCAGTTTTAATTTTAAACATTATCATCTTTGGTGCATGTGTTGATAGATGGTCACGCGGAGCTTCAAGAGTTTCAAGCATTTTACCCAAGATGTGCATACGGCCGGTTTTAGCCTGTGCAAGAGCACGCTCAAGTACTTCTTTGCCTATTCCTTTAATCTTCATATCCATCTGGATTGCTGTGATTCCCTCTTTTGTTCCGGCAACTTTGAAGTCCATGTCGCCTAAGAAGTCTTCTAAGCCCTGTATATCAGTTAAAATTGCGATGTCATCGCCTTCTTCGTCTTTCATAAGACCCATAGCAACACCTGCAACAGGTGCCTTGATCGGAACACCGGCATCCATTAATGAAAGTGTTGATCCGCAGATTGAAGCCTGAGAAGTAGAACCGTTTGATGAAAGCACTTCAGACACCAAGCGCAGTGTGTACGGGAATTCATCTTCTGAAGGAATAACAGGCAAAAGAGCTCTTTCGCCCAAAGCACCATGACCAATTTCACGCCTACCGGGGCTTCTCATAGGTCTAGCTTCTCCAACTGAATATGGAGGCATATTATAATGATGCATGTATCTTTTTTCTTCAACGTCTGTGATGCCGTCTATGCGCTGCTTTTCGCTCAGAGGGCCAAGTGTTGTAATTGTAAGTGCCTGTGTTTCACCACGAGTGAATATAGCAGAGCCATGAGTTCTGCTGAATATGCTTGTATCGCACCATATGTGGCGAACTTCGTCAAGCTTTCTTCCATCAGGACGAACACCTTCTTTAAGAATCTTGCTGCGTACAATCTTCTTTGTAAGATTATAGATTGCATCATTAATTTCTTTTATTTTTTCAGCAAATGCTTCTTCGCCGTATTTTTCTAAAAGCTTTTCTTTAAGAGTTTCTTCGGCTTTTTGCTGTGTTTCTTTTCTTTCATATCTGTCAAAAGGCTTAAGACCTTCAACTAAAATATCGTAACCAATCTCTTTTACATCATTTGCGACATCTTCAGTAGGCTCATCAAATTCAATAACCTGTTTTTCCTGACCAACTTCAGCCACGATTGAATCGATGAAGGCAACTATTTTTTTAATCTCTTCATGTCCAAACAAGATAGCTTCAAGCATAGTTTGTTCTGAAATTTCCTGTGCTCCAGCTTCAACCATCATTACAGCGTCACGTGTACCTGCAACTGCAAGCTCAAGTTTGCTGTTTTTCATTTCAGAAACTGATGGGTTAATTACAAATTCATCATCAATTAATCCAACTATTACAGAGCCGGTAGGTCCTGCAAAAGGAATGTCGGATATTGAAAGTGCTATCGATGAGCCAACCATACTCCATACATCCGGAGTGATTTCTGGGTCAACCGACATTACAGTTGAGATAACCTGCACTTCGCGCCTAATTCTTTTATCAAACAAAGGCCTTATAGGTCTGTCTGTTAGTCTTGATGTTAATATTGATGATTCAGGGGGTCTTGATTCTCTTTTAATAAATCCACCTGGGATTTTTCCCACAGAATACATCTTTGCTTCAAAGTCCACAGTAAGTGGGAAGAAGTCTAGGCCCGGTCTTGCACTGCTTGCCATTGTAGCTGCGGTAAGCACTGCTGTTTCTCCGACTCTAATAATACATGCGGCATTTGCCTGCATTGCCACATGCCCGGTCTCAACAACTACCTTGCGACCGCCTATCTCGCTTTCAAATGTTTTTTTCATTTGTTTCTCCTTAATATATCAACTTTTATTTTTGCCTTAAATTGTGTTTGTGCGCGCCAAATATCGACTCGCATTCTTTAGAAAATTTGCCTGTTTAAAATAAGTTTTAAAGTGAAAAACGTTGTTTATCAAAAATAAGAGCGGAAAAAACCGCTCTTAGGTATACTTATTTTCTTATTCCAAGTCTAGCAATCAGTGAACGGTATCTTTCGATATCCTTTTTCATCAAGTAGTTAAGCAAACCACGTCTTTGTCCTACCATCATTAAAAGCCCACGTCTTGAGTGATGATCCTTTTTATGAATTTTCAAATGCTCTGTTAAGTGATTGATTCTGTAGGACAAAAGTGCTACCTGCACTTCTGGTGAACCTGTGTCGCCTTCGTGTGTTGCGTACTCTTTAATGATTTGTTCTTTTACTGCCTTTTCCATAGTGTAACCTCCATTATATTCGCCTTATTCCCAGAAACCCGTTGGTAATTCAAGTAACTCAGAGTAAGGTATTTAGCTTTTCAGCCGAATGGTATTTTATCACAATATATGAATATTGTAAACCATCTATTTTGTTCTGTTAAACCTTGATATCGTGTCCTTTTTAACATTCATCTTGGTCTGCGTAGGCGGCTCTTTTTCACTGCTTTGCTTAGGGGACTTCTTTCTTCTCTCTTTAAGCAGTTCATCCGCAATGTTAATTGAAGCAAGAACAGCAACCATAGATGTGCTGAGCTTATCATATTTTTTTGCTATTTCGGACATTTTTTTGTCTACATATATTGCAACTTCGTGCATATATTCTTCAGGCTCTTCACCTGCAAGAACGTATTCTTGTCCATTTATTCTAACTGTTGTCTTTCTGCGCGGCATTACTACTCCACCTCATTATTATCTAAACTATATATTACATTAAAAATCATTCTATAGCAAGAAAAGCTTTGTAGCATTTTCCAACTTATTTTCTGGACTTATAGTATAATAAACCCTTTTTTTCAGTGTGAATGCCCAGGAAGTCCTTCCGGGAAATACTGCATTACCATATTCTCATATCCAGGATCAACATTGTAAAAATAATTGGTGTCACTGCTTAATGTAGACTTACCCCAGCCGATACATTTTAGTTCTTCATTAATATAATATGATATTCTGTATTGTGCATAGTCAAACACCAGCATGTAAAGTCCGCTTTCTGGATCTCTTATCATGACATATAAACAATCATCGCTTGGCTCATTCGGGATAACAGGCTTTTCCATTGCTGCATCTTCAGCCGCTGGGAGCATTCCATCAAAATATGTTATTTCACTTTCATATTTTTGTTGAGAAATTGCATCAACTACTATTTTTGTGTCCTCGTGTATATATACAAGGCTTGCATCCTTTAAAACTCCGATGCATTCAGACATGTTCCAATAATGAAACACTTCACCATCAGATTCTACTCTAAAATATGTTTTATATGCATCAAGATTCCAATCAATTGAGTCAATTTGTGCGTTAGTAAGTCCACTTTCATTCCATTCTTCTGGGTTTTCTTTTGAACTTTGTGCAAAATCAGGACTATCGTCTATAGCGGTCTGACCATTTGAATCCGTTTTAGTATAGTCATATTCTGCGATGTCATTTTTCTTGCCGCATCCGGTCATTGCGAAAATAATAATAGCAGCTAAAAGAAAACATACTGTCTTTTTCATTATTCACCTCCAAAAAATTGCAAATACAATCTTTAGTCTTAACCCTCCACCGCGTATATTATACAGTTTTCTATTTAAATTATCAATTATTGTAAATTACAAAAGATTTGATAATATTTTATATTTTCAGCTTTTTGAAAATGTACATAGCTCCGACAGTAACCCAAATTCCAATAAGCAGGTATCGAATATAGTCAAACAAAAGTGCTTCTGGCATTATAGCTTTTACACCTATTTTTATGCCAAAGACAATAATAATTCCAACAAGAAATCTAAGGGCTCTTTTCCCCCACGCTTTTTTCAGGCTATATTTTATGAATTTTTCTTCAATAAATATTCCGAAAATTCCACCTGAAAAAACTGCAGCCGCAGTCACATATCCTTTTGACGAAAAGAAAAAGAGAAGTCCATTTATAATTACTAGTAAAGATAATAATTTTGCAAGGTTAATCTCCTTAAAAAACCATCTTCCAAAATGAACAATTAGAACTGACAATATAATGGAGGCGGCAACATCCGTTGGCCAGTGAACACCAAGATAAAGTCTGGATAGAGCTACAAGCACTATCAGCAACCAACCTAAAATGGTTACCCACTTCTTTTTAAACTCTTTTATGAAAAAATAAAAAAATGTAGCAGTCGCTTGTGTGTGCCCGCTGGGAAAAGAATATCCTGTAGCAGTGTGTGCTCTTAAGGTACGTATACCTTCCACTCCTATTGGTCTTGCAACATGAAACATCTCTTTAAGCGAATTCGTTGCGCAATCTCCTAAAAGAAAAGTCAGGCTTAGTCTTTTACCCAATGCTTTGTTATAGCACCAGTATACGAAGCAAAATATTAAGATATAAAAAGTTTCTTCGCCTATCATTGTAATAGCTTCGAACAACTTATCTAAAGCTGGAGATGAAAAGCTTTGTATGAATTTAAGTATTTCTATTTGTAGTGCTTGCATAATGGCTCCTTAATATATTTTAAATTTAATATTCAATGTCTATATTAATTACCATTGGTCAAAATGAATACGTTCTTTAATATATCGGTCATTAGGCTTTCTGTCTTTTTCTTTATTTCCAACAACAATCATGCCAACTGGAATAATATTTTCAGGAATGCTAAAAAATTCATTTATCTTTTCAGTTATATTTTCTATTGGATGCAAGGCACACCATACAGCTCCAAGCTCAATTCCGTGAGCTGCAAGAAGTATGTTTTGCATAGCAGCTGAACAATCCTCAACAAGAAATCCCGTTTGATCTTCAATGTCTTTATCTCCACAAGCAATAATCACACAGCCTGCTGAAGGTGCCATTTTTGCATATGGATGAAGATTGGAAATCTTATCAATCTTTTCTTTGTCTTTTATAACAAGAAAATGCCAGGGTTGCTTGTTGTGTGCTGAAGGTGCACAAAATCCTGCCTTTAAAATTGTCTCTAATTGGCTGTCGGTAATAAGTTCCCCAGTATACTTTCTAATACTGCGTCTTGTAAAAATTGCATCTAAAATATCCATAATTTCATCCTTAATGATTTTATTATTATAATTATACTTAACTATTTGCAGATAATAAAGTGCTTTAAATGTTTTTGTGCACATTATAGAAATAAAACTGAATACTTTGCTCAGCGTCAAACAAATATTTTTTTGGTTACTTAAAATTGGCACTTTCATATTTTACAGCGATACTATAGCCGCACTACGGTTGCAACCAAAAAAGTCATGGATTTTTGTTTGTGAAGGGAGATGGATTTATCTTCGCATCCAAATGACACTCAGCTAAATGTTTTATTTCATGATACATTGGGCTTCGCTAAAATCCAATAGCAAAAGAAAAAGTCCGCATAAATGCGAACTTTCTTTTACTGGTGGAGGGAGATGGATTTGAACCATCGAAGTCGTAGACAACAGATTTACAGTCTGCCCCCTTTGGCCACTCGGGAACCCCTCCGTATGGAGCTAGTGATGGGACTTGAACCCGCAACCTGCTGATTACAAATCAGCTGCTCTGCCAATTGAGCTACACTAGCGAATATGGTGCCTCAGGACAGAATCGAACTGTCGACACAGGGATTTTCAGTCCCTTGCTCTACCGACTGAGCTACCGAGGCAAATACTAAATTTTAATGGCGACCCGGAAGAGACTCGAACTCTCGACCTCCAGCGTGACAGGCTGGCGTTCTAACCAACTGAACTACCGGGCCAAATGAGTACGGCCAAATCGCATAAATTTTTGGTGGGCCTTCAGGGACTCGAACCCCGGACCAACCGGTTATGAGCCGGTTGCTCTAACCAACTGAGCTAAAGGCCCTAGAAAGGTTATCTTGTGAATTGCTTCACACAAATATTTTACAGTGCAAAATATCTTTATGGTGACCCCAGCGGGAATCGAACCCGCGTTACCGCCGTGAAAGGGCGATGTCTTAACCGCTTGACCATGGGGCCATAAGGTAGAAATATTATACACCGTATTCGCTATAAAGACAATCAATCATTGGTCGGGGTGAGAGGATTCGAACCTCCGGCCCCATGCTCCCAAAGCACGTGCGCTACCAGACTGCGCTACACCCCGTAGACTGTTCGCTCTTGTAGCGACTTTTAATAATATACAACAAATCATTCTTAGTGTCAATTGTTTTTTTACAATATTTTCGCCTTATTTTTGATTAGTTATTTTTTCTGCATTTAATAAAAAAAACTTGAAGATTGACTTGTTTTTTAGTATCATTAAAAAGCAAATTATTTCTGAGCGAGAATGGCGGAATTGGCAGACGCGCATGGTTCAGGTCCATGTGGTAGCAATACTGTGCAGGTTCAAGTCCTGTTTCTCGCACCAAGTAAGAAAGACACGCCGAAGGTGTGTCTTTTTTTCTTGGTGTAAGGACTTGAACGAAGTCGAAAGTTTTGCTTAGCAAAATTTGTTGCTGAGTATCCAAAGGATACGAAGACAAGTCCTGTTTCTCGTAGCGCGACAATAGTTCTTTGTAAAGCAAAAACTGCGTAAGCGACTTAATATTAGCGTCATTAATCAAAGCTGTTTTTCATTGACAAACTAAGTGCACCAATAGTTTCGTGAGGAACTATGAAATCGATATCTACAATTTTACAATGGAGTTCCTATCTCTGACTTGCGATATCATCTACTGTAATTCCTGTATGATGATATCTACCGGATTTATCGGTCTTAGTGCCTTTAATCTGAATAGCCTCATAAGGGCAGTAATGTATACAGGCGAGGCAATGTCTGCATGAAATATCAGAATTCCATTTCGGCTTGTTGTCAGTCAAGTCTATTCGCCCACTTAAGCATACTTTCTCGCAAATGCCACATCCTATACACTTATCATTTGTATAAAATTTGTTTGCCAAATTGAAATAGCCGGTCTTTCGGTTTAAGAAAGAGGATAAACGTACAAAAGAATATAAAATAGCTATAGGAGCAGAAAGTTTTTGTGCCTGTTCTATCGAAATGTTTTTTTCTAAAATATGCGGCACAAATTCGTCGAGGATGCTACCCATATTATCATCCTGTCTTTCTATGTTCTCTGGCGTTTCCACAGTGAATACCGGTATATAATTCTGAGGCATGGAAATAGAGCGTGCACCTGAAAGCTTACCGTCATTTTTAGATAATATCTTGTCTATTGATTTAAATACGCGCGGTCTGCACTTTCTGCTTGCTACAGCAAAGAAATATGCTTTGCTATTATATTCAAGCATCTCCAGAAACTGCTTCACTTCGTCAGGAAATGTTGTTGCATAAATGGGAAATACTAAACCTATAGCATCAGCATCTGTTTTGTGCCTTCCCTTTTCTAGAATTTGAATAATAGGTATAAGCTTTGAGTCAGTAATTCTTTTATTAAGCTCTTTAGCTATGAATAAAGCGTTGCCTGTTCCGCTAAAATAATAGATTTCAGTTTTCAATTTAGATATCCTTTCAATTTTACAATTAATAACTTACAATAATTGCAAACAAAAGGCAATATTATTTTTATAAATTCCTTATTGTTTTATCAATATTATTATCAGATTTTTATTTTTGAAAATATAGAGGTTGAAAAATCCCGTCCGCTCCCCTTCTTTACCACATTGATACTTTTTAGAATTTTATGTATAATCTTAAAGTAATAATTTTGAAAGGATTAAAATGTATACATTTATTCGAGATAACTACTCGGTGCGGTTTTTGACAACACTTTGCATCGAGTAATATAGTTTGTTGTCAATGACTTCACCGCCTTAGAATTTATTAAAATAAAACGAGGTGTAGTTATGAATGAAAAATTATCAAATTATATATGTTTAAATCGAATTGAATTTATAGTAACAAACAACTGCAGTGCGAACTGTAAACATTGCTCCGAAGCTGAGAACATTAATTGCAAACACAGTGCAACTCATATTAATTCAAATGTTGCAGGAAAAGCTATATTTGAACTTTCTAAATGTTATGACATAAAGTCTGTTATGACTTTCGGTGGAGAGCCGCTTTTATATCACAAAACAACTTGCGCTATACACAAAAAGACGTTTGAGTGCGGTATACCTGTAAGGCAAATAATTACCAATGGATATTTTACTAAAGATTCATCCGTACAAAAAAGAGTTGCGCAGAACTTAAAAGAATCACACGTTAATAGTCTTCTTATTTCAGTAGATTCTTTTCATCAAGAGACTATCCCAATAAATATTGTATATAACTTTGTAAAGTTTGCCCTAGAAGCAGGGGTGGAAGGAATCAAACTCTCTCCCGCTTGGGTAGTAAATGAAGCACACGATAACAAGTACAATATTGAAACACACAAAATCCTGAACTATTTTTCAGATTTAAATCTTCCTGTATCCTCAGGCAATAATATTTCTTTATCAGGCAATGCGAGAAAATATTTAGCTGATTATTATGATAATCCTAAGCTTGATTTATCATTAAAATGTGGACAAGAGCCATATTCTGAACCATTGACTAATATAAAATCCATTTCAATAGCCCCAAATGGCGATGTGATGATTTGCAGCTTTATTGTCGGAAATATATATTCAGAAAGCATTATTGACATTCTGAAACGTTATAATCCTTATGAGAATAAGTATATGCAAGCTATTATGTCTGGCGGAATATCCTCACTTTTGAAATTAGTTCAAAAAAATGGTATAGATATCGACTTGTCAAATCACTATAGTTCTTGTGATGTTTGCAACATTTTAGTTAAAAAATCACAACAGAAAAATAAATAGCATATTGTCTTTATATCGATCTCAAAAATATATGGGATATATTAGTAGCATGATAAGTAATATGCTAATTAATATTTATATTATGCAATTGTAGTATTATATTCTATTAAAATTAATTTCATGCTATAATAACTTGAAAAAGGATATAATATGAAAATAAAAAAGAAAATCATTAAAATTTCTTTATTTATTATTTTGGGAGCAGGATTAGTAACTTTGGGTATCTATGCGTACTTTTTATCTTGGTGGGCATACATACCCTTTTTTAATAATGATAAAGCAAAAGCTGAAAGTCTGACCGTTATCTCAGAGACAATTTCAACAAATACAACAACTTTCAAACCCTCCCCTTCACCTATGATTGATTCAACACCAGTAGTTTCAATTTATATCACACCAACGCCTACTCCTAGTTCTACACCTTTGCCAACGCCAACACCGCATCCCGGAGATCGTGATAACAAGTTCACAACAATTGGAGTACAAATAAATGATTATAGCTATCACAGTAGAGATTTAAGTATAGAAATTTCAAAGACAGTGACTGATTTGATAACTTATTATGTAGCAGAAGTATATTATAGAAACAATGAAAATTATTATTCTGCGTTTTCTTACGGAGAAGATAATGATAGAATCCAAAAGACTTCTGAGATTTTAGAAGAATCAAACGGAATTCTAGCTGTTAGTGGTGATAACTACAATGCTCGTGATTATGGGCTTATTATCAGAAATGGAATATTATATCGAAAGCATTCATCCACGCCTATATGTTCAGTTTTTGATGACGGAACTATGGAAGTATACCCAAGAAAGGGTGAAACCTACGAAGCATTACTTAAAAATGGAGCACTGCACACCTATTCGTTCGGCCCCAATTTGCTTAATAATGGTGAACCAATAGAGAATTTCGAAGATTTAACCAGTAATTATTTAAGAAATCTGCAGCCCAGATGTGCAATAGGAATAATTGAGCCATATCATTATGTATTTGTAGTGGTAGATGGCCGAGCTCCTAACTATTCTCAAGGTGTAACTATGGAAGAGCTTAGCTTGATAATGTATAACTTGGGATGTACACAAGCATATAACCTTGATGGTGGTGGTTCTGCAACTATGGTGTTTAATGGTGAGCTTATAAACAGACCACAAGGCAGACATCATGAGCGCAAAATAGCGGATGCGATAGTATTTCGGGAAATAGATTAGAAAGTTAATTCTTTAAACCGTATTTTCATATCAAAATTGAGTAAGAAAAAAGCCTATAGACATTTAAGTCATAGGCTTTTTAAAATCATTTTTTGATTTAATATCCGTAGTTTCTGCGTCTAATAATTAATACATAAACTCCAGTGAACACAAATGCACCGATTAGTATTCCAAGCACTATTTTAAGCCACAAAGGCATGCCTGAACTTCCTTGATTAGCATTATCTTCTGAAACATCCATATTAATTGATCCTAAAGCTACACCGTCTTCGTCAAGTGTAATAAGCTCAATTGTCCCCTCTGTTACATCCTGTTTTGCAACAGTAACAAAGACAGAGTCATTGCCATTAACTTCGATTATTCTATTATCAGAAGTTTTAATTGACTTTGTGCCTAAAGGCAAGTCAGCAGTTTTTATTTCAACTACAATAGTGCCTGCCTTTGTATCCTCTTTAACTGCCTGCGGTGTTACAACAACATTAACTGTTGGTGCAGGGGTTACAGTTGCCGTAGTAGCAGGGGTTATAGTTGCCGTCGGTGTGAATGTAGGCACTAACGTCACAGTCGGTGTAGGCGAAGCTGTAGGCTTAGGCGTCGATGTTGCCGAAGTAGTTGAAGAATATGTCTTTATATCAAGCTTTATAGAGATAGCTGAAGCATAGTTTGATGACGTTTCTTTAACCCTTTGGTAAAAGTCATAAGAAGTACCGCTTGAAAGCCCAGAAAAGTAACTGCTTGATTGCCAAGTTCCTGTGCTTGTGCTTTTTCCGTTTCGTACAACCATATACTCATAGCCCGATAAATACTTAAGTGTGACACTATGTCGTGTCTTGCTTGAAAGAACTGGTGTCGTTCCTTTAGCAGGAGAGCTTGCAGCCTTTTTGACAGTGGCAGTTGCTCCGCTTGTTATAACACCTGTTTCTTCGGTGCTTGAGATTTTAACCTTTATTTGCTGCCCTACATCACTTGCAGTAAGAACATAAGTGCTTGATGTCGCAGATGCAATATCTGTGCTTCCGCGAACCCATTGGTATTGAAGTGTTCCAGTGTTATTTGTTGATGATAGGCTCGCAGTCAGGGTATTTCCATAAACAGTGGTGCCTGATATTGATGCCGTTCCTGTAAGAGCAGTTGAAGTATCTGTTGTAACTGAAAGTACATCTGAATCAGCAGAAGGCTTCTGAGTAGCAGTTTCCTTTAATCTTTGATAGAAATCATATGTTGTGTTTCCAGACAATCCTGTGAAAACATTGCTATCCTGCCATGTACCAGCTGAAGTTGACGCTCCACTTGCTACAACAATATACTCGTACTCCGTAACACTTGTAAGTGTAACTGTTGAAGAAGTTTTAGAAGACAAAACAGGGGTTATACCTTTTGCTGTAATGCTATCTTCTTTTTCAATTACAGAAGTTTCTTCACTTTTTAAAGTTCCAGTTTGTGCATCACTTGTTATTTTAACAGAGATTTTCTTGCCAATATCCTCTAAGACTAGTGTATAGCTAGAACTATTTGCAGTTAGGATGTCTACTCCTTCGCGCCTCCATTGATAAGAAAGTGTTCCTGTATTGTTGCTTGCAGTGAGTACTGCATTAAGAGTACTTCCATAAACGGTTGTTCCAGTTATTTCGGCAGTAGTTGCAAGTGCCGAATAATTAGTCGTCACATCAAGCTTAGTTGATTCAGCAGATGCTTTATGTGTGGCTGTTTCTTTAACCCTTTGATATATATCATAAGCTGTGTTTTCTGAAAGGCCACTAAAAGTATTGCTGTCCTGCCATGTGCCAGTGGATATCAGCGCACCATCTGCAACACAGATATACTCATAACCGGCTACATCAGTTAATACAATTTCTGCATCAGTTTTTGAGACTAAATTAGGTGCAACTATAGGCGTAACGGTATTGTCAGCTTTTTCAACAGCCGCTGTTTCGTTGCTAGTTAAAGGGTCTGTTTGGTGTGAGCTTGTTATTTTTACCGAGATTTGCGTTCCAATATCATCTGATGTCAAAGTATATTTGTCAGATGTAGCTGTAGCTATATCAAGGGCATCTCTCATCCATTGATATGCAAGCGTCCCGGTATTGTTGCCAGGTGTATATATTGCGGAGAGTTCCTCCCCGAAAGTTGGCGTTCCGCTGATACTTGCAGATCCTGTGAGTGATTCATAAGCAGTATTTACATCAAGCTTAGTTGATTCATTGGAAGCTTTGTGTGTAGATGTTTCTGCTACTCTTTGATAAAAGTCATAGGCAGTATTTGCAGTAAGACCAGAAAACACATTGCTGCTCTGCCACGTACCTGTAGATATATCTGCTCCATCGGCAACCATAATATATTCATAACCACTTTGAGCAGTTAATGTTACCTCAGTGTCAGATTGTGAATCAACTGCAGGGGCAAGTATAGGCGCAACTGCACAATTGGCTTTTTCAACAGCTACCGTCGGCGCACTTGTTACATCGTCTGTTTCGATACTACTAGTTACCTTTACTAATATTAATTCACCAATATCTGCTTCTACAAGTGTGTATTTATCTGATGTTGCAGATGGTATTTCAGCTGCACCGCGCACCCACTGATATGAAAGTGTACCAGTATTATTGCCAGGAGTATATGTGGCTGTTAGGTCTTCATCAAATGCGACAGTTCCGGATATCACAACAGTTCCAGTAAGAACCGCAGGCTTAGTATCCACATCTAACTTATCTGATGTTCCTGAAGCTAGATGAGTAGCAGTCTCTTTAACTCGCTGATAGATATCATATGAAGTGCTTGATGTAAGCGAAGTGAAAATATTGCTGTCCTGCCATGTTCCGGTTGAAATAAGCGCATTATTTTCCACGCAGATGTATTCATAGCCAACTACAGAAGTAACAGTAATTGATGTATCAGTTTTCGAATCAAGAACCGGCGTTACCCCTTTTACTATCGGATTGTCCGCCCTTTCAATAGCGGTTGTTGAGTCGCTTGGGATGGTTCCCGTTTCAGCATCGCTAGTAACCTTTACAGAGATTAATTTTCCAACATCTGCTTCTACAAGTGTGTATTTATCTGATGTTGCAGATGTTATTTCAGCTGCTCCGCGCACCCACTGATATGAGAGTATTCCGGTATTATTTCCAAGCGTATAGGTTGCCGTAAGCTCTTCACCGAATTTTAGGGTACCACTTATATTTACAGTCCCAGTAAGTGGATCTCCGGCGTCTGCGTAGGCAGTAGTAAAGATTGAGGAAGCAAACAGTACGATTGCCAAAGTTACTTTTATAAATTTATTTTTCATAGCATCATCTCTTTTAGGATATTATTCCATTTCAACACGTATTATAACATATATTTAATACTTTGTTAATATATTTATTAAAAATGTTACATTTATTAGTTGTTCTAAGTTATTAGACGCTATTTGCATAAATAAGTTCCAATGTTTTTAAAATTATATAAGTCTATTTAATTGCGCCTCATATTGGAGTGTATAAAGTCTATTATAGATACCATTTCTTTTCATCAGCTCTTCATGCGTGCCTTGTTCTGCTATTTTATTTTCTGTTAATACTATAATATTATCTGAATTGCGAACAGTAGAAAGCCTATGTGCGATTATCACCATAGTGCATTTGCCTTCAAGACCTGCAATAGCTTTTTGTATTTCGGTTTCAGTTTCAGTGTCAACCGCTGAAGTAGCCTCATCCAAAATTAAAATCTTTGCATTTTTCAATATAGCACGAGCGATAGCAACTCTTTGTTTTTGCCCTCCTGAAAGTCTCAAACCACGTTCCCCAACCATTGTGTCGTATCCTTCAGGCAATGTTGCTATATAATTATGAATATATGCAGATTTAGCAGCATCAATTATTTCTTCTCTCGTTGCATTCTGTTTTGAATATGAAATATTGTCAGCGATTGTTCCATTAAATAAGAATACATCCTGTAACACAAAGCTTAGATTATCGCGTAAACTTTTCTGAGTCACCATCTTTAAATCAATATCATCTACTAATATTCTGCCTTCTGTCGGATCATAAAATCGTGATAAAAGCTTAGCTATAGTACTTTTGCCTACACCAGTCGGGCCGACCAAAGCAAGAGTCTGTCCTGGCATCAGTTCAAAATTTATATCTCTTAAAATTGGAATATCATCTTCATACTGAAAACTAACATTTTCAAATGAAATTTTACCTTTAGCGTTGTTTAGAGAAACTGCATTTTCGGTGTCAGTAACCGAAGACTCTTCATCTAAGATTTCAAATACACGTTCTGCGCCCGCTAATGCGCGCTGAACATCTTCCATCATTTGCGCTAGGGCTGTAATTGGTTGATAAAACATTGCAAGATAAAGTAGAAAAGATGCTATATCGGCAGTGTTTATATTCCCCTTCAGTGCCAACATCCCACCAAACAAAACTACGATTACCGTTCCCATTGATGTGAAAAATATAACAGAAGGATGAAAAATACCGCTAAATTTCAGCGCTTTTAAAATAGACTTACTATATTCCCATGCTTTTCGAGATATGTTCTTGCTTTCATACTCTTCTTGATTAAAAACTTTAATCTCTCTTATGCCAGAAAAGTTATCTTGAAGGTTTGCACTTAAATCGGCAACTTTTTCCTGAGCCTGCTTAAACACAGGTCTTACTTTTTTTGAAAACCAAAAGACAAGAATAAGAATAAACGGAACTGGAATAAGAGTAAATAATGCAAGTTTTGCAGAAGTCATAAGCAAAATAACAGCAACACCTATTAGCGTTAAAACATTCGTAATTACATTTGGTATCGCATGAGCTACAAGTTGTTCAAACATTCGAGTGTCATTTATAACTCTTGACATGAGCTGTCCTGTTTGCTTGTCAGAAAAGTAATCCATTGATAAGCTTTGAATATGATCATAAACCATAGATTCCATCTTCGCTACAAACTTCCATGAACCTATGTGAGGAATGTAAGCTGCTAAAAAACTAAATAGTGCTCTCACTAAATACAATATAAACAAAGCAATTGCAAGAAATAAAACACTTTCCATTGTAAATATTTCAGTATCACCACTCATCATGGAAAAAAGCGGAGTGATGAATTTAGGTATTGCTAAATTTGCAAAGGTTAGTAATATCATTGAAAAAATAGACCAAATAAAATATGATTTGAACTCTTTTGCATAACTGAATAATCTTAAAATAGATTTCATGTTTATCTCCTTTGATAATTCATAAAAAAGAAGCCGCTAATAAAACGGCTTCTTCTCCCCTTCTTCAATATATCTAAACTAAAATATATAAGCTATTATTCGTACTGTGAGGGATCGATAAGCACTGAATGGGCTTCGTCCTCTTGATCATAATCGTCACTTTCAGGCTCATCAGAAGCAGTTAAAGCTCTTATGCTGAGTGAAATTCTTCTGTCAGATGTATTAATGTCTAGCACTTTTACATCAACTTCTTGATTTAATTGCAACACATCTTCAACTTTATCAATACGCTTTTCAGCAACCTGTGAGATATGAATCAATCCATCAAGTCCTGGCTCTAGCTCAACAAATGCACCAAAAGGCACAATCCTTACAACTTTACCATGAACTATTGCGCCAACTGTATATTTGTCTTCAGCAATATCCCAAGGTTTTGGTTGTGTTTGCTTATAACCAAGTGAAATTCTTTCGCGTTCTTTATCAACTTTAAGAACAACGACATCAATTTCTTCATTTACAGAAACGATATCTCTTGGGTGGTTTACACGTCCCCAAGCTAAATCTGTAACATGAACAAGACCATCTATGCCACCGATATCAACGAATGCACCGAAGTCTGTAAGACGGCGAACAACACCGCGTACTGTGCTTCCTTCTTCAATTGCATCCCATAACTCAGCTTTTTCAAGGCGCTCCTGTTCAAGGATAAATTCTTTTCTTGAAGCAACAACACGCCTTCTGTGTTTTTCAACTTCAATTATTTTAACTTTCATCTGCTTGCCTACATATTCAGCTATATCATTTACATAGCGAACATCAAGGTGTGAAGCAGGAATGAAAGCACGTATACCATTAATTGTAGCAATCAAGCCACCTTTAACAACCTGCTTACCAATGCAGTCGAAGAAATCCTGTTCTTCGTAAGTGTCAATCAATGCTTGCCACTGCTTACGCGATTCGATATTTTTTCTAGAAAGCAATACATTGCCGTCTTCATCACGAACACGAACAACTTCCACTTCTATATCATCGCCTTCTTTGACTTCATCAGTCATTTTAACGTCAGCATCAGAAGAAAATTCCATCTTAGTGATGATGCCATCAGCTTTATAGCCGATGTTAACGCAAATCTCTTCGTCATTAACAGCAACAACTTTTCCTGTTACTACCATGCCTTTTTTGATTTGCACTAAAGATTTTTCAACATCTTCCATAAAGGCTTCTTGAAGGGATTTTGCTTCCTCTTCTTTGCTTACAGTCTCAGCCTCTTGTTCAGAAACTTCAGGAGTTTCCACTACTTCCTCAACAGTTTCTTGTTCTTCTGTTTCGGTTACTTTGATATCTTTATTATCTTCCACTTTCTTCTCTACCTTTTCTTCTGCAGTATCTTCTAAAATAGCTGCGTCATTTTTGTCGTTTTCTTCAGTCGGCTTGTTGTAGTCACTCATATAGTCAATGCCCTCCTTAATTATCCAATCCGGTGTCGATGCGCCGGATATGATACCTACGTTTGTAGCTTTGGAAAAATCAATCTCAAACATTTCATCAACTTTTTCCACATGAAACGTTTTAGGGCAGTTTTCTTTGCAAATGTTAAACAGCTTTTTTGTGTTTGAACTTTGCTTGCCGCCGATTACAATAATAATATCACACTTCTCTGATATCTTCTCGGCTTCCCTTTGTCTTTCCAATGTTGAACTGCAAATAGAATCAAAAATTTCAAGATCTAAAACTTTATCTTTTACAATTTCTAAAGTCTTAGCCCAATCATCTTTGTTTGCAGTTGTTTGTGCAACTATAACGGCCTTATCAAGCTTTCCCATTTTCTCAGCCTCTTGCGAACTGCTAAAAATAATGGCGTTTCCTGAAAACCAGCCGTTTATACCGATAATTTCCGGATGAGTTGCCTCGCCGAATATTATCAATGGAATATTATTGTCATTACAGTACTTTGCCTTTTCGCTTATGCGTTTTACGAAAGGGCATGTAGCGTCTACAACTTCTATACCCAGTTCACGACATTTCTCAAAAATCAGAGGAGAAACTCCATGTGAACGGATAATCAATTTGTTGCCTTTTTCTAAGCTTGTAAAGTCATCAACTGCTATGACACCTTTACTATTTAAATCAGCAACAACTTGCGGATTATGTATCAAACCACCGTAAGTGTGTGCACTACCGTCTTCTTTTGCAACATTTAAAGCGATGTCAACCGCCCTTTTAACTCCGAAGCAAAAACCTATGTTTTCGGATATTATAATATTCAAAAATTAATAAATTCACTTTCCAAAATATCCACTTAGACATAATATAATAAATTCACAAAATATTCAAGAATTATTATAACATATAAGTTAAAAAGTTAAAAATTGTAATCAATTTATGCATAAAGCATGTAATTATTAATATATTTACATAAGTGATTCCATTTTATCTCTTAAATCCTCTGTTATTTTGCCAAGATTTTCTTTCGTAAAGCCACCTTTTTGATAAGACTTCATGTCAATAGGCTCGCCTACTTTAACCGAAAACAGTCGAAATAATTTGTAACCACCCTTGCTATCTATATAGCAAGGAATTATTTTGCATTTAGCTTGAAGTGCAATCATGGCAACACCATTATGCAGCTCCATGATTTTCCCGTCCTTTTTTGTGTTTCTGGTGCCCTCAGGAAAAATCATCATTGAGTAGCCTTCTTTTATATGCTTAAGTGATGTTCTAATCGCTGCCATATCCGCAGTTCCTCGAACAACAGGAAAACTCAAAAGTGATCTGCATGCCCAATTACTAATCTTATTTTGATAGAGCTCACTTTTTCCCATAAAATATGCTTTTCTGTCAAGAACTCTGCCCACTAAAATAACAGGATCAAACAACGATATATGATTTGAACATAATATATAAGGCTCATCTATCTTCAAATTTTCTTTTCCGATTAATTTTGACGGAAAAATTGTGTGTGAGACTATAAATGATAAAACCCTGACTGTCCAATAAACAAATTTGCCCAATATTTTCATTTTAAACTCCGATTTTTTTATATACTACTTCAAGCACTTCACTAATGTTAAGCTTTGTAGTGTCTATCTCTAAAGCATCTTCTGCTTTAAATAAAGGAGAATGTTCTCTGTGTGAATCCTGATAATCTCTTTTTGATATATCTTCTTCAATATCTGTGATGTTTACTTTAAGTCCTTTTGCCGTTAGTTCCTCATATCTTCTTTTTGCACGCTGTGTAACAGAAGCTGTTAGAAAAAATTTATGCTCAGCATCAGGTATAACACAAGTTCCAATATCTCGTCCATCCATTACAATAGACATTTTCTTTGCTATATCCTGCTGAATAGACACAAGCTTTTTGCGAACTTGTGGCCATTTTGATACGGCTGATGCAGCACTTGAAACTTCCTGCGTTCTGATAAGAGATGAAACATCTTCTCCATTTAGTAAAGTTTTTTGAGAACCATTATCATATTCTACATTTATATCAATTTTATCAATAATTTCGTTTACCATTTTTTCGCTTTGAGGATCAATATGCTCAATTAAAGCAAAAAGACCTACAGCGCGATACATAGCACCGGTGTCTAGGTATAGTACATTAAGTTTTTTTGCTACGCTCTTTGCAATAGTGCTCTTTCCTGCTCCAGCAGGGCCGTCAATTGCTATTCTTATCATCTTAAACATACTCCTTACAATGCTCTATGTCCTAAACCTACAGCAACCTCATTTAAGTGAAGCAATCCAATGCCTACGAATATTGATACAGCAACATGGTCTTCACACCTTGCGATGCCAATTTTGCCGCCTATATTAAGGCCTATTGCCTTTTGTGAAATTTGAGCTATCGCTTCCCTAGCAGCACCTGCCACAGCACCTTCTTCAAGGTGATTTTCTTGAATAAGTCCTTCTCGTTTTGCAGCAACAACTGAGCGTTCAACTATCTTCATTACTGACATTAAAAACTCACCGCCATAATCCACGGCTGCGGCCTTAATGTTGTGCTTTTGATAGCTTTCTTTAAGCTTGTCTTCTTGTTGTCTGCTGTTTGTAAGGCTCATCCTTATAGCCGCCCTGCAAATATCTTTACTGCCATATGATGATTCTTGCATATCGCCACCTGTTTCCTCAATATTATAACGTAAAATAGTATACCCTTTATCAATATATAAGTAAATATATGATTATTCCGAAGCACTTAAACCGGCTAGATATCCAGTAGAAAATGCAATCTGCAGGTTGAATCCGCCTGTCATTGCATCCAAATCCAATATTTCACCGGCAAAATATAGTCCCCCAGTAATCTTCGATTCCATTGTTGAAGGGTTTACTTCATTGCACTGTACCCCACCACGAGTAATAATGGCCTCGTCAATAGATCTTAAACCAATAGGATTTATTCTAAATGATTTTAAATTTTCTATAATGCTGCTTCTTTCATCTTTTGTGAGCTGATTGCCCTTTTTGCCTTCATCCACGCCGCTTCTTATAAATACAGTTTGCATAAGTCTTATAGGTAAAAGCTTACCTAGAGTATTTTTAAGTTCTTTGTTAGGCTCGGCTTCAATGTCTCTTATAATTCTAGCTTTAAGCTTATTTTCATCTAATCCTGATTTTAAATCGATATACACTTTATATTCTCTAAGTCTAGAAGAGTCTAGCATTGAAGAAGCGCTTAAAACAATCGGCCCTGAAATGCCATAGTGCGTGAATTCCATTTCGCCAAGCTTACTATATATTAATTTACTATTATGTTCTATGCTGAGTACAACATTTTTAAGAGAAATTCCAGAAAGCTTTTGTGTATCTATATCGGAAGTTTCTATACCACAAAGCCCAGGATATATATTGGTTATACTATGTCCCAATTTTTTTGCAAGATTATAGGCGTTGCCATCAGAGCCCGTAACAGGATATGTTTTTCCACCGCCTGCAATAATCACTTTATCAAAAGTCATACTACCATCGTCATTTAAGATAAATTTATTGTTATCTTTAGTGATGCTTTCAATCTTTGTATCTAAAGCCACAGATATATTTGGCTTATTTATAATCTTTTCTAAAGCTTTAATAATGTCTGAACTTTTCCCACTAACAGGAAAAACGCGGTTTCCTCTTTCTGTTTGAAGAGGTGTCCCCGCCTGCTCTATAATATTCATTAAGGAGTAGTTATCAAAAGTATAATAGGCACTATAAAAAAACTTCTCATTATTCGTTATGCTTTTAAAGAAGTCATTTGCTTCACCTGCATTGGTTACATTGCATCTGCCTTTGCCTGTGATAAATAGTTTTTTGCCTAGCTTATTGTTTCTTTCAAAAATGCAAATTGCGGCATTTGGGTTTAGCGATGCACTGTAGGCAGCCATAATACCCGCAGGACCACCACCGATTACTGCAATATTTGTTATATTTTCATTACTCAAATTAATGATCCCTATCTATATAGACTTCGTAATCTTCCCAAATGTGTTCAAGCTCCATAAAATGCTCTGCCACTTCTTCTTTTTTGCGCAAACCAATAGCTACAATCAGTGCATTAACCACTGAAAAAGGAGCAACAAGCGAATCTACAAATGATGCTATATCAGAATGTGCCACTAGAGAATACTCTGCATACTCAGCTAACGGTGAAAGAAGCGAGTCAGTTATCGCGATTATCTTTGCTTTTTTGCTGCTTGCAAATTTTATGGCTTCAAGAATTTTTCTTGAATACCTAGGAAAGCTTATGCAGATTAATATATCATCTTCTTTAATGTGAACTATCTGCTCTATTATGTCATTTATACCCGATGTAACAATCCTAACATTATCCAAAATGTAATTTAAGTAATAACCTAAAAACTGAGCAAGCGGCGATGAGCTACGCACACCCATAATATAAACGCGTTTTGCTGCATAAATTTCATCTATAATTTCTTCGAAAATATCTGTGTTAATCTCATCAATGGTAGCTTTAATGTTGTTCATATCAGCTTTCATAACTGAGCGAAGCACCATAGGCTTTGAAAGCTCACTTGTCATTTCCATACGCTGTATAGTTGTAAGCTTATTGCGAACCATTTCTTGAATCGCTTTTTGAAGCTCCGGATATCCTGCGTAACCCAGCGTCATTGCATATCGCACAACGGTAGATTCTGAAACGTTTACTTTATCTCCAAGCTTTAAGGCGGTCATAAAGGCAGCCTTATCATAATTGTTTAATATATATTCAGAAATGAGTTTTTGACCTTTACTCATTTTGGGATAGCTTTCATTAATTTTGTGTATTAAATCAAGATCATTTAACATAATTCCTCCTAAACTTTCAACAATGAATATTTTATCAAGTATATCCTGCATTTGCAAGTTAAAAGCATTAAACATTCATATTTTATCTTATTTTTAGCGTAAATATTTAGTTTTTTAAGAAATTATGCATATTTATTTATCGTAAGTTGTATTTATTACTCTGAAAACATTTTTTTGCATAAAAAAAACGGGGCAAAAGCCCCGTTTTTAAGAATTCATTTATACTGGATGAACTTTTTCTTCTTCATTATAGTTTTCAGGATCCATAGCATATTTCTGAGCTCTTCTATATTTAAAGAATTCAGTTGCAACAGGTGGGAAAAGTGCATATGAAAGCACGTCTTCATCCTGTTCGATATACTCTTTTATTTCCTCCTTATACTTTTCAAGAGCAGGTTCGATGTCATCAGCCGGTCTGTGTGTGATTCTAGGCTCGTCACCGATAGCTTTTTTAACGATTTCTGGATTCGGCTCTACTGGGAGTCTGCCGTATTCACCGCGAAGAAGTGCAACAGATTCTTTTGTAAGCATCTTATAGCGCTCCCCTGTCAATACGTTAAGCACAGCCTGTGTTCCAACTATCTGTGAGCTTGGAGTAACAAGCGGTGGATATCCATAGTCTGCACGCACTCTTGGAACTTCTGCAAGAACTTCTGGGAGCTTGTCGCCTGCGCCCTGCTTTTTAAGCTGGTTCATAAGGTTTGAAAGCATTCCGCCCGGTACCTGATAAAGAAGTGTTTTGATATCCGTGCGAAGAACACGAGGATCAAGGAATCCATCCTCTGTAAGTCTTTCAGCAACAATTTTAAAGTGCTCTGAAATGTGATTTAATTTTTCAACATCAAGACCAGTGTCGTATTCAGTGCCTTCTAGTGTTTTAACAATAGGCTCTGTTGCAGGCTGAGCTGTACCATTGCCAAGCGGAGAGAGAGCTGTGTCGATAATATCAACACCTGCTTCGACTGCTTTAAGGTAAGTCATGTTGCCTGTACCTGTTGTATTATGTGTGTGAAGGTGGATAGGAATCTTAACCTTCGCTTTAAGTTCTTTTACAAGCTCATATGCTTCATAAGGAAGAAGCAAGCAGGCCATGTCTTTAATGCAGATTGTGTGTGCACCCATAGCTTCAAGCTCAAGAGCAAGGTCTACAAAATATTTTCTTGTATGTACTTCGCTTGTAGTGTAGCAAATACAAGCTTCAACGTGTCCACCATATTTAATGGTAGAATCAATAGCCTGTTTCATGTTGCGTGGATCGTTTAAAGCATCAAATATTCGAAGAACATCAATTCCGTTCTCAATAGATTTTTTAACGAACTCATCTACAACGTCATCTGCATAGTGCTTATATCCGAGTATGTTTTGTCCACGCAGAAGCATTTGAAGCTTTGTGTTTGGCATTGCCTTACGAAGCTTTCTTAAGCGTTCCCATGGATCTTCCTTCAAGAATCTAAGGCAAGAGTCAAATGTTGCTCCGCCCCACATTTCAAGCGACCAGTAGCCAACAGCGTCAAGCTCTGCTGCAACCGGAAGCATTTCTGATGTGCGCATTCTAGTCGCTGCTTGCGATTGATGCGCATCACGTAAAATGGTATCAGTAATATGTACTTTAGCCATGATAATTCCTCCTAGTCAGTTTATGTTATAAAAACATTGTTAAGAAAACACCTGCGGCAACGGCAGAGCCGATAACGCCAGCAACATTCGGTCCCATGGCATGCATGAGTAGGAAGTTTTGAGGGTCTTCTTTTTGCCCAACACTTTGGGCTACGCGAGCCGCCATTGGAACAGCAGAAACACCTGCAGCACCTATTAGCGGGTTAATTCCATCTTTGCTTAATTTATTCATGAGTTTTCCAAGAAGAACTCCGCCCATTGTACCGAAGCAGAATGCGATAAGTCCCATCACAAGAATTCCAACGGGGCTTTTTAGAATGGTAAAGAATACGCTGCCATCCACTAAATCTCCGCTAATTAGTCTTGGGATAAATTCAAGGAAAGACTCTCCTTTTGCTGTTGCACCAACAGTTACGCCAAGGAAAATAACAACAATGTTGTTAAGGGCGTTCTGTGCTGTGTCATTAAGCCTTGCAACTACGCCCGATTCTCTGAATAAGTTTCCAAGCATAAGCATGCCAACAAGCGGTGCAGCTTTAGGTATAATGAGTGTAACGATTACAGTAACGACTATAGGGAAAATGATTTTCTCAGTTTTTGAAACATGTCTAAGCTGATTCATTCTTATAGTACGTTCTTTTTTTGTTGTAAGAGCCTTCATTATCGGTGGCTGTATTATCGGCACTAAAGCCATATAAGAATATGCTGCAACAGCAATTGGTCCTAATAGATTAGGCGCAAGCTGTGAAGCTGTGTATATAGCAGTTGGGCCATCAGCACCACCAATGATTCCGATAGAAGCGGCTTCTCCTAAATTAAATCCTAAGAAAAGTGCACCAAAGAAAGCAACGAAGATACCAAGCTGTGCGGCAGCACCTAAAAGCAAACTTTTAGGATTCGCTATTAACGGACCAAAGTCAGTCATAGCACCAACACCCATAAATATCAACGGTGGATATATTCCGAGCTTAACCCCTAGATACAATAAGTCCAACAAACCACCATTAGCTAATACATTTTCAATATTAACGTGTCCCTCATGGAGAACCCACAGTTCATCATTGAAAAGATTTGCAAACGGAAGGTTTGTAAGCAACATACCGAATGCTATAGGAAGCAAAAGAAGTGGCTCATATTTTTTAACGATAGCCAGATATAAAAGCACAAATGATATTACAATCATTATTGCATTTAAATATCCTGACCCGGTGAAAAATCCCATAAAGCCCATTTCACTAATGAACTTTGACAGGAAATCACCAAATTTAATTGTTGATTGCATTATAATCCTCCAGTTAAGCTAAAGCGACAAGCATATCGCCAGTTTCAACCGAAGTTCCTTTAGAAGTTCCAACTGCAACGACTTCACCTGCACTAGGTGCTTTGATTTCGTTTTCCATTTTCATAGCTTCCAAAATAACAAGAACATCGCCCTCATTAACCTTGTCGCCCTTTGAAACTTTTACGTCAATTATTGTTCCTGGCATTGGTGCTGACACTTCAGTTGATCCTGAAGGAGCTGCCTCTGTAGAAACAGGTGCTGCTGCCGGTGCTGAAGCAACTGGAGCTGCCGCCATTGGAGCAGATGATCCACCCACTTCTTCTACTTCTACCTCATATGATTTTCCGTTTACTTTTATCTGAAACTTTTTCATGGTTTCCTCCTAAAAAATTAATAACTTTTTCTTGAGCGGGAACCTATCCGCTTGAATGTTTTAATAGCATAGCGCTTGCCTTCGCGTTGAGCTATGCAGCTTATAGCCGCAGCTATCACGGCAATTATTTGATTTTCATCTTCGTCTTGAGTTTTAACTTCTTTTGCTACAGGTATTTGGGTTTTTACTTGTTTTTTTGCCTTTGAATTGTCTTTTGAAGAAAACTTCAAAAGGTTGATTACTACAATAAGTAGCACAAGTATAGCAAAAACACTGCTGAGACCTATGACTAAGCCTTTAAAGCCCCAGTCAACCTTAATTCCCATATCTGCGGAAGATAAAACAAGATTTGCAAAATTCATCATCTGACCACTCCCTTATAAAGGCATATTGCCGTGCTTTTTAGCAGGCAAGTCAGTATATTTTGAATAAAGCATTTCAAGTGCCGCAGCCAAAATAGGGCGAGTGTTAATAGGATCGATTATGTCGTCTATTAATCCACGCTGTGCTGCCGCTATTGGGCTTGAGTTATATTCTGTGAATTTCGCGGTAAGTTCGCTTCTTGCTTTAATAGGATCATCCGATTCTTTTATCTCGCTCTCGTAAACAACCTGAGCGGCTGTTGCTGCGGGAAGTATTTCAATCGAAGCTGATGGCCATGCATAAACCATATCAACACCTAAATCTTTAGCTCCCATAAGAGCATATGAACTACCTACTGCTTTGTTTAATAAAATTGTGACCTTAGGAACTGTAGCTGTTGAATAAGCATAAGCTATTTTAGCAGCATCTTTAACAATACCAAGTTTTTCAGCACATGATGAGCAAGCAATTCCTACAGTGTCAACAAAAGTGACGACCGGTACGTTAAAGCTATCGCAGATTCCAATAAAAGAAGCAATCTTTTTTGAAGCATTGCTTGTAATGTATCCGCCTTCAACTAAAGGTTGATTTGCAACCACACCCACAGCTCTTGAATTTATTCTCATAAATCCACATACTGCGCTTGTTGCATATCCTTCATATACTTCAAAGAACATTCCGCTATCGCTTACAGCATTTATTACTTGCTTTACGTCATAAGAACTATTTCCGATAAATGCATCAAGCTCGGGAGTGTTGCGGTTTAAATCGTCTGATGCAACATCATCCGGTGCATCTTCTAAATTGCTTGATGGTAAGAAGTCCAACAAAGTTTTAAGGCTTGTTATCGCATCTTCTTCATCTTTAGCCAATACAGAAGCGAGTCCGCTATCAGTGCCTGCATATGCAGCAGAAGAAACTCCTGAAGCAGCATCCAGTCCGTCTTTAGCGTCATAAACTGCGCCGCTAAATGCTCCTAGTGAACCTATTTCATCCACAGCAATTGTGAAATCAGAAAGAGAAGCCGCTATAGCACTTGCACCTAAGCAAGGCCCTGCAACAACTGTTATCTGTGGCACTATGCCTGAAAGTTCTGCGCTTTTTGCCATGATAGATGCATATCCGCTTAAAGCATCCACACCTTCTTGAATCCTTGCGCCTGCACTGTCAAGCACTCCTATTACAGGAACACCTGCAGCTTTTGCCATATCCATGGCTTTGACAATTTTCTTAGCCTGCATTTCGCTGACTGATCCGGACATAACAGTGTAGTCTTGCGCATAAATATAAACAGGTCTTGCGTTAACTGTTCCAAATCCAGCTACTACACCTTCGCACGGAGCATCTTCTGTTGCAAAGTCATTTACTCTTTGCTTTAAGAAAACGCCGATTTCAACAAAAGTATCTTTGTCAATAATCTTTTCAATTCTCTCGCGCGCAGTCATTTTTCCAGCAGAATGCTGCTGTTCCACCTTCTTCGCGCCTCCGCCGTTTAGGAGTTCTTCCTTCAGCTTTAGCACATTAGGTGCTGAGTTAGTCATTTGTTTACCTCCAATATTTTATAAATTTTTAATTTTTATAAACTTACTAATAGATCCAATTACCCTCAAAGTAACTGAATCTCTCCCAATTTCTATATTCTACATTAAAACCCTTATTCCTTTTTTTAATTATAATTTATTGTTATTTTTTTAGCAAGGCTATTTCGGATTTTGTTAAGGGTCTGAATTCTCCTTCTTTTATGCTGGAAATTTCCAAATTTGCTATACGTATTCTTTGAAGGAAAACAATTTTATGCTCGATTTCATCAATCATTTTTCTAATCTGTCTGTTTCGTCCTTCATGAATAACTATATCAAAAGCAGAGCTCTTTTCTCCCCTGCTCAAAAGGTTTACCTTTGATGGTGCTGTTAAATGTCCATCAATATATATTCCTTTTTCAAGCTTGTCTATTTGATCGTCAGATAAAAAACCGTTTATTCTTACAGAATATTCTTTTTCTTTTTCATGACTTGGGTGAGTAATATGATTTGCAAAGTCACCATCATTGGTAACTATAATAAGTCCGCTTGTATTATAATCTAAGCGCCCGACTGTAAATAGTCTAGCATCAATATGTTCAAAATAGTCATATACAGTTTTTCGACCGCGTGGGTTTCCGGCAGTACACAATACTTGCGAAGGTTTGTTGAATAGAAAATAATATTTTTCTTCAACAAATATCCTTTTGCCGAATACTTCTACTATGTCAGTTTCAGGATCAATAACACATCCTGGTGCCGTTACTGTTTCTCCATTAACAGTTACTATGCCCTGGGCTATAATAACCTCAGATTTTCGTCTTGAAGCCACACCGCATGCGGCCATAAATTTTTGTAATCTCAAAGTAAATCCTCCGCAGCTATTATAGCACAGCGGAGGACAAATTGCTCATTATAAAAGTCAAGATAATTGCTTATTGACGTTCAGCTTCAGTAACATTATCTTCTTCATTTTGTTTTTCAAAAGTTTCTTCCACCAACACTTCCAAATCCTCTATTCTTGGCAAATCATCAATAGAATTCAAGTTAAATTCACGAAGAAACATTTCTGTTGTTTTAAACATCATCGGGCTTCCAAGAGCATCTTTTCTGCCAGCTTCTTCAATCATCTCTCTCTGGAGAAGAATATTTATAGCATAATCACTTCGCACACCACGCAGCTCTGCCACTTCTGTCCTTGTAATAGGTTGTCTATAAGCAATAATAGAAAGCGTTTCTATTGCACTGTTTGAAAGGCTGGCTGTTTTAAACGGCGCAAGAACATTTGAAATGTCATCTGCATAATCTTCACGTGTTGCCATTTGCACACTATCTTTAACCCATACAATTTTCATTCCGGCATTTCGTTGATTATATTCATCAGATAGTATTGATATTTGCTTTCTTATCTCAGCAGGATCTTCTTCCAAACCTTGTGAGATGCTTTTCACATCTATCAAATCACCGGCAACAAACAATACAGCTTCAATTTTGTTTTTCAACTCATTCATCTTCACTTATCTCAATATCATCGGCAGTTGAATCCGTAGCCTCAATCAATATTCCTTCCTCAATAGTTCCCTGTTTTACACTGACTCTGCCATGTCTGCTAAGTTCAAGCAAAGCAAGAAAAGTAACAATAACTTCAATCTTTGTAACTGCTTCATCAAATAATTCGTAGAAAGTTGTCTTTCTTTTTATTAATAGTTTTGTTCTTATAGAAAATATCTTTTCTTGCACAGAAAAGGTGTCCCTTTCAATCTCCTGTGGAGGAGTCTCAATTAAATTATCCTCAATTCTCTCTAAAATCTGGGCAAAAGCATTTTTGAGAGCCAATATATCCACGCCTTCTAAATCAAGCTCTGTTCTGTCCATAATTTCCTGAGGCATTCTATAAAATCGCTTGCTAGCTTCCTGCTCGTTTTCTTTCAGTTTATCACAGGCCGCCTTATATAATTTATATTCCTGTAGCTGTCTTATAAGTTTTGCTTCTTCATCTTCCTCATCTTCCTGTTCATAAACAGGCTTAGGCAAAAGCTTTCCGGATTTTATCTCGAGAAGTCGAGCTGCCATAATAAGAAATGAACTCTTACTTTCCATGTCTGAATATTCAAGTTGCGATGTATACTCCAAATACTGCTCTGTGATGTTTGAAACAAATATTTCTTTAATATCAATCTGTGCTCGATTTATAAGAAACAGCAGTAAATCAAGTGGCCCTTGAAATACCGGTAAAACTACATGTTGAGCCATTATATCATCCCCGCAAGATTAGAAATCAATCCAAAAAATGCATAGAATCCTTTAAGAACAAGACCAGTCATAAGGCTTATATATCCTCCTAGTATACCAGTAAACATCAACACTATGAGAATCAAAAAACCATATCTTTTAAGATTATAAACAACATTCATGTTCTTAAAAGTCACAAGAGTTGTAAGAACATTAAATCCGTCAAGCGGTGGTATTGGCAATATGTTTAGCCATATAAGCATTAAATTAATACTTAGTGTATATTGAATAAGATTATAAACAATCACACTCGAGGAAATAGCGTTTCCCGAAAAATACATAACAGCTGACAGTAAAAATGCAAGCATAAGATTTCCCACTACTCCGGCAATTGAAACCATAGCGTAATCTTTTCTTCTGTTTCTGAGATTGCTTATGTTTACTTGTACCGGTTTAGCCCAACCTATGCCTATCAAAAGCACCGCTATAAATCCAATTGGATCAATGTGTTTAAGAGGGTTTAAAGTAAGCCTGCCTTGATTTAATGGTGTATTATCCCCTGCTTTAACTGCCACATATGCATGCATGAATTCATGAATCGTAAATGCCAATATAACAGCAGGAACTCTGTATAAGATGCCCACTATGGGACCGATTAAATTTGCCAATGATTGTGTCATAAAAATTCCTTTATAAAAAAATACAAGGTATTACTACCCTGTAATATTATAATAAATCCATAAGCTTTAGTAAAGCATTACAGTCTTACGTTCACAAAAGCTCTACAATATGTGAAACTAAAGTCTTAAATTTATCTTTAACCTTAAGCCCCGCTTCCATTACTTCCTCGTGTGAAAGCTTGTTTTCAGATAACCCAGCCGCTTTATTTGTGATACATGATATTCCTGCAACTTCTATTCCACAATGGTTTGCTGCAATAACCTCAGGAACTGTTGACATTCCGACTGCATCAGCGCCTAAGATTCCAAGCATGCGTATTTCAGCAGGCGTCTCAAAGCTTGGTCCGGAGTACATTGCATAAATACCAGATTGTAAAAGCATTCCACAGCTATCTGCTGCTTCATGAATTAGATTGCGCATATTGGGGCTATAGGCTTCACTCATATCAAAAAATCTAGGACCTAAGCTATCATCGTTTGGGCCTATCATAGGATTAACACCAGCAAAATTTATATGATCATCAATTACCATTAAATCGCCGGGAATAAAATCAGGATTGATTCCACCTGCTGCATTTGTAAGCAAAAGTTTTTCAACACCCAAAGCTTTAAGAACTGGAATATATGCCGTAATTTCCTTTGCAGAGTGTCCTTCATAAAAGTGAAAGCGTCCCGCCATAACATACACCTGTTTACCGTTTAATTTACCAATAAAAAGCTGTCCTTTGTGTCCTTTGACACTAGTGTTTAAAAAACCTGGTATATCAGAATAATCTAAGGCAACAGCTTCTGTTAAAACTTCGGTAAGTTCGCTTAATCCTGAACCTAAAACGAGTGCTATTTTAGGAGAAAGATTTGACTTGCTTCTTATATATTCAGCAGATAAATTATTGTTCATCTTCTTCATCCTCACCTTCCTCGGTCATTTCCCAGATGGAAACAAAGTGTACAAAGACTTCTTTTGCGGTATTTTCATCTTCAATGGAGAAAAACTCCTCTTCCCCACCTGTTGATTTTTTTATCTCAAAAATCGCAGCAGTGTCGTCTTCTTCAGTTTCTGGCGTCAGTGCAATATAATCAGTGCCATTAAATCTAAAGCGTAATAATATCTCAAAAAGTTCGCTTCCTTCATTGCTTACCAGTTCAATATAATTATCCATAATTCCTCCGAATCAACTTTTCATTCTATCCATATAACTTTGAAGTATATATCCTGCCGCAACCATGTCAACATAGTCTTTTCTTTTTTCGCGACGCATATTTCCTTCAATTAATGCACTGTGTGCAAGCTTTGTTGATAGCCTTTCATCATAAAGCTCAATCGGTATACTTAATTTCTCTTCGAGATCCTTAGTATATTCCATCACAGCTTCTGCCATAGGGCCTATTGTGCCATTCATATTTTTGGGAAGCCCCACAATTAGCTTATCAACACCATATTCTTCTATTAGTTCTAAATATCTTTCGCAGTCTTTTTCCAAAGACTTTCTTTTAAGCGTTTCAACACCTTGAGCAGTTATCATCAAAGGATCGCTCATTGCGATTCCAATACGCTTTGTTCCAACATCCAAACACATTAATCTCATTATATCACCTTTATGCAAAAATCTTTGCATTTTGCTGCACAATATCCGCATAAAACGCATTTATTCTCATCAACTGTTGCTCTGCTATCAATTATGCTTATTGCTCCCTTGTCACACGAGGTTACGCAGCTTCCGCAGCCTGTACACCAGTCGTGGATAAGCAATTTTCTTTTTTCAGTGCTAACCTTTTGTCTCAATTCTTTCGTTGGTTCAATTTTAGAGAAAATAGACACATTCAAATCTACTTCTGATTGGGTTTTCATTCCAACTGCAATAGATCCAATACCATCAACTTTCATGGCCGCTTTAAAAGCTTCATCAGCTTTAGGAATTAAGTGTCCTCCACCGAGTGCTTTCATCAGATAAATGCCCTTGCTTTTATCTACAGCCAAATTTATAGCATCCAGCATATCCTCTCTTGAACCATCAACAATTCCAAGCCCACGCATATTATAAATAGGATGTATAATATCCAACTCATCATACTGCGCCACTGCCATAACGGCAGAAACAAAATGCGTGGAAAGTCCAATAGCTTTTATATCTCCAGCTTTTTTTCTCTTCAAAAGAAATTCAATAGCTTCCCAATGTCCTCGTATGGTGTGAACGCTTTCCTGCTCATGCAAAAGAAAAATGTCCACGTAATCCCTGCCGATTCCTGAAAGAGCACGTTCCAGCGAAGCTTGCGCAGTCTTCTCATCATAGCAGTAATCTTTTGTTGCAATCACAATATCCTTTTTATATTTAACAGCTTCTTTAAGCGGAGGATATGTTCCATATAGGTTAGCAGTATCAAAGAAATTTATTCCCTGATCTATTGCATAACAAAATAAATCCGCAGAATCCGAGGTTGAAAAATCGCATTGAAGCGGACTTACAGTTAAAGTGCCAAAGCAAAGGCTTGACACTTTTATTTCTGTATTTCCTAAATTGTTATAGGTCAGATTACTTCTCATCTAGTGTTTTTAAATAGCTTCCGATAACTTCTTCAAGTATTTCATCTCGCTCTAAGCGTCTGATTAAATATCTTGCGTTCTTATAGCTTGTTATATATGTAGGATCGCCTGAAATAATATATCCAACAAGCTGATTAATTGGATCATAGCCTTTTTCTTTAAGAGCATCGTATACTGCAGAAATAATCTCATTGACTGTATCCGGATGATCCTTTGGCCTTTTAAATCTCATTGTATCATTAAAGTCTGACATATTAAGCACCTCATTTCTCTATATCTAAATTATAGAGTATATACATATTTATTGCAAACCAAAAAAACTTCTTTATAGTCCGAAATTAATGCTCTGGCGTTTTGGGCATCCTTTCTAAGCTGGGCTCTAAGCTCATCTAGACCGTTGAATTTTTTTTCGTCTCTCATCTTCTTTAAAAATCCAATCTGTATTTTCTTGCCATACAATTCGCCTTCATAGTCTAGTATATGTGTTTCTATATTTACTTCATTTATTCCAATCGTGGGTTTGTGTCCAATATTCGTTATGCTATAATACCACTTTTTTTCAATCATAGTTATTGTAAAATATACGGCTCTTGGCGGGTAACAATAATCCAATACATATTCAAAGTTTGCAGTCGGAAAATCAATCTTGCTGCCAATTTGGTTACCAACAACTACTCTGCCTTCAATTAGATGAGGTCTGCCCAATAGATTACATGCCTGAATAAGCTCGCCTTTTACAATATGATTTCTTATTATAGTCGAAGATACTTCCTCATCTTCATGTATGAATTTATCAAGAACTATTGATTTGAGATTGTGTTTTGTACAATACTTTTTCAAGTCTTCAGTGCGCCATTTTCCACCTTTTCCAAAATTAAAATTATAACCCACTGCAAAAAGCTTTGCATCGTGCTCATTTTTTAGTTTGTCTAAAAAAGCTATACCATCCATATTAAGCATTTCTTTATTAAATTCTATTATGTGGATTTTTTCTATGCCAATAGACATCAGAAGTTTTTTCCTTAGAGAAAGTGATGTTAATAGCTTTGGAGCACTGGATGGTGCTACAAGCTTCATCGGATGTGGTTCAAAAATACAGACAGCAGGCACAGCCCCATCAGCCTTTGCCATTGAAACAACTTCCTTTAAAAGTTCTTGATGCCCAAGATGCATACCGTCAAAATTACCAAGTGCAATATACTCCATCATATATCCTTTTCATCTATAAGTCTCTTAAAGACTTTAATACATTGTATGTTATCATCTTTTTCTGGTCTTCCCAACCCAACAAATTTATTTTCCTGATATACTTTAAATATCTTTTCAAGATGTCCTTCATACGGAATCTTTCTTCCTATTATTATACTATTTACGTGTTCTTCGCTTAATGTAATTTTAGGCATGTATTCAATAGGCTTATCAATTGGAACAATAACTTTTGAAAGTTCCAGTTTCTTTATATCTTCTATACTGTACCCATTCTCTATGTTAAAAGAAGAGCTTTTAGTGCGCAGCAGATAATTTATATACCCATAGGTGTCAAGCTTTGCGGCAATGTCCCTGCAAAGACTTCTTATATAAGTTCCTTTTGAACAGGCGATTTTTAACATATATGAATTTTTATTAGTTTTTCTTATTATATCAATAGAATGAACAGTTATTTCTTTTTCAGGAACCTCAAAATCAACACCTGCGCGTTGTAATTCATATGCTTTCTTGCCATTAATAGATATAGCAGAAACACGTGGGGGGTATTGTTTTATTATGCCGATAAATTCCGGTAGTACTCCACGCAAAGAATCCTCTGAAATATCGCATTCGTTATGCGCTGTGATTTTACCTTGCATGTCTAGAGAGTCGGTGTCCGTTCCGAACACAAATTCCGCGATATATTCTTTTTTTTCATCCTGAAGATAGTCAAAAAGACGAGTTGCCGTCCCAATCATTATTGGAAGCACTCCAGCGGCACCGGGGTCTAAAGTTCCAGCATGCCCAACTTTTTTAAGATTATATGTTCTTTTTATAAGTGATACAGCCGTGCTTGAAGTGATACCCGGCGTTTTAAGCAGATTTATAAATCCGTTCATATCTTTGCTTTGCCTATAGCTTCTAAAATAATGTCTAGAACATCTTCTTTTTTCGCTTTAAAAGTTGCTCCAGCTGCTTGGAGATGTCCACCGCCGCCTAGTGAGTTGGCGGCTACTGAAATATCTATGCCATCCATAGAGCGAAAACTTGCTTTAAAAGTATATTCATCCACTTGACGAACCATTGCGGCAGCCTTAACACTTTCAACCGCGAGCATAGTGTTTACTAGAGATTCGCTGTCTTGTGCTGTTGCATTGCACGCTTTAAAATCATCTAGAGTAAGTAAAGATACAGCTATCGTGTTCTCATTTTTGAGCAACATATTATCCAGCATATGTTTCATTAAAAGAAGTCTTTTAAGTGGCATCTGCTTAAATAAAACATCATGAAGTTTCGCAAAATCTGCGCCGCAGTCCATAAGATATCCAGCATTTGCGTGAGTTCTTGATGATGTATATGGATATGCAAATTGACCTGTGTCAGTCACCATTCCGGTATACAAATAATTTGCAGTTATTTTATCAGGTGTAACATCCATGCATTTTATAAGTTCAAGCACAAGTTCAGCTGTTGAAGAATAAGAGCTATCCACGTGGTTTAACTTTGCATATTTGCTGTTTGTTCCATGATGATCAAGGTTTATAGTGTCCAGTTCATCAATTGAAATCTTTTCAAAAAGTTTACCCGTGAGTGATAAATTACCGCTGTCCAAAAAAATTGTAAGGTCATATTTGCTTTTATCATAATTATGTAAAAGCTCAATTCCATCCATATAGCTTAAACGTCTTGGTACATCATCAGCACAAAGCACATCGTTTAATTTATTCAAAGCACTCATAGTCCTGCTTAACGCAAAAGCACTGCCCAATGTGTCCCCGTCCGGGTTGTGATGACACACTATGGCAGTATAGTTTGAGTTTAATAATTTATCTTTTATTTTTTCAAGATTTGTCATGTTTCACTTTATCCAAGAGTTCGTTTATTTTTATACTATGCTCAATGGAGTTGTTATATACAAATTTCAGTGCAGGAACAGTCCTTGTGGTCATTATATCGCCTAACCTATGGCGAATAAATCCTGATGCATTGTTTAATGCATTAATAGCCTTTTTCGGATCTGCATCAGGGTCCATAAAGCTTATGTTCACCTTAGCATTTTTCAAATCCTTAGCTACACTTACTGAAATAACAGAGCACATAGAAGGTACGCTTGGGTCTCGCACTTCATTATTAATGATATTGCCCACCAAGCGTTTCACTTCATTTTCAACTTTTTGTTGTCTAAAATTTGCCACTATCTAGCTATTTCCTTCATATGGAAGGCTTCAATTACATCGCCTTCTTTAATGTCGTTAAAGTTTTCAATACTAATTCCGCATTCAAAGCCTTGCTTTACTTCTTTGACGTCATCTTTAAATCTTCTGAGTGAAGCAATATTTCCTTCATATATGATTACGCCGTCACGCAGTATACGCGCCTGTGAGTTTCTGGCAAACATACCATCAGTAACATATGATCCAGCAATGTTTCCGATATTAGGCACTTTGATAACATCTCGAACTTCAGCATGTCCCTGAATCTCTTCTTTATATACTGGCTTGAGCATTCCTTTTATAGCAAGTTCAATGTCTTCTAACGCCTTGTATATTATCCTATAAGTTCTTATTTCAACATTTTCGGCATCTGCCGCTCTTTGTCCATTTGCATCCGGACGAACATTGAAGCCGATTATTATAGCATTTGAAATAGATGCAAGGTTAACGTCACTTTCTGAAATTGCACCTACGCCGCTATGCTTGATGTTTACTCGTACTTCTTCATTTGTAAGCTTTAATAGCGACTGTTTCATCGCCTCCGCCGAACCCTGAACGTCAGCTTTTACGATTATATTAAGATCTTTAAGCTTGCCTTCACTAATCTTGTTGAACAAGTCATCCAATGTAACCATCTGTGAGGATTTAACCTGATCTTCACGAATCTGGCGGCTTCTGTCTGCTGCAACTTTTCTTGAAAGCTTGTCATCTGCAACATACATAACATCACTTGCTTCTGGAACTTCACTAAAGCCAAGTATCTCAACCGGAGTTGAAGGACCAGCTTCTTCAAGCCTATTTCCTTTGTCATCTAGCATGGCGCGAACTTTACCGGTAATTGTTCCTGCAACAATAGCGTCTCCAATTTTAAGAGTACCATTTTGTATAAGAACAGTAGCAACAGGACCGCGTCCGATGTCAAGTTTAGCTTCAACAATTGTTCCTTTTGCAGAAGCATCTGGATTGGCTTTAAGCTCCTGAATTTCAGCAAGCAACAACACATCATCGAGTAAAGTGTCGATTCCTTCATTTTTAAGAGCTGAAATTGGCACCATTATTGTGTCACCGCCCCACTCTTCTGTAACAAGTTGATGCTCTGTGAGTTCTTGTTTAACTCTATCAGGATTTGCTCCAGGCACATCCATTTTATTAATGGCAACGATTATTGGCACATCAGCCGCTTTAGCATGATTTATAGCTTCAACCGTCTGTGGCATAACTCCGTCATCTGCAGCGACCACCAATATAGCGATGTCGGTAACCTGCGCACCTCTGGCACGCATCGCAGTGAAGGCTTCATGTCCTGGTGTATCGATAAATGTAACATCTTCACCATTGTATTTAATTGTATAAGCACCTATGTGCTGTGTAATGCCGCCTGCTTCTCCCTCTATTACGTTTGCATTTCGTATAGCATCAAGAAGCGATGTTTTACCATGGTCAACATGTCCCATAACTGTAACGATAGGAGCACGCTTTACAAGCTCTGAATCGTTTTCTGTTCCTTCGTCATGAGCCGCAACCATTTTCTCTTCATTGGTTTTTTCCATCTTATGTTCAAGTGTTACACCAAGTTCAGTAGATACAAGCGCCGCAGTATCAAAATCAATAGCTTGGTTTATGTTAGCTATAATCCCCAGAATAAACAGTTGCTTGATAATCTCAGCACCCGGTTTACCTATGCTATTTGCAAGCTCTTTTATAGTAACCATCTTTGTGCTAATTACTGCATGTTCGATGACTTTCTTTTCTATAGCCTGTTTCTGCTTATTTCTTCTAGGTCCTTTGCGTCTTGACCCTGTTGGTGAATATACACCATCAAAAACAAATTTTTTGCCCTTAGAATCTTGTATAAGCGCTTTCTTGCTTCTCTTTTTGCTCGTATTCTGTTGCATTTCATGATAAGAAGACTTTGTTGTCTTTCTTCTTCTGCCGTCTTGCTTTGCAACAGGCGAAACTGTAGCACCTACCTTTGGTGTATCGGTGGTATCTGTTTTCGGTGCGTTTCTAGTCTGAGCCGGTGCGTTATTGCCCCTATTCGGTGCAGAGTCATCTTTTTTGAACCTGCTGCGTTCAGCGGGTTTTGATGCCTCTTCTCTTCTCTTTTTAGCATCCAGCCTTCTCTGCTTTTCTTGCTTTCTTTTCTCAGCAAGTTCAGCAGCAGATGGTGCCGCTTTTACAACTCGAAGCCCAATTTTCTTTTTAGGGCGGTCATCAATATTTACAATTGTAACCTTTGGCTTTTCCTTTTTATCAGACTCTTTTACCGATGAGCCTTTTTTCTTAGGAACAACAGAAGTTTTATGTTTATGCTCGTTCTTTTTGACTTCTTTTTTCGGAGAAGGTTTTTCAACCTTTGGAGTCTTTGGTTTTTCAACCTTTTCCGGCTTTTTATCTTCTGTTTTTGAGGATTCTTCTATCTTTTTCGGAGAAACTACTTTTTTAGCTTCAGGCGCAGGTTTTTCCTCTTTTTTTGCGACCTTTTCTTCTTTAGCTTTCAAGGCTTCTTTTTTCGCCTTTTCCGCTAAAGCTTCTTCCTCTTTTTGCTTTTCAAGTATTCTTTGCTGTCTCAGCTTTTCCTTCATTGTTTTTTCCACATCGTGAAGCCACGTCACTTGAGTTTTCACCCTATGTTGTGCCGCTGAAATTGTTTTTGAGATTTCTTCTGCTGATGACAGTAAATCTTTTGCTTGTTTTTGCAAACTGACTTTGCTCATATAAACTTATGTTTCTCCTTTTAGCCTTTTATCTATCAATATCTTAAAGTTCTTGTCATTAATAGATATAATTTTTACACTATGTTTTATATTTAACCTAAAATAGGTTTCAGATAAATCCAACGCAATACATTCTACATCATAATGCCTGCATTTATCCAGTATTCTTTTTTTTGTTTTTTCAGATGCGTCTTCTGAAAGCAATATTATGCAACTTTTACCTTTTCGCATCATATTTAATGCATTGTCAAAACCGTACGAACACGCTCTTGCTCTTATGCATAGACCGAGTGGCCCTGTTAAATCAATCACCTTGTTCAAACTCCGCTTTCAAGCTTTCAAAAACTTCATCGTTTATCTTCGTTTCAAGATGTCTTTCAAGAGCTTTTGATTTCACTGCTTTTTCAAGGCATTTCGTTTCGCCCTTGCAAAGATATGCGCCTCTGCCTGAAAGTTTGCCTGTAAAATCCACCTGCACATTTCCTTCTGGGGTTCGTACAACGCGTCTTAACTCTTTTTTCTCGTGCCTCTGCCTGCATCCAACACACATTCGCATTGGAATTTTCCTTGTTTTATTAGCCATTATTTGTCTTCCAGATCATCCAAATCTTCAAAATCACCAATGTCTAAATCATCTTCCAAAACTGGTTCTGCTTCAACTTCAGTCTCTTCTGAATCCATAGCATCAATATCGTCAATTCCAATATCATCAACTATATCATCTTCTGTCTCATCGTCATTTTCTTCTTTATTGAATTCTTCTTCCATTATCTGAGACTGACTCTTAATGTCTATCTTCCAGCCTGTAAGCTTTGCAGCAAGTCTTGCATTTTGACCTTGACGGCCGATAGCCAGCGATAACTGATTGTCAGGCACTACAACACTTGCAACCTTTTCATCTTCATATAGATATATCATCACAACTTTTGCCGGGCTTAATGCGTTTGCAATAAACTCTACAGGATCGTCGCTATAGTTTATTATATCAATCTTTTCACCATGCAGTTCGTCCACAACACGCTCAACACGAATTCCTCGCTGTCCTACGCATGCGCCTATTGCATCGATATCATTTTCATCAGAATAGACTGCCATTTTTGTGCGCTGTCCTGCTTCGCGAGCAAGGCTTACAATCTCAATGATTCCTTCATTAATTTCTGGCACTTCTGATTCAAACAATCTTTTTACTAAATTCGGGTGTGATCTAGAAACAATAATTTGAGCACCCTTATTAGTTTTTTGTACCTCTACAACATAAACTTTTAGTCTATCGTTAGGATAATAATTTTCACCATACATTTGCTCTGATGGAGGTAGATATCCTTCAGCTTTGCCTAAGTCTACAAAAACGTTTTTTCTGTCAACTCTTTGAACAGTAGCTGTTACAACTTCATCTTCTTTTTCGATATAATCGTCATATATTACAGTACGTTCAGCCTCGCGGATTCTTTGCACAACCACTTGCTTTGCTGTTTGTGCAGCAATTCTTCCAAAAGAATCGGGAGTTATTACTTCCTCTAAAGTATCACCTATTTTAGCGTTCTCATTTATCTCCTGAGCATCTTCAATAAGTATTTCTTTATCTTCGTCTTCAATGTTATCAACTACATACAATTGAGCATAGACATTAATATCGCCTGTTTCACTATCAATATCAACACGTACATTCTGCTCAGTCGAAAAATTTCTTTTGTATGCTGCTGCCAGTGCTGCTTCAATAGCTTCTATCAGCACTTCTTTGCTTAAATTCTTTTCCTTTTCAAGAGCATCCAATGCACTTATGAATTCAGCATTCATCAATTTCCTCCATTAAAACTCTATTGCAATATTTGCTTTTTGAATATTGCTTCTATTTATTTCTATTTTTTTATTTCTATAATCTACAACTATTTTTTCATCATCAACATCTTTAAGAAGTGCTGTGATAAATTTTTCCTTTTCAATTGCAGCATATAGTTTTAATTCTATTTTCTCGCCTATGTGAATTTTAAAATCTTCAGTAGTTTTAAACGGTCTGTCCAATCCCGCAGATGAAACAGTGAAAAAATCGTATTTGCCTGCAATTTTCTCCATTTCGTCAAGCACAGGATCTACAATCTGTGAAATCTTCTCACAGTCTTCAATCGCTACTCCGCCGTTTTTGTCGATGATAAGGCCGAGAATAATTTTATCTCCACTCTTTTTCACTTCAACTTCAAGAAGCTTATATCCTTCTTTTTCAACAAGCTCAGAAGCTATGCTATGCACAAGATTTTTATCAAGTTTGCCAGACATTCACCCTCCTGAGATTTTAAAAAATCTCCTAAACAATAGTCAAAGAGTGGCGCAAACCACTCCTTGTCAAAAGAATTATCTACATTATAACATATTTTCACTGTTTAGCAAGTTATACTTAGGTAGTAGATATATTCTTAAATTGTTAATGTAAAAAATTATAAAAAGCATCATTGACAAGACATAAAATAATTGCTATAATTCCAACTACTTGATGCGGAATAGTGTAACGGCAGCACTTATGACTCTGACTCATACTGTCTAGGTTCAAATCCTAGTTCCGCAGCCACAAGCTCCCATAGTCTAGCGGTCAGGACGTTGGCCTCTCACGCCGAAAACAGGGGTTCGATTCCCCTTGGGGGTACCAAACAAAAAAACATCGCAAAAGGCGGTGTTTTTTTGTTTAGTAAGAAGTATTTAATTTTTCAAAGAAGCACATAGTGCTACATAAATAGTTAAGTATAAAAAAACCGATTGCAATACAACCGGTTTATAATTTATTTATATTTGGAATCGAATTATTAATCCACTTCAACTCTTATTAATGCACCAATTTTATCGATTTCTGGTATATGGCTTATCTCCTGTATCGCAGCCATCATTGCCTTCTCACTTGTCATGTGGGTTAAAAACACCACAGGCACTACATTGCCTATAGCATTGCCACGCTGTATAACAGACTCTAAGCTAACGCCATGTTTTCCTAGCTTGCCTGAAACCTGCGATAACACTCCCGGCTCATCTTTTGACTGAATACGCATATAATATTTTGACTTCCAGTCATCACAATACGTAATTTCTTCTGACACCTCATTCACATTCCCAAATGAAGTGTAGCGGTGTTTCACTGCTTTGGCTGCATATATTAAATCAGATATTATTGCGCTGGCTGTAGGTTTTGCTCCTGCTCCCCTTCCGTAAAGCATCAGATTGTCAACTGCATCTCCTGTAATAAAAATCGCATTGAACGAATCCCTCACAGAGGCTAGCGGATGCTCTTTTGGTATAAAAGTCGGGTGTACTCTGGTTTCAATTTCATACCCTTGCCTTTTGCCTATGGCTAAAAGCTTAATTTCATACCCAAGGCTCTCTCCAAACTCAATATCCACACTTTCTATTTTAGTGATACCTTCTGAAAATATCATTTCAGGTGGCACTTTTGCGTGAAAAGCAAGAGATGATAATATCGAAAGCTTATATACTGCATCATATCCTTCGACATCATTTGTTGGGTCAGGCTCTGCTAGTCCCAATTGCTTTGCTTCTTCCAACACATCAGCATAGCTTCTTTTATCTTCAGTCATCTTAGTTAAGATATAGTTTGTTGTGCCGTTTATTATTCCCATTATCTTATTTATTTTATTAGCCTGCAGAGAGTTATTTATTGTGCGTATCACGGGAATACCGCCACCAACTGCAGCTTCATAATATAACCCAGCACCAGATGACATAGCAGCTTCTTCAAGCGTTGGCCAATTTGTGGCAAGAAGCTCTTTATTTGCAGTCACAACTGTTTTTCCAGCTTTGAGCAATGCCTCCACATATTCTAAGGCAGGCGTAACACCACCCATGAATTCTCCAACAATTTTAATGGAATCATCATTTAAAATATCATTAAAGTCAGAAGTCAAAACTCCTTTTGGAAAATCAATTTCTCTCTTTTTTGATGTATTGCTCACTAATATTTTTTTTACGTTAAATTCTACGCCATCTCTGTGGCATATAATGTTTTTATTGTCTTCTAAAACTTCATATACGCCAGAACCTACAGTTCCGACTCCGAGAAAAGCAATATTCATTTTAGTTTCCTTTACTATTTAATTCTTCTTTGTTTCTGCAATACACTGTTAAAAGCCCTGATAGCGCAAGCTTTGGGTCAATTTCATCTATAGAGTTTGAAAGAGGCGCTATAAGGTTTGAAAAGCCTCCTGTAGCAATTGCCCGAGCACCACCCAACTCATGCTTCATCTGATTCACCAAGTTATCTACAGCTCCAACAAACCCGTTAACAATGCCAGATTGCATATTGCTTACTGTATTTTTGCCGATTGTCTTTTTAGGTTTGGACAGTTCAATCTTTGGCAGCCTAGCTGCATTTTCAACTAGTGCTTCCATTGAAACTTTTATTCCCGGCATAATGGCGCCACCCACAAACGAGCCCTTTTCGTTCACAGCATTAAATGATGTTGCAGTTCCAAAATCAACAACAATGCATGCGCCCTTTGATCTTTCGTATGCCGCTATTGAAGTTACAATGCGGTCTGATCCTACTTCTTTTGGGTTATCGTACAAAATATTCATTCCGGTTTTTATTCCTGGACCTACTGTTATTGCATCCAATCCAAAAAATGTTCTTATCATATGCTCAATTGTATAGTTTATGGATGGAACAACCGACGATATTATCGCCCCATCCACCTCATTTTTATCAAGACCTGCGTATGTAAACGCATTCATTAGCATAAGTCCATATTCATCAGATGTCTGCCTTATATTCGTTGAAAAGCGAGCTGTCTGAATAAGCTGTTCGTTTCTATAAATTCCTATTTTTATGTTAGAGTTGCCTACATCAAAAACTATTACCATGTTTTATATCCTTATTTCTATTCTTTTTTCCCTCTATATCCTACTATAGCAATAGTCACTGCCGATACAATTATCACAGCGGCTATCGCCTCAGGTATTCCGTTTGTCACAACAATCGTGCCAATAAAGGCCATCATGCCTGCCTTAGTTGTGCCGATAAAGCTTGCCACCTCTGACATCTCTGGAATAAACAAAAGATATATACCACCCAAAAACAACACCGTGTTTGTAAGCGAACCGATTAATGCTGCTACTCCATACCCTGCCTTATCAGTTATTTTGTTTCCAATTAGTTTTATTGCTTTGTATGTGTAATATGCAGTTACAGGCACTAATAGTCTTGGAATAAAAATTACAGCAAGTGTCCTTGGCACACTTATTCCCAAAATAAACAATCCAAAAGGATCGCCGGGATAGTATATGTTTATAAAGCTTGTTAATCCAAAAATGAATCCAAGCCAGATTCCAACACCTAGTCCTTCCATCAACACTCCTATGATTACAGGAATGCACAAGATTGTAATCTTCATCGTCGGAAGTGGGATGTATCCTAAAGGTGTAAGTCCCAGCAGGAATGTAATTGCGGTTAATACTCCCGCTATTACCAGTTTACGCGTTTTTTTGTTGATATTCATTTTTTACCTCCGTTCAAGCTCGGTTAGCCGATGCCTGTCAAATAAATGAATTAAATTTTATTAGTTTGGCTCATTAAGATGCCAACTTGCATTATATTATATCATTTTTAAATAAATATACAAATCCTTTTATATTTATTATATTGTATATTCACTTCCTGTATATATATAATTTAACTGTTCGGGAATTTCCTTTTTCATTCTATTAAAATGAGCAGTTCCTGTGCAGTGACCTGTGTAACAGTCTATATTTCTTTCCTTTATAAATGATAAAAGTTCGTCAAAATATTTTTCTGATACATCCGTACCGCGAAAATTTGTTAAATGAAATCCTCCGACTACATGAGTAACAGCTTTTCCAATCTTTTCAGCTTTTGTTGCAGCATTTACTACACCACTATGATAACACCCAGAGATAACTGTAGTTTTTTTACATTCATCGATAACTATTGCCAATTCATGCGAAAAGTCATCCTGCATGAGCTCACCATTTCTTTTGATCATAAACTTTTTATTTAGCAAATTATTGTGCTTATATCCTAGGTTTGAAATGATTTTTACATTTTCATATAGATCATAGTCTCTATCAACAAAAATAAATCTTGATAAGTCAAAATTGTTTTTAGATAAAGTAATTTCTGTTTTAGCACCGTCAACTATTGAATAGAATTTGTTAAAAAATGAGGATGAAACAATGATTTTAGCTTTTTTATTATATTCCAAAAATGCGGTAAGTCCTCCAGAATGATCATAGTGAAAATGTGATATCACTGCAAAACCCACATCTTTTAGATTTATTCCTAAGGCTTCAGCGTTACTTATAAAACTTTCATCGCGTCCCGTGTCCATCAGAATTTTATTTGAATTTGTTTCTATCAAAACAGAAAGTCCGTGTCCACAGACTAACGTATCATCTTTTCTGGTGTTTTCATATAAAACGTTTATTTTCATAAATTCATCATATCATATTAAAGCGCTAAATATAATAAAAAGCCGCATAAGCGGCTTTTAAAATCTCTTAGTATTCTGATTTTTTGTGAATGTCCAGTTTGCTTTCTTCACCGCGTATAAGTCTTTTAATGTTATCTTTGTGAAGAAATATTATAAGAATTGGGAAAATAGTCATAAATATTTGTTGCGGAAGAACTAATCCCAGGTAATCACCTAATACCCATGAGCAAATCATAACTATAGTATAAGATAATATTGATGCCAGCGATACAAGCCGCGTAGTTACTATCAGCACAATAGCTATTGCAAGTAATATAAACGTTGGAATTGGTGCAAAAGCAAACATAGCGCCAGTCATTGAAGCCACACATTTTCCACCCTTAAAGTGATTGAATATCGGAAATGCATGTCCAAGCAATACGCTACCCGCTGCAATAGAAGCACCCAACCAACCATCATATGCACCACCAATTGCACGTGAAATAAATAAAGCAAGCAGAGCAGGCAATAATCCTTTTAAAATATCAGCTACAAAGTTTATAATGCCCCATTTTGCGCCCATTACTCTGTAAACATTGGTGGAGCCGGCATTTTTTGAGCCTTTGTTACGAATATCAATTCCTGCTACTTTTTTAGATAAAAATACCGCCGGAGATAGCGATCCTATAAAGTAGCCTGCAATAACCAATACCACATAAAATATAATTTCCTTAATTTCCATCATCGTCTCCTCTGCCTCGTAATGTTAATTTTATAGGCGTGCCATCTAAGTCAAATGATCGCCTTAAATAATTCGTTAAATATTTTAAATAGTTATCCTTCATCAGTTTTTCATCATTTACAAATATTATAAAATTCGGCGGAGCAGTTGTCGCCTGAGTCGAATACATTATATTTAGTCTTCTGCCTGAAACATTATGGGGGGAAACAGCTGCCACAGCGTTTGTTATAACTTCATTTAACACACCGGTTGTAACTCTGAAATTTGTCTTTTTATAAACGTCGTCCACTAGAGACAATATCTTTGTTATCCTCTGTCCAGTTTTGCAGGAAACAAAAACCATGGGTGCGTAGTCTATAAAATAAAGCGTTGAATATAAATTATCTTCAAACTCTTTAGCTGTGTTTGTTTCTTTTTCTATCAAATCCCATTTGTTAACCGCAATAACAGAAGGTTTGCCCATTTCATCTATATAGCCTGCAATTTTAGCATCCTGCTCTGTAGCCCCTGTCTCAGCATCAACAATAAGCACTGCTACATCGCATCTTCTTACTGCCGTAAGTGCGCGTATGACAGAATAACGCTCAAGTGACTTGTCATCAATTCTACTTTTCCTGCGCATTCCCGCAGTGTCGATCAAAATATATTTTTGTCCTTCATATTCAAAAGGCGTGTCGATTGCGTCCCTTGTTGTCCCGGGAATATCACTCACTATCACTCGATTTTCTCCAGTGATTGTGTTAATAAATGAAGATTTACCGGCATTCGGCTTTCCCACAACAGCGATTTTAATAGCTTCGCTATCCTCGTTAGGATCGTTTTCGGGTATAACTTCAATAAGAGCGTCAAGCATGTCGCCTGTTCCCATTCCCTGAAGTCCTGAAATCGGATGTGGTTCACCCAGTCCAAGCTCATAAAACTCATACTTTTCAGCATCATAGTTTATATGATCCACTTTATTAACACATAAAATAATTGGCTTGCCGCATTTCCTTAAAAAATCCGCTACTTCCCTATCTTCTGGGAGAAGTCCTTGCCTTGCATCCACAAAAAACAAAATCGCATCAGATGTTTCTGCCGCAAGAATAGCCTGTTCGCGCATCTGTGAAAATATAACATGATCAGACTTCATGTCCAATCCACCGGTGTCAATCATGGTAAACTCTCTGTCACGCCAGCTTGCATCAGCATATATTCTGTCGCGCGTTACGCCGGGTATATCCTCAACTATGGCAATTCTTCTTCCTGCCATCCTATTAAAAAATGTAGATTTACCGACATTCGGTCTCCCGACTATCGCAACTAAAGGCTTACTCAAATTTTCCTCCTACCATGGCTTTCACAAACTCATACCCGTCATTCGGGCTAATCTCAACATTCATTTTCGCTTTTCGTTCAAGCTCTGCAAGTGACATCCCGTCAAGGAACACATTCTCGCCATCTCGTAAAGAGCTTTCTGGCACAAAAAGTACATCTGCTTTTTTATTAGCAACAGCTTCTATAATATCACACCCTGTCAACAGTCCGGCAACCGTTATGCTTTCACCGAAATGTTTGTTTGTGACTTTCACAGTTTCAATGTTAAGGTTTTTAACCTTCTTGCATAATAATCCCGCACATTCATTTATCTTAGCGTAAGCTGATGCACCTGTTGTAATAATCACTTTTCTAGGCTCAACTTCGGTTATATTGATTTCATCAACTGCATATTCAAACTCATCTAAGAAATCAGAAAAGAGCCCGGCGCCGTTAGCCTTTTGAGCATTGATTTCGCCAACTTCATATCTTGGAAACTCCATACCTGCTTTTGAATAAAATTCATCAGAAGCATAAACAAAAGGGTTACCAAATTCATTTTTATATTTTTTTCTATATGCTTCAATTATACTTATCACTTTACATGCGGTATCTTTATCCACATGAGTAAGCTCAGGCAAATTGTCTCTGTGACCAGTAAGCCCTACAGGAACTATAGACAGTGTCTTTGCATATGGATGTAATTTTGCTAAGTCTTCGATGGTTTTTTTCATCACTTCACCATCATTTATTCCTGGACATAATACTATTTGGCTGTGAAATGTTATCTTATTGTCATACAAAAATTTAAGCTGTTCATTAATTTTAACAGCTTTTTTGTTACGCATGAGATTCATGCGAACATCAGCATCAGTAGCATGTACGCTAACATATAGAGGCGAAACTTTACGCGTTACAATACGGTTAAAATCCTCATCTGACATATTTGTCATAGTCACATAGTTGCCGTAAAGCACACTATAGCGCCAGTCATCATCTCTTACATAAAGTGATTTGCGCATATTCGGAGGAAGCTGATCTACAAAGCAAAAAAGACAACCATTTATACATTCCACTTCATCAGGATATAGTTCTTCTTTATACTCTATGCCTATATCTTCATAAGGTTCTTTCTCAAGTTCTAAAGTTTTCCTCTTTTTTTGTCTTTCAATTATAAGAGTTGGGTTTTCCAAACTTCTTACAAATGTTTCATCGATAAAATCGTTCATTTCGATATCATCGACTTTATGAACTTTATCGCCAATTTTAACACCTGCTTTTTGAGCAGGTGTGTTTTTGTGTACAAATTTTACTGTAAGTGCCATGTTTAGATTATCTTTTAAAAAGAAATGCTTGTCAATTAACGTAACAAAAAGTTCATAATGCAAAGCATATTGAACTAAAAAACGCTATTTTAATACACTTTTCAGATATTTTCCAGTGAAGCTTTTCTCATTTTTAGCAACTTGCTCAGGAGTTCCCTTGGCTATAATCTTCCCACCTTTGTCTCCGCCTTCAGGCCCAAGGTCAATTATATAGTCAGCGCATTTTATAACGTCTAAATTATGTTCTATAACAATTACCGTGTTTCCACCCTCTACAAGTTTTGAAATTATCTTTAATAACTTTTTAACATCGTCAGTATGCAATCCTGTTGTCGGTTCATCAAGTATATATAGCGTTCTGCCTGTTGAGGTTTTCGAAAGCTCAGAAGCAAGCTTTATTCTTTGTGATTCTCCTCCTGAAAGCTGAGTTGAAGGCTGCCCTAATTTTATATAACCAAGCCCAACATCAGACAATGTTTGCAGTTTTCTTTTAATTCTTGGTACATTTTCAAAGAACTCAAGAGCATCTTCGACTGTCATATCCAACACTTCATAAATATTTTTGCCCTTGTATCTGACTTCAAGTGTCTCGCTATTATATCTTTTTGATTTGCATACTTCGCACGGAACATAAACATCCGGCAAAAAGTGCATCTCGATTTTTATAATTCCGTCGCCTTTACAAGCCTCACATCTGCCACCTTTTACATTGAAAGAGAAGCGTCCTGCTTTATATCCTTTGGCTCTTGCATCAGTTGTCTTTGCAAACAATTCTCGTATCAGAGTAAAAGTTCCTGTATATGTTGCAGGATTTGAGCGTGGAGTGCGACCAATTGGAGACTGATCAATGTCTATTACTTTGTCCAAATGCTCAAGTCCTATTATTTCATTGTGCTTTCCGGGCTTTGTGTGAGCACGGTTTAAATCTCGCGCCAAAGCTTTATATAATATCTCATTTACCAATGAGCTTTTTCCTGAGCCGGAAACACCTGTTACACAGGTAAACAATCCCAGCGGAAAATCAGCCTTGATTCTTTTGAGATTATTTTGCTCAGCTCCTGTAACTGTAAGTGTATTGCCATTCTTTTTCTTCCTCTTTTCAGGAACATCAATCTTTTTGGCTCCACTCAGATATTGACCTGTTAAGGAAGCATTATTTGCCATAACTTCATTCACCGTGCCATGTGCTACTACCTCTCCACCATGAACGCCCGGTCCTGGCCCCATGTCTATAATGTAATCAGCTGAAATCATAGTATCATGGTCATGCTCCACCACAAGCAAAGTGTTTCCCAAATCTCTTAGCCTTAAAAGTGTTTTTATAAGTTTATCGTTATCTTTCTGGTGCAGCCCAATTGAAGGCTCATCAAGAATATAAAGAACTCCCATAAGGTATGAGCCAATCTGTGTTGCAAGGCGAATTCTTTGAGCCTCACCGCCGGATAGGGTGCTTGCCTGACGATCAAGGGTGATGTAGTTTAGCCCAACATCATTTAAAAATGTTAGTCTTTCCACCAACTCCTTAATAATTTGCTTTGCAATAATTTCTTCGGTTTTGCTTAGCTCAATCTGTTTTATAAAATCTATGCAATGTTCAATAGTCATTGATGTCAGCTCCGATATATCAATATCGTTCACCGTGACAGCTAGAGCTTCTTTTTTAAGTCTTTTTCCTCCACACGCAGAGCAAACATTGTTGCTCATGAGTGATTCATAGTATTCCTTCATGCCATTGCTGTTTGTTTGCTTGTATCTTCGCTCTATAGAATTAATAACGCCTTCAAAAGGCATCTGATATGTACCACTTCCATAATCCCTTGTATATGTCACTTCAATTGTCTCACCATCAGTGCCATAAAATATTATATCCTGATGCTTTTTAGGAAGTTTTTTAAATGGTATATCAAGATTAATTCCATATTTTTTGTTCAATGCTGTGAGAAATGTCATTGCAATAGTATCTTTTTTATCCGTGTTCCATCCGCCTGCCTGCACTGCACCATCTCTAAGTGACTTGTTCCAGTTAGGAATTACAATCTGAGGATCAACTTTAAAGGTAGTGCCCAATCCCGAACAAACTGGACATGCGCCGTATGGACTATTGAAAGAAAACATTCTAGGTGTCAGCTCTTCTAGGATGATGTCACAATCCGGGCATGCGTAATTGCTTGAAAACAATGTTTCATCCCCATCAACCTCTTTTACAATAACAAGACCGTGCGCAAGTCGTAGTGCAGTTTCCATAGATTCTGTCAAACGTGGTCGCAAACCTTCCTTCATCACAAGTCTATCTACAACGACTTCTATATCATGTTTTTTGTAACGATCAAGTTCGATGTCATCTGTAATGTCATGAATTTCACCATTAACGCGTACACGTACAAATCCGTCTTTAGCCAAGTCTTTAAAGAGTTTTTTGTACTCACCTTTTCTTCCGCGAACAATTGGAGACAATACAAGAAGCTTCTTACCAGTTTCAATCTTCATTACGCGTTCTGTCATCTGATCAATGCTTTGGCGTTCAATAGGCTTTCCACACTCAGGGCAATGAGGATGTCCTACACGTGCATATAAAAGCCTCATATAGTCATATATCTCGGTTACTGTGCCAACTGTTGAGCGCGGATTGCGGCTGGTTGTCTTCTGATCAATTGATATCGCAGGTGAAAGCCCCTCAATGTAGTCTACATCCGGCTTTTCCATCTGTCCTAAAAATTGACGTGCGTATGACGACAAAGATTCCACGTATCTTCTTTGTCCTTCTGCATATATAGTATCAAAAGCAAGTGAACTTTTTCCTGACCCTGAAAGTCCTGTGATTACCACAAGTTTATCTCTGGGTATAGATATATCTATATTCTTCAGATTGTGTTCTCTTGCTCCCTTAATTTTGATTGAATCCAACATTATTTATTTTCCTTCGGTAATATTATATTTTTCTTTCAATTCCATTATTTCATCGCGCAGCTTTGCCGCCGCTTCGAAATCCAATGCTTGCGCACAGTCCAACATTGACTGTTCAAGGTCTTTAATTATATTAACGACATTATTAATGTCAACATCATATTCAGCATCTTCGGCTTCCTGTCTTGAAATTTCCAAGCTGTTTACAATGCGGCTGGAAATAGTCTTTGGCACAATGCCGTGCTTTTCGTTATAAGCTATTTGTTTTTCTCGACGCCTGTTAGTCTCATCAATTGCCGCCTTCATAGAGCCTGTTATTACGTCCGCATACATTATAACTCTGCTTTCTGCGTTCCTTGCGGCTCTGCCTACTGTCTGAATTAACGAAGTTGCAGAGCGTAGAAAACCTTCTTTATCTGCATCCAAAATTGCAACCATCGCAACTTCGGGTATATCTAGCCCTTCTCTTAAAAGGTTTATTCCTACAAGAACGTCAAACTCGCCCATACGAAGCATTTTGATTATTTCAATGCGTTCAAGTGTATCAACATCTGAGTGAAGATATCGCACTCTCACACCAAGATTCGTGAAATAATCTGTCAAGTTTTCGGCCATCTTTTTTGTAAGCGTTGTAACAAGGGTTCTGAATCCATTGTCTGTGTTCTGTCTTATCTCACCCAGCAAATCATCCACTTGGCCTTTAACAGGCTTAATTATTATTTCAGGATCAACCAAACCTGTCGGGCGTATCACCTGCTCTACAACATTTCCGGCAAGCTCCATTTCATATTTAGCAGGAGTTGCGCTAACATAAAGCGTCTGCCCTATGCGCTCTTTAAATTCATCAAACATTAAAGGCCTGTTATCATAGGCTGATGATAGTCTAAATCCATACGAAACAAGAGAATCCTTTCTGGATTTATCTCCTGCATACATCGCGCCTATCTGAGAAACAGTCATATGGGATTCATCTATAAACAATAAGAAGTCATCAGGAAAATAATCAATCAGTGTAAATGACGGCTGGCCCGGAACACGCCCATCAAAATAGCGTGAATAATTTTCAATGCCACTGCAATATCCAATCTCTCTCATCATCTCAATATCATATCTTGTTCGCTGAGATAGCCTTTGAGCTTCAACAAGCTGATTATTTTCTTCAAAAGCTTTCACCTGCTCTGTCATGTCAGCTTCTATCTGTGCAATAGCATCTTCCATCTTTTCGGGCGATGTCGCATAATGCGATGCCGGGAAAATGGCAACATGTTTTAAAACCGATAGCACTCTTCCCGTTAAAGCATGTATTTCACTGATTTTTTCGATTTCATCTCCGAAAAATTCCACACGTATTGCTTTTTCGCTTTGGTTTGATTGAAATATTTCAACGACATCGCCACGCACTCTGAAAGTACCACGCTGAAAATCTATATCATTTCTTTCATACCGTATCTCTACTAATCTGTTTATTACCTCTTCACGGCTTTTTTCCATTCCTGGACGCAATGAAATAGAAAGATCAAAATATTCTTTAGGATCACCCAGAGAGTAGATGCATGAAACACTGGCGATAACTATAACATCCCTGCGCTCCTGCAGTGATGAGGTTGCGCTATGTCGAAGTTTGTCTATTTCTTCATTTATCGATGAATCTTTTTCAATATAAGTATCAGATGACGGAATATAAGCTTCAGGTTGATAATAATCATAATAACTAACAAAGTACTCAACAGCATTTTCAGGAAAAAATTCTCTGAATTCATTACAAAGCTGAGCGGCTAATGTTTTATTGTGGGCAATTACAAGCGCAGGTCTATTAAGTTGCGCAATAATGTTTGCCATTGTAAAAGTTTTTCCAGATCCCGTAACACCCAAAAGGACTTGATTTTTAAGCCCATCACGAAACCCTTCCACAAGTCCTTCGATAGCTTGTGGCTGATCTCCGGCAGGATTATACTTTGAAACTAGTTTAAAATCAGACATTAATACCTCTCCTTGTCGTTATTATAGCACATATAGTCCCCTTTGCAAACATATGTTCTGAAAATGAATTAATTTTGTATATTATTATAACACGAATTCATACTTTTTTAGTTGCATATTTGAAAACTTTATGATATTGTTAAATAAATCACAAAGATGAGGTGTATTATGAAAAAAATTGGTTTACTATTACTTGTATTTATTTTGGCTTTTTCATTGTTTGCAGGATGCACAAAAGAAGAAACGCCAATAATTAAGGTAGCGACTCTTGCCGGCCCCACTGGCATGGGTATGACTAAAATGATCGACGAGTTAGGCGACAAATATGAAGTGTCAATTCTAACTGCTCCGGATCAAATTGTTCCTAAGATAATTAGCAAAGAAGTTGATATTTGCGCTGTTCCCTCCAACCTTGCTTCAGTACTTTATAAAAAGACTGAAGGTCAAATTAAAGTGCTGTCTATTAACACCACAGGCGTTTTGTATATTGTAGAAAATGGTGATACAATATCCTCTGTTGAAGATTTGCGCGGCAAAACCATCTATGCTTCTGGTCAAGGCGCTTCCCCCGAATATATCTTAAATCATATTCTTGAGGAAAACGGACTTGTTCCAAATGAAGATGTAACTATCATATATGAGCAAGAGCATGCAGCACTTGCCAACATGACAGCAGCAGGTGAAATTGATATTGCTATTCTCCCTGAACCATTCGTGTCCGTAGTTACTGCTAAGAACACAGATTTAAATGTTCAAATTGACATGAATTTGGAATGGCAAAAGATTCACGGCGAAGGCACAGTTATGCCAATGGGCGTTGCAATTGTTCAAAAAGATTTCCTCGAGAAATATCCTAAAGCCGTTGAAGACTTTATGAAAGATTATGAGGCTTCCGTTAACTTTGTAAACGATGATAGCGAAGCTGCCGCTGCATTAATTGCAGAACAAGGTATTTTGCCTAGCGCCGGTGTTGCAAAAATGGCTATACCAAGAGCAGGCATTTCATTTATCGTAGATAATGAACTTGAAACTGTTCTCAATCAGTATCTTGAAGTATTATATGGATATAACCCAGCTTCTGTAGGAGGAGCTCTACCGGATGAAGACTTCTATTACAAGAAATAAGAAAATTGTTGCCTCTGCCATTTGGATTATTATTTGGCAGCTAGTTAGCATGATAATAAATCAGCCGCTTTTTTTACCGTCTCCTTTTCAGACGGTAGCGGCTCTTTTTAATATAGCAAAAACAACAGAGTTTTATCTCTCTCTTGGTTCAACTCTTTTAAGGGTTTTATTAAGTCTATTTATATCATCTGTAATTGGCATTAGTCTTGGAATATTAAGTGCAAGATACAACTTGCTTAAAATATTCCTTGAACCACTGGTATCTACAATAAAATCTGTACCTGTTATTTCGTTTATTATACTAATATTAGTATATGCACATTCCACTATGGTCCCGATTATTGTAAGTGTGCTTCTTTGCATTCCAATTATGTACACCAACACTCAAAAAGGAATGCTAACCATTGATAACGATTTAATTGAAATGGCTGAACTTCACAAAGTATCAAAAAAGAAAATACTCACTCACATAAAGATTCCCGCCATTTTACATTATATATTGTCAGCACTTATGATATGCATAGGCTTCACATGGAAGTCTGTAGTAACAGCCGAAGTGCTTAGTGCGCCGCTTCATTCAATAGGCTTTAACTTATATCAGGCAAAAATATATATTGATATGCAAAGTGTATTTGCTTGGACTTTGGCAATTGTAATTTTGTCTATAGCAATAGAAAAAACAGCAGTTAATCTAATCAAAAACTCTAAGTGGAAAATAGGTGATTGATATGATAGAAATAAAAAGCATCACCAAAAGATATGATAGTAAACTAGTTCTTGATAATTTAAGTCTAAAAATTAAAGAAAATTCTATAAATATTGTCAGTGGACCTTCTGGGTGCGGAAAAACTACCTTGTTTAACATCATAAGTGGTATAGACCTTAATTTTTCTGGAAGCATATCAGGCGTACCCAGTGAAGTAGCATATCTTTTTCAAGAAGACCGCCTTCTCCCCTATTTTACTGTGCTTGAAAATGTAATGTTCACATTACCTGAAAGCATTGATTCAGAAAGTAGAATGAAGTTAGCAAAAAAATATTTAAAACTTTTAAAGCTAAATGACGATCTTTCATCCTTCCCACACGAGCTTAGTGGTGGAATGAAGCGTAGGGTTGCGATAGCTCGTGCTCTAGCATTCCCGTGTGAGCTTCTTTTAATGGACGAACCATTTAATGGGCTTAATCCGGAACTTAAAGATGAAGTTGTTAGCACTGTTTTTAAAAGCATGGAATCTATGCAAAAGACAGTTATTATCATTACTCACGATCAAATTCCTTTCCGTCACAGAAGTGACATTAATATGATAAAGCTTGCATAAAATTTGCAAACAGCTTGATAATCATTAAAAAAAAATATATTATATCTTACGGAGCATATATTTTGAATGATTTTATAAAGAAAATAAGTTCAACCGCAACAAGTGGCGATGATTTTAATAAGATCACATACTACAAGCTACTTGTATTTTTTATACCTTTAGGAACATCAACTTTCTTAATATCTATATCAAACATGCTATTAAACAGATGTCTTGGGTATTTACCAAACTCAGAATTATATATATCTTCTTTCTCAGTTGCCCGCACACTGATGCTTCTTTTTATGTCACCTGTATCTGTAATATCGCTGGTTGTTACCACATTCATTCAAAATAAAGAAACATTTAAAAAAGTATCAAAGTTTGCAGTGGTAACTATAGTGCTGCTTCAAATATGGTTTGCTATTTTAAGCTTTTCTAATATCAGTAGAAATATTTTCAGCAATATGTATCATTTAGATGGACAGCTTCTTGAAAATGCTTTGTTGTCTCTTAAAATAGTAAGCTTTTTGCCAATATTCTTTTTCATAAGAAACTTTTTTCTTGGAATATCCATTAAGCTAAGAAATATAAAGTTCGCAACTATAGGGTCATTTCTCAGGGTAACTCTGATATTAATATGTTCATTCATTATGCCTTGGTTGATTAAAACATTTAGAGTGGAATATTTACCCGGTATATTGTTATTTTTAATGATCTTCTTAGAGTCTTCAGTTTATGTATTGGGAGTTATTATAACAACAAAAGGCAGAGTATTATTAAAACTTTTAGATACAATGCGCTCGCAAAACACGCTTTCAGAAAACAACTCTCTAAAATATATCAAGATTCTATACTTTTCTTTGCCACTTATACTATCCTACTCAATGGGGCAACTACTTCCTAGCTTTTCGCAATCTGCTCTAGCATTAGGTGAAAACAAAGAAATTATACTAACAGTATATTCTGTATCATTGAGTTTGCTTAATATTATAGGCTCATTTAGTTTTCAGATACCTCAGTTAGTTGTAAACCATGATACCTTTAATCCTACTAACAAAAACAAGGTGCGAAACTTCTGTATTTTTGTAGCACTATCAATGGTTTCTTTCATGCTTTTAATAGCATTCACCGGTATAGGCGATATCTTCCTCAAAAATATAATGAAGGTTTCAAGTTCTAGTCTGAAAATTGCGAAGCTGTGCTTAATGTTTGGAATTTTATATCCTGCATCAACTGTATTTATGTCATATAAAAGAGGAAAACTTATAAAAATAAGAAAGACCACTTTTTTGGTCTTTGAAAGAGTAATTGGTACACTAATATCACTGATATTGTTTGCTGTCGTTCCGATAATAGCATGGCAGTTTGGAGCTGCCGCTGGAGTATTAACATTAACTGTAGCAAACTTTGCAACAGGAATGTTCACACATTTGATATTTAAACTAAGTGTTAAAAAAGATCCACAGCTTATAGGCTACTCATAATCCTTAAGCATTTCCTGACCGCTTAATACTCTATAAGCACCAGATGCAAGAGCTTCCATTTCTTTTTCACCCGGATATGTGATAACGGGAGCTATAATATCCAGTCTTTGTTTTATTTCACCAGTCAATCTATTTGAATATGCAAGCCCGCCCGTTAACAAAATCGCTTCAACACGCCCTTCAAGAACAGCGATTAAAGCACCGATTTCTTTTGATATCTGATAAGCCATGGTTTCAAGCACCAAAGCTGCAAACTCATCGCCTTCCATAATCATTTTTTCACATTCTTTAAGATCATTAGTGCCAAGATAGGCCATCATGCCGCCCTTGGTTGTTACAAGTTCTATCACTTCTTTTTCTGTGTAATTTCCTGAATAGCACATACGTATAAGTCCTACAAGAGGAAGCGTGCCTGTTCTTTCAGGCGAAAACGCACCTTCACCATACAGCGCATCGTTAACATCCACTACCCTACCATATCTATGAGCCCCAATAGATATGCCACCTCCCATGTGCGCTACAATGAGTCTTAAGTTTTCATAAACTTTGCCATTATCTTTTGCATAAAGGCGAGCAATAGCTTTTTGATTAAGTGCATGAAAAGCACTCTTTCTTTCAATCCCAGGCATGCCTGTAAGCCTTGCTCTTGTATCCATTTCATCAACTACAACTGGATCAACCACATATGCTGGTATATTTTCCTTTTTACCAATTTCATATGCCAGCATTCCACCTAACGCGCTGGCGTGAAGCTGTGCAACATTGCCTTTTAAATCATGATACATCATTTCATTTACGGGATATGTGCCGCTAATCAGAGGTTTTATAAGCCCTCCCCTGCTGACGACTGCACTTATATCATTAAATTTAACATCCGTTGATTCAATAAAGTCATATATATACTTTTCTCTGAGGGGTTTTTGTTCCATAAGAGTGGCAAAAGCTGAAAGCTCATTCTTCTTATGTCTTACAACTTTTTGAACAATAAGTTCTTCATTTTCAAAAATAGCTATTTTTGTTGAAGTTGAACCAGGATTTAATGCAAGTATTTTAAACTTATTCATCTTCTCCTCCATCAGATATCTTTAGTATAATCGAGCCTGTTCTTGCGATATCAACTTTCACCTGCTCTTTCAGCTCTTTAATGCAATCATTTACTGTTGCTCTATCGCCTGTTAATTCATAAATATTATCCTGAATATTTACTGCATTATATTTAGAAATTATATTATTGGATGCCTTGCATCCATGCTCAACAGAAAATACCACGTATTCTCTTTCCACAAATTTATCTTTATCATATTTAGATAGGCTTCTGACACAGTTTAACGCCTCAATCCTTGAAATCACATCTTCTAATAGATAGTCATAGCATTCTATATTCATTGTAATTCTGGAATAATTCCTGTCAGTAGTTCTAGCAGCAGTGATGGATTTGATGTTACAGCCCTCACGTCTTACACCTGTGATAATTCTAGTTAAAACACCAACCTTATTGTCAGCCAAAATAGAAATAACATGTTCATCAGCTACTTTCATTTTTCACCTCATCTGATCACAATAGACTTTCTGTCAACTATCTGTTCTAAATGCTTTAAAAATTCATCCACTGGATCAACCCACAAACGCTTATCCAAGATATACTTCTTTCCTGACTTCTCGTCATAGATATATACAGCGCTGTTACCCGAATAACTTTTCAAGCAGTTTTTAACTTCATCAAGTTTATCTTCATTATATTCCTTGTTAATCTTTATATAAACTTTTTTATGCTCTTTTTCTATTAGTTCCTTGCTTTTTAAACTATTTTTGAGCTCCCAGATTTTTTCTGCAACCAATTTAGTGGCCTCACCTTCGCGACTGGATACTCGACCACGAACACCAATTATATTATCTGTGTTCAAAATAGCCGAATATTCTCTTAGCTGCCTCGGAAAAACTATTATTTCGATACTGCCAACCAAATCTTCAAGAGTAATAAACGCCATCATATCGTTGCTTCTTGTGGCTTTTGTTTGGCGCTCGGCAACTATGCCCGCAAGCTCCACAAACTGACCATCTTTTAAAATTTCATTGTCATTAACTTCAGCCTGCGGATCTTGTTCATCATCTGGAGCAAACATTGAAGAATCTACTTTAAATCCATCTAAAAGTTCCTTATATTCCGACAATGGATGTCCTGTAATGTAAATGCCTGCCACTTCTTTTTCCATTGCAAGCATAATTCTTTCAGGGAATTCATCACATATTGGATATTCAGGCTTTGGTATTTGTATTGCAGCTCCTGTTGCAAACAAGCCAATCTGCCCTGAAATATTGCTGTTTTTGCTTTTATGAACTCCTTCAAGTGCTTTTTCATACACGTCCAAGAGCGCCGCTCTTGAAATTTTAGTACTGTCAAAACCACCAGCTTTAATTATACTCTCAACCATTCTTTTATTAATGATTTCTGACGCTCTGTCGCAAAAATCAAAAATATCTTCAAACTCTCCGCCTCTTTTTCGTTCTATGATAAGATTGCGAACTGCGCTTGAACCAACATTTTTTATCGCAGAAAGTGCAAATCTTATATTTTTGCCTTCAACAGTAAATTTCGAAAACGACCTATTTATATCAGGTGCGAGAAGTTCAATATTGTGCTTTCTGCAGTAATTTATATATCCTGCAATTTTTGTTGTATTACCCATAACAGAGTTCATCAATGCAGCCATAAATTCCACAGGATAGTGAAGCTTTAAATATGCCGTTCTGTATGCTACAACAGCATATGCTGCTGCATGTGATTTATTGAAGGCATAGTTTGCAAAATCCATCATGTCATCAAAGATTTTATTAGCAACTCTTTCTGGAACACCGTTTCTTACTGCGCCCTTTATTACGATTTCACCATCTTTATCCAAACCATTGACGAAATGCTTGCGTTCTTCTTCCATGACCTTGTGCTTTTTCTTTGACATTGCACGACGCACTAAATCGCTTCGTCCCCAAGAGTAGCCCGCAAGATCACGAACAATCTTCATAACCTGCTCTTGATACACCATGCAGCCATATGTGACCTCTAACGTATCCTTCATAAGTTCGTGGTCATAAACAGCTGAAGAAGGATCTCTTTTACCCTTAATATATTTAGGTATATACTCCATTGGGCCTGGACGATATAGTGAAATGCCAGCTATTATATCTTCAAAGCAATCAGGCTGCAGTTCTTTGAGGAAAGAGCGCATCCCGCTTCCTTCCAACTGGAAAACTCCATCCGTGTCACCATTTGCTATCATTTTATAAACATCTGCATCATCAAAATCAATGTCGTGAATCTCAATTTTTTCACCTGTATTCAATTCCACCAATTCAACAGTGTCATGGATCACAGTTAAAGTGCGAAGACCCAAGAAATCCATCTTAAGAAGGCCCAGTTCTTCAATCGTTGTCATCGGAAATTGTGTTGTAACGACATCTCCATTTTTATTGAGCGGCACATATTCCACAACGGGCTTTTCAGATATTACAACACCGGCAGCATGAGTTGATGCATGCCTTGGCAAGCCTTCCACTTTGCGAGCCATTTCAATAAGCTTTTGCACATCATCATCAACTTCATATAGTTCTTTTAGCTCATGGTTCATTGTAAGAGCTTTTTCAATTGTCATCTTAAGCTGCATTGGAATCATCTTGGCCACTTTGTCAACTTCACCATACCCCATTCCAAGGGCACGCCCAACATCGCGTATCGCGCCTCTTGCAGCCATAGTTCCAAAGGTTATAATCTGCGTTACGTGGTCTTCACCATATTTTTCAATAACATAGTCTATAATTTCTTGTCGTCTCTCATAACAAAAGTCGATATCAAAGTCAGGCATTGATATACGCTCAGGATTTAAAAAACGCTCAAAAATCAAGTCATATTTTATTGGATCAACTTCAGTGATACCGAGGCTATATGCGCAAATAGAGCCTGCACCGCTTCCGCGTCCCGGGCCTACCTCTACGCCTATTTCACGTGCATATCTGCAAAAATCCCATACAATAAGGAAATAGTCTACATATCCCATGTTGATAATGGTGTTTACTTCATAGTCTAATCTATCAACAAGCTCTTGTGTAATTGTAGAATATTTTTCTTCCAAACCTTGTCGTGCAAGCCTTTTTAGATATTCCGCCTTGTCTGGTTCCTCAGTTTCAAACTCAGGAAAGTGAAATGTGCCAAACTCAAGCTCTACATTGCATCTTTTTGCAATCTCTGAAGTGTTTGAAATAGCATCAGGTCTGTGAGGGAAGACATCCAACATCTCTTGTGCACTCTTTAAATAAAACTCATCAGTTTCAAAGCGCATTCTATTTGGATCGTCCACCTGTGTTTGAGTTTGTACGCATAATAAAACATCGTGCGCCTTTGCATCCTCTTTTAAAGTGTAGTGCACATCGTTTGTTGCTGCAATTTTCACTCCAATTTCATCTGCAAGCTTTATTAAATCAGGATTTGACTGCTTTTGCTCCATAATGCCGTGATCTTGTATTTCTATGAAAAAATTATCCTCGCCATACATGCTTTTAAGACGAAGTGCAAGTTTTTTTGCATCGTTATATCTTCCCTCTAATATCAAAGAAGGAATGTCGCCCGCAAGACATGCAGACAAACAAATAAGCCCATCAGAATATTGCTCCAATGTGTCATAATCCACGCGGGGTCGATAATAAAAACCGTCAACAAATCCTATTGATGACAGCTTCATGAGATTTTTATATCCGGTTTCATTCTCTGCAAGTAAAATAAGATGAGCCGCTTTGCGATCCTTGTTTTCCATATCCGTGAGCTTGCGTGGCGCAACATAAACCTCACAACCAAGTATGGGTTTTATACCGTGCTTTTTTGCGGCTTTATAAAAATCGACCACGCCGTACATTACGCCGTGATCGGTTATCGCGATAGATTCCATTCCCAGTTCGCCGCATCGCTCTATTAGTTCTTCAATGCGCGAAGCTCCATCTAAAAGAGAATATTCCGTGTGTACGTGAAGATGGGTAAATTCCATTTTATTGTGCTGAACCGGTGTTTATTAACCTTGCAATCGCATCTATTGCTTTTTGTTCGTCGTCGCCGTTTGCTACAATAAAAAATGAATCGCCCTGTTTTAACCTCAAGGACAATACACCCATTATTGACTTTGCGTTTACTCGCTTGCTTCCCTGCTCTATCCAAATGTTACTCATGTACTTTCCTGCAACCTGAACAAGCAATGCAGCCGGACGTGCTTGAAGACCTTCTTCTGTTTTTATGGCAAGTTCTTTACTAAGCATATAACACCTTCCTATTCTAAATTTTTAGCCAAATCGACAATTCTCCTCATCCTGTGGTTTATGCCTGATTTAGTAATGTTTCCTGATATCTCCGAAAGCTCGCCTAAAGTGCTTTCCGGATGTTCAAGTCTAAGTTCTGCAGCTTCTCTCAGTGAAGGCGAAAGAGTTTTAAGTTTTCCCGCCTTTTCAAGCTTTTTAATGCTTTGAATCTGTTTTTGTGCTGCGTCTATAGACTTATTTGAGTTAGCATTTTCAAAGTTCATTGCACGATTTACATTGTTGCGTACATCTTTTAAAATCAGTATATTTTCCATTTTTAAAAGTGATGCATGTGCTCCGATTAAGGAAAACAAAGATATTATATTTTCAGCTTCTTTTATGTAAATTACATGTAATGTTTTCCTTATAGTAATTCTAGCATTTAGTTCAAAGCCGCGCAAGAGAGAATGTATTGTTTCGGCTAAATATTCTTCGTGTACATCAAATTCCAAATGATAGCTTTTGTTTGGATCACTCATGCTCCCACACCCCAAAAAGCAACCCCTTAAAAAGGATTTTACACAGCATCTCGAATCCAGTAAATGCGTAGGAAGCGTTTTGCTCATGCTAAAGACATTTTCTCCTTCATGCATCATTCCTGTATCTTTAAGCATTTTATTAACAACATCTTCACTCATTAGCGACACCATATAGTAGTGCCCTATTCTGAGTTTATCTATTTTTTTAGCAGAAACTTCGCTATGATAATTATAAAGAAACTTAACTATATTATATATTCTTCTGGCTGTTGATGGGTTTTCTGTTTCAAATCTTACGCCAAGTGAATGTTTTATTCCAATTTTAACTGTTGCACAAGTACGAATAAGAGCCGAAAGCTCCGATAACGCACAACATTTTTTCTTAACTTCCAGATGAGCCAGTTCCTCGCGAACGCTTGAAGAAAAAGTCATGTCGCACCAACTATATCATGCCCAGAGCCTTAAGGCTCCTGTGTTCCACTTCAGAATTAAAGCCCTTTTTCACCAAATGCCTGTGCAGCTCATTTGCAAGAGTCACCGAACGATGTTTGCCACCAGTGCATCCTATTGCTATTGTAAGCTGACCTTTGCCCTCCATAATAAAAAGTGGTATAAGATAATCTATCATATCTACAAGTTTGTCAAAAAACAGTCTAGCTTCGTTTGTTGACATTACAAAATTGCGCACTTCATCATCCATGCCCGTTTTGTCCTTGAGTTCAGGGATATAATATGGATTTGTAATAAATCTCACATCAAACACCATATCAGCATCATTTGGAACACCATTTTTGAAACCAAATGAAACGATATTAACCGGAAACTTGTTTCCCGTTGAATCTCCCAGAAAAATATTTGTAACCTTCTCTTTAAGCTGCCATATCGAAAATTTAGAAGTATTTAATATGTATGTAGAGATATCTTTAATTGGTTGTATGATTTCTCGCTCTTTTGCTATAGCGTCCTTAAGGTTGCCTCTTGTAGCTAAAGGATGGGCTCTTTTAGTCTCTTTAAAGCGTTTAATGATAGTTTCATTATTCGCATCCAAGAAAAGAACTTCGCAAGAATCTGCCTCTACATTAAGCTTTTCTAATATTTTTTTGATATTGTCAAATTGTTTTGCGCTTCTAATATCAATGCCTATTGCAAGTTTATCTATATTTAAATTAGCATTGCTTGCCGTTAAATCCAAAAAAGTTTCAATTAAAACAGGAGGAAGATTGTCTATACAATAATAGCCCATATCTTCCATAACGTGAAGCGCTTGTGTTTTTCCGGCTCCGGACACTCCGGTCACCATTACAAGTCTCAAATTTCACCCTCCAAAATACTATTTATCACCTAATATTATAACTTCTGTTTCAAGACGTACACCACTATCTTTAAAAACAGCCTCTTGTATCTTCTCAATCAAGTTCTCAACATCGGTAGATGTTGCATCTCCTGTATTTACAACAAACCCACAATGCTTAATCGATACCCTTGCTCCGCCTATCTGATATCCTCTAAGCCCAGCCTCTTCTATCAATTTTCCGGCATAGTTGTCTACTGGTCTTTTAAAAGTCGAGCCTGCAGAAGGCATATTAAGTGGTTGCTTTTCTTTTCTTTTTTTATTCAGCTCCACCATCTTCTGGCGAATTTTTTGTGTATCTCCATCTTCAAGTTCTAATGTTACTTCCAAAACAACTTCTTTTTCTATCGAGCTGTGTCTATACCCAAAATCCATATCATCCAGTGTAACCTCCGTTAAATCACCTTCTGAATTAATTACTATTGCGCTTTTGAAAATATCTTTAATCTCACTGCCATAAGCACCGGCATTGATTTTAACGGCGCCACCAATAGTGCCTGGGATTCCGCTTGCAAATTCAAGCCCTGTAAGACCTGCTCTGCATGCATAGTTTGAAACAGCAGAAATTAAAGCACCTGCTTGTGCATAAACACTATTTTCCTCAACACTAACAAAATTGAAGTTATCATACAATGACATAACAACACCTCTTATACCCTTGTCGCGCACAAGAAGGTTTGTTCCATTACCTATAACAGTCAACGGTATTTCATTGCTTCTTATAAATTTTATAACACCAGAGACTTCCTCTTTGCTTGAAGGGGTTACAAAAACATCAGCGCTGCCACCCGTTTCAAAAGAAGAACGCTTGGACATGTCTTCATCCATATAAACCTTGTCTTCATCCAAAATCTCAACAAGACTGCTGTATATTTCTTCTTTCTGCATCTTCATTTCTCCAATATTTTTACCGTATTTAGCATTAAAATAACACTATTATTTTACACTATTTAGTACTTTTTTTCAAGCAAACCAACATTATAGCGTTGGTTCATCCAACTATAGTTTATTAAAATTCGTTGTGACTTTCTGACAAGCGATTAGTCAGCGCTTCTGCTGAATTATAACCCATGTACTTAAGTCTGTAGTTTCTGGCGGCAACTTCTATTATTATTGCAAGATTTCTGCCGGGACGTACAGGCACAACTATTTCAGGAAGTTTTACTCCCAAAATTGTGATAAACTCATCATGCAATCCCAAGCGGTCATATGATTTTTCACCATCCCAAACTTCCATGCGAATAACCAAATCAATTGTTTTACGATTTATAACAGAGCCAACTCCATACATCTGTCTTACATCAATTATACCTACACCGCGAAGCTCCATAAAATGACGTATAGACTCCGGAGATTCGCCCACAAGCTGATTTCTGCCCACTTTCATAATGTCAACCACATCATCTGCCACAAGCCTGTGCCCTCGTTTTATCATCTCAAGTGCCGTTTCCGATTTTCCTATGCCAGACTCACCTATTAAGTAAATGCCAACACCATTTATGTCCATTAACACTCCATGTCGCGAAACTTGAGGAGCAAGGAGCATGTCAAGGTATGAAATAGCACTGTGGAATAACTTCGTCGTAACAAGGTTTGACCTAAATATAGGGCGTTTATATTTTTTTGCTATCTCAAATATTTCATCAGGTAATTCCTGACTCCTACTTACCAGTACGCAAGGGATTGGAAATGAAAAGAATTTATCTACAATCAGTGTTCTTTGCTCCATGTTTAAAAAATCGCAAAGATATGTCATTTCAACTTTTCCCAAAACTTGAATTCTATCTGCTGCAAAATAGTCAAAGAACCCTGCAAGCTGAAGCCCGGGTCTGTTTAAGTTAGCAGTAAGTATTTCAATGTCCTCCTGCTCGCCGTCATATAATACTTCAAGTTCAAGTGCTTTTTTAAAGTCTTCTATTTTAACTCTTGCCATTGTGTCCTCCGATAATTCAACTTAATATATATTCTTCAATAACAGACGCCGGTCCTTCTTCATCTGAAGAGGCGCAAACTATATCTGCCGCATTTTTTACCTCATTAAGTGCAGTACCAACCGCTACTCCCACACCTGCATTTTTAATCATTTCAATGTCGTTTAGCCCATCGCCTATTGCCATGCAATGTTCAGGGCTTGTGTTATAGATCTCGCACATTTTAAGCAGTGCGCCACCTTTATTTACGCCTTTGCCCATAATCTCAATATAATGTCCTTTTGATCTGGTTATATGCAACTTATCACCGTATTTATCTTTAAGCAATTCAAAAGCTTTAAGCATCTTTTCGGTATCATTTTCAATCATAAGAAGTTTAGGCGGCTCCTCCTTTATTTTAGACAGCAAGTCCTCACCTAATGCGATTCCTTTAATGTCTGTTGATTTGTAATATTTATCAGTCAGGTTATTATGTTGTTTAAAAAAATAGTTATATTCATCATAAAACTGACAATGTATGTTATGTTTATCAGCAAAATTTATAATTTCTTTTGTCAATTCCATGGGCACAGGGCTTTTATAAATAGTCTCATTATTAACTGAATCTTTAATCAACGCTCCATTATAACTTACAACAGGTCCGTGTGTATTTAATCTTGTAACGTAAGGAAGAAGCGAAGTGTGCATTCTCCCAGAAGCTATAGCAACAGTTGCGCCTTTTTCCACTGCTCTCTTTACCGCGTTCTGTGTTCTTTTTGATAGCTTTCCTTTTGAATTAAGAAGTGTGTCATCTAAATCAAGTAATAGTAAATTAATATCCATAGTTAAATTATAGCTAATCTTCGCTCCCTTTACCAGCGTTAAAAAAATCATATACAGCTTGAGCTGCATCCTTTGTCATACCATCTACATTAACAAGTGCTTCAAAGTCCGCATTTTTAATTGCGGAAATCGTCGGGAAAGCCATAAGCAGCGACATTTTTCTTTTCTTGCCTATCTTTGGAATATCATCAAGCACAGACCTATATGAAGTCTTTTTTCTTAGCGAACGATGATATGTGATTGCAAATCTGTGAGCTTCATCACGTATTCTCTGCAAAAGATGAAGAGCCGGTGCTCGCTTGCTTAAAACAACAAGCTTTCTTCCATCACCCACAAACACCTCTTCTTCTCTTTTGGCAAGTCCAATGGTATCTATATCTTTAAATCCCAACTCATGCATTATCTTTCGGGCAGAAGCAAGCTGTCCTTTGCCACCATCGATTAAAATTAAATCCGGCTTCTTTGCAAAACCCGCATTCTTCCCCGCTTCGCTTTCTGTTTTAAGACGCAAAAACCGCCGCCTTATAACCTCCGCCATTGATTCAAAGTCATTCGGCCCTTCAACAGTCTTTATCTTAAATCTTCTGTAATCGCTTCTTTTTGGACTTCCCTCTTCAAAAACAACCATTGAAGCAACTGTATCCACTCCCTGAATGTTTGAGATGTCAAATCCTTCTATCCTGTTAGGCATTTTTGATAGTCCCAGTTCTTCTTTAAGGGATTTTACCGCACCACCGGTGCGCTCATATTTCCTAAGCTGATTAAATTTTATTCTATCTAGTTCTTGTTTTGCATTGCGCTTTGCAAGCTCTACAAGCTGTTTCTTTTCTCCGCGCTCAGGAATTGATATATGAACTGGACCTTCTCTTTGCTCTTCAAGATATTCAACAAGAGACTCACCGTCTAACATGTCGTGTGACACATAAATCTCTCTTGGAATTATGTTTTGACTCATATAATAATTCTGAACGAAATATGCCAAAATTTCAGCACTGTCTCCACCTTCTGGCATGTCCATATCAAAGTGGTCTGATCCTATAACTTTACCACCCCTTACAACAAAAACTAAAGCTACAGCATTAACCTCATCACTATCTACTGCAAAAAGGTCAAAGTCTTCTTTTCTTGTTGATATCACTCGCTGGCTTTGGTTTTGAGCAATTTTTATTCCCTCAAGCCTGTCGCGGAACTGAGCAGCCTTTTCATACTCCATATTATTTGAGGCTTCTTGCATTTTTTGTTCAAGTTCTGCTTTTACTTTGTCAACATTGCCATTCATAAAGTCCATTACTTCATAAATTATAGCTCTGTAATCTTCCTTTTTAACTTCTGTAAGACAAGGTGCAACACATCTGCCTATGTCATATTCAAGGCAGGGTCTCTCCTTACCTTTTATCTTTGTAATATTTTTTTTGCATGTTCTAATTTTAAAGACACGATTTATTGCATCAACCATCTTTCTCATTGCTCCAGAATCAAAGTATGGCCCAAAATATTTTGCGCCATCCTTTTTAACTTTGCGGACAACATTTATTTTTGGATAATCCTCTTTAAGGTTAATCCTTATATATGGGTAATGCTTGTCATCTTTTAGCATGATGTTATAGCGAGGCATAAACTGCTTTATAAGATTCGATTCAAGTGCAAAGGCCTCATGTTCACTGCCTGTCACTATCCAGTCAATGTTTTCAACGTGCTCCACCAAAGCACGTGTTTTTATCGTAGTGCCGTTTCCGCTTTGAAAATATGATTTAACTCTGTTTTTGAGCTTTTTTGCTTTTCCAACATATATAACATTGTCTTCTGAGTCCTTCATGAGGTATACTCCCGGAAGAAATGGTATATCATTTAAAATGTCTCTAATTTTTTGTTTCATTCTGCTTTCCTGTAATGCTTAGTGCCGCTGTAACTTCATCATCTGACACGTCGTGTTCTGAATATCTGGCTTTTTCATAGCCTTGTGCGAACATTCTCTCTTTTATTGTAGCATTCTCGTCAATAATTTTATCTCTCGCCGTGATAAATTCGTTTTTGGACAATTCACTCGAATTCTCTTTAGCTAATAACTCTTTATACAAAAATCTTATCTTTTGTCTGTTTGTCTTTTTATCTGAATATTTTTCGCGCGGTCTGAATCTTTTTTTAAATTTCTCCCACCCATCTTTTATATTCATGCTAAAATTACTTTTGTCAAAAACAGTTTCCTGTTCATCTTTATATCTGTTTATCGATGTAGTTTTGTCATTGTCTTTTAAATAATCCATTATATTCGTTATAAGTTTTTTTACTGACTTAAATAAAAAGAAAATAATAAATATAATTGCTGCTGTCAACATTATGATAACCACAACCATTACAATCTTTTCTAAAATCACTGCTAAAAGCGATGGTCCTTCATCTGCAATTGGCATAAGACCCTGCGGTGGGGCGGACTGTGGGGCTGTTTCTTGCACTGGTGCAGATTCGCTGGGTGTTCCTACCATCAATCTAACCAACCATTTAATTACGTCTCCAATAAAAGACTTTACTTTACTAAAATTTGCAATAAGCATTACGAAAGCTGCAAACACAGTCGTTATAACAGCATTACTCATGATAATGCTTTTTGTGGTAGCTCCATTTTCAGCATTTCTTGTGATATTCATAATATTTAATATAAATATGCTTATGAAAATCCAAACAATTCCCACAACAAATATTGCAGGTTTTACACTTTGTGCGCTTGGTATGTCCATCATAATAAGTGCAAATATTATATGATACAAACAGAAAAACAAGCATGAGCCTAAAATTAAATTCTGGTTTAAAGCAATTTTTTCAGGTAGGTTTAGTCTGTTTATAACTATTATGGATACTATAAAATTATAGAGTATAACAAAAATAGTAATGAAAATACTGTAAGGCGAAAAAAGCCACGAAAGTGCCGATATCGCTATCAAAGGTGCTACTTTATAAATATTGCTTTTTTCTGCAAACACAACAGAAACTACCCAAGAGCCTGCAAACATAACAAATGATGAACACACAAGAAAAAGCAGCTGATTTAAATAAAGTGTGTATGATAAAATTGTTGCAATTAATCCTGTTGAAATCAAAAATATTGTAAACGCAATTAGTAGTTTAATAAGTTTCCCCTTAACACCCGGGACAAAATCTTTGCTAGAATATATCTTTCTTTTCCTTGTCCTTCTTTCTTGTTTATCAGGAAATTCATTATATAATTTATTTAAATCACTCATAGTTGGTCACCTTGCCTATAAGTTGTACGCTCACATTATTTCCATAGCTTTTAAGCTTTTTTATTTGCATATCCAGTCTGGCGTTAACATATGAAGTCAATATTAAGAGATCCATATCCTTTGCAATTTTCCCTGCAACAGTATCAAGATAGGTAAAGAAAGTAAGCCTTCTTGATATAACAATTCTGCTCATTGTCTCCAGCATATTTCTTATTCCGCCGCCACCACCATCATGAGGTAGATATATTGGATTTTTTTCTTCATCATCACAAAGATATCCGTTTGAACCGAATCCTGCTTTTAATCCATTTTTCATTGCCCAAATCATGACTGATGCAGCAAGTGATATGCCGTACTCTATTGCTTGTGTTTCTTCTTCCATTACAACATCCCACTGTTTTTCAGAAACTTCAGTATTAAGCAAAACAAGTAGATTAGGTGACGCTGAAAAATCATGTACTTTTACTTTTAGAGAACCAGTTTTGGCAGTTGCTCCCCAATGCACATCCTTTAAGCTGTCACCTTGAGCATATTGTCTGATGCCACTGATTAAAAAAGGATCTGGCGATATCCATCTTTTAACTATAATCTCGCCTAAAATCTGTTTTGTAAACTCTGGCAATTCATTATATCTGATTAATTTTGGATAAATTGATATGCTGGCATTCATGGACAAATCTTGGCTGACATCCATAAACCCAAACAATCCGCCTGAACTTATGCTTGCGGAGTTTAAAACGCATCTTCCACGCTTTGTGCACTTAACATAATGTGTTCTTGTAATCTTTCTATATGCCCCCATAAAAAAAAGACTGCGATGATATATTTCAGCGCTTATTGTAAGATCATCTAATCTTCCAAATGACAAAACCTTTGGCATTCTGGATTCGATTTTAAGCCAAGGTACAGGAAGAATTTTATTATTCGAAATTTCTTCCACCATATAAACTTCATCTCCCTGATGAGCAAACGGTGTACTGAAACTTCTATTATAATTAATCTTTGTTAATCCAGCTCTTGAAAATATAAAGTTTTGAACTATAGCTAAAATTAAAGCTACAATAAAAACCCAAATTATCGTCATATCACTCACTTATCTTTTCTGTAGGAACCTTAATGCCTTCAATTATCTTCCTTACTATTTTTTCATTTGATTCAGCAGCGCTAGAATAGCCGCTCTTGCTTATTATTCTATGCGCAAGTGTAGGCACTGCAACGTCTCTAACATCATCCGGTATAACATAATCTCTGCCATCAAGCGCAGCCCAAGCTTGTGCCATTACAAGCAAAGACAAAAGACCTCGGGGAGATACTCCGAGTAACACATCCTCTTCTCGCCTTGTGGCATCTACAATGTCCGCCATGTATTTTCTAACGTCAGCATCAACACTAACATTTTTAATTTCATTTTGAATTTTAATAACTTCTGATTTTACTACAACACTTTCTAATTTTTCCAATGGATCATCGTCAATATATCTATCAATAATTTTTATTGCATTTTCATTAGTAGGATATCCCATTTTAGTTTTAATTATAAACCTATCAAGCTGTGCCTCTGGCAATGGAAAAGTTCCTCCAGTATCAATGGGGTTTTGTGTAGCAAGCACTATAAAAGGCTGCTCAAGAACATATGTTAAGTTATCCACAGTCACCTGTCTTTCTTGCATACATTCAAGCAAAGCCGACTGTGTCCTAGGGGTTGCGCGGTTTATCTCGTCCGTTAACAATATGTTTGTGAAAATCGGACCTTTCTTAAACTCAAACTCACCTGTTTTCTGGTTATAAACACTCATGCCTGTTATATCAAAAGGCAATAAATCAGGTGTGAACTGTACTCTTGAAAAGTCACAGTCGATTGATTTTGCCAAAGCTTTTGTAAGCATTGTTTTTCCTGTTCCCGGCACATCTTCAAGCAAGACATGTCCTTTGCATAAAAAAGCAGCTAGTAGAAGGTTCACCGTCTCTTCACTGCCAATAATTACTTTTTCAATATTATTTCTAATTTTTTCTGCTACGTTTTTTATAGTTTCAGTTTGCATCTTTGTTCTCACTTTCAAAATCTATTAACTCACTGTATATATATTTAGCCAAAAGTACGGCCTTTTCTTCTTTTTCATCACAATCCTCTAAAATTATAGCTATTGCATAAGGGAAATTATCATCACATAAATAACCTGCATACCATGTTAGGGTTTCATAGTATTCTGTTTTATGCGAAAGTTGAGCTGTAGATCCACACGAATCCACTCCTTTTACATTAAAAGGCTCATCAAGCTTCAATATTTCATCTAGTTTTTCAGCGACTGCATATTCAAATGATATGCGCAAATAATCATCTTGACTATAATCTTCATGCCCTTCTATGCTGCCAACCAATTTTAAAGGCATCATTTTCCCGCCATTTGCAATAGCTCCATACAGCATAGCTGCATGCATCGGCGTAATTGTAATACCTTTCATCCCCAGACCAACCTGTGCAATATCATATTCTGATTCAGTTTCATTTATAATATTGGATTCATATAGCACAGTATCTTTAAATAAAAACTGGTAATTAAACCCTAGCTTTTGTGCTTCTTTTATTAATCTATTAATACCAATGTCTAAAGTAAGATTTGTAATAGCGCTTTCACAATAATTTGAAATCACTTCCTCAAACGTTTGCTCACCATGGATTTTATCGCAGTATATGGCGCTATTTTCAAGCATCACTTTGCCTTCGCACGTGTAGCTGTCTTTTGAAAGGTCTGCATTTTCCATGAAAGCTGCCGCGGAAACAATTTTAAATATTTCACCAGGACAATATTCGCCTTGTAATACTCGATTTGACAGAGATTCTGGATTTGCACCACCGTTTTTTAAATTTACATCAATTTCCCTTAAATCGAACGAAGGCAAAGAAACCATTGATATTATTTCACCTGTTTTATAGTTTATCACAACAGCTGCGCCTTCATCGCCTGCAAATTTTTCTGCAATGCCTGCATTTAATGATGAATCCAACGTAAGAGTTATGTCATTTCCATGTTCATCTTCATTAAGCAAAATGCGCTTTATTCTGTCACTTAACTTCTCATTGAAGCCTAAAAGCCAAGCTCCTTGAGTGGTTTCTATCCCTAGTGGAGAAAAGCCATAAATATCCCCCACCACATGAGCAACTGCAAGTCTCACAGAGTCATCATCAATATATGTTCTTTTGCTGTATGATGAGCCCGCAAGTTCTGTCCCGTTTGTGTCAAATATACTTCCTGGGATAACAGTTCCTCTTTTTTCACGCAGACGAGGATTATACGCAGAACTTACCCATCTTCCTGAATATTTCATTACATCGTAAGCGAAGTATCCACAGAGTATTACAAAAAGCAGTATGATGACAATCATTACAGCGGTAATATTTTTCTTTAGCTCTTTCAACTTTCAGCCTCCGCCTCTTCTTTTGGCTCAAGCTTAGAATTGCGAATTGCAACAGCCTGCAGGATGCCTATAAATATCATTGTTACAATCATAGAAGATCCACCATAGCTTACCAACGGTAGAGTAATGCCGGTAAGGGGTATCATCTTTATTACACCACCCAAAATTATTATTGTTTGAAAAGCAATCATCGCTGTGCTTCCTAATGCCAATAGTGAAAAGAATGAATTTTCAGCATTTCTTGCTATGCTTATTCCTCGCAAAGTAAGCAATACAAAAAGCCCGATTACAAGAAATCCCATAAGGACTCCCATTTCCTCGCATATCGATGAAAAAACATAGTCAGTTGTATAAGCCGGTACATAGCGCGGAGAGCCTAATCCCAGCCCTGAGCCAACCAATCCTCCGGATACAATTGCAATTAGTCCATGGATGATCTGATACCCGCCTGTATCAGCCGTCGCCCAAGGGTTTATCCAAACCTCCACGCGCACTCTTACATGATTGAAAATCTTATATGCAATTATTGATGCTCCAGAAAAAGCACCAAGTCCTGCAAATGTAATTAGCTTAGATCCTGTTGCTGCATACATCATCACCATAAAGACGAAAAAGTACAAAAGTGCTGCGCCTAAATCTTTTATTAAAACTAAAATGATTATGCTAAGCACTACAAATGCATAGGCAGGCGCATAGGCAAGCTGTCTCCTCTTTTCCCTAAAAACCGCTGCTATAGATAAAACCAATGCAACTTTCACAAACTCAGAAGGCTGAAAATTTACACCCAATGAATCCAACTGCACCCAACTTTGAGAACCGCCAACTACACTACCAAAAACAAGCGAAACAAGAAGAAGCGCTAAACCACCGCCTATAAAGAACCACTGTCCACTTTCTGGGTTTTCCAATTTCTTTATTATTATTATCGCTGCAGTCATGGATATTAACCCAATAAAAAACCACATAAATTGTTTTATCCCGACATCTTTTTCAAGTCTGTATAAAACTACAAGCCCAATTACAACCAACATGTTAACAATTATAAGTATTGGCTTATCCACCCTTCCAAGGAAGTGAGGAAGAGCATAATATTGCGCAAACAAAAGTATAATAATACCTGCACCAATTAGGATAGATATTTTGTCAATATTCTCATCTCTAATTGCTAAAAGAAAATATGATATGGCAGTAAAAGTCGCAATAGCGCCAATTGGCAAAGCAGTTCTTCTCCATGCAGCCATTACACTTCCCCGCTTTCCGATTCATTGAATTTAAACTTTTGTGAGCCGATTCTTATCACATCATTTGATTCGATTTGTATTTTTCCACTTATTTTTATTTCATTTAAATATGTTGCTTTCTTTGAATAAGTACACATCATCCAGCAATCTCTTTTTTTATAAATTTGAATATGGATTTTTGATACACCACGACCTGATATCTGCACATCACACCGCTTGGATGCACCAATAATATTATCATAGCCAAGATAGAAAACCGTATCAGTTTCTAAATAAGAAAGTTTAGCAAGGTTTAATTCACTTGCTTTCATCATATTTGGACGCATAGCACGAGAGATAAATATGGTGCGGATTAAAACTAAGCCACATAAAAAAATCAATATATACCTGGCTATTAAAGCCGTAATCTCATAAGATGCGGAGTGCATTAATTTCCCCTAATACTTTTACATTTATTTCTATCTTGATTATTATAACATTATTATACTTATAAACAAATTACAATTTTGTAATATTGGAATGGTATCATTACTCAACAAACACTGCAGAATACCAGTTTTCTTCCCTCTTGTCACCTTCTTTTAATGTGTATAATGGAAGGTTTAATCTTTTCACAGTTTCAAACACATCTATTCCCACAGAGTGAAATGCAGGTCTTGCCTTCCTTTTTTGCACACATGATTTTCCTGAAAATCCTGCGCATTCTTTACAAATAGCGCAGTCAGACAGTGAAAAAGCCATATAATAGCCATCGGCAAATGCTTTACTTTCTAAAGCAAATGAAGCATCCTGACTAATCTTTTTGTCATTTGCATGAATAATTAGTCCATAACTATATCTTTTAAACATTTCTTCATAGTCTTTCATTGAAACCTGAGGATTAGCCGATGGGCATGTAAGTCCAAGCCCCCAATCGGCACATCCGAACATACACTTTAAAAGCGTCCTGCTATCAAAAACAATGTCTGAAATATCAAAATAAACTGCGTCAACTGCTCCCTTATTCTCTGCATATTCTATTAGTTCATTAATGTAATTTTTATCTGCTTTTTTCATTGTTTCTCCTCTTTATAATCATACTGCATTATAGTAACAGAACGTTTTTCATTGAATTTCTCTCCAACGTTTTTAAGCTCTCCCGTTATATAAAAGCCAAACTTTTCATGAAGCTTTATGCTTTCTATATTGCATGAGTCAATCCAAGCACTTATTGCCCAAATGCTCATGTTTTTCCCATAATCAATAAGCTTTTTAAGTAAAGCCTTTCCCAACCCTTGTCCCCTATAATCCTTATGAATATAAACAGAGTTTTCAACTACAGGCCAATAACCCTTCTTACTACGAAGTTTTGAAAATGATGAATATCCAACTACCTTATCATTAGTTTCTGCAACGAAAATGCAGTATTTATCCTCATTGTGTTCATTAAACCATGAAACCGCATCATCATAACTTCTCTCAGCCCATGCCCAGTTTGATGCTGATGTTCTTATAGCTTCATTTACTATTTCATTAATTTGTTTTACGTCATTAAAGTTAGCTCGACGAATAATTATTTTATTTTTCATAGATGTAATTATATCATAAAACATCCTTGACACAATCTTTAAAAGTAATATAATGTCTATAAGCTTTGATTAAGAAAATAATCGATTATATGCTTTGGATAAGCGAGCGAAGGACAGTGAAAGCTTCGCACAACGCATCGATTTATGGGCTTATGAGCTTACTGTGCATGCAGCGTTTGCCGCGTTAAGGCATTGAGTGTCCGGTGAATATGCCGGGAAATAAGGTGGCACCGCAGGAAACTGTCCTTATATGGGCGGTTTTTTTATTTATTTAAAAACCGCAAATATCTCAAAGGAGTATCTTTATGAACGAAGTAAAAAAGAAAGTATTTTCAGGAATCCAGCCTTCAGGCGATCCAACCATCGGCAACTACATTGGAGCTATAAGAAATTATGTTGCTCTGCAAGAAGAATATGAGTGCTATTACAGTATAGTTGATATGCATGCACTTACAGTCAGACAAAAGCCAGCTGAACTGCGTGCCAACACAAAAAGCATCTTTGCTCTTCTTATGGCTTGTGGATTAGACACTGACAAATGCACGCTTTATGTGCAATCGCATGTGCCTGCACACGCACAACTTAATTGGATTTTAAACTGCTACACTTATATGGGCGAGGCCTCACGAATGATTCAATTTAAAGAAAAATCCAAGGCAAATGAAGCAAATGTGAATGTTGGACTTTTTGACTATCCCATTCTACAGGTTGCAGATATCCTTTTATATCAGACAAACCTCGTGCCAATCGGGCAGGACCAGCGTCAGCATTTAGAGCTTACACGCGATGTGGCAATAAGGTTCAACAACATATACTCTCCCACTTTTGAAGTTCCAGAAATGCTTATTCCAAAGGTTGGCGGACGAGTGATGTCGCTTGCAGAACCCACTAAAAAGATGAGCAAGTCCGATTCTGATGAGAATGGTTTTATAACATTGCTAGATAAGCCAGATGTTATACTTAGAAAGATTAAGCGAGCAGTAACGGACAGCGAAAATACAATATTATATGATCCAGAAAATAGGCCTGGCGTTTCAAACCTTCTTGAAATATACAGTATTATGACAGGCAAATCTTTAGATGATGCTATTAAAGATTTTGACGGTGTTACAAGTTATGGAGTTTTAAAACAAAGTGTTGCAGATGCTGTTATCGCCAAGCTTGAGCCAATCCAGTCAGAGTATAATAAAATTATTGGTGATAAAAAATTCATTGAGCAAATGATGGCAAAGGGTGCTGACAATGCCGAAAGAGTTGCAAGAAAAACTTTGTCTAAAGTTATGAGGAAAATTGGATATATGGAAAGACCAAGAGCTTAGGAATAGAACGACGTGTACGTTATATACCCTGTGAAACTATCTATAAAAAGAATAAAGGAATATGTCTATGTTTTCGTTTTTAACCATTCTATTGCCAATGGCAATAATATTATTATTAGCAGCAGGTGTTACTAGTCTCTTTGGCTATAAGATAGAACAGTCAAACTTTATTGTTGTTTGTTCAATTTCTATTTTGCTAATACTGTTTGGATTATTGGGAATATTAATCATCGGTCAATATTTCATATATCTACTAGCTATCTCTTCGTTGATATATCTTATTATTATTAAATATAACTTTTTTGATATTTTTACACCCAGCATTACTTTTTTGATAATTAATATACTAGTTTTTTCGTTCTTAACAAGAGAAATTGGTTTATACACCCATGATGAGGTTTCTCATTGGGCTTTATCAACAAAGTCAATGTACTTCAGCAATGTTTTTTACAAGGGCCTACAAGGCATGCTAGCTTCAACTTTTAACTATTTTATAGTTAAATCTACATTTTTCGCTGAAAGCCAACTTTATCTAGGTGCTTGGATATTATTATGGTCCTGTTTTTTGCTTCCAACCGGTAGGTTAAGTTGGAAAAATTGGAAACGATTATCTTTATACTTTTTTGCTTGCTATTGCTTAACCGGTTTCTTCATTAAAGATGTAACCTTTCATATAGATGAGCTTATGGCTATTATGAGTGGCGCATTAATTGTTTTTTGGGCCTTAGAAAAAGAATATACATTTAAAAACTATGTGCTTTTAATCTGTGGTTTGCTTGCAATAACACAAATAAAAGAAAGCTTTGGACCTCTTTGTTCCTTAAGCATATCTCTTTATATTATAATGAATCATTTTATTAAACACAGAAATTCTAAAATCAAAAATATTTTCTGGATTCTAATAACTCCGATTTTCTCTATATTGGGATTTATACTATCTTTAGCCACTATTTCAAAGCCTCTAGGATATTTCTCAACCTCTATTGCTTTAAAGTTGCCAGTTATTAATTTATTAAAAAATTCTAAATCGATTCATTTTTTACTAATAGGAATTTTTATAGCATTAATCATATTTGCTATTTTTTACAGAAATAATCAAAGTCTTAAAATAAAAAATAAATGTATAAAAATATATCATATTATTGCAATTATAACTGTAACTATATCTCTGCTTTTTATCTATAAGTTTTCAATGATTTTTTTATCAAGCTTATCTCAAACAGAAATGTCAAAATATATAATTGCATGGAGAAATTTTTTCTATACCTCTCAAGGCGGTAGAACCAATATAAAACTTATTGGCATATTCATTCTTTTTACATCATTTTTCTCAATCTATTCAATTAAAAAAGAAAATAGGAAAGAAGGCTACGCTAACGCAATATACTTGTTATTCAATATTTTACTTATGGGTACCGTTGTACTTATTGCTTATTCAACAGGTTTTGATGAAACAGGAATGTATACTGATTCTATGTCGTGGGATAGATATACTTCTATCCCATTTATAATTATATATACGTACATAATAGGATATTATATTTTATCAAATGATATTTATTTGGATAATACCAAAAAGCTTGCAACAATCTTTGTAGCTGCCCTGTTAGTAATTAATTTCCTTCCTTTTCCCACTACTATAGCTTTCGCAAGAAATTCAAAAGATAGAATTATCTTTAAAGGTGTACAAAGTGCTGTTAAAGAAGATAAAGATATTATTTTAAATAACTTATCAAAAGATAATTCAGTCTTTGTAGCCTCGTATATATACGAGATAAATTCAAATGAATCTGGTGACGGAAGAACTAAATGGCTAAAATATGAAATAGCTCCTATAGAAAGCAGTTGGAACTATTATTCACATTATGATTCCCTTATAGGCTCAAACTCAGATGACGTTAAAGACTATGAAAATTTGGTAAAAGAATATGATTACTTTTATATCCAAAGTGCAGGGCCTGAATTTTATGAGAAATTTGGATATTTGTTTCCAAGTGATAAACATTACAATTCAAATGCGCTTTATAAAGTAAATATAATTGGTGAATCCATAAGCCTAACGCCTGTATATATCGATGAATCAAGGTTGATTGAATCTTCATTAGATTAAGCAAATAGTTCTTTATCTACAATTTATGCCTTGGATTCTTCTTTACAATCTCTATAGCCGCAACTATAGCAACTGTAAGTTCTGCCTGATACCCATAGTCCATAACATCAAGAGATGAGAACATCTTCCCTTTTGAGCTCGTAATATATCTGGGTTTTAATTTGTTTAAAGCTATTGCGCATACATTTAAATAGCATTCCATACAATGGCACATTTCAGCCTCTTGCATCATTGGTTTTGCTTTTAGTTTAACTATCTGCTCAACAGCATTAACTAATACTAATCCACCATTACTTGATTCGCAATTATCCATATAAACCTTCTATAATATTAATTTGTCCACATTTACATATTTCGACATTTATCTCAGGTTTCTTTACTTATTGCTTTCACGTTCTGCAATAAACATGTATTGTTGTGCAAGAGCTGCATCATTTGCAAATCTTTTTTCCGCGTTTTTCCTTATCTCATCATCCGACATTTTCTTATTAAAATACTCCCAAGAAGCCTTGCGTATCCATGTGTCAACCGGATATGCATCTTTGCGTCCCAATGAATATATCAAAACACAGTCTGCTACCTTTTTTCCTACTCCCTTAAACTTGCACAATTCATCTCTTGCAATGTCTAAAGGCATATTAATCAGATCTTGAGAGTTATATCCATCCAACATCATTTTAGAAGTCTCGATTATATAATCGCTTCTGTAACCACAATTTTGTTCCATTAAATCTTCAATGTTAAGAGCCGCCAATTTTTCAGGGCTTGGGAAAGCGAATCCTTTATCAGTTTTTTCACCATATTTTCTGCTTAAGTTTTCAATAATCTTTTTTATTCTAGGAATATTATTGTTAGCGGAAATAATAAAAGAAATAAGAGTTTCATAAAATGGCTGTCTCAACAATATAAGCCCTTTATATTTCTTTACTGCCTCCGATATTTTTTTGTCTTTCTCAAGTACTAAAGAAGCTTTTTTATAGTCATAACTGCTATCAAAATAATTTTCCCAAAAATCCAAATCTTGTTCTTGGCAAACTATCCTGGCATCAGGGTACTCCCCAGAGATTTCAGCATATCTTCCATCTGCTATGCCCTTCCACACTCCGTTTTCAAAGCGCCATCTAAAACATTGCCCGCTAAGAAATGTAAGCTCAGGATCAAATGGTCTTATTTTCTTTTCGATACTTGCCATCAAATTAAGTCCATAAGAGTGTCTGCCATTTGGTTTTTTCCACAAACTGTTTTATGGAGCACTTCTTTTTTATTAAGTCCAGATAAAGCTTCCGGTGGTTTAATTCCCGTCAGCTTTTGCAGATTTTCCATATCAGAAAACCCGTCGTTTGAACAATCTCCTGTTAAAGATTCAAGTACAGTGCTTGTAAATTTATATGGATTAGCAGTGGATAATACAACAACTTTGTTAGACTTATTCTCCACTTTTTCAAGAACAGAAAAACCTACAGCTGTATGCGGATCTAAAAGATAATTATGTTGTTCCCACACTTTTTTTATTTGCGAGAAAGTTTCTTCCTCACTTGCCCATCCACCTTCAAATGTCTTTTTAATTTTGTACAAAAAGGTATCACTGACTTTATAGTGTCCTTTTTCTACTAAATCCTTTTGAAGTTTTGAAACAAACTCACTATCGCCTTTTGACATCTCATGCAAAAGTCTTTCAAAATTCGAAGATATTATAATATCCATCGAAGGTGATGAAGTCTTTTTAAATTCACGTCTGGTGTCATATTCTCCAGTTGACAAAAAATCATAAAGAATGTTATTAGAATTTGACGCGCAAATAAGTTTTCCTATGGGAAGTCCCATCCTCTTTGCATAAAATCCTGCTAGTATATTCCCAAAGTTTCCGGTGGGAACAACAAAGTCAACATACTCACCAGATTCAATTTCTTTGTCACTTAAAACTTTCACATACGATGTGAAATAATACACAATCTGCGGCAGAAGTCTTCCAAGGTTTATTGAATTTGCTGATGAAAAACGATATCCCTTATTATAAACTTTGTTTATTATAGCTTCATCAGTGAATATCTGTTTCACACCTGTTTGTGTGTCGTCAAAATTTCCTTTTACAGCTATAACTTCAGTATTCTCGCCTTCCTGAGTCGCCATCTGTAGATATTGAATATCTGAAACTCCGCCATGCGGATAATAGACAACAACCTTAGTATCTGGCACATCTTTAAATCCTGCAAGCGCTGCTTTTCCAGTATCTCCTGATGTTGCAGTCAAAATCAATATTTTCTCTTTATAATAGTTCTTTTTTGCAGCTACTGTCATAATTCTTGGCAAAAGCTGTAGTGCTACATCTTTAAATGCTGATGTAGGACCATGCCAAAGTTCAGCAGAAAATAGATTTTCCTTAATTTCTACAACAGGTACTATCTCTTTTTTGTCAAAAGATTTGTAAGCGCTGTCAACTGCATCTGATATCTCTTCATCTGTAAAATCATCAAGATACATGCTTAATATACTTTTTGCTGTATCCTGATATGACATATTTTTAAAATCTAAAAGCTGTGTGGCCGCAATTCTCGGGATTTCCTGTGGTACAAAAAGACCACCGTCACTCGAGATACCTTGAGCAATAGCGGTCGAAGAATTAACAGCTCCGCGCTGACCGCGAGTGCTGATATAATGCATTTTTAATATTCCTCCGAATAAGTTTTCTACTCTGCAATGTACTCTTTTATAAAATCAGGCATTTCTTCTTTTTTACCGGATATGGACATCATTACTTCTACATTATTGTTCTTTGCCAATTCTCCGATATTTTTTACTGCTGTTCTTAAGTCCTCTTCGGACAAAAGTCCAGGAACGCCATCTATATACATCTTTTCAATATCATAATCAGACGCCATAACTCCGCCTATAAAACCCATGAAATATTCTAAAGACAATTTTCTGTACTGTTGTGTGTCAATATATCTGACATCATGATGCAAATCAAACTTGCAATGATCATCCTTGTCCAAAAAAACAACGTCACCTTTGACCGTTCCAATATCAGAGTTAGCCTTTTTTATCATTTCTTTGGTTTTGCCTGTTCCTCTTCTTGAATAAAGTACTTTTAACATCCTAACCTCCCAAACATTTATTAATTTTATTATATATCATATCTTATAAGTTTCATAGAATAATTTTTACAATTTATACAACGTTCATTATCACTTTTTAAGCTTTATCGTCAGCATATCAAACTCTTTTACACTTAAGTCCTCAGCGCGTGCTGTTTTTTTAATGCCAAGCTCCTCCAATAAGTCGCCAACCACTTCTTTATTCATTTTATAAGCTGATGCAATATTGCCCTTCATCTGCTTTCTTCTTGAAGAAAATGCGGCCTTCACACACTTTCTGAAAGATGCTATATCCGATTCTATCACTCCTTCTTCAAGTTCAATATCAATCAATGTGCTCACAACACATGGTGGTGGAGTAAATACTCCGGGCTGTAAATCAAAAAGCTTTACTGCCTTGCCCCTGCATTGTGTCATGGCAGAAAGCACTCCATATTTTTTAGATCCAGGTGGAGAGATTATCCTTTCTGCAACTTCTTTTTGCACAAGGATTGTTATGTTTGTTATAGGAAGATTTGAATCCAATAACTTCATTAGTATAGGAGTCGTTATATAATATGGTAGATTCGCACAAACAGAAAAAGGTTCACATATATATTCTTTGTACAGTTCTTCAATATTTGCTTTCATAAAATCTTCAAAAATGATTTCAATATTTTCTTCCTTTAACACTTCCTCATAAATAGGTTCAAACTTTTTGTCTATTTCCACACCTATAACTTTTGAACAGACTTTTGAAAGTTCTTTTGTAAGCCCACCCGGGCCAACACCTATTTCAAGACAAACGCTTCCATCTTTTTGTGTGGAAGCGATTTTTCTTAATATATTCTCATCATAAATGAAGTTTTGTCCTAGACTTTTGTTTGCACTGATTGATCTAATTTTTATCTCGTTTTTAAGATTCATCATGATTTAATAACCATACCTTATAACATATACTTTCACATCACGCCTTCTTCCCCAATTTAAGCATTCCTGCACTGTGTTCATGAAAACATCGATCTGATTCCATCTGTCCGGATCGTGTCTGAATCCACCCGTGTCTTCTGCTATACAATATCCATAACCCGTTACATATAGCAGGCTTCCATAAGGGAAAGTGTCAGGCACCACAGCGCATGAACCCGGATTATCAAGCGTCCTTGTTGAACGTGGCCAAGTACCTGTTGCTGTCGTGCTTCCTGTGTGCGTGTAAGCTGTTATCAAGCAGGATACTTGATCAACATAAGTGCTTGAAGTTCCCGGTACAGTCGGATTAGTTGACTGCTCATCAGGGTTTTTAACATCGGTTTCCTTTTCTTCACCGTCATTTTCATCATCGTCAATTTTAGTTAAAGCAGTTCCGTAAAGTTCCACTCTGTTAACCGGCTCTTTTATCATTACTTCTTCAATTGGCTTTCTGCTGGTTTCTTCGCCATTTACATATGTAACTTCATATGTTACCTCAGCTAGTCCATCAACACCTTTTTGCGTTACAGCATACATACCTTTAAGCACTGTAGAAGTTTCGCCGTATTCTGTTTCAAATTCTACTTCAACTTCCTCTGTAACAGTCTTCACTTCAACAACATCAAACTTTATAGTTGTGTTCTCTTTTACTTCAGTATTTAATGCAGGTTCAACTATATCATCATCATCATAGTTAAGCCCGGCTTCTTTAAGCGCATCTTCCACAGTTCCGTTGTAGAAAGTTATTATATGCTCCTGTGCTCCTGATTGTATAGTGACTTCTTTTGCTCTTTTTATCTCAAGGGTCATTCTGTTGTAAATTTCCGTATCAGAGTCTGGATAAACCTTGTCTTTTTCACCAAGCTCAATATCAACTTCTTCCACGATATCAGATACTTTGCCCTCATCTGCTTTAATAAGCTTTGTTTCACTTCCATCTTTGATATATATAATTTTCTTTGAAGGAATCAAATCATTATTTTCAATAGGCATTTTCTTTGATAATATATCAGATGCAATCGCCCACATAGTAAAGCTTGAAACAACTAAAGCTAGCACTAAAAAAGTTGATATCGCCGCGAGCCTTGTAACTCTCATTCGCCCCAGACTAAAAACAGACTTATAAAACCAAGACAAAACTCTGTTTTCATTTTTAGCTCTTTTTTTTCTGATTGCTGATTTATTCTTTCCTCGGGAATCCCTTCTTCGATTTTTCGGTTTATACTCTTCATCCATTCCAAGCATTCTTCTGGTTAACCTGCGCTCAACTATTCTACTTTGCCCAGATCTTTGTGAAACCTCTTCTGAGTTTTGCTCCGACAAATCGTATTCTATTTCATCAGTTTCATTAGCTTTGATATTTTCAGAATCAATGGGTGTTTCTTGCTTTATATCATCAGTAGAATCAACCGCATTAGTTTTTTCGTCTGCCGCTGATTTTTTATCATTTATATTGTCTTTCGTATATCTTCTCATTAAATACCTGCTCAATAGCTTTCTTTAATATGTTACAATATTATTACAATATCTTTAAATAGTCAAGTATATTATAAGAGTTTGAACTATGTTGGCAAGCCCTATTTTAATAATTCACAATTACTAAACAATGTTACTTAACCATAAGAAAACATTTACACTCTCATATTCAGGTTGTATAATTGTCTTATGCGAAATAGAAAAGCAAACTTTTTTATTATATTAATAATTTCAATACTAGTACTCAGCCTTTTTTCTTCATGTAAAAATAGCGACGAAGTACCCATTGAAAACTATTTTAATTATCTTAGAAAAACCCAATATGAGCGTATTTACACCATGTTATCCGATGACTCCAAAGAAAATATCACATTGGACGACTTTGTAATTCGCTACACCAACATTTACAGCGCCATATCTATAACATCCATGACATATGACGTTGTATCCACTGAATACACAGATACAGCCTGTCATGTTTTTTTCGTGTTAAATATAACTTCTCAAAAATTAGATGATTTCAAGCTTAATATGACAGCAACCTTTATAAAAAAAGACAAAGGATGGAAACTCAAATGGTCGCCGTCTCTCCTGCTGCCCGGTATGGAGAATGAAGACGTTGCAAGGCTCACATCCACACCTGCCGACAGAGGTGAGATTTTTGCGTCTGACGGCAGTCTGCTAGCTCAGAATGCCATCGCAACCTCTGTGTATGTAAACATCGATAAAATTCAAAACGATGAAAGTCTTATTCGCGTGATTGCTCCAATCATTAAAATGGAAGAAGCTGATATCCGCGATAAATTAAAGCCGTATTATGAGAAGCTTCAAAAAGCACAAGAAGACACTAATGACGATACTGCACAAGACTACACTGCAGTTTCAAATCTCGTTGTGCTTAAAGCATTTTCAAAAGACAACGGGCTTACAAAAGATGAAATGGAAATGCTGCTTTCCGTTGATGGAATAGGGATTGATACTGATTTTATGACTAAATACAGATATTATCCCAATGGTACTATTATGTCTCATACTTTAGGATATGTTGGTGTTATGTCCGAACAAGAAGCGGCTCTTTCAGAAAACATCTCTCTTCCAGCCGATACAATGATAGGTAAATCGGGCTTAGAAAAAAAATATGAGATGTATCTGCGTGCAAAGCCGGGCTATAAGCTGAGCATCAATGACAAACATGGACATGAAAAAGAAATCATAGCACAAAGAAAAGGTCAGGATGGCGCAGACCTAAGGCTTAACATCGACTTTGATTTGCAGCTTGAAGCAGAGCTTATGCTAATGCAAAATCTAACAGATGAAATGTCAGGTGTTGTTGTAGTTCTTGAGCCAGATACAGGCAAAGTCCTTACAGTTGCAAGCTTTCCTACGTTTGATCCTAATCTGTTCGCCTTTTCCATGAGTCCTGATGACTGGTCATATCTTAATGATCCTGAAAATAGAAACCCACTGTATAACAGAGCTTTGCAAGGATTATATCCCCCTGGTTCAACATTTAAGCCGTTTACTGCTGCAATGGCAATAGACACCGATTCTATAAATCGTAATTTTATTTTTACAGAAAAAATCGATGACAACGTTTGGGTTCCCAGCAATCCCGAATGGGTTTATCCGGGAATCAAAAGATTTGCAAGAACACCCGGCAAATTAAATATGGAAAATGCTATTACATATTCGGACAACATCTACTTTGCATATGTGGCAATGAAAATTGGTCGTACAACTTTTTACGACTACTGCAATAAATATGGATTTGGAAGCGCTATTCCTTTTGACCTTGATGTTCCATCAGCCAAAATATCAAACTCTGATAAAATTTCCGACATCAAGCAACTTGCCGACTCAGGCTACGGTCAGGGTGAACTCTTGATAACTCCCTTGCAACTGGCAGCTTCTTTTTCGGCTTTTGAAAATGGCGGAGATATTTTAGTCCCAAGGCTTATCGACTCAATCAACGTCGTAAACGATCATAAATATTATGTTCAGGAGGAATATGAAACACAAGTTTGGAAAGAAGACATCATAAGTTCATACTCTATTGACATCTTGACCCCCTATCTCAAAAGAGTTATAACGCATGGTACTGGCACCAAAGCATATGTTTCGGGTTTATCAATTTACGGAAAAACTGGTACTGCTGAAATAGGAAACGATAAAGCTCGTGAAATAGCATGGTTTATAGGCTATACAAAAGGAGAAAATGCAAAACTTGTTTGCGTAATGGTTGAAGTTCCTGAAGGTCAAGGTGAAGTGAAGCTGGAAATAGCAAAAGAGTTGTTTAAATAATCACCATGTTATCATAAGTGATAAACTTCCTTCTTGATACCAATATACTGTAACTGAAATATTTTCTTTTTTATACTGTGCATCAAACTTCTTTTCATTTATTTCTTCTCTAACTGTTTCATACAATTTGTCTTTTAAAACTTCAGCATAATCTTTTGCACTTTGCGCATCTATTTCGCCAAAGTCCAATATAACACCATTCGGTGTTTTTACGCTGCTTTTTATTGTTAAATTAAGCTTCGGAACATCAGAAGGAATAGTTTCCGGCCACACAATTTCTTCATCATCTCCGTTTTTTATAATGTTATCGAGAATTCCTCCTGAAGATGTGGGCTGCGCTGTTGATTGAGCATCTGGTGTGGGTGAAATAATATGTACATCCACTTCCTCACCAATAATTTTGCTGACAATCTTTTCAACAGATTCTTCTTTTATCTGTTTTTGCATATCTCCACATGAGCAGAGTATTCCTGCCAATATAATAATCAAAATAATTGAAACAATCTTCTTCATAAGCACCTATCCATTTCTTGACAGCTATTTTATCAAACTTTATCCACTAATACAATTAATAAAATATTAAAAAAAGCACCCCTTAGCGGAGTGCTGTGTTAAGTCTTTTTTAAGAATGCTTTTCCTCATAGTTTTTAAGAGCTGCTTGCAGGGCTTCTTCCGCTAATATTGAGCAATGAATTTTTGCAGCAGGAAGTCCACCTATAGCATCCAAAAGTTCCTTGTTGGTAAACTTTTTAGCTTCTTCAATTGTTCTGCCTTTTATCATCTCAGTCGCAATTGAGCTTGAAGCTACAGCCGCGCCACAGCCATATGTCTTAAATTTAACATCAGTAATCACATCACCTTCCACTTTGATATCCATTTTCATGATATCTCCGCAGGCTGCGCTTCCAACTTGTCCTGATCCATCAGCATTTTCAATCTCGCCTACATTTTGCGGATCTGTAAAATGCTTCATAACTTTATCATTATACATCTGTGACATGTTTATTCTCCTTTTACGTACAGCGGCGACATGTTTCTGAGTCTTTGCACTATCGGCTGTAGTTCTTTAATTGTTTTTTCAACATCTTCCATTGTATTCATATCACCAAGCGTCAGCCTTAAAGAGCCGTGCGCCGTAGCGTGATCCAAACCTATTGCCAAAAGCACATGCGAAGGATCTAATGAACCGGATGTGCATGCAGAACCGCTTGAGGCGGCAATGCCTATGATGTCAAGCGATAAAAGCAGCGACTCGCCTTCTATGTACTTAAACGACATATTAACGTTATTGGGCAATCTCTTGGTCCTGTGCCCATTGAGCTTTACATCTGGTATGGATTCTGATATACCTTCAATAAAAGTGTCACGCATTTTTATCTGACGTTTGTTCTCTTCATCCATATTCGCATATGAGATTTCCAGTGCTTTTGCAAGGCCAATAATGCCTACATGATTATATGTCGTTGGCCTCTTGCCGCGCTCCTGTCCTCCACCGTGTAAAAGATTATCAATTCTTACACCTTTTCGAATATATAAAGCGCCAACACCCTTAGGTCCTCCGAACTTATGAGCCGAAAGAGATAAGAGATCAATATTCATTTTTTTAACATCAACATCTAAATGACCTATTGCCTGAACAGCATCTGTGTGAAAAAGAACGCCTTTTTCTTTGCACAAAGCACCTATTTCAGCAATCGGCTCTACAGTACCAATCTCATTGTTTGCAAACATGATGCTTACAATTACGGTATCTTCTCGAATAGCATCTCGAAGTTCATCCATCTTAACAAGGCCATCTTCATCCACAGGAACATACGTGACTTCCCAGCCAGCCTTTTCCATAGCCTTTGCAGTGTGCAAAACAGCATGGTGCTCTATCGTTGAAGTAACTATATGTTTTCCTTTTTTTATGTGGGCAGAAGCAATTCCTTTAATAGCCCAGTTGTCAGCTTCTGTTCCACCTGACGTGAAAAAGATTTCTCTATCAGTGCATTTTAAAACATCTGCAACAACTTTTTTAGCCTTTTCTATCTCGCTTCTTGCATTGCGACCATAACTATACACGCTTGAAGCATTGCCAAACTCTTCCGAAAAATAAGGAAGCATGGCTTCAAGCGCTTCCTTTTTCACCGGCGTTGTTGCCGCATTATCTAAATAAATTTTTTTATTGTCGCTCATTTTTTCAACAACCTTTTAATTGATTAACCAAATCCGAAAACATAATGTTTTCAACTTCGTTTTTAATTGAAGTATTCACTCGCTCCCAAATGATTTTTCCTGCGCACGCATTAATTTTTGAACATCCATTAGCATCTTGCTGCTTGCAGTGCACCGGAGCAAAGTCTCCTTCCAAACATAAAATAACATCCCAAGCTGATATATCTTTAGGTGCTTTTGCCAGCCTATAGCCGCCTTTTGCACCCCTGACACTTTCAACAATACCGGCTTTTCTAAGCTTAACAATTAACTGTTCCAAATATTGCACAGGAATATCCTGCCGTTCAGAAATAGTTTTTATTGCAATAGTATCATCACCATAATTTTTTGCCAGCTCATATACGGCATTAACACCATATCTTGCCCTAGTTGAAACTCTCATATACCATCCTCTGTTATCGTTTTGACCGTCTTTAACTTATCATACCTAAGTTTTTTTGTCAAGATTTCAAGTTGCTAACATTGTGTAAACATTGAATGCTATCTAATGATATCTTCTTTGTATAAAGGATACTTCGCGCAAAGCTCAAGCACCTGTGCTTTAACACCGTCGATTGCGCTATCGCCTTCCTTTATAATTTTTGCAATAAGTTTTCCAATTAGCACGAAATCATCCTCTTTAAATCCTCTGCTTGTAAGCGCTGGAGAGCCCAATCTAATGCCGCTTGTTGTAAATGCATTTTCAGGATCATTGGGTACTGAATTTTTATTTGAAGTGATGTTTGCCGCTTCAAGCTGCTTTTCAACCAATTTCCCCGTAATTTTCTGTGGACGCAAATCAAGTAACACAAGGTGATTGTCTGTTCCGCCTGAAACAAGGGATATACCTTCTGCAAGAAGAGTGTCAGCCAATGCCTTAGTATTTGCAATTATCTGCTTCTGATAATCTTTAAAGTCATCTTTTAATGCTTCTTTAAAGCAAACTGCTTTAGCTGCTATAACATGCATAAGTGGTCCACCCTGCATACCAGGGAATACAGCCTTGTTTATCTTTTTTGCATATTTTTTCTGGCACATTATCATTCCTCCGCGTGGGCCGCGAAGAGTTTTGTGCGTAGTTGTAGTTGTAAAGTGAGCATAGGGTATTGGAGAAGGATGAAGCCCTGCAGCAACCAGTCCAGCAATGTGTGCAATATCAGCCATCAAATATGCTCCCACTTTGTCAGCAATTTCTCTAAAGCGCTTAAAATCAATAGTTCTGGGGTAAGCACTTGCTCCCGCAACTATTATCTGAGGCTTGTTTTCAATAGCCAATCTTTCAAGTTCATCATAGTCTATTGTTTGTGTATCATCGCTAACACCATAAGGCACTATGTTAAAAAACATTCCAGAAAAGTTTGCTGGGCTCCCGTGGGTTAAATGACCACCATGATTTAAGTTCATGCCAAGTATAGTGTCCCCCGGTTTTAACACCGCAAGATATACAGCAGTGTTTGCCTGTGCGCCAGAGTGAGGCTGAACATTTACATATTCGCAGTTAAAAAGTTCTTTTGCTCTGTCACGTGCCAAGTCTTCTGCCATGTCAACAAATTCACAGCCACCATAGTGGCGATAGCGAGGAATTCCTTCTGCATACTTGTTTGTAAGGTGTGAGCCTGCCGCAGCCATAACAGCTGGTGACACAAAGTTTTCAGAAGCAATAAGCTCCAAGTGCTCCTGTTGCCTTTTAAGCTCCAGCTCCATTACCTCAGCCATTTCACTGTCGGTTTCTTTAATCACTTTAAAATCAATCATAAAAAACTCCTGTATATAAAATTTTTAAATAACAACATTAAAGACTAATTATAAATTATCACTTATATTTATACAAGATTAAACCTTATAATAAGTCATGCTTTCTCTTTTCATGTCAGCAAACTTCTTTTTAAATAATCTCAAAGCAAAGTATGAACCAAACGAAAGTATTATCCCTATAATAGCAGAGATGATCTGAGCATTATCGCCCTTAAATACTGCCACACCTATAAGTATCGCGGCTACAAGTACGACAAGCGGCAAAATGTATAAAAGAACCGTAGATAACAGATAAAAATCTCTTTTCACATCAACCACAACTTCATCGCCCACTTGAACATTTTTTGTTTTAGGAAGTCGTATCATCATTTTTCCTGTATCTTTAGCCATCATACAAGCACCACATTTCTCGCAAGCTGATGATCTATAAAACTCAACAACTACTTCACTGTTTTCAATTTCAGCTACTACACCTTTTTCATCATTCATTGTATTCACCTATTAAATCCTTTATCACTTCACCCGCAATTATAAGTCCCGCACATGAAACTGCAAACATTGCACTTCCAATCGGACCACTTGATGCTTTTTTCGGGAGTTCTTTTGAAAAAACCACTTTTAGTTTGTCTATTTTTCTTCTTTTTAATTCACTGCGCACCTTTTTTGCAAGCGGATCATTATACGTTTTTTTAATATCCGTCACTTCAAATTTACTTCCATCAAGCCTGCCGCCTGCACCCATTGAGGAGATTATGTTTATATCAAGTTCCTTACAAGATTCAATTAAATCAATCTTATCTTTAAATGAATCAATAGCATCTACCACGTAATCATAATTACTAAAGTCTATAAATTCATTTTCCTTGTGCCACATTTCGTGGTGGACTGTAATATCAGCTTTAGGATTAATATCTTTAAGCCTTTTAGCCATTACTTCTGCCTTTGGAAAACCAATTGTGGAGTATGCTGCGGGAAGTTGCCTGTTTATATTAGATTCTTCCACCAAATCTCCATCCACCAAAGTGATATTTGATATTCCACTGCGCACCAAAGCTTCAACACATATAGAACCAACACCGCCAACACCCATCACGAGTATATTGGCATTCTGTAAAGCACTTATGCCGTGCTCGCCTATTAATATCTCAAGCCTTTTTTGTGCACCACTCATTTATTGTTTTCACCATCCAGCTTAATTCTGAGCTCTTGCAACTGATGTTGGTCTACATAGTCCGGAGCCCCAGTTAAGAGACACGAGCCGCTTTGCACTTTCGGGAATGCAATTGTGTCGCGAATGCTTTTAGCCCCCGATATCAACATCACCATACGGTCAAGTCCATATGCTATTCCGCCATGCGGAGGTGTGCCATATTTAAATGCGTCAAGCAAAAACCCGAATCTGTTTTGTGCTTCTTCATCAGAGAATCCCAAAGCTTTAAACACTCTCTTTTGAACGTCTTCTTTGTGTATTCTTATACTGCCGCCACCAACTTCATTTCCATTTAAAACGATGTCATATGCTTTTGCGCATACTTTTTCAGGCTGTGATTCCAAAAGTTCCAAATCTTCATCATTTGGTGAAGTGAACGGATGATGCATTGCAGTATATCTTTTTTCTTCCTCGTTATATTCAAACATTGGAAAATCTGTAACCCACAAAAAGTTATACTTGCTCTCATCAATTAGGTTTAACTTTTCAGCCACTGCAAGACGTACCTGACCCATTGCAGTAAGTGCTGTAGTCCACTTGTCTGCCACAATAAAAATTATGTCGCCTACTTGTGCGCCAGTTTTATCTGTAACTGCATTTATCTCATCATCACTTAAAAATTTTGCTATAGGAGAGCGAACACCACTCTTTTCAACTACCATCCAGGCAAGTCCCTTAGCACCATATAATTTCGCATGCTCGCCAAGTCTGTCTATCTCTTTGCGGGAGTATGCTTCATCAGCACCATTTGCACATATAGCACATACAACACCTTCATCTGAATTTGCGACTGAGGAAAAAACTTTAAACTCACTGTTCTTTAGCTCGTCATTAAGCTCAGTTATTTCCATGTCAAAGCGTGTATCAGGCTTATCGCTTCCATAACGCTGCATAGCCTCTTTATAAGTTAATCTTGTGAATGGGGTTTTTACATCAATGTTTGCTGCTTTTTTAAAAGCATTTGTAATGAGTCCTTCATTAATTGATATAACATCATCAACGTCAACAAATGACATCTCTATATCAATCTGTGTAAACTCAGGCTGCCTGTCAGCTCTTAAATCTTCATCCCTAAAGCATTTTGCCACCTGATAGTATCTGTCAAACCCAGAAACCATAAGAAGCTGCTTAAAAAGCTGTGGCGACTGAGGAAGCGCATAAAACTTGCCCTTCTGCACGCGTGATGGCACTAGATAGTCCCTTGCGCCTTCTGGTGTTGATTTGTTTAATATAGGAGTTTCAATGTCAATAAATCCGTTATCATTTAAATATTCTCGTACCGATGATGAAAGCTTATGCTTAAGCATTATGTTGTCGCGCAGATATTCGCCGCGCAAGTCAAGATAACGATATTTAAGCTTGGTCTCATCCCCCACCTTTTCATCCCCTATGACAAATGGTGGTGTTTCGGCTTCATTTAAAACCTTCATATCATTTACTAAAACTTCAATCTCACCTGTTGAAAGATCAGAATTTATATTTCTTTCATCCCTGAGATTAACTGTCCCCTGTACCCAAAGCACATATTCACTTCTAACGTCTTGCGACATTTTAAAGCACTGTACGTTTTGCGCCTCATCAAACACAAGTTGAACAATACCTGTTCTGTCTCTTAGCCAAATGAAAATAAGAGAACCAAGATCCCTTCTTCTTTGAACCCATCCGCACATTGAAACAGTTTTTCCTGAATCATCTTTATTTAATTGTCCGCACATATTCGTGCGAGGGTAAGATTTCGACTTTGTCATCCTTATTTCACTGCCTCCAGAAGCTCATCATTTTTTATCTCTTTTTGCTCTCCGCTTTCCATGGAGCGCAGCATAATAGTTCCTTTTTGAAGCTCATCGCTTCCGATTATAGCTACATATCGGCATTCTATTTTATTTGCGTATTTCATTTGCGATTTAAGGCTTCTGTCCATTATATCCATTTCTGCCTTAAACCCTGCGTTTCTAAGCTCTGCAAGTTTTACAGCTATCAAATCCTTTGCCTTGTCATCCATCTGAGCAAAATAAACATCGATTTTTTCAGGTTTGGGGATTTTAACGCCCGCAGCTTCCATTGTGAGAAGCAATCTCTCCATTCCCATGCCAAAGCCAACTGCAGGAAGAGGCTTTCCGCCGATTTCTTCTATGAGATTGTCATATCTTCCCCCACCACAAACAGTGCCCTGAGCACCTATAGTGTCGGTGATAAATTCAAAAACAGTCTTTGTGTAATAATCTAAACCGCGCACAATTAATGGATCAATTTCAAACTCTTCACCAAGTTCATTAAGCACACCTTTAAGTGTGTTAAAGTGTGCGTCACATTCTTCGCACAAATGATCCACTGTTTTAGGCGCATCTTTAACTATCTCTTTGCAGCTATCCACCTTGCAATCCAATATTCGAAGAGGGTTTGTTTCAAAGCGCTCTTTGCATGTTCCACACATCTGGTCAATGTTATCGCGCAAGTAATCCTTTAGTGCTTGGTTATACTGCGGTCTGCATTTCGGGCATCCGATAGAGTTTAAGTGAAGGGAGACTGATGTAAGCCCCACTTGCTTTAAAAGTGTCTTTGCAAGCATAATCACTTCTGCATCTGCGTATGCGCTTTGCGCTCCGAAAAGTTCTATTCCAAACTGATGATGCTCACGAAACCTTCCTTTTTGAGGGCGCTCATATCTGAAAACAGGAGAATTTACATAATACATTTTTATAGGAAGAGGCTCTTGATTTAAGTTGTTCTGCAAAAAAGCACGAGCAACGCCTGCAGTTCCTTCAGGCTTAAGAGTTATCGAGCGATTACCCTTATCCTCAAATGTGTACATTTCTTTGTTTACAATATCAGTTGTATCTCCTACGCCTCGCAAAAACAACTCGGTATGTTCAAAAGTTGGCACACGTATTTCTTTAAAGTTAAATTTATCAGCCGTGTCCCTCATTATGTTTTCAACATAGTGCCACTTATATATTTCTTGTGGTAAAACGTCCTGTGTTCCTTTTGGGGCTTTTGTAATAAGCATTTATATACCTCTTTTTTCTATTCAGTTAATTATAAGCGAAAAAGTCATCTTTTTTCAAGAGCTGTTCATCAATCTTATCTATATAATGCGATATCGACTTGTTGTTATAGAACCTTTTGTGATATTTTTCTTCAAAGTACATACGTTTGGACACAGCCCCTGCGCCTAGTGCAACAAGGTTATGTGTCTCTTCCATTATGTCTATGTTGTATGTGCAGTCTTTGCCTTCATAGGCATATCCTACGTTTTCTAAATTACCCGACATATATTTCTGACGATACATATAATATGGATGCATTCCCATCTCATATGCCCTTTTTTGAGCAACTTCCACCATCTCGTTAATTGTATCTTCATCAGTAAAGTTATAGCTATCAATTTTCTCTTTAAGCTTGGATGCACGCTTAACAGCCAACGTGTGTATAGTAAGGTTGTCAGGCATTAACATTTCCATTTCGTTTAAAGTATTTTTTATTGAATCAATATTTTCGCCTTCAAGCCCCAAAATCAAATCCATGTTTATTACAAAATTAAACTGACGTGCAATCCTGTAGGCTTCTTTTATGTCAGATGAGCTATGAGGTCTTTTCATCTTTTTGAGCGTTTCATCATTCATGGACTGCGGATTGATACTTATTCTGTTTACACCAGAGTTTTCAAGCATTTCTAGCATATCATAATTTATTGTATCTGGCCTGCCAGCCTCTACAGTGAATTCAATTCCATGGTTAAAATCGATTTCTTCTATGATCTCTCTTAAATAATCTATGCCTATTGATGTAGGCGTTCCTCCGCCAATATAAATGCTTCTGAGTGTTTTATTATTATCTTTTCTCCATTTATTAAACCATATGATTTCCTTTTTAAGTGCAGCAGTATATTCATCAATTGGTGGCTTCTGATTTGACATGTCAAAACTAATAAACGAACAGTACTCGCACCGTGTCGGACAAAAAGGTATTCCGATATATAAGTTTACGCTTGTTTTTCTATCAACCTTATAATATTCTTCCTGCCTGTCAATTATAGCTTCCACTAATTTCAGTTTATTTTCTGACACATCATAGTCATTGGACATAATGCTGTGCGCACATCCACCACTCTCTTTGTCAAGCGTCCTATATAAATGAGTCGGTCTTATACCTGTAAGAGCGCCCCATGGCAACTTTTTTTCACTTATTTCTTTTAGCATATTGTAAAATGCCAGCATAGCAGAGCGTTTAAGCATTCTTTTATATTTTACTTCTGTAGAAATATCATTTGGAATAAAGCTAAGAAAATAGTCTTTTTTAATTCCCCCTTCACAAAAAGTGGTTTTCTCTTCCCACGTATTGTTATCATACTCAATATGTTCATGATAAAAGCTGATGTCAGCCTTTTTAGAATCATCGTAAATAATCTTCTCAAACGAATAAAATAGCCGAATAATATCAGCTATATCGTTGTTTATCTTTGGTTTGTTAGTGATAAGTTTTATCATTTTCTCGTATCTTTACTGTTTAATATAATAGTAACAGGCCCATCGTTTGTGAGGCTTACTTTCATGTCCGCGCCAAAAACTCCTGTACCCACTTCAATTCCATTGTTGCGCAGTTTTTTTACAACATCCATATAAAGCTCATCCGCACGGCTTGGCTCCTCCGCGTTAATAAAGCTTGGTCTGTTTCCTTTTCTTGTTTGAGCTAAGAGAGTGAACTGCGAAACTACTATCATTTTGCCATTCACTTGTTTAATTGAAAGATTCATCTTATCTTCATCATCTGTAAATACTCGAAGGTTTGTAAGCTTTTTTGCAATATAAGATGCATCATCTTCCCCATCGCCTTTCTCGCATCCCAGAAGAACGAGATATCCATTATCGATAGATGCTACTGCTTCGCCTTCTACTTCTACACTTGCAGAACTTACTCTCTGTACAATAGCAATCAATTAAGATGTCCTCCTGTAAACACTGATACAGCCTTCCATTTGTTTAAGTTTGCTGATTAAATTTTCAAGCTGTTCTGTATTTGATATTGTAACACGTAAATCAATTTTTGACACACCGTCTGACAAAAGAGTACCGTTAAATTTCGAAAGGGATATTCCAAGCGATTGAATCGCATTTGATATTTGAACAATAATTCCCGGTGAGTCCACAAATGTCAGGCTTAGCCTTGTGCTATACTTCCCTTGCCTTGCGCTTTCCCATTCAACTTCTATAAATCTGGGATCATCCTTTGGAAGATTAATAACATTATAGCAATCGCTTCTGTGTATTGAAACACCGCGACCACGAGTAATATATCCCGTTATTTTATCTCCTTGTACAGGATTACAACACTGTGCAAAGCGCACAAGCATATTTTTTTCGCCTTTAACAATAACTCCATTTGAAGAAATGTTTTCCTGCTTCACCTTTACAAGTTGAATTTCTTCCTCATTTGTCACTTCTTCTTTGTGACTCTCTTTATATTTTCCAACAAGATAGGTGATAACCTGCCCTGTTGCTATGCCCCCATATCCTACAGCCGCATATAAGTCATCAATAGTTTTGAATGTGTTTTTTTCACAATAGCTTTGAAGCCATTCCTTTTCAAAAAGATCGCCTGAAGGCAGATTATGCTTTTTAGCTGCTTCCTCCAGCATATGTCGACCTTTTTCGATGTTTTCTTCACGGCCTTCTTTTTTAAAATATGCGCGAATCTTACTTCTTGCATGAGGTGATTTAACGATATTCAGCCAATCACGGCTTGGTTTTCCGTTATTAGAGGTAACAACCGAAACAATATCACCGGTTTTAAGCTCAGTGTCTATGGGCACCATTTTGCTATTAACTTTTGCACCAACACATTTGTTGCCTATAGCCGAGTGAATTCTATATGCAAAATCAAGCGGCGTTGCTCCAACTGCAAGATTAATAACATCACCCTTTGGCGTAAATACAAATACTTCATCTGAAAACAAATCAAGCTTTACTGTATCCATGAATTCTGTGGCGTCTTTAGAATCATTTTGCCACTCAAGTATCTCCCGCAGCCAAACAAGCTTTGAGTCAAGGTCACCATTTGCTTTGCCGCCTTCTTTATACTTCCAATGTGCCGCGATACCATATTCAGCCGTTCTGTGCATCTCCTTGGTGCGAATCTGAACTTCAAAAGGAACGCCATGCTCACCCATCAAAGTGGTATGCAGTGATTGATAAAGGTTTGGCTTTGGCATTGCTATATAATCTTTAAAGCGACCGGGTATTGGTGTCCAGATAGTGTGGATAAGTCCAAGTACCGCATAACATTCTTTTATGTCATCAACAATAACCCTTATAGCAGTTAAATCATAAATCTGATCAAAAGGTTTGTTCTGACTTTTCATTTTATTGTAAATGCTATAAAAATGCTTGGGGCGCCCTTCAATAGAGCCATCAATACCGTGTTCAACCATAGCTTTTTTAATCGTGTTAATTTTTTTATCAATTATATCTTCGCGTTCCTGCCTCTTATATGCCACCTTTTTTGCAAGATCGGCATAATCTTCTGGATGAAGATAATAAAAAGACAAGTCCTCAAGCTCCCACTTAATCTTAAATATTCCTAAGCGGTGTGCCAAAGGAGCGTATATCTCCAATGTTTCCTGTGATACCTTTGTTTGTGACTCTCTGCCCCTATATCGCAAAGTTCTCATGTTGTGAAGACGGTCAGCAAGTTTTATAAGAATAACCCTTATGTCATCAGCCATTGCAAGAAGCATCTTGCGCAAGTTTTCAGCCTGACGCTCTTCGTGAGATGAAATTTCAATCTTGCTAATCTTAGTGACACCATTAACAAGCATGGCTATCTCTTCACCAAACTCTTCTTTAATATCCTCAATTGTAATGTCTGTATCTTCTGCAACATCGTGCAGATAGCCTGCGGCAATAGTTGAAGTGTCAAGCCCCATTTCAAATAGGATTTCAGAAACATTGCTTGGGTGGATAAAATACGGCTCTCCGGACTTTCTTTTCTGCCCCTCATGAGCTTTGCTGGCAAGATTAAAAGCGCGCTGTATAATCTCAGCGTTTTCTTTTGAATATCCAGATTTGATTTTATTTAATATAGCATCCAAATCATTTACCTGCCTGCATCATTATAAAAGTTTTGCTTTTTGTGATATCTGCTTTATTCTTGTCTGTAAGCACAATTTTCTCTTCGTTAATGCTATATTTAACAAGTCCGCTTTCTCTGAAAATTCTAAGAGCCGCCCTTGCCTCCCATAACACTATTTTATCATTGCCATTTATAAATTCACTGATTTTTCCTCTTGATATAGCTTGTTTCATGCCAACAAATATTTCTCTTAGTCTATCTTTATCGAGAGTGAAAAAGTTTGTTCTCTTTTTATAATCACTTATTATATACACTTTACCTTTTGTACGCAATGAATTAAACATTTTCGTAATATCAAATTTCGAAATAATAAAAATATTGTCATAGCTCATAAAATTGAGCCTCTCAAAATCAGGTGCAATAACCAAAGTGTTAAAATTTATCTTCCCATCTTCAATATATCTCATTCTTAAATCAAGTTCGTTAAATTTATCAGGCATATTATTTTTAAGTATTGCCACGCTATCTTCGTCAATTGCCAAAATCAATGTAGAAAAAGGACAATTTATAAGGTGATCCTCAAGATTTCTATAGTTTGATTTATTATGTCCATCTCCTTCACCACCATAGAGTCCTTGTGAAGCACTCAATAAAAAAAACTCCTTTTGATTTAACAAATGTTTATTAAGTCCTTCTTCGGAAAGTTTAACATCACGCATAACAGATTGAACTGATACTCTGTTATTCCATTCATTTTTTTGAATTGATATTATTGCATCATATCTAAGGTTTTCATCCAATTCTAAGTAGTTTGAAAACGCAACAGAAGGTATTTGTTTTGTACTACCTATAATTTTGCACCTGAAATGATTTTTATCAGTTCCAATCTTAGAGTAATCACTTACTGTGACACTTTTCGCAAGAAAAACAGGTGCATGGATACCTTTGCCGTACGGCTCAATTTTCTCAAGCTCTTCTATTAAATCAAGAGTTATTTCATCTGTGTCAATAACAACGTCATATTCAATCTTAGGAAGAAAGACTTCATTTTTATATTCCTTAAGACAATCTTCAAACTTTACAACAAACTTCTTAAGATTTTCAGGTTCAAGACTAAGTCCTGCCGCCATGAAATGACCGCCAAAGTGCGAAACGTACTCGGAGCAGCCTTCTATTGCCCCATGGATATCAATTCCGTCTATGCTCCTTGCAGAGCCCACGAGTGCATCCTCATTCTTGGTGAATAAAATAACCGGTCTGTGATATTTGTTTTTTATTTTAGAAGCAGCGATTCCCAGCACTCCCTGATGCCAACTATCATCATATAAAATAATCGATTTTGTTTTTGACAAATCTAAATCTTTGATCTTTTCCGTCGCACTTAGGAAAGTTTCTTTTTCAATCCTTTGACGGTTAAAATTATCGTGTGCTAATATGGCGGCTGTTTCCTGAGGATCACTTGACTTACCTGTAAAAAGCTCCACACATTTGTCTGCCGCATCTATCCTTCCTGCAGCGTTTATAGCCGGAGCTATAGAAAATGAAATATCATCTGCTTTAATCTCTTTTTTTGCTTTAATGCACTCTTTAACAAGGTAGGCAATGTTTGGGTTTGATCCATCATTAATCTTTTTAAGACCCATCTTAACTAGCGCACGGTTTTCCCCTGTCAGATCCACCATATCAGCAATTGTGGCAATTGCCGCTAAATCACTGTTTTCGTAATATACACCTTCATCAAACAAAGCGCTCATAAGTTTTAGTGCAACAGCCGCACCACAAAGATTGTGCTGGTCTTTATCGTCTGATAGTTTTGGATTAACTACAATACAATTAGGAATGTCTTTTCCCGGAAGATGGTGGTCTGTCACCAAAACGTCAATCCCGCAATCTCTTGCATATTGAATTTCGTCTACATTTGATATGCCGCAATCAACAGTTATAATAAGTGAACATCCTTGTTCAGCAATTAAATCTATAGCATCATTATTTAAGCCATAGCCCTCGCTGATTCTATGAGGTATATAATATACAATATCGTCATACCCGAAGCTTCTAAATGAATTGATGATTATTGATGTGCCACAAATTCCGTCAGCGTCATAATCGCCAAACACTGCAATCTTCTCGCCCACCATCATTGCTTCTTCTATTCTCTCAGAAGCAATATCACAATTATATAGGGTTTCATTTGGAGTAATATCTTCTAAGCCATCGCGTAAAAGCTTGTCTATACTATCAACATCATATCCTCTTGACAATAAAAATTTTGAAGTTATTAGGCTTAACTTAAAATGCTCTGAAATTTTCACAGCATCTTCGTTTGAAATTTCTAAATTGTTTCTTTTAATATATCTCATAATATACAAAATACCCCTCTATAAAGAGGGGCATTTAAAATCAATTAAGCTTTTTTTCTTTTCTTAGTGGCTTTCTTTTCTTTGTGCCTTCTTTCAGCTTTATGAAGCGCAACCCAAAGCGGACTTGCGATAAATATCGATGAATATGTACCACTTAATATACCAATAATAAGTGGAAGCGCAAACTCCTTAATCGACTGCACGCCGAAAATGTAAAGCGCTGTAACAGTAAACAAGGTAGTAATTGAAGTATTTAAAGACCTTACAATTGTCTCACTTACTGATTTATCAACGATCTTTTCTCTGCTGATTGAATGCTTGAATCGTTTGGTGTTTTCTCTAATTCTGTCAAACACAACGATTGTATCATTTATCGAGTAACCAACGATTGTAAGAACCGCTGCAATAAATGATGAGTTTATTCTTGTTCTGAAAATTAAAACCACAGCTGACATAATGAGAGCGTCATGGACCAAAGCTACCAAAGCAGAAAAGCCTGAGAGCAATTCAAAACGAATCCATATGTATATCAGTACGCCGCCACATGCAATCAATATTGACATGATAGTCTTATAAAGAAGCTCACTGCCTGCAGTAGCTCCAACACGGTCAGTACTTTCTATAAAAGCCTCAGGATATTTTTCCTGAATTTTTTTCATTATATTTTGGCGAACTAAGTTTTGTTCTTCCGGATCAACATCTCTGTCTGAAATTTTAATTTCAGCCTTAGTATCATCTGAGATTGCCACAGCATAGTCTGTAGTTGCATATTCTGCTGTTGCCTCTTTAACAACATCTAGATCAAATCCTTCGCCTATCTCCACATTAAAAATTGTTCCGCCTGTAAAATCAATGCCGAAGTTGAAGCCCGCAGCAACAAGCATAACAACACCTGCAAGTATAATGAGTACGGAAGCAGCAACGAAATATTTTGCATTATTCATAACTTTTATATTCATGAATTTACCTCCTCATCAACTTTGTAATTTGTTGTATATAGTTTCGGATTTTTCACATCAAGTGCAATCAAACAACGAAGCAGGAACTTTGTTATAATCAAAGCAGTAAACATTGAGACTATAATACCTATTGTTAAAGTATATGCAAATCCCTTTATAGCACCAGTACCAAAATACATAAGCACAAATGCAACAATCAATGTTGTTAAGTTTGCATCTATGATTGTCCAAAATGCTTTTTTAAATCCAGACTCTACAGAAGTTCTCATGGTTTTTCCCATCCTGAGTTCTTCTTTTATTCTCTCAAATATAATTACATTCGCATCAACCGCCATACCGACGCCAAGAATAATACCAGCAAAACCTGGAAGCGTCAGCTGTACTCCTGAAATAGCAATGACATAAGTTACTATAATTAAGTAAATCGAAAGTGCAATAGATGCAACAAATCCTGACAATCTATAAAAGATTATAAGGAACAAAAATAGTGCGCATATTCCAACAATACCAGCAAGTAAGCTAGTCATTAATGCGTTTTCACCAAGTGTTGCGCTGATTGTTCTCATTTCAAGTTGTTCAAGTTCAATAGGAAGTGCGCCACTTTCAATCTGCATAGCAAGTGTTTCAGCCCATGCTTGCTCTCCGTTGCCGCCTTCAATTACACCGTTTCCATCAGCTATAACAGCATTAACCTCTGGTTCAGATATTGACTTACCATCCAGCACTATACTAATAACCTGACCTTTAAACTTTGCAGTCGCTGTTCCAAATGCTTGCGCTCCATCATTTGTAAGCTGGAAATATACTGCCCATTGATTTCCTTGTCCAGAAATCGTGTTTGCAACAGCTCTTTCAATATCGCTGCCTTCCATGATAACTACACCATCAGGACCGATAAATTCAAGCTTTGCAGGTTCACCCAATATACTTGCAACAACATTAGGATCATCAACATCCGGAATTTCTATACGGATCTTTTTGCTGTCCCTTGCAATAGTTGCCTCTGTATAGCCTTGAGAATCAAGTCTGTTTCTTAAAACATCAACAGCTGTTGACATCTTTTCATCAAAATATTCTACATCAGAATTCTTTGCTTGGTATGTAATATACATACCACCGCGTAAATCCAAGCCTTGTTTTATAGATTTTGACATAGGTAGCACATCATATACGCCTACTTTAAGTCCTGCAAAAGCAAGATAGGCAAGAAATGCACTCAACAAAACTATAATCGACAAAGCGATAATGCTTGTCCGTTTCTTCATCTAAGTCCTCCAAATTATAATACCAATTTATTATACAGACACTACATATTAACGTCAATGTCTGTTTTCTTTTTTTTAACTTTGCGTAAAAATAAGGCAATCAGCTCAAGCTTTTTGCCTTATTGTTCAGGTAATTTAAGCTTTTTGTTATCTCCTGCGTCTCAAAAACGGTGGAACATCCAAATCATCTTCGTCGTCAGGTGCCGGTGCTGCTTCCTGGCGCTTAGGGGGGGCTTGATTTCCTGGAAGTGTTCCGTATCCAGCTCCATAAGGAGGTGCTGGTTCACGGTTTTGCACACGTCTTTGTGGCTCTCTTTCATAATAGTCCTGAGTGTCATATTCATCATCTGCTGAATACATAGGAGGCTGAGAAGGTCTCCTTACAGGTTCAGGATTATACTGCTGATACGGCGCATCATATTGCTGCATAGCAGGTGGTTGTTGCTGGCTTGGCGCAAACTGCTGGCGAACAGGTGGAGTATAGCGTTGTACAGGCGTATCATCCTGCATAAGGCTTCTTGGCTGCCTTGGCTTTCTCACTTCTTCGTCTTCAATGTTCTTTCTAACAGGAGGTCTGCCACTGTCAAATCCAGTTGCAATAACTGTTATTCTCGCCTGATCGTGCATTGTGTCATCAATTCCTGCACCAAATATAATGTTAGCATCAGGATCAGATGATTCTGCTATAAGTGAAGCTGCTTCCTCAATCTCGATAAGACCAAGTGAAGAGTCACCTGTTATATTAATAAGAACAGCTTTTGCTCCATCAATTGTAGTTTCAAGCAGTGGGCTTGCAACAGCTTGGCGTGCAGCTTCCATAGCTCTATTTTCACCAGTACCTATTCCGATACCCATGTGAGCTAAGCCGCGTTCCTGCATTGTTGTGCGAACATCTGCAAAGTCCAAGTTAATAAGACTTGGCTGTGAAATAAGGTCTGATATACCTTGAATACCTTGGCGGAGAACATCATCACACACTTTAAAAGCATCCATAAGCGATGTGCCTTTGCCGACGACCTGAAGCAACCGGTCATTTGGTATCACAACCAAAGTGTCCACATATTCTTCAAGTTCCGATATTCCTTTAAGAGCATTGTTTGCTCTTGGCTTTCCTTCAAAAGTGAAAGGCTTTGTGACAACACCAATTGTCAGTATTCCAATCTCTTTTGCTATTTCAGCCACTATAGGAGCTGCTCCTGTTCCTGTTCCACCACCCATTCCTGCTGTGATGAACACAAGGTCTGCTCCTTTAAGATGCTGCGAAATCTCTTCTCTGCTCTCTTCAGCCGAGCGCTTACCAATTTCTGGATTCGCCCCCGCCCCGAGACCTTTTGTGAGCTTTTCACCCATCTGTATTTTTTGATTTGCTTTTGATAGCAACAAAGCTTGTTTATCGGTATTGAGTGCTATAAATTCAACACCTTTCAAACCTTCTTCTATCATCCGGTTGATAGCATTGTTGCCGGCTCCGCCCACGCCAATTACTTTTATCTGCGCAAACTGTGCCACATCAATATCAAATTCTAGCATTTGGTTTACCCCCTTGCTACGCTAACTTAAAGTCGTAGTCATTATTTTCATTGTAAGATTTACTGTTAACCAATCCTTTGGTTGAGATTACATATTCAAGCCCAGCGCAAACACCTGTCTGCATGGGCGTAGAAACTATTGGACGAGAAGGACTAAATACCTTTGTTGTTATATTGGTTGTCCTTGCTATATATTCTCTTATACCTTTTATGTTACCAATGCCTCCACCAGTTACAAAAAGGGCTGTCCTGTTATTAAGAGACATACCTGTTTTTCCGATAAGCTCAACAAGAATGCTGACTATTTCATCAACCCTTGCCTCAATTATCTCCTGAGTATCCCCTGTCGGAAAAGAAATTCTCGTTCCATCTTCGTCAACTATAACCTTGTTGACACCAATATTGTCCATGCCAATTGAGCAGCTTTTTTTGACAAACTCTGCTCTATCCCTGTCAAGTCCTAGCTTCACCATAATATCTGAAGCGATGTGATAACCTCCCAAGGAGACATTTTCATGTATTATTATACCACCGTTTTCATAAATTAGAATATCAGTTGAAAAATATCCTGAATCTATGATAATTACAGTCTTTTTCTCGCTTTCTCTAAAGATCAGTTCACCTGTTGCTTTAGGTGCCGCAACAAATCCACTCACCCCTATTCCCACATTATCCAACACCGCTGTCATGTTTTCCATAAACACTCTATCGGCAGCTGTATATGATACAAAGCATTCCAAATCCTTTGCATATGACCCTTCTGGGCTTCTTCTCCAAGACATTCCGTCAAGTAGATATAGAACAGGCGCCGTATGAATTATCTCATAATCATCAGGCCAAGGCAAATCATGCGTTCCTTCATCAATCATCTTGTCAATATCGCTTTGCACGATACAGCCATCCATGTTGATTGGCTTCGTATAAAGATGCGAAAAAAAAGAACGCGTAAACTCTCCCGGAATCATGACATAAATGTTATATATCTTTTTTCCTGATTTAAATTCAGCATCTTTTTTTGCAAGGTATATGCTTTCCTCTAAATCCTGAGGTGCGACCCATTCGTTATCGCGAAAGCCCGCATATTCGCAAATTCCTATTCCCATTATATCAGCATTTTTGCCTGCGGATTTGCCAACAGCAATGCTAACCTTTGATGTACCAAATTCAATTACACTGTATTTTTTCTTCAAAAACAAACTTATCACCTGAGGATATTTTTATTTTAACCTATTACAAATTCATTACAAATATTTATCTTAATACAATAACGTAAAATTGTCACTAATAAAATTAACAAATGATGAATTTTCTTTGAAAAAACTCAATATTTATGGGTTTTCTTCATTTTCAGCCCCAATATAATGAGCTGAGTCGACATTTGTTATGTATAAAATACCACCTTGTTTACCTTCCTCTATAAGTTTTGGAATCATAGTCTTTATCCAGATACACTTATTATCAATATTTTGAACGTTGCCGATGTGAATTTCATAACCCTCTATAGAATAAAGTTTTATATTCTCAGTAAATGAAATATCAATAGTTTTTATATGCTCTTGAATCCCCGTAGTTTTTATTGAATTTAATAGAGTTGTCAGTTTGTTTTTGTGTATATCTTTTTCAAACTCTGCTTCATACCCAAGCTCATATTTTGTAATGCTTGTTCCGATAATTTCAATTCTTGAAGATTGTGCAAGGCTTTCAAAAACTTCAAGTGCAATGCAGTTTTCATTTATTCCTATTTTTTTATCCACACATTTAATTGTTGCAATAGGCTCTCTCTCTTCAATTTCAATAATTATTGTATCAGGGAGCTTTCTCCTTACATCCAATACCTTTAGGTTTGGATTTTGCTCAATATTCTTTTTTACATCATCTGGTTTTATGGAAAAAATGTTTGTCATATACTCTATGTCAGATAAACGCACCACTTCAAGGTAGTTGATTTTTACTATTCCCTCAATTTCAATATCTCGAACTGTAAGCCTATCCCACGAAATAAAACCAATTGCAACTATCAATATAACAAAAAGAACAATCAAATATACCTTAAGGTTGATTGGTTCTTTAATTTCACCAGGTTCTGGTGGTTTTATATGTTTAGGTTGTTTTTTCGCCATATTATAACTGCTTTTCTTAACTAAATTACGGCATAATTGTAACAGTAATAACTGAGTTAATCAATATTACTACTCACTGTGCTCAATTATCGTTTCTTTTGACTGCCTTGAAATATTAAGAATTACTCCCATTGAAGCCATGAACATAATAAGTGAAGTGTTTCCCGCACTAACAAATGGAAGTGACATTCCGGTGGGTGGCATAGTGCTTGTTATAACGGCAATGTGTATTATAAGTTGTATTGCAACCATAGAAATTATGCCTGTTCCTAAAAGTAGGCCGAATGTGTCCGGGGCGCTCTGTGCAACCTTTATACCTCTGTAAATTAAAAAACCAAATACACCAAGCAACAGTATCACACCTATAAATCCCAATTCTTCGCCTATAACAGACAGTATAAAGTCCGATTCACCATAGGTTAGATATAAATGCTTTTGTCTTGAGTTGCCAAGACCCACTCCTTTAAGTCCTCCCGAACCTAGAGCATAAAGAGACTGTATCAATTGATATCCATCTCCTCTTGCATCCTTCCAAGGGTCTAAGAATATTTGAAGCCTTTTCATTCTATATTCGGCTGCAAGTATAAAAATAGCACCTGTCACAATTCCAATTCCCGCCATTGAAAGCAAGGGTTTTGTGTGTATTCCCGAAGCTACCATAATGCAGAATATTACAGCAAGAACACTGAGCATCATAGAAAGGTTTGGTTCCAAAATTATTAATGCACACACTAAAATCAAAAAGAATATAACAGGGAATGTGATTTTAAAATAATCACTGACAACGTCAGTTCTGAGTGCTTTGCTTCTTCTTGCTAAAAAGTTTGCAGTAAATATGATCATAGCAAGCCTTGCAAGCTCTGAAGGCTGGAATGTGAATATCTTTAAATCAAGCCATCTTTTTGCACCATTTTTTTCTTCTGATACAACAAGTACCAACACCAAAAGAAATAAACTGCCTGCCAATATCAAAAATGATAGTCCGCCTTTTTGCAGTACATGATAATCAATAAATGAAATTATTATCATAGCAACAAGCCCTATTCCTGCTCCTATTGCTTGTTTTGTAAGGAAAAAATATCCGCTTTCTCCTTCAATTTGATTATTGTAATAGCTCGCCGAAAACACCATAAGCATGCCGAAAATAACAAGCCCTACAATAATAATAAATATTGTAAAATCCGGTGAGCCTTTTTTCATGTCAATTTTCCTCTTTTATCTCATTAACTATCTGTTTAAATGCTCTTCCGCGCTCCTCAAAGTCACTGAACATGTCGTAACTTGCGCAAGCTGGCGAAAGTAAAACAGTGTATCCTGGTTTTGCAAGCTCAAAAGCACTGTATACTGCACCCTTAAAATCCTTAGCATAAGTTAATGCCCCAAACCCATTTTTAAGCAAAGTGTTTGCAATTTTCTCACTTGTTTGTCCAAGCACTACAACGGAAACAATCTTATCAGTAAAACTTTTAGCAAGCTCTTCAAAGTCGCTATCTTTGTCATATCCGCCAAGTATCAATACAGTTGGATTTTCCATTGAATCAATAGCGCACATGGTTGATGCTGGATTAGTTCCTTTTGAGTCATTGATAAATTTTACGCCTTTAACTTCTTCAACAGGTTCTAGCCTGTGTTCCACTCCTTCAAAAGCTGCAAGTGTGTAGCGTACAAAGTTCGCCTCAACACCCATTAATATGGCAAGACACGAAGCCGCCATAGCATTTTGAAGATTATATTTGCCGGGAATGCGTATTTCACTTGGTCGGGTAATCATCACATCTTCCTCACCTTTTCTGCAAAACACCACTTTTCCATCTTTCAAGCAAACTCCATTTTCAACAACACTATTTATGCTGAAATAAAAAACTTTAGATTTTATGTCTTTAGAAATTTCTACAGCATGTCCGTCATCATAGTTTAAAACAGCAAAATCATTTTCATCCTGATTTTCAAATATTCTTTTCTTAGCCGCAATATATCCTTGCATGGATTTATGACGGTCAAGATGGTCAGGAGTAATATTTAATATCGCTGCAGCTTTTGGTTTAAACTTTTCAATAGTTTCAAGCTGAAATGAACTGACTTCAAGAGCCATCAAATCATCTTCTGTTGTTTCTGCTGCGTGAGATGCGATAGATTCACCTATATTTCCCGCCACAAATGTCTTCTTTCCAGATTTTTTAAATATATCACCCAAAAGAGCTGTCGTTGTGGTTTTTCCATTTGTTCCGCTTATGGCGGCTACTGGACACTTTGTGAACCTAAATCCAAGCTCCATTTCGCCAATAACTTTAACTCCGAGTTCTTTTGCAACAGCAAAAAAGCTTAAGCTTGTTGGAATACCGGGGCTTACAACTACAACGTCAGAATCTTTTATTAACCCATCTGCCTTTTGACCGAGTTCATAGTTAATATCATATCCTTCAAGCATTTTCATTTGCTTAGAAAGCTCTTTTTCACTTTTAATATCGTTTATTGTCACTTTAGCGCCATTTTCACACAAAAGCTTAGCCGCGCCAACTCCTGAGCGCGCGAAACCAACAATAAGCACTTTTTTATCTGTAAAATTCATTAAATACGTTTCCTTGTATATTTATTTAATAGCTAAAATTCCAATCAAGCTCATTACAGTAGTAACGATCACATAGATAGCTGTTATTTTCATCTCTGGATAACCTAATTGTTCAAAATGATGGTGCAAAGGCGCCATCTTAAATACACGCTTTTTCGTTTTTTTATAATACCCCACCTGTATTATGACCGATACACTTGCAACGACTATAGTAAGTCCCATAAAAGGAACCCATATTAAGGTCTTTGAAAGCAGTGCAATCATTCCCATAGCGCCTCCGATGGCTAAGCTACCAGTGTCGCCCATAAAGCAACGTGCAGGATAAGCGTTAAACACTAAAAATCCCAAGCATGCGCCCACAACACCTACGCTCAGTGTCGCAAGTCCGCTTTCAAATATGTCTGGCATAAAAACAAAAGCAAGAGCATATGCAAAAAAGTACGCCATAGCAATTCCTGAAAGCAGCCCATCCTGACCATCTGTAAGGTTTGCCGAGTTTGTGGTTGAAACTAAAACTAACGTTGACAGCGGTATTATCCACCATCCTATATCCCATGTTTTGTCGGTAAACGGCAGTTTTATGTCAGTTCCGACATATTTATACACAAAGTATCCAATACCGACTGAGATAACAAGCAATAGTGCAGCTTTCATTTTTGCACTAAGTCCTTTTGAGCGCTTAAGCACTACTTTTATAAAGTCATCTATAAACCCGACACCCATATAAAGCAAAAGAGCCACAATGAATAAATAAGCCTTATAGTCAAATTTACCATATGTAACAGCTATACCAATTATAGCCCCGATAATTATTAAAAACCCGCCCATTGTAGGCACACCGCTTTTAGATAAGTGCGACTGCGGTCCATCATCGCGCACCACTTGTCCAAACTTTAGTCTTTTAAGTAGAGGTATCAATATCGGTCCTAAACCAGCAGCTGCAGCAAATGATATTAGTAGTGGTATTATAAGTTCATTCATTGTTCTTCCTCAAAATATTTTCTTACTATTTCTCTATCATCAAAGTGATGTTTTTTTCCCATAACGTCTTGATATGTTTCATGTCCCTTGCCCGCAATAACGACAACATCACCTTTTTTTGCAATTTCAAGTGCTTTTATAATCGCTTTTTCTCTGTCGGTAATCCTTATATGTTCAAAGTCTTTCATTCCTTCTTCAATCGTGTCTATAATGCTGTCTGGATTTTCAGTTCTGGGATTATCCGATGTGACTATAGAAACATCTGCAAGTTCTCCTGATATCTGTCCCATTATAGGGCGCTTTTTGCTATCCCTGTCTCCCCCACAGCCAAACACAGATAAAACTCGTGCTTGAGTAAAACCTTTTGCCGCATTCAAAACATTTTTTAAGCTGTCAGGTGTGTGTGCATAGTCAACTAAGACAAGAAAGTCCTGTCCGCAATCCACACTTTCCATCCTGCCGTCAATAGTTGTAATCTTTTCTACACTTTCTATAACGTTTTTCACATCAAGTCCCAAGCTTATACAGGCTGACATTGCAGCCAAACAGTTATAAACGTTAAACTTTCCAGGAAGTTTCAGATTCACAGGATATAATTCACCATCTTTTTCAAAGTTAAAATCAGCTCCACCCAACTTGCAGTCCAAATCAACGGCTTTTGCTGTTGATTTATCAGAAAGTCCGTATAAAACTTTTTCGCCGGAAAATCCCTCTTCAATATAATTGCATTCCTCATCATCCGCATTTATCACAGCAATTTCGCATTTTTCATCATCAAATAATATCTTCTTTGCCTGCTTATAGTTTTCCATTGTGCCAAAATCATCCAAGTGATCTTGAGTAAGATTAGTAAAAATTCCAACGGCAAATTTAACTGGCTCAGTCTTTTTTAAATAAAGCCCGTGAGCGGACGTTTCCATAACCAGAAATTCGCATCCTGAATCAGCCGCCTGTCTTAACCTTGCATGAAAATCCATTGGATCTGGAGTGTTGAGTTTTTGTTTATATTGCTTGCCTTTTATAAATGCACCTAACGAACCAAGTACAGCGGTTTCTCTGCCACAAAAATTCAATATCTTTCCTATCATGTGAGCAGTTGTTGTTTTCCCGTTTGTTCCTGTGACCGCTATAATCTTAAGTTTTTCATATGGATTGCCATACCAATTGGAGGCCATCACAGAATATGCGCTTCTAGAATCTTCTACAATTATCTGAACACAATCCAAATCTTCCATTGTCTTTTCAGTAACAATGCATACTGCGCCTTCGTCGCACGCCGCTTTTGCAAAGGCATGGCCGTCAAAACTCAAGCCTTTTAAGCAAACATAGATGTCGCCTTGCTTAATATTTCTTGAATCATGTTCAATTCCGTGTATATCAATATTTTTATAGTTTACTGATTTGTATTCTACATTTTGCAATAAATCTGACAGTTTCATATCATTCACCTTGTTCCGATTGTTCCGTTTCATCCTCCGGAGGGTAGTAAAACGTCACTTCTATTATATCCCCTTCATAAGCTTCATCGCCATATAGAGGAAATTGGCTTTCTACCACTGAACCTAAGCCCTTTACTTTTATTTTCAAGCCCAGCTCTTCAAGTTTTTTATAAGCTTCTATACTTGTAAGACCTTCTAAATCCGGAATCTCAACTTTCTTTCCTTCATCCTGATCATCTTCATCCTCGAGCAAAATAAGCGCCTTTGAGTAGCTATTTATCTCTTCTCCCACTTCAGGATACTGAGCCACCACAACATCACCATTTCCCTGAATAATATACTTTATACCCTTATCCCTAAGTTTGGTTTTCGCATCGCTTAAAGATAGCTGTATAAGGTCTGGCATTTCGCTTGTGGGAAGCTGTTCCGCTTCAGAATCAGTCATGATGCTCATGTACGGAAGCGCTTCCTCTAATATCATTTTAGCATAAGGAGCGGCTGCATACGAGCCGTAGCCTATATCACCTTCCGGTTCTTCTACCATAATATATATCACAATTTCTGGTTTGTCTATAGGCGCAGCCACCGCAAAAGTTGCGATATGGCTGTCAGGAATAATAGTTCCGGTTGAGTCATATTTTTTTGCACTTCCTGCAAATCCACCTAATTCATAGCCGTAAATTGAGGAGGTTACACCACTTCCATCTTGCATTGATGTTTTCAACAGTTCGCATATAATATCTGACGTTGCATATGAAATTACCGCTTCATATCTTTCAGCGCTAAAGGTTTCCAAAACATCACCTTCAGGTGTAGTTATTTCTTTAACTATATAAGGAGATATGTAGTTTCCGCCGTTTACAACAGCAGAAAAAGCCGCCGCCATTTGCAGTGTAGTAACTGATATTCCCTGTCCATAACCTATATGCGCCAAGTCATCGCTGTTTACATACTTAGGAGACAAAACAATCCCTTGTGTTTCTCCATATAGCTTTATTCCACTTTTTTGTCCAAATCCGAATTTGTAGATGTAATCGTATATTTCATTCATACCTGTATTAACGGCTATATCCGCAAATGTGAGATTACAACCGCTTTTAAATGCTTCATTTAGGTTTAAAACACCGTGTCCACCTTCATTCCAGCATACCACTTCGCTTTCGTGTGTTGTAAAGCTGCCTTCACAATCATAGCTGTAGCCTTCTGAAATTTTGCCACTATCAATTCCGGCAGCAGTGGAAAATATCCCGAAAATATTTCCGGGCTCATAAGCATATGAAATAACGTTATTTTTTGTAAGCTCACGCAATAAGTCCATGTCATTTCTGGGCGGAGCGTTGTTGTCAAAATCGGGTTTATTGGATATCGCGAGTATCTCGCCTGTGTTGCAATCCATCGCAACTGCTGACACAGATTTTGCTCCCGTATCATCAATGCACTTTTTCAAAGCTTTTTCCATATAGCTTTGAATAGCTAAATCAATTGTAAGTTTGAGATTATTCCCTTCAATGGGATCTACATATTCTTCAATCACTCCGGGCAATGGCTGTCCGTCGCGATCTGTTTCTGTAACAATAGATCCCGGGGTACCGTGGAGTATATTGTCGAAGCGGGACTCTATCCCCTCTAGGCCTTCGCCATCCACTGAAGTAAACCCCAGAACCTGTGTCAAGAAGCTTCCAAGCGGGTAATACCGCCTTTTGTCTTCTGTGAGCGAAACTCCTCCCGAGTTAAGCTCTTTAATTTGTTGACTCTGCTGTTGAGTTATTTGCCTTTTAAGCCAAACTACAGAATAGTTTGTTTTTAAGGCTTTCTTCTCAATTATATCCTTATCAATGCCCAATATTTCATTGAGCGAATTGACTAAGTCCTCAAGTTCTTCCTCTTTTATAGCCTTTGGGTGCAAAACGACAGTGTCGCTTGTAACTGAAGCTGCAAGAATGTTTCCGTTCCTGTCTTCAATATTTCCCCTTTGCGGCTCTATGGGAAGCTCGCGTATCCACTGTGCGGATGCTTTGTTTTTTAGCCATTCAGATTTCACTATCATCCAATAGCCCAGTCTGAAAACAACCAGTGCTATAAGCACAGCTATAAACAAACTTAAAAGAAACCTCAGCCTTTTTCTCTGCAACGCATCAGTAGATGCCACCTATTACACCCCCATGTAATTAAAGCTAATCCGTAATTTTCAAATTGGCTGTCCCGTCAGCCGTGTCCACATATTCAACCTGATATGAGCTTGGAAGCGACATACCCATGCTTTCAGCTGTAGCTTTAATGCTTTCTATATTTAGTGCATTAATTTTTTCTGCTTCCAACATGCTGTTTTCCTGCTCAAGCTCTCTTATCTGTGAATTTACATCGTTTATTTCCATCTGTACGCTTGAAATCATACTCTTAAAGAAAATCATTCCAAACCAAGACATGAAGAGCAATGCTATTACAAGAAACATCATTAGATACACGGTTTTTTGCGAGACTTTTTTGCTTTCTACTTTGTTGTGCATGTTAAACTTATATTCCATTTGTCTGTTTCGCGTGTATATCATACTGTCTGCCTGTGTGGTGTAATGATATCTACGCTTGGTTGATGTCATTAACATAATCATCGCCTACTTTCAATTATTCATTATTACTTATATTTTTCCTGAAGCATCTGAGCTTTGCACTCGATGCTCTCGGATTTTCTTCCAATTCTTTTCCGTCTGCCATTATTGGCTTTTTGGTCACCATTTTGCCTTGTGGTTTCTTCCCGCAAACGCATATGGGAGCGTCATTTGGGCATGTGCATGGGTTTTCCAGCTCACGCATGGCGTGCTTCACTGCCCTGTCTTCAAGAGAATGAAATGTTATAACACATAAGTTCCCATTTTCATTCAGTAGCCCAATAAGCTCTTTTATGGTTTCCTTAAGTCCTTCAAGTTCACCATTTACTTCTATTCTTATCCCCTGAAACGTCCGCTTAGCCGGATGTCCGCCCTTTCGCCTCGCAGGAGCCGGTATAGCGCTTTTTATCAATTCCACCAACTCAAAGGTTGTCTCCACAGGTTTTTTGCTTCTGGCTTCGATAATCTTCCTTGCTATCCTTCTTGAAAACTTCTCTTCACCATATCTAAAAAGCACATTTGCTATCTCTCGTTCCGAATACTCATTGACGACTTCATATGCTGACAATGTGTCATCCGGATTCATTCTCATGTCAAGAGGTGCATCAAACCTGTATGAAAACCCTCTTTCAGGAGTATCAAGCTGATAAGATGAAACTCCTAAATCCAGCAAAATGCCATCTACTCCGTCATATCCTAACTTCCTTGCTATCTTTATAGCTTCTTTATAATTGCCGCGAACTGGTATAAACCTTTCGCCAAATCTCTCTAATCTTTTTCCCGCGGCTTCAAGTGCTGCAGGATCACGGTCAATGCCGATCAATATCCCATCCGGTGATGTCTCTTCAAGCAATCTTTCAGAATGCCCTCCCCCGCCGAGCGTCCCGTCGATTATCACCATTCCGGGTTTTAATAAAAATAAGGCCACTACATCATCAACAAGGATGGGGGTATGTTTGAAATTTGCAGCGGCCATTAAATACTTCTTCCTTGCGCCCTGATGTTTCTAAGCGCAGTTTTCATTCCATTTGGATCTTTGTTGTCTTGGAGTGTCTCATTGTTCCACATTTCTATCCTTGCACCAGCACCGACAATAACAGTTTCTTTGGTAATTCCGGCATAATCTCGCAAGTCCTGAGGGATAACTATTCTGCCCTGTTTATCCAGTGACACTTCAGCCGAGTTTGAGTAAAACTCTCTTTGTACTTTTGCAATACTTTCATCAAACAGTGATTCACCCATAAGCTTTTCACCAATCGCATCAAACACTGCATTCGGAAGTACATATAAGCACTTTTCATGAAATCCTTTGCACACAACAAAGTTGTCCCCCAGTCCATCTCTGAACTTCGATGGGATAAACGCGCGGCCCTTATCGTCCACAGTGTGTGTGTATGTACCCATGAAACGCGGCATCAAATCTCCAGTCGTATTCTGTTTTTCAAATTGATTTACAATGGTTTCCCACCACTATTAACCACTATTGAACACTACAGTGATATTATAACCCATTTTGATGCATATTCAACCCATTTTTTAGCTATCTTTGAAAAAACACCCTTACGATTTTCGGTTTTTCGGAAGGGCGTTTTTATGACAAATACATGTGTTCGTATTTTTGTGCAGCAAACTACTTTCACAACCCCTAAACAGGTGAAATTAAGATGTGGTGCGAAGTGGTGGAGATTTGTTTTGTTGTGGTTTAGTAGGGTTTTTTTGTTGAAATACAAAAAAACAGGCTTGTTTAGCCTGCTTAATATTTATTATTTAGTATTAATTTTCATTGTGGTGCGAAGTGGTGGGATAATGGTTTAAAGTAGCTTAACAGGTTTGAAATTCAAAAAGTCACACGCCGTCATGCGATATTCCACTCCCCGCAGGTTGCCCTCAAAGGCATTTACCGCGCCAAATCCGTGAAGATGTCCGTATATCACGACATCCGGTTGGGCTTGCTCCAGTTGTCTGGTAAACAAATTTTCATCCTGCTTGTCATTAAACGGCGGAAAATGCATCATGACCGCAAGCTTAGTGTTTTCATCCTGTTCGCCCTTAGCTCTCATTAAAGAAAGTTTCAAGCGCTCCGCTTCCCTTTTATATATCTTTTCATCATCTTCGTTAAACTGCTTTGCTCCCGGGCATGTCCAGCCGCGAGTTCCGCACAGCACATAGTCATTTATTCTTACTGCGTCGTTTTGGATAGCATGCATTTTAGGCGGTAATATATTTCTAAGCTTTGTTAGCGACTGCCACCAGTAATCATGATTGCCTTTTAAAATTACTTTATATCCGGGCATCGACGAAATTTTTTCGATATCATCCATCACATCTTTATAATTCATCGCCCACGATATATCACCAGCGATAAGAACCACATCATCATCGGAGATGTTTTCTTTCCATGAATTTGATATCTGCTGCCAATGATCCGTCCAGTGATCACCGAAAATGTCCATAGGCTTTTCGTTGTTTCCGGGCAAATGTAAATCCGATATAGCAAATAAACTCATGTAGCCTCAGGCTTTCTTTCTAAATCAGATGTCTTCATCTTCGTCGAATTCAATATCGTAGCCTTCATCGTCAAGTTCGCTTTTTATATCTTCGGGGACATCCACTTCGTCATCCTCATCATCGTCACCCAAATCAATCTCTGCTATTTCCATATCAGCAGGAGTAATTTTCTGATCAATTACATCACTGTTTTCATCTTCAAGAGTTTCTACTGTATCCATCATGTCAGCCAAGCATACTCTGCAAAGTTCATATCCTTTAGCTACAAGACGTTCTCCGCAAGAAGGGCAAAGCTCTGCTTTTGGAGTTTTCGTGTTTTCACCATCCAATAACTTCTTGCAGACCTTACAATACTTTTCGCCGTCCTTGACATAATTAAGATCACATCTTTCACATTTTTTGATAGCCATAACCTATTACACCTCAGTTTTATATTGCGTTATTCCAGTCTGGAAATTTGTTATCCATCCTGCATTTAATATATAATCATTTTTTCATTATAAAAACAACAATTTTTTTATTTAATTATTTTGTAAAGTTTTCTTAAAAGACTTGTATTCTTTTTAAATATTTATTATATTATATATGTAAATTTAACTATATTTTATATTGGAGATGAATATGCACAAAAAGCTTTTACTAAGCTTCTTTTACATTTTATCGATTTTTTTAATTTTATCACAAGCAGCATTTGCCTGTGGTGAAGTTACTCCCCCCTCAAACCTTTCACTTGAATATCAAAACCCCGGCATTCAGATGTATTCCGGAAAATTCGGTGTTAAAAATTCTGATCCGTCTAACACCTTTAAATTAATACGATTAGATTCGTCCATTGTGGAAAAATGTGAATCTTCAGATTCAGATAGCACATCAGACTGTGATATAAAAATTATATACTCCCCTGATTTACCTACGCCTTTAAGTGGGAAAACATTGATTGAAGAAGATGCAAATCTTTATCTTGCCTTAGAAATTGAATTGGTAAATAAATTGAATGAAACAAGAGTTGCCGCCGGACAGCATGAGCTTATATATTCCGAAGAGCTTTCATATTTTGCTCGCCAGCACAGCAGCGATATGTCGGAAAACCACTATTTCTCGCACACCTCCTCAACTTGCGGAAGCTATGTAAGCCGTTTGTATAACAGTGGAATAAATTACATTTCAGCAGGAGAAAATCTTGCTAGGTTTAGCGACATTGAAAGAGCACATGAAGCTCTTCTTAATTCTTGCGACCATAAAAAGAATATGCTTTCCCAAAAATACACCCACGTTGGCATAGGTATAACTTGGGATGAAAAGCTTGAGGTATATTGCATCACTCAATGGTTTGCTAAATTTTACGAGTAACTAACAAAGAACGGATAACCGTTCTTTGTTTCTATATGCTTAATAATCTTTTTGCATTTTTATAAAGCAACTTATCTTTTTCTTCAGAAGTAAAATCAAGCCTGTTTATTATGTCTATCTGCTCTTTTGCATTGTCCCATGGGCTGTCAGAACCAAAAACTACTCTATCCACTCCATGATTTCTTATAAACTCCACATACCTTTTATCTCCAAGAATATGGTGTCCAAAAGACGTGTCCAGATACATATCAAGCGGTGAAAGCATTTTTTCTGCTTCATCAAACATCTTGTATCCGCCCAAATGCGCTCCAACTACTGTAAGATTCGGAATGTCTAAAACCACGTTTTTCATGTGCGCAGGAGTGTTTCTGGACAAGTCCGGAAACGATACATCATATCCACAATGAAACAATGCAATCATTTTTTCTTGAGCAATCTTTTCATATATAGGATAAGCTTTTCTATCATCTGAAAAAAAGCTTTGAAAGTCAGGATGAAACTTTATACCTTTGATGCCAGCCTTTTTGAGCTTGTCTACCTCTCGCTCCCAATCCTCATAATCAGGGTGTATTGTACCAAAGGGAATTATCCTGTCGCTCATTATAGATATCACCCAGTCGTTAATTACGGGCGTATGCTTTGGTCTTGTAGCTATCGGATGAATTACACTTATATCCACATTCATCTCATCCATAGACTTAAGCAACCCACTAAGACTGCCATCGTGCGAAGGCTCAGTGCCTTCAAATGCCTCCATGAGCGAAGATATAGCCTTCTCGTATATATCATCCGAAAAGCAATGTGTATGAAAATCAATCAGCATATATTTCCCTTAAATCGTGTGTCTCACATAAAGTTTGAGCCCATTGTCGTCGGCAATCTTCTGACATTGAGCAATTTTTTCTTCACCTATAATATCAACAACAGTTAGTCGCACACTTAAGCCACGCTTTAGAGCAAGCTTTGAAAACTCCAGCAAGCCTTTATATGCTTCTTCACCAAAGTCACTTCGGCAGATCATTTGATATTGCTGCGCATCTGGTGCATTAAGTGAAACCGAGAGTTTGTCAATTAGTCCTACTAAATTAGGCGTTACATCCTTGCCATGAAATAGATTCGCCTGACCATTTGTGTTGATTCTAGTTATCAACTTAGGATATTTTTCTTTAACATATTTTGCAATAACGAGCAAAACATTAAGCTTCACAGTAGGTTCGCCATATCCACAAAAAACTATTTCCTTAAAGTTTTTTACATTGTGCTTTTCAAGACTTTCTATAACTTCATCCGCAGTTGGTTCGTTCTCCAGCCATAAGTCATATCCCCCGATGCCTTCAGATATGTTTCTGATGCAAAACTCACAGTTGTTTGTGCATTTGTTGGTCAAGTTAATATATAATGAACCTGTATGTTCATAAACAAATGTATTGTTCATATGCTTTCTCTTATTCTAAAAAAATCTAAAGCATTTTGTCCAGTGATTTCCATCACATCATCTACATTATATTTTTTTATATCCGCCAGCATCTGTGCAACATAAGCCACATTTTTGGGTTCGTTTCGCTTACCTCTGAGCGGCACTGGTGTCATGTACGGACAATCTGTTTCCAGCATTATGCGCTCAATCGGAACATATTCAACCGTTTCGCGCACACGGTTTGCGTTTTTAAAAGTTATAACTCCGTTAAAGGAAATCATCATCCCATTGTCAAGAAACTCTTTCGCCGTTTCCTTGCTTCCTGTATATGAATGAACAACCGATTTCCTTGGTATACCACCTGAACGAATTATGTCAAGAAAATCGCCATATGCTTCGCGTACGTGAAATACTATTGGCATATCATGTTTATTTGCAAGCTCTATGTGCTCCATCATGCAGATTTTTTGCGCTTCTTTTGGTGAAAACTCATAATGATAGTCAAGCCCAATCTCCCCAACCGCCACAACTTTATTATCACTAAGCATGTTCTCCAGAACTTTTATATCTTCATAAACAAAATCCTTTGCATTATGAGGATGAATTCCAACAGCCGCATATACGTTTTTATAAGTTTGTGCCAACTTCAAAGCTTTGTGTGAGGATATCATGGAATCCGCACATGAAACGACAGCATCCACTCCATTTTCATGGAGTGATGCTATCATCTTTTCTCTATCGATATCAAATTTATCATCGTCCAAATGGGCGTGAGAATCGATAAATCCCATTATCTTACCTCACAGCCTTCGCCAATGTCATCATATAGTGTTGCAAGTGAAAGTTTTCCGTTTTCATCTTCGCCGCAAAGAATCATTCCCTCGCTTAGCACGCCGCGAAGTTTTACAGGCTTTAGGTTATAAACTAAGATAACTTTCTTTCCCACCATCTCTTCAGGCTTATAATCTTTTGCAATGCCCGAAACCACTTGCCTTGTAGCTCCACCAACTTCAAGCTGAAGTTTTAGCAGTTTGTCCGATTTTTTTACCTTCTCGCACTCAGTTACTACTGCTGTTCTAAGATCAAGCTTTGCAAAATCATCAATGGTGATTTCCTCTTTTGCAGGTCGCGCTTTCTTTTGAGGCGCAAGCTCTTCAAGCTCCGCTTCAATGTCAAGGCGTGGAAACAATGCTTGTCCCGGTGCAACTTTGCTGCCGTCAATTCCACTTCCAAAGCTTTCTATACTCGCCCAAGTAGTAAATTCTTCGCCAATTCCGAGTTGTCCGAATATTTTTGACGGTGTGCTCGTCATAAACGGCGAAAGCATAACTGAGACAATTCTTATGCCTTCACAAAGATGATACATGCAAGATGCAAGCTCATCACGCTTCTGTTCATCCTTAGCCAATATCCACGGTGTAGTCAAGTCAATGTATCTATTAAGCTCTGAAACCATTTTGAAGATGTTTTCCAGCGCCTGAGAAAGATGCATTTTGTCCATCAAATCAGTATAAGCATTAAGCGTGTTAGTATAAACTCCCTCTATCAACTTTTCATGTTCTCCGCAGAAAGATGATTTTGGTATTTCTCCGTCAAAATATTTCTTAACCATCGCAATAGTTCTGTGAACAAGATTGCCCAAGTCATTTGCAAGATCTGCATTTATTCTTCTGAGCATACCTTCATTAGAGAAAATAAAGTCGTTTCCAAAAGGCATTTCTCTTAAAATAAAGTAACGCACAGCATCCAATGAATATCTGTTTACCAAAAGTTCAGGATCCACCACATTGCCCTTTGATTTGCTCATTTTGCCCGACTCAAGCACAAGCCACCCATGCCCAATAATTTGTTTTGGCTGTGGAAGCCCTAAAGCGTGCAGCATGATAGGCCATATAATTGTATGGAAACGTATAATATCTTTTCCCACAAAGTGAATGTCAGCAGGCCAATATTTTTTATAAAGCGAATCGTCATCACTGCCATATCCCAATGCTGTGATATAGTTTGAAAGTGCATCAATCCACACATATACAACATGCTTTTCATCAAACGGAACTTTTACGCCCCATTCAAATGAAGTTCTTGAAACGCAAAGGTCTTCAAGTCCTGGCTCAATGAAGTTTTTAATCATCTCATTCGCTCTTGATTCAGGCTGTATAAACTCAGGATTTTCTTTTATATATTCCAAAAGCCAGTCTTGATATTTTGAAAGTTTAAAAAAGTATGCATCTTCGCTTGTTCGCTCCACAGCGCGATGACAATCAGGACACTTGCCTTCAACAAGCTGAGTTTCTGTCCAAAAGCTCTCACAGTCAGTGCAATACCATCCCTCATAAGAGCTGAGATAGATATCCCCCTGCTCATAAAGTTGGGTAAAAATCTTTTGCACCACTGTTTCATGACGCTCTTCTGTAGTTCTTATAAAATCATCATGGGTTATGTCCATCAGATCCCATAGATTTTTAATCCAATCAACTATTCCGTCAATATATTCAATTGGCTTCATGCCTTCCTCAGCAGCTCTTCGCTCCAGTTTTTGGCCATGCTCATCTGTTCCTGTAAGAAAATACACATCATAGCCACGCAGTCTTTTATATCTCGCCATAGTGTCAGCTGCAACTGTACAATAGGAGTTGCCCAAATGCAGTTTGTTGCTTGGATAATAGATTGGCGTCGTAATGTAAAATGTATCTTTTTTCATATAATCTCTCCTAAAAATAAGTATAAAAAAACTCATCCCCATTGGGACGAGTTGTTCTCGTGGTACCACCCAAATTCGCCTGCATGTGCAAGCCTCAGCCCACAGCCATCACTGTAGCTTTGATATAACGGTCAACCCCGTAAACGGCTACATATCGCCGTCTCCGCTCAAAAGCCATCTTCACCGTATCGCATGCAATGCCTTTCACCAAACGACATCTCTCTAGACCACACTAAACAGCTACTCTCTTTTTCACAGCGTTTAACTTTTTAATATTATACTTCACTTAAATTTATGTGTCAACTTGACAAACCGCCTAAGTATGGTTATTATTTTGTAGACAAATCTATCTACACATATTTAATACGATTTTATATTTATTATCCACTTTAACAGAAATTGTTTTATTAACAATTAATTTACTTAATTTACACATACAATTATTGACAAGATATCCTGTAAGTTATAGAATGTAGTTGCAATAACAAACTAAATAGGTATGAATTGCGTGTTTTTTCATGCGGTTCATAAAAAAAAGAAAGTAGGGAATGATATGAAATCAACAGGTATCGTAAGGAAAGTCGATGAACTCGGACGCGTGGTTATTCCAATCGAATTACGCAGAACACTAGGTATTGAAATTAAGGACGCTCTTGAAATTTATGTCGAAGGGGAACACATAATCTTCAAGAAATACCAACCTGCCTGCATTTTCTGTGACAGTGCTTCAGATGTTAAAAATTACAAAGGTAAGCTCATCTGTCAGGAATGCTTAAACACACTCAAAGAAAACGTCTAAAGTTTATTTGTTGATTATGAATGCACAGAGCGCCGTTTTAAACGGCGCTTTTAATTTACCTATTTTACTACTTCCCTATAAACCTCATTTTTTGCAAGTCCTCTAATCTTTGCAACTTTTTTAATAGCATCCATCTTTTTTATATTCTCATCTTCAATAATTTTATCAACATGCTCTTTTATGCTGTATTTCATAAAATCATTGTCTACTTCTGGCTCGCCTTTTTCAATTACAATAGCAAACTCACCTTTCAGCTTCCAATTTGCTAATCCATCAGCTAAATCACAAGCTTTATATATTTCAACTTTTTCATGAATTTTAGAAATATCATTAATAACTGCAATATTTCTGTCACTAAAAGTCTCGGCAATATCTTCTGCTATTTTTAAAATCCTGTGTGGAGCTTCATATATGACTACTGCACAGCCATCTTTTGAGATATCCTCCAGCAACTTTTTTCGTTGGCTTTTGTTTTTTGGTAAAAAACCTTCAAACCTAAATCGCCCTGCTTCAAGTCCACTTAATGCTATAGCAGCAGGAACAGCCGATGCTCCCGGAAGGCAAGTAACTTCAATCCCCATTTGTCTTGAAAGGCTCACAAGCTTATAGCCCGGATCACTGATACATGGCATGCCGGCATCTGTTACTAATGCCACATCTTTTCCCTGCTCCAATAAAAGCACGATTCCTTCAGCACTGTTTTTTTCATTGTGCTCATGGTGGCTTATCATTTTAGTTTTTATTTCATAATAATTTAAAAGCTTAATTGTGTGACGTGTATCCTCAGCTGCTATAAAATCGACTTTTTTAAGTGTTTCAAGCGCACGCAATGTGATGTCGCCTAAGTTACCTATAGGTGTGGCTACTATATAAAGTGTTCCGGTTTTTTCGTTATTTGACGCCATAGATATCCTTTATTTCATCAGAGTATTCTAAGCCTTCATAGACATTCAATGTGGGCAGCCACTCAATTGTTTGTGACGAATTCTTTATTGCTTCCACCAGAATAAGATTTGGTTTATCTTTTGCCCTTGGTTGAACCAACTGCGCTCTTTTTACTGTAAGTTTGTATTTATTCATATACATAAATATTTCATCTGCACGTTCCGCAAGATGAACCATTGCAAACCTGCCTTTGTTTTTCAAGACCTGTGATGCGGACTTTATGACGCTTTCAAGAGTGAGTTTAATTTCCCTTCTTGCAATGTTTATTGTGTTCTCATCACTTTCTTTGCCAGTTCCTTTTTTTAGATACGGAGGATTGCAAGAAACAAAATCAAGGGATTCATAGCCGAAAAATTCATGAGCCTTTTCAATATTTGAACAAAATACTCTCATTTTGTCGTCAAGTTCATTAAGAATTATACTTCTTTCAATAATATCGCAGTACTCAGGCTGTATTTCAACGCAGGACACCTTTGCAGGCTTTTTATGTGCCATTATGAGAAAAGCGACGACTCCGCTTCCTGAGCAAAAATCTGCCGCCTCATCATTTTCTTTAACCGATGCGAAATGCGCAAGCAAAACAGCATCAATTGAAAATCTAAATCCTTTCTTATATTGAATGACCTTATATCCACACATAAGGTCATCTAAAGTTTCCAACTCAATATCAATTAAGTTTTTCATCACAGAAGGTAACAAGTTTGTTTAAAAAGTCATAGTCCGCAGAGTTGATTACAAATCTTATAACTCCCTGACGGTCTATTATATAGGTATGAGGATAATACTGGCTTGGATATACGTTCATCGTATCTCCGTTTTCATCCCATAAAGCCACAGTGTCAAAGTCCTCAATAAACTCGCCGCTTTTTTTCTTCGAGTTCCCAAGAACATCTTTTTGCGCAACAGTAACAAGCACTACCCCATCTTTTTTTGCAACCTCATCAAATTCAGGCAACTCCTTTACACAAGGAGGGCAACCTACTGCCCAAAAGTTTAGGATTACAACTTGTCCTTTGTAATCGGATAACGAGTGTTCGTCTCCGTCAAAGTCAGGCAATGTAAAGTCTCGAATATCAATGTCATTGATATTTTCAAGAAGTTTGTAGTCAAGCTCAGTTAATTCGGAAACGTCAACTTTCAAATCGTCCACAATCTCTTGTGGAATTTCACTCTTATCGGTGACCGTTGTTTCCTGCACTACATTTCCTTCTGGCTTGTCGCCTGAAGTTGTACACCCCGAGACAATCAAAACAAAAGCTACGATTGGTATAATTATTTTAAATTTAGTATTCATATCACAATTATAAACTATTTTTTATAAAAAAATAACCCCCAAAATCGATTTGAGGGCAATTCTTTACTAAATTAGTATGGTTTTTCAACTTCTCTTGCAATTAAGTCTTCATATGTGTCTTTTATTTTTATAACATCATCCTTTTCAGCAACAAAGTAAACGTCGCTACCCGGAGTCTTCACTGCGTAGAAATAATCGTCATATTCATAAAACTCAACTGTGTATTCATTTGGCTCTTCAGTAAGCGTCAATTTAATTGAACCTATAGGTTCTCCTGCAACAAAATCATCATCTGCTTCCCTAAAAAGTTTTGTAATCAATATTGCCTGATAGAACCAAGAGCCCTGATCTTTTTCATCGTCAGTAAGTTCAACGCCTTCTACCACATATCCAGTATTTACTACAGGTTCCCCTGCTCCGTCAAGTTTAACATTTCCGTCCTCGTCAAACGCTTCAGTGTGGGTTATTTCCAGAGTATAATCCCCCACTATTCCGCTCATATCAATTTCGGATACATATTTAACGTTTATTAGCATAAGCAGTTTTTCAACTAAATCAAAAGGTTCTGTGTCTGCAAAGCTTAATTTGCTCGGTTTAGTTTGATAAATTATGTCGGAGTCTGAAAACTTCATAGCGCAGATGCCGTCTTCGTTTTCTTTAGCGAATTCTAATGAAATGGTTTCGCCGGATTGTTTTACAAATTCTACTACAATCCAAGGGCTATCCAGTCCATACTCTGCTGGACTGCCTACTGAATCCAACACATCATCTATTGAAAACAGTTCCAAAAGCTGATTTGACAACTCATTCCATTTTGATGTTTCACTAGTGGCATCCAAACTCCTGTAATATGGTTGTGAAAGTTTCCATGATCCCATATCAATAAGCTTTTGTTCGCCTCCAATGTTTGTAAAGCTCATGAGAATCTGGTCATCTTTATATATGGATATATCTCTTAAGTCTTCAATTGCCATTTGCTGTGTTTCAACTGCAACTAAATCATTGAGTGATTTTTTAGCATTGCTTCCATAATTGTTCCACACAATAAGTACTTTGTCTATACCTTCTATCATCATATAGTACTGGCTGCTACCCGGCACTTTATTGCCATAATAGAAAGTTTTTGATGTTCCGTCAGTGTACTCTGCTGTTGCAGTAATTACAGGATCTTCTAATCCAAATTGAGCTAAGTCGCTCATGTCTTCGGTCAAAATCTGCTCCACTACAACCTTTGCAGAAGTATAAAGCACATTTCTAGCCGTTGTCTGATCAATTGCGATATCTTCATGCCCTTCCACAATTATGGTTTCACCGTCTGTATCATACTTTAATACAGTGGTGACGCCATCATATTCCAGCTTCAATGTCTTTATCTGATCAGCTGAATACTCAGCAAAAGTCAAAAGAGCAGGATCCACAGTTGGCTGCGCCGTAACCGCCGCATCGGCATTCTCTTTCGGTTCAAGCTTAGGCAGCAATACAAAAGCCACTATCACAACTACAGCTACCGCAGCAAGAATAATTAGGTTTCTTAACTTTTTATTCAAAATAATACTCCCTCTTACAAATGTCTGCGTTTAAGATAAACAACTATAGCTGCTGCAAAAGCTAGAATCGGTAACAGAATCACAAATCCAATAGTAAACCATATCTGGGATTCTGATTTGAAATATAACCTAGATGTTTGCAACGACTTACCTCTTATATAGAAGTTGTCTTCATATGGGCTCAGCCATGAAACAGCATTTATAAGAAGTTCATAGTTTCCCTGCGTTCCCATCTGATTTGCAGCTTGGAACATAACAGCGTTTGTAGTTATAAAAAGCTTTGCTTCTTCCGTGTCTTGAGTTGCATTTTTGGTTACAGCGACTGCTAAAGCAAAAGGTCCTTCTTCTGCACCATCATTCTTCTCACCATCCATTTCACTAGAAAATGGCTCAAGATATGAACCTGGCGTAGTCTCCAACAACACTTCTACATCTACTCCGTTCATACTAGGACCTATGTTTAAAGCTCCAGCTTCAGGAACGAGAACACTCATGTCATTAGAAATCAAAGGATTAGTTATAACATTGTTATTCTTGTTTGGAATAAGATAGGTCTGATAAGACATATAGTTATTGGTTTTTGTGCTATCTTCCAAAACAATTCCGTCTTTTAACCCTATATTCAAGTGTGATAACACCAACATAAGATTAGGTAATTCAGCGGAAATATTAGGCTCAAAGAATATCATTGTTTTTCCGCCATTAAGCGAAAATTCCAAAACAGTTTCTCTTTCATCGCTTGAAAGATCAATAGAAGGAGCAACTATAACTAAAATATCATCTTTTTCCAGCTTGTCTGCTTCTGTTAACAAGGATATGCCTTCTGTTTTATAGTTTTCATCTTCTAGATAAGAACTTATAAGTGACCATTCAGTCTTTGTTGTGCCATGTCCTTCTAAAAACCACACTTTCGGTATATCAGGATTTAAGACAAAGTTAATCGCACCCGATATAGCATCTTCTCCTGTAAAGAGTGTATATCTCTCCGTTTCCGAATCATAACTATATAGGTCATAATCATCAAGCAGCTTAAAGCTTTGCCTAGGATTCGATGTGTCTGCACTGTCTGAAACAATGATACTGTTTTGTGAAAGTGATAATTCTTTCACCTGCTGATAATATAGCACTTTTCCCGGTTGCTTAACCATGTCTATATTTTCAACATGTACGAATTTTGAGCCTGTAGAATACTTTTCAAGAAGCTCTTTTACTGTACTATTTTCATTTCCTGGTTCAAATAGAGTATATATGTACACATCTTGCGAAAGACTTTCTAGAATATGCTCTGTTTGGCTTGTCAGTGAATATATTCTATTTTCAGTTAAGTCCAAAGAAAGGTCGAATTTATTGTCAAGGTACTCTGTACCCATATTGAATACAAATGCAATCACAATTACTATAGCGGACATAAGTAACGCATATCCGCCGTATTTAAATTTCTTGTTTTTGAAAAAATTATTCATTTTGTCACCCCTCACTCCAGCGTCTTCTTTCAATGTTTCTCATAGTCAAGTATAAGAAAACAATTATGAAAGTAAAAAAGTACAACAATGGCGATAAGGATACAATGCCAATTGAAAAATAGTTCATTCTCGTGTAAACCATAAGTCCATTTAATATTATTAGGAAAAATTCTATTACCTGTTTGACAACTGGAATATCAGGCACACTTGCAGTTGATATCGCTGATGCTCCGATATAGATAAACAAGAGTGCGAAAAATGTCATCAAAGCTGATATAACCTGATTTTCAGTAACTGATGAAATAAACAATCCCACTGAAATAAGCGCACTTCCCAGCAAGAAAAATCCAATGTATCCTGCGACAATTTCTCCGAATGACGGCATGCCGAAAATCGACAATATTATCGGGAATACAAATGTTATGACAAGCGTTACAAAGAATACAGAAATCGCCGCCAAATACTTCCCAAGTACTATTGATGACAGTTTAACAGGAGCTGTTAAAAGCAACTGATCGGTTTTTGTTTTTCTATCCTCTGATATAAGTTTCATAGTAAGAATCGGCACCAAAAGCATAAAGATAAATGTCATAGACCCAAGTGTCGAGTTGAAACTTACATTCATATATCTAATATTATTGTATATGAACATAATGCCTGTAATGAGCGTGAATGCTCCAATAAATATATACGCAATAGGTGAAAGAAAATAGCTTTGCACCTCTCTTTTCCAAATAGCCAGCATTATTTACATCCCCCCATCTTCGGTTGTAAGCTGAAGGAAGATATCTTCCAAAGTTACATCCATTGGTCTCATCATTAAAATCGGATTGCCCAATCTTGCCATTGTGTTAAACAGCGAGCGTCTAACATCCGCATTCTTTTCTGATTCAATAATATAGTCAACACTGTCAGCCTCACGAACACCGAGCTCATCCACAAATGATACACCTGATATTTCGCGAATAGCCTTTCGTACAGATGAGTTTGCCCCAGCAATGCGAACCGACATTCTTTTTATTTCATTAACAGAGCTTGCAAGATTTTCAAGCGTATCTTTTGCAACAATTTTCCCTTTGTCAATTATTATGACGCGCTCGCAAACGTCTGCTACTTCATGCAATATATGTGAGCTTAAAATGACTGTGTGGCTTTTACCCAAGTCTTTAATGAGATTGCGTATCTCGATAATTTGTCTTGGATCAAGTCCTACAGTAGGTTCATCCAGAATAAGAACTTCAGGGTTTCCGATTAATGCCTGAGCAAGTCCCACTCTCTGTCTGTAACCTTTGGATAAGTTTTTGCAAAGTCTTTTGCGCATATGGGATATTCCCACCAGATCACAAACATCAGCCAGATGTCCTTTTCTTTTTTCTTTGCTTACGTTTTTTATGTCGCAACAAAAATTAAGATATTCCTCCACTACCATATCAAGATATATAGGTGGTTGTTCAGGTAGATATCCAATGTGCTTTTTCACTTCAAGCGGTTCTTCCAGAATATCATGATCAGCTATTTTCGCAGTCCCTCCGGATGATGAAATGTAGCCAGTTATAATATTCATTGTTGTAGATTTTCCAGCACCGTTTCTGCCTAGAAAGCCTACAACCTCACCTCTTTTGATTTCAAAGCTGATGTCATCAACGGCAAGGTTTTCTCCGTAACGCTTGGTCACGTGTTCGACTTTGATCATTTACTTCCCTCCTGCTTCACTGTCTTAAATGTTCTAATACGATTTAAATGGAGAAAACACAACATTTTCTCCATTTTTCAGACTAAAATATTTTACCAAATTTACCTTCTCAATGTATGAACAAAATGTAAAATACCCTGATAGGTCTTAACTATTTATATTTTAAAAACTATAGATTTACCAAAGTGTTTCATATATATTAAGAAATGTTAATATATCAATTTTATCTTAAATAGTTTTCTTAAACTCTCTTGACCATTCTATTATTTCTTTTGCGTGCGCATCGCTAAACTGGCTTATGTTGTTTCCGCCCACCAGTCGCGAAATTTCCGTATATCTTTCTTGTTCGCCAAGCATATTAACTTCTGTTTTCGCTCTGGTTTCATCTGTTTGCTTTTCAATATAGTGGTGTACATCCGCCATAGCCGCAATTTGCGCTGTGTGAGTGACACAAATCACCTGATGTTTCCTTGCAATAAGTGCAAGCTTTTGAGCAACAACAGAAGCCATAATGCCGCTTATACCAGTGTCGATTTCGTCAAAAATCACAGTGGGGATATTATCACTTTCAGAAGAAATAGTTTTAAGCGCAAGCATTATTCTTGATATTTCACCGCCTGAAGCTATCTTGTTTAAAGGTTTTAAATCTTCGCCTGGATTTGTAGCGATTAAAAGCTCCACTTCGTCAGCTCCATTTTGATAGAAAACCAACTTGTCATCATCTGTATATTTTCTTCTAAAATTCACATCAAACTTCGCCCTTTCCATTCCAAGGTGCGAAAGCTGATCTATAATATTTGCACTTAGTTGGATAGATTTCGTTTTTCTGATTTCAGTTATCTTGTCAGACAGTTCATTAAGCTTATGATAGAGACCCACTTTTTTCTTATTCAAATCTTCTATTACAAATTCGTTTTCTTCCAAATCACTAATTTGCTTTTTGGTTTCATCGCGATACTGGAGTATCTCTTCAATGCTTGTACCGTATTTTCTCTTAAGCTTATTAATATCACTTATTCTGCCCTCAATGCTGTCCAAGTCGCCTTCAGCATATGCCTCATTGAATTTTAGAGAACGAATTTCCTGAGCGATATCTTCACTATCAATCAACAAAGACTCCACTCTGTTGCTAAGCTCTGTGTAGTTTTCTGAAATAGCGCTCAACTCACCCACATACTTTTTCACATCCGAAAGCAGGCTTACAATGCCGCCAAACATTTCTCCGTCTCCAAAAAAAGCGGCGTATGAGTTTTCCATGTTTTGCTGAATCTTTTCCGCATGTTGGAGCATGTCTCTTTGATCTCTCAGCTCTTCATCTTCTCCCGGTTTCAACTGCATAGCTTCTATTTCGCCAAGTTGGAAATTAAGCATTTCCAACCGCTTTTGCTTTTCTCTGTCATCAGTTTTAATTGATTCAATCCTATTTGAAACTGAAATGTATTCTTTGAGCACACTCTTGTACTCTTTAATTATTTCGCTCAACTCTTTCTTACAAAAAGCATCAAGCACATTAATATGATTTTTGGGATCAAGCAGCGATTGGTGTTCATGCTGTCCATGAATATCAATTAATTCTCTAGTAATCTGTGATAACTGACTAAGCGTCGCCATCCTACCATTTATCCTGCAAAAATTTCTGCCGCGCGACGATATCTCACGAGCTACAATAAGTTCATTTTCATCGATTTCGAACATATCATAAAGTGATTTTCTTATATTGGGGCATGCTGAAATGTCAAACAGAGCCTCCACATATGCGCTGTCGGCTCCGCCTCTAATAAGCGTTCTGTCTGCTCTTTCACCCAAAACTAGGTTAACAGAATCTATAATGATTGATTTACCTGCGCCTGTTTCACCCGAAAGAATATTCAACCCTTCCCCGAATGTTATCTCAGCGCTCTCAATAACTGCAATATTTCGAATGGAAAGCTGTAAAAGCATTAATTACCTCAGTCCAACAATTGTTTTAATTTTTCGCAGATTTCCTCTGCACTTACATCTTCTTTTACTATCATAAAAATAGTGTTATCACCTGCAATAGTTCCTAAAAAGCCTTCCCAGTTCAGTGCATCCAATGTTTCAGCCGCAGCATTTGCAGAACCTGTCATTGTTTTTATTACAATCATTGAGCCAGAATAGTCTATCGAGAGCACAGTGTCTGCAAATATCCGCAAATGTCTGGAAGAAATCCCAGTGGACGCAGATGACTGGCTTGCGTATTTATAGCCGCCATTAACCCCAGGAACTTTAATTAGGTTAAGCTCCTTGATATCCCTTGACACAGTTGCCTGAGTGACATCCTGCCCCGCTTTTTTCAACTGGTTTGCAAGCTCTTCCTGTGTTTCAATGTTCATGGATTTAATAAGTTCCATGATAAGCACATGCCTTTTATTTTTCATAAACTTCTCCGCTTATTCTATATGCTGTAGCATCTTGTCTCTGAATGCAGCATACATATTTTTTTTATCTATCCTAACAAACTTGGCATAAACATCTGCTTTGTTTATCACCACTTTATAACCTTCAGGTATTTCATGCGACTGCTGTCCATCAGCTATAAGCAGCACGTCACCCTCTCGATATTCAGCGACTATCTCAATAGTCAAATTATCTGGCGCCACAAACGGACGAGTGTGCAGCGAGTGCGCACATATAGGTGTAATCAGTGTGCATCTTACTTCAGGCATAACTACCGGTCCACCGGCTGAAAGCGAATAAGCAGTAGAGCCCGTTGGGGTTGAAATAAGCACTCCGTCTGCAGTAAAAGCCTCCATCAGTTTGCCATCAACATAAACTTTTATTTTTATAATTCCTGTTGTAGAGCTACGGATTATAGCAAATTCATTGACTGCTATATCCGAAGACTTATCTTCTTTTCCATTGATGCTTCTTACAGTTCCGCAAAGGGTGTTTCTTTTTTCCACAAAGAAATCCCCTTCAAAATATTTTCTAATTCCAGCTTCCATGGAGTTAACATCAAGCTCTATTAAAAAGCCGCGTCTGCCAGCATTAATGCCCACAATGTTTATATCAGTGTCAGAAAAAAGTCTTTGTGCCGCAAGCAATGTGCCATCCCCGCCTACAGTGAATATAACATCACATTTTTCTTTCAGTATTTTAGCATCTGAATTGTCCTTTTGATGTTTTTTTCCGTTTTGAGCAACATAAATTTCTGCATCATATTCATTAAGCAAGGCTATTAGCTTCTCAGAAATCTCCTTACTTTTATCCTTATCATTGTTTAAGAATAATCCGGCTTTAATTTTTTTTGCGCTCATATATATTAATTTTCAAGCTTTCTTTTTATTCATTTAATTGCATTATAATTCATAATCTTTTTTTGTTCAAACTTTAAATTGTAATATTATAGATTTTCAGCAGCTTTCTTAATTATCAAATTGATATCGCTGAGTTTAATTTTCTCTTGTGCATTTTTCGCTGCGTATAATAGGTACTCTACATTGCCCTTCTGGCCTGTGATAGGAGAATAATCAATTCCCTGTATCGAAAACGCTGTTTCATTTTTAAGAAAATCGATAACTTTGTTTATCACTTCAAAATGAACTTTTTCATCACGAACTATTCCCTTTTTTCCAACTTGCTCCTTACCTGCTTCAAACTGCGGCTTTATAAGCACCACTATAAATGCGTCTTCATCAGTACATAAATCCATTGCCGGAAGTATTTTTGTTAGCGATATAAAAGATACGTCGCACACTGCAGCATTCTTTTTCCCATCTATCATATCAGGCTTCAAATACCTTGCGTTAGTGCGCTCTAATACAGTCACCCTTTCATCACTTCGTATCTTCCAAGAAAGCTGTCCATATCCAACATCAACACACGTCACATGACTTGCGCCATTTTGCAGCAAGACATCACTAAAACCACCTGTTGAAGCTCCAAAATCTATAAATGTTTTACCACTTGGGTTTATATCAAAAACCTCAAGTGCTTTTTTAAGCTTAAGCGCTCCGCGGCTTACATATTTAAGTGATTCTTTTATTCTTATAACATCATCTTCTGAAATTGTTTGTGAGGGCTTTTCAACAGGAACTTCATTTACCAGAACCTTGCCAGCCATAATAAGTCTTTGAGCTTTGCTTCTTGAATCCACCAGCCCTTTTTCCGCCAAATATGTATCTATTCTAAATTTATTCGCCATATCAAGCCAATCTTAAAAGTGTGTCTATAATGCTTTGCGTGTCAATTTTCGCAATTTTATGAAGCGATTCAATATTGCCCTGATTTATATACTCATCGGGATAACCATAGCTTTCAAAGTTAGTGGTGTCATATCCAATCTTGCTTAGTTCTTCAAGCACTGCACTTCCAAAGCCGCCCATAATAACATTGTCCTCAAACGTAACAATCTTTTGATATTTTAAAGCCACCTGTTTTATTGTTTCATGATCAATAGGCTTAATCATATTCGCATTAAAAACGTCAACCTTTTTATATAAATCATTGCTTCTTACAGCATCCATAGCATTTACTAAAATTCCACCCGATGCAAATACCGCAACTTTAGAAGTTGCCGCCTTTGTGTATTTTAACCATCCATCAATATCCTTTGGCTTCACAAAAGCACGGCTAGGCATTGATTTTGGCAATAATATCACGCAAGGCTTCTTTGATCCCGTTGCCTTTTCAAGCATAAGTTGCGCTTCCTCAATATTTGCAGGAGTATAAATTGTAAGGTTAGGAATATGTCTTAAAAAAGACACATCAAACACCCCATGGTGAGTCTCTCCGTCAGAGCCCACGACCCCTGAATTGTATGCTACTATTGTAACACCAAGGTTCTGCATGCACATGTCATGAAGAATCTGGTCATATGCTCTTTGCAAGAAAGTTGAATATACAAAAAATACGGGTTTAAAGCCTGCAGCGGCCATCCCTGAGCACATAGTAACTGCATGCTGCTCTGCTATTCCAACATCAAAAAACCGATCAGCAAATTGATCTTTAAATTTACCCAAGCCACATCCATGCTCCATAGCGGCCGTCACTGCGCACAGTTTAGGATCTTTTTCAGCAAGCAGTGTCAGATAGTCACCCATAGCGTTTGGTATCTTATAATTCACATTATATTTTTCACCGGTCTCAGCATTAAAAGGGCTTGTGCTGTGATAATTGTCCGGTCTTTCTTCGGCAAATTTAACGCCCTTGCCCTTTTGCGTTTTCACATGCACTAATACAGGCTCTTGAATATATTTAACATGCTGAAATATTTTCTCCAAATCCTGAATATCATGTCCATCCACTATGCCGTAGTATCTAAAACCCAGTTGTTCAAACATTACGTTGGGAACAAAGAAATACCTGACTCCATTTTTAATGCGCTCAATAAAATGTTTTATTGGTTTGCCGATAACCGGAACTTTTTTCAATCCTCTTGCCACTGCGCCTTTTAAGTTCATGTAGCCTCGGGCTGAGCGCATATTTGAAAGTAGTGCTGAAATAGCTCCAACATTTTCGCTTATTGACATCTCATTGTCGTTTAAAATGATGATTATTCTTTTGCCATAATGTCCAGCATCGCTTAGAGCTTCCCAAACCATGCCGCCTGTCATAGCTCCATCGCCGATAAGTGCTACAATGTTGTGGTCTTTTTCCGCTAAATCGCGAACTCTTGCCATTCCAACCGCAGCTGAAATCGCTGTGCTGGAATGTCCTGTGTTAAAAGCATCATGTTTGCTTTCTTCGCGCTTTGGAAAACCGCTTATGCCATTTTCTTGGCGCAATGTATCAAAAAGACCGTCTCTGCCCGTAAGGATTTTGTGAGCATAGCATTGATGCCCAACATCAAATACAATCTTATCATTTGCTGAATCAAACACGCGGTGCAAAGCTATGGTGAGTTCCACAACCCCAAGATTGGAAGCCAAATGTCCACCATTTTTTGCAACTGTATTGGTTATTTTATATCTTAAATCCTGGGCTAACTGAGTCAGCTCATTTATAGACATGCTTTTAATATTTGAAATGTTTGGAATATTATCCGTTGTTCTTTTTTCCATTGTTCTCTCTTTTGAATTTCAGATGTAGTATTCTTATGAAATTCCCTACAGCTAAAGTAATTTCTTTATTATATTTCATTGCAATTATTTTGCCTAATGCTTTGCCCGAAACGGTTAGAGTCGCAATAATAGCACTCGTTACAACAGCAATTGCAATCTGTGGAATGTCTTTTATGCTTTGCATAATTGATATTGTTATAATTGCACCCATAGCGCCAGATATTATTCCACAAATATCACCAACAACATCATTGCAAATATTACTAACAAGATCAGCTCTTTTAAGCAGCATAATAGCTTGAGCTGCTCCATTTATTTTTTTTGAAGACATGGAAACAAAAGGCTTGATTTCCGCCGCAGCTACCGATATGCCGATAGTATCAAACGTAACGCCAATTAGTATAAATATTATCAAAACTAGAATAGCAAAAGGCAAAGAAACAGTCTGTAAAAATGACTCCGCTACTAAGCTCATTGATATTGAGAGTATAAAAGTAAGGACTACAATCTTTAAAACCCAACCGTTAGCCCTTTTTCTAGGAGCGGTTACTGTACCGCTTTCATTTTTTTTTCTCAAATTATTACCTTTAAATAAAATTAGGTGGCAACATAATGGGTAAACCTTGCGGCATTGGTCCAGCAGGATTTCCCCTAGTGCTTGCCTGTTGTCGCCAATCAGGCGGTTCCCCTTTAAAAGCACAGCTGCCATGTCGCCATGGACAGGGCTGGATTACCGTAACATCCACACTATAATCCCCATTATGTCAAATAGCTACAGTCTAGGAGCTTTCCTCTGCAGCACCTTCCGATTCCTATCCTTTTTTGCAACAGAGGTTTCATCCGGCAATCATTTCCTTTAGGAGTGCACTTCCACAAGTAAATGTAATCCAAAATCCACCCGAACCACTCAAGGCAGGCTACACTGCACACAGCTTTACTCACCGCATTACAGGTTTAATCCCGCAAAGTAGTTTCCCACCTATACGGGTCTCCACGAAAGCTGGGTCAACGCCCGCATGCCATTGCGGATCGCCCTTCTTTCTTAACTTCCAGCACCAGCCCCCAACTGGGCGTCGGTAGCCGGCACAAGAAACTTCATCGATTTGCCCTTTAACGGATTTTTAGCCCCGTCTTCGGAAACGGCGTTGCTGACTAGAATACTGCACCACCATTTTAAATTATATCATATCAAGAATTTTGTTTCAATTAATGCTATAAGCATTCAAATCTTCTTCATATTTGAACGAAAATAGTTTGTTACTAACCGCTACCCCGAAATTGTCAAGAAGCAATAAACCAAAGACACAGCAATTCCCAGCAATGCGCCCATAAGAACTTCTATAGGCTTGTGTCCTATCAGTTCCTTTAACTTTTCAACATGAAACTCTTTGTGCTCTCGTATTTCTTCAATCAAGAAATTAATTATTGTTGCCTGTTTTCCTGTCTCATAGCGCACGCCTGCCGCATCATACATTACTATCCCAGAAAAAATGAGAGATAACGCAAATATCGGAGAATCAAAGCCCTGCATTATGCCAATTGTAGATGCAGCGCTAATTATGACTGAAGTATGAGAACTAGGCATACCGCTTGATGAAAAAAACATTGAAAATTTCAATTTCTTTTCAGCAGGATATGAGGTAAAAATCTTTAAAAATTGCGCCAAAAACCATGAGATAAATGCTGTGACAAACACAGGGTTTTCAACTACTTTCCAAAAATCTAAATGCATCTAATTCTTCCTTCTTACTGTATATTTAGCAAGCGAAACAAGATAGTCATGTTCTTTGCCTGTATTTTTAATAAGACTCAAGCAATCATTAAGTATCTCATCAGCTCTAATTTTCGCACCTTTAAGTCCCAGCTCAGAAACATATGTAACCTTATTTTCGATCTCATCTTTGCCGATTGTTTTTCCCATTGCTTCGGTATCACCCGTAACATCAAGAATATCATCAGTTATCTGAAAGAGCAAGCCGAATTTATCAATAAAATTCTCATAATATTGCTCTTTATCTTTTATGTCAGCAAGGTATACAACAGGCATTACGCTTGCAGAAAACAGTTTTCCCGTTTTAAGCATATGCATCTGTCTAAGACCTTCAGAATTTGTTATACTTTTTTTGATGTCGAGAACCTGTCCGCCAATCATACCCGAAGCTCCAGCACATTCCGCGATGTAAGCCATCGCTTTTATATATTTTCCTCCATACCTTGGAGAATAATTTTTAAGCAAAATTTCAAATGCAGAGTTTAATAAGGCATCTCCCGCCAAAATGGCCATATCCTCACCAAATTTAACATGATTTGTAGGCTTTCCCCTGCGAAGAGTATCATCATCCATAGCAGGTAAATCATCATGAATCAAAGAATATGTGTGTATCATCTCAAGAGCTGCACAAATGGGCAAAGAAACTTCATCTTCTATGCCGAACTCACGAGCAAGATACAACGCTATTGCAGGCCTTAATCTTTTACCGCCCGCAAAAAGAGAATACTCCATAGCTTCAATTATGTTTTTAGGTGCGCTGCTGTCGCGAAATACTGTTTCAAGATATTCTTCTACATCTCGCTTTAATAGCTCATGCTGTTCTTTAAAATCCATCAGTCTTCCTCTTCACCTAAAACTCCGACTTTCTCTATCCTGAGCTTCGCACCTTCTATATATGCTTCACATTCTTTTATTATTTTCATCGCACTTTCATATGACTTCAGCGAATCTTCTAAAGATAGCTCGCCAGACTCCATCTTTTCTGCCATATCTTCAAGTGAGTTAAGTTTGTCTTCAAAACTAAAGTTATCACTCATGTATTTCCTCCCCTACGCTTGCACTGACTTTGCCGTCTTTCATGCTGATTATAATATTTTTTTCCTCAATGACCGAATCTTTATTCACAAGAACACTGCCAGAATAATTTTCTATAATAGCATATCCTCTGTTTAATGTGTTCTTGGGATTAAGTGTGCCAAATAAATGTTTAAGTTCTTTAAGTTTACGTTCTCCGTTATCCAACGACTTGCTTAATGAACTGGTTATCTTCATCTGCGCCACATCTAGCTGTTGTCCATATTGCATTAAAATGCTTTTTGGATTCTGCGATGTCATTCTACTTTCAAGCCTTGATAATTTCGTATTGCTAAACTCCACTTTTTCCTGGACTTTTCTACGCATAAAATTAGCGTAACTATCCAATTTTTGAAGTTCTTCATCTTTTTGAGGGACAGCTCTTTTTGCTGCAGTTGAAGGAGTTGCTTCACGCACATCAGCCACAAAATCACACAGCGTAAAATCAGTCTCGTGGCCAACAGCCGATATTATGGGTGTGCTGCACTCGTATATCATCCTTACAAGAGCTTCATTATTAAAGCAGTTAAGGTCCTCAAAAGAACCTCCACCGCGCCCTATTATAATTACATCAGCTGATTTTGTGTTGTCAAACCAATCAAGCGCGTCTATCATCTGAGTGGCAGCATATTCGCCCTGAACCGACACTGGATACAACTGCATAGTCACATTGCCCCAGCTTGTTTCAAGAACTTTTGTGATGTCCTTTACGGCCGCTCCGGTGGCACTTGTTATAACACCCACGGTTTTTGGATATCGGGGCAGGTTTTTCTTTTTACCCTGATCAAAAAGACCTTCTTCTTCCAGCTGTTTTTTCAGCTTTTCAAAGCGCTCATATAAATCACCTATGCCGTCTTTTTTCATGTCGGAGACTATAAGCTGATATGTTCCGCCTTTTATGTAAAGCGTTACATTCGCAGTTACCTGCACCTTATCACCGTCGTTAAAACTTCCGGCTCTCCCCTTTGACGATCCAGCAAACCAAACGCATTGCACAGATGCCATTTCATCTTTAAGTGTGAAATAGACATGCCCTGCAAACGATTTTGAATAGTTTGATATCTCGCCTCTTATTTTAATTCTCTGAAGCAAATCTTCAGCTTCGAGAATTTTTTTAACATACCCGTTAACCTCAGATACGGTGAATACAAAATCAGCCATACAGCTCAAATGCCTTAACAGTGTTTTCTAAAAGCATTGCAATAGTCATAGGCCCCACTCCACCCGGAACCGGTGTGATGTATGAAGCCACTTTGCTTGCTTCATCAAATTTAACATCGCCATACTGTTTCATGCTTTCGTCGAAGTTTGATCCAACATCAATGACCACAGCCCCTTCTTTTATCATATCGCCTGTTATCATCTCTTTTCGGCCAACCGCAACAACCAATATGTCAGCAGACTTTGTAACTGCCTTCAAATCTTTGGTTCTGGAGTGGCAAACAGTAACTGTAGCATTCTTTTCAAGAAGCAATATAGCAGCAGGTTTCCCAACGATATTTGAACGCCCTACAACCACTGCATTTTTGCCCTTAAGCTCAATTCCTGCACTTTCAATGAGCTTAATAATCCCAGAAGGTGTGCACGGTCTTAAGCTCTCTTGTCCTGTAAGAAGTTTACCAGAGTTTAAAATGTGAAATCCATCAACATCTTTTTCCGGTGAAATAGCGTTAATCACAGCATGTTCGTCAATATGCTTTGGAACTGGCAACTGTACTAATATTCCATGTACATTGTCATCATTATTCAAATCACCCACTACTTTAAGCAGCTCTTCCTGAGTGGTTTCAGCAGGCATTTTGATAGTGTTTGACACTATGTTAACACGCCCTGAAAACTTTTCCTTGTTGCGCACATAAGTCGCTGATGCAGGATCATCTCCCACTAACACAACAGTAAGCCCGGGGTATTTCCCGCGCTCTTGATAAAGTTTATTCACTTTCTTTTTAAGTGCTATTCTAGTTTTTTTCGCAAGCTCTCTTCCGTCAATAATCTGTGCTGACATTTAATCACCTCTAAAAATAAAATTTATGCGTTAAATTTAACGCACATATATTTTAACCGCTCAATGAGCGGTTTTTTACTTATTTATCGCTTTCTTCAACAGATTTTAATATGCTGGCTAAGATAGCGTTAATGTAGCTTCCCGAATCGCTGAGCGAAAACTCCTTTGCAAGTTCTACAGCTTCATTTATTATAGCTCCCGGTGGGTTCGTCTTTTGATATTTTAGTTCAAATACCGCCATCTGCAATATAGCAATATCCACTTTGGGCAGCCTGTCCTTTTTCCACTTTTTCAAGTGTTCTTCAATATCTTTATTAATCTCTTCCAAATGCTCGGCGACGCCTTCCATTATAGCCAGAGTCATTTCTTTGTCCTGTGCAGTCACATTAAGATAGCTATATGAAGGATACTTTCCTTCAACTCCATCAAACTGCCTTGCATAAAGAGTCCGCATCGCTGAGATGCGGGCATCATGTCTTGACATTAATTATCTCCCTTGACACGAGACATTATCCTGTCTATCATGTCTCCCAAATCTGATTTGTCATCCAAAAAATAGCCTGCCACAAATCCCAAGGCAGTCAGTATAACAATAAGTATAGTTTCCCAGAAACCAATTGTTAAAAACAAAATAGCAATAATAAGGCCAGTGATTAGCCCTATTATTCTAAATTTATATGGTTCAAGATTTTTAATAAATTCTTTCATACTATTTTGCAGTTTCATTTTCGACTAGCACATTAACCTTTTCTAGAGTTATGCCGCTCATCGCTTCTATGTTTGTTCTTACCTGATTTTGAATCTCTGTGCAAACTGTAGGTATCACTACGTCCTCTTCAACCTGAACTTTAATTATAACGCTCACCTTGCTGTCTGCTAGGACTACAGCTGTCTTAGAATCTTTAACTCCGCCAACCGCTTTTGCGTTTTTGTTAATCATTTCTTTAAAGGTTGTGTTTGCTATCCTTATAACGCCACTTTCCTCATTGCCGATGTCAATATATCGGTTAACTTTTCTATCAGTTCCAAAAGTAATGAAAAATAGCGCAACTGACATAAGCAGCACTATAAACGCTGCTCCGGTAAGTATCCATGTGTTAATATCAACACTATAGAAACCTTTCACATAAGCATCAATTGTGGCTTGATCGATCACCTTCCAGGCAATCCCCATCAAAAGTAGTGCAACACATATAAGCGCTAATGCAATAACTGCAGAAGCTATTCTGTGAAAAACTCTTACTTTCATAAGTTTCTCCTTAGTTATTCTTTTCCCTCAGCATCTTCTTGAGGTTTTTCTTTTTCCATGTAAAGGCTGTGAACATTTACGTTAACCGCAGAAACATTAAGTCCCGTCATGTTCTCTATCGCTTTTTTAACACCTTCTTGTACATTGCCTGCTACTTCGTGCAGTTTTTTTCCATATTCAATAACAATGTTCAAGTCAAAAGATACGCTTCCTTCGGCAAGGTCCACTTTGATTCCGCGGTTTTTTACTCCAAGCATGTCAGAAAGACTTCCGCCAGAAGTTCCTGCCACACCTTCCACTTCCTCTGTTGCAAGTGCTGCAATCTTTGCAAGCACGTCATTTGAGTAGTTTACTGTGCCACTTTCGTTGGTGGTAACGATGTTTTCATTTTTATCACTCATAATTTCACCTCCGTTAAACACATTATACCAAAGATTATTTTAATATCCAATGAATATATTATAAATTTTTTCCAATCATCTTCTTATCATTTGTTAATATATCTAAATGATTGGAAATTAAAAAGGAGCCATGCGGCTCCTCTTAAAGCTTTATGCGCGCTCCATGTAATCGCCTGTTCTGGTGTCTATTCTTATCTTATCTCCAATGTTTATAAACGAAGGAACAGTTACAACATATCCCGTTTCAACTGTTGCAGGCTTTGTAACATTGGTTGCAGTGTCTCCGCGAACGCCTGGCTCTGTTTCAGTAACTTCCAATATAACAAAGTTTTGAGGCTCCACACTAAAGGCTCTGCCTTCGTGAAATTTCATCTGCACTTCATCGTTTTCTCTTATGAAAGGCAGTGATTCAGCTATTAAGTCATGGCTGATAGGAATCTGCTCATATGTGTCATTATCCATGAAATAATAAAGATCACCATCATTATAAAGATACTGCATATCCTTTGTTTCAATGTGTGCCTTTGCAAATTTATCATTGGGGTTAAATGTAGTCTCCGTAATAGAGCCTGTAATGATATTTTTAAGCTTTGTCCTTACAAATGCTGAGCCCTTACCCGGCTTAACATGCTGAAAGTCCACGATGCTTACAAGCTGTCCATCCATTTCCAAAGTAACACCTTTTCTAAAGTCCCCTGCTGAAATCATAATTTTCCTCCGTCAATAATATTCAAATCTGTTGATGCATCAAACAGCGGTTCATATCCGTCATCTGTTATATAGCAAGTGTTTTCTATTCTCACTCCGCCAAGTCCCGGGATATATATGCCGGGTTCAACGGTAACCACCATTCCTTTTTCAAGAACTTCATTAGACACTTTGCTAAGCCTAGGAGCTTCATGTATGTTAAGCCCCACTCCGTGGCCTGTGCCGTGTCCAAAATATTCTCCATAACCATGCTTTGTGATTATGTCTCTTGCGATTTTATCCACATCCTTGCAAGCCATGCCGGGTGCCAATGCTGCCTGAGCCAAAGTCTGTGATTCTTTAACTATGTTATATATATCGCTTAGCTTTTGTGAAGGCTTGCCTATAGCATATGTTCTTGTCATATCCGAATTATACTTATTTATTCTCGCACCAAAATCAAGGGTTATCATATCACCTGCATCAAATTTCTTAGTGCTCGTCACATAATGCGGCATTGAGCCGTTTAAGCCAGATGCGATTATAAAGTCAAATGCAGTGTCCGCACCGTAGTTTTTCTTCAGAAAATATTCCAGTTCAGCACACAATTCAATTTCCTGCATGCCAATGGCTGTAATTCTGTATGCTTCATTTAGCGCATCCTGTGTTGCGTTGGCCGCAATTTTCAAAAGTTCTATTTCATCGTCATCTTTTATAGAGCGAATATTAATGCCGATGTTATTTGTTGGCACAAATTCGTTATTAACGCATTCTTTTTTTATGCTTTGAAGCTGGCCTACAGTCATCTCATCTTCTTCAAAGCCAATTTTCATCTCATCCGAGAATATATCGCAAACCTTTTTTGCATAGCCTTCTCCCTCGATGTCAATAACAACACTCTTAGGCGACTCTTTTTGTGCTTGCTCTGTGTATCTGAAATCTGTAATGACATATGTCTTTTCACCTTTTACAGCAAGCATTCCTTCACCTGAATACCCAGAAAAATAGTAAATATTATTTCTGTTTGTAAATAGAAAATTACTCAGGCCAATCTCGTTCAATTTTAATTTAAGTTTTTCAAGTCTCATAACAATTCCTTTACCAAAAGATTATATCACAGCATTCGTTCATAATAAATCCTGTTCGTACATTTTTTTCATGCTAAGTGCGTCCTTTGCCATCACTTCACGAGATTCACAAACTATCACAGGATGCATCCTTCTTCTTGCTATTTCCTTGGACAGTGGCTCAAAAAAAGGTCCGTATTGTTTGTCCTCAAATGTAAGGTGCCTTTTTTCTCCCTGTTGTGTATATTCCTGATGAGAAAAATGAACATGCATCGTGTCCAAACGCTCTTTACCCAAGCTATTTTCAATAGTGTCTAACACATTGGCATAATCTTCTTGAGTTTTAATGCTTCCATTTCCTCTTGAGTGAAGGTGCCCGAAATCAATTGTAGGCAAAAGCATTTCATCCGCCCTGCACATTTCCATTATTTCATCAAGGCTTCCCAATTGGTTCACTTTGCCTAATGTCTCTGGACACAAAATTATGTCTTCAAGCCCTGCATTAATTATTTCTCGCCTTACTTTTCCAAGCTCGTCCACTACAAGCTCAATAGCCTTTTTTCGATTCTTGCCCTTTGCAGAACCTGTGTGGAGCACAACACGCTTTGCTCCCATATTTTTAGCCACTTCATATGTGTCCATGATATATTTTCTTGAACGCTCACGTTTTTCTTCATCGTGATTTGCAAGGTTTATGTAATAAGGAGCGTGCACAGAAAGCAATATTCCATTCTTTTGAGCTTCTCCACCTATCTTCTCAGCAGTCTCTTTTTTTATCCTAATTCCTTTACCGCACGCATATTCATACCAATCAAGTCCCATGTTTTTTAAAAATTCGGGCATTTCATAGCTGTGTTTATGTCCTGCGTCGTAAAATGATGCGGAGTTTCCGGCTGGTCCAAACATCGCCTTTTTCATTTGTCTGTATCCCTTCCGAATAAAAACTTCTCCACTTTTCTATTAAATCTTGTTACACCGAATTCGTTGCTTGAAAGAGGCTCCACTAAGATAAACCTAATTCCTGCAAAAAAAGCAGCGATTCTGTCAGTTATAAGCTGATCGCCTATCATCACGCATTCTTTTCTTTTAACACCAGAAATTTTTGCACATTTTAGCAGACCAAATGGAAATGGTTTCATCGCTGGAGCAATAAAGTTTACACCAAGTTGCTTTGCGATAATCTCCGTACGGTCATGCACCGCATTTGACACAATAACAATCTGTATATCATTGCTCATCACTTTTTCACACCAAATTTTTTCTTCTGGGGCAATCTCTTTTCCATGCCACACCAAAAGAGTGCTGTCCATATCCACCATCACGCAACTTATACCGCTTTGTTTAAGTAATTCAAGAGGTATTTCGGTAAGTTTATTAAATTTTTGGAATCTGCCAAGCATTAATCTTCCTTTTCCAAAGCATAAATTGCCATTGCGCATTCTAAGCGTTTTTTAAGCATTTCGCATTCCATTTCATATGGCTTTTGTAAATCTCCGTTATACTTATACGCATTTGCACCACAGCCACCGCCACACCAGAATTGAGCCCAGCATTTTTGACACTCAGGCTTGTTTGTGACGTTGTTTGCCGCAAATTTCTTTGCCATGGCTCGGTCTATTGTCTCGCTGTCAACCGTCGCCATTTTCATTTCCTCCATGCCCACATACTGATGACACGGATATATATCCCCTTCCGGAGTAACTGCGACATATTCAAACCCAGCTCCGCAGCCTGAAAGCCTTTTTATAAGACAAGGACCATCTTCTAAGTTTATCATGAAATGAAAGAAGTTAACAAATGTGTCTTTTCTAAAATCAAGATACCATTTTGCCAGCCTGTCATATTCTTTTTTAATTGGCTCTAAATCTTCAGGCTTTAATGCATAAGACATCTTCTGTTCAGTTACCACAGGCTCAATTGAAAGCTGTTCAAATCCCTGCTCTGCTATATAGCGCACATCTTCTGCAAAATCTAAGTTATTGTGTGTGAACGTTCCTCTTATATAATAGCTTTTATCCCCGCGCCTTTTAATGATCTCTTTTGCGTTTTCCAAAATCCTGGCTTGCGAGCCAGCACCTTCATCATTTGGGCGCATAAAATCGTGAACTTCAGGCCTTCCATCAATGCTTATTACCACGTTATACATTTCGCGGTTAAGAAAATCCATTGTTTCTTCATCCACCTCATAAGCATTTGTTGTAAGCGTAAAGTTGAAGTGTTTCCCAGTATCTTTTTCCACTTTTCTTGCATAAGCAACAAGTCTTTTTACGGTGTCGGTGTTCATAAGCGGCTCACCGCCAAAAAAATCCACCTCAAGGTTTTTTGCATCCTTGCTGTTTTTAACTAAAAAATCAATAGCTTTTTTGCCCACTTCAAAGCTCATAAGGCAACGGTTGCCACCAAATGCGCCTTTGCTTGCAAAACAATATTTGCATCTCAAGTTGCAGTCATGTGCTATATGAAGACACATAGCTTTTATCCTGTCATCAGCCAAGGGCTTAACGTCTGTATAATCAAACTCACTAAAAAGAAGATTAAGCTCCTTTAGCTTTGAAATTTCTTCTTGCGCCTTTTTAATATCTTGTATATCAAATTTATCTGAAAGTGTTTTTGCAATTTCATCATCTTTTTTGTTCTGTTGCATCAGCTCAAGCACGCGATATGCTGTTTCATCCGGCATATGTAGAGCTCCGCTGTATGTATCATAAGCAAAAAAATTATCTAAAGTCTTAAATAAATGTATCATTTCCTGTAAAAATCGGCGTTCATCACGCCGATTTTATCCTTCTTCAAATTTTTGAAATCTATTATTTTTTCTGTGCACATTCCTGATTTGCAACTGTGCATGATGTTTTACAAGCTGACTGACATGATGACTGGCAAGTGCCGCATCCTCCGTCTTTTTTCAAACAATCATATGTTACTGTCTTAAAATGCTTCATAATATCTCCTCTTAACAAAATAATATAGTTATTATACATATATCTGCACTCTGTGGCAAGTTGATTGTAAAAAAGTATATATTATAAATATAAAACAAAAAGGAGTTAATATGGATAATCTTAATAGATTAATGGAAAATGAGGGGAAAGCAATCGCAGTATAGCTATATTAGTGTAATAGTCCCGATTGATAAACCACACTCACCTTTTGTTATCCTATAGGAGTGAAACTCATCTATATTGCACCCCGTGCAAATATCCGAATATGCAATATTGCTTCTTTTAATCCCTGAACTTAAAAGCTGCATCGTTAACACCTTCTTTAAATCAACATGCGGCTTTTCATATCCTCGCTCTATTACGCCTTCGCCATAGCCTTCTGTAAATATTTCTGCCACTTCATCACCCACTTCAAAGCAACAGCTCTCAATTGACGGACCAATAGCCGACAACATATTTTCTGGGTTGCATCCGTATTCTTTTTCCATCTTATTAATTGTTTTTGCCACAATGTTCAATTCAGTGGAGCGCCATCCGCTGTGGATAAGTCCCACGGCTTTTTTCTTTGTGTCTAAAAGATATATTATCGGGCAATCAGCTGAAAACTTCACAAGGGTTACATTTTTCATGTTCGTAATGAGTGCGTCAGCATGTGGAAGTTCACACTCCCGATCAACCATTCCACCGAAATCCTCTTTAGCTGCAATGTGTATAAAGTCTTTATGTATTTGTTTTGTTAGAACCATGCTTTTTGTATTTATGTCCAAAGCATTTGCGTATCTTCGATAGTTTTCGACGACATTTTCTCTTTTGTCACCCGTAATAAATGAAAAATTAAGCGACTCAAACCTACCTATGCTTACTCCGCCAAATCTTGTCGAAAATCCTGTTTTAACTAGTCCTGTGCGGTCTAAAACAGGAACAGTGTAAATTCTTACACCATTTTTTTCAAATCTTTTAAAATCACCCATAGTTAATCGTCAGAGAGTTTATTAAGCTCTGCCTTGAATGAGTTTATATCTTCAAAATGTCTGTATACAGACGCAAATCGAACATAAGCTACTTGATCCAACTTTTTAAGCTCATCCATGATTTTCTCGCCAATATCATGGCTTGTAATTTCCTGATTCAATGAGTTGTATACCATTTTTTCGACGTTAGTAACTATATTGTCGATTTCTTGAGCACTTACTGGACGTTTCTCGCAAGCCTTAATGAGTCCGTCTTTAATCTTTGCAGAATTAAATGGTTGGCGCTCGCCATCTTTTTTGACAACCAAAACAATTGGGTTTTCAATTTTCTCGTAAGTGGTGAACCGTTTCCCACAGTTCATGCACTCGCGACGACGTCTGATAGCCCATGCGTCTTCAGTAGGTCTCGAGTCGACAACTTTACTTTCGTCGTGATTGCAATACATGCATCTCATAGCTTCCTCCAAGGATATATTAATAAATTTTATAGTTTATATAGTAGTAGTTCTTAATCGTCCCGCGTGTTTATTATCATTGGATCTATAACTGTAGTTGTTTCATTCCAAACCTCCGCAAGCCTTAGCTTTGCACTTTCAGGCAGTGCGTTTAATAATTCAGGATTGTTTAGATATTTACCCACTGGAAGTATTCTGAAGTTTTTGTCAGTGCCTTCTGTTTCATCCATTGAAACCCAAGTCGGCACATAGTCCACGCCAGTAAAAGTTACCTCGCCAGTCTTATTGTCTTTTCTGTAGTGAATGTTTAGTATCATTCCTGCGTCTTTATACGGTGCACGCTGGTTTGAGATGAAGTTGCCTAAAGAATAGGCCACAACTCTTTGCTTTGTTTTGCCTCGCTCTGCTTTCACAGCCAACACTTTTGCCTGCTGAATAACATGCGACTTAGTCCCGAGTATAATGTCTGCATCTTGCTCAAGCACATATTGTGCGATGTCGCGCATTTCATCAGTAGGCCTGCGCTCATATTCCTCTCCCCAATGAAGACAAACTATTACAACCTCAGCTCCTCTTTGCTTTGCAAGTTCAATATTGTCTCTAATCCTAGATTTTCTGATATATTTAATACAAAAATCCAGTCTGTTTGCCGAAATCTTGTCTTTCTCAAACACTTCGTCCGTAAAAGATAATATCGCAACCTTAAGCCCGCTTACATTTAGTATAAGAGGATCATAATAGTCATTTTCATTAAGATAAGTGCCAGTTGTGCTTATTCCGGCATCTCGTATTTTTTTATTTGTTCTTTCAAGCCCTATCCATCCGTAATCGAATATGTGTGTGTTACCCGTTGTCAGAACATCAAAGCCCGCGTTATATAATGCAGTTAGCATTGAATCCGGAGTATTAAACAGCGGATTTCCCGCATAACCATATTCTTCTCCTGCAAAAGTTGTCAAAATGGATCCTATTACCAAGTCCGATTTTTGAAGCGTTGGCGCGATTTCCGTGAAATTATGGCTAAAATCGTATGTTCCCGTGTTTGCGTCATATGCATCATCAAGCTGCGACTGATGGACCATTATATCGCCAACTGCGCTTATTGTTATATCCGCGATTTCAGGCGGTGGCGTCGGTGAGACTACAGGCGTTGGAGATACAGTTGGCACCGGAGTTTGTGTCAATGCAGGTGTCGGTGTATTTGTCGCCATTTTAGTAGGCAATGGTGTTGGTGTTCCATTCACTTGCTCTATTGTCTTGTTAGACAAGTTAATAATATTATCCCAGTTTAAAAATGCGTATATGCCCACGGCAACTATTACAACAATCATAAATATCGCAATAATTGCACCCACCGGACTGCGTTTTTCTCTTTTAGGCAAAGGAATGGCAGCTCTTGATGTGTTATCATCCAAAGTTGAGTATCTTCCTGTTTTGCTTTTTCCGCGTTCCGAATAGTTGTTTGAGTCTTTTTTAGGCATCAATAACCTCAATATATTGTATCATTCCAGATATTATAACACATTTATTTTTTTATTTTAAATTTATTTTACAATAGTTATACATGAAATATATGATTAACCGCATATATGGATTTTATATTACAATTAACTTATTAAAAAAGATTCTAATAAATAGTATAACAAGTTGTTATACCGTGATGAAATTATTATTTATGTGATGCCATATGATAATTTCTTTAAAATATACGCTGCCTTAATGTGCTACATTTAAGTCTAATTACCCATAACTACATCAAAGATTTTTTCTGCGAGGCGTTTAACAGCTGCGTCACCGTAGCTTTTATAAGATTCGCTTGAGGTTATGAATAGCCCATCAACTACAATCTTTGAGCTGTCAGCTTTCCCGTCGGCAGCAGTTATACTGGATCTATTAGCAGCATTTGCTGCAATAGAATGCCCTTCAATCAAATCATCCACCGATGCAAGCACAATGCTTCCAGCGCACATAGAAGAAATATACACTGAATTGTCATAGCACATGTTTAAAAGCTCCTTAACGCCTTTTGTATACGGCAGAGTTCTGTGGTGTTTTCCTGCAGGGATAAAAATAACATTATATTGCGATATATTGTCTTGGTTAATTTCAGATATATTTATATCAGGAGTGAGCGGCACATTGTCATGATTAGGGCAGGAATCCAACGCTTTTTTATCAGAGGCACCTACAGTAACTACCTCAAATCCTAACTCTTCAAGCTCGCCTTTCATACTAAAGTATGCATTCCCGAACTCATCGCCTAAAAGAATCATAGCCTTTAAGTAGCCGTTGGAATCATTGTTTGAAAATTGTTCTTCTGTATCCCAGATAGTATCAAAATCAAGTTCATCCAGCCAATTTAAGTACCCTTTGCTGAGTTCTGCTTTTGATAGTCCCAGAACCTTCTTTATTACTTCATCAGCTGTTTTTTGGTTATTATATTCAAAATCAGGATTTAGCGTGCTGTCATGAAAAGGTTTTTTACCTGCTTCTGTGAAAATTCCAATGAGTTTGTCGCGCCCATAGACTTCGCAGATATATCGCACAAACATATAGCTCGTATTATAAAATCTAACTATTTCTTCCTCTGTCAGGTCAGTATTCAGATTAGTTTCTTCTAAATTTTTAATAGTAAAATAAACACCGTCTTTATCAATTTTCGACAGCATTGAAGAGTTTTCTGCGCCATAATAAGCACTGCCATCATACATAGCTATGCCTTCCAAAATCCATACAGGCAGGTTGTTATTGCACATCCTTATGCTAATGTGATGTACTAATTCATGCTGCACTACGCCAGCATATGCTTCATACTTAATTGGATGTCCTGTATACATCTTTAACGATTCATCAGGCTCAGACCATCCTGTAAACAGCCATGGATTTGCAGGAATTGATCGTTGACGCAGCATTTCCTGATCAGAGAATAGTTTCATTTCATAATCATCAACAGGTTTAAGCTCATAAATACCATCTAAATTATCAAAAGCATCGTTAAGCATTTGTGTAAACTCATCGAGTTTATTTTCGTCTTTCATATATTTCACTATAAATCTATCACTTTTAGATTCAAGAAAATTAAAGCCATAATCCATCCATTCTCCATCTTCTAGGATAAACTTTAGCGAATAAGTAAAGTCAAAATTCTCACCCATAAAGTGTTTCTGACGGATATCAACATAAGCCATGTCTTCGCCCACTAATTCAACAGATAAAAGCTCAAGCTTAATTTTAGATATCCTTTCATCAATCATATTGGTAAACCAGCGCTCTTGCTCATTAAAGTAAAACTGATTATTTTTTCCTATTCTGCTCATGTAAGCGTCATAGTCTTTTTCTTTAAGCGCTTTAACTCTCTCATCTAAAATGCTACTGAAAGCATCCTCTGCAGTTTCTACTGAGAATTGATTTACAGCGTCAGTAGAGATCACATTGGGTGCCGAAGTGGGATTAATGTCACTTGGTTTACTTGCACATCCGGACAAAACTAAAATCACAGCTGTGAGTATTAAGCCGATTGTTGTAGCTTTACTTCTATTCATCTTTAATATCCTCCCCGTACTTTTGCTTATAGTCTTCAAGTATCTCGATGCATTCTTGTGCCCATTTAAGCCTTGCTTCATTAAGATATATCCCTTTTTTTGTTGTTATATAAATCATCAATTCACGTCTTGTAGGTTTTGGTCGCTCAGTCTCCATGCGTATTTTGTCTTTATTGTAATCATCAAGTATTTGTTGTTGAAATTCGAGAGCTCGTTGCGCTTTATCAATTACCTCATCAATTGGCAAAAGTGCACTAAAATAAAACTTCATCAGCGATTCATCACGGTAATTGAAGTCAAGAGTGTCTTCCATAAGCCATTGTTTTAGTTCGTCCAGTCCCTTTTGTGTGATGTGATAATATTTGCTCGGAGGTGCGATGGGACTTGTTCGATTTTCTACTTCAACCAGCCCTTCTTCTTGAAGCTTTTTAAGTGTAGGATATAGCTGTCCATAGCTGATTTTCCAAAAATGGCATAAAATTCGGTCTACCCACCTTTTCATCATATAGCCATTCATAGGCTGCGTGGATAGTATGCAAAGCAGTGTATATGAGGTAGTATTTCTCATCTTTAACCCCTATATCTTTTAGATATAGGTATTTTATCACTATTAGTAATTAATTACAATTAAATTTTATGATCTATAATAATAACTTTGTACGCTTCATTTCAGCTCATAGCTTATTGGACTCTGCATCCCATGCTATCGCATGCTCCTCCCACATCTTTTGCAATTAAAATATTCGAAGCATCGTGTTTAATAATAATTAAGCACTAAAAAAGCAGATACCATTGGTATCTGCTTTTTTGGTGGGACTTATTGGACTCGAACCAACGACTTCTTCGATGTGAACGAAGCGCTCTACCAGCTGAGCTAAAATCCCTCGTGTTTATATATTCTATATTAAATTGATTGTCTTGGCAAGAATTTAATCATCCCAACATACATATTTTTTGTTTAATAATTTCATTTCATGGCTTCCGCTTGTAATGGATGAAATTAACTCATTAACCTTATCTATATCACCATATCTTGCTGTCAATTCCATACTAACTTTTTCTGAATATTTGATATTTCCATATTTAAAATCAGAATTATTCAGAGCATATTCAATTTTACCCTGATATGTATAATCAAAAGATATCTCATATACTTCACTCAATAGATATTCACTGGGTGAAGCGAGATTGACTGCTTTTGCAGCTGAGTTTGAAAAAGCTCTTGCCAATCCACCCATGCCAAGCTTTGTGCCTCCAAAATAGCGCACCACAGCACATACAGCTCCTATAATCTTTTGCATTTTTAAAACTTCAAGTATCGGCATTCCGCCTACTGGCTCATGTCCGTCCTCAAATTTTTGTACTTGTCCTGACAATCCGCATATATAAGCATGACATATGCAAGAGGAATCGGGATGCCTCTTATGGACATCGGCAATAAAATTTTTCGCCTCCTCCTCAGTCAAAGCAGGCGCAGCATAACCAATAAACCGAGATTTGCTTATAACAATTTCTTCGGTTTCAGAGGTTTGTTTTAAACTTTTGTAAGATATAATCTCTTTGTTTGCCATAATTAAATAAAGCCCGATTAAATCGGGCTAAAGTCTATTTTATCACTACTCTATGGAATACTTTTTTGCCCTTTCTAATTAAAAGCTCTCCGCTCTCAGGCAAAGGTACAACATAATTTGCATCGGTTATTTTTTCATCGTCCACTCTGACTCCGCCCTGTTGAACAAGCCTTCTGCCCTCTCCATTTGACTTTGTAAGCCCACATTTAACCATTAACTGCAAAAGACCGGCATTCTCATTAAACTCGGCAGCTGTAAGCTCGGTAGAAGGAGTTTCATCCATGTTTCCGCCGCCGCCAAACAGCGCGTTTGTAGCTGCCTCTGCTTTCTTGGCTTCATCTTCTCCATGAACTAGCTTTGTAACTTCAAATGCAAGTACTTTCTTTGCCTCATTTATCTGAGCATCTTTAAGAGCACTAAGTCTTTTTACTTCATCCATCGGTATAAACGTTAGCATTGACAGACAGTTTTCAACATCAGCATCATCCACATTTCGCCAGTATTGATAGAACTCATACGGGCTTGTTCTCTCAGGTGAAAGCCACAATGCGCCGGATTCTGTTTTGCCCATCTTTTTGCCCTGCGCTGTTAAAAGCAAGGGGAATGTACAAGCGAATGCCGGCTTTTGTTCTTTCCTGCGAATCAAATCAGCTCCTGCCAAGATGTTGCTCCATTGGTCATCGCCGCCCATTTCAAGTTTACAATCATATTCTTTGTTTAAGTGCAGGAAGTCATATGCCTGCATAATCATATAGTTAAATTCTAAAAACGAAAGTCCTTTTTCAAGTCTTTGCTTGTAGCACTCGGCTGTAAGCATGCGATTAACCGAAAAATTTGCACCAACTTCGCGAAGGAATTCTACATATTTTTTCTCAAGCAGCCAGTCCCCGTTATTTACCATAAGCGCCTTGCCTTCGGAGAAATCCAACACTTTGGCAAACTGTTTTTTTATACTTTCAACGTTGGCAGCAATCTCATCAACCGTAAGCATTTTTCGCATATCACTTTTACCTGAAGGATCGCCTACCATTGCAGTTCCGCCACCCATTAAAGCAATGGGTCTGTGTCCTGCCCTTTGCATGTGCGCCATCACCATCATCGCAACATAATGTCCCACATGCAGGCTGTCTGCTGTCGGATCAAACCCTATATAAAAAGAAACGCTTTCTTTGCCAAGCAATTCATACAAATCTTCCTCAAAAGTTATCTGTTTTACTAAGCCTCTTTCCTTAAGCGTATCTAATACATTCGTCATCATAAATCTCCTAAAATTGTTATTTCACTTATTATACACTATCAGTCTTTTTAGTCAACGGCTGTATAGGTATGTAAAGTTGTTTATCTATTTGAAAAACTCTGGAATCACTAAAATTCTATTATAATATATCTTCTCCAAAAACTGCATTGTCTGCATATTTCTAAGCGTTCCGAAAGCGAGACCAATAACTGAAGCAATTATAAAATAAATCGCATAATCTTTAAAGTATTCCAATATAGTTGTCCTATAGTTGCTGCTTAAGAAATATAGAAAGATAATAGCAGCAGACAAACACATAATAAAATACCCTATCCATCTAAAATGATCACATCCGAATAAGGATGAAGTAAGAGGTGCAAGGCATGAACCCATCACCAAAATTAATGAGATTTTTTCCATCTTTGATGCTGCTTGCTTAATAAACTTCACAAATAATCCGCCAAAAAGTATTATAGTAGGCGATAAAACAACATATGTTAAAATCATTAAATTTCTTGTGTCATCGGTAAAAAGATACTGTACTCTTTCAACCTTCATTGATAAATCATCCACCACAATGTCACGTGCCACAGAAATCATTCCGTCTCTTAAGCTCTCCTCTAAGTTTTGTTGCATAATGAGAGTAAATTTTTCACGACTTAGGTCTGTTTTGCCCAATAATATTACGGCAACAAAAAAGACTAAAATCGGAATGTAATAGAAATAAAGTGATTGTAAGTTTATCTTCTCAGATTTTCTGTTATCCCTTAAAAAAAGCAAGGCAAACAGCAAAGAACCAAATGCTACAGCAAAAACTTCATGAATCATGATAGCGATGAATGAAACAGGAACGAGGATAAAATATTTTTTTGTGCCTTCTGTTTTATAGGCTACAAAAATACACAAAATAGCTATTAAAACCACTAGGCTATCCAGCCTTGCAAACATCTGACCATTTATGAACCACCTCACATTACTAGGCTGTGAGATTAGAAATAATATAAATAGAAATGCAGAAATGCTTTTAGATTTTTTTATAATATTAATATTTATAAACACAAAAACAGCGGCCAGCATAAAATATAAAGCCGCACTCAATAAATAAACTTGTTTAAAAGTAATTGTTCCTACAAAAAGTTTAAGAAGTGTTCCTGCAAGTCCCCTTACGATAAACCCAGTGTCATAAGTAAGCCCCCAGTTGCACATGCTCCATATATCAATATATCCGCTTTTAGGAAGCGGAAACAAATCTGCAGTAAACATAACTACTAAAGTAAAAAAAGAGACAGCAATAAATATACCTTTTCTGCTATTCCCGCTTTCACGGCTATTCTCTTTTATCATTTTATCCGACAATCTATTCTCCTAAAAGCTTTGAGTTCCACAAGTCTACTCTGCTGGTCGATATCCCTATAGCACCGGCTTTCAGCGCGTTTGAAGCTTCCGACAATTCTGTTATCATTCCACCCGCGATTACCTGCTGCTTTACGTTTTTACGTATTTCTGAGATTGCTTTGGAAATTACTCCAGGCACCACTTCAACAATGTCCGGATCTGCAGAATTTATCATTTTTATTCCTGAAACAATTGATGTTGAGTCAAGCAAGAATATCCTTTGCACTGTAGTAAGTCCGTCATCTTTAGCGCATTTAATGAGTCCTTTTCGCGTGGTTATAATGCCGTCTGGCTTCCACTTTCTGGAGATAAACTTAACAGCGGCTTTGTCAGCCCCCAATCCATTTATCATATCAATATGTACAAATACAGCCTTCCCCGCATCTTTTAGTGTGCCCAAAATTTTAGGAACAGTAAGAATATCCCCGCCCAAAATAAAACAAACCTGCGGATTGTTATTGGCTGCAAGTTGAGCGCTCTGCGTATCTTTTAGTGCTGCTATTACGGGACATTCCTTTAATTTTCGAATCATCCTACTCATTTTCTTTTTCCAACATCCCTTTTAGTTCCATCAAAGCTTTAAATCTATGGCTTATCTTGTTTTTTTCATCAGAATTCAGCTCAGCCATAGTCTTTCCCATATAATCCATATAAAAAAGCGGGTCATAGCCAAAGCCATTATCCCCTCTTCTTGAATGCAATATCTCTCCCTTGCAATGTCCTTTTGCGATTAAATCAGTCATTCCATAACGAACCAATGCAATGGCGCAAGTAAACTGCGCTTTTCGGTTATCCACGTTTTGCATTTCGCTTAGCAATTTGTCATTGTTCGCATCATCATCACAGGGTTCTCCTGCATATCTTGCCGAATAAACACCAGGTTTTCCGTCAAGCTCCTCAACTTCAAGACCGGAATCATCTGCCAATACTGCGCATTCTAATTTTTCAGCAACATATTTAGCCTTAATAAGAGCGTTTTCTTCAAAGGTAATTCCGTTTTCTTCTATATCATCAAAGATACCCGCTTCAGCCATAGACAAAATGTTTTCAAATTCATTTGCAAGTATTTCTTTTATCTCAGCAATTTTATGCTTATTGTTCGAAGCTATAACAAGATTCATTTTATTCTCCAAAAACTGCGCGCGCTTGTATCTGCATTATCTTATTTATAGCATCTTTTGCATAGCTTAACATAAGCGAAAGTTCCTCGTGTGTGTATGCACGTTTTTCACCTGTTCCCTGCACTTCGAGATATTCGCCCTTTGCATTCATTACAACATTCATGTCAACTTCCGCATTGGAATCTTCAATGTATGGCAAGTCCACTACTACTTCATTGTTGACAATGCCAACTGAAACTGCTGCTAATTGCCCTATCACAGGACTTTTTTTGATTTTTTCTTCTGCCATCCATTTTTTCGAAGCAAGCATCAAAGCGATATAACATCCCGTAATTGATGCCGTGCGTGTCCCTCCATCGGCATTTATAACATCACAGTCAAGCCAAACAGTATATCCGTCCAACTCCGCATAATCACATATGGCTCGAACCGAGCGTCCAATGAGCCTTTTTATCTCAGTCGAGCGCCCATCCGGCTTTAACTTTTCTCTTCTCTTGCGTGTGTTTGTCGACGCCGGGAGCATCGCATATTCAGCGCTTAGCCAGCCTTCGCCACTGTCTTTTTTAAAAGGCGGCACTCCCTCTTCCATCATAGCGGTGCAAATAACCTGCGTATTGCCCCATTTGATAAGACATGAGCCATGTGCATTGGGTATATAATTAGGAATTATCTCAATTTTTCGTAATTCATCATTCTGTCTTCCATCAGGTCTTGGCATTATGACCTCCTATAAGTTTCATTAATGCTTATAATACATTATTTAAACATCTTGAGCAATCTACTTATATTTTTAATAGTAGATAAATTATAGTTTTACTATAATTTTATTTTAGTATTATTATCTTATTATTTCTTTTTTATCCTCGTAAGAAATGATCTGAATTTAACAAAATCTATACTTGTAAAAAAGAAATATATAATTACTAAAACACTTAACCCAATTCCTCTAAACTGAAAATAAATATGGAGTTTAGTAGGCCCGGATACAACAGCTAACCATATAATAGGAGTAAGAAAAACTATTATGTAGCCAAAATATTTTACAACATCTTTTCTAAAGAATATAAATAATGGTAACCATATAGCAGCAATAATTAAAAAAATTAAACCATGCGGTAAAACCATCATCTCTCTAAGTGCTGCTCTAACTACAGAGTATGTATTATATAAAAATTTAGATGTTAAGCTAAAAATTCCTACAGGATTACTGCCAGAATTAAATCTAAATTTAATTACATTTAAAGCAGTAGTAAATTCTTGCGCTCCAAGCACGATTGAAGAAAGTAACAAGTTTGCAAAAAAAGTTAAAAAATATCCCATTAGCCATGCACATAAGCATACTACTGAATTTTTTATCATATCCTTAACTTTTTTCCCTTTTACTATTTCATAACTAATAATTGAAAACATCGGAAGACCATAAGTTAAAAATGGATATGTATAAAAATCAAAGAACATTGTTACAGAACCAATAATGAAGAATAATATGCCCAAATGCTTTGGTTTTCTTTGAAATATCTCTAGCACAAAAATTATGCTTATGAAACTAATTACAAAAACTGTAGTAAAGAGTAAACTCATTGGTATAAGTGTAATATTTAACATAATCATTACTACAAGCAATGCGACACTTGATTGAATATTGACTTTTTTATACAAATAAATACAGCATAATAGCAATGTAATATAAAACGCATATGAGTTGACCACTCTAATTTGTGTGTAGTATAAAAACACAAATAATGGCTTGAGCCAAATTCTATACCCATGCCAATATCTTGAGTAGAAGACTTTTTCACCTAAAGGATTTCCATTTACAGTGGCATTTAATGATTCTAATTGACTTGAAGCGTATGTATCGCCGTATATTGAACCTCCAAATACTGAACGAAAAATCGGTTCTGTATCATTACAGTATACTATATGCATCATTAAAGAGTCTGCATAGTTATCAATTTTAGAACTTTTATTTGGAGTGAAAAAAAATGTCCAATCGTTTTCTGTTTCATATAATCTATTTGCAGAGTAAGCGACTCTATATTTAACTTGTTGCTCTAGTTTTTGGGGATATGAAGTATTGAGTGCTAGCGACAAAATATAAAAAACTAATAAGCATACAAATACTAACGCATATTTTAAAAAAAATTTCAATAATACTTTATTCTTAAAATGCTTTCGGAATTCATAGTCTTGTCTTTTGGCAATTTTCGTCATATAGTCTCCTACAATTTAATATATTGATATAAAAATTATTCAAAAGAAACTAAACCCTATAGGTTTATTCTAATTAAACTATTTTCAATATTACTACTTTATCCTATAATCTTCGTCATTGTAAATAGCATTAAGAGTGATATTGCCATCATGCTTTTCAACTTTATACAATGCTTTAGTAAAATAAATTTCTTTAGGAAACAAGTCAGCAAATTCTTCATAGAATTCTTTACCCGCACTTTGAACATAAAGGTAATCATATTCACCGATCTGTTTTATATATGCATCGTGTTCTTTGGCATTTGTACCATCGAAATCATATGGCTTATACATCCAGTTACTTAAGATAGGTGCAGTGTTATATTTTATGTATATTAAAGGATAGTATCCATATTGTTTATCTTCTTTCATTAAATCACTTTCATAAGTTACTATGAATAATGTATCATCTTTTTCCAAATTGCTAGATATCAAATCAGAATGCTCAATATAATTTTCCATAAAGTCTCTGGGGCCATATCTTGTCATTTCTAGTTTGGAATCCCATATAATACCTGGATGTGGTAAGTATCTTATAACAATAGCGATAACTATGCCCATCAGGATAACTCTTTTCTTTTCATTTGAAAAAACGTCTTTTGCAGCAAAAATATATATAGTAATATATGTAAGCAACATCACTATTCCAGTTGATAAATACCTCTCCCAAGAAACAGAAGCAGTGTATTGTCCTGATCTACAAAAACCTGCAGAAAAGGCGAATAAAACTACCATTGCATATATTAGCACAAATGCTATAGCCATTAAAGAATAGGTTAAATACATTTTTTTCATATCTTCTTTTACAAGATATATCCCGGATGTAACAAGTAACACTCCACAAAGACCCAACAAATATTTAATAGTTAATCCGGAGTAAGTATGCACAAAAAATGCTTCCCACGCATTAGCTAGTGCACCCCTTTGTGCAAATGTCATTGTAGAAAAATACAAACTACTCAATTTATATGAAACAGCAACTCCTAAAATCAAGAATATCGCAGCTGAAACAATATATAGTTTTATATCTTTATTTCCTATTCTCATTTTCTTTTCATTTTTAATAAGATAAAATATAAACACTACAGCAGCTAATGCGGTTATAGCCAATAGCGTAAGTGTTAACCTGGATTTTAATATTAGTTCAATAACATGAAGACGATAAAGTCTATCATTTGGGTAATATCCAGCAGGTTTGTTAATAGTTAAAAGTGATACCACATAGCCTAAGATAGGAATAAAAAAGAATCCCGTAATAATTACCATCTTTTTTTTCAATACTTTAAAATTTTGTATAATTTCAACTACAATAATAAATAATGATGCAAGCATGGACACTACAGCGCCAAAACTATCTTTCATTTGGGTTATAGCAAACAGACCTAATACGATAATGATATAATCCTTGAAAGTTTTGTTGTTGTTTATTGCAGAATATGCCATTATTGCTCCTGCCATATAGCCCATAGATTGGTCAATATGCAAACTTACGTTTCCATACAGGACGCCCAACACACAATATTGTGCAAACATGCAGGCCAAAACTTTCTTCCAGTCTTTCCACGCCATATCCTTTAAAGGCAAAATAAAACAAGACCAAATGATTATCCATGCGCCTGAAAATAGAGTGGTTTCTGAAAAATGAAATGATGCTTTAGTAACAAAGTAGTTAAAAGTCGGTGTAAACATAGCCTGAAGGCCTTTATAGAATGTATCACCATAGTACATTACTTTGGTAGCATAAGCCCAGTGGACTACGTCATCATGGTCAAACAACAAGCTTCCCTTTGACATTGCTATATACGCTATAAGTCCTATAAAATAACCGCTTATAGCAGGTGTAAATAATTTTTTTAGATTAAACTTTGCTATCATGAGATATATTAATGAAAATAACGATACCGCAATAATAAAATAAAATCCTATTTCCAATATCCCTGCTATACCACATACCGTCAAAAACAAAGTAATTGCGCAGACGGTTACAAAGTGAGCCTGCTCAGCTTTATAGCCAAAAAGGTTAATCTGTGCCCCGCTAATTAAAAGAATTATCACAGCAGGTACTAATACTAAGAAAACATTCATATAATATCCTTTATTTGCAATTTATAAGAGTATATCACCCATAAAACATTATTGCAATTTATAAGAATGTTGCTTATTATTTTACTTAAAAGTCTTTTAATGTTTGATATATTCTCTCAGTATACATCCATCTTTATGCACTTCCTCAAGACATCCGCCTTGCCCTTCTTCCCCGGCATCATACTATAGAGCTTCGCCCAGTCTTCGGGCTTTGCATACATAACTTCATCTATACTTATTGGCATTGCAAAATCCGGTTTATATTCATAAATGCCGCCTTCGTGCCTGACCTTAAATCCTGCAATTAAATCGACTTCTATCCCGCCTGATACAAACTTTTTATATATGTCCGACACAAAAACACTGCTTTTGTGCACATCCTTTTCTTCTCCTATGCCCTGCATCAATCCGATGGCTTTTTGCACGTCGTCTTTGTGGACTACTATATCTATATCATTCGGCTCGTCGCCAAGCCCGATATGCAAAAGCAGCATAGAGCCGTCCACGCACCAGCATATACTTCCGTCGTTAAACAACTTTGCAATTTTACATAAAAGCTTGAGTTTGTCTTGCATAAACACCTCACATAATCTGCATATTATAATTGTAAAATAAAAAAGCGTCATTCACAACGCTTTTGATTATTGTTTCACATCTTCATAAGATACCACTTGCACGATGCAGTTTCGTAGTTTATCTGCACTTCGCGCGGCATCCGTCCGTCGTGCGCTCGGCAGTCAAAGCGCATCATGATATTTCCGCCGCTTTTTTGGCGCTGCTTAAACATTATGCGCTCTATCCTTATTATCATGTCCTCGCTTTCGGCGCTTTTTATCCTGAACCTTATCGGATGCGGCGTGCCCTGCTCGTCAAACCATGCAAGCATGTCCACAGGTTTCATTATGGTCTTCACTTAAAATCTCCTCCTAATTAGTATCATACGGAAACCTCCTTAGATTCGCAGTCCCGCCTATCATGGATTTTACATCCGAACCTATAAACACAGCTCTTTGTGCAGCTGCGTCTCCATAGCGTTCGCGTATTTTATCAACAGCGCTATCTGCAGCCTCTCTTTTCCATTCAAAGTCAAACATACCTATTTGTATATTGCCGGATGCGGATAATGTGCTCGTGGAAACTCCAAGCTGTCTGAGTGGCTCACCATTCCACATGCTATCAAACACTTCAACCGCACGGTCATAAATCTCGCTTGTGGACGCACAGTTGGTCTGAAAGGTTTTCTGCTTGCCTTTCCGCTTAAAATCAGAAGCACAATAGTGCACATGCACAGTTTTTGCCCTGTATCCTTGCTCGCGCAGCCTGGAACCCACAGTTTCGCACAGCGACAAAAGCACTCTGTGTGCGCACTCTAAGTCTTCCACGTCAAATGCAATAGTAGATGAATTTCCTATTCCTTTTGCTTGTTGCTCTTTGCCATTTGGCAGCATTCCATGAAAATCGGCAGCACCACCCTTTTCAGTTTGTGTGAAAATTCCATTTGCATAATCATGAAGGGTTAGCCCAAATGATTTAAACATAGATATGAGCGTATTCTTATCATACTTAGCCAAGTCCCCAACAATCTCAATCCCGCGTGCGCGTAGTTTTTTTTCGGTTTGTCTTCCCACCATATACATCTCCCCTATGGGAAGCGGCCATAATTTCTTTTTAACCTCATCCGGCCACATTGTGTGCACTTTGTCAGGCTTTTCAAGCTCACCTGCCATCTTGGCTAAAAGCTTGTTGTTAGATATGCCTATATTAACCGTAAAACCAAGCTCCTCCTTTATTGACTTTGAAAGCTTATGTGCAGCTTCCACGGGATCGCCATATAGCTTTTGAAGACCCGTGTATTCCACAAATGCCTCATCTATCGAAAAGCGCTGAACCACAGGAGAAAAGTTTCCCAAGTGTTCCATTAGCGCATTTGAAGCTATCGAATATACTCCATATGTAGGTGGCACAATAGTTATGTTGGGCGCTCTTTTTAAAAGCGAATACAAAGGTTCGCCCGTCTGTGCTTTAAACAGCTTTTTTGCAGACAGAGATTTTGCAAGCACTATTCCCCTCCTGTCTGCGATGCTTCCGCCTACAACGGATGGTATATCTCTTAAGTCGACAGAGTCACCGTGCTCCAATCTCCACACGGCCTCCCACGATAAAAAAGCGGAGTTTACATCCACATGAAACCAGCATTTTTCAGCCATTACTATCCCCTCGAATTTATTCTATGTTTGTATTATAAAACATATGTTCGTGTTTTTCAATGGCTTATTTGATTTTCATCGTTAATAAATTTAAAACTTAATTCATACTGTTTAGCTTTTCACAGACCTCATTATAGCTTTCTTCCAGCACCTCTCTAACGTCTCCCTTTTTAGGAAAAGTCATTCTTGAAACCAAGTCCGCTTTCTTCATTTCCAGAAGCATTTTCTCTTGTGCGCTTTTCATTGCAAGTTTCGGTTTTTCTTTTGTATGAATTTTTTTGTTTTTTATAACAATCTCTTTGTCTGTGACCTTTTTTCTAAAATATCTGTCATGAGAAACCAAGAGCATTGTTCCGTCAAATGAACTTAGCATATCTTCTAGTGCTTCAAGCACATAAATATCAAGATAGTTTGTAGGCTCATCAAGAATTATTATGGAGTATCCTCCGCATATTATTTTGGCCAGACTAACTTTGCAGCGTTCGCCTCCCGACAAAACAGTAACTTTTTTAAATACTGCATCCCTTCTTATTCCAAGGCGTCCAAGCACCGTGCGAATCATATGTTCGGGAAAAGTGCTGTCTTTTTTCACGTTTTCCAAAACAGTTGCATTTTCATCAAGATTGTTTAGATCCTGTCTGTAATACCCCACTACTGCGCCGTTTGCGATTTTAACTCCATCAAGCTCATTATAAATGCAATTAAGCAAAGTGGTTTTTCCGCATCCGTTAAACCCTGAAAAAGATATTTTTTCTCCCCTTTTTATGAAAATTGAAATATCTTTTAAAATTTCTTTATCACCATATGAAAAATTTAGCTTACGGACTGTCACAGCAGTTTTTGATACATAGTCAGAAGATATATTTGCCTTCATTTTAAATGATAACTCATCTCTTGGCTTGTCCACCTTTTCCAAGCGTTCTAGCCGTCTTTTTATCTGCTTTGAAGCCTGCTCCACTTTTCCTGCTCTTTGGCGCACTTCCATTCGGTGGAGTCTCGCCTCACTGTTACCCATTCTTTTGGGCGGATTCTTCATAGATTTAGCCTTTGAAGCCCTGTTTCGCGCAGCACCTTCCAGATGCCTTTTTTCTGTCTCATACTTTTCAAACGCATCCCATGCGCTTTTTCTTTTTAATTCCTTCTGCTGTTTATATGAAGAATAGTTGCCATGAAACTCTGTAAAAACTCCATCTTCAACTTCCCATATTTTGTTACACACTTTGTCAAGCAGTGCTCTGTCGTGACTTACAAGAATAATTGTTCCTTTGTAGCTTAGAAGCGAGTGCTCAAGCTGCATAATTCCATCCTCATCAAGGTTTGATGTTGGCTCATCGCATATGAGCAATTGCGAAGATGTAGAGAATGCCTTTGCAAGCTTTCTCCTTGTTATCTCGCCACCGCTATTGGCACTTTCGGGCACTTTCCACTCTTTTTTTGATATTTCAGAAATCTCTCCCTGCGCCTCTCTAAGCTGCGGCACATAGACATGCGAAACTTTTAAGTCTATATCTCCTGATGAAGGCTCAATCATGCCGCAAATGATTTCAAGCAAAGTTGTCTTACCTGCACCATTAGGGCCCACTATTCCTATCCTATCATTTGAGTCTGCGTCCAGTCTGTCTATTTTAAAGAGCGTTCTTGCTCCATATTCCATCGATAAATCTTTTATGTGTAATGTGTAAATAAAAAACACCTCCCAAAGGCATGACGTGAACGAGCAAACAGACTATGCCTAATAAAAGACATAATAAAAGCAGATGCCACAGTTCTTGTCATGCAAATAACCAGCATATGGTGCTCCATATGCCAAAGTTCACATCCAACTAACTGTATTATCTACTTCCTCATTCTATTCGTCTAAACCTCCAAGGTGTTTTATCAGAATCATTATATTTACTTCACTAAGAAATGTCAACTTAATTGATATTTTTAGTCTGTAAATTATGTTATAATGCCCATAGTAATTTACGAGGTATATTTATGGCACTGGACGCAACTACAGTTTACGCACTGGCAAATGAGCTCAACACACAGCTTGAAGATGGAAAGATAGAAAAAGTACATCAGGGCGAGGCGCATCAGCTCACTTTTTCTGTGCGTGCAAATAGAAAAAGCTTTAAGCTTCTGCTTTCAGCATCTTCATCCTACCCAAGAGTTCACTTAATCAATGAAGCTGCAATGAACCCGCAAAGCCCACCAATGTTTTGTATGTTGCTTCGCAAAAGGCTCATATCAGGTCGCATAAAATCAGTCGAGCAGATTGATATGGAGCGTATTATAAAGATTACAATCTCTTCAAGAGATGAACTCTCGCGCGAAAATACATACTATCTTTATTGCGAGATGATGGGCAGACATTCAAACATTATCCTTGTCGGAGAAGATAACAATATAATCGATTCTATCAAGCGTGTAGACGAGTCAAAAAGCCGTGTGCGTCAAATTTTGCCCACGCTCCCATATACACCTCCCCCTGAACTGAATAAGCTCAATCCAAAATCAATCAGTTCGGATGACATCGAAAGATTTTTAATTAAAAATGCGGATATGACCATACAAAAAGCAATACAATCAAACATTGCCGGCATATCCAAAAAATCGTTAATATACATTTACGACGGTAAATATGACATAGACACTCCACTGTCCCGCTATGATGAAGGTGACATAAAAAACATAGCCAAAATAATAAATGACTTCTACTCTGCTCTCTTTTCGGAGAAAACAAACTGCTACATGATTTTGGATGAAGCCGACATGGTAAAGGACTTTGCACTTTTACCTAAAGCCCCACAGATAAGCTATAAGCTATATGAATCACCAAGCCAAATGCTTGATGATTTTTATAGATTGCGCGCTTTAAAGGACAACATTTTGCGACGCACACAAGCACTTCGCCAACAGGTTAAAACGCATCTTGACCGCTCTATACGCAAGCTTAAGATACAGCAAAACATACTTTTCGATGAGAAAAAACTGGATAAAAACAGAATATATGGAGAGATTATAACAGCATATGCCTATATGATTCCAAAGGGTGCAAAAGGCGCGGAACTAGATAATTTTTATTCTGAGACCGGCGAGAAAATAACAGTTCCGCTTGATCCGAAAATTTCCGCATCCGCAAATGCGGCAAAATATTTCAAAAAATATAAAAAGCTTAAAACAGCAATTAGCCTTGCTCATGACAGCATCAAAGAAATAACGGCTGAAATAAATTATCTGGACAACACTCTGCACGCCATTGAAAACTGCGACAGTGAAGACCTTGCAATGGAGATACAAAGCGAGCTTATGGACACAGGCTACATACGCCACTCCAAAAAGAAAACGCAGAGAAAGCTTCCGCCTTCAAAGCCGCACAGGTTTTTGTCATCAGACGGGCACGAGATATATGTGGGGCGCAACAACAAGCAAAACGACGAACTTACCATGCGCTTTGCGCGCGCGGATGACATATGGCTGCATACAAAGGATATTCCCGGCTCCCATGTTATAATACGCGCAAAAAACAACACCGTGTCTCAAAAAGCCATAAACGAAGGCGCTTTTCTTGCCGCATGGTATTCAAAAGCAAAAAATTCATCAAACGTTCCTGTGGACTACACCGAGCGGCGTAACATCAGAAAGCCCAACGGCTCAAAGCCCGGCTATGTGATATTCCTATCAAACTCCACCATAAACGTAACCTGCACAAAAGAAGGCTTTGCCAATATACAAAAGGAAGATATCTGATTATCATATTTGATTTAAACTAAATGAATTTTTTTGGAGGATTTATTGTGAAGAGAAATAATAAAAAAATAATCTATATAACCCCCTCTGTAGTTATTTTATTGTTAATAGTCACAATTTTAACATGGCAGATTAATACAAAAAATGAAAACTCCAAACTTAAAAATGACAGTTCAACATCTGATGTTCAGATTGTCAATTTGGACGATTACGAGAACCGAAAGACTTCTTTTACTGAAAAAGAACTGGCTGAGCTAAAACAGGATCGGATTAGTTCTCAAATTGAAAAAGCTATCATCGGCATGGATAAGGTTTCCACTGCAAAAGTTAAGATTTATTCTGATAACGATGAGATTTTTATTGACGTAAAGCTTTTTTTATTCCCAACAAAGAAATTAACAGATTCTGAGTTGGACAATATAAAATTATTCATCGAGAGCTCTTACGAGGTTTCACAAAGCAATATTAATATAGCAGTGTTTTAGCCATTTAATATATTTAAAGATTTATTCTAGAAATATGACTATATGCCGCTTTACCGGCAATCATCACATTTGTCAAACAAAGGAAAATATTTGATTCTAACAGGATATTAATCTATAATTCGTTGCGGCATATTACTGTAGAGTGTATAATGGCATTAATTCATTATAATATTATAAACAGGAGCATGCATTATGACAGATAAATCGTATCAGTTGTTCACTGACAGCAATAGTGAGCTACCTCTTCAACTTGTCAAGCAGTATGACATCCCTTACGTTCCGATGCCCTACACTTTAGAGGACACAGAATACTTTTATGACTTGGGAGAGCATACCGACTATAAATCTTTTTTCAATAAAGTACGAGAAGGCTCGATGCCTTCAACCTCCACCTATCCTCCCACATACTATGAGGATCTTTTTCGCCCATATCTTGAAGCGGGAAAAGACATCTTGTTCTTAGCCTTTTCTTCTGAACTTTCAGCTGCATACAGCTTTCTTTCAAAGGCAGTAGAAAATTTAGTTGCGGAATTTCCCGAGCGCAAAATAAGAACAGTTAATACATTACGAATTTCAGCGCCAATGGCTGTTGTTGTTATAGAGGCATTGGACATGTATAACGATGATAAGAGCCTTGACGAAGTTGCCGACTGGGTAGAAAACAACTATAAAAGATCACATGGTTATTTCACTGTTGACGATCTAAATCACTTAAAGCGCGGTGGAAGAATATCCCCTGCTGTTGCAGTGGTTGGCACAATGATGAAAGTTAAGCCTATTTTGTCAATCGACAATAATGGTAAAATAATATCCCTTGAGAAAGCAAAAGGCAGAAAAAAAGCTATTCATAGAATAGTGGAGCTGACAGTTGAAAACGCTCAAAATCCTGAACAGCACACACTTATGATAGTTCATGCAGACTGCGAAGATGAAGCCTTAAAACTTAAAGAGTTAATCGAAGAGAAAATTAAGTTTAAAAAAGTTTATCTGCAATATGTCGGGCCTGTTATTGGCTCACACTGTGGTCCAAACACTCTTGCCGCCTGCTTTATGGGCAAAGAATTTTCAAATTGAGGGGAAAACATGATTACAATTAAAAAAGTAGAAACTGCAAAAGACCGCAGGTCTTTTGTCAACTTTTTCTTTGACTTATATAAAGGAAATAAATATTGGGCACCGCCCTTTCGCGACAACGAACGTAACATTATGGTTAAAGAAAAAAATCCAGCATCCGAGTACTGTGACCATGAGTGGTATCTCGCCTATAAGGACGGCAAAGTTGTAGGCCGCGCAGGCGCTATAATAAACCACAAAGCAAATGAAATTTGGAAAACCAAAGCAGTCCGCATCACAAGGTTTGACTTTATCGACGATATGGAAGTTTCAAAAGCTCTGCTTGAGCAAGTCGAAAAGTATGGTAAAGAGAACGGCATGACGCAGGTGCAGGGTCCGCTTGGTTTTACTGACTTTGATTTTGAAGGTCTTTTGATTGAGGGCCACAAAGAGCAGGATGTATTGGTGACGCTATACAATCACGATTATTACATGAAGCACTTTGACACGCTTGGCTTTAAAAAGGACGCCGACTGGGTGGAATATCAGGTCAAGGTAACCGAAAAAGCATCGGAGCTTTTGTCTAAAATATCGCAGATAGTTGAAAAGCGCGGAGAATACAAGCTTTTGGAGTTCACAAAGATAAGTCAGGCAAAAAAATACCTCCCTGAAATGTTTGATGTTTGGGAAGAGGCATATAAGGAGCTTTACGGAGCAACCCCGCTTACAAAAAAACAGATAGACCTTTTGATAAGGGATAATATTTCGTTTGCCAATCCGCACTTTGTGAAGCTTGTCGCCGACAAAGACGGCAAAATAATTGCTTTCGGTTTATGCTTCCCGTCTTTTACCAAGGCCGCCCGAGCCGCTAACGGAAATCTTTTGCCCACAGGAATATTCCACTTTCTTCATGCGAGAAATCATATCGAAGTGCTGGATTTATATCTGGTAGGTGTTATTCCCAAGCTTCAAGGCATGGGCGTTAACGCAATAATTATGGATGCTATTATGAAATCCGCCGAGAAGTTCGGCGTAAAATATGCGGAGACGACTTCCGAGCTTGAGACAAACACTCAGGTTCAGTCTCAGTGGAAGTACTTTGAAAAGCGTCAGCATCGCCGCAGGCGAAGCTATATAAAGGATATTAACTGATTGCCAAAGCCGCTCGATGAGCGGCTTTATTTTTTTCATTTTCTCACTCTTTTAAATTCCAAAAATTTCAGAGTAAGCAATTTGGTCATTTTTTCAATACACTCTTAAACTCACCGACAAATATCGCTTTTCTTAAAATGCTATTTTTGATAAGATAATTATGCAATTATAAATATAAGCATCTTTGAAAGGTGAATTACAATGACTTATATAGCACTATTTAGAGGAATAAATGTTGGCGGTAACAATAAAGTAGATATGAAGAAGCTAAAAAGCATTCTGGAGGACATAGACTACACAAATGTGAGTACTTATCTGAACTCAGGAAACGCTATATTTGATTCCAGTAAAACTCTTGAAGAGATTTATAAAGATTTTTCCGAAGTTATTCTGAATGAGTTTGGTTTGGATGTTCCTATTCTTATTAAAAGCAAAGATGAGATTAAAAAAATTGCATCTACAATACCTGAAAAATGGCAAAACAACAAGGAAGAAAAGACTGATGTAGCTTACCTGTTTCCCGAAATAGATTCGCAAGATATTTTAGACAAGCTTCCTATAAAGAAAGAATTTATTGAACTTATTTATGTTAACGGAGCGGTTATTTGGCATGTTATGAGAACAGACTATAATAAAAGTCAATTAAATAAAATCGTCGGTCAAAAATTATATAAATTGATGACAGTAAGAAATGTTAATACCGCCAGATTTCTAGCTAGGGATTAGTTTTGCTTGTTGTCTTTGCTTCGCTCCCCGAGTGTCGCCTTGGTTATAAATGCTTGTTATATAAAAATGATAACGGAGGGGAGCTGTCGTCCGAATGATGACTGAGGCATTCGGGCACTTATTCTTTCAATTATCTATTGAAATATATTAAATCTAGGAATTCCCATTAATTTTCTTTTTTGCATTCAAAATCGATTAAGAACGCTATATATGTCAACAACAAAAATACAAGTGTGTATGAATCTAATTTAGTTTTAGCTTCAATTATACTAGAGATATAATCATCCTCAATATCTTCAATATTTATCGGTTTGTGAGTTATTGAGTTTCTTAAATCCATTAATTGTCCAATTTCTTTAAAATAGCTTGTATTATTAAAATTATTTAATATTCCAATATAATTGGTAACTTCTCTGAAATTTGGTTCATTGTGTTTATACATATCTTTCTTTTCGAATAAATACTTCAAAGAGTATAGTTTCTCATCATCATTATCTTCCTTGATATAATCTAATATTGCGTATGATATTTTATCCAACATATTAAACTTTTGAGAAACTTTATATAGCACCTCATAGCTATCACTATCAGAAAAACAGTAATTGTGTTTCATTTCTTCGTATATATGGTAGAGAGAATCCGAAAACACAAATTTCGCTATAATATCCCATTCAAATATATATTTTTTCAAATCACAGTAAGTATCTTTTAACAGATCCATATTGACTTTATACGTTGTTGAACCATTCCTTGTGAACTCTAAATATTCGGGAATGTTATTTGAAAACTTTTTTATTTTATACAGCATTTCATTAACAAATTCTTCATTTACTATATCAGGAGCTTCTTCGTGTGCATAAGATAATTTATACATTATTAAATTTAATCTATATCTACAATTCATTTCAATTGTTAGCAGCATCTCATCTGGGCAATTATTTCTAAATTTCATTAAATAATAATCAGCTGTCAGATAAGAAATTTCTAATTGTATAGAATTATATATATCTAATTTTACCTCACAAATCTTTTCAAAATCTTCTATTAACATTAGAGATAATAACGGCGTAATATGCGATATATTATTAAACAAATTTATCTTAATATTCAGATATAAAGACGAAAATCTTGCATCCTCTTTTAGCGACAACTGTGATATTTCATTTTCAGCAAGTATAAAATACTTATTTGATTTTGTAGCTAATTTAATTTTGTCATCATTAATCCGTTTTTCTTCTTCTGCCTTTACTTCTACTAAATTATCATTATCCTGTGGGTGTATTCCATGTTCTATCTTCTTCTCACATATTATGGATACCCTATACTTTTTACGATAATCAAATAATTTTGAATAATATGTTGCAATATAAAAATAAAGTGAAGCATTTTCATAATGAGTTAGTTGATTACATGATAAAAATTGTTGTATATTATCGATTTCACTTTCTATTGTTTCATACATGTCAACAACATGATATATGGTTTCTAAACTTTGTCTCAGTATATTGTTGAACCTATTACGAATTTCTTGACATTCAGGTGTCAGCAAGTCTTCAATACTTTTCGAATTACTATATGAATCTTTTTTTAAACAACATTTTTTAAACTTCTTACCACTACCACATGGGCATGGCTCATTTCTTCCTATTTTCATAGCACTTCTCAATTTCTTAATATTTTAACATGCATTACTAATACTTTATCACAGTCTGCTTATTTATACTATTTCAACATGAGACAACTATTAAAACTATTTTCCATTATTTCCACCACCTGACGATGGTTAATAATCTATATAATTAAGGAAAAACCGCCTCTCAGCGGTTTTCATAAACTATATTTAATTGCACATCACTCTCTAAAAAACACAATACTTCTCCATATACGCTTCCATCTTCGCCCGCATAGCATCATCAATAATAACTTTGCCATCCACTTGTCTATTATGCAGATAGGTTATAATATCCAAAGTATTAACTATTGGATAAGTATCAATGCCGAAATCATCTTTTATCTCCTGAATGGTGGTTTTGCCCCCCTGTCCGCGTTCCATGCGGTCAACAGAAATAATGACGGAAGTAACGTCCACATCAGCGATGCTTTTAAGAAGAGGCACGCTTTCGCGAATGGAGGTACCGGCAGTTACGACATCTTCGATGATGACAATCTTGTCGCCATCCTTAGGTGCGTAGCCGATGATGTTGCCGCCTTCACCGTGGTCTTTTGCCTCTTTGCGGTTAAAGCAATAAGGTGTGTCAATTCCATATTTTGTAAATAACGCAGTTGCGGCAGCAATCGAAAGAGGTATGCCTTTGTATGCCGGTCCGTACAGCGCATCAAAATCATCACCAAGATTTTCTTTTATACACTCGGCATAATATTCGCCAAGCTTTGTAATCTGCATGCCTGTTTTGTATCTGCCGGTGTTCACGAAGTAAGGCGTTTTGCGTCCGCTTTTTGTCGTAAAATCGCCAAATGTCAAAACATCCGAGCGCACCATGAATTCTATAAATTCCGCTTTATAATCCATAATTTCTCCCATCAAACTTCCAATGCTCCGATTATCTCATTCACATCTTTAATATTGTGCTTTTCCATATACTCTTCTATTCCGGAAACAACGCTCAGCATCCCCATAGGATCAACTAAGTTCAAGCTTCCGCACATCACAGCGGTAGCGCCGCACAGCATAAACTCAACAGCGTCTCTGCCAGTCATAATTCCGCCCATTCCGATTATTGGTATGTCAATAGATTTGGATACCTGATATACCATTCTAAGTGCTACAGGCTTCACAGCAGGGCCTGAGAGCCCTCCTGTAACATTCGATAGTATCGGACGCTTGCTGTCTGCATCAACAGCCATACCCAGCAAAGTGTTTATAAGCGAAACGCCATCCGCTCCAGCTTCCTCAGCCGCTTTTGCATTTTCTGCTATATCCAAAGTGTTTGGAGTCAGTTTTACTATCATTGGCTTTTTCGCATAAGATTTTGTCTGTTTTACAACATCAAATACCGTCTCAGGTTTTGCTCCAAAAGCCACTCCACCCTCTTTAACATTAGGGCACGATATATTAAGCTCCAAAAAGTCGATTACATCCACTTCATTCAGCTTTTCAATCACTTGAATATATTCATCCAAAGTACTTCCCGCAACATTCGCAAAAAGTGCCGTTTTTGCCTTTTCTAAAAAAGGAACTTCTTTTTCAATAAAAGCATCCACTCCGGGGTTTTGAAGTCCGACTGCATTAAGCATGCCCGATGGTGTTTCAGCTATTCTTGGCGGTGGATTGCCTAATCTCTTTTTTGCAGTAACCGCTTTGAGTGATATTCCACCTATTTCCGATAACTTGTATTGCATCATCATTTGGCGCCCAAAGCCATAGCATCCAGATGCCGCTATAACAGGATTATTAAGCGTCTTTCCACAAAGATTTACACTTAAATTCTTCATAGCACCACCTCGTCTATGTCAAACACAGGCCCATCTATACAAACACATTCATGATTCTCTTCGCCGTTTTTAACAGTTTTACACACACACACCTTGCATATTCCTATCCCGCAAGCCATTCTCTCTTCAAGCGATACAAGGCAGTTTGCACCATGCTTATCCACAACTTCTTTAAGTGATTTAAGCATTGGCACAGGTCCACATGCCAGAATAATATCATATCTTTCTTTTTCAAGATTGCTGTCCAGCAATTGTGTCACAAAACCACATTCTTCAAGTGTTCCATCATCTGAGCAAACAAATGCATTTTTGGATATTTCCTTAAAATCATTCACCTGATACGCAAACTCTGCGCTTCTAAATCCTATATAAGAATCAAACTCTATGTCTTTGTAATATTCTATCGCATATTTAAGCGGGGCAACGCCAATTCCCCCACCTACAACAGCGGCTTTTTTAATATTTTTATTTAGCAAAAAACCTTTTCCACACGGTGAAATGACATCTAAATAGTCTCCGACTTTAACTCCACATATAGCTTTAGTTCCTTCGCCTTTAGCTTGAACTATTATCTTTATTGTTGAATTATCGAAATCAACCGAATTTATGCTTATAGGGCGACGAAGCAATAAATCATTGCGACCATTTACCTTTATGTGCACAAACTGTCCCGGCCATGTATTTTTAGTGTTGCATTCAAATTCAATCAAATATGTGTTGGTCGCCACACAGTCATTTGACACAACTTTGCATCTATCAAATTTTTTCGCCATCAATTATCTCCAAGCTCGTGAAGTCCGACAATGTCGAGTTCTGCATCGGTTTTATTAAGCTTGAGACAATTGACCAATGCGCGCACAGTGTCAAGTGATGTAAGGCAAGGCACCTTAAATTCCACCGCCATCCTACGCAGCTTAAATCCATTGGTTGAGCTGTCGCGGCCCTGTGTCGGAGTGTTTATAATAAGCTCAATTTTCTCAGAATGTACCATCTGACTTATGTTTGGCATATCTTCATTGATACCGCCAATCTGAGATGCCGGAACATAGCTGCTGTTTAATGCATGTGCAGTACCGCTTGTTGCATATATCTTGTATCCAAGTACAACTAAATCCTCAGCAATCCTTGTAACTTCAGGCTTATCTATGTCTGCCACCGAGATAAATACATTTCCTTTTCTAGGAATGTTATATCCAGCCGCCATAAGACCTTTAAGAACAGCCTCGTTATAATCATAGCTGATTCCTAAAACCTCTCCCGTTGATTTCATTTCAGGTCCTAATGATATCTCAAGTGCCGGAAGTTTCTCAAATGAGAATACAGGGACTTTGACTGCAAAGAAATCACGCTTTTTATAAAGTCCAGTTCCATATGCCATGTCCTTTAGCTTGTATCCCATCATGCATTTTGTAGCAAGTTCTATCATAGGAACACCTGTCACTTTACTAATGTAAGGGACCGTCCTTGAAGAACGAGGGTTCACTTCAATTACATATATGTTATCTTCACTTAAAATATACTGAATGTTTATCATTCCAATAACTTTAAGCTCTTTGCATAGTTTCTTTGTGGTCTCCACAATAACATCTTTTATCTCGCTGGAAAATGAGTATGCAGGATATACAGATATTGAGTCTCCTGAATGAACACCCGCGCGCTCTACGTGTTCCATAATTCCCGGGATTAAAAAGTCTTTGCCGTCTGATATAGCGTCAACCTCAATTTCCATTCCCACAAGATATTTATCTACCAATATTGGATGTTCCGGAGTTCCATATCTTGTTATTATCTCCATATATTCAGCGATATCTTTATCCGAGTATGCTATCTCCATTCCCTGACCGCCAAGAACATATGAGGGTCGCACAAGCACAGGATATCCAAGCTCATTTGCAAGCTTTAATGCTTTTTCTGTTGTAAACACCGTGTCGCCTTTTGGTCTTGGTATGCTACACCTTTCAAGAAGTGCATCAAAACAGTCACGGTCTTCGGCATCATTTATGTTTTCAAGGCTTGTGCCCAGCACTTTATAGCCCATTTTTTCAACAGCTTCAGCAAGCTTTATAGCAGTCTGCCCTCCGAACTGGACAACAACTCCCTCGGGTTTTTCAAACTCCAATACATTCCACACGTCTTCAGGTGTAAGCGGCTCAAAATACAACCTGTCGGATGTATCAAAGTCGGTTGACACCGTCTCTGGATTGTTGTTTATAATAACTGTATCATAACCAAGCTCTTTAAGTGCCCATATAGAGTGAACTGAGCAGTAGTCAAACTCAACTCCTTGACCTATTCTTATTGGTCCAGAGCCAAGTACAACAACTGACTTATTGTCACTCTTGCTTGCCTCGTTTTCAATGTCATATGTTGAATAATAATACGGGCTTACAGCATCAAACTCAGCACCGCAAGTGTCCACCATCTTAAATGTTGGGAAAATGTTAAACTTTTTGCGCAATTGTCTTATTTTTTCTTCATTGCTTCCCGTCATTCTTCCAATAGCTTCATCGGAAAATCCACGCTTTTTAAGTTCTTTTAAATGATCTTTATCAAGGCACTCTATTCCACAAGATTTCAAGTGCTCTTCCTGCCGAATAATATTTGATAGCTTATATAAGTACCATGGATCTATTTTCGTGATGTCAAAAATATGCTTTTCTGAAACACCACGCCTCAAAGCTTCTGTTACAACAAAAATTCGCTCATCAGTTTTCATGTGCAAAAGTGCTTCTATGTCATCATCGGAACGTATTGCCGCATCTCTAAATTCAAGTGAATCTAAACCAAGCTCCAACGAACGCACGGCTTTTAGGAATGCTGATTCAAAGTTTGAACCGATAGACATGACTTCGCCAGTCGCCTTCATCCTTGTTCCTAAGCTATTTTCAGCCTTTGTAAATTTATCAAATGGCCATCTCGGAAACTTAACAACAACATAATCCAACGTCGGTTCAAATGAACTATAGGTCTTTCCGGTAACAGAGTTTTCTATTTCGTCCAATCCATAGCCCACAGCAATTTTTGCCGATATTTTTGCAATAGGATAGCCGGTTGCTTTTGAAGCAAGTGCTGAACTGCGGGACACACGTGGATTAACCTCAATAACAGCATAATTCATGCTATCGGTATCCAGTGCATACTGTACATTACATCCACCTTCAATTTTTAATGCTGATATTATCTTTATTGCCGATGTACGAAGCATTTGATACTCTGCATCACGCAGCGTTTGTGACGGTGCAACAACTATTGAGTCCCCAGTGTGTATTCCAACTGGATCTATGTTTTCCATGTTACAAACTGTAATGCAGTTACCCTTTGAGTCCCGCATCACTTCATATTCAATCTCTTTCCAGCCTGCAATAGATTTTTCAATAAGGCACTGACCTACCCTTGAGTACCTCAATCCATCAGCACATATTGAGGCAAGCTCCATTGGTGTAGCTGCTATTCCGCCACCTGAACCACCCAGTGTATATGCAGGGCGAACGATAACGGGATATCCCGCTTCGCTTGCAAACTCAAGTGCAGGATCAACATCAGTTACAATAACGCTGTCAATTATAGGCTCATCAATCTCAATAAGCATCTGTTTAAATGCATCCCTGTCTTCAGCTTTATAAATAGATTCAACATTTGTTCCGAGAAGGCGTACGCCCACTTCATCCAAAAATCCACTTTCGGACAATTCCATTGCGGCGTTAAGCCCTGTCTGTCCGCCAAGCGTAGGAAGTATTGAGTCTGGCTTCTCTTTTCTTATTATTTTTTTTAAAAATTCCTGTGTTAACGGCTCAAGGTATACTTGGTCTGCAATGTTTAAGTCCGTCATTATGGTTGCGGGATTTGAATTAACCAGCACAACCTCAATGCCTTCATCTTTGAGTGCGCGGCAAGCTTGCGTTCCCGCGTAGTCAAACTCTGCAGCCTGTCCGATGACAATCGGTCCAGAGCCTATAACCATTACTTTTTTAATGTCTTTATTAAGTGGCATATTTTCTCCTAATAACTTATAGCAAATTCATAAACTCATCAAAAAGATAAGCTGTGTCCTGCGGTCCCGGCGCAGCTTCCGGATGAAACTGCACAGTAAATATTGGGTCATCTAAATATTTTAGTCCTTCAATGGACATGTCATTCCAATTCCTGTGAGAAACTACTATATTGCTAGGCAAAGAATCCTCAACAACAGTATATCCATGGTTTTGAGATGTGATAAAAACGCGATCCTTGTCCAAGTCTTTTACGGGATGGTTTGCTCCCCTGTGTCCATATCTCAGTTTCTCTGAGTCCGCACCACTTGCAAGTGCCATAAGCTGATGACCTAAGCATATCCCGAATATCGGCTTATATCCGATTAAAAGCTTAATTTGCTCTATTACTTCAGGATTATCCTTAGGATCTCCCGGTCCGTTTGTAAGCATAATACCATCAACTTCATCCTCCATAATTTCTTTTGCAAGAGTGCCGGATGGATATACTATCAAATGACAGTCACGCTTTCTAAGCGATGAAAGAATTGAAGCTTTCAAACCAAAATCAAGCACGGCAACTTTTTTACCTTTGCCGGGTATTTCAAACTTTTCATCACATGTGACTTTTTCTACAGGTTTATCAACTTTATAGTTGAGCATTTCTTTTTTCATGTCTTCAGTCAGCTCGTTCTTGGATATTATCCCGCGCAGTGTACCATGGTCACGTATTGAACGTGTTAGCGCACGTGTGTCAATATCCTGAATGCCAACTATCCCATGCTTTATCATATACGCTTCAAGAGAGCCTTCACTTCGCCAGTTGCTAGGCAACTCGCAAAGCTCCCGCACCACAAATCCTTTTACCTGCGGATGCATGGACTCTGGGTCTTCCCAGTTTACTCCGTAGTTTCCTATAAGAGGATACGTCATCATCACTATTTGTCCGTAGTATGAAGGATCTGTCAATACTTCTTGATACCCAGTCATTCCTGTGTTAAAAACTACTTCACCGATTGTGTCGCCGTCAGCTCCAAACTGTTTACCCTCATAAACAGAGCCGTCTTCCAAATAAAGATAAGCCATCATTACTCCTTATTTTCTACTAATTGCTTTATTTAAATCCTCTTTCATTGCAAGCGTCGCTTTTTTAGCCGCCTGAGCAAAAGAGAGTGTGTCATCCTTTTTCCATGCGCATATAATCCCACGCGATGAGTTTACTATTCCACCATTTCCATTATCGTCAAACATTCCGGCAACGTCATCCGCCGCCGCACCCTGCGCACCATATCCCGGTATCAGGAAAAATGTGTTTTTCATCATCTTGCGAAGTTTAATGCCTTCTTCCTTGTGGGTTGCTCCCACTACAGCGCCTATAAGATTGTACCCGTATTCGCTGTCTATGCTGTCTTTTCCCCAATCAATTACAAGCTGTGCTGTCTTTTCATACACAAGACTTCCGTCTTCTGTTTTTAAGTCCTGTATTTCGCAGCTGGATGGATTTGATGTTTTAACAAGCACAAACAGTCCTTTGTCGTAGTTGTTGCAAGCTTTTGCAAAAGGTGCAACACCATCAGTGCCGAAATAAGGATTGACAGTCATAAAGTCTGAATCAAAAGGAGCGCCGCCAATTAATGGAGTCTCTCCTATATGAGCCATAGCATATGCCTCGCTTGTAGAGCCTATATCTCCGCGCTTTACATCAGCAATAACAACGAGCCCAGCCTCTTTAGCATAGTCTATTGTTTTCTTATATATCTTTATTCCTTCAACTCCATACATTTCATAATATGCATTTTGAATCTTTATTGAAGGAACAATATCGCATATCTCATCTATCAGCTGTCGGTTAAAGTCATATATCGCCTCACATGCACCGATAAGGCTTTCTACATTATACTTACCAGTCAACTTTTTCGGCAGGTATTCAAGCCTAGTGTCAAGCCCCACGCATATAGGGCTTTCCTTTTTATTAATTTCTTTTATTAGTCTGTTTGTAATCATATTAATCCTATTCTATCAAATGTATAAATATAATGCAACATGTATATTTATACAGCTATTCGTTCCAGTATGCCATTTCACCGTTTACGACTGTTCCCATTATATCGCCATGTACTTTCATACCACCAAAAGGATTGTTTTTCCCTTTTGAAACAAACTTTGACGGATCTATCACATACTCTTTGTTCGTGTCTATTATAGTTAAATCTGCCGTCGCTTGTTTTGTTATCCCCATGCTTTTCTGCTGCAATATTTCAAGTGGATTAAAGCTCATTAGCTCCACCAGTTTCGCCATATCTATATGGCCTTCTTTAACCAAGTGTGTATAACACATCGAAAACGATGTTTCTAATCCCGATATTCCGTTTGATGCTAGAGAGTATTCCACGCGCTTGTCGTCCAAATGATGCGGAGCGTGGTCTGTTACGATGCAGTCAATAGTGCCATCCTTTATTGCCTCAATTATCGCAAGCCTGTCTTCTTCTGTCCTAAGGGGCGGATTTACCTTCGTGTTGGTATCATATCCGACTACCATCTCATCCGTGCCAGCTATGTAGTGCGGCGTAGTCTCACACGTTACTTGCACTCCCCTTCTTTTCGCATTCCGGATAGCTTCAACTGTTTCCTTAGCTGAAACATGTGCTATATGAACTTTTGTGCCCAGATATTCCGCTAAGTGAATGTCGCGAACCGCCATTATTGACTCTGATACATTTGGTATGCCCGAAAGTCCTAGCATTGTGCTAACTTCACCTTCATTCATATCGCCCTTAAGCGAAGGCTCTTCACAGTGAGATATTATAAGCGTATCAAAGTTTTTTGCATATTCAAGTGCAAGATACATCATTCTTGCGCTTTTTACCGGCACTCCATCATCCGAAAAAGCCACGCAGCCTGCATCTTTCATCATGCCCATCTCTGTAAGCAGTTTGCCGTTTTGGGCCATAGTAACACTGCCTATAGGTAGCACTTTCACTTTCGCATCTGTTTTGCATATCGAATTAATCGAATGTGTCATTGCAGGACTGTCGTTTACAGGATTTGTGTTAGGCATGCACGCTACTGTGCAAAATCCGCCTCTTGCCGCTGCCGCAGTTCCGGACGCGATGTCTTCTTTATATTCGTAGCCCGGTTCACGAAGATGCACATGCATATCGCACATTCCGGGGATTACCGTCATTTTTTCAGCATTATATATTTTTGCCAAATCATCTTTTATGTCTTTTTCTATTTTTTCTATATGTGAATCCGATATCAGTATATCGAAATTGCCATCAATTTTATTTTTCGGATCAATAACATGTCCGCCCTTTATCAATATCTTGCTCATTTATCTCTCCTTGTAAGCATAAACAATAGTGCCATGCGAACAGCAAGTCCGTTTGTCACCTGTTCATCAATCAATGATGCTTCGCTGTCTATTGCAAAGCTTGACATCTCCACACCTCGGTTTACAGGACCGGGATGCATTATTATAGCATCATCTTTTGCAAGCTTTAGCCTTTTTTCATCAATACCAAAATACTTATAGTACTCTCTTACTGAGGGAAAAAGCCCTGCGCTCTGTCGCTCTTTTTGAATCCTCAACCCCATCACAACATCAGCACCATCGAGTGCTTTGTCAACATTGTTGGTTACTTTAACTCCGCTTCGTTCAATTCCTATAGGAATCATAGTTGAAGGACCTGCAAGCACAACCTCTGCTCCCATTGCCTGCATTCCATATGCATTAGAACGAGCAACCCTTGAGTGCATTATGTCGCCTGTTATTGCCACCTTAAGACCATCAAGCGTTCCCTTGCTTTCTATTATAGTAAACATGTCCAAAAGCGCTTGTGTCGGATGCTCGTGCATTCCATCGCCTGCGTTTATAACTGAAGCCTCAACATTTTTTGCCATAAAGTGCGGCGCTCCGCTCATTGGGTGGCGCAGAACGATTACATCTGCCTTCATTCTATCCAGTGTGCGCGCAGTGTCCAACAAGGTCTCTCCCTTTGAAACAGATGACACGGCTGCTGAAATTGCAGAAGATGAAGCTGATAGATATTTTGACGCAAGATCAAATGAAACTCTCGTTCTAGTTGAGTTTTCAAAGAAACACAGTATAACAGACTTCCCTTGCAGATGAGGTGTTTTCTTTGAGCCACTCATAAGTATCTTTTTCATCTGGGCGGCAGTGTCAAGTATCTGAGTTATCTCATCTTTTGACACACCCTCAAGCCCTAAAAGGTCTTTGCTCTTTAACATGTTTAATCCCTTCGTTTTTAGTAAATAACATTATTTCATGGTTTTGTAAAAAGAGAGCGGCATAGCCGCTCTCATAATTATTATTTTTCAGCCTTGCCCAGATTCTCCGGCAATGCCTTATTAAGCACTATTCCAACAACAGCCGCAAGTGCGTATCCTGTAAGCACCATTCCTGAGGTTTGGCTTATCGGGATTGTAGCACCCCCGATTGCAGGAACCAACATCACCGCTGCGATAATCATGTTTCGTGGATTTTTAAAGTCTACTTTGTTTTCAACTAAAGTTCTAAGTCCAACGGATGTAATCATACCAAATAATATGATACTTACTCCGCCAAGTACGGGGCCTGGAATTGACTGAATCAGTCCGCCAAATTTGCCAATAAAGCTCATTGCAAGTGCAAAGCATGCTGCAATTACGAGTGATACTGGATTGTAGTTGCCTGTTGCTGCAAGAACGCCTGTGTTTTCTGAATAAGTTGTGTTAGCAGGTCCGCCAACCAAGCCTGCAAACATTGTTGCAAGACCGTCACCTATAAGTGTGCGATGCAGACCAGGATCTTTTACAAAGTCTTTTCCTACAACAGCACCGTTTGCTGTAATATCACCAATGTGTTCGACAAATGTGATTATTGCTACTGGAGCTACGATAAGAATTGCTTGTAAACTAAACTTAGGCAAGAAAAATGCAGGGAACTCAAAGAATTTTGGTTCTGCAATTTTCGCAAAATCAACCATACCTAAAGCCATTGAAGCAAGATATGCAACGACTATTCCAATTATTATCGGTATCATCTTTATAAAGCCTTTTGTAAACACGCTTATAACCATAATTGTGATGACCGCAATCAACGCAACTACCCAGTTTTGCCAAACAGGAACACCTTCAATAACAGCTGTTATATTGCTTATTGCAACACTTGCCAGCATAAGTCCGATTATTATGATAATTACACCTGTAACAAGCGGTGGGAAGAAGCTTTTTATTCTGTCCGCACCAAATAGCTTTACCAATAATGCAAGAACCAGATACAATACGCCTGCCACCATTAATCCGCCTGTTGCATATGCAATGTCACCCGTTGCCTCCGCAGCAGCTGAGATTGCTGTCATAAATGCGAATGAAGAACCTAAAAATACAGGTACTTTTCTCTTTGTAATAAAGAAAAACATAATTGTTCCAAAACCGGCAGTAAACAATGCAACCGATACCGGTAAGCCCGTAAGTATCGGAACAAGCACCGTTGCTCCAAACATCGCGAACATGTGTTGTATGCCGAGTGCTATTAGTTTGCCCGGGCTAGTTTTTTGAGTTAAATCTGTCAATTTCCCATCCTCCTAATAAATATAATAATAAAAAATCGGGTTTCCCCGAAAATTAAAATCTTTCTAAATTAAATAATTCTACGTTGTCTTTGCCGTCAAAACTGTCAACGTGTACTTTTATCACTTCTTCGTTTGAAGTCGGGACATTTTTGCCTATATAATCAGCACGAATAGGAAGCTCCCTATGTCCGCGGTCAACCAAAACAGCAAGCTGTATTTTTTGAGGCCTGCCTAAATCCATAATGGCATCAATTGCTGCCCTCGCTGTCCTGCCTGTGTATAAAACATCATCCACTATAACAACTTTTTTGCCAGTAATACTAAAAGGTATGTCGGTTCCTTTAACTACAGGGTGCGAATCAAGCAATGATAAATCATCGCGATAAAATGTGATATCCAGCACGCCGGTCTGGGGCATAACGCCTTCAACTTGCTTAATATGCTGTGCAATTTCCTCAGCGAGTGGAACACCGCGTCTTTGAATGCCAATTATCTTAACATCATCAACGCCTTTGTTTTTCTCAATTATTTCGTGGGAAATTCGCCTCAATGCCCTCTTTATGGCGTTTTTATCCATAAGTTCTGCTTTAAAAATCATTGCGCTCCCTTTCCATAAATCAAAAATACCTTGCCGTTACGGCAAGGTATAATAAGCTACACAAAAAAAGCGTATCAAAATCATCCACCTTGCCGGTTTCACGGAACCGAGTTAAAGGTTTGTATGTAATATACCACATGTAGTATGCGATGTCTATATCAAAATACTTTTTTTTAGATTTTTTTAAGAAGCTCTTCAAAGTCAGCCGGTAAAGGCGCATTAAAGGTCATAGTCTCTTGACTTCTTGGATGTCTTAGCTTCAGTTCATAAGCGTGAAGCATCTGACCTTTAAGGTTAAACTTTTGCTTCTTATAGCCATAGGTCGCATCTCCTACCACAGGATGCTTAATATATGCCATGTGAACACGTATCTGATGCGTTCTGCCGGTTGTGAGCTCTACATCAAGCAAAGAGTATTTATTGTATCTTTGTTCAACTTTATAGATTGTTTTAGCGCTTCGTCCATCAATCACCACAGCCATCTTCTTGCGATCATTTTTACTACGCCCTATAGGAGCTTCCACTTCGCCACCATCATCTTTAATGACGCCTTCAACCAATGCCTTGTATTTTCGCACTGCAGTTTTAGCTTTTATCTGCTCAGATAAATTAAGATGTGAAGTATCATTTTTGGCAATTACCAAAAGTCCGGTTGTATCTTTATCTATCCTGTGAACTATTCCCGGGCGCATTTGTCCACCTATAACAGGCATTGTTCCGCAATGAAACAATAGCGCGTTGACAAGCGTTCCGCTTTCATGTCCAGCAGATGGATGCACCACCATCCCACGCTTTTTGTTGACTACAATTATATCCTCATCTTCATAAACTATATCCAATTCAATATCTTCAGGGGTTAGTTCTGTAGGCTTCGGATCATCTATAATAACTTGAACTTTATCATTTAGGGCAATCAAATAGGACGGCTTAATCTTCTCGCCGTTTACGAGAATCTTACCGTCCTTTATTAGCTTTTTACAATATGACCTTGAAATCTCAGAAATTTTATCCGCAATATATGCGTCAATCCTGAGGCTTAAATCATCGTTTTTGCAGATAAAACTATGCTCAGTCATTTTCTTTTTTTGCTTCCAGTACCTCTTTTTCAGGCTCTTTATAGAAAAACAAAACATATATTGCAAGCAAAATACCGCCTACGACTATGCAAGAGTCTGCAATGTTGAAAATTGCAAAATTTATAAGCTTAACGTAGATAAAATCCACCACATATCCGAATCTTATTCTGTCGATTGCATTGCCAAGTGCTCCACCACATATAAGCCCCAGTGTTATAAGTGCAAATTTATCAAGCTTATTTTTCTTAATCAAAACAAACACAAATGTTGCTACCACAAAAAGTATCGCCAAGGAAAAAAATACCCACTTAAACCCCGGAAGCATTCCGAATGAAGCCCCAGTGTTTTCTGCATAGTGAAAATGCAAAACACCATCCCACAATGGATAATCAGCTATCGGTTTTAAATCTCTTAAAACAAAAAATTTGCTTATTTGATCTGCGATAATAGAAATCACCGCAATTATTATTGTTATCATTAAGTATCCTTATCAGTTTCTGTTATTATCTCTTAAAATTTGTGCAATTATATCATCGGGATCTTCAGCTTGCACTTCATTAAACGACGATGGTTGCTGCTGAGGCTGTTCAACCTCGTCATCTTCATCATCAGGCATTTCAAATGCAAAAGATATTCCGCTTGATTCAGGCTCTGGTTCATGAGTTTTTTCAAATGGCTGGGTGTCTCCAATATCCATTGGTTCATAAGCAGGCGGCTGAATGTCTGCTTCTTGCTGCTTTTTAAATGTATTCTCGCCCAAATTTATAGCGTCTATTTCACCCAAGATATCCCTATCAGCAGGAATCTTAGGAGATACTCTCCTTGTTATACCCGAAAAAGAAATAGAAGGTATGTCATTATCCTCTTTCACAAGTTCTGCCTGTCTCACTGGAGGTGTTTGTCTTGCCGGAGGTTCCGGACTTGCTTGCAAAGGTTGATTTGCAATTGTTGAAGGTGCTTTATACACTGAATTCTGCGCAGGGCTTGACATGTCATCCAAAACAGCAAGCTGCTTTTGATACATTTCTCTTAGTGTCTGCCTAAGTCTATCCACAGTAACATCATTTATCTGTGATGAAGGTTGTGTGGAAGCCATAGGTGCAGATGCAGCAGCTTTTTCTGCCTGAATTTTCTCCGCCTGCAAAATTAACGCATGTGCTTTTTGTCTGGCAGCTTCAATGATTCTGTCCGCCTCCATCTGAGCATTTGCAATAATCGCATAAGCTTCTTCCTGTGAGTTGCCATCATTTGGTTCAGGCATCGCAGGAGCTCCACTTTCAAGTTCTTCAATTCTCTTTTTAAGTTCTTGTATCTCTTTATTATTATTTACAGCTTCATCATAAATGTCATCCAGAAAATCATCAACTTCATCAGTGTTATAGCCTCTGAAACTCTGGCTGAAGGTTATTTCATTAATATTTCTGATATCAATAGCCATTTTCTCCCCCTAAGTTATAATATAGCTTGCCAAAGTACGACCAAAAGTACATTTAACATTCTTATTAAAATTATAGCAATAATTGGTGAAAAATCCAATGGTATTGAAGATTTTGCCATTAATGGACGCATTAAATTTCTAATAGGGTTCAGAATTGGTGCACACAAAAACTCTAAAAATTGTCTCACAGAGTGATTGGGTGGCAAAATCCACGAAAGAATAATATTTATAATTATTATTACCGAATAAGTTGATAATAATAAATTCGTCAGTGTTACTACAATGTTTGTCAAAACCATGTCCTATCTACTCCGGTCTTCTCGGAAGATTAAAATAATTTTTTCCCTTTATGCTTCCTGGTAGTGCAGATGTAAAGTTGCCCGAAATATCCACACCTTTTGGTGCAAGCAAAAAAATTCCTTTGGACACTTTTCTTACACTTCCATCAAGTGCATAGATAGCACCGCTTATAAAATCAAGCACGCGCTGAGCTACATCTACATTCAGATTTTCAAGATTTACTATGACCGGTTTTCTTGTTTTTAGATTATCAATAATTGTTTGTGTATCCTCATAAGTTTGAGGCTGAAATACGACCATGCGCACCGAATCTGCCGACACACTACCAGCTCCCATCTCAGATGCTGTGTTTCTTCCTTCGTCATATGTTCTTCTGCTACCTAAACTAGACGGTGCAGTGCTCCGCCTTGTATTGTCACGCTCACGTGTGCTTTCTCCACGATCACGAGTTGATTTGATGTTAGTTGTAGAATAAGGTCTTGCCTCATGCTCCGATTCAGGAAAAGAATCCAGTCCGTAATCATCCGGCTCTTCTTTTGCTTCGGCTCCTATAAACACTAACAGTTTATCGAGGAAATTCCCCGCCATTTTATCGTCCTCCTATGCTCTTTCGCCAAAAATTGCGCTACCTATGCGCACAACATTAGCCCCTTGCTTAATTGCGTCCTCATAATCACCCGACATTCCCATCGAAAGATATTGCATATTAAATCCAGCGCCAATCATGTCATCATATATCTTTTTTACTGCTGCAAAATCTCTTATCGTTTCATCTCTAGTATTGGAAAATGGCGGCATACACATAAGTCCGCTCACATTAAGAGCTTTAAGTTCTGACAATACAGTTATAAAATTTTCTGTTTCTTCGGGCATAACACCGCCTTTTTGCGGTTCTTTGCCTATATTTATCTGAACCAAAACCTTAAGTTTTAGTTTTTCTCTTTCCAAACGTTTGTTTAATTCTTTTGCAAGAGACAGTCTGTCCAATGAATGCAGCATACAGATATCTCTGAAAATGTATTTTACCTTATTTGTCTGTAATTGTCCAATAAAATGCCAATTGATGTCCTCTGGCATATCCTTTTTATCTCTGAACTCCTGAACGTAGTTTTCACCAAAGTCACAAAGCCCAGATTCTATGGCTTGTCTTATCCTATCCTGCCCCACTCTTTTTGTTACGCCCAAAAGAGTAATGTCGCTTTCAGCAACTCCAGCTGCAGATGCAGCCATTTTAATTTTATTGCGAACTTCAATAATATTTTGTGAAATTTGATTACTCATGGTTTTTTAAGCTTTTGGCCTTCCTCCAGCTTAACCTGTGAATCTGCTGTTGGCTCAACTATTGCTTCCATATAGTTTTGAGCTATCACATTTACAGGTACAAAAGTGGACGTCTTATCAGCATTTTTTATCAAAACTCCAGGTTGTGGCCCTTGTTGGGTGAGATAATCAATGGGTATTTTGTAGCCCTCATTACTTCGTCCCAAGTTTCCACTTACTATTCTAAGCGATGCCATTGGGCCTATATCACTGCTAAATTCCAATACCACAATCGCTTCTTTACCGTAAGGTCTCACATCTTTTACGAATACATTTGAAAGAGTGTGTCCATAATTTTCAAATGTGATGTCACAAGTGCCGCCTTTAAGCAAAGTATTCTTGCTTCGTGCAATCTTAATTACAGCAAACCAATGATTGGGTTGTATAATTCTATATATTGGTTGCTCCGCTGCTACAACCGATCCTTCATTTATGTTTGATTTTACTGTGGCATTAAGTATTTCTTCTTCAATAAGGTAGTAATCATCAATGCTTATAGATTCTACGCGCTCTTGTGTAAGCCTCTCTTCCAATCCATCTATATAAAAGCTTATTATTCCTGGCGCGGGTGCGTAAAGCCTTGTAATATCACTTTCGATATTTTCAATCATAACATCTTCGCGCATAAACTTTGCTTCCAGTGTGCCATCTTTATGAAGTGTATCATTCATATATACGCGTTTTTCTTCCATGACCTCTGCAAGCATGCGCTCCTTTGCAGGCAAAGTTCTAGTGTCACCTTTTCTTATTAGCCCAGATATTTCATCAACTAGAGAATTGATTTTAAAGTCCAAGTCCACTATTTCTTTATGGACAACATTTTTCATTATGTTTTCTTCTTGATAGTTTTTGATTTCCTGTCTTACATCAACAAGCGTATCATAATCTTCCTCAGAAAAATCAGTCTTATATAAAAGTGCAATTTCAGCTTCCTGAGCAACATACTCCCCTTCGGCCACTACGTTTTCAAATTTGCCGTATTCTGATGCATATATTACACGCTCAGATCTTATAATTACTGCCGTAACTTCCTGATCTGTTGATAGCTTTCCCCATTCAACAACAGGCGGAGCAAAATATCTAACTATTGCTATGACTATCCATGCAATCAATGCAAGAAAAAAAGCCAAAAATAGATAGAATCTTGGTTTTATGACTACTCTTTTGTTTTTTCTGTAAGCTGCGCTCAAAAATATCCCTCGAATTTATTTTTCAACTAATTATAAGCAAAATAGCATATAATATCAATGATAATAAATGCCGAAGGCGAAAAATTTAAGTAATATTCAAATTTGCGTGACAAAACAGATTATATAAGTTAAACACTAATTACCACAGACACGCTGTTTCCTACATCATTATATGCAACATTGTCACAAAGTGCTCTTACAAGCTTTATCCCCCTGCCACTGTTGTCATATATGTTTTGAGTTTTTTCACTTTCAATCTCACTGTGGCTAAATCCATATCCGTAATCTTCTACAACAAATTTTATTTTGTCATTATTAAACTCATCATCAAAAAAGACATCTACATGACCGCCCTTATTGCTGTGCTCAAAAGCGTTCATTATAAGCTCAGAAAGAACGAGTCTCACATCGAAAAACTTTTCTTCGCTTAATTGATATTTCCCTTGAACTTCATCTAAAAGATTAGATATAGTGGGTTTCATTTTGTTAATGTTTTCAACTTTATAATGCATCATATCACATACTTTATTTATTAGATTTTTCATGTTATTAATATAAACAAATTACTTTTGGTTTAAACATTTTTAGCCTAATTTCTAATAACTTTTCTCATTTTCTCCAAGGCTCTTTTTTCAGCTCTTGAAACATACATCTGAGACACCTCAAGTTTTTTTGCTATCGACTGCTGGCTTCTATTGTTAAAAAAGCGCTCCAATATAACGTATCTTTCTTTTTCATCCAGCACCTCAAGCGAAATTTTTAAAAGCTCTCGGTTTTCAACCATCTCATATCCTTTTTCGTGACCACCTAAAAGATTGTCCGCAGAAGGATGATCTTCATCGTTTGTAAAAGCATCAATTGATGCGATGTTGAGATTGTTTGATATTTCCATTAGCTCCAGAACATTTTCTTCTTCCAAGCCCATTTTTTCAGCTATTTGCTTTGTTGTGGGTGCTTTTTCAAGCTCCAAAGAAAGCTCATTTACAGCGAGCTTCATTCTTCTTATATCTTCCTTATTTCTTCTGGATATTTTAACTTTTTGATTATGGTCTCTGAAATAATTTTTTATTTCACCTACAATCGTAGGAACCGCAAAGCTTTGAAACTTAATACCTCTTCTAACATCAAATCTTCCTATAGCTTTAAGAAGCGACATAGAAGCCACCTGAACTAAATCATCCAGTTCTACTCCTCTGCCAACAAAACGCCTTGCAATTAATGATGGGATATTATTATAATTTTCGAATATTTTATTTCGAATTTCAACTGAACCACTTTTTTGGTACTCTATAAAATATGAATCAATCTGTTCTTGTGATAAAGAATTGCTTTCCAAAACTCTACCTCTGCATATTCTTTATTAATCTAATATTATTTACCGCTTCGCCTTCTTGGGAAAAAAAGGATTCGTCAGCCAATGCTTCAATCAAATATCTGCTCAAAGAACAGTCATCTTGCTTTATTTCAACTTTCTGAGCTTCGCCCTGCACCCCGGAAACATCAACAATTATTGACTCCTTCTCATTTGTTATCTCAATTTTTATCTCACTTGATTTTTCTTCATTTAAAATTATAAGAAGAGATTCAGCAACCGCCGTCTTTATGTCCTCAACATCATTTACATCAAATCCCATGCGGGATGCAACGGAACTTACAGTCAACCTTGCGGTTAAAAAATAATCAGGCTTTGCCGGTATAATTAATGAAACTAATTCACTCATTTGTTTCTCCGTCAATATTGAAAATTGTATTTAATCCTGTTATGAAAAATACTTTCTTAATGTGTGACTTCAATCCGTTTATTGTTATTGTTCCATAATATTTCTTTACTTTTTTCATTAGGCTTGCAAGCTCGCCCAATCCTGTGGAATCAATAAAATCCATTTGAGCGCAGTCAAAAACAAAGTCTGTTTCTTTCTCGACAATACATTCAGTAACTTTTTTTCTTAATTCAGGAACAGTATATAGGTCTAAATCTTTATCTATTAATACAAACCATACATCCTGTTCTTGTAAATATTTAGTTTCCAAGACCAAATCCCCCTCTGATTACTGTAAATATTATAACAGAAAGTTAAATCTAAGTGTATATTTAATTTTCAATATATTTCAATTAAGCTCTAGGGCTTCTTTTATCTCAGAAATTATTGAAAATGAACCAGACACGACAATGTATCCATCATCTGTTTTTTCATCTATAGCTTTTTGTACAGCGTCACTGATGTTATCAAAATGCGAGCATTCAATGTTTTGCGCAATAAATTCAGCTGCAAGCGATTCAGCTTTTGATGACAATGGATGGTTTGATTGAGTAATCACAGCATAGTCTGCAAACTTTGAGTATTCATAAACCATTTCTTTTATATCTTTTGTAGTGAACACAGAACATATCAATACGATTTTAGTGCTTCCAATGAGCTCACTTATAGCGTATCCAAGTTCATATACTCCCTCAGGATTGTGGGAGGCATCAATTATAATCTTTTTTTCCTCATAAACCTGTATGCGGCTGTCCATCAATGTAGTGTTTATTCCTTCTTTAATTGCACTATATCCAACGTCATATCCTAAATCGTTTATCAGCCCAAGTGCATAAAAAGCAGTTGCAGCATTTTCAGCCTGATGTCTTCCTACATTTTTAAGATTAAATCTGTACATTTCAATTCCATCTTTAATCATAAATTTTGTTCCTTTAAGTGATAAATCGTATATGCTCAATTCTAGAGAGTCTGCATCGAAAAACTCAGAGGCTAAGCTCTTGCATTTTTTCTTAAAAACTTTCTTTGCAACAGCATGCTGATTCACTGCTGAAACTACAGGTATGTTAGGTTTTATTATCCCTGCTTTGTTTTTGGCTATTTGTAGTATTGTGTCTCCAAGGTATTTTATGTGATCAAGACTTATCGGAGTTATTACAGACAAAATGGGATAGATGACATTTGTTGCGTCTATTGCCCCGCCCATGCCCGTTTCAATAATCGCGATATCTATCTCGCAATCGCTGAAGTAATCAAATGCTATTGCCATGATAAGCTCAAAAAAAGTTGGATGCTCAAACCCATCATTCAGCATTTCTTTTGAAATGCTTAGAGCCCTTTTTGCGTATTCATCAATCTTTTCTTCGCTGATTATCTCGTTATCCGTTTTTATATATTCTCTTATGTCATAAATGTGTGGCGAAGTAAATAGAGCTGTTTTATAACCCGCACACCGAAGTGAAGCTTCTATATAATTGCATGTGCTGCCCTTGCCGTTTGTGCCTGCCACATGAATGCATTTAAGTCCATTGTGCGGGTTTCCCAGCCTTTTTAAAAGCTCTGCGACTCTTGAAAGCCCAGGCTTTGACACGTTTTCCTCGTAGATTTCAATAAGTTTTTTATAATGTTCACTCATATACTAGATTCCTGCATCAATTATTTTCCCTCTTTCAAGAGAACGGATTAAAATGACACACAGTACTGTATTGACAATCATCATTGCTACTGCGTTTACTGCCTGTATTGGAAGCATTACAGTATAAGTGAGAGAACCATATGCCAGTGAAAGCCAGAAAGGTGTCATCCCTATATCTATTATTATCCCGCATGTTACACACGCAGTCAATATAGACCACGTCGTCTTATTTTTGAATATTTTCCTTACGATTATTCCGGGAATAAAACCCCACATCGCAGCAGAAAGCGTAATCCCAGGGATGAAAAAATCGCCAAGCGGCATGATGAAAAATCCGAGTACATCAGAAAGTGCTCCTACTGCAGCACCCCAAAGCGGTCCGAGTATAATTCCTGCCAACAAAATCGGCAAATCTCCAAGTCCTATTCTAAGGTAATTACCCAGTTGAAAAGATGTAAATCGGGTAAAAATAATAGCGAGTGCAATGAATATGCTCGCTAATACAAGTTTTTTAACGTTTTTTTTCATATTATACCTCCAACATTGTTATACCATTTGCTGAAGATAACATTTGTTTGCCAGTGACAAATACAGCAATATGGCAGCGGACGCGACAGCAAACCGCAGGTCATGCCTTTCGTCCAAGGACAACATCCCATTCCTTGGCACTTAACGCAAGCTGTCTACTCTGCAAATTGTTAGATTATTATATCAATTAAATTGTATTATTTCAATATTTAAAAAATATGATCTTGCAAACTAAGTCTTTACAATAAACTGGTTTTTACACTCAGGGCAAGTCACTTTTATTTTACCTTTGTTTCTTGGAATGCGCAGTTTTTTCTTGCAATATCTGCATTTAATATATTTATAAATCTTCTTATTGTTCCTTCTGAGCTTTGATTTATTTATCCATCTCATAACAGGCCTGAAACCCCTGTCCAAAGAATCGCTTATTCTTCCAAAAACGCTCTCAAATTTCCTAAGCTCCATTTGTCTTCTTGAAAAATTTCTAGACATTGCTCTAAACACCGCAAATCCCAAAGCTACAAAAGCAATCATCCATAAGTATTTTGGTAAAAACAAAAAGAGCATTGATACTGCCATTAAAACTAAATTCAGTCTGTCAAAGCCATATCTGTTTCTAAAAAATCCGTTCAATATATTTCCTCCGTTTCTATAGAGATTATATATTATCTTTATTAAATTTAACATCATTTAATATGAACATTTAGTTAATTATCAGTGCTACATATTTAATTACAAATGTTGTATAATGGATATACTAAACAAATTGAGGTGGATCAATGAGAAAACATATAAAATCTTTATCTATTTTGCTGGCATTGTTTTTTGTGCTGTCTGCATTTTCCGGCTGTCAGGCTATTTACAACATTACAGCCCCAAAAGAATTTAAAGAGTCAGCCGAGGCATATGAAGATTATCCAGAGGATACCCTTCCAGTTTATGAAGGTGCAATAGTATATGACTATGAAGAAGACGAGGACAATATTGTTCTTAAATTTGGAAGCAAAAGCAACTTTGATGATGTAACAAAGTTTTATATGGATTATTTTGAAGATAATGAAATATATTTAAGCAACGAAAAAGACAGGAGTAAATCATATCTCGCCGACGGAGAACAAGGATTTTATGAGTTTAACCTTACCATTGAGAATCCTTCAGGAAAGTGGGAAGAGCGACTTTTTTTAAGCACCGCTGAAATTGAGCTTAAAAAAATGAACATTCCAAATAAAAATAGCATTTATAATTTTATTGAGCAGACAAAGGACCACCTTGAAATATTTAATGAAATCTATGATACATATTATATGCTTGAAGACAGCGAAGAAGAAGATATAACCTACTTCATTGACGAGAGTGAAGTCGTGCTTTCCAAGTTAACCGACATAGACAGTGAACTTGATTCAAGAAAAGTCCCTGATATAGAATCTTACATAAGCCTTCAAAGCACGGAAAAAGAAATTGTAGAAATTTTAACGCATATCTTTGAGGATTATAAAGCTTATGCAGAGTATAGTGATTTATTTTTAGTATATGCTGAAGATTATTTGAATTTTGACGATTCAAATTATGATCAGTTTGATGATTTGGTTTCCATATACGGCAATTTAGTTGATAATATTGAAGGTATGACTGTACCAAGCTTCATAGAAAACTTTCATACTTCCTTTACAAAAATCTTAAAAGACATAATAGGTACTTCAAAGTACTGTATGGATGCAATAGATAATAAAGACAATGTGCTTTTTTATGCCGGTCTATACAGCTATCAGATTAACTTGCGCGATTTAAAGGAACTTTTTATCACTTACGAAAAAGACACTGAGCTTCTGAGTAATAGGAGGGAAGAAGAGTTGGAAAATATAAAAGTTTCTTCCGATGGCATATCTGAATGGCTTGTGACTGCAAAGTCAGAAGTGCAAGACGATGCACCAGAGCTTACAGCTCTATCCGAAGAATACATTATGCAGGATGTGAAGGCAGAGGTTATCTGCGATTACGATTATCCGGAAAAAATTATCCCAGCCAACTATCGCTCAATGAAAAACATTACTTTTTTACAGCTTTCTACAAGCAAAGGAGAAAAGACAGTTCTCTTAAGCGTGGAAATCCCCGGCTTTACCCAAAAGTTTGAACAAAAGCTTGAAATTTCAAGAGCTGAAACAGAGATAAGCGTACACCCCCCTCTTCTGTCTAATGCAATTGCAGAACTTAATTCCAATAAGGATGCACAGCTTATAATCACTGTTGAAGATGTTGATTCCGGCGAGCTTGTTGTGCAAGACACACTAGATGTGACTATATACTCACGATACGACATGCAGTGGTATGATGATTATGACAACTCATACATAGAAAACATATTGGCATGGATGACTCCTGAAGCTGATGAAATCAGCAAGCTAATAAGATTAGCAGCCGACTCCGCTGATTATTTAACAGGAGGTGAGCTTGACTCTATAGTCGGGTATCAACATGTGTCAGATTGGACAGAAGCTCAGATAACATATGTGCAATCTGTTGCACTTATGCATGCTCTTGCATCGCAAATGAATGTCAAATACATTGCAGAGCCTTTCTCGGCCACAAGCACTTCCCTTCAAAGAGTTAAAACTCCTGCTCAGGTTATTAACGAAGAAGGCGGTCTGTGCGCTGAAACGGCTGTTACCATCGCTTCTGCTTTTCAGGCAATGGGAATGCACCCTGTTCTAATATTCCCTCCTGGACACGTTCATGTGGCTGTAGAAACATGGTATGGTAGCGGCGAATATCTATTTGTTGAAACAACAGCGCTATCATCCGCTGCCGATGAAAACTTTGATTATGTCGTGGCTTATCTTACTCCAGATGAATGGGCTGCCTACTTAGATCAGGATGGATATATTGTTGTGGATTGCTCATTAGCGGACGAATATGGGATCAAATCAATTGACTGATTTTAAGTAAACAAAAATCCCAATCATTGAGATTGGGATTTTTTTATTGTCTAAAATTTTATTTTAATATCCAGCTTTTTTATCCCATTCTTCCCACAAAGGCCTGTATAAGTCTACGGCTTTTTGATGCTCTTCATACGTTTGGCTAAACACAAGCTCTCCCGACTCAGGATCTTTTGTGGCAAAAAACAAGTAACCATCGTTTAAATAATCCTCATCAGGATAAAGTGCCGCTTCAATAGCTTTTTGAGAAGGCGCGCATATAGGTCCAACGGGAATTCCCTTATACTTATATGTATTGTACATAGAGTCAACTGCTATATCCTCATTAGTTAAATTCAGTTTTTTAATTCCCAATACATATTGAACTGTCGCACAGCTAGAAAGTGTCATCTCCTCTTTTAAGCGATTGTGAAATACTGCAGAAACTTTGCTAAAATCATTCGGTTTTGCTTCCCTTTCAATAACAGATGCAAGTGTTACTATCTCATCGACAGAAAGTCCAAGTTCCTCTGCTCTTGCAGTATAAGTTTCATTCATAACAGAGTTAAACTTATTAAGCATTCTCTTCATAATTGTGGCTTCTGATGAGCCTATATATATCTCGTACTTGTCAGGAAAAAGATATCCTTCTAGAATATAGTTTCGGCCTATCAAATCCTCTTCATCAATATTCGAGATGAAAGTGTAGGACATAAACTCTTCGCCTTTTCTTGCAAGCTCTATAAACTTATCCTTGCTTTTGATTATGTTTTGATTTACTAGAGATTCTGCCATCTCTTGGATAGTCAAGCCTTCTACAATCGTAAATGTAGTGACAGTTGAGCGCCCGTCTCCCTTTGACAGCTTTTCCATCATCTCGTCCATTTTCATTTGTTTATTAAAAACATATGTTCCGGCTTTCATTTTGCCCGAATAGCCGGTAAAGTCCATATAATATTTAAACACATCAGCGTTCTTTACCAAATTATTTTCTTCCAGAATGCTGGCGATCTTTGCCCCTGTTGAATTTTTAGGTATCACAATCTCAATCGGAGTATGGTCATTTTCATCAACAGGCAACCAAAAACGATTTAAAAAAATATCAACTCCTGCATATACTGCCGAGAAAATCAACATCACACAAACCACTATAACCAGAATTGGTCTTATTACAGACCAGATAACGAACATTAGATCAAAATTCTTGTTTCCAGTAGTTTGGTTTTTCGTTGCAGAGTTCTTTCTCAGATTTTCCACTTTAACTCGCTCCTATACTTCCATTATAACAGGCAGGATAAGCGGGTTTCTGCCTGTTGCTTCGTAAACAAATTTCCTAAGATCTTTGCGAATCTTAGCTCTTATTGTTGTCCAGTCCGACTCGCCTTCAAATATATTGTCATTTACTGACGCGAGCACTGTATTTTTCATATTTTCTATTAGTTCTTCGGATTCTTTCATATATATAAATCCTCTTGAAATAACATCAGGTTCTGAAATCAATGAACCATCTTGCTTTGACATAATAACTGTAGCTATTATCATTCCGTCCTGTGACATATGCTTTCTGTCGCGCAGTACCACTGTTCCCACGTCACCAACACCAAGACCATCAATCATTATGGCTCCGGATGTCACTTTGCCTGTTTTCTTGAAGTCTTTTTCATTTACGAAATACACTCCACCAGTGTCGGGAATTATTATATTATCTTTGTTCATCCCAAGCTTTTCTGCAAGCTGTCCATGCATTATTAAATGCCTGTACTCACCGTGCACCGGCATGAAATATTTTGGTTTCACCAATGTATGCATAAGTGATAGCTCGCCTCTTCTTGCATGGCCTGACACATGAACTTCTTCAAGCGCGCTATATATAACATTCGCTCCACGCCTAAACAATTGATTTATAACTTTATATACAAATTTCTCATTGCCGGGGATAGGGCTTGCCGAAAGAATCACAGTGTCACCAGGTATTATTTCTATCTGAGAATGCTTGCTTGTCGCCATTCTGACTAAACCAGACATTTCTTCACCTTGCGAGCCTGTTGTGATTATGACAATCTGATTGTCTTTGTATTTTTTGAGATATTTGCTTTCAATAACTGTGTCAGCTTTATATCTTAACTCATTAATTTCCGAAGCAAGATTTGAATACTTTATCATGCTTCTTCCCATGAAGCACACTTTTCTGCCATGTGCTTCAGCGGAATGAATTAGCTGCTGCACTCTGTGAATGTTTGATGAAAAAGTAGCCACAATTATTCTGCCGCTTGCATCACTAAACATTTCGTTTAAATTCTGCCCAACTTGTCTTTCAGAGATGGTAAATCCGTTGTATTCGATGTTAGTTGAATCACTAAGCATCAAAAGTACGCCTTCATCCCCTAGTGTTGCAAATCTTGCCAAATCAATCATTTCACCGTCAACAGGCGTATAATCTACCTTAAAGTCACCGGTGTGTACAATGGTACCCACCGGCGTCTTTATTGCTAAACCAAAAGCTCCTTGTATTGAGTGATTAACTCTTATAAACTCCACAGAAAAACTGCTTGTCCTTATTACATCTCTGGGTTTTACCACTTTCAAGCATTTGTCGCTTAATCCATTCTCTGCGAATTTATGTCTTATTAGTTCTATAGTCAGCTCCGAGCCATAAATCGGACAGCTGATTTCTCTCATAACATAAGGCAGTGCACCAATATGGTCTTCATGCCCATGAGTTATAAAAATCCCTTTTATCTTATCTTTGTTTTCAGTCAAATATGTAGTGTCTGGGATTACGATATCAATACCCAGCATTTCTGCGTCCGGAAACGCTAATCCGCAATCTACTATAATTATCTCATTTTTATATTCGAAAACTGTAAGATTTTTACCTATTTCGTCAACTCCGCCTAACGGAATTATCTTAACATTTTTTGCCATTATTATTCCTCCACCTAGATATTATAGTTTGAAACCCCTAAACTTACAAACTAATTTATTATCTTTTGACTCTAAATTTACAAAATAGCTATATTCACGAGAGAAAGAAAATATTTGAAATCTCACAATATAATGATATACTTTTTTTAACTATTACAGATAAATGGGAAGTATATGCTTTTTAACTCACTGCACTTTTTAATATTTTTTCCGGTAACGGTTTTATTATATTTCTTGCTCCCCCATCGCAAAAGATGGGTGTGCCTTCTGGCAGCAAGTTATTATTTTTATATGTCATGGAACCCCATATATGCGGTTCTAATTTTGTTTACAACTGGCATAAACTATATAGCAGCTCTTCAGATGAGTAAAACCGAGGATAAAAAAAGAAAGAAGGCATTTCTGTTATTAGGTCTTCTTTCAAGCCTTATAGTCTTATTCATATTTAAATATTTTAATTTTATAAACGAAATAGGCGCTCAACTGCTGTCACTTGTTGGCATCGGTGTAAATCCTATAAATATAAAAGTTCTGCTTCCAGTAGGCATATCCTTTTATACATTCCAGACTTTGTCTTACACCATTGATGTTTATCGAGAAGATACTCCTGTCCAAAAGCACTTTGGTATCTTTGCTTTGTATGTATCATTTTTCCCACAGTTGGTTGCAGGGCCAATCGAGCGTTCCACCAATCTTTTGCCTCAATTTTATGAAAAACATACCTTCGATGGCGAAAGAATACGAGAAGGTTTTATTCAAATGCTTTGGGGTCTGTTTAAGAAAATGATAATAGCCGATAGGCTTGCTATCTTTGTCAATACAGTTTATTCAGATGTTTCCATACAACCGGGTTGGGTTATACTTGTTGCTACAATATTTTTCTCATTTCAGATATATTGCGACTTCTCAGGTTATTCTGACATAGCAATCGGTGCGGCAAAGTGCATGGGCTTTGATCTGATGCAAAACTTTAACCGCCCATACCTTGCAACATCAATCAAGGAATTTTGGCAAAGATGGCATATCTCACTGTCAACATGGTTTCGCGACTATTTATATATTCCCCTTGGTGGAAACCGTGTTAAAAAAGGCAGGCAAGCATTCAACTTAATTGCTACTTTTACAGTCTCCGGTCTATGGCATGGTGCAAACATTACATTTGTTGCATGGGGATTTTTCCACGCTGCACTGCAGTTTATTGAAAACTCTACTAAAAAGCTCCGCGACTCACTTTGGAAAAAGCTAAGTCTACATGATTCAGTTTTAAGAAAAACATGGGGATGGCTGTTTACATTCACAGCTGTCACTTTGCTTTGGGTAGTATTCCGAGCTGAAAACATGCATGACGCTGTTTATGTATATAAATCAGTGGGCAAATCAATTCTTATGGGTGCTAAGACCGGTGACGTCGCTTGGTTTTCTGAATATATATATGAGTTAGGTTTAAACAAACAGCAATTGTTTGCAGGATTAATCGCAATAATTATTCTATTGTCAGCTGAACTTCTGCAAAACAAAGTAAGTTTTATAGGGTGGATGAGGAAGCGACATTTCTTGGTTTGGTGGCTGGCTATAATAATCGCAGTGTCCGTGATATTGCTATTTGGAATTTACGGCAATATGGAAGCGCAACAGTTTATATACTTCCAGTTCTAGGTGATATATGAAAACTAAAGATAAGAAAATTTTAATACGTGCAATAATAGTCACAATCATTCTAATGGTTGTGGTTTATGGGCTCAACTTTTTAAGCAGACTGTCTATTTACAATGTGCGCTACAACATAATAAACAACGTAAAATATCAACCCGAAGACAGTATTGATATCATGATTGTCGGCAACTCACACGCGCAAGAAGGTCTTAATGCAAAGCTGATTTCAAACATTCTCAATTCAAAAACTATAAACTTTTCTTTTTCTCAGCAGCAAACACCTACAGCATACTATTTTATGAAAAAGAATCTTAAAACTCAATCTCCTAAAATAGTCATGCTGGAGGCTTATACTCTTATCCAGCAATATCAAAATGGAGCTGAATTCATCCCTCTTACATTCGATAAAATAAAGTTTTATTCTATGCTAGATGAAGAAAGAAACTTCATAAACTGCTTCTTCCCTATTTCACAAAATCACAATTTTTGGGCGCGTGATGATGTGTTTGGTCCCCTAGCAGATAATTTAAACGCAGGCAAAGCAGAAAGCCCTGCTGTGTTTGATGGTCGCATAATGTCAGATTTAGCTGTCTCTCGCCATGAAACTTACGACAGCTATAAAAGGGCAAAAGAGCTTCATCAATATAGATTTGAAAATCTTTTAGAAATGAAGGCTCTTTGCGAAAAAAACGACACCGAGCTTGTGCTTTTCATGCTTCCGCTCTATGACACCTTGGTTAAAAGAGTGGGCTATGACGAAAAATACTATAATGTAATATCTGATTTTTGCGAAGAAAACGGAATTAAATACATTGACTTTAACAAACAAAGTGATACAAATTGGGACTATATTTACTTTAGAGAACAGGATTATACCCATAATACTCATTTAAATGCTTATGGGCAGTACTTAGCTTCTAAAGAATTCGCAGAATTTATATGTGAATTATCCGATGATTTTTCTCTAAATGATTATACAAATCCGCAGATTAAAACATATGACTTTCTGACCAAAATTGATACAGAAAACTCGCTGCTCATAATAGACGATTGTCCTAAACCAATCGACATGGAAAATAATATAGATACCTATACATTCCTTAAAGAAAAAGGTGTAGAAATCGATATGTCTTCTCGGGACGAAGAAAACGATGCCCCGAGAATATATTTCATCTCCCAAGACACCGTTATATACAATTATGATTTGTCCGACGATTTCGACTATGACAAAAGCGTCGTGTCATTCTACGAGCTGGATCCAGAAGGCAACATTATAGCCCACATGGCTGCACGATGGGATTTCTTTGATACAGGATTTATTAGATAATAAATCTTTCCAGATCATTTTCTTTTATAAGAGGTTTAAGATGCTCTGTCACATAATCCTCGTCAATTTTCAGATTAATTACCGGATGCTCTCCATTTGCATTAAATGAAATATCTTCAAGAAGATGCTCCATTATAGTGTGAAGCCTTCTAGCCCCGATATTTTCAGTTGTTTCATTCACCACAAACGCAAGCTCTGCGATTTTTTCAATCGCACTATCTTCAAATTCTAGCTCCACTTTATCCACTTTTAACAAGCTTTTATATTGAAGTGTAATAGCATTTTTAGGCTGTGTTAAAATCTGCTTGAAGTCTTCCGTTGTGAGACTGTTAAGCTCCACTTTAATTGGGAAACGTCCCTGTAGTTCAGGAATCAAATCCGATACATTGGACATATGGAACGCACCGGCTGCAATAAATAGAATATAGTCGGTTTTAATTGCGCCATATTTAGTTGTCACTGTGCTGCCTTCCACGAGAGGCAAGATATCTCTTTGCACGCCCTGTCTTGACACATCAGGACCGCCCGAGCCGCCTCTGCCTGTTATCTTATCTATCTCATCAATAAATATTATGCCGTGCTTTTCTGCAAGCTCAAGAGCCTCTTCTTTGACTTGATCCATGTCAATTAGTTTCGCTGCTTCCTCTTGTTTAAATATCTTTTTTGCGTTTTTAACGCTTACAATCCTGCGCTTATATTTCTTGGGCATCATGTTGCCCATCATTTCAGAAAGATTTATTTCCATTCCACTTCCGGGCATCATTTCAACAGCAGAACCTGTATCTTCCACTTCAATTTCAATCTCCACATCATCAAGCTTGCCTTCGGAAAGCTCTTGGTATACCCTGTCGCGTCTGCTCTTTTTTTGTTCAATTTCTTCAGGAGTTTCTACAGGTTGCTGCGGCTGTTGCGGCACTGAGTTGCCAAATATTGAGCCTAGCACATTGCCTGCTTTTGGCCTGCTTTCTTTCCTGTCTTTAGTGACAAGGATGTCCAGCAAACGCTTTAATGCCAAAGCATCAGCTTGCTTGTCAACGCCTTTAATTTTCTGCTCTCGCACCATTCGCACTGCATTTTCCGCCAAATCACGAACCATAGATTCAACATCACGGCCAACATAACCAACTTCAGTAAACTTTGTTGCCTCCACCTTTACAAACGGAGATTTTACAAGCCTGGCAAGCCTTCTTGCGATTTCTGTTTTACCAACACCAGTAGGACCCATCATTATGATATTTTTCGGAGTCACTTCTCTTTGCATTTCATCTTGCAACTTGGAGCGTCTATATCTGTTTCGGAGTGCCACTGCCACTGCATGTTTTGCGTTTTTTTGTCCTATTATATATTTATCCAACTGAGATACTATCTCTTGAGGAGTTAAATTATGTTTTTCAAGTTTTTCCATTGTTTATTCACCTATTGTCTCTAATGTAATGTTGTCATTTGTGAAAACACAAAGCTCACTTGCAATCTTAATTGATTTAACCGCTATATCTTTAGCCGGCAAATCAGTGTTTCCCTTTAGCGCGCGTGCAGCAGATAAAGCGTAATTCCCGCCTGAACCAATCGCCGCAATAGAGTCATCCGGGTTTATAACTTCACCACCGCCTGACACCACAAGTAAATCATCCTTGTCAGCCACAATCATCAAAGCTTCAAGCTTTCGAAGCACTTTGTCTCCGCGCCAGTCACGAGCAAGTTCCACAGCCGCCCTTTTTAGATTGCCGGAAAACTCCTGTAGTTTGCCTTCAAATTTTTCACTCAATGTGAACGCATCAGCAACAGACCCCGCAAAGCCCAAAATAACTTTGTCATTATAAATACGCTTTACCTTTGTTGCAGTCGCCTTCATTATAGTTTGCTGTCCACTGGTCACCTGTCCGTCACCTGCGATGGCTGTAATGCCATCTTTTTTTACAGCAACAATTGTTGTTCCTCTAAATTCCATTTTCATTGCCTTTCTATTTCATGCAGAATAATATTCGCCCTCTCCAAGGCGCGTTTTGAATACTCCGCTCTTCTTTCTTTTTTGCCACGAACTCTCTTTTTTAATGGAGTAATTATACCATAATTGGCGTTCATAGGCTGTAAACTTTCTGTGTCGTTATCGGTGCAATAATCAATCAGTGCGCCTATCATTGTAATGCCTTCCGGTTCAATCTCAGGCTTGCCTAAAGCCCTCCGAACAAGGTTTATTCCAACCCACAAACCACTTGCCGCAGACTCCACATATCCTTCTACACCCATTATTTGCCCTGCAAAATAAATATCTGTATTTTTTTTCATTGAACAATTATGGTTTAAAAGCGATGGTGAATTTATATAGGTGTTTTTGTGCATCACTCCATATCTTAAGAAGTTCGCATTCTCAAGTCCCGGAATCATTCTGAAAACTTTTCTTTGCTCATTAAATTTTAGTCTCGTTTGAAAACCCACCATATTATACATGGTCGCACTTTCATTGTCTTGGCGTAGCTGAACAACAGCAAAAGGACGATTTTCAGTATGCGGATTATATATCCCAACTGGCTTTAGTGGTCCAAACGCCATAGTCATATGTCCTCTTTTTGCAATGTTTTCAATTGGCATGCAGCTTTCAAACACATGCTTGTCTTCAAAACCGTGGATTTCAGCAGTCTGAGCTTGCATCAAAGCCTTATAAAAATCATTATATTGTTCTTCATCCATCGGGCAATTAATGTAATCATCGCCTTTATCATAGCGTGAACCTTTAAAAGCTATATCCATATCAATTGATTCAACGTCTATTATAGGTGCTGCCGCATCATAAAAAAACAATCTATCTCCTGCAAGCTCCAATATACTTTCAGACAACCCGTCCGATGTTAATGGGCCGGTTGCAATCACACAAATTCCTTCCGGAAGCGTAGTTACTTCTTCATAAATAACGTTTATATTCTCATGCGATTCTATCTTTTTTGTTATATACTCAGAAAATTTCTCTCTATCAACTGCCAAAGCACCTCCTGCAGGTACACTGTATTTGTCTGCAGCTTCAATTATAAGCGAACCAAAAATGCGCATCTCTTCTTTTAAAAGACCAGATGCGCTGTCAATATTGTTTGCTTTAAGAGAGTTCGAACAAACCAATTCTGCCAAAGTGTCAAGCTCATGTGCTGGAGATTTCTTCTCCGGCTTCATCTCATAAATGTTTACCTTTATTCCACTGTTTGCTATCTGCCAAGCCGCTTCACAGCCGGCAAGACCTGCCCCAATAATATTTATCATAATTATCTCCCTTTAAGAGCATATTTATTTCCGGGCAGTTTGTCAATGATTCCTTTTATCTCCATGGTAACTAATATTGCAGTCAGCTGTGGCGCTGTAAAATCAGCTTCAGCTAACACCTCATCAAACTGTGCTTCTCCTCTTTCCAAAAGACGCACAACAATTATCTCCTGCATATTGAGCTGTCCAAAAGATGGTGCAGTGGTGCTATCTGTAACCGCGCCCTGCTCTTTCCACCCAAACCAAGAAAGAATATCTTTATACGATGTTACAACAGCCGCTCCATCACGTATAAGACTATTCGGCGTGGCTGATTTATCCGAAGTTATATTGCCGGGGATTGCCAGCACTTCCCTCCCCTGTGATTGGGCGTGGTCAACTGTTATTTGTGTGCCGCTTTTTTGCGCAGCCTCCACCACAAGAACTCCTTCGGACAGCCCGCTGACAATCCTGTTGCGCGCTGGGAAAAATCCTGGAAGTGGTTGAATCCCTAAAGGATATTCCGATATTACAACACCGGTTTTTACAATCTCATCATAAATCTTCTTGTTTTCTCTAGGGTATATGACGTCAACTCCGCATCCTAATACGGCAATTGTTGGCGCGCCAACCTCAAGTGCTGCCTTATGTGCAAGCGAATCAATTCCGCGAGCCATTCCCGAGACTATACACACTCCACTTGCAGCTAAGCCTTCACACACCTTTTCACAAGCCAATGCTCCATAACGTGTTGGCTTTCTTGTTCCCACAACTGCAATCTTTTTTTCGCAGCTAAGAACATCTATATTGCCCTTACAAAAAAGAACCAACGGTGGATTGTATATCTGCTTTAAGCTCTCAGGATATTTATCATTAGAAAGTGTAAGTGCAGTAATTCCCTTCTCATTTAATATCTCTACATATTGATTCGGACTGGATCCTTCATATCTTTTATAAATGCTCTTTTGAACTTTTATGTTGAGCCCAATTTCGCCAACATCTGATCGAAGTCTCTTTCGCGCTTCAATCACGTCTCCATTGTAATAACTCAATATTTTCTTAAAAGCTACTATCCCAACATTTTCAATGCTCGCAAGCCAAAGCCATTCTTTTTCCTCTTGTGAATAATTCATACTCATCCTGTAATTTACTTATTTTGTATAATATATCACACCCTTATATATTTAGTCCATAAATCATTGCAAAACAAAAAATCCGCTTAGCATAAACAAAGCGGATTAAAAACTCAAATCAATTTTAGCTGTATTCTTTCACAGTCTCCTTGATCTTCGGCAATGCTTTAACAAAAGCAATTACCACATCAGGATCAAAGTGTTTTCTGGATTCTTCAACTATATACTTCACAGCATCATCAAAAGGCCATGCATTTTTATATGGTCTCTCTGATATTAGCGCATCAAAAACATCCGCTACAGCAGCTATTCGTCCATATATATGTATATCTTCGCCGACAAGCCCCTCAGGATATCCTTTTCCATTCCATTTTTCATGATGTTCATATGCAACAATCTTAGATGCCCGCATGATCTCTGTCTCAGTTTTTCCGATAATTTTTGCACCAATAGCACAGTGGCTTTTCATTATTTCCCATTCCTCATGGTTAAGTTTTCCCGGCTTTTGAAGCACCTTATCAGGAATTCCCAATTTACCTATATCATGCATTGGCGCAGCGTGCAAAAGCAAATCCAATTTGTCCTGCTCAAATCCATAGGCTTCTGCAACTAAATAGCATATCTTGCTCATGCGTATAATATGGTTGCCTGTTTCATTGTCTTTATATTCAGCCGCTATGCCAAGCTTCCGTATAATATCAAGCCTTGCTTCCAGCAATTCTTTTGTTTTCTCATTTACTCTTCTTGCCAATAATTTTTTCTGATTATATAAGGAAAGGTGCGTTTTAACCCTTCCTTTGAGCACAACAGGACTTATTGGCTTTGATATATAGTCCACAGCCCCCAGCGCAAAGCCTTTTGCTTCATCAAAATCTTCATTTTTAGCCGTTATAAATATAATAGGAATCTCGCTAGTAAGTGGATCCGACTTTAAAATTCTTGTCGCCTCAAATCCATCCATTACAGGCATCATAATATCCATCAGAATTAAATCAGGCAAAAACCTTCGTGTGAGAGTTACAGCCATTTTCCCATTGGTTGCAAACTTAATGTTATATTCTCTTCGCAAAAGTCCATCGATAATATCAATGTTTTCCTTTATATCATCTACAACCAATACATTTTGCATGTTATCATCATTTGTCATATGGTTATCTTCCATTTTTAATCCTCTCCAATATGTCCTTGCAAACATCAAACGCTTCCTCAAAATCATAACTTTCAATAAAGTTACCCATCTTTATAAACTCATCATCTAAGGCTAAAGATTCAACATCTTTTATCTCCTCATAAAAATCCTTAGCACCAGTGCTGTATTGCTCAAGTTCAATTAATATTCTTTCAAGCCGTTTGATTATTTCTTCATCATCCATAACAATTGTTTGTCTATTAGCACTTTCCAAATTTGAAATATCTTTTAATACTTCATATATCTGATTAACTAAACTTTCAAGAGTGCTTTTAATGTCTTGTATGTCATTTTTTATTTTCCCGCTAATACCATCTTTCTTTATGTTGATTTCAACAGATTGTATTTTTGAGCTTAATTGTTTAGCTCCAATGTTTCCTGCCACACCTTTTAATTTATGTAGCATCTTTTTCATTTCATCCAAATCATCATTTTCAAACAACTTAATTAGAGTGTCTCCAAAATCGCTATTGTTGTTTGCAAATTTCTTTATTATGCTCACATAAAGATCTGTGTTGCCCCCCACTCTGGTCAATCCATCTTTTGAATCAATTAAAACAAGCCTATTTTCAAGCAAATCTTTTATTGTAGAAGTATCATCTTCAGTTTGAGTTGCATCTGTTTTAATTTCGCGTTCTTTAGGTTCAATATATTCAACCATCACTTCAAACATCTGTTTTTTATCTATGGGTTTTGCTATGTACTCGTTCATCCCCGCTTTTATTGCATCTTCACCTACACCCTCCATTGCATCAGCACTTAAAGCGATGATAGGTGTTTTAACATTACATTCTTCCCTCAATGTCTGTGCCGCTTTATAGCCATCCATTACAGGCATTTGCAAATCCAAAAATATCAAATCATATTGCTGATCATTGTTTATTTTATCCACAGCTATTTGTCCATTGTCTGCAATGTCCACCCAAAATCCTTCATGCTCAAGCAACTCTTTTACTACTTGTTGGTTTATCTCATTATCTTCTGCCACAAGTATCTTAGCGCCTTTAATATCTTCAAAGCCATTTGGATATATGCCAGTATCGCTGCTGATAGAAGCCTTCTCTATTTTCGCAAAGAGATTAACAATTGCATTATATAGCGAAGACTGTGTTATAGGCTTTGCTATAACGTCATCCATTCCTTCTTTTATAGCTCTGTTGTATAGCTCCTGTTGTCCATATGAACTTACAATTATAGCTTTGGATTTATATTTCACCTGTTCTTTTATTCTCTTCCATGCCTCTATGCCATTAATGCCACCCATCTTGTAATCAAAAATCATAAGATCGAACTCTTCTTCTTTTGCTTTTGCTACCGCCTCTTCACCACTTGAAGTAAGTTCCGGTTGGATGTTGAATGCCTGAAGATAAGTTTCTACCACTTCTCTTGCATATTCATTGTCTTCTGCCACTAATACTTTTAGTTTTCCTATTTCTATAGGTAAAACTTTTTTTCCTTCTAAAATTTCATTACTTATTCCAAAAGGACATGTGAATATAAATTCACTGCCTTTTCCATATTCGCTTTCAGCCCAAATTTCTCCGCCCATAAGCTCAACTAGATTTTTGCATATGCTAAGGCCTAGCCCTGTGCCACCATATTTTCTCGTAGTTGAAGCATCTGCCTGAACAAACGGCTTAAAGAGTCGTGAAAGCTGTTCTTTTGTCATTCCTATTCCTGTGTCTTTTACAACAAACCTTAGTATAATTGATTCTTTGCTGGTTTTTTCTATTTCTACATTTATAAAAACTTCGCCTTTTTCAGTAAACTTTATAGCATTGTTTGCAAGATTGAGTAAAACTTGCTCTAATCTATGTGGGTCACCTACCAGACCGTTTGGTATTTTCCCTTTCTTTGAAATAATAAACTCTACGCCTTTGCTTCCCGCTTTTTGTGAAAGCACATCAGACAGGCTTGAAAGAACTCCATCCAGACTAAAGTCGATTTCTTCAATTGACATATTGCCTGACTCAATTTTTGAAAAATCCAAAATATCATTTATTATATTTAAAAGATTTTTCGCAGCATTTTGAACTTTCCTAACATAATCTACTTGCTTGGGTTCTAGTTTTGTATATCCCAGCAAGTCCATAAGCCCAATAATTGCGTTCATTGGTGTTCGTATCTCATGGCTCATGTTTGCCAAAAATTCGCTTTTTACTTTCGCAGCCTGTTCTGCAAATGATTTTGCAGCTTCTAGTTCATCAAACGTCTTAGCATTGTTTAGTGCAATGGAAGCTTGTGCTGCGAACGCTTCAGCAATTTCTAAATTCTCCTTGTTGTAAAAACCTACTTTATATGAATCCAGTGTAAGCTGCCCCGTTATTTCTCCGTTTATAATTAGGGGAACTGCCATAAAAGATCGTATTTTTTTGCCTTCTGACATATCCACAAAATCATCATATTCTCTCACATCAGAAATCGTAACAGGTGTTAAGTTATTTGCAACTTTTATATTTATTTCGCCGCTATTCCTATCAAACGTAAGCCCCATGACTTCTTCTGGATGCTCAAACCCAGCGCAGTATATTATTCTAAACTTATCGTCTCTAAATTCTTGTATGCTTGCTGTGTCAAAATTAACAACCTGCCTTAAGCTGTTTAATATTGTTTCAAGCACCTCATCAAGATTTATTGTGCTTCTTAAAGCCAAAGATGCCTGATAAAGTTTTTCCACTTTCTCAAGAGCGCTTTTGATCTGTTCTCTCTGCCTTTTTCTTTCAGTAATATCCCTAAAAACTATTACAGCACCTTCAATTTTTTTATTGTTAACTATAGGTACACTTGTATATTCCGCAGGAAAACCCGTGCCGTCTTTTCTCCACAATGTATCAGAGATTGAAATGCTTTTTTCGCCTTTAGAATAAGTTTTATACATAGGGCATTCTGTGAGAGTATGATCTGAATCGTCCAGTTTTTTGGAATGAATAGTTGAATGAAGTTGCCTTCCCAAAATTTCTTCTTCAGCATATCCCAAAAGCTCAATTGCTTTTTGATTAATTATATTTATTTCACCGTTTGTATTTACACCAATTATTCCATCTCCTGCTGATTCTAAGATAAGCTTAATCTTTCTTTCAGCTTCCCTTCTTTCTTCGACATGCCTTTTTAATGATCTGTTCCAAAGAAACATCATCAGCAAAAAGCCTATAACTATGGGAAGTGCAATAAAAATTATCCTATATACGCGCCTTAAATCAGTTTTATCTTCAATCCCAAGCCATTTGTTTCTTATTGCTATACGCTCTTCCTCCGAAATATTCCTGAGAGCTTTGTCAAGTATAGACCTTAAAATTTCGTTTTCATTGCTTATTGCCATGCCAAGCTCATTTGCACCAGTGTCTACTATATCATCAGCTTTAATGTTAGTGATACCAAGTTGTGTGGACTGATATTTTGTGCTTGCATAGTTTGCAACAATAACATCTACTTCACCCTTGGATAATGCCATCAAAAGGTCTTTTGTATTATCGTATAATGTAAGCTCAATATCACCTTCGCGAACTAAATCGCTGTAATGCGAGCTGTTTCTTTGGACTCCAACTTTAATTTTTCTTAGATCATTAAATCCATAAATTTCGCTACTATCCAAAGAAAAAATAGCACGTTGGTACTTAAAGTATCCCTCTGTAAATAGAAAATATTCATGTCTTTCTTCTGTTATACCAATGCACGGCAATAGCTGAACTTCACCATTCAATGCTTTATCATAAGCTTCCGGCCATGACAAGCCTTCAAGTATCTTAAATGTGAGTCCAGTCTTAATCTCAATCAGTTTAAGATAGTCGGCCGCCATGCCTTTATAGTTTCCATCGCTATCAATAAATTCATATGGTTGAAACATTGGATCAACAGCCGTTATAATAACCGGATGCTCTTTTATATACTCAAGCTCTTCTTGAGTAAAATCATTATCTGCAGCATAGCTTGTATATTGCAAAAAAAATACAGCAAGAAATACAGTCAAAGCGATAATTGAAGTCATAAGTTTTCTTTTTATCATCATATGCGCTTCTCCTTGAATAAAATCTTACATCAATCTATTTCAATTTTATTCGCTATACTCTCAAGTGCTTTTTTTATGCTCATCTCACCTGTTATTGCCTTATGAATATAATATGCATATAAGTGTTTATATTCCGCCGCCCAAGTTGATGTTGGAGTGTTTATACTAGGCATCTTATATCCCTCAATAAAAACTAAAAAGTCAGGATACCTTTCAAAGAAATCAGAATCCTCCATATCTTTTCTCAGCGGAACTCTGTAAGGATAATATGCTTCATACTTTTCGTCATACTCGCCTTCCATCACAGCTTCAAGGGTGCTTTTTTCCATTAGATATTTTATGAAATCTTTTGAGCTTTCAATGTTTTGAGAATCTTTTGATATAGATAGCATAAGCGGTCCTACTTCAGAATACATTTCAAACTGTGACAAAGAAATTGCTCCTACATCAAATCCACTTCTATTCTTCCATATATCTGTAATTCCCCAAGGGCCTTGAATCTCAAATGCAATTTCTTCATTCCTAAAAGCCTCAACCACTTCAGAACCCGCGTGTTCCTGCCAATCCTCTTGTGCATATTCGCCCAAAGTATTAATATAAAAATCTATTGCTTGCTCAGCCTGCTTTGAGTTTATTGTAACTTCGGTTTGATCGCCTCGTATATCGCAATTAACCAAGCAACCTCCGTATGTGTATATAAATTGGCTAATCATCCAAGTAAGGTCGTGACTTTCTGCTCCAATTAACCCAAGTCCTTTTTTGCCTGTTTTATCGTAAATAATCTTACATGCATCCGCCAAATCATTTAATGAAGTGAAGTCTTCCGGGTTTATTCCTGCTTGTGCCATAATATCTTTGTTATATATTAAAGCCATGGAATGCCCTATCCATGGAACAGACACGATACCATCTTCAGACTTGGATAAGTCTTTAATAGTGTCATAGTATTGTCCTTCATGCTCCATATATAATTCAGTAATTTCTAATAATTCTTTGGAAATTCTGGGATCTCTAACGTACCTATACGGCACCATATACACATCAATTTCATCTTCTGTTAATAAACTTTTATAGTCTTCAACATTTTCATTGCCACCAACAAGCGTGACATGCACTTTCTTTTGAGATTCATTGTATCTTTGGATTATTTTGTCTATAGCAACACCTCTTGAAGAGTGTTGTTCCCATGTGATTCTAAATTTGATTTCTTTTTTCGGCGCAAAAAGTGTTTCACTTAAGGTGATAAAGCCAACAAGCCCTAAGACAATTAGTCCTGCTATTAAAATAATAATAGTTTTCTTATTCATCATATCGCCTATATTTATAAATATTTATTTAAAGTGCATCTATTAATAATTGTATACCAAAATCATACATAATGTCTATCTTTTTATACTAAAGCATATATTATTGCATAATCATCATATACAAAAAAGGAGCATAACACTCCTTTTTTATACTTTTCTATTTTAATTAATATTTGCTATAATCCTTTTGATAAATTTCTTATATACTCTTCCAGTTTAGCTTCATCAGCTTCAATCTTGTTTATTTTATCAACTATAGCAGATCCGACTATAACTCCTTCTGCATAATTTGAAAAATGCTTTGCAGATTCATTGGAACTTATACCAAAACCTACAGCAATCGGCAAGTCAGTCTGCGCTTTCACATCTGCAAGATAATCTAAAATATCTGTTCTAAATTCATTTCTCATTCCTGTCACACCCATTGCTGAAACACAATAGACAAAGCCTGAGGAACCTTCACATATTTTCTTCACTCTGCTCTTTGATGTTGGCGCAACCAATGGTATGAGGCTAATATCTAGCGCATCGGTAAACACTTTAAGCTCATCCCGTTCCTCCAGCGGCAAGTCCGGAACAATCAGACCATCAATTTCAATTTCACTACACTTTTGGGCAAAGCTTTCACATCCCATGCTATAGATTGTGTTGTAATAAACTAAAAACAAAAGCGGAACTTCTGTACTCTTGCGAATATTTGTTACAGCGTCAAACACTTTCTCAACTGTAATGCCACCTTCAAATGCTCTAAGCCCTGCCTGTTGAATTACAGGCCCATCAGCCAATGGGTCAGAGTATGGAATGCCGATTTCTATTATATCTGCACCGCCTCTCACCATCGCAAGAACTAAATCCTCAGTTTTTTCAATACTTGGATCACCTGCAGTCAGATATCCGATAAAAGCGGTTTTATTTTTTTCATTTAAGTCAATAAACTTCTTAGTAATCCTATTCATCTGCGTCACCTTCTTTTTCAGCAAGAGCTATAACCGTGTGCATATCCTTATCTCCCCTGCCAGAGATATTTATGACAACTATTTCATCCTTCTCCATCTTAGGTATTACTTTTATAGCATGAGCCACAGCGTGCGCACTTTCAAGTGCCGGAATAATTCCCTCAGTTTTTGAAAGGTAGTGAAGCGCGTTAACTGCTTCATCGTCTGTTATGCTCACATATTCTGCACGACCTGTTTCAAAAAGATGCGAGTGTTCCGGTCCAACGCCGGGATAGTCAAGCCCTGCGGATATTGAATACACCGGATAAACATTTCCGTCATCATCCTGTATGAGATATGTCTTCATTCCGTGTATTATGCCTTTGCGCCCTTTTGCAAAGGTTGCAGCATGTAAAGGCGTGTCGATTCCTTTTCCAGACGCTTCAACTCCTATAAGTTTCACTCCTTCATCTTCTATAAACGGATAGAACATGCCGGCAGCATTGCTTCCGCCGCCCACGCACGCAATAACTGCATCAGGAAGCCTTCCTTCTTTTTTAAGAATTACTTTCTTCGTCTCATCGCCGATAATCCTTTGGAAATCTCGAACCATCAAAGGATATGGATGCGGACCCACCACTGAACCTATCACGTAAAAAGTGTCCTCGACTGTTCTTACCCATTCACGAATAGCTTCGTTTGTTGCATCTTTAAGTGTCTGTGTTCCGCTTTCAGCAGGAATAACTTTAGCCCCCAGCATTTCCATTCGAAATACATTAAGCTTTTGTCTTTCCATATCCTCGCGGCCCATAAACACAGTGCACTCCATCTTGAAAAGCGCAGCTCCCGTTGCAGTTGCCACTCCATGCTGCCCTGCGCCGGTTTCTGCGATTACTTTCTTCTTTCCCATCCTTTTTGCAAGAAGTATCTGCCCTATTACATTGTTTATCTTGTGCGCACCGGTGTGATTTAAATCTTCCCTCTTAAGATACACCTTCGCTCCTGCCAACTCTTCTGTTAGATTTTTTGCAAAATATAGCGGAGTTGGTCCACCTGCGTATTCACTTATATAATAATTATATTCTTTCCAAAACTTAGGATCGTTTTTCGCTTCATTATATGCCTGTTCCAGCTCATCAAGAGGTCTCATCAAAGACTCTGGCACATATTGCCCACCGAACTCTCCAAACTTTGTCTTAGTCATTGCTTTTCACCTTCCTTACTAAATCAAAAACCTTATCTTTGCTCTTGTGCAAATCACCGTTTGTTATCTCTTCAACACCACTTGATACATCCACCGCATAAGGCGCAGTTTTGTTAATAGCTTTTTGAATATTTTGTGCATTAAGCCCACCTGCCAATATAAGCTTAACACTGTCATCCAGCCCAGAAAGCAAGTTCCAGTTAAATGTCTTTCCCGTGCCGCCTTGATGGCCTTTTAAATATGAATCTGCAACTATTCCCACCACATTTTCATATTTGTTCGCTTGATTTGCAAGCACTATGCTTTTTGCGTCTTTTATATTTACCGCATACCATACAGGTATATCAATTTCTTCAACCATCTCTTTTGTATAGTTTTTGTGCACCTGCGCGATATCCAAACCAACTTCTTTAACTATATGATTTATCTCATCCACACTGTGCTCTACAAAAACTCCACACTTTTTAATGTCGCCTCGCAACGCACCAGCAAGCTCTTTCGCCTTTTCACAGCTTACTTGCCTCTTGCTTTTTGCAAACACAAATCCCACATAGTCTATTTCAGCTTCATTTATAAAATCTGTCTCAAAAAGCTGAGTTATCCCACATATTTTAATTTTCGTAGGCATTTTTAAACTCCACTGAAAGTTTTTTTATGTCGCCGCTCCTCATAAAGCTCTCACCCACAAGAACAGCATTCACCCCTGCTTTTTTTATTTTTCTAATATCCTCCACAGTATGGAATCCACTCTCGCTGACCAATATCTTACCTTTTGGAATCATCTTTGCTAATTGGACTGTAGTTTCTAAGTTCACTTCAAATGTATTTAGGTCTCTATTGTTTATCCCTATTATTTCAGCCCCTGCACTTAAAGCAATTTCAGCTTCCTGTGTGCTATGTGTTTCAACCAACGCGTCAAGTCCAAGCCTTTTCGCTGTTTCAATCAAATATTTTAGTTCGCCCTCTTCAAGTATAGCAACTATTAAAAGCACTGCACTTGCACCAATAGCCTTTGCACGGTATATCTGATATTCATCAAATATAAAGTCTTTGCGAAGTATAGGCGTGTCAACAGTTTTTGCAACATCGCGAAGATAGTTTGGACTTCCAAGAAAGAAGTCTTCTTCGGTAAGTACGGAAATTGCTTCAACGCATCCTTCATATTCTCTTGCAATGGCAACAGGATTAAAATCGCCTTTTATAATCCCTTTTGAGGGGGACGCCTTTTTAATCTCACCGATTATAGAAAGACCATCTTTTAAAAGCGCATCTTTAAAGCTTGGATGTGCTTTAGATTTTTGAGCCATGCCTATCATTTCTTTAAGCGAAACTTTTTCTTTTTCTATTTTAAGCCGTTCTTTTTTCTTTACGACCATTTTTTTAAGTATTGATGGTGTGCTCATACTCTATTGCTAACCTCAATCAGCTTTTCTAAAGTCTCTTTAGCTTTACCGGAGTCTATTATTTTTTGTGCAAGCTGCACTCCATCTTCAAGTGAATCAGCTTTTTTCCCAACATATAAAGCTGCGGCCGCATTTAAGATGAGAATATCTCTTTTTGCGCCCTTAATTGTTCCGTCAAATAGGCCTCTGATTATCTGTGCGTTTTCTTTCGCATCGCCACCCTTAAGTTCGTTTAGAGAAGATTTTTCAATGCCAAACTTTTCAGGCTCTATTTCATATGTTTCAACTTTCTCGTTTTTAAGCTCTGCCACATATGTTTTATCAGACACGGATATTTCATCAAGCCCGTCATTGCCGTGAACCACTAGCGCACGCTCAACACCTATTTTACCTAAAACTTCAGCCAGTGGTTTAACGAGCGATTTATCAAAAACCCCAAGTACCTGTGATTTTGCTCCCGCAGGATTGCTTAAAGGTCCTAGAATATTAAACATAGTCCTAAAGCCGAGTGTTTTGCGAACTCCCATCACATATTTCATTGCACTATGATGGCTTGGTGCAAACATAAAGCCCATTCCCGCTTCAAGCACGCAGTTTTTAACCTGCTCGGCAGCCAATGCAATGTTTACGCCTAATTCTTCCAGAACGTCTGCACTTCCACATTTGCTTGTAAGTGAGCGATTGCCATGCTTTGCAACTTTTATGTCAGCAGCTGCAGCTATAAACGCCACCGCGGTAGAAATGTTATACGTTCCTGACGCATCGCCGCCAGTGCCACATGTGTCAAGAGTATACACACCTTGAAGATCAACGCCAGTAGCCTTCTCACGCATCACCTTCGCCGCTGAGGATATCTCCTCCACGGTCTCTCCCTTTATTTTAAGTGCAGTTAAAAACGCGCTCAGCTCAATCTCGGAAACCTCTCCGCTCATAATGGAATTCATGGCTTTTGTCATTTCATCAGGAGACAAGTTCTCTTGGTTTACAACTTTTATTAATAAATCTCGCATCATTTTATTCCTTTCATAAACGAATAAAGTTTTCAATAAGCTTCAAGCCTTCAGGTGTGTAAATGGATTCAGGATGAAACTGCAATCCATAAATAGGATAATCTACATGCTCCACCGCCATTATTTCACCATCTTCGGTTTTTGCTGTCACTTTAAGACACTCTGGAGCAGTTTCTTCTATTATCGCAAGAGAATGATACCTTGCAGCTTTAATGGGATTAGACATTCCTTTAAAGAGTTTGCCATCATCATGCTCCACCATCGAAAACTTTCCGTGATACAACTTTTTCGCATGACTTACAGTCGCACCAAAAGCCTGACCTATGCATTGATGTCCCAAGCATATGCCAAGTATCGGAGTGTCTTTCCCGAATTCTTTTATAACCTCTATACTGATTCCAGCATCGTGAGGAGTTCCTGGGCCAGGTGAGATTATTATCTTTTCAGGATTAATTTCTTTTATTTCATCAATTGTAATCTTATCGTTTCGTACCACTTTTATGTCTGGATTTATGCTTCCTGCATACTGATAGACGTTATATGTGAATGAATCGTAATTATCTATTAAAAGTATCATATGCCACCTTAACCTTTCAGTACTTTCATCAAAGCTTTCGCTTTGCTTTCGGTCTCGACATATTCATTTTCAGGAACAGAATCTGCTACAATTCCTGCGCCTGCTTGAAGATAAACAGTGCCTTCGTTTATAAGCATTGTGCGAATCGCGATGCACATATCCATGTCACCGTCAAAGCCAAAGTATCCAATAGCGCCTCCGTATGTGCCCCGCATTTCAGGCTCAAGCTCTTCTATTATTTCCATAGCTCGTATTTTAGGAGCTCCTGAAAGTGTGCCAGCCGGCAGGAAAATTGAAAGAACATCAAAAGCATCCGCTTCTTCTTTTTTAACTCCCTCAACAAGCGATACTAAGTGCATTACATGAGAGTAGTTGCGAACCTGCATCATTGTAGGCACTGTGACAGTTCCTATTTGCGCCACACGCCCCATATCGTTTCGTCCCAAGTCCACAAGCATCACATGCTCTGCCTGCTCTTTTGGATCATTTAGCAGGTCTTGTGCAAGCTCAGCATCTTCTGCGGCATTGTTGCCGCGTTTTCTTGTCCCTGCGATAGGGCATGTGGTCACTTTATCTCCACGCACGCCAACAAGCATTTCAGGGGAAGAGCCCGCCACTTGATAATCACCGAAGTTAAAATAGAAAAGATATGCAGATGGATTAATCTGCCTAAGTTTGCGATACAATGTAAACGGATCTGCATTGCATTCCATCGCCCATCTCTGAGAAAGCACCACTTGGAATATATCACCTTCATAGATATATTCCTTTGCTTTTTTAACCATCTTACAATATTCTTCTCGCGTTACATTAGCAACTGCATCTGAACACTCAACTGGCTGATCTATATCGTCTAAAACAGGCGGTGCTTTAAGCAGAGCTTCCATTTGTATAAGCTTAATATCTGCCGATTCTTTTCCCCTTATAGTATCCTCTTCTAATACAATTAAATTGATTCTTTGATACTGGTGGTCAAAGGCGATAAGCTCTTTTACAAACATAAGGTTTACATCAGGCAGCCCCAGCACATCTTCATTAATGCTAGGAAGTTTTTCGTATTGCCTTATAATGTCATAGCTTATAGAGCCAACTGCTCCTCCTACAAAAGGAATATCTGAGCTGTTTATAACCTTATAGTTGCCCACGTATTCCCGCACAGCATCAAGTGCCCGACCATCTAAAATGGTCAGCCTGCCCCGCTGCTCAATGACAACTTTATCCCCTTTTGATTTTATTGTTAAAAACGGATTTTTGCCCATGAACGAATATCGTCCTTTAGGCATTTCTGCGCTTTCCAAAAGAAAGCCTTGATTTGTACCTACATATTTTGAATAAAGCGTTACCGGTGTTTCCAAATCTCCGGATATACTTTTAATGTAGGGAATTAATGTGACAATTCCCATCTCGTCTTGTCTCCTCTCGTCTATTCTAATACTAATCTAGTCTAAATTATAGCCTTTCAGGATCTCAAGCTACAATTTTTGTAATATTATCATACCTTTTTTTAATTGTAAAGCATATTGAAGCTATTTTACAATTTCACACATTGCCTTTTGCATTTAATCTGCCTGGTGACATAGTCACAGAAATAGATGATTTAATAGTATAGCATTGTTATACATGGAGGCATCAATGAAAAAACCACAGAAAAATTATCAAAACATCCTTTTTATAATTACCATCATCTTCTTTATTCTCGGCATGGTGCACATCTCATTTGCCGCAGTCGGTCTCATATGTATGGTAGTTCCATTAGTTCAGTTTGCAATATATAAAGAACGCATATGGTGCAAATATTTTTGTCCTAGAGCAGGCTTTTTTACAGCAGTTTTAAGTAAAATCAGTTTAAAACGCAGATTGCCTAAGTTTTTTATAGGCAGAAGATTTATAAATGGTGTTCTCATTTATTTTAGCATTAATTTGTTTTTCATCACAATGTCCACCATAATGGTTTCACTTGGTCGAATAGAGCCTATAGAGCAAATACGTTTCCTTATTGCTTTTGGTCTTCCCATTAATCTTCCACAGTTCTTATCTATTAACGCTCCCGCGTGGCTTATTCACTTTGGATATCGCATGTATTCAGTCATGTTTACATCAACAACCATAGGTTTATTACTAGGTTTTATATATTCTCCAAGAGCATGGTGTGCTTTCTGTCCGATAAAAACTATTACAACGCAAAAGAAAAAGCCGAAAGGATAATCCCCTTCGGCCTTTAACAAGTTATAAAATTCTAAACTTTAAGTCTTATAACATTCCATGAAGCCTTCTTAACTGAGGCTTTTAATATTCCCGAATCAAGAGATGTATCAACTGCATTATTTGGGCATACACTTTCACCGTTGGCCTTGTTTGTGGCTTTTAAATCAAAACCAGCAAATTCAATGTGCTCAATAACGCTGGCGTCTCCAAAGCTTCTTAAATCACACTCAAACTGAATGTCATCTTTAAGGCTGCGGTTTACGGCAAAGACCGTTACTTCTCCCTTTTCTTCGTTGTATATTGACACAGCATCAATATCTTCAACATCAGTAAAATCTTTTGTATCATGTTTTGGTGAGTTTAAAATAGTCCTTAACGCTGTTCCCCTTCCATAGATAGACGCATGCATGAAAGGATAGAATATCGTCTGTCTCCATGCAGGACCATCTTTTTCTGTCATAATAGGTGCAATAACGTTTACAAGCTGCGCAAGACACGCCATTTTGACACGGTCAGCATGCCTTAAAAGAGTTATTATCAAAAGCCCTACCATGAGAGCATCTTCAAATGTATAATGATCTTCAAGCAATGCAGGTGCAAGCTGCCAAGGTTTGTTTTTCATGCTTTCATTGTCTTGATTGTTTGAATGGAACCATACATTCCATTCATCAAAGCTTAGCATGATGTCTTTCTTGCTGCGCTTTTTAGCCTTAATATAATCGCAAGTGGAAATAACAGTTTTTATGAAATGATCCATATTCAAAGCCGATGCAAGATAATTTTCAGTATCATTTTCAGCATTTCCGAAATAGTGATGTAATGAAACATAGTCAACAAATTCATATGTATGTTCAAGCGTTACAGCTTCCCATTCCGGGAAAGTAGGCATTGAGCTACTTGAGCTTCCACATGAAACAAGCTCGATGTCAGAATCAATCAGCTTCATTGCTTTTGCAGTTTCATATGCTAGCCTTCCATACTCAGTCGGCGTTTTTGAACCTATTTGCCAAGGTCCGTCCATTTCATTGCCTAAGCACCACACTTTTATATTATGAGGATCTTTAACGCCGTGTGCTATACGCATATCGCTATATTTTGTTCCTGATGGATGATTACAGTACTCAAGCAAATTACACGCCTCAGCCACTCCTCGCGTTCCTAAATTTACAGCCATCATTACATCCGAGTTCGCTTTTTTGCACCACTTCGCAAATTCATTTATACCAATATCATTTGATTCTAGCGTTCTCCACGCCAAATCTAAGCGCTTTTCTCTGTTTGGTCCAACACTGTCTTCCCAATAAAAGTTTGATACAAAATTACCGCCGGGATATCTTATAATTGGAACATTCAGCTCACGTACAAGTTCAAGAACATCTTTTCTGAACCCGTCTTCATCTGCACTTTTGTGATCTGGTTGATATATTCCTTCATAAACAGCTCTTCCAAGATGCTCAATAAACGATCCATATATTCTCGAATCGATTTCACCAATTTTGAAGTCCTTATCAATTATCATCTTAGCTTTTTTACTCATTACTTATCCTCCATCATTTATTTATGCCTAGCAATAGAAATAATAAAACTATAAGCATTTAAAGTCAATATTCAATGCCATCATATCCATTTTATTTTAGATTGCATATGCTAATTTTCATCATCAATTGTCTTGTAATTTAAAAATTCTTAATATAAGCTTGATCTATAATAAAATAGTTGGAGCATATTATGCTTAATTTCACTTCTGCAAACTGGATCACAACACACCCTTTTTCAAATACATCTCCTATTAATGTTTTTAAAAAGGAAATGTCTGATACAGATATTATTTCGCACGATGATAAATATAAAAACAATCATATGCTTGTACGAAAAACTTTTAGACTAAAAAAAGTTGAACCTAATCTAAAACTAATAATTACGGCAGATGACTATTATAAACTATATATTAATGGTTTTTTTATAGGACAAGGACCTGCACAATCATATCATTTCAGCTACAACTACAATATATATGACATTTCCAACTTTCTTTTAGAAGGTGAAAACATAATTTCTATTCATGTCTTTTACCAAGGAGAAATCAACAGAGCCTATAATAGTGGTGACCTTAGGCAAGGCCTGATAGCTGAAATTTTTGATAATAATCGGTCTTTATTGGCTACAGATGGTTCATGGAAATATACACAAGCTCAGGAATTTAGATCATTAACTACTATTGCTTATAATACGCAATTTGAAGAAATAATAGACCAAAGGCTAAAGATTAAAGGATGGAAAGAGTTCAATTTCGATGACTCTCAATGGCAAAATGCAGTAGTAAAAACTGAACACGATTATTCTTTTAACCCTCAGATTACACCCCCTCTTTCTTTCTCCGACATCTATCCCAAAGAAATCTTATATCATGATGAAAAGAAAATTGTATATGATTTCGGAAAAGAAGTGGTGGGTTATCCAGTTATATCAGCGAAGGGCTACCCAAACCAGGAAATAGAATTACGATATGGTGAGGAGCTGCAAAGTGATGCTAAACCAACAGTTTTATATGATATGAGGTGTTCAACTCTATATAGAGATATCTGGATATTATCAGGAGAACAAGATGCTTATGAGCCTTTTGAATACAAAGCCTTCAGATTCCTCGAAATAGTTGGAGACATAAGTGTAATAAACACCAATGACATACATATAATTTTAAGACACTATCCTTATGATGATACAAAATGTTTATTCAACTCAAGCAATGCTCTTCTAAATAAAATATGGGATATTTGCAGATGGGGTGTTGTCCTTGGCTCACAGGAAGTTTTTGTAGACTGTCCTCAAAGAGAAAAAGGCCAGTATCTCGGCGATGCTACTGTAAGTGCCCTTTCTCATTTATATATTTCAGGTGAAAGTCTTTTGTATAAGAAAGCACTTGAAGATTTTGCACTATCTTCGTTTATATGCCCCGGGCTTATGTCTGTTGCTCCCGGCAGCTTTATGCAAGAGATCGCAGACTATTCCCTTCAATACCCTCACCAATTGCTTACATATTATATGCACACAGGTGATATCGAATTTCTAAAAAAAATCTATCCCACAGCTAAATCATGTGTCGACTATTTTGATAAATATAAAAGAGAAGATGGATTGATTCAAAATGTTTATGACAAATGGAACTTAGTCGACTGGCCGCAGAACCTAAGAGATGGATATGATTTTGACTTATCAAAGCCAGTTGCTGACGGATGTCATAATGTTATAAATGCTTTTTATATAGGCGCAGTTCAATCAATAGAAAAAATCAGTGATATTCTTGGATTTAAATATCAAACCAAGGTCTCTGGATTAATAAGTGCATATAAAAAAACATTCTATAATAGTAAAACTGGTCTGTTTACAGATTCCCAGACCTCAAATCACTCTTCACTGCACTCTAATGCCCTCGCTTTATATTTTGGCATTGTATCCCAAGATGAAAAAGACCCAATCATTGACTTTATAGAAAAGAAAAAGCTCGCCTGTGGAGTATATATGTCATATTTTGTGCTGAAAGGCTTGGCGCGATATGGAGCATATGACTTGGTTTATGCTTTAATTACATCAACTGATGAAAATTCATGGCACACTATGATAAAAGAAGGCGCGTCCTCATGTTTTGAAGCTTGGAGCAAATATTCAAAATGGAATACAAGTCTATGCCATCCTTGGGCTAGCGCACCAATCCCCGTTATCGTTGAAGACATTTTAGGCCTTAAGCCTAAAAAAGCTGGTTGGACCGAGATTGATTTTAATCCTCATCTGCCAAATAACCTTCCCGATTTATCGCTTGAATTGACTCTACCTATTGGTAGAATAAAAATTGAACATAAAAATGGAACCGCAAAAATAACAAAGTTTTAGCGGCTCCATATTATTTATTTCAAACTTTGCTCAAATCCTTAAGAAGCGCATCAGCTTCTTCCCAGCTATCCAATGTCGCGCCACATGCAAGCGCATGTCCTCCACCGCCATACTTGAATGCTATCTGATTTACAGTCTTACTCTTTGACCTAATCTCGGTCATGATTCCATTGGATGAATCCGTAAAATTCACCCAAATCTCTATTCCTTTTATATCTGCCATGGCGTTAACCATTCCACGAGATACAGCAAATAAGCTTAGGCTGCTTTCTTCCACCATCTGCTTTGTGTTTTTCATAAATGCAACATCGCCAATGGTTTCAAATCCAGCCATAACCTTACCCTTGTATCTTATATAATCTATATCTGCCGCATACATCTCATTAAACATCTGACTTAAGTCAAAATCATATTCCATCAACTTTGATGCTACATAAAACGTGCTGGATGAGACGCCTTTATATCTAAACCTGCCACTGTCTGCGGAAAGTCCCTTCATCAGATATTCAGCGATTGTGCTATCAAGTAATAGTTTCATATTTGAAATTAGATAATATACTATTTCGCATGCGGAGACTACACTGCTATCCGTAATTTTTATGTCACCGAAATCAGGCTCTTTGCCATGATGGTCAATAACAATCACTTTTTCAGCAATCTTATATCGTTCATCATTTATAAGGCTTTTTGCCGGCGTATCAGTTGCAATCACCAAAGATTTTTCAAAAACAAAATCATCAAGCTGAGTGTAATATCTTTCGCTATCCAGTGCCGGAAATTCAGTAGCAACGGCAAAAATATTTTTTTCAGGATAACCTTTTTTAAGCGCAAGATACAGGCCAAGTTGAGATCCATATGCATCAGCATCGGGCATACTATGTGTTAATATTATGATACTTTCATGGTTTTTAATTTCTCCATGAAGCAATTTCGCTTCATCTATAAACATCATCCAGCGATCCTATCATTATTTGATAATTTTCAAGATACTGGCCTATGTTTCCGACTATAGTTATAACTTCTCCAACCTCAAACTCTGTAGGCTCTGGATATGGTTTTAAATATTTGTCTATATGTACAATTCCAACGTTTTCGCCATCGGTTACAATAACATCATAGCCTTTCTGTCCATCAACAGCTATTATTTCCTGAACAGTGAGGTTTTCAAGTTTAATATAAAGCCCTTCTATGTCTTCGTTTATTTCGTCAAGAGTTATTGTTCTGGGCTCTATAACAATGCCTTCTTCAACGACTGTTATTTTTTTATCCACAATATTTGAAATTTCAATAAGCCCGTTATATTCCAGAAGCTTGCCTTCCAGTGTTATTTTATTGCCTTTTTTAAGCCCCGAGTAGTTATACTTATTTGCGTATATATAAACAGCTCCAGTGTCGTCCTGTATGAATGCATTTTTATCTATTGTATTGGTCACCACGCCTTCAACCTTAACATTTTTACCTTTTGTCTGTGAACGAATTTCAGCCAATGTACCGCTTGATGTAGTATTATCATAATCAAAATCAGGGTCTTCTTCACCCCATATTTTAATTCCTTCTTTCTGGATTTTAGATTCGAGTTTAATCATTGTGTCATTATATTTATAATCACCATATAGATACTTAACATATGCCAAACCTTCTTCAACCAGCATATAGTTGAGCAATTCACCATCAACCCAAATCCAAGCAAGCAATCTGTCATACTTATCAAAAGTATCACTTTCTTCATCAAGCTCGAGTACGATGTTTTCAGCATTTTTAAGCTTGTCTTTTGTAAACTCTTTTGCAGGCATTGCCCAAGGCTGCATGCCATCTGTTGAAGAGTTCATTTCGGGTGTGTCAACTGCAAGAAACCTTACAGCCATAGGCATTCCGCCTATTTTAAACACTGCAGTATCTCCGTCTGAAAGGCTCACAAATGTTACCTGCTCATATCCATCCTCCATTATTTTCATATCCGAAAAATCCAAGTCAGGAAGTTCTGGCATATCTATTCCAGGGGTAGGAGCAGCGGTTGCAGTTTCGGTTAATTCCTGTGTCTGTACAGTGGTGATTTCAGGTGTAGATACAATTTCCGGTTTACTACACGCAGTAAAAAGCATCATAATGCTAATCAATATAATTAATATCTTTTTCATTTTATGTCTCCTTTTTTCATGTAACAGTAAATATTTACTTACTCTAACATAAAAAATGTTTAAAAAAAGAAAAAGGCTACCTATTAAGGTAACCTTTTTATATAATTTTAGTTCAAGCTGTTTGCAGCGTCTGTTACTGCCTGATCAACAGTTTTTGCGCCAGCGATAGCTTCTTCCACAGCAACACCTACAGCAACTCTGTAGCTATAGCTGTCCGGGAAGATTGGGTCAAAGATATACCAGTCAGCTTCATATGAAGTGCCTGTAACTTTTGTTGGGTTTACGCCTGATTCTACGAATGCTTTGTATTCTTCTGAATCACGAGCTGATGTACGTACAGGAAGGTAACCTGTGTTCATAGCCCAATAAACAGTTGTTTTAGGACTCATGAGATATTTCATAAATTCAAATGTTGCAAGCTGTTCTTCAGGAGTTGATTTGAGCATGAACATGTTTGATCCCTGCTGGATAACTTTCTTTTCTTTTCCGAAAGGAACCTGTGCGCTGTCCCACTCAAATTCATCTGAACCAACGTAAGCTGAGCCTGATGTTGAGCCAATAAACATTACAGCTGCTTGATCATTGAAAGGACCTGACATATAGCCATCTTCACCAGCTGAACGGAAATATCCGCCTTCAACACCGTCTACAAAATACTGGAGTGCTTCTCGTGCTTCAGGTGAGTCAAAAAGAACTTCGCCATCTGCATTTGTGTACTGTCCGCCTGCCTGCTGTGTCCAAGTGATAAATAGATTTTCAAGTGAATCATAGCCAAATGCAGGTGCGCCTAAAACTTCAGATGCAGCCATTGATACTTCTTTGAGCTCATCCCAAGTTGTAGGAACTGAAAGTTCATTTTCTTCAAAGAAAGTTTTGTTGTAGTAAAGAACTTCTGTTGATTTATTGCATGGCAATGAATAGAATTTTCCATCAGGATATGATGAGTTTTCAACTCTATAACCTTCAAGGATGTCTTCCCAGTCTTCTACGCCATATTGCTCGTCAAAAATATAATCATCAAGCTGAACAACTTGCTCAGATTGTGTATAGATGATTATGTTGTTGCCGTATGCCTGTCCCATGTGAGGAATATCACCCGCTTGAAGAGCCGCCATGATTTTTGCATGACAATCGTTGTATCCGCCCTGATATGTTGGTATTACTGTGATGCCATATTCATTTTCTTCATTGAACATTGCACACACTTCTTCAAGTGTTTCGCCAAGTCCGCCGCCCATTGCGTGCCAGAAATGTATTTCCAAGCCTGCAGGTATTTCCATTGGTTCCTCAGTCGGTTCAGCAGTTGCCTCTTCGACCATTTCTTCGGTTTCTTCTGCTGCAGTTTCTTCTGCTTGAGTTGGTTCAGGTTCACTTGCCTTTTCACAGCCTGCAAAAATTGAAACAATAACAATTAAAGCTGCTACTACCAAAAATAATTTTTTTGATTTCATTGGTTCCTCCAAAATATTTAATATAATATCCGATTATATCGGTTATTAACTACCCTTTTATTCCGCCTCGTGCCACACCTTCCAAAATGTATTTATTTGTGAAGATGTATAGTAAAACAAGAGGCAATACAACTATCGTACCGGCCGCCATAAGAAGATGAAAGTCAGTACCCGCTTCGTTACTAAAGTATCTAAGTCCAATAGCCAAAACCCTCTTTTCGACAGAGTCTGTTATAAGAAGAGGCCAGATATATGCATTCCATGATGCAATCCAGTTAAATAGAGCGATTGTAATCAATGCATTTTTGGTGTTTGGCACCATTATGCGCCACAAAAATTTCCAATCATTACATCCATCAACTTTTGCCGCGTAATAGAATTCATCTGGAATACCTATGAAAAACTGTCTTAGAAGATATACATAAAACCCGCTTGCAGTGTATGGAACAATAAGTGCCCAAAGTGTATCCTTTAAATGCAAATTTACTGCAACAGTCTTATAGTTTGATATTATAAGAAGTTGGCTTGGAATCATAAGCGTTGCCAAAATCAGAAGGAACAATAGATTTTTCCCTTTAAACTCCAACTTTGCAAACGCAAATGCGGCAAGAATAGTTGTAAATAATGTAACACCAGTGTTCACTAAACAAACAAATACAGTATTTACAAAGAAAATATCAAATGGTGCAATTCTTAAAGCTTCAGCATAGTTGTTCCACTGAATAGCACTAGGCCACCATACAATTGGATTAGATGTAATTTCATTATATGTCTTTAATGAACCCGTTATCATCCAGAAAAACGGGAAAAGCATTATAGCTGCTATAACTACTAACAAAGTATACGTTAATAGATTTTTTATTGTATTATTTCTATGTATGTGATTAGTCTTTTTAGTCAACTTTTACTCCTTCTTAATCAATATAGACGTATTAAGAATCCCTGTGTAGAATTCTTTGTTGAATCAATGTTACAACCAATATGCCAAGGAATAGCAAGACACTCGCAGCTGATGCTATTACAGGATTATTAGCATTATAAAACTCATCATATACGTAATACACAATTGTCATAGCGGAATTCGCAGGTCCGGCTCTTTGGAACAAACTGACTACCTCTACATACGTTTTAAGCGATCCTATTACTGATATTATTATTATATATGCCAATACCGGCAATAAAAGAGGAAGCGTTACTTTGAAAAATATTTGCCATGGCTTTGCCCCGTCCACCTGAGCCGCTTCAATCAACTGGTGATCTATGTTTTGAAGCCCCGCCAAAAAGACAACTATTTTAAACGCCAAGCCCGACCATATACCAAATATCATAAGTGCAGGAAGCGAGTAATTAATATCATTAAGCCATTGTATAGGTTCAGAACCAAATTTAGTCATAACTATGTTTAAAAGACCGTAATTTGAGTGGAATAGAAATCTAAAAGACAAACCTATTGCTATAAGGTTTGTTACATAAGGAATAAAGTAAATGCTTTGAAAGATTTTCCATCCTCTGATTTTTGTATTAAGCAAAACTGCTATAAACAAAGAAATAGCAACCGCAACGGGCACGGTCACTGCTGTGTATTTTATTGTATTAGATACACCTAAAATAAAGTTATTGTCATTTAAGACTTTAATATAGTTTTTTAACCCAAATCCTGAACCTTGGTGTTTAAATATATTGTAGTCTGTAAAAAAGCTCATATATACCGAGCGCACCATAGGGTAGATAACAAATACGCTTATAACTAAAAATGCCGGCAACAAATACAAATAAGGCTTGAGTGCGTTCTTGTGCTTAATTTTTTTCATCTACAAAATTACCTTCCCAATTTAATGTATTCTATATATCTATTAATACATTATAAGCTTTCCTAAAGCTTTTTTCTCTTTTGCTGAATCTGGTTATATTCTACCTTATATATATTATTACAACCAACATTATTATTATTCATTGTTTTGAAAATTCTGTGTAAATAGTAGCACAATATTAGGTTTTTGTAAATATAATGTGTGCGCAAAATTCAAAAAATCCCACATTATGTAGTGCTTTTTTATGTAAAGCGCACAATATAAAGTAGTTTTCTTTTTTTGCACTTTAAAATCACTAAAAAATATTTTTTTTGTTTTTTTAAAGCAACCTTAAATTTACGACTTATAAAGCAAATCAACAACATATAAAACACTGATTACATCTTATGTATCAAGCATGGTAAAAAGTTTTCTATTTTACATGTCTAAACAATGCTTTTTAACCTAATCCGCCTTTAACGCAAGTAGAATTAATGTATATTCTCAAATATTTGCTCTTTCGTGAAATATCCATCTTCCACAACCGTTTCTAGGATATTGTCTTCTGTAACAATTACAGGAGCATAAGCTATATATCTTATATCATATGTACCATCATTTATAGTTTCATCAACATCAATATCTTCTCCGTTTGCCATTCGAAATGCCATCTGTGCAGCACCTTCAGCGAGCAATTTGATTGATTTATAAATCGTCATATTTTGCGTTCCGATAACTAACCTTTGACATGCTCCCAGTTCTGCATCTTGACCTGTTACATAGACCTTCCCAGCCAATCTATTTTCACTCAATGCCATAATTGCACCTTCTGCTACTCTGTCGTTTGCCGCAACTATTGCATCAATCGTAGATCCTTGGCTTATAATATCACTGACATATTTATATGCTATTTCATCTCTCCAGTCAGCTACCCAAGTTTCTGCGACTATATTTATAGCTCCTGAATCAATTTTAGGTTGTAATACACCCATGCAACCATCATTTAGCATATAAGCATTGTAGTCTGTTTCTGCACCGTTTAATATTATGTAATTTCCTTGAGGTACATTTTTAGTTACCTCAGTACCTATAAGCTCCCCTACTTTATAATTGTTAAATGTTATATATAAATCAACATTAGCGTTTCTGATTATCCTATCATATGCAATGACTTTAACATTGTTGTCATGCGCATATTCTACAACTTTATCCAAAGAGTCCTTATCATAAGGTATAATAACTAGAACATCCACTCCTTGAGCAATCATCTCTCGGCAAATATCTTCTTGCAATGCACTATCTTCGTATGCATTCTGTACAATAACTTCAGCACCAAGCTGTTTTGCCTTTGAATAAAAGATGTCTCTGTCTCTTTGCCAGCGTTCAACGGTCATAGTCTCTGGCACAAATCCAATTTTTATTATACCGTCATCATTAAGAAAAGTTTGATTTTTACCACATCCAACTAAAAACAATGCAATAATAACAACTAATATGATTAGCTTCTTATTCAATGTGTACCTCCACTATTGTTGTTTAAATAAAGTTGACGGAGAAACTCCCACATGTCTTTTAAATAATCTACTAAAGTAATTCGGATCACTATATCCAGACATATAGCAAACTTCTTTGATTGAATAGTTGCCTTGCTTTATTAACTTTTTTGCGTGCTCTATACGCACAGCTGTAAGTTGGTCTATAAAATTTATATTCATTTCATCTTTGAACAATTTCGAAAAGTATTGAGGACTCATGCCTAGCTCTTTGGAAATGTCTAAAAGCGATAATTTTTCGCTGAATCTTTCGTTTATAATAGTGTTTGCTTTGTCAACAATAGTGCTTATATTTTTCTTTTTTAATCTTCTAATCCCATTTGTAATATAGCGAATCTTTTCGATGCAAAAACTATGCATCTCCTGTTGATTCGAGCAATTCATGATATCATTTATGTAGTCACTATTTTGCAGATAAGAATCACTGTCAATTATATTTTCCATCGCTATTTTATTAGCGAAAACCATTATTTCAATAAGTTTATTTTTTAAATTTTGTTCAACTGCTGTATTTTTATATTTGTTTAGCAAATCATTTAAAATACTTATGCTTCGCTCAGTATCTCCCTTTTCGATTGCTGAAATTATTTCGAGCTCTTCTGTCATTATATTTAAATTTAGATTATCCATATTATAGGCGGCATCATCGATGTGTGTTAGTATTTCATTATCTCTAAAGTTTATAGCTTTTAGTGCTTCCTGATAAGAAATCATAATATTTTCATCACTATGAACGTTGCCTATTCCTGCTTTTATGGTAACTTTAAATTTTGAGATTAATTTACTAATTAGATTCTCTAATACTCCTATGGTATACACTTTTTGTTTATATATATCATCATTATCTTGCGCAATGTATACTATTACTCTATCAAGAATTACAGGCCCTACCAAGCACTTGAAATTAAACTTCATATTATCTCTTAAATATTCGTAGAATTTTTGAATTTGCAGCCCATCTTTAAGGTTTATAATATCAGCGTTCTTACTTCTCATATCTTTAAATGTAAGCAGTAAGATACACCCATATGGAGTGTTAATATTAAATAATGATTTATACCTGCTAATGTCAACTTTATGCCCTTGTGCAAGTAAAAGAGAGTATATAAATCCATGCTCAATAATAGGCAGCATTTTGTCCATTTTCTCTTTTGTTTCTAATTCAAGATTCTGCTTTTCTCGCTCTTCGTCAAGTTCATCTGTAACCTTTGCTAATATTTCTATCAATTTGTTTTTTAGCACTGGCTTTATTAGATACTCTGAAACTCCTATTTTGACCGCTTCTTTTGCAAATTCAAAGTGTTCATAAGCCGACACTATTATAAACTTTATATCAGGGTGCATCTTTTTTATTTCAGTTATTGCTTCAAGCCCATTAATCCCAGGCATTTTAATATCCATAAGTATTATGTCAACACTTTGATTTCTAGCTTTTTCAATTGCCATCCTTCCAGATCTTGCAGTATGTACAACTTCAATGTTATTTATTTCTTTTTCAACAATATGTTTAACAGACTCAATAACAATATTTTCATCATCTACGACCATTAATTTATACATTGTCTACCTCCCTATTGGTTCTATCCTTTTCAATTTCCATTGGTATTTTGAGTGTTACTGTGGTACCTTTTTCCGCTGCCGATTCGATATCAATAACATTATCAATTGAAAAAAAGAGATTAAGCCTTTGTATAACATTAGATATGCCTATCCCAGTTGTATGCCAAGAGTTGGTATCTTCAAATTCTGAACATTGCAGTATCAGTTTTCTAGTTTCTTCATCTATTCCCACACCGTCATCATGAACAGAGATATTAATTCTATCCCCGTGTTTTTTTATAGTGGTAGTTATGCTTCCGCCCTCTTCTTTATCACCAATACCATGTATTGTGGCATTTTCTAAAAGAGGTTGTATGATAAGCGGTGGTACATTATATTCCAGCAAACTTTCGTCTATATCATAGTAAAATTCAATATGATTTCCAAAACGCACTTTAAATAGGTTTGCATATGACGTTATCATCTCAATTTCATCTTTAATTCTTACAACACGATCAACGTTCCTAACGTTATATCTAAATATCTTAGCCAAATCATCAAGAAATTCCGATGTCTTGTTTGCATCTTCCATCATAGCCAACTGCATGCCTGCATTTAATGTATTAAACAAAAAGTGCGGGTTAATTTGGGCCTGTAGCGCTTTAAGCTCTGCATCATCCAGTAAATATTGCATCTTCAGATTCTCTATCTGCTGCTCCATTAGTTTAGATTCAGTTTCCGACTTATCATGCAATTCATAAATATAATCTTTAATGCTATGCTTCATTGCATTGAATGCGTTTCCCATGATGCTAATCTCATCGTCAGAGAATACTTCCACGTCTTCAGTTTCAAAGTTTCCTTTTGCAATCTCCTCTGCAGACTGTGCAAGCTTTATTACAGGTTTTGTTATGTTATAGGTTAAGTATAATATCAATATAACATTTATAGAGATAACTGATGCAATCAAGATTATATTTGTAATCAAAAGCTTATTCAGATCTTTTGACATCCCTGAGTATTGCTGCGTATTTTCATCTAAATGACTTAAATTAACCTTGTCTGCGAAAGATTTTATATAGATTGCTATCTTATCCGCTTCTCCATACCGTTCAATATATTCATCCGCATCATCAAGCTGTCTTCCTTTAACCGCTGCATCTGTTTCCTCGATATAGCTTTCTACCATATGAAAGATATCTTTATATATTAAAGCATCTTCACTGTATATGCCCAGTGTTTCATCATACATATTAGTTGCTTGCTCAAGCAGTAAGTCTTTAGCCTTAAAATAGTTAAGCACGCTGTCTGAATCATCTGTAACCAAGTATTTAGTTAAATTAGAGTCAACCTCTTGCATAGTTGTTAAAAATTCTTTTATTTCAATATTATCAGAGAACATATCATTCATATTAGCTGTAAGCTGATTTAGGACTATTAGAATAAATATAGCCGTCATACTTGTTAAAAAACTAGTCACTAAAAAAGTGCTTAGCATTTTTGTTTTAATACTACCAAATAACTTTTTCCGCAATTTCACAAAGAGTTTCAAAGTCTAATTCTCCTTGTATTTATGTATGTTCATTTTTGTATATATATCAATATCAATAGGTATGAAATTTGATTGAAACTCACCTTCTATATTGTTAATCAACGCTTCTACACTTTTATATCCTGCATCATATCCGTTTCTGTCAAGTATTCCGGATATTATTCCTTTTTCCACAAGAGATATAATTTCTTCATTTATGTTAGTACCTACAATTGCAATTTTGCCAACAAGATTTCTCTCAACTAAAACTCTGGCTGCTGAAATTGTATCTTTGGCATTGGTGCAGAAAATTACATCAATATCCTTATAATTATTTAAAATATTGCGAGTTAAATCTTCAGCTCCCAGCAAATCAGAACTTCTGTATAGTGTTGCCACTATATTCAAAGTATATCTAGTGTCCTCAATGCTATTTAAACCCATAACCATGGAATCATCATGGCTCAAAACAGCACTCTCAACAGCCTTTTCCTCTTCTCCTGAGAAAATTATTGCAAGATTAATCTCTATATCTTCATTGTCAATCTGAGAAATCATCTGAGCCGCATGAACTCCTAGCTCATAATAATTTGTCCCAACATAGCACAAGTTGCTGTCCTCAATTGGTTCATCTCCTGCCAATACTACGGAAATATCGTTTTCTAAAATACTGCTTATTGAGTTTGTATATTCTAACGAGCTTATTCCATTAACGATAATGCCATCAAGCCTAGCCTTGTTTGCGATATTAATATATTCAAGCATTGTGTCATGACTGTCCGTATATGCCGTCGGGTTATACTCTATTACAATGTTGTTTAATCTAGCGGCATCAAAAACGCCCTCTCTAAATTGCTTCCAATACTCATCTTTTTCATTATTTAAAATAAGTGAAAAATGATATTTTGGGTTTTCTGAAAATACATTCGTTTGGACATCTTCGTAGCCTTTTGAAATTCTAATATAGTAGTACAAAGTGCCTACAATTGATGCAAACAAACCAATGACCAATATTGCTACACCTATTTTAAAAATAGACTTCATACGTCCAATAACCTAATATTGTTTTCTAATTCCGAATCATCTGAATTAGTTCGTATTCTTGTAAATATTACCGAATCATAATAGCATGTTTCAGATATGTCTTTATTAAACATAACATCCGAATAATCCATCATATATATATCAGTTATATCTTTTATTGATTGTTTTAAACCTGATAGAATTCCGTAATCATAATACATTAAAAAGCTGTTGTAGAGGTCTATGCTATAGTTTTCGGAACTTAGCTCAATTGCGAATAAGCTTTCAGGCCTCTTTTTCTTATTCTTTCCTCCGAAAAATGTAGCTAATCCGAAGAGTTTTTTTTCGGTAGAAGGGATTTGTTTTTTAATATAATTCAAACCGCAACTGTTTAAAACATTTTCTATTTCGCTTTCAGTAAGTTTTTTTATTCTTGAATTTGTATCTACAAACATCAAAGCGCTTTTTTCCGATTTTATAATAAACTCAAGTACGCTGCTTCTGAATAAATGTATATCATTTGCATGATAATAATGGGCGGTAAAATCGCGTTCGGTTTTTTTTATCTTAATTTTCATATATAGGCCTCTGTATAGTGTGTTTATTCTAATTATTATAATGCACAAAGAGTCATAAAACAAACAAAGTACCATAATAAAAATTACGGTACATTGTCTGCTTTTATATCAATAATAATCAGGTTTTTGATTTTGATTTGGAGAACACATCAAAGGCAACCGCCAAAAGAAGAACGAGGCCTTTCGTGATGTCCTGCCAGAATGTAGACACTCCCATTATTGACATACCATTGTTTAGTATGCCCATTATAAATCCACCTATTACAGCACCCTGTACTGTTCCTATTCCACCAGAGGCCGATGCACCACCTATAAAACAAGCGGCGATAGCGTCAAGTTCAAAACCTTTACCAGCTGTAGGCGAAGCCGCATTAAGCCTTCCTGCAAATACTATTCCTGCAACCGCTGCTAAAAGCCCCATATTTGCATATGCCAAAAACAATATCTTCTTTGTCTTTATGCCTGAAAGCTCCGCCGCCTTCGCATTTCCGCCCAAAGCATAAAGATGCCTGCCAATTACTGTCTTTGTTGTTATGAAGCCATAAATCAGCATAAGCCCACCGAGTATTACCAAAATAATCGGAATACCATCGTCTTTTGCAAGCCAAAAAGTGAAAAGTTCTATTATGCCTACAAGAACAGCCGTTTTAACCACTGTTGTCCAAAATTCCGGAACTTCATATCCACGTGCCTTCTTTTTTCCACGGATATAAAATACATAAAATACATAAAGCGCTGAGCAAAGCACTCCTACTGCAATTGCAGTAAGATTTAGGCTGTTTTCGTTTTTATTCAAAAAATCCGGAATAACACCTGATGCAATAGTTATATAAGTCTGCGGCAAACCTAAAGTTTGACCTTCTAATATGATATTATTAATACCTCGGAAAACAAGCATACCTGCCAGTGTCACAATAAATGCCGGTATCTTCATATAAGCTATCCAAGCCCCCTGCCAGATACCTGCCAAAGTCCCCGCTACAATAGCCATCAATATTGAAATCCACACATTCGCACCCAGTGTCGCTGCAAAAAGGCCGCTAATGGCACTTACAAACGCGACTACAGATCCTACCGAAAGGTCAATATTACCGCCAGTCAATATACACATCAACATTCCTATCGCCAGTATCAGTATATAGCTGTTCTGGTAAATCAATATCGATATGTTTCTAGGCTTTAAAAGAATTCCTTTAGTAAGCGCCTGAAAGAATATCATTATAACAACAAGTGCTATAAGCATAGTATACTGTCTCATATTATGCTTTAAATAATTTCTGACTTTTTCTATCATTTTCTTATCCCCTTACTTCATGCTGTTTATGATGCATTCCATGATGTTTTCTTGAGTCGCATCTTTTTTGTCTTTCTCTCCAACCATTTTTCCTTGGTTCATTATATATATCCTATCCGCCACTCCAAGTATCTCCGGGAGTTCGGACGATATCACAAGTACGCATTTCCCTTCGTCCGCAAGTTGGTTTATAATTTTGTATATCTCATATTTTGCACCTACATCTATACCCCTTGTCGGCTCATCTAGAAACAATACATCAGGTGCGGAGAATATCCACTTGCTTAATACTACTTTTTGTTGATTCCCACCGGAAAGGTTTTTAGCCTTTTGATAGACACTAGGTGTTTTAATGGAAAGCTTCTCACGATATTCCTCAGCTACATCAATCTCACGGTCTTCATCAACCACTCCGTTCCTGCTTATATTTTTAAGGTTTGCCATAGTAATATTGCTCTTAATATCCTCTATTAGAACCAAACCTGCCGTTTTCCTATCTTCTGTTACATATGCTAATCCATTGTCAATAGCCTGACTTATATTATTGAGCTCTAGCTCTTTGCCTTCTTTAATTATCGTTCCCGATATTTTTTTGCCATATGCTTTTCCAAATAAGCTCATAGCAAACTCAGTCCTGCCTGCTCCCATGAGCCCCGCAAGCCCCACAACCTCTCCCTTTCTAAGATTCATGGATACATTTTTTATAACCATAGTATCTTCGTCCAACGGGCTGTATACGGTCCAGTCTTTTACTTCGAATCCAATTTCACCAATTTTGGATGTATGCTTAGGGAACCTGTTTGTAAGCTCTCTTCCTACCATCCCTTTGATTATTCTTGCTTCGCTTACCTCGTTTTCATTGTTGTCCAAAGTTTCTATCACCTGTCCGTCACGGATAATCGTAATGGTATCGGCAACTTTGGTAACTTCGTTTATTTTATGAGATATTATGATACACGTTAAGCCTTCTTCGCGGTTAAGCGTTTTTAAAAGCTCCAAAAGATTGTTTGAATCTTCATCATTAAGGGCTGCTGTAGGTTCATCTAATATCAAAAGCTCTACGTCTTTTGAAAGTGCCTTTGCTATTTCCACAAGCTGCTGCTTGCCAACACCAATATTTCTTATCAGCGCTGTATGTTTTTCTTTAAGCCCGACCTTTTTTATAAGCCCTTTGGCTTTTTCATTTGTTTCATCCCAATCTATCATCCCTAATCTTTGTCTCTCATTGCCGAGAAAAATATTTTCGGATATTGTCATATGAGGACTCAATGCAAGCTCTTGATGAATAATCGCTATTCCTCTTTTTTCACTTTCTCGAATATTTTTAAACTTACACTCTTCCCCGTGATAGAGTATATTCCCCGAATAATCCCCATATGGATATATGCCGGAAAGCACGTTCATCAATGTAGACTTACCCGCACCGTTCTCGCCTACAAGCGCATGAATTTCTCCTTTTTCCACTTGAAAGCTTACGTTATCCAAAGCTTTTACTCCGGGAAATATCTTTGTTATATTTACCATTTCTAAAATGTGCATATGGGTGTCTCCTATTTAGACTTAATTTATACAAGCTTATTCCTTGAAAATAAAGATTGATTATGACGACAACACACTAGCATTGCCGTCATAATCTTTATTGTGTTATTGAGTCAAGGTATTTGTTTTATTTCAGTTGATCCTCAGTATAATAACCAGAGTCAATAAGCAGTGCTTTGTAATTTTCTAAGTCTGCAAATACTGGTTCGCAAAGGTATGAAGGAACCTTTTTCACATTGTTATCATACTCACCGTTTACAGGCACTTCTTTGTCTGTTAGGATCGCAACGCACATATCAACCACTTGTGCTGCCAAAGTTCTTGTGTCCTTAAATACTGACATTGACTGTTTTTGGGCTATGATGTTTTTAACTGAGGTTACATCACAGTCCTGTCCTGTAAGTATAGGATAAGGTTTGTCATCCGAACCGTAGCCTGCAGCGTCAAGAGATGCCGCTATTCCTTGTGCCAATGAGTCGTTTGGTGAAAGCACCACATCGATGTTCTCATCTGCATAGAAACCTGAAAGAAGGTTGTCCATTCTTGCCTGTGCGCCTTCGGACTTCCATTCCATGATACCAATATCCTGCCACTCATCATTTGTTTTGCCCTGACCTGATTTAACAACAAGTACTCCGCTTTCAATATAAGGTGTCAATACATCAATTGCGCCTTTGTTGAAGAATTTTGCATTGTTATCATCAGGTGATCCTGCAAATACTTCCATTGTGAATGGACCCATCTCTCCGTCTGCTAAGCCGAGAGCTTTAACTATATATTCACCCTGGATTGTTCCAACTTTTTCATTATCAAATGTTGCATAGTAGTCAACAGCATCTGTGTCCATTATCAGTCTGTCATATGCTATTACAGGTATTCCTTCGTCTTTAGCATCAGCCAAAACTCCGCCTAAAGCGCCGCCGTCGATTGAAGCCACAACCAGCAGGTCAACACCTTTGGTTACCATGTTTTCTACCTGTTGCACCTGTTTTGCTACATCGTTATCTGCATACTGAAGGTCAACATTGAATCCCTGAGCTTCGAGTTGAGTCTTCATGTTGTCGCCGTCTTGATTCCATCTCTGAAGAGATTTTGTGGGCATCAAAACGCCAACTGTTTTGCCCTGAACTTCTTCTTCTGGTTCTTCTTCTGTCATATCATCCATACCAAGAGCTTCGGCTGAATAATATCCTGAATCAACAAGAAGTGATTTGTAGTTATCTTTGTCTGCAAATACAGGTTCGCAAAGATATGAAGGAACCTTTTTAACGTTGTTATCATATTCGCCGTTTACAGGTACAGTCTCTTCAGAAACTATAGCTACAACCATATCAACAACCTGAGCTGCCAAAGTTCTTGTGTCTTTAAACACTGACATTGACTGTTTTCCGGCTATGATGTTTTTAACAGAGTTAACGTCACAATCCTGTCCTGTAAGTATCGGATAAGGTTTAGAATCAGACCCATATCCTGCAGCGTCAAGAGAAGCCGCTATGCCTTGTGCCAATGAATCATTTGGTGAAAGAACCACATCAATGTTTTCATCTGCATAGAAACCTGAAAGAAGGTTGTCCATTCTTGCCTGTGCGCCTTCGGATTTCCATTCCATGATACCAATGTCTGTCCATTCATCGTTTGTTTTGCCCTGTCCAGACTTAACTACAAGAACGCCACTTTCAATATAAGGTGTCAATACGTCGATTGCGCCTTTGTTGAAGAATTTTGCATTGTTGTCATCCGGTGAGCCTGCAAACACTTCCATTGTAAATGGGCCTTTTTCGCCATCTGCAAGTCCGAGAGCTTCAACTATATATTCACCCTGGATTGTACCAACTTTTTCATTGTCGAATGTTGCATAATAGTCAACTGCGTCAGTATCCATAAGCAATCTATCATATGCGATTACTGGTATTTCCTTCTTCTTTGCATCTGCCAAGACTCCGCCTAAAGCACTGCCGTCAATTGAAGCTACAACCAAAACATCTACGCCCTTGGTTATCATATTTTCAATCTGAGTGACTTGCTTAGCAACGTCATTGTCTGCGTATTGCAGGTCAACTTCATAGCCTTTAGACTCAAGCTGAGTTTTCATGTTGTCGCCGTCTTGATTCCATCTTTGAAGTGATTTAGTAGGCATAAGTACACCAATCACAGTTTTGTCACTGTCGGTTGTTTGGCAACCTGACAAAACAGCTACAAATAACATAACTGCAATTAGAATTGTAATAATACTCTTTCTCATCGAGACTTCCTCCTTAATGTTTATATTATTATTATAGGTTCGTATCGAATTATAAGAAGAGATTAATTTACCTTATATGTGTTGATTATTAATCATTGTGATTAGTAATATTTTACTACTGGATTAATTTAATTATACATAATGACTAAATAATCCAGTATTTTTTTGTTACTTATTTAATTTTATCCATATTTTGTTAACGAATTATTTGTTTTTATGTAGCTTAATCCTTAATTTTCGAACTAAAGAAAAGATGATAATAAGATTTAATTAAAATGAAATTATGAATAAACAAACTTAACCTGTTTTTTGGCTTGCAGTTTGTTTTTTTGTCAAAAATTAGTATCCCATGCATTTGCAGCGTTATGTTATTGTGGAAAACAACATTAAAATAAGCAAAAAAATGCCTGCCATAAGCATTATTTTAATATGGTGTGGCACTTGTGTTCTGATAATAGTGGCAAGTTTAATTAAACTGTGTGCATATATTATTTTAGATAAACATTGGAAATATGGTTGTATAATATCATTCAATAGCAAAATAATAAGCGAGTTGCTAAATAGATAGATTTTTGTATATTTAAGAAAACACTAAAATTGATATCGCAGCGACGAGTATTCTATAATGCAGTATGCCTCATTATTTACCCTACCATATTCATTGATATTGACACGGTTAATGCGATTGTATTGTCTTCTTTTCTAAAGTTGATGCTGAATGCAAGATAATAAACAGCTAGAATTTAAAAATGAAATCTTAAAAGAGTGCCTGGTCTTCCTAATGAGAATACGAAAAAAATAGGGTTTAATAAATCACATGAACATGTGTGCAGTGTGCGGTTGATGTGCAACATCCAGCGCAAGTGAAAAAACTTTTTTAACCGTTAAATCCCAATCAGCACAAGCGCAATTACAGAGCATAATACTCCTATAATTTTTCTTGCATTTATTGCTTCTTTGAGCATAAGCCAGCTTATTACAGATACAATAACGAACGAAAATTGAGAAATGGGAATCACAACACTAACATCCCCTGTCTTAAAGGCCACAAGTGTAAAATATATAGCCAGCATTAGCAGCAATCCTGATATCATAGGCATGAGAATATCTTTACGTAAAATACCAGCTTTACCTTTGCGTTTATGATAAAAAATCAAGCCGCTTATAAAAGCAACCGCCAAAAATCTCCAAAACAGAACTCTAAACGCATCCGCACCGGAGATAATCGCAGCTTTGTTAAACATATTAATCACACCGCATCCCAAGCAAGCGGCAACGCTTAGCAAAATAGATTTTCTGTTTGCTCTATTACCAAATGCATTTCTGGACAAAATCAACATACCCACTATGCAAAGAAATATCCCCATACCTTTTACCAGAGTAATTCTTTCACCGAGGAAAATAACAGCTAGAATGATTCCCGGAATCATATTTAGACGGTATATAGTTACGGTCACGGTTGTACTGCTCCCGTTAAAGCTTAAAAGAAACAGCATATATGTGCCAAAAGATAATAATCCTAATATTGCTCCATATAAAATATCTACTGATTGGATTTCAAATCCACCGTTTTGTATTAGACCAATAAAAAAAGCACACAATACTGACGAAACTGATGAAACAAAATAAAAAAAGTATATGCCGCCGGTTTTTCCTTCAATTGCAGCCTTCCTATAAATTAAATCATTAACAGCACAAAGAATCATACTGCACAGTGCAAGGTATACCGGATTAGTCAAAAAATTAGTCCTCCTCAATTTATACTACTGCTTTACACACGAGCTACTCAGTAGTCAATACGCCGTACAATGAAATAACAGCGCTGGTGCGGTTATGCATGAATCAGCATAAGATGTCTTTATCCCATCTTCTATAGCTGCATTCAATTCCCAGCGCTTTAATCCTTGGATTAACCTTAATACCCAACCTCTTCCCAACACTCAAATTCTCTTGCTACCTCCTCGCTCACATAAACCGATGTCGGCATAAGCTGTAGTATAGAGGAAGGAACTTTGTCGGTCACAGGCCCGTATAGGACAAGCCGTGATGTCATGCGCTGCCAAGAAGACACCGTTCCCATAGTGGAAACAGAATGCATCTCAAAGCGATTTCTGGAGTTTGCCACATCAGAAGGACCTATAGTAGCAGCCTTTGTAGGGACATTTGCAATGTCTCCGCTACATCCAAATACGCCATGGAGAGAATTTTGAGCTATGGTCAAAGGATGTAGGGAAACAATCCTGGAATCCATTTTCATGAACTCTTCTATGCTGTCACAGGCAAATTCCTCTGTATCCGGATCAATAAAAGCTATGTGCCCCGCCCAACCCGGGCCGCTATAGCAGATATCTGCCCCGCCGTTACCGCATTCTCTTATCATTTTGCTGTAGTCATTGATGTTTTGGGTTGTCGGAGCGCAGCAGTTTTCGCGCTTCATACGAAGTTCCGGGTCTATCTTTTCATAAAAATACTTGAGAAAGGAATGATTGAACCCCGCCTTATAGCTATCAGGTGCAACATTTCCGTCTTCATCCGCCCATTCGTCCATGTTGAATGTATACACATTTCGGCAGTCCACTCTGAAGCGGTTTATAAGTTCCGCTACAGTTTCATATGTCGCCGCGCATGGGTTTGGCAATATCATAGTAAGTTTTTGATCCTTTTCATCAGATTCCTTTATGCGCGCAAACATATCAGCTACCCACAAAGAACCAACATCAGGCACTATCTTTATCTTAAATTCAGGGTTTTCATGATGCTCCATGTCTTCTCTTTTTATGTTTCTTACGCGCTCCAATACCTCTTTATCTCTGAAAGGTATCCACTTTGCCGGTTCAAATTCAAAATTATTTTTCATTTTAATCTCCTTCTACAGTTTGTAGTATTCTTCTATTATCTTTACTCCCTCTTTTACACCAGCATCAAGGCATGCTCTTCCAAGTTCTGCGCTGGCATATGTCGGGTCTCCGAAAAGGCCTGTTTTTGTTTCCTGCAGCCCCCATGTAGAAACTGGTCCCCGTAGTGTGCCGTTGCACTTTATTGCATCCACATTCGTGTACTGGTCTGCATGAACAAGTTCAGGCTTAAACGCCAGTATCATGGATGTTTCCCATTCACCACCGTGGATATCCCCTTCAGGGTCTTTTTTAATCTTGTTATACTCCGATTCACAGAGTTTCCCCGGTGCCAGTGTACAAATAAACTCTCCTGTTTCGTCCGCTATTTCACGCATTACGGTGCGCAACAGCCCGTCGTGATTACCATGGCAATCCAGAAGCACTACCTTCTTAAAGCCCATTTTGATGAGCGAGCCTATGATATCAAACATATAGTCCATAAATACCCTTGTTCGTATCTTAAGAGTACCGGGCCAGTTTTCCACTACATTCATTGAATATCCAAAATATATCGGCCGTGTAACAAGTGCCGGTATTTTGCCATGCAGTGCCTTGCCGAATGCCTGTCCGTACATCTCGGCTATCAGTGAATCTGTCTCCACAGGCAAATGCTTGCCATGCTCTTCGGTCGTGCCCACAGGCACTATCACCACACTTTTTTCTTCTATCGCCTCTTTAAGCTCCGGCCATGTTTTATCTCCAAAATTAAAAGACATTTTATACTCCTTTACATAATAATTTTTCTTTGTATTTTTAAATATTCTTTAATTAACTTACTATATTCTTCCTTTACCTTCTGACGCGGTAAATATCTGTTTCTGATCAATCTGTCATCATCTATGCGAGATTCAATTCCCATACCTTTTGCCGCCAGCATAGATGCTCCCATATTAGCAGCCTCCGCAGTATATAAAACATTCACAGGAAGACCTACAGCATCCGCTATCAGTTGAACCCAAAATTCTTGCTTTGCTCCTCCACCAAAAAGCCTGATTTCTTTTATCGCGGTACTATTTATCTTTTCCAGCGCTTCTATATTCACCTTTATCTGAAACGCTATTCCTTCCAAAAGACTCCTTACCATATCCGCCTTATCAGTGCTTAATGTAATTCCATAAAATGAGCCTTTGGATTCCTCGTCCCAGTATGGACTGCCAGCTCCGGTAAAGTGCGGATAGAAAAAAAGCCCGTTCGCCCCCGGCGGAGACTTCTCAGCTAGTTTACACATTTCTTCATATCCAGTATCCAAAAGATTACGCATCCATTTAAAAGCTGCTCCCGATGTGCCTATCACCGCTTCATATGTCCATCTTGTTTTATACAAAGCAAAGCATGGTATGCTTTGTCTTTCATCCATAATATTTGGACTATTACTCACTATACTTATTGCAGTCGATGTACCCAGCGATACTGTTGCCATACCTTCCTTTATGCCCGCGCCCAGCGCCGCGCACTTCTGGTCTTGCGCTCCTAAAATAACTTCAGCATCCACATTCAAACCAAGCTCGGCTGCAACTTCATGTTTAATTTTTCCTAGCTTTGTACCCATTTCAGCGATATCAGGCAACTTATTTTTGTCAACACCACAGATTTTTAGTATCTTTTCGTCCCATTCATGTTTTATGATATCAAACATCATTGTTCCCGATGCCATTGAATAATCAGTTCTCATTACACCTGTCAGCTTATATGCTATATAGTCTAAAACCATAAGAAACTTATATGTGTTTTGGTAGATATTCGTTTCGTTTTCTTTAATCCACATTAGTTTAGGCAGTGTGTATGATATTTTTATTTTTTTACCTGTTGTTTTGAATATGTAATCTGCACCTAAAGTGCTTTCAATTTGCTTTGTCTGCGTACGTGCGCGCGCATCCAGCCAGCTTATTATGTTCCAAAGTTCTTTTCCTTCTTTGTCCACCGGCACAAAAGAAATCCCCTGTGAACTGATACTAATCGCACTTATTTTAATTTTCGGAACTTCAGCAGATTGCAAAGTGCTCTTTATTGTCTGTTTTGCCATGTCCCACAATTCAAGCGGTGATTGCTCTACCATGCCGTTTTTTGAATATATCAAATCATACTCAATGTAGTCTTGAGAAATAATATTAAGCTTTTCGTCAAACAGCATGCTCTTGCAGCCAGTTGTTCCTATATCAAGTCCTAGAAAATACATACTTATCCTTTGCTGTAAACCTGTCTGCCGCCGACCCAACACATATCAACGTTCAATGCATTATCCAATAGCACCATGTCTGCATCATATCCTTTTTCTATTTTTCCTTTATTGTGATGCAGCCCAAGTACTTTTGCTGGATTGTAAGATGCCATCTTAATTGCTTGAGCTATTGGAGCATCAAGCATTTTCACAGCATTTATAACTGCTCTGTCCATCGTGAGCCCACTTCCCGAAAGTCCTCCGGGCACTGCTGATTTCTCATCAAGCCTTGCAGGGCCGCCTTCATACTCCACGATAATATCTCTACCACCAAGACCTGTGTATCTACCCGGCGGAAGCCCTGCATTTATATTCGCATCCGTTACCAAGCTCACGCCTTCGTAGCCTTTACACTGCAAGGCCATCTTGACCGCTACAGAGTCGACATGCTCTCCGTCAAGTATGAAGTCCACGCTGACATCAGGATCTGCAAGTATAGCCTCCACTGCACCGCAAGCCCTTACACCGGGATCATTTTCTCCCGGATACGGAAATACATCATAGAAATGCGTAGCATGTGTCGCCCCCAGCTCAATCGCCTTTTCCGTCTGTTTAGTATTCGCCATTGTATGCGTTATAAATGAAGGATATCCCCCATCCGTCATGTACGGAATAAGCTCGCATATCCCCGGAAACTCAGGCGATATGCCGAATACAATCTTATATGGCTGCGCAAGCTCTTTTAATTTCTCTACGTATTCAATTGTTCTGTTTGCTTTCAAATTGGATATAGCACCCGTCAGCGACAGAAAATGCCCTTCAAGGAAAAACCCTAATATCTCTGCACCTCGGCTTTCAGCTTCGGACAGCGTTTCTAGCAACGCATAATCTTCATCTTCGCTTTTTTTAGGCAGCACCCCAGAAAGGAAGCTTGTCACTCCATACCTTGGCAATGTTCCCGACAGCTTTTCCAGTTGGTTTGCACTTTTATCAGTAAGCATATTGCATGCACCGTGCATATGAAGGTCTATATATCCGGGAGCTAGAATCTTGCCTTTCGCATCCAGTATAATGTCTGCCGAAAAGTGATTTGCTTCTTCATCTTTTAAAATGCTTTCTATTTTTCCGTCTATACAAAGCACTCCGGAATTATCCAGCAGTAAATCATTTTGTATTATCCTAGCGTTTTTTATCAGTATACTTTTCATGGATTTCAATAATTCATTTTCTATCGCAATATCAGCACTGACTATTGCAAAATCACTCATATGTTAGTTCAGTTTTTGTCCAGCTACTTTGCCGTCAAACCACCATCAACAGGAATATTTGTGCCTGTAACATATTTGGATGCGTCAGATGCTAGAAACACTATTATCCCTTTTAAATCTTCATTATTCGCCATTCTTCCCAGAAATGTTTTCCTGTTATATCTTTCTTTAAAGATTTCATTTGTTTTTTTCGTTTCAAGTCCGCCGGGGCTTATGCAATTGCATCTGATATTATATGCACCGAGTACGCTTCCCAAAAAGCGCGTCAGATTTATCATCGCTCCTTTTTCGCAATAATAAGCCGGATTACTGAATCCCATTTCCGTTCCCTCATATAAGGACGGATCACATCCCAGCATGCCATATATTGAACCGATATTAATGATGGAACCGCTTTTTTGATTTTTCATTACATCGCCAAACGTGCGGCACATCAAAAACACTCCGGTTATATTTATATTGAAACTATTTTGAAGCTTTTCCGCATCAACATCCCACAATGATCCAAGCCTTGCAACAGCATTATTTACCAGCACGTCAATCCGTCCGCTATCAGCCAAAATAGTATCTCTTAACTTTAATATTGATTGTTCGTCTCCTTGATCATATTGGAGCGGGCGCACATCATATCCCTTGTCATTTAGCTTTACTGCTTCTATTTCCAAGGCTTTTAAATTCCTAGATGCCACATATGTAGTTGCGCCTGCCTCTGCTACTGCTTCCAGTATCTGCTTTCCAAAAGAACCTGCTCCTCCTGTAACCAAAACCACTTTTCCTTTAAGAGAAAAGCTCTTCATAACATCGCTCATAACATTCTCCAACATTTAAATTTCCACTCTTATATCGTCCAAATATATTTCAGCTCCGCCTAATTCTCTGCTTTTTGTTCCGGCAATCACCATCTTGATAAGTTCAACCGTTTCAGAAAATGCGAAAGGCATTTCATCCGTCTTAAGATAATCAACAAATGCCAAAAGCTGCGCTCTAAATGCGGTATATGTGTCTTTAAACTTTAGAGTAACGTTGTCTTCCGTACCGCATAATTGCATTACACTAAAAGCACCATACATATCCTTAATTACAGGTATCATAATGTCGGCTCCACTCTTATGCTTTATATGAACGATATTTCTTTCTTCTGTTCCTATATTTCTGACAGATAAAAACCCAGCACCTAACACCGGATACATCGCTTCCAATGCGTGAATTCCGTAAGTTTCCCATTTTTTCGCCATGGCAACGGATATATATCTTATCTGCCCCAGTTCATAGTGGTTAAGATGATAAGGCTTTATCTCTTTTGCATATCTCATGCAACTTGACGACATAATCTTTGCGCCCTCATTTTTCCATTGGCAGAATGTTTTCAAATCCTCTTCATTGTCCGTCAGAGGCTTGTCAATAAATACAGGTATCCCTGCTTCTACAAATGCCCGAGCTCTTTCAACATGCTCAAATCCTTTGTCAGTAGATATTATAGCGGCATCAACTTCTCCTATGGCATCAGTAGGAGAATGCAGAATATTTTCTATTTTTGATGCCTTGGCAACAAGCTCCGCATCCTCTGGCTTGTCAGTCCAGATATGTGTTACCCTTGCCCCCTCAATTCCCAAACATCCTTTTTGTTGTCCAAGATAATGTGGTATTGTCTCATATGGACAATATTCCATTTTCTCCCTATCGTAGTCACCGTTTATTATAGCGCTCCAAGAATACGGGTGTCCGTTGCCTTCAACCATGCCAAGCATTGCAATATTAAACTTTTTTTTGCTAATATCCATTTTGATTCCTTATAATTATTATTGGTTGTCTTCCCAGCGCCAAGGTTCAAGGTAAAGCTCCGGTACATTAGAAAAACTTTCATTAATCTGTTTAATATATTTCTTTGGTATTGAAGATGCACACATAAGCCTCACGTTTTCTTCTATCTGTTTTGTTGTTTCAGCACCTATAACCAAACTATCCAATTCACCTATATCTCGGGCATAAACCAGAGCCAATTCAGCCACACTGCACCCAATCTCCGAGCAAATATCATTGATATTATCCAAATATACTTTTGCCATTTTTAGTTTTGGAGGAAGGTTTTCAGGCTTTATAAAAAACAAGCCCTGCAAGAATATCGATCTTGCATAAATAGTCACAAAATCTTTTTTCAGGAGTTTCAGCATGTCATCCTTAATCAAGCGCATATCCAAAATATTAATAGGAAGCTGTACACACTCAAACACGCCATGCATAAGCATTTCTTGAATGTCCTGCGTATTATATACAGACACCCCTATTTTTTTCACACATCCTAATTTTTTAGCTTTTTCTAAGGCTTTCACAACAGGTTCTTTATACTTCTGTAAATCAGAAACATGGTGAAGCATAAGATTGTCTACGCAGTCAGACTTCAGCCTCTTCAATGATTCGTCGATCTTTTCAAATACGGCAGCCTCAATTTTATTCTCATTTATTTTTTCATTTCCCAATACTATTTTTGTTGTAATTGTTGATTCTTCTAAAATCTTTTTATTGTTTGCAAAATACTCCCCAAGCACGGTTTCTGAGCTTCCGTAGGCTGCGGCAGTGTCAAATGATCTTATCCCCATTTCCACCGCTTTATCCAAAATATCAAAAGCGTTTTTTAAAGAAGGCTTGCCATTTTTATTCGCGATTCCATAGTTTAAGCCCAACTGGGCTGTGCCAAGAGTAAATTTTGATAATTCTTTCATTTTGTACTTTCCTCGACAGATTTATTCTTAGACAATAGCATCTTTTACCGACATGCAGATATCAGCAAACAAACCAACATCCACGGAATAAGCTAAATATTTTATCCCTTTATCCTTCCAAAACATCGCGTCTTCAACTGTATCTACAAAAGTACCAATAACGATTCCTTTTTCCTTGCCTTTTTCCACAATTTCTTCTATAGCCGATATAACAGCAGGATGCCTTATCTCCCCAGGTACTCCCAATGATTGAGACAAATCATAGGGCCCTACAAAAAATATGTCGACATTGTCAGCATTAAAAATGGAGTTGATGTTTTCCAATGCTTCTTTCCCTTCCAACTGCAAAATCGAAAGCGCTTCATTAGCTTGCCGGAAATACTCATATCGGTCCTTAATGGAATAATCAGCCGCTCGTACAAATCTGCATACACCGCGCTCTCCGAGAGGCGCAAACTTGGCAATATTGACTATCTCTTTCATTTGTTTTGCATTGCAAATCTGCGGAACTTGTATTCCGGCTGCGCCGATGTCCAATACTTCGCCAATTATGTGAGGTGTATCTTCTTTTACGCGTACAATAGGAAGCAAGCCCGAAACTTCGGCTGCTCTTATAAGGTTTTGCACGGTCTGTACACTGTTTGGCCCATGTTCCAAATCTAATATCACAAAGTCGAATCCCGCATGCCCCATCACTTCAATGAATGCCGGATCACTTGTTTTCGAAAAGCAACCAATCACAAAATCTTCTTTGATTTTTTGCTTGAATTTTCTTAGTCTTTCAATATCCATTTTGTCACCTTTATTCAATCCACCAGTAAACAATATTCGTCTTATTTTCATCATAGGCATGAGACGCCATAATCAATAATCTTTGATTTTCCATATTATATTTTGCGCCGACAACTAAATTATTTGAGTACGCGCCTACCCCGTGTGACTGCATCGCCAAGTATGTCCCTTCATCCCAGTTTATGCCGTCTTCTGAGGTGTAGAGCACAAAATGACCGCTGCCTTCTCCATGTTGTCCGCTTCTGCCATGTAAAAAATAACAGTCTTTAAATTTGATCATCTGAGGATTTCTGATTTTCTTTTCCATGTATGTTCTTTTGATTTCAGACCACGTACGTCCATCATCGTCACTTATTACATAGTCCAGATACTTTTCTTCATCATCCCTTGAATAGACATACGCTATCATCTTTCCGTCTTTTAATCGCTCTAAAGACCCATATGCTCTACCTTTTTTAAAAGGCAGTGATGAAACTTCATAAAAAGTGTGACCATTGTCTTCGCTAGCCATCATCACATATTTATCGTTTTCATCAAAAAGAGCAAAATCCTTTGTGGCATCATTGAGAAGGATAAGCACATATATCTTCCCATCGATAGCTACTGCATCATAAGGTCTTCCGGGTCTGTTTCCAAGCTCCCTGCCCTCATCCCACGTCTTTCCGCCGTCCCTGCTTATTACCGCCTTCGGCACTCTGTAAGGCTCCCACAGCTGATTTTCAGAAACATCACATTCCAAGGTGAATACAACAATCATATCTTTAGATGGCGAAACAGCTTTTTCAACCATTGCCGATTTTTTATGCCCACTGGATTCAAAAAGATCTTTGGAATACGAGAATTCTATGCCTTCACTCCATGTATCCCCACCGTCTTTTGAATGCTTATATTCCATCCATCCGCGCCCCGAATGTCCTCCTTCGTCTCCAGAACAGTTTGGATAGAATGCAAGTATGCATCCATTATTGTATTCTGCCAAGCCATGTCCCAGATGTCCGCTTTTATCCTCCTTGGACAAATCTTTAAACATTATTCCCTCATTGGGTATGTTTGCCGGGCTTATCGAAAATTTCTTCAACATATCGGTGCTCATTTAATTATCCTCTCTTTTTGTTCATTAAGGTTTCTGCTTGATTTTTTCAAATATATCGCTGTAATAATTATTTATCGCCAATACATCTGCACCAAGATTAATGAATCTGTATCCCATATCAACTAATTCATGATAATTGTCTGCACTTCCTACCGTGCCGGCATATTTCCCGTACTTTTTTGCGGTTTCTGCTATCTTTATTCTTGCTTCTGATATTCTTGAATCATCAAATTTTCCAGTTATACCTAGCGATTGAGAAAAGTCAGCAGGGCCAAAAAATACCATGTCTATTCCATCTACTTGGCATATATTCTCCAAGTCTTCAAGTGCTTCCACATCCTCTATCTGAGCTATTATAAAGCGTTCATTGTTTGCCTGTTCCAAGTACTCAAAAAAATCGATTCTGCAATACAATCCATCAGCATTTCCGCCGTCTATCGGTCTTAAACCCAGTGGATGAAACTTTGTCATTTCAACTATTTTACGGGCATCTCCCGCATTCATTACATGCGGCACCATAATGCCCGACGCATCCATTTCCAACGGCCTCACATAATCACTGTAACTCCCCCTAGGCACACGTATGACAACATCCGTATCATATGCTTTTGCGGCTAATATTTGTTTTTCAATTACGGAGTAAGTATTGGCAATATGCTCCATGCAAAGCCAAATGCAGTCAAAATCATATGCTGCCGCGATTTCACACGCTCTGGACGATTCCAAATTCAGCTTTATAGAGGTTGCTATACCACCGCTTCTCAGCTTTTCAAGCACTTTGCTTCTTCTCATTTTTACGCTCATTTTACATACTGCCTTTTCTATAATATTTTACGTTTATCTGTCTTACTAATATTGTCTTTCTTTTTGCTCCATTTTCATCAGGATAATCAAAGCTTGAATATGCCAAAAGAAAATTCTCATCATCTATAGGTATCATAGAAGTATACGAACAGGTATTTTTCTGTGGTTCCTCATAGTTTGGGACGATTATTTCAATCGGCTCATCCCAACTTAACGCTGTAGAATCGCCTGTCGCCCTTAGATATAGTCCCGGCCTTCCATATGAAGCCAGTGTTACGCCGTTACCCAATGTCAATAGCTCCGGCCAAACACCCAGTTTGTCGAAATATTCCGGTTCACTCCACGTTTTCATTTCATCTGATGATTTTGAATACATCAAAGGGCCTGACTGCTGCCCAACCGTAGTCCTCAGCAAGCAAAAGTAACTGCCGTCAGAAAGCCTTGTCACATCAGGTTCAGTAAATCCGTTTCTTACCTCAGGATGTTCGTCATATTTGCATGGTTTATATTTGACCTCGCCAACTATATTCCACGAATAACCGTTATCCTCAGACACGATGAATTGACATGGACAGTCCAAAGTAGGCGCACCGTCCTCATACCTTCTGAAATAAGACGGGGCGCACAGTTTATTGCCCGGAAACATTCTCATCCTCCAAAAAAACTGTATCGGAATAACCCCGCTCCCTTCCTGTGCCAGTAAGTCATCGGGCATTATTTTGATTTTTTCAATGCTAAATTTGTCGGAATTCGATTTCCTTCTTTTTATATAGCAACCCTGCGCTTTTTCGGGCAAATCAGAATATCTGTATAAATTGAATTTTTTATCGTAATATTTAGATATGTAATATCCTACCGGTTCAGGCAGTTCCAATTGTTCAACAGGTATTGAAAAACTTTCATGTGGTGATATGAAGTCACCATTATCCACTAAGCATCCGAATCCTTCAAAACCCTTTTTTTCATGCCAGTTTGCACCATTGTCTTCGCTTAAAAAATGAGCCTTTGGATGCCCGTAAGCTTCAGCTGAATCTTTATCTATATGAAAAGAAAGATGTATGGCTCCATCCGGAGATTTTTCCATAACCGGGAACTGCCAATATCCCCATCCGCTGATATCTACAGGCGCCTGTGACACAACGATAGGGTCGCCAAGTGTAATTTTCACTTTTTTATTCATGTTATTTTCCGCACTTGTATTAGATTATTTGTCTTTTTACAGGGGTAATAATAAGACGAATTAAGTTTATCATTATTAAAAATTGATAATCGTTCGTATTTTAATAAAATGTATGCTTTTTAGATGTTTTGAGAATCAGCCAATAAAATATTTTTTTCTTTTTCGGTGGATAAAGGAAATTTTAAAGTTACTCTTGTTCCGGCATTTTCTTTCGAGGTGATTTCTATACCATATTCGCTGCCGAAATAAAGCTTAATTCTGCTTTGTATGTTGTGCAGTCCTATGCTATCTTTCGCATACTGCTCATTAATATTTTTTATTAAATCCTCAAGATTAGTTTCATCAATGCCACATCCGTCATCAGTGACACTGATATAAAGATAATCACCTTCTTTAAAGCAACTTATCTCCACAATGCCAATATCATCATTGGTATATATACCATGAAAAATGGCGTTTTCAATTATAGGCTGCACCGAAAGACGAATAACCTTATGCTCTAAAACCTCATTATCAACATCCCAATAAAACTGAATCTTGTTTCCAAATCTCATCTTTATAAGAGATATATAATTTTTCACATGCTCTATCTCTTCTCCGACCTTTACTATGGGGCTGTCCGTTCTTGCTACATATCTTAAAAAGTTGCTCAGATACGTAATCATTAGTATAGCGGCTGTTGTTTTTCCGCTTTTAACAAGCCACACAATTCCGTCAAATGCATTGTATATAAAATGAGAGTTTATCTGGAACTGCAAAGCCTTTAACTCAGCTTTTTTCTCCTGTTCTTCTAGCTGTACAGCAAGCTTTGTTGTCTCTACAATCTTTTTGGCTAAGTTGTTGTTGGCATTAATCATTTCATTAAATGATTTGCTCAACTCAGAAAACTCATAAACAATAGATTCTTCGGGAAAATCTATGTTTTTCACATCAAGCCTTATTTTCTTAATAAGTCTATTTATGTTGGCAATCCATTTCGTCAAATATAAAGAGATTACAAAAGCTACCGCAATCGTAAATAACAATATCAAAAACAATATATACAGTCTTTCCAATATTAGACTATTTTTTGTAATTACACTTATCGAATTGCTGTATTTTGCCACAAGGGTCCAATTTCCATAGTTTAAATCATATATATGTTCTTCCAAATGAGAATCAGAATTTTTTATATATTTTGTTCCAATGAGCTCTTTATTTTCACTTGAAACTATTATATTGTTTTCATTCACTATATTTATGATTATTCCCGCCTCAGACAGATTCTCATATATGCTTTCAAGCTCTTTTTCCGCTATCCAAGACTTCAGAAAACCTATATTCGCAAAATTATCCAGACTGTTTATTTTAACTAATATACTATACTCGTACTCTGCATATAAATTTTTCTCCGTATTGTTCCACTTATATATTTTTCGCTTTGATAATAATTCGGTGAGTTCTTCCGTGTTCAGTAAATATCCGGCATCCGAATCATCGTTGCTGTATATTATACTAGTATTAACATCATATAATTGTATGGAGTTTTTATTGCCGCCCATTTTCATAGCACGGTTAATATTATACTCGAAGTCATCTCCCTGTTCTTTTCCGCCCAGCCTCTGCTGCACCAAATCATCATATATAATGATTCTTAATATCTTTTCTTTGTCCTCCATATACATGTTTATGTTGTTTACCACGCCTTCGACACTTGTCATATATGATTCCTGAATCTTATTATTGAAGTTTTTAAGGCTCAATGCATATGATGAAATAATAAAAAGCGCGGAAGGCAAGAATAGAACTATTATCGTATACATTAAAATGCTTTCCCTTAAAGACATCTTCTTTTCAGTGACATTTAAATCTGCTTCAGAATCTTCTTCACCTTGTTTATTCAGTTCATAACCTTTCACATTTTTTTGAAGTTTACGCAAAGGGTTAGTGATTTGCTTTGATGCCATCTTTGACAAAAGGACCGCCAAAAGCAATGACATTAGTGCAGCTGACACTATAGGAATATAGTTTGAAAATTCATCTGTTTGTCCGGTATCGCTGACCATCGCAATCGATATTTGCGTGTTGGGAATCTGCTTTTTCATTACAAATTGGTTTCTTGTTTCATATATCTCAACATCAATGTTTATTTCATTCGATTTGGAACTGTCAATTATGTTCTCATAATTTTTAAAAACAGATTCATCACCAAATATTTTATCGCCTTCTCCATTTAAGATAAGGATTTTTTCGTCTGAAAAATCATCAAAAACACTTTCATCAAGTACTACAACAATCCACCCCAAAAACTCTTCGTTTTCGAAAATCGGCTTTTGCAAACCGTATTCTCCTCGAATAAACCCTATGCTACTTTTCGAGCTGGGGTAGAATACTCTTTCATACCCTTCATCTTTTGGTTTCCCGATCGCTCCCTCGTATTCAGCATTCAGCAGTTCCATAACAGCGGGCCCGAATTGATATATAACACCCCTATTGTTTTTGCCGGCGACCGCGAAATTTTCAGAGATTACAATAACTTCATTTATTAAGCTATTGTATGATGCCGTTTTTGTCAGCTTGCTTTTTATATCATCATATTCATCTATATATGAAATTGTACTATCGGCGCTTTGCTCAAAATCCCACAAATTCGGTAAAATTGAATTCACATAATCGCATATATTCGAAGCTTTTTTAAATCTTTCGTATATGGTTTGATATTTTTGGTTGAATTCACCTTGAGTTTTAGTCTTACTTTCTGAGAGCAAATATATATTTTGCCTTATAAACGTGTGGGAAAAAGCCGTCAGTAAGAATATCACTGACAAAAGCAATGTTATAATAAACAGCAATTTGCTGTATTTCACTTTGATTTTTTTATTCATCTACTACGTTGTTATTCACTATTCTATATTGCAGCGGAGAAACATTATAATAATTTTTAAACACAGTGCAAAAATGCCTGTAGCCTATATACCCCAATTCTTCTGCAATGTCTTTAACCCTTCTATTTGAGTTTATCAGCATGTCCTTTGCTTGTTCCATGCGCACATTTTTTATGTAGTCTTTGATGTTTTGACCACATTCTTTTTTGAACAATTTACTAATATAAGAAGAGGAGATATAAAACCGCTTGGACAGTTCTTCCAAACTAAGGTCATTGGCAAAGTTTTTATCTATGTACTTTTTAATATTTTCAACAACTTTCTGCTGATTGTTGAACTCTCTTAACTCATCTATAGTGTCATGGAATTCTTCAATATAACCTGTAAACAAAGAACGTACTTCATTGAAAGAATCACATTTATATATCTTCTCAAACACACTTTCAGAAGAAAGAGAATTTATAAAAGGATATTCCTTTATCAATTCTTCGGATATTTCGTTATACAATTGCATAAACTCAATACAGATTTTATTTTTTTCAGGTTCTCTTCTGTGTTTGTAATATACAAACAGTTTATTTAGCTCGATAATTGTATTTGTCCTGTCATGGTCTTTTATGCTTGATAATATACAAGCGATATCAAAGATTTCTTCTCCAATGGGTGTGCTTTCTTTTAAATCTTCTTTGAAATACAATTTACCTTTTCCATCATAATATTTGTTCTTAACTATTTTGTCTGATTCAGTTACATATTTTTTTAGTTCATTTATGTTTTCAAACTGTGTTCCCGTACCACCGGTTAAAATAACAGAATCCAACTCTTGAGATATGCTTTTATAAAATTCGGTAATTCTATTACTAGAAATTGTTTTATCATCTGCGAACAATATAAGGTGTTGCAAATTCCTGACAAGATAATAGCATCCAAATTTCTTGCTTATCCTTTTGATGGTGTTGTTTATGCTACTTAAATCAATGTCCCCATTTTCACCCAGGCTATAATCCAAACTGAGTATTCTATAATGTGTATCATCCTTTACAAAACCTGCTTTTCTCAGTTTACGGACAATCTGCGACGATTCATTCGAGCTGTCCAACAATGAGTTGAGCAAAAATATGATGTACTCGCTTATATTTTCTATCAAATTCTCATTTTTCTGTTTTGTTTCCAAGTCCAGAGACTGTTTTATCTCTTTAAGCATATTCTCGATTGCTCCCATTTCTATCGGCTTTAGCAAATAGGAAAAAGCATTATATGAAATCGCTTTTTGAGCATATTCAAATTCACTGTATCCACTTATTATAATAATTTTAGTATCATTTGAAATCTGTCTTATTTTTTTTGACAGCTCAATGCCGTCCATTATCGGCATCTTAATATCAGTTAGCACCAAATCATGGCCATATTTTTCATACAGCGCCATAGCTTCTTTTCCGTTTGATGCAAAAAAAAGCGATTCAAAGCCAATATAAGACCAAGGTACGCTATTTTTTAAGCCCTCCCTGACCAAATGATCATCATCAACAATTAGCACCCTATACAAAGCAACCCCCAAAAGTAATTATATTATCAAAACAAAACAGTTACAAGAGGTGACATATTCTTGCCACCTCTTGAGATTGAATAATCAAACTATTTTATTTTGCTAAATATGATTCATACTCTGCTATTATCGCATCCAATCCATTTTCTTTCATTGATTGAACATATTCATCCCACTTAGCGTCTATGTCGAAGGAACCTGTGATTGCTCCAATAATGAACTCTGTAAATATTGAAGCCAAGTCCTCGCCCTTTTCATCCAAAGCAACATTTTGTCCTGCCGCAAAATCCTTTGCAAATCCGCCGTATCTTGCGCTTACATATTTAGGGCATGTGAGTCCTATAGTATAGGTTTCACGATCTATCGGCTGCACAGTTTTCATATACATGTCAACGTCCCTAGGTGTCAGTCCAAATGTCTGTCTTATACCCTTTTCGGTAACGTATTCGCTGGTTATCTCGATGTCAGGATTTACTATCACAGTGCCTTCTTCATCGTATGACCAATCTTCTCCCTCAACTCCGTAGTAAAGCCTTACATACCAATCCCAGTCGGATTTAGCTTCTTCTATAGCAAATATGCGAAGCACTTTTTCATCAGAAGCTTCAGCTCCGAAGTATGTTGAAGTACCCAGCAAATCCGGCAGGCTATATGCAGAGCCTGAATGTCCGTTCTTGCCTTCATATGGATTCACAGCTATCAATTCTTCATCAGGGAAGTTATTCAAAACCATGTCCGTAAGATTGTTGCTTGTAGTCGGTGAGAACCACCAAGGACTGTCCTCTAGTATACCGAACTTGCCTGCAGACCATTTGGCTCGCTGTGAAGTACGGTCGTCAGTTATAAACTCAGGATCGATTATTCCTTCAGCATACCATTCGGCAAGTGTTTTCAGTGCATCTTTGAACTCAGGTTGAATGCTTGAAAAAGACACTTTGCCATCGTTTTCAGTAAAAGTACTAACGCCTAGCCCTGTTGACCCCCAGAAATAATAGAACTGCTGCATCTGTGCGCCGCTGTGCCAAGAGATGCCGTATGTATCGTCCGCTCCATTATTGTCAGGATCTTCATATGTAAATTTATAAGCCAAATCGTGATATTCTTCAAGCGTAGTCGGCGCTTTTGTCACTCCAACCTGATCCATCCAGCCTTTCCTAATATACATTATGTGAGAAAGGAACGGCGATGCGCTTGTGCTGTTGGGCAGACACCATAATTGGTCTTTATATATTACAGACTGCTTAAGATAGTCTTCATCAACCAGCGACATAACGATATCCATTACGCCGGGAGCATATTCGTTCAGCCAGCTGTATTCTATTGGGCGAATAATTCCCTGGTCAGCAAACTCGTAAATATATTTACCCATGTTATTGCATTGGATTCTGTCTGCCATTCCGCCTGAAGCCCAAAACAATGTCCACTCATTTTCGTTGAAAATGTCCAATTCCTGGATGTCTAAAGTAACATTGAATCTTTCTTCAATCAGCTTTTGTACAGGTGTGTCCTTTTCAGGATATACATCAGCCTGATTATAAACAATCCATGATAAGTCAAGATGCTCTTCATATGGGTTGTCCTCTGCGGGCGCTTCCTCATTATTTTGCTCGGTTACCGTTTCTTCCGATGCTTTTGTAGGTTCTGCTGTTGCAGTAGTCTCAGGTTCACTCGTTTTTTCTTTGCATCCCACTAACAGTGTCGATACTATCATAATAAGTACCATAACTATAAACAGGATTTTTAGTTTCGAGTTTTTCATAAGTTCTTTCCCTCCGTCTTTTATTATAGTTGTATTTACTAACCTTTAATAGACCCTATATAAATGCCTTTAACAAAATACTTCTGTAAAAATGGATAAAAACAAATAATAGGAGCTGTGGTTACTATTACCGAAGCAGCTTTCACCGTTTCAGGTGATGTCTGGGCAGAAAAGCCCGTTAATGCGCCTTCTCCCATCACTGCGGGATCCGCGTCAATTATTATTCTTCTTAACAGTAGCTGCAAAACTATCTTATCGTTGCCCTTGGTATATATCATTGCACCAAACCACTCATTCCAATGAGCAACAGCTGTCCAGAGCGTTAATATTGCAATCAATGGCATTGACAATGGTATGATAATGCGAAACATTATTCTCAACGGGTGCGCTCCATCAATGTAGGCCGCTTCCTCTATTTCATATGGTATTGTCTTTATAAAATTTCGCGCTATAAATATATTCCATGCGGTTGCCGCTCCCGGCAAAACAAGCGCCCAAACCGAATTGTACAGACCCAGCTTCACAATAAGAATATATGAAGGTATTAGACCACCCGAAAAGAACATTGTAATCAACAAAAATATTAACAGTGTTCTTTTAAAAGGAATGTTTTTGCTCATCGCATAGCCCGCAAACACATTTGTCGGAATCGAAACTGCAACAGCAAGTACAACACGCACAATAGTATTTATATATGCTGTTGAAATGTTTTTATTGCCAAGCACAGTAGAATACGCTGAAAGGTTCCACTCATCAGGCCAAATCTTAAATCCCAATGACATTGCATAATACGGCGACGAAAACGATGCTACCAATATATTCCACACCGGGTAAATAAATATGAAAATCAAAATACCAAATATTATATTTATGCCAATATCAAATGAATTGCTTTTTAGTTTTTTTCTTTTTTTGCTCATCATTTCTCCTACCAAAGTCCGTTCTCGCCATGGCTTAGTTTGCGAATCACTATATTACTTCCAACCACTAAAACTAATCCCACAGCATTTTTAAACAATGAAACTGCCGTTGAATAACTATAGTTCATATCCAATATGCCCTGCCTGTAAACATAGGTATCAATTATGTCTCCAGTAGTTCTTACAGCATCATTATATAGGTTGAATACTTGATCAAATCCCGCATTTAAAATCTTGCCCAGCCTCAAAATGAACACTACTGTTATCACACTTAGAATTGACGGAAATGTAATATGCCTCATCACTTGCAGTCTGTTGGCCCCGTCCATATGCGCGGAGTCGTACTGGGACTGGTCTATGCCAGCTATGGCAGCCAAATATATGATTGTCGCCCAGCCAATTTCCTTCCAAATATCAGCTACGACCAATATGCCTCTGAAATAGCCTGGCTCCGCCATGAAGTAAACAGGCGTACCGCCAAATAAATGAATAATGTAGTTAATAACTCCATGCGACGGTGAAAGCAGATCCATTAGCATGCCTGCAACAACAACCCAAGAAAGGAAATGCGGAAGATATGAGATTGTTTGAACTATTTTCTTATACCTCATTACCCTTATTTCATTTATCAAAAGTGCCAGAATAACCGGCGCGGGAAATCCAAATCCCAGTTTCATTAAGCTGATTATTATTGTGTTTTTTAATACCTGCCAAAACTTAGGGCTTGCAAACAATCTTTCAAAATGATAAAACCCAATCCATGGACTGCTTAAGATGCCTTTTCTTATCATAAAATCTTTAAAGGCAATTGTAATTCCATACATCGGTATATAATGAAAAATTATAATAATTGCAGCCGCGGGTAAAAAAAACAAATAATTATATTTGTTTTTAGAAATCTGAATGAGCAGTTTTTTCCTTTTTTTCACTATTTTTATTCCCCTTATATTTTCTTTTATAAAATATTTCTCTCTTTTAATGACTAAATTGTAGCATTGTAAATTACACATAAATGTCCGATTTTTTTATATCTGTTCTGTTTTTTGAAATATATATTGTGCATTTGCTTCATAAATGAGACAACAAATTTGTTATTATGACACTAAAATCAATTTAATTGGGTAATTAGAAGGTACAATCACATTAAAGAAAAGCCACCATTCACCATTTCTCACGTCAATCATCTCCTTTGGGTAAATTCAAAGGAATTTACATGATGTTTTCTATAATAAATACTACTAAGATATCTTTTATCTTTATCCTAGTATGCTTTGAAATGTTTAAACTAATTAACACAATATCAGCTGCAAACAAAGTGGTGATTGTTAACACCCCAAGGGAAGTGTGCAATCTAGTAAAATGCAATCATATTCGTTTCAAAATTTTACAGGAGGCTTTTATAACTTAAGGCATTGACCAGTAATTACTATTTTGCCCTATTGACCTATCCTCTAAAACAAGTCCGCGTTAAAAGCGAAAAACTGCAGCTGATATAATTTAAAAAGAGGAGCAAAGAAATCGAGCAAGTCATAAATTATGTTGAATTATGACCAGTCCCTGCCAAATGCACAACAGCTGTTAATATAGTGCATAAGAAACTGAAAGTATCCGAATCAATATGTTGCAGAGTCATATGTCAACATAGAAGCATTAATCGTTATCGGATTAAAAAGCTGCCGGATGAGGATAGCCCAGCACTTAGAATCATTGAGGAACAATTAAAAATGTATTTATTAAATACGGAACGCCTGAATATTAAAGAAGTGATAATTGCAGTGAATTTACTGTCACCAGTCTGTGAAAATGGTTAAATAACCCAGAAATAAGAACAACACGCATAAAGCCAGTCATCATTTTATGGTTGGGCAATTTTGCACATCATACCAAATGAGATTATACCTAGCAATAGATATGTGTGCTACAAAATGAAATAAATATTCTAACCTTTTCAAACCCACTATTAATATTTCAAATTGGTATCAGAGTTAAAATACTGTTAAAATAAACAAACAAAAAAACAGTATGTTTAAAATATTTATTATAGATAAATCATTTGTCATACTGTGTTACTTACAGATTGATTCAGGATTCAATTAAAAATCAAAATAAAATTAAATAATAATACTTCTATAGCTCCAATAACCTTATATCTTAATAACCTTCATATTTGCCAATCTTGAAAGCTTAATTACACTGCGAGCCGCATCTCTGTCCTTACCCTTTTCCTCTTCGGGAAGTTCTTCCCAAGGAAGTATGCAAGGGTGCTCATTTTTGTCGTCATTTCTGATGGGAGCATATTTCGCGCCAAAGCGAATCTTTCCCGCCATCCAATCATTATGTTCAAGTATGGCGTATTGTTCAATGATATTCTCAGGTAATTCATTCAGTGCTTCCTTCTCACTCTCTTCTGGCACCATGGCATAGCCTAGAAGACGAAGCTTTTTGTCCATATTCATTGCCTGTCGTAGGTTAGAGAATCTGACTGAAGGCTTCAGCTTATCATAATCCTCTTCCACATGTATTTTGGCTTTTTTCTTCTGTTGGATTCGTATATAGTCGTTGTGTATCTCTCTACCCAACATCTCCATATTTTCCAACAGAGGGCGCGGTATTCCGACATCTTCTCTTGCTTCAATATAAACTTCGTCAAGAGTGTCACAATCGATTTTCAGCCCATCAATAAATAATTCCTTTATATTCAGCAAGCTTTCGAAAAGATTCACCTTTTCGTCTATAAAATCCTGTTTGAATATTCCTTTACCAGCCAAATATGTTATATCAAATCTGTTTTCCCCTATTTGAACATTTGCGCTCGCCGCATGAGTTCTGTATTTTTCTATGCTTCCGTATCCTACTCTGTTCCATTCCTGCATCTCATCGCAAAACATCAAAAGATATGCTATAGGATATTCATGTGCATTTAATGGTCTGTTATCAAATTGCTTTTGTATTACATTGCGATAATAGTTATGAAGCAGTATTGCTCCCGCGCTATCTACAATAGCATTATAAAAGCGCATCGGGTTGCCATTTGTAATTTGAATCAGATATCCATACCACTTCAGCACAATAATTGCACTATAAAATCCGTGATCTATGAATCCATATTTCGCCATGTCAGCAGTGAAGTTATCAAGTTTGTCCTTTATGTCCCTTATAGGTATTCCAATTGCCATATGAATCTTTTGTGCAAGCAAATCAATGGGCTGCAAAAGGTCAATGTACACACTGCTGTCGTTTTTTTCATAAAAGTCATCTATAAACTTTTTCTTGGGAATCACTTCCGATATAGAGTTAAGCCGCCTGAAATTTTCAAATTCCAGATGTGCTTTAATATCTCCTTTACTGTCATCATGGTCGGCATTCGTAGCAAATTTCAAGAAATTCAGCACCTGCTTGCCTATTATCTCCACAGGGTATCCAACATCATGAAACAGAGAAGCAATTCCCCATCGGTAAAAAAATTCTTCATGTTTTGTTTTAAAGTTCTCCGGATATTTTACTTCATCAAGCACTACATCACAAAATATTTTCCTATAGTTTGAGTTCTTCGCATAAATGCTTAATCCTAAAATAAAAACATTTACAGAATGAATATAATGATCTCTCTGTTTATCTATCAATGTCGCCGCTTTTTCTTCATATGCACTCAGAACATCCAATAAATCCATAAATGGATTCTTTTCTCCCTCCATCGTGATCCTATATGTACCGAAAAACAGCTTATATACATCAAAAGCAGTATCTTTTGTTTCGTCCGTCAAAAATGCTAAAACACATTGCTCCAAAAGATCCCTCTTGGTAGATGCATTTCCATCTACAGATAATTTAAGCTCACCAAAAAACTCACCTATATAATTTGTAAGACTATTTTTTTCCATTTTGCACCTCATGTTTTATAGATATTAATATTAAATACTTTTTACTTACCTATCGGTAAATCCATTGTACTTGAAATGTTGTAAAGTAACCAATCAGCATTTTCGCTGAGAGCCTCTATACCAATTTCTTTTATCAGATTTTCTGCAGTCTTATAGTCCCTATTATTTACTGCCTGCATATATTTTTCTGTGCCACAATTATATATCCTAATCATTCTTATATACTGCGCATTCTGAGAATTGTACTGACGTTTTTCAATATAGCCTGTTATAATCGCACCTCCCGCAAGCAGCGTATCAATCATAAAAAGACAGATGCTTTTATCTGATATCGATAATCCAGATGCAGAAAAAATATCCGGTGAGCCGTAAATTGCCTGAAGAATATACATCAGAGCAACAAAAACCATGCTCAGAGAAAATAAAATAATCACCAATCTTTTTTGCTTTTTAAGAAATTTCATTGTTTTATAATATTGTTTGGTGTAGTAATTTTGTTGTGCTCTTATCCATCTACCATAAACTAACGCAAGCCTATCTTTATCAGCTTTTCCTGCCAAAGTGTTTACAGACTGAACAGAAACATTTTTGAGGGCGCAAAGAATCCAGCCAAGAGCACTTTCATATTTACGTGCATAGTATTCGAACACTTCTTCATCCACTCCACCTAGTTTCAAGAAAGCCTGTACTCTAAGACTTTCTGCCAATACTCTATATTCGTAATATTTCATTTCAATTTTACTTTTTTGAGCATATTTATAAATTAAAAAGCATAAACCAAAAAAAACAGGTACAAGCAAAAGCAAATTAACATACTGCGGCAATATCTCATCAAACAGTGTTACCCAGAAAAAAACAAGAAAGCCGCACATAAGAAGCGTCTTCAGCCATCCTATTGTCTTTTTTTGAAACTTTATGGCAAGCGTGTCTGCCGTGGCATACTCATTTGCCAAAGTATTGATTTCCGGATACTTTTCAATCATTTCACTTCCCATCAAATCTTCAGCCGCTTTATCCACTTTCTGCGCATTTGCTTTTTTCGAATCCCTGTTATACACGTTTATGCTTTCCAGTTGCCCAAAGTAATGCCGGGAAGCCTTTTCTCCGCTTTCAAAACCATCAGGATAAAGCACGCTGTATAGAGCATCCTCTCCTTCATCTGCGCTCTGTGACTCCTCTGCTTCCCTGTGCGTTTTATCCCTTTTAGCCTTTACATAAAAGACTGGAATCTTATCTTCAGCCTCCATTATAAGCCGACTGCGACTTTCTTTGTGCGGCACGCCTTCAAGCGCCATGCGAACGACATCTCCCGTGCCTCCGGGTCTGCTGCTTTGTGCGCCGTCCCAAACTGCAATCAGCAGCTGCGAATGCTGCACCAAATATTCTCCCAATAAAGAAAATCTTTTCTCGGTTCTTGTATGAGGATGGCATACAGGGATATTTATAACAGCATCAGCCTTTTCAAGAAGCAAATAAAAGTTTTCGCTATTTTCAGGATTATTAAAAGTGCGTAAAAATTCTTCCTGTTTATACGCAAGCACTGCAGTTATGGAGCATCCCAGCTCCAAGGCAGCATTGGCCGCCAGCATATCCGCGCCTTCCGCCATTCCTGTCAAAAGGTTTATCGGTGAGTCCGAATATTTTGCTTTTATATCTGAAATAATACTGCAAATTCCCTCTCGGCATCGATCTATGCAATCCTCACTTAAATCCCGATGGCCTGTAACCGAAATGTTAATCGGTATCATCTTACAATGCTCCTTTTAAAATCGTTGGCTTTTTTATCTGTTTTTTTCTACTCATATTTCATTTCCATCAGCGCGTCAACGTTGTATCCAAATCTGCCGTTACAGTAATTATCAATTGCGCATACTATTTCATCATGCAAACTATTGATATCTCCTCCTACATATTCCGCAAGAGCGGATTCCACATCAAAATCGGTACTTACGACCTCAAAATCCATCGGGATATATTGATACGTTTTTCCATCGAAAGTAATCTCATGAGTTTTGCTTGGGAATATGATCTTGACGTCAAACTTCTTTTCCCTTACTCTCAAAGAACAATAGAAAGCTTCTTCCGTTATTCCGTCAAATGCTTTACTTTCTATTTTAAGACTTACGCCGAAAGTAGAATCCTGCAAATTCCCTTCATCATCAAACCCTATTGATTTAAGTGTTGTCTCGCCGTTTCTCTGGTTTTCTTCTTCGGAATACACGTTAGTTCCGTCCAAATTAAGGTCCGATATTTTCGGGTTATTATAGAATTCCCACGCATTTCCCGAAACTCCGGTGTCTCGCAGCCCCAGCTGTTCCAAGTTTTCAAGTCCACTGAACACACCAATATCTCCGGATATGCCCCTGCATCCATTCAAATAAATCTGAACCAGATTGTTTTTATCAGAAAATGCTGCAACATCTCCCGAAATTCTGGTATCAGTAGCTTTAAACACCCGAAGCTCAAACAAAGCGTTTATCTCTCCTATATCTCCATAAACTCCGGTGTAATCAACTTCCACGTTTTCAAGTCTCCCAATATTTCTAATTGAAGATAAATCCCCCGTGACTCCGTCGCAATAAGGGAAACGAATCATCATTAAGTCTTGCATACCTTCAAACACTGAAATATCACCATATACATTGGTTTCCGACAAATCGACTGCTATCATATTCTCCCCTGCAAAAGCTGCAATATCCCCTGTAACATCTGTCTGAGCTAAGTCAACAATGCCCAACATTCCATCGGGCAATGACGAAATATCTCCGCTTACGCTTGTATAAGGCATCCGGATCCAAAACAGATTTTGCATATTGCTTGCAAATGAAATATCTCCATAAACATTTGTATGATGCAATTTAATTACATGCAAATCCAAATTCTGAAGGGCTGAAACATCTCCGTAAATATTTTCTTTTGGAGATTCATTATCTTCATTTTTTATAAGTTCCTTAAGCTCTGAAAGCCCTGCCAGCGATGCGATGTCTCCACCAATTTCTGTAAAGCCGATGTCGAGAGTTTTAAGTTTAGGCGTATACGTAAAGCTTGAAAAGTCTCCGTAGATCTCCGCCCCTTTTCCGCATTCGAACACTCTCAAATTCGGAAAATATTCAAGGTCTTTCAAAGAATTTATGGGTACAGTCATTTTGTTTGCATCAAAGTTCAGCGCCTGTACTTCAAGCAAAGACTCGCGGGATATTGGTGCCTCGCCCAAATGCAGCTGGTTTCTTATAAAAGCTTCAAAGCCTGCGTCTTCAAACTCTGCGGGTTTTGAAAGCTCAATCTTCCTGCGTATATCAAGGAAGGTGAAATCCTCAAACTGGACATCAGCTACAATTATAAAGGCTGTAAATCCGAGAGTAACTGCGGCGAGAACTATCGCCATATATAAGTTTATTTTGCTGTTCGCCGAAACATCTTTTCGCTTCGCGTGAGTATCACAAAATTTGAATTCATATTTAATTTCTTTTTTCCCCGCAATAACTTTTACTTTTCCTCCATTGTGATTATTTTTGCATTTTGTGCAAGCGCATTTTTTGCGCTCTTTTAAAAGAAGAAAAACAAACACGCCTACAATTACAGGAAGCCCCAGCCCGTAGTATATATCATGCATGGATGCGAGCCAGACGATAAATATTGCGAGCTGCACAAACACCGCGGACATTATAACCTTCGTCCAAGGCCTTTTAAGGAGTTTTATTCCTCCGATATTATCAGTTAAAATAGTATGCGACGTCTTTTTTTTCTTAATATCGCGTATTGCTTTTTCTGTTAACTTATCTGTCTTTTTCTCATCCTTAAGCTGTTCGGCAGAGTAAATAAATACACTTTTATGCCTTTTTTTAGCTTCTGAAACTATATCACTGACAACATTATCTCCGTCCTCAACTCCCGCCATTATCAAAGTGCCACAGTTATCAATCACCTTGCTCAAGTCAGAGTTTATATCCTCAACTCTGCCCGACAGCCCCGCCATTTGCAGTTCTTTTATGATTCTCTGCGCTCCTTGGTCGTTTTTCTCGTTTGTGATAACCGTTACGTCTTTATATATTACTGTATCTTCCAGAAGCTTTTTAACCTCTTCAACAAAAGATTCAGAGCCTTTGGATCCTTCAATTTTTCTGGTTTTTTCTAAGAAGTATTTCATCCCACTTTCAAGAGTTACATCCTCTAAAAAATAGCTTATTGTGGGTTTCCCCGTCAGCTGGTTTACAATAGATTTAAGCGAAGCCTCTTTCTCAAAATTCTCAGTGAGAACAAAGACAGCGGCATCGCTGCTTATAACAGCCGCATTTATCTGATCAAAAGTATTTCCGCAGGAGATCTCTGCGGCTATTCCCGCTTCAGCAAGTTTAGCTTTCAGTTCTTCTCCCGTTTCGCAGGCTTCATTATGACATACTATATATACTTGTTTGTTTTTGTATTCCATATTAATCTCCCTGTAGGTTAAAGTTCACAAATATCTTGCCGTCTTCTCTCAAAAAATAATATGTACTGCCACACGCTCCCACCGATACAATTGAATTTATCTGCGACGAATCAATTTTCACCGCACCTGCGGTAACCACTGTGCCGTCGTTCTTTAGCCCAATTGTAAAAGCGTCCCCAACAGCTACGCTTACAATATCTTCCCATACCGCCACATTACACTGCCCTTTATTATTTTTCCCGACAGCAGTCACTGTACCGTCGATTTTAACAGCCGCAGTATGATAATTTCCCGTGTCAGCCATTATAGCATCCTCAAACTCCTCCACATCGCACTGCCCATAGCTGTTGCCGCCCACCGCGAGCACACGCCCGTCAGCATTAACCGCAACAGTATGTGTGTCCGCAACACTGATATATACAATATCTTTTAATCCACGGACATCCGACTGTCCGTAAGTATTATCCCCCGCGGCAGCGAGTGTTTTGTTTTCTTTTATTCCCACCATATGATTGTCTGACATATCTACAGTTAAAATGCCGCTCCAGTTCGGATAACCGATTTTAGAATCTCTCGTTCCGCTTACCGCCAAACATCCGCTTTCGGTTATTCCAACCACTGTATTATCGTTCACGGCAATTTTTATGACATCGTCAAATCCCACAAGATCAAATCCGGGCATATCCCCTGTCACCTGTAAACTGTCGTTTATTAACGTAATTACATAGCCTTGCGAGGTCGCAGCGAAACCTGAATAATATTTTGCGCTCTCGAATGTGTTAAGAGCACTTCCAAGACATTTTACGCCGTCACTGACATAGCTGTCTCCAGAAAGTGTAATATCAATTACAGCACCGTCTTTTCTCACAGCTGCAATATGCGTGCCGCATGCATCAATCGCAATAATTCCCTCAAGGCTTGATACCTCTTCGCTTAGTGCACTGCTTTGTCCTGCAATCAATACCTTTCCATTGCTTTTAAGCCCTAAAACAAACGAGTCTCCGGCGCATACAGACACTATGTTTTTCCAACCAAGCTCGCCAACAGTAGTTACAACGGTGCCATCGTTTTTAAGTCCCGCGCTAATATTTTCCCCTGCGCTTATTGAGACAATGTCTCTCCAGTCGTCTGTTTCGCACTGACCGCAGTCATTGTTTCCAAATGCAGCTACAGTACTGTCATCTTCCAATGCCAGAGTATGAGCTCCACCTGCGCTTATTTTTGTCACACCGCTCAAACTTCCGAAGTCAATTTGACCATATTCAGAGTTTCCAGCTCCGGCTGCTGTTCCGTCTTCATATAGTATGACTGTAAATCCATTGCCGGCTTGTATATCTTTGATTTGCTTATCACAAATATTTGAAAAATCGCACTCGCCGTACCTATTGTCACCCCATACCGAAACCGAGCCGTCAATTCCCCTGCTGATTACATGCGTATCACTTCCTGTCACTGAAAAATATAGACTTGAGCCCGCAAATTTATTTTCAATGTCTTCCGTATAGCTGTAGATACTTCCGTCGTCTTTTATAAGCACAGTATTTTGCGATTGTGCGCAAATAGTATGCATAGCTTTTTCTACTGTTTCACTGTCTAAAACAAGCCTTTTTGTACCCGCAGATTTATATGAAACTGCAAGAAAATCCTCAATCGATATATCTTGTTTCACCGTGAAAACGCCCATGATAATTGCAATTGATAAGATAAGAAAATAGACTATCAAAGTGTTTGGCTTCAATTTTTCATACATATCAAAAGTGTGTTTATGCTCTTGACAAAAATAAAAATCATATTCCTTCTTGTTTCTATCGTTTATCGCGTATACCTTATCAGTTTTCTTCCTGCCGCAACAGCGGTAAAAGCATTTGTTTCTTTGCCATATGATTAAAAAAAGCATGAATAACAGAAAAGCCACTGCAAGTGCAAAAAAGTAAACCGAAAAGTTATTTCCCAAATACCACGACACAAGCAACATCTGTGCTGCTAAAATCGCAACGCCCGTTTTCCCGGATAACTTTCTTAATATTTTTATTCGGTTCAGGTTGCTTATATGCTCCTTATTTTTTAGCGGGGCTTCTATATTTAATGACTTGCGCACCGCATCTATAAGCACATCAATCTTCTCAAACTTATTTTCGGAAGAGTCAATCCACTGTGTCACACTAAGTAAAAATTCCAGTTTGCTGTGCTTTGAATCAATTTTGTACGGCACTATCTTTACAGGCGGCAGGTTTGAAGCACAGGCAATCTCATTTTCTACATGAGGCGAACTATTGCTGTGCTCGGAAGCAATTACCACCATACACTTACACGCCTCAATAGCCCGCCTGATTTCTTCCGGGAATTCATCTCCCCAGTAAATATCTTTGCTGGCTATCCAGACGCTTATCCCGTTTTTCTTCAAAACATGGGCAACTGCATTTGCAAATTTATCATCTACAGTGCTGTAGCTTATAAAAACATCCATCATATCTCCTTAATATGTCAGATAGTTCAATATTATAATTCAGGTGAATTTACGCTTTACGATAATTTTAACTGTAGGCAGGCAAAAAACCTCACTGAATACTTTGCTTGCTTCAAAAACTTTTCTAACTTTAATAGCCCATATCGGTAAAGCCTTCAAAGTCCATAATGTAATATTCCTGAAGGTTCAGCGTCTGATTTGGTCCAAAAGATATTCTGAAATGCCAGTTGCTTCCGCCATACTCACCATGCCATTGGCTAATATCCTCACCGCAGTAAGCATTGTTGTCGGAGTTCTGGTCCTCCCACACAAGAGAGCGATAGTTTCCGGCTGAGTCAAATGCCATAACTGCCCAATACCATTTATCCTGTTCAATATTTAAACCGGTATCTCTATAATTTGCATATGGTGCGCTGAAATAGTCGGTTACATGTGCAAAGATAGGCTGATTGTTTTCAAAGCTTAAAACAACTTCGCCTGCGCCGGACAAAGCAAACGCAAGGCCGTCTACATTTTCAGGCTGGAATTTAAACATGATAGCTTGTGCGTTATCTCTGAATTCTCCCATATCGAGGAAATTGATGTTTCCAGGCATATAGGCTCCATCGTCATTGGATATAAACTGATAATATCTGCCATCATTACTGAGCCGCTTCTCTGACACATCACCAAAGTTTTTTCCATTATTTTCATCCATTGATGAGGCGTCCTCCATGAAAATAACTTGAGGGTTATTCAGCAAAGTAGAAGCCATCTCCATGGGATCCTGAGGCATACTTTCACCCATGTCCTGCCCGCCGCCATCTTGATTATTGTTGTCCTGAAAGCTGACGGTAACAGTCGGATCGCTTTTCATGCTGTCAAAAGTATATATGCTGTATTCGTAAAGATTCAGCTGCCCATATTCCTGAAAAGAAATGCTCAAAAGCCAGTTGCTCTCATATATACCATCCATCCCTTCATACATGTTTCTTTCAAGATATGCTTGATTTTCATAGTTGCCCTCTTCCCATACCAAACATCTCAACTGCGCTTCTTCATCAAATGCTACAAAAATATAGTACAGCGAATCCCATTTCAATTGGAAATCATTAACTGCAAAATCCGAAAACGGAAATTTGCTGAAATTTGGTACATCTACGTAATATACATCATCACTTTCAAAAGATATGGAAAACTCACCCATGCCAAGGAAGTTAAAATAAAGGTTATTCACATCTTCTGGCTGGAACTTAATAAGTATTGCTTGCTGTGTTCGGTCTTCATCCCAAAAATCCTTCAGTCTTGTGTTAAGAGACATATAAGCCATATTGTCGCCCGAAAACAGCTCCATTCTTCCTTCATCAAGATTAATCCTTTTTTCCGCAACACCTGAGCCAAACTGACCGCCTCCGTTTTCAGCCATCTGTTCTATACCTTCGCCGAAAATCATATGCGGATTTTCAATCATTGCGCCGACAACTTCCTCTGCAGACTGTGGCATTTGGCTGCCCATGTCATCATTTGACACTTCAATCACTCTGTCTGCCATTACAAAATTTGAAAAAGTGTAATACGCATAGTTATCAACTGTGAATGTAGCCTCTCCACTATAGCCAACATTCACCATCCATGACTGATTGGAATATCTTTCATCACCAAATGACTGGCTTAAATGGAGATTCATATATACAGCTTCGTCTTCGCTTCCCTCTTTCCAAAGTGCACCCTGAATAAGCCCGTCGCTTCCGATTCCTATTATCACATGATACCAGTTGCCCGGTTCAATCCTCAAATTAGTGTCTAGCGGCTCCATATATTCATAATCTGCCACAAACAAAGCAGGTTCATTATCTTCACCGATGGTTATCCCCACGTTGCCATCAGCGTTCAGCATCACTGCGAAATCTTTGGCTGACGGTTTGAATTTCATATAAAAGGCTTGATTATAACCATTGATTCCATCAACCTCGTTAAGTCTTTTTGCAAGCGGCATAAACGGATTTTCTCCTTCAACAGCTTTATACATCACGCCTTCATCCGTAACTTCGCGCTGGTCATAATCGGTACCTATATTCTGACCGCCGTTTGCTTTCAGATCTTCCATCGTTTCTTCATATACTTTTTGCATATCGACAAACACGGAGTTTATTACATCATCTGAGGTCATTTGTTCATTTTTCTGTTCCGTTTCCGTGCTTACAGCACTGGCAGTTGCTTCATGTTCTGCCTCTTGTTTTCCGCACGCGGAAAATATGAGAACAAAAGTTAATAGTAGTGCAGTCAAAATCCTAACTCTCATAATATCTCCTTTATTTAAAAGTTAATAAAAAACAATGCCTATATAAATACTTTTTATTTTAAAAGCAAAAGCTACTCTTTAACTCTTTTAATATAGCATTAGATAATAAACTATTACTATTCTACCATATATTACACAAATATATGTAAAAAAAAGGAGAGTAAAAAAGAAAATATTTTGAGTCTTTGTTTCTCGAACATAAACAGTACTTATAAATTGAATTGTAAACTTCTGATGATATCTACAAAAATTGATAATTAATAGTTGAAACTGTGTCGACATCTCTTAAATATAGTAATTTTTATACTTATTAAAAAATATTATTAAGATATTTGAAGGCCGTTTATTAACCTTTGGTTATAATTCCTCCTTTTCCACCAAATACCGCCACTTGGCCACAAAAAATGTCTTACTTAGGTAAAAGTTAAGCACATGAACATGTCATGTGCTTAACTTTTACCTGATATTATTTCGGGCCAACTATAATAGATAGAATTTTTTTATACTCATCTTGAGATTTAAAAACTATCTTTATTTGCTTATCTTGAAAACAATATTTTCTTCCACAAGATACAATATAATATAAGCTTCTTGTCAGAACAGATATACAACGTTCTATAATTCTACACTCTGCCGCATTTTAAGCTATATCTGTGATAATACAAATAATTTTTTACTTAATTCCATTCTTTATTTATTCTGCTCTTAGCATCAAATACCATTAACGGTAGTTTCACTACTACTATCTATACATCATATGTTGTCGACGCCGTCTTGCCACCGCGTCCTGTCCAATTCGTATGAAAAAACCTTCCCCTAGCTTTGTCGACACGTTCATAAGAATGTGCGCCAAAATAATCGCGCTGCGCCTGCAGCAGGTTCGCAGGCAAAAACTCACTGGTGTACCCGTCAAAGTAACTGACAGCTGAACAAATTGTAGGTGACGGTATGCCATATTTAATGGATGTACATGCTAAATTGCGCCATGCATCAATACAGTTATCTATGGCTGCTTTGAAATATGGATCCATGATTAGATTAACAAGCTCATTATTGTTCCTAAAAGCCTCATTGATTTTATCTAGGAATGCACTGCGTATGATGCAGCCACCACGCCACATCATAGCAATTTCTCCATAATTCAAATTCCAATCATAGCTATCTGCGGCCACACGCATCAGCGAAAAACCTTGAGCATATGAAATGATTTTTGAAGCGTAAAGCGCTTTCCTTATATCCTCTATGAATGACTGCCTATCACCTTCATATTTGACTTTCCTTTTTTTATATTCTTTCGAAGCAGCCACACGCTCATCTTTTATAGCCGACAAAAAGCGTGCATAGACCGCTTCGCCTATCAATGTCAATGGCACACCATCATCCAATGCTGTGATAGCCGTCCACTTGCCTGTCCCTTTTTGTCCGGCGGTATCGAGTATCTTATCAATCAACGGACTTCCGTCTATATCCTTGTATCCAAGTATATTTGCAGTAATTTCTATTAAATAACTTTCAAGTTCAGAGTCATTCCATTCGGTAAAGACTTCTTGTATCTCGTCAGCAGTCATTCCCAGCACATCGCGCATTAATAGATATACCTCGCAAATCAACTGCATATCACCATATTCAATACCATTGTGCACCATCTTTACAAAATGTCCGGCGCCATCTGAACCAATCCAACTGCAGCAAGGCGCTCCGTCGCCTGCCCTAGCACTTATTGCAAAGAATATATCCTTCACCTGTTCCCAGGCCTTTTCTGAACCGCCCGGCATTAGTGACGGACCCTTGAGTGCACCTTCCTCACCGCCTGACACTCCGCAGCCTATGAAATAAAGACCCTTATCCTCTAACAATTTCGTTCGCCTTATTGTATCGTGAAAATTACTGTTTCCTCCGTCTATAATGATATCTCCTGCATCTAAATGTGGTAATAACTCATCTATAACCTGATCCACAACATCGCCGGCCTTGACCATCATCATAATCTTGCGCGGTCTTTTTAAGCTTTCTGCAAGCTGCTTATACGAATAAGTTCCTTTGAAATCCTTATCTTTACCTCTGCCGCTCATAAAAGCGTCAACCACTTGGGTCTCATAATTAAACACAGCAACACAATATCCTTTACTATGCATATTCAAAGACAAGTTTTCACCCATCACAGCAAGGCCTATCATCCCAATGTCTGCCTGTTTCATCAATCCTCCAATTTAATAAATAAAATTTTTTATTTTTCACTACACCTATTATTAATCATTTAAATAATCTTAAGTTTTCGTCAATTACATCCCATATTCTGTCGAAAATCAAACTTAGTTTAAATATAGCTTTTATCGTCTAAAATCCCCAATATACTCTGATTTTTTGCAGCACAAATTTATCTTAATGAAACTATCTAATAAAAGAGAGTCCTATTGATAGCGTTTATTTTGAAGATAATAATTGTGATAATCATCGCTATATGATTTAGGTTCTATTCTTTATTTAAAAAAACTTTCCCCAATTTTTTTCATTTTGTGTTTTCCCAAGGCGGTATTTTCAATAATACTGAACTGAATTCGTCAAGCCTTTGCTGCATTTTTGAATCTTTATAAGTTCCATCTTCAAACATTCTCAAGTCTTCATTCAGTATATTTGCCCAGCTCTCCGCTTCAAGCCCCGGAATAATCGGCCTAAACAAAACACCATTTTTAAACGCAGCTGCCTTGTCTCCTGGCGCATCTCCTATCATTAAGACACTCTCTGGCTTATACCGGCCTGAATTAGCCTCTTTTATACATTCTTCTTTCGTGCCCATTTCCTGTCCTGCAACTACGTTTACATATTCCAACAACCCATTCTCTTCCCACTCCCTGACAATAGCCTCATGTGGAGTGGCAGACACTATTACAATATCCGCAAATTCTTTGATTTTCTTCAGTGATTCTTTTACATTCGGTAAAGGTGGTACATTCCTGACAATTCTCGCTATATTTTCATTCACTTCATGACTCCATTTGGCAGCTTGAAGTAAAACAGGTGACGCTTCATTAGTTTTGCAATACTCCTCCAGAGCCGATGCTCCCAAAACCCGGGTTGTTTCTACCCATTTTTTAAGAGGCTCTAGATTGGGAGGTTTATAACCGCGCTCCTTAACCTCTTTTCTTGCATATACCAGTTCAAGTGTACGTATAATCGCATGAAATCGATTAGTCCCGCGAGTTTCAGAATATAAATTAACAAAATCGGCGGCTTCTCTCACATATCTTGAAACGCCCTGTAAATTCCAGACATTAACCGTTGCCGGACAGAAACATTCTTTGTGTTTTAGCTCCATATTGTCAAATACGCATCCATCTGAATCTATGCACACTAAGTAATCTTTGCTCTTTTTAAAATCTTTCAACTGACCCATATAGTTCTCCATTATCATTATAAATTAGTATCGAGTATCCCATCTATCACACCATACATTTTCGTTATATGCTCCGATAAATTCTGACTTCCCTGTAATTTTCTCAATTGCAGCACGTATACACTCTCTGGTGGGCTTATACGCATTGATGAAAGTACGCATCATCGGCAAATCGTATAGATGATTTGTATAGTTTAACGAAACACAAACAGTTGGCACCTCACGAACCCACCAAGGAAGTTCATTGGAATGGGCAGATGAATATTTTACTCGTACATTATTCTCCTGTGCATATCCTTTCATGTGTACAAAAACAAACACAATGTCATACATGCTTTTAAAGTCTTCAACTTTCGGCATCTCCATAGCCTTGAACTTATTGAACCTACTTGGTTGTTTGCTTTCCAAATCATAAAACGACAGATTCACATCCACTTCAAATCCTGCTCGCTCCAGTTCCTCAACTACAATATTCTTAGCAGGATCAGTGCCATCGGAGTATGAAAGAGGCGCGCTTTCAAGAAAATATAGTCTAGCCCTTTTTTTCTCGTTCACATTTACAGGTAATAAGTTTTGAGCATCTTTTACCAGCGTAATAGTGTCATCCGCTATTTTGGCTGCGATACTTTTATGTGCTTCACATCCGATTACCTTAAGTCCTTCAATGGCGTCTTCTTCAGAAACAGGCTTATTTTTATGAAGCCCAAGCTTTGCCTTCATACCCAAAATGTGTTCCAAAGCCTCTTGAAGTCTTTCCTCTGTTATCACTCCATTTTTATAACCTTCCAGCATATATTGATAGTCTTCTTCAGCATCATGCATAAATAAAAACATATCGCAGCCTGCAGCTATTGTACCAGGGACCTGATCCCTTCTAGGCTTTGCACTCAGCAGGCCTCCCATGTGGGATGCGTCAGTTACAACCAGTCCGTTAAATCCAAGCTGTTTTCTCAGCAAATCGGTAAGAATCTCCGGTGCAAGCGACGCCGGCAATATTTCATCGTTTTTAATATCAGGGATGAATTTACGGCTATATTCTGGAAGGGCAATGTGCCCTGTCATAATCGTTTCCAGTCCATCGTCTATCAATCCTTTATAGACCTTTCCGTAGGTTGCGTCCCATTCATCTGCAGTCAAATCATTTATCCCCATCAAAAGGTGCTGGTCTCTTTCTTCTGAGCCATCGCCCGGAAAATGCTTCGCACAGGTTAATATATTGCTGTTTTTAAACCCGCTAATTGCAGCTCTTGACAAACTTAAAACATGGTCTGCATCGTTTCCGAACGCTCTGGTGTTCACTATGGTATTGCGCCAGTTAAGCAAAATATCCGCAACTGGCGAGAAAGTCCAGTTACAACCTAATGCACTAGCCTCAATGCCTCCAATTCTCCCCATCTCATATGCCGCTTCATCTGATGCCGAAGCGCCGCATTGTGCGTGCGTTGCAACAGCTGTGCCGCCCTTGCAGATGCTGCTTGCGCCATCCTCGCAATTTGCTGCGATAAACATAGGTATTTTACTATGCTGCTGGTAAAACCTGTTTTGCATCAAAACTTTTAGCGGATCGGTCTCTGTATATCTCGCTCCTCCAAGATGATATTTTTCAACCATGCTCTTTATATATTTCTCATCGCTGCTCAACCCTAATATTATAAAGAGCTGACCAATCTTCTCTTCTATGCTCATATTTAATATCGTCTCTTCGACCCATCTTACATCCTCGTCGCTGAGCTCATAGGGCAATGCTTTTAAATTCGTTCTCATATATACATCCTTCTTCAGTTAATTTAATACAACATCTTTATTAATTCATTGTGAGTAAGAATTAGTATTTTAAATATTCCTTTCCACAGAAAGGATCAACCGGGCTTACTCCCTTAAAATCACTTTTACCAAGAATCTTATCAACAACAGCTTCAATAACTGCATCGTGATTGGAATATGCGTTTATGTATGTTTTAATCATCGGCACATCCAGAAGATGATATGGAATCTGCAAAGAAACAAACAGTGTTGGCACGACCTCCACAAACCACGGAATATTGTTCCCTGCTCCAAAAAATGTGTGCCAGTTTAACCTTGCAGTTGTTTTGTTTGATGCATTTTCCACATTCCCCAGATAGATTACAAGGTCATATTTACTTCTAAACTGCTCTACTGTTTCCGCAACCATAGGTTTGGTAAAGTCAAAAACTTCTTTTTCGTACGGTATCATCTCAAATCCTTCTTCTTCCATACGAGATACAAAAGTCTTTAATATCCGCTCCTCTGAATTACATTCGCCTATTATTTGATAAAGCACACGTTTATGCTTTTGTGTATTAATAGGCAATAGCATTTTAGTGTCTTTTACCAATGTAACTGATTTGTCAGCGCATTCCTCCGCCCACTTTTTGTGCTGCTCGCAGCCAATCACAGACAAATCCTCTTTCCGTGGCAGCAATGTCCCTTTTTCTTTCTTTTCATGAAGCTTTAAAGCAGCTTTCATAGCAAGTATCCTTGTTACTGCCTCGTCAAGACGCTTTTCCGAAAGAATCCCCTCTTCATAGCCTTTTCTCATGTACATGATATCTTCGTCATAATTCTTGTTGAAAAGCACCATGTCGCATCCAGCTTCTATACAATAAGGGATTGATTTGCTGCGATCCATCGCACACAAAAATCCAACCATCGGTGTGGCATCTGTGATAATCATTCCATTAAACCCCAGCTGCTTTCTCAACAGATTCTGCAACAGCTCAGGGGAAAGAGTCGCCGGAATCAGTTTCTGAGGATGATTGCTATTAAATTTTTTCTGATATGCCGGCATTGCTATGTGCCCTACCATGACAGAAAGCGCGCCTTCTTCAATCAATGACTTATATAAGCTGCCATAGGTCGCATCCCATTCTTGGCAAGAAAGGGTGTTTACGCTTGTTAATATATGCTGATCGACTTCATCTACACCGTCTCCCGGAAAATGCTTTATCGAAACTGCTGTATCGCATTCTTCTGCACCTCGCATATAAGCAAGGGCGCATTTTTTTATCATCTCAGGATCTGAGCCGTATGTCCGTACATTCGTAATAGGATTATGGTAGTTATAATCAATATCCACAACAGGTGCAAAAGCATAGTTACAACCCACGGCATTACCCTCCGCACATGATATTTTCCCCAGACGGTACGCTTGTTCAGAGTCGCCTGTTGCAGCTACCTGCATTTGTTTGCCAAACGATGTACCTTCCTCCACAATACCATCGCCGCCCGATTCCAAGTTTGCAGACAATAGCATTGGTACTTTGCTGTTGCTTTGCAAATATGTATGCGCCGAAAATAATTCCTTCGTTTTTCCGGGTCTGAACATCAGCCCACCCGGCATCTTTGCCAAAATTTCATATTTCAGATATTGTTCATTTGACGAATATCCAATCGGGAAAAACAATTGCCCCAGTTTTTCTTCCAGCGAGAGTGAGGCTTTTGTATTTTCTACCCATTCAATATCTTCATCCGATAAAAAAAATGGGTTTGCTTTTAAATCAATCATTCTTATTCTCCATATATGCTGTTAATCGTTTGGCAGTCAATCCAATAGGATTAATAGATCAGTAATTGTCTTAATCGGATAACTTAATTCATGGCACAAATACGATTACTCCATCCAATTCAAATATTATGCCTTCTCCAGTCCTGATACTTTATAAAATCCTCTACTATTTTTTTATTTTATTCAATCGTTCATTCAGCAAGTAGTAGGCTTCATCAGGCATATATTTGCTTATATGATTCCAGATGCTAGTGAAGCTTAGCACTCCGCCTTTCGACATGCGCCCGGCCATTGCAGGATTATGCAACGCCATAGGTGCAGCTATAAGTTCTTGAACAGCCTTATACCCTTCAGGATATTTATAAATCTCCTCCATTGGGTCATTGACCGATAAATAGCCTTCCCTTATTACAATTTTTCCTACCTCTGTAGTATTGTCCGCCATTAAATCTTCAAACCAGTTTTTGACTGCGTCCGAAATATTTTTTTCTTCTACATACATGTATTCATCAGGCACTTTGTCTACTTTCTCAAATACCAAAGTATCCATCAATCCATTTGGTGTCCTTACCAATATTTCATTAAATTTCTCCGGCAAAGCTATCTCTTTGAATTCAAAAACAGTGGTCCCCTGCACACTCTCTTTATATTCCCCGTTTACCCACAAATCAACTTTTTCCTGATTCGAATAAACTTTGATATCTATTTTATCTTGGGAGCGCTTTGCAAATCTCTTTCCGCAAAGATAGACAAACGGCTCTTTGCTCCAACGAGCTTTATATAAATAAAATGCCTGTTTTTTTACTTTGCGATCAAATGTCACAAGCCCCTTATTGTTTCTTCCTTTACAGCCTCCTTCGTCTCTGGCATCCGATGCAAAATCAAACATGTTCCAAAGCCAGGTCGCCCATATGAAGTTTCTCTCATCAAAAGCCTCTATGGCTTTTTCGTGCAGCAAAGCCTGATATTCCTCTGAATAATCTTTTACTTTAGGCTGTTCACTATGCCAATTCAACACACTTTCTGCCCCATATTCACTAATCGCAAGCGGAATCTCCGGTATTTCACTGTGCCGTTCATCGCAGAAAATACCCAAATCATCCATTTTGCCTTCATACCAGCCTTTATATACGTTATAGCTCGTAACATCTGTTATGTGAAACAATGGGCTTGTTGTCTTTGTCATGCCTACATTAGCAATAGCAGTCAGTCTGGTTGGATCCAGTTCTTTCGTCAACTGGTTTAGCTCTTCCAATATTTGATACATTGGCTGAGATTCACCGGCGATACCCACTTCATTGGCAATGCCCCAAAAGCATATAGATGGATGGTTATAATTTTGCAATACCAGCTCTTTCATCTGTTGCTTCAAATTATCATCCGATTCTCTGCAATCATCATAAACACTTATAAAAGGAATCTCCGCCCATACAACCATACCGTTGCAGTCGCACAAATCATAAAAGTAAGGTGCTTGCTGGTAATGCGCCAAACGTATTGTATTAGCGCCTATGTCACGTATCAAAGCCATGTCTTTAATGTGTTCTTTTTCAGTAATTGCCCAGCCCATATCTTCTCTGTCCTGATGCCTGCAAACACCGCGCAGAGGGTACGAAGCCCCATTCAGATAAAAACCATCTGAAGCGCTTACGCTGAAGTCCCTAAATCCAAACTTGTCTTCGATTACATCCTCAACATCTCCATCGGATAAGAAAACTTTTGCCTTATAAAGATATGCATCCTTTATTCCATTCCAGAGAAATACTTCAGGTATTTTTAAAGTAAGCCGAACTGCTTGTTGTGCTGTGTGTTTTTCATCAATATCCAATACATCCGATTTTGAAACCAGTTCACCATTTCTATCATATATTTCCGCGTAAACACTGCTTCCTAATGCAACATACGTATCAATAAAAACCGTTCCATTTGTCTCAGGTGTAATTAATATTGCATCTGTTCCAAATCTTGTTACATCAAAATGCGAATCAGAGTCAAAGCAGATCAGCTCAACATCGCGATAAATCCCTCCAAAAAAGGTGAAGTCAGCATGTTTAGGATAGGTAGCTATATCATTGCTGTTATTTGCTTTAATCAGTATTTCGTTTTCTCCGCTTTTTAGATAAGGTGTCAGATTAATCGTGAACGCAGAAAAACCACCAGTATGCTCTCCAGCTAATTCTCCGTTGCACCAAACTTCAGCCTTTTTGTTAACTGCACCAAAGCGGATATATACTTCTTCCCAATCTTCTTGATAAGATAATACTTTTTTGTACCATGAAACTCCTTGATAGTAATCATTTCCGCCATCCTGTCCATCAATTACGTTCCATGTATGCGGCAAGGTTACAGACTCCCACGCTTTGTCTTCAAGTCTTTCTCCCTTTACAAATTCCCAGTTATCATTCCATCTATATACTTTTCTCACTTTATTAAATCCCCTTGCTTTTTTTATTGCACATCAAGCACTTGAAAATATGGATTGTCTTGTGTGCAGGGCTGCCACTCATCACTTCTCTGACTGTTCGGGTTTCCTGTCTTCATAAAACTGCTCCAGTAGGAAATCATTCTTTTTGAAAGCTCATAATCTGCTTTTTCAAGCGGTCTCCAGCAATAGTCCAGACTTCCAAAAACATACCAAAGCTCTGCCGAATGAAATGCTCCACTGTCGTCTCCCGGCAATTTCCGATTAAAATAATAAACATAGGCATTTTTCTCAGTCTCTTCACTTATCTTCTTTGAAAAAGCGATATTGCCCTGATGCATTAAATTTGTTTCCGGCGACAGCTCAGTCTGTCCTTCAGTTGTTATGTCGTTTGCATTTGCGCCTAACATATAATCTATATTTAAGAACTCGCCTTTATCAATCAGTATATTTCCATCTTCTTTAAGAAGTTCTCCGTCAATTACTGGCACAAATGGCATTCCTTTTCGTTCTTTAAAAGCCTTCGCAATTACACTGCCTACCGCCTGCATCATGTCTTCAGAAGAAGTTTCATATAAAGCTTTAAGCACGAGCTGTTTATTTTCTTCGCTTTTCGTCCAATCCTTATTGTGTATTCCCAAAGCCTCCAATAAATCCTCTGCTGTTTCAGAAGCCTTTTCAATCGAACGATACGCAGCCAGTGGATTTCGGTATCCCCCACCGCTTTGCATTATCATTCGGTTAAATAATCCTTCCGCTTGCTGTGTGAGTGTAAGTACCTGCAAGCTCATAGCCCCAGCGGATTGCCCAAATACTGTTATATTGTCTTTATCTCCGCCAAAATCTTCAATATTTTCCTTTACCCACGAAAAAGCCTCTAGCTGATCCCAAAGCCCGTAATTGCCTCCAGCCTCATTTTCTCCGTCAACACCCAATAACGGATGACACAAAAAACCAAATGCACCAAGTCGATAATTAATAGTAATTACAATTACACCTGATTTAGCCAACTCATTGCAAACAAAAGGCAGGTTACTTCCTGCACCCCCCATAAAGGCACCGCCATGCACATAAATGGCAACCGGGAGTTTTTGGTCTTCCTTGTTTGACGGAACCCAAATATTAAGATACAGACTATCCTCACTGACATCTGTACTAAAATCAGGATTACTGTAAAACTCCTTAAGGTAAAAGCCTCCCCTCGGCGGCCCCTGCATGCTCTTGCAGCGGAAATGATCAGCCTTATATATCCCCTCCCAGCCCTCCGGCTTCTGAGGTTTGTGAAATCTTAATGCGTCTATTGGCGGCTTTGCATAAGGCACACCTTTAAAAATCTCGCAACCGTTTTCTGTAATTCCTTCTATTTGCCCATATTTTGTATTAACAATCAAAACTATTCTCCTAAATTTTTTTATATTTATGTCTATATTCCTGAGGAGTCATTCCAACATGTTCTTTAAATATTTTCGTGAAATATGAAGAATATGATATTCCTACCCGCTCCGATATATTCGTCATAGATAAATTTGTTTTATCAAGAAGCTGCTTTGCCACGGCAACTCGCTTTTTAATGATATAATTAGTCATATTTATGCCCGTTTGTTTTTTGAATATTCTGCCCAAATATCCCGAACTTACATGTACCTTAGCCGCCAGATCTTCCCTGGTAAGGTTGCTGACAGAAAGGTTTTCGGCAATCATCTTTTTAACTTTATCCACAATCTCTTCAGGATTATCGTTTTTGATATCCTTAGCCAAGTCAGATAAGTCCACTGTTTTTTCTCGAATTAGAATTTTATTTTCAATTTTCTCAATGGTTTTTTCTAAATCATCATATGAAACAGGCTTTAACAAAAAATCCTCCGCACCCAGACGTAATGCTTCCTGTGCATAAGAAAATTCTGCATGTCCGGTGTAAAAAATAGATTTTATCTCCGGCTTATTTTCCCTTACCCATCGGATAAGTTCAATCCCATTGCCGTTAGGCATTTCAATATCGGTAATAATGATATCAACCGGACTCATCTTAAGCCTTTGAATAGCGGATTCCTTGCTGCGACATTTATATATATATTCTATATTAAGGTTTTCCCATTCAACACCTTCAGCCAGACCTAAAAGTGCAAGTTCTTCATCATCCGCCAATAAAACGCTGAACTTTCTCATATTGCGCTCCCCTTTGGATTCAAAAATCCATCTAGTCCACTTCTGTATTGTCAACTGAAATGTATGGCAATTTCACCATTACTACCGCACCATTATCATTCATCAGTTTTATTTCCGCCTTATTATCATAAATTAATTTAAGTCTTTGATATATGTTTAGCAGACCAATATGCCCGTCTTCAATTTTCTCTTCCCAGTTTTGCAGTAACAGCTCTTCACTGTATCCTACTCCATTATCGCTAATTCGAATTATTAAATGTTCCTTATCCTCACTCATTTCAACAAGAATTGCTATTTTAATGTTTTCATTTGCAATAGATGCATACTTCACACTGTTTTCAACAAAGCTTTGTATAATGAAAGGCGGAATAAGCGCACTTGCCGTTTCACTTGGAAAAGTAATTTTACAATCAATCTTTCTCATGTAACGGATTTCTTGAATCTCCATGTAATCATAAATATGCTCAACTTCCCTCTGAAGTTCTACCAATTCGCTTACATCGTGAAACATATATCTCGAATAGTTCACTATCGATTTTGATATTTTTTGAATAGTCGAGTAATCTTTCCGTTCCGCCAAAGAATATATGATATTAAGCATGTTTGCATAAAAATGAGGCTTAATCTGAAGCTGGAGATACTGCATCGTTGCTTTCTGAGCCTCCAGTTTTACCTCGTATTTTTCGATTTTCAGTTGCTTTATCTGTTCTATCATGTGGTTAAAGGCAGTTATCAATTGCTCCAACTCCGCCATTCGATAATCCTCTTTTACCGTCAGATTCATTTCTCCTTCTGCAATCTGATACATTGTATCTGCGATTTTTCCTATTGGTTTTTCCACATATTTATGAATCAAATAGAAAAACACCGGTATCACAGTCAACAATATAAAAAACATAATAAAGAATAGTATCCGAATAATCCACAAGTCTGAAACGATACTGTCTTTTGCTGTAAGTACTCCGAAATAATAGTCGGTCTTTTCTGAAATATATCCGGTTTGCAGATATTCTTTCCCATATACCGTAATATAAGTTCCTTCATTTTCTGGAGATAAGTCAACATTTACTGGTTTCAGTGTAAATATTGCACTTCCATCTTTTTGCGCCGCGAATGCAATGCTGTCCTGAGCATATTTTGTGCTTTGCAGTTTATTTAAAATCTCCGACTCGGAAACGCCGACAACAAAGTAACTGCCTTCAATTTTCAATAAGCGAATCATTGTGTTGCCCTGTTCGCTTTTGCTAATCATATATCTATCTAATTGATCAGTATCACCATTTTGAATTTTTTTAGCAATGAGCTTTTTAACTTCTCTTCTCACTGCATAATTGTTATCCCGACCGGCTTCCAACCAAGTATCTTTATCATCTCTGTCTGTATAAATCATGATAAAATCTATCATTTTTGCCCATGTTACTATGCTGACAAGTGATGTGACTACAGCGTTTTCTGTTGTATACAGCTTGATTGGGTCAGTTTCATTTTTTAAAGAGTAATAAAGCTGCGATGAAGACTGAGTTGTACCGCTGTAAAGAGATTCATAAATGAAGCTGTCTACAATCTCCAACGAATCATTGATTCCATCTACCGCTATTAAAATACCTTTTTGTACACTCTCCTCGGTTCGTCGCGTCAGCACAAGATGCATATACGATTGCAGTAAAAAGAATACAACTACAAGAAACGAAAAAATCCCAAGCCAGTATCTTTTCAGCCATCTTTGTAGTGATATCTTCTTAACTGTTTTGCTCATCTTATCCATCTCAATATTTCTTTGGTGTTCTTAGCCTTTTACCGCCCCGATAGTCAGTCCCTTAACATAATATTTCTGGAAAAAAGGATACAATATAATCATGGGCAACATGCCTACAACCGCTATTGCCATCCTCAATGTAAGCGATGGAACCGTAACTGAATCCGTAACAATCATTGATGCATCCATAGACTGTGTTAGATACTGTATGTTTGTCAGCATATTATTAAGCAATGCCTGCAATCCCACAAGATCTTTATCTGTAATATAGTATAAACTGTTTCTCCAATCATTCCAATACATTAAAGCTTTCATAAACCCTATAGTTGCAATAATAGGCTTGCTTAACGGTATTACCATCTTGAAAAATATCCCAAACTCCTTCATGCCGTCAATTCTAGCACTTTCTAACACTTCTTTTGGAACATTATTTCGGAAGTATGTTGTCGTTATCAAAACATGAAACGCATTGCATAACAAAGAAGGTATAAGCAAAGCAAATATAGTATTTTTAATATGGAAGATATTGCTCCACATCATATAAGTAGGAACAAGCCCCCCTGAAAAAAGCATTGTAAAAAGCACGTAGAAGCTCAATATCCCCTTGCCCGGAAGGCCTGGAACTGTAAGCGTATATGAAATCATCGTGGTTATTGCAACACCTACTATTGTGCCAATAAGAGTAACAGTTATAGTAATAAAGTATGAATGAAAAACGCTGCCTTCACCAATTACATATTTAAAAGCTGTTAAATCTATTTTATTTGGCATCAATGTATATCCATATTTAATAATATCAGATTCAGGAGAAATTGACGACATAATCAATAATGCCAAAGGGAATATAACTAATAGGCATAAGATTATCATAATTAAATTTATAGTAATCTGAAAACCCGTATCTTTTTTAACCATTTTACGCCTCCTAAAGAATTGCGTTTTCTTCGCTTAATTTTCTTATTACCGCATTTGCAAGTAATACAAGAGCGAATCCAACGAAAGACTGATAAAATCCTGCTGCCGCAGACATGCCCATATTGGCAGTATTCATTAAGCCGCGGTAAACATATGTGTCTATAGTTTGTGTCACATCTATAAGCGCGCCGCTATTTAACGGAACTTGATAAAATAAGCCAAAGTCTGAATTGAATATTTTACCAACAGACAAAATCATTAGTGTTATAATTGTTGGCACCAAGCTTGGCAATGTGACATTCATAAAGCTTTTAAAGCGGTTGGCTCCATCGATATTTGCCGCTTCATAAAGTCTAGGATCTATAGCTGACATATTTGCGAGATAAAGGATACACCCTGTACCTGTCGTTTGCCAAAAATGAATAAAAATCAAGATAAACGGCCACCACTTTGGCTGGCTATAAAAAGAAATAGGTTCCATACCCAACCTTGATATGATGTGTTTATTGATATACCCTGTGTCTCCAGCCAAAATAGCATTTGCCAAGTATGAAACTATGATTATTGATAAAAGCCCAGGAAAAAGAATTATTGTCTGATAAAACTTTCGGGTTGTTTTATTTTTTAACTCATGCAACATAAATGCCACAAGTATGGAAATAATTGTACCCAAAACAATAAATGTAACATTGTAAAGGATAGTATTCCTTGTCATAAGCCATGCATCTGAACTCCTAAAAAGAAACTTGAAATTATCTAGTCCTACCTTCTGGCTTCCGAAGATTCCGCCTTTAAGGGTATATTTTTCAAATGCTAAAATTAAACCGCTCATAGGTATATAGTTGTTTATAAAAAAATAAACTATAGCTGGCAATGCCATCATATAAAATGGCAAATATTTTTTTACCTTTTTCACAAAAGTTTTCATCACTACAAATCCCTTCCTCTTTTTGAAAAAAAGGCGCACTGCAGCAAACACTGACAAGTGCGCCCTACTATTTTGCTAGTTATTTGTTCCTAAAAATTCGTTCAACTGTTTTTGTTTCTCAGCAATAACAGTATCAAGACCAGCTTCTTTAAGAGATTCAATAAATTCTGGCAAGTATGTTTCCGGATCCAGTGCACCGCACTCTATACCGTTTTGATATTTACTTGCTATGTTGTCTAATTGTGTGATTTCGTTTGTTACGTTAGTTGGATCAAAACTAAATCCAAGAGCCATAGATTTCTGAGCATTAGTATTGCTCTCAATAAGTTTTTCTGCATAATCAGGATTTTCTGTATTCCAACGAATTCTGTTGGTATTAGATATGCCTGATCCAAGGTGATAGGTACAGCTTTTGGCATCTTGTCCATCCAAGTAACTTCCCATTCCATTCTCATCTAATTGATAATGCACACCTTCGATTCCATAACTGATAAGATTGCCGACTTCTATATCTGAAAACCATAGATTTAAGAATTTTACGCAAGCTTCAGGATGTTCTGTGGCAGACATTACAGTATAAGTTACATTATTGTAAGTTCTTGCTGCTGGCTCACCCAACAACACAACTCCCATATCTTTTCTGCAAGTAGTTGACTGGTAAAAAGCTGTATTAAAATCAGCTTGTCCAATAGTCGAAAAGGCTGCGTCATTCTGCACGAGGGTGGTAAATCCATCTGTTTGAGTTTGTATGTCCTTGCTTGTATAGCCCTTTTGATACCAATCATGCATTACGCCACACAGCTGTTTATATTGTTCTGTTTCAAAAAGGTTCACGACTTCAGATGTTGCTCCGCCGTTCATGAGTACACCATAGCTATTGCCAAGGTCATCCCAGAAACCATAATTGAAATTTGTTGAAGTGTTTCCGCCATTGGTAACATAGGGCAGCATATCAGGTTTGGCTTCTTTAACAGCTGCAAGAACACCTTCCCAATCTTCCAGGTTTTTAACTGCTGCTACCATATCACCAAGGCCAAGCTCATCAACTATATCCTGTCTATAAATGAGTCCCATAGTCCAAGCATATGATGCGTATATAGGAATTGCGTATTGAACTCCGTCAACTTCACCGCTTTTTAAGAAATCACCTTCCATTGCAATGATATCTTGTCCATATTCCTGAATTAAGTCAGTAATATCATATGCAGCGCCTTGTGATACAGCGTTCAGATATCCACCATAGTTTATCAAAACATCAAGATCTTCTGTTCCACTTAAGAATAATGAATACTGCTGGAACCACTGTCCAAACTCATATGTCTTAAATTCTACCTCAACGCCAATCTTTTGCCTTGATATTTCATTTACGGCTTCCATAACCATATCTATATCATCTGTTTTCCCGCCTGTAGGTACATAAATTCTGATCTTTTCTATTTCTGCAGGTTCAGTTTCTACTTCTGCCTCTTGTGTCGGCTCCTGTTCGGTTACTGCCGGTTCCGTCTTAACTTCATCTTCTTTATCGCTTGGTTTTGCTCCTCCGCATCCACCAAACAAAGTTACTGCCATTGTCACTACAAGTAATACACTGATTAACTTTAGCTTCATAAAGAAATCCTCCTATTTCTTATTCTAGATTTACTTTAAGTTTACACAATATTCATAATATATAATATCATTTTAAGAACTTGCTTTTATACTATAAGAACCTGTTAAGCACATAAATCGTCATAATAATTCGTTTTTTTATTATTCATATTTTAATATCAAAAGCTTGCTCATGAGTTTTGTGAGCACTTTTGTCTCTCTTCATAAAATTTATTCCTAACCATCTGGTTTAATTAAAAATTTTCAAATATACATGCTCTTAAAAAAATTTGCAAAGTTAAAAACAAAAAACAGCCTCATTATAGAAAGAAAGCTAATGCTAATGCTATCACTATGCAAATATAAGCTCTGTTAATTTGACACATTACTAAATTATTTTATAATGAGATATGTAAAGTTTGCAACCAAAGTTATAAGAATATTAGAAATGACATTATTCTCTTTACAAAGTACGTCAGATTATTATTAAAATAAAAACCCCTACACTATAACACAGTGGGAAAGGACAAATCCGAAACCGCTAAAGTAAACTTTTTTCAGAAAGCAGCCTTTTTTCTGCTTTCTGTACCATTTTTCGTGCAGCACGCTCGCTACATACTTCAATTTTAGCAATTTGCGCATAATTTAACCCGCGGTAGTATTTCATAAGAAATCATTACATCTTCCAATTCTCATTGTTTTAATTGATTAAAAAGTTGACTTGTTATCTTGACTTTTGTTTCATAGGTTAAATATCTTATTTTATAGTTAATATTTCTTTCATACCTTTCAAAATTAGTTTGTGGTGTACTAGAATTCTTATCAAAGGTTCAAATCCTCATCTCTCCGCAAAAATTTTGGATAGACCAAAATTTTTGCTCCTTACGTGTTTAGCTCATCATCGATTTATTCAGATCTTTTAAATTCTCAGTCAATGAATCACAGAGGTGATTGCCATCATCTTGTCGTTAATTTTGATTTCTTTCTCCAAAATAATATGACTTTATATATAAATACAATGAATTTATATGTCAATTCAAAACATATATCAGTCATTTGACATGTGCCCAATTACTCTAATCCTTTTAAGTTTTATATAACAATATCTACTCCCGCAAATAGCAACAATCTATCATAATCATACGATTAATGAACTATTTGTATAAATATTCCGTTATTATAATGTGTTTTTTATATAACAATCGCTATAAAGGTTGTATATAACGCTAAGTGCAAATTATGAACATAAAACTTGTCCACAGTATAAAAAACGGCTATTTATTTTTAGCGTCATAATATTTAGAATTAGACTGTACTTAATAAATACCCCAAACAAGGAGAAACAATGTACTTAAAAAAATTGAAGAAGGATTTTAAAATTAACAAAGCCCTCTACCTTATGTCTTTGCCTGTCGTAGCTTTTTTCATCATATTCCACTATATACCTATGACAGGGGTAGTCATGGCATTTGAGAAATTCAACGTAAAAGCCGGTATATTCGGCAGTCCTTGGGTCGGTTTTCAAAACTTTTCAGACTTTTTTAAAAGCTATTATTTTTTCAGAATTATAAGAAACACTTTTCTTTTAAGCTTTTATGATCTGATTTTCGGGTTTCCCGCCCCTATAATTTTTGCATTACTACTAAATGAAGTCTCAAACCGATTTTTCAAAAGAACAGTGCAAACTATAAGCTATCTTCCCTATTTTATATCTTTGGTCGTTATAGCCGGATTGATAATAGACTTCACTGGAAGAGACGGGTTCATTACTGTTATGTTGCAGAGATTAGGTGGAGAAAACTCAAATCTTTTGTCCAAGCCAGAATATTTCCGAACAATATTTGTCAGCACAAACATATGGCAAAATCTTGGCTTTGGAAGCATTATCTATCTCGCTGCCCTGTCTGGTGTCGATCCCGAACTGTATCAAGCTTCACTTATAGACGGCGCAGGCAAAATGAGGCAGGTCTGGCACATCACTCTCCCCGGCATAGCCCCGACAATCATCATACTTCTGATACTTCGGCTCGGCGCTATGTTAAATGTCGGTTTTGAAAAAGTTATCCTGCTATATAGCCCCATAACATATGAAACCGCTGATGTAATATCCAGCTTCACCTACAGAAAAGGCCTGTTAGAATTCAACTACGGTTACAGTACTGCTGTTGGCCTATTTAACTCGGTGATTAATTTCACACTGCTTGTATTTGCAAACTACATGAGCAGAAAATATTCAGAAACAAGCCTGTTTTAACCGACACTACAAATACTTGAAAAGGAAATTCACCAAATGTTTTATAAAAAATCGATAGGAAGATATATATTCGAGATAATAAATGCGGTCATTTTACTGACTGTGGTATTCATATGTATTGCACCAATTTTGCACGTTCTTTTCGCGTCAATATCAGAGCCTACTAAGCTCGCTAGCCACGAAGGAATAATCCTTTTTCCACTGGGTAATATAACCCTCAAAGGATACTCTCTGGTATTTCACAACCCAAATATAATAAGCGGCTATCTAAATACCCTATTCTATGTATCGACAGGAACGGCTATAAGCGTGCTGCTCACTATTCTCGGAGGATATGCTTTTTCAAGGAAAAATTTCCTTCTCCATAATCCTTTGATGCTGTTTGTTTCGTTTACGCTGCTATTTAACGGCGGGCTTATTCCCACATATATGGTAATAAGATCTCTGGGCTTTATCGACACAAGATGGGCCATCATTATTCCTTCTGCCATATCAGTGTTCAATCTGGTTATCGTTCGTACATCATTCATGCAGATACCCGCCAGTATAGAAGAGTCTGCCAAGCTCGACGGCGCTAACGACTTCACTGTTCTTTTCAGAATAATGTTGCCCGTATCAAAAGCAGTTATAGCTGTAATAGTGCTATTTTACGCAGTCTTTCAATGGAATTCATGGTTTACGGCGTCCATCTATTTAAGAGACAGACGCCTTTATCCTCTTCAGCTGATATTAAGGGAAATTCTTGTTCAAAATGATACGACTTCTATAATGCAAAGCTCCGACTTAAGCAAAGAAACTGATTTCTACAAATCCCTTGTCAAATACTCAACCATAATAGTCGCCACCATTCCTATCATGACGATTTACCCATTCGTGCAAAAATACTTTGTTCAGGGAGTTATGATAGGCGCAATAAAAGGATAATGCTAAGGCGTCATAATAAGAAAAAAAGAGGGGCAGTCAGCTCCTCTTTTTGTTTTTCAGATAAACCCCTATTTAATTTCTACTTCCTGCCCTCTCGGTACTTTCCCGGGGTAACGCCTTCATATTTTTTAAATGCACGTATCAAAGCCAAACTGCTGTTGTAGCCTACCTTTTCCGCTATTTCTTTAACACTTAGATTAGTCGGCATCAGCACCTTAGCGTTTTCCAGCCTCACTTTGTGGATGTAGTCAACAAATCCCATATTCATATTTTTGTTAAAAATGCGTGACAGATAAGAAGTAGTAATGTCAAACTCTTCAGCTATAACGCAGGCACTAAGGTCAAATTCTGCATGGTGATCTTTTATATAATCAAGTATTTTTGCTATCTTCGGAACAATATTTTTCGAATTCTTCTGCTCGAAATATTCTATTATACTGTTGAAAATATAGCATACTTCGCCGCGCAGCTCCTGAATATTCTTTGAGTTTAAAAGTCTGTGCACAGGATCCAGTTCCTCAAAAAAACCTACATCCACAGTCGACTTTATGTTCCCCAACGAGTTCAGCATACAGTTGACAAGGCTGAAAACACGGCATTTCGCAATCTGCAGAGAAGGTAGGTTCTCAGGCGTATAATGTGAAAAAATGTTTTCAAGAAGAAGCTGTGCATTCTTATAGTCCCCTTTTGCAATAAGGTTCATAAACTGCCGTTCACTGCTTATTAAACTTGAAGATTCCATAGAGTTTTCATTTTCTATGTTGATAGAGTTATAATCCATCATCTTTTCATTTTTGCCCACGAAGTTTTTGTATTCTATAATCTCCAGCGTTTCAGCATATGCTTTTGGTATGTTTTCCATTCCCGTATAAACATTGCTTATAGCTGTAAACACCGAAATATCAAAATATTGTCTTAGCATATTCTGCACTTTAATGGAAAGATAGATTATTTCATTGTTCATATCGACTGCTGTGTCCGTTGCCATCGATTTTTTGTAGTTAACTATACAAACCATCATTCCGTCAACTTCCGCCATATAACCTGTATGATTTTCGTTTGTTATTTCTTCTGCTATATTGAACACCACAAAATTAACCAGTTCTACAGAGTCTTCATCTAATTCTAAATCGTCTTTCATAAATTTTTCGCCGATTTCTTCAACACTAAAGCTTATTACAAAAAAATAATCTTCGGGAAAATATATTCCGTTCGCTTTGCATTTTGACAAAAAATTCGGAGTAAAACTTGAACTCCCTTTTACTATCTTGGCAACAAGATTGTTCCGTATAGCTCCTCTCTGACTTCGCAACCTGTTTATGAAGCTTTCTTTTTCATACAAAAGATCATCCAAAGTGTGCTCAAGAAAATTAAACTCGTTCTGGTTTGGCAGATATGCGCCGCCACCATTTTGAATAGTCTTCTGTATCAAACGCTTCAATGGATTGTAGCTTCTCCTTGCCAAATAATAAGCAAGACTTGACCCTAAAGCCAAGCAAACTGCAATATATATTATAATAACAGTTTTTATATGCTTTACTTTCCTCAAATATATATAAGATGGCAAAGCAGTGATATATTCCCATTCCGTAAACTGTGACTGCGTATTTGATACGATTATGCCATCATTTCCAAAAGCGTCAAAATCTATAGTGTTTCCTGATCGCAGAGCATCGCCGCTTTTTAAATATAATCCAGAAATGCTGTCTCTTATGAATATCTCTTCTTCATCAGTACGTATCCCGTTCATAAGCAAACGTAATTCATCCAAATCAACAAGTATCATCAAAGTGGCCGAAGGCGAGTTTCTCCCGTCTGGCATTGACACAGTCTGGAAGAGTATCATACTTTCTGCTATTTCGTTGTTTTCATCATCAGAATTTATCATTTCAAAATTTCTGTAATTGTGCTGCGAAACTGTTTCCTGCCAAGTCTTATAGTCAATAAAAAAGTCATCTTCAACAGTTGCTCTAATATTATCGCTGCCAATTGTGTCAGTATCAGTCATCATATAGCCAATTCCGCTGAAATAAATGCCTATACTTTTAATATACCGATTGGATATCATATACTTTACAAAATCCTGACGGACTTCATGCATCATATACCGTATTTCGCCTTCAACGGGAGGTTTTTTATAGGTAAGCGATCTAACTTTTTCATCAAGCGAAATCTCTCTGGCAATCTGATATATTTCTCCCATTTTACCATCCAAAACAATTTTTAGTTGGTTAAGTGAAGCCTTGTGAGCCTGTTCCACCTGATTGTTTATCAGCTTCACTGCATCGGCATAGACAAACAGCCCCAAAGCCAAAGGAAGCACTAATATCAGTGCATAGTACGCCATCCATTTTTTCAAAGTACTATGCCGTCTCTTTAGTAGCCTATCTGCTCTCATATTTCCCTCCTCTTTAAAATAGCACATCATTATTTTTTATATATAAGGCAAATCGGGCAATAGCTTTATTGCCCGTAAGTAATAGGTATAAATTAATATGCCATCTGTTTATCGCCTATTCAGGGCGAGGAATGTCCATCATATAAGTTCTCCAACTGCAATATATATCTTTCATAAGTTTTGAAAAGTAGTAATCATAAACAGGTTTGACCTGGCTTTGTTCTGCCATGTGGCTTTCATTTCCAAGCACCATAACATCATAATCATCCCCATACTCTTCCCATTTTTCAAGTCCTTCGCCGTTAGGATCGCCGGTTTTTATGAAGTTTGACCAGTAGCCCATAATCTGACCCATAAACTCATAGTCCTTTTCTACCCATTTATAATCATGGAAAGGCGAACGCCCTCCTTTATCAACGTTTCCGAAAAGATATGGCATTTCTGTGCAGTGGAGGCATCCAAACTTCTTACCCTCTTCATCTTCTGTTTCCTTAGTGTTTAAGAAAATGAATGCTCTGCGTCCGTATTTTTTACAAAGCTGACCTACACGCACAGCCCCCATAAGCAGGATATCCGAGGCAATAGTTGAAGCCTGCTTTGCCGCCTGAACTTTATTTTCAGCTGGATACCATGACTTCATTTTTTCTGCATTATCACCAAAGGCATTGTCTATGTAATCATTATATTTCTCAAGCGATATACCATCCGCACCGCCGATAGGAAATTCCTGCGCACAGCTTCCCATCAATACATCCACATCGTTGAATTCTCCGCGCTCCATGATGTCGTGTATTCTGTCTGGTAAAAACCATCCGTCAATGCAGTAGTTAAACGCCATGAGGTCATTTCCTACATTATCATAAAGCTCCCACGCGTCTTTTTTGCGAAGCTCCTCTATATTGCTGCAGCCGACTTTTTTCATGAAATCGACTCCGCGCTTTTCCACCTCTTCTCTAAGCGGAGGCTGCATAAATCCCCAATAAACAGGACCGCTTATAATGCTTATGCGCTTAAACAACCCTTTCATGAGCGGTGATGCCAATATAGCACCGCAGGCCGCAGCGCCACCGGACTGTCCCGAAATCGTCAAATTGTCAGGGTCGCCTCCAAAAGCAGCTATATTGTCGCGTATCCACATTGCAGCCTTGCGCATATCAAGCAATCCATAATTTCCGCTATATTTTTCTTCAGTTTCTTCCGTAAGCTCTGGATGGCTGAAAAACCCAAAGAATCCAAGTCGGTAGTTTATCGTTACCACCACAACATTTTTCTCACGTGCTAAATCCGCTCCCTGACATACATTCTCCACTCCCGAACCGGCAACAAGCCCTCCTCCGTGGATCCACATAAATACCGGCAGTTTTTCTCCGTCACTTTTCGCTGGTGTCCACACATTAAGATAAAGACAATCCTCTTCATACTGAGAGTTTGGTTTAATAGATCCAGATTCATTAACTTTCTGTATTGATGCTGCCCCAAATTTCGTAGCGTCACGGATACCGCGCCAGCATCCGGGGTCAGCTGGTGCTCTGAAGCGACGCTCTCCCACAGGCGGAGCGGCATATGGTATTCCCCTGAAAACCAGTATACCCTTGTCTTCACATCCCTGCAGTTTTCCTTGCCTGACTTCTGCAATAGCCTTTTTTACGTCCAACATAATTTTCTTCTCCTTTTATTCTTACGCGGTTTTAACATAAACAGGCAGGGCATAAAATATGCCCAGCCTGCTATAAGTATTTTTAACTTCACAAACCAACTTAGCGGTTGTTGTATCTGTCCAGAGCCGCCTGCTGAATTGTAATCGCTTCTTCAAGATTCATAGTTCCAAGCTGAGCGATGAAATCATCATACGTGGACATCTCCTCTACTCCCATGATGTATTTCACTGTCATTTCCTGTACATATGTATCCGCATCACCGATAATTGAAGCGTAAGTGCTTCCTTCCTCAGAAGTCATTGTGATAGGAGGCATGCAGTAAGCGTTATCCGCACGATCCCAAATTTCCATCGCTTCATTCTGAGCGTCAGTGTTTATTAAATATGTCCTGCTCCAGTCGCAGATATAAGGACCAGTTCCAAGACCGTAACATTCAAGAAGCTGCACAAGTGTCATTCCATCAGGGTTATTCAGCGCAAAGTCAGTATACTGATATTCTCCATCTACCATGGTATATGTTTTGCCTTCAATTCCGTAATTTGCAAGCATGTTGCCTTCTTCCGAGAAAAAGTAGTCCAAATATTTAACTGCAATTTCTGGATATACGCAGGCTGTACTTATTGATATCGCCACATTTGGACTCGTTGTATAGTTGCTCTGTCTCAGATTGGCAATATCCCCTTCTTTTTTAACAGGGTTTTGTACTGCGATAACCTCAAAATTCTCATCTGTGGAATTCATCTTGAGAATTGGAAAGAAAGCCTGCGGAACAATGAATGCCCCTGCGTCATTTGATGCACGTGCTATCTGATCATCAAATGAACTATTTGTTAAAAAGTCCTGGTCAACAAGCCCCTCTGAATACCACTGGCTCATCATAGCTAAATACTCCTTATATCCTTCTTCAAGGACATTGCACTTCACTACACCATCTATTTGGAAGAATGAAATATTTGTTGTGCCAGAGCCTGAAATTCCGAATCCACCAACAAACGAGTTAAGCGCCGGAAGACCTTGCTTTGTTATTGTAAATGGATTTTTTACCCCGAGCTCTTTAAATGCCAAAAGCATCTCATACCAATCATCAAACGTTACAGGTGATTCAAGCCCTGCATCATCCAAGAAATCCTTGCGTACCGCCGGACCGTACCAAGCACCTTCCTCAGGCATCTTATATACTCTGTGGATAGCTACCATGTTTCCGCTGTCTGTTACCGTTTCTTTCTTGATTGTATCTGTAGCAGTTCTTGCAATGCTATAGTTAGGTGCGTATTTATCAATCAATTCGCTAAGCTCTATGATAATTCCGCTTTCCACAGCAGCATCGCCTCCACCTGTATAGTAGGTTTCCACGCCACTTATCAAATCTGGATAATCGCCGGAGCTTACCATGATATTGAAGTTCTCCTGCTCCTGACCTGATATTGGATGTATAAAATCAAAATTTACATTCGTCAATTCTTCCATAGCCAAAAAGATCGGGCTCTCTGCAGCACTGTTGTAAAACTGTGTCGTGTTTACTTTCGGCCACCATGCAGATAAAGTAAGTTTTTCTTCAGTCAATGGATATGAAACTTCAGTGCTTATGCTGTCATCACCTTCGGTTTTTACATCTTCAGGTTCATTATTGTTTCCTTCGTCCACTGTTTTCTGATCCTGTGTCACTGTGGCTTTTTTGTCGTCTTTATCTTTGTTGTCTCCGCAGCCTGCAAAAACGCTTACTATCATAGCAATCGCCATAATGAGCGTAGCTGCCTTCATGAGTTTCTTTAACATTTAAACTAATCCTCCTTATTCCAATAAAGCTTAATGTAACTAAGTTACCGTTTGACATGTCATTCGTTTAACATAATATGTTTATATTAATCATAATGTTACAGATAGTCTTTGTAAACCGATTATTTTTAAACTATTTCATCATCATAATTTGATGTTTTAGTGTAAAATATCACTTTTTCCTATATATGCTGTTATTTGTCATCTCTTTGAAGGCTTATTAAAAATATAGAAACATGATAACTATTTGTCATTTTAAAAAACGTTTTCTTCTGCTCCGTACGAAACTAACCTGCCCCCCCCTACGAAGGGTTTACTTCCACTTCTCTCAGTTTACTTATGATTTTCTCTGCTGTATAATTCTTTCTTAAAGGATGCGTGAGCGAGCAATAAATTCACAGAATTTATGACCAGCTCGATTTTCTGTGCTCCTTTTTGAATATTATATCCGCTGCATTTTTTCACTTTCAACTCGGAGTTGTTTTTTGGATGCACACCACCATCTTTTTAGCGTTTTTTGCTCTGCTTTCGCTAAAGAGCCGACTGCTTGAGCAGTCGGCTCTCTTTTCTCTTGAAAATATTCTACTTAAAGTTGCAAAGAAGCATACAGCGATATCTTTATATCTTATTGAAATCATTATTTAAAACCAAAATAATCAGGCAATACTAGCTTCGCTGTGTTTTATTTTTCTGCTATCAATATTTTAAGCTTTTTATTCATGTGAAAGCAAGAATTCCATAAGGTCTCCCGGGCCTTCATTAGAAGGGCACGCCTTATCGCCAAAAATCATTCTATTAGGTTCATCATCGGTAAAAGGCTTCCACTCAGGCATTAAAGATCCATCTGCATCCTTGCCGTTTGGATCTCCCGATCGTATGAAATTCGCCCAATAGTTGCACATATGGCGAGCCAAATCAAAGTGTTTTCCAGTAAAAGGCCTCCAGCATTTGGCAAACGTTTCAAAGAAAAACCACAGATCTGAAGAGTGAAATACTCCGGGATTATCCCAACCGGGCATTTCTGGCCCAAAGACCCAATAATACATCGGATTTTTATTTCCTGTTTTAGCCTTTGCCTTTCCAAAAAGTCTTATCGAATATTCCAAGTGCTGTGTCGTGGCCTTATGCAGCATCTCGCTTAGACTTCCAACAGATGAGGAGCAAATTTCAAGAAACTCCTCTGCATCTTCGCCATATTCTTCTTTTGCAAACGTTTCAAATTCCTCTAAGGAATTAACCTTCGGCTTAATTGGAAACTCCGTAGCAGTGTGACCAAACATCATGGGAACTTGATGACATTTGTTTTCCATATACAAGTCATTTGTATTTCCAACGCTGAATTTACCATCTATTACTGTACCCCAAGATTTTTTATATTCCACCATCTTGTCGCGCAAATAAAAAGCATCCAGTTCGCGTGCCTTTGTTAAAGATTCAACCCCTAAAAATTCAAAGAATTTTGCACCTTCTTGCTCAGCTTGCTGCAAAGTAGGGTCTGGACCGAAAATGTCAAGCCCATAAGGAAATTTAGCAACTCCACTATTTACCACTGCCTTTTGAAACAAGTCTCCGTTTTGAGGGGATGCTACCTGCGACATAACACTTCCGCCGCCTGACGACTGCCCACCGATTGTGATATTTTCTGGGTCACCACCAAAGGATGTAATGTTACGTTTAACCCACTGCGTTCCGTATTGCTGATCAAGATTACCAAAGTTTGCAGGAGCATCAGGGTTTTCATCTGTAATTTCATGATGGCACATAAATCCGAATACATTTAGTCTGTAATTTACTGTTACAACCACTATGCCTCGGCGCGCGATGCGCTCACCGTCAAATTCCATCTCGGCTGTGTTTCCCACTTGAAGCCCGCCACCGAAATACCATACGAATACAGGCAGCTTTTCATCTGTTTTTTTTGCAGGTGTCCAAACGTTTAAATACAGACAGTCTTCGTCCATCGGTATTTCAGGATCTACGGCCCATTCTCTTGTGTAAAGATCTTCCGCATCTACACCTGTTGGCGCCTGCATTGAAATAGGCGCAAACTTATATGCCTGCAAAACCCCATCCCAGTTTGATGCTGGTTGAGGTGCCTTCCATCGGTTTTGACCAATCGGAGGAGCTGCGAAAGGCACTCCTTTAAAAGACGTAATTCGTGGATCTGCCGCCGGCAGTCCTTCTAATACTCCATTTTCAACTTTTACTTTTCTTAACATCTTTTCTCCTTGTAAGTTTTTTATGTGTTGATACACTATTTTAGTATCCTTATGCAGCCGCTCTCATGCGAAGGTCATAATAAAATTTCATGTTTTTCATTAAGCTGTGAATATAGACTATAAAAACCCCTTCTTCTGGATCTGATTCACACCAAGAACTAAACTTCTCATCCAGCCAAATACTCCTAAAGAACCGTTTTGATTGCCTTTATATTTATCAATTAACGTTCTTACATCATAGCCAAGTATATACGCCATCCTCCTCAAAGTCTTTTTGTCGTGCATCGTTTAGCACATTACCTCGCATAAGGTCGATGGTTTCTTCATATTAATCGCTAATCATACACTCCTCCATTAGTAAGCATCTGCGTCAGCTTAGTAAAATCGTTCTCATTATAAAGCAACCTCACCCACTCGGTTTCATTTTATTTTCCAAGAAGGTGATTTCATTAACTTTTTAAGATTTTTTCATTCCGTAAAAAATGATGTATAGGATCGCTTAACAAAAATTTACCGCGCTCAAAAAAGATTACGCAAGTTTTACCTACTCATTTGTCATTTAGTATTGTTTTGTTCATTGAATTCGGTATGGGCTCGTCTTTGTCTCCATATCATCCTGTTCTTCAATAAATTCACCAACAGCAGTCCCCATCATTATCTTCGGACCCCCTGCGGCCTTCAAATCAAACGATCGCGTAAAGTCGCGCATTGAAACCGTGTTTATCAAGAATAAAATGTCCCCGCCGCCTGTTGCAGAGTTTACCCTATTTCTGAAATCTTCTATAAATCCAACAAGATATTGTTCTTCCCTAAGCTTTATATAAAAGCACTCTTCTTCGAAAAAATTTCCACCCCACCTTTTTGCTCTATCTTTTATTTCTTTTATCTGTTCTTCTGTAGTGTTTTCTCCGATTGGAGGCATATCTTTAAGCGATGAACGCACATACCTTTCCGTAAGATATATGTGTGTAAGCTTGACCGCAGGCGAATACTGCCATGCTATCTTTTTACCAACCAACTCGTTTGTGTATCCATGACGGATGACAGGCAAAGGCACTCCATTAAGCTTTATTGCGCCAAATACAATATTTTGGTGAACCAAGTTTTTTCGGACGCTGTTTAGACCCACTCTAGCCTCCACCAAAGTAACGAGTGACGTTCCCATGTCTACTACCCACGTCACACAGATTTTCCCTTTTTCATCATCAGCAAAAAAACTTAGCATATATATTTCAGGCATTTCTTTAATGCACTTATAATCTGCATATACAAATGCATCGCCTCGCTTTGCCCACATCAGTTTTCCCTCGGTCAAAAAGCATATCACATATTCATTTCCGTCATCCATTGCAAGGTTTAGTGTCTTACCTGAAAGCCCATAATTTAGCTCTGTTATAAACCTCTGTCTTCCTTCCGCAACACTTTCAGGCTGGCAGTGTCTTTCGGAAACGGCTGTAAAACGCTTTTTTAAAAAAGATTTGTTTTCAAGCTCGTCCACCATGGCAACGGCATAATCCGCATAGCTTATATAGCTTTCACCGCCGTCATTTTTAATAACGCTGTCGCAACCTAATTTATATTTACCCGTACGCATTCCTGTATACTTAAAGCGCATCGCAGGACTGAAATATGTCCAATTCACTTTGCTCTTTTTAAGGCCATCAAAAGCTTTGGCTGCGAAAATAGGCAATTTTGCACTTGGTGGGAAGTTGTCGCAAAGTCTTTGTGATAGTGTTTCATCTGTATAAAGACTTCCCACACCACCCACAGCCAAAAACCTAACTTCAGGCACTTGTTCAAAGACTTCTATCAGATGCTGCATTATCCCCAACTGCTCTTCTTCCTGACCCGGTGAACATCCATATGCGCTAATCACAGCATCATATCCCTTCACGTCTGCAGGTCTTAAATCCATTATATCTTTTTGTATCACATTATTATATACTTCTTCAACCAGGCTTTTATCACGAACAAAGATAGATACCTCGTAACCGCGTGATGTAGCTTCATTTGCAATTAACTTTCCCGCTTTCCCTGTTGCTCCTATTACTGCAATCTTCATAATGTCTCCTCTCAGCTTATACTCATCATATTCGATAGGGGCTCGGAAGATGCTCTACTTCTATATCTTCTTTGCAATACACGCCATGCGAACTGAACAAACCGCTCTCCGGCTCTTGTTTTGAATTTAGGCAGAATGTACGCCCCACATCATATCCATCTTTCATATTGGCTAAAAATACAAGATTATTGCCCCCGATGGAATTGTCCAGCTTGTTCATATTCTCTTCTATTCCGCTTCCGAGATACATTTGGTCTTTTATTTTAACACAGCGGAAAGGCTCCTCATACAACCATTTCGATTCCCTTTCCTCACCAGCTTTCTTTTGAGCAATTTGTTCAGGTGTCGCATCCTTGGAGATCGGTGGCCGCTCGAATGCCCATGCTCTATAATACATCTCGCTTACAAAAATATGCGCATTAACAAAGCCAGATGAATATGTCCAAGTGATTTTTTTGCCAACAAGATCAGAAGTGTAGCTATGCCGCTTCATCGGAATCTCCTGCCCTGGCATCGAAATAGCGCCGAATATAATGTCCGCCTGCACCATCCTTGGTCTACCTGGCACGCCTCCCTGTTTAGCCACTTGCATGGTTACAAGTGAGTTTTCCAAATCTATAACTAAAGTCATACAAGTGCGAAGTGGTCTTCCGTAAAGCTCACTTACTACAAAATATGTGGTGTCATCAGCCTTGAGGCAATTATATTTTTCCCACTTTAGCGATTCGCCTTGCACCGCCCACGCCATTATTTCGCCCGTTAAAAACTGTGCTAGATATTGATAGCCATCATCCATTATCAGATGAAACGTTCTCCCAGCGAGCTCATAGTTGAACTCACTGACATATTTTTTTCTCTCTTTTTCAGCCATTGTGTTTCCCTCTCTTATTGCATTTTTACATAAAAAGATAGTTTGTTTTTGTCTATTAATTCAATCATCACTCAGAAATGACCCGAAATTAAATGGAGGTGCAGATTTCTTAAGCAGTTCCAAAAGCTCGCGTTCGTAGTCCACACGCAATTCGCTTTTGCGGTCAAACACCATGGTGGCTTTATTTTCAGGTGTGAAAGCAGTCCACTCAGGCAATGACTGATGATTAGGGTTTCCGTAACGTGCAAAGTTGACATATGCGCCGCTGTACTGTTCCTCCAACTTGTCGCTTACTCCATCAATGTTACATATAGGAATCATCTCCGCGTTATGGAATGCAAACGGTATATCGCCGCAATGCCATGCAGGCTTACCACCGTCATAATCAAACTCCAGTGAAAACATGTATGAATAAACAGGAGCACTTGCGACAGCTGATTTTGCCTCCAGATATTCGAGCGTAGGCTCACGGAAAATCGCATCCATGGAAAGCAATGTTACTTCGTTTTTGTCAGGATAAGCCTTTTTAAACAGCTTTATAAGCTCACCTGCAGCATCGCCATACTTTTTAGCAACCAACTCTTTTCTCGCATCCGCCGTAAGTGCATCTTTGTCTTCAATATCCGGCCCTGCAGAAAACTCCGCTATGACAGTACCCGCCATTGTAGGAATCTTTTTTGCATTTTCAGTAAAACCAACATCAAACTGGTCACCCTTGTACCATTCGTTTGGTGTGGGTCCCAGCATCATTGCCACATTTCTGGCACCCAAGGCTTTGCCCGCCTTGGTATATACCTCAGCCAATTTGTCAAGTGGCAGGGTTTCAAGCTTTTCTATCTCGGCAGCTGTAATCCCAAGCTCTTTCAGCATCAAGTCAACTATTTTTCTATCATCTCTTTTAGGACCGAAATTCATCCTGAAAACGCCGCTCATAACTATGGCTTTATGGAAAAGCCCTGTAGCCTCAGGTATCTGGCACAGTGCGCGCACCTTTCCGCCGCCGCCCGACTGCCCGAACACAGTGACATTTTCCGGGTCGCCTCCAAAAGCTGCAATATTATCTTTTATCCATCTTAGCGCCTCTACAATATCTGCCATTCCGAGATTGCCGGTATTTGAATATTTATCTCTGTATGCGGACATATCCAAAAATCCCAGTAAATTAAGGCGGTGATTCAGCGATACCACAACAACATCTCCGAACTTACTTAAGTTCGCGCCTTCATAGGCTACCTGCTCTATTGATGAACCGCCGGAATATCCGCCTCCGTGCAACCACACCATAACAGGCTTTTTGGCAGAAGTATCTATACTGCCCGACCATACATTCAGATATTGGCAGTCTTCGCTTTGCGGCCACAGCCTGTGCGGCGAAAGCATCTCCGTATTGAGATCAAATACATCCAGAAGCGGCGCGATTTCTCCGTAATGGAGTGCATCTTTTACGCCCTGCCATGGTTTAACAGGCTCAGGCATCATAAAGCGCTTTGCGTCAGCATATTTTATGCCGTGAAAGGTGTAGGTGTCATCAAAATAAAATCCGCGTATTTTTCCGGCTTTAGTATTAACTACCGGCTCATTTTTTGTGCAAATAAATTTCTTAGCCATTTTTCTCTCCTTTATGCCAAATACTTTATAAATTCAGCAGTCAAGCCCGCTCTCTTTTCAGCTCAGCTTTTAAACTGAGGAAGCCAGTCTTTTTGCGCTTCAAACATCTTATCGACCATCTCACGCACTTCGCCCATCGAGCACACAGCCGCCGTAAGCGGGTCATAAAGGCACGAATAATATATCTTTTCTTTGTCGCCTTCAAGAGCTCCCTGAACCGCAAGCTCCTCACACATTGAGTTTACCTGATTCATAATGGCGAGCTGAGGAGGAAGAGCGCCCACATGAACGGGGCTTAATCCCTTTTTCGACGCCAGCACAGGCACTTCTACGCAACAGCCTTCAGTCAGATTGTCAATGAGGCCGAAGTTTCGTACATTGCCGTTAAACTCAAAGAGCGTATTGTCGCCAAACACAGCATTAAATATGCAAGCGGCATATTCGTGTCCGCGTTTTAAGTCTGCGGGTTTTTCCATCCACTTTTTGAATTCGCTTATGCGGAAGTTTTCTCCGCTTTCGTTTTTCTCACTCATCTTTTTAATGAAATCCAAAACGTCGCCTTCCACACCGAATTTTTTCATAAGGTCCGGGCGCTTACGAAACCACGGATTGTATTCCGAGTTATGATATGTGGACTCTGTCACATAGTAGCCAAGGTTTAAAAACATCTCGTTGCGCACGAGCTCTTTTTTCTTTACTTCCTCATCTTCGAGTATCGCTTTACGGATAAGAGGATATGCGTCTTTACCGTTCCACTTGAAGTCAAGATAGTGCGCTTGATGGTTTATACCCGCGCACGTGTATGTTATCTCGTCCAAAGGCGCGTCAATCCACTCGGCCAGCATCATGGATGTCTCCTGAACGCTATGGCACAAACCTGAAAGACGTACCTCTGACACGCCCTGCATTGCGCGGCACAGCATAGCCATAGGATTTGTATAGTTTAAAAATATTGCATCAGGGCAGTACTTTTCTATGTCATGCAGTATCTCAAGCATTGCCGGAAGCGTGCGCAGAAAGCGGAAAACTCCTGCAGGGCCGCGGGTATCGCCTATGAAAAACGACACGCCATACTGCTTGGGTATCTCAACATCCATTTTTGCAGCTTCGCGTCCGCCCACCTGAATGGTCGTAAGCACCCCGTGAGCTCCGGTTAAAGCCTCTGCACGGTTCATTGTAGCTGTTATTTTTGCGGGATATTTCCCTTCGGCTACAATCTTTTCTACAGCACGCTTTGAAAGTTCCAGATTGTCAGCGTCAATGTCCATGAGCGCTATTTCGCAGTCGGCAAACGCGGGAAATGTCAAAATGTCGCGCACCAAATTTCTGGTGAATATAAAACTGCCTGCACCTATAAATGCTATTTTCTTACTCATAATTTCTCCTTTATAATAATACTTTCGTTCTCTTTGAATCATACTTTATTACAAGGCTTCAAGCGTCGCCATTAGCCTTTGCGCTCTTTTCACATGTACAACAGACGGAGAAACCGGCATAAGTTTCAAATAGCCGTATTCTCCCTTTATAACAATTCTATCCTTTTCATGTTTCATGCTTTGAGTTATTTTTTCCTCATATATCGTGGAAAATTAATATGCTCAAGCAAAATCAATATCAACTTCTATACTCTCGCCCGCCTTAAACTCATAGCATACGCTATCGCCTTCTGTTTTCATCTGCTTACCGTTTATCTTAAACGATTTCATACTGCGGCGGCAGCGGAGAGTAAGCTTTTGCTCTTTGTTTGAAACAAGAACAGCATTCAGGCCATTTTCGCTCCAGTTCATCTTTTCAAGCTTCGCCCATGTGTACAGCCACACGCCGTCTATTCCGCCCTCGCCGAGCGAATCGGGCATCGCGGGCAAAAATTCCACAGTACCCGGAGCCGAATACACGCACATTTCAAGCAATATTGCAGGCATAGCACCTTGCAAGTCCGGCATGTCATGCAGTGAGTACGGGTTGTGATATGTGTGCAATGCACGCGTCAAAAAGCCGTGGTTCATGAGCTGATAAAGGTTTTGTATTGTTTCTGGCAAGTCCTTTAAGCGGATAGCCGTAAACAAGCGGTGAATTATACCGTGCGCCGAGTCGTTTTGCTGTGAACGCTTGCGGTTTGATATAAGTACGGCTTCGGCCATATCAGGCTCGTCTTCCCATGTTATAACGCGGCCCGGCCAAACATCATAATGATGAGATACATGGCGGTGGTCATAATTTTCTTCTATCGTAGGCCATGCCCACTCTTTGAGTCCGCCTTCTTCGTCCAAAAGATAGCGCGGCAAGGATGCTTTCTGTTCCTGCCAATGTGCGATATTTTCCTGCTCTATACCAAGCGTGTTGCATGCGTCAATAAGATTGTCCAGCACTTCTCTGCATATCATTATATCCATAACGGAGTTTATGCTGGTGGAATATGTGCCGCCTTTAACATAATCGGGTGTCGGGTTTTCAGGTGAAAACGACGGATAAAATATCACACGTCCGTCAGGGCCTCTGTCAAACGCGTAGTCTTCAAAAAACAAAGCGATTTCCTTAAGCGCAGGCACGAGACGCGTACGCAAAAATTCGTCGTCACCGGTTACAAGCCAATATCCCCAAAGCTCGTTGTATATCCACCCAAGACAGCCCGTCCAGCAATAGTGCGGGTAAGTCTTTGAGAAATGATAATACAGCCCCGAGTCATAGTCGCAGTGTATGCTGCATAGCAGACCGCGCGCACCAAAAAGTTTTTTGGCATTTGTTCTAAAGTCGTCAAACTTCGTCTCATAGTAGCGGAAATATACATCCATCTCGTCCAGCAGGCCTGTGTTGTTTCCCGCGCACACCTGCAGATTTGTGTTTATATTGTGCTGTCCGTGCATGGGCGGTATCTCGCCTGTATCCATTATCTGATATATGCGCCCCATGTCATAGAGTTTGTCAAGCAATGTTCCGTCAAACTCCAACTGCGAGTGTGTACGGCGCAAAAGCTCTTCAGCCGACAGCGCAAAGTCGTCTTTTTTGCCAAGCCTCAGCCTAGAGCGTTTCATTCGTGATCCCAGATATTCGAGGTTGCCCTGCAAAATCTTATCAAAATCCGCATCCATAGCAAGTACTTTATCCACTACAGGCTGTGCGCACTCAAATGTAAAGTCGCTTTCGAACTTAACTGTTTTTGATATTATCATAAGGCTGTCAGCGCCTGATACACGTATTCCGCTGTCTATAAGCTCAGTTTTACCACCCTGACGTATGAAGCGGAGGACAGACACATATCCTTTTTGTCCGTATTCCGGGTTATAAGCCCACTTAAGCGTAAAAAGCTCTTCCGTCATCTTAAGATCTTTTTCGCAGTCTTCAGGGTGCACTATTCCCATCGGTATGAAAAATGAGTTGTCCGTTTCGGGCAGTCGTATCGTTATATCGGCATCAAGCTTTCCTTTTGGAGCACTAAAGCGCTGCACCATGGCATCGCCTTCATATGCCGAAAACATCTCGCGCGAGAAAGCGCCATTGTTATTTTCCCACTGCACCTTGAATTTGCCTGTCAAGAGGTCTATCCAGCGCAGGTAGTTTTTCGTGTCGCCAGCCTTCGGCTGCACTACCTTCAGCCAGAAAGCCTTGTGCAGGTGCAGCGACCATGTTGGCATAACAGACCCTTGTATTATCTCGAGGTTAAAGCCGTCTTTTTTTTGCACATCCTCCACCAAGTCGGCAGCCTCAACGAACTTGCCCTCTCTCAATAGCCTTCGTACTTCCGGCATAACTCCTGTAAGGTCGGGCGGCTCTGGCGCGCTAACCCATTGCGGCTCATATAGAAGCTCATGTGCAAAGGCTATTTCATCCTCATACGGGTCTCCCAGCACTTCCGCTTTCTGATGTCCGTTTCCCACCCAAAAGCAATCTTTATAGCTTTCAGCGGGGTACAGACTGCATACATTCCTCTCAGGCAATACCGCCTTACGCTTTTCAAGAGGCATCGCATCATATTTAAAACTGTGGGCTACGATATTTTCATTTAATTTATTTGTCATTTTAATCCTCCATACGGACTACACGTTGTATGTGCTAAAAAGCTATTTCGATTTCTATTTCTTCTCCCACCTTAAGTTCATAGCGCACGTTATCGCCTTCTATTTTCATTTGCTTTTTGTTTATAGCAAGCGATTTCATATCTTTGCGGCAGCGAAGGGTAAGCTCTTGCGCTTTGTTTGAAACAAGAGTAGCTTTTACGCCGTTTTTGCTCCACTCCATCTTTTCAAGCTTTGCCCAAGTATATAGCCACACGCCTTCTATAGCGCCCTTTGCCAGAGAGTCCGGCATCGCAGGCAAAAACTCTACTGTTCCCGGTGCGGAAAATACGCACATCTCAAGCAGTATGGCAGGCATAGCCCCCTGCAAATCGGGGCAGTTTAAAAAGTATGGATAGTGACGGGTTCCGAGTGTGCGCGTCACAAAGCCGTGGTTCATGAGCTGATAAAGATTTTGCACGGTCTCGCTCATGTCCTTTAGCCTGATAGCCGTAAATAGCCTGTGCACTATGCCGTGCGCTGAGTCATCTTGCTGTGCGCGTTTGCGGTTTGAAAGCTGAACTGCCTTTGCAAGCTCAGGATCATCCTCCCAAGTAATAACGTGTCCCGGCCAAACATCATAGTGGTGAGATACATGGCGATGGTTATAGTTTTCATTTACGCCTGACCACGCCCATTCTCTGAGAGCGCCTTCCTCATCCAAGAGATATTTGGGAAGCATCGCCTTTTGCTCTTTCCAGTGATCGATATTATCGCCTTCGATTCCAAGCAGCTTACAAGCTTCAACGAGGTTGTCCAGCACTTCGCGGCATATCATTATATCCATCACCGAGTTAATGCTGGTTGCATACACGCCATTTCTCGTGGCATATTCCGGTGTCGGGTTTTCAGGTGAAAACGACGGATAGAATATCGCCTGACCGTCTTCATCTCTGTCGCATGCATAGTCTTCGAAAAATAGCGCTATTTCTTTGAGAGCCGGCACTATTCTCTCGCGCAAAAATTCCTTGTCGCCGCTTATCAGGTAATATCCCCAAAATTCGTTATATATCCAGCCGAGCGTGCCCGTCCAACAGTAGTGTGGGTATGTCTTTGAAAAATGGTAGAGGTAGCCTGAGTCGTAGTCGCAGTGTACGCTTGCGAGCAGGCCGCGGGCTCCGAACAAGTTTTTCGCGTTCACTCGGAACTTGTCAAACTTAGTCTCGTAGAACCTGAAGTATCTGTCCATCTCATCAAACAGACCTGTATTGTTTCCTGCACACACCTGCAGGTTTGTGTTTATGTTATGCTGTCCCCAAAACGGCGGAAGCTCGCCTGTATCGATGATGAGGTAAAAGCGCCCCATATCGTAGAGCTTTCCGAGCATCGCAGGGTCAAACTCCACATCCATATGCGTACGTTCCAAGAGTTCCTCTCCGGACAGCGCAAAGTCGCTTTCGTCCATCTCAAACTCTATCTTTGAAAGCTCCATTTTCGAGCCTATGTATTCATCATTGGCTTTAACCATTTCGTCAAAATCGCCCAAATGCGCGCGCAGTTCGCCGACAGCGTCGCCTTCCATGCCAAATTTAAATCCGCTTTCATATTTGAAAGTCTTTACAAGAACGGTAAGCGAATCTGCTCCCTTTACCGACACACCGTTTTCGCCAACTGTCACACTGCCGCCCTCGCGGATAAAGCGTAAAACAGAAATATATCCTTTTTGTCCGTATTCAGGGTAGTATGCAAGCTCAAGCACTATGATATCTTCTTTCACGGAAAGCTTGTGCGAACATTTTTCAGGCTTTTTGAACCCACCGTAGGCACCCACAGGAAGAGAAATGTCTAAGTCGACATCCAACATGCCCTTCTCCGGCACGCTAAAACGTATACCGCAGGTATCGCCTTCGCGGGCAGCGATTGTTTCACGCTTAAATGAGCCTTTTTCATTTTCCCACTGCACTGTCACTTTTCCGTTTGTCATGTCCAAAAAGCGCAGATAGTTTTTCGTCTCGCCGTATTCCGGCTGTTTTATGAAAAGTCGGAAAGCGTCAGTCTTATCCGGCGGCCAAGGAGGCACGACGACACCAGTGTCGGTTACACGCAGCATAGGCCCAAGGCTGGACTCCAGCTGAGCCTTTTCCACAAGGTCTGCCGCTTCCACAAACTTGCCTTCACGCAATAGTTTGCGCACTTCAGGCAGCACACCTGTCAAATCAGGAGGCTCGGGCGCTTTGTCCCACACAGGTTCATAAAGCATTTCATGTGAAAAGTTAATCTGTTCATTATATGGCTCGCCAAATACGTCAATCTTCTGATATCCGTTACCGGTGTATATCGCATCACTTGATGTCTGCGCTGGGTACAGGCTGCATACGTTTCTCTCAGGCAGTATCTGTTTACGTTTATCAATAGACATTGCCTTATATTTAAATTTATGCGGAACTGTTTTTATATATGTTTGTGACATTCGGTTCTCCTCGTTTTCGTTCACAGCTTATGTGTGTGTTTAATACAGAATTGATTTATCCGGAGCATTTATAAAAAATGCTCCGGATAAATTTAAATAGTAAACTTATAAAACAGATTATTTATTTTTAAAGTACTGTTTTACATAAAAATCCATCGTTTTATCGGGCGGCTCTTTAACAAATTCCGATTTGTCTCCAAATACCATACCATACGGTTCTTCAGGGGTATAAGGATTCCATTTTGGCATATCTTCACCTGTGGAGTCTTCTCCGTTTGGGTCACCCGACTTTATGAAGTTGCACCAATAGTTGCACATCTGGCGCGCCAAATCATAGTGTTTTCCCACAAAAGGTCTCCAGCACTTGGCAAGTGTTTCAAAGAAAAACCACAAATCAACAGAATGGAATGTGCCGGGGTCGTCCCAGCCGGGTATCTCTGCATCAAAGTTATAGTAGTAAAAAGGCGTATCTCCGCCCGTCATGGCATTAGCTTTGCCTGCCACACGCACAGCATACTCTATGCCGCTTACTTTGGCGTTTGCTATCATTTCATCTAAGCTTGCGCCTTCTCCGCCGCAAAGCTCCATAAACTCGTCAGCTTTATCGCCGAACATCTTCTGCGCCATGCCGTAAAATTCCTCTTTGCTCTTTACGTCAGGAGCTATATAAAACTCGTCTGATGTGTGCCCCAGCATTACAGGAGCGGGCCAGCGTTTGTTGGCCAGGAACTGCTCAAACGAATTGCCCGTGCAGAATTTTCCGTCCATTATAGAACCCCAGTGACCTTTTAGCTCCAAAGCTGTTTTAAGTATAAAGTCCGCATCCAGCTTACGAGCCTCCGTAAGAGTTTTAACGCCCAGTTTCTCAAAGAATTTTACTCCATCTTGCTCCGCTTCTTCCAGCGTTCTTGTGCTCGGAGCTCTGTGCGTCGGGAAAAGCTTGGTGAATATTCCGCTCTCCACTATCGCTTTTTGGAATAAACCTTCATTTTGCGGTGAAACAAGCTGATAGACAACGCTTGCGCCGCCTGCCGACTGTCCGCCTATCGTGATATTGTCGGGATCGCCGCCAAAGGCCGCAATATTGCGCTTTACCCACTGAGTGCCAAACTGCTGATCGAGATGTCCGAAGTTTGTCGGTGCTTCAGGGCTTTCAGCAGTCATGTCAGGGTGTGCCAAAAAGCCGAATACATTGAGCCTGTAGTTGATGGTTACAACCACTATTCCGCGGCGCGCAATGCGCTCTCCGTCAAACTCCATCTCAGCCGTGTTGCCCACTTGCAGACCGCCGCCAAAATACCATACGTATACGGGCAGCTTTTCATCTGTGCTGCATGCGGGAGTCCACACATTAAGGTGCAGGCAGTCCTCTCCCATCGGGATTTCAGGGTCCACAGCCCACTCTCTTGTATATATGTCTTCCTTGTTTACGCCTGTTGGCGCCTGCATGGAGATAGGCGCATATTCAAAGGCCTTAAAAAAACCGTCCCAGTCCTTTGCAGGCTGAGGCGCACGCCAGCGATTTTCGCCTATAGACGGCGCGGCAAAAGGTATTCCCTTAAAGCTTGTAATCCTAGGGTCCGCCGCAGGCAGTCCTTTCATTTTTCCATTTTCTACTTCTACTATTCTGAGCATATTCTGCTCCTTTCTTCATTGTTTCCCTTGCCTAGTTTTATTTATCAACTTTGAATCTTAATACGTTCCACGAAAGTTTTTTAACGGTGGTTTTCACCTTTCCGTTTTCATACTTCGCTATAGAGCTTACGCCCGGCAGTATATTGTCAGGATTCTCATATGAGTTTTCAGCTTCCATATCTTCACTGAAAAGCTCTTTGTGTTCGATAAACTTGAGTGCTCCAAATCCCGACACGTCAAGATCCAGTGTTGTATCCTCATTCCAGTTGCGGTTTATAACAAATACATTAAGCTCGCCATTTTCCTCATCATATGCCGCGGCGGAATCTATGAAGGGTACACCTTCGTGAGTGTCATACTGGTGGAAATCGCTAGTGGCGTATCCGGGTATGTCATATGTGTCGCAGTCAACCGACGGCATAAGCGATATGCCTCGTCCGTAGTTTATTAGATCTGTAAATGCATAGTGCGATGCGGACTTCCATACATGCTCTCGGCTGGTGGATGCAATAGCGCCAAGGCCGCCCGTCATGCAGCCTATCTTTACTCTGTCGGCATATCTTAAGAATGTGAGCATTGTTGACACACTTGCTAAAGCATTCAGTATTTCATTGCTCTTAAAGCGCATTTTTCTCTGGCCCCAGTTGTCCGGATCGTGGCGCACATATTTTTTTGTGGGGTCAAACTGATAGAAAGATGTTGCGCTCTGCCTTCCTCCTCTGCCGTAATGCAACTCTTTTGAAGGCTCCATAAAGCTGCCGTATTCGTCAAAGGACAGCATCATCTTCCTCGGGCTGCGAAGCTTTGTCTGAACAAAGTCGCACAGCGCTATTTCTGTTCTTATATAGTCTTCAAACATAGCCGAGCCGCCAAGCAGCGCGCCTATATCATCTATCGGCGCGGAATGATAATGATGCAGAGATATATAGTCCACAGTTTCATAGCACTCCTGCAATACATCAAGATCCCACTGTGGGTATGTGGCTAAAAACGGCGATGATGAAACACACGCGACAGTTTCAATGGTTGGATCCACCCACTTCATCGCTTTTGAAGTTTCGTGCGCGAGTATTCCGTAGCCCTTCGGGTTTTTCTCCCATGACGCTATCTGCCAAGGTCCGTCCATTTCGTTGCCAAGATACCACGTTTTAACACCGTAGGGTTTTTCATGCCCGTATTTTTTGCGAAGGTCACTCCAATATGTACCGCCTTCGTGATTTGTATATTCCACTATGCTTATAGCGTCGTTTATATCACCTGTTCCAAGATTTATGGTATAGAGCGATTCGGAGTTTATGCGCTCCATCCACTGCAGGTATTCATCATGCCCCACATCGTTTGGGATATATTGAAACCAAGCCAAATCGAGATGCTCTTTTCTGTTTTCCATCGGGCCTATAGAGTCTTTCCAGTCCCAGCCGGAAACAAAGTTTCCGCCAGGCAGGCGCACTGCGGGGAGCTTTGAATCTTTGAGTGCTTCTATAAAGTCGCCGCGAAATCCTTTATCGTCTGCCGTCGGATGCTTGGGGTTATACATACTTCCATTCACCATGGAGCCTATGGGCTCTAAAAAAGCGCCATAAAGACGCGGTGATATATCACCTATTTTATATTTAGGATGAATTGTTACTGTTGCTTTTTTACCCATATTATCCTCCATTTATTTGTTTTAGCATATCACCGACGACCCGTATTTATCATACCGGCCGTCGGTTATTGCTAATCTTATTAAGTTTTAAAAGGAAACTTCTACTTCGATTTTCTCCCCTTCTTTAAAGGTATACTCTGTATAATCGCCTTTCATTTCCATTTTTTTGCCGTTTATCTTAAATGACGAAACATCCTTGCGACAGCGAAGTATAAGTGTCTGCTCTTTATCCGATACCATTGTGGCTTTCAAACCGTTTTTCGTCCAGTCCATGCGCTCAAGCTTTGCCCAAGTATATAACCATACTCCTTCAATAGCTCCATTTGACATAGATTCGGGTATCACGGGTAAAAACTCCACTGTACCAGGTTCGGAAAAAATCGCCATTTCGACTAGTATAGCAGGCATGCCTCCCTGAAGGTCAGGGAACTGACCACGATATGGGAAATGGCGTGTTTGCAAAGTGTTTGTCACAAAGCCATGGTTCATAAGCTGAGATAGGTTTTGGTGAGTTTCTTCCATATCCTTTAAGCGTATAGCCGAAAGACAGCGATGTATGATACCGTGAGCTGAATCGTCTTGTTGTCCACGCTTGCGATTGGATATTAATATTGCCTTTGAGACTTCCGGTTCACGGTCAACCGTCACTGCGCGACCCGGCCATAAATCATAGTGGTGTGATACATGGCGATGATTATAATTTTCTTCAATAGTGGGCCATGACCATTCTTTAAGTCCTCCGCTTTCGTCAAGAAGATATGTAGGTAAATCTTCAAGCTGTTTTTCCCAATGGGACATGTTTTCTTGCTCAATGCCAAGCGTATTGCATGCATTCATCAGATTCTCAAGCACTTCGCGGCATATTGCAATGTCCATTACAGAGTTAATACGTGTCGGACTTTTATCCTTGCAGGTAACTGTTATATAGTCGGGGTTTGGTGTCGGGTCTTCTGGCGAGAATGACGGATAGAAGATAACCTTTCCGTCAGGTCCACGGTCACAAGCGTAGTCTTCAAAGAACAGAGCCATTTCTTTTAATGCAGGAACAACACGAGTTTTGAGGAATTCTTTATCCCCAGTTACAAGCCAATAACCCCAGAATTCATTGTAAATCCATCCCAGACAGCCAGTCCAACAATAATGAGGATAGGTTTTTGAGAAGTGATAGAAAAGGCCTGAGTCGTAGTCGCAATGAACGCTGCACAAAAGTCCGCGTGCTCCAAATAGTTTTTTAGCATTTACACGGAAGTCGTCAAACTTCGTCTCATAATATCTAAAGTAAACATCCATTTCATCAAACAAACCGGTGTTGTTGCCAGCACACACCTGCAGGTTTGTGTTTATGTTGTGCTGTCCCCACATCGGAGGTATGTTTCCTGTATCCATTATCTGATAGAAACGGCCCATGTCATAGAGTTTATCCATAAGCATAGGGTCAAGTTCATCCACATAGTTGGATCGTGCAAGCAGTTCTTCAGCTGACATCGCGAAATCTTCCTTTTTGCCGCTCATAAACCTTGAGCGTTTCATTCGTGAACCCATATATTCCATGTTGTATTCCAAAAGGGCATCAAAGTCAGGTTTTACTGCATTAAGCTCTTCAACCACAGCCTCAGCACATTCGAATGTGAAGTCACTTTCAAATTTCACAGTCTTTGATAGGATCATTAGATTGTCTGCACCCGTTATGCGTATACCGTTTTCTATGCATTCGGTTTTTCCGCCTTCACGCACAAATCTTATGGCTGAAACAAAACCTTTTTTTCCGTACTCGGGATAATATGCCCACTTAAGAGTTATCATTTCTTCTGTTATTTCCAACTCATGCGAGCAAAGTTCAGGCTTATACATGCCATAAAAGCCTTTGCCTGAATCCGGAAGCTTTAATGTTATATCTGCATTAAGTGCGCCTTTAGGTGCATTAAAGCGCTGTACTACCACGTCACCTTTATATGCCGCAAAGAGCTCTCGAGAAAATGCGCCCTTTTCGTCTTCCCACTGGACTGTTACTTTTCCTGTGAGCATGTCCAACCAGCGAAGATAGTTCTTTACATCTTTTCCTTCCGTCTGTTTCACTGCCATCCAAAAAGCACGGTTCAAATGAGAGCTTGTGGGTGGCACAATGTTGCCGTTCCAGTTGCCAAGCATTGGTCCAAATCCCGCATCAAGCTGTGCCTGGTGAACTAACTCTCCAGCCTCTTCAAGCTTGCCTTCCAGCAAAAGCTTGCGCACTTCAGGCATAACTCCTGTAAGATCAGGTGGTTCCGGTGCTTTGTCCCACTTTGGCGTATACAATGCTTCTTGTGTAAACGAATACTCTTCATCATACGGGTTGCCCAGCACATCTATGCGTTGGAATCCATTTCCTGTGCTCATGCAATCGGCATAATCTTCCGACGGAGCTATGGAGCACACACTTCGCTCAGATAATATCTGCTTGCGAGCTTCAAGAGGCATTGGTTCATACTTAAATTTATGCTCTACTAGTATTTTTGCTAATTTCGACATGTTTTTCTCGCTTTCTTGTCCTGTTTATTTTTTAAGATATGGGTTTTCTTTCGCTTCTAGCTCACCGTCGGAGTATACAAACTCTCCAAAAGCAGCAAACAGGTAGTTTTCGGGTTCAATAGCCCCGGAGCTTGGTGGTGTATTCCCAAACGAACGCCCAACATCGTGGACGCTTACCAAGTCCATCAAAAACAACAAACTGTTGCCTGTATCTCCGCGACGTGAGCGGTGCTGCTCTATGACGCTTACCACATATATGCCTTCTTTTATCTTTATATATGTTGTTGGTTCGTCATATGGGAAGCGTTCCATCTCTTCACGTTCTTCAGGAGTTACTTCTCTCATCATGGGTCTTTCACCGGGCATGAATGTTGCGCGTATATAATTTGTGCAATAGTACACATGTACGATAGACATATGCGGGGCGTAAGTCCAATTTATGCGCTTGCCCACAAGGTCTGCTGTATACCCGTGACGTTCAAGCGGCAGCGGGTATCCCGGTAGGTCAATCGCGCCGAAATCAAAGTCGCTTTCCACAAGATACGGATATTTTTTACTGAATCCCGTATATGTACGCACAAATGTCACGAGTCTGTTTTCCATGTCAAGTATAAGGGTTATATTTGTACGCGGCGAATAATCTGTTAATTCGAAATTTACGAAATAAGTAAGCTCATCTATCTTTGTGCACTCATAATACTCGCGCCTGCGTTCCATCTGAGAGTATGTAGACCATTCAAGTGTGTGACCAGTTGCAAAGTTCACAAAGAAGTCTTCCTCGTTGTCCATAACAAGCTTAAACTGCTTTCCTGCAAGCTCAAATAAGAAAGGCGGACAGTAGCGCGAAAGACCGTAAAACTCGGGTTTCTTTTTCATTATCCCATAGTATTCATCTTTTGACTGCTCCGGTGCAGCCGCTACTTGTGCTTCTTCAGTTTTTTTTTGCACTTCTTCCGGTTTATCAGATACAGCTGTAAAGCGTCTGCCTACGTGGTTTTTGCTCTCTATCTCATCCACCATTGCAACAGCATAGTCCTGATAGCTTATATAGCTTTCATTAGATGCATTTGTTATTACAAAGTCGCTGCCTATAGTATATTTGCCTGTACGTTCGCCATTTGGATCAAAAGATATCGCCGGTGAAAAGAAAGTCCAGTTTATATCGCTTTCCTGCAGCTTTTTATATGCTTTTGCCATATCTTCAGGTACAGCCTTCCATTGCTCAGGTATGTTCTCAAGGACAGGATGCTCTTTTTTTGCGTCTGTATACAAACTTGCTGCTCCGCCTACAATCAAAAGCCGTACTTTAGGCAAATCTTTCATTATATCTATTAAGTGCTTTACCGCTTTTTTATAAGGGCTTTTTATTTTTTCATCGGGTTTTAAGTTTACAGCGCTTACCACTGCATCAAATCCTTTCAGATCGCCTTTAGTTAAATCAAATATGTCGCATTTTAATACATTAGCATATTCTTTCCCGGAAACTTTCTGCTTATCTCTAACTATAGCTGTTACTTCATGATTTCTGCCTTTAGCTTCGTCGGCTATAAGGCTTCCCGCCTTACCGTTTGCGCCAATAATTGCTATCTTCATTTTTTCCTCCTAGATTATTATGTTGAGAACTTCTTTATGCCATAAGTTCTAAATTTCAAATGATTATTTATTAATAAATTCAGCTGTTAAAATGCAACTACATGCGCCGGTTCTTTTGGCGGGAATGTTTCCAATACAGCTTCACCGTTTTCAATATAAAATACTTCAAAAATGGGGTTTTCGGGGCTTTTGTAAAGTCTTGCTACACCTGGCATAGCTTCCATTACTTTGTTTTTCGCTTCAATGCTAGTGTCAAACACCACGTGTCCGCTGAGCCTCAGGTATTTTGAAAAATCTGACTTTGTAAAAAAAACTTCGGCATAAGGAGTGTTTATAAGCTGAGAGTACACTTTCTTAGTGTTGTTTGTACAAAACCAGAACTTCCCGTCATCATAATACCCGAATCCAAAAGCACGCACACGTGGCTGATTACCTTCTACAGTTGCAAAATATCCCACATGAGTCTCGTTAATCAAGTCGATAATTTTCTCCATTATTGCCTCCTAAGATACAACTTATTTTTAAAATCTATATATTTTTGATAAATAAAAAATTCCTGTTTATAAATGTGTTTTTAAGGTAATGTTTTTATAAATACATCCCCCAATTGGGGGATGTATTCTAGTATTAAGTTTACTTTGAGTTATAGCGGTCGTAAGCGTCTTGATAATATCCCATTGCTGTTTCAATACCAAGGTCTTTACATTGTTGTACAAGATCATCAACTTCATCCAATGGACGTGTGCCAATTATGAATTTAATAAAATTTTCAACAATAGCTGTCTTAACATCATTCATTATCCTTGCATAATCCGAAGATTCTTCTGCGCTAAGAACCAGTCCTGGTAAAAGAATACTTGTGTCAGCTTCTGCCCATAGTTTGTGTGCTTCCACAGATTCTGGAGTATTAAGCTCTATTGCACCCCATGCTTCATAGCTCATGAATTTAGGCCAGCCACCAAAAGTTGGTTGTGCATACAAGTGAACCATGTCGTTTACTGTGTAATTCGGGTCAGTTGTAAGAGCGTCAGCCCAAGATCTTGTTCCGTCAGCATTGATATCATATGAAACTCCTTCAACGCCCCAGTTGATAAGATCTGTTCCTTCTTCGGAATACATGTAATTAATAAGTTTTAAGCAAGCCTCGATTGATCCATCAGCCTCAGCCTCAGATGTAACCACTGTTCCCTCTGTTGATGCCGCGGGACGAACGAGCGCGCTGTTCGGGCTGTATGCAATTCCATCCGGACCTTTAAGTGCAGGCAAGCCTTCAAGTGAAGCATCAGGGTTGTTTGCTCTAAGTGCAGTATTATAAATATTAAAGTTTGAAGGCCAGATATGTGTTACACCCGAAATATCGCCTGTCATTTTTGCGTCAACGGCTGAACCTTCTTGGTTTGCAAATTCCACGTCAAGAAGTTTCTCTGAATACCACTTGTTTAATGTAGTTACGCATTGCTTGAAGTTCTCTCCGTTATTTACATTAATCCAATAAGCAACATTTCCATTCGTTGGGTCAATTTGGTTTTCCTGATACAAGATACCAAAAGCGGAAATTACGTCTGAAAGTCCAAAGAACCAAGTACCGCCTATAAGATTATAGTCTGTGAATGGTATTTCGTCCTTTTCGCCGTTTCCATTTGGGTCGCCGTCTCTGAAAGCCACTAATACATCATACATTTCGTCAATGCTTGTGGGCTTTTCAAGACCAAGTTTGTCCAACCAATCCTGACGTATTCCAAGTCCCCAGTAAGCTCCACGTCTAAGGTCGAGATCTACATGGCAAAACAAAGCAGAAGTGCCATCTTCAAGTGTTACAGCTCTGCGAACATTTTCATTTTCTTCCAAAGTGTTAAACCAATTTGGAACTAATGCTTTATAAGCCTCATTTGCGCTTACATTTACTACTACGCCATCTTCTATCGCTTCTGCAAGTCCTCCGTCATATTGAGCAAAGTTATATGAAAATAAATCTGTCAATGTGCCGCTTGCAAGCATGAGAGAAGCTGCCGAATTGTAGTCTTCCCCAGCAGGTGGACCTTGCAAATCAATATCAACATTGGTCCGTTTCTCCAGTTCTTGGAACCATAAAGCTTCATCCTGATTGTCTATAACATTGAAATTCATTGATTGTCTAAACCATGAAATCTTTGTAGGCCCTGCCATTTCCTCAGGTTCTGTGGCTTCGTCAGCTGCATTAGCTTCTTCAGTTTTGCTAGCCGTGTTGCTTGGTTCTTCTGTTTTTTGGTCACAGCCGGACATTGCCATAGTGAGCAATAAAACAATCGCCATCAGTAGAAAGATAAAGCGTCTCTTATTCATTATTTTCCTCCATTTTTCTTCTATTTATAAGTACCGATTTTTCAGGTATTTATACCTATTTTTTATCCTTTCAACGCCCCAATCATAATGCCTTTTGTAAAATATTTTTGTATGAAAGGGTATATCAGCATAATTGGAACAATAGAAATTATTACAACAGCATATTTAACAAGCCTTCTATAGGCTTCTCCCTCTGTATCAGAATAGCCTGAATTCGCCATTTGACTACCCTGCTGATTTGATATTAAAATTGACCTCAAAACCATTTGTAACGGATACTTTTCAGTTGTCTTGATATAAATGAGAGCTGAAGCCCAACTGTTCCAATATCCCACTGCATAAAACATTCCTAACGCAGCGATTGTAGGTACAATTATGGGTATTACAATCTTGATAAGAACCGTGATTTCTTTGGCACCATCCAGTCTGGCAGATTCCTCTAATTCAGCCGGAACCCCTCTAATTGCGGTTCTCATAATAATAAGCAAATATGTACTTATCATGTTTGGTAAAATCAATGACCATAAACTATCATACAATCCTAAGGACTTCACAAGTATAAATGTAGGTATCATACCCCCACTAAAATACATTGTGATTATAACCATCACAGTTAAAGCCCCACTCCATAGCAAGTTGCGTCTTGCAAGCACAAATGCAAAGATGGTTGTCATTGCTAGATTGCAAATAGTGCCGACAATAACAACGAAAGCCGTTACTTTATACCCGTCTACTAGGTCGGGAGATTGAAAGGACAATATATATCCCTTTATTGTAAATCCTAAAGGCTTCCACAATATCCCTCTGTGAGCCATCAGTTCAACCGGATCACTAACCGATGCAAACAAAACAAAGATGAACGGATATATTGTTATGATGCTTAAGAAAATTAGAAACACTGCGTTTAAAAAATCAAAGACTTTGCTTCCACGGCTTTTTTTACCATATATATGCATATTACGTCCTCCTACTTTACCAAAGAGAAATATCGGTTAATTTCTTACTTATTGTGTTTGTAGTTGCCAATAAAGCGAAGTTAACCAAAGAGTTGAATAAACCTACTGCTGTGCTATAACTAAAATTGCCCTGTAGCAGACCGTATCTGTAAACGAAACTCGAAATAACATCCGATGTCTCATATATAGCGGGGTTATACAAAAGAATTATTTTTTCAAACCCAACATTCATCATGCTACCTATCCGTAAGATAAGCAAAATAATTATAGTTGGCATTATACCTGGGATAGTAACGTGTACTATTCTTTGAAACCTATTGCACCCGTCAATAACCGCGGCATCATACAATTGAACGTCGACAGCCGAAAGTGCAGCTAGATATATAATCGCTCCATACCCCATAAACTGCCATATTCCCGAAAGCACATAAATGGCTCTGAAGTATTGTGGATAAACCATAAAGTTCGTTCGATCAAACCCTAAAAAGCTTAGAATATCGTTGAATAGTCCATTCATCGAAAGGAAATCTAAAATTATTCCACAGATAACAATCTGCGAAATAAAATATGGCAGATACGATATAGTCTGTACAGTTCTTTTGAACCTAACGTTTGTTATCTCATTAAGAAGAATCGCAAATATTATCGGTGCGGGGAATCCCATGATCAAATCAAGAAAATTAATTAATAATGTATTCCTTATTATTCTCCATGCATATGCACTCTTGAAGAATTCGACAAAGTATTTCAACCCAACCCACTCGCTACCAAATATCCCCTTTAACGGCTTGTATCTTTCAAAAGCCATCAATATCCCACCTATAGGAATGTAATGGAAGATGATGTAAAAAGCCACGCCTAAAATCGATAAATGATATATCGCTTTATTCCTTTTCCAATCTTTTGAAACTTTTTGAAAAAAGGAGCCTTTCTTCGTTAAGCTAATTCCGCCTATTCCAGACATTTTTTCGCCCTCCGCCTTTAATTCTTTTTATAATTATTTGTATAACTATTCCTGTTTTACGCGACAGGTTGATTTTCTCTTAATCACTTTTAATGGTATATATATGTTGACATTATGTGCTACATCGTTATGTTCAATCATTTCGAAAAGAAGCATACATGCAGAGCGCGCCATCAAGCCGTAATCCACTGCAACTGTTGTCAATGTTGGAGATATGTACAATGCTTGATCAATATTATCAAAGCCTGCTATGCTAATATCTTCAGGAACAGAGAACCCCATATTAGTTGCTTCCATAATCGCGCCTATTGCCATCGAATCATTTGCCGCGAAAATAGCAGTAGGAGGGTTATTCGATCCAAGTAGCTTTCTTGCTCCAATTTTACCGCTTTCTATTGTCCATGCGCCTTCACTTACCCACTCTTCGTTAAAAGGAATTGAATTTGCCGCTAGAGCCTCTTTATATCCGCTATATCGGCTTACTTGATTCTGTCCGGCCGGTATTCCTGAGATAAATCCTATTTTTCTATGCCCCTTTTTTATCAAATGCTCCATCACCAGCTTTACGCCGCCCCTATTATCCAAGCATACCGAAGGATACAGATGATGGCTCTGGTTGAGTAATACTATCGGAATTCCTCTTGCGCTAAATCTCTTATACATCTCAAGAGTTAAAGAGCTTGTATAAAAAACACCGCAAGGATTGCATGTGTGAATTAAATCATCTACAGTATCGCTTTCAGAAAATGATTTGTACAATAAAGTGAATCCGCGTAAAGAACATTCATGCTCAAGCTTTACAATAAGTTTTGCATTAAATGGTTCTCTTATACGGTCGGAATTGTCAAGTCCTATCGGCAAAAGAAATAGAAGAGTTTGCTTTTTTGACATGTTGCTCGGGTGCTTCGGGTCTATCACTTTTGTTCCCAAACCAGGTATCCGTTCAATCTTTTGCTCATCTACCATTATAGCCAATGCACGTCTTACCGTAGCACGCTCTACTCCGTATATACTACACAACTTGCTTTCAGACGGAAGCATACCACCCAATGGGTATTCTCCATTAAAAATTTTCTCTTTAAGATCATTATAAATCTGCATATAAAGTGGAGTTTCGCTTTTTCTATCAAGCTGTGGCATATTTACCTCACTGCGTATTTGTTATTCAATCACATTCACATAATACAACTATACAACATGTATGTCAACAAATTTTATTTTTATATAATTTAACTATATTATCATCGATATTATTGATATTTTTCGCTTTATTTATAAGATTCTGATCTTTTTACGCCTTTTCAAGTATACCTGTATACATCAAACTATTATTGACAATTATAGTAGTTCGTGATATACAAAAAGTAGAAAAAACACAAAATCAAATAATAAGGAGAGCTTCACATGCATCTATATGAAAAACAATCCCTTCCTTTCGAGGCGCGCGCTGCCGACCTAGTAAGCCAACTTACTTTGGAAGAAAAGGTTCACCAACTTGTTCACGAAGCTGCTGCTATTCCTCGACTCGGAATACGCGAATGGGATTGGTGGAACGAAGCTTCCCATGGCGTAATACCCGCCGTTTTTCAAGTTTTCGAAGAAGCCACAAGCTTCCCCACCTGTCTTGCGATGAGCCAGACATGGAATCCCAAGCTTATCGAAGAAGTTGCTGCCGCTATCTCAGATGAGATGCGCGCTTTATGGAACATAAGCGGGAAAGAACTTGACTATTGGTGTCCTACGGTCAATATGGGGCGCGACACACGCTGGGGCAGGAATGATGAATCTTTCGGCGAAGACCCACATCTCGCTGGGAAACTTGCGGCAGCATACGTGCGCGGCATACAGGGATACGACTCAAAGTATATAAAAGCTGTAGCAACCCCAAAACACTTTGCCGCAAACAATTCCGAATATAACCGTTGCAGAGGATCCTCAAATGTAGATGAAGCAACTTTACGAGAATATTATCTGCCTGTTTTTGAGCGCTGTGTTCGTGAAGGCGGAGCCTACTCCATAATGACCTCCTATAACCGTATTAACGGTGTCCCATCTTCTGCAAACCACCATCTTATCGGAGATATCCTCCGCAAGGAATGGGGATTTAAAGGCTATATCGTTTCAGATGACGGCGCTGTCGGCGACGTGGGTCCCAACACAGCATTAATGTTTGGTGATATTCGCGGACAGTTCTACGGAAAGACTATGGAAGAAGCTTGCGGGCTTTCTATAAATGCAGGTACTGACATTTGCACCGGACACGAGCATAAGTTTTATTTACTTGAAGCTGTAAAGCAAGGCATAACCAGCGAAAAAGTTCTCGACCGTGCTTTAATACGTACATTTACTGCACGATTCCTCATGGGAGAATTTGACGACCTTGAGAAAAATCCGTATTACAGCATAGGTAAAGAATATATTTGCAGTGACACTAACGCTGCGCTTGCTAAACAGTCTGCAACGGAATCGCTTACATTGCTTCGAAATGAAGGCGGCTTACTTCCTATTAACCCGAAGAAAGCAAAAAAACTCGCAATAATTGGTCCCAACGCTATATACAGGCAGCTTGGTAGTTATTCAATAGGTGATAATCCCAGAATAATCGCAAATACCAAAGTGTTTATACCGCCGCTTACAGGCATAAAAGAAGAAGCCAAGAAGCTCGGAATAGAAATATCTTATGCTAAAGGCTGGCAGTACGCAAAAAGAAACCACATGTTTGGGGACGATCCTCAGATTCCGGTATTGCTGCACGAAGCTGAAGAAAGCGGCAAAACAGTGAAAGAATACTTAAACGATAGAATACCGGAATGCGAAAAAGAGTTCCACGAACAAAGGCACAAAGATTTCATGAAATTCTTCAAAGACGCACCTGTTGTAGAATCACGCCATCCGGTTATCGACCCCGATTTGGACCGTTCAAATGAAGAACTTTTTGAAGAAGCATTGCAAACTGCAGCCGAAGCTGATATCGCAATAGTAATAGCCGGCACAGATCCTAGCGTTACAAGGGAAGGCAAAGACCGCGACAGCCTAGCACTACCCTATGATCAGGACAAAAAGATTCAGCAAATACTCAAAGCAAACCCAAATACAGTCGTAGTAATCATATCATCAGGGCCCGCTATAGGTGATTTCCTCGATATGACTCCGGGAATATTATACGCTACATACGCAGGCGAATCACAGGGTGCCGCAATAGCTGATGTATTATTCGGCAACTACAATCCGAGTGGTCGCACAACCGAGACATGGTACATAAACGACTCTGATCAGCCGCATATAAGCGAATACGGTATCCGTCCGTTTGACACATCAAATGAAATGGGACGCACTTATCTTTATTATCTAGGAAAAGTACGCTTCCCATTCGGATATGGTCTATCTTATACTGATTTTAAATATTCCAATTTCAAGCTTGACAAAAAAGAATATGATGCAAACGACACAATTAAAGCAAGCATTGATGTCACAAACTCAGGCTCATGCGCAGGCACCGATGTGATTCAGCTTTATTTCAGAAAATTCGGACAATACGACAACAAGCCGTATAAACAGCTGCATGGATTTGATAAAATTTACTTGAAGTCTGGCGAAACAAAAACAGTAACAATTGAAGTTCCGATAAAAGACATTAAGTTTTGGAATTCATGGAAGGAAAAATTCGCTGTTGAATCAGGTGACTATCGTGTTTGGTTTGGTTCAAACTGCGAACAAGATGCAGTGTTGGCAATGGAAGAGATCAAAATATCGGGAGAATGGAAGGCCCCTCTTTCTGCCGTTACATTGATCGCAGACAGCAGCATAATTGGTGTCGGGGAGCTAAGCGAAATAGAGCTTTCTGCCACTCTTGAGGATGCTGTTCACCTGAACTCGTCCGAGCAGCCATTTTATGTTTCTTCTTCCGATGAAGGCGTTGCAATCTTAGTAAATGGTAGGATTAAAGGAGTCAGTCAAGGTGTTGCTAAAATTACAGCAGAGCTTACATTGGACGGTATAACAAAATCAGATTCTATCGGAATCTGCGTTGTTTAAGTTAAAGAACAACTGTCAAACACTAAAATAAACAACCAAAAAATGTGCATGAATTTATCTTTTTGCTTTAGTTCATGCACATTATTTACTAAAATGAGATATCAAAATTCTATGACTTCTCCTACGGTTTGTCGGCCTATTTGAGCCGGTAAACAAAAAAATTGTGGAGGGAAAAATGCATCTTTATCATCTGAATTACAATACACCTTCCGACATATGGCGCGATTCCCTTCCTTTGGGAAACGGCAGGCTGGGTGCAATGGTATACGGTCACGCCGCTATAGACAGGATCCAGCTAAACGACGATTCTCTTTGGTATGGTACATTTCACGATAGAAATAACCCTGCTTTAAAGGAAAAACTTCCCGAAATCCGCAGTCTAGTGTTGGCTGGAGAAATAAAAAAAGCCGAGGAGCTGATAATGCAATATATGGTTGGCGCACCATATTGCATGCGCCACTATTCTCATCTTGGCGAGTTAGATATAGCACTAAACAGGCACCTCCCTTTCTCTTATGGGTGGACTCCCACAAGCGAAGGAACTGACAGCTACTCTTGCGACCTCGACTTAATGTCAGGTGTGCTTGAAATATGTCACGCTCAGGACGGCGCAAACTACAAGCGTCAGATGTTTATAAGCCACCCCGATCAGGTGATGTGCTTAAAAATTGTAACTGATACTCCTGGATCAATCAATTTGGATGCAATGCTAAACCGCATATCTATCTCAGACGCAACCTCTATAGACGAAAGACGCCCGGGTCGGCGTGTCGGCACAGGATGGCCTTCTCCGAATATAGATTCTAATCGCACAGTGGACGATAGCACTATATTAATGCGTGGGCATGACGCTGAGGTGGCTTTTGCAAGCGGAGTTCGCGTAGTATGCGACGGAAGGCTTGAAAACCCCGTTTCTCAGCTGCTTGCAAGAGAATGCAGTGAAGTAATCATATACCTTGCATCGTCCACATCAAACAGAGCGGAAAATCCGTCAGGCGAAGTCATAAATATTTTAAACCAAGCACAAAAAAAAGGTTACGAAGCAATTAAAAAAGAACATATTTATGACTTTTCAAATCTTATGAACCGCTGCACACTTAACTTGGGGGTTGCCCGCGGTGGCAGTGTTGATGAACGACTAAAAGCTCTCGGCGAAGGAGCAACCGACCCAGCGCTAGCTGCTCTTTATTTTCAATTTGGGCGCTATCTCATAGTTTCAGGCAGTCGAAACGGAAGCTCTCCCCTTAACCTTCAAGGCATATGGAACTCGGATTTCATGCCTATGTGGGACAGTAAATATACAATCAACATCAATCTCCAGATGAACTATTGGCCGGCAGAAGTAGCCAACCTATCAGATCTTCATCTGCCGTTTATGGATCTTTTGGAGAAAATGCGAGAAAAAGGCCGCGAAACAGCACGCATTATGTACGGAATGCGCGGTATGGTATGCCATCATAACACAGATTATTATGGCGACTGCGCGCCTCAGGATTTATACATGGCCTCTACACCTTGGGTAACTGGTGGTGCATGGATGGCATTGCACGCATGGGAACATTATCTTTATACCAAAGACTTAGATTTTCTAAGAAAAATGTATCCCACAATGCTGGAATTGGCAGCTTTTTACGAAGACTTTCTTATAGAGAAAGATGGAAAGCTCGTCACCTGCCCCTCTATATCTCCCGAAAACAGATACACCTTGCCAGACGGCTATGATACTCCAATCTGCGTGGCTCCCACTATGGACAACCAGATATTGCGAGAATTTTTTAACGCCTGCATAAAAACGCAAAGCTTGCTTGATACAGATTATGAGCTTTCAGATAAATTTAAAACAATAGTATCAAAGCTCCCCGAAAATAAAGTCGGGAGCCATGGACAGCTATTGGAATGGATGGAAGAATTCCCTGAACTTACCCCTGGAATGGGTCATATATCCCATCTTTTCTCCTGCTATCCAGGAACAGATATTAACTGGCATGACACTCCCGAGTTGATGGACGCCGTACGAAAGTCACTGGAGATACGCATAGAAAACGGAGCCGGAAGTGGTGGGTGGCCTTTAGCTTGGTTCATAAATATTTACGCAAGATTACTAGATGGTCAAATGACTGATGAAACAATAAAGAAAATGCTCACCAACTCTGCGAAGCGCAACTTCTTTAATGCTAATTTCGTATTTCAGATAGACGGCAACCTCGGCACATGTGCCGCAATAGCAGAATGCCTACTGCAAAGCCATGTAGCACTCCATTTTTTACCGGCACTTCCCTCCTCTTGGAAAGATGGGAACGTAAAAGGTCTCCGTGCACGCGGAGCAGTTGAAGTCGACATCAATTGGAAGGACGGAAAGCTTACAGAGGCCATTTTACGCCCTAAGTTCGATGGGAAAATCAATATTGTAGGCAAAAAATTGAAAGTTACTTGCAATAAAACTGCAGTTTCGGTTAAAGAAAACCAAATTGGTTTTTCTTTCGATGCTGTAGGAAGTATGATTTATAAACTTTCTCCACAAAAATAACACAGACAAAACGGAGGTCAATATTATGAAAATAAAAGTATCAGCAGATAAAACACAAGGTAAGATAAATAAGTATTGGACAAAATGCGTAGGCAGTTGCCATGCAACAACAGCACCTCGAGAAGACTGGCGCAAGCAGCTTAAGGTATGTAAAAATGAGTTCGATTTCGAATATATTCGTTTTCACGGATTGTTTGATGACGATATGAGCGCATACATAGTAAATGACGACGGAAGCTTTGAATATTCATTTTTTAACGTAGATTCAATTTTTGATTTCCTTCTAAGCATAGGTATGAAGCCTTTCATAGAGCTGAGCTATATGCCTGAAGCCTTAGCTTCAGGTCCTGAAACAGTTTTCCACTACAAGGGCAATATCTCACCTCCTAAGTCATACGATGCTTGGGGCGCACTTTGCGCCGCTCTCGCGGCGCATCTAGTTGACCGCTACGGAATAGAGGAGGTGGAAACATGGTTTTTTGAAGTATGGAACGAGCCCAACCTCGATATGTTTTGGGCTGGCACCATGGAGCAGTATCTCGAGCTTTATAAAGCTTCCGTTCTTGCCATCAAAAAAGTAGATAAGCGCCTTCCTGTAGGCGGTCCTTCCACAGCTATAAATGCATGGATACCCGAAACAATAGAGTTTTGTAAAAATAATAATCTACCGCTCGACTTTTTGACAACTCATCACTATCCCACGGACGATGGTTTTGGCCTTGGTCTTATGACGGAAGAACAGATGGAACGATCAGACCGCGAAGTGTGCCATACTACATTGGTTAAAGCAGTGGAGGAAGCCGGCGATATCCCATTGTATTACACTGAATGGAACAGCTCTCCCAGCCCGCGTGATAGATTCCATGACACATCATACTGCGCATCTTTTATAGTCAAGAACTTAATTGACAATCTAGGGCATATTGATTGCTATTCATTCTGGACATTCACAGATATATTCGAAGAATGCGGACTAAGTTCTGTGCCTTTCCATGGTGGATTCGGAATGCTTAACATACACGGCATACCAAAACCTTCATTCAGAGCGTTCCAACTGATGCAATGCCTCGACGGCGAACGTATAGAAGTTCAGGCTATAGAGGATGCTCCTCTTGTAGACTATGCCGCATCCAAAAATGACAACTCAATCACTGTGCTTCTTTCAAACTTCAACGTGCTTAACGCTCCTATTAAAGCAGAAAATATCACAATAGCCCTACCCGGTCTTGAAAACGCCAGATCAGCGTATCTAATGCGCATAGACGAAAACCACTCCAATCCTAAAAAAGCATGGACCGAAATGGGAAGCCCGACATACTTAAGAAAAAGTCAGATTGATGAACTTATAAAAAAATCCAAGCTTGTAAAAGAGGAAGTCGCGTTGAAAGAAACAACAGAAGGTACAGAAATCGCCCTAACCATTGAGTCACTTTCAGCAGTAGCGGTGCTCATTGAAACGAACGAGTAAGGAACTCACCATTTATCGCCTATGAAAAGTATTATAAACACATTTGTTTTCAGCATGCACGATTCCCTTAAACATATAAAAGGAAACGCTAGAGCTGCACTTGTTACACAGCCAGTATGGTCCATCTTGGGAAATCTTTTTATGCCCTTTATGACTCTTTATATGCTTGAAATAGGCTGCACGAGTGGACAAGTCGGTACAATCAACGCTATTGGAATGATTGTTGGAACATTAGTTGCAGTGTTTGCCGGATGGGCTACAGACCGACTAGGACGTCGCCGTGCAAATGCGATTGGCGATTTGGTTTGCTGGGCTCTCGCCTGTCTTATCTGGGGATTTTCTCAGAATGTTATTTGGTTCATCATAGCCGCCTGTGCACAGGCGTTTATGCGCTTGAGCGGGGTAGCATGGAACTGCATCTTAAGCGAAGGTACAGACCCGGAGCATCGCGTAAATATCTTTTGGTGGTTTAGCATAGTCCAAACCCTAACTATTTTTGTAACTCCGCTTATGAATCTCCTCATTAATCCGTTTGGTCTTGTTACGGCAATGCGTTGGGTTCTTATAGGCTCATCCATTATTATAGCAATTGCAGTATTCATAAGATACCGGATTACGCTCGAATTGCCCGTTGGCATAGAGCGCAAAGAAGCAGTCAAAAACGAATCTCCTCTTGCCGCAATAAAGGCTTATGGTCCTCTTTTCCGCCTTATAAAGTCCAGCCCTGTGCTTTTAATATTTATTTCTTTACGTACATTGTTTTTTGTTCAGGTAAGCCTAAAAGGGGCTTTCTTTCCAATAACAATTGTACACGGAATGGGGTTCGAAAACGGAATTATAGGCACTCTGAACTTTGTGACAGGCGCTATAATGCTGATATCTCAGTTCATATTAATGCCCAAACTTCGAACTCTCTCCAACAACAAAGCATTGTTGTTCAGCCTTTCAATATTATCAGTCAGTATACTTATGCTTGTTTTTGCGCCGGCACATTCCATTGTGATTCTGATTATAAGCACAGTTTTATATGCCGCTGGCTCTGTTATCACATCAGTGCTGGTCAGCACATCACTTGCCAATGCCATGCCGGACAAAGAGCGGGCAAAGCTTTTATCATTTACTACGGTAATAACAGTCGCTATCTCGGCTCCTATAATGTGGCTCGGAGGAATTCTCTCCAATATCCCTAATATAGGCACGCGTCTTCCGATGTTGTTAATTGTAGTACTTTTTGTCGCTTGCATAGCACTTTTGGTTGTTGCCGACAAAATGAAAAAAAGAGCACAAAGAAGCGTTACAGAAGCGTAAAAACTTTGTTTTTGTTGCTAGATTTTATTAGACTATTTATTTTAAAAAGTTCATAAGAACATGTTAAATCTTCGTACAGAAGATTAACAAAATTATAATTGAAACAAGAATGAAAATTTCCTGCAAAACGCCGAAACAAATATGATGAAAAAGTGAAGAATACTCTCGCGACAACTGTGAATTTTTTTCTTCAAATAATATCGATTTTTAAAGTAATTATTTTATTTTAAAATTTGGATATTAATACTAGCGCTACGCAATAATTTTGGATATGACATAAGAATTACTCTTATACGATAACATTTCAACCAAATAAGCCCAAGTCCACGAGAAGGTCGAAGCTACCTGCCCCAATACTTCCTATCCAAGCTACGATAATTCACAGCCTCCGCTAAATGCTCCATCTTTATCTCAGTTTCACCTGCTAAGTCCGCTATGCTTCTTGCCATTTTGAGAATACGACTATGTGCGCGGGCTGAAAGTTTAAGCGAGTTAAACACACTTTTCATGAAAGCCTTTGATTCAGCATTTAAATTGCAGTATTTATTTATGTGCTTTGGGGTCATCTGGGCATTGAAAAAAATATTATCTTCCCTAAAGCGTTCCCTCTGTATTTTGCGTGCAGCTTCCACTCGCTTTTTAATATCCTTTGAGCTTTCTTCTAAATGCTTGCTTGTTAAAGCATCATACGGCACAGCATCAACTTCAACCTGAATATCTACACGATCCACCATTGGCCCACTTACTTTACTTAAATATCTATCTATCTGAAATGGTGTGCACCTGCACTCATTTACAGATGAACCAAAGTTTCCGCAAGGGCAAGGGTTCATAGATGCCACAAGCATTACTCTAGCAGGAAAAACTGCAGTACCGTGAGCACGTGCAATAGTTATCACGCCATCCTCTAAAGGCTGACGCAATGCCTCCAAAGCATCCCTTTGAAACTCAGGAAGCTCATCTAAAAACAGTATACCCAAATGTGCAAGAGATATTTCGCCCGGTAAAAGTTTAATTCCCCCACCGGTCAATGATACGGACGATGATGTATGGTGAGGATCCCGATACGGTCTTTTTGAAATAAACTTCTTAGAACTTTTTTGGGTTCCGACGATAGAATGGATTTTGTTTATCTGTATAGCTTCTTCAAATGTAATATCCGGCATTATGGAATTAAGTGCACGCGCGAGCATTGTTTTTCCCGATCCCGGAGGACCTATCATAATGACATTGTGTCCGCCAGCCGCCGCTACTTCAAGAGCCCGCTTAGCAGTTCTTTGTCCTTTTATAACTGAAAAATCCGTGGTATATTCTTCTTCACTAATAAGTTCACTAAAATCTTTTATTTTGACAACACTTGGCTCTTTTCTGCCTTCCAACACTGCAACCAATTCGCCAATGTTTTTTGCAGAAATAACCTTTATATTTCGTATCACTTCAGCTTCAGGGATATTTCCTTCCGGGATTACGATTGCTTCATAGCCCTCATCGACAGCCGCAAGTATCATCGGAAGTGCACCTTTAATTTCTCTTATCTGTCCATCTAGAGAAAGCTCGCCAACAAATGCTGTCTTTTCCCAACCATCCATCATAAGCTGACCAGAAGAGCTAAGCATTGCAAGAGCTATTGGCAAGTCATATATCGCGCCTTCTTTTTTTCTGTCTGCAGGAGCTAAATTTACAGTTATTCTGTCCAAAGGAAATGAAAATCCTGAGTTTTTAAGGGCAGCACGCACACGCTCCCGAGATTCACGAACTGTAGCATCAGGCAAACCTACAATATCAAAACCTGGCATACCGTGTGATATGTCAAGCTCCACTATTACAGAATAACCATCAACCGACTCAACTCCTAGACTGTTTAGCTTTGAAAGCATCTAATCTCCATCTCTATATCTCTAGTAAATAAACCACCAAGTAGGCATCCATTTAAGTAATTTCCCATACTGCGAAGGAATAACTGTTCCAGTCAACACGGGGTAGAATACAATGAACAGCAAAACCACTACGCCAAGATAAGCATACGTAACTGGTTTTATTAACTTATGTCGCTCTTCCAAGCTTTTTATTGAATACGCAATAGATAGCACTATAAACGGAACCGAAGCAAAATAATGATATATAAATGTCGAGCGGAATATCCTGGTCCATGGCAAAAATTGCGAAAGGAATGCTACAAATATAAATATTGCTTCTTTTGGCATCTTCTTTTTTAAAATTGCATCTAAAAAAAGATATATCATACCAATAACACCTACCCACCACACTGCAGGATTACCGAATGTAGCAATTGATCCCATTTGCCCTGTTCCACGAACTACATCATTTGAATAAAACCACATTGGTTTTATCATAAGCGGCCATTCATACCATCTTGATGCAAAAGGATGGGTGGAATTAAGCCCGGAATGGTAGTTAAACATGTTTCTTTGATTTTGCAATACATACCCTAGGTCCTTTGAAGGCCCAACTTTCATAATCGGTATATAGCTTGCAACATATATCAATACAGGTACTACAATGAAAAAAAGCATACACCATGCAAGGGTAATAATCGTGTTTGAAAGATACTCTCTTTTTATTTTATCATTTGTCTCTTTTGAATGCGTTGTGCCATCGTTTTTGGCATACATATATTCAATCAGCCTTTGTATCATTGTGCCAAAGAATATAATTGCAAGCCCCATGCCCGCATATATGCATATCCACTTAGATGCCGCACCTAATCCAAAGAATACTCCACTCAGTCCCAATGGTATCAATGTCTTTATAAGAGGTGCTTTGTTATAACTCATGTAATAATATATACCCATAAACAGATACATGAGTATTATAAACAGCACGGCATATGAATCAATTGTAGCAATCCTTGTTTGCACAAAGTGCATAAAGTCAAATGTCATAAGGAATGAAGCAATAAACGCATAGCGCGTTTTCTTAAACAACAATTTTGCAAGAAGATACATGGAAGGCACCATCAAGACCCCCATCAATGTTCCCATAAAACGCCATCCAAATGTATTCATGCCAAATATTTTTATTCCCCAACTCATCATAACTTTCCCGAGTGGAGGATGTGTGGTCTCATAAGGCTCTACATAGTTAATGTGCTCCCAAGCAGTACCCGCATGATAAATCTCATCAAAATAAGTGCTATTCATGAGCGTTATTTCATCAGGAATCGTACCCTGCTCATCAAACAGCCTATCAAATTGCATATCATCATCTGATTCATCATAAATCAAATCATTTATTGGAATAACCTCTCCGTTTGCATCCTTAAAACCAATTTCAAACATATAAAGCGCAGGTTTTTCAAATATTATCTTTGCATATCTTGCGGATATTTCAGATTTTTGACTGAACCATTTAAGAACATCTGGATAATTCGAAAAGAATATTTGCTCGTACTCTTCCCCTTCAATATTAAATTCATTCTTTATATTTTCTCTTTCGGCAGCTTCATCATCATTGTCGTCAAACATGCCACCATATGTAATTCTTACGTAGTTTTTCGTTTCGTACTCCCCGTCAAGTTCATCTGAATAGCTTACATAAAAGCTGGCATTTGAATTAGACTTACCCCTGAAAAACCACAGCTCACTTATTTCTTTTTCTTCTCCAAAATCAACTATAACTTCACTGTTGTTTGTGACAGTTTTAAAATTCGTTTCAGGTCCCACAAAACTTCCGAGATTCGTAAAGGCAACAAGCGAATATCCAAGAGTAAGTGCCGCCATCAATATGTAATCCATCTTCGTTAGCTTTTTAAAAAAACCTTCTTCGTTTCTTATAGTAATTTTTTCTCGATTTTCATTTAGAGGCTTTAGCTTATAGTCATTACTATCTTTATCTATTGCCATCTTCGTGCAAACATAAATCATATATATATATCCTGCTAAAGCGACAAGAGATACTAAAACAACAACAACCTTTTCCACTGTAAGCTGCTCTGCTCCTGCTATAATATGCATCCAGTTATTAATTCCTGATATGTGTTCGTTTGCAAGCACAAATGCCGTGTTTAGAAACTGTGTAATAGTAAACACTAAAAACAGCCAATAAGATGTCCGTCTTTTAGTATATATTACAGACATCAACAGTACGGCAAGCGCGGGGAACATATATCTTTCATGCATCTTAACTGTAATCATAAAAATACCGGTTATAAGCAATGCCGCGTGCATAAATATGTGTTCCTTTTTTCTATCAATAAACCCAAACACAAGGAATATAATTATTGGCAATGCTATAGTTACATTAGTTAAGACATCCGCAGAAATTCCAATGTTAAGGTTTTTCATGCTGTGCCAATTGCCACCCACAAGAGTCCAGAAATTAGTAGCATTGATGCTTAAGTAATCGTAAGTGTCAAGTGAACCTTTGTAAAGATCAATAAATCCCGCCGGATCTTTGCCTGATCCTATGATGAAAAACGGTAGCATTCCAAAAAAGAATAAACAAGCTACACCTGTCAAAACCCCTAACAATATATCTCTTGCAAAGATCCAATATTTCTTTTCTTTAAAATACTCCCAGCCTGCGGACCAAGCGGCAGTAAGGTACAGCGGCGCAAACAACACCATCTGTATTTTCATCAATACACCAATGGCAAGGTATATTCCTGCAAGCCAAAATTTCCTATCATAAAGTGCAAATATATAAAGCACAGCAAACAATGCAAGTATGCCATCTATCTGTCCCCATGCTGATGAATTTAAAATCACAGCAGGGTTCAAGAAGTATAATGTCATAAGCAAAACAGCTTTTCCTTCTGAAAGCTTTGACTTTGCTGCTATAAATATAATAATGGATAGAATTATGTCCGCAGTGATAGGCGGTATCTTCACAATTAACCATTGGAGATTTTCAGGCATCGGACCAATTAGATTCATTAAAAATCCCAAAATATTGAGCACATACATATATCCCGGTGGATAATCCAGAAAATCGACACTCTGATATACATTAAATAGTCCATGCTCATTACATGCGTTGCTCCACCCTATCCAACATGATATGTCATTTGGATAGCCGCGTATCGTCATTGACAAAACTATTCTTATAATAATTCCGATCAGTAATATACCGTAGAAAATAATTTTATAATCCAGATACTTATTATCAATGTCACTTGTAAATATATGATTTTTAAACAGCAAAAATAATAAAAGAATAAATAAACTTATTACAATAGATGGTACAAAAAACTTGAATCCATATTGAGTGGTGGTATTTTCCTGTTTTTCCGCCTTTGGCTTTTTAAGTGAAACAACGTTAGCTCCATCGGGTACTTTGTTTACTTCTTCAAGTTTTATATTGTCAAAGTATGCTGCTCCCTGACTTAAAGAGCCATATCCACCAACCCTAGCAAATACTTTAACTCCGGTTTGAAACCAAGCAGTCTTTCCATACATCTCAACATACTGCCACTCGCCATTTGAATTAAATACACCTACGGTAGTGTCCATTATATCTTCAAACGAAAGATTTGCTCCTCTTCCGCCAACAATACCATCGGTGTATATCCATCCGGAAAGCCTGTAAACCTTGTTTGCTTTCACTTTAACATATTGGGCAACACGAGCATCATTTTCATATACATTATCTATTTTAATAGTGCTGTTTCCGCTTATGTCTTCAATAGTTATAAATGTGTAGCCGCTTTCTGTGTGCCACATTTCCTGTGACCATCCATCAGGCAGCTCTGCATCTGCTTCATTTGCCTCAAAGTTTCCGTTATTTAAAACATCCGCCTCATCGTCAGCAAAAGCGACAGTTGATACCGCCACAATAAGCATTAATAAAACAAGAATTGTCTTTTTTAGCAAAATAAAATCCTCCTGTTAAAACGCAGCCTTAATGTGATTTATATCATGACCATGGCTGCCGTTAACTTCTATGATATCAAAACGCATCTTGACATCGTGCAAATTATTTTCCTGCAAATATATACTTGCGCAGGTTCTAATACGTCCAATCTTCTTTGACGTAACGGCCTGCGCTCCAGTTCCATATTTTGAACCGGTTCTTTTTTTTACTTCAATAAAAACAAGCACATCATCCTTATTTGCTATAATATCAATTTCACCATACCTTGTATAGTAGTTTCTTTTAACCACATCATATCCGAGACTTGATAAATATTTTTCAGCAATGTCCTCGCCAATATTTCCGCTTGCTCTTTTGTTCATATCAATCTGCCAGTATCTTTGTAAGAAACGTCATCCTGTGAATATTGCAAGCCCCATGTTCGAGTAAAGCTTCTCTGTGCTGCTTTGTGCCATAGCCCTTGTGCTTTTCAAACCCGTATTCAGGGAAGTCTTTGGCATATTCTATCATCATTTTATCCCTATACTGCTTTGCAATAATCGATGCCGCGCCTATTGAGTAGCTAAGTTCATCACCTTTTATTATTCCCATCATATCTTGCTTTATGTTCAGCTTCTTTATCGCATCACATAAAATAAAATCAGGAGCAATTTTCATGGAGTTAACTGCCTGCTCCATAGCCTTCTTTGTTGCATTCAGTATGTTTATCTCATCTATTATTTTCTCATCAGCCATTCCAATGCTATAGCATACTGCTTTCTCCATTATCTGCTTAAGCAATACTTCCCGCTTTTTAAATGACAGTTTTTTTGAATCGTCTATACCTTCAATTATATCTTCTAGGTTCATTACAACACATGCCGCTACAACAGGTCCTGCAAGAGGGCCTCTGCCCACCTCATCTACTCCACCTATATATTTGTAACCCTTTTGGAGAAGTTCGCGTTCAAAGGCAAGCTTATCACTCATCTGGGCTCTCCAATGATATGCGTCCAAGCTTTGCTGCTCGAAACTCCGTTAAAATCATCATGCAACCACGCTCAACATCTACACGACCGCCGCTTAGAAGCAATCCTCTTTTTTTAGAGATATCTTTAATAATAACATCAGGTTCTTTTCCGTCTGTTTCAACTTTAAATCTATCGCTTAAAGCATTGGGATATCTTTGTTTGGTTACACTAATAAAACGAGTTGTAAGGTCATATTTATCTAAAATATCATCCTTTATGCCACCTGTTGCGGCAAGATGCAGTCCAACTTTTTCATCCTCAAATTTGGGCCAGAGCACACCCGGTGTATCCACAAGTTCAATATCCTCATTTATGCGTACTGCCTGCTGTCCACGAGTTACTCCCGGCTTATTGCTTGTTTTTGCAGATGCCTTTGGAGCTAACATATTGATAATGGTTGATTTACCACAGTTGGGTACTCCCACCACCATTAAGCGCAGAGTTTTTTTATAGCCCCTTTTCCTGCTCTTTTCAATCTTGTCACTAAGCGAACGTACAATAAAATTTATTAACTTTTTCTTTTCACCTTTGTTTGTCGCATTTATGCTGATGGTGTAATTGCCCTTGCTTTTATAATACTCAATCCATCTTTTTGTGACTTTATTATCCGCTAGATCACTTTTGTTTAAGACGGTGATGCGAACTTTGTTTTGAAACATTTCGTCAAAATCAGGGTTGGCTGATGAATATGGTATACGGCTGTCCAGCACCTGAAGCACCGCGTCGACTGACTTTATCTTCTCAAGCATCTGGCGCCTTGCTTTTGCCATGTGCCCAGGATACCATTGTATCGCTTTTTGATTATTTTCCATAAAGCTTATTATATATTACACAAGCCAATAAAACAACGATTATCCATATTAAGGTAAACGCTATAAACTTCAGCTAAAATAAAAGGAGCTGATTTCTCAGCTCCTATATTTGCTTTCTATTTTACAGGTGTGAATTTCAGCTTTTTATCCTTTAAACTTACTTTTACTTTTTCTCCTGTTTTAATTTTTCCTTCAAGCAACGCTTCTGCCAAGCCATCCTCAACAAGCCGCTGAATTAGCCTTCGCAAAGGTCTCGCACCATATTCGGGCTCAAATCCATTGCTTGCAAGATATTCTTTTGCTTTAGATGTAAACTCGATTTCCATTTCGTTTTCTTTCATACGATCTTTCACTTGATCAAGCATAAGCTCCACTATCTCGCTTATATGCGCTTCATCCAGCGGATGGAAAACAACAATCTCATCAATTCGGTTCACAAACTCAGGCCTGAACTCTTTTTTAAGCTGTTCAAGAATGTGTTCTTTCATGCTGTTATATTCAGCCGCATCTTCTACACTGTTTGACGAAAATCCTACAGTTTTCTGATTGCCAAATCTCACAGCACCTATATTGCTTGTCATTATTATAACTGTGTTTCTAAAATCAACCAGCCTGCCTTGAGAATCAGTCAGTCTTCCGTCCTCAAAAATCTGAAGAAGAACGTTAAAAACATCAAAGTGTGCTTTTTCTATCTCGTCAAAAAGTATCACGCTGTATGGTTTCCTGCGAACTTTCTCTGTGAGCTGTCCCGCATCATCATAGCCAACATAGCCTGGAGGCGAACCAATAAGCTTTGAGACAGAGTGCCTCTCCATATATTCAGACATATCAAGCCGTATTAACGCATCTTCATCTGCAAACATTGCTTCAGCCAACGCCTTTGAAAGCTCTGTTTTTCCAACACCGGTAGGTCCTAGGAATATAAATGAGCCTATTGGGCGCTTTGGATCTTTAAGTCCAGCTCTTGCACGTTTAATAGCACGTGCTACAGCACCTATTGCTTCATCCTGTCCAATTACGCGCTTGTGCAGCGTTTCCTCGAGTTTTAGCAGCCTTTCGCTTTCATCCTGTGTGAGCTGCTGTACGGGAATGTTCATCCAATCGGATAGAATTTTTGCAATTTCTTTTTCACCAACAACAATGTGTTTTCCTTGCTGCACTTTTTCCCATTCAAGCTTAACTTCTTTAATTTCATCAGTGAGCTTTTTTTCCTCATCGCGCTTTTTCGCTGCCTTTTCAAAGTTTTGGTTTGTAACAGCTTCCATTTTTTCTTTTCTGGCTTCTTCCAGCTTGTCTTCAAGCTCTTGCAAATCCGGCGGTTCTTTGTGACTCATTATTCGCATTCTAGATGCCGCTTCATCCATAAGGTCAATCGCCTTATCAGGAAGGAACCTGTCAGTTATGTAACGGTCAGAAAGCTGTACAGATGCTTCAAGTGCTTCATCAGTTATTGTTAACTTATGATGCGCTTCATATTTATCTCGCAAGCCTTTTAATATAAGAACTGTCTCCTCAGGAGTAGGTTCTCCCACCATCACAGGCTGGAAACGCCTCTCTAAAGCAGTGTCTTTTTCCACATGCTTTCTATATTCTGCTATCGTTGTAGCACCTATGGCTTGAATCTCGCCACGCGCAAGTGCCGGCTTTAGTATATTTGCAGCATCAATTGATCCTTCTGCTGCTCCCGCGCCGATTATAGTATGAAGTTCATCTATAAATAGGATAATGTTTTTATTCTTTTTAATCTCATCCATTGCGTCTTTTAAGCGCTCTTCAAACTGTCCGCGAAATTTTGCTCCCGCAAGCATACCTGACAGGTCAAGTGACAAAACTCTTTTATTTTTAAGTAAGAAAGGAATGTTTCCATCCACAATCTTCTGCGCCAATCCTTCGGCAACGGCTGTTTTTCCCACACCCGGTTCGCCTATTAATACAGGATTATTTTTTGTTCTTCTGGACAATATCTGAACCACACGCTCTATCTCACTTTGCCTACCTATCACAGGATCAAGCTCACCGTTTGCTGCAAGCTCTGTAAGGTCTCTTGAAAACTGGTCAATCTTAGGCGTTTTCATTTCTTTTTCTTTTGGCGCCTCCTGACTTTCCAATAGACTTAAAAGCTGGTCTTTAAGCTCGCTTAAATCAACCCCCAAGTCCATAAGCACTCTTGCTGCAATAGAACTGTGTTCACGAGATAATGCTAGTAGCAAATGCTCGGTTCCCACATAAGAGTGTTTAAGCGTTTTTGCTTCACGCATGCTAAGCTCTATAACATTTTTGGTACGGGGAGTCATTGAAAATGTCCCCTCTTCATTAAATGTCCCTTCGCCCACCAACTGCTTTATCTGATCTTTAACAGCTTGCTGAGTAACACCCTTTTCAGCCAGAATAGTGCTTGCCGGGCTTTCAGTTACCATAATAATTCCAATTAAAAGATGCTCGGTGCCAACATAGTTATGCCCCAATTGCTGGGCTTCAATCTGCGCATTGTTTAGTGCAGACCTCGCGTTATTTGTAAATCTTCCAGCCATCATGTGCTATACACCTCTTTCATTTAAATATTCTTTAATATATTCAGCTCTTATAATATTGAGCTTTTTTCTGTTTTTCTCTTCGCCTTTTATCATTTGCAGAGTAGAATCCTGAACAGTAGTTAAAAGGTTTAAAAAATCTATATCTTCCATCTTGCATACGATGTCTAAATCCTTGCCAAGCCAAATGTCACCTATAAGCGCATCCGCTTCGCGAGCAGATATTCTTTTTGCATATTTTAAAATACCATACGCTCTGGAGATTTTGTCCTCAAGCCTAATGTCATTTTTTGCTTTCAATTTATCTCTTTGTTCTCTTTCAAGCTTTATTGTGTGCAAACAAATGCTCTTAACCTTCTCCACGATTTCATCGCGGCTGTCTGCTACATCCCTTGCATTTGAAAGCTGCATGATTCCACCCACACTCGTGCTTCCTTCTCCGTAAATTCCTCGCAGTGCAAAGCCAGCTTTTTTAAGAGATTCCATAAGTTCTTTTAGTTTACCCGTAATAAAAATTGCAGGTATCCTTATCATTGCAGAAGCTCGCATTCCCGTTCCTAGGTTAGTAGGACAAGAAGTAAGATAGCCAATATCATCATTTTTAGCCATCTGTCCACTTGCATCAAACGCATCCTGCATTAGGTTGGCATTTTTGATTGCAGACTCATAATCAAGCCCCACAGTCATCGCCTGCGCCCTTATATGATCTTCCTCGTTTATCATGATAGAAACGTTTTCCTCGCGGCTCAACAAAAGAGCACTCATCTGAGGAGTTTTCGCAAGCTCTTTAGAGCAAAGATGTCGCTCAACAAAAGTCATGCGCTCGTTCCTGTTCATTGACGTGAAATCATAATAATTAAATTTTAGCTCATCAAAGCCTTTGAATATGTTAAGTGTTCTGTCTTTTACCTTTATACTGTTTTCAAGATTCATGCTTGTAGGAAAGGGTATATCCTTATAATTCCTAGCAAGGCGAACCCTCGTTGACAAAACAACATCTGTTTCAGGCCCTGTTTTTTGCCAGATTGTCATGTACGTCTCCTTTAAGATCTGCGATCTCATCGCGAAGCTCTGCCGCTCTTTCATAGTGTTCATCAAGAACCGCTTGATTAAGCTCATTCTGCAGTTTTTCTATCTTGTCAAAGATATTTTCTTTCTCACTTCCCACTTCTGGCTTTTTGTGCCTTCTGATATTTAAATCCTCTAAAATCGGCTCAAGTTCTTTTTCAAAAACTTCATAACATGTTGCACATCCAACTTTTCCAAGTTTTCTTATCTTGTTAATATCAAACTTGCAGACAGGACAGGCCTTGCCATCTTCGGCAGGCTCTACATTTTTCATCATACCCGTCATATAATTGTCCATCTTAAGGAAGGATAAAAACTTCTTTTGAATTTTTTCCGCACAGCTTGAACAAATGTATAATTCATTTTCTTGTCCGTTCACTATTTGGCGGATATGTATATTGGCGGGATTTTTACCGCAGTGTTCACATATACGCATTTTTCATTCCTTCTTTCCACAGTTTATTAGGACTGTCGTTATCATAGATTTTAGTACGCCTGCGCGTATAATATCCTTTAAGTTTATAGGCACCATCATCGCTTTATCCTGTACAGCAGCTTTCATAACTTTCTCAACATCTTCTGAAATTGCATCCATTTCCTTAATGTGCGATATGATAGATACCGCTTCTCTTTGTGTAACTGACTGTCCAATGGAGTTTTGCAACAAGTTCATCAGATATTCCTCGTCACAGCTGTCAACTCTTATTATTCTTATAAATCCGCCGCCTCCGCGTCTAGACTCTGTATGAAACCCCTGATTAATGCTGAATCTGGTTTTAATGACATAGTTTATCTGCGAAGGTGCACATGCAAAATATTGTGCCAATTCGTTTCTTTTTAATTCCACGGAGTCAGTTTCATCAGAAAGCATAGCTTTAATAAACTCTTCAATAGAATCGCTAAGGACTGACATAGTTTCACCTCCGATATTTGACTTTCCTTGACTTTATTATATCATACGAAGATTCAAATACAAGTATTTTAGTCTTATATAAAATGTGAACTTTTATTTAACTTGGTAAGTAACAGGTATAGGTCTGTTTTTATATGTGAAGATACACATGAGTAGCACCTCATCATCTTGTGTTCCATGATAAAGCGCACTTGCAATAGTATTCATCATAAAATATGACTTATTCATCGAAACGTTATAATAGTATAGAGAATACGGATATTGTTCATTTTCAGTATCTTCAGAATAAACTGAGTAGTATACCCTTGAGCCATCTTTTGACCATGTGACATTATTAATGAGTTCTCCAGAGTATATAAGTGTTTCTGTTTCTGTTTCCATATTAAAACATCGCAGTCTATAGATTTCCGTGTTCCCGTCAATCATAACATCATTAACTATTATATTCTTTCCATCCGGCGAAAGAAGGAAGCTATTTCCGTCAGTTATTTTTTTGCATTCACCCAGCTCGATGTCTACTGCACAAATCTCACTGTCTGTTCCCTCACCTGTTCTGTTAGCATAATATATTTTATTGCCATATATCTGTAGAATGCTTTCTGAAAATTCATCTTCAAACACTCCATTGACCTTTACGTTGTCCGGATCTGTTAAGTCATATGAAAGAAGCTGCTTAGATTGAAACTCGCCGTTGATGGCATACAAAATGTTTTTATTATCATCCCAAACAAACGAGGCAGTATCTATCCCAAAACTATCTTCTTCAGGTATATAAAGTTTACCATCGTTAATTGAGAGAATCTGAAGCTGCCTTAGCACATCATTTTGCTCAATAAATGCAAGATACTTTGAATCACTTGAAAATTGTGCGTAAGTAATGGATGAAAACTGTATATCAATTAGCCTTGTACTTTGTCCAGATTTTACATCCTGTACAAATAAATATTCAAAACTAAGTGAATCCCCTTCTTGGTCTCCGTAAATAGTGTTAGGTTGAGCGTATACAAAGCTTTCTCCGATGCTATCAAAGCATAAAAACCTACCATTTGTAATTAACGCAGGAAAACTTTTATCTTCCCCATTCAAAAATCCTATCGGAGTTCTTGATATCTCCTCGTACCCTGATTCTTCACTGAATTCAGGAAGCGAGGTATTTCCAATCTCTGATATGAAGAATTTTTTACCTGCAAGCAAACCCTTCAGTTTTTCATTGTTTTCTTTAATATAAGATAAAGCCTCATCATAGCTTATGAATGGTTTAGAAATTAAAACAACATTTTCTTTGTCCCTACACAAGGTAGGCTTCATTGAAAAGCTTTCATCAAGATATCCGGCCTCGTATTCGTCATAAGCATTAAGAGTTACATAATAAGCCTTTTCCTCTTCCGATTCCGTAACTTTGTGAAGAGTAATTATTATCTGGTTGCCTAGCTCATGAGCTTTATAAGCATAATCACTGTTGATATTTAAATATAAAAATGATTTGTCGGTATTAACCGGTCTCTGTGCAAAAATACCGCCAAGTAGCGGATTATCTATCTCATCTTCATATAATTTGTAGGAGTAATATGAAACTCCTTCAAAAGACAAAACCATTCGGTTTATTCCATCTAAAAAAGAAACCTCATACTTGGGAACAGTTTCACTGGGCGTAAAGCTATTGTCCTGTGCAACATTGCCCTGTCCGAAAGTGAATGTAAGAGTTGTACTTCCATCATCATTGCTATCGATTTTGATGTCTACAAGGTTGAGCCCGCTTCCGCCGGCACCGCCCTTAACTGTCTGCTGTTGACTATAAAATCCTTTGATTTCAGATGTGGGATTCTGCGGCCCTGTTGCCTCCACGGGCTGTGTGTCTCCATTACATCCTGACATTATAAATAGCAGTACATATATAATAAAAATAAGTATTGTAAATTTATTCTTCATAAATAACTACACAATTATATTTTCTTCAGCAAAGCCTGTCAACGTAAATATTGAATTTATCCGTTATTTCTTTTAAATCCAAGCCTAAAACATCTCCATCTTTTTGAAGAACTTTTCCATCCACCATTGTCATCTTAACTTGACTTCGCCCCATGGAATATACAATATTATTCAAATATTCTCTTTTAGGCTGTGAAAATGGAGAGTTGATATCAAGCATAATAATATCTGCGCGCTTTCCCTCTTCCAATGATCCAGTTTTATCATAAATGCCAAGAGCTTTTGCACCATTTGCCGTTGCCATCTTAATGGCGCATTCAGCTGGAACCGCTGTTGGATCTGCATCCTTATGCTTTGAAATGAGCGCTGCAATATGCATTTCTTCAATCATATCAAGATTATTATTGCTTGAAGCCCCGTCAGTGCCAAGCGCAACACATACTCCGGCATCCAGCATCTTTTGCACAGGAGCAATCCCACTTGACAGCTTCAAATTGCTTGAAGGGTTATGAACTGCATATACATTTTTTTTGGACATTATCGCAATATCATTATCAGTCACATGAACGCAGTGCGCTGCAGCCACATGCTCATCAAAATAGCCAATGCTATCTAGATACTCAACTGGAGTCATGCCATTTTCTTTAATGCAAGCTTCAACCTCACCCGAAGTTTCACTCACATGTACATGTATTGCACATTCATTTTCTTTTGCAGCATTGAGCACTTTCAGCAGAGACTCTTTACCGTTTGTATATATGGCATGCGGCCCCATCATTATGTCGATCATTTTATGGTTTTTATATTTCCGGGCAGACTCGACACTCTCTTGAAGTCTCTGATCGAATCCTCCAGGATCAAGCACTGCGCGGCTTAACACAGCTCGAATACCCATCTCATCTATAGCGCGTGCCATGTCATCTATAAAGTAATACATGTCCAAAAAACATGTCGTCCCCGAAAGAAGCATCTGGGTAATTCCCATTTTGGAACCAATATACACATCTTCTCCTGTAAGCTTAGCCTCGGCCGGCCATATTTTATCCTCTAGCCATTCTTTTAACGGAAGCCCACTTCCGTATCCTGCAAAAAGCGTCATAGGCAGATGCGTATGTGCATTAACAAACCCAGGCATTATTATATTGCCTTTTGCATCTATAACTTCCTTCGCTGCAAAAGCTGTTTCAGTTTTTTTATCACACTCTCCTACATAATCAATCTTTCCATCATTTATCAAAACCATACCATTTTCATAAATAGAAAAATCATCATCGGAAGTTATTACAATCGCATTTTTAATGGCAGTTTTCATTATTCATTATCCCAGCTATTCATATAAGCTTCCTGCTCATCGGATAGCTTGTCAATTCCGCATCCCATGCTTGAAAGTTTGTATTCTGCTATGAAATTATCAATCGATTCAGGCGCTACATACACCTTGTTTTCAAGGCTCTTTGCGTTCTTTGCTATATACTCCACGCACAATGCCTGTACTGCAAAACTTAAATCCATAATTTCCACAGGATGGCCATCTGCCGCAGCTAAGTTTACAAGCCTTCCCTGTGCCAGAAGATTCACTACATTGCCGTTTGGCATTGTATAGCTTGTGATATTAACCCTTGCCTCCTTTTGGCTCACAGAAGCTTCTGCAAGCTCTACAATGTTAATCTCAACATCAAAGTGTCCAGCATTGCAAAGCACTGCACCATCTCTCATAGAAAGGAAATGCTCTTTTCTTATAACATCTTTGCATCCGGTCACTGTCACAAAGAAATCGCCAAGCTTTGCCGCATCATCCATCTTCATCACACGGAAACCGTCAGAAACTGCTTCGATTGCTTTAATTGGATTAATCTCGCAAATAATAACATTTGCTCCAAGACCTTTTGCTCGCATTGCAACGCCTTTTCCGCACCAACCATATCCTGCAACAACCACAGTTTTACCCGCAACTACGAGATTAGTCGTGCGGATTATACCATCCCATACTGACTGTCCAGTTCCGTACCTATTGTCGAACAAAAATTTTAACTGAGCGTCATTTACAGCAATCATAGGAAAGTTCAGCTCTCCCTGAGATTCCATTGCTTTAAGTCTTACAACTCCTGTTGTTGTTTCTTCACATCCGCCAATGACATTTATAGCGTTTTCTTTGCATTGTTTATGCAAAAGAGAAACAAGGTCTCCTCCATCATCCACTACAATGTGGGGATTCACCTTCAGCGTATTTGTGAGATGTCTTTCATATGTTTTGCTATCAGCGCCATAGATTGCATTAACTTCAAATCCCTGATTATCAAGCGCCGCCACTATATCATCTTGAGTTGAAAGTGGGTTTGAACCTGTAACATAAACGTTTGCTCCGCCAGCTCTAATGGTTTTAGCTAGATTTGCTGTCTTTGCCTCCAAATGAATTGACAATGAAACGTTAAGTCCCTCAAGCGGCTTTTCTTTTTCAAATCTTTCATATATTCCTGAAAGCACTGGCATATGTGAAAACGCCCAGTCCATTTTATCTTGCCCGGCTTTATACAATGATTTATCTTTAATTTCTCCCATAACAAACTCCTTTTTAGTTATCTTCTGATTAATATATTAGTATATCAATTTTTTCTCATTATATCATACATCATAATTCCAGCGGCAACAGCGGCATTAAGCGATTCCGCACTTCCCTGCATTGGTAGTTTCCAAAGACTGTCGCACAAAGAAGCCGCCTCATCTGTTATTCCATTTGCTTCGTTTCCAATTACCAAAATGTTTTTTTCATGAGTTTTTCGACCAAAAAAATCATCTCCATTCAAATGTCCGCAGCCTGCGTGATATCCTATTTTTTTAGTGCCTTCAAGGCTTGCAATAAAATCATCGGCAATTATTATACCAACATTAAATACTGAACCCATAGATGCCCTTATAACTTTTTCATTATAAACATCAACACAGTTTGAGCTTAGCAACAAGCACTTAACTCCGACAGCATCTGCTGTCCTTATTATTGTTCCCATGTTGCCGGGATCATTCAGATTTTCGCAAGCTATAATCAAATCTCCCTCAACATTATCTATGTCGCTATATTTAATCTCTGCTACAGCAAATATGCCTTGTGGGTTCTTGCTTGACGCTATTTTTGCTGAAGCCTGATTTGAGATTAGATAAAGTTTGATCCCCATGTTTTCAGCCTTCTCAATTACTCCTGCAAAAGCGAACCTTTTTGACTCGTCAATAAATATTATGTCTATAATATAATCACTGTCAATCGCCATTTGAATAACTTTATCCCCTTCAATCAAAAACTTGCCACAAAATTTCCTATGTTTTGTCTGTTTTAGCTTTGCTGCTTCTACTATATGATTATTATTTTTACTTATAATCTTTTCCATGAATCTAATTTTAGATACATTTGAAGCTTTTTACAAGAAAAAGCTTTAAGATATTTTATTGTAATAAATCTTCAACCATAAAATATATATTATTAACACAAATATACTTGTTTGTTGAAAATAAATATTTTATTATTATACAGGTGCATTTTTAATACATAGAGGAGATATTATGAAGTGGAACGAAAAATTATCAGTAGGCAATGAAAAAATCGACAGACAGCATCAGAAACTTTTTTCAACTTTGGAAGACCATCTTAACGCATGTAAACAGCACAAAGGTCAGGAAGAAATAATTAACACATTGAGTTTTTTAGCCAAATATGTCGTCATTCATTTTAATGACGAGGAAAAACATATGGCTGAAATCGGATATCCAGAGCTGAAAAGTCACAAAGAAATTCATGAGGCTTTTGTTAAAGAAGTCACAGATATTATAAACGAAGTAAATACCAACGGCGTGAAATTGACCACAATAATCGAAGTCAATAAGAAGCTTAACAACTGGGTGGTAAATCACATCATGAATATGGACATGAAGTATTCAAAATATCATTAATAATATTTAGCTTATAATAACAAAAAAGGCACAGTTCAAAATGAACCGTGTCTTTTTATTCATCATTATTTACTAGGCAAATTTTAAGCAGCCTTTTTAATAGCGTTGCTTGATTTTTCAACAAGCCTATCAAATTTCATTAACTTATGCCATTGTTTCGGCTTATTTCCCACAGTGCTTACATACCTTTATCTGCTCATTATTGTCATTATACTTATCCCATAAAAGCTTAACTCCGGTACGTCCACACGATGGACAACTCCCTCGCCAGTTACTGATTTTCTTGATGTTTTTTCCTCTTTTAGGTTTAACCATATTTTCTTACCTCCGCTGTTTCAGTAAGAATACTATAGCTTTTTATTTTTATCTATTCAGATTATGCCCAATTCAGCACAACCGTACTTAAATAACACCCTATGCTTTTACAGGAATCCATACCTCTGCAAAAAAATTATCTTTATCCGTAAAAATTTCATTCTCAATAAATATAGTATCTTCAATTTCGTATTCTGCAGTTGGCAGCCAGCGAGTATAAAAAAATTCCCAAATTTTCGGTAATGCTTCACTATGTTTTCCGTTAAATTTAAATACAATCCAGCTGTGCGCCGGAACATCTATTACAGTAAATTTATTCTCAACATCTCCATCCGGCACTTCCCATCCATACATAAACGAAGTGCTTCCATCTTTTTCTTTAAAATATATCCCTTTGAGTAAATGAATTTTCCCATCTTTTATTTTCGAAAAACCAGCAGCGATATTAATACTGTCATGCGTGCCATCAGATACAACCTTTTTGGCATAGTCAATTATTATGTCTTTTGCCTTTTTACTATGAACGGGGACTGTTATTTCATTTTTACCAAATAATTTATAGGGCTTTGTTTTTTCTATTCTGAATTTTATATTATTTTCTGAATATACTCCAATATCGAATAAAATTTTAGGACATGTTTTAATTTCGGCATCCGCTCTCTTTGCTAAAGTAGGAGTTATTCCATGATATCTCTGAAAAGCACGTGTAAAAGATGAGTGTGAATCATAGCCATACTTCATTGCGATATCAATTACCTTGGTATTTTCTTTTTTAAGTTCCAGAGCAGCCATAGCCATCTTCCTATTTCTTATATACTCTGCAATCGGTATTCCGGCTAAAAAAGAAAACATTCTTTGAAAGTGGAACTCTGAAAGGCCTAATAATTGAGCTGCCTTATCATATTCAATTGTTCCGAATAGATTATCTTCAATATACTCAATAACATTATTAAGTTCAAAACTAATGTCCATACTTCTCCCGATAAAAATTACATTTCCAAAAAAATATAATATAAAGACGCAATTCAAATTGAATTGCGTCTTTTTATTTGCAATTATTTATTAAGCAGCTTTTTTTATAGCTTTGCTTGATTTTTCAGCAAGCTTAGCAAATGTATCCATATCAGTTACAGCGAGGTCTGCAAGCATTTTGCGGTTGATTTCGATGCCAGCAAGTTTCAAGCCGTGAATCATTGTAGAATAGGTCATTCCGTTCATTCTTGCAGCTGCGTTTATTCTTACAATCCAAAGGCGTCTGAATTCACGCTTTTTGAGCTTTCTGCCTTTATAAGCATATGCCATAGATTTTAAGACCTGTTGCTTTGCGGCGCGATACTGTTTTGATTTTGCTCCGTAATAGCCTTTGGCCATTTTCATTATTTTCTTTTTCTTTTTACGGGAGTTTACTGCCCGTTTAATTCTTGCCATGATAAGTCTCCTTTACTTGACGCAAATGCCTAGCAGTTAGCTATAGGGCATAAGCTCCTTTACGTTCTTTTCCTCTGCTACTGAAACATATCCGCCGTGGCGAAGGTTTCTTTTTGTCTTGCGTGATTTGTGGTTAAGCTTATGGTTCTTGTTAGCTTTGGCACGCTTAATTTTTCCACTACCTGTCACTCTAAACCTCTTAGAAGCAGATTTACGTGTTTTAATCTTTGGCATGTCGCCCTCCTTATTTCTTAGTGATTGGTCCCATCATCATCGACATATTGCGGCCTTCCATTTTTGCTCTTGTTTCCACAACAGCATCTTCTTCAAGCCTGCTCGCGAAGTCTTTCATCACTTCATAACCAACCTCTGTGTGAGCCATCTGCCTTCCTCTGAATCTTATGCTTACTTTAAGTTTGTTACCTTGCCCTAAAAACTTCTTTGCGTTTTTGACGCGTACCATTATGTCATGCTCTTCTATTGTTGGCGAAAGCCTGACTTCTTTGACTTCTATTACCTTCTGTTTTTTCTTGGCTTCTTTTTCTCTTTTCTGTGTTTCAAACTTAAATTTACCATAATCCATGATTTTGGCAACAGGCGGTTTTGCCTTTGGAGCAATCAACACGAGATCTTTCTCTCGCTCTAACGCTGCATCTAGCGCGGCGTTCCTGTTCATTATCCCAAGCTGTTCACCGTCATCAGCTACCACTCTTAATTCATGGGCAGTAATACTCTCATTGATTACATGATCGACTTTAATGCTGAGCACCTCCATTTTTTTTAATCAAAAAACAGGCGGATTGCGCCTGTTCAAAAATATCATAACAAAGTTTGCTACAAGTATTTTGACCAAGACGCGGATTTTCACCGGCTGGTGAGAAGCTTTCCTTCTGCTTTTGCTACAATAATTTAACACATTAACTGTGCTTTGTCAACTATTTATTGGTTTTGTATATCTATATTCTTAACTCCATTTATACCACTTAGCTTCTCAGCTAAGAAATGTACATCAGAGTCTTTTATCTTGTCTATAGTAACTGTGACTTGCATCCATTTGTCATCTGCATTTTCAAAATTCATGCTGCTTATTTTGCCACTTCTCATGCCTATTTCATTAAGCACTTCGCCAAGCTTGCCTGCTGAGTTTTTTGCCTTAAATATGATTCGCGTGTTCGTTTTAAGATTAATATATTTATTTTCAATAACTTTAAGTATTGTAATTGTCGCAACTGCTAAAAATGCGCCTACGCCCGCCGCAAGATAAAACCCCGCACCTATTGCGATCCCAAGGCTTGCAACAACCCAAAGCCCAGCAGCAGTCGTGAGTCCGCGAACGCGAAATCCATCCTTTATAATGCTTCCCGCTCCTAAAAAGCCGATGCCTGTCAACACATAGCTTCCCATTCGAGCTATATCCATTGATGATTGATCTGAGTATTTATGGAAAAGAAACTCGTTTGTAAGCATTGCAATACAAGCGCCCAAGGCCACCAAGGTGTGAGTTCTTAGCCCTGCAGAGTTTCCTTTAAACTCGCGTTGAGCACCAATAACGCCACCAATCACCATAGCTGCAACTATTCTTAATACTATTTCCCACCAAATCATTCTGTCTCCTAAACCATGTCAAATATTGAAACTTGGTCACTTTCAGGCATATCATCTATGCAACCTGTCTCTTTTAACAATTGTATCATAGATTTGTTGAGTTTTGCACGCTTTCTCAGTTGCTCTATAGTTTTAAACTCTCCATCGTTTCTAGCCTCCACTACAGTTTGCGCTGCAGTGTCACCCAGCCCGGGCAATGCATTAAGCGGAGGAAGGATGCCTTTGTCTGTTATCTTAAACTGCGTGGCATCGCTTTGATAGATGTCAATCGGCACAAAGTTTATCCCTCTGCATTTCATTTCTAGCACTATCTCAAGTATTGTGAGTATCTTTTTTTCTTTCACTCCAAGTTTTTCGCCCTTAACACTCTGAACAGACTTAAGTTCATTTATCTGCCTTCTTATTTCGTCTGCTGAGCCCAGCATGATTTGTGCGTCAAAGTCATCTGCCCTTACTGTATAATAAGCTGTATAATATTCCATCGGGTAATACACTTTATAATACGCTACGCGAAATCCCATAGTAACATAAGCTACTGCATGTGCTTTAGGGAACATATATTTTATAAGCTTACATGAGTTCACAAACCATTCAGGAACATCATTTTCCTCCATAGCTTCTTCCATATAGTCTTTAAGACCTTTTCCTTTACGCACGCTTTCCATCGTATCAAATGCCACCTTTGAATCCACACCATATGATATTAGAGCGTTCATGATATCATCACGTGTACAAATGGTTTCCAGCAGTGTCGCTTTTCCACTCGCTATCAACTCCTGTGCATTGCCAAGCCACACATCTGTGCCGTGTGACAGTCCTGATATGCGCACAAGTTCCGCAAACGTCTTTGGCATTGTATCCTTTAACATTTCACGGACAAACTGAGTGCCAAACTCAGGTATGCCGTATGTACCCATATCTGTCATTATCTCATCTGATGAAACTCCCAATGCCTCAGTTGAGGAAAACAAACTCATTGTCTTTTCATCATCCAATGGAATGCTAGAAGGATCAAGCCCTGTTAACTGATTAAGCATTTTAAGCATTGTCGGATCATCATGCCCCAATATATCAAGCTTGACCAATCTGTCATGCATTGAGTTAAAGTCAAAATGAGTCGTTATAACATCAGAGGCCACATCATCAGCAGGATGCTGGATAGGAGTAAAATCATATACATCCATATCATCGGGCACAACGATTAACCCGCCTGGGTGCTGCCCTGTAGTACGCCTCACGCCTGCCAGACCGCCCACTAAGCGATCAATCTCCGCTCTTGGTGCGTATATGTTATGATCGTCAAGATATCCTTTCACAAATCCAAATGCAGTCCTTTCAGCAATGGATGAAAGAGTGCCTGCGCGGAAAACATTTTTATGACCGAGAAGATCCTCTGTATATTTATGAACCACGCCTTGATATTCACCTGAGAAGTTCAAATCAATATCAGGAACTTTATCCCCCTCAAATCCCAAGAAAACTTCAAATGGAATCTCAAACCCTTGCTTTATAAGCTCATTGCCACATTCAGGGCACGTAGCTTTTGGCATGTCAGGTCCGCATGCATAAGCGGCTGTGTCTATATCAAAATCACTGTATTTGCATTTATTGCAGGTATAATGTGACGCAAGCGGATTAACTTCTGTTATGCCCATCAAAAAAGCTACGAACGAAGAACCTACCGAGCCTCTTGAGCCAACGAGATATCCATCTTCATTTGATTTTTTAACAAGCTTATGCGCTATAAGATACAATACAGAATATCCATGTCCCACGATGGAGTTGAGCTCTTTATCAATTCGCTTTTGCACCGTTTCTGGCAAGTCCTCTCCATATATCTCATGAGCTCTGTTATAAGTCAACTCAATAACCTGCTCTTTAGCTCCCTCTATTGTAGGTTGATAAAGTTTGTATGGCGGAAGCGGTTCAAGTGCCTCTATCCTATCGGCTAGCATCCTAGGGTTATCTATAACGATTTCTTTAGCTTTATATGGATCAAGGTAGTTGAATTCATCCAACATTTCCTGCGTTGTTCTATAATAAAGTGGTGCTTGCAAGTCTGCATCGGAAAATTTTTGTCCATGCATTAAAATTCGTCTTATGTATTCATCCCTTTTAAAAAGAAAGTGAACATCCCCTGTAGCAACTACGGGCTTTTTAAATTTGTCGCCAAGTTCAATAATTTTTTCGTTTATCTCTATAAGCCGTTCTTTGCCAGAAACAATATTGTCACGAATCATAAACTCATTGTTGCCTAGTGGCTGAACTTCAAGATAGTCATAAAACTTCGCAATATCTTCTATGATTTTTTTCTTTTTGTTTTTTAATATCGCACTGTAAAGCTCGCCTGCTTCACAAGCACTGCCCAAAATTAAGTTTTCTCTCATGCGCCCAAGCATGCTTTTTGGTATATGCGGCTTGCCTCTAAACATATATTTTAAATGCGATTCTGACACAAGCTTGTACATGTCTTTAAGCCCTGCATTGTTTTTTGCAAATATTATGGCATGGTAAATGTTATCCCTGCCCATAGCCATACCGCCTAGCTCTCGGTCAAGATCCCAAACATTCTCTATTCCTTGATTTTTCGCTAAATCCATCAAATGAATTAGAAGCTTTGCAGTTGCTGTGGAATCAGCAAGGGCTGTATGATGATTGTTTAATGGTATGTGCAATTTTTTACAAAGAGTGCTAAGTTTAAAAGTCTTAAACTGCACTAAAAGTGCGCGTGAAAGAGCTAAGGTATCCACGCACGAAGGATCATAATCAATCCCCAGTTTATTTGATGCCATATCAATAAACGACATGTCAAATCCCGCATTATGAGCTGACAGTACTGCGCCTTCACTGAACTTAATAAACTGGTTTAAAACGCTCTCCATATTAGGAGCGTTTTCAACATCTTTTTGTGATATTCCTGTAAGGTTTCGTATAAAAGGTGTTATCTCTTTATCTGTATAAACATAGCTATGATAGCTGTCTAATACTTTGCCATCTTTTATTTTAACCGCCGCAATTTCGATTACTTCATCTACATTGGCATTAAGCCCCGTGGTTTCCACATCAAAAACCACAAAAGTATCATCCAAGCTATAATCTCTAGCGTTACGCACAATTGGGCTCTTGTCATCAAAAAGATAGCATTCTAATCCGTATAATACCTTGATTTTAGCCTTGCGTGCTGCATCTGCCACTTCTGGGAAAGCTTGCACTACTCCATGGTCTGTTATGGCGACGGTGTCATGCCCAAGCTCGGATAGACGTGCTATAAGCTGCTTTATGTCAACCACTCCATCCAAAGTGCTCATCTTTGTGTGAAGATGCATCTCCACTCTTTTTTCCGGAGCATTGTCCACTTCGACTTTCGGCTTACCTTCGCAAATGCAGTCTACATTTATCATGAGTTCTCCAGAGAATCTGTCCACCTGCGCATGGCCTTCAATTTTCAAATACTTTCCCTTGGATATTCCCTGAAGCTTTTCAATATTTGTTGACGTCTTAACAAAAAGCGTAGTTCCTATTGACGATGTATAGTCAGTAATAGCAGTTTTTATTATATAACTTTTTCCACTTTTAGTTTGTATTATTTCATTGCGCAAAACATAGCCTTCAACCAAAACACCGCCGCTTCTGTCTGTAACATCAGCTATAGCTGTTTTGTCAAAGCCTTTTGGTCTGCCATAAATATGCCCTTCTATTTTGCCCTTGTATTTATATGGAGTTTTTTTTGCAGCTGGTGCACTTTTCTGAGTAGCTGGAGGCAAAATTTCCTCTTTTTTATGCCTTATTTCAAAACTAATGTTTTTAAAAAAATCATGCCGCTTAGTTTCAAACTCTAGTATTTCCTTATCAACCTCTTTTGAAACATCAAAATAAAGCCCACTGCCTGAACAAGTGATTTTTGCTTTCGCAATTGCCTCATCGTCCAATGTTTCACAAAGCAGAGGAATACAGTCTTTTATTTTTTCATTTGTGACTTGTTCTGATGATATGTATATATTGTTTGAAAAGTGTAACAAGTCCCTAAAATACTTATTTACCTTTTCAAGCTGGTCTTTATCAGGCACAAGAAAACTTCTGAGCCATACCTTAAGGCTCTTTTCTTTCAGTGAGGAAGTAACTTTCAGTATCTCCCCTACATACTCACCTGTTTCTGTTTTTACTCTTACAACCTTAATCTTTTCGCTCAATCTCTTAATGCCCTTTTTCTATCTTTTTTATTATCTCTCTTTTAAGGGTTGATATTGCTTCTTCATTTAATATTTTTGCAATTATCTCGCCATCTTTAAATATAACAGAGTGCGTCTTGCCTCCGGCTATGCCGATGTCCGCCTCTTTTGCCTCACCCGGACCGTTTACCACACATCCCATTACGGCTACTTTTATATGTTCTTTAATATCCGCAAACTCATCACGCACTAACCTTGCAAGTTTTTCCACTTCAATGCAAGTCCTGCCGCATGTAGGACACGATATAATTTCTATTCCGCGCTTGCGATATCCGCACGCATTCAATAAATCCCAAGCTGCACGCACTTCCGTGACCGGATCGCCGCTAAGCGATATTCTTATAGTATCCCCAATCCCACGAAGCAAAAGGCTTCCAATTCCTGCACCGGATTTTATAAGCCCCTGCTCAAGTGTTCCGGCCTCTGTTATTCCAAGATGCTGAGGATAGTCAGACACTCGGTCAAACTCAACACACGCTTCAACAGTTTTCACCACGTCAGAACCTTTAAGAGATACAACTATATCATAAAAGCCCATGTCTTCAAGCATTTTTGTGTATTGCTGTGCACTTTTTACCATAGTAATAGGAGTGTTGCCATATTCCTTTAGCAGTTCCTTTTGCAAAGAACCGCTGTTTACTCCCACTCTTATCGAAACACCATGGGCCTTTGCGCAATCAACAACTTCTTTTACTCGCTTGTAGTCCCCTATATTGCCGGGGTTTATGCGAATCTTATCTGCTCCATTTTCAATTGCCAAAATAGCCAATCTATAATCAAAATGAATGTCAGCAACCAAAGGTATCGCAATCTTTTGCTTTATCTTTGAAAAAGCTTTTGCACTCATTTCATTGTTGGCTGTAGAACGCACTATCTCGCAGCCTGCATTTTGGAGTGCTTGAATTTGAGCTATGGTTGCCTCAACATCCGCAGTGTCAGTGTTTGTCATTGATTGAACTGCGACTGGATTTCCGCCGCCAATCTTAACACTGCCGATAGCAATTTCTTTTGTGTGGCGCGTCATCCGCCCGTCACCATCCTCACAATATCCTTATATGTAAGAACCACTGCAAGGACAATAAATAATCCAAATCCTATCATCTGCACCATACCTTCCTGTTCCACAGAAAGTGGTTTTTTCCTTACACCTTCCACACCAAAAAGCACTAGTTTTGAGCCATCCAGCGGAGGGAAAGGAAGAAGATTAAAGACACCAAGGTTCATTGATATAAATGCAACCATATGAATAAAATCCGTAATGCTCTGTTGTTGAGCTACTTCAGCAATTATACCAATAGATCCTACTGGTCCAGATATGTCATTAAATCCCTCGCCCCTCGTGATTAACACAAATAAAAATTCTACTAATTGCTTTATCAAACTAAATGAGTACTTTGTGCCTGAACCAAAAGACTCAAAAAAGTTTTTTTCTTCATAGATAATTTGTTGATTTATTATAATTCCAACAAGATACCTTTTCTGCTCATCAGAATATTTGGGTGTCACAGTTAAGTCAATAAGTTCATCGTTTCGTTTTACAATAAACTCTATAGCCTCTCCATCGCTTCTTTTAATGGTATTCTGTAAAGCACCAGTGTTTCCAACAATGTTTTTACCATTAGCCTCAATAAATTCATCACCAGCAAGCATACCTGCTTCGTATGCAGCACTTCCTTCACTTACTTCATACGCAGATATATGATATGTTGGATAACCCACTAGGTTTACAAATAAAATAACAAGTATAAGTGCCGTCACTATATTCATCACAGGGCCTGCGAGTGTAACAATTATCCTTTTCCAAATAGGATTTTTATGAAATTTTAGCTCTCCTTTTTCAATTGACTCTTCATTGTCAAATGCCACATATCCACCAAATGGTATCGCGCGCAGAGAGTATTTTATTCCGTTTTTCTTTTTGGTAAAAAGTTTAGGGCCCATGCCAATGGCAAACTCAAATATTTCAAACTTAAGCAGTCTGCCTGCCACATAGTGCCCCAATTCGTGCACCATAATAAGCACGCCTAATATAAAAATTGCAAGTATTATAAAAAGTATATTCATTTAATCACATCCTATGGGCTATTTACCCGTAATTTTCTCTATCAATTTTTCGCTATAAACTCTTGTTTGTCTATCTAAAAATAATATATCTTCAAAGCATTCTTCGTCAATTATTTCAGCGCTTGTATACGCTTTGTTTACAACTTCCATTATCTGCGTGAAAGTAATTTTCTCCTTTAAAAATGCATCTACAGCAACTTCATTTGCTGCATTTATAGCAGCCGCCTTGCCTCCGCCATTTCGAAGTGCTTGATATGCAAGCCCAAGCAGGCTGAATGTTTTAATATCAGGCTTTTTAAACTCCAACGCACCACAGCTTAAAAGATCAAGCTTGGGAGCAGAGCATTTTATTCGCTCAGGATAGGTCAATGCATACTGTATTGGAATGCGCATGTCCGGCATACCAAGTTGTGCCAAAACTGAATTATCTTCAAATTCAACCAGTGAATGCACAATACTCTTACGATGCACCAAAACGTCTATTTGAGAGGCTTCTACGCCAAACAGCCATTTCGCCTCAATAACCTCAAGCCCCTTGTTCATAAGCGTAGCAGAATCTATTGTTATCTTGCCACCCATTTCCCAATTTGGATGCTTTAGTGCCATCTTTTTTGTCACTTTCGACAAATCATCCCTTGTATATCCGAAAAACGGTCCGCCTGAAGCTGTAAGCAAAATCCTTTTCAATGATTTCTTATTTTCTTCATTTTGTAAACACTGAAATATCGCAGAGTGCTCGCTGTCCACAGGGATAATTTGAACTCCGTTTCCACGAGCAAGCTTTGTTATATAGGCACCACCACCCACCAGCGTTTCCTTGTTGGCAAGCGCTATGGTCATCTGCTTTTTTATACATTCCGCAGTTACAGGAAGCCCTGCAAGCCCCACTATAGCCGTGACTGCAATGTCAGCCTCCGCTTCACGGCACATTTCAATAAGGCCCTGTTTTCCACAAAATGCTTTTACATCCCCCGTTATATTCTTGAACGAATCTTCATCACTAAGTGCAGCATAAGGAGGATTAAACTCTGCTATTTGTTCATTTAAAAGTTTATAGTTCGAATGAGCAGAAATCCCGACCACTTCAAAGCGTTCAGGATGATTTCTGACTATTTCTAAAGTCTGCGTGCCTATTGAACCCGTAGAGCCAATTATTAAAAGTTTTTTTTTCATATATTTCCCTAGATAATAAAAATGCTAAAGTATGTGTATATTGCAATTGCTGAAAGCAAGTATGAATCCAGTCTGTCCAACACTCCACCATGCCCCGGGAATATGTTCCCAAAATCTTTTATCTTGCAAAATCTTTTTACAGCAGAGGCAATCAAATCTCCTGGTACTGAAAACACGCTTGAGATAATACATCCAAAAAGAAGGTGTGCCCAATGTATATCGATTATCTGGCTTTGTTTTAGCAGGAAAAGAACTATAAATCCGATTGAAACAGAACCTACTATTCCTCCTATTGCTCCCTCAACAGTTTTATTAGGGCTAAGCAATGGCGCTAGCTTTCTCTTACCAAACTTTCTGCCAACAAAAAAGGCAAATGTGTCGTTAAGCGATGCTATTATCAGCGTCATACTCATTGCTATCACCGAGTATATATGAGGCTCAATTGTTTTAATCATGAACAAAAAATAAAAAGGAATAGCAGGATAGCAAAGCATAAACTGCGACATTATGATATCCATGAAGTTTCTTTCAGGATACAAAACCGCCCAGCACATGTTAAGCCCCATCATTATTCCAAAAAGCATTAGCACGCCTTCTGTGCCAAAGTAATAGTCTGTAGGATAAATAAGGATTAAAAGCAAAATCCCCGTCCAAAGTGTTGGAGTGTACCCCGCTTTATTAAGCGCCTTTGACATCTCCACCTGTGCAAGAATTCCAAAAATTAAAACCATTGCTGTCAAAGCTATTGAATCCAAAAAAACAACTGCAAAAAGCAGTATTGCAAGCGGTATTCCGACCATCACTCTTTGTTTCATAATATATCCTATATCTTACCGTATCTTCTTTTTCGTTTTGAAAAATCAATCAATGCTTTCTCATATTCCTTTTCATCAAAATCCGGCCACAGTACTTCAGGGAAATAAAGCTCAGAATATGATGTCTGAAACAGCATAAAGTTACTGAGTCTCATTTCGCCGCTTGTGCGGATAACAAGATCGGGATCAGGTAATCCACCCGTGTACATATAGTCAGACAATGTTTGTTCAGAAATCTCTTCTTCCATTATCTTACCGCTTTTAATATCATTCATAATATTTTTAAAAGCACGAAGCATTTCAAGTCTTCCGCCGTAATTTAGTGCTATGTTTACTACAAGACCGCTATTGTTTTTTGTAGTCTCAATAGCGTTTTCAATAGCAGCTTTGCATTTAGGAGGAAATTTAGCGAGCTCTCCCATAAAGCGGATGTTTACGTTGTTTTCGTGAAGCTCTTTAAGTTCTTTGGTTAAAAACTCAACCAGCAAATCCATAAGAACACTCACTTCATCTTTTGGTCTTGCCCAGTTTTCTGTTGAAAAAGCGTATAAAGTAAGCACCTCTATTCCAACATCAGAGCTCATAGTGATAACACCCCGAAGCGCTTCCACCCCTGCTCTGTGACCAAACGAGCGCGGCATAAGGCGTTTTTTTGCCCATCTACCATTTCCATCCATAATAGCTGCCACATGTCTTGGCAAATCTACGTTTTCAAGATTTTTATATTTAGTTTTGCTGTTTTTGCTCATAATTCAATGTAGGGAATCCTGTTATATCACAAACAAGCACTTCCCTACTATCTTTCTTTATAATCTTATATCTTACTGCACGCTTTACTGGATAGTCATATCTTCCGTTGCTTAAGTCATGAAATTCAGCTTCAATTCCCTTCTCTAGGCAAATCACTTTTATTTCATCCATAGACATACCATGCATGTCGGGCAACTTATTATACTTCAAGAATCTCCTTTTCCTTGTCGCTAATAAGCTTATCTATATTGCTAATGTGATCATCAGTATATTTTTGAACTGTTTTTTCATCACGGCGCAAATCATCTTCTGTAAGCTCATTATCTTTTTCCATCTTAATTAAATGTTTATTAGCGTCATGTCTTATAGCACGAACAGCAACTTTTGCTTCTTCACCGAGTCTGTGAATAGTTTTTACAAGATTCTTTCTGCGCTCCTGAGTAAGCTCCGGGATAACAAGGCGTATAATTTTGCCATCATTCATTGGATTTATTCCAAGATCAGAAGCTTGAATCGCTTTTTCGATCTCATGAATGAGGCTTACATCCCAAGGTGCTACAACCAACATGCGCGGCTCCGGTGCCGATATGTTTCCGACCTGATTTAAAGGTGTGGCTGTGCCATAATAGTCTACCATAATACGTTCCAACAATTGTGGGTTAGCCCTTCCAGCTCTTAATCCAACAAATTCATGGTTTAAGTGTTCCACTGCTTTATTCATACGTTCTTTGGTGTCAGCCAATAATTCAACGTTTGTCATTTTATCCTCCGCATCATTCTTTACTTGTTTTATATTTTAACTAACTTTTACTTTTTTCACAAGTGAATTATGAGCTTTTTTAAACTCAGTCAAAGATAATTCATAATATGTATATCATGATTTTGTTTGTTTTTTGGCATATAAAAAGCGGCATAAAAGCCGCTTCATTTAATATTTACAATTAATAATACTCTGTTTTCACATCATTTGATACGTATGTTCCCTGTACTATGCCTTCAATAGCATTATTTATTGAATCCTTTGCATTAAGTTCAAACACAAGTGCAGGCATATTCCCATCCTTACACATTACTGTAGCTGTCAAGTCCATAACCCTTAGCTGCTTTTCCAAAACGTCATCGTAGCTAATTGATTTAAATCTCTTAGCATCAGAATTCTTGCTTGGATCGCTATCATATACACCATCAATATTTTTTGCGAGCAATATACAATCCGCTTCTATTTCAAGTGCTCTAAGCGAAGCCGCTGTGTCTGTTGTAAAAAACGGATTTCCCGTTCCAGCAGCAAAGATCACTATTTTGCCTTCATTCAGCATTTCAACAGCCTCTGATGTCTTATACATCCTCGCAAACTTATGCATCTCAAGCGCAGACATTACGCAAGCTTTTGATCCAAGTCTGTTAAGCATATCTTCGATCATAATAGCATTTAGCACAGTTGCAAGCATTCCCATATTGTCAGCGGAAACAGCATTCATTTCATCACTTAATCTTCCGCGCCAAATATTACCTGCTCCCACAACAATTGCAACCTGAACTCCAGTGTCCGCAACATTTTTAATCTGCATGCAGACTTTTTTAACGGTATCCATACAGAAACCCTGACCTTTTTCCCCAGCCATTGCTTCACCGCTAAGTTTAATTAACACACGCTCAAATTTCATTTCATTCTCCATCCCATAAAAATAGGTAAAAAAAAGGGGTAAATACCCCTTTTTTGATTATTTCATTTGGCTTTGTACTTCAGCTGCAAAATCTTCTTCTTTTTTCTCAAGCCCTTCACCCATCATATATCGTGTAAAACGTCTTATACTAATGTTTTCACCAAGCTTAGCGATAAGAGCTGTCTGCACATCTGCTACGGTTTTATCAGTATCTTTAACAAAATCCTGATCCATCAAGCAGATTTGCTTAAAGTATTTTTTTATTCTTCCTTCAACCATTTTTTCGGCTATGTTTTGAGGCTTGCCCTCAGACATTGCCTGAGTTGTAAGAAATTCTTTTTCTTTATTTACTACTTCCTCAGGAACTTCACTCTGTGACACATAAAGAGGATTAGTAGCTGCTATCTGCATAGCGATGTCTTTTACAAAATCTTTGAATCCATCAGTTTTTGCAACGAAATCTGTTTCACAGTTTACTTCTACCAAAACACCGATTTTGCCGCCCATATGTATATAAGAGCCTACAACGCCTTCTGCTGCTACTCTGCCTGCACGCTTTGCTGCTGCTGCAAGACCTTTTTCACGTAGTATCTCTGTTGCTTTTTCTGTATCACCATCTGCTTCTACCATTGCTTTTTTGCAATCCATCATTCCTGCGCCTGTTGCTTCGCGCAGTGCCATTACGTCCTTTGCTGTAAAATTAGGCATAAATTTGCTCCTTTATATTAAGTTAAATTATTTTCTTATATTACTCTGCACTCTCTTGAGCTTCTTTTGGTTCTTCTTCTATAACAATCTTTTTTGTTTCCGCTTCAGCCGGTTCTTCTTTTCCCACTTCTGCCTGTGGTTCTTCGTCAAAAGATTCACCTTGACGGCCTTCGATAACAGCACTTGCCATAGCTGATGCAATAAGTTTTACTGCACGGATAGCATCATCATTTCCTGGGATAATATAATCAACTTCATCCGGATCACAGTTTGTATCAAGTATTGCAACTATCGGAATTCCCAGTTTCTTAGCTTCTGATATTGCTAAATGCTCTTTTTTAGTGTCAACAATGAAAAGTGCATCGGGAATTTTCTTCATGTCTTTAATTCCACCCAAGTTCTTTTCAAGTTTATCACGCTCAAGTTTAAGCTTTATAACTTCTTTTTTAGGAAGCAAGTCGAACTGTCCATCTTCTTCCATTCTGTAAAGTTCATGCAAGCGTCCGATACGCTTTTTAATTGTACTAAAGTTTGTAAGTGTTCCGCCAAGCCAACGGTTGCTAACATAGAACATACCGCAACGCTTAGCTTCTGATGTAACGTTTTCCTGTGCTTGCTTTTTTGTGCCGACAAACAAGATGTTTCCACCGTTTTCAGCCACTTCTTTAACAAAGTTATACGCTTTGTCAACAAGCTTTACAGTTTTTTGCAAGTCGATGATATAAATACCATTACGTTCTGCAAAAATATAAGGTTTCATTTTGGGGTTCCAGCGCCTTGTTTGGTGTCCGAAATGTACACCGGCCTCGAGTAGTTGTTTCATTGAAATTGCTGCCATAAAAATATAGCTCCTTTTGTTTTTTTGCGCTTTTTAGCGCTAGCCTCCCTCTGCATCGTCTTCTGCAAGGACCTTTATAAGGCACTGCTTACAAAATCAACAAAGGTGTGTTTTTGCCCGCACGATTATACCATAGTTAAATTATTGATGCAAATGATTTATTAAAACTTACTTATTACATTAAAATTACCTACTAAAATGCCGTATTATTGTGCTATAGAATGATTTTAACACAATTGACGATAAAACACATTAGTCATATAATCTAATAAAACATTAATCGGAGTATTATTATGCCCCAAGACAATAAAATTGGAGATGCAAATAAATTTGCAGATTTAAAAGACAATCAAATAGCTGCTCTCGCTTCAAGTGGCGATGCAGATGCGCTAAATTTTTTGCTTACAAAATATAAGCAGTTCGCGCGCAATAAAGCTAGATCATATTTTCTTGTGGGCGCAGATCGAGAAGATATAATCCAAGAAGCCATGATAGGTTTATTTAAAGCTATAAGAGATTATAATCCAGAAAGACAATCATCTTTTTATACTTTCGCTGACCTTTGTATTACACGCCAGATAATAACTGCTGTAAAAACAGCTACTCGGCAAAAGCACATTCCTTTAAACTCTTATGTGTCCATATATAATAATTCAGAAGAATTTTCCGACCGTTCTTTGCTGGATACGCTTCCTAAAACTTCCGATTTAGATCCTGAGAATATAGTGATTGAAGAAGAAGGAAAAATTGAAATAGAACAAAAAATGCTGGAAGTTCTATCAAAGCTGGAACAGGAAGTTTTAATGCTCTACTTAAAAGAAAAAAGTTATGTTGAAATAGCGGAGAAAATTAGTCGTGACACAAAAACAGTGGACAACGCTTTGCAACGCATTAAAAAGAAGTTAGACAGTTATTTAAATTTACGAGAATAAGTATTTTTAACAATCTTGACATACGCTAAAAGCCACCCCAAGGAGTGGCTTTAATTCGTGTCTGTTTAAGAGGCGTTATTCAGCCGCTTTTTCTTTAATCTCTACAACAGATTTGCTGTCGTAATATCCGCAATTTTTGCAAACGCGGTGATTAAGCTTTATTTCGTGGCACTGTGGGCATTCGCCTGTGCCCGGTGCTGTCAGCTTCCAATTCGCTTTTCTTGAGTGCTTTCTTGCTTTAGAAGTTCTTCTCTTTGGTACTGCCATTGTCACACCTCCCCATTCTCATCAAAATTCAATTCTTTAATCTTGGCAAACGGACTGTTTTTCATAAGTTCTTTTTCCAAACAGTCACAGTCCTTATCGTTCAGGTTGCCTCCGCAAACGGGACAAAGACCTTTACAGTCTATATCACATAGATGCTTCATCGGCATCATTAGCGCAATATTGTCAATCACCATCGGTTCAAGATCAATCTCGTTTTGTTCAAACAAATATCTATCCGGATGGCTTTCATCTTCAACTTTTTCAAACTCTTCGTTGAAATTAATATCCAATGAGTTTTTAATTTCTTTCGTGCATCTGTCGCACTGTGTTTTATATGATATCGAAATATCGCCCTTAACGATATAATCCTCGCTAGTATACATCAGTGTTCCACTGACATTAAGCGGTGAATCAAATATTATTCCACTTTCTTCAAAACCACCGGTAAAATCTTCTTTCAGACAATTAAACTTAACTGACCTTCCAGGATTATTCAGTGCTTCGGTTACATCGATTTTCAAATAAAACAACTCCATTCGCTTATGCGATATGTTTAAATGCGAAAACATTTAAAGCGTCATTTTGACACAAGCAAGCGTTATTATACCTTCAACACGCTCCAATGTCAATAACACATTATTTTATTTTAACCTTTAACAAGCTCATAAGTGTCATTTGCTATCATCAACTCTTCATCAGTTGCAATAACAAAGCCCTTAACTTTTGAGTTTTCGTTTGTAAGTTCAAATACATCTTGTTTTACAAACTCTTTTTCCTCATCCACTTGAACTCCAATAAATTCAAAATGACTAAGAATATCTTTGCAAAGCCATGGATTGTTTTCGCCAACTCCTGCAGTAAAAACTATGCAGTCAACGCCCTTCATTGCAGCAGCATAGGCTCCTATATACTTAATTATCTTATAGCAGAAAAGCTCATATGTTTCAACTGCTCGCACATCACCAGTTCTTCTTGCATCATCTATGTCGCGCATGTCAGCACTAATCTCAGACACCCCTATAAGTCCTGACTTTTTATTAAGCACTGTCATAACTTCTTCAATTGTCATATCTCTGCGCTTCATAATATATTCAATAAGTGATGGATCAATATCTCCACATCTTGTTCCCATTAAAATTCCTTCAAGAGGAGTCATGCCCATTGATGTGTCAACACTCTTTCCGCCATCAATCGCGGCAACTGATCCACCGTTTCCTATGTGGCAAGAAATTATCTTAAGCTCTGAGACCGGTTTACCCATTGCTTTTGAAGCAGCTTTTGTTATGAATCTATGGCTCGTTCCATGAAAACCGTATCTTCTGATTTTATCTTCTTTATAGTATGCGTAAGGAATTCCGTATAAATATGCCTTTGCTGGCATCGTCTGATGAAATGATGTGTCAAACACTGCAACCTGAGGTTTTCCCGGCAGTATTTCTTTGCATGCTTGAATTCCCATAAGGTTTGCCGGATTGTGAAGAGGTGCAAGTTCTGCGTTTTCAGCGATAGCCTTTTCAACTTCATCCGTTATCAAAACTGATTCTGAAAACTTTTCACCACCATGCACAACTCTGTGTCCAACAGCTTCTATTTCACCCATATCGGATATAACGCCATGTTCTTTACTTGTAAGCGCATCAATAACAGCTCCGATTGCTTCCGTGTGAGTTTTTATTGGCTTTTCAAACTTAATCTTACTTTTTCCTATGGGTGTGTGCTGAAGATTAGATCCATCTATGCCTATTCTCTCCACGATTCCCTTTGCTGTGAGCTGCTCTTTTTCAATATCAATCAATTGATATTTTAGCGAAGAGCTCCCTGCGTTGATTACAAGTATATCCATTTAATTCCTCCGAAATATGTAAATTTTTAATTTTTCCAATGCTGTAGTACAATAAACACAACATTTTCATTATATACTTCGACAAGTAAATTGCAAGGTGAATTTATGAAGACATGCGGCATAGTTGCGGAATACAATCCGTTCCATAATGGACACAAATATCATATAGATTATACAAGGCGTGAATTGTCTTGTGATTACATAATTGCTGTCATGAGCGGCAATTATGTTCAAAGAGGTGCACCTGCTGTAATCGATAAATACATGCGTACCAGAATGGCGCTTCTCGGAGGCGCGGATATAGTACTTGAGTTGCCTATTTTTTATGCACTCCAAAGCGCGCAATACTTTTCCCTAGGCGCAGTCTCAATGCTGGAAAAGCTAAATATAGTTGATAGCATTTCATATGGCAGCGAATCATATAGGCCTCCACAAAGCGATATAATAAATTTTATTAAAAACATAGAATCAAAAGATCGTGAAACCATAGAGAAGAATATGGGAAAACACCTTAGCAAAGGCAATTCCTATCCACTTGCCTATAGCAGGAGCTTAACAGACTATTTATATGAAAATGGGTTTTCCCGAGAAGATGTGGAAAACACATTGTCAAAGCCCAACACTATATTGGAGCTTATGTATCTTGACGCATTGAAAGAATTAAAAAGCGACATTAAGCCTTTTAAGGTAGCGCGGCAAGGCGCACAATATCACGACAAAATGATAAGCGGACCAATAGCTAGCGCCACATCTATACGCCGCTCATTAGGTAAAAACAGCATGTACATTGACAGTGTGCCGCCACCATGCGCAAAGCTTATAAAAGCTGCGCTATATGAAACCGATGGGCCAATTACATCCGAAAGATTTTATAAAACATTTTTATATGCCGCCATTAAAGATGAGAGTGCTCTGTCAAATCTTGCCGATATATCAGGCGGTCTTGACATGCGAATGAAAAAAATGTTGGGTGAATCATCAGACCTTGATGGTTATATAAAGTGCGTGAAATCCAAAAGCTACACATATGCAAGAATTGCTCGCGCTGTTTTTAACACGATACTCGGAATCAGTGCTGAAGACACACGCCTTATACGCAAAGAGCTTCCTAGTTATGCAAGAGTTTTGGGATTCAAAAAAGAAGCAAGCAAACTAATAGATGAGATGCACGAAAAATCAAGCATTCCTGTCTTTACACAAACATCAAAGCTTGAGATTACATCCCAAGCTCAGAAGAAACTTTTTGAAATTGATATAAAGGCAAATAATATTTATTATATCCATGCCTCAAATAAATTTGTAAAAGACACCGATTATAAAAATCAGGTGATAATAATTTAGCTTTTCAATTCTTCAATGGCAGCCTTTATATCTTTAATCTGTGCCTCCGCTGCTTCTCTGCCAAGGTCGATGCATTTTTTGGCGTGTGTAAAAGCCGCTGGGTTTATTCCCTTAGTGTCAGTTCTTATTGCAATGTCAGCTCCAGTTACCTTGCCGGCCATCGCCTGCCACTCCATCATTTCATAAACAGTATACATGATGGAGAACATATTTTTAGGTGAAGGGTTCTCCCCTCCTCTGTAGTTTACATCAGAACAAATTATATAATCTGCTCCCATATCGCGCAAGATATTGACAGGCGAGCGTTCAAGAACTCCTCCATCCACATAAGTTTTTCCGTCTTTTACGACCGGTTCAAATATTCCCGGTATAGATATACTAGCACGTATTGCATCCACTAATTTTCCTTCAGTGAAATACACAACCTCTGAATCTTCCACACATACAGCCGCAGCCACATAAGGAATGTTTAAATCCTCAATTTTTTTACCGCCACTCATTGTATTGACTAACTCTACTATCTTTTTGCCACGAATCATTCCTCGTCTAGGAATAGACAGATCATACAATCGAGAAGCTTCAAGCGGAGTTATACTCTCACAGAATCCTCTCATCATACTAACTTTCATCCCTGCAGCATACATGCCCCCTATTATAGATCCCATAGATGTTCCTGCAACCATGTCAATATCAATTCCATTTTCCAAAAGGACTTCTATAACGCCAATGTGAGCAAGTCCGCGCATTGCCCCTCCGCTAAGCGAAAGACCTATCTTGGGTTTTTCTTTCATGCAAGCTCCTTTCTGACTCAAATATACACAAATATCTTTCTATAAAATTCTAATACATATAAAAAATAGTTTCAATTAGTATTTGATTAGAAAAACAAATATATAAAAAAGCTATCCACTATAAATGGACAGCTTTTTTGATTGCTTGTGTGAAATTAATGTCCGCGCATTTGTGTGCGGTTCTGACGCACTATATCAAGATTCCTCTGAATATAGCTTTCAAGGTCAGCTAATATGTCCTCAACATATTCATTTGCACTGAGACGAATCTCGCGAGCTGATGTTTCAGCGTTTTGGATAACTTCTTCTGCCTTTTCATAAGCCATCTGTGTAATCTTATTTTGATCCACCATTTGCTCAACTTTTTCATTAGCGTCTTCAATTATCTGTTCAGCTTCTCTTTCGGCATCGCTTAAAATCTGCTCTTTTTCCTGATTTATTTCTTCAGCTTCAAGTATCTCAGTTGGAAGTCCTTCGCGGATATCGTTTATGATATCAAGACACTTTTCTCTGTCTACTGCGCATTTATTGGACAAAGGAACATTGGAGGCTGTCCCAACTTCTTCTTCAAGATATTCAATTAGTGCAAGTACGTTCATTTTAAATCCCCCTTGAATTTGGTTTTAATTTCTTTTAAAACTTTTTCAGGAACCATCTGTGATATATCCCCACCTAAAAGCCCTATCTCTTTTACTGAACTGGAGCTTATATATGAGTATTCTGTTCCCGCCATTATAAATATTGTTTCGATTTGCGCATTAAGGCGTTTGTTAAGCGCCGCCATACGGAATTCGTAATCAAAATCCGACACTGTTCTTAGTCCTCGAACCAAAGCCGTGGCATTAATCTTTTCAACAAAATCCATCAAAAGCCCTGAGAATGTTTTAATCTCAACTCCCTTTATCCCCTGAGTGCATTTTTCAAGCATATCCATTCGCTCTTCAAGCGAAAACAAAGGCTTTTTATTTTTATTGACAAGAACCGCTACCACGATTTCATCATTGAGCTTTGCCGCTCTTTCTATGACATCCAGATGTCCTTTGGTTACAGGATCAAAACTCCCCGCGTAAATCCATTTTGACATCACTCACTGTCCTTTCTGTAGATAGAAATCATGATGCCGCCATACTTTTTATCCCTCACTTTTTTTAGAGAGTTTAATGTATTTGGCATTCTGTCACGGAATGAGTGTTCCAATATAACTATTCCGTCCGGATTAATAGCATCTTCTATCAAGTCAAGTGCTTCCATATAATAGCCGCTTGTATAAGGCGGATCAACATAGCAAATATCAATCCCTATGCCCATTCTGTCTATTTTCTTTGCAGCCTGCCTGTAGTCTGCCGCAATCAATGTATATTCATCATCACTTGCATTATAATGCTCTAGGTTTTCTTTAATAGTGTGAATACACTTCCTGTTTCTATCGCATATTATCGCATGCTTTGCGCCTCTTGACAACGATTCAAGCGCAAACGACGCGCTTCCTGCAAAAAGATCAAGCACAACAGCATCGGTAATATCATTTCTCAATATAGAAAAAAGCGCTTCCCTTATCATATCGGATGTCGGTCTTGCATCCACCCCCTTGGGAAGATAAAACCTACGCCCTTTCCATTTTCCACTTATTATTCTCATTATCTACCTCAATAATGAGTACATTTTACATGATTTAGCATTCTTAGGCAAGCAAATTGATATTTAAAAAGTTTCAACTTTCGTCAACTCTGCGAATATAAATAAAAAGGCATTTGGCAAATCACTGCCATATACCTTAAAATATCATATAATTGTATTATTGTTTTTTTATAATTCCTTTTGCTTCTGCCTTTTCTTCATTTCTTTTTATGATTGTAAGTATTTTTTTCCTATAAGACTTAGCAGATAAATATGATAGCCCTGTTATCGATACAAATATTGCCACAATAGCAATTAAGCTTAGAACGTTTAGCCCCAAAGCTTGTTTTATCTGGAAAAACGGCGAATAATACAAGTTCAATAATATTGGTACTGCATTTTGCTGAGAGCCTGTAATCGCCCATACTATAAATAATATCACGGCTGGTGATTGTGCGATTAATCCTGCTAAAAAGCCTTTTCTTTCATCGTACTTTTTCTCACTTACAAATCCATCATATCTTTCAGCTCTTTTTTCATTAGCGCTATCTGCCATAATATCTCTTTTGCCGTCTCCGCCCGAAAAAATATACAATATAAAACCAGTAATCAACAAAGCTAAAGCCTGAATAAACCAGTTCCATGCTAAATTTTCTTCCTTGAAAATTCCCAGCAGTCCTATTGAAACCAGTATATTAATAAAAATAGCCCCCAGATATATCAAAAATAATTTAACCGAAAGTGCCCACACCGAATATTTATATTCACCAAACATTATTTACTCCAAAAAAATTTATTTAAAACATTATACCATACAAAATAAGAACAATTTTTAAATTTTCATTATCTTTAATCCTCTGTTATTACAGCATCTATTTTTATATCGAATGAATTCACATCAATAAGTCCAACCTTTTGAAATGAATACGCTGCTGCGCATTTATATGCATTTAGGCATTTAGGCAAATATCTATCATAATATCCGCCACCAAATCCCAATCTGTTGTTTTCGCCATCAAAAGCTACTAGCGGCACTATAACAAAATCAATTTCTTCTGGATTTATTATCAAAGAATCTGATGGAGGCTCTAATATTCCAAACTTTCCTTCAATAAAACAATTTGCATCCTCTGTCTTTCTTGCCGTCATTTTACCTTTTTCAGATTCCATTCTTGGTATACATACTACTTTATCATTCATTGATTCTTCCAAAAGTGGCATAACATTCACTTCGTTTTTCACCGAACAATAAAAAAGAACGGTCTTCGCCCGCGCAAATTCATCCATCTTGGATATCTTGGTACATATAACACTAGAAGCCGCTCTTACATATTCTTGGGACAGTTCTTCTCTTTTTTTAAGCATTTCCGCCCGAAGTTTTTCTTTATTCATCTTTGTAAATTCGCTTAACGCGCTGGCCTATGCATGTTACTATCTCATAATGAATGGTGTCAGTGAGTTCCGCAATTTCATCAGCTGTTATCTCGTCGTCATTCTGCTTTCCAATGACAACCACTTCATCACCTGTTTTAACGCCTTCAATTTCTGTCACATCAACCATACAGTGATCCATGCAAACATTTCCGATTACATTCGCTCTTTTGCCTCTTATAAGAACTGCACCCTTGTTACTAAACGAGCGTCTAAATCCATCGGCATAGCCGATCGGAATTGTTGCAACATCCACTTCTCTTTGCGCTCTAAATGTTCTCGAATAGCCCACAGTTTCATCTTTTCTTATAGTTTTCACATGTACAACTTTTGTTTTAAGTGACATAACAGGTTCAAGTTCCATTTTTTTAAGCTCTTCGCTATGAAGGCCATACATTGATATACCAAGACGAATAAACTCAAGCCTTGCAAAATCATAAGAAGCACCTGCAGCAGAATTTGCAATATGAGCATTTGGAAAGTAATTTGCCTCTCTTACTTGCTTTCTTCCTTGTACAAACTTTTTATATTGCTCTGAAGCAAATTCTTTATCTGTCTCATCAGCATTCGCAAAATGCGAGCATATTCCCGTCATTTTCACATTGCTAAGACCATCAAGAACTTTTAAGAAGTTCTCCAACTCCTCACCCGGCAATATTCCAATTCTATTCATTCCTGTTTCAATTTTAAGATGAAATTTTGCAGGCTGTTCCGCATCACTTGCAAATTTATCTAAAGCCACCAATTGCTCAGGTGTATAAATAAAAGGTGTGAGTTTATATTCAACTGCAAGCTTTAAGTCACTGGGCAATATTCCTCCCATGACAATAACAGGACACTCAAAGTCTTTTTCTCGAAGCTCAATGCCCTCTTCTATCTGTGCCACTGCAAGCATTTCTGCTCCACATTCAAGAGCCTTTTTAGCAACCTCAAGCATGCCGTGGCCATATGCATTTGCTTTGACCACGGCTATGATTTTTGTTTTTTCAGGTAAAATATCCATATACGCTTTGATATTGTGCTCAAGCGCATTAAGATTAATTTCTGCGTAAGTATTCAATTAATCCACCTTATTGTTAAGATTCAAGGTTTAGAAAATCGTCACTTGTAAGAAGTTCAACATCATTTTCTGTTAATGATTTAACAGCAAGCGCTACATCATCCACCTTGAAAATAATCAAAGCACTTTCTTTTGGTTTTCTTACAAAAGAGTATAAGTATTCAACACTTACATCATTTTCAACCAAAATATCAAGAACTCCACTTAAGCCACCCGGATGATCGGGTACAGCGACAGCTATTACATCATTTAAGTTTACAGTATAGCCTGCTGCTTTAAGTTCCGATACCGCCTTTTGTTCATCAGAAACTATGGTTCTTAATATGCCAAAGTTTGTTGTGTCGGCAATTGAAAGTGCCAATATATCAATACCAGCATCTTGCAGCACCTTTGTCATCTGCGAAAGACGACCTCTTGTATTCTCAAGAAAAACAGATAGTTGTTTAACCATGCTAATCCCTCCATAAATTTATTATATCATTTATCCCTTACACAAAAAAGCACATTGTTTATGAGCTTAAATATTGCGCTTGTCCATAACTCTTTTAGCTTTACCCGTGCTGCGCTCTATCGTTTTAGGCTCTACTAGCTTAATAGTAGCTGTTAGCCCAAGAAGAGACTGTACCTCACCCTTTATCCTGTCGCGAACTTCTTCAACCTTTTTAACTTCGTCAGAAAACAGTTTCTCACTCATCTCAACCCATATCTCTAATGTGTCAAGATTGTTTTGTCTGTCCACCACCAAAAGGTAGTGCGGTTCAACTTCAGTAAATCCAACAAGAACGCTTTCCACCTGTGTAGGAAACACGTTTACGCCGCGAATTATAAGCATATCGTCACTGCGTCCCATCACTTTTTGCATTCTGACATGCGTTCTTCCACATCTGCATTTTTCTTTGTTAAGAGATGTTATGTCACGTGTTCTATAGCGTATTACAGGGATTCCTTCCTTTGTAATAGTTGTAAACACGAGCTCACCCTTTTCGCCTTCAGCCAGCACTTCTCCTGTTTCGGGGTTAATTATCTCCGGCAGGAAGTGGTCTTCTGAGATATGAAGCCCATCCTGATATTCGCACTCCGTAGCCACTCCCGGGCCTATTATTTCAGAAAGCCCATATATATCTGTGGCACGAATGTTTAACTTCTTCTCTATCTCTTCGCGCATTTCATTTGACCATGGCTCAGCCCCGAAAATACCATACTTCAGGTTTAAATCATTTATGTCTATACCGCGCTCTTTTATTGCTTCTGCAAGATACAGCGCATATGAAGGCGTGCAGGCAATTGCTTCCGGGCCAAAATCCTCAAGCAATGTTATCTGCTTTTGCGTATTTCCTCCTGATATCGGAATGACTGAAGCACCAATTTTTTCAGCACCGTAGTGCGCTCCAAGACCTCCTGTAAAAAGCCCATATCCATAAGCAATCTGAATTATCGAATCCTCTGTGACACCAGCTGCTGAGAATGTTCTTGCCATTAGTTCAGACCATGTGTCCAAATCATTTCTTGTATATCCTACAACAGTTGGTTTTCCTGTGGTTCCGCTTGATGCATGAATTCTTACAATGTCTTTCATCGGCACTGCAAAAGCATCATAAGGATAATTATCGCGCAAATCATCTTTCACCGTAAATGGTAGCTTACTGATGTCTTCAATCCCTTTTACGTCCTCAGGAGAAACTCCCGCATCATCCATCTTCTTTTTATAATAAGCCACGTTTTCATATGCGTAAGCGACTATCTTTTGTAGTCTATCACTTTGAAGGTTTTCCATTTCCGAGCGTTCCATGCACTCATACTTCTCATTCCAAATCATAACTTCTCCTTGCTGCTGTGCTGCATAATATTTTTTAATTTCCGTTCTACCTTATTTCAAATCATATCCCGCATTAAATGCCGCAATATTTATATCCACTGTTTTCGGAGGCACGCACTCTTTGACTGCCTTAAGCCAAAGTTCTTTGTCATCTCCCATTATAGATGCAAGTTTTCCTATCATAACGGTGTTTACAACACGCATATTGCCAAGCTGCTTTGCAAGAGCTACAGCATCCATTTCCGCTACATCTATTTTGTTTTTAAGTTTTTCAATTATATCCTCTGGATATTGTGCAATTCCAGTTATAACAGGCATAGGATCAATTCGCTGATTATTTACAACAATCTTGCCATCTATTTTCATGAGATTTACATAGCGCAAAGCTTCAAGCTTCTCAAATGATATCATATAATCCGCGCCACCTTCTTCTATAATAGGAGAAAGAACTTTTTCGCCCATTCTGACATATGTGACAACACTTCCGCCACGCTGTGCCATTCCATGCACTTCAGAAACTTTCACGTCATAACCTTTATATTCTGCAAGTTTTCCTAAAATTCTGCTTGAAAGTAGCGTTCCCTGTCCGCCAACTCCTACTATCAAAATTGATGTTGTTTTCATTTTGATTCCCCCTTGTGAATTGATTTTGTTGGGCAAACATCAATACACAGTCCACAGCCCACACATAGTGTAGGATCGACTTTAACTTTCTTTCCATCGTTTACAAGAGCCGGACAACCAAGCTTTAGGCATCTTTTGCATCCGATACATGTATCACTATTGATAAAACAAGCAGACTGCCATTTGGATTTATCCAAAAGTACACATTCTCTTTTTGAAATAATAACCGAAGGACCTTCAAAAGCTAAAGCATCTTTAAGTCCCTTTTCAAACCCCACTAAATCAAACGGATCAATAGTCTGAATATGATCTACTCCAACTGCTTTGCACAAGTTCTCAAGGTTTATCTCATATGCAGGATCACCTTTGATGTTCTTGCCATTAACAGGATTATTTTGGTGTCCCGTCATTCCTGTTGTTCTGTTGTCCACTATAATTACTGTAGAATTTCCGTCATTATACACAACGTCAATTAGTCCCGTGACACCCGAATGCATAAACGTTGAGTCTCCTATTATAGCAACTTCCTTTTTAGCAAAGTCTTTTCCTCTTGCTTTTTCCATGCCGTGAGTCATCCCAATAGATGCGCCCATGCAAACGCATGTGTCCATAGAAGCAACCGGAGGAAGTGCTCCAAGCGTATAGCAACCAATGTCACCATTTACCACAAGCTTTAGCTTTTTCATTACAAAGTATGCCCCTCTATGAGGACACCCAGGGCACATTATAGGAGGCCTGATTGGCAGCTCGCGCTCAGCCTCTATAGCTGTTTTCTCTTCTCCCAGCACTGCCTTTTTAATCATATTAGCAGAATATTCTCCCTGAATGGTGAATATCTCTTTGCCTATGCACTCTATCCCTTCAGCTTTGAGCGCAGTCTCCAATATAGGCTCAAGCTCTTCTATCACGTATAGCTTTTTTACTTTCTTTGCAAATTCTTTAATCTTTTTAATTGGAAGAGGATAAACCATGCCAAGTTTTAATACCGATACCTCAGGCAATGCTTCTTTAGTGTATTGATAACATAATCCGCTTGTAATAACACCAATATCTTTATTACCTATTTCAACACTATTAATCTCAAAACTGTTAGCATCATCGCGCATTTTCTTCTCGCGCGCTTCAACTATTTTGTGTCTTCCGCGTGCCATGCCGGGCATCATTACATATTTTTGTATATCCTTCTTATATTCTTTAAGAGGAACTTCCTTTCTGTCTGAAAGCTCGACAAGCCCACGCGAATGGCTCACTCTTGTTGTAAGTCTCACCATAACGGGTGTATCATATTCTTCCGACATTTCAAATGCCATCTTCATAAATTCTTTTGCTTCCTGCGATGATGAAGGTTCAAGCATTGGTATATGAGCTGCCTTTGCGTAATATCTTGAATCCTGTTCATTCTGAGAAGAATGCATGCCTGGATCATCAGCAACAACTAATACAAGCCCGCCATTGACTCCAGTATAGCTTGCCGTAAAAAGCGGATCAGCAGCTACATTTACGCCAACATGTTTCATGCACACCATTGCCCTTGCTCCACCAAACGAAGCACCGATTCCTACTTCAAGAGCAACCTTTTCATTCGGTGCCCACTCAGCATAAATATCATCATATGTCGAAACCGACTCAGTTATCTCTGTGCTTGGCGTGCCGGGATATGCAGCAGCAACTGTGCATCCTGCCTCCCATGCTCCTCGTGCTATGGCTTCATTGCCTAAAAACAATTCTTTCATTTTTCCTCCAAAATATCTATTGTCTTAAATCCGTAACTCTCTGTGCTTTTCCTTGAAAGCGTTTAAGTGTGTTTGGCTGAACTAATCTTACCTTCGCATCTATTGAAAGCATAGTGCGCAGTTTTCCTCTGATGCTGTTTTGCAATCCTTCAAGTTTAGAGTAATTTTCAAGCAATGATGAATCTGCCACTTCCACCAAAATTTCTAGCTTATCAAGCCAATCTTCGCGGGTAACAATTATCTCGTAATGAGGCTCTACTTCCTGTGATTTTAGCAGCACTTCCTCTATCTGTGATGGGAAAACATTTACACCACGTATAACGAGCATGTCATCGCTTCTACCTTTAATTTTCGCCATTCTCTTAAGTGTTCTGCCGCATTCGCATCTTTCAGGAATAAGATAAGAAATATCTTTAGTTCTATAACGAAGAATAGGCAGTGCCTCTTTTGTTATGGCCGAAATAACCACTTCGCCCTGCTCTCCGTCAGGCAGCACCTCTCCAGTTGTAGGATCTATGATTTCTACTATAAAGTGATCTTCATTAATGTGCATACCGCACTTATGTGTACATTCACCGGAAACACCGGGGCCTATTATTTCCGAAAGCCCATAGTTTTCGGTAGCTGTAATATTAAGCCTTTTTTCAAGCTCAGCTCTCATCTCTTCCGTTGATGCTTCAGCACCAAAAAGACCATATTTAAGATTTAAATCCTTTGCAGGATCAATGCCCATCTTTTCCATAACCTCAGATATGTATAATGCATATGATGGTGTAGAAATTAAAACTGTTGTTTCAAAATCCTTCATCAGCATTATCTGTCTTTCCGTGTTGCCACTGGATGCCGGCACAACCATTGCCCCAATCTTTTCCAATGCGTAGTGGAGCCCAAATGCGCCGGTGAAAAGACCATACCCAAACGAAACTTGCGCTGTATCTTCTCTGCTTGCACCACCTGCAACACACAGTCTGGCCATAACTTCCGACCACATATCAAGGTCATTTTTTGTATACCCAACAACCGTAGGTTTGCCTGTTGTCCCGCTGGACGCATGAACTCTTACAACTTCTTTTCTAGGTACAGCAAACATACCAAAAGGGTAAGTGTCTCTTAAATCATCTTTAATTGTAAAAGGAATCTTTTTTAAATCATCAAGTGTTTTTATATCATCAGGTGTAATTCCCGCTTGCTTAAACTTTTCTTTATACAGCGGAACATTGCTATAAACTTTTTCAACAGCACTTAAAAGATTTTTTGCCTGAATAGTTTCTATTTCTTCCCGCGATGCGGTTTCCACCTTTTCATTCCAATACATAAATGCCCTTTCCAAACCAATGAGGCATAAGTTTAATATTTACACCTACCATACTTCCGTTTTTTTATTATAAAATTTGAGTTTAAATAAAAAGTATAAAATTTATTATACAGTTTTATGGATATATTTCAAGCAAAAGTCAATATAAATCCTTTAATGCAGTGAAGTATAATTCCTTAAGTTTTGCGAACAAAAATCCAAAATTAAAACTTATTTATTATGATGCTAAGCATGATTAATATGAAAGCAATTGTCAGCATCACCATATTCGGAATGCTGTCTATTATCGGGATTTTCATATTGAAAAAAAACTGGTCCACTATAGCATATAGTCCTAATATAAGCGCAATCCAAAATACTGCTTTTGAAGGTTTTGTTATTCCCATTATATCTCCTAATTTATGAATATTTATCAGCAAGCCATATGCATACGTCTTTTAAAAGTGGCGCGCAAATGCTTTGACTTTTAATCTCTTTTTCTTCCTGAACCTGAACTTTATCATTGAAATCTATATCCAGTATGCAGTCACAATTAATATCTTTATATTTATCTTTTACAAATCCTATAAGCTCTCTTCCCGCTTCGGATTTATCGCCCTTTTCCATCAACCCTACAACCATGAGACCGCCGCTTATTGCTCCACACACAGAAACCCTTATGCCGGAAAGTCCCCCGCCAAAAGGTGCAGAAATATCTTTAAGCAAATCGCAGTCCAATTCAAAGTAGTCTGCCATTGAAGTAAGCACTGTCTGCGAGCAATTATACCCACCCTCGCCGAAACGTTCATCTATTAATTTAAGTAACTCTGGTTTTGTCATCCTATTCCTCCTGTTATAAAGTACATCCATAATGGTATTGAAGCAACTGATATAACAGTTGTAAAGGCTACAAGTTCACTTGCAAACCTAGGGTTTTTGTTATATCGAGTAGCAAGAATCACTGTGTTTGCAGCAGCAGGCATTGCAGAAAGCAATACACAACATGCATAAAGCACATCGCCTAAACCGAATGGTTTCAGAATGAAAAACATTGCAGTCGGCCATATAATAAATCTAAATATAGATAGAAGATAAATAGTTTTTTCCTGCAAGACTTCTTTAAGCTTGCTATCTGCTAAATATGCTCCTATTAAAAGCATTGCCAAAGGTGATGTCATTCCTCCTACCATTGTAAGCGAATTATAAATTGGTGTAGGAAGTTTTATTGAAAATGCAAATAATACAATTCCCAAAAAGACCGCAATAAGCGAAGGTCTCATAAAGGGTTTATACCACTTACTAGGTTTTCCTGTATATATCCATACGCCTGCAGTCCACATATATATCTGAAATACCATAACAAAAATCGCAACATATATTATGCCTTCCGAGCCAAACAGCCCACCAAGAACAGGATATCCGAGATATCCACAATTAGGAAAGGCAGTAGCATAAATTAGTATAGGTCTTTTATCCTCAGGTGATTTTCTCCAAACCTGTTTTCCAACTAACAATCCAATCCCTATTAAAGAAAATGCTATAATGGCTGCAATGCCCATATTTTTAAGTAAATCTATTGAATAATCAACTTGAAAATTTTTAATAATTAGCATTGGTGCTGCAACAGTCACCAAAAAACTCGCTAATTTTTTTCTTACATCATGTGTAAATATATCAAGCTTTGCTACCAAAAACCCGACTATCATAACAATAAACAATGTCAGTGTTTGGTTAAATACGTTTTGCATTAACTGCCCCAATCACAACTTTTCAACCCATTATATTTGAGTATAAAGCTAAGTGCAATGAGAAATTTTAATCAATATTAATATTCCTTTTAATTCTGAGCCTTGCCATAGCTCTTGCAAGCGATGACATAGTGGAATGATATTCATTAAGCGATTGCTTCTGACGCAAGCGCTCCTGTGCCCTTTTTTCAGCTTCTCTGGCACGTCTTTCATCTATTTCTTCAGGCCATTCCACAGTCTGTGCCATCATTGTTACACCATCTGGAGTTATCTCTATAAAGCCTTCCGATGAAAATGCCTTTTTCCATTTTCCATCAATTTTTAAATCAATCTGACCGATTGCAACTGAAATTATCATAGCAGCATGCCCAGCCAAAATTCCACGTTTGCCTTCTGGTGTATCAAATATCATAGATTCGATATTTCCGCTATAAAACGTCCTCTCAGGAGTAATTATATCAATTTCATATGGGCTTGCCATTACATTTCACTCGCTTTGCGTCTAGCATCTTCAATGTTTCCAACCATGTAAAAAGCACTTTCAGGAATGTCATCCGCTTTTCCGTCAACAATTTCTCTAAAGCTTTCTATTGTTTCATTAAGCGGCACATATCTTCCCTTGTTCCCTGTGAATATTTCAGCCGAGAACATCGGTTGAGATAGGAATCTCTCGAGTTTTCTTGCGCGATAAACAGTTAGCCTATCCTGCTCTGAAAGCTCGTCCATTCCAAGGATGGCGATAATGTCTTGAAGCTCAATATATCTCTGTAATATCTCCTGCACTGCACGAGCCGTGTTGTAGTGCGCTTCACCCACTATATGAGGCTCTAGAATGCGGCTTGTCGATTCCAAAGGATTAACTGCGGGATAAATACCCTTTTCCACCACTTTTCTGGAAAGCACCGTTGTAGCATCCAAGTGCGAAAATATTGATGCTGGCGCAGGATCTGTCAAGTCATCAGCAGGCACAAATATTGCCTGTACCGAGGTTATAGATCCAGTTTTTGTAGATGTGATTCTTTCCTGAAGCATACCAACTTCTGTTGCAAGTGTTGGTTGATATCCAACAGCTGATGGAGATCTTCCCAAGAGTGCGGAAACTTCACTTCCCGCCTGAACAAATCTAAAAATATTATCAATAAAAAGTAAAACATCTTGGTTTTTTGCATCTCTAAAATATTCAGCAAGAGTAAGTCCTGTAAATGCCACTCTCATTCGTGACCCAGGTGGTTCATTCATTTGCCCAAAAGCAAGCGCAGTTTTTTCAAGCACTCCTGTTTCAGCCATTTCGCTAAGCATTTCGTTACCTTCGCGGCTTCGCTCTCCAACTCCTGCAAACACTGATAGACCACCGTGTTCCATAGCGATGTTATGTATCATTTCCATTATAAGAATAGTTTTACCAACACCTGCGCCACCGAAAAGCCCAATTTTTCCGCCTTTTGCGTAAGGCTGCAATAAATCAATTACCTTAATTCCGGTTTCAAATATTTCTGTCGCCATTTTCTGTTGGGTAAAATCCGGAGACTTTCTGTGTATCTGCCAAAGTTCATCCGCCGGAATATCGCCTTTTCCATCAATAGGATTACCCAAAACATCCATTGCTCTTCCCAGCACTCCTTCACCAACAGGCACTTTTATTGGAGCACCAGTGTCATATACACGCAATCCACGCGAAAGACCGTCAGTAGCTTCCATTGCAATGCATCGTACAACACCATCACCCAAGTGTTGAGCAACTTCCATAGAAACTTCGCGTGTTGTATCCTTAACAATAAGTTTGTTGTTAATAGGCGGCGGTGTATCCTCTTTAAATGCAACGTCAAGTACCGGTCCTATTATCTGTGTTAAATATCCTATTTTCTCGTGTTCCTGTGCCATGTTTTCTCCTTATCGCACTTATTAACGTAATTGATTATTCTGTTACCGCATCCATAAATGCTTTTGCCAGTACCATATGACCGCGTACATTCGGATGTACTCTATCCCCAGCAAACGCTGCAGTGGGCATATGTGCTAAGATTTTATTAAAAGCTGCCTGAGAGTCCACAAACAATGTATTATATTTGTCCGAAATCTCCCTAACTGCCTCACCATATTCATCCATCATTTTACGCATCGGATCATCTTTTCTCGTCTCAATAAAATATGGTGTCATGAGAATTATTCCCGAAACTTTGTCAACAGTTTTGGAAACAAGTTCCTCTAAAGTCTTCTTATATTCATCTATGTATACATGTTTTTCTCTTGAAAGGGTCTATCAAACTGACGCCAAACATCGTTTATGCCAATCATTATGCTAAGCCAGTTCGGATTTTGGTCAAAAACATCAGTCTGCCATCTTTTAGCCAAATCGCAGATATTGTTGCCGCTTATACCCATGTTTACAACTCTGATATTGTATTCCGGATAATCAACCGCTAATAAACCCCGCACAAGATTTACATATCCCGAGCCGTAAGATTCATCTCCTACGCCTTCGCCTACTGGTCTCGCTCTCCCGCAGTCTGTAATTGAATCTCCGATAAATAATAGCTTGTCATTTTTATTAATTTTCATCGTCAGCGTCCTTTTGCTGCATTTGCACCATTTATAATTTCAGTTATCTCATTTGTTATAGCTGACTGTCTTGCACGCGTATAGTCATGATTTAATACACCTATAATCTTGTCAGCATTGTCCGTTGCGCTTTCCATGGCAGTCATTCTGTTACTCTGCTCTGAGGCAAATGCCTGCACTAAAGCTGCAAAAATAACGCCTATTATATATTGTGGAACAAGGTCATCAAACACAATTTTCGGCGAAGGATCATATTGAAATGTACCAGAAATCTTATGTTCCAGCTCAACATCTTTAAAAGCTTTTCTTGATAGAGGCAAAAGTTCAAGTACCCTTGCTTCCTGACTTAAAGTAGTTATCAGGTGGGTATATATTATTTTAACGCGGTCAATCAATTTCTGATTATACAAATCGATAATAACTTCCGCTATCTGTCTAGCATTTTCAAGCTGAGGGTTTTGGGCTGTATGCAAAAACTCAATATCAACCATATAGTTTTTTCTGTTAAAAAAACTTGTTGCCATATGTCCAACGGTAAAGATATATTTTTCTTCAATACCTTCCATTTCTTTTACAGCCATGTTTAATACATTGTGGTTGTAAGGTCCGCACAATCCTTTATCACCCGCGATAACAATATACGCTGTTCTATCACCAGGGTTTTCATTCAAAAATGGGTGACTTATATCATAGCTATAAACCAAAACATCTTTTATTATTGAACGAATTTTATCTATATAAGTCTTGTTTTTAGCCTGCTTCTCAAGCGCGTTTCTCATCTTAACAGTAGAAATCAAATGCATTGCTTTAGTTATTTTCCGCGTTTGGGAAATAGCTCCTATACGGTTTTTGATTTCATGCATGTTAATCATTGCTCAAGCTCCTTAACAAACTTGTCCGTGAACTCCTGAGCGGCTTCTTTAACTTTATCCTTCATTTCATCATCAAAGATTCCTTTGCTTTCAATGACGCGAAGTATGTCTGGGCAAACATATCCAATATGATCCAGAAACTGATTCTTATAATCATCAATCTTTTCAACAGGTACTTCAAGCAACATTCTTTGTTGAATCACATATAAAAGCACCACCTGCTCATGTTGCGGCAACGGTGAAAATTGCTTTTGTTTGAGCATCTGAGTAAGGCGCTCTCCTTGTGCTAAAAGCCTTTGTGTTTGTTTATCAAGCTCGGAAGAAAACTGTGCAAACACCGCCATCTCGCGATATTGCGCAAGGTCGAGCCTCAACTGTCCTGACACTGTTTTCATTGCCTTTGTCTGGGCGTTTCCTCCAACACGAGAAACTGAAAGTCCAACATTTACAGCAGGACGTATTCCAGCATTAAACAATTCATTTTCAAGAAATATCTGACCATCTGTAATTGATATTATATTTGTAGGTATATAAGCAGAAATGTCTCCTGCCATTGTTTCAACTATAGGAAGCGCTGTAATAGAACCTCCGCCATGGGCAACTGAAAGATGCGCTGCACGCTCTAGAAGTCTTGAATGCAGATAGAATACATCTCCGGGATATGCTTCTCGTCCCGGTGGTCTGCGCAATAGAAGCGACATGGATCTATATGCCACAGCATGCTTTGACAAATCATCATAAATTATCAGAACATCGCGCCCACCATACATGAAGTCTTCAGCCATTGCGGCACCTGCATATGGTGCAATATACTGCATAGGAGCTAAATCACTTGCTGGTGCGGCTACAACTATTGTATAGTCCATCGCTTCATTTTTTTCCAGTGTGTCAACTATCTGAGCAACTGTCGAAGCTTTCTGACCTATTGCAACATAGATGCAAATTACATCCTCATGCTTTTGATTTATAATTGCATCAATTGCTATAGCTGTTTTTCCAGTCTGCCTGTCGCCTATTATAAGCTCACGCTGACCACGCCCGATGGGAATCATCGAGTCAATGGCAAGAAGTCCCGTTTTAAGAGGAGTGTCCACTCCTTGTCTGTCCATAATCCTTGGCGCATCGCATTCTATCGGTCTTTTATTTTTTGTGCGGATTCTGCCTTTTCCATCAATCGGCTCACCCAGAGGGTTTACTACTCTGCCCAAAAGCTCCTTGCCCACCGGCACTTCCACGACTCTTTCAGACCCCAGCACCTGCATTCCTTCGTGGACATCATCCTGTCCCGACAAAAGAACAGCGCCAACGCTCTCTTCTTCCATATTAAAAGCGATGCCATATATACCATCGCCGAATTCCAAAAGCTCACCATACCGACATTCGGTAAGCCCAGCGATATGCACTATTCCGTCACCTGAGTATGTGACAACACCTTCACGGCGCATACCTGCCTTTTTAACTTTATATGTATCAACTTGTCTTTTTAACTCGCTGATCGATTTTATATACATATCCATGTGTGATTCCTAACTTTCCTGGATGAGATATTTCTTCATTTCTTCAAGTCTGCGTTTTAAAGAATAGTCATATAAATGACTTCTAATATGCACAATAAATCCACCAAGAAGTGATTGGTCCACTTCCTGCTTCAATTTGACTTCACTTCCGATATGTTCGGAAAATTTGTCCTCAATTCGTTTTACTTTCTCATCATCCAATTTAAATGCAGAGATTAATAACCCTTCCATGAATTATCCTATCCTCTCGCGTTCAAAGAAGTTTTCAATAATTCGCTCATTATCTTCTGCCTTAACTTCTCTTTCAAGCACTCGCGCCGAAATGCCCACTGCAAGGTCTGCAACTTCTTCACGCATTCTAGCCTGAGCCGCTTCTCGCTCAGCTGCAATTTCTGTTCTTGTTGCCGCCAAAATTTCCTTTGCGGAATCTCTGGCTTCGTCTATGATTTTTTCAGCACGCTTGTTTGCATTGCTGCGCGCTTCGCTTATTATTTCGCTCGCTTCTTTTTTAGAAGACGCAATGCTCAATTCATAGTCAGCAACTTTCTTTGCAAGCTCCTCTTCCTGGCGCTCTAGATTTTCTCTGCGCTCGTCAAAAGAAGCACTCCTTGCGTCGATAAATTTCTTAACTGGCTTATAGAGCAGCCATCTTAAAAAGAAAAATAAAATTATGACATTAATTATATGTGCCACTATGGTTACAACGTCAATATGCATACATTCTTCCTATCTTTGTGTCACTTAGCCTGCTTTTGACAAAATCATCAGCGCAATAACAAATCCATAAATAGCCGTTGCTTCCGCCATTGCTGCGCCAAGCAGGAATATGGAGTTGATTTTGCCGGATGCTTCAGGCTGTCTTGAAACTGCTTCTGCCGCTTTTCCTGTCGCTATAGCAATTCCCAGTCCTGCACCTATGCCTGTCAATATCGCTATTCCAGCACCTATTGCAATAAGTCCTATATCCATGTGTTTCCTCCTAAAATATTATGCTTAAATATTATTTCTGATACATTCTATTCAAGTGCTTCATTTACAAAAGCCAATGATAATGTAATGAAAATCAGCGTTTGTATTAGCGTATGAAATAATGTAAAGTATATCGATAAAATCGCGGGAAATCCCCACTTTATAATCCCAATTGAGTAAATAAGCTCCATAACTATCATTCCACCGAGAATATTTCCGTAAAGCCTGCATGAAAGAGAAACGGGCACAGCTAAATCTGTGACTAGTCTTACAGGTGCAAGATAAATTGGCTTATAGTGTTTAATTCTTCCGACAATGCCTTTCTTTTTCAAAGAATATACTTGTATCAAAAAGAAAGTAATTAGAGATAGTGCTATTGTAGCATTAATATCCGTCATAGCAGCTCGGAAACCGAAAAGTTCCATTATGCCATTAAAAACAATAAAAAGGCTTATAGTGAAAATATAAGGAGATAAAGTTACTGACGCCCATTTTTCCACACGTCCTTGCGTAAAAACTTGAATTCCATCCACAGCCATTTCAAGAATAAGCTGCGCTTTGCCCGGCCTTTCTTTCAAGCGTGGAACGAAAAATACTCTTATAATGATTGCTATAGTGATTAAGATTGCTGATGTAAGATATGCTACTGCCAGAGTATCTGTTACTTCCAATATGCCAAACAGGTTAATTCCAATAGGTTGCGGATCAATATTTATATGTTCCATCTTCTCTTCTTTCGCTATACCCACCTAGAGTATACTTATCTTATTTTTATTCTCTCCACTATTATAGTATAAAAATATACTCTTATCCAATTTAAAAATCAATATAATTTCATAATATGAAATTATGGCAAATAACTCTATGTAATTATTGCATAATAAATCGCCATATTTATTGTGCAATATGCCATTTCTTCAACACACTTCTATAATCCAAGGGACTCTATCGCTGAAAAAAAAATTGGATATAAGCTTACCGTCATCCGACTGCGAATCTTCAAACCCCAATGCAACAGCAGAAAGCTCTTTAATTCCAATCGATACTTGCGGATTTAACTCTGTCTTTTCAACGTGTAACTTTTGGCCGTTTGATTTGAAAAGAAACTTACCGTTATTATCATCAATAATATCGTCGTATATCTCTATAACCATTTCGCCTTTTTTTGCCTCAGTCCCACCAAACACGCCAACAACATCAATTATACGCCCCATGCAGTGAGATTTTGTTTCCACAGGCTTTTCAGACAAATTAAAAGGGTAAAAGAATTTTACAGATTTATTGTAAATCTCAGATACAGCCTTTGCCGCTTCTAATTCTTCTGTGCAAATAAGCTCTGTAAGTTCAACATCATCAACATTGTCTATTGCGAATGCATAGCCTATTGCTTTGCCTTTATTCTCAATTAGAAATGCTTTGTTTCCGTCAGCAAAATGCTCCTTTAGTTTTATTGCAAAATACTCCTTATCTCTTATGATATATCCATTTAAGTCCCTTGCAAATTTTCTATATAAACTTTCAGCCTGCTTTGAAAAACTTTCAATGTCAGTTTCGCGTGCAATTATATCCTTTTCCGGTGAGCCTTTAGCAATGTAGAAATCTTTTTTATAACAAAGTTCATAACCATACTTCCTGTAAAAATCATAGCTGAACGGATATAAAAAAGAAAAAGCATCTCCTCTTTCCTTCATGATTTTCAAGCTTTCAATTATTAGTTTTCCTGCATACCCTTTATAGCGCATATCAGAACGTGTTGCTATACCAGCAAGAGCCGAAACCTTAATGATCTTACCATTTAACATCATCTGATATGGGTTAAAGTGAGACATTGAAACGAGAGTGTTTTCTTTGTAATATAAAGTTGCGTTTTGAGGTCGGTAAATATTATCAAAATACCAATCGCGCCAAGAATCTGAATCCTCTTTAAAGGTCACATCCCAAAGCGCGCGTATATTTTCATAGTCTTTTTCCTTTACAAGACGATAGTCATTCATTGTAAATGTCATACTTTTTCACCATCTTGTGTGGATAGTAGCTCTTTTTCGCCTGCCTTATTCCATCAATACCCATGTCTTCTTCACGATTTATATATTTAAATTTTCCCAATAGTTCACGCTTTGCAAACTGCTGATTTATTACAGGATAAGCTCCTCTGTAATCAAAAGTTGCTTTTTCAAGGTGAATCAAAGCCATATCTTCCGTCATCGCCTCAGCTATTGTGTATGCAACAGGAACATCATTCACGTATATAAGTGCTCCGAATAGCTCAAGCTCTTGCATATTTTTAATCGCCAACTCTACTGCACTGTGTTCATTGTATGGATCTCCACCTGCCTGCTCAATCCACTTTTCAGTTATTTCCAAGCAGTGGTGTTTGTTTGATTCGTCAATCCGTTTATACTCGTAATCATATTCTTTGGTGAATTTGTTTACATGCGTTCTTTTCTTATGATATTTTTTACCCTCAAGATTACTCAAATCCTCAGTCAGGTAAACATAGTCATACATATCTGGTATTTCAACGACTTTAAGTTGCGGAAAATTATCCTTAACTAGTTTTACGCAATAGTCATTTGCAGAAGCTATACAGAATTCTCCACCATTGCTTTTAATATCGTCTCTTATATTTTCAAACACCTTCTGTATATCGCTTTTTTCTGTGCATATTGGCTGAAAGTGAACATACTTTCCCGTGCTTGGTACAGTTGAGCTGATATAAATCTCGTTTTCAGCTACACATAGCCTTAAGTCAAAAGAATTTTGCCATATAAATATATTAGCAAAAGAAAACTCACTGTTTTCAAACTCTGTCTTTTTAATTAGATTTTTAAATATATCTCTGTCTTTTATGTTTATTTTCTTAAAATTTAGCATACGATCTTTCTTTATTGATTTTTCTTTCTCTTTGTTTTATACTGTTGTAAACCATAAATCTAAAAGGGGTTTACGATGAGAAATCTTAATGTGAAAAAACTTACTCTTTCCTCCATGATGCTTGCGCTTTTGATTGTTAGTGCATTTATTTCAATCCCAATGCCGCATCTAAAATTTACACTTCAAACACTAATTTTATTTGTTATAAGTGCCCTGCTTAGCCCAATATATTCATTTAGCACGGTCCTTGTATATATAGTTCTTGGACTTATCGGACTTCCAGTGTTTTCAAGCGGTAGCGGATTAGCTTATGTTCTCAATCCTTCTTTTGGGTTCATCCTAGGCTTTCTAGCCGCAGCTCCTGCAATGTCATTTATTATGAGAATAGAATTCTCTAACAAACTTATAAGATATATAATAGCATGCCTAACAGGTATCATCATTATTTATCTAATCGGCTTACCATACTTATATTACATAGTAAAAGTTTATATGGGCGTTGATATTACATTAAAATATGCCATAATAACTTACGGACTAATGTATTTGCCATTTGATGTCCTAAAAGCAGCTGTTGCTTATCCAATAGCTAGCAATAAAGCCATAATCAGCCTAACCGCTAAACAAGAAGCATGATTTCTCAAATATACATAGTACCAATTATATAGTTCAAATATAATTATTGCAACCAGGGCAAGTGATTATTCATTAAAATACTTGCTCTTTTATTATATGATTTTTATTAATAAAAAATCGTTTTTTATCTCATTGAATAGCCATGAGCCTCAACTGTCTTTTTAAGGTTATCATAACTTATTTTCCCCCAGACTTTAAGGCTTTTGCTATCAAAATCAACTAACACATTTTCAACACCTTCTTGTCCACGCACTGCAGCTTCAAGCCCTGATGCGCAATGCTTGCAATCCATACCTTCCACGCTGTATTCATTCTCTGGTGCAGTTTTTAGTTTTATACCTGCAGAAAGTTTTCCAATAAAATTAGCTAGCTGCCTTAAGGAATAAAACAAAACTAACGCTATAAACCCACTGGCAACTATTGTCTGAAATGTAGTATAGGTCATACCCGCCTCAGAGGTGCTTAGGAAAGCAAATTGAACATCATAAACTCCAACAATATAATCAAGCAACAGGCCAAAACCTAATGCAGAAATAGCTGCTGAAACAAAATAAACTACTGTGTTCTTCTTACCAAATTTCTTTGAAATCATAACAAGTGATGCAGCATTTGTGAAAGGTCCCATAAACAAAAATACATACGCGGCTCCCGGCGATAATCCTTTCGCCATAAGCATTACTGCAATCGGTATAGATGACGTTGAGCAGATATACATAGGTGCTCCCAAAGCAATCATTATAAGCATTGATACAATACCGCTCCCCAAGCCAACTGATGCAATAAACTCCGCAGGGATTAAAACTCCTATAAAAGCTGCGATTACCAATCCCAAAAGAAAGTGAACGGCTATATCTTGTGTAAACTCACCGAAAGCATATTTAAATGAATTGACTACTCTTTCCTTTATTCCTTTTTTCTCTTCATTATTGTCTAAAGCCTTTTCCTCTTCCGAACCAACTTTATTACCAAAAAGTTTGATTCCTATTCCACCTACAACACCTGATACAAATGCAGCCATTGGTCGATACCATGCAAACAAAGGTCCCATAAGCCCGTATGTCGCAATTATTGAATCAGCACCAGTCTGTGGCGTAGATATCAAAAAAGACATAGCAGAAGCTTTTGAAGCTCCTTTATCCCTAAGGTATAGTCCCGTTGGTACAACTCCGCATGAACATAAAGGAAGTGGAACGCCCATTATTGATGCTTTTATAATCGACCAAACTCCGCTGCCACCCAAATGTTTAGCTATCCATTGTTTTTTGATGAAGATATTTAATGCACCAACAAGTACAAGCCCAATTACCATGTAAAATCCCATGTCAATTGCCAACGTCAGTAGGCTCTGTAAAAAATCGCGTATCATTAAAACTCTCCCCTGTGACTTAAATGTCCAAATGCCGTCTCAATTAAGACAGCTACATGTTCATCATCAAGCTCATAAATGCTGAGTTTGCCCCGCTTTTCATATTTAACTAAATGGCTTTGTCTTAAAACCCTAAGCTGATGAGAAACAAGCGAAGGACTGAGACCTGTCTTTTCTGAAATATCGTTAACACAAAGCGACTCATCAAAAAGGCTGTACAAAATGCTAAGCCTTCCCCTATCACCAAAGACTCTAAAAAATTCTGCTATCTTATTTAATGTGGCTACATCTTTAATTATTTGATGCTTTTTTTCTTTCATTTGAACTCCAGTAAAATTTAATTTCATCTGAACGTCTGTTCATACGTTTATATTATATCACTCGAAAAAGATTGTCAACAAAAAAAGAAGCCATTTAATTTGGCTTCTTTTTAAATGCATTTATTTGTTAAAATCCTGAAACATTTAATTGGTATTTTCTTTAATTGATTTGATTTTTTCCAGCATTACTTTCGCATCTCTTTTTTCATGAAAGACATTTGCTAGAGTTACAGCTATATACGCTGTTGTAAAAATTACAAATTTGCTTATATAATTAATAGGTGATGATAATGGTAGAAATGTACCATTAAATATCACTCCTTCTAAAACATTTAGCGCAGCAAAACCCAGTATGAAATGTATTATATAAGAAACTTTCAAATTGAATTTTTCTAAATCGAATATAAACTGAGATAAACCCAACACAAATCCAAGTGACGCCCCAAACAACAATGTCTTTCTATATACCTCTAAGGATAAGTTGCCATTATTAATTAAACCAATAGCTAATACCAAACTAATTACTACTATTGTCTTTTCTGTTGTATATATCGCATTCTTTATAATTTTCATCATTTTAGACTCCTAATCTTTTTTTAATATCGCTATAGTAAGTTCTGCTTGAATATTCTTGTCTACCACTTTCCATCTTGAAAATAAGCTTTTTGTTGAAGATTGGTGACAAATAATCTACCTTCTCAATATTGACAATCGATGATTTTGAAATTCTCATAAAATTTTTGTTTTCATATTTATTCTCTAATTCGAAAAGCTTATTATTTACCATATATTCTGTGCCATTGGCAAGAAACATAACGCTGCCATCATAAGAATAAAAAAGCTCTATATTCTTCAAATTAACAAGATAAATTTTTTCGCCAATTTTTCCTGCCACCGAATTTGTGCTTTTGCTTTCCAATGACTGAATAATGCTTTGGGCATTATCGTTTTCTGGCGAAACCGTAAGAACAATTTCATCTACACCAAGCCTCTCATCAAACTGTAAGTTAATCTTCATTTTATACCTCTTTTTTAAGTGCACTTTATAAATACAATCTATCATTTAAATAATAATCTGACAATTAAATATAACTAAGTGGTACGATATGACACCTAAGTTGCACTATATTTTAATGAAATCAGTATTATATCTAATATCGTTTGCTATGGTTTCTTAAATTTAATATAAAAAATTGGTTAATATATGTCTTCTGCTTACATATTTTCTTTTAAAACTATTGTCACGCTTCAAGTTTGCACACAAACTCTTGGGCACTCAAGCTCCAACAAAAAGACGCCTTCTGCAGTCACCTTTTCTTCGCTTTCATAGTTTCTTGATTTGCATAATTACAACTATATCGCATTGCGCTTGCTACGTGTAATGAGAATCATCTTCGCATACTTAATATGCTCATAAACTTGTTTTGTTTAACGAAACATTGGACTTCGTTCAACGCCCAACTCGCCTTACGAAAAAAAGACAGATACATAAATGTATCTGTCTTTTAATGGAGCGGGTGATGGGAATCGAACCCACGTAACCAGCTTGGAAGGCTGGGGCTCTACCATTGAGCTACACCCGCATAATTTTGGAGCGGGAGACGGGGCTCGAACCCGCTACCTTCGCCATGGCAAGGCGACGCTCTACCAAATGAGCTACTCTCGCATATTATACAAGTAACGTTTATTAACCATACCCTTTAGCAAAACTCACTTTAATCGTATTGCCTTCGGGAAAATTTTATGGTGCGGGCGGAGAGACTTGAACTCACACGCCCAGAGGGCACTAGATCCTAAATCTAGCGCGTCTGCCAATTCCGCCACGCCCGCACACAATCTGCAAACGCTTAGGCCTAAGCATTGCGATTTTAGAAAATTTTCGAGAGAGATTATAAATCTCTCTCTTGGTGATTCATCGGAGATTCGAACTCCGGACACCTGGATTAAAAGTCCAGTGCTCTACCGACTGAGCTAATGAATCATACAATCATTATATTATGGCTGGGGCGGTAGGATTCGAACCTACGAGTGCAGGAGTCAAAGTCCTGTGCCTTACCGCTTGGCGACGCCCCATTGACATAAAATTGGGGTGAAAGATGGGACTCGAACCCACGGTCTCCAGGGCCACAACCTGGCGCTTTAACCTACTAAGCTACAATCACCACATTGGCGCGTCTGCGGGGATTCGAACCCAGGGCCTACGGCTTAGAAGGCCGTTGCTCTATCCTGCTGAGCTACAGACGCACACCGTACGCTTTTGTCGCCGATAATATAATATATCGCTTGACGTTTGGCAATTATACCATAGCAACGCAACCTGTGTCAATAAAACATTGCGACCAATTTTACATTTTATTTATACACACATAATATATAAAATTTACTGCTAATTAGCACACAAATAATTCATGTTTTATGCAATGCTTTAAAGCCTTTTGCATTATACCATACCGACAATCAAAATCAATAGCAAAAATAAAAAACATATATTTTTTTACTAATAAAATTTAATTATCTGCGTTTATTTATTCCAAATAACTTCTCCAACCTAGACATTATATATCCCTTTCTTGGATAAAGCTCATACTTACTTGGGTTTCTCGGAACAGCAACAATTCCTAAATCCCCTATTCCATTGCTATAGTCCTTATATTCGCCTTCAAACGATTTCTCTCCTCGTTCATATTTAGCCCAAATAAACGGAGGTTTTTCTTCCAAAAATGCATTTAAAGCCTCAAAGCTTACGATTCTCTTGTCATTAATATGCGTTATATTATCACCGGCTTCTATGCCCATTTCATATGCTGGCGTTTCCATATAAACAAACAACACTTTAATACCAGTATCATCGGCAACAAATAAATATTTTTTCTTGTTATTATTTATTAATTCAAAAATCAACCATATCAAAAACAAGAACAACGATACAGCAATTCCCAATACAGCAAATAAATCTGTACCTATTATCGAAAATAGCGTGATTAACATCCCCGATGCTGTTGCAAAAATTCCATTTCTTCTAAAATGTGCTTTCGGTGTTTCTTTATTTATTCTTATTTCAGAAAAAAATATAAGCACTATCATTGAAATAGCCACAACAGGACTATTTGATATCGAAGCAGATATCGCCGCAGCCGGCATTATCCATGCTGTCTTAAATATATGTTCACCCTGAATCGTGCCGTCTTTTTCCTGCTGCATAATTGGATATGTGTCTTTTTTACCAAGTAAATATAATATTCCAATTATCGCCTGATACAGACCTGCATAAAGTAATATGCTATTAATTGTTTTAAAAGATTCAAAAAACAGTGCAAGCAATCCCAACACAAATGCTGCAAATAATATTCCAAGTGTTTCTTTTCCTTTAACAGAAAAAGCTAAGCTCATAAACCAAAACCCTATGACATATAGAATGTCTAATGCTTTATCTGTTTTGTATATAAAGAATGTGGCAGCTGAAGCCAATAAAAATGAAAACAGCAAATTACCACCAAGATTATTATTTTCTTTTTCTTCTATTAATGGTGCATATGCAAGAGATGCTTCAATAGTGTGTTTTATAAGTGAGCGCCACATCACTACACCGAGAAGTGTCATCCACAAAAACGGGCTGTTAAAAACCCACTCTATAAGTCTTGAAGCAATATCCATCAGCGCACCGTGTAATCTCCTGTCATAATATCCTTAACAACTTCGATAGCTTTTTGCATTTGATTGTCCTTATCAGACAAAAGCAAATTGTAATCATCTTTTACTTCTTCGTTAAGAACTACTTCAATATCCGGAATTATCCCAACATCTTGAGGACATCTGCCACTTGGAGTTAGGTATTTGCTTGATGTATATCTCAACAATGCTCCATCCTGATAAGGGTTAAAGCTCTGAGCCACGCCTTTTCCATATGTAGTCTCGCCTATTATCACACCAATGCCATCGTAGTCCTGTATAGCACCAGACAGAAGTTCAGAAGCACTTGCACTATGTTCATTTACAAGTACAACAAGAGGCAATCCAAGGTATTTCGCATCAGAGTTATCTATCTGACGATTTCCTTTGTTGTCAATGAGGGTAATTATCGTTCCCTTGGGAAGAAGTGTGTCAGCTATATCAACAACTATTCCTTTATCTCCGCCGGGATTATACCTCAAGTCAAGTATCAGTCCTTCCATTCCATCTTCCATAAGCTCATCTACAGCCTGATGGAACAAATCACCGCAGTTTCCATTAAACTCAACTAGTTTTATGTATCCGATATTTCCTTCAACCATATGCCACTCTGCACGCTCTGCAATAATTATTGCTCTTGTCATCGGCATATCAATTTCTTCATTATCTCTTAAAACCGTTACAACGACTTCAGTTCCCTCTTCGCCTTTAACCATATCTACAACTTCGTTAGCTTCAAGGCCAATTACATCCTCGCCGTCCACTTTGTAAATAATGTCTCCCGGCATAAATCCGGCTTTTTCTGCAGGGGTATCTCTATACACCTGAGTAACAGTAAGAATGTTTTTTTCTTGGTCGATATTTACCACAACACCGATGCCGCCATACTCGCCTTCATTTTCCTTATAAAACTGTTGAGCTTCCTCAGCAGTAAAATATGTGGCATATTTGTCGCCGCTGGCGTTAACCAAACCTTTAATCGCGCCTTCAATCATTGTATCTTCATCTATCTCGCCAATATAATGCTCGCCTATAAACTGATAAGCTTCTTCAACGCGCTTATATTTTTGCATATCTTCATCAGTTATTGAAATCGTGCCCATGCTCCCCTGTCCAAGAGCATAAGGCGCAATATACATGAATGTAAATATCGTAATTGCTGCAACTATCACCACAAGTAGTAGCGCAGACAAAAAAAGTGAACCTTTTCTTATCTTCAAGTATCTTTTATCATTAGTTTCATTATTTTGATTATATTGCATTTTTATCTCCAAATAAATTTATATGCGATTTACCCCTGTTTTTACTGCAGCTTCAGAAACAGCCTTTGCCACCTCATCCTTAACTCTTTTATCAAATGCCACAGGAATTATATATTCCGGATTTAATCCATCTTCTTCGGCAATCTTGGCTATAGCTTTTGACGCCGCTATCTTCATTTCTTCATTTATCTTGCTAGCGCGAACATCAAGTGCTCCCCTAAATATTCCGGGGAATGCTAGAACATTATTTATCTGATTAGCAAAGTCGCTACGTCCGGTACCAACAACTTTAGCTCCTGCTTTTTTCGCATCATCCGGGAAAATTTCAGGTACTGGGTTACTCATCGCAAACACAATGGCATCGGTATTCATGGACTTAACCATATCAGAAGATACGACTCCAGGGGCTGAAACACCAATGAGCACATCTGCACCCTTAACAGCTTCTGACAAATCCCCCTTTATTCCTTCTGGATTTGTGACCTTTGCGATTTCAGCTTGAGCGGGATTTATTCCATCTTTGCCAGCATAAATTGCTCCTTCTTTATCACACATGGTAAGATTTTTTACACCTGAGTTCAAAAGTAGCTTCCCACAAGCAATCCCGGCTGAGCCTGTGCCATTTATCACCACTTTAATATCTCGAATTTCTTTTTTAACAAGTTTAAGTGCATTAAGCATCGCAGCCAAAACAACAACAGCTGTTCCATGTTGATCATCATGAAAAACAGGTATATCCAGTCGCTCAATTAACCGTTTTTCAATTTCAAAACATCTTGGTGCAGAAATGTCTTCAAGATTTATTCCACCGAAAGTAGGCGCTATGTGTACGATTGTTTCTACTATTTCATCAGTGTCTTTGGTATCTAATATTATAGGAAAAGCGTCCACGTCTCCAAATTCTTTAAACAGAACCGCCTTGCCTTCCATAACCGGCATTCCTGCCAGTCCCCCAATATCTCCTAATCCCAGCACTGCTGTCCCATCAGTTACCACAGCAACTAGATTCCACTTTCTTGTATATTTATATGCCAAGGAAGCATCTCTATAAATCTCTTTGCATGGTTCTGCAACACCAGGCGTATATGCTAATGAAAGCTGCTCTTTATTTTTAACTTCTACAGTCGAAACTACTTCCAGTTTGCCTTTTGCCTTCTCGTGCATTTCCAATGCATTTTGTCTAAGTGTTTCTTTATCCATCAATTCCCCTTAATATCTATATTAAAATTCATTATTGAATGGCATTTGTTGAGCTCAAGCTCTTGCCAAGCATCAATAACACTTTAAGGAGTACTGCATCCTCAAAATTCCTTAAATCTAAGCCTGTGATCTTTTGAATCTTTTCAAGTCTATAAATAAGTGTGTTCCTATGAATATAAAGATTTCTTGCAGCCTCTGACAGATTTAAAGAGTTTTCAAAGAACTTTTCAACCGTCTTTTGCATTTCATCACTTAAAAGCTTTTTCATAGTATCAGTGTAGGACAATTCATAGAATTGCTTTTTAATATCTCTTGGTATTTGTTTCATGAATCTTTCAAAAAGAAGCTTTTGGAAAATAAACACACGTTTATTACCACCTTGAGTTCTGCCAAGATTGATTGCCTCATTTGCTTCATCAAAAGAGTCGCATATGCTTACTAAACCGGTCTTGAAATTTCCAACACCTATATCAGCGTGAACTGATACATCAGTCTGTAACGTTTCATCAATCGCTGACACTAACTGCTGGACAGCTTCAAAGTCACCTTGATCTTCCACTATTTTAACAACTGCAACCGAATATCTGTTGAGCGCAGCCACTATGTCACCATTTTTCACACTAAACAAATTCTTCATAGCCGTGTAAACAGTGTTAGCTTCACCCTCATATGTTTGAATCACAATAACGCATCTTGCAGCCTCGGTGTCAATCTTATAATCATTAATAGCTTCTTGCAAATCAAGTGGCTCGATTTTACCAAGAAGTGTTCTGCGAAAAACCTGCTCAAGACCGGGTTTTTTCGGTGTTGAATTCAATATTTCTTCGCAAAGATTAACTAAAAAGAAAACAGCACTTTTTATGTTATTACCCACTGAATGAATAATAAGATAAAAAACATTGTCTCCAACATTCATCTTAAAATATGACCTTCCATCAATCTGCTCATCAGCTACATCTTCATTCACTAGCTTCTCTACATTAGCATCTATTTCAATTTCTGAAACATCAGCCTTGCTAGAAACAATAATTAATCCCGTTTCATTTGCTATATCTACTCTCGCATTAAGCCTTATAGCCGCCTCATCTAAATAATAATTTATTCGCTTATCAAATCGCATAACGTCTCCTTATGGGAAATTTTTAATCCAGTTAATTCTGCCTTTATAATGTATTCAAAGTGTTAACTAAATTAAAACTTTCTATAAATAAAGGCGGAACACAGCATCGCTGCGTTCCGCCTTATTATATACCATTTAAATTATTTCATCAATGATACTTCAGTTTCTTTATCAAAGAAGTGAACGAAGTTCATATCAAATGCAACTTTAACTACATCACCTGTTTTTGAAGGTGAACGAGGTTCAACTCTTGCATTAACGTTTCCTTCTTTTTCACCAATCTTAAGGTAAAGATAAGTTTCTGAACCCATAAGCTCAATAACTTCAACTTTTGCTTCAATGATTGAATCTTTGTGTTTTTTGAGAAGTTCTGCTTCGTCATGAATATTTTCAGGACGGATTCCAAGATATACTTCCTTACCTATGTAAGATTCATCTTTAAGAACTTTTGCTCTTTCAGCAGGAACTTTAAGCTTTGTGCCTTCTACTACTGCGTAAAGGTCGCTTCCTTCTTTTTCAAGTTTAACATTTTCAAAGAAGTTCATTGGAGGAGTTCCGATGAATCCGCCAACAAATACGTTGTTAGGCCAGTCATAAAGGTTCTGAGGTGAATCAATCTGTTGGATATATCCATCACGCATAACAACGATACGAGTACCCATTGTCATAGCTTCTGTCTGGTCATGTGTAACATATATAAATGTTGTTGCCAGTTTCTGATGAAGTTTTGTGATTTCAGTACGCATCTGAACACGAAGTTTTGCATCCAAGTTTGAAAGAGGTTCGTCCATAAGGAATACTTTTGGTTCACGAACAATCGCACGACCTAAAGCAACACGCTGACGCTGACCACCTGAAAGAGCTTTAGGTTTACGCTCAAGCAATGGTGTGATGCCAAGGATGCCTGCAGCTTCCTGTACGCGCTGATTAATTTCAGTTTTTGGCATCTTACGAAGCTTAAGTCCAAATGCCATATTATCATAAACGGTCATATGTGGATAAAGTGCATAGCTCTGGAAAACCATTGCGATGTCACGATCCTTAGGTGCTACATCGTTCATAAGTTTGTCGCCGATGTAAACTTCACCGTCGGATATCTCTTCAAGACCAGCTACCATACGAAGTGTTGTTGTTTTGCCGCAACCTGATGGTCCAACCAAAACGATAAATTCCTTGTCATCGATATCAAGGTTAAAGTCACTGACAGCCTGAACGCCGCCATCATAAATCTTGTATACCGACTTTAATGAAACTGTTGCCATAAAATTCCTCCTAAAATTGTTTTACACAAAAATTACTTTCTCGAGTTTCTACTTTTACAATTATATATGGATTCTTCGATAAAAGATATAGTTACGACAACCAAAATATTATATTCGTTTTTTGTCATAATATCTAAAACACATTGCGGCTAAAACATATTAAATACTATTTGTTTACGAATGTGTTAAGCAAGTGCTGTCCACTAAAATAAAAGTCTAAAACTTCCATAATAGAATAAAGTAAGGTATTAATGAATAGCCTTATATGTATGTCACTATGTTTCTTCCTGCCAGCTTACTCTTATACATAGCATCGTCTACTCTCTTTAAAGCTTTTTCCAAAGTATCATCATTATTAAACAATGTAGCACCTAAAGAAACCGTCACTTTCAGCTCACCTTTACCATATAGCGTTACAGAGTTTTCCACCAATGAGCGTGCTTTTTCGCTCGCTTTTCTTATGGATGCTTCATCCACACCGGATAAAACGGACAAAAACTCCTCGCCTCCCCATCTACCAGCAAGATCGCTTTGGCGGAAAGCTTTTTTTAGTGTCTTGCTTACATTTTGTAATACGAGATCACCCACATCATGCCCATAAGTATCATTAACCTTTTTAAAGTTATCTATATCAAGCATAATAAGACCAAATGGCATCTTAAATTCAATATACTCTTTTAATCTGTTTTCTAAAAAAGAATTGATATATCTGCGATTAGGAAGCTCTGTGAGTTCATCAAAAAGAGCAAATGACTTGAGTTTATTTATTTCTTTATTAGACTCAGCAAGATAGCTGTCATCTATAAATACTTCTATGCCGCCAACTATCTCTCCATCTTCAAATAAGGGCATGACTTTTACAGCGATAGGTACACGATGGCCTTCTTTGTGCTTGAGGTAAAAACCACCTTCTCGTATCTGACCGTCAACTATGGTCTGATGAAGAGGACACCCATTTATGCACATGAGCACTCCATCGTCATTTACATGATTTAATACATTATCATAACAATGCTTGTCTATTACTTCTTGAGCTGTGTAGCCAGTTATTCTCTCAGCGCTTTTATTCCAAACCGTTATTGTACGCTCTTTGTCTACATAGTAAACGCCTTCATACATATTATCGAGCATCTGCCTAAACATACTTAACTGCTCATTAGAGTTAAGATCCATAGCTACCTCCGCAAATACAATTATTGCTTATCGTATGTTTATTATATCGTATTTTCACTTAAGTTAATAGATTTCTAGGTTATTTTTATCATCCTATCAGCTTTTTTAAGCTTATAATCAAATAAATAAACAGATTTTTCTGATTTCAAGAATAAAATATGACACATCCTTGATATCTGTGACGGAGTCATTTCAATATATTCCGGTAAAATTCTTTCCACCATTTCTTTGTCATTATAAAATTTCCTAATATAATCTTTCTCTTTTTCATCAGGTTTATAGCCTATATGCTCCGGGTACCTTCTTGGTTTTTCCATCATAGCCCAATCAATGGCAAGCTTATCTTTCAGTAATCTTAAGTCTATTTTATCAATCTGCATCATGTATTCATATAGAATATCAAATTGCTTTAGGATCCCCAGTTTTTTTGATAAAAGTTTATTTTCTTTAAAAAATTGCATAAATCCTTCATAAAAATCAAAAGGAGTATTAAAACATGTTACAGCGTATTCAATCGAAAATCCGAAGTTTTCTGAATTTTTATAAATATCTAAAATCTTTTCGACTTGCTCCAAATCTCTCAGTTTTTTATAAGAAATATAATGCGTTTTTAAAACTTTATAAGGCGCGTTGCTGCAATGCACAATGCCATGTTCTTCAGCATTCTCCCATATTTTTGAACCTTTAAGAACTTTTAAAAATCCAAGGTGAATTTTCTGAGTATTTAGCTTATATACATCGTTAAATGATTTTTTGAAAATGTCGTAACTTTCATAAGGAAGTCCAGCGATTAAATCCGCGTACACAGTAACTCCACTTATATCCGACAATCGTTTTATATTATTGAGGAGTTTTTCGCTGTCTACGCTTCTTGATATCTCTCTTAAAGTATCAGGATTTATGGATTGCACTCCCGCTTCAAATTGCAAAAGGCCGTACGGAGCATCCGATAAAATATCGAAAAATTCATCATCCAAGATAGATGCCGTTATCTCAAAATGAAAGTTTGTTATAGAGTTCGGATATTTCCGCCTAAGTTCAATCAATTTCGCAATCAGTTTCTTTGCCCGTTCCGGTGGAAAATTGAACGTTCTATCTACAAGCTTTATCTGCTTTACGTTATTTTTCATAAAATACTCAAAAGCATAAATCGATTTTTCAACATCCATATAACTTAGCTCATTTGAAATGCCCGACATGCAGTAGGCACAGTTCATAGGACAGCCCCTGCTTGTTTCAAAATATATTATTTTATTATCATATTCGGATAAATCTTCATATAAAAAAGGCAGATTATTTAAATCAAATATTTCTGTCTGAAATAGGTTATCAACAATACCGTCCTCGCTGCGCACAACTATCCCGCAAAGTTTCGAATAATCCTCGCCGCGATTAAATGCCTCAATCCATTTTGAAAAAGTTATTTCCCCTTCACCTTTTATTATAAAATCCACAAAAGGTCTGTCACGCAAAAAGTTTTCACAATCAAAACTCACCTCAGGCCCGCCCATAAAAACAGTGCAATTGGGAAGCACTTTTTTCAAATTATCCGCAATTATTACAATCTGTTCGATATTCCAAATGTAACATGAAAATCCTACAGCATCTGGCTCAGATGATATAATCTCATCAAGCACGTGATCAACGTTATCATTAATGGTACTCTCAACTATTTTGATGTTATAGTCATCGCCAGCATATGCTTTAAGGCAACGAACGGCCAAGTTTGTATGAAAGTACTTGGCATTCAAGGCGACAAGAAGTATTTTCTTCATCTGTCTTTTGTCTTTTCTTTCAGCTCTTTATGCACCTGTTTTGCCAGATGATAAGGAACAATAGCATTTATTCTTATCCCGTCTTCCACGTATTCCTGAACTATCACTTTTGATGCTCCATCAAACAGCTTTGATGAAAGTGCTCCATATTCGTAAGGGATTACAACATCCACTTCTTCTTCGCCTTCTCTTAAAAGCTCTTCCACTGCAGCAAGCAAATCATCTATCCCCTCACCTTTTAATGCAGAAACCTTTACAGCGTTTTCATCCTTTAAAAACATTATCTGGTCATCATCTGCGATATCGCTTTTATTTAACGCAATAACAGAAGGTTTTTCGCCAGCTCCCAAGGATGATAAAACCTCATTTACCACTTTATAATGCATCATCATCTGCGCACTTGAAGCATCCACTACATGTACTAAAACATCCGCATATGCAGCCTCTTCCAATGTAGAGCGGAAAGCATCCACCAAATCATGCGGCAGCTTGTTTATAAATCCAACTGTATCAACAGCTAATACAGATCGTCCTTCAGGCAAGTCAAATCGTCGCGTAACAGGATCAAGCGTTGCAAACAGCTTGTCTTCCGCCATAACATCAGATTTCGTAAGATGGTTTAGCAGGGTACTTTTGCCAGCGTTTGTGTAGCCCACAAGTGCAATCACAGGTATATCTGTTTTATCTCTTCGCACGCGGTTAACATCGCGTGTTTTTCTAAGTTTTTTAACTTGCTGTTCCAAATCATGTACACGTCTGTTTATCCTGCGTCGATCTGTTTCAAGCTTACTTTCACCAGGTCCGCGTGTACCTATACCTCCTGCAAGACGAGACATTGACTCTCCTGAGCCTGCAAGCCTTGGCAGCATGTATTTATATTGAGCAAGTTCCACTTGCAGCTTGCCTTCATGAGTTGTTGCACGTCCTGCAAATATATCAAGTATAAGAGTAGTTCTGTCAATAACTTTGCAGCCAAGTTGCAGCTCAAGATTTTTTATCTGTGCCCCCGATAATTCGTCATCGAAAACAATTAAGTTTGCGTCCATTTCTTGTGCCATAAGAGAAAGGTCTGCAACCTTGCCTTTTCCTATATATGTCGCACTGTCTGGTCTATTTGATGAGCCTAACTCGCTTTTTAAAATTTCTGCACCTGCAGTGTCTGCCAGGCGGGCAAGTTCTTCCAGCGATTCTTTTCCTGCACCGTCAAGATTTAGTCCTACAAGTATAGCTCTCTCGCCCACCGTGGATACAGATTCCATAACATGGGCTTGTTTGGTGATTATCTCATCGTTTCTTGTGATTTCACTTAAAACATCGTCATGCGGAATACCATCCACTCGCCATGGACCATGTTCCTGATAGTCATAGTCACCATCTTCACGAAGGTTTGTTAGTAAAGTCGCACTAACGCCTGTTGGGTTTCCTCCCTTTTCAACTCCAATAACTATCATCGCATCAAAAGTCATGCGCTTAAGTGTCTTTACATCCACCGTTGATAGTTGTACAGAGCCGCCTGGGTGCGTATGAACACAACGAATTCCGGTCAGTCTTCTTTTACCTCTGCGCACGCGAATATCAGGCAACCCCACTCTATCATGCGATCCGATGGACACATCCATTACCATTCCGTCACGTGCAATGTAAACTGAGACTTCTCTATTTATTTTATCAGTAAAATAGCATAGTGCTTCAATTATTTCAGCTGAAACCAGCTCATGGCGCAGTGTCTCCATATCTGCATCATAAAGCTTTTCCATCTCATCGAGCATGGAACGCCTTACACCCTGCGTATTGCCATGCACCACTCCATATTCTAATGTTGTTTCTGTCCTTTGCATAAACCCCTGCTTTATATTTTTATATTATTTTGATTTTGATGTATCACAATCGTAGATTAAATAATGACATTATCCTAATTATCATTACCCTCTTTAAGGCTGTCTTCCTTGCTATTGCCAGCACTAAACTCTGCCAGCTTTTTAAACATTTTTTTAAGCGATATTATCATAAAAGCTACAAGTACTGCCGCTATTGCTATTATAACAATCGCATTTCCTGCTTGCATCTTGAAAGCAAAAGTTCCCTGAGTTACTGCCAATATAACAGCTATATGAGCAGAAAAAACTGCTTTCATCAAATTCTTCATTTCATCTTCGCTTTTATTTAACAGTATAAACAAAAATAATGCAAGAGCAGCAAAAGGCGCTATAAGAAACAAAACATTAAAACCACCTAACATTGCATAAACTCCAAGACCAATGCAAGTAAGTATTAATATAACATTCATTACAATATAAATATTTTTTGCAGCTTTCATATATCATCCTTTTAATAAAACTCGGCATAAGCCGAGTTTTATTGTAGTTAAGTTTTCACTGATTGTCCAGAATTCTAGATAATTAACAATAACAAGTATGAATTAATTCTCTTCATCTTCCTTCTTAGACTCTGCTATGACTTTCTCCGCCATATTCGAAGGCATCTCTTCGTAATGAGCAAATTCTGCTGTAAAAGAGCCTCTGCCATGTGTCATTGAGCGTAAATCTATTGCATATTTAAACATTTCCGCCTGCGGTGCTTCTGCTATAACCGCCTGCAATCCATTTCCTCTTGGCTCCATGCCCATTATGCGTCCTCTTCTGCGGTTAAGATCTCCAATGACATCTCCCATATAATCATCAGTTATCAAGACCTCAACCTTTACAATAGGCTCTAAGATAACAGGACCTGCTTTTGCAACACCTGCTTTAAACGATAAGCTAGCAGCAGTCTTAAATGCCATTTCAGATGAATCAACACTGTGATATGATCCATCATATAAAGTTGCACGAAGATTTACAACAGGATATCCTGCCAAAACACCTTTTACTATGCTCTCCCTAAGTCCTTTTTCAACAGCAGGTATAAATCCTCTAGGAACAACACCGCCTACAACCTTATCCACAAATTCAAAATCAGTCTCTGCGTCTTTAATAGGCTCATATTTTATCCAAACGTCACCAAACTGTCCGTGTCCGCCTGTCTGTTTTTTGTATCTTCCCTGTGCTTCCACAGATTTTTTAATTGTCTCTCTGTATGCAACTTTTGGATCGCGCGTAGTCGCACTTACATGGAACTTATTTTTAAGCTTATTTACAACTATACCAATGTGTAAGTCTCCCTGTCCCGAAATAAGAGTGTCATTTGTTTCCTCAGATTTTGCAACAGTGAATGACGGATCTTCTTCTTCGAGTCTGTGAAGTCCTGTAAATACTTTATCTTCTTCGCCGTTTTTACTGGCAAATATGGCCATTGAATATGAAGGCTCGGGATATTCAATCTCTGGGAACACTACTTCACGACTCGGGTCACATAAAGTATCTCCCGTTTGTGTATACTGAAGTTTTGCAAGAGCTACAATATCTCCTGCGTGAACAGTTTTAAGCTCTTGTAATTCTTTTCCCACCATTGTGTATATATGATTTAGCTTTTCGCTCTTTCTTGTTCTTGGGTTTTCTGGATGCAAGGCAGAAGTCAGTTTGCCTGATACAATCTTTACAAGAGAAATTTTTCCTACAAAGTTATCCGCAATTGTCTTAAACACAAATCCAGCAAATGGCTCAGCGTCGTCACACTTAACTTCGCCTTCTTTAGGCTGAGTGGGTGTAACTTCTACAGGTGATGGAATTAGCGCTAGTACTGCATCCATTAGGCATTTCACACCTAGATTAAGAGACGCTGCACAGCAATATACAGGAACAACAGTGCCTTCTGCAAGGCCTGTTTTTAATCCTTTTGCAATATCATCAGCTGAAAGCTCTCCATCTTCAAAATACTTTTCCATAAGTTCTTCATCAGAACTCGCTGCAGCTTCCATAAGTTGTTCACTTAATTCTTCCAAAGAATCAGAAAGTGAATCCGGAACATCTATTTCCTTTTTATCTCTTCCAGCAAACTCATATGCCTTTTTAGAAAGTACGTCTACATATCCTTTAAAATCATGGCCTTCCTTTATGGGAAGCTGAAAGCGAACTACAGATGAACCGTATTTTTCTTTAAGTCCCGCGACAACCTTGTCAAAGTTAGCATTTTCTTTATCCATTCCGTTTACAACAAACATGCGTGCTATTTTATATTTTTCGCAATAATCCCATGCTTTTTCGCTACCTACGCCCAAGCCTGAAGTTGAGTTTACTAGAATCAAAGCACCTTCTGTGGCTGCAAGACCACCGGCAACTTCGCCTATCATGTCAAAATATCCAGGCATATCAATTAAATTGATTTTATTTTTATTCCATTCCAAGGGGCACAACGAAGCCGATATGGATATGGTTCTGTTTATCTCTTCCTGATCAAAGTCAGAAGCCGTGTTGCCGTCTTCAACTTTGCCCATGCGGTCGATTGATCCCGCGTTAAACATCATTGCCTCAGCTAGCGTTGTTTTACCTTCGCCGCTGTGGCCGACGAGTCCTATGTTGCGTATGTCCTTGGCCAAATATTCCTTCATGCCCGAAATCCCCCTAGTAATAGTTTATTTGAATTTGTAAAAAATGTTTTTTTCACCGAAATTCATTGTATCAAAGAAAATATAAATTTCAAAGAAGAAATTTTAGTAAAACATAATTTGCTAGCTAATATTTTTATATTAAAGTCTTATATTTCATTCATTTTTTTTATGCAATACGCTTAATTATTCATATTTGAAATGCAAAATGATATATTTTACTTGACTTTAGCGACACTTTATATAGCTAAAATGCAAGCGACTCAAATTGTGTGATATAATTATATAAATGGAAATCAATCCTAGCTTAAGTAATTCATAAATAAATGAGGTAATTTTATGCCATGGTGTCCTAATTGTGTAGAAGAATATATAGACGGAATCAGAAAATGCCCGGAATGCGGCAATGATTTGCAGAAAGATATGCCCGAAAAACCAGTAGAAGCAATTCAAGATGTGGAAGAGTTTGATTATAATATTGATGTGGATTATGAGGAAAAGCTGCTTTTTGTCGCAGAAAATCAGATAGATTTCACTTTCATAACAGAAGCCTTGGAAAAAGAAAAAGTGCTCTTTAGGACAGAAAAGGAAGGCGGGGCTATTTGGCAGCATTACGATATCATTGCAAACACAAGTCTACTGGGAATCAAAGTATTTGTGCGAGATGAAGATTTCGAAAAGGCCAAACAAATATATGACTACTTTACGACAATGAAAAACGATACAAATGAATCAGAAGATATCAATAACTAATTTGGAGTATTTGTGCCTTGGTGTTTAAATTGTAGAGAAGAATATATTGAAGGAATGAAAACATTCCCTGAGTGACAAAGCACTCTAAGCGAAGATACAAACACTCACCCCAGCTTTTCAAAGCTAAAGATGAGAGTTCCCTTTTTAATGTATTATTAAAGTAATTACATTCAGCACTTCAAGAGTTTTCATCGCCCTTAAACTCTCGTTCAACCATATAAACAGTCATTACACCTATTTTTTCAAATCCCAGATCTTCATATAAAGTGTGGGCCGCTTCATTTGCAGCAGATACTGAAAGTGCCGGTAGTCTCCCCTGCTCAAAAATGTAATCACAAGCTCGGGCAACCACCTCTTTCGCATAACCTTTGCGCCTGTACTCGCGAGGAGTGCATATTCCGCCAATATATCCATGCATAGGTGTCATCGCCTGAACATGAGCCTGAGCCACATAAATGTTATTACAAGATAATATCCAAAATGGCTCAATATCGGTTCTCTCTCTCATCCTTTTTCGCAAGTCTCTGGAATTTGATTTAAAACCAAAACCTTCCCAAAGACATTTCTTAATAAAGTTAACATACATTGTAAGCAAAAACTTCTTATCAATGCGTATAATATCGCATTCCGGATGAAATCTTTCTTTTATGCTTTTTTTAAGCTCCATAACATCTAACTCACGCGAGTCAAAAGATTGTCCCATTTCATCAGATACAACCTCGCTGGCAGGTATATCCCCACCCAGCCCCCAAATCGAATGGAACGGAAATCTAGTTATTATCTCCAAAAGCCCTGCCTGCGCATCTTCTGCGCTGGTGTGCACCATAACATTGCCATCATTAAATCCTGCGACAATGCCCATGATTTCATCGTCTTCTGATGTATAAACAAAAAACACCCCACTTCGCATAGCAAAAGGTTTGTAATCAAACCCTGCGGACAATACATTTCCATACAACGGGCTGGTAAAGGGTGAATTTTGGTTTAAATATTCAAATGCTAGATTATAATCTTTTTTTTCAAGCCTTCTCCACATATTATTCCTCAAAACTCAATGGTCTGCTCATAAAATCCATTATAAGAGATTTAAAACTCTCGTCACTTTCAATAAGCAAAAGCTCCGTGCCTGAATTATTTTCAGACAAAAGCTTTTTTTCTCTCAAAATATTTTTCAAATGTCTAGCTGTTCCATAGCGTCCGTCAAATACACAGTCGCATCCTACAGCGTTTTTTATCTCTTTTTCTATAAACGAAAAATGTGTGCACCCAATCACGGCTGCATCGATTTTCTCATTGTCATAACCTTCGAGCAATTTATCTAAATATTCTTTAATCTTCTTTGAACCAGATTCTTCTTGCTCTATAAGTTTTGATAAATCAGGGCACTCTATAGGAACAATGTTATTTGCCCCTAAACTTTTTGCAAGCTTTTTAAATTTCATGAATTTTAGCGTCGCAGCCGTAGCAAGCACCAAAACATCCCCAGTGCTGATTTCATTCACAGCTGGTTTTATAGCAGGCTCCATACCGATTATTGGAATATTTCCTGAATATTCAGCTCTAATATCCTCTATAGCAGCGCTTGTTGCGGTGTTACAAGCCACAACTACCGCCTTTGCACCTTCATCAATTAACTTTTTTACACCTTTTTTTGCAAGGCACAGTATTTCATCTTTGGTTTTATCTCCATACGGGGCATTTTTGAAGTCCGCAAAGAGCAGGTACTTTTCATTTGGTAAAATGTTTTGTGCTGTCCTTAAAACTGCAACAGCTCCCACGCCTGAGTCGTATATTCCAATTGGTTTGTTGTTCATCTTATTTCCTTTACAAATAAGACCGAATTATTCCGGCATTATTAGAATTATATTAAATCCTACATATATTTACAAGATTAAACTTATTGTGTGATGAAATCACGAAACTAATTAGTATTATACTAAAAAACACATTATATTATTAATTTTTAACGAAACTTGCGTTTTTAATTAAAAAACAGGTGCAAACTCAATTAAAAGGTTGCATTGGTACAATAAACATGGTAAAATTTCATCCGACAATCATAAGAAAGGAAGTAATCATCTTGCCTAATATTAAGTCTGCTGAAAAGAGAATAGTTCTTTCTGAAAAGCAAAATCTTAGAAATCGTAAGGTTATATCAGAACTCAGAACAAAAACAAAAGCTTTAAGCGCCGCAGTAAATGACGGAGCTGAAAACACACAGGAGCTTTACACAGAGCTCGTTGGCTTGGTTGACAAAGCTTGGCAAAAAGGCGTTATGCATAAAAATAAAGCGAACAGAAAAAAAGCACAACTCGCAAAATTGATGAGCGCATAAGCTAAGTAACCAAAAATTATTTGCCAATAAAACATAAATAAATAAAAAACCGAAATTCTTCGGTTTTTTTGTTATGCCTATAAATACATGAATCTAGATATGAGCACATTCTATATTGCAATAAGCCTCATAATAAGCATTTCAGCCGAGCTATCCACTGAAATTTTCCCGCTCTTTACCATGTAATCTGCATCTGCACACCATTTAACAATCTCATCAATACGGTTTTGTTCCAACCTTGAAGCTATTCTATTCATGTTCTTAACGACAAAATCTTTAGTGCGCAGTTTTCCTGCGGCCTGTTTTAAGTCTGCGGCATTTAATCCATTTAATTCTTTTATATAAAATAACGAACGAAACTGCCTAGCTATCATTGCTGTGACAGCTTGAGGTGACTGTCCTGAAAGCATCAGCTTTCTGTACTCAGCAAGCGCATGCCCTCCCTCTTTATTTGTGATGTGCTTTAGCATTTTAAATATGCTATACTCTGTAGCAGCGGGGCAAATCGAAAAAATATCTTCTTCAACCACTTCCCCGTCTTTTACATAAGCCTTTAGTTTTTTCATCTCCAAGTCAAGCTCAAGTAAGCTCATTCCTGTGTATTGCACAAGCAACCGCAACAAGTTATCCGATATTTTTAGTTCAGATTGCTTAGCCATTCTTTTAAGGTACTGAATTTTTTGCGAATCACTAGGTTGTTTAAACTCTACATCTCTATTTTCCGGAGAAAACAGTTTAACCATTGAACTGGCAGAAGGCTCTCTCGACACTAAAAGAAGCACTGTTTCTTTTGGACATTTCTTTATAATATCCGCCAGCCTGTCAATGTCATTTTTATACTGTGCTTGCTTAAGCTTTGTCGCTGCTAATCCTAAAATTTCTAATGCATACACTGCAACAACTCGTTTCTCCGACATGAACGGCAAAGGAATCATAGCGTTTTCTATTTGCGACATATCGCCTTCAGAAGCATCAATCTTATCATAGTTAATATCTTTTACTCCCGGGGAAACAAATCTATCTATAACAGCAGCTATACAAAGCTCTTTAATATATTCCTCATTACCATGAAGAAGATAAGCGCCGCCCATATCATTTGTTTTTAGTAGTTTTGAAAATTCACTATAGTTCAAATCAGTCTCCGCCTAAAAATATTTTTGTCGCCTTCTCCGTTATATTATAGGTTTTCGTGCCGCCTTGTTCAAGCTGTAATATATATTCATCCGGAATTGCATCCAATGAAGAATAATATAAGTTCTCAAAACCTATGTTCATTATGCCTTCAGCTCTTTTCATGCTCCACTTGGAAGATACTATTATATCAAACTCTTCTTTAAAAGCGCCTTGCCTAAGTGACATGGGGTCTAAATATAAAACAGATTCCTCTCCCTTTTTGATCGATACCGCATAATGAATTTTAGCAGTTTTAGATTTCGCTTTAAACTCATGAAACCTTATACTGTAGCCATCTAAATTCATTTCACGATTCACACCTATAATATCAGATTCTAAATCAAGCAACTCCCCTTTTAAATCTTCACTAGCATAAATCTGTTTTATATTTATTCCTTCTAGATTTTCAAGTATCCCAGACAGTTCTTCTACCTTATTTCCCGAATATATCAAAGCAAAAATCTCACTTCTTCCAGATTTTTTTATAATTCTATCCGCAATAAAACTATCATGGTTTAGTATCAAAATGTTTTGGCTACCTTGAGTAATATAGACTACGGTACTTGAACCATCCGAATATATCTTCGCATCTTTGCTTTCTTTTACTTGCATTTGAGTTATTACCATAATAATTATAGCAACCACAAGCATAGCGGGAGGTAAAATTAAATTAACCCATTTTTTCTTCTTTCTAATTAAATGCACTAACAAAATTATTCCAGATATCCACAAAAAAGAAACTATCATTGGAGGAGAAACTAAATTTATTTGTGGCGAATATTTTGCTGCAAAATCGGAGAGAAAAATGATTAGTTTGTATAAAGCTTTAACCATAACTCCTAAAGCTGGCGCTAAAAAACCAATCCAAGATAGAATTCCAAAGAGAATGCCTACAATAAGTGCCAGTGACACAAGTGTTACAAACAGAAGGTTGAATATTGGCGACAAAATGGGCACATTGTTAAAATAATAAGCCGTTACGGGCCATGAAAACACAACAACCGCTAAGCTCACAAGAACACCCTCCAGTAAAAACTTCGCTTTCTTAAATCTTTCTGCGAGCTTAATGGCATCAGCAAAAATTCCTATCGCAGCAACGGACACACAAGACAAAATAAATGATACAGAAAAAAGCGTGAAAGGATTTACAATAAGCATACCAAGCATAGCCGTTCCAAGTGAGTTCATTACAGAGCTCTTTCTTCCAAATATTCTCGAAGTCATAAGTACTGACCACATAATCGCAGCCCTTATCATAGAAATTCTAAATCCAGCAAAAATTAAAAACGCAATTATTACCACACTGCACACAATAGTTCTCACAATTATTGGTGCATGTAGTTTATTTAACAAATAGGCAAACGCTAAAAGCATCACCCCTATATGCAATCCACTTGTAGCTAAAAGATGCGATGTTCCTAACTTTGAAAAGTTGTCTTTTATATTATCATCAAGTCCACTTTTTTCACCAGTTAAAACCGCTATTAAAAGACCTGCTTCTTTTCCGCCAATAAATTCACTAACTTTTTTATCGAAGTTATCTCTCAAATTCACAAAAAAACGAGTAAAATCATTAGCTCTCTCACGTCTTACTATTTCTATGGTGGCATAATGACAAAGAGTTTTATATGATATTCTTTCTGACAAAAGAGATAGTCTCTCATTGTAAAATCCGCACTCCGGAGCACTCGAAGGAAACATTAAGTCAGCTTTTGCTTTAATAATGCTATTTTTCACATCATATCGGCTGAGTAAATAGTTTGAGCTTTCACCATACACTATGAGGCTCACTTTGCCTTTGATCCTCTGTCTCATATCTCCTTCTAAATATATGTCTTCTAGAGTAAGAGCGATAGAGTTTGCCCCATTTGCTTCAACTGATTTAACTCTGCCTTGGATATATTTATGTGGTAAAATCGCCTCCGGTTCGTACATGCTTTCAAGCATTGTCTGAGCGCTTAGAAAGCCTATTATCGAAAACACGGCCAATGCTATAGGAAGTGGTTTTATTCTTTTTCGCAACAAAAAAGCTACACCAATCAGTATGCATATTATAGATATAATTGCAAAACTTGGGATGACAGGGCTAAAAAATTTTACTGTAGTCGGAAATATATTTATCTTATATGCCGCGAAGATACCAGAAGCAAAAAGCAGCGCCAGTATAAGCATTGGAGCGCTGCCCAGTTTTTTTATCCATTGATATCTGTTTTTTATCATATTTTAATAGTTAAATCACGCGCAGATGCTATTGTGTGTGGAAAAACTTCTTTAGCTTCTCCCAAAAGCTGTGTTCTGTCTGAACGAGGTGAGAAATGTGTTATCATAAGCCTTTTAGCTTTGGCACGTTCTGCCATCTGTGCTGCTTGCTTCGCACTTACATGAGGCGCCTCAGGCCAGTGCTGTTCTTCAGTGAAAGCCGAGTCACATATAAACAAGTCTGCATTTGTAGCAAGGTCTATTAGGTTTTCATCATACATTGTGTCGCCTGAATAAACCAAAGCTTTGCCATTTTTTTCTACTCTTGTCGCATAAGCCAAAACAGGGTGTGACACTTGTGTGAAAAATATTTTTAGATTGCCAATCGTATAAAACTTTTTGGGGTTGATCTCTATAGGATTAAAGTACTTACATCCACTCAAAAGCCATGCTTCCGACTCCGGTTGATTAGGCATGTAAACAGGCAATGCAAATTTACGCTCTTCAAACATCAGCGCATAACGCATAACGAGCATGTCACTCATGTGATCTGCATGCAGGTGAGATAGTATAACAGCATCCAGTTCTGTAAGCGCACACTTTCTCTGTAAAGCTGCAAGTACTCCGCTGCCGCAATCCATCAAAATCTTTTTTCCGTCCGCTTCAAGCAAGTATCCTGAGCACACTGTTCCTGCTCCCGGGTAAGGCCCCGAGTTACCCAACACAGTTATCTGCACAGCTTATTCCCCCTTTATTTTGTTCACGAAGTTGTTTATTCCTTTAATCTTGCTTAGTGCTGTTATAACAAGTGTTCCAATAACAACACCAGCTGCTGACTGCACAAAATTCCAAGGCACATTTGCAATAGCGCCTTTTCCTATTATTATAAAATATTCAAAAGCAAAATAACCACCAGCCATAATTAATCCACCTGCTGACATTGCCAGAATTTTTATCAATATTTTTTCACCAAAGTTTTTAATCAACAAGCCAACAACAAGTCCCATAAGTCCTTTGATTACAAAAGTCGCAGGCGCGTAAACACCATATCCTAAAATCAAGTCTGCAAGAGCAGATCCTACTCCAGCAGCAGCTCCAGCAATAGGTCCCAGAAACCATGCCGCAGCATATATCATGGAATCCCCAGGGTTAATATATCCGCCGCCTCCTAGTGGAATTGCGATTGTAGTAGCAAGCATAATTATCGCTGCAAAAAGAGCCGTGAACGTAAGCTTAAGTACATGTGTATGGTTTTTCATTAAACCTCTCCCTCAAAGAACTTTATATTTTAACCCTCTTGGGTTTTTTACCATAACGCATTCTCAGATACCCCACATATGCAGTCGGAGCCGCAAAAATCGCGCAAATCCACCAAGCAGAATTGTATCCAACCGCTTTAAAAACAAACAGCCAATAAAACAAAACAGAGAAGAAAGCCGTGTGTAAAAGCGGTATAAAAATATTATACCACTTTCCCTTTTCGTCTGAAACGGGAGCCATCATAATAAGCCAGCCAACAAGAATGCCTGCACCGTAAATAAGAGCCATTTTGTATAACGAGCAAAGCGGTGCAATACTAAGCATAATCCTCGAAAAATAATAAGCTATCGCTCCAGCAAAAAATGGCAGCAAGGCAAATTTTAATATATTTACATAAATTAAAAACGAATCTTTTATTTTATTAAAATGGGTTGTGTAATCTTCGCCCTCTAAATAAATTGCATCCATTGGGAACTCAACATAATCAATCTTTTTTTCTCTCACATCCAAGAGCATAATATTCTCATATTCAAAACGCTCTCCTGCAGTTGTTATAAATTTCTCCATAACAGCTTTTGGGAATGCTCTAAGACCGCATTGTGTATCTCCAAAAGAAAGCCCTGTAAGCAGTTTAAAGATTGCGATTGTAATAAGGTTGCCAACAAGATTTCCGGTTGGAATGTTTTTGCCCTTAAAGAAACGCCTTGTTCCAAGAATAAGTTTGTCGGGATGCTCTTGCATTGCATCTGCCGCCTCTTTCACAGAGGATGCAGGATGTTGTCCATCAGCGTCACAAGCCACCACACCAAGCAAACTGTCATATTTATTTAATGCATGATTAAAGCCTGTTTTGAGAGCTCGTCCCTTGCCTTGGTTTACTGCATGATATATTATTTCACACTGCGGAAATTCTTGCGCAACTTTATCATAAATTGCACTGTATTCTCCACCGCTTCCGTCATCCACAATAAGCACATCCACAAAGCCTTCACTTTTAAGCTCTTGAATAAACTCCAAAAGTCGCTCATCTGGTTTATATGATGGTATCAAGATTAGTTTTTTCATCCAGTCTCCTTAATATATCACTAATAAATCCAATCTATAATAACATAATAAACATTGCTTTGTCAGCATATTATACTTGATAAAAATCTAATAATTGCATAAAATTGAAAGTAGCTATAATACATTAAGGAGTTTATCATGAAAATATTTACACCAGTATTCTGGGCGGTCATTCTAATTGTAATAGGTCTTGTAATAATATTTAATCAAGCTTTTGGATGGAATATAAAAATTTTCCCAATAGTATTTGGATTGATTATAATATCAATAGGGATTTCCATCATCGCAGGACCATCACGCAAAGACAGCACAAATATCTTCTCCGGAAGTACTGTTACTTCCATCCATACTGGAGATAATAATTATATCTTTTCAAGTGCTACTGTTAGCTTGGATGATACAACTTATGAAAAAGACATAGAAGTAAACAGCATTTTTTCAAGCGTCAAAATCAATACAAATGGGAAAAGTGTTAAGATCAAATCAAGCGGGGCATTTTCTCAAACAGTGTTTCCCGATGGTTCTTCTTTATCTTTTGGAGATAGAATTTATGAGAGGGATGGAGATAACACAGTTTACATTGAAACAAACTGTGTATTCGGTTCAATAGAAATAGAATAATAAATATAATAAAAAGGCGCTTTTTTAGCGCCTTTTTACTTGTGCAATAACCTAAACAGGGTATAGGTTTTTAGGGGCTAATTAACCTTGTACAGATACCATTTCTTCCTTAAAGTCTCCATAGTTGGCACTATAGAATACTTCAATCCTATACTCCAATCCAACTTCGGCATCTATACATTCGTGTATGGAACAATAAAAGCTGTTTCTTTCAGCATCCCATTGTTTGACCGTCGTCCAGTCTCCGTCATACCTTTGAAGAAAGACTGTGATTCCAACATTTTTCACATACTCGGTAGCTTTTACAGAAGCATATACTTCCAACATTCCGTCATCCGATATATGGAAGTAGCGATCATAATATTTTATTAGTTTAAGGCATTTTACACCTGTGTTTACTTGCTGCAAACCGCTAACCGATTGGGTCATAATGTCTCCTTTTTGTAATACCTACATAAGTAAGAGGAAGTAAGTTTAAAAAAAGTTGCAAGTTTTTAAAATAATCAGGTAAATAAATTGTGAACTAATAAACTTCTTTATTATCCCCTATTTTAAACCCTTTTTCTTAAGATAATTATAGCTTATCCTAAGGCTCTCAATTGGATTATCCGTAAAGCTGTCCTGCTCTATGGCAGCATATTGAATCTCAGTTTCTCTGCAAGCTTCAATTATTCTGTTCCAGTTAAGGTTTCCCTTCCCAATCTCCGCAAACTGCTGCTCATCATCTTTTATTCTAAAGTCTTTAAAGTGAACAACGCTCATTCTTCCGTCTGTTTTATAAATCCAGTTTACAGGATTTTCACCACCGGCTTGAATCCAATATGTATCAATCTCAAACTCAACAAAATCAGAATCAAATCCTTTAACAAGTTTTTGCATCATTGTTTTGCTGCCTATTTTCTCAAATTCGAATTTATGATTATGATAAATAAGTCGTAGATCATATTCATCTAACTTTTCACCAATTTCATTGCATTTATCAATAAATTCTTTTAAACCCTTTTTATTTCGATATTTTTCAGGCATTGCTCCTATTCCAACAAATTTACTATCCCACATTTTATGATAGTCCACAATCCACGGAAGATCACTTTCGAGATTCTCAAGACTTGTATGAGTTGCGCACACTTCAAGCTCCAGATCTTTGCATGCCTTTGAATAGATTTCTGCAAGCTTCATATCAACGCTTCCAACACCCGATATCTGAACAGCATTATATCCTATCTCTTTTATCTGTTCTAACACTTTAAATATTTCGCTCTTGTTCTTTCCCGCCAATAACTCTCTCACAGTATATAACTGTGCCGCTATTTTAAAGTCCCTCATATTATCCCTCCGTTAAAAAATATTCTTCTTTCGTTTCGCTTGATTTGTATATTCCAAATACAATCTCATTTGTAGCTATCGCATCATCCAATGTTATATCAAACATCTTGTCTTTATCAAGTGCGTCATAAAAGGCTTTAATGCATGCATCGTGGCTCACTCCCCAATATGATTTTTTACCTTCTAATATTATATCCTCAGCCATGAGCTTTGTCTCGTATTTATTAATATGGTAAAGTTTATCGTCTACAAACTTAAAAATTCCATTTGAAAAGACAAGTTCAATTTCAATTTTCGAATTTATACCATTATTATTTGTTCCATAAAAATTGCCTATTGCTCCATTCTTATATTGAAAAAAAGCCATCGCAGTATCTTCGACCTCTATAATGTCATGTGCATAGTTATCGACATGCCCATTTACGATCTGAATACTTCCACCTAAGTATCTTAAAAGATCCAGTGTGTGGATAGCCTGATTTATAAGAAGTCCTCCACCTTCTGTTTTAGATTTTCCTCTCCATGATGAACTGAGATAGTAATCATCATCCCTGTGCCATGTCACAGTTGCTTTAGCAGTTTTAAAATCTCCAAGTGAATCTTCATCCATAATTTTCTTCATCATTACCGTAGTATTGTTATATCTATTCTGAAAAACAACACTTATCCTGCCCTTACTATTCTTTTCAGCAGCTTTTAGTCGTTGTAACTCTTCGAGATTAACACCCACAGGTTTTTCAAGGAGCACATTTTTCCCCTCTTCAAGTGCTCTAATCGCAATAGGCACGTGCAAATGATGTGGCGTTAGTATATGTACTGCATCAATTGTTTTGTCACAAAGGATATCTTCGTAATTTTCATATGCATCGCATTCAAGTCTTTCTGACATAAGTTTTAGAGCATCGCTGTCCACATCGCATACCGCTTTTATCTTGCACTCCTCAAGTTTTTTAAGGCTATCAATATGTGTGTGCGATATAGCCCCGCAACCTATAAGTGCAATATTATATTTACTGTTCAATGGATCACCTTTAAATTCTCAATGAGAGCCTTTCACGTCTAAAGTTACATCATTTACTGTTTTTACAACTTTTGAATTTTTTATTTTTTCCTGAAGCATATCATAAAATCTATCCTCGTCCACCGGCAGAACAACCCAGTCATCTGTCCATGATGACAGATGAATAGCATTTGAAAGGCTTAGTCCATTGATTCCTTCCACGCCGGGAGACAGTTGCTCTTTTCCTTCAAGAATAGCGTCAGTGAAATACTGCATTATTCCGATATGTCCAGTTTCTTTTCCATTAACGGGGATTTTGCACTCCCAGTTTTCAGGTTTATCAAAACCTTTATCACAGGTTTGTAAGTGTTCTGAAGTTTCTTGTGTGTTACGCATAAATGTTATTTCACCACGTTCTACCACAAGCATTCCCTTATCTCCGGAGATTTCAAGCCTGTTTCTACCCGGAGCTTCTCCAGTTGATGTAATAAACACACCTGTTGCACCATTCTCATATTCAAAGTAAGCCGTCACATCATCTTCCACTTCAATATCATGATACTTGCCGTACGAGCAAAAAGAACGTACACGCGTCGGAAGACCAAACATCCACTGCCACAGATCTATGTTATGCGGGCACTGGTTAAGTAATACTCCGCCGCCTTCCCCTTTCCATGTCGCACGCCATCCACCTGAATTGTAATAAAACTGTGTTCTGTACCAATCTGTAATAGTCCACACTATACGTTTGAGGTCCCCTACCTCACCGCTTTGTATAAGCTCTTTTACTTTTTGATAAACAGGGTTTGTGCGTTGGTTGTACATTATTGTAAAAACTTTGTCCGACTTTCTGGCTGCTTCATTCAGCTTACGCACAGCTTTAGTGTATACACCAATTGGTTTTTCAACTAAAACATGCTTACCTGCCTCAAGTGACATTATTCCCATTTCAGGATGGTCATAATGAGGTGTTGCAATGATTAAAGCATCAATATCGCTATCAGAAAGAATATCTTCAAAGTTCAAATATCTTTTTATTTCGTCATTAAGATTTTTTTGAGCCCACTCGAGCCTTTCAGGCTTTAAGTCGCAAACAGCTACAAGTTCCATGTTCTCAACCTTGCTCTCATCCAAGTTCTTGGCATGAACAGAACCCATGTTCCCTATACCCACAACACCCACTCTCACCTTATTCATTTGTAACCTCCGCAATTATATCTCTCAAACTATCTGTTGCAAGCTTGAATTTTGATACATCGCTTTCTTCTTTAAAATCCAGAGAGTTTTCTCCCTCCAGATCATCAAATCCTTCAAAATGACCAAGGTGTGGTTCCAAAGATAAAAACCCTTCATATCCCCGCTTGTGGAGTCTTGCTAGAATTTCTTGGATGTGTCCATCACCATATCCTGATGGTACGACCTCACCATCTTCTTTTCTGGCATCTTTTATGTGCATGTAAACTACAAAGTTTTTAAGCATATTAAATGCATGCGGAAATGTTTCCACACTGCACTGCACAAAGTTTGCAGGATCAAAAATCAGTTTGAAGTTACGCGAATTCATTGTCTTAAAAATCTCAAGACATCTTTCTGCAGTGTCACCGTATATTCCCTTTTCATTTTCATGAAGTAAGACAATATCCGAACCTTTTACGTAATTACAAAATTCTTTAATTCGGCGCATCACTTCAGCTCGATATTCTTCCACTTTTGCAGTATCCAGAAAAAAGCTAAATAGCCTGATATATTTTGTTTCAAGCACTTTAGCTATTTCAACAGTATGCTTAAAAAGCTTGAAATGCGGCTCAAACGAATCATCGATATTAATCTTGCCTAATGGTGAACCTATCGCAGAAACCTTTATATCGGCTTCATCAAGCTGTCTTTTAAGCTCTTTTACTTCTTCAATGCTGTGTTCTGTAATGTTTCTTCCGTTAACTCCCCGGATCTCTATATAGCCTATGCCAAGATTGTTAATTTGTTTAAGCTGCTCTTTAAAATCAGGTGATATTTCATCCGAAAAACCGGACAAAGTGAATGTGCTCATGAGAAAACCTCTCTTAATTTGATATCTTGCTTGATTATACTACTTTTTATCTTATGTTGTATTGTTAATGTTGTGAAATTGTTTGCAAATATTGCGCTGTATGGTATTATAATTTTAACAAAGGAGTGTGTCGTGAAAGAGACAGCGCTGTTTAAAGCAGATAATGAAAAAATATTTTATCTCCATTCAGAAAGTCCGCATTGCAATGTAGATATTCATTTGCATGATTCTTATGAGATTTTCATGGCTCTTTCTTCTAATATCCTATATCACATAGAAGGAAATGCTTATTCGCTGAACAAAGGCGATGTTGTTATAACCAATGAAAAAGAAATCCACAAACCTCTGATTAGTCATAATGGTAAATATGAAAGGCAATTCATTCAGTTCAGTCCATCAATATTTACGCACTTTTTTAGCGACACGTACAATCCTCTTAAAATATTCGAAAATAGACAGCTGGGGCAAAACAACAAGATTACCTTCAGCAATCCAAAAGAAAACGCCGCAATCGAAATATTTGCAGAGATTGAAATGCTGAGTAAAAGCCAAAGCCAAAAAAATCAAATAATAATAAAAACTCTGCTAATAAAACTATTAACAGAGCTTGAAGACAGATATCAGGCCTCTCTTCCTTCAGCCAGAAAGATAAAAAAGCAGGATGAGCGCATTGAGGCTGTTATCGATGACTTAAACAATAATTACAATAAACCATTCTGTCTTGATGCAATAAGCCGCAATCATTTTATGGACAAATACTACTTATGCCATCTATTCAAAAAAACAACCGGATTCACTTTGGTTGAATACCTACAATCCAAAAGAATTCAAAGCGCTAAAATGCTCATATCTCAAGGAATCGGTATTATGGAAGCTGCAAGACTTTCAGGATTTTCCGAATACTCGAATTTTTATAAAACTTTCTCACAGCTAGTCAAGATGCCCCCCAAAAAATACAGGGATCATTTGATGTCAGCAAAAATTCTTTAACCCATAAATTGTTACTTCCCAATAAAAGGCCTTGCCAACGCCGACAAAGCTTTTATCCCCCATCCCTCCATATCTTTTTTAACACTCGCAAATTCTTCACGAACTTTTATATGTTGAGGGCATGCTTTCTCGCATTTTCCACAATCTATGCAGGAAGTAGTCCAGTGCGTTTTTCCGTCCAATGTTTTAATTCCAGCCTGCATTGCATAGTCCATCTTAGGTCTTAAACTACCAAACATATGATACATGTTGTAATATTTGAACGCATCTGGAATATTTATTCCAGCTGGGCAAGGCATACAATATCCACAACCTGTACAGCCAATGCGCATAAGCTCCAAATATTTATCACGAACACTTTGAATAACTTTATTTTCTTCTTCGCTAAGACTTTCAGGCAACGCTTTTTCTGCAATAGCGATATTTTCTTTTATATGCTCCATTTCATTCATTCCGGAAAGCACAACAGTTACATTAGGATTATTATATATATGACTAAATGCCCAATCAGCCGGACTTCTCTGCGAGTCAGCTGCATCATATATCTTGCACACCTCTTTTGGAGGCTCTCCTACAAGCATGCCGCCGCGCAAAGGCTCCATCACTATTACGCCCATGTTCTTTTCAGCAGCACGGTTTATACCAGCTATGCCTGCCTGAAAATTTTCGTCCATAATATTATACTGAACCTGTACAAAGTCCCAGTCATAGTCATCAATTATTTCCATAAATTCTTCACGACTACCGTGAAAAGAGAAACCCACATGTCGTGCTTTTTTTTCTTTTTTTATCTTTTCTATAAACTCAAATGTGCCAAGCTTTTTCATGCGATTCCATGTAGGACCGTCTAGAGAGTGCATTAAATAGTAATCAATATATTCAACTTTCAAGCGTTCCAGCTGCTTATTAAATATCTCTTCTATTTTTTCTTTTTTAAATATCATCATGCACGGAAGCTTTGTTGCAATAAAAACTTTGTCTCTTATCTCTTTGTCCGAAAGAATATAATCTCCCAAAAAGCTTTCTGAAGCGCCTCTGTGATACGGCCAAGCTGTGTCTAGATAATTCACACCGTTTTCTATAGCATACAGCACTTGCTCTTTTGCAAGATCAACGTCAAAAGTGCTCAATATTCCGCCGTCTTTGCCACCTTTTTGTTTAAATCTCATACAGCCAAAGCCCAAGGCTGATAAGTTATCTTCTGAATTTGGCATTTTCCTGTATTGCATATTAACTCCTATTGTAATAATTCATTTGATATTTCTATTTTCAATATAACCCTAATAACTTGCCACTTTCAGTTGAAAATATTCAAGCTAAAATTTTTCTTTTATTTCACCATAAATAATGAACGGGATCTTTGATATATTTTTCATATATCTTTTCAACTTCGTGCATTTCTTTTGGAAGCAAATCTTTTTGTTCAGACGCTTTTACATTCATTTTTATATGCTCAAGTCTGCTCGCTCCCGGGATCACACAACTTACCTCGTCAAACATCAAAATCCACTTCAATGCAACAAGTGGTAAGCTAACTTTCCCAAAAACTTCCTTTAATTTATCTACAGCAATAAGCCCCGTTTCATAATCTACTCCAGAGAAAGTCTCCCCTTTGTCAAACGCTTCTCCTTCGCGATTGAAATTTCTATGATCATTCTTGTCGAACTTTGTATCATGAGTAAATTTACCGCTCAACAGACCACTCGCCAAAGGTACACGTGCTAGTATCCCCACATTCTTTTTCATTGCTTGCTTGAAAAAAAGCTCGTTCGGACGTTGCCTGAACATATTGAAAATTATTTGAACTGAAGCAACCCCTTCAAACTCAATTGCTTTAAGCGCTTCTTCTAGCTTTTCAACACTAACGCCATAGTGCCTTATCTTACCCTGTTTTTTCAAATCATCCAGTATTCCAAACACTTCAGGCATATAATACACATCAGTAGGAGGGCAATGCAGCTGTATCAAGTCCAATGCTTCAACACCCAGTCTCTTTAGGCTATCTTCGACAAAGCCCACTATGTTTTCTTCGTTATATCCTGATGCTATTTGTTTGTTGAGCCTTCTTCCACATTTTGTAGCAACAAATATCTTATCCTTTTTGCTTTTAATAAACTTTCCTATTGCTTTTTCTGAAAGTCCATCATTGTATACATCTGCTGTGTCAAAAAAGTTTATACCACTGTCATATGCTTCATTTAAAATACCATCTGCTGTTTTATCATCAAATGGCTGCCCCCATTTTCCACCCAACTGCCATGTTCCTAGTGATACTTCTGAAATCTCATAGCCTGTTTTCCCTAGAGTCCTATATTTCATTATCCATTCCTCACTTTCCGCTTAATGAACCAAGTATGCCTCGCACTATGCTTTTACCAAGCTCTCTTCCTATTGTTGTACTCGCAGAAGAAAACGTTTTACCTAGCGCAGAGCTTTTAAATTGTCTTATTTTCTTGTCGATTTCCTTTGACCTTTCAAGTCTTTCTTTTTGTAACAGTTTTGCTTCTTTTTCCTTCTTCAGTCTAAGAAGTTCTTCCTGTTTTAACCGTTCCTGTTCAAGTTGTCTTTTTTCAGCTCTCTTTGCTTTCTCTATAAGAATTTCATATGCAGAGTGTCTATCCACCTCTTTATCATATACCATACCGAGTACAGATTCTTTTATCACATTATCAATCTGTTCATCTCCCGCTGGTCCAAATGCACTTTTTGGCGGCAATATCCACACACGCTCTGCAATAGATGGTGCTCCATCTTCCATAAGAAAAGAAACAACAGCCTCTCCAACAGAAAGCTCACCAATAGTTTGTTCTATATCAAGTTCTGGATTTTGTCTGAAAGTTTCAGCTGCTGCTTTTATAGCCTTTTGCTCTTTTGGTGTATATGCGCGCAAAGCATGCTGTATTCTATTTCCCAGTTGGCCTAATACTGATTCGGGTATGTCTTTTGGGCTTTGCGTCACAAAATATATTCCCACTCCCTTTGAGCGTATAAGCCTTACGACTTGTTCAATCTTTTCAAGCAAAACTTTTGGTATATCGTCAAACAAAAGATGAGCTTCATCGAAGAAAAAGGCAATCTTCGGCTTTTCCGAATCTCCGGCTTCAGGAAGCTCTTCAAAAAGTTCTGAAAGCATCCAAAGTAAATATGTTGAATAGAGCGTTGGGCTTTGCATCAGCTTTTGAGCATCTAAAATGTTTATTACGCCTTTGCCGTCTTTTATTTTCATTAAATCTTGTATATTAAGAGCAGGTTCACCAAAAAAAATTGATGTATCGGTTTCTTCAAGCATCAGGATGCTTCTTTGAATAGCTCCAATGGACTGAGTTGCAATATTTCCATATTCCAATCGCATCTCATCTGCGTTGTCCGCTACAAATCTCACCATACGAGCTAAATCTTTATAATCTAACAGGAGCATTCCCAAATCATCTGCGATTTTAAACACCATATATAACACACCTGTTTGCACGTCGGTAAGCCGCATGATTCGTGATAACATCTGTGGTCCTATTTCGCTAACAGTCGCGCGTATCGGATGCCCGTTTTTTTTGTACATGTCCCAAAAAGCTACCGGATATCCTTCAAAAGAAAAGTCATCATAGCCTATCATAGCCATACGCTTTAAAAATTTTGCACCTGCGTTCCCAGGATTAATACAACCTGATAGATCTCCCTTAACATCTGCCATAAAGACAGGAACTCCCAGTCTCGAAAACTCTTCTGCCATGACTTTGAGCGTTGTGGTCTTTCCTGTTCCTGTTGCTCCGGTTATAAGCCCATGTCGATTTGCCATCCTTGGAACTATAGAAAAAAATTCTCCGTCTTTAATCGCAATATTCATTAAAGCACTATCTGTCATCTTTTTCTCCTAAAGGTATATTTACTATAATAATTTTACCACAGTTTATGCATAAGTTGAATCTGCTTCAAATCAAACTAAAGGTGCAAAAGCCTAAAAAAGAATATATCTGCCTATATTATTTACAATAGTTGAGCTTTATCTTTAAAAGCTTTTTCCAGCTTTTTGCCTGTAGGTGTTGCAGCTAGTCCACCCTCTGCTGTTTCACGCAAAGACGTGTGTATCTGAGAACCTATATCTTTCATAGCATCTATTACTTCATCTGCTGGTATTAAACTTTTTATTCCCGCCATAGCAAGATTTGCTGACGACAATGCATTTACAGCTCCCATCACATTTCGTTTAACACACGGAACTTCAACAAGCCCTGCCACAGGATCGCACACTAGCCCAAGCGTGTTTTTAAGTGCCATAGCACATGCATTTGCGCACGCCTCAGGATTTCCTCCCATAAGCTGTACAGCAGCTGCTGCCGCCATCGCTGAAGCACTTCCGCATTCAGCCTGACATCCTCCTTCAGCGCCCGAAAGAGTTGCTCTGTAGGCTATAACTCCGCCCACTCCCGAAGCAGTTAAGAGAGCATCCACCATATCCTGTTCACTCAGATTATATTCTTCTTCAAGAGATAGTATTACAGCAGGTAATATCCCACACGAACCTGCAGTTGGCGCAGCAACAATCCTGCCCATGCATGCATTAACCTCTGAAACGGCCAAAGCTTTTAATATGATATTGTTAAACAAACTGCCACCAGGAAGTTTATTTCCCTTCAAATACTGAGAATATCTATAAGCGTCAGCTTTAGTCAGCTCCGAAAAAGAATGCTGTTCATTTTCAGTGCCTTCGATTGAAGCATCCTTCATCACATAAAGCGTCTTCTTCATTTTTTCAAAAATTTCTTCTCGTGTGCACTCTAGTAATTCGATTTGATCTTCCATAACATAGTCTGAAATTTTTATATCTCTTTTCATGCATTTGGAAACAATCTTATTTAACGATTTTAAACTCATATTTCACCCTGTATTTATACTTTTGGTACAACAAATATCTTGCGCACCATATCATGTTCTTTAATTTTATTTACGCTCTCATCACCAACAGGATTGTCAGATTCAATTATAAGAGCAGCAATGCCACCTCTTTTTGTCCTTTGTGAGCTCATTTGTGCAATATTTATCTCTGCATCCGCCAATACTTTCGAAGCATAAGCTATAACTCCCGGTTTATCTGTATGAACAACAATAATTGTATGATTCTCCCCGTCAAATCCAGCATCAAAATCATTAACAGATTCAATCATTACTCTGCCGCCTCCAACTGAGATGCCCACTACATTCACACAGATGCCATCACTGCCTTCAAGTGTAATATTAGCTGTATTTGGATGAACTCCAACCTTTGATTTTTCTTCAAAATCAAACTCAAGGCCGGCTCTTTTTGCAAATTCAAAAGAATCCTTCAATCTTATATCATCATATCTATAGCCCATAATTCCTGCAATAAGAGCCTTATCTGTGCCATGCCCCGCTCCCGTTTTTGCAAAAGAACCATAAAGCGTAATCTTAGCTTTTACAGGTGGCTTAGCAAGAAGCAAAGAAGCAATATTGCCTATTTTGCAGGCTCCTGCTGTGTGTGAACTTGAAGGTCCTATCATTATTGGACCTATTATATTAAAAATATCCATAATTTTTCCTATATTTTATTTAATCTTAATTCTAAGGTTTAAAGACTCATTATGCAACAAATTAATCATTTTATGAAACTCATTAATTTACTTGAAAATTCGCTATTGACAAATATTTATTTTAGATATATTATTTACGTACAACTTCTTTGTACGTTGTACATTGTTGTTTGTATAAATATCTTGTACGGAGTGTGACATGAACATTAAAGTATTAAAAAACAAAAATCTTCTATTGGTGATTTTGGGTCAATTAGTTTCAGGATTCGGAACCATGATGCAAAGCTTTGCATTATCTCTTTACGTTTTGCGCCAAACCGGCTCGGCAGTGCTTTTTTCATCTGTTCTTGTCGTTTCAGTGATACCAAGAATCGTGATAACCCCCCTTGCCGGTGTCATAACAGACAGATTTAGCAGGAAGAAGATGATTGTAATCATGGACTTTGCAAGCTCGCTTACTGTTGGCATATTTTGTGCGATATATTTAATTCAAGGAGAGCTAAACATGCTTTCCATATATGTTCTGACATTGCTTCTTTCTTCAATCAATTCATTCTTCAACCCTTCAATGAGCGCAATAATTCCTGACATCGTAAAAAAAGAAAATCTAGCAGATGCAAACAGTGTCAGAGCGCTTCCGGAATCCATAATAAGCCTGCTGTCTCCTCTTGCAGCTGGTGTGCTCTTTGGGGTGTTTGGACTGCTTCCTATAATGATAGTAAACTCAATTAGCTTTTTTGCTTCAGCTATAAGCGAAATTTTTATTAGAATAAAAAAGGAAAGCATTATGCACGAAAGCGAAAAAGAACCTTATATGGTTTCAATGAAAAAAGGCCTCAGTTTTATTAAGACCTTGCCTGAAATAATCCTAATGATAGGTGTTTCAGTCATAGCAAACTTTGCTTTATCACCGATTTTTTCCGTTGCGCTTCCGATAGTATTGCTTCAAGACTTTGGCGTTTCAGAGCAGCTGTATGGAGTATTTAATTCACTTACAACAGTTGGAATGCTTTTGGGACCAATTTTTGCTGCAGGTATCATAAAGAAATATCATTACTCCAAGCTTGTTTGGGTAATTTTAGCTTTTGATGGTGTAATGAGCTTGCTAATCGCAGTTTTTGCAATAAAAGGACTTTTTGGAACAGTAATGATTAATTTCATAGTAATGATTATTTTGATCAATATCCTTGTCATCACTATTATGTGGGTTAATTTAGCACTGAGCACAGCAATGCAGCTTCTGGTACCAAAAAATATGTTGGGCAGAGTTTCCTCTGTTTTGGGAACCTTCTCAATGATTGCTATGCCTCTTGGAACAGCGCTAATGGGCTCGTTGCTTGAAATCTCAAAAAGCTACATAATAATGGGCGCTTATTCAATTTTGCTTGTAGCCGTTGGCTTTGCCGCAAGATATGGATTTGATTCTTTGAAGAAAAAAGGTAAAATGGATATAACACTTGGAATTAAGTCAGCAGAAAAAGAGGTAGCTTAGATATGGAAAAGCCAGAAGTCAGATATATCACAACACTAAAGGAAGTTAGAATAATCAATGATCCTTATCGCCAGGAAATATTAAAAACATTAGATTTTGCCGGAAAACCTTTAACCGCTAAGGAAATTGCCGTAATAATGGGCGAATCCCCATCAAAGGTAAACTATCACGTTGGGATTCTGGCAAAACATGATTTTATAAAGCTTGACCACACAAAAACCATCAATGGAATAATAGCCAAATATTATAAAATGCCAACGGTTTCATACAGCATCCAACTCGAGGGCAAAAACTCAAAAGAAAAAGAAATGTCCGCTTTACGTGACATCATAGTTTCTGTATTCAATTCAGCAAGGGATATATACGTCTCACAGCTTGCCAAAAGCATGGATAAAGTAAAAGAAGAAAGCAAAGAGGACCGTAGTAAAGAAGATGATTTTTTGCTTTCAAAAAAGGTTTATTTAAGCGAAGATGATAGAAGAGAGCTGGTTTCTATTTTTGAAAAAGCAACAAAAAACACAAAAGAAGACGGCGAGCTTCACAATCTTTTCATATCAACTATAAAGTTTGAAGAATAAATTCAATCGAATATTTTTTTCAGCTTGATCATATATTTATAATCAGTTCTATCTATCTGTATTGGGGTGATTGAAATATACCCATTTTCAAAAGCATAAGTATCAGTCCCTTTTGCATTTTCGATTTTCTCCCAGGTGCCGCGATCCCAATAAGCATCATTCTCAAGCTCAAACTCGTGCAAGAAATGTCTTTGACCTTGTTGAGTTATCATAATACCTTTAGATTCACTATGATCTTTGCTAGGAAAATTAACATTCATAATAACTTCGGTGCTTAAGACATCATTGTCCAAAATTTTGCCAAGCACACACTCAACTTTCCGCTTTGCAATATCAAAATTACCAAAATCAGTAGAAAACGCTATCGACGGAATACCGCACAACGCACCTTCTAAAGCTCCGGCAATTGTTCCTGAATAGTTTATGTCCGTACCAAGATTCGGTCCGTCATTTATCCCCGATAATACCATGTCTACATCCAGTTTTAATCCGTATAAAGCAAACTTTACACAATCAGCAGGCTTTCCTTCAAGGCTCCATGCCTTGACGCCTTCCATATAGTCTGGATGCTCATGCAGCTTCATGGAGTCATGTATCGTTATGGAATGCGCCATTGCACTTTGCTGAAAATGTGGTGCTACAACAAATACCTTGCCAAATTTTTTCGCATTTTCAGTAAGTATCTTTATTCCTATAGAATCAATTCCATCATCATTAACAACTAAAATATTCATCATTTTTCTCTTTTCTTTTTAATACATCATTATAAAACATTGTCCCACATATTTTAATGTGGGACAAGATAATAACATAATATCAAAATATTTCGCAATAACATACTAGGTATATCTAATAAATAACATAATGATTATTCCAAACTTCTTTACACTCTTTTTTAACCTTTGCAACAATTCTCGAAAGCTCATATACATCATCAATTTTTTTATTGTTATTATTTACACATGCAATGGAAAGCGTCACATTGTTTATCTTCTCCACTTCCCCTTTTCTATTTTTAACTTCGACGAACCCATTGCTATAATCATATGGACTGTAAAATTCGGAAGTTTTTAATTCAAACTCTCTTAGTATGAATTCACACATTTTTCCCACCTCATATGTGTTAACGCTCATTACAAAATCATCGCCGCCAATATGCCCAATAAAACACTCTTGATTGTCAAGACACTCACTTGCACACTTGTTCATTATATCAGCTGTTAGTTGTATTATCCTGTCCCCGTTTTCAAATCCATAAACATCATTATATGCTTTAAAATTATCAATATCTATATACAGGACAGTAAAAGGATCATTCACGCTAATGAGATTGTTAAGGTGTTTTTCGATGTGTATGTTTCCAGGCAAACCTGAAAGAGGATTCAAGTGCTTTGCATAATTAATTTCAATTTCAGTTGTTTTTTCAAGCAAGTCTTTTACACTTATTATGCCAAAGTATTTTCCGCCCTTTGTCACAATTATTATGTCATATAGGTTTTCATTTTTCCTACTCATTGCCATTTTTGAAACAGTGTCAATAGTCGTTTTATAATCCACAACAAGTGGGTGATTATTCATAATAAGCTCAATCGGTCTGTTAAGATAAAGTGTGAAACCATATTTTGTACCCATCTTTGCGAAAAATGTCTCTTTCATTATGAGCCCCAGAACTCGACTATTTTCAACTACAGGCAAAGCATAAACCGATTCATTTTCTTCAAAAACATCTATAATCTCTCTGCCAAGCACATTTGCTGTTGCAGTAATGTTCTTTTTTGTTATATTTCCAATCAGTACATTTGCTGGTTTACATGAGTAAAGTCTATTCTTTTTTAAGTTAAATTCCTCTATCAAATCAACTACATTTTTGCCTATTGGTTTAATATCCTCTCTGGGTTTTTGTATAAAATAGCCCTGCCCATAATCTATCCCTAATTCAATTAATGTGTCCAATTCATTTTGAGTTTCTATTCCTTCGGCAATAAGTTTTATATCCGTCACTAGACAAAAGTCGCAAAATGTTTTGATTAAAGATTTCTTAAGTCCATCTTTATCTATGTCACGAATGAGATCCATATCCAGTTTAATATAATGAGGATGAATCTCAGATATAAGTAAAAGGCCGGAATATCCTGAACCGGTATCATCAATTGCAATCTTATATCCTTCATCTTTATAGTGATCAATTATAGCTCTGAAGCTTTTATAATCATTAACAGCATTCTTTTCTGTTATCTCGAAAATGATGTTATAAGTGTCTATATTGTATTTTCGCAAAAAATCCTTCGTGAAACCTTTCTTGAATTTCTCATCGTTTATTACATCAGGGTCAACATTCAAAAAAACGTAAGAATCTTTAATCTTATCTGAAACATTTTCTAACGCCTTAAGCCTGCACAGCAACTCCACTTCCCAAAGCTTGTCATATATCCTTGCCACATCAAACAAACGTGCAGGACTTTCCAATACAGAATCATGTGGCCCGCGGCTCAAAGCTTCATATCCAAGAATCGAACCATCTTTCAATGAAACTATTGGCTGAAATACAGTTGTAATGTCGCCTTCGTTTAGTATATTCATTAATTCAGCTCCCAAACTTTCTTTGCCCATGTGTTGCAAATCAGTCATAACCCAATTTTCTTTAAGGTAAATGCTATGTGAATTGACTGATTGTGATACTAATGCCATAATACATCCTTTCTCAAAAGCCATTATAATGCTCCACTGTTAAAGGACAACTGTATGTATGTTAATTATTTGTAATCTATGTGTCCATTAGGCACATAAATCAAAGTTATTATATAAAAGGCGATGGATAATATTTATCCATCGCCTTTGGTTCAAGTATTCTATTATATTAGTCTGTTTCTTCAATATTTTGAGCAATATTATCAAAATAATCAAAGTTTAAAAGTTCTATCATTCCCTTATCACAAGCAGCTGCAACTTTTGGATCAATAGGCATCTTACTAACTTCTTCAATTTTATACTGCTTTGCAATTTCCTCTATTTTGCTTTCTCCAAAAATGCTGTGTGACTTTCCACAATCGGGGCAATCAAAGTATGACATGTTCTCAACTATACCAAGCACCGGAACATTCATCATTTCCGCCATCTTCACTGCCTTTTCAACTATCATTGAAACAAGCTCCTGTGGAGAAGTTACAACTATTATCCCTTTAATCGGAAGCGATTGAAATACTGTAAGTGCCACATCTCCCGTTCCAGGCGGCATGTCTACAAACATATAGTCAACATCACCCCATGCAACATCCGTCCAAAACTGTTTAACTGTCCCTGCAATGATAGGCCCTCTCCAAACAACTGGATCAGTATCATTTTCAAGAAGCAGGTTAACCGACATAACATCTATACCCGTTTTGGTCTTAACTGGCAACAGCCCTTGTGCATCTGCTTTGGCTTTTTCATTTAAACCAAATGCCTTTGGAATTGAAGGACCTGTTATATCTGCATCTAAAATAGCTACTTTATGTCTTCTTCTGTTCATTAACACAGCCATAAGCGATGTTACAAGCGATTTGCCCACTCCGCCTTTTCCACTTACAACACCTATTACGTTTTTAACATTGCTGTACTGATTCTGTTCAAGCAAAAAGCTTTGGGGTTGTTCTCTGTCGCTACAATTTTCCGAGCAACTTCCACAGTCTTGACTACAATTTTCACTCATTTATATATCCTCTTTTTTAATTAATGATCGCACATGTTTGCGCCTGTTGAAAGATTCTCATTAAGATAATCTTCGATAAGCGCTTTTGGCTCTTTGATCGATGCTCCCGTTATAACCTCGACGCCATTTTGAATAAACAAATTTTGAGCGCGAACTCCCATGCCTCCTGCGACTATAAGATTTACGTTCTTTTCTCCAAGCCATTTTGGAAGAAGTCCCGGCTCATGCGGAGGTGGGGTAAGCTTTTCTACATTCTTTATTATTTTATCCTCTTTGTCAACCTCAAAAATGTAAAATTGTTCACAGTGTCCAAAATGTGGGCACATCATATCGTTTGCTGCTGGTACTGCAATTTTCATAATATTTCTCCTTTAAATTAAATTAATATCTGTAAAATCAACTTTATTGTCTTCTGTTAAGTACTTTTCATCAGTGTGCACTGTTTTAACTTCTGCAATGAACATTTCATGAGATCCTGTCACCACAGAATCCACAATTTCGCACTCAATATTTATAGGGCAATCCGTAAGAACTGGTGCATTTACTTCTTCTCCATCAGTAAACTTTAGGTCAAGCTCTTTAAATTTATCCATATCTCTACCGCTTTTTGAGCCTATTATATCGTATTCTTTTTTGAAATTCTCTCCCGGAAGATTTATAACAAAACATCCACTTTCCTTAATCATTTTATAAGAAAATCTACTCGGCACTATTCCCACCATAACCATAGGAGGATCGTAACTGCAGTTACAGCAATAAGCCACCACCAATGCATTGTTTCTTCCATCAAGTCCTCTGCATGAAACTACAATGTTTGGTTTCGGTGCAAGATAGGTTCCCAACTCAGCTTTCTTTTTCATATAATTCTCCTTTTTTTATTTCATTTTTAAGATTAATGAACAAATTCTCCAATGCGTCTTTTGCTGCACTGTCTTCAATCTCAACCACTGTCTTTTTCGCAATCATCGCCTTGGTAAAAGAACTGTCATAGGGTATCTTCCCGATAACAGGGATATCCTTTTCTTTTGCTATGTCGCAAATTTGCAGAGCAACCTCTTTATTGATGTCGTATTTGTTAATGCAAAGCAAAGATTTCACGCCAAAATGTCTGGTCAAATCCATAACACGCTTAATATCATGCATTCCTGAGATAGTGGGTTCTGCAACTAAAAGGACATAATCCACACCTGTCATTGATGCAATCACAGGGCATCCAATCCCAGGCGGCCCGTCAATAAGAATTACATCTGCATTATCGTCTTTAGCTGTAAGCTTTGCTCTAAACCTCACTTCACCAACCAACTTGCCAGAATTTTCAGCAGCAGGAAAAAGCTTCGCATGAATCATTGGCCCTCGCCTTGTTGATGAGAAAAACCACTGTCCGCAAGTGCTTTCATTAAATTCGATTGCAGATACCGGGCATGACCATACGCACACACCGCATCCCTCGCAGGCAATGGCGTCAATAAAGATGCTTCCGTTTTCATCTTTCTTTATAGCATCAAACTTGCAGACTTGTGTGCAAACTCCGCAGTTCCTGCATTCATCTTTGCTAACAACGGCTTCATGACCACTAATGAAGCTGTGTTTTTCCAAAATTTCAGGTTCAAATATCAAATGAAGATCAGAAGCATCCACATCGCAGTCAGCAATAACAGAATCATTAAACAAAAATGCAAGGGCAGCAGTTATGCTTGTCTTGCCAGCTCCTCCTTTGCCGCTTACAATCAATATCTCTTTCATTCCACACTCCCAGTAATTCTGTCAATTATATTAGTGAAGCTCTTTTCCATTTCAGGCATCGCAAATATTAGCGACTCTCCTCTTGAATATGCTTTTGCTATCTCAATATTTTCAGGTATTTCAAGCAGTACGTCTATACTCTTTTCCTCGCAATATTCTTTAACACCATAATCTCCAGAGTCACATTTATTTATAATCACACCAAAGGAAATTCTCAAATCATTTACAACATCCACCGAGAGCTTTAAATCATGCAATCCAAATGGAGTCGCTTCCGTTACAAGAATAATATAATCTGACCCGTTCATTGCTGTAACGGCGGGACAAGCTGTACCAGGTGGGCAATCAATAATATTCAATCCTTCACTATTGACTCTTTTTTTAACTTCACGTATCACAGGAGGAACAAGAGCCTTTCCTACATCAATCCTTCCCTCCACAAAACAAATACCACAAGCGTCTGCTTTTTTTAATTTTCCAATTACACTATCTTTTTCAAATATGGCTTCCGAAGGGCAAATAAGTGCGCATCCTCCACAGCTATGACATAGCTCAGTGAATATCATCGCTTCTTTATCAAGCACAGCAATCGCGTTGAATTCACATATCTCAGAGCATTTCCCACATAGTGTACACCTGTTAGCGTCTATATTTGGAACAGAGACATTAACATCCTCGTAGCGTATGTCGTTAAGCTTTAAAAAAATATGCGCATTCGGTTCTTCAACATCACAATCCAGCAAAGCCACTCTATCGCTGGCTGCTTGTGCTAACGCAACGCTTATGGTTGTTTTTCCTGTCCCGCCCTTTCCGGAAGCTACAGCAATTATCATTTTATATCTCCTTATTTATTGCATTTGTAGGCGTAGCTATCCAATCGCCGACTTCATATCCATATCGGTCTGCTATAACCTTGCATTTCATCTGAGTCAAAAAGTAAATCTTTCTTTTTTCATCGTTAAGGGTTTCAAAGTTCGCCTGTCCTTTAGCAATAACAACATCCGATTTATTATATAAATCCAAAAATTCTTTTGAGCACTGGTCAAGTAAAGTTCCGGGAGCACCAGCGCCATTTGATATAATCTGCGCCTGCTTATCAAGCCCAACATAAACAGCATCTTCAATGGTCGCATCATTTATTATTGGTGCATCTTTTACTGCATAATAAATTTTTGCATTAGTTTTTAGATTTTCTATCAAAATGCCATCCATCACTGTCTCGCCTGCATTGTCCCCAAGAATCAAAATTGTTTTAGCTTCTGCAATTTCTTTTTTAAGCTGAAAAACATGATCTTCATTTAATTGTTTACTAAGCGCCATGTCAAATGATTTCTGGATTCTATTATTATCCCACGTTGATATTATGGCAAAATCTAATATATTTCCGGCAATTGAAAACTTCACAGCCGCTAGAAAAGGGTTCTCTGAAAGCTTTATCTTCTTTTTTATTTCATCGGAAAGGTTAAGCGCGCATTCATTCGACATTTTCTTTATTTTGTAATACGGATCATTGCACCCTGTCTCTTCTTTAATTATTCCATGAATTCTCTGACCCATTTCAGGCGGAGAAAGATTCAAGTCAAACTCTGAGGCTTCAATAAGCACTTTTTTTAGCGATCTTTGTACCAAGTTTTCATCATCTGATATCTGCTTAACCGCATCAAATGCTTGTCTTATAAAACAAGGGATGCATTCTAGCTGTGTTTGCATATTAAACCCAGTGCCCTTCTTTATTCGCTTCTGCCATTGCATCAAGGTCGTCTTTTAAAAACAAATCCACATTTTCCTTAAGTGTTGCTTTTTTACCTGCATATATTTTCACACCAGAGCCACAAAGCACCTTATGAGCCTTAGGACCTAAATTCATTGCAATCACTACATCCGCTCCGGCTTTAATCACATTTTGCGCAGACTGTATTCCTGCTCCCTGTGCAGCATTTAGGTTTTGTGTGTTTTCAATTAAACTAAATTCATATGTATTAGAATCAATTAGCATAAAGTTCTTCGCCCTTCCAAACGCTTCATATATCATCTCACCTAAATCATTTTTGTCAGTTGGTATTGCTATTTTCATTTTCACACTCCGTTTCAATATTTTTAATTTTATGTTTGGGGCAGCATCCTTGCATGCTTACCCTATCTTCGTTAGAATAAATTTCGTAGTTTCCACCTTCAATTCTTAAAAGCTTACCATTCACAACACAATCCGCTATATTCTTTCTTGCTTTTTCATACATCCTCTGTACCGTAGTCCTTGCAACATTCATACTCTCAGCACACTCTTCTTGGGATAGATTTTCATAATCTATAAGCCTAATCGTCTCATATTCTGCAACAGTCAAGAAAACAGGCTCGCCTTTTGCGATACGCGCAGGCACAGGACCAAAAACATTTCTTTCTGGCAAACAACATACTTTTCTATGCTTTTTGGGTCTGGGCATTTCAACCTCCGTTATGAACATATGTCCAAAAACCATTATACTCCCAAAGGAGCATATGTCAATAACATTTTCTAAATATTGAATTCACAATTACAAAGTGTTAAAATTTCTTCAATGAATATTATGGAGATAACTATGATAAATACACTGATTGAAGAGCAAAGAAAAGAAATAAGTGCGCATCTAATATATAAAAGGCTAAGTGAAAAAAATAAAGATATCAACAATAAAAAAATATTGAAAAACATAAGCGATAATGAACTTCAGCATTATGAAACTTTAAAAACTTTAACTAAAAAAGATGTGCCGCCAAAACGATTATTTATAATATTTTTCTATATTGTCGCCCGTATTTTCGGTTTGACTTTTGGAATAAAGCTTCTTGAGCAAGGTGAAACTGACGCCGTTAAAAAATACAGCATGTTAAAAGAAAACTATCCCCAAACAGCTGAGATTGTAAAAGACGAAGAAGCTCACGAAGAAAAACTTATATCTATGATTGACGAAGAAAGATTAAGCTACATAGGTTCCATTGTTCTAGGCTTAAACGACGCTTTGGTTGAACTCACAGGCGCGCTTGCCGGATTCACATTCGCTTTCCAAAACACGAATCTCATAGCAGTAACCGGGCTTATAACAGGTATCAGCGCCTCTTTTTCGATGGCTGCAAGCGAATATCTTTCAACTGTTCATGAAACAGGTGATAGAAAAGAATCATTAAAATCTGCTATGTATACAGGCATTGCATATGTATTTACTGTTGTAGCCCTTATACTCCCCTATCTGCTTTTGAATAATCCCTTCTTAAGCTTAGGCATATGCCTATTGGTTGCAGTCATCATAATCTTAGTTTTTAATTTCTACGTATCTGTCGCAAAAGACACAGGATTTAAGCGCAGATTCTGGGAGATGGTTATTATAAGCCTCGGTGTTTCCGGCATCTCATTTCTCATTGGCATTCTTGTTAAAAGCTTTTTCAATATAGATATTTAATTTTATATAGGAAGTTATACATGATTATCATATCTCACCACTCGGCACAATCAGTGCAATATCCATAATATCAAGAGTTTTGACACACCTTACTTCCATTTTATTCGCCGAGGACAAATTGTGCTGGATTCTAACTAGCTGTAACGCAATCAAACAAAACGGCTAACTTAAATAGTACGATAATATGCTTCTATTTAATATGTATATTATATAATGCTAAAGCATTTTATTGTTAATTGAGGTGTAGCTATAAAATTCAATTTTTACCGTTAAATTGACAGTACCAGTCAATAGTATTATCATTAAATTGCAATACAAAGGGGATGATGATATGAAAATCGTCTTATTGCCCAAATCAAAACTGGGCTCAGTATCTGTCACACTTTTTATAGTCTCACTGCTTCTTGTATCCTATTTTTTCTTAATGACAAACGTTTTTAACCAACGAGGTGGAGAAACATTCTTTTCAAACCTCAATTTAACCATACCAATGCTGATTGCTTGGGTGTGCAGCGTGGCATCCCTTGTGTTCGGCATCGCAGAAGTGGCAAAATCCAAATCATTAAGCGTCGCAGTTCTTACAGTGGTTCTGTTAACGTTTCTTGTTACATTATATGGTGTCACGGAAGTTGCATTTCCACACTAAAAAAATAAAGGCTGTGATTCACAGCCTTTACACTCTTTATATTTTTATCTTAAAAGGTACTATTCATCATCCACATCTACATGGATTTCCACCTTTTTGTTGCGTTTTTTGCTGCCTTCAAATAACGAAGCAACTATTATTGCAATTCCGATTATAATAAGACCAACCGCTACAGCCATCCAGAGAGAAGCATAATTAAATCCAATAAAGAATACAGCCGCCAATCCTAAAAGAATTATTACCGGAACCCAAGAGCCTTCTTTTCCTTTTGAAAACAGTTTAAGCTCTAAAAGTCCAAATCCTGGGCCTACTAAAAATATCGGCCACAATGCTCCAGTATATTGCCAACCTGCTATGTTTAAATACAAGAAATAGCAACCATAAACTAATAAAAGTCCGCCTGGAACAAGAATTCCCGCTGAGTTGCTTTTCGATGAAAAAAACTGTACATGGAATAATATTCCTAAAAGAATCAGAAACGCGGGCCACAGATATCTTATTCTGAAAAAGTTAAAACTTTCAATTATGTCAAGCTGTCCAAGCACCAAAAGTGTTCCGGCTATTATAAGTACAACTCCCCAAAAAACTGCTGTAATTTTTTTCATTTTGCTTCCCCTTTTCGCTATTTAAGCTTCCGGTTCTTTATCTTCCGATTCGATAGGTTTGTCATTTTCTACCGTCTTTGGTTCTCCATCTATAGACGTAGCCTCATTGACTCTTTCCCTTGGCTCTTTCCTTTTAAGCCGTGAATTGTCATCCATTAACTTTAAATCGTCGCTTACATTCGATATATCAAATTCACGAGCTTTTTCTTCTTCTGCAATCCTTTTAAGCTTTTTCTCACTGTCCGGGAAAAGCTTCACTTTGTAAGCTTGGACTATAGGTGCGTTTTTTCTCAAAAGAAGCATTAGTATTCCAAACACCATGAAAATCACACTAATCATTTGATTTATACGTATGCCCGTTCCAAAAAGCATTTGGCTATCCATCCTAAAGCCTTCTATAATCATTCTTCCGAATCCATAAAGAGCAAAATACATGAAAAATACATTGCCTTCTCTTCTATCTTTTTTCATATAATTCATTAGGAATGCAAACACAATAAAGTCCCACATGGATTCATAAAAAAACGTCGCCATGTGAAATGCGCCTTCGGATTTTATAAATACAGCTGCCGGAAAAAATGTCCACGCAGGATTATTAATTACCCATCCATACGCTTCTTGATTAACAAAGTTTCCCCAGCGTCCAATCGCCTGTCCCAATATAAGTGAAGGAACAAGTATATCCACCATAGATAAAAATCTCTTCTTGGCTAGCTTAGAATAAGCAAAAACTCCAATCAGTCCGCCGATTACCCCACCATATATCGCAAGCCCACCGTTCCAAATCTTAAATACATCAACAAACGGTCCGCCTTTGAAATATTCCCAGCTGAATAAAACATAATGCACCCTAGCGCCTATAACAGCAACTATCACCGCAATAAGGGCTATGTCCAATACCATTTCAGACTTATATCCCCTGCGCCTTGCATTATATGTCGCAATCCAAATGCCAAGCAACATTCCTGTCGCTATAATAATTCCATACCAATAAATATCTTTCTCCAACCCAAACATATTTATTGTAAAAGCTACATTATCAACCATACTTACCTCCATTAAAACGATTATACATTTTTTGCTTTACCATTACAATTAGTTTTAAGTAAATTAATGGTATGTTAATTTTTTCAAATCAAATATAACGGATTCTATCTGAATCAGAATAAAGACCTTTATTCCTGTGTCACTATTTTAGTGCGTACTTTTCAGGATACATTTTCCATTCATCTTCATTACTATCATATTCAATTCTCACTAATCCAGAGTCAAGAGGACGCCTTCTGATGTCTTCGAAATTTACTACAAAATTGAGTGAACTTTCCCCGTTAAAGTTATATAGATTAAGAGGTAATATCATTCCGGAATTCGCCTGCATATTCTTTAGTATTATCGGCTCTGACTGCGCGGAAATCCTATCTTCTTTAACAAAATATTGATAATGACAGCTTAAGTTCCTTGCCGGGCCATTTCCTTTATTATCAATTACAAGATAAAGAGTTTTCACGTTTTGGTGCTTTTTTTCTTCATCACGATTTATTTCGATCGGATCGTGCTCTGCAAAATCACGTTTTTTATATTCTTCGATACGCTCCGGTGGACATGGTTCAAAATCGATTAGTGGCAAATAATTTATCCGAGCAAGCTCATCGAACTGACGCCTGTTTTCACGGTTTGTCACAAGAAACGCTGTGATAGTCGCTGCCGCACCCGCAAGCCCGCCTGCAAATCCTCCCCATCCGTCCGACATATTTATTTCGCCTACCGATAGCAAATTAAATACAATAAGGATTATTAAAAACACCAAGATTGCACTAACTAGACTTAACCATATAACTAATGCATAATGGCTGTGTTTATTATTCATAATTCACTCCTAACATTTATAACTATATGAAAATCAAAAGACCTATCAAAATTACACCCGTTTGCAAAATCAAAGCATTAATAAAAAAGCGTCCTCTTGATATTCTATGGATAAAAAAGAAGCCCTACAATGCAATAAAAACCATTATGCTCACAACGCCATCAGAAAATATTTTAAAAGAACATCGTTTATTAAGGCATAATTATAAGATATGCAAGAATTGCAACTACAGCTCTGAAACAGCCTAAAAAAATAGTAAAAGAAAGCTTTTTTCCCGCTTCCTGCTTCATACTAAGTCAAAACTAAAAACATTACTTCAATAAATAAAATTCCTCTAAAGCCAATCTACAGTCATCCATTTAACTTTTTCATCTACCATATCTATATTCTTTTTTATAATTATAGCATATCGTTACTAGCCCTCGCTATAGTTTATTGATTTTATCAAGTATACTGATTTTACTTTTTCTTATTTTTGAACTATCATTATTATATTAATGTTTATCAGGAGTAGAATATGTTTAAATGGGGAATATTAGGTCCGGGTAGGATAGCGCATCAATTTGCTCAAAGCTTATCTAATATAGAAGATATACAAATATATGCAGTGGCATCTCATAGTCTTAAAAAAGCACAGGCATTTGCTAAAGAGCATTCAATTCCTAAGGCATTTGGTAACTATGAGGAATTGGTAGCATGTAAAGAAATTGATGCAGTTTATATCGCAACACTAAACCCATATCACCACGAACCAACTATTTTTTGCCTTAATAATAAAAAACCCGTATTGTGCGAAAAACCTTTTTCTTTAAATTCAGACTTTTCAAAAAAAATGATTGATGCTGCTAAAGAGAATAATACATTTCTTATGGAGGCAATGTGGACAAGATTCCTTCCTGCAATATCTGACGTAAGAAAGTGGATTTCACAAGGATTGATAGGCGATGTAAGAAGCGTAAAAGCTTCATTTAGTTTTAATGTTGATGGTAATCCCGAAGATCGTTGGCTAAACTTGGAGCAAGGAGGCGGGTCACTTTTGGATTTAGGAATATATCCTCTTTCTTTTGCCTGCATGATTCTTGGAACTGATTATAAAGATATATGTTCATTTGGAAACCTAACACATACAGGTGTGGATGAGCACTGCTTTATAGGCTTAAATTATAATAATGGTGCAATAGCTCAATTATACAGCTCCCTTTCATCAACCTCTCCCAATAATGCACTTATATCTGGCACTAAAGGCTATATCGAAATTGAAAACTTCTACTGTGCTAGCTCTGCTAACTTAATAATAGATAGAAAAGTACACGACAGTGTATCGTATGACTATGATAAATATGGATTGCAATTCGAAGCTATAGAAGTTCAAAAACAAATCGAAAAAGGCAACCTTCAAAGTGATAAAATGACTTGGGATGATACACTTAAAATAATGAAGATAATTGATATTGCTAAGGAAAATATGGGGCTTAAATATCCTCAAGAATAATTTTTTCAAAAATTCCAAGATATTCTTTGACATCTGGTACACTATTATGTTAGAATTGCCAACAAATAAATTCAGGAGACAAGCAAGGCTATGAGATTTCACCAATCAGATTATTCACTCGTGTTTATTGCACTTATTATGCCTAATAAGGGTTTGCTTGTGTTAACCTAAATTTATCTTTAAATTTAGTAACACGAGCCAAACCAATCAGGTTTGGCTCTTTTTTTATACATATATGAAAGGTAGATTATTATGAATGCAATTAAAATCAGCGGATTGAACAAGTCATTTAAAAACAAGGTTCGCGGAGAAGGTTTCAGGCAAAGTGTTAAGTCAGTTTTCCATCCGCAATATCAAAAAGTAGATGCGGTGAAAGATATTTCCTTTGACGTGAATCAAGGAGAAATTATGGCTTTTATTGGCCCAAACGGTGCTGGAAAGTCGACTACCATTAAAATGCTCACAGGCATACTCCACCCTTCCTCGGGTAAAGCCACGGTTTTAGGTTTTGATCCCGTGCGTGACCGCAGAAAGCTTGCCATGCACATTGGTACAGTTTTCGGACAAAAGTCACAGCTATGGTTTCATTTGCCACCATCAGATAGTTTCAGGCTGCTGGCTGACATCTATGAGGTGCCTGATTCTGAATACAAAAAACGTCTTTCATATCTAGTAGAAGTGTTTGAGATTGAAAACCTTCTTAAAACCCCCGTCCGTAAATTATCACTCGGACAAAGGGTACGATGCGAAATTGCAGCATCACTTTTGCATGAGCCAAAAATACTTTTTCTCGACGAGCCCACCATTGGTCTTGATGTAGTTGTAAAACAGAAAATTCGCGACCTAATACTTGAAATAAATCAAAAGCATAACACGACAATATTTCTTACCAGTCATGATGCAGGCGATATAGAAAAGATATGCAAAAGAGCGATGATTATTGACCACGGACAAGTTGTATTGGACGAGAGTATAAAAAAGTTAAAATATGATTATCTGGGAAGAAAGATAGTTGCCGCTCGCTTTAATGAAGAACGTGACGTTAGCAACATCGAGGCAATAAAAGGTGTTGAAGTTATAAAGAAAACTCCATATGCAGTATCCCTGCATGTAGACACAGCACTCTCACCTATTGGAGATGTAGTGTCCCACCTTTCTGAAGGCGGCGGAGTAGCAGATATAACTATTGAAGATCCTCCAATGGAAGAGATAATAACTGAGATATTTAAGAAGACGGCGGTGAATACATGAAGATAAAAAAATATCTTACAACATTTAGGATAAGCATCCGAAATGCTTTCTATTACAAAAAGAATATACTTGGCGGCATAATAATGTATTCGCTTTTTGTGTATACCTTCTTCCTCTTATGGAGTGCTGTCTATAAAAATACAGAGATTGCAGGATATTCTTTCAAACAAATGATATGGTACTTCTGCACTACAGAAATAATTGCCATGAGCACAGGCGGAGGTATATTTTATCAAATGGGACAGGATATCAAAAGTGGTTCAGTCGCCTATCAATTAGGCAGGCCTTATAGCTACCTTTGGTATCAATTTGCAAACAATATGGGTACCGTAATATCAAGGCTAATAATGTTTATTTCTATCGCAGTGATTTTGGGAACTATTCTTGTTGGCGTGCCTAGTTTTGTGACACCTATAAGCTTTCTGTTTTTCATATTGTCTATGGCTCTGGCACTTATAGTTCAGTTTTTCACCATGGTATCAATCGGTCTCACAGCTTTTTTCACAGAAGAAAACAGACCATTCTTTTTCATCTATTCAAAGCTTGTGTTAATTCTTGGCACTTTCCTACCGATAGAATTTTTCCCAGATTGGATGGAAAACATCCTTCGCTTTATGCCCTTTTCCCTTATAACATGGGGACCTGCAAAAATGTTTGTAGATTTTTCCTACGAACACGCGGCATTCACTTTTTCCGCGCTTTCAGTTTGGGCAGTCGTACTCATATTGGTTTCATTCGGTATATTTAAGAAAGGAGTGAGTAAAATTCATGTTCACGGAGGCTAAAAAAATATTAAAAATATTCAGACGCTATTTTAAGCTAAACCTTGCTTCACAAATGGAGTACCGAGCAAGCTTTTTAGTTCAGGTTTTTGGCATGGTGTTAAACAATGCTGCATTTATAGTATTTTGGGGAGTTCTTTTTTCAACAATGGGCGGCAGCATCGTAGGATATGAAATGCGCGATGTAATGTTTCTTTGGGCAGTGGCAAGCTCCGCTTTCGGCTTTTGCTATATATTATTTCACAACGTAAGCCGAATTAGTCATTTGATAATAACAGGCGAACTGGACACTTTCCTATTACAACCAGTTCCCGTTCTTGCAAATATTTTGGGAGCTTCCACCCAAGCCAGCGCATGGGGCGACTTTTTCTATGGCTGGGTTTTGTTTTTCATCTTCTGGGGCTTAAACTTAGAAGCTCTTTTGATATTTGTTCTCGCTGTACTTATAGGTGGCTTTGTTTTTACTGGAATACAAATAATGGCGCATACTCTCACCTTCTACCTTGGAAATGCTCAACTTATCGTGGGCTCTGCCTTTGAGTTTATGATAAGCTTCTCAATTTATCCTGAAGGCATTTTCAGCGGAGTTATCCGTGCAGCAATCTACTCCATTCTTCCCGCCGCGTTTGTAACACACATTCCACTCGCTCTGGCAACGAACTTTAGCGTCGGTATTTTTTTGCTTTGGCTTGCTGGTTCATTGGTTTATTGCGTTATAGCCGTTTTGTTCTTTTATCGCGGATTACGCAAGTATGAGTCGGGGAACTTGATAATTACGAGGATGTGATTCTACTACCTTTAAACTAATCCATTTTTTTACGTACTATAAAGAATAAATAACAAAACTCACGGCACAAGTCCGTGAGTTTTATTCTGTTTTTTATGTTTCATTACTCTATTAAATCTTTATTAAAAAATCCTACTTGCCTAAAATAACCCAGTGGGAACGAAGTATCTTTATCCCATTTAACTGCAATATCTTTTAAATCAGAAGCTTTAACCAAGCAAATAATTGTATCACTATTCAAACTATACTTTGCACACTGTTTTTCTGATTCTGCAGTGAAATCTGGACCAATAACTAAAAAACACGCTATAGGTTTTTCAGCAGTTTTAATGTATCTATCAAACTGCTTTATATGTTCTGATAAATTAACACTTGATTCTTTTGATTTGTTATCCCAATAAATAAGTTTATCATTATACGATAAAATCCCATCAGGATGCTCAGTTCCTTTCAGCATAAGAGGTGCATGCCCTAAATGTCTTTCAAATAGATAGTTTGTAGCAGCTTCAAATTTCCGTTCACATTCAATGTCTTTATTTATAATTCCTTGCTGTCTTAACTCACCCAAATTTCTCGAAGCTAATTGAACATAATATTGAAACCAAAGTTTTCTTTCATCTTCCAACTCTTCTACAGTTTTTCTAGATTTAACATTATCATAATAGATAATTAATCTATCAATTAGCTCATTTTTAGTTCCTGTTGGAGAAATTTCTAATTCATGACACCACTTTATTAAATCTTCAATATTTAATCCATCTCGTGGCGAATATCCTCCCAGCACAACTGACGGTTTTACTCTCTCCATACATAATTCCTGCAACTCAAGTGACGACATACTAGACGATGCTTCTATTTTTGCTTTCTCTAATATTTCTAATAGATACTTCTTTGACCGTACATACTTACTACTAATTAATTCTTTGTATCCATGTCGTTTCATTTCCAGTCCAAAAGAATCTCTTAAGATTTCTGCTAATTCTTCGGGAATAATATCATAATCAACTCGTTCTGAATCTCTTATCGTAAATATTAAACCTTTTTCTTGAAGCAATCTTCTAACCTCTTCAATTTCATCTTTAGTATGAAGTTTATTTTCCTTTTTAGGGAACTTCCCTAATCTCGACTCAAGTATCCGATATTCATAATCAGTTATATTAATCCTCTTTTTTATTTTATCTATTAAATTCTTTTCATCGGGTGAAATATCATCGTTGCTTTCCCAAGCGCATTCTAGAACAAATCTAAACAAATCAAGCTTTGCAGACTTTTCATTGCTTTTAGTAAGAATTATTTCGTTCGCATCATTAATAATGCTTTGCTCCAAGTCAAGGATATCAATTTCAGTTTGTCTATGTTCATTATTAAAATCATCTTTATTAAGCAATATTTCTTTAATAAATAATTTATATAGTACCCTTACTTTCCTATCAGAATGCAGTAACATTTCTCGCAGTGTTTTAATCACATTATCTTTATGATAATATTGCGGACCTGTTTTTATTAATGCCGTTTGTAGCTCCTCATGCGTAAGATTCTTATAATCAATTACATATGCCTTAGCCAATCTTTTTAGTTCTATAAAAGTGCCTACAGATTCAACCACTTCTTTAAACTTCATAACATATCTCTCCATTTAATATTATTTTAGTCTAATTATACACCATATACTATTTTATGTCATTTAAAGGCATATATAGTTTTAATCAAAAGATCTAGTACTGTGCTTTTATCAAATTATATTCATCAACATATACAAGGCATAAAAAAAGCGCCCCCCGCAAGCGAGAGGCAATAGAAGAAAGAAAATTAAACAACCCTTCCAATACACATATTAAGAATATCCCTTAATTTCAGCCAGCAACTAAATGCAGATGATTCTGCCTGTTTGCTGCTCTTCCATAAATGTATGTCTGAGCAACATGTGCCTTCTTTTGCATCGCACCATTCGCAAAATACATGAGCCTGTTATAGCACATCATTAGCTCGCGGTGAGAAAAAAGCGGCTGATATTTTTTTTGCAATGCCAGATTCTCAAGAGACAAATCCAATCTGCCATACCTTGCAAGTTTTATTAATTCCTCAGGCACACGACTATCAGAAAGCATCTTGGTGCTATAATAGCCACCGCATTCGTCAAGCATATACTCAAGGTGAGTGAAATCATCCAATTCTTTCATAAGAGCCAAACATTTATAAGCTTCGGCGTCAAAATCACGCTTTAACCACGTAAGCTCTCTTACAGAAAGTCTTTCTTTTTTATGCTGAGTTTCTTTTAAAAATCCTCTGTATATACCTACAAAGCTGTAATCACAGAAGTCTTCTGAAAAGATATATGAAACTGTGAAGTTGCGTCCTTCTTCAGTTATCACATGCACATTTAGAAATTCATCTTCATTAAAAATACGTATCACTTCAAACCTGCCATAACCATGCAAGTTAAACAGAAGCTTGTCATATAATTTTTCAGCGTATCTTATCAAGAAGCACCTTTTTCTTTGTATCGTATACTCCCCTGTCTATTATTCCGAGTTGATACAATTCATGAAGATTTTTAAGTAGTCCCGGGACTTCAATAGCCTTCACTTTAGGAACGCTAATTATCTGTCCTTCGCTCTTTGACGACGTCTTTATCCTTATAAACTCTACATACTTTTCGCCGTCATAGTTTACATGATTAACTTTGAAGCCTGCTTGTTTCCAAAATTTCGACAAATGGCTTGAAGAATTCGCCCACATTGCTCTATATGTCTTTGCAGAAAGTGAAAGCGGAGTTCCAAGAATGTCTTCTATTTCTTCAAAAGTCAACCTGATGATGTCGTCTTGTACCTTTTTGAGATACCCGGTCAAAGGATCATATTTACTCATCTAAAGCTATCTCCCCCATCGGTTCTCCCATCCTTAATACAATATTATACTATGATATTATATTTGTCAATATTTTTATATTAATAATTATACAATATATATGATTTTATTATAATTTTAGTTGTTTTCTAGAACATTGTTATAGTTTTTCTGATTCTTGGATGAAAATTAATTAAATAATGAGAAACAATAGTACATTATTAAGCAAAACCTGTTTATTTTTACACTCTTTGGGTCTTTCTATTTACAAATTGCCAAAATTTATGATAAAATTAAATTCTTCATTGTTTTCCTCCTTAGATTGGCATAAAGCAGTTTGCTTAGTCGGTCTTTGGAGGTTTTCTTATTTCAAAATTTCTGATAAAAAATAGATTTTGATGATATGTAATTCTTGACCCAATAATATCTTTGTTATATAATCATGTAGCAACTTTTGGGGAATTAGCTCAGTTGGCTAGAGTACTTGACTGGCAGTCAAGGGGTCGTCGGTTCGAATCCGATATTCTCCACCATAAAAACCCCACTAAACAGTGCGTTTGTGGGGTTTTTCATATTTTGGTAATTATGCGTTTGTTAGTAATCTGTTAGTAACGCAACAAAAAAAGCCTCCAGAAGGAGGCTAATGTTTGTTATTAAGTTCAATTAATCAATAAAAGCATCTATTATATCCTGTGCTATAGACTTGAGCTGTTCAGCTTGTCTAAGCAGCCATTCATAATCAACAGCTTCCACAGGCTCTTCATGTGCTTCATCTGCAGGAGGTTTAACTGCCGGCGAATCATTTTCAACTTCAAGCATCTCTTTATAAGCAGCAACAATCTGAGATGTCCGCTCATCTTCCCTGCCGGCCACATCGACATGATATCCGTACTCAACAATAAGCGGATGCTTAATGCCGTACTTCATACCATAGTGAATAGCTGAATAGTAATTTTTATTTTCAGAATTCGTACTCATTCGATTTCTTGTTTCCCAATTAAGAAGGCTCATATGCTTAGCAATGGTAGACCACTTTAACTCAATGTCTAAGGTTCAAGCTTATCTAAACCAAAAGTCTATGACATTACCTTGGATAAGTTATGCACATACTTGCATTCAATGTAAGCAACATATGATACTAAAAACCAAATAATCAATAAGTTTGCCCAAACGTCTTCAAATTGTTATAATTATTAATAATAGTTTTTTTCTAAGTCAAAAATATAAATAATTACATCTTATCCAATCTGTACAGCTTGTTTTGCTGCAAACGACTAAACTGCTTAAGATATGTGTATTAAATAACATATATACGTTTAAGAGGGTAATATGAAAAGTATTATTAAAAACAAGTACAACCCAATCATAATATTGAAAAGGTTTCTTATTTTCGCATTACCAGTTTTACTGCTATTTAATTTCTCGTATTTATCTGTATATCAAAGCCAAAAAGAGGCTTTGATAGCTGAATTTGAATACCAGCAGCATGAAGCGATGGGCATAATAAGCCATGTGCTTGAATCGATAATCGTTGCCGCCTATAACGATTTGATGCTGGTAAAAAACTCAAATGAATTCAGCGACTTTGTTAAGAATCCGTCCGAACAAAATTTAGAGCAAATTCAGCAAATGTTTTATAGGGTTACGAGAAGCAAACCCAACTTCAAGCAACTTAGATATATATCGCAAGACGGAATGGAAATTGCAAGGGTCAATAACAACGACGACGGCATAAAAATAGTATCTGAAGATAAGCTGCAGGATAAATCTGAAATGTATTATATGCAAAGCGCTATTTCAGTGCCTGATGGCACAATGTATGTTTCTGACCTGGACTTAAACGTTGAAAACGGAGAGGTTATAACGCCTTATGAGCCTGTGATGAGGTTTTCAGTGCCGATTGTTAATGACGTAACCCGCAATGGTATTTTAATCATAAACTATGACGGATATCAGATACTTTCAATATTGGATGAATATGTTGAAATTAACAGAAAATTTATTGAAGTCGGAATTTATGATTCGGCGCATTATTGGCAATTTAAAAAAGACAGCATAGAAGAAAGCAGTGTACTTACAAAAAGCACGATTGATGAATTTATCCCGAACGATACACAAATGGCTGAAGAATATGATCATAATCTCTATTTTGAAAAAGGAAGTAGAAGATACCATGTTCATTTCATAGATGAAGTCGGAGATATTGAGGTTAAGTTTGAAAGCAAAGGAAATCGTCTTGGCATTGTGAGCAGCTTTGATTTAAATGAGATTTATGCAAACAGTGATAATGTTATAGTAAGATACCCTTTGATAGCTTTGGCTTTAAACATACTAATCATAATACTTGCTCTGATAATAATAATCTTGAGATATCAGAATAAATCCGAAAGTTTAATGTTGGATGCGTCAAAATATATATCCGAATATACACACGATGGTATTGTGATTACTGACCAACAAAAGAGGGTAATCTACTGCAACAGTGTATTTGAAGATACCTTCGGTTTCGGTTTGGATAAGATAAAAGGCCGTGATTTGGGCGAGTTCCTGCGCGCAGATATGAAAGTTATTTTATCATCTAGAGATGAAGAGCCTTCTTGGGAGGGCAATATTTGGGAGATGGCAAAGGATAATACATATATACTAAAATACCTAAAAGTAAAATTCATTTACAACAAGAAAAGCTCTTTGGCATACTATATAGGAATTTATTCAGAGCCTAAAATTGATAAAAGAATACTGGATAAAGCAACGTGGAATGAGCTTTCTGTAGGACACGTAGAAAACAACCTATTGTTGGGGCTTGATACCATATTCAACAAAAATTTAGACGCCGGAAAAGAAAATATAGTAATCGTAATAAAGATAAATGAGTTTATAGATATTAAATATCGGATTAGAGAGCGTGAAGGAAACAGATTCATTTTAACCATATCAAATAAGCTTAAAAAACTGATTGGTGAAGATGGAATGGTTTTGGCACCGGGCTCAGACTTATTCCTTATAAGAAAGCCCTTTTACGGTGAAGAAAAAGAAGTGGAAAATTTGATGGAGTCGATTGACAATGTATTTACAGGAATACAATTTTTGGACCATCCGGGAATAAGCATTTCTTATCTGTCAGGAATAGCCATATCTCCCATGCACGGCAAAGGCGGCATAGAGCTTTTGACTAACGCCTTTATCGCACTTGAGGCGATAATTAAACTCAAAAAACAAATTACCTAATATACAACGAAAACATATATGACATTGTAAGGAAAGACAAAACCATAAGAAACGAACTCAAAGGGGCTTTTGAAAGAAACGAATTCAGCGTTTTATATCAGGTGCAGAAATCCACCGACGGAAAAAATACGGGGACTGAGGCATTGGTCAGGTGGAAAAATCAAAACCTTGGCAATGTTTCACCAAGCCTTTTCGTTCCCATTATGGAAGAGAGCGAATATATAAGTAAACTGGGCCGACATGTTTTAGAGACAGTTGTGGGCGATTTTGCAAAGATAAAGGAATCCATCCCAAGTGATTTTAAAATATCCATTAATCTTTCCAGCAGTGAGTTTATGGATAAATCTTTAGTTTTATCTCTGGTGGATGTCATTGAATCTGCAGGCCTTAAGCTTGAAAACTTCTGCTTTGAGATAACAGAGACCACATTGGTAAATAATCTTGAGCACGCAAATGAAATTATACACTATCTGCACGAAAAGAAAGTGGTGGTCGCAATTGATGATTTCGGAACCGGATTTTCTTCTCTTGGGTATCTTAAATCACTGTATGCAGACAAATTGAAAATAGACAGAACATTTATTAAAGATTACCCGAAATCAGACGATGGGACGATGATTAAAGCGATAATCAGTATGGCTAAACAACTTAAAATTGGTGTTATAGCTGAAGGAATCGAAAGCGAGGAGCAGCTTCAACTTATAAAATCCCTAAACTGCAAAGAGTATCAGGGATATTACGGCTCCAAGCCTATCTCGTTTAAGAAATTTGTTGACTTATTTATAAAAAACAAGAAATAAAATGATTATCTGCAGTTCATTTGCACCGTAGCACATGCGGTATAATCCATTGTTTTTGTTTGTCATAAAAAGTGCTTATTTTTGCTTGTATTTTACTCTTTTTTTATTATTACAAATCAAATATAGAAACTAAATTTTAGATTCATCTTTAAGTATTAAAAACAATTTTTATCTATTTATCTCGAAACACTATTATTCCCTATAAATAGTTTAATAATAAGTATCTTGCAAGATCAGATAAGCTTTTGTGTTCCTTTAAACAATCTATTTAAACGGAAAAATTTAAGCAGTATATTTAAAGATTTATCCAATACCAATTGTATTCTACGTGCTCTTTTATAACTTCGCCATTAATTATTATTAACCATATAAAATTGCTAAAACCTTAATTTAACTTCTTCTTCGCTTTCTTCCTCACTGGTGCATTGTATAGATATTTATAATAATCATCCAACATACGTTTTACCTCAAAATTATACTTGCAGTTTAAGATGCTTTGTTGCATCATATCAACCCAGCGGTTGTGATTGTCATAATATGTCGGTATCACTTCTTCATTTAACACTTTATATAAAGCTTTCAAATCATGAGCATCCAAATCTTTGTCTTTTTTAAACTCTCTGCCATCGCCAAACTGCCAGCCATTTTTTCCATGATTGCAGGCTTCAGGCCACCAGCCATCAAGTACAGACAAATTAAGCACGCCATTCATCGCAGCTTTCATGCCCGATGTACCGCTTGCTTCCTTTGGACGGCGAGGATTGTTGAGCCACACATCACATCCTCTGGTGAGCGCAGCACCTATTGTCATATCATAGTTTTCTAGGAAAACAACGTTTTTAGGATACATCTTGCTCATCGCAACAAGGTTTTCAACTATTTTTTTACCATCATCATCCAACGGATGCGCTCTTCCAGAAAAGATTATCTGCATCTTATTTTGTTTAAACAGCTTCTCTACCAGCTTCCTATCAGTAAAAATGAAATTACTGCGTTTATACGCTACAGCCCTACGTGCAAATCCTATAGTTAGAACATTCTCATCCAGCAGCACATTGTTTCTGTCACGCACCATTTCAATCAGCTCACGTTTATTATTAACATGAGACTCCCACAATTTATTTTTATCATCCACATTGTCCAGCATATTGCTATCTACCCACGTTGGCAGGTGAATCGCATTCGTTATGCCAATAATTTCACACCTATCTTTTATATGCTCCCACATTTTATTTGCAGTTTCAGCATGTAGCTGTGCTACTGCGTTTGACATCTTACAAATTCTAAGTGCTGCAACAGTCATATTAAATGGTGCGTCTCCAATATCTACAAGCTGTTCGATTGTAAGATTATTGTTTGCGCCCATATACATAAGCGTTTCAATTTTGTGTGATTCATTGCCTTGAATGACAGGTGTATGTGTTGTAAACACCGCCCTCTTTTTGGTTTTTTTCAAAGCTTTTTCATAGCTCAATCCTGCATCCATGTATTCTCGGATAAGCTCAAAGCCAGCAAACACAGCATGTCCTTCGTTAAAATGATATATATCAATTTTTAGCCCTAGCTTGCGCAAGGCTCTGACACCGCCGATGCCAAGAATCATCTCCTGTGCTATTCTTTCTTCGGGAAACCAGCCATAGAGCTGCCCCGTTATCCAGCGCTCATCATTTTTTTCTATGTCAGTGTCCAGAAGATAAAGGTCTGCGTTATCAAAACTGTCCACTTTCCACACTTTTGCATAGACATCTGCTTTTCTGATTTTAACGCATACTTCAATTCCAGTGTCCTTTAAAAACGGATATTTATAATTATGATAGGTATCATACGCCTTGCCGTCTTCGGATATCATCTGGTCTGTATATCCCTGCTTCCACATAAGTCCAACACCAACGATTGGCATGTTGTGCTGCTTTGCTCCTTTTAGATAGTCTCCCGCCAATATGCCCAAGCCACCGGCATATTGTTTAAAGCTGCTTTCCAGACCATACTCCATGCAAAAATATGCGACTTTAGGTTTTTTGTCCATATATATCCTCCGAACATGTTGCGTAGTATCTTATGATTAGTTTGTTTGTCAATCTTTTTTCCGTTTTGATCCAAATATCGATGAAAATATTGACTTTAAGCTTATTTTCCCGCCAAACACTGGAAATATCCCTAAGCGTCCATAATCTTTTATCTGCTCCACATTTTTCAACACTTCCATATCCTCATTGGATATCTCAAAGTCAACTTCGACATTGCTTTTCATGTGCTCAGGGTTCACCGTTTTTGGAAGTGGCAAAAGATCAAGCTGCAAAGTATATCTAATACACAGCTGTGCTATTGAGACTTCATATTTCTTTGCCATTTGTGACACCTGTTTATCTTTAAGCAATGCACCATGCGCAATTGGTGAATAAGCTTCAACCAAAATATCATTATCCTGACAATATTCTATAAGCTCTAAAGGCGTGTTGCTGATATGCGTTAAAATCTGGTTTACCATAGGTTTCACTTTGCAACTGCTTAGAATGTTTTCCAAATCAACTATTTGAAAATTGGATACTCCTATTGCACGCAATTTCCCCGCATCATATGCCTCTTCAAGAGCTTTCCACGCCTCACGATTTCCTTCAAAATACCGCTCTTGTCCACCAAACTGAGTCCATGGCTGTGGGCTGTGGATAATCATTAAGTCAATATAATCCACCTGCAACTCCTCAAGAGACTTATCGATTGACGAAACTGCCTTTTCATACGACTTTATCCCCGCTCCAAGCTTTGTCGTCACAAACAATTCTTCTCTTTTTACTCCACATTCTTTTATCCCAATACCAACGCCATTTTCGTTGCGGTAAGCCTGCGCTGTATCAATATGTCTATATCCTAATTTTATCGCTTCTTTTACCGCAGGCACTACATCTTTGTTGTTTATCATCCATGTACCATAACCAATCTTGGGGATTTCAACTCCGTTTGTGAGAGTAAAATTTTCGTTTAACACCATAACAATTTCTCCTTATACAGTCAGTTCAAAGTAACAGTCGCCTTATTACAATTATACTTCTTCAATCATACTCATTCAAATCATTTAGCTTTTATAGCCGCATTAGTCAAATTACTCTAATTTCACCATTGATTCGCTCTTTATTCTAAACTCCTTTAAATAGTATTTTTATATGTTCCGGGTGTGATTCCTTCCACCTTTTTATATGTTCTTATAAAATTTGAAGTATTGTTATATCCCACTTTCCATGCGGCATCAGAAACACTTTCTCCCGCTTCGAGTATTTGCCTGGCACAGTACATTCTGTAGTTTATAATATACTTTCCTATGGTATATCCTGTTTTTGCTTTAAATTTTTTGTTCAATATGTTTTTGCTTAAATAAAACTTCTCACAAAGACTATCAAGACTAAGATCTTTTTCAACATTTGTCGTTATATATTTCAATATTTCAAATACAATTTCGTCTCCATCTGCTCTTCTTGCAGGCATTTGCTTTACATTTGCAGAATACGCATCGTGCAAAAACAACAAAATATCAGCCAGCGCGAGCTGCTGTCTTACATCATCTAGCTCCCCTCTTGATTTTATGAGTTTCTTTAGTGTTTCAAGCTTATCGATATAACCTTGAGCCTGCTTTGTAGATAAACTAATTTTAGGAGAAAAATTACGTGCGCTTGCGGTAAACGGCATCAATATATCTGCCTTTTCGCTAAGCTTTACTAACTTTGATGGATTAAAGTTTAAAACAGTGCTTATATATCTTGCATCTTCCGGCTTTATGCTCATATGAATATCCGATGGCGCAAAAACCAACATATCATTCGGCATGAGGTCATAAACCTTGTCATTTATAAGACAAGACATCGGTCCAGAATGTGTTATGTATACTTCATAGGAAGAATGGAAGTGCAGCCTTTGAACGCTGCCTGTCTTGTCCTCTTTCACACTGACATAGATATCAGCATTTGTATCATATCCTATGTATTTGTTATCCATCATTGTTCCCGAAAAGTGATTTTTGAATACTTATTTTAAATATTAGCATACACATGCCCTTTTCTCAATGCTATATTATATTATGGAGGATATTATGAGTTTAGATTTAAACCAGTTTTGGCTAGATGACGAAGAGGCTCACAAAGATAATTGTTTTAATGATGATGCACCACAGCTTGCTTTGGGAATAAGAATGAGCGGTGAATGCGTTTTTGCAGAGCTTTCTGAAGAAGGTTTTCCGTGGGACAACACTATGCCTATTAATAGGCGCATTGAGCTTAACAAGAGATATAATGACAAAGCTGAAAAAATTGTTGGAAAGCGTCTGCTAAAGGAAAACTTTCTGCCTGACGATTCCAAATTCCCTTATGTTAAAAGAATAGGCGAAGTATTTGGCGGCATCTATCACGCTGAAAAAGAAGGTGGAGAATGGCTATATTCTGACATTAAAACACCATCCGCTCTCGAAGCTCAGCTAGATAAAGTCGACAATATGGATATAGAGAGCTTTATGCTGCCTGATAATTGGGCGGACGAAAAGAAGCGAATTTACGACAAATACGGAATTAATCCCCCCCTTTCAAGATGGGTAAGAGGACCGGTTACGCTTGCAACTTCAATTTACGGTGTAGAGAACCTCATTTTTTTGTACTATGATGCAAGAGAACTCTTTGAAAGATTTTCTAATACGATTTTAAAAGTGATTCTCAAAATGACTCAGGTTTCGGACAACCAAGCAAGCTACGATGATAAAAATTTTCCAAGCGGCTTCTGGTTTGCAGATGACGACTGCAACCTATTCACCCCTGAAATGTATGAATCATTTGGCTATCCTATATTAAAAAAAGTCTTCGAGCATTTCAGTCCCAACGAAGGAGATGCTAGATATCAGCATTCCGATTCGGCTATGGAACACCTGATTCCGCAGCTTGCAAAGCTAAATCTAACTGGATGTAATTTTGGCCCAACTGTAACGGTGGACAAGATAAGAGCGCACATGCCAAAAACCAGAATAGACGGCTGCATCGCTCCTTTTACATTCATGAATAATGATAAAGATCAAATAAAAAAGGAAGTCATGAGAGATTTCGAGATGGTGAAACAAAGCGGAATAAAAGGGATAAACCTTTCAACAGCAGGCTCTATAAACAATGGTTCCTCTCTTGAAAGCATGCGCTTTATTATGGAACTTATCCAAAATCAATGTAGGTTTTAGTTTCTCAAACTTAAATCAGTTTTTCATTTTACTTCTAAGTTAAAAACAAATTGTTTTATTAATTTAAACTTAAGAGTTCAACTCTAAAGAAAAAGAGAATTGATTTGCAATTCTCTTTAGTCTCTTATATTCTTTTATAACTCCAATCTCTCCACGGTCTCACCTTCTTCTAAAGCGTCCAATATTTCTTCAACATCATCGGGTGTCACCTTGGAATACCATGTCTGCTGCGGATAAATCATCACAACAGGTCCCATCGAGCAAAGCCCCACGCATCCTGTATACGACACCATTACTTCCCCATCTAAGTCCCTGTCGGCAACTTCTTCCACAAAGCTTTGTAATATCTCGTGCGAGTCTTTTTTAAGGCACACCCCCTGCGCTTCGCCCTGAAGCCTTGCGCTGCTGCACACAAAAATGTGATATTTAGGTTTTTCCATCATATTCTCCTTTAAGCTGTTTTAGTTATATAGTCTCTGATTCTTATGTCCTTAATCTCATCCACTTCTATGCTGTATAAGTCATGCAAAATATCATTGTTTTCAAGAATCGATACCTTATCGTCCTTGTACACCAGGCCATCTTTAATCATAAGCACTTTGTCCGCAAACACTTTTGCCTGAGAAGCTGAATGGCTTGTTATCAATAAAGAAAGGTTTTCATCCTTAAGCTTTATTATTTGGGATAAGACTGTTATTGAGTTGTTATAATCAAGACTCGCTGTCGGCTCATCCATAATTATAAGCTTAGGATTTTGCACCAGCGCACGTGCAATCAACACCAGTTGCTTTTCTCCGCCTGAAAGCTTTTTAAACATTCTGTCTGCAAGGTGCAATATATTTAGTTTCTCAAGCGCTTGTTCAGCTTTTCTGTAATGCTTTGCTTTAGGCTCGCTAAATGCTCCGATTTGCGGATTGCATCCCATTACTACAATATCTATCACAGGATATGAAAATGTGCAGTTATGGCACTGTGGCACATATGCTATCAGTTTTGAAAGCTGCTTTTTTGAAAGAGTATTGATGTCATCTCCTTCCAGCACAATCCTTCCTCCATCTGTTTTAACAAATCCCATTACAGTGCGAAATAGTGTAGTCTTGCCCGCTCCATTACTGCCAAGTACGGCATATGCTTCACCTTGTCGCACTTGCATATCAATCATTTTAAGCACCTGCTTTTTGCCGTAATTTACAGCTATGTTTTCAAGTTTTAAAAGCATTTTCCCTCCTACCAGCTTCTTTTACCTTTAACCATCAGGTATAAAAACAGCGGCGTTCCCACAAGTGATGTCAGTATCCCAAGCGGAATTTCAGTTGATAGCATTACGCGCGATATATCGTCCAGCATCAGCATGAATGTAGCACCAATAAATATGGATGCAGGCATAAGCCTTTTATAGTCTGTTCCCACTATCATGCGAGCTATATGCGGGACAATAAGCCCCACCCAAGATATCATGCCACATATCGACACTGCAGCAGCCGTAATCACTGTCGAGAGTATTATTACAATCCCCCTGAACTTTCTAGTATCAACGCCAAGCGACATTGCCTCTTCCTCATCCAGTGTCATTATGTTTATCTTCCAGCGCATAAGATATAGCCCTAGAAGTCCCATCAAAACAGGTGTTCCAACAAAAATAAGGTCATGTAGTCTCACATCCGCGACAGAACCCAAAAGCCAAAAAGTTATTGCCGGAAGATCATCATATGGATCTCCAACATATTTTATAAGTGATATAAGCGATGTGAATGCGGAGCTTATCACAACTCCGGTTAATATTAAAGTAAGAGTCCTGTCCATCTTTTTTGACACAATGTGGCTCATAAAATATACAGCCGCCACAGCTAAAAGTCCAAACAAGAAAGCCATACCCTGAATCATCCCTGCGCCAAATCCTAAAAGAATTGCCACTCCTGCTCCAAAGCCTGCACCAGATGACACTCCCAATAGTGAAGGTGACACCATAGGGTTTTTAAATATTCCTTGGTAGCTTGCGCCTGCCGCAGATAAAGCACTTCCTATAAGAAGAGACGCCACTATCCGAGGCAATCGCACCTTAACCAAAATGTTTCTTGCAATCCTTAGGTTGTCATCCAATTCACCAAAGGAACTTACCGTTCGAAAAACATCCCCCGGTGTAATCTTATATCTTCCGACAAAAAGAGAAACTGCGGCCGCAAATATAGCTATAAGTGCCAGCACTAATATTTTATTGTTTCTCTTTGTCATTTCCATGCTATTTCCCCAAAAGGTTCTCCACATCCGTGTCCGTTAACTCACATCCGTAAAACAGATTAAAGAATTCCTTTATTTCTGAATTTAAATCATAATCATACAAATCCGGATAAAGCATTTCTGCAAGCCATTTTATGCCCAATATTCTGTTTACTGAAGGCGGTCTGTCAAACCAATTAAACGGGAATCTCGGCACACTTATAACTCTTTCGTTTTGAACTGCGCTAACCTCCGCCCATATCTCATCAGTCTTTATCACTTCATATCCTGCACTCATTGCCGCACCTTTGTGACCTACGAGAATAGCTTCAGGATCCCATTGAAGCACCTGCTCCAGTGTAACCTCGCCGCTCACTTCCCCGCCTGCGGACTGCGCAATGTTTACTCCACCAACAAGCTCAATAAGCTCCGCATTCGGAGAGCCTGCAAACTCAGTCGTAAGTCCATCATCCAGCATCGCATAATATACAGACACTTTTTCTTCAATGGATGCGCTTGTTTTTACTGCATCCTCATATGCGCTCTTATAATATCCCATCAGAACCGCTGCTTTTTCTTCAACTCCAAGCAGTCCACCTAAAAACTCATATGCCTTGTCATAATTTTTAAGATTGGCATTAACCACCACCACAGGAATTCCAAGCTTATCCTGCATTTCATCAGCGGCTGCAATAGTTTTGTCTTTTATCTTCACATCAGTTATAAGTATTATGTCCGGCGCAAGAGCTATTATCTCTTCTGCGTTAGCTTTTTTTCCATTTCCATAAAGATTGCCAAGCACGGGCAAATCCAAAACATCCTCGTTCAAATACTTCTTTGCAGCGTCGCTGAATTTTAAGTTCCAACCAACCATCATTTCTGATGCCAATGTATATAGCAATATAGTTGAGTTGTTATTCGAACCAAACACAGTTTTAATTTTATAAGGCACAGTTACTGATCTTCCGGCCATGTCTTCAATCACAGCTTCCGTAGGTTCTGCTGTCGGCTCTTGGGTAGCTTCTTCTTCCATCTCAATAATTTCAGTCGAAGCCTCTACTGATTCATCAATATTTTCAACTGCTGCCGCTGAACATCCTAATGCAATAGCGGCTACAAACAAAGTCAATGCTAATACAGCGATTAATAATTTTTTCATTTTTAAAATAAAGGCGGCACTTTTTAAAATGCCGCCGCTCCTTTCATAGGTCACATTACGAGTTCGAAGTCCTCTTCAGGGCATTCTCTGTCATACTTGTCCAAAAGCGCTGTTGATATTTTTTCTATCATCCTTATCGCTCCCTGATATCCTACTGTTGGGAAGTAGCTGTGCCCCACTCTATCTAATATGGGAAATCCCACTCTTACAAGAGGCACATTTTCGGCACGTGAAATATATTTTCCGTACGTATTTCCAATTAATATGTCCACAGGCTCATTTTGCATCCATTGGTGAAGCGTCATAAGGTCACCACCGTTTTTAACATTTGTGCCTTCAATGTCAGCCTCTTCAAGTATATCATTTATAGCCTTGTCAAAAGCCTTTCCGGGTGTTCCTGTAAGTATATGAACAGGAATCATGCCAAGGGACACTACAAGCTCAGTCATTGCAATCACTGTGTCGGGATCGCCGAATATAGCAGCCTTTTTCCCATGATAGTGGTTGTGTATGTCCACCATGAGGTCCACAAGCTGTCCACGTTCCATCTCAAGCTCTTTTGGCACTTGACCACCCGTCTTCTCCAATATGCTCATGATAAATTCATCAGTCGCCTTAACACCTATTGGAAGTTTCAATACTCTCGCTGGCACATCGCACTTCTTTTCAAGCTCATAAGCCCCATCTTTTGAAGAAAACTCTCCCAAAGCCAAAGTCACGCATGAGTCCCCCGATTTTTTTATCTTTTTAACAGTCGTTCCGCCTTCAGGATACATTTCATATCTTCCCGTTATCGGAGCATTTACAACACCACTCGTGTCAGGATACATGATGTACTTTGTCCCGAGGAGCTTCATTATCCTCTTTATCTCCTTCATGTCACTGGGCTCTACAAATCCGGGAATTAGGTTTACTGTGCTGTTTTTCGTTTCGCCTTTTGATTGCGCAAGATATGTCACCATTGCTTTTACCATGTTTGAAAAGCCTGTGATATGCGAACCTGTATAGCTTGGAGTGTTGGCATGGATTACTATCTTGCCTTCCGGAAGCTTAGGCATCGTATCTTTTATTATCTCTCCCATGTCATCGCCTATTGTTTCGCTCAGGCAGGTGGAGTTTACCGCCACAATATCAGGATTATATATCTTAAATATATTTTCCAGTCCTTTTTTAAGATTACTCTTTCCGCCAAACACGCAAGCTCCTTCTGTAAACGAGCTGGTTGATGCCATTATAGGATCGCGGTAATGACGTGTCAGGTGCATCCTGTGATATGAGCAGCAGCCCTGTGAGCCATGACTGTGAGGCAGGCAATTGTGGATTCCCAGTGCCGCATACATCGCCCCTATCGGCTGACATGTCTTTGCGGGGTTTACAACAAGCGCGCTGCGCTCCTTGCTGTCTTTTTTAGTATATTCAAGCATTTGCTTTAAGCTCCTTTCTCAACTACTTTTCCAACCAACGAAGGCTGTGTGGTCCACGGTGCTTTAACAAAGCTCCATGCCGGTGTGAATATGCCAGCTGCCACATCCCTCATAAAGTTTCTAGCTCCAATAAATCCTGCATAAGGTCCACTGTAGTCATATGAGTGCATTTGCTTTGAATAGACACCCATTTTCTGAATTACATACTTGTCCTTGACACCTGAGCCGAAGAAAGATGGCTTAAGTATCTTTATTGCCATTTCAGTCTCATAATGATTCAAGTCATCAATCAATATAGTGCCGTCTTTCATTTCCTTTATAAGACCATCATATTTGCTCAGGTTTATCTCGTCTTTTAATTCTTCATACTTTTCTTTGGACATGCGTAGCTTGAACTTTTTGGGGTCCTGTTCAACTTTGATTTCTTCTATATTGCGACTATCAGCATCAAGCTTGATGTCTGGGATAATATCGCGCCCTTCGTAGTCATCACGGTGAGCAAATTCATAGCCCGCAGCAACAGTTTCTATTCCCATTTCAGATAAAAGCCCCTGATAATGATGCGCTCTTGAGCCACCTACAAACAAAATAGCAGTCTTGCCTTTGCACATCTCGTAATATTTTTTGACTTCATCCTTGAGTGCATCAGTTTCCTCTGATATAACTTCTTCAGTACGAGCAGTTAGCTCCTCATCATCAAAGAATTTTGCAACAGCTCTCAATGTCTCACTCATGGATTCAATTCCAATAAAGTTTACTTTCATCCATGGAATGCCATATTTCTTTTCAATCATTTCAGCTATATAGTTTATTGACCTATGGCACTGCACAAGGTTTAAATCCGCATTGTGAGCTTTTGCAATCTCTTCATATGTGGAGTTTCCTGTCATTGTAGTCACCACGTTGTAGCCAATTTTACTAAGCACTCGGCTTATCTCCCATTCGTCACCGCCGATATTATATTCACCGAGAAGGTTAATTGAGTATTTTGCAACATCCTCATCGGTTTTTCCAACAACGTCAGTCATAAGCTTGTTGTTTGCGATGTGGTGTCCTGCTGACTGGCTTACGCCCTTATATCCTTCACAGCTGAATCCCAAAACAGGTATCCCGATCTTTTCTTGCGCCTGCTTTGCAATGGCATGAACATCATCGCCGATAAGTCCTACAGGGCAAGTCGCCGAAACTGAAATCGCCTTGGGCTTAAATATCTCATAGGCTTCAAGGATAGCCTTCATCAGCTTCTTTTCGCCTCCAAAAACTATGTCGCTCTCCTGCATGTCGGTTGAAAAGCAATATTCTAGAAAGTTTTTGCCTCCCTCTCTCTTTTTGCCCTTGTTTCTCCTTGTTCCCCACGCATAATAAGAGCATCCAATTGGACCATGCACTATGTGCACCATATCAATAATAGGACCAATAACAACACCTTTGCAGCCTGCATAGCAGCACCCTCTGTTTGTTATTATTCCAGGAACGGTTCGTGTATTTGCCGTTATCTCCTGCTTCTGACTGGAGTCCTTTATAAGAATGTGCTTTTTCCTATTTTTCATCACACGAGCGGGATATTTATCTAAAATTTGATCTTGTAGTTTTTCAAAATCACTCATATTTTGCTCCTTTCAACAAAGACTATAGTGCAGCCGTTCCTGTTTCGCCTGTTCTTACGCGGATAGCATCCGCTATAGGCATCACAAACACTTTGCCATCTCCCATGTTCCCTGTTTGGTTTTTTTCTATTATCAGCTCCACCACTTTGTCAACTTCGTCATCATTTACCACCAGCATGAGCAGCCTTTTTGCAATAAGCCTGTGAGCTTCAGAAATTGTTTCTAAAGTTTCTTTGGACTGAGGTATATCTATATTGTTTCCAAGGATTTCTTCTATCAAAGTATAGTCAGCCTTTTTCGCTCCCCGTCCGTATACTTTTCTGCAGGTTGCAACAGGAAAACCATTCTCTGACAGATGACGCTTGGTTTCATTTATTTTGTTCATTCTAATTACTGCCAAAACTTCTTTCATAGCTCTTCCTTTCCTACAGTTTTTCTTCTCCGCTGCTGACTGTGAATGCACGCTCAACATCCGTTACGAATATTTTCCCGTCACCAAAAGTGCCTTCTTCTCCTGTCTTGGCGTTTTTAATCACCAAGCCCACAACTTCGTCAACACTCTCGTCATTTACAACCATCATTAGTATTTCCTTGGGAAGCTCATCATAGTGAATATCGCCAACTTTTATGCCGCGCTGCTTTCCACGTCCCACAACATCTATCTTAGTAACTGCGGCGTATCCCGCATCACCCAGTTCATCCAATATAACAGATACCTTTTCAGGTCTTACAATAGCTCTTACCATCTTCATAATGCTTAATTTCCTTTCTTTTATTTAGCCCATCAAGCCAAATTCCATCAAGATTTCTTCTAAACGTTCCTGTGTCATAGGTTTTGGAACCACAAACATGTCATTGTTATCAATAGCTTTAGCTAAAGTCCTGTATTCTTCAGCCTGCTCAACAGTTGAATCATATTCAATAACTGTCTGCTTGTTTATCTCAGCATGCTGCACAACGTTGTCTCTTGGAACAAAGTGAATAAGCTGACTGCCTAATTCCTTTGCAAACGCATCAAGCATCTCATATTCATTGTCAACTTTACGACTGTTGCATATGATGCCGCCAAGCCTTGTTCCGCCAGTATCTGCAAACTTCTTAATTCCTTTTGAAATATTATTTGCCGCATACATAGCCATCATCTCGCCGGAGGCCACGATGTAAATCTCTTCAGCTTTTCCTTCACGAATGGGCATTGCAAAGCCTCCGCACACAACGTCTCCCAATACGTCATAGAAAACATAATCCAGATCATCAGTATATGCCCCCAAGTGCTCCAGCATATTAATCGATGTGATAATTCCTCGTCCTGCGCAACCCACTCCCGGCTCGGGACCACCCGATTCAACGCATTTTATATTGGCGAAACCAGTCTTCATTATCTCATCTAACTCTATGTCTTCGCCTTCTTCGCGCAATGTGTTCAAAACAGTTTGCTGGGCAAGACCTCCTAATATCAATCTCGTTGAATCTGCCTTAGGATCGCAGCCTACTATCATAATCTGCTTTCCCATTTCTCCCAAAGCTGCTGTTAAGTTCTGGGTTGTAGTGGATTTTCCGATGCCGCCTTTTCCGTAAATCGCTACCTGTCTCATGTCTGTTCCGCCTTTCAAAATATTTTAAGCGCTGTGCGCTTTGTTAAAAAAAGAAAAGAGCCCTAACCGCGCAAATGCTATGCGCAATTAAGACTCCTATGTCTTAAGGTTGCAGTATACTACAACTTATTTTTTAATGTTTTGCAGTTTGTTTAATCGTTTTCCTTCATTAATTAGGATAATACTACCGCTTTATGATTATTTCAACCTATTTTTTGCATTTTACTCCTTATAATCCTGCATTTTGGTCTATTTGCATATAAAAATGATAGTTATTATATTTAAAGTAAATACGAAATTATCCAATTCCATACTGTTATTTCATGTATATATAAGGCAAAAATTGTGCGGGATAGGCCAGTTAATCAATGTCTTCGAAGTTTTCATAACCATCGATAATATCCAAATACACCCCGTCAAATTCTGCACTCAATATTCGTTTAAGGTAGCTATCTTTGCCTGTGGCTATAATATCCTGCCACTTAATTGTCCAGTATTTTACTGGATAATTTCCTTCCCATCGTGGGTTTTCACCCACTATCCAATCAGGAGGGTTCTTGTCATATTCTTCTTTCCAATAAAATCTATAATCTTCTGCCTCACCAATGCTTAAATAAGCAATAACCAAACGTCTTGCTCCATTGTTTTTAACCTGCAGTTTTTCCACATCCTCTTTTGTTAACATTTCATCTTTGTCAAAAAAAGCATCAATCACCAAAACATCATAGTCAGTTTTTGAAAGTTCCTCAACAAAGTTTATTTTTGAAGAATATCTTTCTGGGTTAATTAAATAAAGCCAGTTTTTCGCGTCGTCCAAGCTTAGAATATCATCATCATTTGTATCAAGCATGCTATTTGAAAAGAAGTTTAGCTGCATATCCGGAGCTATAAAACTTACATAATTATTTTTTTTTGCAAACTCAATTGACTTTTCCATCTTATCCTGCGCATCACAATAATCAATCGTCAGCACATTAATTCCGTATTGTGCCCCAACATTCAATAATCCTACAAGTTCCTGCTTTTGAGCATCGTTTTTCGCTTTGTTATATCTTTCGTTGCCATATGATATGCCTTCCACGCCTATACCATCAATTGTAGTTAAGAAGTCATCTGCAGGCACACCATCAGCATTTCCCGACAAGGTAAAAAGTTGTGTGCCGTTTTGCGGAATCAATATAAAGTCGCTGTCAGTTTTTCTTGCAATATCGCCAATTTTTATAACCCATTCACGCATAGCCTGTCTGTAGTCAATGTTATCTTCATTTGCAGATGAAATATTTGTGCATCCCAAAACGGAAAATGCAACAAGCAACATCATTTCCACCATTATCAAAACCTTAGCATTAAGTTTTTTTAGCATATTAATCGTAATAAAGATACCACACTTTCAAATAACAATCCCAAAAAACAAACTGCTTCTATTTCAATAAAAGCAGTCTGTTATTTTATATTTTATTAATCAATTGCGATTTTAACAACCACAGGCAAATCTGTGTCAATCCCGGAAGTTTTGACAGAAAGCCCTTCTTCGGTCCTCTCCCAAACAACATCGCCATCATATCCAAGTATACTTACTTCATCAATTATTCCATGGAAATGCTTACTGCCTTCTTTTAATGACTTTACCAGCACCTCGTTGCTTTCGGGGTAGTTTAGCACCGTTGCGTAGAGATTGTTTTTACTTGCTGTAAATCTAATGTCTTCCGAGGTAAAAGTCTTTGCCGTTGCGTCTGTAAAAAATCCTTCTGCAATTTCTGTAGGACCTTCGCCAAAAGTGCGCCAAAAGTGAGTGTCAAATATGGCTTCTCCATTCGTTTTAAGCCATTGTCCGATTGCAAGGAGGATGTCACTGTCTTCCTTTGGTATACTGCCGTCCGCTCTTGGTCCAATATTTAAAAGCAAGTTTCCGTTTTTGCTGACAACATCTACTAGGTCGCACAGTATCTCCGACACACTCTTATATTCATTTTTTTCTGTATAGCACCAAGAGTTTCGTGCCACTGCGGTGTCTGTCTGCCAGTAATACGGCTTAAGCTCAGAAAACTGTCCACGCTCCACATCTACAATAGCTGACCCAAACACAAAGGCATCATGCTTATATGTTATAACCCCCGGCTCTCCCCACCACTTAGCTGTTTTATTATAGTAATATGCCGCCAGTTTCTTAAGATATGGCTTAAACGCTGTATGTTGTATCCACCAATCAAAATAAAGCACTCTGGGTTTATACTCATCCACAAGCTCGCAGCATCTTACAAGCCAGTCCTCCAAGAACTCTTCATGCGGCTTAGAATCATATAAGTCATGGTGGTCTTTTGGCTCGGGCATTGCAGGCCAGTATAAATCTCCACGCTTTAAAGGTTCGTGCACATCGGATTTAAACTTCTTTCCATGTGACATGAAAAACCAATGTGCCGCCCTGTGGGATGATGCACAAAACTCAAGTCCCTGCTTTTCAAAAGATTCTTTGAGTTGCCCCAGCACATCCCGCTTTGGTCCCATCTGAACTGCATTATAATCTGATATATCACTGTTATACATCTGGAATCCATCATGATGCTCAGCTACAGGAACAATATATTTTGCGCCGGATTTTTTGAAAAGCTGTGCCCACTCATCCGCGTCAAACTTTTCAGCTTTAAACATCGGTATAAAATCTTTATATCCGAAATCTTTGTGCTCTCCATATGTCTTTATATGATGCTCATATGCTGGATCTTCCTGCATATACATGTTGCGAGTATACCATTCATTTCTAAAGGCAGGCACCGAATACACTCCCCAGTGTATGAATATGCCAAACTTCGCTTTTTTATACCAATCAGGAAGTGTATATTCACTTAGTGAATCCCAGTCTGCAGAAAATGGTCCCGCCTCAATAGCCTCGTCAATTTTTTCAAGATATTTTTCAGAAAAATCCATACCGATATCTCCCCCATTTTATAAAATACAATAATGATATTATACTCATGGAATTTCTAAGTCAATGGATTTGAGAATATATGATTGTTTTTTGCTAAAATAGAGTTGAAATAAGGTTAAAAAGCTTTTTAATGCTATTTTATATCCAACCCAATAAGAAATTCATAACCGACGCTTGAATCATCGTCGCTCCATCCCGTATGAATTCCTATGATATATTTGCCTTTAGAGTAATGCATTGTGAGTTTTTCGAGATTATTCGATACAGGCCAGTAATTATCATCATAAACCCTATACCACATATTACCGCCGCCTTCACCTACAATCTCTATCTCCATATTAACATCATCATAGTACTTCAGATATACATCATCGCCTTCAACATAAAAAGGCACTGCATCTGCACACAATCCGTCTATTTCACTGGATGTAATATTTCCACGCGGAATGTGAATCCATTTATCATTTGTAATCCTTATATGCGGGCTTGTTTTATTCAGTTTAAAAATCTTAATATCGTTAAAGTTAGTTCTTCCTCTTACCCCGCCGATATCAACATGGCTAAAAATAAATCCTTTGCCATCCTCGTTTTCCAGCATCAGCCTCTGCTTTTTAACGTTATCTCCGCAATACTCTACGCCGATGCATTCTTCTCCCTGTAAAACATACTTCCAGCTAAACTCTTCGTTGTCTGAGCCTTCCTCAAAGATACCTTTGCCATTTTGCATGAAGGTAAGCTTTTTCTTTCTGTTTACATATGTCTTTAATACAGACTTTTCCTTCGACTCCCACTCTATTTCCCATATTCCAACGATATCAACAAAACAATCCTTATCAGGGTTTACAAGTGAAGTGTCATGCTCAATATCCTTTTCATATGCCGTAAAATATACTGGCAAGCCAAGCGCTTTTATGTCCTCTTTTCTTTGAAGAGAGTCAAGACCTATATAAGCAAGATATTTATCATAGCGTTCATCATCTTCATATATAACACTGTTTCTAGAAGAGATGGCAGTGCTATAGCCTTCCCCATTCTCATAAATTTCTTTTGAGAGCAAAACTATGGCTTCTTTTCCTATCTGGACTTGATCTTCAAAAAAAGTAAACTGAGAGTTTCTACCCAATTCTCCTTTGTAAGTATCTACATAATCATATTTCACAAAGCACAATCCTTTTTTAGGATTTATCAGTTCGCTTTCAGTAACTTTAATTTTAATAATTACTTCCGAGAAGTTTACTATATCTTTGATATCATCAGTATCGATGTACTTTACTCCATCCACACCTCCGTTATCTCTTGTGTTCCTGGTGTTTTTATCTAAAAATAATTTGAAATCATCAACCGTAAGAAACAGCTTCTCAGAATATGCCCTTCCATGCTGGCACTGATAAATAATATTTTCACCATCTACACTAAATATAAGTGAATCAACATGATAACTGTCTCCTATATGAATATGGACATACTTATATACAAACAAAACATACTCTTTACCTTCTTCAAATATCCCAAAACAACTATACATGTTGAAACAAATTTCTTTTTCAGCAATAGTGCCTTTTAAAAAATCTGTTATCACAAAATCATAATTATATAAACATCCAAATCCTAAATCGATATACTCAGTATCCACTTTTTCAGCTCTATCTATTCTGCCTTTTACTATAATATAGGAATTATCAATTATTTCTTCAATGGGTTTAGGGGAACGAAGGGATATACATTGTTCGCTTGTAAAATTCTTATTACTGCCACTTGGATTGCTCCACTCATCCAACGACGCAATTGTCATACTAAAGTTATACGACTGCTGCTGAATGTTTTCATCTGTCGGCAGACAAGCTGTAAAAATCACGCATATTAATGTTGTTAAGAAAAAAGTCTTTTTCATTCTAACTCCATCCAAGTACAACGTGTTGTTATTAAATAAACTTGAGCAGCACAAAAAATGCATTGAAATTAAAATGCCTTCTTCTGCATTCACAGATGAACATATTTCGCTCGCTTTTTATATTAGCCTTAATATATTTTAAGCAAGCGCTTTAAGTTCTTCCAAGCACCTTTTACATATGTTTTTGCCATTATATTCGACCACATCTACTGTATCTTCGCAAAAAATGCAGGCAGGAAAATGCTTTTTAACAAATATCATTTCTTCTTCTATATAGATTTCCACTGGATCGCTTGTAGAAATTTCAAGAGTATTCCTTAACGCCTTCGGCAAAATAACTCTGCCTAATCTGTCCACTTTTCTGGTCATTCCAACTGCTTTCATGTGCATCCTCTTTTTCTATAAATATAAACCATAATCATAGCTTAGTTTGTTCTCTAAGCATTCTAATCTAATTGCCACACATTATACTATATATTAATAATGTTTTACAAATTTATTGTATAATTTTTACCATTGTATTGTTTATTTAGATTGGAGTACAAATAAAGTAAAAAGGCACATAATAAATACGTGCCTTATTATTGCTAAATTAAATTCTGTAATTAGAAACTCTCAGAAGCCAGCTTCTCCACTTTTAAGCAGGTCTGATAGCTTTCAATAAATTTGTTATATCCCTTCACATCATCCGCATCAGGCTCAACTGTCGAACTTTCAAATCCAGCAAAAACACGGTTTTCAAGATAGTCAGGCAGATTTTCTCCATCGCCATTTATCATATATGCAGCAAGAATCGCCATTCCCCACGGCCCGCCTTCTCCCGCATTTTTCATCACAGTTACAGGTGCATTCATTGCTGCCGACATAATCTTTTGTCCAACTGCAGCCTGAGTGAAAAATCCTCCGTGTCCTGTAATAGAATCAAGTGCTGCTCCTTCATCTTCAAGCAGTATCTTCATTCCGATTTTAAGTGACGCACATGCCGAGTAAAGATGCGTTCTCATAAATTCGTTTAGGTTAAGCTTTGCATCAGGTTTGCGCATAAACATTGGACGTCCTTCTGTATGCCCTGTCACATGTTCGCCTGAAATGTAGTTATAAGACAACAATCCGCCGCAATCCACAGCGCCTTCCAGCGCACGCGCATACAGCTTCTTATAAAGAGTGTTTGTGTCAAATTCTGCTCCCATAAGAGATGCCGCTTCACCCATGAGATTAACCCAAGCATCCAAGTCACCCGAGCAGTTGTTACAATGAACCATAGCAACTGCATCGCCTGACGGTGTTGTTACCATATCAATCTCGGGATAGACCTTGCTCAGCGCCTTCTCAAGCACCACCATTGCAAACACGCTTGTTCCCGCGCTGATGTTTCCTGTGCGCTGGCGAACTGCGTTTGTGGCTACCATTCCAGTTCCTGCGTCTCCTTCAGGGGGACACATAGGAACTCCTGCTTTGAGATTGCCCGATGGATCCAAAAGTTTTGCGCCTTCTTGCGAAAGCGAGCCTGCATTGTCACCCGCAAAAAGTATTCCAGGTAGAATGTCTTCGATATTCCAAGGTAAATCTTCTATTTTCTCATTAAATTTTGAAAGCATGCATTTATCATAATTCCGAGTTTTGTCATCCAAAGGAAAGATACCCGAACCATCACCTATACCAAGAACCTTTTCACCAGATAGTTGCCAATGAATATATCCAGCTAAAGAGGTTATAAAATTAACATCTTTTACATGTGGCTCTTGATTCAAAATTGCTTGATACAAATGTGCGATACTCCAACGTTGTGGTATGTTAAATCCAAACAAATCAGTAAGCTCTTTTGAAGCTTCCTCAGTGATAGTGTTTCGCCATGTTCTAAAAGGCACAAGCATGTTGTCATCCTTGTCAAACACCACATATCCATGCATCATCGCCGACACACCAAATGCGCCAACGCCTTCAAGCTCAACACCATACTTTTCTTTCACGTTGGCTGCCATCTTTGCATAGCTGTCGCGTATGCCATTCCAGATATCGTCCAAAGAATATGTCCATATTCCATTTTCTAATCTGTTTTCCCACGTATGGCTTCCTGATGAAATAACATTGTGCTCATGATCGATAAGTATCGCCTTTATTCTTGTAGAGCCAAATTCAATGCCAAGGTAAGTATTCTTATCCAATATTGCTTGTTTTATAGTTTCCATAATTTCTTTCCATTTCTTCTTATAATATTTCCTATGCTATTTTAACAAAAAGTGTTGTTAACAAACAAGTCGCTTTTAAAAAAATATTGTTGATTTTTATTGTTTTTTGTTTATTTTCTTAATATAAGTTTTCAATTATGCACTGACCACTTGCACTCAAGGTAAAGCAAACTGTTTTTCAAATAAACTGAAAAACCCCAAAATTTGGGGCTTTTTATTATAATTTCATTATTAAATGATTATATGTCTCAAGGCTTGAAGGATGCAGCGGTCTATTCCTTAATATGTGTGAAAGTTTAACCCTTTTGAGGGTCGACAAGAACACATGATCAAGGCTCTCTTTTCCGATCTCGTCACGTATCGCCTTAATGTCATTAAATTCTCTGGTGCGCTCAATTTTATCGGCCACATATATTATTTTTGCCAAGTCGCACATTTTGGGTTTAGGAACAGTATGATAGCAAATTGCTTCCAGAATTTCTTCATCTTCAATTTCAAATTTCTTTTTGGCTATTCGCGCCCCTGCCGCTCCGTGCAAAAGCTGAGGCTCTCTTTCATACATTTCATCCAGTTTAAAACCAAATTCCAAAGCGTTTTTAATAACGATCTTATCGTCTTGTTCCTTTGCACAGTCATGCAAAAGAGCGGCTATCTGCGCCTTTTTTTCATCAACGCCGTAAACCTTCGCCATTTTAACAGCACACTCAGCTGTGCCCATAGTGTGTTCAAATCTTCTAGCTTTAATATGCTTTTTAAGATATTTTATAATTTTTTTTCTTTCTTTTTCACCAAGCATACTCTTTGTCGCCTTTCGCTATTTATATAAATTCTTTTTTTCAATATATTTTAGCACTTTCTTGTTCGTAAGTGCTTGTGCATCGCCTAAATACGTTCTAATTTCAGTGGATGAATTTCCCAGACTTTCAGTTTCAATATAAGTTATGTCAGCCCCAAACTCGTCTTCAAGCATTCTTATGTGCGCCATGCATTCGCTTTTTTTGTAACCCGCTCTGGGTATCACCGCAAATGCTGTCATTTTCATAAGCTTTTGAGCTTCACGCCATTTTTCAAGATACATAAGTGAGTCCGCACCAATAATAAAATATACTTTAGAGCCTTCACCTAAAATGGAGTATATCCTCTCGGCGGATTTAATCGTGTATGACGGCTCCGTCATTTTAGTTTCAAAATCGTCAATAAAATAACTATCGCTATCTTCCATGAGAAGTTCAAGCATGCAAATTCTATCTTCAGCAGTGGATATCCCGCTTTTCCCATGCGGTGCAACGCCCAGCGGCATAAACACAACACAATCAAGCTTTAGTGCTGTTTTTGCCGCGTTTGCCATGTGAATGTGTGCAAAGTGAGGTGGATCAAAAGTGCCTCCCAGCACTCCTATCCTTGCATTGTTTTCGCCATATAGTTCGGCTTGGCTTTTTACTTTTCCCACAAATTCCTCCATGCGCAAAATCACAATCATTGTAGCACAAAACCGCATTATTTATGCGGCTATATTTGTTAAATTTTTAAAAGAACTTTAAATCTCTATAGTTGGATTTTCTTTGCTTTTTCGATAGAGCACAAAAGTTGACCCGATGGCGCTCACCGGTTCAGCCTTCAACTTATTGGCTATAATCGAGCATGTCATTTTGCAGTTTACATCTGAGTTTTTTAAGATGCGAACTTTCACTATTTCATGAATCTCAAGATATTCATCCAGCTGCTTTATAAGGTTTTCGCCCACATTTTCTTTACCTATCTGAAACACTGGCTTAAGGCTGTTTGCCATACCCCTTAGCTTACTTCTTTGTTTTGATGTTATCATATATTTTTATCCTTATTCCTTAAAGTCAAATTCAGTTTCTGCAAATCGGATAATATCTCCGTCTTTTGCACCCTCTTTTCTTAAAGCTTCCAATATTCCATGTTTATCAAGCATTCTGTGGAAATAATTTATAGAGTCAAAGTCATAAAGGTTTACACCATCTATTAAGCGCTCAGGCAGTCCACCTTCAACCACATAAACATCTTCACCGTCTCTGTCAATATCCTTTGAGATTGTAAATTCATCTTCCAGAAGCTCTTGCAGCTCTTCTTCATCTCCATAAAACGGTTCAGGCTTAGGTATAGTTTCAAGCATGTTTGAAACCTCAGTCAAAAGCTCTTTTATACCAGATTTAGTTGCACCGGAAACAGGAAACACTTTTTTGTCAGGCATAAACTCTTTTAAAAGCTCAACTCCCGCTTCACTATCAGGTAAATCCATTTTGTTTGCTGCAATTATTTCAGGCTTTTCGCTAAGCTTTTCGCTATATTGCTTCAGTTCGCTCCTTATAGCCCCATAATCTTCCACAGGGTTACGTCCCTCGCAGCCTGATGCATCCAGCACATGAACAAGCAATCTCGTTCGCTCCACATGGCGTAAAAACTCATGTCCCAATCCAACGCCTTCGCTTGCGTTTTCAATTAATCCCGGGATATCTGCCACAACAAAAGATTTGTCATACATCTTTACAACACCTAGGTTCGGAGATAGCGTTGTAAAGTGATAGTCGGCTATTTTCGGCCGTGCAGCTGATATAACTGAAAGAAGCGTGGATTTTCCAACATTAGGAAATCCTATGAGCCCAACATCAGCGATAGTTTTAAGCTCAAGTACCACTTCATATTCTTTGGTTCTTTGACCGGGTTGTGCAAAATTTGGTGCTTGCCGTGTTGGCGTTGCAAATTTTGAATTGCCCTTGCCGCCCCTACCGCCTCTAAGAAGCATTTTTTGCTGTCCGTGCTCTGTCAAGTCGGCAATTATCGAGTCAGTTTTTGAATTACGAATGATTGTTCCAATAGGCACTTTTATAATAAGATCATCAGCACTTGCTCCAGTCATATTATTAGTGTCGCCTTGGTCACCATCTAATGCATGAAATATTTTTTTATACTTAAAATCAAGCAGCGTTACCATTCCTTTATCTGCTTCAAATATTATGCTGCCGCCACGTCCGCCATCACCGCCGTCAGGGCCGCCTTTGGGCACATATTTTTCACGATGGAAATTTACTATGCCATTTCCGCCGTTACCTGATTTTATTTTAATTTTAACTTTATCTATATACAATTTTTTGCCTTCCTTTTCGCGAATGGAAGTGTACCATTTTTTAAGTTATTTTGCAAGATAATTAGATTATAGCGCAATATATCCTTTAAATATACAAAAAAGAGAGAGAAACTAAACGTCTCCCCCTCTTATAAGTGTATTTAATCTAATTATTCACCCGACATATATTTGTGCATGTTCTCAGCAGCCAGTTTCCCAGCTCCCATAGCTTTAATTACAGTTGCAGCGCCTGTCACAGCGTCCCCTCCTGCATACACACCAGGGATAGAAGTTTCACCTGTTTCATCGTCCACTATGATGCCGCCCCAACTTTGTGTTTTCAAGTCTTTTGTATCGCTTGCAATGATTGGGTTCGGGCTTGTGCCTATTGCAACAATCACCATGTCCGCATCAATTGTAAACTCACTGCCTTCAACAGGCACTGGTCTTCTGCGTCCTGAGTCATCAGGCTCGCCAAGCTCCATCCTGATGCATTCTATTGCGCTTACCCTGCCATTTTCTCCGAAAATTCTTGTTGGGTTACATAGAAGTTTAAAATCAATTCCTTCCTCTTCGGCGTGCTCCACTTCTTCGCGTCTTGCAGGAAGCTCATCCATCGATCGCCTGTAGACAATTGACACTTTAGCTCCCATTCGAAGAGCGCTTCTCGCCGCATCCATTGCAACATTGCCGCCACCGATGACCACCGCGCTTTTAGATTTTATTATGGGTGTATGAGCATTCTTTTTGTATGCCCCCATAAGATTTATGCGGGTAAGATATTCATTTGCAGAATATACACCGATGAGGTTTTCTCCTTCAATGTTCATAAACCTTGGAAGTCCTGCGCCACTTCCTATGAAAACACTTTCGTAGCCTTCTTCTTTAAGCTCGTCAATGCTTACCGTCTTTCCAACTATTACATTGTGTTGAAACTTTACGCCTAAATCCTCTAGTGTTTTTATCTCCTGCGCCACGATTCTCTTGGGAAGTCTAAATTCAGGAATGCCGTATACTAAAACACCGCCGCTTTTGTGAAATGCCTCAAATATAGTTACATCATAGCCAAGCTTTGCAAGGTCTCCCGCACAGGTAAGCCCTGCAGGGCCTGCGCCCACTATGGCTGCTTTTTTGTTTCGTTTTTCTTTTGTTTTTTTAAGAGTTATGCACTCGCACATCGCATAATCTGCCACATATCGCTCCAAGCGACCTATTGCAACAGGTTTGCCCTTGATTCCAAGCACACACACCTCTTCACACTGCTCTTCCTGTGGGCACACACGTCCACATACTGCAGGAAGTGCATTTGTTTCGCACAGTACGGCATAAGCCTGTGAAATGTCTCCGTCTTTTATCTTTTTGATGAATCCGGGGATATCAATATTCACAGGACATCCCTTCACACATCTTGGGTTTTTGCATTCAATGCATCTTGATGCTTCAAGTTCTGCCATCTCATCTGTGTAACCAAGCGCTACTTCTTCAAAGTTTCCAGCCCTCACCTTTGGATCTTGAACGGGCATATCGGTTCTTGGGATATTATTTGCCATAGTCATCCTTTCTAAAACTCTTATCCATTCTATTTATCTTTTACATTAATCGTGGTAAATGCCCATGCATGGGTGGTTTTTTTCATTTTCAGTTTCAATATCTTTATATGTTGCAAGACGTTTCATAACATCATCAAAATCGACTTCATGCCCATTAAAGTCAGGACCATCTATGCAAGCATATTTAACTTCGCCACCAACCAAAACACGACAGCCTCCGCACATCCCTGTGCCGTCCACCATAATTGGATTAAGAGAAACCATTGTTTTAACGCCGAACTCCTTTGTAACCGCAGCCACAAACTTCATCATAATCATAGGTCCGATAGCATACACTTCGTCATATTTTTCGCCGGCTTCCAGAAGCTCTTTGAGTTGATCAGTCACAAAGCCTTTGCGCCCTTTAGAACCATCATCTGTAGTAATATATAAGTTCCTGCACCTTTGGCTTATTTCATCCTCTAAAATAATGTGCTCTGCGTCACGCGCACCGACTATGACATCAACCGTCGCGCCATTTTCATGCAAATATTTCACATCAGGATAAACTACGGCAGTTCCAACTCCCCCACCGATGCACAGCACCTTTTTAAGTCCTTCCAGTTCCGAAGGTCTTCCCAAAGGCCCTACAAAATCCGAAAGGCTTTCGCCTACATCTTTTGATGTAAGCAGTTTTGTGGTCATTCCCACTTCCTGATAAATAATAGTTACTGTTCCCGCCTCTTTATCTGAATCACAGATAGTAAGTGGAATCCTCTCACCGTCTTCTGTCACCCTTAGGATGATAAACTGACCTGGGAGTGCTTTTTTTGCAATCCTTTGGGCTTCAATCACCATTTTGTAAGTTGCAGGTGCAATCTTCTCTTTTGATAAAATTTTATACATCATTCTTCCTTCTTCACGTTGTTGTAAAACTCACACCACTCATTAATATAACAAACATCGCAAAGCGGTCTCTGCGCCTTGCATATATTTCTTCCGTGCCATATAAGATAATGATGAAATCGCGACCAACTTTCCTTGGGCAGCTCTTGCATCAATTGCATTTCAGTATCATAAGGTGTTTTGGCATCAGCCAAACCAATCCTGTTGCTCACCCTGAAAACATGTGTGTCAACCGCAATGGCGTCCCCACCAAATGCGTTGGAGATAACAACATTTGCCGTCTTTCTGCCTACCCCTCTAAGCGACATCAAATCCTCCATATCGCGGGGTACTTCTCCACCAAAGTGTTCCATAATCCTTCGCGATGCCATAACTATAGCCAACGCTTTGTTTTTATACACGCCAGCGCTTTTTATGTGCGGCTCAAGCTCTATTGGCTCAAGCGCTGCAAACTGCTGCGGCGTATTATATATTTTAAATAATTTTTCTGTAATTATATTCACACGCTTATCTGTGCACTGGGCAGACAAAATGGTTGCGACAAGCAACTCAAAAGGCGTCGAGTAGTTAAGCGCGCAATAGGCATCGTAATATTTTTCTTCTAAAATTTCTGTTATGTGTTTTTTTGCATTTTGATCAAGCATAGTAACCTGATTATATTAGAAAATACTTTTTATTGCAATCAACTAAATTTCTATATTTATTCTTTAATGTTGTACATAAACGATGGCGCAAAGTGAATTATTTATACATTATTATTAAAATTTAGTTGATTATATGCCTATGTTGTGTTTACAATTATAAAAAAACAGCGAGGATATGATGCTTAAAATATTAAACTTCAGACATTTGGCCAAAGGTGCCATAAACAAAGAAGGAAAAACTATAAAGCCAAAAACAATTTTCAGAAGCGGCGCTTTAGGTTATGCCGCAAAGACGGACATAATGCGCCTTAAACACTACGGTATAAAAAATATATATGACTTCAGGAGCGAAAAAGAAATCAGCAAAATTCCCCAGCTAAGCGCTCAAAACTTTAACACTCACCATTTCGATATACTTGAAGAAGCCGCAAACTCAGACACAAAAACCTATCTTGAAAAATCAAAACAAGAACTAATTGATCATACTACAGCACTCTACTCAAACGACTTCGGCACAACAGATGGCTATAAAGGCGCAGTTTCCAAGATTTATAATCAAGATACTCCTGAGTTTTTGTTCCATTGCACTGCTGGCAAAGACAGAACCGGAATCTTCGGTACAATAATCATGATGATACTCGATTTTGATATTGATGAAATAAGAAAAGAATATCTAGATATCGACAAGCGTTCAATGAAAATACTCGGCAATCATCTGCTAAAGCATGCAGGTGTTAATCCAAAAGATGTTGATATAAGTAAGTTTGAAGGCGTGATGGGTGTCCTTCCAGAGTTTTTTGATGCTTACTTTGACACTGTCATTAAAAACCATGGCGATATTGAAACATATCTTTTTGAAAAAGTCGGCGTAACTCCTGAAATGAAATCTGATTTAAAGCAAAGATATCTAGTCTGATATATCATTCACCATTTTTCAAGAAATGTAGGGCAAGTTGTTGGAGCCCCGAAAGAGCTTCATGTTTATTGTCACTGATACTACATTTTTTGTTGAAAATATTCTCTGATAACGTCTTTACCGAAGGGACACTGTGAGGCAACCCGCCTGAAAGCAAAACACCGCCTACTTTTTCAGGCGCAATCATCTTACACAATGATTTATATGCTTTTTCTATGATTCCGCTTAGTGATGCATATATTATTTCATCAATTGTATGTCCTTCATTGATGAAGTTTTCAATATACTCAAACTTGTTAGCCCTCAGTTTGCAAAAATCTATTGATAGCGTTTCTTTTTCTTGCTTTAGCAACGTGGAAACCGTCCGATCAATATAATCCCACGCATTTAAAAATCCTTCTTTTTTTTGCAAATAACTTGCTAATATTGTTACATCTCTGCCCGATGGCAAATCCGAATCACAAAGAAGATATTTCCCGTCAAAATACGGTCGCATTTCAAAATCTCCAAACTTCATTTCATCTGTAATAAAAGACACCTGACTACCTGTCGCAATGTTTATAACGACATCACATGCATTAGTTTCACAGCCCAAAACAGAAGCCTGATGATCTCCTACCGCGCTATAAATATCTGCGTCTTTGTATTTCCCCACAGAACACACATCAGAAGTTATTCTTGGAAAATCAATATTCTGCGCACCCACTGCATCAATGATATATTTATCCCAATCGTTTTCCTTTAAACTCACCATGCCTGTGGATGCTGCATTTGTGATGTGACACAGTGCAACTTTCCCAGTTAACCTATATGCTAAAAAATCACCCAGCATCATAAAGCGCGCACTCAGATTTTCTAACTCATTTAAAAAATAAAACAATGGATAAAGGCTAAGATTAATCTTTTCCTGAGCTCCAGTGTGTATTCTTTTTTTTATTTTCGAGTTTATCTTATCAAAATAGGATGTTTTTTCATGTAGAATCTGTCCAAATGCTCTTTCATCCTGCCATGAGATATAATTTGAGATGGTCTCTCCATCACCATCCATTAGAATCATTCCATGCATCTGCGTCGAAAAGAAAACGCCTTTGATATCATTGATAGCTTTGCTTTCATCGATAATATTTTTAACGCATACAACCCAGTCCTCAGGGCAATATTCCTTAATTCTCGCACACTCGCTTGCTAAAAATTCAGGCGATTTGATTCTTTTCACACTGCCCAAATTTCCGCTTTCGTCAATCAAAGCATATTTTATGAAGCTGCTTCCTAAATCTATGGCTAAAAACATAAAAATCCTTTGGAGTAGTATAAAACCGCACTTTTAAAGTGCGGCATATTAATAAGATTTATTTTTTCCTGTGCTTGCCTTTTTGTATTCCATCATTATATCCCGTTGCCGAATGCTTGCCACGCGGCGAAACATGATATTGATGAAATTTTGCTCTTCTTCCCAACGAAACGATGATAAGAATTATCAGCGCAACACCCACAAATCCAATAAGTCCATAGCCTATATACCCAATCGTCCCAGTTTCCTTTGCTTCGGTAGGTTCTGTGACTTCACCATCTTTTTTCACTGGAGTTGCAGTAGGTTCAGCTGTTACTGTAGGCTTTGCCGGCACTTCGTTTGCAGCTATCAGTGTACATGTTAAAATCGGCTCGCTGTCCCCATCAAAATAGTATTCGATAGTTCCGATTTCTTCATCTTTTTCAATGGGTGCAACCAAAGTGTCAGGATAGTTTTCAACTTTCCTGAATCGCTCAGGCTGATTTTTAATTGATTGTATTATAGCAGTTGTATCGGTTATATATGCTTTTTTGTCAGGAACCACATACATCTCAAGGTTATCTTCCACGCTTTCATCCGCCGCTTTATCAACATGCGCTGAAATAGTGTAATCTGCCGTCAGATAATCACCTACATCCAAAGTGTCATAAAATTCAAACGCGTACATGAACATAGTGATGCAGTCAGTCCATTTACCCGCTTGTGTATCATACAAAACAACTGCGATTACTTCCTGCGTGCCATCAGGACTTACAGCCGCAGCAACCAAAGTGCTTTCCGCAGCTCCTGTATATCCTGTTTTTATACCTATCGCCCGTCCATACTTTCCGTTGAATCTAAAGGCCTCACTTTTTGATGTTGATATAAGACGGTTTGAGTTTTCCCAAGTCAGCGGATACCATGGCTTGTCTTGTGTATGTTTATTTGTCTTGGGAGGGGTATACTGCCATGTTCCGACAATCTTTCTGAATGTAGGGTTTTTCATCGCTTCATATGCTAGCTTTGCCATATCCCTTGCTGTAACATAGTGGTTTGAATCGTGAAGTCCGTGAGGATTGACAAAATGGCTGTTTGTCATGCCAAGCTCAGCCGCTTTTTGATTCATAAGCTCTGCAAAAGCTTCCACACTTCCCGATACGTGCATGGCAAGAGCCACGCCAGCGTCATTTCCCGACTCCAGCATAAACCCATATAATAAATCTTCCAATAATATAACTTCACCACTTATAAGACCGATTTTTTTAGCATTTTTTTCATTTACGTCAAGGTTTGATATGCTAACCTGATCAGATAAATTTGCATTTTCAAGCACAACCAAGCATGTCATAATTTTTGTTATCGAAGCGGGATATCTCTTGGTGTCAGCATTTTCTTCGTAGAGCACCTCGCCTGTGTGTGCATCCATTAAAATTGCATATTTGGAAACTGTTGAACTGTCGCGAAGTTCGCCTCCCCTTGTCAGTCTATCCCAGTTTCTTTCTTTTGTGTCATCATCGGCATATGCTGTATTGTCTGTTATAAAAGGCGCAAAAGCAAACACGGCAAACATTATAGTCAAAAATATAAACGCCGTCTGTTTGATTTTTTTTGCCATAGCAAACTCCTCTTTAAAAAATTTTTACAATAAGAGATTATATCATAAACCAAAAAATTGTAAATAAACTTATCTTTCTCATTTAAAAGCGTAACAAACAATTAACAAACAAAGTTGCTGGCTTTTTCCTATCTTCTTCTGCCGCGTCCTCTGTTTGTTCCGCCGCTTCGCCTTGTATCGTTGCGTCTTCCTCTTGTTTGAGAAGAAGCGCCAGCCGCTCTTCTTGCAGGCTGTTTTCTCTTCTTTCCTGATGAAACCGCAATTATTAAAATAATCAGTATAACTATTACCGCTCCGCCGACAATCACGTATATCGGGTTGCTCTTTACAGTATCAATGATTGTTGGCGCAGGTGATGCAGTTGGCACAGGTGTCGCCGCAGGCTCAGGAGTTGGAGTCACCTCTGGCAAGGCTTCCACTGTGTTTTGAGCCAAAAGATTACAAACCAAAACAGGCTCTGTTTGTTCGTTATAATAATATTTTACAACCCCAACTTGCTCATCTTTTGATATAGGCGCTGTCAAGTCTCTAATATAAGTCACTTCACTAGTGAAGCGCTGAGGGTTATTTTTTACCTCTGTTATTACAGTTGCAGAATCCGTCATATATGATTCTTGCAAAGCCACAGGATACAGACTTAGATTGTCCTGTGTGCTATTATCTGCAGCATTATCCACATGAACTTTAAACTCTTCGTTTTTAGCCAAAAAGTCCATTAAATTAATGGTGTCATAAAATTCAAAAGCATACATAAACATAGTAGTCGCATCCACAAATCTTCCGTTTGCAGTTCCATATAAAACAACAGCGATTACTTCTTGTGTTCCATCTAAACTCTCAGCTGAAGCCACAAGCGTGCTTTGTGCAGGTGTTGTAAATCCAGTCTTTATTCCTGTTGCATGTCCGTATTTATTACTGTTAAAAACATAATCTTCAACTATATCAGCTGAAACCAATTTATTTCTGTTTTCCCAAACCAAAGCATCCCATAAATTTTCTGGACCGTGAACGTTTGTTGTGGGCGGATCATACTTATATGTGCCAACTATTGTCCTAAAGTCATCATTTTTCATCGCCCAGAATCCAAGATTAGCCAAATCCATTGCAGTTGTATAATGTTGGTCATCGTGAAGTCCTATAGGATTTGTAAAATGAGTGCCTGTCATCCCGAGCTCATTAGCTCTTTGGTTCATAAGCTCAACAAAAGAGGTGACACTTCCAGATACATGCATTGCAAGTGCCTCTGCCGCGTCTCCACCAGATTCAAGCATAAGCCCATATAACAAATCTCTAACTGTAATTTCTTCATCATTTTCAAGGCCAATTACAGCAGAGCCTTCCTTATCAAGCCTTTCTTGATCTATATCATGTACTTTAACCACATCATCAAGATTCGCATTTTCAAGCACAATTAAGCAAGTCATAATTTTAGTGGTAGATGCCGGGAACTTTCGTGGGCTGCTTCCATTTTCATCATACAGCACAGTTCCGGTGTGAGCGTCAATAAGCACCGCAATCTCAGTTAGTGTGGCACTGTCTTTAAGCTGACCGTTTTCAGTGTACTTATCCCAGTCTCTGGGTTCGGGTTCAATGGCAAACGCCGTTGAGCCTATAAATGCAGATAATATAATTGCCGCAAAAATTACAGCCATAAGTTTTTTTCTTTTTGGCATTATAACCTCTCTTGTGTAAATTTAACAATTAATGATTATAGCACAATCAGGCAAAAAGTAAATGTGCCTGCTTTTGCCTTGCAGAAGATTCACACGCTTTTCTGTGTGATATTTGTGCTCATTATATTTTAAGCGCCGTCTCCAGTGCTATCTTCATCATGTTAGTGAATGCTTTCTGGCGTTCCTGGCTTGTTGTTTCTTTTCCTGAAACCAGAGAATCTGAAACTGTGAGAATGCATGCTGCATTTTTGTTTAGAATATTTGCATTTGTAAATAATGCAAATGATTCCATCTCTACAGCTCCAATGTCCATCTCATTCATTCTTTTTATGTGTTTTTTTGCAACGTCACTTTCTGCATAAAAAACATCTGCTGAATATATCTTCTGGGCAATAACAGGAATTTCAAGCTCCATTCCGCTTTCCATTATTGCTTCATTTATTTTCTTTGAAGGAAAAGCAAATCTGTCCTCAGCATCATTTTGCATTTTTGCATATGTGGTGTCAGAATATGCGGCGCTTGTAACCAGCACATCAAATAAATTTAGCTCTTTTGTGTATGCTCCGCATGAGCCGACTCTTATAATGTTTTCCACATCGTAAAACTTAAACAATTCATAAGAATATATTCCTATAGAAGGCTGCCCCATTCCGGACCCCATAACGGAAACCTTTTTATCTTTATATACACCTGTAAAACCAAGCATTCCCCTAACTGCGTTCACCTGTACTGGATCCTCAAGAAAATTCTCCGCAATAAATTTCGCTCTCAGCGGGTCACCCGGCATAAGAACTGTTGGTGCAAAATCACCCATTTTAGCTTCTATATGTGGTGTAGGTACTGTTGGTCTTTCTGATTGGCTCATAATTTTCTCCTTAGTATGCTCAATATTTCTCATTTAATAATATATCAGGGTTTTATTAATTTCACAATATTCCATCCCGTGCTATAAATCAACCACAAAATTAAGGTTTTTTGATTCAATTTTTCTGAAATATGAATTTTTTAATACAAATTTACTAAAAACCATCAAGATATTTGCAGACTTCAAACCATAATGTACCATTATATGTAATAATATATCATAAATCGCGCCATATTGTTAAAAAAATCTATCTTAATAATAAATTGCCGATAAATTTTATTCCGAAACTATTACAATTATGTTATAATCATAAAAGATATAATCTGAGGAGGATTCCATGTCCAAAAAAATATTAATTGTTGACGATGAACCGTTGATTGTTAAAGGCCTTAAGTTTTCTCTTGAGCAAGAAGGATATGAAACTGATGCTGCATATGATGGAAACGAAGCGCTTGAAAAAATAGACAGCACAAATTATGACCTTATTCTGCTTGACCTCATGCTTCCCGGCGTAGACGGAATGACTGTTTGCCAGCAGGTTCGCGAAACTAGCAACGTTCCAATCATCATGCTCACTGCAAAAGGTGAAGACATGGATAGAATTTTGGGGCTTGAATACGGTGCAGACGATTACATGACAAAGCCGTTTAACATACTAGAAGTCAAAGCCAGAATGAAAACCCTTTTCAGAAGGATTGATTCAATAACACCTAAAACTGTTGCAAGCGAGGTTTCAGTTCATGACATGACTGTAAACTTTGACAATAGAACAGTTACTATTTCAGATAAAGAAGTAAACCTCACTGCAAAAGAGTTTGACCTTTTGCAGCTGTTTATAAACAATCGCGGAAAAGTGTACTCTCGTCAGCAGTTGCTGGACACAGTATGGAAATTCGATTACTTGGGAGAATACAGAACTGTGGATGTACACATTCGCAGACTGCGAGAGAAAATCGAGCCTAATCCTGGTCAGCCGGAATATATACTGACCAAATGGGGAGTGGGTTACTATTTCACGGAAAAGTAGAAAACGACATTCAATTAGGTGGCGCATTGTCGCCGCCTATTTTATTCTGATTACATTAGCGCTATCAGTGCTTTTTTTGCTTATTGGGAGAGTTACTGAAAGTTTTCTGCTAAACAAGACAGCTTCCGAATACAGCGAAATAGCTCAAACACAGGCAGTGCAAATTGCCCCTATTTATGCAAGCTCAGCTTCTGAGAAACTTCATGAAAATTTAAAAGAAATATCTTCTGAAAATAACTGCCGAGCACTTATTGTTGGCAATTACGGAGTCGTTCAAGCGGATGCTTTTTCACAACTTAACGGAACTAAGATCACAAACACCGAGGTGTCTGATGTAATATACTCAGGCAAAAGCATATCAATCGGTTATCATTATCTTGAAAAAACCTCCGGCTATGAAAAGCAATATCCAGACGACATTTCCGGCAAGCTTCGTAAATTAATCTTTGGAACTGATGATAAAGAGTGGGTTATGTATTGCGTAACTCCCATAGTCTCGGGCAGCAACCTATATGGCGCACTTGTTTTGTCTGTGCCAATAGAGCAAACTGTAGCTCAAATTGAGCTTATAAAGTGGCAGATTCTTTTGGTCTCGGTCGCAACTGGTATTAGTGCAATTATACTCATCGCAGCTTTTTCCGGGAATATGATGAAACCAATTCGCCAGCTGACACAGGGTATATCCAAAATCGCACAAGGTGATTTCACTCAAAGAGTTAAAGTACAGGGCAACTCCGAAATGGCGCAGCTCGCCGATACCTTTAACGAAATGAGTGAGCGCCTTGAAAATCTTGACCATACAAGAAATGAGTTTCTGGCGAACGCATCACACGAACTTAAAACACCCATGTCTACAATAAAAATACTCGTCGAGTCACTCCAGCATCAAAAAGAATTGGATCCAAACATCACCAAAGAGCTTTTGGGTGATGTCGCAAGTGAAATTGACAGAATGAGTTTGCTTGTTGGCGATTTGCTCTCCCTTGTCCGCCTTGATGAGCAAGAAAAAAGCAGCGTTCCGTTTTCTGAGTTTTGCATTTCGGGAGTGCTGATGCAAGTTTGTGATATACTAACCCCGATAGCTTATAAAAGAGATATCCAGTTAAATATCGAAATTACAGCGGACATATATTTCACAGGCGATGAAGCGAAAATCAAGCGGGTATTCATCAACCTAATAGACAATGCCATAAAATATTCCGAAGACGGCTCAGCTGTTTCCATAAGCTTAAACACATCAGCGGACTCCATCGTATTTTTTGTTAAAGATAATGGAGTGGGCATAGCAGAAGAGGACATCCCGTACATCTTCGACAGATTCTACAGGGTGGATAAAACAAGGTCACGTCAAACGGGCGGAACAGGACTTGGTCTTTCAATAGTAAAAAGCATTGTTTTGCTACACGGAGGACAAATTGATGTCAAAAGCAAAAGAGGCTCTGGAACTTCCATTCAGGTCACCTTCCCTTTTGATAAACCGGAGTAACGTAATGAAAAAATTTATTAAAAAAACAATACTATTCTTCTTAACTACGGCAATCATTTTTGCCATGACAGGGTGTTTGGATATCCTGAATAAAAACGCGGATACAGAAGAAGAAAATCCAATCCTTGCTGGCGACACAACAGAACAAAGTCCGCTTAAATGCATGGTTTACTTCAGATATGAAGACAAAAACTATCTTGTGGGACAACAGCATCTTGTGACTGTTCCTGAAACCAAAAGAGCAGAAGAAGTGTTCCTTCAGGAGCTTATTGCAGGGCCCAAGACTACATCCAACGTTCTACAACCCTCAATTAACCCAAACACTCGCATAGTTTCAGTGTCCGATAATAACGGGCTGTTGTTTGTAACATTGTCTTCTCATTTCCTCACTCCCCTTTCAGGTGTCCCTGAAAACTGGGTCCAAAGTGAGGAATGGACAAACTTTGTAATGCGCCAGCGCAGGCTCGCTCTATACTCTATAGTCAACACATTGACGCAGACAGGCAAATACTCCAAAGTGCAGCTATATATCGACTACAACGACAACGAGCAGGGAGAGCGCCCTACAAGAGGGCAAATGGGAATGCTTGGCGGCAATAGCGAAAGTCTGCTTGAGCCTATTGGCCGCAACTCACAAATAATCTTTGAAGCTGATACAGCCGTTATGCTTTTTATGCAAAGTTTTTCAGAAAAAAATTGGGCAGAGGCAGCAAAATATGTTCAGCTGGATAATCAGGAAGAGGCAAAAACTGAACTTATCGATGAGTTTTCAAGACAGGATTTAACCCTTATCGAATATGAAGTTACAAGCATGACCACAGCATATGACGGGCAATCTTCCATCGTAACTATAAACTATTTTATACGCTCAAAGGACGGCGTGGAATATGAAAACGCCAATATGTCGCTTAAAGTTATAAGGGCAGACGACATTTGGAAAATATCTTCTGTTTCAATAGACCAGCTTTATAATTTGTCAAATGGATAAGATAAGTAAAATAATTATATTCTTTATAATAATCGCCCTTTTTACAGGATGCACATCGCAGACAACACCGTCTGAAGCTTTAAGCATCCAAAATGAAGGCGTTTTATCAATCAGCTATGAACCATCAAGCGATATTGTTATTTTGTCCTACCCAGATTTAGAGTTTGAAAGCTTAAACCGAGTCACATATGAAACAACCGATCAGGAAAACTCACTAGCCTACACTGCTGCGCAGTCACTATTGTCTGGAAAGAATGCGGAAAATAACTACATACCTTTTTCCAATGTAGCATCAATACAATCCTTTTTCGTCTCAAGAAATGTAGTGCTTATGGACATAAGAGTAGATTTGTCATTAATGACACAGTTAGAGTATTTTAGCAGTGTGATTTCACTCACTAATACCCTTACTGAAATTGAAGGCATTGAATATGTGAAGCTTAAAATAAACGGTGAGGATCTCAGACCAATAGGGATACTCACAAATCCTCTTGTTCACAACGGAGGTGATCTTGATGTTTTATATTTGCAGCACATGGCCTCCATCTCAAGCAACAATTCACCACAACCTTCAAGCACATCCGACTATCTGCTTTTCTTTACAGACCTATCAGGAAAATACTTGCTTGCAGAAGTCCGCTCAAGTAGCCTAATCGGTGAAAACCTAGCTATAGATTTAATAAATCAGCTAAAAAACGGACCAGCCGCATCGGACGAGATGAAAAGCATAATCCCCAAAAACGTAATCCTTCAAAAGGAGCCGCAGGTTCATTCAGATGGAGAGTTTGGAAACATACTAACCATATCACTTGAAGCACCTAAGCACGAAGCTATGGACTCTGAGGCGCGTTATATGATAGCTGCCAGCATAGTAGCTACTATGCTGAGCAATATCACGGGAATTGATGCCGTGCGCATCTTCATCAACTCACAGCCAGCTATAAGCACTTCAATTATGACAGAAAAGATGTTCTATGAGAAAATAGGAAATATCGCAACTTTGTATTTCCCCAATTCTGATTACTCTTACCTTATACCAATAAAAAGAGCTTTCTCCCAGAGTGAATATACTCTGGAGGAAAAGCGAATACAAAGCCTGATTGAAGGATTGCTTGATTACGAATCTGACTCTGCACAAAACGTATTCCCCGAAAACCTGAAAATTGATGATTTAATTTCAATTAAGGTTTCAAATGGCATAGCATTTGTGGATTTCACTTCGGATTTAATACTGTCTTGCGATTATAACAGGGCACAAGAAAGCATGCTTGTTTATTCCGTTGTAAACACACTTGCCGAGTTTAAAGAAATAAAAAGGGTTCAAATCACAATTAACGGAAAAATACAAAAAACCTTGTGCGGCTATCTATCCTCTGAAGAACCATTCCTTCCCAATCCGGGCATTATCCAAAAATAAAACAAAATAATATTGAACTTCTATGCCGATTTACAATTGGCTTATTTCGCATATTTTGATTGCATTATACGAACATTTGTTTTATAATGCAAACAGAGGTTAAATTTTATGAATGTCGAAAAAAAACTAAAAATTCTTGGCGATGCAGCCAAATATGATGCCTCCTGCTCTTCCAGCGGTTCTTCTCGCAATAGCGGGAAATTTGGCAATTCAGCAATCTCTGGCATTTGCCATTCTTGGGCAGCGGACGGAAGATGTATATCCCTTCTTAAAGTGCTATACACAAATAAATGCATGTATAAGTGCGCATATTGCAAAAACTCCGCGGAAAGTGATGTGGAGCGAGCAGAATTCACTCCGCATGAGCTTGCGACTCTCACGCAGGAATTTTACAGACGCAATTATATTGAAGGCTTGTTTTTAAGCAGCGCAGTAGTTAAAAGCCCTGATTATACTATGGAACGCATGGTTAATACTATGCAGCTTTTACGCAACATGGGTTTTGGCGGCTATATACACGTAAAAGCAATTCCCGGCGCATCGAAATTTCTTTTGGATGAAGCAGGATATCTCGCGGATCGAATGAGTGTAAATATCGAGCTTCCTTCGCAACAAAGCCTTAAGCTTCTCGCTCCCGAAAAAAGCAAGACTTCTATAGTAACTCCAATGAGTCATATAAAAAATCGGATATTAGAGCATGAGGGAGCTGCTCGCGGCGCAGGTGATTTTGCACCTGCAGGCCAAAGCACACAGATGATAATCGGCGCAACGCCCGACAGCGACAAGCAAATCCTAATGCTTTCTCAAGGGCTCTACAATAATTTTCGCTTAAAAAGGGTTTACTATTCTGCCTACATGCCTGTAACCGAACACAAAGCACTGGTTAAAATCACCCATCCTCCCCTGCTTCGTGAACACAGGCTGTATCAGGCAGACTGGCTGTTGCGCTTTTATGGATTTAATGCGGATGAACTTTTGGATGACTCTCTTCCCATGCTTGATGAAAACCTTGATCCCAAGGCTTGCTGGGCAGTGCGTCATCCTGAGCTTTTTCCCGTGGAAATTAACAAAGCCCCGCTCTACACACTGCTGCGCGTCCCGGGGATAGGAAATGTCTCGGCGCGCAGAATAATTCAGGCACGAAGAATGGGACGACTTAACTTTGATGACTTGAAAAAAATGCGTGTGGTGCTAAAGCGCGCGGCATATTTTATCACATGCGATGGCAAATATATGCCTCAGCTTAAGATGTCGCCCGAAGGGATGTATCGCAGCCTTATAACTTTGGATAAGCGTCCGCTGTTTAGCAACGGATTTCAAACTTCATTTTTAGAGCGTCCTGCACTCGCTTCAAGCACATTTCCGCTTTCTAACATCCAAAATAAATTATCGCTAAAAGGAGCACTAAGCTGATGGAATGCATATATATAACAGACGGAAGCCTTGAAGGTCTCCTGACTGCAATTCATGAAATGTATTACTCAGGAGATACGGCCTTTGACATACTTCGCGAGCCTCCGATTCAGATGAATTTTTACACTTCATATAAAAAAATTAAAACCGATAATCTCAAAGCACAACGCGTATATGAGGCTATAGAAGATAAAATATCAGAGCGTGCTGCAGAAGAGATGACCCTTGCGTGGCTCTCGGAACTTCCACTAATCGGTAGGCAAATAGCACGCTATATTAAGATGGGTTTTAACATTGGATACAAAGTGGATTTTATGCTCTCGCACAAGGATGTGATGCCTGTTCATAAAGCTGCTTCCAAGGTTCGCATGGAGGTTCACAGAATGCTGGGGCTGTGCCGTTTCTCAAAAACAATTGACAATTTGTTTTTGTGCGAGATTACTCCAGACCACAACATTTTGTCGCTTATAGCCCCACATTTTTCAGATAGAATGAGAGACATGTATTGGGTGATTCACGATAAATCTCGCGGCTTATCCGCTGTTTATAATCAAAAAGAGTGGTATATAACTCCCTCAAGCATTCCTTCATCTTTGGAATATTCCAGAGATGAGCAGGAATATCGGAATATTTGGAAAGCGTATTTTGATACGATTGCAATTGAAGGACGCATAAACCCAAAACTTCAAAGAGCATTTGTGCCTGTACGTTACAGAAAAAATATTATCGAGTTCGCCTGAATTAGTTTACCAATACAAAACTCTCCAATGTTGTAAAGCGCCTTGTGGCGCTTTTTTTACCATATCACAGGAAAGATCATATATGGCACTTTTTTTGTATAATCATAATACCAAGTGTAATTTTCAAATCTATAATTTTCAACAACTACCGCCTGAACTATTATTGCGATAATAGCAAAAAGCGCAGGAATAAAAGCGTATGCAGAACCTAAAAATAGCGGAATTGAAATCGCCAATAAAAATCCAGCAAGGTTCATTGGGTGTCTCACCACATCATAAGGTCCATGAGTACCGAACACTCCCTTTTCCTCCGATGGCGTTTCTCCATATTCCTCTAGTCCATGCCTAGGATCAGCAAACAAAGAAGTTATCGCAAGATAGTTGCCTGAAAAAAGAAGCAGAAGCCCCAATGCAACAGTCCATCCAGGCAACAAAAAAGTGCCGTTCATGATATCAATTGCGCCTACAATCAACGCAACTCCCATAAACACTATGGAAATTTGCGTGAATATATTCTGTTTCCTTTTGATCACTTTTCTCTTTATAAAATATAAAATAGCAATTTCACTTCCCGCCAGCAAAACTAAAATCCCTGACAGCAAAAGCGAAAACGCTGAAAAGCTAAGTATGATAAGTATAGCTATTATTGAAACTAGTATGGTTGCGAATATTGTTATAATTGGATTCGATTTTATATTCATTTGTTCTCCTTAAACAGGTTCCAGCGATATATCTCCTCCTGCGGCAATTTTTTCATTTATCACCGCAAGCGCACCTGTTATTCCATTGATTTTCATTATATTTAAAATTCCGCCTTCAAGCTGACGTTCATTTTTAATGCTGTTTCCAAGAGCTGTCGCCACCGCATCTGCAAGCGTGCAGTCATGTGCCATCACAACTGCTGCATCGCATCTTCCCTCCGAATAGGAATGCCCTACGGAATATGCTGACGTGCACACGCCCCATGTTCCTGGAGGAATTTTTATTGCGAGTCTTCCAGATAGAGAAGATTGTCCAGCATAAAGCATTATCCTGCGCTCTATGTTTGTTTTGATGAATATATCACCGCCATTTTCGACAATAACTTCATCCGAAAATTTCATAAGCTCCGTTCCCACATATTGTGCAGTAGCACCTGCCACTGCGGCCATAGGTCCCACATCCGCAGCTTTGGCCGCGCTGTACATTCCAGCTATCATAAAAGTCGAGCCACCCGAATACCTGAGCGGGTAATATGATGTCAGAAATGATGGATTTGTGGCAATCTCTTTTTTCACTTCTTTGCGAGCTGTAGCTAAAGCTTTTTTGGCAGACTTTATATACTCGCCCTTTGTCCCGATAAAAAGATCGCTCTGCTCTATTTTAACATTATAATAATTTAAATCAGGAGCATTCATATCCTTTCGATAGAAACGCTCTTCACCAACATTATTCATTTTCATCGAAATAGTTTACTGACATTGCGTTCATCGGGCATGTAGTAACACACATTTGGCATGCGACGCATTTTTCGCCGTCAAACTGAAGCTTTTCATCGCTTCCCATAGTGAGCGCTTGTGTCGGGCAAACAGATGTGCAAAGACTGCAGTCCACACATAAATCTTTATCTCGCACAATAGTTTTTGAAAGAAGTGTAACTTCAATACCCTCTTCTTTAAGAAACTTCATTCCATCTTCAATATTTTTTTCTTTGCCTGTAACCTCTATTGCAAGCTCACCTTTTTCATCATAGTCAATTTTCGCTTTAAATATATTAAACGCCAAATCATAATCTTTTACCAGATGATAGCTAACAGGCTTTGTAGTCATATCTTTTGGGAAGCGCAAAAGCAATTTAATGGATTTCATCTATTTGTCCTCCTTTAATGCCTTAAATTCTCCTAAGCCTGCGATGTTTTTTATCGGCTCCTGTAGGAAAAATTCTCCTCGTTTAATAGTATCTTTAAGAATTTGAGCTATCTCACGGGAAATCACCATGGATGTCATTGTGGATGTCGGAACCATTTTCCCGTTAATCTCCACCTTGCCGCTTTTAAGCTGTTCATATGTATATCTTGTAATAGTCGGGCGGTTAAGCTCGCCTGTTGAGTAATCAATGCAAGAAGTATATATTTCTGAGTTTGGCCGCGCTAAATGTTCAAATAAATCTTCATCAAGATTTGGGATTGGAACACCCAGCCCTATGCTCATTGTTATTCCGTATTTTTCAAAAACAGCAGCGCGAATATATCTACTGTTCATCTTTTTCATGTCACCTATAACAGCAAGAGTACCGCCTGAATGCTCCACTCCGTCTTCATATTGCGCAACAGTTGGATTGTGCTGTGTTCCCTGCCAAGCAACATATCCTTCAGCTCCGCACAAAAACAGCCTCGTCCCCAAGCCAATAGTCCTAAATTCCGGATCATTTAATAACGGTGACATCTCCCCTGTTGTTGCATATGTCACATTTCCACATTCGGGAAGCAGCGTCCCCATATATGTATATATTGTGTGTTTTGAAGGATTTGACGCTGCGGCGTAATTCTGATAAGCATTTCTAGGATTGAATAGATATGCCTGATTTAAATCATCCAGTGTAACTTTTGCACTAGCTTCTTTTTTTGGATAGCAATCAGTCCCGTAGCTTTTTGCTTGAAGATTAACTTCCTTGCCAGCAATCAAATCTTCTATAACATGTGCACCGCCATATTTCATTGGATTGGAAATTGAGCCCTGTGCCGCCCCTATATATGTGTCAACTGCAGCAAGTCCACCACTTGCAGGCACATCGTTTAGTGTGATGTCCACCATTCTTATGCGAGGATCGGTATGTCCGAAGTTTAAAAATGCGCCGGATGAACACATTGGCGAAAATGTCGCGCATGTCACTACATCCACTTTTTTAAAAGCTTCTTTTTTGCCCATTTCCTTTGCCATTTTCACTACTTCCTCCGCAGTAAATACAGCCACTTTTTTGGACTTAATCTTTTCGTTTATTTCATCGAAAGTTCTTATCATTTATACCTCCTCCAGCTTATTTCTTTTTGCATTTTATGTATTATAAAGCATTTATGGTTATTATTCAATTGATACACATTAACTTATACAATGTTTACACTAAAGACATTTTGAATGCTGAAAACACATTAAATTCGTTATGATTTTGTAAAACATACTGGATTTGTTTGCTATAGCAAAATGCTTCTTGTAAAATAAACTAAAGGAGATTGTGATGAACACACAAGAAATCATCGCCAAAGCTTTGTCCGATGACAAAGAAGACATATATTTTGAGCTGAAAGAAAGCCGTAAATATATCTCGCCCGATGGAGAGTTTACTTTAGATTCACTTTTGGAGCAAATAGTTGCATTCGCAAATCGTGAAGGCGGCAGGCTTATTATCGGCATAAAAGACGATGGAAGTCCTGAAGGTAAAGGAATTTTTGACCGTTGCCATCCACATAACCCACAAAAAGCATTTGACACCTTTAAAGGCGCTATAAACAATGTGTGCCAGTCAAGAATCAGCCCTGTTATAAACCTCGTGATAGAGCATCACGAAACTGAGAAACATGAGTTCGTTGAAATCGTTGTTGCAAAGCACATTTTGATGCCGCACGCAGTTGTTCGAAAAACAGCAAGTGGGCAGATAGTCAGCCGCAGATATTTTATACGCACTAGCCACTCCCGCGAAACAGTTACAGACACTCAGCTTGAATGGCTATTTAGCAGCGTAAACCGAAAGGATGAGCATACAGCAATAACGCTTAATATCACTACCGATAAATATTTGATGGGCATTCCATCCATCACTAAAAACTATGACGACCTTCTCATATTGCAGCCAAGAGCTGTAAATATCCTGCAGGAATACATAGTGGCATTAGATAGCGATGCGAAAAAAAAGTGCACTCAAAAGAAAGTGGAGTTTCGCAAAAATCTTCTGTCTGAAATTTTAATCTACAGCATACTCCAATCATTCAACTCCGACAAGAATCGTATTGAACAAACTAATTCAACCACTTTCTTCCCAGATCCTCCTAGCAATTTTTTAATGGCTGATGCTTTTGGGAAGAGTTATAAAGCGTTGTTTCGCAACATAAACCGAAGCCTACAGATTCCTGAGGGAAAAATCACAATTGAAAAAAAAGAGGACGATGACGGGCCAGACTATATAACCGCTGTAATTTCAAATGCATATATCAAAATCGAGCTGAAATTATACCACCTAACTTATATGTCAGGACTATCCTATACTAATCCATATTATGCGATAATGTTGGAAAACAACTCAGATATAAGGCAAACTGCCCATGAGCTGTATGAGTCTTATAAATTCCGGCTGGAGATTCAGATTACCAGAATGTTCCCAGAAGTGATGACTCAGGATTATTATACTTCCTATGATCTAGCAAAAAAATTAAATAAGAAACTAACAAAAATCTGGGATATCGATTATTTCATGAAAAACTACCCGCACACGAACAGGCTATACTCTATCGAATATAAACTGGACAAACTTATAAATACTATAAATATCAAAGAGGACTGATTATATTCCGGTTATCAGTGTTGTGAAAATATGTTATAATAAATCGAAATTTTTATGCTGGAGCAATTAATGGAATTTATATATCTACTTATCGTTTTAATTATAGCATTCGCGACACATCTGATTATTAAAATAAAAGCAGAGCAGTCTCTCTTTTTAACAATCTGCTCCTTTTTTGTAATAATGCTTGCTTCAGGGTTTTTCTCAAACCTTATGGTTGGCTATTACATAATTATTATGCTAGCTTTGTTTGCTTCAATTTTCATATTATATAAAGCTGCTAATCGTCAGATTAAGATACTGGATTTCATTACTCCCGGTATTGCGTTTTTTGTGCTCGCATATACAATATACTATTTTTCTACGCAAGGCGCGCTCCTTCACATGTGGGATGAGGCAACTCACTGGGGAACATCTGCCAAAAAAATGTATTACTCGAAGGAGCTTTGGACATCCGGACTTCAAACTATCGCCTCTCCTCTTTTTAATCAAGTGATGCTTACAACCACAGGTTATAAAGAAAGTGCGCTTTATCTTTCACAATGGACATTATATCTTGCATGCATTGTTCTCCCTATGGCAGGTATAAAGTGGAAAAGAGGATATCTCGCTGCAATATTCGGCGCTTCATCTATAATTCTTGTCTCATCAATATTTGAAGATGGCAATCTTTCATTATATGCAGATGGTATTCTAGGCATGATGTTTGCTGGAATGCTTTTATCATGGCATTTAGAAAAAGAGCACAGTTTCAAAAGATTTATATGGATTTTGCCCGGCGTTTTCATGCTGGTTCAGATAAAAAGCGGCTCAGGAATGTCACTTGCTGCTATGCTACTTGTTTTTATGCTTATATCAGACACCATTAACAAAAAAGATATTGTATCCTCCAAACAACAATATTTGAAGAATTGGATTACTTTTGGTTCTACCGCAATAGTCATCTTTTTTGCACAGTTTTCATACAAATCATTAAATAAAAGATTTATGTCCATCAGTGAATCAAGCAGTCGCATTTCACCTGAAATGTTAAAATCAGTTTTTTTCATCGCTTTGCTGTGTCTTCTTGCAATCACTACTGTTTTGTTTGTTATTTATTCAATTAATATATTTAAAAATAAAGCTAAAGAAAAATCTCACAAAAAAATCAGCCTCCTGCTTGTGGTCTCTGCAGCGATAAGTTTTGTCTCATTAATCAGTGTCACTTTTTATCAGGCTATTTTGCGGCCAGATTTTGACGTTCGCACAACTTTCATCAATTACTTTGAGGCGTACAAAAAGACTGACCTTCTACAAATGCCAGTAACTTATCTCATTATGATTATAGTTCTTTTATTTGTAGTAAATATTTTTCTATCAGAAAAATCTAAGCGTAAAAAAACAATATGGTTTTATGGTACTGTTCTATTTCTTGCAGGAACTTATCTATATGGCGTGCTTTATGCATACATGACTTCCTTTTCGCTTGGCGAAGCGGTGAACGCTGCCTCCTTTGACAGATATGTCGGAACTGCGATTTTATTTTCCAGCTTGTTTGCTTTTATGCCTGTCCTGAGCATTTATAAAAAGCCACTCAAAAAGATTTTAATTGCCTGCGCACCTCTTGTGGTATGCTTGATTCTTTTGGTTACACAGTTTAGACCTGCCTACAAAACTACAGCCGAAACACGAGAAGAAGCAAATATTTTCAGGCAAACTGAAATTCGAGGCGCAGAGTTTGTGAAATCCAGAATCGGAAATGATGGCAAAGTGTTTCTTGTGATACAAAATGACAAAGGCTTCGTTTTCAACTGGATGCGCTATGAATTCGCTCCACTTACAACAAACGGAGGAATATGGTCGTTTGGTTCTGACGGAGGATGGGATTTCGCATGGAATGAAGCTGAGCTTACAGAATTTCTATACAAAGCAAATTATGATTACCTATATCTATTTAAATCAAATGAATATATGACCCAGCAATTTGGAGAACTTTTCGGAGAAACTCCTCCTGAAAGCTATAAGCTATACAAGTTTGACTACGAAGGTGAACCGGTCTTTGAACTAGTCGATTGAATACATTGGCATACATGATTTTTGCATAAACGAAATAATTCTTGCATATTTATGCACTTTAGTGTATATTTATATAAATATTAAATCAATCAATGGAGATAGCATAAATTATGATTAAAGCATCGGTAATAGGCGCAACGGGTTACGCAGGAGCAGAACTTGTGAGAATGCTCATATCCCATCCCGGGGTTGAAGTTTCCTGCTTGGCCTCAAAAAGCTATGCAGGTGAGAAATTTTCAGACATATATCCCAATATTACATCCTGTGACATTACACTTTGTGAGATTGACACCAAAAAGATCGCAGAAAAAAGCGACGTTGTTTTTTGCGCACTTCCTCACGGAGTGAGTGCAAAGACGTCATCTGAGCTTTTAAGCTATGGCACGAAAGTTATCGACCTTTCTGGCGACTTGCGCTATGACGATTTATCTGTATATGAAAAATGGTATAACGCAAAACACCAAAGCCCCGAGACAATGAAAAAGGCTGTATATGGCTTAACTGAAATTTATAAAGACCAAATTGCCACTTCAAAAATAGTTGCAAATCCCGGTTGCTATACAACATGCTCGATTACTGCATTGTATCCGCTTATAAAAGAAGGTCTGGTTGACAGCAAAGGAATCATAATTGATGCAAAATCAGGAGTAACAGGTGCTGGACGCGGAGCCAAAACCCCACTGCTATTTTGCGAAGTGGATGAAAGCATGAAGGCATATGCCGTCGCAAATCACCGCCACACCTCCGAGATAGAACAAGAGCTTTCAAAGGCTGCAAAAAGCGAAGTGATTCTGTCATTTACACCCCACCTTGTGCCAATGAAGCGTGGAATACTTGCAACAATTTATGCGAATCTTAAAAATGGTGTCACAGAAGAAGACATTGAAAAAGCTTTTAATAAGCAATACGTAAGCTCTCCTTTTGTAAATTTCACTGGAGAAAAGCTTCCTGAAACTAAGCATGTTGCAGGGTCAAACAGGCTAGACATAGGCTTTAAAATCGATAAACGACTTAACCGCATCGTTCTTGTTTCAGTATTAGACAACATAATCAAGGGCGCAGGCGGACAGGCTATACAAAACATGAATGTGATGTTCGGACTTTCAGAAGAATCCGGGCTTCAAATAAACGGACTATATTTATAAAACACAACTTTAGGAGAAATCATGGATAAACTTGTTGAAAAAGCAAAAATATTAATAGAAGCACTTCCTTACATACAGGTTCTTAGCGGAAAAACAGTTGTAATAAAATACGGCGGCTCTGCTATGAATGATGAAAAGATAAAAAATACTATCCTTCAAGATTTAACATTGTTAAAATACGTCGGTGCAAACCCCATTTTAGTGCACGGCGGCGGCAATGAGATAAACGGCATGCTGGACAGGCTAAGCATTAAGCCAGAGTTTCACGAAGGCTTGAGAGTGACCGACAAAGAAACAATGGAAGTTGTTGAAATGGTGCTTTCGGGCAAGATTAACAAGCAGATAGTTGCCGATCTTAATGATCTCGGTGCTAAAGCTATTGGCCTTTCAGGAAAAGATGCAAACCTCATCAAAGCCAAGAAGAAAACGGCGAAGGACGGCTATGATTTGGGCTATGTAGGTCAGGTTGTAAAAATTGACACAGCTCTGTTAAACGAATTAACAGCAAACGGCTATATACCTGTAATAGCTCCCATAGGTGTGGGCGAAGATGGCGAAAGCTATAACATAAACGCAGACATTGTTGCAGGCGAAATCGCAGCTGCGCTTCATGCCGAAAAACTTATGTTTTTAACTGATATAGATGGAATTCACATGGATCCAGACGATGAAGAAACACTTGTATCCATCATATCTGTTGACCAGATTTATAGGCTTATCGAGCAGCGAATAATAAAAGGCGGCATGATTCCTAAAGTTATGGGCTGCATTAAAGGCATAGAGCAGGGTGTATCAAGAACACACATAGTTAACGGCACATCCCCTCACCCTATCATTCTCGAGATATTTACCGATAAAGGTATAGGAACAATGGTTACGAGGTAGAAAATGAATTTTGAAGAAATAAAACAAGCAGACGCCCAACATTTCATGAGTGTTTATGCTGGCAGAATGCCTGTTGCATTTGTGGACGGCAAGGGCTGCTATTTATATGACACTGAAGGCAAAAAATATCTAGATGCATTTGCAGGAATCGCTGTAAACGCTCTTGGCTATGACCACCCGAAGCTTTCAAAGGCTATCTGCGAAAAGGCACACTCTGTGATGCACACATCCAATGTGTTTTATGTTAAAGAGCAGTCTATGCTTGAAAAAAAGCTGTGCGAGATATCGTTTGCTGACAAAGTTTTTTTCACAAACTCCGGAAGCGAAGCAAATGAAGGCGCAATAAAACTTGCTCGCCGTTATTTTAAAAACAAAAAAGAGCAAAAGCACAAGGTAATCACACTGAATAAATCATTTCACGGAAGAACTTTGTGCATGACAGCAGCTACAGGTCAGCCTAAATATCAAAAGCCTTACACTCCCCTTCCTGACGGTTTTGTAAACGTTGATGGCGGAGATATAAACATTATCGCTGATGCTATAGATGACAAAACGTGCGCTGTTATGATAGAGCTTGTGCAGGGCGAAGGCGGAATCGTTAAAATGGATGAACAGTTCGTTCGCGATGTACGCAAGCTTTGTGACGAAAAAGGAATTTTGCTTATATTCGATGAAGTTCAAACAGGAATCGCAAGAACGGGCACTATGTTTGCTTATGAAAGCTATGGAGTTGAACCTGATATAATGACTCTTGCAAAAGGTCTGGGAGGCGGAATACCTATCGGCGCACTTCTTGCAAGCGACAAGGCATCAGCCTTTAAGCCCGGCGACCATGGCACAACATTTGGAGGCAATGCACTGGCTTGCAGTGCTGCACTTACTGTTTTAGCTGCGATTGAAGAAGAAAATATATTATCTAACGTAAAAGAAACAGGCGCATACTTTAAAGAAGAACTTGAGGCTCTGTGCAAAAAATACGAATGTGCAGAAGCTGTACATGGACAAGGCCTCATGCTGGGGCTTAAAACAACAAGTGCTGAAATGCTATCTCCCATAATGAGCAAAATGCTTGAAAAGGGCTTTGTTGTGGGAACTGCCGGCGGAGTCGTTATAAGATTTGTTCCTCCTCTTATTATAACAAAAGAGCAGATAGCAAGGCTTATAGCCGCATTAGATGAAGTTCTGAAGGAGATATAAATGGATTTGATGAATTATAAAGCTGAAAAAAGCTTCACACAGAAGCATCTTTTAACATTGGAGGATTACTCGACAGACGATATCCTTCAAGTTATTTCCCTTGCTCTTAAACTAAAAGAAAAGCTTAAAAACGGCGAGTCTCACAAAGTGCTTGAAGGCAAATCCGTTGCGATGATATTCACGAAATCATCTACGCGCACCAGAGTTTCATTTGAAACAGGCATATATCAACTGGGCGCTCATCCGCTTTTTCTTTCAGCAAATGACATACAGCTGTCCCGCGGCGAACCAATAAGCGACACTGCAAAAGTTCTTTCGCGCTATGTGGATGGCATAATGATACGTACTTTCTTGCAAAGCGATGTGGCAGGACTTGCAGAGCATGGCACAATCCCTGTGATAAACGGACTGACCGATGACTATCATCCATGCCAAGTGCTTGCAGACCTTATGACTGTCTATGAGAAAAAGGGCAAGTTAAATGGCCTTAAAATGGCATTTATCGGAGATGGCAACAACATGGCAAATTCTCTTATTGCAGGATGCGCGAAGGTCGGAATGAATATTTCCGTCGCATGTCCTAAAGGGTATCTGCCCGACGAAGATGTTGTTATGCGCTCGCAAAAAACCGCACAGGAAAATAGTTGCGAAGTAGTCATCACACAGGATATGGAGCTTGCAATAAAAAATGCTGATGTTGTCTACACTGATGTATGGACATCAATGGGACAAGAAGCTGAAAACGATAAAAGGATGAAAGCATTTAAAGGTTATCAGGTGAATTCCGATCTTTTTGCAAATGCTAAAGATGATGCGATTTTCCTTCACTGTCTCCCCGCCCACCGCGGAGAAGAAGTGACTGCAGATGTTATTGACGGACCAAACTCTGTTGTCTTTGACGAGGCTGAGAACCGTCTTCACGCTCAAAAGGCTGTGATGGCGCTGCTTATGGGTAAAAATGAATAAAGGCGCACCAATAAAAATACGCGAAGCTGTTGCAAGCGACGCGACACAGATACACTCAGTTCTTGCGGTTTCCTTCGGCGATTATTACACTATGCTTGGAATAACTCCCCCTGCGATATCAGAGACCATTGATGACATAAAGGTGGATATTGAGCGCAAAAATGTATTGGTCGCACGTGCAAGCAGCACACTTACCGTAGGCACTGTGAGATACCACATGATAGATAATGTTTGCTATATATCCCGCTTTGGCATCTTGCCCAACTGGCAGGCCGGCGGCACTGGCGAAAAGCTTTTTCTGGAAGTTGAAAAGCGCGCCAAGCAATTGGGGGCTGCTGCTATAATGCTGCACACCGCATCAAAGCTTTCAAAGCAGGTGCGATACTATTACGGACAGGGATTTTTCATCCACTCCACCGAGACCTCAAAGGGATATATCCGAGCGCTTTTCATAAAAGAGCTTGAGGGGAATTATACAATACCGGAGTCGTTTTTCCCAGAGACCGATTAAACTTAATACTTCATAAAATCTAAGACTGTAGATTCATTTTTACAGTCTTTTTTCATAATAAAATCACATATGTTTTTGACTTTTTGTTCATTGAACTAAATGCACTGGTTTGCTATAATGAAACCAGTATGAGAAAAGTTTTTTGAGCGGAGGAAAGATAATGGAAGATAAAACTACAAACAATGAATATATTTGCATAAAAGCTATACAAAATGGCGTTCAGGTAATCGGCATGACACGAGGACGCGACACCCGATTTCATCATACAGAGAAATTGGATGCAGGAGAAGTGATGCTTTGTCAGTTCACCGAAAACACTTCGGCAATTAAGATACGCGGCAGAGCTCAAATATTATCAAAACATGGATCAATGGAATCAGGAGAGTAACAATGGCAAAAAAAACAATAGCGATTTTAACCAGCGGAGGCGACGCCCCCGGAATGAACACAGCGGTGTGGGCGGCGGCTCAGGCTGCACACGACAAGGGCATGAACATTCTCGGAATCAGGCATGGATATACAGGCCTATTTCCAGCCGATGATGAAAAAGATTTGGTTAAATCGCTCAAGCATACAGTTATAAATATCGATGAACGTGTCGCAGACACGATGCTGGATCAAGGTGGCACTACACTCAAAACATCCAGATGCAAAAAGATGTATAAACCAGAAGGTGTAGCTCAGGCTGTAAAATCCCTCAAAGCTTTCGGCGTTGAAGGACTTATTGTCGTAGGCGGTGACGGTTCATTCCGAGGCGCACAGAAAATCGGTCACGCAGGAATTCCCACAATTGGTCTGCCCGGTACCATCGACAATGACTTGGCATACTCTGACTATACCATAGGATTTGACACAGTGTGCAACACAGCAGTTGATTCTATCATGAAAATCCGCGACACAATGAAGTCACACAACAGAATCGGCATCGTAGAAGTTATGGGTCGCGACTGCGGAGACATCGCACTATACACTGCGCTTGCTGGCGGTGCGGACTTTGTTCTTGTGCCCGAGATGCAGGAAAACTATGATATCGAAAAGAACCCATTCAGCATTAATGAGCTTCTCCCCCACTTAGATGCTATGTGGAAAGCGGACAAGCACTATGGAATAATCCTTATCGCTGAGGGTGTATATGCAGACAAAAAGTATGGAATCAAAAACCCAGCAAAACGTCTGAGAAAATTAATCGAGAAAAAAAGTAATGGAAAATACGAAGTGCGTGAAACTGTGCTTGGCTATATGCAACGCGGCGGCACTCCGACTATGTTTGACAGACGCCTTGCAATCCAGTCAGCGCACATAGCCGTTGACCTTCTTGATGAAGGAATCGACAAACTCAAAGCTGGCGAAGAGCTGGAAGAAATCAATCGCGTAGTTGGAATCATCAGCAACAAGATGGTTACAATGAGCATTGACGAAGCACTTCAAAAGCCAAAATTCTTCGACTGCGACATGTACAACTTGGTAAACTCTCTTTCAACTTCGAGGTAATACTTTCTTTGAAAGGTCCTGTTGTAAAAAACAAAGAACTCATAAACATCCACATAGAATCGTTAAATGCCAATGGCCAGGGCGTTGGTAGAATTAACGGCTATGTGGTGTTTGTAATAGGCGCTTTGCCTGGTGAGGTTTGCAAGGCACAGGTTATTAAAGTCACCCAAAAATACGCAGTTGCAAAGCTTATAAAGTATCAAACTGAGTCAAAACTTCGCACAACTCCCAAATGCCAGCATTTTGGAAAATGCGGCGGATGCCAGCTTCAGCACATGAAATATCCGGCACAGCTTTTGTTTAAGCAAAGCAAAGTTATAAACGCACTTACCAAAATCGGTGGAATTAAGAAAAGTGTTGTACAGCCAACTATTGGAATGGAAAAACCATGGTATTACAGAAATAAGTCCATTTTTTCAGCTGCGAATAATACTGAAAACACAATTCTCGGTATGTATCAACCTCATTCACACAGGATTGTAGATATTGAAAAATGTTATATTGCTGACCGCAAAATAAACGATGCTTTAAAGGCCTCTAAAGAATGGATTGGACGCTCTAAAATTTTAGCCTTTAACGACCAGACAGGCAGAGGCGATTTGCGCGGTATATTTGCACGTGTTGCAAAAAACACAGGTCAGGTAATGGTGGGCGCTGTAACTCGCTCAGAATCTCTTCCGGGGGCCGAAACATTCACAGCTTTACTAAGAAGAGTAGACAATGATATAGTATCCATCTTTCAAAACATAAACTCAGCACCAAAAGGTGAACGTTTATCATATGACACTAACTTTTTGTGGGGTACAAAAACAATAAGGGACACTCTTGGCAAATTGAAATTTGACATATCCCCCTATTCGTTTTATCAGGTAAACCCTGAGCAGACTTTAAAACTTTATGACAAAGTGCTGGAATTCAGCGAGCTTACAGGAAAAGAGCGTGTTCTTGACGCTTTCTGCGGTGTAGGAACTATCGGGCAATATATTGCCGCACACTGCAAAGAAGTCATTGGAATTGAGTCATCAACGGATGCTATTAATGATGCAATAGAAAACAGCAAAAGAAACAATATCCGAAATACCAGCTATCTTGCCGGTGACTGTGCGGACATTCTTCCCCAGCTTGTAGATGCGGATAAAAACTTTGATGTTATAATAATTGATCCTCCAAGAAAAGGTTGCGATGATCACTTAATCCGTGAACTTAAAAAGGCTGCTGCGGCAAAAATAGTATACGTTTCGTGCAATCCGGCAACAATGGCAAGAGACATTAAAGAGCTTAAAAAAGCAGATTATATAGTGGAAAAGGTTCAACCTTTTGATATGTTCCCACAGACTGATCATGTGGAAACAGTTTGCCTACTGACAATAAAATAGATTTATAATCCCCGAGAATGGATTATTCAAGAATTTTTCATGTTATTATTCTTTATTTCTTAGATTAGTAGCAAAAGTACTAGATAAAACAACATATCCTCTATATTATTTATACAAGAGATATATTATTTTGTATAATAAAATGCTGCTTAATCATCAAGATATCCAGACTTCACTTTATAAAATGTATGTTTTTAAAATAAAGCGAACCAAACAACAAAAGATAAATTAAGAAGGAAAATTTTTTTATGAAATATTTTGGATCATGCCTCTGCGGTGAGGTTACTTATGAAATAGAAGGAAATTTTGAAAATTTTTATCTTTGCCATTGTGAACGATGTCGAAAAGATACAGGTTCAGCACATGCAGCCAATCTATTTTCTTCTACAGCAAAATTAAAGTGGCTTTCTGGTCAAGAAAAAACTAAAACGTTTAATTTTCGTTCAGAAGGTCACATAAAAAGCTTTTGTACTAACTGTGGATCAGCTTTACCAAATATACAAATGGACGGAAAACTGCTAGTCGTTCCCGCAGGAAGTATTGACAGTGATATAAACATAAAGCCACAAGGACATATCTATTATGCAAACAAAGCAAATTGGGATACTGAACTTGAGAAAATACCTAAGTTTGAAGAGCTCCCATCTGAATGATAATCATTATCATTACTTCTAATAAACGTTTTGCATTTTAATAGCGATACCTAAGAGATTAGCTTGCCAGTCTCTTTTTCTTTTAATCAATGTCGTATATATCCGCCGCTTAACTTACTATTTATTGAATTTATAAAGCAGTATGATAATATATTATAGGAGTAAAAAAGGTATTACCTTTTTATAATTGCAAAAGATTGGCGAAAAGTGTATGAAAAAAAACGTAGAAAAAATATTACATGACTTTAATACAAATGGATATGAAAATTTCACATATCTTTATAATACTAATGGCACCAAAGTTATTGAACACAAATTTCTCACTGGGTATTTAATAAAAATTTCAGGAAAAGAAAAAAGTGTTTCTGATATTCAAATGAGTATTTTGAATGATCTGCCGGACAACTTAGATAATGTCAGCAGGATATATTACAACCAAGTGTTTATGGATGATGATTCTAATAAAACATTAGAAATCATTAAAAAACTATCTGGTGCGCCCAAAGAGTTGTACACTTTGGAAGAAACGAAGGACGTTATTAAAGCTACTAAAGAATTAAATTTAATGCTAAATAAAAGCTCAGATGTTTTTTTTGACTCACTTCCTAATCTAAAAGATTTATTCTATGGGATGGTTGCAAATACTAAAGACAAAGATATAAAAAATATCGCAGATAAAATAATGAATTCTCCTTCTTTTGATACTTTTATTAATTCAAAAGACTGTGGTATACTAGTCGCCGACTTGGTCACTGACAATATTTTATTAAGCAATAGTATAAATTTTATAGATTTAGATCCTTTTATTTACGCTCCAAAAAGCCTTCAAGTTGCAATACTGTTGTCTTCTAACATCCTGTTGCAGGAGAGTAATTTTAAAAACATATGTTTGTTGAAAATTGAAGAGTATTATAAGATATGGGGAAAACCAAAGGTTCATAAAACAGACTTAATTGCATTAACGATTTTTCCATTATTAATTTTGACTATGAAACAAGTTGATTATAATGCGATTGTCGAAGATGAAAAATCACTTTATTACAGAATGAAAGTTTTGCTTGAGTTCCTTTTAAATGAAATCAAAAAATTGTAAGGAGAAATTATGCTTTTTAAAACCTACGAAACACCAAGGCTTATTTTGAAAACTCTTGAACCATCTCATGCGGATGCAGTTCTTGATTATTACACTAGAAACAAAGAATTCCTAGGAGAGTGGGAGCCTGTACGAGATGCTAGCTTTTATACAATTGAAACTCAAAAAAAGCAGCTTGAAGAAGATCTAAAACAAATTGAAGATAAAAATATGGTTAAACTATGGATTTTCAAAAAAGATAACGAGGATAAAGCAATCGGCTCGTTTGCATTTTCTAATATCATTTACGGTGCTTTCCTTTCATGCTTTGTTGGTTACAAGCTTGATTCAAATGAAATAAACAATGGATTTATGACCGAAGCCTTAAAAAAAGGAATCGAGATAATGTTTGAAGAATATGGACTCCACAGAATTGAAGCCAATATCATGCCAAAAAACAAACGCTCTATGAGCGTTGTTCAGAAACTAAATTTCCAAAACGAAGGTATCGCGCGCTCATATCTTAAAATTAATGGAGTGTGGGAAGATCACATTCACATGGTCTTGTTAAACGATAAATTGCGGTGATTCTCTTGATATATGCGATTTTTTTGATAAGGTTTGATATTTTTTGCAATATGATATAATAAATTAATAAAAATAGATATCGATTAAGTAAATAGTGTAATTTTCTAATATTCCATCTTAGAAAAATTTTATAATTCATGTATCTATGATTGCTTTTTTGGTGCTTTTTGATTTAATCAAAGCTTATATATTCATTCGATTAGTGTTTAATTGAGTTGTTTATTATTAACTGAAGCTATATGCAAGGCGCGTACTATGGGGTAAATAATGAAAAAATATATAAAGTATATTCCGCTGATAATCATAATTGTTTTACTTACAATAGGCGCTAGTGCTTTTTTCGCGCACAGAAAAAGACCGGATTCCACCAATTACATAAGCCAAAATGGAAATCTCAATCTCAAAAACTGGAACTGGTCAGAAAGTCCAGTCATCGAATTGAACGGAGAGTGGAACTTCTACCCCGATATTTTAAAAGAAGAATTATCGAAATCAGATTCAGTAATAAAAAATGTCCCTCATTTTTGGGAAAGTGACACTGATTTGGATTTTTCACCATACGGCTTCGGCACTTATCATCTGAATGTGTCAGGCCTTAACCCCGATGATATATATGCACTTCAAATAACCGACGAAGTTACTGCCTATCGTTTATATGTGAATGATAAGATTGTAGCTCAAAACGGAAAACCTGGAGCATCAAAAGATAATTCCCGTCCTCAGTGGAAGCCTTTGCAGGCAGCATTTTCATCAGACGATCACGGCAGGGCTGTGTTCATTATGGAAATCTCAAACTATGATTATTATCGCGGAGGGTTCTGGAACAATATCAAAATTGGCTCCTTAGAAAACATAATTCGCCAATCGCAGAAAACTAATCTGATGGATATGTTCTTAGCTACTTCAATATTATTAATCGGGTTTCTCAATCTATTTTTGTTTTTCTTATATAAAAAGCGTGGCAAAGCTCCCCTGTTTTTTTCATTCTTCTGCTTTTCAATGGGGCTTCGTGTACTGGTAACCGGACAGAGGCTGGTCACAGGTTTGCTGCCGTCACTTGACTGGCATTTTTTGGTCAAAGCAGAATACCTTCTCGGCTATTTATTGCTGCCTCTATTTGGTTTATTTGCAATAAATCTCTTTGATGAGTACCCGGGCAAAAAATTTCTTCGCAAACTGTTTTATACTTTAGCTGTTATAAGCATTCTCTTTGTAATTTTTACTCCAAATTCTGTATACACGATTGGGCTCGCACCTTATAAATGGGTGTCTATAATTTATATAATCAGCTTTATATATTCGATATTTAGAGTAAACATTCAAAACACTAGAGAAATTATCTTGCTCATAATAGCGTCTATCGGAATATTCATTTCTATTATAAAAGAGACTATAGTCGGCGGAAGTGTATCTTGGCTACCTTTTGCAACATTAAACGTAATAGTGTGCTTTACCTTTATAACTTTCCTTGAACTTTTTCACTTCATTCAAAAGAATGAGCTGCTTGGCATGAGAGCCTTTTTAGATCCTTTAACCGGTTTATTTAACAGGGCTTATCTTAAAGAGCTGGAAGCTAGCAGCAGCGCTCCCGACAACACTAAAGAAACATACCTAATGTTTATGGACTTAGATTCATTTAAGGTCATAAACGATACTTACGGACATAAAATCGGTGACTTCATTTTGCAGGAAACAGGCAAAAGGCTTAAAAATCTCCTTAGAAATACAGATGTCGTCTGCAGGTATGGCGGTGATGAATTTGTCATTATCATTGATGACTGCGAAGAGAATATAAAAATAATCGCAGAGAGAATCCTGCAAAAAATAAAAGAACCATTTATCCAAGAAGAAAAAAGCTTCAGCATAAGTGCAAGCATTGGGATAACAAAAGTCCACTCTGGTTGGGATGAAATTGAAACTATGATTCGCAACAGCGACAATGCAATGTACACTGCTAAGCAAAACGGCAAAAATCAATATTACCTATGGGAAAGCAATGCGTAAAAATAATTCTGAATTTGAAATCAGTTTTTTAACAAACGTAACTCATTCCCACAAAAAAGCAACTGACCTTTTTCCCGCTATATAATCATCAAAAATAACTTCACCTTTTGTTCCAGCCGCACCAGCGCACACATGCAAAGGCAAAAGATGTTCGCTTCTTGGGTGACAGTATCTGGCGTTTGGCGCTTTCTCCCATTCAACCAGTTTACTTTTCCGCTCACTTTCAGTAATATCCATCGTTATTGTTTCAATAAGCCAATCCTGAAAAGCTTCGTTGCGTGAATCAATAGTATTCTCTCCGCCAAAACTAAACTCACGCAGATTGTGAAAAGAAAATCCTGAACCGATAATCAAGATTTCCTCCTGTAGTAAATCCCTTAATGCCATCCCTAAATTTAAGTGCGCTTTTTCATCCAGGCTATTTAAAAGTGATATCTGAATAGATGGTATATCCGCATTTGGGTACATCATCTTTAAAGGTATATACAGTCCGTGGTCATATCCCCTGTCATCATCTAATTTATTTTTAATCTCATGCTTTGAGAGAATTTTAGATATTTTATTTGCAAGCGGTGGATTTCCCTTTGACGGATATGTAATGCTATATGCCTCTTCCGGAAATCCATAATAATCATAAACCATTTTGGGTGACGGGTTTGACTGAATAGTGGCTACACTCTCCTCCCAATGGGCACTAAAAACAACAATAGCTTTAGGCGTTCTTATTGTATCAGGCAGCTTGTGCATAAATGCATTCATTGCAATATGTCCAGAATCACCTAATATCGGAAGCGGTCCGCCACCATGCGAAAAGTATATTATTTGTGCTTTGTTATTTTCCATACTTCTTCCTAACTAACTATATTTAAATCATTGCTCACATTTTTTCTGTTGGATATACTTACTTCCCCATTCTGCAAGGCTTTCTAAAACTCCCTTAAACTCTTCTCCGATATCACTCAATGAATACTCCACACGTGGAGGAACTTCTGCATATACAGTTCTTATAACCAAACCATTTTCTTCTAAATCGCGAAGCTGTCTGGTAAGCGTTGTTTGCGTTATATCAGGGAGCTTCTTTTTAAGCTCGCCAAATCTAAGCTTGCCTTCTCCCAGATAGTGCAGGATAATCATCGACCACTTCCCAGAAAGAATTTTTTGTGATGTATAATACGGGCATGTACCGAATAAATCTTTTTGTGTCATATTTCTGCTCCTCTAGTATCTTTTTTGATACTTACCATCTATCATGACAGTTATTGCGTTTTATATTGTTACATAATATAATGTACTTATAAATGAATTATATCATTAAAAAACAATAACCGCAATACGGAGGAATATACATATGAAAATTTTAGTAACAGGAGCAACAGGAAAACTTGGAAACAAAGTGGTGCATAACCTTCTTAGATTATTACCCGCAGAAAATATAGCAGCAAGCGTACGCGACACAGAAAAAGCATCCCATCTTAAAGACCATGGGGTTGACGTTCGATATGGCGATTTTGATAAGCCAGAGACTCTTAAAACAGCTTTTAACGGAATTGACCGTTTGCTTATAATATCAACTGACGGAGACAACGAAACCCGCATACGTCAGCATTTAAACGCCGTAGCCGCAGCAAAGGACGCTGGTGTGCAATTTATTGTATATACAAGCGTTGCAGATGCGGACAACAGCTCGCTGTCTCTTGCACAAGTACACAGAGCTACTGAAAAGGCAATTCGGGACACAAAAATCCCCTACTCTTTCCTTAGAAACAACTGGTATCTGCTTAATGAAACTTCAAACATTCAAAACGCCTTAAAAGGCGCTCCATGGCTAACTGCAGCAAACGGCGGCAAAGTCGGGTGGGCAGTTCAAGAAGATTATGCAGAGGCTGCCGCACTGGTGCTTGCAGAGGACGGCCATGAGAACACAGTATATGAGCTTTCGGGAAAGCCTAGAACTGCAGACGAGCTGGCAAAGATTTTGTCTGAAGTTATTGGGCATGAAGTTCAAACTTCACATGTTGACTTTGAAGCATACTCTGCTACTTTAAAAAGCTTCGGCATGCCTGAGTTTTTGGTTCAACTATTTACCGATATCCAAAAGGCAATAAAAGATGGAGCGCTGGATGTTAACAGCCGTGACCTTGAGATGATTCTTGGGCGGCCTCAAACACCCTTAGTACTCGGCTTAAATCAAATTGTCGAGCAAGTAACTGTTATGAACTAAATACAAAAGCAAAATATCAAAGCCTGCGATTTCTGTTGCAGGCTTTTTTAGTTTAAAAATAAATCTACATTTATGTGGTATAATCCAAGTATATTTTTTAGGAGAATTTATGCTGGACAAAAACAGAATTATTGAAACTGAGCTGCAACATATTATAATTGAAAAAAACGATTTCATAGGGAAAATTCTCGACGTCGGAGGTGGCGGCGAAGGAATTATGGGCAAGGTTTATGGCGAACAAGCTGTTTGTATAGATAAGCTTCAAGATGAACTTGATGAAACTAAAAATGAAGCAGAAAAAATCGTTATGGATGCATGCGATTTAAAATTCGATGACGAAAGTTTTGAAAGGATTTCCTTCTTTTACACCCTTATGTATATGGATAACAATCATAAGGCAAAAGCTTTAAATGAAGCTTATAGAGTTTTAAATAAAAATGGACACCTCGAGATATGGGACACTCCCATACCTGAATATAACGGTGGCACAAAGGATGTATTCATAACGCATTTAGAGGTAGATATTCCTGACGAAACTATAAAAACTGCCTATGGCGTAGGCATAAAAGACAAAAAACAATCTTACGAAAGCATATCATACATTCTCTCATCATTCGGTTTAAAAATTGTAAATAAAAGTTTAGCTAAAAATGCTTTTTATATTTGTGCCATTAAATAATGTGGATTATGACTTTTCTGTTGTTAAAATACTGACCGCGAGATTAAAAGCTTTTAAAAATGTATCCGAACTCACCGCTTCTATATCGTGCCCCAATGACAGATAAACTACTCTGCCTATATCACGATCTCTCGCCCATAAACATGGGATTTTATCGCCTTGATACTTCGAAAAAGCATATATTTTAATATCCTTTTTAAATTCCACGAAATAAATCTCATCGGTGATTTTGCCGCTAAATGCATCGGATTCTACAAAAAACTCACACAATGGCGGATGCGACACAAATCTGCCGCCCAGAAAGTCAAACCATGTATCATTTCCCTTAAATGATGCGGCAGCACCATGCAGCGCCAATACTGTTCCTCCATTATCAGCATATTCTATTATTTTTGTTACTATATCGTTGTTATCTTCTGCTATATGAAAAAATAATATTAGAGCGTCATAGTGTTCAAGGTTTAAAGCACCCAGGTTATCTATCTTTTCTGTTTTAATTTCAGGCACACTCAGAGAAAATGCATCGCGCGTATATTCCAACACTTTTTCTTGGGACTCAATATCAGGGTGAGAATCACCGTATGCTAAATACAGTATCTTCATGAAACCTCGCTCACTATTCTTTCTAACACATGCGCCACGCCATCCTCATCGTTTGTCAGTGTCACTTCGCTTGCAATCTCTTTTAAGTCGTCTACCGCATTTCCCATAGCAACAGAATGCCCCACTGCCTTAAAAAGCTCATAGTCATTATAATCGTCGCCAAAACACATGATATCGTTCATTGTGATGCCAAGATTTTTAGCGATGGTTGCAACTGCAATCTCCTTGCCCACCTTTTTGCTCATTACCTGAACCAGTCTTCCATCATCTGTGACAATCACATTGAGCTTGCCCCTGAATTTCTGTGCAATTTCCTGCGAATAATCAAAATCTGCAATCAAAATCTTTGTAAGCTCTTGATTTTTAAGAAAATCAATATGCACAATTTCAGGGTTATAGCTTTTCTTTTTCATAAAATCTAAAACGCCATAGTCGATGTCTTTATATCCATACAGTTTGTCTTTTATCTCAAAAGTAACAACAGCATCGCAGTCAATCTCTTCGATGAATTCTATCGCCTCTGCGGCAAGCTTTCTTTCTATTCCAAAGTGACAATCATCCAAATTTTTAGTGCACCTATAATATGCACCGTTATAATAAACCATATAACTGTGATGGCTGAGTTTTTCAAATCCCTCAAAATTCGTCACTCTTGGTGGGCGTGCTGTCGCAAAAATTGTTTCTATATTATAATCGTGCAATGAGTATATTGCAGCGAGATTTCTTTTTGATATTTCTTTATTTGAATTGAGCACAGTTCCGTCCAAATCAAATACTATTGCTTTTGGTCTCATAATTTTCCTTTTTATTTTATTATATCACAGGATTGTTTTTTTCTATGTGACAAAATTACATAGCACAGTTAATATGTTATAAGGATGATAACATTGAACAATATTAGCTCAATTAAATTTAAATCTGTGATTTTAAAGGATAAATTCGAAGACGATCACACACATGAGCACAGGCATTGACTATCTGTGAAGTCTCTTTGAGATAATCGATTTTAGCTCACGGCTCTTTTTAATTGTTAGTGCCACAATAAAAAGCGGAACCGTCACAACGCTTGTTATAAGCGACCAAGTCAGTGATATTGATCCGCCTAAATAATTGCTTATTATCATATCGATTCCAAGGCAAACAATGGCGGCACTGACAAGCGCTACCGACAATATGCCAAGAAAATCATTGCCCTTTGACATTATTATAAAAAATGAGATAAGAGCAACAGTAAACACGAGTCCCGTGATGGGTAAAATAAGTGTAAATGCAGACAGCCTATTGTCAATTGCGAATGCGAACGCCACAAAAAATACTACCGAAGCAATGATATAATATATTGTGACAGGAAGTGTTTTTCTTATCTTTTCTGTTCTAAAAAATCCAGCAAGCACAGCCCACACCAGCGCCACTGACAGTCCTGCGTATTTCGCCCACGCTATGTTTTTTGATATTATTAGATTTAAGCCGATAAGAAACAATATTACAGCTATGCTATCGTAAGTGTAGAGCCTAAAAAAAGTGTTGTGCTTTCTGAAAAACGGATACGCAACTCCATACCATATAAGTGCCATTGATAATATCGGGATTACAGACCACGTGACCGCTTTATTCACACTAAGATTTATTATAAGAAGAATCACGATGTAGTTTACAAATATCATGCTCAAAATCCTGCCTACAAAAATGCGGTTTACTCTTTTTGATTCGCTTTCAGATTCTTTTCTGTAATCGGGATAATCGGTGTTAAGTGCTTCCTTTTTCGCGGCTTCAAGCACGACCTTTGTATCACAAAGTGGGCATTGTTTATTATATTTTGACAGCTGAACGCCGCAATTTACACAATATGGCATTGTATCCCCTCCTTAATAGTTGCTTTTAACCTCAACTTTTACACCCATTTTCACAAGGCTTGTGAAGATGTGTCGCTCAATTGACGAATCTTTTACTGACCTTCCAAAGGATATATATATGTTTCCCTTATATCCGGAGACTGCACTTCCCCTACGGGAAATCGGGTTTGCGCCCAACAGAAACTGAACGTTTTCCACCAGCTCTTCCATCTCACTGGGCAGGCGAATAAGTCCAAGGTTTGATATCGTCCCTGAAAACTGCATCTTGCCTGAAGTGTTACTAAGATAGCTTATGATGTAATGCTTTATCCACACAGGTACATGTTTTATTAGTTTATTTTTTGCAATTGAACAGTTATCTTTTACCATTGACAGCAAGTGCTCATGCGTTAGATGCTCTTGCATAAATTCCTTTACCTTGGCAACAATATCTTCAAGGCTATGAACCTCTCTTGGATCAACTGACGGTATTACAAAAAGAGAAAAATTTCTCATAGATTTAATCGGATAATATTTTCTCATATTAACAGGGATTTCAACAGCCACATTCTTGTGGTCATTTTTATTTTTAACCTGTTTATCCTGCATTAAAATGAGTGCCTCGATATAAAGCGCTGCAAGCAGTTGTGTGACAGTTGCATTATACTTTTTTGCAGCAGCTTTCATATCACTCATATCCGCAACTCCAGTCACCACATAATACATGTTTATAGGAACGAGCCTGTCTTTAGTGTGAAAGGTGTGACTCTTTGCAAAAAGAGTTCTGTCTTTGTCATCCGGAATATTTTCTTCTCTTTCCAGTACATCTAAAAAAGCATCCTCATATTCTTGCTTATCAGGAGTTTCATCAATATCAATTATGCCACTTAGCTTTTCAGGCAGCTTCCCTCTCAGGTATAAATATCTGTGCACCAAGCATTTAGCAAACTCAGTTGCCCCATATCCATCTGCCAGCACATGAAAAAACTCGACTGCAATGTTTTGATCATAGTACTTAATTTTATACAGATGTCCGTTGTTTGTTCTTCTATATAGGCGCTCACATGGAGACGGCGTATCATTCCAAATAAGTATGTCATTTTCATTTGGCTCAAGATAATTCCAAAACAGTCCCTTGTGCAAATGCACATTATAATACGGGAAACGCTTTCTAATGTCGTGGGCTGCTTTTTTTAGTGTCTCTTCATCCACCTTTTCATTAATACGCATGGATATACGAAAAACAGCAGGATCACGAGGTGATTCTATCGCAGGGTAAATATTCGCGGAAGTATCCAAACGATACCATCCGATATCCTGACTTGAATTATTTTGCTTTGTTGTAGATTTAAATTTCATCTTAGTTTAATTTTATCTTCTTTATCAAAATAAATCCAGCTTATAAAATAGATTTTAATGGAAAAATAATAATTTAGTCTATATGCTTGTCTTAGCTTTGCGCTTCATGATATGATATTTTCATAAATATTATGCGAGGTATCGCTTTGATTTTCGAAAAATTAAACTCAAATCATATAGAAGAAGCCGCAGAGCTTGCATTATTAAAATACCAAAAAGAAAAAAGCAAGACAAACGTGCTGCCGGATATTAATGACTGTAATGCAATTTTTGATGCTATCTCAAACATTGCTAAAAACGGTCTTGGTATTGCTGCGCTGGATGGAGCAAAGCTCATCGGCTTTATGGGCGGCTACGGCCCACTCAACGACTGTTTTGGCACATCCAAAGGTATATTTTGCCCAATTGATGGCAACGGATCTATTGAGGAAAACAGCGGTAAAATATACACAAGGCTTTATCAAGAAGCCGCCAATTTGTGGGTAAACCAAGGCATATTAAGCCATGTCATTGCGGTTTATGCTCATGACAGCACTGTAATTGACAGCCTATTTCACAACGGACTGGGCTTAAGATGTGTGGATGGTATGAAGAGAATCAAAAGTGTTCCGGCTTGGTCTGTTGAGGGCTATTCATTTAGAGAAGCTAAAGAGATTGATTATCCTCAAATAGCTAAACTTGAAAACCGCATGACAAAACACCTCAGAACTTCTCCCATGTTTATGCCAAGAAATCCAAACAATGATTTAACCTCTGTTAAAAAATCGGTGGACGAAGGATCTGAGCTTTACGTTGTACAACATAGAGACGATATCATTGGCTTTATTAAGCTTTGCGAAAACGGCGAAAATTTCGCGACTGAACTTGAGTGCGTTAAAAACATTTGCGGCGCATATCTTTTGTCTGACTATCGCGCCAATGGTGTATTTAGTGCATTCATAACATATATAGTAAACTTATTGGTGGATAGAGGCTACAAATATCTAGGCGTTGATTACGAAAGCTTTAATCCAAATGCGAATACCTTTTGGCAAAAGCACTTCACCCCCTATACTTATTCATTAGCAAGACGCGTAGATGAAAGAATTTATCCTATAAAAAAGTTATAGAAAGCATTTAATCTTGACAAAATATTAAACTGTGTTATTATACTTACATGGTTTGCGTTACAAACCTCTATCTATTATCAACTAGTTGTCGATACAAAAGGAGGCCAAATAATGAAAAACAAAACCAATCTAGCTTCTCAGGACATAAAATTCAGAAACAGTGTAGATGGAATATGGGACATGGGCATAGGTCTTGCCTTTTTAATCGCGGCACTGGCTTTTATGTTTGATCTCGTGGCACTTTCAGGAGCATTGTTTTTTCCGGTATTTCTTTTAATGGTCGGATTCAGACAAAGATTTGTTTATCCTAGAATCGGCTATGTGAAACACAAAGGAATGGAAGATAAAACTCGCAAAACATATCTCATAACTCTGATAATCGGCGTATTTATGCTTATCCTAGCCTTCATGGCCTATTTAAGCATTGCAAAGGGCCAAAAAAGCGGAATGATGCGCAACCTTGCAGAAAACTACGGCGCCATTGTATTGGGGTTGGTCATCGCTTTTATCGTCGCACTCATTGGAAAAACATACAGCATGCCACGATTTTATATATACAGCTTTTTGGTTGTTGCGGCATTTACATTAATAAGCCTAATCAAATACGAGTTTATGCTTCAGATTTCTCTTTTGTCTTTGGGTGGAGCAATCTTTGTAGTTGGACTTATTGTTTTTATTATGTTCCTAAAAAAATATCCAAGGCTGGAGAGCGATGATGAAAAGTAAAAATTCAAACAATGAATTAGATAAACTAATCCACGAGCCTGCGCGGCTTAAAATCATATTGCACCTATATTCTGTAGAAAATGCAGACTTTGTATATCTTGCTCACAAAACAGGTTTGAGCAAGGGAAATCTCTCATCACACTTAAGCAAGCTTGAAGACGCAGGTTACGTTGAGATAAATAAAACCTTTGTTGACAAAATACCGCGCACTGTAATCTCTCTTACCACAAACGGTGAAAAAGAATTTAAAAATTATAAAGATTTAATGCTCAAAATATTAACGTCGGTTGATTAGCAAGTCGAAAAATATATTTCATGCGCTTTTAAAGTACTATAAATTAAAGTAAAATGTATGTATGAAGATTGGCTACGCATGCCTCACAGTCGGCATTCCCAACACGAATTTTCGCACGTGTATATTAAAAAACGCAAACCCGGAAAAGCTTCATGAACTAATCGGGCATAATTTAAAAGCACTTAAAAACATATTAGAGTTTAATGCTGAAAATGATATAAAGCTTTTTAGGATAACATCAGACCTTATTCCTTTTGGCTCAAGTCCTGTAAACAAACTGGACTGGGTCAATCTTTTTTCAGATGAATTTCGTGAGATTGGCCGCTTTATAAGAGAAAACGATATTCGTGTGTCCATGCATCCCGGCCAGTATACAGTTCTCAATTCATTAAGAAATGATGTTGTGGATCGCGCAATAGAGGACTTGATATATCACACAAAAGTCCTTGATGCCCTTCAAACTGATTTTTCATCGAAGATTATTTTACATATAGGTGGTGTATATGGATACAAAGCTTCTGCTAAGCAAAGATTTATCAGCACATATAAAAAGCTTGATACGCAGATAAAAAATCGACTCGTAATAGAAAATGATGATAAGTCATACAACATAAATGACGTGCTGGAGATTAGCGAGCAATGCTCCATTCCTATTATATATGACAATCTGCACAACACTGTCAACAGCTATAACAATATGCCCCACTCGTACTGGATAAACAGGTGCAAAAAGACGTGGAAATCAAATGATGGCACGCAAAAAATCCACTACTCACAGCAAAGAAAAGACAAATCTCCAGGAGCACACACTCAAACCATTGAGCCAAAAGAGTTTTTAAGTTTTATAAAAGGGCTGAATCGCGATGATATTGACATAATGCTTGAGGTTAAAGATAAAAACATTTCTGCTCTAAAGTGCAACAATATATTATTTTCAAATCAAGAAAATCTGAAAAAAGAATGGCAGAGATATGAATATAAAGTAATGGAACATTCATATGAAGATTATCTAGCAGTAAAAGAGATATATGAAAACGAAAAGAATCCATTAAAATTTTATGAAGCTATTGATATCGCTCTCAATAATCCTCCTGAGCTTAAACTCCAGGTAAAAACAGCTAGCGAAATATTCGATAAGATGAAGCACTTGATGTCAGAAAAAGATATCAAACAATTTCACAAATTGATAGAAAAGTTGAAAGATAAAAAATCCAGCATTCAAACCGTTAAAAGGTTTTTATATAAATTCGCTGTAAATTCTAATACAGAAAACATTAAAAATTCCTTATATTTTCACATAATTGATTGACATAATATTACACGGTATATAGAATTGAATTATGAGAGCAGATATATTTGCCATAAGCAGAAGAGGTGGACGCAATCATAACGATGATTACTGCGGCTATATAAAATCCAAATCGGGCCTTTTTTTAGCGCTCGCTGACGGCCTAGGTGGCTACACAGGAGGGCAAACAGCATCAAGGATAGCTGTTGCCGCGGCGCTATCTATCGCAGCGCACTCTGCCGAAAATGAAAATCCTGAGCACATTGTTGCGCGTGCAATGGCCGCCGCGCATGAGTCCGTGATTCAGGGTCAGCAGGCTCAGCCTGAAATATCGCACATGAGAACCACCATGACCACTCTCAGCATTTCGTCAAACGGCAGTGCAAACTATGCGCACGTTGGCGATTCAAGGATATACATTTTTAGAGACGGTGATATTTACCGTCAAACTTTAGATCACTCAGTGCCACAGCTTCTTGTCTCAAGCGGCAAGATGAAAAAGGATAAGATTCGCTCATCCATAAATCGCAATCAGCTTTTACACTCCTTAGGAGACAAGAAAGACAACGAAGTAGAATATGGCGCGGATGTGTCGCTAAAGCCCGGAGATGCAATTCTTATGTGCTCTGACGGCTTCTGGCAATATGTTTATGAGGGCGATATTCTGGCATCACTGAAATGGGCGCCATCAGCAAAAAGATGGGTTCTCCGAATGGAAAGTATTTTGCAAGATGCCACAGTCAAAAAAAATGATAATGACAATTATTCCGCTCTTGCTGTAATTTTATCATAACAAAAAAGCTCCGATTTCTCGGAGCTTTTAATCATTTCATATCAATAATCTATTGATGACCCCAGTTTCACTTCAAAATCCAAAGTTTCTTCGGTTTCTGATCTATAGACGGTAAACTTGATTTTCTCGCCTACTTCGCTGGACATAACCATCGAATACAAGTCTTCAAATGCAAGTATCTCTTCCCCGTTCATGTGAGTTATGATGTCACCTTTCTTAACGCCTGCATTTTGTGCTGGGCCGTCTTTTGTAAGTTCATCAATGTACATTCCACGCGGAAGATCATAATACTCGCTGTCGGCCTGAGTTATTACACGTCCTGCGATTCCGATAAACGGACGAACTACCTCGCCATATTCCATAAGTTCATCAATAATAGGCTGAACCACATGGCTTGGGATTGCATATCCGATTCCTTCTGCGCTTATAGCCTGTCCAAATCCGTTTGAACCTGCATAAACTGTCTTGAGCGTGTTTATTCCTATAAGCTGCCCTGATCCGTCAACCAACGCACCGCCGCTGTTGCCGGGGTTAATTGGCGCGTCTGTCTGCAACATTTCAAAGTGGATTCCATCAACTTCAACATCCACACCAACAGCACTTAATATTCCGGCTGTAACAATGGTAGTTGAAAAGTCGTCGGTTAAAGGATAACCAATGGCAATTGCAAGTTCCCCTGCTCTTGCGCTATCACTGTCACCAAATTTTAAATATTCAAGACCTTTTGCTTCAATTTTTAAAAGAGCAAGGTCAACATATTGGTCGCTGCCTATAACTTCGGCCGTAAGTTCTTCGCCGTTGTTTAATGTCACTGTAACTCTTGAAGCACCTTCAATTACATGGTTATTGGTTACGATATATCCATCTTCTGAGATAATAACTCCAGATCCTGATCCCTGAGGGCGCTCTTTTGTCTCGCTCTGTCTTCCAAATCCCTGAACAGTTGATGTTTCAGCGTAATTAATTACACCCACAACCGCTGGGCTCACATTTTCCACAATGTCCGGAATGGCATTTGCAGCACTGCTTATATATGAAACAGCTTTGCTTACAACCTGTGTTTCCTGAGCTTCTTTTTCTGTTCCATCTGCGTTTTCATTCTCAACACTTGGAGTTGGAGTGGTTTCCATAAGCTTGGTTTCCGTCGGATTTGTCCCAATTACAGGCACTATGTATTGCACCATAAGCACCCCTGCCACAACAATTGCTAATATTGAAAGCGATATAATTAAGAATCCTTTTCCGGTTTTTTTAGGTTCTTTGTCGTAATAATCAAAGTCATTCATAAATAATACCTCCTAATAAGATAATAGTAATACCTTATTTTTAACTTTTTTTGAACGGCATGTAAATAAATTAAATATAGTAAATTAACTTTTTATATCTTCCTGTGCCAAGTCAAGGGAAAATGTGAAACTTGCGCCGGAACCCGGCTTAGATGTTGCTTTTATTGTATGTCCATGCTCTTCAATAATTTTTTTAACTATTGAAAGACCAAGTCCTGTACCTTTCTTTTCAGTATGTGACTTATCGGACTTATAAAAGCGTTCAAAAACAAACGGTAAATCTTCTCTTGGTATGCCTTCGCCTGTGTCTGTAACCCCAACCAGTACTTTTCCATCACATTCATGAGACCACAGCGTAATCTTTCCTTCTTGAGGAGTGAACTTAATAGCGTTGTCTATGAGATTTACAAGCACCTGCTCAATCCTGTCCCAATCCGCACAGACCATGCAAAAATCCTGTTTAAAATTGACCTCAACGTCAATATTTTTATCTTCGATAATGTCAAGATATCTTATGAGTACACGCCTTATTTGCTCATTAATATCGTAGACTCTTTTATTAAGCGGGAAAGTGCCCGATTCAATCTGGGATAGATCCAAAAGCTCATGGATAAGCTTTTTAAGCCTTGTTGTCTCATCCAATATTATCTGAAGATACTGCTTTTGCTCATCGTGTCCTATTGTCCCATCATACATGCCCTGCGCAAATCCATGGATTGACGTAAGTGGCGACCTTAATTCGTGGGACACATTTGCCACAAAGCCTGTTCTAAGCTCTTCCTGCTTTGAAAGCTCTTCTGCCATGTCATTAAAACTTTGTGCCAAAAGTCCAATCTCATCATTCGATTGTATCTCAACTCTCTTTGATAAGTCTCCCTTTGCAATAGCCTTTGTCATGTGGCTCATTTCTTTAAGCGGCTGTGTTATCTTTGATGAAGATATAAACACAAGCATAATAGAAACAAGAACAGCAATCACAAAAGATGTGAACATCTGTCTGAATATAGGTAATGAGTTTGGCGGCTCAAGATAGCTAAGCTCAGTGTGCGTAAAAACTGCCATTATTACTTTACCATCTTTAATAAGGGGTTGAGCAATTGAAAGCATAGGTTTGTTATTAAACCTTGTTTCAAATTCATTCTTCCAAACAATTTGTTTGCCCTCAAATACAGGCTTTAGGTATTCTTCAATCTCAGTTGGAGAAAGCTTTCTTTCATTGTCAGAAGCTTCATCATCCTGACCGCTCACCGACGCAATTTCACCACTTCCGCTTACTATCCATAAAACAGAGTCGCTCTTTCTCATTGAAAGTTGAATTGTTTCCATGAAAATCATAACTGAATCCATATCAGCATTCAGCAAAGGCCCTTTAATCATTTCTGCAATTTCTTCAGCCTCTTCAATTAAGTCATTCTGTGTCAACTTCAAATAATTCATTCTGTATAGCTGTGTCATCACAAAACTTTGAAGAATCAGTATGAAAGTTGTTATCACCAAAAATGTTATCAGTATTCTTGAAAATACTGTACGGAACATTATCTCACCTCAAATTTGTAACCTACGCCCCATACAGTTTTTATCTTCCATGAAAGATCTGCGTCAAGCGGGAATTTTTCGCGAAGCCTTTTAACATGTACATCTACGGTTCTTGAATCACCGAAGTAATCAAATCCCCACACCTGCTCCAGCAGCTGCTCTCTTGTGAAAACATTGTTTTTATGACTTGCAAGGTAATATAAAAGCTCCATTTCTTTCGGTGGAAGCTCGATTTCTTTTCCGAAATAAGTGACAGAATAATTGTCCATATTAATTTCAAGTTCTTGAAACTGAAGTATTGATGAAACCACTTCTTTAGGCTCGCTTCGCCTCATAACAGCTTTAACGCGAGCCATCAGCTCTTTTGGATCAAATGGTTTTACAATATAGTCGTCAGCACCTAGCTCCAAGCCAAGCACTTTATCAAAAGTTTCACCTTTTGCAGTTAGCATTATTATTGGTACATTCGATGTCTTTCGTATCTCGCGGCAAACTGCCCAACCATCTATTCCCGGAAGCATAATGTCCAACAAAACAAGCTTTGGCGCAGCGTTTTTAAACGCTTCAAGTCCTGTGTCACCTCTGTGGACACATTCTACCGAATAGCCTTCCTTTTCAAGATAAAGCCTTATAAGCCTGCCTATATTTACATCATCATCAATAACCAGTATTTCAGGATAATCGTTCATTTTTAATCCCCCATTATCTAGTGGTAGTATAACATTGCCTTAAATATACTATTTTTGTATGTACACAATTTGTTTATATTATAAACTAATTATGAATTAAATCTCATCAACAATTTTAGCTACATTTTTATAATGCGATTTAAGCGAAGGATATAGTCCCTTATATACTTCATAGAACTTATCATATACCTTTGCATTATCCTCTATCGGCTTTTGACATGTGACCTGTTTTATAGTGGCATCGCATGCCTCAGGCACACTCGAAAATTCGCCAACACCTACACCCGCCAAAAGAGCCACACCAAGTGCAGGACCTTCTTTTGAGTTTATAGTACAAATATCTGTTCTAAACATATCAGCCATTATCTGACGCCATAGTTCGCTTCTTCCGCCGCCTCCAGATGCGCGTATTTCAGTAGTTGCAAGGCCTAGCGAACGCATTATGTTTAAGCCATCCAACAAGGAATATGACACACCTTCCATAACTGAACGAATCATGTGCCTTCTGTCGTGGCTTGCTGAAAGTCCAAAGAACACACCCTTTGCGTCAGGATCTAAGTGTGGTGCGCGCTCTCCCATTATGTAAGGAAGATAGATAAGTCCGCTGCAGCCGGCTTCTACAGCCTCAGCCTGAGTACCCATAAGCTCATAGGGATCCGTTCCAAGCCTTTCTGCCATCACTTGCTCAACTGAGCACATGTTGTCACGCAACCATCTATATGACAGTCCTGCGCCGTTTGTAACGCCCATTATGTGCCAAGCATTCGGAACTGCATGACAAAAGCTTTGCATGCAACCGGTTGGCTCGATTAATATCTTGTCTGTGTGTGCAAATATTACTCCGCTTGTGCCTATGGTAGCACTCATCACGCCGCTTTTTACTATACCGTTTCCAACAGCTCCTGCCGCCTGATCTCCAGCGCCACCGCCTACAGGAGTTCCTTCAGCAAGGCCTGTAAGTTCTGCTGCTCGTCTATTTATCTTTCCGCTTATTTCATATGATTCATAAACAGGTGCAAGCCATTCATATTCAACGCCAAGCTTAGAAACCACCTCTTTTGACCACTCACGCTTTGGAACGTCAAGATACTGCATTCCAGATGCATCAGACACTTCCGTTGCAAACTCTCCTGTGAGCATGAATCTAACATAATCCTTAGGAAGCAAAATCTTTGCTATCTTTTCATATATTTCAGGCTGGTTATCTTTAACCCACATGACTTTTCCTGCGGTAAAGCCAGTAAGTGCAGGATTTCCCGTAATCTCAATCAAACGCTCACGGCCTACAATATCCATTATTTTGTCGCATTGCTTCTGTGTCCTTTGGTCACACCATATTATTGAAGGTCGAAGTACATTGTTATCTTTATCTAAAAGCACCATGCCATGCATTTGTCCTGAAAGGCCAATGCCTTTAACTTCACTTTTTTTAACCCCAGTCTTAGCTAACACCTTTGAAATCGACATGTAGGTTGCTTTCCACCAATCTTCAGGATCTTGCTCCGCCCAACCCATTTTTGGCTGATACATAGGATACTCATAAAGAGCAGAGCCTACAGTGTTTCCCTTCAAATCAAATATAACGGTCTTTGTGCCTGATGTTCCAATGTCTACTCCTAATAAATATGCCATTTCTTCCTCCAATATTTAGATAAATTAATTTACATTTTAAACTTACATATAATATATCATATTCCTATTTATGATATCAATTTTTATTATTATTTTATAATCAAATCAGCACAATGATTCGCATACTAAATGCCTTTGCAATCAGTCTATTTAAGAGACACCACTGTCACTCCGTCTTCGCCTTCGCCATATCTGCCTAGTCTAAATGTTTTAACATGAGGATGGCTTCTTAAATGCTTTTGAATGTTTGCGCGCAGTATGCCTGTACCTTTTCCGTGGATTATGTTTACCGTTTTTAGGTGCGAAGAATACGCACGGTCTAAAAACAAGTCCACTTCCATTATGCCTTCCTCGGAGTTTCTCCCGCGGATATCCAAGTCAGAGTTTACAGCCTCAAGCTTAAGTGAAGATCCCTTCTTTCTTGATACCTGTGTTTTTACCTTTTCCTGCGTTCTTTTCAAGTTGCGCACATTTGTTTTAAGCTTGATAACTCCTGCCTGCACCTGCACTTCACCCTTTGAATTCGGTGCAGAAATAACAGTTGCCGGTGTGTTTGAATCCACAATCATAACATTTTCGCCGGGTATCAAATTCTTTGGCGCTTCATTGTTTTGCTTTTTATCTGCACCATGTGAGCTCACACTCTTTTCTATTCCGCGAATGGCGTCTCGAGCTTGTTGAATATCCCTGTCCACATTGGAGGACTTCGCTTTTTTAAGCTGCGCGATTATCGTATCTGACTGTGTTTTTGCACGATCTATTATCTTTTTCGCCTCACGCTTTGCATCTTCTATCATGCGTTCACGCTGACGCTCTATACTCTCACTTGTTTCTTTGGCGCGCTTTTCATATATCTGAGTGTCTTTGCGCATTTTTTCAGCAAGCACACGCTCCTTATGAGCTTTTTTCCTGTGAGCATCAGCTTTATAGATTACATCCTCAAGCTTTTTAGCATCACTTGATATATGCTTTTGAGCAACTTCAATTACATCTTCTCCCAATCCCAACCTTTTTGATATTTCAAATGCATTGCTTCGTCCGGGCATGCCTATTTCCATCTGATAGGTAGGCGCAAGCTTGTCCACATCAAACTTCATAGAGGCATTTTGCACGCCTTCTTCGGATATGGCATATGCTTTAAGCTCACTGTAGTGTGTTGTAGCCATCACAAGCGTATTAGTTTCTTTAAGCTTTTCTAATATAGATACCGCAAGAGCTGCGCCTTCAACAGGATCTGTGCCCGCTCCGAGTTCATCCAGCAAAATCAAGCAATTTTCAATGTCCCCGTTTAATATCGACACAATGTTTGTCATGTGCGACGAGAAGGTTGAAAGGCTTTGCTCTATTGACTGTTCATCTCCGATATCTGCATACACTTCCTTTTGAACGGCTATCTTGCTTCCCTCGTCTGCCGGGATGTGAAGGCCAGTCTGCGCCATAAGCGTCAATAACCCCGCAGTTTTAAGAGTGACTGTTTTACCACCCGTATTAGGTCCTGTAATTATAAGCTGTTTATAGCTTTCACCTATTATAATATTAACAGGCACAATCTCTTCACTAGGGATGAGTGGATGCCTTGCGTTTCTTAAAATAATAACGTTCTCATCCGGCAGTTCAGGGTATGTCGCTTCCATGTCCAAAGCAAGCTTTGCCTTCGCAAATACTAAATCAAGCATCGCAAGCACTTCAAGCGCTTTTAATATCCCCTTGCCGTTGTTCGCCGTCTGATCGGAAAGCATGCGTAGTATACGCTCAATCTCATGGCGTTCTTTTATCTCAAGCTCACGTACGGCATTTCCCATCTCCACAGCCGCAGAAGGCTCTATAAATAGTGTTGCTCCAGTTGAAGAAACGTCATGTACGATTCCGGGCACATTTCCCTTATGCTCTGCCTTAACAGGAACCACAAGACGACCGTTTCGAATGGTCACAATAGCTTCTTGAAGATATGTAGATGAAGATTTCACCATCGCTTCAAGCTTAGAGCGTATCTTTTGCTCATTGGCTCTTATGCTTTTACGAATGTTATAAAGCTCCGTCGATGCGCTATCGCTTATTTCTTCATCGCTTATAATGCACCTTTTTATCTCATTTTCAAGGTGTTTAATCTCTATTAAATTATATGCATAATCAGCCAACAGCTCGCCGCAATCATCATCTTTTTCTATCGCGGTTTTTGTTATTCTTGATATGTTTAAAAAATCAGACACGCGTAAAAGCGCGCCGGCTGTCAGAGACCCTCCAATATTTGCACGCTCTATGTCTTCTTTTATGTCATAAAACGACCTTATTGGGCACTGCCCTTTTCGGTCAAGGTATGAAAGCGCTTGAGCTGTTTCATCTTGCATTCTTTTTATCCGAAGCTTTTCATTTATAGGCTCGGATTTTTCAGCAAGCAAAACTCCCGGTTCACTCATGCACAAGGCACTTAGCCTGTCTATAATCTTTTTATATTCCAGTGTTTTTAATACTCTTTTACGCATTTTTTCATTATATCTTATAAAGCATTTTCAATCAATTGCAGAATTGATACATACAAGCTCTGTCCATTGACAAAAAAAGGCATGATATATATAATACATATCAGTAAATCAATTATTCCAAGCATGGAAAACACAAATTTATTGTAGCATGGCAGTACGGTAGGAAAATGGATAACTTGCTCAATAGTTTTTTTGTGTTTAAAACTTAAAAGGGGAAGTATTTTTTATGCAATTTTTTAAAAAAAGCAGCAAAATTCTCACATTAGTTATGGCATTGGTATTTATCTTTTCGTTTACTTCATGCCAAGACTCAGCAAAAAGCGACAAAACTTACGAACTATCACTAGCCCACTTTTTCCCGGGAACTCATCCTGCGGAAACAGTTTTCATTCAAGGCTGGATCAAGGCTATCGACGAAGCAACCGACGGACAGGTTAAAATCACAAGCTATCCGGGCGGAACACTTCTTGCCGCACCTGATGTCTATAACGGTGTAGTTGACGGCGTAGCAGACATCGGAATGTCATGCTTTGCATACACACGCGGACGTTTTCCCGTTCTCGAGGCATTTGAGCTTCCCGGTGTTACATATAACAACTCAAAAGTTGCAAGCAAAGTAGCATGGGAAGGTATTAAAGAGCTTGATCCTGAAGAAGTTCAAGACACTGAACTTATGATGGTCATCGCAACCGGCCCCGGAAACCTTTTTACAAAAGAACCCGTCAGAAATCTTGATGACTTGCAAGGCATGGAAATCCGCGCAACAGGCATTTCAGCCAACACGATTGAACTTCTCGGCGGCATCCCCGTCGGCATGGCACAAAGCGAAACCTACGAATCGCTTCAAAAGGGCATTGTAAAGGGAAATCTTGCTCCAAATGAAACACTCAAGGGTTGGAACAACGCAGAAGTTACAAAGTATGTAACAACAACTCCGTTTCTCTATAATACATTGTTCTTTGTGACATTTAACAGCGAAAGCTGGAGCGCGATACCCGAAGATCTTCAGACAAAGATACTCGATGTTACAAACACCTATCAAGAAGAAGTCGGCATCGGCCTCTGGGACATGCAAAATGAAGAAGCTGTGACTTGGGCCACGCAAGAGCAGGGAGTCGAATTCATAGAACTTGCCGATGACGATAAAGCAGTTTGGGTGGAAAAAGTTCTGCCCGCACAAGAAACATACAAAGCTTCCCTTAAAGAGATGGGAATAACAGAAGATGTTATGGCTCTTGTAAACAAACTCGCAGAAAAATATAACGGTGAATATAAATAAACATGAAAAATAACATATTAGACAAAGTCGAAAACGGCATCAAAAAAACGGCAGAAGTATTTAACACAGTTGCTGGCTGGGCAATAGTTATTTCAATGATACTGGTTGTTGCCAATATCATACTGAGGACGGTTTTTAAAAAACCCATTCTTGGCACATATGAATACACAGGTTTTCTTACAGCCATAGTCGTAGGATTCAGTATAGCCTTCTGCCTTGTGCAGGACGCACACATTTCAATAGACTTTATAACTCAGAAGTTTTCAAAGCGCGCCCAAAATATTTTGGGCGCAGCTACCGACTCTGTCATGGCGGTTGTGATGGGTGTATTTACTTTCTATATATTTAAATACGCTTCAAAGCTCATGCGCAGCAACTCCGTGTCCCCCACCACCCAGTTTCCGTTTTACATCGTGGTGTTTTTTGTCGCGGTATGCTTTATACTTTTGTGTCTTGTTCTCCTTGTAAGGATTAAAAACAATATCATGGAGGCAAAAAATGAGTCCTGAATTAATCGGCCTTTTAGGCATAATAGTATTTTTAATATTAATTGCTATTAAGATACCCATTTCATTTGCGATGCTTACTGTAGGCATTTTGGGCTTTTCAATACTGGTAAGCCCCGCTGCCGCATTTTCAATGGCTTCTGCTGAAGTTTACGCAAACTTTTCATCCTACTCGCTTTCGGTTATCCCGATGTTCGTGTGGATGGGGTTTATTGCATATTATTCGGGCGTCGGAACAAGTCTATACAGCTTTTCTTATAAACTTGTAGGGCATCGCCCGGGCGGTCTTGCCATATCCACGCAGGCAGCTTGTGCAATGTTTGGCGCTATATGCGGCTCAAACACTGCCACAGCCGCCACAATGGGCGCTATCGCCTTACCAGAGATGCGCAAGTATAAATATGACGATTCGCTTTCATCCGCCAGCATAGCAGCAGGCGGCGCACTGGGCATACTAATTCCACCCAGCGTAATATTTATAGTATACGGTATTGCTTCCGAGCAATCTATCGGCAAACTTTTTCTCGCTGGCATTATCCCGGGAATTCTCCTTATGCTTTTATACATGGCGGCAATATACATCTTGGTTAAAAGGAAGCCTGAGCTAGGTCCTGCAGGTCCAAAATCAAACATTAAAGAAATACTCGGCTCACTTAAAGACGGACTTCTTGAAATCATTGTTGTTTTCCTTATTTCAATCGGCGGGCTTTTTGCAGGGTGGTTCACTCCGACTGAAGCAGGAGCTGTGGGCGCAGGAAGCATTTTACTTATAACTTTGGTTCGCAAAAGAATAACTTGGGAAGGCTTTAAGAATTCACTCAACGACACAGTGCGCACCACAGCAATGATTATGCTGATGGTGGCAGGAGCAATCATTTTCGGCAGATTTATAGCAGTCTCACGGCTTCCCTTTGCCCTTGCAAACTGGGCCTCAAGCCTCGCCCTTCCGCCTTTTGGCGTGATGGCAGCAATACTTTTAATTTATCTGCTGCTTGGATGCTTCATTGACGCTCTGGCATTAATTCTCCTTACCATTCCGATATTTTTTCCTGTAGCTGTTGATGTATTGGGATATGATCCTATCTGGTTTGGAGTTATAATTGTTATGGTTGTGGCGATGGGTGTAATTACCCCGCCTGTCGGCATGAATGTTTATATTATAAAAGGCGTAGCAAAAGACATTCCAACTGAAACGATATTTAAGGGTGTGTGGCCTTTTCTAATTGCAATATTTGTTTGCCTTGCAATACTCATTGCATTCCCACAACTTGTTACATTCTTGCCAAGTCTTTTGGCATAAACGGAAAATGTTTTACAAAAAGACTGCTTATGCGGTCTTTTTTTGCATAAAAAAACAGCGTATATATACGCTGTATCTTTATAATCAATTTAAGCGCCTGAGATTAAACGGAACGCTTCACTTTGCCTGAACGAAGGCAAGCTGTGCAAACGCTGATCTTCTTAGTTGTGCCGTCGATTTCAGCGCGGACCTTTTGAATGTTTGGTTTCCAAGTCCTTTTTGTTTTCCTGTGTGAGTGGCTGACGTTGTTGCCATGTACAGTTTTCTTATCACAGATATAGCATTTATTGGCCATGATATCCCTCCTCGCTTAAACTTATAAACTATATAAATCAATATTTTTTCATTATTATAACACATTTACGCGTCAAAACACGACTATTTTATCACTATAACTCTTATCTTTCAAGTGTTTTTTGGATTTTAATAGTGATATTTTTTCATCACTTTTCCACAAACACATAAGCTGTGCCTTCAAGCACCTCAATAGTGCACTCTTCTCCCGTCATATGATTGCCAAGGCCAAGAGTCTGCCCTGCTTTTATCCGTGTGGGTTCATTAAGCTCATAGTAAAGCCCATGCCTTTCAAGCACAAGAATTTCACTTCCTGCAGGCATCACAGAAACCCTAGTTCCTTTCTCTCCAAGAACCTTAACTTTACCTGCTCCAGCACGCACCATCATGTCATGTGTTTCAAGCCATGCCGGCATTCCAATCTCTTTTGCGTATAACAAAAGTCCAAGATTTCCAAGATAGTGGTCTATGCTTCCCTCAGCGCAAACGATATAGATTTCGCCAGCCCCTATCTCCTTTGCATAATCCACGGCAACTTCACCGTCAGTCTTATCTTTTTCAATAGGGAGTTTAATAATTTTCACACCATCATTTTGAAACTTTGTAAGCGCTTTTTCAGATATTGAATCCATATCGCCTATAATGACATCTGGAGTCACGCTCTGTCGCATAGCATAGTCTGCGCCACTATCCGCGCAAATTACAATATCCGCTTCTTCTGCCTTGGTTTTAAAAGCCTCTTCCTTGCCTCCCAGAACAATAAGAGCTTCCATACTATCCTCTCAAGCTTTCAATATTTTCTTTAATAGAGTCACCACAAAAAACATACGAGCCTGCAACTATAACATTTGCACCTGCATCAAGCACATCTTTAATGGTCTCATTATTAATTCCGCCATCAACTTCTATATCGAGATTAGGTGCAATCGCTCTAAGCTGCCTCACTTTATCCAAAGTATGTGCAATCAATTTCTGTCCGCCGTATCCCGGCTCAACAGTCATTACAAGCACCATGTCAAGTTTGTCTAGATATTGTTTAATAACCTCTATCGGTGTATCAGGTTTTATTGATATTCCGGCTCTTTTGCCTTGGTTTTTTATTGTATTGATAACATTTCCTATGTCACTTACAGCTTCTGCGTGGAAAGTTATGATATCAGCCCCGGCTTTTACAAAGCTTTCTATATGCTTTTCAGGATTTACTATCATTAAATGAACATCCAAAGGAAGCTTTGTGTGTTCGCACAATGATTGAACCATCTTTGAGCCAAAGTTAATCTGCGGCACAAAGCTTCCGTCCATCACATCAATGTGAATGTAATCCGCTCCAGCTGCTTCTAACTCTTTTAGCGCTTGTCCTAAGTTCGCATAATCCGCCGATAAAATTGACGGAGATACTTTAATCATATCTTTTTCTCCATTTACTTTCTGCTTCTTTTAATATCTCACAGTATCGCACGTGTCTCTTTTTTGATATCTTTCCTTCTTCAACTGCAGCAAGCACACTGCACCCCGGCTCTCCCTCATGCCTGCAGTCATTGTACTTACACATGCCTTCGTATTCTTTAAAATCATCATAATACATCTGAAGCTCATTTGGCTCCATCAGAGGAAGCTCCAAAAGCGAAAAGCCTGGCGTATCCACAAGATATCCGCCACCAAAATGAACAAGCTCAGCATGTCGTGTAGTATGACGGCCTCTTTTAGTTTTTTTTGACACCTCTCCCACTTCAAAGTCTTTTTCAGGCATAATGTGGTTTAATATAGATGTCTTCCCCGTCCCAGACTGTCCTGCAAAACACACTGTTTTTTTGTTGCAAAGCTCCTCCAAGTCCGATATATTTAACCCCTCTTTGGCCGAGACTACTATAGTTTTGTGTCCCTTATATTGGCTTGATATATCAAAAATATCGCTTTCCGACATAAGGTCGCTTTTATTGATACATATGACGCTTTCTGTCTGCATCATTTCTGCATTTATAAGCATTTTGTCCACAAGCGTAAGGTCCGGTGCTGGGTTTGCCGCAGCTATTACAATTATTATAAGGTCAATGTTTGAAACAGGTGGCCGCAACAGCTTGTTTTTGCGCTCCAATATTTCAATTAAATAGCCTTCTTGAGTGTTGCTTGGCGGAGTAAATTTAACCATGTCGCCCACCATCGGCGTCTCGTTTTTGATTCTAAACTTCCCTCGAGGACGACAGACATGCACTTCTTTTCCACTGTCCACAGAATAAAAACTGCCAATGCCCTTTATTATCCTACCCGTTAGAGTTTCACTCATCCGTCTTCCACCGCCATATAAATTCTATCATTAGAATATATCTCTCCATTCAAATAAACATAAATTTCTTTTTCACCCCAAGTATTGCTTTTAAGTGTAAGTGGGACTTCGTATTCTCCCTTGTTAAGTGTTGAGTCATACATTCTCACGCTAGTTTCGCCATCAACAAAATCAATGACTATATGCGTGTCATCGCTTTGAACCGACACAATCACTTTATATTCCTTCGTATACTGTGCTCCCTGTCCATTGGAAACCCACAGAGTTATCTGAGTGTCTTCCTTAAGCTCCGCTCCTGCTTCAGGGTCTTGCTTTATGACCGTTCCGCTTTTTTCATTACCGTTAATCTCCACCCTTTGGAACACTTCATGCCCTACTGCGTTAACGTCGTTAGATGCGCTATCAAAATCTTTTAGCATAACATCCGGCATCAGAACAGCCGTTGAAACCGTGTTTTTTGACAACACAAGATCCACCTGTTCGCCCGAAGGAATCTCGTCTCCTGCCAAAGGGTCCTGCCTTATAACATAATCATCAGGAAATTCCGAATTCTCATAGGACACATCGCCAACTGATAGCTCAGCCTGCTCAATAATATAGGCTGCCTCAGTGTAGTCTTTTCCTGTAACATCGGGTATCGCTACTATCTTTTTACCAAGAGATACAACTATAGTGACCTCAAGCCCCTGCTTTAGCTTTTCGCCCGACGCAGGATCTTGGCGACTTACAATCGACTCGCTCACAATTTGGCTATATTCATAAACGACATTCACTTCAAATCCCGCTTCAATCAGAGCCTGTTTCGCCGCCCCTTCCGATTGCGACATAACCCTTGGAACTTCAACTACTGCAAGTGTTTCTTCGCCTTTAAACAAAGACTGTCCTATCAAAAACAAGGTTATAATGATGCCCACAATCAAAATAAGTGCAAGCATAATCCTTATGATAGAAAAAACAGCGCTTTGGCTTTTTTTGTTTCTCTGATAGGCTCTTGGTGAATCCTGCCTTCTCTTTTCTATATGCTGAAAGCGTTCGCGTTCCTTTTGTGCACGCATCTCCATTTCATGTGTTATCTTCGGGATGTTGACCATTGTTTTTCCATGCTCTACTGCAGACCTTTTAACAAACCCGCCTTCAGGGCGCTCCAATGCCCGCTTTAAGTCTTGTCCCAATTCAAATGCATTATTATATCTGGCCTCAGGCTCTTTGCTCATCGCCTTTAATATTACTTCTTCCAATGCCGGAGAAACGTTATGATTCTTCATTCTGGGGCTCACTGGCTCTTCTTGGATATGCTTTATCGCAACCGCTACAGGAGAGTCGCCTTCAAAAGGTACAGTGCCTGTTACCATCTCATAAAGACAAACGCCCAAAGAATATATATCAGCCTGCTTTGTGATGTGTATTCCACGTGCCTGCTCGGGTGATATGTAGTGAACAGATCCCAAAACATTGGAACCCCCAAGTGTTATAGTCCCTTGATCTTGAAGTCTCGCTATACCAAAGTCTGCAACTTTAAGCACACCGTTTTCCCTCATAAGTACATTCTGGGGCTTGATGTCACGGTGTATTAGATTTGTCGAATGCGCATAAAAAAGTGCTTCAGTAATTTTAACACCTATTTTAACAGCATCTTCGTTTGTCAGCTTGCCGCGTTCGGTGATGATCTCTTTAAGTGTTTTTCCGCGCACATATTCCATCACAATATACGGAAGACCTTCGTCTTCACCCGTATCTATTGTTTTAATTATATTCCTATGACTTAGATTTTGTGCAATCTTGGATTCTTTTTTAAAGCGCCTTTTAAAATCATCATCTTCCAAGTACTCAGGGCGAAGGATTTTAATGGCTACTTCCTCACCTGTATCCATGGAAAAGCCTGAATATACAATGGACATGCCGCCCGTGCCTATTACCTTATTTATAATATATTTATTGTCAAGTATTCTTTCATTCATGCGCATTGTCTCCCAAATTCTTCATTAACACACATGTAATGTTGTCATAGCCGCCTGCATCATTTGCACACTCAACAAGCTTTTCGGCTATCACATCTATATATTTATTTTCCTTTATGATCTCAGTCATTTGCTCATCATCCAACATATCCGACAGTCCGTCTGAACATAATAGAATCATCTCGCCTGGTTTAAAATCCGTGTCAAATATGTCGGGCATTGCAATAGCATCGCCCAAAGCTTTTGTTATAATATTTCTGCGCGGATGGACTCTGCCTTCCTTTTTTGTTATCTTTTTCGCTGAAATAAGCTCCTGAACAAGAGAATGGTCTACAGATATCTGTTTTAGTCTGCCTCTTTTAAATTTATACGCTCTGGAATCTCCGATGTTTACAATTTTAAGTTCTTCCCCTATTCTAATTGCAGCAACCAGAGTTGTCCCCATGCCACCAAAAAACTCATTGTCGGTGCTGTAGTCATTTATGGCAGTGTTTGCGGCATTTAACGCTTCGTAAATTATCTCATCCACTCTGTCAGGATTTTTAAGCTTACCCGCGTTTTTCACCATCGAGCATATCACTTTAGTTGCCAGCTCACTCGCCACTTCGCCACCGCGATATCCGCCAATACCATCTGCAACAATTGCAATGCCGTGAGGCCCTACACCATCAGGTATATAGCAGAAGTCTTCATTTTTATCGCGTCTTTTACCTTTATCAGTTTTTTTTGCGTATAAAATCATTTACCAAGTTCCCTTGCCCTCAGTTGTCCACATGCTCCATCAATGTCAGCTCCAAGTGTTCTCCTGACTGTCGCATTTATGCCTTTGTCCTTTACTTTTTGCATTATCTTATATGCCTTCTTTTGTGAAACCCCTTCTAAGCCGCCTTCTGGGCTGCTGTTTAAAGGTATCAGGTTTAAAAGCACATTCTTGCCATGAAGCAACTTAATCAATGCATCTATATCATAATCACTGTCATTTTCGCCTTCTATCAGAGAATATTCTATAGTGATTCTTCTTCCTGTTTTTTTAAAGTAGTTATCCGCTGCCGCCAAAATGCTTTCAATTTTATACTTTTTGGCAGACGGCATAATCTCCTGCCTTCGCTCATTATCAGCCTGATGCAGCGATATGCAAAGATTTATCGGCATATCTTCATCCGCCAGACTATACATATTCTCAACAATTCCACAAGTTGAAAGTGATATGTTGCGATAGCTTATATTAAGCCCCTCAGGCTCATGCAATAGTTTCATAAATTCTATGACGTTCTCATAGTTTTGAAGCGGTTCTCCCGCTCCCATGAGCACCACATTGGATGCCTTTGTGCCTGTGTCAGTGTTTATTGTCTGCACTTGTGAGAGCATTTCGTGGGCTGTCAAGTTTCTCTTCATGCCGCCTATTGCCGATGCGCAAAACACACAGCCCATGTTGCAACCCACCTGAGTGGACACACAAATTGTTATGCCATGCTTGTAAACCATAGCAACAGCTTCGATTATTTCGCCATCATATAATTTAAGCAGATACTTTTTTGTACCATCTTCTTGAGACTCAAGCTTTTTATATATACTGACGTTGTCAATGACAAACCTATCATCCAGCACCTCAATGAGGTTTTTGGGAATGTTAGTCATGTCTTTAAACCCAACGCATTTATACAGCCAGTTCCTCAGCTGCTTTAGTCTAAAAGCAGGCATTTTGACATCTGAAAGATTTCCTAAAAGCTCTTCATCTGTTATTGAATTTATAAGCAATTTATCCATTAGTTTTTTCCAAGCAAGCAATATAAAATCCAGCAGTTCCATCAATATTAGGCAAAAGCTGTACGCCGCATCCGTCAAAGCGATTATCCTTTATTATACCACAAAATGTTTTTGGAAAAACAGATTTAAATCCTTTGTTTTTCTCCAAAAAATCGTATACAACGTCGTGGTTTTCTGCTTTATTTATGGTACATGTGGCGTATATTAGCCTTCCATATTCATTTACATTTTTTGATACATTTTGAAGTATAGCTCTTTGCACTTTTAAAATTTCTTTTATATCTTCGTTACTTTTCGTGTATCTCACTTCAGGGTGAGTAAACACAGTACCAAGCGCAGAGCAAGGTGCATCCACAAGCACCGTATCAAATAATCCCAGTGAATTAGTCTCTTGTGCAGCATCGTTGCAAAATGTTTTCGCAAACACATTTAATCTTTCAAACTGACGCTCCATGACATTTACGCGATTTTGATTGGAATCACACGCAGTGTAGCTAGCCTTTGCGTTAAAACTCGCCATTGCAGATGTTTTTCCTCCGGGAGCTGCACACAAATCAAGCACAGATTTTGGATTGTTTTCAACGCAAACCTTTGCCGCCAAATGGGATGCTTCACCTTGAACAGCTATCTGCCCACTTTTGAACATATCCGTATCAAAAACATCCCCGCCGACCATATAAACATCGCTAAGCATTTTACTTTTTCTAAAATCCACGCCATGCTTTTTAAGGCTTGCTTCAAGTGAGTTTTCATCCATATCCATAAGCGAGTTGGGATAGATTGAAAAGCCTTTTTCTTTTTCATACGAAACAAGCTCTCTTGCCATTTTTTGTCCCAATTGCTTTATCCACATTTCTATAATCCATTCAGGAAAAGAATGCTTTATCGAAAGATAGCTTGTATCATTTTCATTTCCCGGTATAGAAAACGCGGCTTTGTCTCGGGCCGCACTTCTTAAAACTCCGTTAATAAATCCACCGGCACCACTCTTTCCAAGCTTTGATGCTATGTTCGATGCCGTGTTTATTGCCGCATGATCCGGTACGCTTCCCATGAAATAAATCTGATATACACCAAAGCGCAGAATATTTTTAATAACAGGTTTTGGTCTTTTCTTAATATGTTTTTTTAGTATAAAATCCAGTGTTATAACTTTTTCAAGGCATCCATAAAACAAAGCGCTTGCAAACGCTTTGTCTCTCCCATGCAGTTTTTCCATGGCTTCTTTTATTGCAAGGTTTGAATATGCGCCTTTGCGCATCACGTCGTCAAATGCACAAAAAACCAGCATTCTCACATTGTCTGAGTTCATGTAAATGCCTCAGAACTATTAAGCTCGCGCCCACAAAGCGCGGCGGTTGCTTCCATTCGCCGTTTGCCTGAAAACTGTATCTCACGCAAAGCTATCTGATAATCTTCTGTGTTTACTATTACGCCGTTCTTTGAATCACAGCATGCCATCGTTCCCGGTTTGCGCGTGGATTTTTGAGATAAAACTTCTGTCTTCCACACTTTTAAAACCTCCGAACCCATCATCACATATGCCCCCGGCCAAGGGTTTACACCACGAACAAGGTTATGAATTTCTTGAGCTTTATTGTGAAAGTCTATCTTTCCGTCCTCTTTTTTAAACATTGGAAAATGTGTGGCCTCGTCATGGTTTTGAGGAACGGGGGTTATTGTGTTATCTTCCAATCCGCGAAGAGTTTTAATGAGAACTCCCCCACCCATGGATGAAAGCCTTTCAAAAAGTTCGCCTGCTGTTTCATCTGGAAATATTTCAGTCGTCTCCTGCATTAGAATATCTCCGGTGTCAACGCCGCGTTCTGTTTTCATCGTGGTAATTCCCGTTTCTTTTTCCCCATTTATTATTGCCCACTGTATGGGGGCAGGACCTCTGTATTTAGGCAGCAGCGATGCATGGACATTTATGCAGCCGTACTTTGGAATGTCCAAGATTTCCTGTGTGAGTATCTGCCCAAATGCGGCAGTCACCATCACATCAAAATCTATACTTTTTAGAAACTCTACGCCTTCTTTTCTGCGAATTTTTTTAAAAGAATGAACTTCCAAACCTTTATCTACCGCAAATTTTTTAACAGCGCACGGAGTCATCTTGTGTCCACGACCTCGCGGTTTATCCGGCTGTGTTATAACTGCAACCACGTCAAAATTCGCCTGAAGTAACGCATCAAGCGAAGGTATAGCAAAATCCGGTGTCCCTAGAAATACTACTTTCATTCTTCTTCAGCCTCTACATCAATCAGCTCTCCATCGACTATATCAGTATACAGTTTTCCGTCAAGATGGTCGTTTTCGTGACACATAGCGATTGCCATTATCTCTTCTCCTACCATCTCAAATTCTTTTCCATCGCGATCCTGAGCCTTTATCCAGACTTTCTCCGGTCGGTGTGTGAGCCCCGAATAGCCGGGAACGGAAAGACATGCTTCATAATAGTCTTGAGATCCCTCTGTTTTTTGTATCTTAGGGTTTATAAACTCAGTGAGTTCTGCCGTTTCAGGATTTACAATTATAAATACGCGCCTTAATATGCCCACCTGTGGAGCGGCAAGCCCCACGCCTTGTGCTTGAAAAAGCGTTTCTTTCATATCATCCAAAAGGTCGTGCAAGCGTCCGTCAAAAGCCGTTACTTCCCTTGATACTTTTCTTAAAACTGGTTCTTTATCTGTAAGTATTGTTCTTAATGCCAAAATAATCCCTCCCTAGCATTTTTATATATTAATTATATCATTAAATTATGTCCTGCGCATCTAATTCCAAGATACATGTGCTTTGCATTTTAGCTTTTTGTTTTGCATCTCCAATAAGGTTCATCAATTCATCCTGATAAATGCCCTCAAAATATTTAATAAGTACCTGATAACGATACAACCCACGCAACCTATGATATGGTGCAGGCGTTCCCTCAAGCATTAACACATCTTTTGAAATATACTCTCTTTTTTGTATTTCACTTTTAAGATAGTGCAATATGCTTTGCATGTCAGATAGCGCGCTGTCACCATTTTCATGGGTTATTACATATCGTGTGAATTTCGCAAAAGGCGGAAAACTTGCTATCTGTCTAAGCTCTATCTCCTTGTTGTAGAATCCTTTATAATCGTGCCTTGCAGCTGAAGTAATGGCATAATGCTCAGGTGAATAGGTCTGCACTATCACTTTGCCAAGTAAGCTTGCACGTCCCGCGCGCCCCGCCACCTGTGATACCAGCTGATATGTGCGCTCGGCAGCATTTATATCATTTATGTGCAGCGATGTGTCCGCCGCCATAACGCCAACTAGCGTCACATGCGGGAAGTCCAACCCTTTTGCTATCATCTGTGTGCCAATTAGCACTTGTGCTTCTCGCTTTGCAAATTTATCCAACAGTTCAAGATGAGAATCCTTTTTGGATGTAGTATCCGCATCCATTCGGATTGTTTTAGCCTCAGGAAATAATTCGTTTATCTGCTCTTGGATCTTCTGTGTTCCGCCTCCGAAAAAGCGTATAGCTTCGCTCCCGCACTCCGGACATATTTTTGGACTTTGCGCACTATTACCACAATAATGGCAATGAAGGCTGTTTGTTGCCTTGTGATATGTCATCGGAAGGTCACAAAACTCGCACTCACAAACATACCCACACTCTCGGCATGACACATGCGTCGAATGTCCGCGTCTGTTTAGAAAAAGTATCGCTTGCTCACCGCGCTTTAAGCATTCATCCAGCGAATCATATAGTGATTGGCTTACAACTCGCATGTTTCCTTTTTTAAACTCCTCACGCATGTCCACTATTTCAACGCTCGGCATTAAGGCAGTTCCTATGCGCTTTGGCATTTCAAGCAAATGATAATCTCCATGCAAAGCATTATAGTAGCTTAAAACGGAAGGTGTCGCGCTGCCTAAAACAAGAGCGGCATTTGAATCTTCGCATCTTTTTTTAGCAACCTCTATAGCATTATATCTTGGAGCATTCTGTGAGCGGTATGTTCCTTCATGCTCCTCATCTATCACAATAAGACCGATGTTTTCAAGCGGCGCAAATATCGCAGAGCGAGCGCCAATTGCAACCTTTGCTTGTCCATGTCTTAGCCTCTGCCATTCATCAAACCTTTCTCCTGCTGAAAGGCGCGAGTGTAAAACCGCCGCATTATCTGAAAAGCGTGATGTAAAACGTCTTACCATCTGAGGGGTCAGCGATATCTCAGGCACTAATATAATTACACTTTTGCCCTGTTTAATTGCATAGTCTGCGCACTGCATGTAAACTTCTGTTTTGCCTGAGCCTGTCACCCCGTGGAGCAGTGTAGTTCCACCATTTTCAATATCTGAAACTATTTTTTTAATGGCTGCGTGTTGATCAGAGCTCGGCTTAAAATGAGCATCATTGCTGCGCTCTATCTGGCCGTATGGTGTTCTATATTCACGCACATGCGATATCTCAATGTATCCCTTTTCTTCAAGTGCTCTTAGTATTTGAGAACAATTCGGGTACACCTCATAAATCTGTCGCACACTTATTGCCACGTCATGCTCACAAAGATGCAAAAATATTTCCTTTTGCTTTGAGCCGCGTAAATCTTCCGCAGCACTTTCATCCAGCACTGCCATTGCAAAGCGCTCCAGCTTCTTTTTAACGCGTCCACCACGCATCTGCGCCGGCACCATCACACGAAGAGCGTCCACAAGAAGGCATTTATACTTATCTTTCATCCAAAAAGCGAGATCAAGTGTTTCAGATGTCAAAGAAGGTATTTCATCCAATACTTCAAGAATGGGTTTTATTCTATTTTTAGGAACTTGTGTGTTGTTTGAGATATCAATTACAAAGCCCTCGATTTTTCGTGGGCCAAATGGAATTTTGACGCGCATTCCGCGCTCTAGGTTCATTTCATCAGGGATTAAATAATCAAAAATTTTATCAACATCGCTTGCCGCAACATCAACAATTACATTTGCAAACCTATTCATTTTATCAATTCATAAGTGCGTGAAGCTCTTTTAGAATAAGCTCTGCTAACACTTTTTTTTGCATAATAGGATAGTCTTTTTCCTCGCCATTTGCTTTAATTAAGCTAACTATATTGGTGTCGGTTCCAAATCCTGCACCCTTTTTTGTGATATCGTTTGCCACCACAATGTCAGCATTTTTCCTTTTAAGCTTTCCCTTTGCATTTTCTTTTAGGTGTTCGCTCTCTGCCGCAAAAATCACAATCTTTTGATGTGTTTTTGCATCTCCCACAGCCTTTGCTATATCCGGATTCTCTGTGAGTTTTATCTTTAGGCCTTCGCCTTTTTTTATCTTATTCGTGCTTATTTCTTCAGCTTTAAAGTCCGCAGGTGCGGCTGCTGAAATATAAGCATCACAACCTTTAAAACGCTCCATCACAGCATCATACATCTGCTGTGTTGTTTCGACATTAACAACTTCAACGCCTTTTGGCGCAACAATATTAACAGGCCCTGACACAAGCGTCACTTTCGCGCCCATTTCTTTCGCTACTTCTGCAAGCGCATATCCCATCTTGCCTGTTGAATGGTTTGTAATATAACGTACAGGATCAATTTTTTCAATCGTTGGCCCGGCTGTAATCATCACGCATTTGCCTTCAAGAATTTGCTCTGCTTTAAGCAGTTTTTTTATTTCATCTACAATCTTTTCAGGCTCACTCATGCGCCCGACATCATCATCTCCGCATGCAAGCAGACCACTTTCAGGCCCTACAAAATTGAATCCGCGATCTTTAAGCTTATTAATATTTTCCTGAACAGCCGCGCTTTTATACATGTTCGTATTCATAGCAGGAGCTATAAGTATTTTGCTTGTCACAGCCATAAATGTAGTGGTCAGCATATCGTCTGCAATGCCGTTTGCAAGTTTTCCTATCACATTTGCCGTGGCAGGTGCTACGACAAATATATCCGCTTTTTTGGCAAGAGAAATATGCTCCACTTCCCAAGGGGCGCGTCTGTCAAAGGTGTCGCTTACAACAGGCCTTCCCGACAGCGTCTCAAGTGTTAGTGGGGCAATAAACTCCTCGGCATTTTTGGTCATGATGCAATCCACACCAAAACCGCTTTTTTTAAGGCGGCTGACCACTTCTGCCGATTTATAGGCGGCGATTCCGCCGCTTACAGCCAAAACCACATGCTTCATATCAGCGTCTTTCGTAGGTCACTTTTCCTTCATACACTTCCTGTGTAGCTACTGATACCGGACGAAGATAGTCTTCATCTCTGTCCACGAGTGCAGTTGCGCCATCTATTAACTGGCGTGCCCTCTTTGACACCTCTACTACAAGTGTATATCTGCAGTCTACATTTTCTAGCAATTCATCTATTGACGGATCAATCATCTATTTACCCTCCTTTAAATCTTTCAAAAAACTTTTAGAATTATCATAGCGGCATTTGTGTGCATCAATTATATGTGCAATCTTAATTGTCGCTTTATCTACTTCATCATTTACAACTACATAGTCGTAATACTTTGCCATGTCGATTTCATCACGGGCTGCGGCAGTTCTTTTTTGAAGCTGCTCTTCTGTTTCACTGTCTCTTCCTTTGAGCCTGCTGTATAGCTCTGAAAGTGATGGTGGCGCAATGAATATCAGCACTGCATCAGGAGCTTTTTCTTTCACCTGAAGTGCGCCCTGCATCTCAATTTCCAACACAACATCGCTTTTTTCAAGCCACTTATTGACATAATCTTTTGGCGTACCATAGTAATTATCATATACCTTGGCGTGTTCCAAGAACAAATCATCATCAAGTCTTTTTTCAAATTCCTGTCTTGATAAGAAGTAATAGTTCTTTCCGTGAACTTCGCCATTTCTCGGTTCTCTGGTTGTCGCAGAAACCGAAAGTTTAATCTCAGGATGCATTTGCATCAGTCGTTTCACCAGCGTGCCTTTTCCCGCACCTGAAGGTCCACTTATTACTAAAAGGAGGGGTTTATCCATTTACATTCTCCTCGTCTATTACAAATCTGTTTGCCACAGTTTCCGGCTGGAGCGAAGAAAGCACCACATGCTCGCTGTCCATGATAAGCACCGCGCGCGTACGTCTTCCGTGGGTTGCATCCACAAGCTTTGCTGCATCTCTTGCATCCTGAATCAATCTCTTTATTGGGGCTGATTCGGGACTAACGATTGAAATAAGCCTACCTGATGCAATCATGTTACCAAATCCCACATTGATAAGTTTAATGTTCATATTCACCCTCTATTCCGCGTTTTGAACCTGTTCGCGGATTTTTTCAACCGTGTTTTTCATAGCGAGCGCAGTGTTTGTGATGCCTATATCATTCGCTTTTGAACAAATGGTGTTGGTCTCTCGGTTGAGTTCCTGAACCATGAAGTCCAAGCTTCTGCCTATAGCTCCCTGCTCTTCAACTTTCTTTTTAAACTCTGCTATGTGGCTGTTAAGCCTTGATATTTCTTCGGCTATCGAACTTTTGTCGCAAAAAATCGATATCTCGCCAAGCATTCTCGGCTCATCTATAATGCCGTTTGTGCCTTCCATCATCTCAGATACTCTCTGAGTCAGCTTTTCCTTATAAACTTTAGGCACTTCGGGTGCGCGCTCTACAACTTCTTGTAGCATTTCATCGAGTTTATTTATATTATCCAGCAAATCCTGTTTAAGAGCCTCGCCTTCCCTCTCCCGCATTATTATCATGCCTTCAAGGGCTTGTTCAAGTGCCTCCGTAAGGATTGCATTCAAAGCATCTTCATCTTCTTCGCCTTCACTTATCACCAACACATCGTTCATCTTTGCAATGTTTATTGATGTAATATCATTTTTTGTGCCTATAAGCTCTTCTATTTCCTTTAGTGCACCATGATATGCTTTAGCAAGTGCCTTGTCAACCGTGATTTGCTTAGCATCTTCTCTTAGGTTTTTATAATGTATAAAAACATCGACATGCCCACGAGACAGTTTTTCTTTCATCTTATTGCGAATCAAGTTTTCGCACTGCGAAAGAGCTCTTGGCAAGCGTATATTAAGGTCAAGATATCTATGATTTACCGCCTTTAATTCAAGCGATATTCTTCTGCCGTCTAGTTCTACATTGGCGCGGCCGAAGCCAGTCATACTTTTCAATATTATTCCCCTTAATCTTTATATAAATTATTATTTTATTCAGGGTTATTATAGCACAAATTAAGAGTAAATTGCTAAACTTTATTTAAACAAACTCTCAATTTCTCTTGTTTTCTTTGGTATTCTAATGTTTTCGCAGGTTTTTGCATTATATATCATTTTGCTTCATTGATTTCATTTTGCATCTCTTTTATAAATCCAGCAGTTATGACACCTGATGGTAAGGCAACAATCGCAATTCCTAAAAATGAAGATACCATACTAATTATACGTCCGCCTACAGTTAAAGGAAGAACATCTCCATATCCAACAGTAGTTAACGCAGTAGTAGCCCAGTACAACGCTTCAAAAAAGTCTTCAAAGCTATCTGGTTCTATCGAAAATATAAATAATGCAGAAACGATTATATAAAATATCGCACATACTAATAACGACCATAGTGTTGAAGCATTGTTTTTTATTACATTGCTAATTCTAGTAAAGTTCTTAAAAATGTTTCTAAATTATCAAATTCAAACAATTCAGAATTTTATAAAAGTAATTACGCAAAACCTCTACAGCCGTAGAGTACATAAATATGTTGTAGATTTGGACTACATCAAAACTATAGTGCTCTAAGAGGTGCTCGCTATGACTTTATACAGCTCATCCTTGTCTGGAGGCATAACCTCAAAAGCAATCCCACCCTTAACAGCCATAATATTGCCGGGCTTAAACTGCCCTACAATATAAGCCGGGATGCCGTTAGCCATCATTTCATCCACAACCGCGCTACCATCAGAGGCGGCGATAAGCATACATCCGGAGGATATCAGGCGGAAAACATCTAGGTTTAACTTGCCGCATATTTTCGCCGTGGCTGTTAGCACTTTCACTTTATCAAGATTTATAAGTGCGCCCACTCCCGATGCTGTGCACATCTCATGCAAAGCACCCAAAACACCGCCTTCTGTCACATCATGCATGGCAGTAACAGGCAGTTCGCGAGCCATAAGGCCTTCTTTTAAAACGGATATTTCTTTACCAAGTGCGATTGCGCCTTCAATTTCCTGAGGGGATAAAACATCGTCAATAAGCTCGCGGAAATCGGAAGCTATGATGCTTGTGCCTTCCATACCGGCGTATTTTGTAAGTATGATTGCATCCTTATTCCGTGCGCCGCTTGCTGAAAAATACTTTCCATCAGCGGCTTTTCCTATCACAGTGGCTGATAGGACTATTTTATTTACGGCATCGGTAAATTCCGTGTGACCGCCGATTATCTCGACGTTTAGTTTTTCCGCAGCAGTCTGAGCGTCAGACACAATCTCTTTAATTTGAGATAGTTCTGTTTCAGGCGGAGCCATTATAGTGAGCAAAAGCCCGATAGGCTCAGCACCAGCGGCAGCAGCATCATTGCAGCACACATGAACCGCGAGAGTACCTGTGTTTTTTCCTGCAGCAGTTATAGGATCAGTTGATAAAACAACTACATCGTTTCCAACTTTAATCCCGCCACAGTCGATGCCAATTCCCGGCCGCATCACAACATCATCGCGTTTTTTTCCTATTTTGCTTAGTACTATTTCTTCAAGTTCACGGTTTGTAAGCTTGCCTAATTTCTTTTCCATCTATAGCATTTCCTTAAATTCATCTAATGTAATTACTTTAACGCCCAAGCTTTGAGCTTTTGTTAGCTTGCTGCCTGCGTTTTCTCCGGCAAGCACATAGCTGGTCTTTTTTGAAACAGATGATGACACCTTGCCACCGTTTTTCTTAATTATCTCCCCTGCTTCGCTTCGGCTCATCTCAGAGAGAGTGCCGGTTAATACAAATGTCATTCCTTCAAATATGTTAGAATCATTTTCCTTAGGTCCAATGGGCGTAACCCCTGCATCCAAAATTTCTGATATAGTTTTTTTATTGTAATCGTCAGAGAAGAAATCCACTATTGATTTCGCCACAATTTCTCCGATATCACGGATATTTACCAACGTTTCTTCGTCAGCTTCCATAATGCTTTCAAGTGTTTTAAAATTTTTCGCCAAGTCTTCTGCAGTCTTTTGTCCCACATTAGGTATGCCCAAGGCATAAATAAAGCGAGCAAGGCTTATCTTCTTCTTTTCTTCTATTGCATCCAGAATATTCTGGGCTTTTTTCTCCTTAAATCCTTCAAGCTCAAGCAACTCTTCTTTTTTAAGCTTATATAAATCGCTCAGCGATTTAAGCCCTAGATTATCATATAGAGTTTGGGCCGTTTTTCCTGACAAGGTTTCTATATCCATTGCATTCCGCGATACATAGTGTGCGATTTTATTCACCACTTGCGCTGGGCATGAAAGAGAATTCGGGCAATAAATGTGCGCTCCCACTTCTTGAGTTTCATGTCCACATTCAGGGCACTGCTTGGGAGGTAATATCTCCTCTCCCGAGGCATCATCTTCATTCAGCACACCCATTATTTCAGGTATCACATCATTTGACCTGCGGATTATAACATCAAGCCCCACACGCACCTTTTTCTTTTGAATATCACCAATGTTATTCAACGTTGCGCGACTAACTGTAACACCACCTATATCACATGGTTCAAGTTTTGCAACAGGTGTAAGCCTACCTGTTCTTCCCACCTGCCAATCAACAGCCAAAAGCTTTGTGGAAACTTCCTGTGCTTTAAACTTATAAGCCATTGCCCACCGTGGGAAACGATTTGTATAGCCAAGTATCTCCCTTAGCCTGAAATCGTTAACGTTTATAACCATGCCATCTGCCAAGAAATCCTGTTTTGATATTTCATCTTCCGCCGATTCAAGTTCTGAGACTAGACTATCTAGGTCCGTAAACTTCTTATAATAGCCATTCACTGGCAACCCCTGAGCTTTGATAAAGTTCATCATCTCATCATGGTCGTGAATTTCTGCGCCTTCAATGGTGTTAATCTGATAAAAGAATATGTCAAGCTTGCGCGTTGCCGTCACCTTCGGATCAAGGTTTCGAAGCGCCCCTGCTGCTGCATTTCTGGCATTTTTAAGAGGAACATCCGCAGTTTCGTTATATTTATTAAATGTGGAAAGCTTCATTATGCCTTCGCCTTTAACTTCCATTAATCCTTCAAATGGTATGGTAAGTGGTATTGTGCAAATGGTTTTAACCTGTGGCAAAATAGCCTCTCCGGTAACACCATTGCCTCGTGTTGCCGCCTGAACGAGTTTTCCACCATCATACGTCAGGTTTACTGTAAGACCGTCAAACTTAAACTCCAGGGTATATTCCACATCCGGAAGCTTTTCACCTGTTTCATTTTCATAATCAGAGAGTATTTTTTTGATTCGCGTCTCCCAAGTATAAAGCTCATCTGCGCTTTTGCACTTGTCCAGCGACCAAAGTCTTGTAATATGTGTATGGCTTTCAAACTTTTTAAGAGGCGCGCCTCCCACACGGTTTGTGGGCGATGCGTCAAGCACTTTACCTGTTGCTTTTTCAAGCTCTAAAAGCTCATCGTACAGCACATCGTATTCTGCGTCGGTAACAAGAATATCATCATGCTCATAATATGCTTTTGCATAGTCGTTGAGGAGCCCTATAAGCTCCTCCATTTTTTTTATTTCAGACTGCAATTTTTCCCTCCGGAGCTTTAGCCTTCTTTTAGGTTTGCGTATCTAGCGTCCAGCTCTTTTATTCCCATTCCTTCAAATGCAATGGTGTATACAGGACCTGCCGCACCCTTTTCTGATTTTATAACCGTTCCGTTGCCAAACTTCTTATGCTTTACTTTATCCCCCACATCAAATGTCTCTTTCGGGGCTTTTGGCTGTGTCTGAACTTTTATAACCTGTCTTCTTTTTCTGTTTTCAATTTTCTTCTGTGAAAACTGTTGGAAATCAAATGTCGCAGTCTCGCGGAACGTCGATTTATCCACAACCTTCGGCTTTGGTGTTGTGTTATTTATAAGCTCTTCAGGCACTTCATCAATAAAGCGTGACACTGGATTATATCTTCTTGTGCCAAACATCAGCCTTCCTGTCGCACAAGTCATATATAACCTGTCCATTGCGCGCGTCATCGCCACATAGCAAAGCCTGCGCTCCTCTTCAAGTTCTTCATTATCATTCATCGCCCTTTGGTGAGGGAATATTCCCTCTTCCATGCCGATTACAAACACAACCGGAAACTCAAGTCCCTTTGATGAATGAGCTGTGAGCATCGTTATATGATCTCTTCGCTCTTCCATGGAATCAATATCACTTACCAAAGCAATGTTTTCAAGGAACTCATCCAGGGTTGCCGCTTCATTTGCATCCACGAATTCTTTTGCAGCCGATAAAAGCTCACCCATGTTGCTAATCCTTGTGTCAGAATCATCTGTTTTTTGCTTTTTATAAAAATCAACCATGCCGCTTTTGTTCATAGTCTCTTCTATAAAATCAACAAGCCCCATTTCGCTGCGCTTTTTTTCAAGATCTAAAATCATATTTGCAAATCCTATGACCTTGCTTTTTGCGGCAGTTCCCATCACTTCTGAAATATCCTCACTCTGATTCATTGCCTCTTTGAGAGTAATCCCTCTTTTTTCTGCAATTTTTCGAAGCCTGTCAACTGTAGTTGCTCCAATGCCCCTTTTGGGTACATTTATTACACGAAGCAGTGCGCCTTCATCAGCTGGGTTCACTATAACCCTTAAATAGGCTGTCAAATCCTTTATTTCTTTACGATCATAGAACTTTTGTCCACCGTACATGACATAGTTTAATCCGCCGCGCATAAATCTATCCTCAATTATTCTAGACAGTGCATTGGTACGATATAAAATCGCCATGTCGTGCATTTGATAGTCACCAGTCATCGTAAGCTTTTTAATTTCACCGTAAATATACTCAGCTTCTTCGCGCTCAGTAGTAGCTTTATGATATATAGCCTGCGAGCCTTCGCCGCGGTCAGTCCACATAGTTTTTTCTTTACGGCCTTCATTGTTTTGAATAACAGCATTTGCAGCATCCAAAATGTTTGAAGTGGAACGATAATTTTGCTCAAGCTTTATAACTTTTGCATCCAAAAAATCTTTTTCAAAATCTAAAATGTTTCTGATATCCGCACCGCGCCAGCCATAGATGCTCTGGTCGTCATCGCCTACAACGCATATATTACGCCTTGCCGAGCTCAGTGCTTTAACAATCTCATATTGAGCGGCGTTGGTGTCTTGATATTCATCCACATGGATGTATTTAAACCTTTTTTCATATTTACTAAGCACATCCGGGCAAGTGACAAACAGCTCCAGCACCTTCACCAATAGATCATCAAAATCAAGAGCATTATTCTTTTTCAGTTCTTTTTCATATCTAATATAAGCTTCGCGTATTTTATCCGCCCTAAAGTCATCTTGCATATCTTCTCTAAAAGTATCAGGATCTTTAAGATCGTTCTTTGCCGATGATATATAATTTTTAAGTATCGAAGGAGAATAATACGTAGTATTAAGGTTCAAGTCAGACACAATAGATTTTAATATAGCTTTGCTGTCAGTATCATCATATATTGAAAAGCGACTCGTATATCCTTGATTCATTTTTTCTATGTCATATCTTAGAATCCTTGAACACATTGCATGGAAAGTCATCACCCACATATCACTGGTGTCAGTTTTAATAAGGCTTTCTATGCGTTCGCGCATCTCTCTTGCTGCTTTGTTTGTAAATGTGATTGCCAGCACTTCATATGGTTTTGCCAAACCAGAGTCAATTATATTTGCGATTCTCGCAGTTAAAGTACTTGTCTTTCCCGATCCGGCTCCTGCCAATATAAGAAGAGGCCCGTCGGTGTGGGCTATAGCTTTAAGCTGCTTCTTATTATGTGTAATTCTAGTCATTTTCTCTATCCTTTTTTATCCTGTCTATTATCTCCTGATAACCCCCGGAGCCATATATCAAGCACTTGTTCACCCTGCTTATAGTCGCAGTACTCGCTCCTGTTTTTTTCACAATATCATTATATTTTTCACCCGCATCCAGCATCAGAGCAACATGAAATCTCTGTGCCATTGAGTGTATTTCATTAATTGTCAATAAATCTTCAAAAAATCGATATGCCTCATCACTTGTGTTTAAGTAGCAAATTGCGTTATAAAGTTCTTTAACCGACTCATCTTCATGCGGAAGAAACTTGTCCATTTAGTTCTCCTTAAAATTTATATAACCTATTTTACCATATTTGACCGAATTTTTATAGTGTAAAACAACCACGAGACCACCTTTGATGCAAAATAATATTTAAGGCTTCGCGCAAAGGAATAGAAGCTTAAAAATATACTACATATTAAAAACGGGCGATATCACCCGTTTTTTTTAATGTTAATTTTTTAAGCACAACCACCTAAAACAATGAATAAAGCAATCTTATTCAAGATGAGCATAGCAGCAAATAACATCATTACCCATCACAGCATCCACATATGGCCTGCCCTTTCCAAACACTGCTTGGATAGCGATTTCTTCGGAATTAATTCGATTCACCTCTCCGCTTTTAAGCACAAAGATTATATCTTTTGGCTTTTTAACATAGCAAACGCCTGCAATACACGTTCCGTTGGAGCCATTCGGGCTAAACGTCATGGTTCGCGCGCCTTTGCCGCCTCTGTTTTGAGGAATATAGTCAAGTGCAAGCACTCGCTTCGCGTATCCTTTATCAGTTGCTATAAGCACTTCACCCTCTTCATCCACAGGATCAGCGTATACTACATAGTCATCCACCAGAAGTGTAATGGCTTTTACTCCTTTTGCAGAGCGTCCCATTGAATTTACCTGTGTTTGGCGCATGCAAAGTGACATGCCTTTATGGGTTACTATAAGTATATTCTCGCCACGCTTAACCAAATGAACAGACACAACCTCGTCATCACCTTTAAGTCCGCAGGCGACAACTTTCTTTGTGCGTGTGTCAAATTCTTCAATCTCAGTCGCCTTTGCCATACCGTTTTTAGTAACAAACATAAATTTACCGGCAGTTGGCAGTTTTCCGTTATAAAACAGAGTTCCAACCACTTTTTCATCGGTTTCAAAACCATGTATAAGTGATGAAAGATGTGCGCCTCTTGCTCCCCAGCGCTCCTGCGGTATGTCTGCACATGCAAAGCGATAGGAGCTTCCTTTGTTTGTGAATATCAAAACATTGTGGGCGGTAGTTGTCGCCACCACTTCAAGAGTGCTGTCTTCTTTACCCAAATCATCAATGAGTGAATCTGTCTGCGAACGGTTATATGTCTTTTCCGGAAGCTGCTTGATATAGCCATCACGTGTTATGACTACATACGTATTTTCAACAAGCACAAATTCCTCAGCCGGAGGAAGTTCCTTATCCTCAGCTTTAACTATTCGCGTCTTTCTGCCGTTGTCAAAGCGTTTTTTAATGTCCAGCATTTCTTTTTTAATGACATCCATCAGCTTCTTTTTTGAGCGCAATATCTCTTTTAGTTTAGTGATAAGCTTTTTAAGATCGGCAAGCTCTTTTTCAATCTTTTCAACTTCAAGCGCTGTGAGCCTTGCAAGGCGCATGTCAAGGATTGCCTGAGCCTGAATTTTTGTAAGCTCAAACCGCTTCATCAGCCTGCTTCTCGCTTCACTCGGGGAAGCAGATTTTTTGATTATCTCCACCACTTCATCGATGTTTTGGATCGCAATTTTAAGCCCTTCCAAAATATGTTCTCGAGCCTGTGCGCGTTCCAAGTCATATCTCGTCCTTCGAGTTACAACTTCCTCTTGATGCTTAATATAATAGTGAATAAGTTCTTTTAAGTTAAGAAGCCTTGGTTTACCATCTGCTATAGCAACAGCATTTACATTGAAATTGCACTGAAGGTCACTGTATTTATATAAGAACTGCAAAATTTTATCCGCGTCGTGTCCTTTTTTAACCTCAATTACAGCTCGCATTCCCTCCCTGTCGCTCTCATCGCGAATATCATTTATGCCTTGGAGTATACCTTTCTTTTTAAGAGTGGTCTCCATTATTTTTTCAAGCATATTAGCCTTGTTTACCTGATAGGGAATCTCTGTTATTACAATATTGCTTTTTCCGGCAGAACCTTTTTCAATCGTTGCCTTGGCACGCATGACAATTTTGCCTTTTCCAGTTTCATAAGCTTTTTTTATTTCATCTGAGCCAATTATATATCCGCCTGTCGGAAAATCCGGTCCTTTGATGTGCTCCATAAGACCGTCAACTGTAATGTCAGGGTTATCTATCTGCGCACAAACACCGTCTATCACTTCGCCCAAGTTGTGGGGAGCCATGTTTGTCGCAAGACCTACCGCTATTCCCATTGCGCCGTTTACCAAAAGGTTTGGAAAACGCCCGGGCAGCATGTCAGGCTCTTTTAACGTATCATCAAAGTTATAAGAAAAAGGAACTGTATCCTTTTCAATGTCACGCAGCATTTCAAGTGCGAGGTTTGTCATTCTAACTTCTGTGTACCTCATCGCAGCAGCACGGTCACCGTCTATTGAACCAAAGTTACCATGACCGTCCACCAAAGTCTCACGCAAAGAGAAATCCTGCGCCATGCGAACCATAGCATCATATATTGATGTATCACCGTGAGGATGGTATTTACCCATGGTGTCACCGGCAATCCTTGCTGACTTTTTGTGTGGTTTGTCGGGAGTGTTTCCCAGCTCTCGCATTGTATATAGTATCCTGCGCTGAACAGGCTTTAGACCATCCTCAACACGCGGAAGAGCACGCTCCATAACAACGTATTCTGCATACGGCATCATTGAATTGTGCATCACCTCTTCAAGGGAGCTTCTTATAATGGTTTCATTTCGTATTATTTTTTTTCCTTTAGCCATTATGCTATCCCCCCTTCAACTGCAATTCCATCTATGTTTTCGCCTGCCTCAAAATTAGCATGGCTTATTATATAGTCTCTTCTTTTTTCAACCTTCGAGCCCATGAGCGTGGTCACTATCTCGTCGGCTGCTGCCGCGTCATCAATTGTTACCTGCAAAAGCTTTCTGCCATCAGGATTAAGCGTTGTTGACCAAAGCTGTTCAGGATTCATTTCACCCAGCCCTTTATAACGCTGTATGCTATATCCTTTTCCAGCTTTTTCAGTCGCTTCACGAAGGTCGCGCTCATCATAGCAATACTCCATGAATCTTCCGCGTTTTACTCTGTATAGAGGCGGAAGACCGATATACACCTTGCCTTCCTGTATAAGCTCACGCATATATCTAAAAAAGAATGTAAGGAGTATTGCGCGTATATGCGCTCCGTCTTGGTCAGCATCAGAAAGAATTATTATCTTGTGATACTTTAGGTTGTCAATAGTAAAGTCCACATCAATTCCCGTGTTAAGCGCCGTTATTATTGAACGAAATTCTTCGTTTCCTATAACAGCATCGATTCTTTTCTTTTCAGCGTTAAGTGGCTTTCCTCGAAGCGGCAATATTGCCTGAAAGCGCCTGTCTCGCCCTTGCTTTGCACTTCCTCCGGCACTGTCACCCTCAACAATTATAAGCTCATTTTCTTCAGCTTTTCGTCCTGTGCACGATGAAAGTTTTCCGACAAGCGGTGCTCCTTCTAAAGCGGAGCGTTTCCTCGCCATCTGCTTTGCCTTCCTTGCAGCGTTGCGAACTTTTGCCGATTTTTGCGCCTTGCTTATAATCGCATTTGCAGCATTCTGATTTTTAAGATCATTAAACCATATTGCCAGAGTTTTTGTGACCATTGTGTCAACAGCTGTTCTGGCTTCGGTGTTGCCCAGCTTGCTTTTTGTCTGCCCTTCAAACTGAACACCACGCATCTTAAGTGATATTATGCAGGTGATTCCTTCCCTAAAATCCTCACCTGTCAAGTTCGCATCTTTTGTCTTAAGCATTCCATTTTTGCGCATATAGTCGTTCATGACCTTTGTCATTGCGCTCTTAAGCCCTGTTTCGTGTGTCCCGCCCTCTGTTGTTGGAATGTTATTTACAAACGAAAAGATGTTTTCCGTATACCCGCTTGTATACTGGAAGCACACAGTTATCTGCATGTCTCCTTTATTTTCAGTGAGCACCACAGGCTTTTTGTGAAGCACTGTTTTTTCCTCATTTAAAAGCTTAATATAGTCAGAAATTCCGCCTTTGAAGAAATATGTAACTTCGCGGGCAGGATCTTTTCTTAAATCTTTAAACTCTATCTTAAGTCCGCTGTTTAAAAACGCCAGTTCACGAAGCCTGCGCTCTATCGTCTCGCTGTTGAAGTTAATATGATCAAACACCTTAATGTCTGGCTTAAATGTAACAGTGGTGCCATGTTCGTAGGTTTTCCCGCACTCCTTAAGGGGCGCTTTCGGTCTCCCCGGAAGCACTTTCTTCTTGCTGTTGCTATAGGCGCTTTCATATTGCTGCCTGTATATTTTGCCGTCTTTATGAACTTCCACATTGAGCCACTCTGAAAGTGCGTTTACAACAGATGCACCAACGCCATGAAGACCGCCCGAATACGAATATGAATCGTTGTCAAATTTTCCGCCAGCGTGCAGTTGTGTGTAGACAACCTCAACGCCGGATATCTTAAGTTGCGGATGCTTGTCAACCGGCACTCCGCGTCCGTTATCTGTAACTCTCACTGAACTGTCAGGATTTATAGTTACCGTGACTAAATCAGCAAATCCGTTAGCCGCCTCATCCACAGCATTGTCCACTATCTCCCAAAGCATGTGGTGCAATCCGCGTGATCCCGTAGAGCCAATGTACATACCCGGCCTCATGCGAACAGCGTCAAGCCCCTCAAGCACCTTAATGGAGCCGGAATTATAATTAGTGTTTGTCATGTTATGATTTTCCTCCGTTACCCTATATTATATGTATATCAATATGTGGTATTACAAAAAATATTATAGCACAAAATACCTGTTATTCAAATAATGTATGCAAACTTATGTTCCTATCTGAAAATATCTCATTTCCTTTAAAACGTCAGCTTTACACACTTTGCATAAGATGATATTCTAATGCAAAGGAGCGTATTTTACAATGAGAAAAATAAGCTTGTCTGTAGTTTTTATAATAATCACAGCATCTTTGTTTGCAGGATGTTCAAGTTCATTAGAAGATAAATCCGCACTAATCGGCGAGTGGCGTATTACAGGCCTTGAAAATTTCTACACAGGTGAAGAATATGACTACAGTGATGAAATTTACATATTCAGAGAGAACGGAACAGGCATGGAGATTTTTAAGCCTAGTGACTATAACGAAGAGCTATCCTATATATCATGGAAAATCAATTCTGATTCCACAACTCTTAGCATAAAGCACAGCGAAGAATATATTTATGTTTTTACTATAGCCATAATATCCGATGATATATTCGAATGCTCTTATTATTACGAAAACGATCCCGACACATATTATCTGGCTACCTACGAAAAGATGGATGAAGGCTCATCTGATTATGTGGGCTGCTGGCAATACACCGAGTATTACGAGGGTGAGGAGTACTACGATACGGAGTACTACTATCTTTATCTTTATCCCGACGGGACAATGAAGGATGTTTACTACGAGGTGCAGGATCAAATATCAGACTATGGCACATGGGAAATTAATGATGATTATCTTCGCCTTACATTTGACGGCTACGAAACCACCCAGTTTGACACATCCGTCAAAAACAACAAAATGTCTCTTTATGAAACTTCTGAAGGCGGCGATAAAATCACCTATGTTTATAAAAGATATTATGGCCAAATAACAAACACGCCGCCAGCTACTTATCCGCAAAGCACCGGCGAGGCTATAAACGAATTTTTCGCTTCAATATTTAAAAAAGTGACAAAAAGCATTTCTGATTAATTACTTTCTGAAAAAATCTCATACCAATACATCAATAGCGGCACAAATTCTTGGGTCGCTTTAATGCTTCCCTCATCACTTGGATGGTCATCTCCTGCCGAATCGTAATGCAGAGTGTTTGAGCTGTCGTTTATAATATGCTTTTCTTCGCAGTCTATTAACATATGATAATTATCTTCCGCAGTCAATACATTATAAAAGTCAAACACAAACAGATTGCCCATATCATACCCTTTTCTCCAGCCGTTCTCGTCCACAAGCCAATTTGCAAGCTCACGGGTCTTATCCGGATGCGAAATGCTTTGCATGGGCGGCGGAGTAACGAGAATAAACATCTTGTCCGGGTGCTCTGAAAAATAGCCAAGCAGGCTGTTATATATCTCTTTTTCATCAGAAATGGAGCTTCCCACATCGCTATTGGGAAAGCAGGATTTAAACATTATTATTGTGTTCTCCCCGGGTGCCGGATCAATATCATTATATCCCGTCATGTTTCCAAGTTCATTGTAAACTGTGGGCATTACATCATCATTAAACCAGTTTGGCCAGTCAGAAGTATCCGTTCTGTCGCCCATCTCCCGCCAGCCATAATAGGTGTCTGAAACATGAAAATTGTTGTAGTTAAGCATCTGATTTAATCCTGCGTTTAACCAGTTTTCACCAACACTGTGGTGGATAAAAATAAGGTTTACAGTTTCGCCTTCCTGCGTTGGCATTTGAGTATCCTCTGATTGTTGCGATTCATCAGTTTCTTCATATCCAACCTCAGAGCTTTGTGTCTCCTCAACTGCGATCTTTTCTCCGTTTGCAAAAATTATTTCAAATTCATCATTCAATCCATGCACATATAAAATATCGATTATGCTGTTTCTAATATCAGTAAAATCATAGTCTTGCAACTTTGCATAATCAGCTTCTGATATTTTTATCTCCACACAAAATTCATCATAATCAAACAAAGCCTCTTCTATGCCATATTCTGTGCCCAGCACCCAGTCGCTAAGCGTTTGATTTAGCTCATCATCACCACTTTGAGCTGCTTGCACTTCAGTTTCTGTGGCGCCCAACTCCGTTTGCACGCTTTCTTGTATGTCAACCTCATCAACTGTATCGCTTTGATCTGAGTTCGTGCATCCCATCATAGTAAAAACTATAAGTATCATAATTATAGCTATCTTTTTCATATTAAACTCCTATCTGAAAGTGAAAACGTGCACCAGAGGTTTATCACCGTCCGCAAATAGCTCCAATATATATAGTCGGTTGTTTTGTATGTCATATGCAGAGCCCCCAAGGTAGTGCATTGCAGTCTCATCTCGTTCCACCAGCATATAGTCACTTAAGTCTAAAAAAGAATATGGCTGCATTTCATATGGCTCGCTCCGTCCCTCAATAACATTCAAGGCCTCCTCTACATCATAAAATGCAATACACGCACGAAAATCATCATTCCACCACCCGCGTTCATCATGCGGATAATCAGGCACTTCGGGAATCTTCTCGTCTTCGTCTCCACTTACAGGATAGACAACCCCATTCGAAAAGCCATACCATGTCTCGCCATAGCCATGGGTTCCTACAAATATTATCGCATCCCCTGCGTCACATGAAATAAATGCTCCGCCAGACCACGAGTCCGCATGAGAGTATTTATGCATTTTGTAGCCTTCATCTCCATCATATGAATCATCATATCCAATAACGGGCACAGCCTTTATTTTTTCATCCGTTTGTGCGTTTACAATGTCCTCAGTTCTTAGCGCATAAAGCGAAGGCCCCATGCCTCCCCATCCACCATCGCGAAATCTACCTGTCAATAAATCCGCTCCATCAAACGACGATAGATAATTTTGTGGGATGCTAAACATATAGTCGTTTGTCGTGTACCGCTTGTCGCCTACAGTGCAAACGCTATCTGCCTCTGTCAGGTTTAAGTCAGCATAACCGTGTGTTCCCTGCGCTTTTTCCTCCTCGAAGTGTTGACCATAGCAAAAAAACAGCTTGTCTCCGACAACCTCCAACCCCGCTCTAATGATTTCCATCGACCAATCATCAAAGAGACTGCCTTTTACATCGGAAAAGTTTTGTAAAACTTCAGCTTTATTTAGTTGTGTGATATCTTTTGATATTATTGGTTCGGGTATGCTGATTTCAGCAATATCCGCAAACCAATTATGCCCCGTTATAAATAGACTGTTGTTGTGCGGATTAAAACACATTGCCTCGCCGCCATAGGAATACATTTCTCTCTCCGTTTCACCGTCGCTAGGAAGACAGAATGCTCCTAAATATTCAATAGATTCAGCCTGTAAGGCATAAGATGATATGTTTATCTCTTCATCATTTTTTTCATCAGTAGGAGTAATTGTTTCAATTTTATTGTATGCTTGATTATTGGAAGGCTCTATTTTTTTATGTGCTGTTGTACAAGAAAGCATTGCAAATGCCGAAATTGAAATTAATATAAACAATAATAGTTTTTTCATAATGTCCTCACTTAGTTGTCATGTGAGTCTATTTACATTAAATTTATTATACCACAATATTTACTTTGATTATCACTTCAGAGATATAAAAAAGTGCCGCACTTTAAAGTGCGACAAAATATATAGATAAGAGTTGTAAAGGGGTTCTCCTATTACCTTAGTATAAGTGTGTCCTTAAATTTGATATTTTGTCCTGCGGATTTTTTTATTACCTACCAATTTCACAAAACAATCTAAAATACATTTAATGTAAAGCTTTCATTCGATATTTTTTTATCGCAATAAAGATATCACATTGATAATTATTTGTCAAACTTTATTTTCTAAGTCTTTTTATTGTTTTTGTTTAATATTATTAGGTATTTTTAATCCTCTTGACACTCTGATTTATAAATAGTATAATTCTTATCGATATATATTTACCGAATGGAGATGCTTATGAATAACACCACACCTATTGCAATATCTGAGCCCACCCTCAAGAGGCTCCCTAAGTATCTAAATGTGCTCGAGCGCTTAAAAGAAGCCGGTAATAAGTATGCATCGTGTACGGAAATCGCAAAAACAGTCGGCTTTCTTCCTATACAGGTGAGAAAAGATCTGCACCAGACTGGTGCTGTAGGAAAACCCAAGGTCGGATACACTATAGATTCCACAATTAAAAATATAGAAAATACACTAGGATATAACAATAAGAGCGAAGCTGTGCTAGTAGGCGCCGGAAATCTTGGCAATGCGCTTCTTGGCTTTCCTGGTTTTGAAAGATGTGGGATGAAGGTAATCGCCGCATTTGATACAGATAATAATAAGATTGGTAAAAATCTATACGGAGTTACAGTGTTTCATATAGACAAACTTATAAACCTTGTGGAACGTCTCCACATTAAAGTCGGAATCATCGCACTCCCATATAAGGATGCGCAAAAAACTGCTGACCTTCTTGTGTCCGCAGGAATAAAAGGCATATGGAATTTCTCATCAGCGACTCTTAAAGTCCCTGATAATGTGACAGTGCAAAACGAAGACCTTTCTGTGTCTCTTTCTGTTTTGCTATCTAAGATAAGGTAAGAGATAGCCTTGGCTATTTAAAATTTTGAAGGGAAAATTACTATGAAAAAAATTAGAAAGTTTCAAAAGGTATGCGATATCATTGAAAGTTATGAATATCGCAGCGAAAAGCTGATACCCATACTGCAAGAAATACAGAGTGAGTATCGCTATCTGCCGGAGGAAGTCATGAACTTTGTGGCAACATCAATAGGTGTACCACCCGCAAAAGTTTTCGGTGTTGCATCCTTCTACAGTCACTTTACCTTGTCTCCAAAGGGGAAATACGTTGTTAAAATTTGCGACGGAACTGCTTGCCATGTTAAAAAATCTATGGAAGTCATGAAGGCAATGCAAAATCACTTGGGACTTAACAACGAAAAACACACAACTGACGATATGCTCTTTACTCTTGAAGTCGTGTCCTGCCTAGGAACTTGCGGACTCGCTCCAGCTATCATGGTTAATGACAAAGTATACGGCCTCTTGGATGGAGATAAAGTGGTAAATATTTTAAAAAATATCCAAGATTGTGAAAATATTAACGAGGAGACAGCATAATGTGTGTATATAAAGATATTGAATCAGTAAAGGCTGATTATGAGAAAAATACGAAAAATATAACAAAGCGTATAGTTCTCTGCGGTGGTACGGGTTGTGTTGCAAATGGCTCACTTGAAATCAAAGACAAGTTTGCAGAGCTTCTAAACAAAAAAGGTATAAACGCAATCGTCGAGATTAAAAAAGAAGATGAAGGCATTCATGTATCAGCAAGCGGCTGTCAGGGATTTTGCCAAATGGGCCCTCTTGTTACTATATGGCCTGAAGCAGTTATGTACTGCAAGGTGACACTTGACGACGTGGAAGAAATAATCGAGACATCTATCATAAATAACGATGTTGTAAATCGCTTGACTTATAAATCACCTACAGATGATTCCGAGCATGTAAAAATGCACGAGATTCCGTTTTATGAAAAGCAGGAGAGAATTGTTCTTGATAAGTGCGGAAAAATAAACCCGGAAGATATAAACGAATATATCGCACTGGGCGGTTATTTTGCAGCTAAAAAAGCATGCAGCGATTTAACTGATGAAGATATCTGCAGCATAATATCACAAGCAGGCCTTAAAGGTCGCGGCGGCGGCGGATTCCCCACTGGGCTTAAATGGGACTTAACACGTAAAAGCATAAATGAAAAAAAATATGTAATCTGCAACGGTGACGAAGGAGATCCTGGTGCATTCATGGATCGTAGTGTTATGGAGGGAAACCCACACAGCGTTATAGAAGGAATGCTTATCTGCGCTATGGCTGTAGGAGCAGATGAAGGATATATCTATGTTCGCACGGAATACCCACTTGCCGTTGAGCGTGTGAAAATCGCAGTAAAAGCTGCAGAAGAAGCAAAAATACTCGGTGAAAACATATTTGACACTGATAAGAATTTCAAGATAACAGTCATGGAAGGCGCTGGCGCATTCGTTTGCGGAGAAGAAACAGCTCTTATATCTTCAATTGAAGGCAAGCGCGGAATGCCAATGCCAAAGCCTCCCTATCCTGCTGAAAAAGGACTTTTCGGAAAGCCAACGGTTATTAACAATGTTGAAACACTGTCCACTGTTCCTCTTATCATGGAAATGGGTGCAGACAAGTTTAAATCAACAGGCATGGCCACTGCGACTGGAACAAAAACATTCGCACTTACAGGCCACGTTGCAAACACAGGTCTTATAGAAGTACCGTTTGGCACAACACTGCGCCACATCATAAATAACATTGCAGGCGGCGTTACAGATGCCGAAGGCAATATTTGCGGCACTGATTTTAAAGCAGTACAGATTGGCGGTCCTTCAGGCGGTTGCCTCACTCAAGAGCACCTTGACATGCCTCTTGATTATGAGTCGTTAAAGTCAATCGGCGCAATGGTAGGTTCAGGCGGATTAGTTGTGATGAACCATGGCACTTGTATGGTGGAGATGGCGCGCTTTTTCATGCAGTTCACTCAGAATGAATCATGCGGAAAATGCATCGTATGCCGAGAAGGCACAAAGCAGATGCTAAACCTTCTTACCGATATCACAGAAGGCCGTGCAACCATGGAAACTCTTGAGCTTCTAGAAGAACTTGCTCATGTTGTAAGCAACGGCTCACTTTGCGGACTTGGAAAAACAGCACCTAATCCTGTACTTTCCATGCTTAAGTATTTTAGAGAAGAGTATGTTGCACACGTTGTGGACAAAAAGTGTCCCGCAGGTGAATGCGATGCACTCAAGGTCTACAAAGTCGTTGAAGATAAATGTATTGGTTGCGGCTTGTGCAAAAGAAAGTGCCCGGTTAATGCAATAAAGGGCGAAAAGAAAGCACCGCACTCAATTAACACAGACAAGTGCATAAAATGCGGAGCTTGCATAGACGGCTGTAAATTTGGCGCTATAATAACTGAATAATTGGACTCAGAGGGATATAAAATGAAAAACAATAATACTGTAACAATAGATAATATGATAATCCCCATTGAGGGAGAAAAAAACTTACTGGAGCTAATACGTAAAGCAAAAATCGACCTTCCGACATTCTGCTACCATTCAGAGATAAGCGTTTATGGCGCGTGTCGCATGTGCACTGTGGAAATAGAAGGCAGAGGTCTTCAAACTTCATGCTCTACCCTGCCAACTCCAGGCATGGTGGTTAATACAAAAACTTCGGAAGTGTTGTCGCTTCGCAAAATGATAGTTGAGTTGCTGCTTGCAAGCCATGTCGGCGAATGCCCCACATGCGCAAAAGGCTCAAACTGCCAGCTACAGTCGCTTGCACAGAGAATGGGAATAGAAAAGGTTCGTTTCAATCAAAAAGACACTGTCTTGCCCATTGATACTTCTTCAAGCTCTCTTGTACGCGATCCTAATAAATGCATCCTTTGCGGAGACTGTGTCAGAATGTGCAACGAAGTTCAGGGCGTTGGCGCAATAGACTTTGCCTTCCGTGGCTCTGACACTCAGGTTGCGCCTAGCTTTAACAAAGACTTAAGCGAAGTGGAATGCGTAAACTGCGGACAGTGCGCAAGAGTTTGCCCCGTTGGCGCACTTATGCCCAAAAGCGATATAGCAAAAGTGTGGGATGCATTGCATGATGAAAAAAAGCATGTAATAGTTCAAGTTGCTCCTGCAGTTCGCGTATCATTGGGCGATGCTTTTGGGATGGAAGCTGGCACAATAACCACAGGACGTATGGTTGCAGCCCTTAAAAGAATGGGATTTGACGGTGTGTACGACACTTCATACGCCGCCGACCTTACAATAGTTGAAGAAGTAAATGAGTTTTTGGGACGCTACGAGAAGGGCGAAAACCTTCCTCAGTTTACATCATGCTGCCCTGGTTGGATAAAATTTGCCGAGCAATACTATCCTAACTATCTTTCAAATCTTTCATCCTGCAAATCGCCTCAACAGATGTTTGGAGCACTTTGCAAAAAGCAGATTGTCGATGAAAAGAAAATTGACAGCAACGATGTGGTGGTGGTATCTGTGATGCCTTGTACTGCAAAAAAATATGAAGCTGACAGAGATGAGCTTAAATCAAAATACGGAAAAGACGTTGATGTAGTTATAACAACTCAGGAATTGGCTCTCATGATAAAAGAGCTCGGTCTTAAATTCTCTCAGCTTGAGCAAGAGTCATTTGACATGCCATACGGATTTAAAACAGGCGGCGGAGTTATCTTTGGCAACTCAGGCGGTGTTTCAGAAGCGGCTGTGCGCTATGCTAGCGAAAAGCTTACAGGAATGAAATCTGACAGATACGTGGTAAGCGATATCCGTGGCGAAGAAGGCATCCGCGAAACTGAAGTTAAAGCTGGTGACATTACATTAAAACTTGCAGTTGTAAGCGGACTTGCAAATGCAAAAAAAGTAATGAAGGATATAGAAAACGGAATAGCGGACTACGACTTTGTTGAAGTGATGGCATGCCCCGGTGGATGTATAAACGGCGGTGGTCAGATAGTTGTAGACGATCAAGATGTCAAAAAGAAGCGAACGGCAGGGCTTTATGACAATGACAAAATGATGCAACTGCACAACAGTCAAGACAATCCATACATTAATGAACTATACGAAAAGCTTTTAGAATCGCCCAATTCACACACGGCGCACGAGCTTTTGCACACAACATATAAAAACAGAAAACGAATTGAAGCCGACGGCGTCACACTTGGTGAAAACCATGGACCGGATGCACTGAAGGTGACAATATGTTTCGGTACAAGCTGTTTTGTAAAAGGTGCTCAAAATATACTTAAAGAAGTCACCGATTTTATGAAGAAAGAAGGCATTGAGGATAAGCTGGAGATTCAGGCAACATTCTGCTATGAAAAATGCGACAGCGGACCAAATGTCCAAATCGGAGACAGGCTTTTAACCCATTGTACGGGAGAGAAAGCCATCCAAACCATTCGTAAGTTACTTACCTTAACTTAAATTAAAGACAGTTGGACTGCCGCGAGCTTTTGCTTTGCGGCTTTCTGACAATAAAGGTGAAAATTATATGAACATACTACACACTGCAAAAGCAAAATGCTTGGACTGCTACAGATGTGTTCGCGCATGTCCTGTAAAAGCTATTGGCATAAAAGACGGACAAGCCTTCATAGACGAAGACAGGTGCATATTATGCGGCACCTGTATAAGAGAATGCCCTCAGGGCGCAAAGCAGTATAGAAACGATGTGGAGGCGGTTAAAGAGCTGTTGTCATCACACAAAACAATAGCCAGCATTGCTCCTTCATTTGCCGCCGCCTACAGCGATTGGAAAAGCACAAGGCTTGCATCTGCACTTCGAAAACTCGGATTTTATAGAGTGGAAGAAACAAGCATCGGCGCTGACATTGTAGCAAAAGACAGCAAACAATTTGTGGATGAAAAATGCGGAGGCATATGCTCTGCCTGCCCTGCTGTTGTAAGCTATGCAGAAAAATATCTTCCTGAAATTGTTCCAAACATCATGCCCATAGTTTCCCCCATGGTTGCACACAGCCTTAGGATCAAAAAAGAATATCCTGACGCGAAAGTGGTTTTCATTGGCCCTTGCATAGCCAAAAAAGCTGAAGCGATGCAGGAAAAATACAGCGGTATAATTGATGGCGTACTCACATTCACCGAACTCGATCAATGGCTTAAGCAAGATGGCGTCGTCCTTTCCGACTGCCCCGAGAGCGGATTTGATGGGATAGGAAAAACAAGTGGTGCAAAGCTTTTTGCCCTTCCCGGAGGCATGCTTGAAACATCTGGCATACCAGATGACATAAAAAGCCCTGCAGTGCTACACACCAATGGAGCACAAAACACCATCATGCTGCTTAATGCCGCACTAAACTCAAAGGAGATGGAAGTTCTTGAGCCTCTTTTTTGCACAGGCGGATGCATAGGTGGCGCTGGGATTCCAAAAGAATCAAACCTTTTTGAAAAGCGCGCCGCTCTTTTAAGATATGCAAAAAACAATAAAGAAACGGCTCCTGATTCAAACAATAACATTTCAATCGAAACTAATACCGAATTCAATCCTCAGCCCGTTTCAAAAACCAAAGTAACCGAGCAGGAAATCCTGAATCTGTTCAAAAAAACAGGCAAATCCGATCCTTCAAAGCAACTCAACTGCGGTGCCTGCGGATACAGCAATTGCCGTGAAAATGCAATAGCAGTTTTAAGCGGAATGGCAGAAGTTACTATGTGCTTTCCCTATGTGCGCTCACTTTCTGAGCAAAAGATGGACACCATCATTGAGTCAACTCCAAACGGCATTGTAATGCTTAATGATGATTTTAATATAATCGCGATGAACTCTTCATTTAAGAAATATTTTATGTGTGCAGATAGTATCATAGGGCGCGAAATATCATATCTTTTCAGCGATGATAATTACAGAAAGATTGAAAAAAAGGAAGGCAGCAAAATTGAATCAATTGTAAATTGCTATGGCAAACAATTTCATAACATCACATACTATCTGCCAAACGAAAAACAATATGTCGGCATATATGTGGATATATCACAAGTTAAAACCAGTGAGAAAAAGCTTGAAATGATAAGACAAAAAACATACAGCCAAGTAGAAGCATTAATGCAGCATCAGGTGGAGATGGCTCAGAAAATGACAATGTTTCTTGGAGAATCCACCGCCAAAGGCGAAACGCTTATGGAGAGCATATTAAACGATGAACAGGATGTTTGAAAACAAGCCAAAAACTCCTCTATATACTGAAAGTGTAATCTGGCAGGAGAATAAAAAAAGCAACAGTGTGTGCGGCGACTACGCAGATGTGCGCAGATACAGCGACCATACGGATTTTATCTTGTGTGACGGTATGGGTTCAGGCCCAAAAGCAAATATGTTTGCCGTGTTTTGTGCTTCACGTATTTTAAGCTTGCTTGAAAATGGCGCAAGCCTTATATCCGCTTGCGAAAAAGCGGTTGAAATCATGCGCAAAGCACGCACTGAAAATGTTCCTTTTGCAGCATTTACTCTGGTTCGTGTTGTAAGCAGCGGTGCTTACACACTCATATCATATGAAGCTCCCGGTGGGCTTCTTGTAAGCGGCGACTATGCAGAAATCCTCCCTATCCGTCACTTCCCATGCGGAGGCGATGTTGTTGCTGAAAGCAGTGGCGTTCTAAAAGATGGCGATTCACTTGTGATATGCTCTGATGGAATCACTCAAGCCGGTCTTGGAAACATTAAAAACTTCGGCTGGGGTATTGAGTCGTTCTGCTCATTTATAAACAAATTTTTAAGCACCCGTTCAAGTCTTAACGACGCTCTTGACAGAGCGATGGAGCAAGCATTCAGGCTATCCGGCCGAGAGTATGCAGACGACACAACTATTGCCTGCCTTAGAGTTAGACAAGCCAAAATAGCAAATATTTTATCAGGTCCTCCTGTCGACAAAGAAGACGACGAAACCTTTGTGGAACAATTTATGAAAACACAGGGTAAAAAAATAGTATGCGGCTCGACTACTTTGGATATAGTCGCACGCATTACGAAAGAAAACGTTTCTTCTCCCGCACTCAGCACTCAGTTTCACAAACCACCTGAATACCGATTAAACGGCATCGACATTGCAAGCGAAGGTGCTGTGACATTAAATCAAGTCTATAATATCTTAGATACCGACCCCGCTACACTTAAAGACGATAGCGTTGTATATAAAATTGCCCGTGAGCTTATGAGCAGCGATCAGATATACTTTCATATAGGCAGCGCGCCAAACAGCGCACACAGCGATATAGAGTTTAAGCAGCTGGGTATAATGCCGCGTGAAAAAGTTGTAGAGCATATTGCTAGTTACCTTAGAAGCTTGGGGAAAGTTGTTGTGGTAAATAAGGAGTTTTAGAAATGCTCTTATATTAATAGCACTAACTTAATTTAGAAGTTGCTTTGCTTTTGCAAAAGATACAACCAGTTAAGCTGCTTATCAAAAAATTCATTATTAAAACGGTGAATCCCGTTATTTTCAATAATTACAGCTTGCAATGCAAAATGATAGATTGCCAGTAATACATTAAACGAATCAATTTCTAATTGGCTCAAACTATTATTATTTAAGTATCCCTTCAAAAAACGTTTCAATACTTCTTGTGTTTTTTTATATCCTTCTTCTTTATACTCAAAATAATTAGTCTTATTACATATTAGTACAACGTCATACATTGAAAACCCGAAACATACAGTATCAAGATCCAGCAAATACATTTGTCCGTTTTGCGCTTTATGAATATTTCCGCAGTACAAATCGCCATGGCAAATACCGCGCGGCAAGTCCTTTGCTTTATTCCACAAATTCTCTCCATATTTCTCAAATTCTTCTGCATGCGGATAATTCATTTTCTTCAGCAGATGAACATATTTATCAACATAATAATTTTTGTCAAGCTCAACAAGGGGTTTATTATAGCTTTTCATAATCCTATGAAACACACCCACAAACTCCCCTATTTTTTCAGCATCTTCTTGTGCATCAACTTCTTCGCCTTCAACAAACTCATATAAAACAAGAAATCTTCCTTCGTGTTTTTCGCCAATTGAAACACTAGGCAAACTTTCATTTGTAAGTATAATCTTAGGAACAGGAAAATTATTTTTCTGCAAGTAAATATGAACATCCATTGAGCTTAAAAAAGTATTGGAATATGCGGGTTTGGTTATTCGCAAAAAATCTCTTTTATCGCCTGAGTAAACAGAATAAGAAACACTGCCTCCATCACGCAAAAATTCCAAAGAATCAAATTTTTTCGGATAGCATCTATTTAAAATTTCTAAAATGACTTCTTCTTGCATAATCTCCTCTTATATACTGCTTTTTGCACAAATCATTTGTTATTTCACTAAAATATCTTAGTATTTCTGCCCTTATATTATTGTTTTTACAATACAGCTACCAGTAAGACTATCATAGCGTCATAAACTCCATGTGCGATTATCAATGAAAGCAATGTGCAATCTTTGATTTTTTCTCGGACAAAGCAAAATAAAAGCCCTATGCACGCAGTAAGTATAATCTGAATTATATTTCCATTAAAGACATGAAACAAACCAAATAATATTGATGATATTATTATCGCAAATAAACGTGAGTCTTTAATTTTAAGCAGTTTATTAAACAAGTACCCACGAAATATAATCTCCTCTGCAAGAGCTACGCCTATGATAGAATAAACGAACTGATATGCAAACTGCCAAGGCTTTGTATAACTTGTACTTCCTACCATATCCTTTAACCCAATCAAAATCGGAACTACTGTAAGCACCACCGACATTGAAGCTGCAACAGCCAGCCCTATCAATACTTGCATAAATATTCTATCTTTTTTAAACCCTAAGCTTTTTAGTCTTTCTTTGTTATAAATCATTAAGGCTAAAGGCACAACAAGCAAAAACCATTGGCTTATAATCATTAACAGTGCCCGAACTGGCAATGAAAATTTCATAAGCAAATTCTGATTAAACAAAACAACAATAAATAGTGATATAAAAATTCCGATGGCAGCAACGGTAAATTCAATTAAATGTTTTTTTCTTTTCATGATTACTATATTAGCCTATTAAAATTGCTTGTCAATTGATTTTTGAGATAAAGTAAAGAGGGAATGCTTTCCCCTCTCCCTCTCGCAGTTTTTGCTTTGCAAAACAACTGCTATCGGGCATCGCGTTTTGCAGACTCGACACAAAAACAAGACATCCACTGGATGTCTTATTTTGGTCGAGGTGAGAGGATTTGAACCTCCGGCCCCTACGTCCCGAACGTAGTGCTCTACCAAACTGAGCCACACCTCGCAATATATTAAAAACTTCAAGCTTTTATTAAATGGAGCCAATAAGCGGATTCGAACCGCTGACCTGCAGTTTACGAAACTGCTGCTCTACCACCTGAGCTATATTGGCAATAAACGCATATGAGATTATATCATATCAAATTTATCGTGTAAACCAAAAGTTACCTATTCTAAAATCACTTTTTCCTAGCTACAAACTGTATCCTATCGCTTTCGGTACTTGGTGTATTCATAGTAAAACAATCATATGTTCTGATATCAGTAAAGCCTGCTTTCCAAAGAGCGTTTTCCAAAAAAGATATCTCATGCGCTTTTTGCACATGCGTTTCCAAAGTCTTTTCGTATAAATCATTCTCAAGGTGAGAATATAGAGACAAATCCAGAGTAAGTGTTTGATTTTGCTTATCAAAGTAACTATTCCAAATATATAGCCCCTCATCATTTTCTTCATAGAATGTTTTATCATGTAGCGACTTTAGCTTATGCTCTGAAGAAATATCAAATAAAAACAAGCCGCCTTCTTTGAGTGCATTGCCAATGCTTAAAAAAGCAGTTGATACGTCTTCATCTGTTATCAAATAGTTTACAGGATCATTTATGCAAACCACAGCATCCTGCTTTTTGGGTATGTTTATATTCTTTATATTTTGATTTACAATCGGAATTTTCGCACCGTTTTTAGCAAATCTGTTTGCGGCAATCTCCAGCATCTCCTGAGAAATGTCCAAAGCCATTATGTTATATCCCAGCTTATACATCTCAAGTGTGATATTCCCTGTGCCACATGCCGCGTCCAGTATACTGCAAGCCTTTTTTATTCCACCTTTTTTTAATAGTGTTTCAATATACGCTGCCCATTGCTCTGCGGATTGATCAAAAGAAAAACTATCATAAAGCTGTGCTAGAGATGAGTAACTGTTCATAGCATGCACCCACTCATTATCCTAGAGACTTTCTTTGCGTTCCTTTTCAGGCTTTCTTTGCACGCCATCGCCTTCGTTTGCGTCAATTATTTTTCCAAACACTTGATTTGTAAAAGCGTTCATTATAAATGCCGGCAAGGAGAAACCAAACAGTAAAAAGTATGCAAGTAAGGCAATCGTGCCATATCCCCAGACCATTGAAAGCCAGATGAAAAATATCGGTAAAATCCCTGCGATAAGTAGGATAAGCAGCGTCTGTGGGAGTTTCGCCAAAGTAAGCAGCATTGCATTTTTAATAATCTGCTTTAGCTTTAATTCGAATGTAACAATCAATGGGAATACAAACGTAGTAGACACCATAACAAATGCCAACAAAGCATAAATTATTCCTTGAAAAATGCGTGCACCCGGTATACTTTCAGCATATATCGTATATAGGTTTATTACAACAAACATAAGGAATATGAAAACTCCAAGGATAAAAGTGTATAATAGGCTTTGTTTCCAATTTTCCTTTATCTTTTCTCCAAAGTCTTCCATCATCCAAACATGGAACTCACGTGCATATGACCTTGTTATATAGTTTAAGCTTGGAAGAGCTATACCGGCAATCATAAAGCATGGAATTAAACCCAGCAAAAAAATTCCTGTATAATACAAAGCCCCGCTTTGAGCGAAAAGGTTTACAACTTCCCCCTCAGGCTGAAAACTTGTCAATACTTCAGATATAACCTGTATATTAATATACGACCATAGGACAGTAGGAATCATAAACAAAGCAAATAAAAGATTCAGCTTCACCAAATCCCATATCTTAATCCTGATAACCTCAAAAAAGCTTTTAATTGGATGCGGATTCTCATCCACTTCCAAATCTGGTTTATTAGGGTTGCCGTATATCATCTTGTTAAATAAGCCCATTTTCACACCGTTCCTTCAATTATAATAATTATTCTATCGGTATTATATATATTAGCAGATAAAAAGTCCAATGTGACGGTCAAAATATACAGTTTATTCATTAATAACAAATTAATCTCTATAAATACCCATTATGTTTATTTATAAATTGACATGCATATAAAAACAAGGTAACATTTATAAAAAATATTTAGTATAATGGATTGTAGTATATTTAGGAGGATTTATCTTATGACTATTTTCACCGGATCGGGTACGGCATTGGCAACTCCCTTCACCGATGACGGAATTAATTTTGAGGCTTTTTCAAGAAACATTGACTTCCAATTGGAAAATGACACTGATGCACTCGTGGTCTGCGGTACAACAGGCGAGCCGTCCACCATGTCTCCACAGGAGAGAGAACAGGTCATAAAATTTGTTATAGATAAAACTCAAAAGAAAGTTCCTGTAATTGCAGGAACCGGCGGTAACAACACAAAAAAAGTCATAGAAGATTCTCAGTTGGCACAAAAGCTCGGTGCAGATGCATTGCTTGTTGTGCTTCCCTATTATAATAGAACATCTCAGCGTGGGCTCGTCGCGCATTTTAAAACTGTTGCTGATAATGTCGATATTCCAATAATCGTATATAATGTTCCTTCAAGGACCGTTGTAAATATGAATCCTGAGACTTTGGCTGAAATAGCTGTTCACAAAAATATAGCTGCCATAAAAGAAGCTGCGGGAGATGTGGCTCAGATAGAAGAAATGGTACGCCTATGTGGTGACAACATTGACATGTACTCAGGGGATGACCAGCTGGTGCTTCCGCTTCTTGCTTGCGGAGGAATAGGAGTTATATCCACCGTTTCAAACATTGCCCCAAAGCAGATGCACGACTTGGTTGCAAGCTTTATGTCAGGAGACATTGAAAAAGCACGCAAGATACAATACAAACTAGCTCCTTTGATTGATACCCTCTTTCTTGAAGTAAATCCTATACCATTAAAATCCGCTATGAGACTTCTTAAAGTGGATTCAGGACTTGTGAGACTTCCATTATATGATATGGGTGACGAAAATGTAGAAAAGCTTAAAAAAGCTATGATAGACTTTGGATTTGAAATATAAAGGACTTGTTATGAAAATTTTATTAAGCGGCTGCGGTGGAGCAATGGGACACAATGTCGCAAATCTTGTTAGCGAAAAAGAAGATATAGTAATTGGTGCAGGTGTTGATAAATTCCCACCAAAAGGAACGGCTTTTTCTGTTTTTAGTTCATTTGACGATGTTGATGTTAAATGCGATGTGATAATAGATTTTTCGCATCCAAGCGCATTAGATGATTTACTCAATTATGCAGTAAAAAAAGGACTTCCTGTCGTTCTATCCACAACAGGTCATGATGATAAACAAAAAAAATCTATTGAAGAAGCTTCAAAAAGTATTGCTATTTTCAAGTCAGCCAATATGTCATTGGGTGTAAACCTCATGACAGAGCTCTTAAAAAAAGCAGCATCATTTCTTGACGGCTTTGATATTGAGATTATAGAAAAACACCACAACAAAAAGCTGGACTCACCCAGCGGTACAGCCTATATGTTGGCCGACAGCATAAATGAAGCATTAGATAATAAAAGAGAACTCGTGCACGGTCGCCATGGCATGAATGCCAAGAGGCATGAAAACGAAATAGGCATGCACGCGGTTCGTGGTGGTGCGATAGTTGGCGAGCATCAGGTGCATTTTATCGGCCCCGGTGAAGTAATAGAAATAAAACATACAGCGCTTTCAAAGACTGTTTTTGCTGATGGTGCTGTCCAAGCTGCATCTTTTCTCATTGGAAAACAAGCAGGTATGTATGACATGAAGGATATGCTTTAGCGCTTATCCTTTTTTGACACTTAAATCTCTCAAATGACATTTTAATAACTCTACATGTATATTATAAATAGCGATTAGTTGAAACAAATATTTTGTTTGTGTATAATGATTAAATCGTATCATTTGATATGCAAATAAAACAAGAGAGAAACTATGCTTGAAAATAAAAATAAATATATGAATGTACCAAATTTTTTGACGCTGCTTCGTTTTTTAATGATAGGCGTCATGGTTTGGTTTTTCTTAAACGATCATCCTATTTATGCGATGATCGTATTCATTACTGCTGTTTTCACAGATTTCCTAGACGGGTATATCGCTCGAAAATATAATCAGATCACAAACATCGGAAAACTGCTTGATCCCCTTGCAGATAAGCTCTTGCAGATGGCGGCTATCTTCTGCATGTACTGGGTGGGATATCTTCCTCTTATAGCGTTCATACTCGTTGTTGCATGTGAAGTGCTTATGGTTTATGGAGCAAGCTTTCTGCTTATGCACCGTCACACTATTATAGCGGCAAACACTGTCGGCAAGATTGCCGCCGGAATAATGTACGGAGCAATCCTTGCGTCATTTTTGCACGACTATACATCGCCATATGACACGTATGCAATATTTATTGCCATTGCCCTTATATATTTATCAATGGCACAATATTGGTATCTGGCTGTCCGCAACAGAAAAAGGCAGGAAAATGAAAAGCATTCAGATTAAAACAAATGCACACTCTCAGATGATTGACATCACAAGTCAGGTGACTCAGGCTGTCCGCGAAAGCGGGATAAAAGATGGCCTTTGTACAGTCTTTGTTCCGCACACCACAGCCGCTGTCACCATAAATGAAAATGCAGATCCTGACGTAACGCGTGACATATTAGATAAGCTTAACAGAATGCTGCCCCAAAGTGATGGCTACAGGCACTTTGAAGGCAATTCATCGTCTCACATCAAAGCTTCAATGTTTGGTTTCTCAGAAACCATTCTGGTTGAGAACGGACGTCTTGTGCTCGGTACATGGCAGGGCATATATTTTTGCGAGTTTGACGGCCCAAGAACCAGAAAATTTTTAATTAGTATAAAGTAAATCTCTTTATTTATCGATATTATTTAACACCCGTTGAATAAAAATGATATACTGGTAGAAATATCTTTATGGTAAAGTTTCAGGAGATTTCAAATGAATAAAAATAGAAATAGATTAATATTCATTCTTGTAGCATCAATTTTTGTCATATTTGCTGCTTTTTCAACATTCGGCTATCAAGATTACGCACTTTTAATAGAGGGCTTATCTATAGAAAATGCAGAGCTTTCTGCAGAAAATATACTAATTGGTTTAGAGCACGAGCTAACAAAACCTGTTTATGTAAGCAGATTAATTTCAAACACAATTGCCCTTAACGAACTAAGTTCTACAGATATATTATGCGAAGATATATCTGCATGTCTAAAAGATGTTCAAGATGAATATGGATATTCCACTGCCTTTTTTATAAATACAAATACTAATAATCTATATAAAAGTGATGGCTTTAATTCAACTATTGATACTGCTTTATCTGAAAATGATTGGATAAATGAATTTATCAACAATAACTCTGTTTATGAATTACACTTAGCCAGAAGACCTAATTTGGAAAAAGAAGTTATGCTTTATGTCAGCTATGCCGTTAAAGATGAAAATAGATTAATCGGCATTGCCGGCGTTGGAATATCATTAAATAATATACGTGAAATTTTGGCAGATTACAGTGAGGATTTTGAAGGAAGCGCTTATTTAGTGAATACAAATGGCACTATACAAATAAACTCAGGACCCCATCCTAGTACGCCAGTAAGTTATCAGTTTTTAAAAAATCAAGAAAAAGAAATATATAACGAATTTGAAGAAGATAACATATTTATATCTGAAGTAGATGGAAATGATGTGATTTTTTCTTTCTACTACATTGAAGAAATTGATGTATATCTTGTAATGAATCAAGACTATGATATTTTAGACTTTTTGTTGGTATATCAGAAAATAAGAACTATAGTTGTATTTGTCATAGCGTTTTTACTTCTGGCTATCCTTATAATAAAGATAACTTCTCACTTTCACAAAAAGAACATAAAGCTTGTAAACACTGATTATCTAACTGAAATATTCAATAGAAATGCATTTGATGAATCGCTCAAAGAAGCTGTGTCTTTTGTGAAAGAAAAGGATTCAGAAATTACTCTTGCTATTATTGATGTTGACGATTTCAAACGAATAAATGACGTTCATGGGCATATTGAAGGCGATAAGATATTAAAAAGCACCGCTAATCATTTCAATACCTTTATTCGAGACAAAGACATTGTCGCGCGCTGGGGCGGTGATGAATTTGCTGTTATCTTTCGATGCGATTTGGAACACACCAAAAGAATTTTAAGCAGAATAAAAGAATCTGTACAAGAAAACAGCATACTGTCCAAATATGGGGTAACATTTAGCATAGGAATCACACAATGCAATAAAGACGATGATATAAAATCTCTTTTAAAACGTGCTGACGAAGCGCTGTACAGCGCAAAAGATCAGGGGAAAGACAGAATATGTGAGATATAGTTTATAGCTTTATTATAAGCTCTTGAAACTTATTTTAACTGTTAACTAATTCATCCATTTTCCACTCGCTGCCTTATCATCAAACATTAAATCTTCAATGCTTGTTTTTTAAGAAACGGATTGCATTGAAAACAAACGTCTTTTGCTTAATACATGGCAATGCATTTATTTTTGTGAATTTGGAAAGCCAAGGACTCATAGCTTCATAGTAAGAGCAAAATAATGTTATCAAATATAAACCTTAGACAATGCTATATTTTTGACTTTATTGCTATGACTATAAATCCAATATATAATATACGGATATGAAAGGATTCTATCTTATTATAAAATTAGAATCCCTATTCTTCCACACTAGTGACACTATAAAACAAAAGGACACAACATAATGAACAAAAATAAAAACCGGCTCATTTTTTTACTGATTGTATTAATTTTTATCAGTTTTTCATTTCTTGCCGCATTAGGGTACAAGGACTATTCCAACGTTATCAGAGAAGATATCTCCAACATTACAAAGCTTGTATCCACCAATATTTACTCAGAGCTTCAGATTGAGCTTTTAAAGCCGATTTTTGTGTCTCTTACCATGGCAAATGACAACTTCGTAAAAAACTGGGTAATTCGGGACCATGAGTCCGATATATACCCTATCACCTATTATCTTCAAGGCATAAAAGATAAGTACGGATATGATTCAACTTTTTTTGTTTCAAACATTACCAATAATTATTATCACTATGATGGAATCCTCAAGCAGATAAGCCCAGACGACAATCATGATCAATGGTTTTATGATTTTTTGGCGCTGGATAAGGAATATGCGCTGGATATTGACACCGATCAGGCTGCCGGCGATGACCTGACTCTTTTTGTGAACTGCCGATTAAAGGACGGCGACAATATTCTGGGGGTAACAGGCGCGGGTGTCAAGATGAGCAAGATACAAGATACTATAAAAGCTTATCAAAAAGAATATGACGTTGAAATATTCCTAATGACTCCTGACGGCACCATACAAATACACGCAGACGAAAATGTGATAGAAAAGAAAAATGCATTTGAAGACGAAGCTTTGCGTAATATCCGCTACAATATATTGAACTCAAAAGATGAACTTAAAATATTTGAGCCGACTGCCGAAGGCAACAGCCATTACATAGTGTCCTATTATGTCGAAGAGCTTGACTGGTACTTAATCGTGCACAAGAACTCCGAAATTCTAAATAAATTGCTTTTCACACAGAAAGTAAAGCAAATTATTATATTTGTAATAATGTTTTTGTCAGCAGCATTAATTATAATTTATGCAACAGCCCATTATCATAAGAAAAATACTAAACTGGCTAAAACAGACCACCTGACCGAAATAGACAATAGAAGCGCATTTGACGAATCGCTCAACATCAGCATAGCCCGTGCCAACAACTTTGACCAAGACTTTACGCTTGCTGTAATTGATATAGATAATTTTAAGGTAATAAACGATATACACGGGCATGTACATGGCGACCTAATATTAAAGCATGTAGCCGAACATCTCAAATCGTTCATCCGTTCCAATGACATCATTGCGCGTTGGGGCGGCGACGAATTCACGATAATATTCAACTGCGACAATGAATCCGCAAAAAAGATACTTCAGCGGGTTATAAAGCTACGCACCAGGGACAATATGCTCACACAATATAGCGTGACATTTTCCATCGGAATAAGCCAGTACCGCAAAAAAGAAAATGCAAAAGCTCTACTTGACCGAGCCGACAAAGCACTGTATATGGCCAAAAAAGAAGGTAAAAACAGAATTTGCAGTATATAAAAGTTAACATATAAAAATTTAAAAGGTCTGTTCCAAAATTGTTTAGAACAGACCTTTTTATAAATTTACAGCGAATTTATTAACTCTCTGAGCTTTTGTCTTCTCTCAATAAGAAGATTAATTTTCCACTCTTCATTTATTTCAAAATCTCTGAACGGACATTCCACAATCATGCACGAAGCCATATAGTATCCATAAAGAGTAGTTCTGATATTGTAAAATTTCTTATCGCTTTCATCGGGCATATATCCTTTTAAAAAGTGTTCATCCTCTCCCGAATAGAAGTAAACTTCCATGAGGTTATCGCCCCAAAGCGCACGCTCAAAATCTATAATCCCAGTAATTTCTCCGTTATTTACAAACACATTGCCATCCCACAAATCCCAATGGACAAGCTTTGGCTTCGATACAACCGCAAGCACTTCCTTAAGCCCTAAAACCATGTCCATTATGCTTTCATAAGGCTCCTTGAGATCGGTTTTAAACCTTTCGGCATCTTCAAGCAGCATTTTAACCATTGAAGTGAAGCATTCATGCCAGCTGTCAAATTTCTTTTGTTCGGGCGAATATACGCCGAAACGCTCACCTGCAATCTGACTCATTTGCCTGTTATACTGTCCGAGCACATTTTCCACATGTGCCTTTTGCTCAGTTTCCATATCACCTTTAACTAGGTTATAAGGCCTGCCCTCCAGCATCTCCATAATAAAATATTCCTGATCGATTATTCTTTTGCTTCTGTCATACTTATATATTTTCGGAACCGGTACATTTGTTTTTTCTGCTACTAGTTTCATGACTTCCACTTCCGAATTCATGATATCTTTTTCATAGCCCATCACCAAAACATCCTTAGGCGGAGCTATTTTAATCACAGCCTTTATCCCCTTCCGTGTCTCAATCTTATAGGCGGAGTTAAACCAGCCATCGGTTAACTCTTTATAATCTGCCAAGTCCTCACAAAAAGCATTTTGTGAAATCTCATTAAGTTTATTAAAATCCAGATAAGTTTTTGTTTTGCTCTGCATAAATTTCTCCCAAAAATAAATATAACTGGATTATAGAATAATATATTTTGTCGGTCAATGGAATTTTATTAGTTATGCAATGTTTTTATCCATAATCATTGACAACATTTTAACTCATGATATAATCTTTATAACTAAATAGTGGCTGTGACAGGAAGTAGTAAGCGCATTAGTGGCCAAGAGAGCCTATCGGCAGGTGTAAGATAGGAGCATGAAATCGCTGAAGTCGTCCTTAAGCTTTGTGGCTGAAACTAAGTAAGCCCAACGTAGGATTGCGTTAAATCTCAGAGATAAGGTTAATAAAATAATCTTAATTAAGGTGGTACCGCGAGACACTTCGCCCTTTGGTGAGGTGTTTTTTATTATTTTTAAAGGACTATTAATGAAACTAGGAATGAACCGATGGTTCGGATATGATATTTCTGCAAAGAAATCATTTGAACTGATAAAGCAAGCAGGCTTTGACAATGTAATACTATGGTGGGGCGATGAGTTTGACCACGAGGTAGGAAGCAAAGAATTATTGCCCGACATGGCAAAAGAAGTTGACCTGCACATAGAAAATGTGCACATGACATTTCAAAAGGTCAACGCTCTGTGGGAAGACACAAATGATACTGAAATCGCACTAAATGACCATATAAACTGTATTGAGTCATGTAGGATGCATGGTATACCAACAGCAGTTATACATCTTTCAAAAGGAATGACACCACCTCCTTTAAGCAGTTTTGGGCTGGATAATATTAAAAGGATAGTGGATTGTGCAGAGAAAAATAATGTTAATGTTGCAATTGAGAATATAGAAAGAACCGACTATACAGAATATATCTTAGAAAACATCACATCCGAAAGACTTAAGCTATGCTATGACAGTGGACATGATAAATGCTATATGAAGTCAGGTTTTCTGGAAAAACATGCCGACAAAATAGTTGCTTTGCATTTGCACGACAATGACGGAACGAGCGACCAGCATATGATACCAGGAGACAGTGATATTGACTGGCGCTACATAGCTAATGCATTAAAAGACGCAAACTATAAAGGGGCAATTACGCTGGAATGCACAAACAAAGGTTTTGATATATACAACTGCCTTAAACCTGAAAAATACTTAGAGAAAGCTTATAAGAGTGCAATAAATATTGCTAAAATGATTGAGGAAGCATAATGAATATAAACTTTAACTTTAATATCTACGCAGTTATAGTGCTAATCCTTTCTGCGGTGGTAGGCTTTGGTGGTGGCTTTATAGCAAGCAAAATAACAACTGACGAAAATAAAACAATGAAAATAAAAATTGCATTAAAAGCTGGCGCAATGCTTGGACTTATTGCAGCATTGCTTATAAGCACTTACTTATAAGGAGAATAAAATGGAACTAAAAATGGACAAAATTTACGATCCGAAATCAAACGAGGACAGAATCTATAAAAGCTGGGTGGATGAAGACTTGTTCCACGAAGAGCCGGATGATTCCCGCGAGCCTTTTTGCATAGTAATGCCTCCTCCAAATATAACAGGAAAGCTTCACATGGGACATGGCTTGGATAATACTATGCAAGATGCCATCACCCGCTATAAACGCATGATGGGCTTTTGCACACTGTGGCTTCCCGGCACAGACCATGCAAGCATTGCAACCGAAGTCAAAATCGTGGACGCGATGGCTGAGGAAGGTCTCACAAAGGAAGACCTCGGTCGTGAAAAGTTCCTTGAGAGAGCATGGCAGTGGCGCGAGGATTACGGACGCACAATCGTAGGTCAGCTTAAAAAACTTGGTTCTTCCTGCGACTGGTCCAGAGAGCGCTTCACTATGGATGAAGGCTTGAGTGATGCAGTGACTGAAGTGTTTAACCGCCTTTACGAAAAAGGATTAATATACCGTGGCTCACGCATGATAAACTGGTGTCCGGACTGCATGACAGCACTGTCTGATGCAGAAGTTGAATATGAAGAAAAAGCTTCACACCTTTGGCACATAAAATATCCCCTGTCTGACGGAAGTGGCGAAGTTATTGTTGCAACCACACGTCCTGAGACAATGTTGGGCGACACAGCTGTTGCAGTAAACCCTGATGACGAGCGCTATGCTGACATGTTGGGCAAAACAATTACACTGCCCATCATGAATCGTGAGATACCCATTATCGCAGACAGCTATGTTGACATGGAGTTTGGAACAGGCGCAGTGAAGATTACACCGGCGCACGATCCCAACGACTATGATATGGGCAAACGCCACGGACTCGATTTTATTAACATCATGAATGAGGACGGCACGCTCAACGAGAATGCAGGAAAGTATAATGGCATTGACGGACTTGAAGCCCGAGGCCAGATTGTCGAGGAGCTTAAAGAGATTGGTGCGCTGCATGAAATAGAAGACCACAACCACAATGTAGGGCTTTGCTACCGTTGTGACCATGTTGTTGAACCCCTTATCTCAAAACAATGGTTTGTTAAAATGGATGACCTTGCAAAACCCGCTATTGATGTAGTTGAAAGCGGAGAGTTGCAGTTTGTTCCCGAAAGATTTTCTAAGATATACTTCAACTGGATGTATAATATCCGCGATTGGTGCATTTCCCGTCAGCTTTGGTGGGGACACCGCATACCCGCTTGGTATTGTGACAGCTGTGGGCACATGATGGTTGCACGCGAAGAGCCTGATGTTTGCGAAAAATGCGGTTCATCGAATTTAAGTCAGGATGAAGATGTGCTGGACACATGGTTTTCATCTGCTCTATGGCCTTTTTCAACGCTTGGTTGGCCGGAAAAAACGCCTGAGCTTGAATACTTCTACCCTACTGACGTTTTAGTGACAAGCTACGATATCATCTTCTTCTGGGTTGCACGAATGATTTTCTCAGGACTTGATCAGATGGGTGAAAAACCTTTTTCACACGTGCTAATACACGGACTTGTCCGCGATGAGCAAGGCCGCAAGATGAGTAAATCCCTCGGCAATGGCATTGATCCATTGGACATTATAGAGCGCTTTGGCGCAGATGCTCTGCGATTCTCGCTTGTAATAGGTACTTCACCAGGAAACGACATGCGTTTTTCAGACGATAAAGCCGAAAGCTCCAGAAACTTTGCAAACAAAGTGTGGAACGCCTCTCGCTTTGTTATCTCAAATCTTGGCGATGAAGTGCCAATGGATTTAAAGGATGTAAAGCTTAACCTTGCTGATGAATGGATTCTCACAAAGCTTAACCTCGTTACTCAGGATGTTATCCGCCACATGGATGCTTATGACTTGGGACTCGCATTAACAAAAGTGCACGATTTCATAAGAAGTGAATTCTGCGACTGGTATATTGAATTTGCAAAACAGCCGATGTATAACGGAACAGACGAAGAAAAAGCCTCCACAAGAGCAGTGCTCGCACACGTGCTCCAGTCGTCGCTTAAGCTATTGCACCCGTTTATGCCGTTTGTCACAGAAGCAATCTGGGAGCACATCCCAGGAGGTGAAGGCTATTTGATGATGAAAAGCTTCCCAACATATAACGAAAGCTATGTTTTTGAAAAAAGCAGTGCAAACGTTGAAAATGTTATGGAGATTATCCACTCCATCCGAAATATCAGAGCCGAAATGAATGTGCAGACAGGTAAAAAGACTTCAGTTATTTTGCTTGCTTCAGAAGGCACAGACTATCTTGAAAGCTGCACAGGATACATTAAATCCCTTGCAAGCGCTGATAAAATTGAATTTATTACTCAGGCTATATCTTCTGATGAAAAGATGGTTTCAGCCCAGTGCCTTGCCGCGCAGGTCTTCATACCTCTAGGTGATTTAGTGGACATGGAAAAAGAAAAAGCGCGTCTTGAAAAGGAAATTAAAAAGACCGAAGGAGAGATTGCACGCTCCAAAGGCAAGCTTTCAAACAAAGGGTTTACTGACAAAGCGCCTGAAGCTGTTGTAAACCGTGAACGTGATAATCTAGCAAACAATGAAAAGCTACTGCTTGATTTAAAAGAGAGGCTTAAAAGCATTTAAATGTACTATAATGAGTGTGTGGACTATATACAAAACGCTTCGCTGTACGGAGGCCTAAAAGCTGGGCTTTCCAATATAGCGGAGCTTTTGAAACGTCTTGAAAATCCACATTTTTCGCTGAAATTTGTTCATGTAGCGGGAACAAACGGAAAGGGCTCTGTGTGCTCGATGATGGAGCGCGTTCTTCGCGAAAGCGGATATAAAACAGGACTGTTTACATCCCCTTATCTTGAACATTTCACTGAACGCATAAGGTTTTCTGGAGAAAATATATCAGAAGACGTCTTTACCGATATTGCAAACAGAGTGATACAACAAGCAAAGAAAATGGCAGAAGACGGCTATAATCACCCAACATTTTTTGAAATGGTCACTGCATGTGCTTTTGTCGCCTTTGAGCAAGAAAATGTTGATGTCGCTGTAATTGAAACAGGTGTTGGTGGCCTTAATGACTCCACAAATATAATAGATCCACTTGTCTGCGTCATAACAAACATAGGCCTTGACCACACTGCTGTATTGGGCAGCACAATAGAAGAAATAGCAAGAAAAAAGGCAGGAATAATAAAGCCCGGATGTCCGGTGATTGTCTATCCTCAGGACAGCAATCTTGCATATACTGAGATACTGATGGAATCCAAAAAGCAAAGTGCCCCATTATATTCTGTCGCAGATGCAAAACTACTTGTCCAAAGCTCTGGTATTTTAGGACAGAAGTTCCAAATAGCATATCAGGAGCTTACAGCACAGCTTGAAATCTCACTGCTTGGAAGACACCAGATACTAAATGCCACAACAGCCTTTATCGCTCTTTTGGTGCTAAACCAATCGTTGGGATTTTCTAAAATATCATCAAACAGCATATTAAGCGGCTTTAAAAATGCAAAGTGGCCGGGTAGGCTTGAAGTGATGCATAAAGAGAATCCCCTCATAATAATTGATGGCGCTCACAACAAGCAGGCGGCAACTCAGCTTAAAAAAGAGCTTTCACAGCTTATTATCAATCAAAAGTGTATTCTTTTAGTAGGCATCATGTCCACAAAGGATGTGGAAGGAATTATTTCAGAATTAAGCGAGTTTGCAATGGCTGCAATCGCCACCTCCCCTATCCCTCCAAAAAGCTTGCCTGCGGACGAGCTTAAAGAACTTTTGCAAGAAAAAATCGATATTGTTTACGCTCAGGATAATGTGGAGTTCGCATTAAAACAGGCGGCTCAATTGGCACAAAAAGAAAAAGCCCCACTCATCGTGGCAGGCTCTTTATATCTTGCTGGTAAGGTACGCTCTCTTTTAAGTGAAAACTTATTCCAGTTCGGATGTTAATTCCTTAACAACGCTCATATATACCTTAGACGCTTTCTTCTTAAATGCGTCTACCAGATTTTGTGCATCCTTTGCTGTCGCTGCAACAATGCGAGCTTCAAAGATTACAACACCGTTTTCATTTATCCTAAATAGCACAGGAAATTCATTTTCGCTGTCCTGAGAGTAGTCGGCTATAATCTGCTGCTCCACCAATATTTTTGACTTATTCTCTTTTGCATAGTCATCAATCATTGTGCGTATTGAAAGCGGTATGCTCTTTTTAAACTCATCAATAACAGCTATTCCATCTGCGGTAATTGTGTATTTCTCATCTTCTTCTTTTAAAAATCCAGCATCATGCAAGTCTATTATACATTCGCGCATGTCAAAATAGTTCATCCATTTATGCTGGTCTGCCAGCACATAAAACTGATCGCAACTAAGTTTTACTCCCAGTTTTCTTGCAGCATATAACAAGATAAATTTGTTTTCTGTTAAATTGTTTTTATCATGAAGAGTGGTTATCTTATTTTTCATTTATAATCCTTATTCTAGCTTTTTATAATTATAAAGGCAATTAAAAAAAATCACAATATTTAAATGATTTTTATGCATTTATTTCCTTGCCTTGGCATAAAAAAGAGTGTATAATGTGTTTACTTTGAGAGCGTGCTTTCGATGGTTTTTTTATTGCTTGGGCATTGAAATTTGCTTAAGCTAAGGAGATTTTTTTATCCCTGAATTTTCATTATTAGGGCTCATAGCTCAGCTGGCTAGAGCGCTACGTTGACATCGTAGAGGTCGATGGTTCGAGTCCATTTGAGCCCACCAGGATAGGATTTCGTTTTTACGGAATCCTATTATAGCGTTAGTAGTTTAATAAAACTATGATAGCGCTACCCTATAATTCACCTAATTGAACAAGCATTTTCAACGTGAATTATTTGTAAATGTTTTCAAGTTTCTGCATATATTGATGTTCAAATGGTATAATAATATTGCAAGAAAACAACAACAAAAATAATATTTGTGTAAGCATGTATCTTGCATAATTACAACAGAATATCCTGAGGTGTGCGCTAGGCTAATTATTAAAACCACAGTATCACATCGGGAGCGTGAAGTCCTTTTTGCAATGGCGTGCCGCCTTTTTAAGACGGATTACAGAACGATTTGGCAACGCACCCACCTGCTTATAAAGCGGGTTCCTAATAATGGCCATGACGGCACTTTGGGACATAATTTGATTTCGGTTCAATCTAATCGGAATCCCAGCGGCGTTTTTACGCCGCTTTTATATTGCACAAAAAAACCGCTTACGTTGTGTAATAGCTTGTGAGCGGTCTTTTTGTTTATTTGGAAGATTTTCTTTTTTACACTTTTTGAATTTTTCTAGTTGCAACAATCGACACATCCGTGCCTAATATATTTTCACTAACTGCATCACCAACATTTATAGGCGCTTGCACTTTGGTTCCTTTTATCACTTTCAGTGTATCCCTAACCAAATCTTTTTTGATAGGTTTATCTGTTTTTACAGAAACCATGACATATTCGCCGCCCAAAACATCTACCGAAGATGTGACAACACGCTTAGGGTCACTAAATTCGTTTATAGCGTACTTCTGCCCACGCTTGCATACATTGCCTTCCACTTGGAAGTTTCCGCCCTCATCCTCAAATACAGTCAGTCTGCACCCAACTGGACAGCTGGTACATATGATATTCATTTTTTCACTGCTATTTGACATATTATACCCCCACCGATACTTTTATATTATCTTTTGCTTTGCCTAAATCTTCATTTCTAAGAGTTATTTTTTCCATCTCGCCCGGCGTTGCTATCATCTTTTTCTTTTTTAGCAAAACCTCGCCGTTTGACTCCACCGTTATTACTGCCGGTTTTATAATTTCAGTTACTCTAAAATAAACATCCACATCCTCTTTAGAATCGCAGCTTATTTTGTGCGGAACGCAATATCTAACTCTGCCGCCTGCATCAACCGACAAATAATCTGCTCCTTCATTGTCGCCTTTATAATTCGCCGCATTTTTGCCTGCTATCTCAGCTTCCACGCTCACATTATCCACCAAATCATGAACATGCAAAACATTTCCACACGCAAATATTCCCGGCACGTTTGTTTGTCTTTTCTCATCGACGTATGCCCCTTGAGTCACAGGGTCAATTTCCACATTGCCTTCAAGCGAAAGCTCATTTTCCGGTATAAGTCCCACTGATAAAAGAAGCGTGTCACACTCAACATATGTAAAGGTTTCAGGCTTTGGCTTCCTGTTTTCATCCACTTCAGCTATTGTTACTGCCTCAACTCTGTCATGCCCATGTATTTTAACTACCGTGTGATTGAATTTTAATGGTATTTCATAATCATCCAAACACTGTGCCACGTTACGCGCAAGTCCGCTGGTATATGGCAAAAGTTCAAGCACCATCTTGACTTCTGCTCCCTCCCACGTCATTCGGCGAGCCATTATAAGTCCTATGTCACCCGAACCTAGGATTACGACTTTCTTGCCCGGCATATAACCCATCATGTTTACTATATATTGCGCGCATCCTGCTGGGAATACTCCCGCAGGTCTTGTTCCTGCAATGTTTAGTGCACCGCGCGTACGCTCTCTGCATCCCATGGCAAGAACTACTGCGTTGGCCTCTATCTCAAAGTAACCATCTTTAGTGTTAACCGCTGTCATGCGCCTATCATTTGAAAGGCTTAAAACCATTGTATCAAGCTTGACATCAATATCTGATTTCTCCACAAGGTCGATAAACTTCTGTGCATATTCCGGCCCCGTCAATTCCTCACCAAAATAATGCAAACCAAATCCATTGTGTATACACTGCTGGAGTATTCCCCCCAGATGTTTATCACGTTCTAAAATAACTACTTTTTTTGCTCCTTCATTCTTTGCCGCAAGAGCAGCCGCAAGCCCTGCGGGCCCACCTCCTAAAACAGCTACATCATACTTCATCTTTGTCCTCCCCATCGTTTATTGAAACTATAATATTTGATCCGTATGAGGATTTTAATATATCACCCATGCTCATTCCCGTTTCACGCGTTAAAATATCCATCACTCGCGGCATACAAAAGCCGCCTTGGCATCTTCCCATGCCAGCTCGAGTGCGCCGTTTTATCGCATCAATAGTCACAGCAGGAACAGGAGAGTGGATAGCATCCACCACTTCAGCTTCCGTCACAGTCTCGCATCTGCAAATCACCCTTCCGTAGAGTTCATTCTGCTTGACTGCTTCTTTACGCTCTGTATCATTCATCTCGCGGTAGCTTTTAAGTTTTTTCCTTTTAGGATTAAAATCACTTTTACTTTTGAGTTCAAGTCCCGAGTTTTCAAGCAGCATTCTAACTTCCTGAGCTATAGCAGGAGATGCAGAAAGCCCCGGCGAGCATATTCCCGCCGCCTGTATGAATCCTTTTTGTGTTGCAGATTCTTCAATCAAAAAGTCGTGCTTTTCCTTAAGCACCGCTCGAATTCCCGCAAACTGCGTAATAACATTGCGAAGGTTAAGCTTTGGCACAGAACGCACTGACATTTTCTTTAGATAGTCAAGTCCTTCCTGTGTGGTGGAAGTGTCCTGTTTATCTTCCATATCAAGAGCCGTTGGTCCTGCAAACACTGTGCATTCGACTGTCGGAGCCACAAGCACACCTTTTCCCATTTTGGAAGGCGTTTGGAAAAGAACAGTATTCATCCCTTCGCACTCTTTTTTGTCCATCAGCATGTATTCGCCTTTGCGTGGTATGATTGTGAAATCACCCGCTCCGCACAAAGCACTCATTTCATCCGCATAAAGTCCTGCGGAATTCACCACATATCTTGCTTTTACGCAGTTTTCCCCTGAGCATACGGTGAATACATCGCCTTCTTTTTCTATCTTATCAACTTTAAAATTAAGCTTTATATCAGCACCATTTATTACTGCATTTTCTGCAAATGCAATGTTTAGTTCATAAGGTGATGTGATCGCCGCCGTCGGTGCCCAAAGAGATGCTACAACAGCAGTATTAATATTTTCTTGTATCTCTAGAGTTTCCTCTTTGTTTAATATTCTAACACCAGAAATGTTGTTGAGCTTTGCTCTTTCAAGCAATGTTTCAAGCTTTTTTGCATCATCCTCATCAAAAGCAAGAACTAGCGAGCCTGTGTTTTTATACGGAACATCCAGCTCGCGGCACAACTCTTCCATCATTGCACTGCCCTTTGCATTAAGCTTTGCCATGAGCGTTCCCGGTTCGCAGTCATAACCGGCATGAACAATCGCACTGTTGGCCCTCGACGCCCCTGTCGCCACATCATTTTCGCTTTCAAGCACACAAATTTTAATGTCATACTTTGAAAGCTCGCGTGCCGTTGAGCACCCTGTAAGTCCTGCACCTATAATCGCAACATCATACATAAAATAATCCTTTCCACACAAAAAAGCCACTTAAACAAGACCTCGTTGAGGTTTGTATAAGTGGCTCTCATAATCTCTGCCCTATTAAGTTAGTTTCATTTTATCACCCATGAGGTGAATTGTCCACTGCTACATGCAATAATCCAAAATAACTTCCATAAAGAATTTGATGCCGTTTTTAAGCTCAGACTTTGATATTCTTTCGTTTGTGCCATGTATTCTTGCCAAGTCAGCTGTATCCAACCTAAACGGACTGATGCAATAAATATTGTCGGTTACGCACTCAAAAAAGCAAGAATCTGTTCCACCTATCATAAGATATGGTGCTATAGGTATATCACCATGAACTTTCCTTGTTGCAGACTTTATAATATCAAACTGCTCCCCTTCCATCGGAGATATTGCAGAAGGCTCTTTGCCTCTTAGAACTTCAAGTTTTAAATTCTCATTTTTAGAAACTTTTCTTATATGATCCAGCACATCTTGAATACGTTCACCTTGGAGCACTCTGAAATTAACCGAAATGTTTGCAGTCTGAGGCAAAACATTGCCAGCAGGGCTTCCTTCTGCCATTGTAGGGGCAGTGGTTGTGCGTATCATAGCATTTGTAAGCTTTCCTTTTGAAAGAACATATAAGAGCAAGGGCTTTGTCATCCAAAGATTTGCTATAATAACCTTCATGCCAAATTTCATGTGTTTGCCAAGTTCAGTAAATGTCATTTCAACCGGTTCTATAAGTCTCTTTTTGAATTGCTTTTTCTCAAGCTTAACAACAGCATCGCACACCTGAACAAGTCCATTGTTTCTTGGTGGCTGTGAAGCATGACCACCTTCGTGCTTGGCTGTTATCTTAACATCTGCATAGCCTTTTTCGCACACGCCCACCATTCCAATGTCACCTGATATTCCAAATGTATCTCCTGGAACTATTGCGCCGCCTTCGTCAATTACTGCCGAAAGACGTATTCCTCTGTCAAACAGTGTTTGAGCTATAGCCTGAGCACCACCGCCGGATGAGCCCACAACTTCTTCATTATGACCAAAGCACAAAAATACTGTGCGTTTTGGTTGAATGCCTTTTTCAAGCAGCGTTTCAACAGATTCCAGCACAGAAATTAGCTGATGTTTCATGTCAAGCGATCCACGCCCCCACACAAAATTATCATCAACATGCCCTGAAAACGCATCATGTTCCCAGTCATCTTCAGTTCCGGGCATTACAGGCACTACATCCATGTGAGACAAAAGCGCCAAAGGCTCAAGGCTTTCATCTTCACCACTCCATGTGTATAAAAACGAATGGTCAGCAATCACTTCTTTTTTAAGATGCTTGTGCACCATTGGGTATGCTTTTACTATATGCTCTTCAAGCTTTTTAAACTCAGCCCAGTCAACATCATCCGGGTTAGGTCGTGATATGCTTTTGCATTTTACAGCATCCGACAAGCTTTTTATCGCTCTGTCACCATCCACATCAATGTCATGTGCCGGTAGAATCTTTGATTTTTCAGGTTTAAGAGTTGCAGCTCTTCCCAATATCAGTATTAACAGAACCACAATCCATGGTATTACATAAAATATCCAATGCATTATATTTTACCTCTCTTATATAAGTATCTAGCGCAAACAATTGCAATTATAGCACCAACAGGCACTAATATTCCAACAATATCCGCAGGTGCCACAATAAATATCAATAGCATAAAGATTGCGGGAATGATGGCTATTTTGTAGTATTTTCTCAACCATACTATACCCAGCGCGCCAAATAACGCAGGCAGCACATTGTCAAAAGCCGGCTGCATCACAGGTGCTCCAAGCACAGGTCGCAAATAGCTTATTCCAATGACTCCAATTATTATAATCAAATCAGTAACTATAGCTGAAACTGCTATTGAAATTGTGGATATTATGTCACCTTCCTGTGTGCCGCTTTTTACCTCCGCCACCGACATGGCATTTACAGCGCACGGTATCTTAAGGTTTGTAAGATTACCCGTTACAAACATCAGATATGATGATCCTGTTCCCACCATTGGCGCATATGTGACAAACTCTATTATTCCAACAGGAAGATAAATCATCACGACACCCAAAAGCCCCTGCCAGAAAGTATTCCATGGTGGCATAACCTTAAAGTAAATACATATCGCAGTTGGAACACTAAACATTAGTATAAGTGCTATTGCGCTCCATATTTTTCCCACTCTATGAGTTTTCTTTTCATATATTCTGTAACTTTTTTGTTCAAATGTTTCTTCAACTACCTGCTCTTCTGGCATATTAGTAATATTTTCGCTCATTAGATTGCACCTCCCAATAAAACTGTATAGACAATCGCCATGCCCATAGAAATTATCATCGACAGTGGCAGTGCAAAGCTTTTAAGCCATTTAGTAGTTTCATCTCTTTCAGATATATTAGTAAACAAAAACATTAATCCGGCTGATGTTAAAAGTGTTAAAATCGCAGCAAATCCCACAGCCCAGCCTTCAACTCCTAATGAGAACTGTTTTACAGCCTCCACAATAGGAGGAGTTATGATATATCCGCAGAATGTAGCTACAAGTCCCATAAACAGCGATGTAACAAAAAGTTCGCCCCACTTGCGGTCTGTGTTTTGCATCTTGCCCATTCTCTTTTCAAGCACGTTAAGCCCTCCGAACAAGCAAAGCAATATTCCCCAGATTATGCCAATGCTCATAACAAGCACAACTCCGGCAAATACGCTCATTGTAAAGTTTGGATCTGCCAATCCTTTTGTCATGCCCATCGCTGTTGCAGCCTGCTCTGCTGCAGGCAGCTCATATGTCATAGCTCCCACAACAGACAGCCTTATCCATGGCAGCGGCACACCAAGTGCGCGAGACATTGTAAACACACTGATTACAATCGGAATGGATGGCACAATGGAAAATAGTGCTGAGTTTCTCACAGCCCCCCATAGCTTCTTTCGGCTCATGCCGATTTTTACTCCCTGTTTCCACGCACGCAACAAAAACACAACCGACTGCACTATAACAAATGTTGCGACTATGCCTCCCAAGATGTACATGAAAGGAGCATTGATTTTGTCTTGATAAGTCAAATAATCACTTCTTCCTATATTTATTTATAATCTAGATAATTAATATAATTTTATCTATATAATTCTCTTATATCCTTTAGGGCTTCAATCAATTTTTCCATATGCTCTTTTATGCCAACTGAAATTCTTAGATAATTTTCTATTCTCTCGGGGTTTTTAAAATGGCGCACGATAATTCTTCTTTTGCGCAAAAACTCCGCAATCTTTTCAGCCGGTATCTTATCGTGAGATACAAATAAAAAGTTTGCTTTGGAGTCTAGCACAACAAAGCCGAGCCTCTTTAACGCATCCGCTGTTTCTCGCCTGATAAATGCCACCTTCTCGCACTGACTTCTTGTATAGCTAGTGTCCAAAATAGCAGCTGTCATTCCCACCTGGCTCAATGTATCCATAGTATATGAGTTGAATGAATTTTTAACGCGGATGATGCCATCAATCAAATGTGGCTGTGCCATCACATATCCGCCACGCAGTCCCGCAAACGAGTGCGACTTTGAAAGTGTCTTTATAATTACAAGATTTGGGTATTTGCTAATCAGCGGCACTGCACTTTGGCCGCCAAAGTCTATATATGCTTCATCTATGATAACCACTGTTTCGGTATTTTTATTCAAGAACGATATGATTTCATCCATACCTGTAAGAATTCCGGTCGGCGCATTAGGATTTGGGAATATAACGCCACAATTATCCTGCACATAATCATCCAAAATTATATTAAAATTCTCATCCAACGGAATTGTCTTATAGTTTATGTCATATAAATTGCTGTATACAGGGTAAAAGGAATATGTAACATCGGGAAAAAGCAAGGGCTTTTCTCCTCCAAAAAACGCCGCAAAGCAAAATGCCAATACCTCGTCAGAGCCATTGCCCATATACACATAATCTGTTCCCGGAAGGTTTTCAACCTTAGCAACAGCCTCGCGCAAGCTTTCGCACTCGGCCAAAGGATATAGGCGCAGGTCGGAGTTAACCGCTTTTTTCATTGCCGACAGTGCTTTTGGGCTGGGCGGGAAAGGATTCTCATTTGTGTTAAGCTTTATGAGTGTTTTATCTTTGGGTTGTTCTCCCGGCACATAGGGTGTCAGGCTTTTTGCTAGTTTACTCAAATATTTATCCATGTTTTTCTCCATCCATAAATATTATCACAGAAGGATTATACTAGCAATTATTTAGTGCGCTAAATCATGAATTATTGTAAGGCTCATATGCAAGCGCTCTTTTTTTCAGCACAATCATATAAATACCGATAAGAATAAGCACCACACCTATTATGTGAGTAAGTATAATTTTCTCACCAAGCACTACAATTGACAAGACAACAGAGCTTAACGGCATAAAACCAGAAAATCCTGCTGCTTCTCCGATTTTAACCTTGGCAAGGCCTGAAAACCAGAAGGCGTAAGCCGCCGCTGAACACATCACACCATATATCATCATATATATAAAGTCAGAGAATTTAATGATACTTAATATATTGTCAACAACGGCCGAATATCCGCCCGCAGGTAAAAATAGTATAAACGCAAAAAACATTACTATCGAGGTCGATGTGAGGGGCTTATCAGAATTAGACTGTTTTTTCCGAAATATCGTAAACATCGCCTCGCTGCACACACTAAAAAAAGCAAACAAACTACCGATAACAAGTCTAAAATCCCATTTTAAAGACAAGTCCGCAAAATCCACATTCAAAAAGCTCATGCCTACAAAGCAAATAATCACAGCAATTATTGTCTTTGTCATAACTTTTTCCTTTAAAAATATCACGGAAAACAATGCAAGCACTGCTGGTGTTGTGCTGAGTACAATACCCGTTGAAGAAGCTGATGTATATTTTAGTGATATCATCATGAAAATGCGAAATAAAAGTACTCCGAAAATTCCTTGAAGCAACATGTAAAAATAATCGCTTTTTGAGATGCTTCGTAATCTCGGCTTTCCTTCTTTTGCTATAGACAAAGGAACAATGAACAGCAAAGCAAACATCATGCTTATTGTCTGTGCAAAGAAAATCGGCAAATGCGATATTAGCTTTCCAACTACAACTGAAGCCCCCGCCAGCGACATTGCTGCGGCAAGCTGAAAATATCCTATATATGTTTTTCTATTCATTTATTCTCCAAATATCTGTTTTGTATGATTTTACATTTATAATCTGGTTTTAAAAAGCACCAATTATGTGTTATTATCGCAGTACCAGTCAGGAGGCTTTCTTATGTATGTTCCAATAAATAAAAACTCAAATACGCCAATGGCGAAACAGATATATTTCTATATTAAATCTAACATTTTAGACAATAGCTTGTGCGGAAACTATAGACTCCCCTCATCCCGTGCGCTTGCAAAAGAGCTTTCTGTGTCACGAAATGTAGTACTAAACGCATATGACCAGCTTTTTGCAGAAGGATATCTATATTCTAAAGAGCGCTCAGGTGTGTTTGTTACTGACGGACTCAGTATCTCAACTAATAAAAATCATACTCAAATCAATTATAAGCATCACATAGGTTTGCAATTTGAAAAAAATAAGGAGTTCATCGATTTCAGAACAGGAGTACCCAATCTTGCTCTATTCCCTAAAGCTAAGTGGGGAAAGCTATATCGTGATGTGTGTCTTGACACGAAAAGCTCTAACCTAGACTATTACCAGCCTTGTGGAAGCTATGAGCTTAGAACAAAGCTGTGCAAATATCTTAGCCGTGTCCGAGGTGTATGCGCCTCTCCTGAAAATATTATTATAACAAGCGGCGCAGCACAGTCTTTCAGCCTGCTTATACAATATTTTTCTAAAATAAATAAAAATATAATCGCAGAAGATCCTATGAGCCTCGGTATTACAAAAATACTTAATTACTTTTGCATGAAAATTCATCCTGTTCCCGTAGATGAACACGGACTCATGACAAACAGTCTTCCAGATAATCGCTCTAGCCTTATCTTCACAACGCCTTCCCATCAGTTCCCCACAGGAGCTGTGCTTCCTATAAATCGCCGTGTAGAACTAATTAATTATGCTAAAAAAACAGGCGCATATATTGTGGAAGATGATTATGACAGCGAATTCCGCTATGAAGGCTACCCGATTCAATCAATGCAAAGCCTAGCACCCGACAATATAATATACGTTGGAACATTCAGCAAAACTTTGTGTCCGGCACTTAGAATAGGATACATGATACTGCCGGAAAATCTAGCCTCTGAAATTAAATCCATAAAATATATTGACGACCTGCATTCGCCTATTTTAGAGCAATTAACACTATCACGATTTATTGAAGGAGGCATGCTTGATAGGCATCTGGCTGTTTCAAGAAAACACTATTCAAAAAAATGTGAGTATCTTGTCCATTGTCTAAAAAGCGCATTTGGAGACACCATAGAAATTTATGGTCACACTGCAGGCATTCATCTGATGGTAAGGTTTAAAAATAAAGCCTTCTCAAAAGATATAGTTGATAAGATAAGAAAAAATGGAGTGAATATAACCTTAGCATCTGACCACTCAATTTCAAGCAATGAATATAATGATTGTCTGCTTTTTGGTTTTGGTAATCTTAGTGATAGCGAAATAAACAATGGTATAGAAAGCATATTAAAGACTGTATTAGTATATTTCAGCTCAAATAATGATGATTTAGCAAAATCATCAATTGAATTTGGCAAATAATTATAGTAAATTAGATATTGAAGAAAAAACATAAAATAAGGAGCAAGCTCATGGGGATAATGGATTTTATTAAAAGCGAATTAATTAACATAATCGAATGGACGGACGATTCAACCGATACAATGGTTTATCGCTTTCCTGTACATGACAACGAAATAAAAATGGGAGCTCAGCTTACGGTTCGCGAATCCCAGGCAGCGATATTTGTAAGTGAAGGACAGCTGGCTGATGTGTTCACACCAGGCCGCTATGAACTTACCACACAGAACATGCCCTTGCTAACAACAATCAAATCATGGAAATATGGATTTGACTCCCCGTTTAAAGCAGAAATATATTTTGTAAATACCAAGCAATTCACAGACAGAAAATGGGGCACAATGAACCCTATCATGATGCGCGACGCAGAATTTGGAATGCTACGTCTGCGTGCATACGGCATCTACGCTTTCCGCGTGGTTGATCCTGCCAAATTCATGAAAGAGGTTTTCGGCACAAGCTCAGAATATACAGTTGAAGGACTTGAAGGACAGCTCAAGCGTTCAATCGTTTCCGGAATGTCTGACCTTATAGCTGAATTCAGTAAACCAGCTATTGACCTTGCAATGTATTATGATGAATTAAGCGTTGCAGCAAAGCAAAAGGTTCAAGAGCGTTTTGACGAATACGGGCTTGAAGTTTCATCACTTTACATTGAAAACATTTCGCTTCCCGAGGAAGTGGAAAAAGTGCTTGATCAGCGCACCTCTATGGGTGTAATGGGCAACCAAATGAATAAATTCATGCAGTATCAATCTGCACAGGCAATACGCGACGCAGCTCAAAACGAAGGCGGCGGTCTTGCAGGCGCAGGAGTTGGCTTGGGAGCAGGCGCAGCACTTGGTAACGCTTTTGCGGGAGCTATGAGCGGTGGAGCTGCAGGAACAGCACCTCAGGCAACAGCCACTTGCCCATCATGTGGAGCACAAGCATCGCAAGATGCAAAATTCTGCCCAGAATGCGGCAAACCAATGGCAATCCCTAAGGCAAAATGCGTAAGTTGTCAGGCTGAGATTGCAGCAGGCTCAAAATTCTGCCCGGAATGCGGTGCAAGTCAAGAAGCTGCCGTTTGCGCAGAATGCGGAGCAAAACTTGCTAATGGTTCAAAATTCTGCCCTGAGTGCGGAACAAAGGTTTAAAAATGTCTGAAGTAAATTTTGAAAACAATCAAAACAGAGAAAGCCAAAAGTTTCCCTGCCCTTCATGCGGAGCGAATATGCATTTTGATCCTAAGTCGGGATGTCTAAAGTGCGACCATTGTGATAATACCATTGATTTTGAGCGCAGCAATGAAGCTATATTGGAATATGATTTTTTTACTCTGAGCGACATCGATAAAAATGAAGCTGAAGGCGAACAGACACTTACCATTCAGTGTGAATCCTGCGGTGCAAAGACTACTGTAGGAAACGACACTATATCAAAGTTTTGTGCTTTTTGCGGTTCATCTCATATAATTTCAAGAGAAGAGCTGGGTGGTATCCCACCTGAATCGGTGATACCATTCCAGATTCCTGAAAAAACAGCTACCACTGCATTCAAAAACTGGATAAAAAAGAGATGGTTTGCACCGAATGATTTGAAAAAGCAGAAATTGGACGGTAAATTGCAAGGTGTATATGTTCCCTACTGGACATATGATGCTGATACTTTCTATTCCTTTACAGCACAGGGCGGAAAGCATTATTATGTGACAAAAACCCGTACTGTAAACGGCAAAAAACAAACATATCAGGAGCGGCGCACCAGATGGTATCCCGTTTCTGGAAGTGACCAACATTATTTTGATGATTTGCAAATCCAAGCTTCAAACAAAATCGATTATAATCTCTTGGAAAAAATCGAACCTTTTACAATGAGCAAGCTCACTCCCTATTTGAAAGAATTTCTTTCAGGCTTTTTGGCAGAGCGATACTCTGTGGATGTAAAAGAAGGCTGGGAAGATGCAAAGCGTGAAATTAACACAGAACTTAACTCAATGATAAGGCAGGAAGTTTTATCGCGTGGTTATGACGAAGTTCGCTCCATACGAATAGCAGCCAACTACAAAAAGGTAGCCTATAAACATATTCTTGTTCCTGTATGGCTTTCATCTTACAAGTTTAAGAAAAAGACATATCAATATATGATAAACGGAGAAAACGGCAAAGTTGCAGGTCGTGCGCCGGTCAGTGCATGGAAGATAATCTTCCTGATACTGGGCATTGCTGCAGTGGGCGTAGCCGCTTATTATATCTACCAGTATTTTGCATAACAACTCATAATCAGGGCACAGCACCCAATGTTGTGCCTTTTAATTGGGAGGAACTATGATAGATTTATTATTCAGCACCCACGCCGCCAAGACCCTTATAAATGCGCTTTACAAAGACATCCCAAACAATGTTTTAGCGCTTCATTTTGCTTTAGATATTGGCAACATCTCAAATGTTGAAGATGATTTATCTGCTCGCCAATCAGTTCTTAATCTTTTGTACGGAGAGTATGGAAGTGTATCAAAAGAAATTTTCGAAAGTTCAAAAATAGCACTCAAAAAATTGCAGGAGACCTCCGAATCCAAAGAACATGTACGAATATGGCTGAGCGACACTAATCCAGCATCGCTTTGCGGACTATACTACACTTGCTCAATTTTAGATGAGGATGTGCCCATTTCAATTGTTCGTCTTCCTACTCAAAAAGTAGATGGCAAGGTAGTAGCCCATCACCCTAATTCGGATGATGATGTTAAAACATTTGCTAAGTTTATAAAATCCGAAGAAGTATTATCCACACCTGAGCGCAACTATTACGCTATAGCGTGGAAAGAACTTGCTGTCGAAAATGCACCCCTTCGTGTTGTTGTTAACAGCAAATTACTTGGAGTGCCTGAAAATGTATACGATCTCGCTATAAAACACAACCTGCCCGATGGAGAAATTTTATGCGCAAAGCTTATCGGAAAAACTCTCATAATGGTACCCGGCGTGAGCAATAGATGGCTTTACGTAAGGATACGTGAAATGGTTAAAAACAAAGAGCTTATTGAAATCTCACCTGCAGAATATGATTATCCATACTCCGCAGTATACAAAAAAGCGTAAGCTCAATAATATTTTTTATTCCCCTAATAAACTTTTTCTATCTTGTCCGCCACAGTAATAAGGTCAACAAATTCAGATAAGACATAGTCGCTTTTTTCGTAATCTGAAGCATCCCCTATTGCTATAGCTATCATGCCCGCAGCCTTTGCAGCATCAATGCCTGCTGTAGCATCCTCCACCACGGCGCATTCCTCAGGCTTAAGTCCCATAAAGTCTGCTGCCTTTAAAAACACTTCAGGATCCGGCTTTGATTTTGTTATGTTAGTTCCATCTGAGATTGCATCAAACTCATCCAAAAGGTTTACGCGTTCTAAAATATACTTTGCATTTTTGCTAGACGAACCAATAGCTAGTTTATATCCTTTTTCCCTTAGTTTGCTAAGCGTGGCACGTACATCCCCCGAAACATCATCAGCTGTCATGCCTTCAAGAAGCTTTCTATAAACATTGTTTTTTTCTTGCGCAAGCTTCATTTTGTCATTGCCGGATAACGACGCTCCCTCATATCTTTCCAAAATGATATCAAGGCTTTGCATTCTGCTTACACCGCGCAGTCTATTATTTATCTTTTCATCAAAGTATACCCCAAGCTTATCCGCCATGCTTTTCCATGCTCTATAGTGAAATTTGTCCGTGAAAACCAATACACCGTCCAAATCAAAAATTATACCCTTCATATTCTATTGTCCTCCTCATAAATATATTCCGACAAAACTGATTTTAAGATTTATATATTTATTCTACCACATAAGCTTTTTATCAGCACTTAAAAAAGCAGGGTAATATTACCCTGCTTTACATATAAACTGTAACTATAGTCTAGACTTCAATAATTTCATAATCGTCAGGATGCTTTTTATAGGCCATCTTTAAGAATGCTGGTGTTAAAAATGAGCTAACTATTACAATAAGCACAATGGGTGTAAGAAATGTCTCAGGTATAAGTCCCGCAGCTATTCCTCGGTCAGCTACAATAAGTGCAACCTCTCCCCTTGCCATCATGCCTATTCCGCATCTAACAGCCTCAATTTTATTATATCCTCCCAGCTTTGCGCCAACTGCGCCCCCAACAACTTTTGTCAAAAGCGCTACAGTGATTAAGCTGACTGCAAAAAGCAGCATGTGAAGGTCAATGTGGTGAATAGTCGCTCTAATACCTATGCTGGCAAAAAATATCGGTGCAAACAGCATGTATGATGTCACTTCCACCTTTTGGTTCACATAATCTGAAAGCGTAATGCTTGATATCATAGCCCCCGCTAAATACGCACCCGTAATGTCTGCAACCCCGAAAAAATGCTCGGCAGCATATGACAAAAACAAGCAAAAAACAAGCGAGTATATTGGCACACGTCTCTTTTCGCCGTGTTTCTTTGAAAAATACTTAAACAGCATATAGAATCCAAAGCCACAAGCTCCCGCAAAAGCGAAAAACCCAAGTATTTTTAGAATAACCAGCCATATGCTGACTTCACTGTTTGTTATGCTCATTAAAATCGTAAGTGCCACTATTCCCAAAATGTCATCCAATATAGCAGCCCCAACAACAGTAGTTCCGGATTTTGTTTTAAACCGCCCAAGCTCCCGCAAAGTTTCCACAGTTATTGCGACCGAAGTTGCCATCAATATTACACCCATGAAAATATATTTAAGCATCTGAGTTTTGTCCAATCCTTTAAATCCGCCAGTAAACGCAGCGGTTATCAGGAATCCCCCTATAAGAGGAAGAACAATTCCTAGCAACGCAATAAAAAACGATGCCTTTCCTGTCTTTTTAAGCTTTCGCAGATCCGTTTCCATCCCCGCCATAAACATAATGAATATGACACCAATCTCTGCCATTTTGTCAATAAATTCTGATTCATGAACTACATTTAATAAATTCGGGCCAATAATAAATCCTGCAATCAATGCTCCGACAACAGATGGAAGCTGCAACTTTCTTGTCAGCACTCCAAAAAGTTTCGTACAAAGAAGTATTATCGCCAAATCCAAAAAGAAACCGTAACTTAGCATATCCTATCCTATCCAACTCTTCTTGCGGTATTTCCGCATATATATTTATCAAAAGGTTTACCCTTTAATATTTAACGTACGGTTTAAAAGTATATTACTTCATTGTGATAAAGTCAATAACAGCAAAAAAAGTTATGCAAAAGCACAACTTTTAAAGAGTATTTGGTGTTTGATAAATCTATTCCGTCTTTTCGTTTTGAGAAACTTGTTTTGCAAGATCTTGGATAACCTCAATCTCCATATTAAGAGCTAAAATCTTCTTATAAATCTTGTCCACTTTCTCGTCAGGAATATTATAGTTTAAAAAAGTATCTTCAAATGATGAAAAAGTAGTACTTATAAGCTTTGCTATAGTGATATATTTTTCAATATGAGGTAATTCAAGTGCATTTTTAAATTTTTGCAAATCGCTTTTTATAAGCCTCACCAAGTCATTCTCAGAGTTAAATTCAGCAATTGCAAGCGGGTATGGTTTTGTTCGCTCCAGAAAATAATTTCCTCGTCTATTTAAATTATAAACATATTGCAGGGTAAGACCATCAAGTTCAAAGTTTACATAGCACATTGTGCTGTTTATAACCTGTACTTTTGCACCAAGCTGCTGCAACTTGATGGTGTTTTCGGAGACTTCGGCTGTATTCATAATTTTTCTCATAGTTCACCTCTATATATAAAATATTAGCAGATATGCCGTAGAAATAATAATTGATACAATCATTATAGGAAATCCTACTTTAGTATAGTCCATAAAGCTCAACTTGTGTCCATGTTTTTTAAGCATCCCTGACGCTATAACATTGGCGGAAGCTCCCACAAGAGTTCCGTTTCCACCCAGACATGCACCCAGCGCCAAAGCCCACCACATTGGTGTTATTGGCATTGCCGACATAACCGCGATGCTTTTTATCAGCGGAATCATTGTCGCAACGAATGGTATGTTGTCAAGAAATGCAGAAGCTATTGCAGAACCCCAAAGAATCAATATGACAAGTAATACGAAATTATCCCCTGTCATTCCCAGCAGTCCTTTTGCAAGAAAATCGATAACTCCGACTTCTTCCAATCCTCCCACTAAGATGAACAATGCCATAAAGAAAAATATTGTCGGCCATTCAACATCCAGCAGAATCTCCTCTGGATCAAGCTTGCTCACTAGAAGCAGGAGTGCCGCACCAACTAAGGCTACAGTTGCCGATTCAAAGTTTAGATACTGGTGAAGAATAAACCCAACAATTGTAATGCCAAGCACTATCACGCTTTTCTTCAAAAGTATTTTGTCTTTGATTGCCAGATTTTCATTCATAGCCATGATCTTGTCACGTTTTTCTTTAGTAATTGTTAAATTCTTTTTGTACATGAACCTGAAAATAAATATAACAACAGCAAATATAACCACTACTACCGGTGCAAGATTTACAAAGAAATCTACAAATCCCATACCGGATGCACTACCTATCATTATGTTAGGCGGATCACCGATAAGTGTTGCAGTACCGCCTATGTTGGATGCAAGGATAAGGGGTAATATAAACATTACAGGGTTTATTTCCAGTGTTTCAGTTATAACAAGTGTTACGGGTATAATAAGCAATATAGTTGTTACATTGTCAAGCAATGCAGAAGCAACCGCCGTAAGTGCCGCAAATATCACCAGCACTTTCCACGGTTCGCCTTTTACAATTTTTGCAAATTTAATAGCTATATATTCAAAAGCACCTGTGCGCCTTAAAATATTTACTATAATCATCATTCCCACGAGCATGCCAATAGTATTAAAATCTACTGCCTCTATTGCCTGCTCCTGATTTATAATTTTAAATACAAGTAAAAGAACTGCTCCAAAAAATGCGATTGTTGTACGATTAATTTTTTCTGAAATAATAAATGAGTAAATTACAACGAAAATAGTTATTGCAACGATAATATGATATAATTCCATGGTTTACCTTTATTTTTTGTTGTCGGTTATTTATAAATTATGTAACTTTAAGCCATATATGGCTTAACTTCTTCTAGGAATTTATCACATTCATCGCTGTATATTCTCACTACGATTGGCTGTGTCAAATCCAAGCTGAATATTCCCAAAATTGATTTGCCATCCACTACATATCTTCCAGACAATAAATCAACGTCATAAGGACACTGTGAAGTTATTTTTACGAATTCTTTGATTTCTTCAGGTAAAGAAAGCCTGATTTCAATTTCTTTCATAACATACCTACTTTCTTAAAATTTTTGTCAAGTAATCTAACAAGAGAAAGTATATACCTCTAAATTTTCATTGTCAATCCGGCTTAAATCTATAGTCATTCTACATAAAAGCATAAAACAATTATCATCCATTTAAAACAAATCGTTGACAATAATAAAAAAAGAGAGTAATATAAACTCCCTTTTGCAAAAATACACAACACATAGGAGACATTATGTCAAAGCACCCTGCATTTCCTGCGGAAAAAAACAACGCGCAAAAGACAATCTCTTATATTGCCTCTGAAATAGAGAGGCTTGTTCCTCTAGAGCAAAAACAACACGCGGAGTTAACTGATCTCATTGCTATGACCGGGGGTAACTATAACACTGATCTATTTGTAGCATCTAAAATGCATGAGATGACTCAACGCTCGCTTTTAGGCTTAAATCATGCGGTAAACTCCCCTTATTTTACCAGAGTGAACTTCGTACCAGATGGGAAGCAAGAGCAAAGTCACTATATAGGAAAATGGGGCGTTCTCGATCCGAAAACACGCACTCCGATTATTGTTGACTGGCGCAGTGACATTGCAAACCTTTATTATACTCATCAGGTAGGTCCTGCCGAATATAGTGCTCCTTACGGCACAATATCAGGTGAAATGACTTTAAAGCGGATGTTCTTTTTTAAAAAAGGAAATCTCGAGTCCATAGTTGAATCTGATATCGTAAGCCAGGGCGAATATTTAAACGATGTTCTTTCCGACCATGCTGACAGCAAACTGCGGGATGTGGTTACCACCATACAGGCAGAGCAAAACGCTGTTCTGCGTTGTTCTCCCAGGATTCCGACCATTGTTCAAGGTGTTGCAGGCGCAGGAAAAACTACAATAGCGCTTCACCGAATCACTTGGCTTTTATACACCTACCGCGAAACAATGATGCCTTCAAACCTCATGATTATAGCTCCCAATCCACTGTTTTTGGACTACATTTCAGCAGTTCTTCCTGAACTTGGTGTGGAATCTGCAATACAGGAGACGTTTTACGGACTTGCTCAAAAGCTTTGTGGCAAAATGCCAAAGCTCGACGACAATGTATCCCTTGTAAAGCTTTTATCCCCTAATGTTTCAGTGGAAGAAAAAAAATTGATAAAAAATGCAAGTACATTTAAAGGCTCACTAAACTACAAAGCTTGCCTTGAAGCATATATTGAAACCCTTGCTGACAAAATATTTCCTGAAGAGGATTTTAAGCTTGGTAAATACACTGTTGCAAAAAGGCGAAAATTACTTGAGATATTTGAAGAAGAGCTATCCCCCTTCCCTCTTCAGCCAAGAATAAAAGAGCTGAAAAAGCGCTTAAAGGATATGGCTGATGATGCAAAGGAAAGGCTTATTTATCATATAGAAGGTGAAACCACAAAGAGAGCCAACTATCTCCGTGAGATAGTTAAAAATAATGACAAGCTAAGAATGGAAAAAATGCGCGAGCTTTATGCTAATCGTGACAAGAAAATAGAAGAAATAAACCTTGCACACAAAAATATCGCAAACAATTATGTAAAAGGTTTTAAACCTCTAAATCTCATCAATGTTTACAAAGACTTTTTAAGCCACACTCCTTCTTTTGACCTGCCAGATTCAGTTTCAGCTGAAACATGGGAATGTGTTTGCGAATACACTGAAGGATTTTTCCAAAGCAAGCGTATGGAAAGCTTGGATATTCCCGCATTTATAATACTGCAAAAAGCACTCTTCGGGCATAAAATCAATCTTGATATCCACCATAGCGTGCTGGATGAAGCGCAGGATTTTTCACCTTTCATGTTCGATATCCTAAAGAGTTTAACTGTGAATGAAGCCTTTACGATAGTAGGCGACTTGGCTCAAGGCATCTACTCCTATCGGGGCGTGACGGACTGGGGTTCTGTAAAATCTGAAGTGTTTAGAGAAAAATCACAATTTTATGAACTGATTACTTCCTACCGAAACACTATTGAAATCATGGAGTTTGCAGAGCGTGTGGCATCCCGCTACGCAAGCCCTAACAGAAAAAGCGCAAAGCCCGTGCTACGCCATGGAAAAACTCCTGAGATAAGAAAATATACAGACAATATAAATGATTTAATAAACGAAATAAGTAAAATGTCAAAAAGCGGTCACAAAAGCATAGCCGTCGTTGAAAAGCTTCCTTCAGACTGCGCAAAGCTTCACAAAAAGCTTGAAAAACACATTCCTGGGATACATCTTTTAACCGACAGCGACACGCACTATGAAGCAGGGGCAATGGTTGTGCCTGCACATCTTTGCAAAGGGCTGGAATTTGACTGTGTGATAGTGGCAAACGCGGATGATAAAAACTTTCCGGACGACGAACTACACGCAAACTTATTATATGTTGCACTTACACGCCCACTGCATGAAGTCGTTATCTTCTATGATAAAAAGCTTACTTCACTACTGAGCTAAGTTTAGCTCTTCTAATATCTCAAGAAACTCAGCTTTGGAGCATCTATAAAACTCATAGTCACTGTCCTGATAGATTAGCTTCATGCTGTCCATAATAGAAAAAATAACTTCATATGTTTCACTTAAGGGTTTGACAGGGTTTTTCACATATAATATACAGATATTTGCGGCATCATCAAGCCTCTCAACTCTCTCGTATATAACATCCATGTTATATAATGAATGTATCATTTTTCTGGAATATACAGGTGGATAAGCTATATCCAATTGTTCAGGAGTAACGTACACAAAATCCTCATATTCAGCCATCTCATATACAAACTTCTGTGGCCCAAAGTCAAACTTATATCCAAGTCTTGGTTCATAGTAAAGATTTCTGTCAAGAAATGAAATCAAGCAAATCATCACAGCACACATAATTATTAAAGCAGCAACTATTCTTTTAAATATTCTCCTTGCTTTATCCGTTTTAATTAACTTATTTATTGCCATATACAATAATATAGGGCTTACAGCAAAGGATAATATAATTAATGGAACAGAAAACTTTAACATAGTAAAATCATGATGATATGCGTGTTCTGACAAAGCAAAATTAATTACAATCATAGGCAAAAAAGATATCGCTCCCCATCCCATCAAATTTTTATATGCCTTGTTTTTGATATTAAACACTAATCCTATAATGGTTAACAATGCATAACATAGTGATGAAACAGTTATCAGTATCAAAAGCCTTAATCCCATAAGAGAGAGCATCCAGTAACCTATCTTTTTAACCCAATTGATATTAATAGGAAAAGATGATCTCTGTGCATACCTAGACAAAAATGGAGAAACTCCATCTACAGACCAAAAAAGATATAGTCCAAAAAGAGCTATAGCAAGCAACATTGGCCATACATATTTTAGAGTGCCTATAATAAATTCCTTGATAGATTTATACTGTCTTTTAAATATCCTTACCATCCATATTGCAAATATCACAATATATGCAATGAAGTCTGTAAAAGCAGCAGCAAAAATAAAAAACACCTGAATCCAATATAATACTTTTTTTAGTTTACCTTCATTCTCATCTATTAAAATCTCTGTTAAAATCAAAGCAGCAATTGGCACTAATCCTGCTGTATCAGCAAAATATTCAAACTGCATATAATAATACAGTCCCGGAATAAAAATCGTAGTAATACCAGCTAAAGATGCGATAACTACAGCAAACCATCCACTTTTAAACCCACTTTTTTTATATATGAAGTAAATTATCAAACCGAGGATACAAGATAACATCCAATGGTTTACAAGATTCCAAGATTGAATCAAGCTTACGCTTGCAGAGTCTCCGGTAACTAAGCACAAAATATACGGAACAATCATAAATCCCGGCGGATATGAAGAATATTCCTGCGCACAGTTTGGCGTTTCTATACTAGCAGGTATTTTATATAACTTACCGTTGATATTAAAAATTCCTTCTTGTAACCAATTATATATAAAGTTTGAAGTGTCAAAGGTTAATCTGCTATCATTTGCTGTTAAATCACCCAAATGTGGTATCCGCTCCATTAGTGATGCCCCAAATACTATGGTAATAGCAACAACTATTATAAGTAATTGTATGAATGTATTATTATGTCTTTTTACTACATTATTCATCAAATAATTTATTTCTCCATATAATATAATTATTAAGCATTATACCATAATTAATCCTCAAAATTCTAAAAAAAAGCATCGATTTTTCAATCAATGCTCACTTCTTGTTTATTATGCTATTTTATAGTTTCAACAAAACCTTTTAAATATTCTCTAGCTTCTGCGATTTCATCATCTGAAGGCTTGAGCCTCACTCTGAATGGATCAATTATCTTAAAGCCAAGCTGTTTTAGCCTTGATGTTATATTAATTGAACCTTCACCTGACCATCCGTAGCTGCCAAAGGCGCAAGCAGGCTTGTTTCTATATGCCACTGCACTGATGCGGGACAATATATCCCAAATAGGCGGAAGAGCGTCTCTTGTAAATGTAGGCGATCCAAACAGGATTGCATCAGCCTTATCTATAGCCGCAAGTGCCTCATCAACCGATACATTCTGAGCATCCAAAAGCTCTGAATCAAATCCAAGAGTTTTAAGCTCCTCATGGAAAGCATTGGCAATCGTGCGAGTATACCCATATGCTGAAACATATATTATCGCCGCTTTTTTCGGAGTGTTTTTAACTCCGACTTCCTTAGTCCATTCTTTGTAATGGTCTATTATCTCATCCACATGCTTTATCATCGGGCCATGCGCTGGGCATATAAGCTCAATATCAAGCTTTTCAACCTTATCAAGCATAGGCTTAACATATGTTCTGTAAGGATGCATTATCACATGATAATAGTAATCCTGAGCATACTTTAATCCATCGCTCTCATCGGTATCATAGATAGTATCTTCGCTGTAATAGTGGCAACCAAACACATCGCTTGTGATAAGCGTTTTTTCCTGCTTAACATATGTAAGCATCGTGTCTGGCCAATGCAAAAATGGTGCCATATAAAACTCAAGGTCAATATCACCCAAGCTTATTGAATCGCCATCTTTAACAACTTTGACATCAATATCTTTGTTTACTATCAGTGGAATAAAATTACCTGTAGCATTTGATCCCACCACCTGAGCATTTGGGCAAAGCTCTAAAAACATACCAAGTGATCCGCTGTGATCCGGTTCACAATGAGACACTATAATATAATCAATTGAAGATATATCAACAAGCTCTTTTAAGTTAGCTACATGCTCATCATGGAATTTTTCCTTAACCATCTCAACAAGCGCAGTTTTTTCGCTGCCCTTAATTAAAAAAGAATTATATGTAGTTCCGCTCTCAGTTTCCATAACAACGTCAAAGACCCTAAGATTAGGGTCACTGACTCCAACTGAGAAAACATTCTTAGTTAATTTTGTTGTCATTCCACTTCCTCAAACAAGTCTTTTCCAGCTCCGCAGATAGGGCATTCATAATCATCAGGAAGATCAGCAAATGGAGTTCCTTCTGCCTCTTCATCATAAATGTATCCACACACTGTGCATTCAAATTTTTTCATATTTATCTCCTTTAATTAATATTTATTGCTATCGCAACTATTCTAACAGTCCTTATCAGACTGCGTTTTCCGCGAAGAAAGTGTTAAGTTCTTTAATAAGTGTTTCACAGTCAGCGCCATGTGCGCCACATGCCTGTTCGATAGTTTCTCTTTGTGACATGGGACAGCCAATGCAGTGCATTCCTTGGTCCATAAAAACTGATGCTGCTCTCATATCCTTAAGCAATACTTCGCCAATTGTCATTTCTTTTGTTACTGTCATGTTTTTTGCTCCTTATGTTTGTATTATTATGTTACATTAAATGTTTGTCTATTACAAGATACCAGATTAAAAATATGTAACTTTATTCTGATTATATTGTGTTCTTTCTTCCTTTGTTTCAGCAGGATATCCCACATAAATCACCGCAAGTGGTATCCGTGTTTCGGGAAGGTCTAAATAGTTTATTGTCGGCTTCACTCTGTCTTCGTTCGGGTAGACTCCCAGCCAAACCGTGCCAAGTCCTAATTCCGGTGCTGCATTCAGCATATTTTCAAGCGCTGCAGTGCAATCCTGCACCCAGTATTTCTTAGCCGTTTCTTTGTCCTTGTTGTCCAAGTCACCGCAGACAACAAAAGCACATGGAGCATTATACTTACCAGATGGCATAATATCAATAAGCCCCTGCATTTTCTCTTTGCCCGCAATCACATAGAAGTGCCATTCTTGAACATTTCTTGCAGAAGGCGCCGCCATTGCAACTTTAAGCAGCGTTTCTATTTTTTCTCGCTCCACCGGTTTGTCAAGATATTTTCTTACAGAGCGTCTCTTGTATGCAGCTTCAATAGCATTCATAATATCTCCTGATTCATATCATTTATATAATATACCATTTAGGTAGGAATTAAAAGAGTTTATTTGTGAAAAATTTATTAAATTTATCTTTTGTTCGCGTTGCTTTCCCTTTTCCCTGCGGATATAATGGATAGTAAATATTGGATTAAATATTATTTATTGCTTTGAAAGGCTGATGTTATGATAAAAAAGATTCTCGTTTTGCTCGTTGTTTTACTGCTTGTTGTGCCGACTGGTGCGTTGGCCGATTCAGCTATGCCTATACCAGATGATGATCAATTCATCACAGTTGAACTGAAAATTGATGATTATGATATTCAAATAGGAGAATATTTTTATTTTACAGTAACTATCACAAACATATCCAGTGAAATTATTGAGTCACTTCATTTACGAGATATATTTGATGGAAGTAATATAAATACAATTGACAGGCTATCTTACTCTTTTCCTGAATCAATAAATCCAGGCGAGAAAATTGATGTAGCATTTTCAGCAATTGTACCACAGGATATTATTTGGTTCAAAAAAGATGATTCTTATTACACCAAACTTGATTTCATAATAGAATATTCTTTTTGGAAAAAAAATGAAGAAACAGGATTGAAAAAAATTAAACTCTACTCAAATAAAACAAAATGCAAAAAACCACTAAAAATTACTAATTTATTTGATGACGATGGTACATTAGATATGGAAATATCCTCTCAAACAGAAAAAATATACTTTGTGGATCACTACTATAAAAAGTCTGGAAATGATTTTTCTGGAGATTTAAATTTTGATATCTCAGCAACTAATAGAGGTGTCAAAGCAATAACAAACATCTACGCTAAATTCACATCTGTGCTTCAATCAGACTCATATTTTTCTGGAGACAATCATACAAATCTATCAGCTGGTTCGAAAAACATTTTTGTAACAAGTTTTGGCTGCACTGGCTACAAAGAAGATATTCAGGAGAGTCTAAATGTTATATGTCTTCTAACATATAAAAAGGATAAAAACTACTACGCTTTACAAAAATCACTTGACTATAAAACAAAACTTATTCGCTTTCCCGATTTTGATATTAGTACAAAAGTAGACAATTCTGATAAAGATAATCCTAAGAAAATTATGACATTAACTAATAACACAAAGTATAATTATGAGAATTTATATGTTGATTACGATAGTATGGACTATGATATCTATTCACAAAAAAGTGACTATATAACACTAAATAAAGAATATTTATATGAGAATGCAAACAAAGGAAGCAAGTTAGAAATATCCCACATAGAAAATCCAGAAGATACTGGGTTAATTATTGGATATATCTGTGATGATATATTCTTCGGATGGGATCCATACACCTATGTTAAGGAAGATGGTACTATATATTTTGGTATAATTGAAACTTCATTTTCAAGAAAATATATGTTCCTAGGTGACCCTACTCCCACACCAATCCCTACCAGTACTCCTTCTCCTTCTCCAGTTCCTACACGCACCCCAAAGCCAACTCAATCACCAAAACAAACAGATACCGCCTCTCCTACCTTAAGACCTACTCCGCCTCCAACACTCTCCCCCACTCCATTACCAACCGAAAAACCAATCATAGAAATTGTGGACATCAAAAAAAGCCATTCCATCCCCTTCTGGGTGTGGTATGTGCTGACTGTGGCTGTTGTTGTTTGTGTTGTTTTAATAATAACATTTAGAAAAAGGAACAAGGAAGATAAATATGAATAAAAAGTTACTCATCCTTCTTGTTTTTCTGCTGCTTGTCATGCCGACTGATGCGTTGGCGAATGATGGGGGGTCTATGATGGATGATGATGGATTTCTAACTATTATAGCTAAACCACTTAGTAAAGAATGTACAATTGGTGAAGAATTTGAATTTAAATTAACTTTGACAAATAACACAAAATACCCGATAGAAGCCATAATGATACATAAAATTTTTGATGGTACAGATATTTATTATCTTGACCAAGCCAATTATGACTGGGGTGATTTTAATTGCAAAATTTTAGCTGGAGAAAAAGTAGAATTAAATGTAAAAACTACAGTACAACCAAATATTAAGTGGTATAAAAAGAAAAATTCCTTTTATGCTGATTTCCTTCCCAAACTACTATACTTTGCGTCATACGAAAACGATGACAAAGAACTTCTTAGTTGGCATTTTGTTCATGCAGAATTAAAACCTTATCCTATTAAAATAACAAACCTTAATGATGGTTCAGACTTGATAAATCTCAATCTTAATGAAAAAGAAACCACATTTTACTTTCCTGAACATCAAGAATTCAAGAAGTATATTTATGATGGTGAGTTATATTCGACAGTCTATAATGAACTTGAGATAATCAATGTTTCTAATTCTAGTATTGAAAATATTTACATCAGTAACCACTTGGATTTAAATGGTAATCACAGCCCAATAAAATCTATCGAACCATCTAAGTCATATAGTATTAAAACATATAATTCGCATTTTATAGCTCCTGAGGAATTACTAGAGAAATTACCATGTCTCACCCAATTAAACTTCCAGAGCGAAGGTAAATTCTATGGCGTAGAATTATTAAAAGAGTATCAAGCTATCTTTCTAAAGTGTCCGAAACTTAAACTCAATTTAGAAGAGTCAACAGATGGAGGGAAATCCTCTATAAGTGTTGAAAACGTATCAGATCAAGAATATGAAAACATATATATAGACTTTTCTCATTCATATTCTTTTTATGAAAATGATAGCAAACCTTTTTATAATGATGACCAAATCATCCAAATTCTAAGTAAAAACTCAACTATCAGTTTGGATAGCCAGCTTACTCCAAATAGAGATAAAGATTTCTTTATAGGATTAATCAGAGATGATAAGCTTTACTATTGGAATGTAGATTCTGACTCTAATCCTGTTTTATATCGTGATGGTTATAATCCTCTGTACTACTCTATTACAACTCTAGAAAATTACCGTTCTCTCCAGTTTCCAACACCCATCCCTACATCAACCGCAAAGCCTTCACAATCCCCCGCCATCGAAATAACCGATGTCAAAAAAAGCTCCTCCATCCCCCTCTGGGTGTGGATAGTACTCCCACTAGCCGTTATAGGTGCAGCAGTATTAATAATAGTATTCAGAAGGAGAAAACCTGATGATAGCTTAAAGGATGAATAGATTAATAATCCATCCGACAGCAATAGAAGCGATATTAAACATAAGTGCCCAGAAAAACGCTTTTTTAACAGTGGGAATAAGCGAAGAAAAGTAATACAGCGTGCCTTCAAAAAGAAACACAAGAATTTCGCCTATCAGCCACACCCAAAAATTATAACCTGCACCCCAGACAACCATTGCATGGAAGAAAAGGTGCAGTGACAAATGAGATATCACATTAAAAGAAACAGCCGCAAGTATTTTTAACGGCTTTTTTGATATAATAAAAGCGAACATACCAACTTCAACAACAAGTGTGACTGCAAGCCCTTTTAAATAAAACCATAATGGAGTAAAAAACATCTATACCTCGCAGGAAAAAATAAACTCTCTCACTATTTTATTGAATTTTTGAGGATTGTCAATGCTCACACAGTGACCTGCATCTTCTATCTCAATAAATTTTGCGTTATCCTCTGCTTGTGCCCATTTTGCGCTCGAATTTCGGATAAGCTCCAAATCATGTTCACCGCATACAATAAAAAGTGGGTATTTGACTCCTTGCTCCAGTTTATCAAAGACAGCATCCATTCCGTTCATAGCCAAAAACGACTTTCTTCTAAAATTTTGAGAACCTCTTAGAAACACTTCTTTGCCTCGCTCGGTATAAACAGACGTATCTGTAACATATCGCCTGAATCCTTTCATGTTAAATAGCATCTTGCCCATCCACTTTGCCATCTCTTTGGCTTGTGCTTGCAATATTTCATCGTTATTGCGATGAATTGAATATCCCCCAACTACAGTAACGCTCTTTGTCATTTCAGGATACTGATGGGCAAATCCCTGCGCCACAAGAGAACCCATGGAAGTGCCAACCAAATGAGCGCTGGCTATGCCTTCTTTTTTAAGTATATCAGCAATAATGTCAGGCATATCACTCATATTCACCACTGGTTTTTTCATCTGGCTTTTCCCATGCCCCACCATGTCAATATATATAGTGAAATAATCTTTTGAAAAATATTCAGTCTGCGCTTCATATATTTCATGATCGCAAAAAGCCGGATGTAAGAATATAATTGCATCTTTGTTTTTTTCGCCTAGTGTGTAATAAAAAATCTCTTCATCCGAATATATCAGTGTCTTAGCTGTAGCGTCAAAAAAGCTCATCTTTGTTCCTCCAATTCTTTTAATAATTCCTCGTACCATTTGAGGCTGCATTCATATCCATATATACCTAAATCCAATGATTTAAACTGAAACTTTGCTACCTCTTTAACCTTGTCATCAATATGCCTGTTATATAACTTTGTATCTATCTTCTTATAATCTGAAAGTTGCGCTTGAATACACTTAATAATGTTTCCAACTACCATAATTTGCTGCTTTGAGTTTACAAGCCCCAAAAAGAACAACTTAGTCGATGATTCAGCGTCTAGCTTCTTGCTATTTATAGGTCTTACCATCCAGTTAAAAAACTCAGTCTTGCCTGCTTCGTTTATAGAGTAAGTATTCTTTTGGCGACCGTTAGCAGTCTTTTTTTCAACGGTAATCAATCCCTTTTTCAAAAGCTTCTTTAGCGCCGATTGAATACTGCCTAAACTGGCGCTGTAAAAAGGCGACACCTTTTTTTCAAGTATCTTCTTTAGCTCATATTGGCTGAGCGACTTCATTATAAGATAACCTAGTATTACAAATTCCATACATTATCCTCTCAAATTAAATATAACATACCTATTAGGTATATTCAATGATGTATGCAAATGTATACAAAAAAACCGCCCTTGGGCGGTTTTGGCAAATTTAGTTTTTACAATATTTCATCAAATCTGGCTAAAAGCTCATTCTTGCCATATTTCTTTAAGGTTGAAAACATAATTGTCGGAGTACGAAAAGTCATACCCAACTTATCGGAAAGCTTTTCAGCAATTGGCTTGCACTTGCTCTTTGCAATCTTGTCGCACTTTGTTGCAATTATTGTGCAAGGTATCGCTGCACTTTGTATCCACAACGACATCTGCTGATCAAACTCATTTGGTTCGCGTCTTATATCCATCAGCAAAAAGATATGCTTTAAATTGTCGGAAGTATTCAGATAGTTTTCCATCATTCCCGACCAACGCTCCTGCTCAGTCTTTGAAACCTTCGCATATCCATACCCCGGCAAGTCCACAAGATAAAACTTTTCATTTATCTTGAATAGATTTATTAGCCTAGTTTTTCCGGGCGATTGCGACACCTTTGCAAGCTTTTTGCGACCCGTAAGATAGTTTAAAAGTGAAGACTTTCCTACGTTTGATCGACCCACCAATGCAATCTGTGGAATGTTTTCTATCTTGGCATCGCTATAATCCGCAATACTTTTAATAAACTCTGCTTTATTAATCTGCATTTTCTTTTACCAACGCTATTTCTAAAACTTCGTCCAAGCTTTTGCATGGCTTAATTTCAAGCTTTTTAAGTACAAAATCCGGTATCTCGGGGATATCCTTTTTATTTTCAACAGGTATTATTACCGTTTCAACGCCAGCTCTGAGTGCCGCTAACACCTTCTCTTTTAATCCGCCGATTGGAAGCACACGTCCACGCAAAGTTATCTCCCCTGTCATTGCCACCTTGCCTGACACTTTTTTACCACTCAGTGCCGATATCATAGCCGTTGCCATGGTAATTCCTGCGGAAGGTCCATCCTTTGGTATAGCTCCCTCAGGTATATGTATATGCAAGTCTTTCTCTTTATAAAAATCACATTCAATGCCAAACTTATCACAATTTGAACGAATGTAACTAAACGCAGCCTTGGCAGACTCTTTCATCACATCACCAAGCTGACCTGTAAGCTCAAGCTTGCCTGTTCCCGGCATTACATTCACTTCTATATTAAGCGTTACGCCGCCAACAGCAGTCCAAGCTAATCCTGTTGCCACACCCACACGATCTTTTAAATCTTTATCGCCTTCTCTATATTTTGCCACACCCAAAAGCTTCTCCAAACTCTTTTTAGTGACCTTGATCGACTCTTTCTTTGTGTCAATAATCTCCTTGGCACACTTTCTACAAAGATTTGCTACCTCGCGCTCAAGGTTACGAACTCCTGCCTCGCGAGTATACATGGCAATAATGTCTGTGAGTGTATTGTCAGATACTGAAATCATTCCCCTAGTAAGCCCATGCTTTTCCATCTGCTTTGGCAACAGATATTTCTTTGCGATGTGAAGCTTTTCTTCCTGAGTATATCCAGAAAGATATATCACTTCCATCCTGTCCAAAAGCGCAGGCGGAACAGTTGTTAAGCTGTTTGCAGTTGCTAAGAACATCACTTTAGAGATATCAAAAGGTATCTCAAGATAATGATCTGTGAATGTATTATTCTGCTCAGAGTCTAAAACCTCAAGCATCGCAGATGCAGGATCTCCTCTGAAATCATTGCTCATTTTATCTATCTCATCAAAGAGAAACACAGGATTGTTTGTGCCAACCTGTTTTATATTATTTATGATCCTGCCAGGTATAGCCCCCACATAGGTGCGCCTATGTCCGCGAATTTCCGCTTCATCTCGTACGCCACCCAAAGACATTCTGGTGAATTTACGACCAATAGCTCTTGCTATTGAACGTGCGATTGAGGTTTTACCAACTCCCGGAGGCCCAACAAAACAAAGTATAGGTCCTTTAAGATTATTCGTCATTGAGCAAACCGCAAGGTATTCTATTATACGCTCTTTCACTTTTTGCAGACCATAATGATCCTCATCAAGTATTTTGCGCGCATTATCTAGATCAAGGTTATCTTCCGTCTCCTCGCTCCATGGGAGGTCTACTATCCATTCAACCCAAGTTCTAAGCACAGCAGTTTCAGGAGAACCCGAAGGTAGTCTTTTTAGCCTGCTGAGTTCTTTTAAAACTTTTTTCTGAACATCTTCATCAAGCGGAAGCTTTTCAATCTTCTCTTTAAATTCCTCTATCTCATTTTCATCTTCGCCGCCAAGCTCAGTCTGTATGGCACGCATCTGTTCGTTGAGATAGTGTTCCTTTTGCATTTTATCTATCTGGCTTTTAACTCGTGAATTAATCTGCTGTTCAATCTTTTGAATTTCAATTTCGCGATCCAATAGCTCTATTGTGCGCTCCGCTCTTTTAACAGGATCAAATATCTCTAAGATTTCCTGCTTGTCTTCCTGTCTGTAAAGCGCGTTTGTGGCAACTATGTCTGCAACCTCGCCTATATCTTTTAAAACTGAAATTGAAAGCATAACTTCCGGCGAGATCCTGCTGGATGTTCTTCCATATTCTTCGAATCTATCTAAAAGCCCACGCAAAAGAGCTTCATTTTCAGCATTAGTCTCCGCTTCTTTATCGTCCTCAATATCCTCAATATATTCCACACCCACTTCAAAATAGGGCTCTGTCTGAAAATATGTAATGGTCTTTGCCCTTTTTTCGCCTTCAACCAACACTCTTACAGTGTCTGCAGGGAGTTTTAGCATTTGTTTCACATACACGATAGTGCCAACTTCAAACAAGTCTGATTCATAAGGCTCGTCTGTATTTGGATCTTTTTGTGTCACCAAAAATAAACGCTGGTCCTTTTCCATCGCTTCATCCAGCGCTTTTAATGAAACATCACGCCCGATATCAAAATTGATTGTCATATTTGGAAATACCGTAAGACCGCGCAGTGCGACCAATGGCAATTTTTCAGTAGTCATACGTATTCTCCTTAAAAGTATGTATCCCGGCAGAAAGCTTTGTGTACTTCAAAGCATAAATATCTCCGGGAGCAATACTTATATTATATAGTTATCCACAAAATTTACAATAGCTGCTGTTTCTAAAAACGCCCCATACGGAGCGTTTTGATTGCAAATTGTTTTAAGATGCCGGTGTTTCTTCTTCAAACGATGCTTCAGACAAGTTAAGCTTTGCCTTCTTCGTCGTCTTTGGTCTTTTTATAAGCTTAGGAGGTGCTTTCTCGGTAATGGTTTTCTCATCAATCGAGCATTTAGCCACATCTTTACTTGAAGGCAGCTCATACATTATCTCAAGCATTACTTCCTCCAATATTGCGCGCAGCCCTCTTGCACCAGTCTTTCGGCCTATAGCCATCTCCGCCACTTTTTCAAGCGCATCTTTATTAAACTCAAGCTCAATGTTATCAATATCAAACAATGTCTCATACTGCTTAACCAATGCGTTCTTGGGCTCTGTAAGAATCTTCACTAGAGCTTCTTCATCCAAGCCATGAAGTGTCACAACCACTGGAATTCGTCCCACAAACTCAGGTATTAAGCCAAATTTAAGCAAATCTTCAGGTAGAACATGAGTTAAAACTTCACCCACATCTTTTTCAGTCGCGCTTTTTATGTCCGCACCGAATCCCATAGATTTTCTGTCTATACGCTTTTCAATAATCTTTTCTATGCCACCAAATGCACCTGAGCAAATAAACAGAATGTTTGTTGTATCAATCTGAATAAACTCCTGATGCGGATGTTTTCTTCCACCCTGAGGAGGAACGCTTGCAACAGTGCCCTCAATTATCTTCAAAAGAGCCTGCTGTACGCCTTCACCAGAAACATCGCGTGTAATTGAAGGATTATCGCTCTTGCGAGCTATCTTATCAATCTCGTCAATATAGATGATGCCTTTTTCAGCGCGTTTTACGTCATAATCCGCAGCTTGAATAAGTTTAAGCAGAATGTTTTCAACATCCTCCCCAACATATCCAGCCTCGGTAAGTGAAGTGGCGTCTGCAATTGCAAACGGCACATTAAGTATCTTAGCTAAAGTCTGAGCCAAAAGTGTTTTTCCACAGCCAGTAGGTCCCATCATTACGATGTTACTTTTCTGTAGCTCTACATCGTTATTGTCCTTGTTGTGATAAATCCTTTTATAGTGATTATAAACAGCAACAGACATAGACTTTTTAGCCATTTCCTGTCCTATTACAAATTCATCTAATATGGCTTTGATTTCTTTCGGTTTTGGTATCTCTTGTGGTTCAGGTGTAACGTTTTCTGAAAAATCCTCTTCAATTATTTCCTGACACAATTCAATACACTCATCGCAGATGCAGACTCCAGGTCCCGCAACTATGCGACGAACCTGTTCCTGCTCTTTTCCACAAAATGAGCACTTTATTTTATTTTGATGTTCATGTTTATCCGGCATTGTTTCTCCTTTATGCCTAATTATTACCGTTTTTCTATGACTTCATCAATTAAGCCATATTTCTGGGCTTCCTGAGCCGTCATAAAAAAGTCGCGTTCGGCGTCGGCTTCGATTTTTTCAAGCGCCTGTCCTGTTTTTTCGCTCAAAATCTCGTTCATTTTTTTCTTAGTCTTAAGTATATGTTCTGCATGAATTCTTATGTCGGTTGCCTGTCCCTGCGCACCGCCTGAAGGCTGGTGAATCATCACATCGCAGTTTGGAAGAGCCTTTCTTTTGCCCTTAGCTCCCGCTGCAAGAAGGAATGCACCCATGGATGCAGCCATTCCAATACAGATTGTCACAACATCGCACTTGATGTACTGCATTGTGTCGTATATTGCCATTCCGGCTGTTACAGATCCGCCCGGTGAGTTAATATAAAGATATATATCCTTATCGGGATCTTGTGCTTCAAGATAAAGAAGCTGAGCCACAATAAGTGATGATATCTGATCTTCCACAACTCCGCTCAAAAATACTATGCGATCGTTTAAAAGCCTTGAATATATGTCATATGATCTTTCGCCTCTGTTTGTCTGTTCAACAACTATAGGTACTAAACTCATATTATCACTCCTTTATTTTTACTTATTTATCTCCGCTCTCATCTTTTTCAGATGCAGCTTTTTTAGCCGGTGCTTTCTTTGCAGCAGTTTTTTTTGCTGGTGCTTTTTTGGCAGGGGCTTTCTTTTTTGTCTCTTTAACCTTTATATCGGCATTATCTTTAAGAAATTGAGTAATCTTCTTATTTAAAGCTACTTCTTTAAGATAATTAATGTTATCGTCGTTTAATGTTTTCTTGATTTCTTCAACGCTTTTTCCGCCACCTTTAGCGATTTCTTCAAGCTCACGCTCTGTATCTGCATCGGTCACTTCAAGATTTTCTGCCTTTTTAACAGCGTCATAAACAAGCTGCATTTTAACTCTGTTTTCTGCATCAGCTTTATACTGTCCGCGAAGCATATCAATTGTTGTGTTTGTCATCTTCATATAATCTTGAAGATTAATGCCCTGATAGCTCATTCTCTGTGCCATATCATTAATCATGTAGTCAGTTTCTCTGTCTACCATCGGCGCTGGAATTTCCACCTTAGCGTTTTCTACAACCTTTTGAAGGATCGCGTTTTCAAGCTCTGCATCAGCGCGCTGTTTTGCCGCTTCAGTGAGTTTTTTCTTAACGTCTTTTTTATATTCAGCAAGTGTATCAAATTCACTTACATCCTTGGCAAATTCATCATCAAGCTCAGGAACCTCTTTTTCCTTCACTTCATGAACTTTTACTTCAAACTTAGCTTCTTTGCCCTTGAGCTCTTCGCTTTGATATTCTTCTGGGAATGTTACAAAGATATCTTTTTCTTCCCCAGCTTTCATTCCGACGACTTGATCTTCAAATCCCGGTATGAATGAACCTGAGCCGATTTCCAGCACATGTCCCTGAGCTTCGCCGCCCTGGAATGCTTCATCGCCTACAAAGCCTTTAAAGTCGATAGTTGCTTTGTCGCCATTTTTAACAGCTCTTTCAACTTCAACCCAGCGAGCAATTTTTTCCTGCTCTTTTGCTATTTCAGCATTCACTTCTTTGGCAGTGACTTTAACCTCAGGTTTTTCCACTTTTACGCCTTTGTATTTTCCAAGTTCAACTTCTGGCATAACAGTCACTTCAGCTGTGAATTTCACACCTTCAGCTCCTATTTCAAGTATATCAAGTGATGGGTTTTCCACAGGTTTTACATCGTGCTCTTCAAGCGCTTGTGAATATGCCTTTGGAAATACTTCATCAAAAGCATCCTCATAAAATATACCTTCACCATATCTTTGAATTATTATCGGAAAAGGTGCTTTACCTTTTCTGAAGCCAGGGATGTTTATTTTGCCCCTGTTTTTCATATATGCTGTCTGGTTAGCCTGCTTGAATGTTTCTGCATCCACCGTTATAGTTAATTTTACTTTGTTCTTATCCGTTGTTTCTAGTGTTGAAGCCATTGTATCTCCTCATTATATATAATATCTTTCAAGCGGCGTTTCGGCCGCTTTTTTCTGCCTTATCCATGGTTTCTTCATGCCCTTGATTGCTAGCTTTAGAGCATTATATCCCCATTTTCTAAATTAGCTAACTCACTATATCATATTCATTTATTCTTTTCAAGATAGCAGTACGAACTCCAGCGGATATTACAGTTTGTTAATAAATTATATAAGAACAGTTCATTTTTAATGATAAATGCTCATTTTTTAACATATAATGTATATACACAATTATGCTAAAAATAAAACAATGTCTTGAAATAAGTTGCTTGTTGTATTAAATTTATTATATGAAAAAATTTTACATAATACTAATATGTTTAATAGTGATTGCGTGCTCTGTTTCGATATACTTTCAACTCTCACCTTCTGATGGTATTTTATCAAGAGACCAAAACACAACAAAGGATAAGACAACTCCTGCTCTTTCAACAGCTGTTTTGTCCATTCCGGCTACATACTCACCTTCGCCTACACCAACCATGAGCCCTTCTCCGCCTGCCGTTGAAATTCCAAACATGGATGTTGTTAATGATAAAATTATAAAAGATATCCAAGATGGATTTCCGGGTGCTGTGCTGCTCGTTTCGCAAAACGGCGAAATCATCTTCAACAAAGCATATGGCAACCTTAAAATTTATGATGGAGACACTAAGCTTTTGACTCCTGTTTCAATGAAAACAGATACGATCTTTGATGTTGCCTCGCTTACAAAACTATATGCTACAGCATTTTCTGTAATGATTCTTATTGATTCCAAAATGCTCACTCTTGATAGCTTTGTATATGAATATCTGCCGGAATTTGATAAAGAAGATTATAATAAGATTACGATAAGACATCTTCTTAGCCACACTTCAGGTTTCCCATCAGATGTTAAGTTTTTCCGCCCTGATGTTGAAGAAGGAAAAAAGTTTTATTCAACTGAACGCAACAATACAATTTCATTGTTGTCAGAAGTTCCGCTTGAAAACGAGCCCGGAAGCAAAGCGCAATATAGCGATATAGGGTACATGGTTCTAGGCGCTATTGTAGAAAAAGTGTCAGGCATGCGAATTGACGAATTTATTTCTACCAATGTTTATGAACCATTAGGGCTTACCGGTAAAATAAGTTTCCTTCCTCTTGAAAACAATTTTTCAAAAAACAACATTGCTTGCACCGAAAGAATGGGAAACACACGCGATGGACTTGTAACATTCCCTGATATAAGAGATTATACACTACAAGGTGAAGTTCATGACGAAAAAGCTTTCTACAGCATGCAGGGTGTGTCAGGTCATGCAGGATTGTTCTCCGATACAGAATCGCTAAATATATTAAATCAAGTATTGCTTGGCGGCGGAACATACAATGGCATGAAGATAATCTCCGCTGATACGGTTAATGAGTTTACTTCCGTTTATGATGACGCAACATACCAGCTGACTTTTGCACACTCAGTAAATATTAATTCATTAAAAGACGTGGTTCCTTTTGGAACGCTGTCTCATACTGGATGGACAGGTGCATTTACGCTTATAGATAAGCAAAACAATCTTTCCATTGTGCTGCTTACAAACAAAAGACATTCTCCGATTACAGATGGAGATTTCGAAGCTGCAGCTTATGACACGGGTAAATATTATTCAATTGTAAAACTCATCTATCAATCCTTGGGATTATCATAAAAAATCAAACTAAAAAAACGCTGCAAAATGCAGCGTTTTTTTTTACAATTTTTTATTTTTTATTTTGATACAACAATATAAGATATCATAGTTACATGGTCTGCTTCTTCTCCGCTAACAACACTTACTGTAACACTCCAATCGTCTGATTGCATCATGTACATGTAATTATCCGTGCCCATTGAAAGTGACTGTATATCACTCTCATCGTAAATCTCAATCAAGCTTTCTTTCACTTCAGTATTGACATCTTTGATATCCTTGTTTGTTAATACCTCAAGTGAATATGTATTCGTCTCGTCGGAAGTAAGATTTACAACACCAACAACCTCTGCATCATCGCTTTCATAAAGCGGGCAAACATCATATGGAAAATCTTCAGGTATTTCTTCCCCTGAATATTCGTATGTGGCATCGCCAACAGTTATGCTTCCTGATTTTTCATCTGAACCTTCTTCGAATTCGATATCGATGTCGATATCTTCATCTTCTTCATCTTCAGCGACCATCTCCAAGCCTTCTTCAATCGCTTCTTCCACGGCTTCTTCAATCTTTTCCTGAACCTTTTCTTCTGCGCTTTTTCCACATGCCGCCATACCAAATACCATCGATATCACTAATAACGCTATAATTATTTTTTTCATATTATACCTTCCTTAACTTAACTTTTAATTCTATTTTGTATATTATTTTAGCATATAGGATATTATGCCAATAGCCAGTCAAAGTCAAATTTTTTTATTCTTGTTTAAAGCAATCATTAATGATAAAATCGATGTAAACGCTTACATTTTAGATTATTGGAGGCTCTTTATGGGAACATGGAAAGATTTTATAAGCGCAGATTCTAGCACAAATAGCAATCTCAAAAAAGAATATAATATATATGACAGCTCTGTAAATATCTCAAATGAGGCAAGCTGTTTCATGGCAATTGATGAAGGGAAAAAGGTCCTTATTGTAACTGGCGGTTCAAGATACGGAGATTTTGAAGGTTTAGAGCAAGTAATTGATGGAAAAAAAATAAAAGTGTGCCCACTGAATATAGCAAATAGCAAAGTGATACAGAGCATATTTGAGTTTACCAATCCATCATCAGCAAAAAACCATAGCATTTCAATGGGCTTAGGCGACAGGCTTGGCTTAGCATCGCCGGGGCATATTCGATTATTGTCCGGTAAAAATATTTTCCCTATACTGGCACAGCAATCTATAAGAGAACTGAATTTAACACTCCGCACTTATGAAGATGTCCTCGCAGAAGCAGTGTGGGCAGTTTTTCAAGAAGGATATAAAGATGGCTTTGGGGCGGACGGTGATCACCTTAAAACACCGGAAGAAGTTCAAGTGGCGCTGGATTGCGGTTTTACCATGATAACACTGGATTGTTCTGAACATATAGATAACAGCGTTGAGTCGCTGTCAGTTTCAGAACTTGAATCAAAGTATGATTCAGAATCAAATATTGATAAAAAATATTGGGAAGATAAATACAATAATAAAACATTTAACTTAAGTGATGGCTCTGAAATCACAATAGATACCAATGAATATATGAAGACCGTGTTAACATATTCTGAAGCTATCTGTTTTGCTGAGAAAATATATAATAATTTAATAAAAAATTGTGATTTCGAGGTCGACTTTGAGATTTCAATTGACGAAACTCTAAGTGCCACAACACTAGAAGCACACTTCATAATAGCCAATGAATTTAACGATCGTAATGTTAAGATGCTTAACATGGCTCCACGATTCTGTGGAGAATTCCAAAAAGGCATTGATTACAGAGGTAACATTAATCAATTTACCGAGGAGTTCAAAGTGCACTTTGCAATATCAAAGCACTTTGGCTATAAAATCAGCGTGCATTCAGGCAGTGATAAGTTCTCAATATTCCCAATAGTTGGCGAGCTGTCCGAAGGGCGATATCATCTTAAAACAGCGGGAACAAATTGGCTTGAAGCAATGCGTGTAATCGCAATTACTTCACCCGATTTATTTAAGGCAATGTATAAACACGCTCTTAAACGACTTCCCGATGCGAAAAAGTTCTATCATATCTTTACAGAGCCTGAAATGGTTCCTGATATAAATGAGTTTAAGGACAATGAATTTACAAAACTTATGGATATTGAAGAATCACGGCAAGCTATTCATGTAACTTACGGATATCTTTTAACTGATAAAGACGAAGGCGGCGATTATCTTTTCCGAGAAGATTTCTTTGATACGCTTAATAAGCATGAAGATGAGTATTATATGGCGCTTGCAAACCACATATGCCATCACATTGAAAAATTGAATGAGAAAATGTAATATCAAAAAGCGGCCGTTTCAAAAAAACTGGCCGCTTTTTTACTATTATGGTATACAATATCCTAATTCTTTTTAATCAGTGAACAAACGGCAATTGCAGAAATTGCTGCCCCTTTTCCATGTTCCCCTATTCCTTCTGTAGTGGTCGCTTTTATATTTACACATGAGTTTTCTATCCCCAATGCTTTTGCAATATTTTTTTTCATTGCATCGCTGTGAGGCATAATCTTTGGCATCTGGCATATTACTGTAGTGTCGATGTTTGTAATGGTTGTATTATCTGCTCTAAGCATCGTGCCCACTTCTTTTAAAAGCTCTATGCTGGATGCTCCTTTATACTTATCATCAGTGTCCGGGAAATGATATCCTATGTCATGCATTCCCGCGCCACCCAGTAATGCATCCATCACAGCATGAACCAAAACATCCGCATCCGAGTGTCCCAGAAGCCCTTTTTCATATGGAATTTCCACGCCGCCAAGAATAAGCTTTCTGCCTTCAACCAACTTATGCGTATCCAAACCGTTTCCAACAAGCATTTTCCCTTTTGTCTTTAGCGCTTCAATAAGATATACATCATCTTCAACCGTAAGCTTAATTCCTCGCTTTCCGGTGTTATATACATATATAGGATAGCCGGCCTTTTCCATAGCCAAAGCTTCATCTGTAACTTCGCCACCCTCGCCCGCTGCATCAAGATAGGCCGCCATTAACTCTTTATATCTAAATATCTGTGGCGTATGTGCTGCCATAAGCTTGCTGCGATCAACTGTTTTAATGACTTTGCCGCTCTTGACCTGCTTTACAGTATCAAACACTGGTCCCGAAACCAACGCAGAGCCATGTTTTTTTGCAAAACGCATTGCCTCATCCACAGTTGTTGAATCAATATCTATCCTCGCCGCGTCATGAACTGCAACTATGTCACAACTGTGATTCACAGCTTTCAGTCCGTTAAGTGCAGACTCCATTCTGACACTTCCGCCTTCTACGATATCAAGACTTTTTGCAATCTCATATTCCGAAATAATATCAACATATTCCTGCACCTGACCAAATGGTACGACAACCACCATTTCATCCACTTCACTTGCGCTTTCAAATATCTTTAGTGCATGCCATAGCACTGTGTTTCCCGCAATGGTTTCAAGCACCTTTGGCACTTCCCCCCCAAAGCGTGTTCCACTCCCTGCGGCAAGAATTACAGCACAGTTCATGAAATCTCCTTATAAAGCTCAGATGCCTGTGATTTGGCCGCAGTATCCATAATCTCCAATATCTCATACTTGCGAACTCTCTCGCCAAGCCTTATCTCTAAAACATCACCAACAGCAACTTTACTGCCGGGCTTTGCTTCTTTGCCGTTTATTTTAACCGCGCCTGTTGCACATGCCTGATTTGCGACAGTCCGCCTTTTTATAATTCTGGATATCTTTAAAAATTTATCTATTCTCATTATTTTTCACCTTTCTTTTTTGGCTTTTCCCAAACCATTATATTAGAGCTTAACGCTTCTTTCAAGCAATCCATCAAACATAAGGCTATCAAAGCCACTTACAGCTTAACTTTCCGTTTGTGGCAATACATAAAAATATATCAATTTATGAATATGCATAAACCCTAATAAGCTTGTATAAAAACCCCAAATTTAGTATAATTGCAATTATAAAGGCTAATGTCGCTTATATAACATAATTGTAATCATTTGGTAATACATTGTTTACAATATTCATTGTATTTTAAAAGATTTATTATATTCTTTTTCTACAAATTAAGGAGGGCAGAGATGCAAAAATCAAGTAATATAAAAACGTACACCGTTATGTATTAATTTTTGCTAGCCCTAATTTAAATTTCAATTTTAAAACTGAATATTAAGGATGTTTCACACGAGTGTATTTGTGCGTAATTTTTTGCTCTTTATGCTTAGTGTGTTTGATATATTCACAAAGTAAACCACCCACGTTTAGACAGATATTTTATTGATGCTTATAAATAGGAGATGAATCTATGAAAACTACTACACAAAAACTAAGAAAGACGTTAATGGTTTTATTGGCAATTGTTTTAATGCTTTTGCCGAACCTCATTGTATTTGCAGACAATGAAGCCGGAGTTGTTGGCACTCCGACTCCTGATCCTTCAGCAACACCACAGGTTGAATATTCGGAAGGTTCTCCCACAGCAGAGCAGAGCTCTGGTGAGCCTACATATACTCCAACTGATGGGCAAGCTACTGATGAGGTTTCAGAGAATCCCCCTGCGGAGCAGCAAAAACCTTCTGAAACACCTTCGGATAATCCTCCTGCGGAACAGGCAACTCCTTCCAATGAACCTTCGGATGTTCCTCCTGCTGAACAGGCAACTCCTTCCAATGAACCTTCGGATGTTCCTCCTGCCGAGCAGGAAACTCCTTCAAATGAACCTTCGGATATTCCTCCCGCCGAGCAGGAAACTCCTTCAAATGAACCTTCGGATATTCCTCCCGCCGAGCAGGAAACTCCTTCAAACGAGCCTTCGGATGTTCCTCCTGCTGAGCAGGAAACTCCTTCAAACGAACCTTCGGATGTTCCTCCTGCTGAGCCACAGCAGAGCGCAGAAGCTCCTTCGGAGAGCCCTACAGGCGAGGAAGTAACACCTGAAAATTCAGGCGAACCGACAGAATCACCTTCAGAAGATCCGAAAGAAACTGCCACACCAACTCCCGAGCCGCCCGTGGAGAGGCTGATGGTTATGGCTCCACAGGGCGAACCAGCAAAAACAGAATCAGCTACGTATAGAACATTAAATTTCACTGGTGTAACTGGTCTTTCTCAGTATACATACTCATACACATACTATTATTGGGAATATGTAATTGATGGATATTTATGGGGAATTCCATATGGTCACAACGAAGTAAGATCCGGAACAGATAGTGGAACAGTAACTGGTAACGGAAGTACTTCAATCCGATTAAGTGAATTCCTAGCAGGTACTACATCTGTTACCGTTCATGCACATACAGCTCAATACTATAGCTTTAAACAATGGAAACATTCTTCGCCGGGAAATCATGACAACAATCCGGTAACCTTTAACTACTCAAACATTACACTCGGAAACACAATGGCGGTAGAGCTTAACTACAAGCCACCAACAGCAACATTAACATTCAGTGGCGCAGACGGCCTTGACCATTATGTGTATAACGGAAATACTTATACAGCAGGTCAGTCAGTTACAGTTGTGGTTGGCACGAATGTATCTGTGACCGCTTTTCCAACAAAGCACTGGGAAAACAACGGTTGGGAAACACCTTCCTTAGCTTCGGGCGACACAGCAACATTCATTATGCCCTCAAGCAATACAAGTGTTAAAGCGAATTTTGAGCATGTTGAGTTCTTGCTTGAGTTCACAAATGCAACAGGCTTAGCTAACTATACATACGGTGGCAATACCTATAATGGTGGCGACTCCGTATGGGTAAGAAAAGGAACACCCGTTTCAGTTCAAGCCAATCCTGCAGCTCATTATGATAACAGCGGATGGACAACACCTCCATTAGCTTCAGGTGATACAGCAACATTCATAATGCCTTCAAACAATACAAGTGTTGAAGCTCAGTTTAGAAAAATTGAGTTCCTACTGACATTTGAAGATACTCCTGGACTTAGCTATTATCAATATACACTCACCACTTCAGGAATATCAGGAACTATGTCAGGCGGTCAATCAGTGTATATTAAAGGAGGCGAGGAGATTAGAATTACAGCCTTTCCTGTCGCGCATTATACAAACGATGGATGGAGCAAAACTGTAACTCCAAATGTTTCTGACAACACAACTCTCAGCTTTGAAATGCCCCCTGATGACAGAACAAGCATAAGAGCCAGCTTCTTTCAGCATGAATATGATTTGTCATTCGTGTTTAGCACCGGTCTCAAGTCCTATTCATACGTAGTCAACGGCGGAACTGAACAATATGTAACTTCATCACAAAGTATATATATACCAACCGGAGCATCAGTTTCAGTAACAGCCGTACCAGAAGCGGCCTACGCAATTGATGGATGGAATCGCCCAAGTGGAGCATCCGGTGACACAGTTTCATTTACCATGGACGGTCCCAAAACAGCTGATGCAAAGGTAAAAGAAGATGGATATTATTTAACTCTAATAGACGGTTTATCCACTAAGAGCTTTTCCGTTACATATGGCGGAAAAACAGATGAATTAAATACAGCTAGACTGTTGTTGCCTAAGAATGCAAGTGTAACCGTAACCGCCAACGGTTTGAATCACACCATTTTTGATTTTTGGGCTACAGGCCATAATAGTCCTGCCACTACAAGCATTAACGGAAACACTTGGTCTTTCACAATGCAAAATGACTACATTTTATACTCTCACTTTGCAGTGGATGCTACAAGTCATTTGACTGTAAAATACGACTCTATGCTTGGTCCTGGTTCTGGATCAATCTCTGTAACCTACAATGGTAATACAAAGAAACTTTCAGGTCCTGGAACCGAAGTAACCTTTAAGTATAATCCAAGCATTACAACCATGACAATTACTGCAAATGCAGATTCTGGCAGTATGTTTATGGGCTGGACAAATCATGGCAATGTAACAAGCAAAACAATGACAATAAACATCCCTACCGGACAGGGAGCAGCAACTCCCGCTGCAAGAAGTATGGCAGTAAAAACCATTGCTCCTTTATTCACAAACATCACACTTATGCCTAAGTTTGCTAAACTCGGATCCCTGACCGTAACCAAAGTGGATCAAGATGACCATAACAAGAAGTTGTCCGGAGCAGCATTCAGTCTGACAGGGCCTAACAACTATTCTCAATCACAAACAACACCAATCTCAGGTGTTCTTACTTGGGATAACCTTCCAACCGGAACATACACACTGACTGAAACTTCAGCTCCTCTGGGCTATGAAGCTGTTCAGACATCTTGGAATGTTGTAATAGATGATAACAATCTGGATATAACAAAAACAATAGAGAACAAGGCAAGCTATTGCTCATTAACAGTCAGAAAAGTTGATGCCGATAACAACTTAATTGCTGTCTCTGCAACATTTGAACTTTGGTTAGGCAACACTTTAATAAGTTCAAAAACAGAAACAGACGGAACATTCACTTGGGATGATTTAAAACAGGGCGAATATACTATTAAAGAAACCAGCGCTCCATCGGGATACTACTGGGAAACTCAAAAACATGATGTAACCCTTACTCCTAGCGAACAAGACTGGCCTAGATTTACAAAGAGTGTTGTAAATCTTGAATATGGAAAACTGATAGTATACAAGACAGATCAAAACGGAACTCTACTTACAGGTGCTACATTCACACTCAATGGGGTTGGAGGCGTGGAATCTCCAGTCGACAGCGGCACTTATGTTTGGAAAGACCTCAAGCCCGGTGATTATACACTGGATGAAACGTTAGCGCCCAGCGGTTATTACATCAATGGTGATTCTTCACAATCTGTCACTATAGAAGCAGGAAAAACTAAAGAAATCAGTGTTATGAACTACGAGTATGTTAACATCCAAGTTCAGAAGCTGAGTAACTTTACAAACCTTCCTCTGCAAGGTGCTGAGTTCAAAATTGAAGATAGTAATGGTCAAATAGGCGCAACTCAGACAACCGACGCAACAGGAGTCGCAACGTTTGGGGATGACTATGAACTTAAAGCTGGTGTTGCATATACTGTAACTGAGGTTTCTCCCCCTGCAAACTATCAAAATGACTCTACACCTGTCACAATCACTGTCAACTCACCAGGCGAAATAAATAAACTGTCTGAAGCAGTGTTTGAAAACACACCAATCCTTCAGAAAATAACAGTGGTGAAATACCTTGACCAAGTTGCAACAAGCACACTTAATGGAGTTCTTGACGGCACTAAATTCGAGTTATTTGAATCAGGTAACAGCACTGCTATAGATTCACAAACTCTGTTAAACGGTGTTTGTGAATTCACGGGTTTGCTTCCCGGAAACTATGTGATTAAAGAGGCATCAAATGATGCAAATAAATTCTTTGTTTCAGATAATGACAAAAGCGTTACATTGAACTTAGTTGCACAGGAAGGCACAAACACTAATGTTAACTTCACTAACACTCACGGCAATGCAGATTTCACAATCAGAAAAACCGATTCTAAAGACCAAAATCTTGGCCTTAAAGATGCGGTATACGAGCTTATTGGTAAGAAGTGGACCGGTACAGAATATGTACCCGTAACTTATCAGCTTCGCACTGATTCATATGGATATGCAGTAGTTAGAAGAATCACACCTGGCATCTATCTCCTCAAAGAAGTCACGGCACCATTTGGATATGCGATTGATCCTTCGGCATATCAAATCACAATCCTTCCTGGAAGATCTGCTGAAAACGTATTCTACGTAAGCAATGTTGAGTATGAACGAGGCAGACTAACGCTCACAAAGAGAATTAGTAATTATAACGAAGCTCTGCCTGGTGCAACTTTCTCACTCTATAAAAAAACACTTTCAGGTGATGTGCTTGTCTCTTCTGACGTAACAAATGCACAGGGCAATATTATTTGGGGCAACTTGCAATCTGGCAATTATGTCCTAGTTGAAGATTCCGCACCCACAGGATACACGATACTTACTAAATCAAGCTATATCACTATAGATCCAGGTGAAAGCGCGGGCATAGTATTGTTTAATGATGGTCCTTCTCGAAATAGAGGAACCGTTATTACACCTGAGCCTGTTCCGGCAGGTCCGGAAAGCACTCCTTCTCCTTCACCGACTCCAACACCTGCACCGACTCCAACCGCTACCCCTATTGAAGGCGATGAACTAATAATTGAAGATGTTGACCCTGCATTTGGTCCTGAAACAGGCGAAGGTGATGCACTGTTTATTACAATAGGCATATTGCTCCTTATGGGATGCGTCTTGTTTGTTCTTAGAAAGCGCTTTACAACTCACCAATAACTGTATCTTAATATACGAAGCAACATTCATTACAAAATGAATTAATTCCAAAAACAGACATAATAAAAACCTCCTGCTATAGAATAATAGCAGGAGGTTTTCTAATACATAGAAACTATAAAATGAGAAAGCTTTCTGAGAAAACAAAAAGACATCCCGCAAGCAAATCGGGATGTCTTCACCTATACTTTTATAAATGTAAATCCATCAAATTGGGACCATCATTCTTTTCAACTCTCGGGCCCATTATATCTTCCATCTTGTCATGCTCCACATGGATTTTAACAATGCCCATAATTACGTACATTACAGCAATTCCAAGCAAAATATAATTAATCGCCCCTGCTGTGTACGCTCCCTTTTCAATTGATTCAAGAATAGTGTAAATTACAACAGGAATAATAGTTGCTATTCCTCCTGCCAATGCTTTCCAAAATGAAATAAATAGGCACAAAACTGCGACTATCACAAGCCCCATCCTAATTATCTCCGAAACAGATATACCATCAAACATTCTGTAAAATGGTGTTCCCGACAAAAAACGCGCGGCAAAAAATACAACAAGTAGTATAATTATACCACCTGCAATCCTTAAAAGCGCACTTATTAGTTTATATGCAAAAGGTTTATCCCTATATTTCTCACGTACCATAATTCACCTAACCAAATAAAATCAATGCTCCGGACACCAATCCCCATATCAGCATATCTGCCATGAGTGGAATGTCTGTCAGAAGTGCCATTTCAGGAGCATCGTGCCTTTGTTTTTGATCAGCAATATAAATATATCTAAATATGCCAAACACAACGAAAGGAAGCGTTATCATCATAATTGAGCCAACCGGCGAAAAGAAAGTGTATATCGCATATGCCACTATAATGGATGGTGTTATCACTGACAACATTTCCTTTATGGATTCCACAGAATAGTTTTTAAGCACGCTGCGTGTCTGACCATCTTCTCCGATTTTTTCAATTTCTCCCCTGCGCTTATTTAGTGCAAGGTAGAGCGCCAATAGCGCTGTGCATAGCACGAGCCACGGCGAAATCTTAACATTAAGTGCCGCAACGCCTCCAACGGCGCGAAGAACAAAGCCACTCATAATTATCATTACATCTATTATAACAATATGCTTGAGAACCACAGAATATAAAACCATAATAACAATGTAGCCTGCTACACAAACAAAGAACCAAAAGTTCACCAAAAGAAATGCTACAGAGGACGCCGCTATTATCAACGCACCCATTATAAATGACGCAAGTGGTATTGGAACTGCGCCGGATGCAATCGGACGATGCCTTTTTTCAGGATGCAGGCTGTCTTCCTTTTTATCCATCATATCGTTAAATATATATATTGCAGAAGATGCCATGCAAAACGCTATTAGTGCGAAAATCGTCGTTACCCAAGCGCTCATCTGAGTCACCATTCCGGCAAACACAATGCCCGGAAGAACAAAAATGTTTTTTATCCACTGCTTTACTCGAAGCAGCTTTATAAATGTTTTAATATTACTCACAGCTACCTACCTTCCAAAATGCTTCTTTTTTATCTTATCAATTTTAGTTATAACATGTATCCCCTGAAACGTTCTTTTTGTTCTGGGTTTTGCATCTTTTATCGCCTCTAACAGACCATCAGGTGTTAACTCAAATGGCTTTTCAAACTCCATATAGGAATTCCCAAGCTCCCACAATGTGTGAGCATCACTCCCACATCCCATTAAAATATCATTTTCTTTTGCTAGCTCAAGTGCCTTTTTGTCATCGGCTGCAAAAACATTTCTAGAGTTAAATATCTCTAAGATATCCGCTCTTTTAACAGCAGCAGCGAGCGCTTCAGGAGTAAGCTTTGATGTCCTTAGCCTATCCTTTGGATGAGGTATGTAAACAATACCACCTTGAGCTATAATAGCATCAATAGTCCATGTGATGCTTTTAAATGATGCAATCTTTTCTTTAAGGAAAAAGCCCGTAACTTCCCCACTATCAGTTTTTATTTCCTCACCTACAATAACGCGGTCCGGATAGCTCTGCTGAAGCTTTAACGCTCCTTCAATCTCATTATGGTCGGATAAAACTATACCAAAATCCGTGTTTTTATCAAGAAATTCGCCTATCTTTTTAAGACTTAGCTTACTATCTGCGGAATATTCGGAGTGCATATGCATATCAAGTTTTGTGAATGCGCTAATCATTTTTCTCCCCGCTTTCATTCATTTCATCTAAAATCACAATTTCTTCATTCGTGTTAACATTATGCTTTTTCAAAAGTCTTTGTACTACAAGCAGACCAACAATCCCAATGATTACGCCCAACCAGAGCGTAGATATCCTTGTGACAATCGTCGTCGCCGAAGCCAATACTTTATCTACATCAAAAAGAACCGTAAGCACACCCAATATAGATACTTCTGCCGCAATAAGTCCTCCAGGAAGCATTGAAAGCGCACCCATAAGGGATGAGACTGAAACTGTAAACACTGAACCCAAAACTGTAAAGTCCACTCCGAAGGCTTTGAGTGCCAAAAACACCACAAGTCCTTCAAAAAACCATGATACAGTTCCGATTCCTACTGCAACTCCCATTCTGTCTAAACGGGTAAGTTCATATGTATGGCTGTAGAAATTTTCAAATGCATCAGCAAATTTTTTAAGAAATTTAATTTTGGACAGCATTCTTATTATAAACATAGCAAATGGTTTTATACGAATAGCAGCTACAAAAAGCGCAACAATTACGACACACGCTATTATGGCTGCATAACCATATGAAAATGCAATTGCACCTACGGATGCAAGTATAATCATAGAAATGGCATCAGACACGCGTTCCATCAAAACCATTGGCATAGTCTTTGCCATATCAACTCCAGCCAGCTCTTTTAAAAGATAGCTTTTAAAAAACTCTCCAACTTTTGCAGGTGTTACAGTCATTGATAGTCCTGCCACAAAAACAGGCAAGTTCACTTTCCTTGGCACCTTAATATTTAGCTGCTTAAGGTAATAGTTCCACTTAACATAGCGCAAAACATAGTTCATGGGCGCAAGTATAAGTATTATTGGCAAATAGTTGAAATTAAATCTGCTTATCGATTGTTTTAGTTCTCCAAAATCGGCTAGTATTCCGATTCCTGCAAAAACCACAACTCCTAGCATGGCATATATAACTATACCCTTTTTTATCTTACTGAAGCTTAACGCTTTATTCTTAGATTTCATGTATCCTCTGTTTAATTTTTAGTAATATGTATTATAGCATAATTGCATAATTCATACTATATCATACCCTGATAGATTTAAGCAAAAGTCACATAATTTAGCTATTTGATTGACACGTTATTTGAAAAGAAATATAATAGCCTTGGATGATGTTAGTTCATGCTAACTGAAAGGTATAGATTTTGAAAACAGAGTTTTTAGCTAATCTTAAAAAAGGTCAATCCGGCACTATATATTCATTTCCCAAGGGAGAGCGAGCAAGACTCCGCCTTTCTGAAATGGGATTAAGAGAAGGAATACAAATTAAAGTTGTACAAATCATCCCTTTAAAAGGTCCTGTGGTAATCCAATTGGGACAAACGCAAATTGCGATAGGCCACGGTATGGCAAGCCGCATGAAAATCAATATAAATTAAAATCAAAAGAGGCTCTTCTTTGAAAATTTTACTCATCGGAAATCCGAACGTCGGAAAAAGCGCACTGTTTTATAGACTCACAGGGGTCGCAGTGCACACTTCAAACTATGCAGGAACAACAGTAACTTTCACAGAAGGCAAATGGAAGCTTCCACCTGAGGCATGCACTCACAACTGTGCAGGATGCCAGGGTTGCGCAAGTCTGTCCCAAAAAAGTGGAGAGCCCACAAATCGAGCTGTTGACTTGGTGGATGTTCCCGGAGCTTATTCGCTCACGCCTGATGCTCAGTCCGAAAAAATAGCAGTTGACATGATAGAAAGTGCCGATGTGCTGATAAATGTCATTGACGCTACAAATCTTGAGCGAAATTTGTCACTAACACTTGAACTTATGCAATTTAAAAAGCCTATGATAGCAGTGCTTAATATGTGGGATGAAACAAAGCACATGGGCATTGATATAAACCTTCACAAATTGGAAAAAATGCTGCAAATACCAGTTGTTGCAACCAATGCACGCACTGGAGAAGGCGCACTGGATTTAGCCTTGCGTCTGGATGAAGCAAGTGTTGGGGGGCTTATCTTTAAAAGTGATGAAGAGCGATGGAAACAAATAGGCACGATAGTCACCCAAACGCAGTCACTCACCCACCGCCATCATACATTTAGAGAGCGCTTGCAGGATTTTTCCATGCATCCGATTTTTGGACTGCCTATTGCACTTTTGGTGCTTGTTATGATGTTTGAAGTGGTCATTATCGCGGGAAACTTTTTAGTCGATTTAATGACAAAGCTTTTTGAATGGGCAATTGTACCTCTTCTTATGAATCTTCACGGCGCAATTAATGATATTTTTTGGCTTGATAGAATATTAATCGGGGAGCTGTTTGACGGCTCAATTGACCTTGAATCTTCAATGGGAGTTTTAACAACCGGCATCTTCGTTCCCATTGGTCTAGTCATGCCATATCTATTGCTTTTCTATTTGATTTTAGGCTTTTTGGAAGACTGGGGCTATCTTCCCAGAATGGCTGTTCTTTTTGACAGATTCTTTCATCGCATAGGCTTGCACGGCTATTCAGTTATCCCAATGATGTTGGCTACAGGATGCAATATCCCGGGGGTTTTAGGCCTTCGCAATCTTGAAACCAGAAGGGAGCGCTTTATTACAGCCGCCATAATGTGCACTTCAATCCCCTGCATGGCACAGTCGGCAATAATATTTCGCGAAACAGGGAAATTTGGCAGTGCATATCTTTGGCTTACCCTCACATCGCTGCTCACTGTAGCCGTTGTGCTGGGCGTAGTGCTTAATTTCTTTTCAAAGGGTACAACTCCATCTCTTATAGCGGAAATGCCCTCCTACCGAGTTCCCGGGCTTAAAATGCAAGTCAAAAAGCTGGGAGGAAGGCTGAGCGGATTTTTCAAAGAAGCCGTACCGCTTATGATGTTTGGTATACTGCTTGTGCAGGTTCTTTTAATGACAGGCGTGTTAGATTTTCTGTTTAAAATCGCATCACCTGTAATCACAGGATTATGGGGGCTTCCTAAAGAAACTGTATCTGCCATGCTTGTGGGCATTATAAGAAAAGATGCGGCAATCGCACTTTTGGTTCCTCTAAATCTTACAGGCGCGCAAACCATAACAGCTGTTGTGACATTGGTTTTATACTTTCCCTGCGTTGCAACCTATACAGTTCTTGCACGCGAGCTTGGTGGCAAAGACTTGCTTAAAGTAACAGCTATAATGCTTACTACCACTCTTATTATGGGAATTTTCTTAAACCTCTTTACAGCAATCCTTGCCCCACTGGCTATAATCGCTGTAGAGTTTGCCATCATGGCGTTATTTGTCTTTGTTTTAAACAAAATAAAAGTAAATAAGAAAATCGATATCCAATAATCAACATAATAGGTTTTTAAATCATGTCATTTGATATATAATTATTATATCAAAAACAAGGTGTGTTATATGAACAACAAAATGCGATTAGCTTTCAGTACAAAATTATTTAGCGACCTTCCTCTTTCACAGAGATACGCAAAGATTGCAAGCATTGGTGTACGCAATGTATGCCTTCATATTGAAGATGGCATGGAAGATGATGAAATAATTTCTGCATATAAAGATTTTAAACAGCTCGGACTTTCATTGGTTCAAATATCAAGCGCAAACTTCTCCAAGTCTTATGTCGATGAAAAGCATTACACTGAATCAATCGATGAAGTAAAAAGGCTTATCAAGCTTCAAAACGTATATGGAAATGCTCCAATCACTCTATCTGCAGGATCATATCGCGGGAAAAAGGAAGAGCACATTGAGTTTGCCCTAAATTTTATAAAAGAAGCATGTGATTTGGCTGGTAACCAAGATGTGCCTATTGCACTTGATTTCAAACCAAAGAAAAATCAATTGCTTAAAACCTGGACGGAAGTTAAAGAGTTTTATGAAAAAGCAGACAAATCAAACTTGTTTTTAAACATTAACACTGCCGTTTTACATCATCTAAGCACTACAGATGAGGATTTGGAATTTATAAAAGGTAAAGCTATTCTGCTAAACCTTCAGGATATTGAAGATAAAAACTGGCATGTTAAAATCAACCTCGGCGAAGGCATCGCAGACATAAAAGAGTGGATCAAAAAAACAAGAAACATCGTGGAAGATACATGCGCAAACTCAGGCTTTATTCCTGCCGCTCTTGTAATGTTTCATGACTGTGATGAAGCTGAGATATCCAGAACACTGCGATATCTGGAAAGCATAGCGACAAGACTTCATATGTAGCTTCGTTGAATATACATACAAAAAATGTTAAAGTATTTATAAATATAAGGAGGAAAAATGGATAAACAATTAGATAAAAAAATAACTGAATTTCTTGAAAAAAATAAGGAGAACTTCATTCAAGACCTAAGAGGTCTTCTAAAGTTCAACTCAGTAAAGCTTGATGCAGAAGCAGGAAAGCCTTTTGGCAGCGAAACTGCAAAAGCTATGGACTACATGATGCAATTATGCGAGGATGCAGGTCTTTCCTGCGAAAATATAGACTATTATGCAATGGATGCGACCTTAGGTGAAGGCAAAGAATGTGTAGCAAGCCTTTCGCATTTGGACATAGTTCCAATAGGCGGCGATTGGGAGCATGATCCCTTTGCGGGCGAATTGGAAGGCGACATCATATATGGCAGAGGCACAACGGATGACAAAGGCCCGTCTATTGCCGCACTTTATGCTGTAAAAGCATTAATTGATGCAAAGGTTCCGCTAAAAAAACACAGCATACGGCTTATATTTGGCTGTGACGAGGAATCCGGCATGAGCGACATGAAACACTACCTCGCCAAACGTGAAGCGCCTAAATACGCATTTTCACCTGATGCATATTTCCCTACTATTCACGCAGAAAAGTCAGTGCTTGCAGGGCAGTACTCAGCTGAAATATCAGGGAAAACCATCTTAAAATCTATCAAAGGCGGCACACGCAGCAATGTTGTTCCAGACTCTGCAACAGCCCACATATCGTCTCTTGGCCCATATCACTGTGATCCAAACATAGTAATTGAAGATTGCAACGGCTTGTATGCCGTGAAAGCCAAAGGTATTTCCGCTCACGCATCCACTCCCGAGGAAGGTGAAAACGCCATTATAAACCTTGTGAAATTTCTATCCAGAATTCTCCCCGAAGATGATGCATATAAATCTGTTTTAAAAAAAGTGTATAGATCCTTTGAAATGAATGACGGAAGCGGCATGGGCGTAAATTGTTCAGACAAGCCAACTGGTCCGCTAACTTTAAACTTAGGCATTATTGAAGGTGATTCATCCGAATTGTCCGTAAAATTTGATATAAGGCATCCTGTGACATATTCATCAGAAATTACTCATAAGAAACTCAAAAATGCTATTGATGGATTCCAGCTTGTGGATTATGCGTGTTCTGAAGGATTATATCTTGAAAAAGATCATCCGCTGATTAAAACACTTCAACATATTTACAAGGATATAACAGGCGACAAAGCCGAAACTTTCTCTATTGGCGGAGGAACCTACGCAAGAACACTTCCCTGCGCTGTAGCATTTGGTCCAGCATTTAAAGGTGGAAAATCTAAAGGTGTGCACATGCATGACGAGTGCGCAAGCATAACTGAGCTTTTAAATTCTTCAAGAATTTACGCACACGCGCTCTACGAGCTTGCAAACCTCTAGACCAAAACAGTTCGGTTTATACAAATTCCAACAGCATAGCCCTTACAGGAGACGCTTCGGCGTCTTCTATTTTTAATGGCAAAGCCGAAAGAAAATATTCTCCCTCAGGAACATCCTTTAAGCAAATGTTCTCTAAGATGCATATGTCGCTGCCCAGCAAAGCCTTGTGAGTCATGTGAGAGGTGTCACTATAATTTTCAACAGAAAGATAATCGATTCCTACAGTGTTGATCTTTTTTTCTGCAAGGTACTTTGCTGATTTATCATCTATATAAACATAATCTGTTTTAAAAGGCTCGTCATCACCTATAAGTGAGTTCTTTGTTTTAAACAAAATGATGTCGCCTTCTTTTATATCAAGATCATTTATTTTTTCTAAGCTTATAACGTCAGCATAAGCTAAATCAAAAACCTTTGCCATGCCAATACATTTTGATATATCCATATTATTAATATTTTTTCCGTTTTCAACAAAGTGGAGCGGCGCATCAATGTGTGTACCTGTGTGAAGGCAGATATTCATCCTGTTTAGTGTGGATTCATCTCCATTCTCAAATGAACTCTCATTTATCAAACTAAAATTCTCATCGCCTGGCCATACAGTTATATTTTTATTAATGCTGCGTGAAATGTCATATGCTTTTTTAATCTTCAATTTATTCTCCTATTCGTTTATCATATACTCTATAAGTTTTAATGTATTTCATTCCTAGTTTTATCAGCGCGTTTTTTATTCGAAGGTTATCTTCTAAAATATAGTTTGCCTCCATGCGCACTTTTATGTCCTTTAGGTGATTGTACAAATTAATATACATGATGGCATCAAGTCCCCTGCCCTGCCATTTCGGATGAACTGCCAATCCAAACAGCCTGTAGTCCCTGAGCTTTTTAACACCAAATATAAGCTTTGCCCAACCGAATGGCAAAAGCTTGCCCTTTATCTGCTTGAGAATCACATTGATATCGGGAAAGCCTAGGCAATAGCCTATGCACTCGCCTTCACATTCCACTATCCAAACAGCATCGGGATTTACTATAATTTTTAGCTTCTTTAGCATATCTTCCATCACAGGAAGCTCCAGCGGCACATATCCCCAATTGTTTGCAAGTGAAATATTTGTAAGCTCCCAAATATATTTTGCATCCCGCTTTAAATTATTTAAATCAAGCCTGCGAATTTTTACTCTGGGAAAAAGCTTTGAAAACTTTTCATTAAAGTCCAAATACCTTTGCGGTATTATATATCCATCTTTTGTATCTATCTCATAGGCAAGCAAATCTTTTGCTTTACCATATCCCCTGTATGTAAAAAATCCATGGTAATATTGAGGATTCCACGGTGCAAGATAAACAGGTGTGCTGTCATATCCGTCCATAAGAAAGCCCCAGTTTTCAGCAACAGGGTTAATCGGACCCCGTATTGTGTCCATGCCTTTTTCTTGAAGATACTCTTCAGCAGCTTCAATCAGCATGCCGGAAGCGTCACGGTCATCTATGCATTCAAAAGCACCAAAAAATCCTGTCTTTGTTTTATAATATTTATTGTGATTAAAGTCCACATATGCAACAATTCTCCCAATGGGTGAACTGTCCTCGTCCAAAAGCAAAAAAAGCTCAAAATCGGAGTTTTGAAAAATGGGGTTGTTTCTCTTTTTATAAGCACCCCTTTCATCAAGCCAAATAGGTGGCACATAAAAATCGCTGCCCGAATGCAAAATATCTGGTACAGCGACAAAGTTTTTCATATCCTTATTTGATGCAACTTTTTTTATACGCATAATATAACCTCTTGCTTCACTGTAATAAATTATACAGTACGCAGATAAAAATAGCTATATTCGTGCGTTATTACACTAATTTATTTTAAATCTCAGCACAGTTTTAAGCTTATCGTCCGCTGTTTTTCTCGGATCTGAAAGATAAATTTCCCTGTGCGTCTTTAAAGAGCGTTTATATCCTTGCTCGGTGCAATAATCTTCCATCATTTTAAAGCTTTCAGGCTCATCGTTATAGCTTCCTTTGTGCAGTATCTGACAACACATACCCTCTGTCATTCTTATAAGCCGAACTTCATCAATTTTTTTGTTTGATTTTTTTACCTTAACAGACTCTTTGATTTTTTCAAAAAACTCATCCGTCACAAAATCCGGCTGACGTATCATAAGTTTAAAAACAAGGTCATCTTTGCTCCAGCCATTGCCTGAGCCCTTTTTTGCTTCATCAGTTATGTCCCATACCCCCTCCAACGGATAAACGGTATATTGAAAATAGCCTTCAACCTCAATCCCCTTCTTATAGCTCATCTTTATACCGTATGCAATAGCATATAAAGCTTCTACATATTCTTGAAACGCCTCGCTGTTCGGGTTTCCTGCTCCATCTAGTGCTATATATTTAAACTCTGGTATATCCACTATCACAGGCTTTGCTTTGGGAAGGTATATATCTTTTTCTTTTTTTCTCCACTCATGTTTTACATTTTCCATAATGTCACCTCCATTTCTTAATTACATTATATATTTTTAATTTGCCAACTGTATGTCATATTTAAATTTATTCACAAAAAAACCCGCAAAAAGCGGGCAATGGTATATAAGACATTTCATTTTTTAATCATCGTCATCATGCTCTTCATGTTCGTCATCGTCGTCATGTTCTTCGTGTTCTTCGTGTTCGTCATGATCATCATGCTCTTCATGTTCATCATCATCGTAATATGTTTGTCCGCCTGTATTTGAACCAGCAGATAGCGATACAGTTGCTGATGACGTTGCATCCACTCCACCAGTTGGCGCAGGTGTTGGTGTCACTGTTGCAGATGATGTCGCATCAACTCCAGTTCCGTCGGTAGGAACTGTCCCTGTAACTGTCGCTGACGTAGTTCCATCCACACCAGTTCCATCAGTTACAACCGGCTCTTTAGCCGTTGCTGATGTAGTTCCATCCACGCCTGGTTCTTCTAAAACAATACCCTGTGTTGCAGAAGTTATGGTGTCAGTTGTCTCTCCAGTTTCCGTCAGCATCTCCTGCGTGGCGGCTGTAACTGCATCAACACCACCTTCTCCAAGGTCTATCCCTAGCTCATCAAGATGAGAAAGTGTCGCAGTGGTAACAGCATCTACAATAGAAATCCCATCTATGCCTTCAGATGATTCGTATGCTGCAAGCGCAGTATCCCTTATGTCTGGATTCTCAAGTATGGTTTCTTTGTAAGAAATGTACACCCACAACACCATAGTGTCTATTACATTTTGCTTTAATGATTCCTTCATAGACTCCGTTTCAAATGAGTCAGGATAATCTTTTTCCAAGTTAGTTATATATTCATACATTTCATTTTGGACATCTGACACATATTCAAGCGCAAGCCTTGAACGTCCATTATCTTTTTTCATCAGAGCGTCTGATATATATTGAGTAGACATGTCAATATAGCTAAGTCCCGACAACATAAGTTCTTTGGCAACATCAAACCTATCGGATACGATCATTTCATTTGCTTCCGCCATTCTTCTAAGGGCGAAAATCTTTGAGACGTTGGCCTTTCCGACAGATGTAAAAGCATTTTTAAGTCTGATATCTTCAAAGAATAGCTTTGCCTTATAAAGCTTCGAATCGTATCCAATTCTCACACTAACATTTTGGATTTGACTGTTGCTATCCTCATTTTCTGGAGTAGCAGCATAAACCGTAGATGTAATCACAAGCAAAATACCAAGCAAAACAAAAGGAACTTTTTTTAACTTAATCATTTTATTACCGTCCTATCAAAGTTATAAATAATGTGCATCGGTGGATGTTCTTTATTCCTAGTAGTATACTTGGTTATACTTTAGCATATGCGAGTATTTTAGTCAATTATAATGTATTTTTCTTATTGAATTGTTTAAAAATTATTCATATGCATTTCTTTCAAAATAACAATAATTTTTGACTTGAATATTTTTTAGGATTATAATTTTATATAGATATAAACGATTAACATTATGACTTCAATTATCAGCACAACTAAAGTGGACTTATGTGATACGGGGATAAATCCGGATACTATTACTTCATTACTTTAATTAACTGACGGGAGATAAAATGAAAAACAAGAACATAAAACTGATTATTGCAATTGTCGTTGTGCTATCGTCGATTCTTTCAGGCTGCCAGATACTTTCGGAAAAAACCCCCGAAAGATTTACCGAAGGCATAAAATACGACAGAGACTTTCCGGATGATGTTTTCGAGATTTATGATGACGCAATTGTTTTTGAGTCAAGAGAGCTTTTCGGAGCTATAATAATCTCATTTGGCACTGAAGACGATTTTGATGATGTTGTGGAATTTTACAAAGATTTTATTGAAGATAATGAAATATCCCTGTCAGAAGAAGACGAAGGGCGCGATTCCTATTATGCAAAAGGAATATTTGATGGCTATGAATTTAAAATCCAAGTAGAAGAACCTGAAGGTGAATATACAAAAGATTTGTTTAAATGCGTAGTGTATATCTCTACAGAGGAGTCAGACAAAGAGGCTGTGTCCATTAAAAACGAGGCCACCGCAACTCCTGCCCCCGTTGAAAGCGAAAATCCAACAAAAGAACCCGCTCCAACTAAAGCTCAAATCACCCCAACACCTCAGCCAGATCAAACAGAGACTTCCACCGGCGAAACCCCTCTAACCAGCCTTCCTGAAGGATCATGGGAACTTCGTTGGTCAGGCTCAGGAAAATCCGTGTTTAATATGGATGCAATCCTTCATATAAATGGCGATGGCACAGGCACATATTACTACTACGATTATGACAGTGACGACAGGGCTTTTTTCCAATTTAACTATGAAGTAAAAAATGGTGAGCTCCTGCTTGAAACCAGCAGCGGCAAAATCTCTTATGATGCTTATTACGATGATGGCATATTGCACATTATCCATCAGGAAAATAAATTGGAAATGTATTTAGCAAACTGGAATGAAGTATATTCTATTTATCCATCCGATTCAGAGTTTACTGCATATGGCGACTGGATGTACTATGACCCTTCCACAGGCTACACGGAAACAATATCATTTTGGCCAAATGGTTCAGGATATATATACAACTGGGGCGGAACCTATGAAAATGTTTTCATGTACTGGGAGTTTAGCGATGGAGAATTTACAATCTATGATGAGCAAAACAACGAATATACTTATGGAATTGTGCACAGAGGCGATGTGTTCGAGTTGCACCAATCAAACGGCAGTGTCTTCTTTTACAACAGAGTCACAAAGCTTGATTTCTTTGCTGCATCATACTACATGTCCGATACAAATGAAGAAGATTTAACTGACTGGTCTTTGAGCTTCAGTTCAGACGGTAGCTACGAAGGGACTTTGAATGGCGGAGAAATAAGCGGCTATTGGTACATCGAAAAATCAAATGGGCAATTGATGATTGATATCGGCGGCGATTATTTAGCATTCAACTACCATTATGATGTCAGCGGTCTTCATTTGTGGGACGACTCATATACATATTACTATTATATGATGTCCGTTGGTTAACAATCATAAAGCAAAACCCCGAACAGCATAATCTGCACGGGGTTTTATTTTGCATTAAATTATTATCTATTTATAATAATACGCTTTAAAGCTGCCTAATATTACATTTAGTGTTCCAAGCTCTCCTCTTTTTTCAGTCAACATTATAATAAGCTTTTCACTTCCCTCAGGTATATCGATGGATTTTTCGATTTCCTCATGGCTATAATCATTAAATCCGCTTTCCCACAGCTTGGTATTATCCGCAAATACAGACACATTATATGTTCCATACTTCTTTTCAACATCATATTGAAGTGTTTTCTCACATCCCATATCAAATGATATTCTATGATAATCTTTATCTAAGTTCCATATGAAAGAAACAGAGCCTTCTCCTTCTTGCATTCTGCTGGACTTAACATACATCCCTATTCCCTTGTTGTATGATTGTCCACCGATTGTAAACTGAAGTTTCCTCGTTGGAAATTCCCACTGGCTAAAATATATAGTCGAATCGCCATCTTCGTAGTCTAAGTCCTCCACATATACGGAAACTTCTTCCGCAGGAGTCGGCTCTGGTGTAGGCGTTGCGGTCTGCGTCGGTGTTGGCACAGGTGTTGAGGTTGCAACTTCCACATCAGGTGTTATATCAACGCTAATATGTACAGGTTCAACATTTCCTGCACATCCAGTGAGCGAGAAAACCAAAGCAAATAATAATATATAAATTATAGTTTTTTTCATTTACCAATCCATTTAATTTTTTCTTAATATTATCTTACATCATTGTAATAATATAGTCAATATTTTGTAACTACTAAGAAGTTCCTATCTCTTGACTTTTTTAGACTTTACAACTTTAATCTTAGCAGCTCTTTCTATAAACATATAGTTAATCTCAGCACCGGTTAATACGATTATCGACAGCCAGTACAGCCATACTAAAAAGATGAATATTGATCCAAATGAGCCAAGTATCCATGAAAAAGCAGTAAGATTGTCCACATAAAACGAAAATCCTTTAGACAACCCAAACCAGATAACTGTCGTAAAAAGCGCACCCGGGAGAGAGCCTGCAAGTCCTGTTTTACAATTTGGCAGCTGATAATATAAAAGGGTGAAAACCAAAAGCATTGCCAATACAGAAACGAGTATTGAAAACCCCGATGAAGTTAAAAATCCTGTATACTCAAAGTTTGAACTTAAAAAAGAACCAATTGTCTGCTGCAAAACAGAAAGGAAAAAAATTAAAATAAACACCACGACCAAAGCAAGCGTAAACAGTATAGAAAAAGCTCTAGCTTTTAATAAGCTTCCCCTATCTGTTGTGTGATAAATCACGTTAAACGATCGCATCATCGAATGCATAGCACGCGAAACAAACCAAATTATCGTGATAGCCGTACCTGCGACCACCAGTATTGACCCCGGAACTGACACACTATTTATAACGCTGTTTGCCCACTCAGCAATTTCTTTAGGAAATATATAAAAAGCACCTTCACCCACAAGCTTTACAAAGCCACGAAAATAGTGTGCGATATAAACAATCGCCACAAATGCAGAAAGCGCCGATACAACAAGATAGTAAGCAAGTTCTGCGCCTTTGGGATATATGCCATGCTCACTTATTCTTCTTACAATCTCTTTTATAAACTTATATGAATACACGACTGAAGCCTTGCATTTTTCCAGAAATTTTTTCAACATTTTTTTCATTTTTTTGCCCTAAAAATCATCTCTTTAAATGCTGCCATATAGTCATCGGCCATGTGTTCTATAGTATATTGTTTCATTATACTAAGTGATTTTTCACCAAACTCTTTGTTTTTCACCTTGTCTTGAACAAGCTCTTCTATCCTTCGCGCCCATCCAACAGTTGTATCAAGGCTTTCTATATATCCATTTTCTCCATCTTTCACAAGGTCATAAGCTGCGGCCGCATTCGGCGATGATATAACAGGCAATCCGCATGCCATGGCCTCTCCAAGGGTAAGCCCCCAAATGTCATATCGTGTAGGGAACACAAATAGATCCGAAACGCGATAAAGCTCAAAAAGCTTTGCCTTCGGTATAAAGTCAATTATCATCACATCGTTCAGATTGTTTTCTGCAATCATGCGCTGATAAAGCTTTCTATCCGGACCTCCGCCCACTATCACAAGAGATGTGTCTTCAAGGTTCACATGTCCCCATGCTTCCAAGAGTATGTCAAATCCTTTGCGCGGTATAAATTGTCCCACACCGATTACAACATTCTTTTTCAGTCCGTATTTCCTTTTGATTGTATTAACGCGCGCGGGTAATGATATGGGTATCTCCAAGTCCGTTTTTGATATTGAAGAAAAATTATATCTTCTGAGATTTTCCTCTTTTACTCCGTAGCTTTTAAAATATTTGTCGCACATTATTCCAGAGGACATATTAAGCGTAGCATTCGCCAAAAAATGATTCTTTATCTCTTTTGCAAAGTAGCCTTCACCTGATTTTGGAAATCCACCGTCTGCCGAAAAAATAAATGGAATGTCATTGCGCACAAGATAGTTTATCGCCCTCATGTCGGTGGGCGAATTATATCCTGATATCACGATAATATCGTATTTATACTTTTTAATGTGGCTTATTAGTCCTACATTGAAGTGAAACTGTGTCGCAAACGAAAAGCCGTTTAAAAAAACGGATTTAAAATTCTTCCCGGGCTCTACGTCCCAATATCTGTTTTTCTCATTGACGTCTTCAAACACTACCGTAAGATCGCACTGTGTTCCCAGAACTTCCCAAAAAGCCATTCTGTACGGTGACGGTATATTTGTAAGGTACATTACCCTCATATGCTATTCCCCTTCTGAAAACTGATCTTTTTCATCTGTCTTTTTAAGCTCTATAGCGACATGCCCTATCATCACTGCTATCGCGCAAAAAGCCTCTGCAAGCGAAACCTGCATCATCACGCCATACATAACACCCTTTAATCTGGGTACTGAGGTATACACTCCTTCAAAAAGCAAAAAACTCGCTGCAAGTCCAAGTACAAGGCCTATAGCTGCGATGTAAGCGAATTTCCTCTGCCGTATGTCTTTTTGCACCACAAGGTATAAAAACACGTTAAGATAACCGATAACAACCTGTATCGGTATAATAACATAATATCCGCCGCCAAATTGCGCGCATAGGTTTATTACAGCCATGCACTGAACGATAAAAGCGAAGGCAAATAAAACCACAACATACCATCTTGGTTTACTTATATCTCTAAAATAATTTCTCATTAAAATATTATACCAAATTTTATATTTGTATAAAACAGAATTTTCATCCGTGGCGCCTCGCTCCGTTAAGCTCCCAAACAGCATCTATAAGCGCAAGTGCACTTTGCTGCCAGTTGTACCTTAACTCCACTTTCTTTTTAAAGTTTTCGCCAAGCTCTCTTCTGAGCTTGCTGTGCACTCTAAGCTTTTGGAGCGCGGCCTTTAAACTATCCTGACTCTCTTGGCAAACCAGACCATCATTTCCATCTTCTATGATGGGAAAAACTTCGCCTGCCTGCTTCACTGCAAGTGCTGCTGTGCCGAAAATACCTGCTTCCAGCAAATCCGTGTGAAGTGGATCGCCTTCTGCAAAATGTATGTACACATCACAACCGTATTTTAACGAAATATCGTCTTCTGGGGAAACATTCCCCGTAAAAATCACAGTGTTTTTTGAAAACTCATTTTTCTTCGGAGCTTCACCGACCACCGCAAGAACTGTTTCCTGTCCGCTGTATCCACTTATCTCGTCCAAGGCGTCAGCTATTTTTCTAACCTTGTTATAGTCGCCATTTGGCTTTAAAAGATACATGATTGCGTTCTGATTTATACCCATCTGTTTTTTCATAAGCGGCAATGGCATAATCTCCGTTTCCGCGCCATAGGGAATCTCAAACCGTGGAACTGCCTTAATTTTTCTCAAATATTCCGTCTGCGCGTACCCAGCCCCTGCAAAAACCGCTCTGTATTTTTTGCCGAGCATAAGCATTTTTATCTCACGCTTTTTTATAAACTTATCAATCAGATTGTTTTTGTGTGAAAGTGGTTGGCTTAGATGATTTATCACAACACACGGTATTCTTTCCTTGCTTGCAGCTTTTGCAACAAGAAGACTCAGCCTTTCATGATAATCAATGCTTATAACACACTGAGGCTCATATTCTTCAATCTCTTTTGCTATCTCTTTATAGTGATTGGGCATAACAAAATTTACACAGCCCAAAACTTTCTTGTATGGCACGCAATACATATCTATTCCGCCCATTGCCTTTGCGCCGCAAGCATCCTTTTTCCACAGCGTTATGACTTTCACCTTTATGCCAAGCGCCCTAAGCTCTTTTGCGAGGTGATAGGAATAGTTTGCCCTGTTGTTTATTGTAGGAGGGAAATATGGAGTTGCTATTATGATTCTTTTTACGCTAAACATCGTCTATATCATTTCTTATACTTTTTTGCATAGGTAAATCATATTATATGACTTTCCCTGCACATCATCCGGCCAAGCAAACACTTCCGACAAAAGGTCAAGGCTGTGTGCGTCATTGGGGAAAAAGCCTTCCATCTCTTCTGTGGTTGTCTGTCTGTCACGGATAACGGTGTTAAAGTTCCTGTAGAGCTGGCTGCTTAAATGCTGGTGCAGCTTCTGCTCTATCTCAAATCCGCTTTTTTCAATCATCCGCGAAAGGTGATTGTCGGAAAAGGCGTGCAAGTGATATTCTGACAATATCTCGCCCTTTTCATCCACCGGCTCAAACTCGCCGTTAGGAACAGACAGCATGAGATAGCCATCGCGACCAAGGCATTCGTTTAAAACTTCAAGCAAGTGTATCGGATATTTCACATGCTCCAGTGTTTCAAAGCACACCGCCGCGTCAAATGGCGAAAGATTTTTAATCGCCACCTCATCTTCATCCGCGTCCAGCACATGAAACTCACACTTTTTATAGTGAAGCTCTGCCTTTTGTATAAGCTCAGGGTTTTTGTCCACTCCGACAACTTTCCTGCCCTCTGCCCACAGCTGGTTTGTGCCATAGCCTTCAGCGCATGCGATGTCCAGAGCATTTGTCGCTCCCCTTCTGCGCATCATCTCTTTTGCCCACCTGTAGCGGGCAATGTGTTCCATGCGCATGAAAAACGGCGCAGTTTTCTTATATGGATTAATGCTTTCCATATCCCATTTGTTGTTATTATTACTCATAGCGGCATTATACTATAAAACAGCAAAATATGATATAAACCGAATGTATCTAAATATGCGCATAAAAAAACCGGCTCCGAAGAGCCGGTTTTTAAAATAGTCAATCATGTTCCATCATAGTCGAATTGTTTTCCCCCACCTGCATAATTACCAGATGAATCCTTTATACCACTAGATGCAATATTAACATAAACCGTTTCAGCCCCAGATACATTTGTCAGTGTAATAGTTAATGATTTATTTCCTGCTGTGTGTGACACTGTATAAGTAAGAGTACCTTTTGGAATAGTTGCAGTAAACACCTCAAATGCAGAATTCCCTATATCCCCACCGCTACCTGAATATACTTCTTCACTAAAACCTATCGAAATAACTTTAGCAGAAATAGATGAACTCGTTATTGTCGGTGCTGTCACATCAGCCCCAGAGTTAAACGTCTTTGAATAATCTCCAGTGTCTTCTCCGTCTTTGTCATAGATTTTGCTGCCATCTACTGTGAGCTTGAGTTCGGCTCCGGCAGTGGCTCCCGAAAGAGTGAGGATAATTTCTTTTCCTCCGGCACAATCACTTACTGCAGTAACTCTTTCTGTAGTGCCCTCTTTGACTGAGAAAGCATCTTTAGAAAGTTTCACATAATTCGTAGGTGTAGAGCTTCCGTAAGCTTCATCTTTAAACTTTATTGTAACTTTAGTTGAGCCTGAATCTACCGATGCACTTTCAACCAAAGAATCCGCAGGTGGTGATGTTTCACGTGGCGGAAGTGTTTCTCCCTCACGTGCTGTGTAAGACTCCCAAACCCAGCCATATGAGCCGCTTGAAAGCTGTATCTTTATCCATTTGGATGTTTCATCCCAAACTTTATATGTTTCTCCATATCGAACCTTGCCGATTACGCCGTAATCCATTCCTGGGCCTTCACGTACATTCAAAGCCGACTTTGCAATCGTTGCGCTTTTATATGCTTTTGGCACCGGTGTGGGTGTTGCTTGCTGAATAACTTCCGCACTCGGGGATTCATCCACCACTATAACCTGCATAGTAGGTCCTGGTGTGGGTGAGGGTGTAGGCCCTGGTGTGGGTGTATCTACAGGGGGTGTATACGTGGGCTGCAAAGTGGGCGTTGGTGTTGCTTTATTAAATATTCCACCGCCTCCTCCGCTGTTTCCAAGAAGGAAATATAAAATAACGGCAATCACGATAACAGTACCGACTATTGCAATTATAAGTGGGAGATTACCGCCGCCTCCTTTTGAACGTCTTGCATATTCTCTGCTCATATGACTATACCATCCTCTCGTTTATGGCAATTAAATTATTTTTCATGGCATAAAGCGCAGTAAAAACTACGCTTTGCCGTGTATGCCAATTCCAATTATACCATAAGAAATAATATTATCAATATTTTTGTAACAATTTTGTAAAAACATATTTTCGGTGATATTATAGTGGTAAACACGGTATATTTCAAGTCTGAGAAGGTATTTTAAAATGAATAAACTTAAAGCTATTATACAAACGTTAAAAAATGTCATCATTCAAACCGTGAAAAGATATCCTTTAGCCGTTGTGCTGTTTTTCATGTCCTCAGTCGTCTTCATGATAGTAATCCAAATAAACTCAGGTTCATCAAAATTGGACGATGAAGTTTTCATGCGCATCGGGCTTTCACTTATCTATTCCGCTATTTTATCGCTTGTGTTTAAAAGTCTTTCAGAAAGATTCAAGCTTAAATCCGCCTTCATTTGGGCTGGGCATTCACTTGTCTTTATACTGGGCGCAGTTGTATTCTTTTTAGTCATTCCCGATTTTGACAGTGCCATATCAGTGATACGCTATTTTCTTTTGTGTTCATTAACTGCCTCACTATTTTTCTTTTTTCCATTTATAAAATCCGAAAAAAGTGCGTCATATTTTGCGCAAAAAGTGTTTTTGCGGCTGGCAGTTACCATGATATATTACGGAATAATAACGGGAGGCGTAGAAGCCATTATCTTCGCTGTTGAAAATCTTCTTGCAGTCAATGTGCCCAGCGAGCTTTATGGACACGCGGCAGTTATTATCGCAGGACTTTTTATCCCCTCTTTCTTTTTTGCAGGCATCCCGCAAAAGGACGATCCCGATGGAGAGTATGCAAAGCTAATAAAAATACTTCTGCACTATATAGCATATATTTTGCTCGCCGCATATTCTCTTGTCCTATATATTTATTTTATAAAAATACTTATTGTGTTTGAGCTTCCCAGCAATGAGCTTGGAAATCTAGTCATATATTATTCGCTGATTTCCATTGCAGTTTTATACTTCGGTTGGTACACGAAAGATGAAAACCGTTGGACAAAGATTTTCCACAAGTTCTTCCCTTATATAATGATTATACCGACACTTATGATGATTGTGTCCTTCTGGGTCAGGATAAATCAATATGGATTCACAGAGCCCAGATACTATGCAATCCTCGCGGCGATATTCGTTTTGCGCTCGATAAGCGTCATTAAGCTGCAAAAGAAAGTGCGGCTAATCCCTCTTGTGATATCGGTGCTAATGCTTATTTCCATCTTCGGTCCACTTTCAGCATTTTCAGTGTCCAAATGGAGCCAAAACAGACGCTTTGAAAAAATCCTCATTGAAGCCGACATGTTAGAAGATGGCAATATTGTTAAAAAACCCGATGCGGATGATGAGACAAAATACGAAGTTACCGAAATAGTTTCATATTTTATTTCAAACCACAAAAGCTCCGACATAAAATACATCGACAATGAATTTCGGCGCTCGGACATGAAAGATATCTTCGGCTTTGAAGCATTTTACAGCCGCAACATGAACCGCGACACAAACTACTATTACATAGATTCATACAAAAGTGGAATAACGGACATAAAAGGCTATGACGTAATGGTAAATATTTATACCGGCAAAATTGACGAAGACTTTTTAATTGAAAAAGATTCGCTAAAAATCACAACAGTAAAGGATGAAAGCGGATTATACTTATTAAAGATTTATTCTAATGAAGAAGAAATCTACACAAAAGATATGGGCAATTGGCTTATCCCCCTCACAAAAGAAAACTCGGGAGATAGGGACGGTGTTTATTCCTTCAAAGATGATAATGATATAATTAAGGTCAAAATAATATTGGACTATGCCAACTATTATGAGAGCGAAGATGAGCTATACTACAGTGCAAAACTCTTAGTCGCACCGAAATAGTTTACTAAAGCCTGCAAACTATGATTTGTTGCAGGCTTTTTTTAATGCTATAATTTCTTATACTTAAATTTACGGAGACAATATGAAATATCACATAGACACGATTCCCGTTTGGGATGCCATAAAAGAAGACTGCGAATGCCCATTTTGCCTCCTTCAGGAGCAAATAGAACTTAAGATGGTTGACTACTATCTGAGTGATTCCGTTATGCAGCCTCACATAAGAATACGCACAAATGAAGAAGGCTTTTGCGCACGCCACTATGGTATGATGCTCAAAAATGACAGAAAGCTCTCTCTTGCCCTAATGAGCGAAACCCATACAAGACATTTGCTTAAAGAAACAGAAGAAATGCTGGATGCACTGTCGCAAGGCGAGATTCCAGCAAAAAAACAGACAAAAACATTAGATAGCCTTCTCGCAAAGATAGATGCAACAAACCAAAAGTGCGTTATCTGCAGTGACATTGAATATGATGTAATGCGCTACCTGCACACCTATGTTTATCTTTTCAAAAAAGATCCTCATCTAAAAGAAGCGCTTAAAGAATCAAAAGGGTTTTGCATGAAGCACTTTTCAATGCTTATGGATGTTGCCAAAAGCAAGCTATCCGGCAAACATTTTAGTGAATTTTTGTCGCTTGCATCAACCGTTCAAAAAGCAAACCTTGAGCGCCTTGTCGACGAAGTGAAATGGTTTTGTGATAAATTTGATTACAGAAACTCTGACAAACCATGGGGGAACTCCAAGGATGCTCTTCCGCGCATTCTTACAAAGCTGGGCGGCCAAAAACAAAAATAATATAATGCTTTGATTTTTGAATGCATATAAATTATAATCGTTATTAACTTATATGTAAGGATTTGTAATGAAGAAAGTCCCACTATTTATTAAAATAACACTTCCACTTCTGCTCATTGCTATTGGCGCAGGAATATATTTGAGCGTCATATTATTTAATGTCAATAAAGAGTTTATCATAATAGAAAACAGACTCAATGAAATTCAGGAAATCCCAGAGGCTGTAATAAAAAACGATTTCACTTACGAAAAATCAGACTTTCAAACGCAAAATCTTGATGAGGAAGAAGAAAAAGAACGAGGCTTTGCCCAATATACATTTAACAACATTAATTTTATAAGCTATTCAAAAAAATGGGATGAAGAAAAACTTGAGCTGCTATGTGAAGAGCTGCTCAAAAACAAGCACGGCAGAGAGATTGACTATCTGGACAGTGTGTTAGTTTACGGTCAGGATGACGATGATGCCCTTGGATTGCACGAAGACATTCAAAAAAATGTAGAAGTTCCTGTTGTGCTATATGATGTTTTCCCAAGTAATTTTACATACAAGCTTTCAAACAAGTTAAGTGTGCTGACTTTATACAAGGGCGACACATATGATACTGTGGAACAAATGGCGATTACGCTGTCCCATGAATATGGTCACCACTACACTTTGTATTACTTCAACTTAGAAGGAGATACAACCGCTATCGAGCAAGATGAATATTTTAATCTTAGATATATTGATGGTCTTGAAATGAGATACCAAGATAATGATCTTGATGACTGGGATGAATATCTTGAAAACCACATGTGGTATCTCATTGAAATAGCTGCAGATGATTATGTTTATTTGATGGGCTCTCCCAATACTAGAAGACAGATTGAATACCTCGATTCAATGGACACGCTAAAACTTGATGCAAGAAAGAAAGATGATGAGCTTGAAAGTTATTATGCGGTTGTAAATGAATCAAGTTTTAACGAAAGCCCTCATGAAAACATCGTAATTCCCCTCCCCGATAAAGTTCCTGGATTGTCAGAGCTTTTTTACAGCATGATTGGACTTGAATCACCTGAATTTACTGATCGCACTGATAAGGCAGATGATATCGAAATCAAAATAAGTGCCAGAAAAAAGCATGACAAACTTTACTACAACATAACCTGGGACAAGCCTTGGCAATCCGATGACGTCACATACACATTAGTTGCCTATGATGCAAATGACAAACTTGTCGGTGCGATAAAGAGCGTAAGCGGAGGAGAGAGAGCTCTGGCTTCAATCGGCTCAGTTGTATATGAAACTCAGAATTACTTACATTGGTATGACTATGACTTCTGGATAAAACGTGAATATCTGCGCTTTAGGGTAGTTGTGACGTTCCCCGACGGTACGGCCGTCGTGTCTCCACCTATAGACAGGAGTTTTTGATGAGAAAGAAATTAGCTTTACTTGCAATTATGATAACTTTAACTGTAGTTTTCTGCGGGTGTGCCGTATTAAACATCACCTGTTCCATTGATGAAGAAAACACTGCCAAAATGCTAATTGATTTGCATATTTCCACAATGGATATGTCAAAGGAAGAAGCCAGCAACGCTTTTTCTGCTACAGGCAAAATAGTTCACCATTTGAGACTACAGGGTTATGATGCGGATTATGAAAAGTCGGATGATAAAATAATATTTACCGCCAGCAAATCAAAAGGGTGTGAAGACACCGAAAGTGCACTTGATGCACTTATTGAATTCATGGCGGACGATGCCTCACCCTTCGCTCAAGTGGACGGAGGCTACTCACCTTCATTTTTCAGCGATATATACAATTTGCAGGCTGTTCTTGATTTGTCAAACATCATTTCTGATGAATTCTTAGAGTCGCTCACTCCGTCAAACAAATATGTGATTGACAATGCCTTAAAAAATACCGAAGGCATGGTAACTTTTGACTTGTGGGGAGAGACCGCTGAGTACACAGGAAGCCTTGAAGGCAGTCAAAATTCTATGCCTATCTCATTTGATGAACCAGTAACTTTGTCACGTGCAATAAGGCTTTATAATGCCGAAAACATAAAGGAACACGAAGTGCTTTCTGAAAACCTTAATATGCTTGATGCCGAAAAACAAAAACTAAAAACCGCACAGCAAATAGCAATATCAGCAGTATTTTTAATCATTTTAATAATGCTTGCGATAATAATTTCACGCAAATCAAAAAAATAATATAAAATCACATCGTTGTGCAACCTTTTCTTTATTGCTAAACATTTTAAAAGAAACAGATAATTTTTGTTAATATTTTGATTACATCCATATTTGTTTTGATTTTACTTTTCAACTGCGATATAATCCATATATTACTATCAATTCCAAAAGGATAAAACATGAAGAAAATTCCCCTATTTTTAATCATTCTGGTCCCCTTAATGATTGCCGCAGCTATAGTTGGAGTCATATTTGGTGTGAAACTAATCGGCGTTGACCAAGATTTAACGCTCAAGTCATATCAACTTGATGATATCGAAAGCATTCCCGCAGCAGAAAAAGTGACCACCTACCAAGTCGAGAAAACTCAAGCAGAGTATGATAAACACCATGAAGAGTCCTTATACGATACATATGCAACGTACAAATATGGAAATACCACATTTATTAGTTACAGTCCAAACTGGGGAGAGGCCAATCTTCAAACCCTTTGTGAAGAACTATATAAAAACAAACACGGAGATGAAATTAATTACCTAGATGAAGTCGTAGTTTATGATCTTAGTGCAAATAAAGATTATGACGATTATGTATTACACTATGAGTATTCAGGTATTAATTCATCATTTTATAATCTTATTCCTGAAGGAACAGAATTCTACCTTCCATATATTAAATCTGAAATTACTTTGGAATATGGATATGATGACAATTCTCCTGAGTATATGGCTTTAAAATTATCAAGAGAATACGGTAAATACTTTACCCAGTATTATTTCAACATTCTAGGTGATAAATATACTATCGAATCTGATGAGTATTTCAAACTAAGATACGATAACAATAATAATATAAGATATACTCCGTCAGATCTATCAGACAGTACGGACTATTATGAAAAAAAAGAATGGTATCTTTTTGAGATTGCAGCTGCTGACTATGTTTACCTATTAGGTTCACCTACAACAAAATTAACCAGTAAATACATAGACAGCTTACAGGAAATAAAACTAGATGTCGCTAATAAAGAAGAGGAAATTGAAAAATATGCTTACTATAATGAAGGTTTTAATAAAGAACCTCATTTAAATATTCAAATTCCACTTCCTGATCAAATAGATGGGTTACCCGAATTGTTTTTTAGTAAAATAAACGCTTCTGCTCCAGAATATGATGACCATACTAAAGAAGCAGAAAATATCGACATTGTTATAAAAAAACAATCCGAATATGGAAAATACTTTTATGCAGTAACTTGGAATAAACCATGGGACGACAAAGATGTAATGTACACATTAGTCGCATATAATGAAGATGAATGGAACTGGGGCGCAATAAAAAGCATTTACGGAAATGAGCGTGCACGAGCAATAATTGGAGGCGCTACTTTCGTTTCTGGAAGAACCCTACATTATTATGAAACTGACAGATGGAAAGAAGAAGGCTATCTGAAATTCAGAGTTATAGTCACATTTAGCGACGGCACAGCGGTCGTATCCCCTTCTGTAGAATGGAGCTTCGAATGAAAAAAATGCTACTTATAATTACCTTATTAGTTGCAGTACTTATCTTGTGCAGTTGTGGTCAAATGAATATAAAGTGTTCCATAAACAAAGATAATTCTGCGGAAATGATTTTAGTTTTAGATTTACCAATAGAAGATTTAAGTTCTAATGAAATAGCTAGCTTAGATTATACATTTAATGTGGATCAACTAGTTAATAATTGGGAAAAAGAAGGTTACACTGTTAATTATGAAGGTAACGATGAAAAATTTTATATTGAATTAATAAAAACCGCCCAAGGTACGTCCCCCGAAGATGCTTTAAACAAGCTTCTAGACATGATGGGCGATGATTCTTCACCTTTTTCATCAGTTCAAGGCGGCTACTCCGAATCAAATTTAAATGATTTATATAACATAAATGCAGTTGTTGACCTAACCAACATTGTGGACCATGACTATATAAGCACACTAGACCAAGAACAACAAGACAGAATTTCCGAGCTCATGAGCACATTTTCCGGCACAGTCACACTTGATTTGCATGGTAAAACAGTTGAATATAAAGGCGTCCTTGATGGAACAGCCAACACTGTTGAATTAAGCCTTAATGAACCAACTGAAATTTACAGCATGGTTGAGGTTGAGCACAAGGAAAATATGGCAGAATATGAAGGTCTTAAAGCTGAAGTTGCGAATATTATTTCTGAAAAAAGCAAATATATGGCCATAGTATTTATTTGCGCTGGCGTTCTTATCGCCTCAGCTATTGCAATCATCATTATAATGATTCTGCGTAAAGGAAAAAAAAGCAAGCAAGCCGAGGTTAAAGCGGATTCGGACAGTAACGAAACTGAAATCATCAAAAACAATGAAGACCAAGATGATAGCTCCGGTAAAGAATAAATGAAATTTAAAATACAAATGCAAAAAAATTAAATAATATCGTATAATGGAGATGAGAAATCATCTCCTTTTTACTTAACGAACGGTTTCGGGGGTAACCTATGAAAAATAAGATAACTATAAACTCTTCTCTGCATAAACTAATTTATAGCTTTGAGCTTGCAATCGCAAACAGAAACATAAAAGATATTCCGGGAATTATCTCCGATAATTTTATGGAATTTGGAAGTTCAGGGCGAATATTCACTAAAGCCGATTATATGGAATCAGTTGAAGCCACGGAAGAAAGGCTGGATTATGAAATAATCGATTTTGACATAAAAGTAATCGGCCTTAACGCAATTCTTGCTACATACAAAAGTATTTATAAAGGTAAAAAAGTTCTCAGATCATCTATATGGAGTTCAAAAGACGAGGTATGGCAGCTCCTTTTTCATCAAGGCACACCCGCAGCAACTGAAGATATTAAATAAATGCGAAGCCTTATTGTTTTTGACGCTATGGGCGTAATTTATAAAACAAGTGATGATGTGGCAGACTTGCTTATCCCCTATCTTAAAAAACTTTCTCCTGATATATCGGGAGAAAAAAAACGTATGCTCTATCACAAACTGAGCCTTGGACAAATATCATCCGAGCACTTTTTCACACGGCTCGGCTTTTCTGATATGTTCCCTAAAATTGAAAAAGAATATCTTAATACATGCATAGAGCTTGATAATGAATTTATTCCACTTATTAATAAGATTAAACAAAATTATGATATCGCAATGCTTTCAAACGATGCCTCCGAATGGTCCAAACACTTGAGACAAAGATTTAATCTTAACAAGTATTTTAAAGAATTTATCATAAGCGCTGATGTAGGCTTTCGCAAACCTTCCGAAGAAATATATAAAATATTTCTTAAAAAAACTAAAAGGAATGCAGTGGAATGTATTTTCATTGACGACAGCATAAAAAATCTCAAATCAGCAGAAAGGTTAGGATTTAAAACTATCTGGTTTAACAGAAACCATGAGAACATAGAATATTCTGGCCTTAAAGTCGAATCACATAACCAAATCTACAGCATTCTACGCTCCTTAACATAATTTTTTCTTAAACGCTATAAAAGATTTTTCTCGCGATATATGTTAACATTGAATAAAACAAATTATCGAGGTGGGAAATGATCAACTACATTGTAGCCGCACTTTTTATAGTCGCGTCTTATTTTATTGGAAGCACATTGTTTGCTTATATAGTAACAAAAGTTTTAACAGGCAAAGATATCCGTGAAATCGGAAACAAAAACCCGGGAGCATCTAACACAATGCGCAGTGTAGGCACGGGTGCTGGCATTGCAGTCACAACTTTGGATATGCTAAAAGCTATTGTTCCTTTGGTTATTGCAAGGCTGTTCTTTTTTAAAGGTGACACTGTATTTGATTGGATAGTCTTGTTCCTGATTGGCATGAGTGCCGTCCTCGGACACTGCCGACCATTTTGGATGGGCTTTAAAAAAGGTGGCGGCGGCATGGCTACAACCATAGGCGTCTGGGCGTTTTTTGTTCCCGTTGAATTTCTTATTTCACTAGCACTCGGCACTGCCATTGCTTTTATATTTATGAAAAATGCAGAGTTTAAATTCGGACGATGGGCTCAGGTTTTTGGCATTGTGCTCACCCCCATCATAATAATTGTTATGAATCAGATTGCAGATATCCAACTGTTTTGGCACATATCAATAGGCGGACACAATTTGGGAATTGTGATAGGCGCATTCCTCTTGCTTGCCGAAATGTTCATTCTCAACTCTTATGAGCTTTTCTATTGGCTACGCGATCCCAAAGACAAAGTTAACCCTGACAGACCAACTAAATAATTAAAAAAGTGCCCATAACGGGCACTTTTTTATTGCGTAATTTCAGATTTTATTAGTCTCCTACCCACCACTTTCTACCGTCTTTTTCAAGGAGTTTGTCGGCAGCTTCAGGGCCCCATGTGCCGGAAGCGTAGTTTGGGAAACTTAAATCTCTGCTATCCCATATCTTTCTGATACTGTCTACAAATATCCACGAATACTTTACTTCATCCCATCGTGTAAACAAAGTGGCATCTCCTCGGAGCGCATCGTGCAATAGTCTTTCATATGCCTCCGGTGAAATCATTCCCATCTCACAGTTTTGACAAAAGTCCATCTTTACTTGTGTAAAATCATTGATTGTCCTTGGAATTTTTGCATTAAACTTAAACTCCACACCTTCTTCGGGAAATATTTTTATGACAAGAAGGTTGGGCTTTATTCCATCACCCTGTGCTTGATTTATATACTTCATATCATTTTTAAACTGTATAACGACTTCAGTACTTTTCTCTTTCATTCTCTTTCCAGTGCGTATATAAAAGGGCACGCCCTTCCACCTATCATTGTTAATCATTACTTTAAGGGCTGCAAATGTAGCCGTTTCAGACTGTTTGTCCACATTATCTTCCTGCCTGTATCCTATAACTGATTGCCCGTCAATCTCGCCTTCCCCATACTGCCCCGCAACAGTCTCAACGCTGTCAAAAGACTTTACTATGTTTTTTAAAACATCGAGCTTGGAGTCGCGTACGTGTTGCTCGTTGAATGTTTGTGGCGGCTCCATTGCAGTAAGCGTCAAAAGCTGCAGCATATGATTTTGAACCATATCGCGGAGTATCCCCGATTTTTCATAGTAACCGCCGCGAGTTTCAACACCCAGCTTTTCAGATGAAGATATCTGAACATTATCAATGTATTTTCGATTCCACACCGGCTCAAATACTGTGTTTGCAAAGCGTATAGTAATAAGATTTTGAAGCATCTCTTTGCCTAGATAATGATCTATCCTATAGATATTTTCTTCTGAGAACACGCTTGTGATAGTTTTATTCAAATCCTCAGCTGAAGCTAAATCATGCCCAAACGGCTTTTCTATAACAATCCTGCGCCATGCAGAATCTGAATGTGCAAGCCCGCATGCTGAAAGATTTTCTGTTATAGTACCGAAAAAATTAGGCGCGACAGCAAGATAAAACAGAATGTTTCTGTTCATCCCAATGTCATCTGCTTTTTGTTTTAGTCTTTTGTATCCTTCAAAGTCAGATAAATCCTGTCTATGATAGCTAATCTTCATAAGAATGCTCTTTATAGAATCCGAATCCGGAGCATCAATTATGTTAGCTACTATCTTTTCAGACATTTCTGACCTAAACTCTTCAGTTGTTTTGTCCCTGCGCCCGATGGCTATAATCTCAAAGTCATCAGGGAGCTTACTTTCTTTTTGAAGATAATATAGTGCTGGGATTAATTTTCTGTGTGTCAGATCACCCGTAGCCCCAAATATCACCATTATTGTTTTATCAAATGCCATATCCATGCCACACCTCTTTTTACCTTATATAAAATATGTTAGCACAAACATTTTAGGATAAAAAGTAAAACCTTAAATTTGATTATTTTACTTAATTATGGTTGAATTATTATAGAATGTTTTTTACGAAAGGAACAATGCTATGAATATTTTCGAATTCGCTATAAACATGGAGCTTGAAGGCAATAAATACTACACTCAACAGGCAAAAGCAAACGAAGGCAACGAACTTTTTGAAGTGTTTATGAAACTTGCAAACGATGAAAAAAAACACGCCGAGCTCATAGGTGAAATGAAGGATGGAAAGAAATACTCTGCCGCAAAAGTCAAAAAAAGTGAAGCACAAAATGTATTTTCAGACAAAGAAAAAAGCATAAGTGAAATAAAAGTAACTCCAGAGCAGCTGGACGTTTATAGATTTGCACTGGATAAAGAAAAAGAAAGCATCGAGCTATACACTGAGCTTATGGAAAAGTCAGATAACGAAAGCGCAGCCTATCAATTCTTGATAGCCGAAGAAACCAAGCATTTTGAGATAGTATCTACTTTAGTTAAACTGCTAGAAAATTCAAAGCAATGGGTTGAATCAGCCGAGTTCGGAACAAGAAAGGATTATTAATCTAGAACACAAGTGTAAGGAAGGTGGGAAAATTGAAGATAACAAAAAAAATACTTATAGTAATCGCAGCTGTTTTGATGATTGCATTGCCAATTGCGCTTCCTGCGCAAGCAACAACTTTTTTGCCTATTATCACAATGAAACCTTATGTAACAAGCCTTATACCTTTGCCCACTACGACTCCGTCGGTTTCGTTTCCTACAATAACTTCATATATCCCCTTACCTACAAACACATTTGACTTCACTCCGGTGACAATGATGCCAATACCGGTTGATGTATTGACAAAATGGAAAAATGTCAATGACACTGATCCACTTTATATGCCCGTTGATGTCATAGCAGACAGACAAAGGGTTAAAATACTAGACTGGCAAAATGGCGGAAGGCTAAGCGTTTACGACATAGAATCCGACACATGGTATTATCTTGAGCCGCCAGCTTCGATAGGCTCAATGGCTTTTCCATTTGGATTGTGTGAAGGACCAAACGATAGTGTATATATTGCTGACACCTATAAAAACCGAATACTCCAGTGCAGCAGCAACGGTGCATGGAGCGTTGTGGAAGATTCAGGATTTTCTGCTCCTTCAGCCGTATTATATTATAAAAACACACTGTATGTGGCCGACACAGGAAACGACAGGATACGTTACCTTCAAGAAGGTGTTTGGAAGGAGATTACAAAAGTCGGCCTTAGTGTCACATTCTCTTCACTCACAGACATCAAAATGAAAAACGGTGGCGGAATGCTCATAGCCGATGGCGGCAATGACTACATTATAAACCGCGAGGCTTATACAAAAATGTACAGCTTCATTTCCGATTCCACATATACCGACCAATTTATCAAAATGTACCCAGATGAAAATAACGACTTATATATCACAAGCACAAGCTCTGATGCTCTTGTAAAATTCGACGGTACCGACTTTATAAAGATAATGTCATCCGGTTCAAACCTTGGACAAGTAAATAATCCTGCAGGTGTTTTTGATGATGGCATGGGCACAATCTATGTCGCCGACATGGGCAATAACAGGGTGCAAAGGAACTTTTCTTCCGAAAATACTCTTATTGATTTTTCAACAGATGGCACCACAGTGACAGGCTTTAGCCCTGCCACTCAAGGCTACACATTGCAAGTACCTGAGGGAAAGACCTCCATTGATCTATCAGCAGTTGCAACGTCCCCATATGCCGATATTGCAGGCGATTTAGGCAGCATGGCGCTATCTTATGGAGAGAATGTGTTTACCGTAACAGTCAGTCCTGAATGGGGTTCTGACAAAGACTACACTCTTACTATAACTCGTCAGTCTCCAACCCCCACACCAACAGATGAGCCTACTGCAACCCCAGAAGTGACCTCAACTCCGCCACCTGTTCCATCACCATCGGAAAGCACAGTCGCTGAATCTTCTGAGGTAGCCACTAATACCCCCGATGCAGAAAGTACCCAAGAGCAGTTAGGCGAGAATAATCAAGATTCAGAATCAGATGCATCCGCAGAATCTCCCTCAAAACAGCCTGCCGAACAAATTCCTATTTGGATGATTGTCCTTTTAACTGTTTTAGGATGCGCTGTTGTCGCGGTTACTGTAATATTGATTTATATGATGAAAAAAGGCAAGACACCTAACGACAAAGATTTTGAGTAATCTATGAAAGAAAATTTTATTTTCAATGCAATATCAGGAATATACGGCCTTTTTTACAAGTATCAAATCCAAAAGTATCGCCAAGCCGTATCCTACGCAAAGCCGCAACTTGATTTGGCGCAATTTGAAACTGCGCTGGATGTTGGCTGTGGAACTGGCGCTTTGTGTTCTGTTATTTCAGAATATGGAGTTAAAACTACGGGAATAGACAATGCGCAAAAAATGATAAATGTCGCTAAACGCAAGAAATTCGGGAAAAACATAACCTTTCTACACGCAAACGCTTCGCTTAACATACCTTTTGATGATAATAGTTTTGACTTTGTTATAGCATCATATGTTGCTCACGGCTTAGTTCAAAAAGATCGCAAAAAAATGTTGCTCGAAATGCAAAGGGTTGCAAAAAGCTATGTAATTCTTCATGAGTTCAGCCAAAAAAGAAGGCTGCTATCTGATATCATCGAATGGCTTGAAGGAGGAAACTACTTTACGTTCTTAAAAACAATTGAAAATGAGCTAACAGAAATTTTTGGTGAGTTTCAAACGATTAAAATCACCGAAGAGTCTGTGTGGTATGTGATGAAGCTTTAATAAAAAGCGCGAATTATTCGCGCTTTTTTTAATATCATTTATAATTGCCCTTTTTAAACGATTGTGTTTTCAATCTCACCTATTTGTTCAATGACAACTTTAACCACATCTCCGCGCTTTAAAAATTTCGGCGGCTTAAAGCCCGCGCCAACTCCCTTTGGTGTGCCTGTTGCAATGATGTCTCCCGGTAACAGTGTAATTCCCTTTGACAAATCCTCAATAAGCTGTGCAATGGGAAATATCATGTTTTTAGTGTTGGAACTCTGCCGCATTTCACCGTTAACATAAGAGGAAATATCAAGCTTTTGCGGATCACGCACTTCATCATGTGTAACAATCCAAGGACCTATTGGACAATATCCATCAAGGCTTTTTCCTTTAAACCACTGCTTGTGTGCCTTTTGAATATCACGTGCAGTAAAATCGTTTAAAACTGTATATCCGAATATGTGTTCATAAGCGTTTTCAGCCTTGATATTTATTCCTTCTTTTCCGATTACAACCGCTAGCTCTGCTTCATAATCAACTTGTGATGTCACATTTTCATGCAAAGGAACACCACCATATGGAGTGTTTATGCATGTGGTAGTTTTGGTGAAAAATATCGGCAGATCTGCATCTGGTGAAAACTGCCCTGTGCCAAACTCAGAAAGCTCCTTTACATGATCCAAATAGTTTTTGCCAATGCAAAAGACATTTCTGTGTGGCATTATTGGTGACAATATTTCTACATCATTTATATCTATGCCTTCTGCTAATCCCTCTTTGTTTGAACTCGTCCCACCACATATTATAAACTCCGTGAGTGTTTCAGGCGCGTTTTCAAAAAGCTCATCTTTTGGATAAACCACGCCTTTATCACAGTCCACTGATCCCCAGTTTATTTTTCCGTCTTTCTCATAAGTCATATAACGCATATATTACTCCTATCATTGTTTATTTTTTTATCTTACGTATTTCGTCTAAAAATTAGCGCGCATTTTTTTATATTACTACTATACTATATGATAACACAGCAAGAATATATCATAAATCATTTATAAACAGAAAATAGAGTTTATCTATTTTTATGATATAATTAAGAAAAATATGTAGGGAGAGTAGATTATGCCATATATTATCATTTTAGCAGTCATAGCAGTCATTGCCATTTGGGCAATCGCAACATTCAACTCATTTAAAAAGCTCAAAATACGTGTAGATGAAGCCTTTGCAACTATGGATGTATATCTTAAAAAAAGATATGACCTTATACCAAACTTAATTGAGACAGTAAAAGGATATATGAGTCATGAAAAAGATACTCTTGAAGCTGTAGTCGCTGCAAGGTCAAAATCCATCTCTGCAAAAAGCCTTGACGAGAGAACCGAAAGCGAAAACACACTGACTCAAACGCTGGGCAAGCTCTTTGCTCTTGCAGAAAGCTATCCGGATTTAAAAGCCGACAGCCAATTTAACGGGCTAAGCGGCAGCTTAAACACAACTGAAGACGAGATCGCCAAGGCACGTAAATATTATAACGCAGTCGTGCGTGAATATAACACGAAGCGCGAGCTGTTTCCTTCAATGATAATAGCTTCATTTATGGCTCTTAAACCGCTTCCCTATTTCGAAGCTGGTTCTCAGGCAGAGCGCGAGAATGTGAAGGTGAGCTTTGATGATTAAAAAGCTACTTTTTGCATCATTTTGTGTAGCTATTGTTTTATCTTTTGCTCTTAGCACTGTTGCCTTTGCGGAGGAAGCATACTTCTTTGAATCATTTGATGTCGATATCCGTGTGAATTCTGACTATACTTTTGAAGTGACAGAAACTCTTTATACGGAGTTCAATGATTATCGTCACGGAATATATCGCTATCTCCCTAATTACTGGGGTGATGACAAGGTTAAATACAAGAACATTAAAGTAAACGGAGCTCCACTTAAAATAGAAAGATCTCAGGATTATACAAGCCTCAGGATTGGCGATGCAGATGAATATGTTATTGGAAGCAAAAAGTATGTTATATCATATACTGTTCAGCTACCCAAAGACTCAAATCCTACAATAGATTCAGTTTATATGAATGTCATCGGTGATGAGCACCCTGTATACACCATGAATTCAACTATAACTGTTACACTTCCAAAATCCGTAACCCCCGATTATATAGAGGTTTTTTGTGGATACTTTGGTGACAAAAACAAAGACAAAGTTGAATACTCCTATGAGGATAAAGAAACCCTCATAGTAAATCTTCTCGAGCCGCTTTATCCTTACGAAGGCATAACAGTTAAAATTGACTTGGAAGAAGGTTACTTCACCGATGTAAAAGACCCTTTCTTCATTAGTGACTTCATAAAAAGAACTTTACCGTTTATCTTAATTCTTTCCGGAGTTATAATCTGGTTCATCTTTGGCAGGGACAAAAAAGTCATTCCTCCTGTCGAGCTTGAATTAAACGACATAAGCCCTGCGGAAGCTGGATATATAATAGATGGTGAGATAGACGGTGATGATGTTGCTTCAATGCTTATTTTCTGGGCGTCGATTGGGTTTATTCGCATAGAAGAAGATGAGAAGAAAACGGAATATAAGTTTTATAAACTGCAGGATATAACAAACCGTCCTAAATATGAAAAATATCTCTTTGAAAAGCTATTCAAGTCTACCGATGAAGGCTATATAACAACCAGCAAAATAAAGTCACGCATGTCTTCCGGCGGATCAAGCTTTAAAACCAAGGTGACAAAGAAATATCAAAACGGAAAATCACGACTATTAACTAAAAAAAGTGTAAGCTTTTCAAATCTTGTGCTGTTTTTTGCATATATTTGCTTCTGTCTTATAGGATTCTACATGGCAAAGTATGATGAAATCGCATCCGGTGTGATTGCTGCGATATTTATGATTTTTCCATTCACTTTCCTTCAATACATGCTAAAGCATATGTTAGCCAACAGACGCAAACGCCGCGTTGGAAACAATTTAGTAAGAGGGGTTTTATACGGAGCATTGGTTCTCATTGCATGGTTTATAATTGTTGCGATAGGTTCTGAAACTCATCTGGAATTTGAGCATTCAACGTTGATGTATTTCGGCTCATTATTTCTTGTTATGATGTCCTATTACACCCAGCAGATGACAGAATACGGTCACGAGCAATATGAACGTGTGCTTGGCTTCAGACATTTCTTATTAACTGCGGAAAAAGACTGGCTGGAGCGTCTTGCAAAAGACGATCCGGAATTCTTTTACGACAGGCTTCCCTACGCCATGGTGCTCGGAGTGTCCAAAGTATGGATAGGCAAATTTGCAAGTGCAGTAACCGAACCACCTTCATGGTACAGCGGAAGCGCCACTGCTTTTGATACGCGAACATTCTCCTCTCACATGATGTCGGACTTTTCTAGGATAGGCGCATATGCAGTGCCAAAAAGTACTTCATCAGGTGGAAGCTACCGTTCTGGCTCTTCTTCATCATTTTCTTCTGGTGGCGGATTTTCAGGCGGTGGATTCTCCGGTGGCGGAAGCAGTTCGTGGTAAAAGCATTTTTGCATAAAACATGATATTTATACAATATCAGCCGCTTCCTACATCGGAAGCGGCTGATAAAATATTCTAACATATACTTTGCATTTTTATAAGTTCAGTTCGTCCTTTCATATGATTTCTTAAGGAAACTGAATCTCTACGGCAAAAACATCTTTTTTCTTTGATGCTGTAATACTGCCTCCCATACGCTCTGTGAGAGCCTTTGCAATGGACAATCCCAGCCCTGTTCCGCTTTGTCCGTTTTCCACAGTATAAAACCTGTCAAACAGCCTGCCCACCGTCACTTCGTCTAGCATTTTTGCATGATTGGTGAATGTGATTTTCCCATTCTCGGATAATAAAATCTTCAGATCACCGTCGCTGTACTTTAATGCATTGCTTATTATATTCGCCAAAACTCTTGCAAGCGCCATTTTATTAAGCCGCCTGTCAATCCTCGTTTCCGTAATAAGTATCTCCGGAGTTATTCCTTTTTCCTTCAAAACGGCGTGAAAGCTGGCAACACTTTCTTCGACTGCCTCATTCAGCGAAACACTTTCCCTGCTTTCATATCTGTCCGAGGACACAGCCATCGAGTAACGAAACAGTTCCTCTGTAAGCTGCTTTAGCGCACATATCCTGTCGCCAATAATCTGAAGATACCTTTTAACTGAATCGGAGGTATCTTCTCGTTCAAGCAAATCCAAGTACCCGCTTACAGCCGTTAAAGGGGTGCGCAAATCATGGGATAGATTCGCAATAGTTTCTTTTAATTCACGGTCTCCTTTTGCATAACGTATATTTGCTTTTCTAAGGAGTTTCAGCTGTTTGTCAATGTCTGATGCCAGTCTTCTCATACCGGCATCACAAGAAATTATATCAATGCCCACATTGGTATCTTCGCTAAGCCTTGCGCCAAACTCCGAGCGTATCTCTTCTGCCGCCCTGTGTATAGATGCAATTTTTACAAGCAATATAGCAATAACAACAGTCAGAATAAAGATTAGCCCCCAAAGCAAATAAATCATTATGTCTCCTTTATTTCAAGTCTTTCCGGCGGAAGAAAGCTACTCCCAAAATGTTTGCCAAAAAGATGATTATTGCAGAGTAGATCGGCATTAATTTCAAATTTGGTGTATTCATATCCATTACTTGAACCATTTGTCCGCTTGGAGGAAAATCCATTAGGAATTGATAGATTTTTCTTTTAGTGCCGCTCAGATATCTGGGATTGGGCACCAGTTCGGCTTCTGCCTCATTACCGTTTACAGTCACAGAAAAATCACCGCTGCCGTCAACCATGTATGAATTGATTTTCTCGGGCTCAGAAAGAGCCGAATACAGGTATGATGCCGCAAAGGTTGCAACAAGAATGCCAATGCAGCAAATAATTGCCGACACCGCTTTGTTTTGATTCAGCATAGCTATCAGTGTAAAAACAGCGGCAAAAGAAACCGTCATCAGCACACCCGCCAGCAACACCAGCAAAACATCGCCTATTCCCGCAGTGAAACCTCCAAGCAGCGGAATCCCCAAGGCGCAAACTACTGCCCAAAACACAAAGTCCATTATGATGCCTGCAACAGCGCTGACCACAAAATTCGCCAGATAAATAGATTTTCGACTGCTTCCTACAATAAGTTTATTGCGTATTGTGCCGTCACTGTATTCGGCTCCTATAAACAAGCTGCAAAATACAGCAAGCATGATTCCAGTCATAATATACGGCAGCGCAAAAACGGAATCCAGCGTAACCACAATACCATTTATACTATTCATGTATTGAAAAAGGCACGCTATTATTGCGTATGCGATCATAACCAACACACCTAACCGAAAAGCAGCACTGCTTTTTAGCCTTGAAAAATTTGAGCGGAGCAATTTATTCATGACTGCCACCTCCAATCAAATTTATGTAGAACCCTTCCAGACTTTCGTCTTTTTCTTTCAACTTAATGATTTCGCAGCCTGCATTCGCCAAGGCCATAGTAATTTCAGTGATGCTCCATTTTCCGAAAATATCAGCACCTGTTTCAGATGTAACCGTGTATTCAATACTTTTTTCATCCAATACGCGTACCAGTCCGTTTATATCCGATACTTCCAGATGCGTGCACTTTCTGCATGCGTTTTCCAAATTCTTTGCACTTGTCTCTTTGATAATTTTTCCCGAGTCAATAAAACCATAGTGTGTCGCAAGCCGCGATAATTCATCCAAAATGTGGCTTGAAATCAAAACAGTAATCTGATGCTCTTTGTTGAGCTTTAATATTAGCTCCCGAATCTCTATAATTCCCTGCGGATCCAACCCGTTAACCGGTTCATCCAATACAAGAAAATCCGGATTACCGGACAAAGCTACAGCTATTGCCAGCCTTTGCCTCATTCCAAGCGAAAAATTCTTCGCTTTCTTTTTTCGGGTATCTGCCAGTCCGACAAGCTCCAGCAGTTCGTCTATCCCTTCATATGAAGGGCGACCCAAAATCTGATATTGCTGACGGATGTTTTCTTTCGCCGTCATATTCATATAGATGGAGGGAGTCTCCACTATTGCGCCCATTCTCCTGCGTGAAATGGCTATATCCTTTTCAGTATAATCTCTTCCATACAGCGAATATTGACCTGATGTGGGATTCTGCAGTCCGCAGATTATACGCATCAGCGTTGTTTTTCCAGCTCCGTTCTTGCCCACTATTGCGTATATTGAGCCTTTTTCCACTTTCATTGAAAGCCCGTCCAATGCTTTAGATCCTCTATATTGTTTTATGAGGTTGTTTGTACTTAAAACACATTCCATATTTAAGTCTCCTTATGTTTAATGTACACATAATATCATTGCCGGGTTAAGCAAGCGGTTAAGAAAGCAGTAAAGAAACAGTAAAGATTTACTGCTCACGCATCTTAAAACCAATTCCCCACACCGCCTCTATGTAATCTTTCCCTGTCTCACCTCTAAGCTTGCTCCTAAGATTGCTTACATGAACTTTTAAAGAGCTCTCCATGCAGTCTGGCGTATCCAAGCTTATCAAATCCAGTATTTTTGATTTGGTATAAACTTGTTTCGGGTTTTGCATAAGCAGCTTTAATATAGCAAATTCTGTTTTCGTAAGCTTTATCTGCGCTTCATCTGCAAAGACCTCAAAGTTTTGGGTGTCCAGCCGCAAATCATCATATTTCAGAATGCTCCTGCTTGTAGCGGCTGTTCGTTCACGCAGCTGTACCAAAACGCGGGCAAGCAATTCTTTTGTGTCATAAGGTTTTGTGATGTAATCGGAATCTCCATCCAAAAGCAGCTTTATTTTGTCATCTACGTCAACCTTCGCGCTGACTACTATTACCGGTATCCCCTGAATTTTTGCAAGAACATCTTCACCTGAAAGCCCAGGCAGCATTAAATCAAGAAGTATTAAATCAGGCTGTTTATCCGATAAAAGCAAAAGCGCCTCGGAGCCTGAGAATGCGCGCAACACATCGTAATTTTCTTTTCTAAGTAATTCCTCAATCATATTTCCGATATGTTCATCATCATCAATAATCAATATCTGATACACATTTACACCTCCGCATATATTCAAAATAATATTCGTCTTTTATTAATTTCCACAAAAAAATATCCACAACAGTATAAGTGCCGGGCCTTATAAAAACAATTAATCCTTGATTAATTTTCTTATAACAAGTTTAAATTTAAAAGCTTAAAGTCAGTAGTTTCACAATTGCTTATGTGTATAAATGCAAATTTTTGCAATGTGAATAATCCAAATTCAATATAAGCAAATTGGCGATTGTATTCTTATAAAATCCGCGAAATCGGTTACGCCATGTTTTGTATATTTAGTCTTTAAAAATCAGCTCATTTTCAAGATATCTAACCAACGGCCATGTTCCGCTTGACTTATTTGACAGTACGGAAACTGTTATGTTTTTGTCCCTTGATATCTGCGAATTAAACGAAACTCCCATATCAAAGCCAGTTATGTATTCACCGACCTTGCCGTCTTTCTTTTTCACCCAGACACCATAGCCATAGTAAATATCATCACCTTCGCCCACTGCCTCTACCTTATCTTCTAAAAAAAGCTTGGTAGTCTCTTTGCTAAGTATTTTATACGAAAGCAAACAATCCCAAAACTTCACTAAATCCTGCGCGGTCGTATACATTCCGCCATCGCCTCCTCCTATTGGAGGAAGATCATATATATTTGTTCTAAAGCCCTCACCGCACTTAATATAACCGTTTGCAGTATTTGGCGGCAGTCTGTCAAATGAGAAAAAGCCCGAATTCTCCATTCCACAGGGCATCAATATCTCATCTCTTACAAAGTCGGAGTAACGTTTCCCCGAAACTTTTGCTACGATATATGCAAGCAAAATAAAAGCACTGCTGTTATAGAAAAACTCTTCGCCCGGCTCAAACATCATCTTTTCATGCGGCAGTATGCGAAGATAGTCCTCTGGCTCAATAAGCTCACTCCATGAACATGCAATCGACGGTGCTTTTTCTCCGTCACATTCGTCATCCGGATAGTAATCGGGTATTCCTGAGGTGTGTGTAAGCAAGTGTGCGATTGTAACTTTGTTTGAGTATGTAGGAAAATTATACTCGATTACTTCAAACGCCTTGTCTTCAAGAGAAAGCTTACCGCGCTCTATAAGTATCCCTATAGCCAAAGCTGTAAAAAACTTTGTTCCCGATGCAATGCCAAAAATCGTGTCGACTCTGTTTTCTCTTTTGTTTGCAATGTCAGCATACCCGAAAGCTTTTTGATAGATTGTCGCACCTTCCTTTGTTATGGATACCACGCCTGAGAAATCATTTTCTTTCGCAATGCGCTCAGTTTCATCAGTTAATTGTGCCCACATTTTGTCCTCCTTCAATCTTACATGTTTAGGATAGATGTTTATAAACAAAAAAGCAACAGGCACGCCTGCTGCTTTCACTGCTGTTTTATTCAGCCAATATCGCGTACTAATAAACAGAAGTTATAAACATAAACTAAATCTCCTTGTGGTCCACGATACTGCGGATAATCATCTGCATCTCCGCTTTTGGGGTCGCTTCGAAGCGCTCCAGCACCGTGCACATCCAGTATATTGCCATTCATCTTGCCAAGAGCCTCACCGAAGCACACGTATGCCGCTGAATCATAGATATTGCGACCGTCAAGATGCGTAGTGGACGTCCAGTAAAATCCGTAATTTGAATCTCCTTTAGCGTCTATAATTTCAGTAAGACTAAACAAATCACTTATTGCGGCTTTTCTGTTTTCCTGCATGCTGTTATTATAATCTACAATGCTCTGCAGCTCCTTGGCGTTTGGAAGACGCCAGTCGCTATATCCCGCATAATCCGAGCTTTCAGCATATTCCAATGATTCTGCCCAATTTCTGGTTTGTCCATCATCTGCCTGTTGCCACATGAGCCCTGTCGCTAAATCTGAAATTGTTCCGTCTTCATTATCAACAAAATTATTTATTCCGTAGTCTGTATTTCCTCTAACGAGCCTGACATACATCTTATTGTCCGTTCTTTGCCTTGGATTTACTGTCGGATAGCCTTTTATTCTGCCGTCTACAAAATTAACACCGAATGCGGTTCGTGCCCCGCCCAAAGTAACCCCAGTATATTCCGTGGCAGACCACACCTGAGCGTCGATTTCTCTTTCGCCAGCACTGGTATCTCCAATCGGCTGGTCAAAGTAATCGGTATCTATATAGAGGACATCTGCAGACTCTCCACTTGATTGTCCGGTGTAATCCATCAACGACCAAAGCTCTTTGATTGTCGGCAAGCGCCAGTCGTCATATCCGCCCAAAGTAGAGCTCTTAGCATAGTCAAAAGCATTTTGATATGTCATCTTGTCATCCATTGTCTGCTGCCACATAAGCCCCGTCACATTGTCCAGAACAGTTCCATCTCCATTATCAGTATATGAAGGCTGATTGCCATTATAGCTTGCATCCTGCCCGTAAAACCCTTCGCCCTCAGACGGCTCATTTATCTGCCTTCTATCGCTATAGAAATCTGTTTGGTTCGTGTCCACTATAGAGTATGTTCCTATCAGCCCATCGCTGATTTCCATCTCTGTATGTTGATTATCAGCCTCGCTCTTTAGTTCTTTATCTGCACTGTTTTGAGCGCTATGTTCATTTTCGTTTTCAGGAGTGGCCTCGTTTAAATCATTATCCTCATCCATTATTTTTTTAGTAGTTTGCTCTTTTTTATTTTCTACCTGCTCCTCATTCCGGCTATTTACCTGCTGCGTGCAGGAGCTTAAAATCAAAGTGAGCATTAATAGAATTACAATTATTTTTATTTTCATTGTCAAATGCCTCCTTACAAAAATAATAGTATGATTCTCTCATCTCAGTAATTTAACTATTTGATAAACAAACTATGAATAAATCAATTATACTATATTATCAAGGAAACAGAACTATATCCGACTATTTTAGTATGAATTTGTGAACAATTCAATAACATTCCCTTCCCGCTTTGACAGAATAATACTGTAGTATTAAAATCAAAGTATATTATTTGTTTACAAGGAGGCAAACATGAAAAAACTCTTTTCATATAAAATATTAACTTTGGTTGCAGTAATGGCACTTGCATTTGTTCTAGTGTCCTGCAGCCCAAGTACAGAAAAAACAATGGAAGTAACCGACCTTATGGATAAAGCAGCAGAGGTTGTGACTGAAGAATCCATGGCGACAGAGACCGCTGATGAAGATACAATGGATGATGCGACTGACGAAATGGAAGAAGAAAGCATGAACGAGATGGACACAGAGATGACTTTCACTCTGGATGAACTCGCACAATTTGACGGAACTAACGGCAACGCCGCATATGTCGCAGTCGATGGTGTAGTTTATGATGTAACAGACAAGCCACTTTGGTCGGGAGGCACACACAACGGCAACGTGGCAGGACGGGATTTGAGCGAAGCCATACTTAAGTCACCACACGGGAAAGCAAAACTTAAAGATTTACCAGTTGTAGGAACACTAGCGGAGGAATGATATGTATGTAGTTTTAGGATGGATAAACGTTGGACTAGTATCCCTTATGATTTTGCCTGTTGCTATGCAAAACATAAACAGATATCTTCTTAAAAAGAAAAAAGGCACTTTTGTGGATATCGCTAAGTTTTTCAGAAAGGCTCATAGGTATATAGGCATAGCCTTACTGGTGTCCATTGTAGCCCACGGCTATTTAGCACTTGGCGCACTGCGACTACATACGGGAACTGTATTGGGCGCATTGTTTCTGGCTGCTGCCATATTTGGTGTAACTTTCATAGTAACCAAAAAGAAATGGGCATTCAAAACTCACAAAGCGTTGACCATTGCCTTTACTGTTTTCATGCTGGTGCATCTGATTGTGCCGTCAGCGATTTATTATATTTTCGGGGTGTAGATTATTTGGCCTAAATAACAAAACACTCCCGCAATTATGATATACTTATTTTTACAGCCGAATTAAATCTTTTCCCTTATAATATCAATAAAGGTGGTTTTCTTATGTCTGAACTTACCAGAGGCATTATACTTGAAGGAATATCCTGCTCGGGCAAAACTTCTACAATGTATGCTATCAAAAAGCTCTTTGCTTGCGACCATACCTTGGAGCGTAACGTAATAATGTTGGGAGAGCACTATACCCAAGCACTAAATATGGTACATGGCAATCTTAAACACCATGATAAGTCTGAACATACAAAAATGTTAAACCAACGTGTGAATATGATAGAAGAACTGAACCAATGGGCAGTATCTCTAGGTGATTACCGAAGAACATCAAGAGGGCTTTATACAATTTTTGAACGCGGAATAATAAATCATATAGCATACTACAATGATTATGATAATCCAGAAATTATTGACATGGCACGAAGGTTATCTACACTAGGAATTGAATCTGTCGTTTTGATAATATCTGAAAAAAATATAGAAGAAAGAATAAAACAACGTGACCAGCAAATGGGTATTGTAAACAAGCTATCTTATTATAAAAATGAGGTTGTAAAAGCAATAAACGATCAAAATATTATGTTAGAATCACTGTCAAAAATACCACTTTCTTCAAGAATTATAAATACCGACTTTATGGACTGGGATGGGTATGCAAAAATGATTCTCAGTACATAATATTATTAAACTCTTTTACCTTTTCACGCACCATTTTCCGCATATCGGGAGTATTATAAGCTTTATCTTCCCACCAAAAGCCAATCTTTTCTATCTTCTTTTTCTTCCTGTCACGTTTAAGCTCAATACGCCCTATAAATTTATCGTTATATAAAATCGGTAAAACATAGTATCCGTATTTTCTGTCTTTTATAGGAGTATATATCTCCCACTTGTACGAGAATCCAAAAAGCTCATCAATTATCTTCCTGTCCCAAATGAGATTATCCAGAGGCGCTATAAACTCAAGCCTATCGGATGCATCATCTTGGGTTAATACCTCTTCTATTAAATGCTTGTCAGAAGCTAATATATAAAAAGTGTCATTGCTATTTTCAACCTCAACGGGCAGTATCTCTCCTCTTTTTATAAGCTCGGAAAAAGCCATATTTCTATCTGCGGCTTTAAACCGTCTGATCCCTAAAAAGGCATCGCTCGCCTTGCATTTTAGCATGCCGACAGCACCTATTCTTCTTTTAACCTGCCAAATTATTCTTTCCTTTTCAGGTATGCTTTCACGTGATGACTCTAATATTTCTTCAGGTATTATGTCCTCTGCAAGGGCATAATACCTTCTCGTGTTTTTCTTGTTTGATATCACAAGTTCACCACGAAGATACATCATCTCAAGAGCAGCGCGCGCAAGAGAGGTTGGCGACCACCACCAATCCACTTTATGCTTATGCTCAAGGTCAGATGAACAAATCTCCCCACTTTTTCTTATCTGCTCTATAATGTCGCCGGAAACTTTATCCACTTCGTCTTTATGGCGGGAATTTTCTCTAGCTTGCTTTCTGTCATACTCAAAGTACGGCCAATCGCTAATAGGCATTATTGCTTGATTCTTGTCGAACCAATCAACCAAGCACCTATCTTTGTACAATAGTTCGTGGAGCATGTCTTTTTTAAATCCTTTTACCCTCGATTGCAAAACAAGCTCGTGATTTTTACCACAAACGTCGATTGGATCATATTGAATGCAGCCCACCTGCTCAATAAAAGAATATATCCCCTCTTTTTCCGAGAAGATATATTCGCCGTATAAACCATGTTTTTTCAAAAGCAACTTTCTAGCATTATCTTTTGTGATTGTTATCATCTATTTCCCTTCGTAACCTAGCATCCAAGGTGTTCCAAATTTATCTATAATATATCCATATGCCTTGCTGTAAAATGTTGGTGCAAGCTCCATTATGACCTTTCCGCCTTCCAATAACTCATTGTAAAGCCTTGTCACTTCATCCATGTCATGAACTCTCAAATACACCGCCATATTGTCACCCATCCTAAGCTTCATCGGCATCCAACTCGGCACATCCCCAAACATCACAAGCGTTCCGTTTATAGTTAAATCAGCATACATTACAAGTTCTTTTTCATCTTCTGTCATATCTCTTTTTTTGGCCTCGGGTGAATCGCCATATTTCATTATTGAAGGCATAGGGTGCCTGAACACTTCGCAATAGAATCCCAATGCCTGCCTGCAATTTCCGTCAAAACTCAAATGAATACTTAGTGACATATAAAAGTCCTTTCCCGGCAGCTTAACTAAATGCCGAATCATTAAAGTTATCTGTACCTATACTTCTTTTGCCTTTCTCGATTTCTTTAACCATGCGGGTGACAGCGTCATTTATCGGCGTTTCAACGCCCGCAGCATCGCCTTTTCTTGATATGTACCCGTTAAAATAGTCGATTTCAGTAGGTCTGCCTCTTTTAAGCGACTGTAGGCTGGAGGATTTTAAGTTTCTGTATTTAATGCCAACAACTCTTATCACCATGTGTCTTTTTAGCCTCGATAAAAAGCTGTCCGATTCAAACAAGCTATAATAATCCAGCTTCCCTGCGTATGGTGGCACATGAAGCTCTATCTTTTTTGCAACAGCCATTGCTTCCTCCATAATGTTAAGAAAGATGTCGCGAATCTTTTTTTGCTTCATCATATCACCAAGCTTAAGCCCACTTATTACGCCTAAAGTCGTAATGCACGAGTTCACAATAAGCTTAGAGTAGAGCTCACTTAGAATGTTTTCGGAAATACTTGTGGGCACTACTGATGAAAGTACATCACAAAGCTGTGAAAGCTTCTCACTTTTTGCATGCTCCATACCGATAATAAACTCACCTTCGCTTGTCATTATTAGCTCGCCCGGAGCTTTCATTGTAGAGCCAAAGCCCACAACACAGCCGACCGTTCTGCTTCGGTCTACAACCTCCGCCATATAGTCTATGCAGATTCCATTTTGCATGGACACAAAAAGAGTGTCATCTTTCGCAAAATCCAATGCCTTTTCGCATGCCTCTTGCATATCATACGCCTTAGTTGCAATTATAATAAAATCCTTTTTACCGCTTAGCTCTTCAATGTCTTTCACGGCTTTTACAGGCACTTTCATGTTGCCGCGCACACCGCTTATTTCTATCCCTTCGTTTGTTTTTTTAGTTATATTTTCATATTTACACACAGCCTCCACATCGTAGCCCGCCCTTGCCAAAAAAGCCGCCGTGATTCCACCAATCGCGCCTGCGCCAATAACAGCTATGCTAATACCCTTATCCATAACTCACCTCTTTTATATTCTAACTTAATTATAACACATGCGCATGACTTTATATTACATTTATTGGGTTGAAATTGTGTGAAAATTACTCTATACTTGTTATAGCAAATTTCACGGAGCGACTATGACATTAAATTCATTTAAATATGCAATACATGGCATTATAAAAGAGATGTTATCCGGTGCATCATTTAAAGTGATGCTTGTTTTTTTGGCCGCCGTCATCGCAGCAGGGCTCATCTTTTGGATAACACTGACCGAGTGGATTATAATCCTTCTTTGCTGCGGAATAACACTTACTGCCGAGATGATAAATACATCAATTGAAACCGTAGTTGATATGATATGCAAAGAGCATGACCCAATGGCTGAAAAGGCAAAAGATATCGCAGCTGGAGCTGTACTGGTATTTTCAATTTTCGCTGCGGCAATAGGCGCAATAATCTTTATCCCTCATATCATTGCACTGTTTTAAATGAGTAACTGTCAGAAAGCTGTATAAGATGCATAAATAAGCACTAAGGCTATATTAAAATGAAAAAAACATTTAAAAGACTTTTTACAATTCTGATGCTTTCCCAAACTGTATTTTGGCTTATAACTGGCATCTTCACCTACTATTCGTCAGGAATTTATCTAAATATATTTCTTGTCATAAATGGTCTTCTTTTTGCCATATTTGCATTTTATTCACGCAAAAACAGGCTTTTTAAAGTCTCCTGTTTTATTTTTTTAGCAGCAAACACTGTTTTGACTCTCACCGATCAGGCAGGCATATACGACTATATCATCCTTATTGCGAATGTACTTTCAATCATATCTTTTGCGCTTAGTCTTTGGTACGAGAAAACTTCAAGCTGACATCTAAAAAAATATTCTTGACACAGAATATATTAAGTGGTAACATTTCAAATCCGCGGCTTTTTTAATAACAATTTACATAAGACAAAACAACACTAAACCCCAACTCCCCTATTCTTCCAAAACGAGGTTTATATGATCAGCGTAAAAAACATTAGCAAAAGCTACAAGATACCCGAACGCCCTAAAGGCGTGTCTGGAGCATTTAAGTCACTCATTCACCGAAAACACAAGATAATTAAAGCATTAGAAGATGTAAGTTTTGATGTCGAAAAAGGCGAAATCGTGGGCTACATCGGCCCTAACGGCGCAGGCAAAAGCACTACAGTTAAAATTCTTTCGGGCATACTCAGCCCAGACAGCGGCACATGTGTTATAAATGGCAAAGTGCCATATTCGCAGAGAAGCGAGCATGTTAAAGACATTGGCGTGGTTTTCGGACAGCGCTCACAGCTTTGGTGGGATGTGCCGGTAATCGATTCATTTGAACTGCTGCGTGATATCTATTCTGTGGAACAAAAAGCATTCAAAGACAATCTGGAGCTTATGACTGATACACTAGGCCTATCCGAAGTTTTAAACACTCCTGTGCGCCAACTAAGTCTTGGACTTCGTATGCGATGCGAACTTGCAGCCTCTCTTTTGCACAATCCAAGCATTCTGTTTTTGGACGAGCCGACAATTGGACTTGATGCAGTAAGTAAACTTGCTGTACGAAAGTTTATTAGCACCGTAAATCGCGAAAAAAAAGTAACAGTAATCCTTACAACCCATGACATGAATGACATTGAGGCGCTTGCAAAACGTGTTATTTTAATCGGGCAAGGGAAATTGCTTTATGACGGACAGTTTTCAAAGCTGAAAAGAGATTTTTCACCCACTAAAATTGTAAATGTATTCTATTCGGAAGACAAAAAGACTTCACTTCCTGCCTTTTACCAAGTAAAAAGCTCAGAAAACGGCAGAGCGGTAATACTGGCTGATTCTAAGATAAGTGTCAATGAAATGATTCAGGACTTATCCATACGCTTTGAAATAAACGATTTTTCCATAAAAGATGAAGCTGTTGAAAACATCGTTGCTCGCGTATACGAGGAATATAAGCTATGAGCGCACAGCCTCAAAAAAGCAGACTCAAAGGCTATATATCGGTGTTTAGAATACGCGTTATTCATTCACTGCAGTACCGCGCCGCGGCGATAGCTGGACTTGCTACGCAGTTTTTCTGGGGCTTCATGCTGATTATGATATTTGAAGCCTTTTATAAAAGCGGAGGTGTACAGGAATTTTCATTTCAAAATCTAGTCACCTACATTTGGCTGCAGCAGGCGTTTCTAGCCTTTTTCATGGCATGGTACAGCGACAGCGAGCTTGGCGAGATAATAGTAAGCGGCAATATCGCATATGAACTTGTCCGTCCGCATTCGCTCTATTCATTTTGGTATGCAAAGCTTGTTGGCGGCAAGCTGGCTTCAGGGCTTATGCGTTTCCCCATTGTTGTATTTATAGCATTTTTGCTCCCATCTCCATACAATCTCAGCCTTCCTGCAAACCCCGAAGCTTTCGCGTTGTTTTTTATCGGAATTGTTTTGGGGATTTTGCTCACAGGCTGTATTTCCATGCTTATGTATATATCAATGTTTAAAACGCATACCCTAATAGGCTCAATAATATTATTCAGCATAATCACGGATTTCTTTGGCGGCCACTATCTCCCAATCCCTCTTATGCCCGGCTGGATGCAGAGCTTCACCAATTTCTTGCCGTTCAGATATGCCACCGACCTGCCGTACAGAATTTATTCAGGTCATATTACGGGAACGGAGGCCGTCTATGGTTTACTAATAGAACTGATTTGGGTAGCATTCCTATTTACTTTGGGCAATATACTTATGAAAGCCGCATCGAAAAAAGTGACGGTTTACGGAGGCTGATATGAAGTTATACCTAAAATACTTGTCCATACTCACAAAATCGCAGATACAATACAGACTGTCTACCATTTTCGTAATGATATCGCATATTTTCGTGCCGTTTTCGATATATATAACCATATATATGCTCTTTCAGCGCTTCGGCTCCATAGCAGGCTATTCGCTGTATGAGGTATCGCTTTGCTATGCGGTTGCTCACTTCGGCTTTTCATCATCAGAGCTTATATTCCGCGGGTTCGACTCATTCTCGCGCCACATAAGAACAGGAAGCTTCGACAGACTGATGCTTCGCCCAAAGGGTTTATTCTTCCAAACGCTCGCATCCGAGTTTGAGATATCGCGGATAGGACGCCTGCTTCAGGCAGTTGGCGTGCTTATCTTTGTTATGCTAAACATCTCCGTTAAGTGGAGTGCTCTAAAAATCGTTACGCTTTGCATGATGCTTTTATCCTCGGCTATGATTTTCGCAGGCGTCTTTGTAGTTGGAGCATCCGTTTGCTTTTTTACTGTGCAGGGGCTTGAATTTATGAATATCTTCTCCCACGGCGGACGCGAAATATCGCAGTATCCCCTGTCGATATTCAAAAAAGGCTTTAGGGATTTCTTCACCTTTGTCATTCCGTTCGGCGCGTTCAACTACCTGCCGCTTAACTTCCTTTTGGACAAAACATCAGGAAATTCTCTTTTGTACGCTATGATGCCTTTATTATGCGTTCCGTTTTTCTCAGTGTGTGTATTACTATGGCATAAAGCGAGCAAAAAATATAAGTCCACTGGTTCATGATATAAAAATTTGTCCTTAACCAGCCATCGTAATTCTTACTATTTCTATCAAGTTTTACTAATTTCCTCAAATACCATTGTATGCCTTAATCAATAGTGGTAAAATATAAACATAAAATACATTTTGGAGGCAAACCATGGGAAAATTTGAAGTATACACAGATAAAAAAGGTGAATTTCGCTTTAGGCTCAAAGCTGGAAACGGTGAGACTATCGCAGCAAGCGAAGGCTATACAACAAAAGCAGCATGTTTGAACGGAATCGAATCAGTAAAGAAAAACGCTCCTGATGCTGAAGTTGTTGAAGTTTAACACATAAACAAAGATTAAAAAAAGGGCATCTCGGATTAATCCGGAAGCCCTTTTTATTTGCCTTATTTAAAACCACATTTGCGCAGTTTTCATTCTTATCTTCTAACCTGTCTGTAGCCTTCTTTTTCCATAATTGATAGCCATGAGGTCAGCTTGCCAAGAAATTCTTCATTTGTCTTAGTCTTTGAAATCATATCAACAAGAAGCTCTGTTGCATCATCCTGATTGCCTGACAAAAGTTTTCTAACCTGCCAGATAGCATCGATTTCTTGCTTTGTGAGAAGTGCTTCCTCGCGCCTTGTGCCTGATCTATAAAGATCGATTGCTGGGAACACTCGTCTTTCTTGAAGCTTACGGTCCAAATGAACTTCCATGTTTCCTGTTCCTTTAAACTCTTCATAAACGATGTCATCCATCTTGCTGCCTGTATCTACAAGTGCGGTAGCTAGAATCGTCAAAGACCCGCCGTTTTCTATGTTTCGGGCTGCACCGAAGAAACGCTTAGGCTTAAACAATGCACTTGGATCAAGACCACCGGACAGTGTTCTTCCTGAAGGCGGAACCGTTAAGTTGTATGCTCTTGCAAGACGAGTAATAGAATCCAGAAGTATAACGACATCTTTGTCCTGCTCCACTAACCTTTTTGCACGCTCTAGCACCATCTCTGCTACTTTGCAGTGATTTTCCGGGCGTTCATCAAATGTGGAGTAAACAACTTCGCCACCAGTTGAGCGCTGCATGTCAGTCACTTCTTCCGGACGCTCATCTATTAACAAAATAATAAGATGTATATCAGGATTATTCTTTTCAATCGAATTTGCGATATTTTTAAGCAATGTCGTCTTACCCGCTTTAGGAGGAGAGACGATCATTCCCCTCTGCCCTTTTCCGACAGGTGCAATCAAGTCAATAAGCCTTATGGCAAGCTGGCTTGGATCATCCAACCTTGCAAACTCGAGCTTTTCCTCAGGGAAAATCGGTGTTAAGTCCCCAAAGAACTTTCTCCTTGCCGACTCTTCCGGGGGAAGCGAATTAATTTCTGTTATCTGAATCATAGCCAGATAGCGTTCATTTTCCTTTTCAGGACGAGTTACGCCCTTTACGCTGTCTCCTTGGCGAAGCTTAAATCTTTTTATCTGGTTTATAGATACATATGTATCCTTTTGATTTTTATCAAACGCTCTCAAGAAACCATAGCCGTCATTGTGAATGTCCAGCATTCCCTCAGCTTTTCCGCATTCGCCATTATCTAGCAAATCATTTATAGACGCTTGATTTTCTGTGCGCTCTTTTCTTTTCGTATTGTTCTTTTTATTGTGCTTTTGATATGATGTCCCTTTTTTAGAGGACTGATATGATGAATATTTTTTTTCTTGAGTTTTGGATTTTTTAGATTTGTTTATTTCTTTTTTATCAGCTTTTTCTAATTCGTTCGGCTTTTCAGGCTCTTCTTTAGCCAAAGCCTTTTCTTCTTTTACAATAACCTTTGGCTCCATCACCTGAAGTTCGCCACTTTTTATCTGCTCTTTGACCTCTGCAATCTTTTTTTCTATCAAATCAATTATATCTTTCTTTTTCGCTTTTTGAGGGATTTTAATACCTGATTCTGCCGCAATTTGACGCAACTGCGCAACTTTCATCGCAGAAAAATTCATATCGCTCATCTATTTCTCCTTAAGTATGTTATTTGTTATTTATGTTGTTAAATTGAAATATTGCTATTATTCTAATTTAATATAAGCCTTTTTACACTGCAATCATATATGTGTCATATCTTTATTGACTCTTAACTTATCATTGGCTGTCTGTTACAAAAAGTAAAGTGCTTGCCATGATTTTATAATGAAATCCATCCATTGTCAAATAATTTGTAAAAGAGCGGGTTAAATACAATTTTTATTTTACCAGATTGTTTATCCATTTACCTTTTTTAAGCCTTGTCACCATTGGTATAATACGAATAAAGTCGTATCCTATTATAACAAAAAAGAGTATTTTAATGTCGAGTTTTAAAACAACCCCCATCACATAAGATACTGCGAGCACCGCCCACAGTGGCACAACATCCCATAAAAATGCAAACTTCGCATCACCGCCTGCCCTAAAAACTCCAGAGCTTAAAACCTTAAGCACTCCCTTTATCACGATAAATGCTGCAAATATAGTAAGGTATAATACAGTCATGTCCTGTGTTGCTTGAGAAATGTTAAAAAGCGACATAATAGGATTTACGACAGCAAGCAAGCCAAGCGCTAAAATCGCGCCCACAGCTGCGCCCAGCACGATAAACTTATATGAATATCTCTGAGCTTTTTTATATTCCTCTGCCCCGATAAGCTTTCCTATGCTGACAGATGCAGCAGCAGTGAAGCTCCAGAAAAATATCCAAATGAAATTTTCAACAGTTTTTGCGATATTAACTGCTGCAACAGCTTGAATTGATATCTTTCCGAACACAGTGAAAAAAAGTGCCGATCCCACGCCAAACAACGAATCATGCAAAAACACATATCCTGCTGTCGATGCAAATTTTTTATATAATCCCTTCGACAAGCTGAAAGCTTCTTTTATTTTAAAAGCAACAGGCATCTTTTTGCCATACACCACCGCCACAATGATTGTTAACTGTAAATATCGCGCTATAACAGTGCCCAGTGCCGCACCCAAAACACCCAGTTTAGGAAATATCCATATTCCAAAAATAAGCAGATAATTTAAAACAACATTTGTGCCCAGTGCTATAAAAGTAGTTACAAGGGGAAGCTTTACGTTTTCAGTCGAGCGCAAAGCATAGTTCATAAGAAGGATAAATGCAGTAGGTATAAATGAAATGCTGACTATGGATAAATATCTTGCACCTTCTGCCACTGTATCCATGTCCGTTACAAAAAAGAGTAAAATAGCTTTGGGAAATACAAGAGAGCAAATTGTTGCAACAAGCATTATAGGCAATAAAATCGAAAGACCTAAGCCGATGCTTTTGTGGATTCCACGAATCTCTTTTTTCCCCCAATACTGCGCCATAAACACAGCCACACCACTGGATACTCCAAACATAACAAGGTTTAAAACAAAATAAACCTGATTGCCCAATCCTACAGCCGCAACTGAAACATCGCCAAGTTGTCCAACCATCACAGTGTCAATGAGGTTTACAGAAACGTTAATGAGGTTTTGCAATATAATAGGTATGCATATTTTAATAAGCATCTTGGAAAACTCTTTATTTTCAATGCTTTTTAAATATTTCATAGTAATAGCACCATTTCTCTTTTACTATATTTATAAAAAGAAAAGCTTCGGAATTTTCCGAAGCCTATCATTTCATTTGCAAATTTGATTAGTTTAAAGCGTCTTTGAAAGCTTTGCCAGCTTTGAAGCTTGGAGCTACAGAAGCTTTGATTCTGATCTTTTCTTTTGTGATTGGATTGAAGCCATCACGCTCTGGGCGTTGTTTTGCTTCAAATGTTCCAAACCCAATAATCTGTACTTTCTCGCCATCTTTAAGTGCGCTGATTACTGACTCTGCATATGCGTTCACAGCTGCTTCAGCATCCTTTTTTGAAAGACCTGCTTTCTCGGCAACCAATGCCACAAAATCTGATTTTTTCATATATGTCCTCCTAAGTTTTTTTATACTCTACATTTCCATAAAAAGTTATAGAATAGTTTCGACAGTTGATTTTACACCTAAACGTGTACTTTTTCAAGCCATATTATGATTTATTGCTATCAACTTAATTAAGTTAACGAAAAATCCATATTTCTTATTTAAATACCCTCTTTAGACTTGAATTTCCCTATGTATTCATTGATTTTTTTAGTAAGCTCAATTTCGCCTTCTACTCCCAATATTCTTGAGAGATTGGCTATTTCAAATAGTATATCGCCAATCATGCTTTCGCAATCATCTTTAAATCCGTTTTTGACTGCATTATTTAAACTCATAACTTTTTCTTTAATCTGCAAAATGACTACTGATGAATCTTGATTTTCTTTTTCAAACAACTCCGTCTTTGCTGCTCTAGACAACACCTTCTGCGCACGCATAAGTGCAGTCATGGATTTTGGCACACTTTCAAGTTTTGAAGTGTGGCTTTTATCTTCTTTTTCGTCATGCTTTATTGCATCCCACTGCTTTAGTGCTTCATCAGATGTCTCAGCATTCGCTTCACCGAACACATGAGGGTGCCTTCTTATAAGCTTTCTTGTGAGATTGTCCTCAATATCGCGCATAAAAAACTCACCGCGCTCCCCCGCAATTGATGCATGAAGCAAAACCTGCAGCAAAACATCACCCAGCTCATCCATAAGCTCGTGCATATCTCCACCGTCAATAGCTTCCAAAACCTCTGCGCACTCCTCCAAAAGGTAGCGTTTAAGTGATATGTGCGTTTGTTCTCTATCCCATGGACACCCTTCAGGTGAACGAAGCTTTTTTACTGCATGTAAAAGTTCAAAGCTGTCATAACGTGCTCTTTCGGTCTTCGGTGGAACATATATCATAGTGTTATGGTCCACTTTCTCTGTTCTGTCTATTTCATATATCTTTATTTTGGAAAAGCTTTTGCTGTCGCCAATATAAACATCATGCTCATCGCCGTATTCTTCTGACAACAATATTTTTAAATCGCGTAAAAGATATTCATTGTCCACAGCCGTCAATATAAGAGGCAGCCTAGGAGAGTACATCCCCTCTTCCAAACACGCCGCTGGAATAACTGTATAACCATTTGACACATCCGCATCTGTAAGCTGCGCAAGCAATGCATATTCAGGAGCTTCGCCCCATAATATTTTAACATCATCGCATCGCTTTAGAACTTCTTTCACGCTTCCGTCGCCTGCAACTGCGCTACCTGGCACAACATATACAACATCGTTATTTTCAGCCTTTGAAATGACTTCCTTTGCAAGCATGCTATCCAGTGAGTCAAAGTCTTGCGCCCTGTCATAAACATCATCCAATGTTACGTAATTCACATTGCTATCTTTTAATATTCTAGCAGCATCTGAAATCTCAGTACGTAGAATTATTGTTATATCTTTTTCATTCTTAATTGTATAAAGTTTATCGGATGTTCCCATCACAGTTATTTTATGCATCGCGTTGCTCCTTGGAAAAAATATCGTATATCTTAACTAACTTACTGCCGCCGGGAATACCAAGTATTTCGTTTCGTCTAAGCACTCTAAATATTGGGATGCAGATAACAAACACACAGATTCCTATAAGCACTGCAATCAGTGTCGCAAACGCGTTGCCCAAAAGTCCTTCAAGAATGTAGTGGATTCCCCATGCAACTATTCCCATAACTGCTGAGGCAACAGACGGTCTAAGTACACATTCCACAAAACCAAACTTAACACCAGTTAGCCGCTTCACCATAACGATATCTATTACCGCCGCAATAAAGTAACAGGCAAAAGTTGATATCGGTGCGCCGTATATGCCTATCTCAGGAATGCCTATAAGCGTATAGCTTAATAGCACCTTTACAACAGCTCCCGTTCCTAATGCTGCGACAGGCACCATCACTTTGCCCAAACCCTGCAAAACTCCGTTTAGCGTTTGTAGAATTGATAGGAATATTACACCCCCAGCTAAAATTGCAAGGAGATTGCCTGCTAAAATGTTACTTTCGGCTGAGCTTGAAAAATACAACAGATTCATTATCGGTGTGCTTAAAACCCCTAGTCCCACTGCGGAAGGAATGCCGACAAGAGTTGCCATTTTAAACCCCAACCTTGCGTTTCTTTTCACCTCATCCAAATCTTTTATCGCAAGCGATGAAGATATGACCGCAACTATTGATACACAAAAAGCCAATGAAATTGTCCCGGGGACATTCACCAAAGGATTTACTCTTCCTGTGTAAATTCCAAATAAAGGTCTTGCCGTTTCTCCTGAAAATCCAATGCTAAGCAATCTGTCAGTAATTATCTTCATGTCCAGAAATGTAATAAGCGGCATTATTGAAGCTCCTATTAAAATAGGAACAGCCAATCTTAAAATGCTCTTAAGTATATCACTTGATTTTTCTTCTGAATTTGAAAGTGAATTGCTTTTTTCTCTCTTTGCAAAATAATATATAATTATTACACACATTGCAATAAACTCTGATACCATAACGCCAAGAATAGCTCCTGCCGCCCCATATTCTATTCCCTTAGGTATCATAATTGATGCAAAGGCAAGCCCGAGAGAAACTTTTCCGACCTGCTCCACTACCTGTGTAACAGCTGTCGGGATCATATTTTGAAGCCCTTGGAAATAGCCCCTAACAGCAGCCATTATTGAAACAAACAAGATAGCCGGTGCTATATACTTAATGGACATTTGAGCCAAAGCATCTTCTGCCCATAATACTGCAATCTGCTTTGAAAAAACAAAAAGAATAAGAGATGCAATAAGTCCTGCCACTGACAGCAACGCTAAAGCCACTTTAAAAACTTTGTTAGCTCCAGCTCTATCGCCAACTGCTTCTCTGCTAGCTACTAGCTTTGATATGGCAGGCGGCAGCCCAGCAGTAGATATCATTAAAAGCAATGCATAAGCAGGATATGCTTTGTGATATACACCAAGCCCATCATCGCCTATTATCCATTGCAACGGGATGCGGTAAATAACTCCAATCAATTTTACCAAAAGACCGGCAGAACCCAATATCGCCGCGCCTTTTAAAAAGCCTTTTTTATGCATCTTAACTCCAAAATATATATTATTGCCATTATATCACATTGTAATATCCAACCCACATATTTTATATATAAAACCTTAAATATGCAATCCTGTCGGGTGTGTCTTTTTAACTATCTATTTATTTTCACACATAAACATGATAATATTAAAGACGATTTTTTTAATGGAAGGAATATTATGCAGGAAACAGTTTGGTTTGCGTCACTAGCTTTAATATTTGGGTTTGCACTTATAATTAAGTGTGGAGATGTATTCGTTGACGGTACAGTCTATTTTGCTGAAATCACAAGAATTCCTAAGCTCCTTATTGGTGCTACTGTAATTTCAGTTTGTACAACTTTGCCTGAACTAATGGTCTCTACAATCGCAGTAACAAGCGGCGCTCCTGATATCGGCATAGGCAACGCTCTCGGCTCTATTATTTGCAATACTTCGCTGATACTTGGTATATCAGCCACTGCGCTTCCCGCCCATGTACACAAAAGCACATTCCGAGCAAAGGCTTCATTTCTTCTTGCCGCTATAGCTCTGCTTTTTGTGTTCATGCTGGATAAAAATATAAACGCATTTGAAGGTGTAATACTCGCAATTATAATGATACTTTTCTTCACTTATAGTGTGACAGCCGCAAAACGCGCAAGAAAGTACAACGAGCATGAGGAAACTCCGGAAGTTAACCGCAAGCTTATAATAAAAAACTCACTAAAATTTGTAATTGGTATTGCAGGCATTCTTTGGGGTTCTGTCTTGCTTGTAAATAACGCAAAATTCTTAGCTCACGAGCTTGGAGTTTCCGATCAAATAATAAGTCTAACAGTCATAGCTCTGGGAACATCTCTTCCGGAGCTTGCAACAACCATTTCAGCCATTGTTAAAAAAGAATTCTCTCTGTCAGTCGGAAATGTAATTGGCGCAAATATTTTAAATATAGTTTTGATTCTTTCCACATGCTCTATTATATCACCCATTGGACTTGAAGTTTCAATGCAGCCGCTCGCTTTTTTCAAAGACCTAGTGCCACAATCTCTTGTTCTTGATGTTCCTGTTGTATTGCTTGTGTCGCTTGTTGTTATAGTTCCTGCGTGGATTAAAGGCAAACTTTACAGGTGGCAAGGAATAACACTACTCACTTTATATGTCGGGTATATCGGATATCTAGCTTTAGGAATGTTTAATGTCGCTTAAAGAACACGAACAATTTATGATAGAAGCATATCAGCTTGCACAGTCTGCCTCAAAAGGCGGTGACGTACCTGTAGGTGCTGTAGTAACACTCGACGGAGAAGTCATAGGGCGTGGTGAAAATCAACGCCAGCGTACTGCTGATCCTTCAGCTCATGCTGAGATACTCGCACTCAAGCAGGCAGCGAAACACCTTGGAAGCTGGAATCTTTCGGGATGCTCGCTATATGTCACCCTTGAACCATGCCCCATGTGCGCAGGCGCAGTCATAGTCTCGCGAATAGATAGCGTATACTTTGGTGCATATGATAAGGAGCTTGGTTGCTGTGGTACACTGTATAACCTTCCAGAAGATGACCGCATGAATCACAGAGCAAACTGCTATGGCGGCATCATGCAGGAAGAGTGCGCTAAGCTTCTTAAAGATTTTTTCAAAGATAAAAGATAGCCATGCTTTTTAAATCACAGATATCATAAAAGACTGGAAAGCCAGCCTTTTTATTTTAATATTATCTATAGATTTTAAACGAATTGTTCTCCCAAAAGCGCAGCTCCTACGACTCCTGCTTCATTTCCCATTTCAGATAACAATATCTCACTATATGGTGCTTGCTTGCAGAATACTCTGGGAGCCACTTCCTCTTTAATAGCATCAAGCAAAAAGCTGCCTGCCCTTGAAACTCCACCACCGAATATTATAACATCAGGATCGTTGAAATTTATTATATTTACCACGGCGTAAGCTAAATATCTCGCATAATCTTTGAATATGTTAAGAGATGTCACATCGCCTTCTTTGGCAAGGTCGATTATAAGCTTTGCCGTAATATTTTCAGGATTATCTTCTGCTTGTCTTGCTATTGAGCCGTTGGGCGCATTTGCCATCGCTTCTCTTCCCATGCTGATTATAGCACTTGCCGAGGCGTATCTTTCAAGGCATCCACGGTTTCCGCAGGTGCACAAGATTCCTTCGGGAACAAGAATCATGTGTCCTATTTCCATTCCAACTCCATGATGCCCTGATTGTATCTTGCCATCCAACACATATCCGCCGCCAACTCCTGTGCCAAGCGTTACAAGCTGCACGCTCTTTTTCCCTTTGCCCGCGCCGAAAAGATATTCAGCATAGGCTGCCACATTTGCATCGTTTGAAACAAAGGCCGGAATCCCGAGTGCTTTTTCAAGCTTTGCTCCGAGGGGTATGTCCGTCCAGTTTAAGTTGCCCGCGAATATAACAACACCTTTATCATCATCAATAGCTCCGGGACTGCCCACACCGATTGACTTTATTTCAGAGATGTCCATGCCATGTTCTTCAAGCGCCTTTTTTGCTGTTGCTACGATGTCTGCAATCACTTCATCGGCACTTCTGTACGCATTAGTTTTGGCAGATGCCTGGTGCAAAAGCTTTCCGTCTCTTGTCACAATGCCAGCTGTTATGTTAGTGCCGCCCAAATCAATTCCTATAAATTTATCTTTACCTGTCATGTTTAATCCCTTATTTTTTTAATGATATTATACAGCTATTTTACATATGCATAAAGCATTTGGTTACAATATTTTTATCCTGATATATTAAAATATTCGGAATATCGTAAGTATTGTTTCAATCTAGTGAAATATCGCATACCAAATAGGTATCAGCATAAAAATCAGCCAGCCTGGATGCCACAGCCCCCACATAAAACCCAAAAGCAGATAAATCATAGCCGCTATAATCGGCACAGGCACTCTTTTTAAAACAGGAAACCTTGAACTATCCTGTTCTTTCGTTCTACCCTCGTTCGGGTTATATGAGCGCTCGCCGCTCATCTCGCTTTTCGGCGCGTCATAGTTTAGCATAGGTTGCGTAGCTACATATTTGAGTAGTATTTTCCGCAACTTACGATTGCATTAGCCGATAAAACGAGTTTTTTATATTATATCAGAGAATTATATATATGTTTGACTTAAATTATCCCTGATATATAATAATTCTATGAATATTGAAATCAAAAAAATTAACCCACAAGAAATAGACAAAGTATGTGAAATATTAGCTAATGTAATTGCTCATATGAGGAAAATAGGATTCACTCAGTGGGATGAAGGCTATCCCAGACGAGATATCTTAGAAGCGGACATTGCCCGCAAAGATTTATACGGAGCTTATATTGGAGATACACTCGCAGGCTTTACAGTTATAAATAACTACCAAGACAGCGAATACGAGTCAATAAAATGGCTTTCTGAAGGAACGTTTTTTGTTATACACAGATTACAGGTGGATCCTACTTTTAGAGGACAAGGCATTGCATATGCACTCATGCTATATGCCGAACAGCTTGCTAAAAGCCATAACGGCAAAGCTATCCGTTTGGATACCAGATTTGACAACATTCCTGCAATAAAACTGTATGAAAAGCTTGGCTATGTAAAACGAGGAATTGTTCATTTTCCGCGCATGATGGAGTATGAATTTATCTGTTTTGAGAAACGTATATTTTAATTTAAGCTATCTGCAATTAATTAACCAAGTAAAACTCGCGGTCAGTTTCCGCGAGTTTTTTATATGATTTTATTTGTTTGAATAAGAAAATAGAGCAAACAGAAAATTTCCTTATTTATTACTTATTATTATATTCTCACAGGCTATAAACATTAGGAATGTATATGCTTAGTAAATCCATTAGTACTATGTTAAAATTCCACAAGCACTGAAAGATAAATTTTTATAAATATCCAATTTAACAATATAAATAACCACTTCAAGTGCAAAATATTTCTTAAAAACTATATAGCACATAATAGTTGAATCTATTCTGCCATATAATTTTGACATACTTACAAAACAGGAATATACTTTTAATAAGCATTACACATATATTGGCAGAAAGTCACCATGATAACTATGTTTTATAATTGGTAAACATATGCTTAAAATCTTTTCTCCATTAAAAATAAGCAAAAAATTATCTGTTGAGTTTAGAGCGCAATTAGTTAATGACAATAGTAAAAGATTAATGGTTCTTTTTGAGATTATAGGTGTTTCTCAAATATTATTTATTTTCTTTGAGATATTCAGCAGCAATACATGGGATAAAAACCTACTAATTATAAGACTTTCGTTGATAGTTTTTTGTTTACTGTCATCTGTAACAATGTATTTGCTAAGAAAAATAAAAAATAGCAAAAAATCAATATTCGCATTGAGCATTTTGATAACAGCCTTTCAATTAATATCACTATTAACAGGCTGTTATTTTGTCATTTATATGTTTAGTACTAATATTTATAGTTATAGTGCATTTTACCTTGTTATATTTCTAATTTCTCTGACAAATATACATTATCCAATATTTCCAAACATAACTATATTAATCTTAGTAATATGTACAACTGTTTATCTGAGTATATTTTCCCCGCCAATTTCAAGTTGGATAGGAGAATTTCTGATTGCACTAGTGATTACCCCTATGTTAGGTATTTTTAACATCTTAAATTATAATGGAATTCTAAAACAGTTTTTGCAAGATAAGGAAATGGAAAAAAACGTCTCTCTTCTAGCTTCTCAATTAAGCCAGAAGCATAAATTGGAGTCTATTGGTGCATTGGCAAGTGGTGTAGCTCATGAAATTAACAATCCTATTAATGGAGTATTAAACTACGGTCAAATTATTCTGGAATCAGATACTAAAGATAAAAGCATTAAGGGCTATGCTAAAGAAATAATTAACGAAACAGAACGTGTAGCTAAAATAGTTAGTAACCTTTTAGATTTTTCCAGACAAAACCATTTACAAAAAGAATATACTAGCATTGAAGACATCATTTCAAAAACTTTATCATTGATTAGTGTAGTTATCAAACATGATCAGATTAATTTAAATGTAGATATTGCAAAAGACATTCCACTTATCAAGTGTAATAGCCAGCAGATACAACAGGTGATTATGAACTTAGTTACAAATGCAAGAGATGCTTTGAATGACATATATAGTGGATATAATGAAAATAAGATAATTAATATAGCCTGTTCGCATTATTATTCAAAAAGACAAAAATGGTTAAGATTAGTTGTCGAAGATTTCGGCGCAGGAATTTCAAAGGATTTGATTCCTAAGATTTTCGACCCATTTTATTCTACCAAGGGCAGATTAAAAGGAACAGGGTTAGGCCTTTCAATAAGTTATGGCATCATTCAGGATCATCATGGTGAAATAACTGTAGAATCAGAAGAAAGGAAATTTACTCGATTTATAGTAAGTCTTCCTTGTGATGATGTTTCTGACGCTTAGTTTTTATTAAAAAACAAGCTAAAATAAACGTGGAATTGTTCATTTCCCACGCATGATGGGGTATGAGTTTATCTGTTTTGAAAAAGCGGTTCTGTAATATTTCTTTTTAAATCCCCCTTGTTTGATTACGATTTAACATAATATTAATTTCTATATCTTTCAATAGATGTATAATTGAATAAGAAATAAAATAAGAAAGGTACAAAAATGAAACTGGAATTCAGCAAACACATAAAAAGCACAAAAAGCATTTTGCAAAAGCTGGTTGAGGAACTTTCCCAAAAGTTTGAATATGTTTCGGTTCTTGCAACCGATGTGTCCGGCACAATCTATGATGCGGATTTCTCTTCAAACAGCATTGCCGATTCAAGGCTTTGCGAGCGCGGATATGTCTTAAGGATATTTAACGGTATAAACTACTCGGAGTATTCTTTTGATGATTTAAGCGAAAATAATTACAGAGAAGTTCTGTCACAGTCCGTAGCTCTTGTGGAAGATGACTTTGCAAAACTTAAAGCCAATGGTATCAAAGCCATAGCGTTCCCTTTGGCTCAAGAGTATAAAACTCAGCAGTCGTTTTTCGGAGAAGTGGAAATATCTCCAGACGAAGTCTCTGTAAAAGAAAAAACACAAAAGCTCATTGAGTTGGTAGGCAATGCCAAAAAATACTGCGATAAGCTTGTAAACTTCAGGGTGTCATACGATGAAGTAAGCATTTGTAAGGCTTTCTACAGTAAGGAAAAGTGCCTTGAACAGACATATCCCATAAGCACTGTAGGCATGCTCGCGGTGGTTCAAAAAGACGGACACATAAAATACGACTATGAAAGCATATCGGGCTCTGAAGGATATGAGATACTTGGCAGAGTCGAAGGCAAGTATCAAAAGCTTATAGACAACGCATTAGAGCTTCTTGATGCACAGCCAATTGCGCCGGGCGAATATGTGGTAATCTGCGATCCGGCTGTTTCAGGGCTAATCGCGCATGAAGCATTCGGTCACGGTGTCGAAATGGATATGTTCGTTAAAAATCGCGCAAAAGGCGCAGAGTATGTCGGAAAATATGTGGCTTCAAAAAAAACTCAGATGCACGACGGCGCAAAAAGCGCAAAAGATGTTGCAAGCTATCTTTTCGATGATGAAGGAACTCTGGGCACAGACACAGTTATTATAAAAGACGGTATCTTGGAAACAGGCATATCGGATATTTTATCTGCTATGGCACTAGGCACCTCCCCCACAGGAAACGGCAGGCGCGAGTCATTTGAACGCAAGGCTTACGCTCGCATGACAAACACCTTCTTCGCGCCCGGAAGCGACAGCTTGGATGATATGATAGCCTCCATAAAATATGGCTATCTCTTGGAAAACTACCAAAGCGGAATGGAAGACCCGAAGAACTGGGGGATCCAGTGCGTCATCGCACGCGGACGCGAGATAAAAGACGGCAAATTCACAGGCAAGGTAGTATCGCCCGTCATGATGACAGGATACGTTCCCGATATACTGAGCGCCATCTCAATGGTCTCAAATTCTCACCTTGAGCTTTTCGGCGGTGGATACTGCGGAAAAGGATATAAAGAATGGGTAAAAACCTCCATCGGCGGAACATATCTTAAAACGAAAGCGAGGCTAGGATAATGCAAAACACAGTCATTGATATATTGCGCAAAACAGATTATATAGACGGCTGGCTTATAAACCAGAAAGACACGCATTCAGGCGAGCTCTTTTTCATAAAAAAAGAGCTTCAGATGAACCGCAAAAAAGATGTGAGCCATCTGGCAGTTACTGTATATAAAAACTTTGAAGAAGACGGCAAAAAATTTACCGGCTCGGCAGATACCGACATATCTCCGAGCATGAATAAGGATGAAATAGCCGACAAAATAGAAAAAGCAGCATTTGCGGCATCCTTTGTGAAAAACCCTGAGTTTAAGCTTACAAAGCCTACATCTGGCAGTATAACGCAACTTACAAGCAGCTTTTCAGATGGCAATATCTCCGAGTTTCTACCCCAAATCGCAGGCGCGATATACGAATGCGACAATCATGCAAACGGCAAGGTGAACTCATGCGAAATATTTCTTGAAAAGATAGTGACCACCGTTGCAAACTCGGAAGGCATCAATGAAAGCTACACATCTTTCCGAGGCGAAATAGAACTTGTTGTAGACTGGAATGAAGGCGGCGAAGAAGTGGAAGTTATTGAAGACTATACCTTCTCAGACTTTGACCGCAGTAAAATAGTCTCCATGGTAGATAAAGCTTTTGAAAAAGCTAAAAACCGTGCAGTTGCAACGCCGATTTCAGCCTTAGGTGACATTGCGATAATATTGACCGGCGAAAGCGCAAGAGAGCTATTAAGCTTTTACATAGGCAAGGCAAGCTCACAAATGGTATATAAAAAATACTCGTCGAGCAAAATCGGCGACAAGGTGCAGGGCGAGGAAGTAAAAGGCGATAAAGTAAACGTTAAAATGCTTCCCGAGATTCCTTTTTCTGTGCAGTCCAAGTATATTGATTCCGACGGTGTAAAGCTAAAGGAGCTCACTTTATATGAAAACGGTGTGCTCAAAAGCTATGTCGGTGATTCAAAGCACTGCCAGTATCTCGGGATTGAACCTACAGGCCGCATACCAAACGCAGTATTTGCTCCAGGTAAAACTCCGAAGAAGGAGCTTATTTCAGGCGAATGTCTTGAGGTTATAAGCTTTTCCGCATTTGGCATTGACCCGATTACCGGCGATTTCGGTGGCGAAATACGCCTTGCTTATCACCATGACGGCGGCAAAACAACACCAGTAACAGGCGGCTCTGTAACAGGAAATATTACTCAGGTGCATAATGATATGCTTTTTTCAAAAGAGACTGAGATTATAGAAAATTATGAGTGTCCGTCCGCAATAAAAATCGCAGGCGCAAGGCTTTCAGGCTGAAAGATACACAAAAGGGGCTATATAGCCCCTTTTTTATTATCATATATTATATATTACAACCTGCTTTTAAAATCCTCATAACCGAATTCTTTTACGATTTCAATACCGCCGTCATCGGCAATGGCAATGGACGGCAGGTTTATTCCGTTAAATGTGTTGGTTTTAACCATCGAATAGATAGCCATATCGGTAAATATCAGCTTATCCCCTGCTTTAAGAGGCTCAGGAAAAGAATAATCGCCTACTACGTCTCCCGCAAGGCATGTCATTCCGCCTATTCTGTATGTGTATTCAAACTCGTTAGGCTGGCCAGAGCCTATTATGTGCGGTCTGTACGGCATTTCGATTACGTCAGGCATGTGGCATGATGCGGATGAATCAATTATCGCAATATCCATTTCGTTGCGGATTATATCAAGCACACTTACAGCCAAATATCCTGTGTTTAGCGCTATCGCCTCGCCCGGCTCTAGATATACCTGCACGTTATACTTTTCCTTGATGTGATTAACAACCCTCACCAAACGATCAATATCATAATCATCGCGCGTTATGTGATGCCCACCGCCGAAGTTCACCCACTTCATTCTGTCTAAATATTTACCATATTTTTCCTCAAATACCTCAATTGTCCTCTCCAAGGCATCTGAGTTCTGCTCACAAAGCGTATGCAAATGTATGCCGTCGATTCCATCGAGCTTATCAGGTTCAAAGTTATCTTCGGTAACACCCAACCTTGAAAATCTGCTGCTGGGGTCATATATTTCATGCTCCAGCTCCGAATATTCGGGGTTTACTCGTATACCGCATTCGATATTTCTATTGCTTTCTTTTACCTTTGACTTGTACTTTTGCCACTGAGAAAAAGAGTTGAACACAATATGGTCGGCAATCATGAGAATCTTCTCAAATTCATCATCCCTGTATGCGGGAGCGAATATATGAGTTTCCCCTCCCATCTCCTCATAGCCAAGACGCGCCTCATTTAGCGAGCTTGCGGTAGTCCCATACAAGGTTTTAGCAATCTCGGGATAAAGCGAGTACATGGAAAAGCCCTTTTGCGCAAGAAGTATTTTGCAGCCGGTTCTTTCCTGCACATCGGAGAGTATCTCAAGATTCTTTTTTATAAGCCTGCGGTCGACAACAAAGCACGGCGTTTTCACAGTGCTAAAATCTATTGGAGGCTGTACATTTGTATTTGTCATATTATATTTTCTTTTGCATTTTGATTCAGAATAGTTTTATAGCCAAAAAACATTAATTCACTATTATAGAGAGTGCTCAAAATGTTTGTAAGACATCGTGAGATTAGGAAGCGGATGAGGGAGCTTATTAAAACATAAGTGACCGAAATCCGGTTGCTGATATCGCGTTGAAATTACATCATTTTGAGTGCTCTAATTTAGGCGCTCGGCTAGTCTACAAGGGTAGGGTTGAAATCCTCATGCCAAGGCAATCCCTGCTTGTTCAACTGCTCCATGAACGGATCCGGATCAAACTCTTCAACATTATATACACCCGGGCGCTTCCACAAACCTTTAAGCACCATCATAGCGCCTATCATTGCAGGAACTCCCGTAGTATATGATATTGCCTGTGAGCCGACCTCGGCGTAGCATTCTTCATGCACACATACGTTATATACGTAGTAAGTCTTCGGCTGTCCATCCTTTGTGCCCTGAAAAATGCAACCGATATTGGTCTTGCCTTTTGTACGTGGACCTAGCGATGCAGGGTCAGGCAGAACAGCTTTTAAGAACTGCAAAGGCTGTATCATCTTGCCTTCATACTCAATAGGCTCGATAGAAGTCATTCCGACATTTTGCAGGACAGTCAGGTGATTTATATAATTCTGAGAAAAAGTCATCCAAAAACGGATGCGTTCAATCCCATTTATATTTAATGCGAGAGATTCAAGCTCTTCGTGGTGCAAAAGATACATATCCTTCTCACCTATCTGTGGGAAATCATACACACGCTTTATCTCAAGCGGCTCTGTTTCAACCCATTCGCCATTTTCGATATAGCTGCCCTTAGCGGTTATCTCGCGTATGTTTATCTCTGGATTAAAGTTTGTAGCAAAAGGATAGCCATGGTCACCAGCGTTGGCATCCAAGATATCTATCTGATGTACCTCATCAAAATAGTGCTTTTGTGCGTAAGCCGAGAAAACCCCGGTCACACCCGGATCAAAACCACTGCCCAGCACCGCTGTGATGCCCGCTTTTTCAAACTTCTCTTTATATGCCCACTGCCACTTATACTCAAACTTCGGTATTTCCGGCGGTTCGTAGTTTGCTGTGTCCAGATAATCCGTTTTTGTGGCAAGGCACGCATCCATTATGGTCAAATCCTGATATGGAAGCGCAACGTTTATGACGATATCAGGCTTAAAGCTTTCAATTAAGTCGATAACTTCCTGCGTGACATCAGCATCTACCTTCGCGGTTTGTATGATGGTTTTTCCGCCGTCCAACACCTTTTTCATCGCGTCGCACTTGGACTTTGTCCTTGACGCTATCATTATTTCCTCAAAAACATCAGGATTTTGGCAGCACTTATGTACAACTACATTGGCTACTCCGCCCGCGCCTATAATCAAAGCTTTTCCCATACTTTACTCCATTTCGTTATTCGCTTCAAATAAAATGAATTTGAAGCGAAAGTCTTACGAATTGAAAAAACTCGCTCTGCTCGTGCTTTTTTTCAATTCGCGCTTTTTTCGTTTCTTTATCTTAACATAGTATAACATTTACTGCACATGTCCGTAAATGTTTCAATCTAAATAATTTTGCTGAATAATTCAATATCTCTAAAAATAATTTTTATTTCTAGGTTATCATCGAGTATAATATTCAGCTCCTTCCAATCATCACCTATTTGTTTTATTCCGCCGCCTTTTCTTGGATTATCTCCATTTAGCTCAATAACCTTTTTCAATGAATGTTTTATTAGATCAGTGTTAGATTTTACATTAATATCAGAAATCCAACTTTCATCCCATTGTCCAATATATGAAATCCCTAAATGATTTTTACAAAGTATTGTTAAAGGTTTACTTTCAGGACTCTCAAATTCAATAGTAATAGTAATAACATCATAGTCTATATTTATTGATTCAAGCGTCCATCCATCCCAATATTTTTCGTTAATCTTATAAATGTATTCATCATTCATACCATCAAATATTTGATACCTATTTATAGTATCTTGAGTTGGGTTTTTCTGTACTAATTCTATGCTGTCATAGACTGTAGTAGACTCTGTCGTTAATGGAATACCAACAAGAGATGACAGAAAGCCATTTTTCATTAAAATACGGAATTTTACCTGTTCTATTCCTTTGATAAATCCAGAAACTCCACCAAATGGCTTTATACTTTCTTTTAAACGCAATTTTTCATCATCTATATGAAAGACCGTGAAATAGCTGCTACCTATAAAATTTCTAGAAATAGATTCAGCTACATCATATTGTTTTCTTAGCCTAACCGAAATTTCATCATCACCGCTTAATAAGAGATTCATTACCTTTTTTTCAAACTCTTCACATGTCATTTAGGCTGTCTCCTTAACTACAATTAAATCAGTTTCATACTATCATAATATCCTTATAGTGGAAAGCATCTCATAGATAAATAGCACTCAAGCTAGAGTACATAAATGTGGCTAGACCGGGTGAGGGCAATGAGTATATGAGGGCGCGCGCGTATCTAGTTATACGCAACCGAAATTCACTGCGTTGTCATCGACAGAAATAGCGGCGCTTTTAGGCACTCATCAATATAAGCATTTACGGCACATGTCCGTAAATGTTTTTAGATTTTATACTAAAACAGCTCACTAAATTAAATAAATTATTTTTTCTGTGGAATTCGTACTTAACGTAAAAGTTATTACACTACCACCGGAAACAAATAACTTATCTATTTTCTTATGTTTTCTATCTTTGAAGCTATTTCGTTAAAAACTTTGCTATGTGTTTTTGGATTTTCTATAAAGTACATACTTACTCCGCCCAGTCCTACATGAGTTCCTACTGTTGCTCCCATTTGCATTATATATATGTCACCAGTAAACTCGGTGTTTTTAATAATAAGGCTTTTCAAATTCTCAGCATATAATATATCTGAAGTGTATCCAATGATTATAAAATCAGTAAGGTCATAATTTACTCTCTTAATAAATTCATTTACATAATAACTAAGAACTTTTTTATGTCCCCTTCTTTTTGCAACAATACTTCCTGTACCATTTTTCATTGTCATAATAGGCTCTACATTTAATATTTTGCCAATAATAGCACTGGTATTTGAAAGACGTCCGCTTTTCAAAAGATTATCAAGATCACCTACTGATAGAAAATGTTTTACATTTAACTTCTGCTTTTCATTGAAATCAACAAGCTCTTCGTAGCTTGCCCCCTGCTGTGCCATCATTGCAGTTTTCATAACAAGATAACCACTTCCATGACTCATTGATTTTGAATCAACAATATGTATTCGTACATCACTAAGGTCATTTTTTTCAAAAAACATCTCTTTTGCTATATTTGCAGATTGATTAACTGCACTTGTTCCGCTTGACATTGTTATTACTATAAAATCTTTTATACCATTTTTAACATCTTCATTAAAAATTGTTATAAAAGCATCAGGACTTGGCGAGCCCGTTGTAGGAAGGTTTTCTAATGAGCTAAGTTGTGCATAAAGTTCATCAGGGGTTATATCAATATAGTCAATATAGGTTTTATCCTTAATTGTTATCGACAAAGGTACAATCTTCAAGTCATATTTTTTGATAATTTCACTTGTCAGGTTGCATGTGGAGTCTGCAATTATTCTTATCATGATATTTTACCTTTAATTCGTTTCTATCTTATTGTTTAACTATTACTCAGATTCTTTGTTTGCTAAAATTAGTCGTCAACTATAGAGCTATTCACAGATAATCTAGCTAATACAATTGGATTATACCATATTTAACATATGTTTTACTTTGTAATATAATATCCACCATTTATTATAATCCTAATGGAAAGCGTTTATAAATAAAAAGCACTCAAGATAGAGTGCACAAAACGCCTTGATGCTTTATGAAATGCGTTTGTGGATATCACGGCAAAATTGCATCAATTCAGGTGCTCATCAACAAAAGCATCTCGCGAAGAATTTTACATGCAACTGCAGTAGAAACCCCACTGCTATCATAATCCGGAGCAAGCTCCACTATGTCTGCCCCAACGATATTCATTCCTTCAAGTGACAACAGGCTATCCAACAGTTCTTTAAATGTTACGCCACCCGGTTCGGGAGTTCCCGTGCCACGGAAAGCGGACGGATCAAGCACATCAAGATCAAGCGTCACGTATACAGGTGCATCACCAATAGCTTTTGCTGCCTTTTCAACATTGCACAATTCAAATCTACACATATGAGTATTTTCTTTTGCAAAATCAAACTCAGCTTTTGTACCCGATCGTATTCCAAACTGCCACATCTTGCCGTTACCAAGCTTTTCATGCACTCGTCGCATTACAGTCGCGTGGCTTAATTTCTCACCAAGATAATCATCACGCAAGTCGGCATGCGCATCAAAATGCAGTATATGCATATCAGGGTATTTTTCGAGATAGCTTTCAATAACAGGCAGGCTAACTAAATGCTCGCCACCCAAAACGACGGTTTTTTTACCATCTTCTAGCATCGCATCGGTTTCGGTTCGTATCATATCAAGCACTTTTTTGGTGTTTCCGAAAGGAAATGTAATTTCTCCTACATCGCAGAATGCATAGTCTGCCATATCCTTGTCCTGATATGGGCTGTATGTCTCAAATCCGTCCATGTTTTCTCGTATCGCTTGTGGACCAAACCGTGATCCGGGTCTAAAGGATGCAGTTCCATCAAATGGCGCCCCAAAAACAACAGCTGTTGCTTCTCTATATTCGCTAAAAATGCCTTCGCATTTAATCGTATCGTTATCTTTTAGCATTGTAACCTCCTAAACAGGTCCAACAATAAGGTTTTAAAAAACCACATGGCATTTTCTAAACTCACTTAATTCACTCACAATGCGAATCTGGATTTTACACCAAAATCACACCATTTAAATTTTTAACGTTCGTAGTAGGTATATCCTCGCAAGCCATCATCATACGCGCCAACTATCTCACGGCGCTCTTTTGCTGAGATGAGTCCATCATCTACTGCTCTTTCGGCTTTTCTTCTAAACCTCGTGCGCATTTCTTTTGGATCATATTCCACATAAGATAAAACGTCTTCCACGCTGTCGCCGTGTATTTCATTCATCAGCTTAAACTTGCCATCTTTTAATATCTTTACACTAACAACATTAGTGTCCCCAAACAGGTTGTGCAAATCACCAAGGGTTTCCTGATAGCCGCCTACTAGGAAAACTCCTATGTAATAATCCTCATTATCTTTCACCTCATGGAGCGGCAAAGTGCTTGCAACATCATGTAGATCTATAAATCTATCAATCTTGCCATCGCAGTCACATGTTATATCCGCCAAGATAGCATCACGGCTAGGCAACTCCTTTAGCCTTTGAAGAGGCATTATTGGAAAGAGTTGTTCAATAGCCCAGCTGTCAGGCAACGACTGGAACAGCGAAAAATTGCAATAATAAGTGTCAGATATTACTTCACCAATCTTTTCAAGCTCAGCAGGAACAAACTTTAGTTCACGCTTAAGCTTTGCAATTTCCTTTATAGTTTGCCAGAAAATCTGTTCTGCAAATGCGCGCTCGCGCAAAGAAAGTTTTCCGTGTATAAACCATCCACGTGCTTCATCCCTGTAATATAAGGCGTCGTTATAACATTCCTGTATGTTTTTCACCGAAAGCGCTTTGTACACATAGTGTAGATTCTTAGTAGGATCAGGTGCATCTTCCGGCAATGAATCCGGTATATCAAAATCCTGATACTGCGCAACATGCAAAACATTAAACACTAGCATAGAATAATATGCTACAAGAGCTCTGCCCGACTCTGTTACAATCGTTGGATGCGCTACACCGTTTTTGTCCAGAACGCTCATAACCGCTTCCACCACGTCTGCGCAATATTCTTGAACGGTATAGTTTCTGGAGTTTGCAAAATTGGTGTGTGATCCGTCATAGTCAACTGCCAAACCGCCGCCTAAGTCCAGATATTCCATTGGAGCGCCTTCTTTAACAAGCTCCGCATACACCTGTGTCGCTTCAAGCACTGCTGAGCGAATGTCACGGATATTTGGTATCTGTGATCCCAAGTGATAATGCATTAGTTTTAAACAATCAAGCATTTCTTTTTCTTTAAGATAGTCAACAACATCAATCGCTTGCGACATATTCATGCCAAATATAGACCGATCGCCGCCGGATTCTGTCCAGTATCCTCCCGCTTTTGACGAGAGCTTTATTCTAAGTCCTATATTGGGCTTTACATCCAGTGCTTTTGCTCGCTCAATTAAAAGCTCCAATTCTCCTGGAATTTCTATGACAAAAAAGCACTTAAATCCGAGTTTTACAGCATAAAGCCCTAGGTCTATAAATTCTTCATCCTTATAACCGTTGCATATAAGACACGACTCTTTGTCGTTTATATAGGAAAGTGCCGCCACAAGTTCCGCTTTGGATCCCACTTCCAGTCCATGGTGATATTTTTTCCCGAATTTTGTGACTTCGTGTATCACCTGTTGCTGTTGATTAACCTTTATGGGATATACACCCTGATATTTTCCTTTATAGCCAAGTGTTTTCATGGCCGCACCAAATGATTCATTAAGGAATGTTATCTGCGAATCCAAAAGATTTTCAAAGCGCAAAACAACTGGCATATTAAATCCACGCTCTTTTATTCCCTCAATAATCTCAGGAATACTGACTGCTAAATCACTGCCGCCTTTTTTAGGAGAAACCGTTGCCTCTCCTTTGTTATTTATACCAAAATATCCGGCTCCCCAGTTTTTCACACCATAGAGCTCTTCGGATTTTGCTTTTGTCCATCTATCCAAAACATCAATGTTGTTCATTTATACGCCTTTCTCAACAAAATATAAAATTATTTGTCAATGATATTAAATCATACGTTATTAACATTTGCAATATTCTGCGTTGTAAATTTTACATACTGTTTTTGTATGGTAAATACTCTATAAAGGAAAGCTCTCCACTAATAAAATTCATTTGAACTTACAATAATATTCAATATATATTATAATGTAATCAGCTAATATTTACGGAGGCTGCACCATGAATATGAAAAAAATTATCATAGTTTTTTTAATTACTATATCTCTATTAATCTTTGCGTCCTGCGAAAACAAATTGTACACAAAAGGAGTAGAATATAAGGACTATCCTGACAGTGATTTGCCTGTATATGATGATGCAGTAGTTTTCTTCTACGAGGAGGATCGTGACGAGGTTGAAATTGCATTTGGCTCTGAGGATGACGTTGACGACATAGCCGATTTTTACATGGACTTTTTTGAAGATGAAAACGTAGCCCTCCAAGATGAAAAAGACGAAAAAGATGAGTATGAAGCTGAAGGTAAAATAGAAGATTTCCTTTTTGAAATTGAGGTTGAAGAGCCTCGCGGCGATTTAGAAAAATATTTTAAAAGCATAACTACAATTAAAATCGAGTTTGTGGAAGATGATGATTTGTCTGTAACTGCAGGCGAACAAGTTCAAAAAAATGATTCCCCGGACATAACTGCAGAACCTGAAACAAATTATCTATATGAAATTGGCGAAGACTATTTTTATGGTGAAAACGGATATACGCAGAGTTATGAGAATGCCGTGGATTATTTTACGCAGGCTGCAAACCAAGGCGACATGAAAGCTCAAAACTTCCTTGGTTACTGCTATGAAATGGGATACGGCGTCGATCAAAGTTATTCTATTGCATTTAGTTGGTACACTCTTTCTGCAAATCAGGGATATAAGATTGCCCAAAACAACATTGGTCTTTGCTATGAATATGGCAGAGGCGTTGATATTGACTTAGAAAAAGCCGCCAAATGGTATGAGCTTTCAGCACTGCAGGATTATGCTTACGCACAGCACAATCTGGGTTCTGCATATGAAAATGGGTCGGGCGTGGAGCAAGATTACGAAAAAGCCTTCTATTGGTACACACTTTCAGCTGAGCAAGAATATGACCGCGCACAAAACAGTCTTGGTTATATGTATGGCAATGGCTACGCAACTGAAAAGGACTATGAAAAAGCACTGTACTGGTATCAGCTTTCAGCAGAACAAGGCTACTCAGTAGCTCAATACAATACAGGTTTATATTATGATTTGGGAAAAGGAACCGAAATAAATTTATCCAAAGCACTTTATTGGTATGAACTTGCTGCAGAACAAGGACACTCAAAAGCTCAAGCCAATGCGGGCGAATTCTACTATTTCGGTTATGCAACAGAAGTCAACTATGTCAAGGCATATAAATACTTCAATATGTCCTCATCTCAGGACTACGCCAACGGACAATACTATATGGGGCTTTGCAATGAACGTGGAAACGGAACACCAAGAGATTATGAGCTTGCTTTCAAATGGTATATGAAATCTGCAGAGCAAGACCTCTTTGATGCTCAAGAAAAAGTTGGTGATTTCTACTACTACGGATATTACCCCGATCAAAATTATGAAACAGCCTTTCAATGGTATATGAAGGCTGCAGAACTTGGAGGAAAATACGCAAAATACAAAGTAGGATATTGTTATTTATACGGGCAAGGTGTTGAAAAAGATGAAGAACAGGGTTTTAACTGGGTTTCTCTTGCTGCAGAACAAGGAAGCAGGCTGGGGCAAAACGAGCTCGGTGTACTCTATATAAGAGGTATTGGAACTGAAATAAATTATGACGTTGCATTTGAAATGTTTACACTTTCAGCACAACAGGATTATGATGTGGCCGAATATAACCTTGGCGTGTGCTATGAAAACGGATATGGTGTCGAAATAGATGTGGAAATGGCAAAATACTGGTATGAGCTTGCAGCTGCAAAGGGTCACGAGGAAGCAATAGAAGCTCTTAAAGAGATGTCATAGCATTTAATTCTGCATCTTGACATAAAGCAATAAATCTACTACAATCTACTTACCAAAACGATTAAGACTCAGTAGTTAAGGATTGATTGGTGAAAGAGAGATGTACAGTTAGCTGAAAGTACATTGACCATCCCCTTGATGAATACCACCTTATGATTGGTTCGGGTTGTGCCTTATAGCAAAATTAAGTGGTTTTAACAATTAGGGTGGAACCGCGGATAATTAGATTTATTCGTCCCTTGCATATATGCAAGGGACGTTTTTATTTACAAAAAAGAAAGGAGTACACTATGAAAGTAAAATTACCAGACGGTTCGGTACGCGAATACGAGGGCAAAATGACAGCCTTGGATGTTGTGCGCGACATCTCAGAAGGGCTTGCCCGCGTTGCCTGCGCTGTAAAGATTGACGGCGAGGTGCATGGACTGACTACCGAGCTTACCGGCGATATAGATGAGTTTGTTGTTTTGAAGTTTGAAGATGAGGGGGGAAAAGACACCTACCGTCACACAGCTTCCCACATCATGGCACAGGCTGTAAAGCGTATTTGGCCCGATGCCAAAGTTGCCATAGGCCCAGCCATTGAAAACGGATTCTATTATGACTTTGACGTGGAAAAGCCATTTTCTCCGGAAGACTTAACTAAAATCGAAGCCGAGATGAAAAAAATAATCGCAGAGGATTATCCTGTTAAACGCTTTGAGTTGCCTAGAGATGAAGCTTTAAAACTCATGGAAGAAAAACAAGAACCATATAAAGTGGAGCTTATAAACGACTTGCCTGAAGATGCTATCATTTCCTTTTATACACAGGGAGATTTCACTGACTTGTGCGCGGGACCACACCTTCCTTCAACGGGCAGAGTTCGTTCATACAAGCTGCTATCAGCTGCAGGTGCTTACTGGCGCGGAAGCGAAAAAAACAAAATGCTGCAACGCATTTATGCCACTGCCTTTGACAACAAAAAAGATCTTAAGAAACATCTCAATATGCTAGAGGAAGCTAAAAAGCGTGACCATCGTAAGCTTGGAAAAGAGCTTGAATTATTTGCCTTGATGGAAGAAGGCCCCGGCTTTCCTTTTTTCCTGCCAAAAGGAATGATTATTAAAAATGAACTTGTCAACTATTGGCGCGAAGTACACAGAAAAGCCGACTATGTTGAAATCTCTACGCCAATAATACTTAGTCGCCAGCTATGGGAAACCTCCGGGCATTGGACTCACTATCGTGAGAATATGTATACTACTCAAATCGATGAAAACGATTTTGCTATTAAGCCCATGAACTGCCCGGGCGGCATGCTTGTATATAAGATGAAACCGCACTCATACAAAGAGCTTCCAATGCGTGTTGGAGAGCTTGGATTGGTTCACAGGCACGAAATGTCAGGAGCTCTGCACGGACTTATGAGGGTGCGCTCATTCACTCAAGATGATGCTCATTTATTCATGCTTCCTGAGCAAATAAAGGAAGAAATTAAAAAGACTATAGCATTAATTGACGAGATTTATACTGTCTTTGGCTTCAGCTATCACATGGAGCTTTCTACCCGCCCCGAAAAAAGCATTGGACGGGATGAAGATTGGGAACTTGCAACCAATTCTCTAAAAGATGCTTTAGATGAGGAAGGTTTAGAATATGTCATAAACGAAGGTGATGGTGCATTTTATGGCCCTAAGATTGATTTTCATCTTGAAGACTGTATCGGAAGAACATGGCAATGCGGAACAATTCAAGCCGATTTCCAAATGGCAGAGAGATTTGAGCTCGAATATATCGGGGCTGATGGTCAAAAACATAGACCGGTAATGATACACCGAGTAGCTTACGGAAGCCTAGAGCGCTTTATCGGAATCCTAATCGAACACTTTGCCGGTACATTCCCTGTGTGGCTGTCTCCGGTACAAGCCAAAATGCTTACAATAACCGACAGAAGCAACGACTATGCATACGAAGTCGCTTCCCTTCTTGAAAGCCGTGGTATCCGTTGCGAAGTTGACACACGCAATGAGAAAATCGGATTTAAGATACGAGAGGCGAGAAATGAACGTGTGCCGTATATAGCTGTAATCGGTGACAAAGAAATAGAAGAAAGCACTCTTTCTGTCCGTATGCGCGGCAAAAAGGAAGATACAATCCTTTCTCCTCAGGAGCTTGCCGATAAAATAGCAGATGATGTATTGAACAAAAAGTAATAAGATATTTTAAAAAAGCTCCGCTTTTAAAATGCGGAGCTTTTTATTTGCTTAATTATTTCAATCTAAATGCTTATTGAATTTCTTCCCTAGGCAATTTTACTTTTCCGGCAACTATTAGGTTTACAATGCTTAGCCCAGATGCAATGAAAAACACATACTGCGGTCCCCATGCCTTCCATGCCAGTCCGCCAAGTGTCGCTCCAATTATAGAAACCACATGGTCAAGGCTAATCCCCGTTGAAATCGTTGTTGTAATATCACTATTGCTAAGTGCAATTTTTTTTAAGTATATGATTCTGACCATTCCCATTTGCATGGATATCCTATCCATAACAAAAAGAGAGGCAGCCAATATGAATGGAATACCCACTAAAGCAAGCCTTCCTGTATCAAACCCAAGGCTTAAAACACCATACAAAGCATACACAAGAATAAAGGACAATCCATCAGCATATAAAAGTTTTTTAACGCCAAATCTGTCAATCCACCTGCCCAACATTCTCAAAAAGAATATCCCAAGGAAAGACCCTATCATTGTGAGCAATATAATTGTGTCTGTTTCCTTGCCTAAAATGTCAATCATAACCCATGGCCCAAATACAATCATAATCTGCTTTTGTGCACCGTGCATAGTTGCTAATATATAATAATATTTATATTCTTTTTTAAATCTCAGCTCGAATTTGCGCTTCCTTACAGGCTCTTTTTCAACAGTTTTTTCAAGCATAAAGTAAATGATGAATGCAAAAGCAAAAAATACGGCAGACACAATAAAAATCCATTTTATTTTAGTGTCAAAACTGAAAAATCCCGTTCTAAATCCTGTATAAACAACAATCCCGCCGATAAGCGTAAACGTTGTTGCCACACTTTTATACTGCCCCATGCGCTTGCCTATTTCGTTTTCATTTTCCACAAGGCTCATGCCTATGCTGTCTGCTAGCGGCATGTGCATATGCATTCCCAATGAGTTTATAAAAAGGAAAACGAGCATTATAGCAAAAGGCGGTGTTAACAGCCCCAGCGCCAATACTCCAATAAAACTTAGTACTTGTGTGATAATTGCGATTTTTATATCGCCTATAAATGACAGTGCACTTATTGCAACAAGGCACAAAAGTCCAGGTAATTCACGTGGAAACTCTATGATTCCACGGACATCAGCCTCCACTTTGTACACTTCTTTAAAGTAGTTATTAAATACACCGTCCGAAAAGCTGAGTGCCATTCCTATTGCGGCTGTTGCCACAAAAAAAAGCATTATACTGACATTTAAATTCTTAAATGAATTTTTTCTCATCTATCTATTTCGCGCTTCTAGTTGCCGTTTTAAGCAGCTTTATCCCCTCATTGTTTTGCTCCACCCATGGAATAGACCATGCGTTTCCGAAAAACAAAACACTTCGTCCCTCGTTGTCAACGCCCGGAGTCGTAGTGCTTGAAAGCGTGAGACTTTTTACATCCACTCCTTCTTCCAACCAACGAACAGCCTTGTATGGCAACATCTCCTGCCGTATATCAACATTATATTCCATCTTAAGCCTGTGCTTTAACACATCAAACTGAAGCACTCCGCATGCGCCGCATATTAGCTCCTGGCGACCTATATCCAATTGTTTAAACACTTGGATAGCCCCCTCTTGCGAAAGCTGCTCAATGCCTTTTACAAACTGCTTGCGTCGAAGCGTTTCCTCCGGCACGATTCTTGCAAAAAACTCTGGAGCAAACATGGGTATTCCTTCAAACTGGAACTTATTTTTACCAGACACAATGGTATCGCCCAGCGCAAAAACTCCCGGATCAAAAAGACCTATTATATCCCCCGGCCAAGCAGTAGTCACCGCGCTTCGCTCATCTGCCATGAACTGCTGTGGTTGTGCTAGTCTCACCTGTTTTCCGGTATTCACATGCGTTGCATCCATTCCTGCTTCAAACTTGCCTGAACATATTCGAATAAAAGCCAGTCTGTCACGGTGCGCAGGGTTCATATTAGCCTGTATCTTAAACACAAACGCCGAAAAGTCCTCACTATCTACGGGAACTTCTCCTTCACTGGATTTCCTTGGAAGCGGTGGTGTCGTCTGCTCTAAAAATTTATTTAAAAAGCTTTCAACGCCGAAGTTATTGATGGCTGACCCAAAAAACATGGGCGTAAGCTCACCATTTCTTACCTTTTCGATATCAAGATCCTCGCCGGCTCCTTCCAAAAGTTCAATTTCTTCCATCAACTGGTCATATAAATAATCGCCGATTAGCTCTTTTGTTTTAGGATCATCTATAGACATAAACATATTTTCAAGCTTTTTTGAGCCGTGTGCCCCATCATCAGTATATAACTCTACTTCCCTATTATGTCTGTGATATACCCCTTTAAAATCGCCATGAATGCCTATTGGCCAATTCATGGGATAGCTTGAGATGCCAAGCACTGTTTCAAGCTCATCCATAAGGTCGAACGGATCTTTTGATGCACGGTCCATCTTGTTTACGAATGTAAATATCGGAATATCTCGCAACTTACAGACTTCAAATAGCTTTATTGTCTGCGGCTCAACACCTCGCGCACCGTCAATAAGCATCACTGCGCTGTCGGCTGCAATGAGCGTACGATATGTATCTTCCGAGAAATCTTGATGCCCAGGAGTATCGAGAATATTTATCGAATAATCGTTATACGAAAACTGCATCGCGGATGATGTAACTGAAATTCCGCGCTGCTTTTCTATCTCCATCCAGTCGCTTGTTGCGTGCCTTGAAGCCTTCCTCGCCTTAACCGAACCTGCAAGACGAATAGCGCCTCCATAAAGCAAAAGCTTTTCTGTAAGCGTCGTTTTTCCCGCATCGGGATGAGAGATAATCGCAAACGTTCTGCGTTTTTTAATTTCTTTTACTATTTCTTGACTAATCATTAGGATATATACTACATAAACAAGTGCTTTTAGTCAATCATTTGGGCATTAAAAAGATGAGTAATAGTTATAAAAAATATTTTTATAAAAATTTGTTTTAAGTATTGAATATGGTTTTTATATATGTTATAATTTCCAAACGTCAACGAGATAATCCTCAGTAGCTCAACGGTAGAGCACTCGGCTGTTAACCGAGATGTTGTTGGTTCAAATCCAACCTGGGGAGCCAAGCCGTCCGCATATGCGGGCGGCTTTCTTATATCTTCTTAACGATATACAACTCAATTTTCGTCATGAATTCCTAAACAGCAAATCAAAACTTATGCAAGTGCTTTTTTTGTTTTACGTTTAACCTATCGGTGAAATATAAAACAAACTTTTTCGCTTGTCCGTACTATTTGCTTAAACCTCTTGGCACCCTTCACAATAATAAACGCTTCCGCCAAGATAATCTTTTTTCACTATCGCTCCTCCGCACTCGGGACAAGGTGTGCTCTTGGTAAATTTACTCGCTTTTGTTTTATAGCCACCGGGATTGCCGAACAAATCTTTTTCCGTATCTCGCCCACCGTTTTCTGCCATTTCAGAAAGCGTTGATTTTATCGAGTCAAAAAGAGCGTGTATTTCATCATCGTTTAACGTATTTACTTTCCGCCTAGGGTGTATCTTGGCGTTAAACAAAATATCTTGCAATACGCCGTTTCCCAGCCCCGGAATACGCTGTTCGGTAGCAAGGAAAGCTTTAATGCTCAGCTTTTCCATACCTTCTTTTGATATAAGCTTGGTGAAATAATTCATAGAAAAATCATCGCCTATAGGATTTACTGCGGAATAAGCTTTTAGATAATATTCATTGTCAATTGCACCTTCCTTAAAGGCGAGCATGCCACCATACATCTGAACTGATGCCACAAGATACGTCCCATCAGTAAAACCAATTAAAAGCTGGTGCTTTTTGGGCAGACCCTTTTCGTTTTCTGCATAGCGAAGATTTATGCCTTCGCTGAAAGCTATCCTTATATCCTCAACCTCTATCTCCACCTTGCCACCGAATGCTTTTGCAACAACTATTTTCTTACCTTTAAGCAGACTATTATATTGCTCAGGCTCACCGTGAAACCAAGCGAATTTATGCGGGCTTTGATTAACTGTAACACTTTTAATCACTTTGCTTTTAACCGTCTTATTAAGCTGCTTTGCAAGCACAATACTTTCAGGTATCTCAATCATAAAAACACTCCTTTTTTATCACTAATTTAATTCTAAGACTAAGAATAAATATTGTCAATTTTTTGTATTTAAAGCCAACAATTTGATATAATAGTTATATGAAAAAAACGCTTATTATCTTCTCTATGATTCTTGCCTTGTGTTCCTGCTCTCACAACTCAATGGGTTCAGAAGAAACCATTGCAGTAGACACAGGTTATAGTTCTGTGCAAATGCTAAGTGCTACACCGATAGTAACACTATCGCAGACAACAACCATTAGCGAAACGCCACCTAAAACAATAGCGCCATCGCAGACGCCCTTTGAAAGGACAAATGTAATGAACAACCCAAAGATAGTAATACATAAAAGCGAGCGCATGCTTTATGTGTATGATGATGATAATTTATGCGCGAAATTTAAGATAGCACTCGGTTTTGCCCCCGAAGGCCACAAACAAAAAGAAGGCGATGGGAAAACTCCTGAGGGTGAGTATTATATATGCACAAAAAATGACAAGTCTAACTACTACCTTGGCTTAGCTGTGTCATATCCTAACATAATAGATGCTGGCGTCGGTCTTGAAAGTGGTCTTATAACGCAGTCGGAATATGATAAAATAGAGTCTGCAATTAACTCAGGAAAACGTCCGCCGTGGGACACTGCATTGGGCGGCGAGATTGTGATACACGGAAGCGATGCTTCGTGCGATTGGACTGCAGGTTGCATTGCAGCCGAAAATTCCGACATAGATTACTTGTGGGAAAACTGCCACGTAGGCACACCCATTACAATAACACCTTAGCCGAATATTAAAGGAAGTATGGCACCTGCCAGAGGAAGCCATGCAAACATCAATATAGTTACTATAAGCAATATGCTGTTTGCCATATCCACATCTCCGTCATACAGCTGAGCTGCTGTCACTGACAGAAACGCTGGAGGCATTCCAGACAGCAAAACCATTGTTTTACATGCAAGAGGAGATGTATTGTTAAGGCCAATAACAAAACAAAGCAAAACCATGGTTGCAGGCAAAAGAAGCATTTTCACCGCCGATACGATAGCTACGCCCTTTACATAAGTGAATACTTTTGTAACTTTCAAACGATATCCAATGGTGAATAATATTACAAAAGAAACCAAAGGAACGATATATTCATTCAGCTTATCAAGCGCATTAGGTCTTTCTATTTTTGAAAAATTAAGCGCAACTCCTATTATCAGTGCCAAAAAAGTAGCAACAATAATTGGATCTTTTATAGACTGCAGTATCTTCTTGTTGGAAACTTTTTTTCCTGATTGAATTGATTGTATTGTGCTAAACCCGACAGCTATCATAAAAAACATCTCAGACATTCGAAAAAGAGGTAAATAGCCCATTGCCGCTTCCCCAAAAAGCATAAATGATGCAAGCCGGCCAAGTGTTCCTAGGTTTGAAAAAGCTGATGCACCGAATACAGCGGACTTTTTCTTGGGTTCCGCAAAAAAGCGTGTAACAAGCCTTCCAAACATATTTGCAAACAACATGAAAGCTATGCCCAAAAAAGGTATAGCTAAATATCTAACATTGTCTAATTTTGCAATCCATAAAGCAAGAAGAGATGAGATAGGCACAAGGATAGTAAGCGCATATTTTTGCACCTCCTTTAGTATATGATATTCTTTATCTCGATTAGAATAACGGCTCTTTGATACAATCACTCCACACAGTTTGCCTAGAGTTAGTGCAACAGCCATTATTATCACAGATTTTAGTATAGAGCTCATTTGTCAGTCTTTCTCGTTATTTTACGAAACTATATACTAATCAAGTATCAAACGTCAATAATATCTAGACAAATACTATTTTTCTTCTATAATTACACCGAGTTTTTCAATCTCATCGTATACTTTTGCATAAGTCACTCGTTTAGCACCGTCATCTACAAGAGTCACCTTTTCCATTCTTGAATCAATTATTATCTGCTCCAGTTGACTCACCTGAATCTCATCTTCTCCGCTGAATATCTTGTCCTCTCGCACAACAATTTCAACTGTGCTTGAAGCATTTTCACCCGTCTCATCAGTATCTTTTATGTTAAGCACTTCTTCTAAATACTCAGCAGGCTCGTTTATAGCATCGTAGTCCCTCAATCCAGATTGAAAGCCGCCCTTTCCAAACATAGATATTCCCAACATAACAAGATATATTATAATTGCCAGAACCAATATATTAATAATTAGTCTTAAAAGTTTTCTGCGTTTTTTTCTTTGTTTTCTTTTTTCTTTTCGTTCAGTGGACATATTTCCTCCTAAATCAGTCGGTGTAGGTATAGCTTGTTTTATACATCCTGTATCCGCTTGCTCGTAGCTCAAGCTCACGCAAAGACTCCCACGCTATCTCATATGCATATTGATACACCTCGGGATCACGGACAATTATAGTCACCATCACCATCTCGTCGCCACCCGGGCGATTGTCTATTATCTCTTTAAGTTCATCATATATTTTAAGCGACTTTTCCCTTTTTGTGTCATCATTTTCGCTATCTGCAAAGCTTATTGCAATCTGTGTTTCTTCTCCATTTATGACTATCCTATTTTCTTTTCCCACAATTTCCATATCAATAAAAAAGAAACGATTCATCACATAATTATACTTATACATTTCAAGCACAATATCTTCTGAATCCACTATTTTACTAAGAGCTTGTTGAGCTGAAGGATCATTTTCCAAAATCTCTTTAAGCTCATCATTGTTTATCCCCGTAAGGTCTGTAAAAGCCTGCATCGCTTTTTTGAGTGTTTCTTTTTCCTCATCATTTGAAATGACTTCATATCCCAACTCATTTTTCAAACTATCAACTTCGTCTAAAAGCGTATCGTTTTCTTCTTTAAGGTTTTCACTTTGCTGTTTAAGCTCGCTTAATTCAACCTTCAAGCTTTGAACCTGTGCTTCAAGTTCGGCATTTTGCGCTTCCTGAGCATCATACTTTTCATTCATTGAATCGCTCTGTCCCTGCATATTTATAAGGAATGCAAATATCAAAATAAGAATCACATCTAAAAGTGGTGTAAGTTCTATAATCGAGCGTTTCTTCATTCTATTCACTCATGTCAAGGCGAGTCATCAAAAGGGCAAGTGCCTGTCCGTTGTGTTCCACCGCAGGGCTTAAAACCCCTTCCAAGGCTTTGCATATAATAGCCCCCATCAGTCCCCAAAAGGTTGAAGTCAGTGCGAATGTAAAGTTAGTCTTTAATAGCTCAATGTCTGCGTTTGCTGAATTTAAAAGAGCGATAACAGTTCCCAATATGCCAAGAAGCGGCAATATGGACGTTATCGCGACAAATATCTGATAAAGTTTTTCAGATTGCTGATGCATATGTGTGAGCTCATTTAAATCAAGCTCGTTGTTATTTTTTTTATTAATTCTATCCTCCAGTACAGAAACTGAAAGATAAACCACCTTTTTGAGTCTACCCTGAACCTTGAGGGATATCGTTCTTACGGGTACGGTGATTAATACCACATTTAAAATTGTAAGCAGCATTATTATTCCATCAAAACCAAATATGTTAGAAAAAAACACAGCAATTCCTCCAGCTTCAGCATTACAATTAGTATACCAATAATCTTTTATGATGTCACTTCATATCATCCTGAATAATAATTAAAGCAGTATACTACAATATCTCTTATCCCTTTGTAATTATAAAAAAGTAGAATAATGATTGTCATTGCCATCAAAGTTTTAAACAGCAACTTATCCGGATTAAACACCTTTTCTGCAAGGTTATATAGCAAACCAATATATGCCCACGAAAAACACACAAGAAACAAAATTATACCAGAATGAGTAAGAGTAGCCACAAAATAGAGTGAAAAAATCCAACTGATTGCAATAGCAAGCGCACTTATCCTCGCTGCCGCGTTATGTTTATTAACCCATGTTCCTAAAACCGCCGCTACAGCTACCGCTGCTCCCAGTGCATATGAAAGCGTGTTTGTAACGTAATCAAGCGTATAATTAGGCCCTGAGCTTACACTTCCCGAAGGTGAAAACAAACTCATGAAGCTCATTCTCAATGCCGCGGGTATAACCTCTTTTAGTCGAGGAATATGCTTTATCGTGTGAACTATGTCTAAGTATCCGAATATATTTCCACAAAGAATTATAAGTGCTGCAATATATAGATACGCTTTAACCGTGCTCTTTGCATTTCTTTTTCGCTTTCCTACGGCAAGTGGCAGCACAGCAAAAGGCAAAAAGGCTGAGGACATTAGTGTGAGCGGCGCAGTATAACTTAAATCTGTTTTAATCATAATAAATATAAACAGTGCCACATAAAACGCTACTGTAATTCCGCCCGAGGGTACAAGTATTGAAAACAGCGATGGAAACGATACTGTAAAAACAGCCAAAAACAAGGCTTTATTTCTCACAATAAACACCCTTGAAAAAATTACTGCAGTTACTCCAAGTAGCACAGCATTTACCGTAGATAGTGCTAAAGCTTCTGCTCCGGGCATGTTAAACCCAGGTAGAATCGCCAACGGATACGATAGAATTCTGCTTAGCACACCAAAAGGCATCGCCGCAAGAGAAAAAATCGGCTGGAATACAGTGTTTATAGAAGAGTTAAAATTAGTGTGAGAAAACTCTGCTATTACAGTGCGTGTATCCAAGGAAAATATGATATTGTTATGATCCAAAGGATTGTAAAAAGCACTTGTTCTGTTGTAAACATATAAAAGCACAATAGATATTGCAAATGTAAACACTGCAATATAAGAAATTTCAAACTTTGTAAACCTTATCTTTGCCGCCAACACCTTTGCTTTACCCAGCACTATATACCATAATACTATTATTGATGGCACAGCAAATGCCGAAAGTCCTGAGCGAATGAAATTGTAATAAAAATCGTCAATAACTATGCCGAGCTCTGCAATGTAAGCATTTGCTGCCAGCCTAAATGACGCATATACGCTTATTATAGTAAACACCGCAAGAATTGTTGAGAGCACGATTCTTGCCACAGACATCTTTTTTATATTATTATCCAACACTTTAAGTTTGAATATCACAAAAATTGCGAACGCAAATGCATTAAGCGCGCTTATCGGCATATATTTCACATTGGAACTTATTATTGCGCACAAAACACTGAATGACACCGCAATCCCTATCTTAAACCACACTGCAATAACGATTTCTTTTGTCACTATATTCTGTTTTTTAACAGCAGGTTTTAATACGCTCGTGGTCTTTTGTGCTTTAGTTTCCTGCAATTGTCTCTTTTTAAACTCAAGTACCTTTTCGTTTGCCCTGAAAGGCTCAGCAGGACGTTCTTTTTTTGCAGTCTGCAAAGGTGCTTTTTTCGCCGTCTGCAAAGGTGCTTTTTTCGTTGCCGATTTACGCATACCAAGTAGACCGGAGATTACCAAAACCAAAACAGTCCCTAGCACTGTGCCCAAAACATCAAGGAATATATCGGCCATCTCCGTTGCACGCCCCGGAACAAAAAACTGATGAAATTCATCTGCAAAGGCATACAGGACTGAAAGCATTATTGATATTATAAGGACGCGTACACCCTTAATTCCACTTGCAAGCAGCGAAAGGGACACAAGTACTGATAACACGAAAAATACAGTGGAATGCGCAATCTTACGTATTGTGGATTCAAGCTGCGTTATATATGAAAAATCTGCTATTTTGCTTTCGGACACAACGTGAAACTTCACAAAATATTTTGCGGTAGTCTCAGCTATCGGCCGGCTAAACCCACTGGATGCACCACTATCTTGCGCGGACATATAAAATATAAATCCCATCCATAAAAAAACCAGTATCCAAGATACGATGACTATGCTTTTTTTCTTTTGTTGACTTAAATGTCCCATCTTTTTCCTCTAAAATATAATAACACAATTTCTTATGAGTATAATTAAAATTATATAAAATAAAAAGACAGCCTTACTTACATATAAGGCCGTCTCTTGTAATCAAAGCTTTATTATCTTTTGTTTCCTAAGAAGAAAAGTGCCACAGTGCCTGGACCTGAATGAGAACCAATAACAGAACCTATTACATTAATTATAACCTCTTTTACCTTAGGGAATTTCTTTTTAACATGCTCTTCAACTTTTTGAGCGTCTTCTAAGCAGTCTCCGTGCGAAATCATAACTGTTTGTCCTTCGCCCTCATCAAACACTGTCTTTTCCATCTCTTTTATAAGAGCATTAAGCGATGCTCCTCTGCCTCGAGCTTTAGACATTGAGATAAGTGAGCCTCCATCATCCACATGCAAAACAGGTTTAATGGATAGCAATGTACCCACAGTCGCTGTTACACCGGAAACTCTTCCGCCGCGCTTTAAATGGTGCAAGTCATCCACTGTAAACCAGTGGCAAACTTTGCCTTTTGTTTCTTCAATATATGAAACAAGTTCATCAAATCCCGTGCCGGATGCAAGTTTTTGAGCCGCATAATGAACCAAAAGACCTTCGCCCATTGACGCACACTTAGAATCTATTACTGCAATTTTTCTGTCCGGATATTTTTCCTTAAGCTCACCAGCTGATATAACTGCACTCTGATATGAACCTGAAAGAGCCGAAGAAAAGCCGATGTATACAACATCATTGCCTGCTTCAAGATATTTCCCAAAGAAATCATTGTATCTTTGCGAGTTAATAAGCGATGTTTTTGACATTGAACCGCTTCTTACCTTATCATAAAATTCTTTTGCGGACATAGAGATGCTGAAATCATCATAGTAGTCATTTTCTTCTATTGTGTACATCAGCGGAATGAAATCTATATCCTTTTCATCCAGATAACTATTTGTCAAGTCACAGCATGAGTCTGTTAAAAGTTTAATCGCCACTTTATCCTCCAAAAACGTTTATATATTATTATTTTATTGAAATATAATCTAAAAAGTTGATTATTCTCGCTTCACAATGTATTATATCACAGTATTAGTGTAATTCAATTATATGATTGGTATTTCAAACTATATTGTTCAATATTTAATAATATATTCATATAATTAGCCATACTATATACTAAAATTCACAGCAATATATTTTATTCTGAATAATTTATCAGAGCAATGAATCGCAACAGACAAAGATGCACATATGTTCGCTTGTAAAAGTGTCTGTAATATAATAAAATAGTCAATTGTGATATAATCAAGGAGCGAAGCGATGCCACTTTTAAAATTCAAGTGCAATGAATGTGAAAATGTATTTGAAGAACTGGTTTTTGCAGACGAGGAAGTTAATTGTCCTCAATGTGGAAAAAGTGCGAAACGGCACTACCAGGGAAAGTGTTATTTTGGTTCCGGAAATGCGTCCTCAGGGTGCTCTAAAAGCAGTTGTGCAGGATGCAGCGGATGCAAATAATATAAGGAGGAAAACCGTTTTCTACGGTTTGATACTTTCTTGACTGAAAATTTAGTAATAAAAGGCGGGAAACCGCTTGTAGGCGAAGTCACTGTCAGCGGAGGAAAAAATCCCGCAGTGGCAATCATACCTGCCGCACTTTTGTGCGACGGGATTTGCTATATTGAAAATCTGCCTGAAATAGAGGATGTACATCTTCTTATAAAGATGATGGAAGATTTAGGCGCAGAAGTTGAATTTAAAGACCACACAATGCGTGTTGACGCATCCAACATACACAATCATAAGGTTCCTGTAAAACTTGCAACGCAGATGCGTGCAAGCTACTATCTTATGGGCGTTTTATTGGGACGCTTTGGAAAAGCGGAAGTTCCCTTCCCCGGCGGATGCGATATTGGTGCGCGTCCAATGGATCAGCATCTTAAAGGGCTTCGAGCCCTGGGCGCTGACATACAGCTTAAGCGCGGTGTATATGTTTGCGAAAGCAAAAAACTTCACGGATGTGAAGTGTATATGGATGTCCCCTCGGTAGGAGCTACCATAAACATTATGCTCGCGGCGGCAAAAATTGACGGTATCACAACAATCGTAAACGCCGCAAAAGAGCCCCACATTGTTGACCTTGCAAACTTTTTGTCTTCAATGGGAGCTGTGGTTAAAGGTGCAGGAACAAACACAATAAGAATTCAAGGCGCACCCCATATGCACGACTGTAGATATTCAATTCTGCCAGATCAGATTGAAACCGGCACTTGGATGGCAGCAGCTGCTGCTACAGGTGGTGACATTACAATACACGGATGCATTCCATATCACATGGAGGCAGTGTCTGCAAAGCTTATGGAAATGGGCGCAAAAGTCATTGAAGGTGAAGATTATCTTCGCGTAATAGGAAATGGCAGACCAAAGCCCGCTCACATCAAAACTCTTCCCTATCCGGGATTCCCGACTGATCTCCAGCAACCGTTTTCGGTTCTTCAGTCTATAGCTTCAGGAACATCAACTGTAATAGAGACTATATTTGAATCTAGATTCCGTCACACTGAAGAGCTTGTAAGAATGGGAGCAAACATCTCAGTAAACGGCGATGTTGCAGTTATTACGGGTGTTGAAAATCTTTGGGGTACAAACGTGCGTGCAACTGACCTTCGCGCATCCGCAGCTCTAATCGTAGCAGGCCTTGTTGCGGATGGTGAAACATATATTTCAAATGTTTACCATATGGATCGTGGCTACGAAAAATTAGAAGAAAAATTAATAAGTCTGGGTGCTGATGTAAGAAGAATCAAAACCAAAAGTACCAGAGAAGACGATCAGGAAATAGGTGGCTGTTAAAACCACAATTAAATATATAAACAAAAAGGCGGAACTACCGCCTTTATTTTTTTATCTTAAATAGTATTTAAATTAATGTTGTGATAAAATATTTCAAAAGGAATCATTCATTAATGACAAAAGATAAAAAATCAAAAAAACACTCAATAAAGTCAAAAGTAGCGTGGAATATCGCAATATTTTTAACTATCGCAATAATAATTACGGGAACTGTCCTGTGGGACTATTATGCTTTATGGGCATATGCTGATTTTTCTTTTTTAAAAGCGGATACGCCTACACCTACTGCAACATTTTCTCCCACACCCACCAAAGCGCCTACGCCAGCTCCCACCGCAACATTAAAACCCAGCACTTCAATTTCAGAGACCATTACACCTATACCAACACCATCACCCATTCCCCATCCAGGTGATCGCGACGGCAGATTTACAGATGGAGAAATTAAGATTAAAGAAAACTCGTATCAAAGCGACGATTTGTCTGTGGAGATAACAAAATATTACGAAAACGATATAACATATTATATTGCGGAAGTTTATATCCGCAACATAGAAAGCTTTTATGCAGCATTTGCTGACGGAAAATACGGATCATACAGGGCAAGAACAACAGAAATGGCTGAAGAAAACAACGCTATTTTCGCAGTTTCCGGTGATTATTATAATGCTCGCGAGGGTGGACTAATTATACGAAATTCCGAAATATATCGAAACGAAAAAGAACCATATAGAGAAGTGCTCGCAATTTATGATGATGGTTCAATGAAAGGTTATAGATATAAGGAAGCCTACAGAGGCACTTTAGCCAAAGACAAAAGTGTATATCACACGTATGTTTTTGGACCTATACTTGTAAGCGAAGGCATGTACGGACGCGAGTTCAGCGACAAAGAAATGGCTATCCGCCACCCAAGGCTTGGAATCGGGATGATAGAGCCCTATCACTATATTTTCCTTCTTGCAGATGGACGTAAAGAAGGCTACTCCATCGGTATGACTGTTGTCGAAATGGCCAACATATTTTTAGAATATGGCTGCACTGAAGCTTATAATCTAGATGGAGGCGGAACGGCCACCATGGTGTTTATGAATGAACTAGTAAATCTGCCGCAGGGAACAACAAAAGAGCGTGGCATCGGCGATGCAATTTGCTTTATAGACTGATTAATTGAAAGGGAGAAACTATGAAAATAATAAACCTTAAATGCGGACACAAAAAAAATCCCAATCAAATTTCAAGAGAAAATGTATGTTTTTCATGGGGCACAGAAAACTCCGGCAACCAAAAAGCATATCGTATACAGATATTCCATGATGAAAATCTAAAGAGCTTATATGTAGATACTCAAAAAGTTGAATCCTCCTCAAATAAATTCATTAAAGTTAAAGCAAAACTTTCAAGAGCCACAAAATATTATTGGCGCGTGAAAGTTTATTCCGATCAAGGAGATGAGAAGTGGAGCGAAACTGCAAGCTTTGAAACAAAGCACAAAGGCTTTGATGCAAAGTGGATATCAAACCCAAAAGCAAGAAACGCACAAGAGCCCGCCCCATCAACAAGATTCAGAAAAGAATTTAAATCTGAGGGTAAAGTGAAAAGCGCAAGGCTTTATGTGAGTGCACAAGGTCTTTACGTCGCATATATAAATGGCAAAAAATGCGGAGATGAATTTCTTACGCCCGGTTGGACAGAGTATAACTCCAGAATACAATATCAAACTTTTGATGTTACCCCTCTTATAAAGGATGACTATAACTGTGTGGGGGCTATTGTTTCAGACGGCTGGTTCATGGGTCCTATTGCCGGATGGGAAGATGGCTCAAGATGCAGATTTGGTGACAGACGCGCTTTTTTTGCACAGTTAGAAATAGACTACGAAGATGATTCTTTTATAACAGTCATCACAGATTCTTCATGGCAGACAGACAGAAAAAGCGCATACACGAGATGCGAAATATATCATGGCGCAGACTATGACTCACGCCTATTGGATGGTTTCTTTAAGTATGGACACTCAGAAAAAACAACAGCTGAGGAAATTAAGCAAGAAAGCACTTTAATCCCCGAGCAGGGGGTGCCCGTTAAAAACGTGAAATCTCTTAGCCCCAAAAAAATTATAGTTACTCCAAACGGTGAGACAGTCATAGATATGGGACAGAACATGGTTGGTGTTCCCGAGATAAAAGTAACCGGCAAACTCGGACAGGAAATTGAACTATCTTTCTTTGAAACTCTTGATAAGAACGGAAATGTATATACAAAGAATCTTCGATCTGCCAGACAGGGCTTAAACTATGTGCTGGATGAAGGTGAAAATATATATGCTCCTGAGATGACCTTTTATGGTTTCAGATACATCCATGTTAAAAAATGGCCAGGTGAAGTTAAAAAAGACAACATCAAAGGACTTGTTCTTGCATCCGACATGGAGCGTACAGGACATCTCAAAACAAATAACGATTTAGTAAATCAGCTTATCGAAAATGTTTTTTGGGGTCAGCTTGGAAACTATGTAGATGTCCCTACTGATTGCCCCCAACGAGATGAGCGCTTGGGGTGGACAGGCGATGCGCAGGTATTTGTCAAGGCGGCCGCTTTTAACTATGATGTTCTCAACTTTTTTGACAAATGGCTCGGTGACATGAGCTACTCTCAAACAAAACAGGGGGCTATACCTCACGTTATACCCGATTGCCTTAAAGACAATCATAGTTCTGCGGGCTGGGGAGAAGCATGCGCCATCATACCATGGCAAATGTATTTAAGATACGGTGACATTAGCATACTAGAAAAATGCTATCCTATGATGCAGGCATTTTTAGATTATAGAACCTCAACTGCAACTGATGAAGGGATTATAAACACAGGCTTTCACTTCGGAGACTGGCTTGCTCTCGACAGAATTCCCATACTCGACCGTTACCCCGGAGCAACTCCATTCGACTTGATATGCACTGCCTATTATGCGCACACTGCTCGTATTTTGTCGCAATGTGCTAAAGCTTTGGAAAAGAAAAAAGATGCAAAAAAATATGAGGAATTATTTAAAAAAATAAAGACTGCCTTTAACAAAGAATTTGTAACATGTACAGGCCGTGTGTCGGGAAACACGCAAACTTCCTATGTGCTTGCTCTTAAATTTAACCTGCTAGATGGCAAAACAAAAGAACGCGCCGCCTCAGAATTTGCAGCAATGATACGCGACCACGGATGCATAACATGCGGTTTCATGGGTGCGCCTCATATACTAGATGTGCTAACAGACAACGGCCACCACGACCTTGCGCTGATGCTGGCCCTTAAAACAGATTACCCTTCTTGGCTATATCCTGTTACGATGGGGGCAACCACAGTCTGGGAACACTGGAACTCAATTTTGCCTGATGGAAGTATTAATCCCACTCAGATGAATTCTTTTAATCACTATTCTTATGGAGCTGTCGCAAATTGGTATTATGAAAAAGTAGTCGGTATCGTTCCCGATCCTGAACAGCCCGGGTACAAACATTTCTTTTTAAACCCTCTGCCGTGCAAAGAATTAAACAACATTGACTGTAGGCTCACTACTCACTACGGAACAATCAGAGTGTACTATGAGATGGCCCAAAACAACGTTAGGATGAGGCTCAGCATCCCAGACAACACTACAGCCCACCTAACGCTGGACGACTGCAAAACCTATTCTCTTGACTGCTCAAGGAAGAAATACTCAGGCAGCATTTTGCTTGAAAGCGGTGTACATGATGTAACATATGTGAAAGGCGGCTCCTTCCTATCCACTGTTCCTGAGGTTTAAAATGCGACTTTTTACAGCAATCACCATTCCTGAAGATGTGAAGCATACGTTATACTCCACCTCCTTGCTTATAAAGAAAAACTGTAGCGGTGGTAATTTTTCAAGACTCGAAAACTATCATGTTACGCTTGTTTTTCTGGGCGAAATTGAAAACTCAAGAGTAAATGATGTGAAAAAAATAATAAACTCAGCTGCCACGTGCATTAATCCCTTTACACTTAGTTGTCTAGATGTTGGGCATTTTAACAAAGGCAATAAAAAAATTCTCTATTATAATGTAGGTGAGGACACACGTAGACTATCTGAACTTCAATTGACACTATACAAATCGTTTTTCAATGTAGGAATGTGTCGCGAGGAAAAATCATATACACCTCACATAACTTTTGCAAGACAGGTGCGAATCGAAGAAATTCCCAAAATTCAAAACAATATTATGTTTAAGGCGGATAAAATCACTCTAATGCATTCAACCAGAGTTGACGGCCAGCTTTCTTACATCCCAATTTTTAGCGCAAATTTAAGAAAAAATGTGTAAATAGGTTCTCAGTAGAGGTAAAATAGGTTAAAATGTAACTACATTTTACTTGACATTAATCCATAATGCGGTAAAATCCGTTTAGTATAAAATATAAGGAGAAAGAAAATAGGCTTCGCCTTTTTCTTAAAACATATAATGCAATTAGGAATAGTGGGATTGCCCAATGTAGGAAAATCAACAATGTTTAACGCTCTGACAAAGTCAGGTGCACAAGCGGAAAATTATCCGTTTTGCACCATTGAACCAAATGTCGGTTTGGTTGCCGTACCTGACAAGCGCTTGGATGTTCTTCAAAAAATGTATGATGCAAAAAAGGTAACTCCTGCAGTTATAGAATTTGTTGACATCGCTGGTCTTGTAAAAGGTGCATCAAAGGGCGAAGGGCTTGGAAACCAGTTTTTATCCCACATAAGAACGGTTGATGCAATTTTGCAAGTAGTTCGCTGCTTTGACAATGATAACATTACACATGTTGATGGCTCTGTTGATCCTGTTCGCGACATGGAAACCATTGCACTTGAACTTATTTTTGCCGACATTCAAACTGTCGAAAACAAGATGGAACGCACAAGAAAACAAGCAAAATCAGGCGACAAAAAGATACTTACCCAAGTTGAAGATTTACAAAACATACTGGACACTCTCGAGTCAGGCGTGCCTATAAGGGCGATGGAGCTCAGTGAGTCTCAAAAAGAACTATGTCATGAACTTTCACTTCTTACACTAAAGCCTACACTGTATGTCGCAAACGTGTCAGAGGATGAATATACGACGGAGAATCAATATATTAAAGATGTAAGAGAATACGCCAGCAAAACCGGTGCTCAGGTCATTCTTATATCTGCTCAGATAGAAGAAGAACTGTCCGCAATGGATGATGAAGACGCCAAAGAATTTCTGCATGATCTCGGCATGGAAGAAACCGGCCTTAATCGTCTTGTCAAAAAGAGCTATGATCTTTTAGGACTTATGTCTTATCTTACAGCAGGCGAAAAAGAAGTGCGTGCCTGGACTATTCCGCAAAACACAAAAGCTCCACAAGCAGCAGGTAAAATCCACTCTGACTTTGAACGTGGGTTCATTCGCGCTGAAGTTGTAAAATATGATGATTTGATACGCCTAGGCTCAGTTCATGCGGCAAAGGAACAGGGACTTATGCGCAGCGAAGGAAAAGAGTATGTCATGCAGGAAAATGACGTAGTACTTTTCCGTTTCAATGTGTAAATCACCTACATATAAGATATAAACAGTTTCTTAATTTTTCCAAATTGAGATTGACTTTTCTATGCTTACTTACTATAATAGTACAATGCAAATTTAAGAGTATGATAGCTCTAACTCGTGGAGGGTTTAATGATAAACAAAAAAATAAATAGTAAAATTGTCGCCTCGGTTTTCTTGGCGCTTATATTATGTTTAGGTCTTTTTATGAGTGCATGTAATAAAGATCAAAACACGCCTGTCGAGGAAAATAACACCAACGCAACTGAAGCACCAGCTGCAAATGCAACTCCAGAACCCCAAGCTTTCGGTGCATTCAATGTTGTTATCCCTGACAACGGGAAATATAGTATTGCGACTGAAAACGATATTGTTAAGCAAGCTATATTAAATAATATCATTAAGGAAAAGGGCATATCAGTTGATATAAACGTGATACCTCTTGACTCAAACGATTACATTAACCAAATAAATTCAGTGCTTTCATCCGGACAAAGCGTTGAGTGTCTGGTAGATGACTACTCGATGTTTGACACTTATCTTGGCATATCCGGATTATGTGTATCAATTGACAGCCTTTTAACGCAATATGGTCAGGGCCTTTTAAACACAATAAGCAATGATGCTTGGAACGCCGTTACCTACAAAGATATGATTTGCGCCGTACCCAGCCAATCTCTAGAAGAAACTACAGCCATGTACGTACGCCAGGACGTCTTAGATTTAATGGGAATGGGTTCAATTGATTCAAGAGAAATGTTTGATGCCTCTCTTTTTGCGTTTTCAACAATTGATGGCATAACCCCACTTGCTGTAAACTACAGCCAAGCTTTAGATTACTTGTCATACTTAAGGCACTCGCCTTCCAATGACTTCATATATGAATATGGTTCTTTTAAACTTAGAGAACAGCACGGATATTTCAATGATTTTCTTGAAATGCTCAGGAGCTATTATTCAAAAGGATTTCTCCCAACAGATTTCTTTGATGTCTCCGAAAAAGACCTAACGGATCTGTTTACTTCCGGTCTTGCAATGATGTATATTACCGAGTATACTAATGTGGCTGACGACTACACCACGCTTCTGGGCAACTCGGATTCTGCAAGAGTGGAGCTTGTAACAAAGCCTATTCACAGAAGGATGGCTTACGTTGAACTGTCTGGCGAGACGCCTGTATCTGAAATTTGTTTGTTTACATCATACGGACAAAACCACTCAGCTCTTATGGTTTATCTTGACTGGCTTTTAGGCGATGTTGAAAACTATGCTACAGCCAATCTTGGTATTCTTGGTACTCAGTTAAACTTCAACAATATGGCTCACGAGTATCAGTTGCTTGGCGACTACGAACAGAAGCCCGACTTCTACCACGCTTTATATGGACTTGGGCTACATCCTGGAGGACTATACGCCTCTGTTGTGCCTATAAACGGCGATGAAACCGTCAAAAAAGTAAAACAGCTTGAACTTGACTCTTATCAGCATCTTTCAACAGCTGTAGTGGTCAATGAGGGTAATTATGTTTTAAGCCCAGATACTCAGAGCTTATATGCATACTATCGTGCAACGATGGATGAAGCAATAAGGAAATATGTTACTGGTGAAATAACAAAGGCTCAATATGCTCAATATGAAGAAGAATGCAGTGGAAATGCTGATGCTGTTCTTGCTGAGCTTAATACCATGACTAACAATGGTAGCAGAAACTAATAAATATAATAACAACCGCTTTTGCGGTTTTATTCGGAGAGATGACTGAGCTGGCCGAAGGTGCATGATTGGAAATCATGTGTACGGGTAACTGTACCGAGGGTTCGAATCCCTCTCTCTCCGCCAGAAACCCCACTAAACAGTGGGTTTTTTGTTATATATTATTCTTAAGCAATAAGTTAAAATAGATTGGCGTGTTGCACCTGTGTTGAACATTGGCTGAGAATGCGGTCCAAGATCTACGCAATCAGGACTATTACGAATGAATAACCTACTTCCATTTCATTATCAAGATTTTATATCCGTAGTATTATCTCCTATTGATATATGAAGTTTCCCTATAATAATCCTTGTTTCTTCAGATGTTTTTCCTGTAGTGCTCCAGCCACTCCCTTTCGTCTTCCGGGGGAATATTTTGCCTTCCCTAAGCCAGTCTAGGTTTGATAACATTGTGTAATGTTCTTTATTTATTATTTTGCTATTTTGGGGTATAAAAAAAGACCCTTTCAGGTGAACTTCACCCCATTTAACGGACAGTGGAAAAACCACCATCGTAGAAAATCAAATATTACGATACCATAAACAGATGCCTTTTCTCAAGAGGTGTCTGTTTTGTTTTTAACTGAATTCGTTCATTGTTATAGAAATAAATATAATCATCAATCATATTATGAGCATCATTTAATGTTCTAGGTTTGAATCTTCTGATGCATTCGGATTTCAAAATACCAAAGAAATTTTCAGCCATAGCGTTGTCTAAGCAGTTTCCGCGCCTTGACATCGAAAGTGTAATGCCATATTCTTTAGTCAAGTTGAAATATTGATATGAAGTATATTAAAACCCTTGGTCACTGTGGAGCTGTATCTACTTAGTGACCTTCTCTTTATTCATAGCACTTTTTATAGTTCGAAGAACTAAATTAGTGGACTGTGAAGTACTGGTTTTGTAAGAGACGATACTGTTATCAAATAAATCTCTAAGGTTTGTCTGCCGTGAAATCACGGTTAAACAGATTATCATATCTATGTAAGCTTGATTTGGAATAAGTATATTTATGTTTTCTGCGGATTTCAGCTAGCAAATTATACTTATTCATTACCCTTAATACAGCTTTATGATTAACTCTAATTTTTTTCTTGCGCTCCAACCATATTTTTACTCTGCGATAGCCATATGTTCTTGCACAGCTGTTTTGGCACTCTAAAATCATATACGCAAGCCGCTTATCCTTGTCTTCTTTCTCTGATAACCTAAGAAAATCATAATATCCGCTCCTTGATACGTTAAAGAATACTCACATCTTTCTAACTGAATATTTATCGTGATATTTTTGTATTACTAAGTATTTCATCCTTGGTCTCACCTCCTTCCAACACTTTGAAGAAAATCTCGTAGCAGTTCATTCCCCATTTTAAGCCTTTTATTATCTATCTCCATTTCACGATGAGAGATAATTGGCTTTTTCCGCGGTCGACCTCTGTGTTTTAGAATAATCTCTGTATAAAATTTCTTAACTTGCCTACGTTGCTTTTTTGCAAATTCTTTAACCTGTGTCTTTGTGTATCCTAGCTTTTCGCCTATCTCACGGTAAGTTGATCCTTCTTCTTTCATTTGATTAATTTCTTTTGCATTGTGCTTTATCTTCCTGTATTCTCGCGACATTATAAAACCTCCTATTGTTCTTATTCTACAGTAGGAGGTTTTTTCTGTGTCCGTTTTCTTGGGTGCAGTTCACTTTCTTATAAATAAACTATAGCAACAGACGTTTCGTAAAAAACTTTAAACTCGAATTTACCAGTAAAGCTCAACTCGTGATCGCAATATGCTGTCAGCATCGCTATCAATACAGCAAAAATGGCAAAAATAAGTAACATAATAATACGTTTCGTTTTTAAATTAAGTACTTCAAATATTTGTTCCTTGGTTTTTATCTCTGACGTTTTGTTCTTTGTCTGTTTCTGCTTGTTTGTCTAATTCGTATCAATAAACCACCTGCAACTAATGTCAATCCAATAAATCCTGCTAGTATAAACGGCCATACCGTTTTTTTATCATTGAATGATACCTGTGTGATAACTGACCCAAAGGCTACTTTATAATCATCAATTATAACAAGCTCCAGCTCGCCATCACTATTCAATTCATCTTCTCTTATACTAATCCTCAGCATTCCATTCACTGCTTCCGCTATGCCTATAATTTTTCCATCAGGTAGCATTATGCTTACCGTATTATCAGGAAAGTTACTAATAGCTATTTCTAATGTAATTATACCTGTTTCATCATCTACATCTGCAGAAGTAGTAGCAATAATATTTTTTTCTGTAGTAGGTTGAGGAGTTGGAGTAACTTCTTGGGAAGGAATTGAGGATACCTCTGGTGCACTATCTTCTTTTGTCGCATCTGATACTATCACAGCGCAGGTCGCAGTTTTTCCATCTATAGAAGCACTCACTGTTGTATTTCCGCTTCCTATAGCCTTAACTAATCCGCTGCTATTTACAGTTACAACATTAACATCAGAACTTTGCCAGCTTATGCTTTGATTTGTCGCATCACTTGGATTAATAGCAGCTGATAACTGTGTGGTATCACCAGTATCCATTGATAATGTAGTATTGCTTATGGTTACTCCAACAACAGGCACTTCCACTGTTACATTACACGTATTCGACTTCCCGCTAGCAGTTGCAGTAATCACCGCCGTACCCTTACCGCTTGCAGTCACTACACCACTTTGCGAGACTGAAGCCACGGCAGTATTTGAGCTTATCCATGTTATGCTTTTATCAGATGCGTCATTTGGGCTAACATCAGCTGAAAGAGTATATGTATCCCCTTTATTCATCTTAACGCTAACATTGCTTATATTAACGTTTATAACATATACAACCACTTTTACCGAACATGATGATTTCTTTCCATCAGCTGTTGCTGTGATTGCAGCAGTGCCCTTTCCTACAGCAGTTACATTACCATTTTGATCTACTGTAGCCACACTATTATCGCTGCTTTGCCATGATACAATTTTATTGGTTGCGTTGCTTGGATTAACCGTTGCTATAAGTATAAAACTTCTTCCTTTGTCAACAGTCTCAAATGAGCTGCTTAGAACTACTCCTGTTACTGGTGTAATGGTTGAAATTGTACATTGTGCAGATATTCCATCTGCTTGTGCTGTTATAGTTGCATTTCCCGCGCCCACTGCTATAACTTCGCCTGACTGGTTCACTGTAGCAACCCCGATATCGCTGCTTGTCCAAGTTACAGTCGGATATGTTGCGTCACTAGGATTAACAGTGGCAGCTAATGTGTGTTTGTCTTCTACTCTAATTGATAGCGATGTTTCACTTAAAGTAATACTTTGGACGCTGGTTCTTACCATTACATCACAAGTCGCAGACTTTCCATCTGCGCTGGCTGTAATAACTGCGTTTCCATCACTTACAGCAGTTACTACTCCATCCTGCCCAACTGTTGCAATACTTATATCACCACTTACCCAAGTTACAATTGGATATGAAGCTTCTTGAGGGTTTACCGTAGCTTCCAGTTTATATGTTTCACCTTTTTCTATAGTTTGAGAGTTGGTGTTAAGTGATACGCCACTGACTGGTGTCTCGACTGTAATAATGCATTGATCTGATTGTCCATAACTAGTCGTCATTATTCCTGCTGTAGCATCAATAACAGCCGTTCCGTTCGCTATCGCTGTTACTTTACCGGTATAATCAACTGTGGCTACACTAGTATTATTGCTTGTCCACATTATTGTCGGATATGTTGCGTCATCAGGTGACACTGCGGCTGTAAGCTGTACACTTTGGGTCGGATTCAGTGTTTCAGCATTTGATGATAATGTCACATCCGTTACTCCCTGCTCAACTGTAACAATGCAGCTATCTGCAAGAGTGCCATTATTAGTATCATCAGCAGTTACAGTGATTGTGGTTGTGCCTGCTGATTGAGCCGTCACTATACCATTAACATCAACAGTTGCAACCGAAGTATCATCACTTGCCCAAGCTACATCCTGATTATCTGCATCATTCGGCAGTACTGTAACATCAATATCTACAGTATCATTAATGGTAGTATTATCATCCAAAATAAGCTTTTCGGAGTCTGAAGATATGGTCACGCTGGCAACAGGTATAGGGCCCCACTTTGCATACAGCTCAATTGAGGTTGTTGGAAAATAGGGAAAAACTATGTGATCGCTAAAGGTTGTATTATCCGTAAACCATCCTTCAAATAGTCTGCCACCATTAGTAGTATTTGGACACGTTATAATCTCTCCACCTTTTGCAATTAGGTGTTGCGTAACAGAAGTACCTCCGTTTGAATCAAAAGTAATAGTATTCAAACTTGCTATAGCATTAGTTGGACTGTTATCAATAACATTCAGGCCTCCCGGTAATTTTACACCAAAAATTGTATTACTCTCAGTATTTTTGCCGTCACTAACCACATATGCATTCTTAAGAGACGTTTCTCCAAATACGGTTTCATATGGATAGTTAGCGCCTCCGTGTTTTAAAAAAACAACAGGTGGATTCTCATTAGGTGTATATGCGCTATGATCCAAGAATAATATTCCCCTGTCTTTTCCGTCTCCACCTCCAATATCCACAGGTCCTCCGTCGGCATAAACTATACCGGACCATATTTCTACAAATCCTCCTGCAGCATAAACCCCGCCGCCAATTCCCGCTCCGCCAGCCGTACCTTTTGCATATATGTTTCCGCTTGCAATGGTAATTGCTCCTCTTCTACCCGCTGTGGGTCCTTGTGGCGCCATTACATCACTGCCACCTCCGATGCCGGCAGCTCCATTTCCTCCTATTGCTGTTATGTTTGAGTTCCTAAGAAGCATGAAAAAGTTTGGCTGTCCTCCTCCTGCACCAAACCCAATGCCAGGACCCCCACTTCCCGTATCAGACCCACCTTGAGCATAGATGTTTCCGCCAAGAATATTGATATCACAAGTCGTATAATCAACAGTTAGTGCGCTTTGACCCGTACCTATACCAGCACCGCCAAGACTTCCATATGCTTGAATATCCGACGTGGTTCCGCAATTAATTTCAAAACCGCCATCCGCCATTCTTCCGCCTGCGCCTGTTCCAATACCTGCGCCGCCTTGGCATCCTGCCGCATAGATAAACGGATTGCCGGATATAAGAATTGCTCCAGTAATTCCCCCGTAATGACCAGTTCCAATACCTGCGGCTCCGTCTCCTCCATATGCCTCAACATGAGCGGTTCCTCCGATCTGAATAAACTGTCCTGCTCCCAAACCCGCATTTAAACCCGAGCCAATTCCCGCTCCAGTTCCTGATTTTAGATAATTGGGACTTGCTGAATCAAATAGCGTTTTACCGCCAAACGCATAAACCTGACCACCTAAAATACTTATAGAAGTAAACGAACCTCCTTCGCTGCTTCCGATGCCCGCACCGCCGTTTCTACCTACCGAAAATATGTTTCCTGTAAATGATGAGCGCACAGCGATGCCTCCTGCTGTTTCTCCTGGTTCTTCGCCTATACCGGCACCGCCATCAGGTCCGCCCAAACAGTACAAATTGCCTTCTCCATATATAATAAGAACTCCGCCTTCCTGCACTTCAATCGCGGGGTTATTGTCGCCTGCATATAAATAATTATTCCCAGTTACCTTTAGGTACAACGTTGCACCGCTCTCAACTATTATGCATGAAATCCAAGTGTGGTACCATCCGCCAAGCGGCCACCAATTAGAAGGACTGTCTGCATTCCAAATAGCACAATCCCTCAATTCAAGATATGCAGTTTCATTGCTGGTGGCTGTAATTTGATATGCTGTAGCTTCTCGGGTGTATAAATACGGATCTACGGATGATGAACCACCTTCTTCAGGTAAATCAATTATTCCTTGCGAGTCAACAAAATCTTCTCCCTCATAGAAATAATGATCCATCCCGCCAAGAAAGCTCATACTAAAGTGCGGCTCCGCATATGCCGTGCTGGCCGGATAAATAATAAGCATAGAGAATATCATAATTAAAACTATTACTATCGAAAAAAATCTTTTCATTTCTTTCCCCTTTTTTCTAAACCTCTCAGAATGCAAACTTTCTATTTTACATATATAGATATAAGTCTTGTTCTCCAATTTCGAAATCAGCATAAAACTTAATCAGTTCTGCTGATAAACCTGTGATATCCAGTCTTTTCGGTCATGATATTTCATTACCATCAAATACAATTTCAGGCATTTCTCCCTCAAAAACAATAAAATATCTTAAATTACCAGGTGCACATCCTTTTAAATCCGGCAGGTAGAAAACAGTATCTTCCTCCGATCCAAAACGATTTCCAATCATAATATAAAGATTCCTATACTTTTCAATACTTAGAGTCTGTCCTTTGCACTCAATGAGCCCACGAGGACACTCCCAAAAAGCAAAAAGTTTTAGTTCACCAATAATCATGTTTTGTACTCCTCATATTCATGTCACTATTTATGGCTACTAACGCCATGCACAAACAAAGGTATCACGAAAAAATCAAAGTAGCATCGTACTAAAGTTCTACATTTCATATTAAACTGTATTTTTAGCAAATATTTTGGTCAAAAGGAATAATTGTCTATCATTATTTCAAATAAAATGTATAATTCGAAGTGTACTAAAATAAAAATCAAATAGGAGCTACGTCCATTGACACTTTCTACGGAATACAACTTTCAAAAGTGCATTAAATTGCTTGATAGCGTTTTCATAGGTAGAATAAGCGAAATCGAATCTTTAATCGCAGAATACGACAAAACACTCAATGGCTCCATGGGGATAGCTATTATATCAGGGCCTCCCGGTATAGGTAAAACTATTTTAGTCGAACATACCGTCAATCAATTAAGCAACAATACTTATGTTTACGGGAAAAGTCTTCATGGTGAAAATCAGGAATTGACCTCTCTTTCTGAAATCATTGATCAAATAGTTTGCCATATTTCCACACTCCCCAATGAGACATTTAAGTTTATTCAAGAAAAGCTAGTAAAAAGTATCGGAGAAGATTTACATCTGCTTTCTTCCATCAGTCCTATTTTCAAAAATGCCTTTAAGATTAATGCAAGTATCAGCCCAAAGGACTTCAGTAAAATAAAATATAGTCTTAAAAACGTAATATCAAATTTTATATCTATATCATCGTCATATTTATTCCCACTAATAATCCACATTGATGATTTGCAATGGGCAAATCAGATTACGTTTGATTTAATAAGGTCGCTTATTAGAAAAAAAGATGCACTTAACATATTACTAATAATTTCTTTTAGAGATAATGAAGATATAGAAATCTTAAACAAATTTATAAATACTCTGAAATATAGCATGAACCATACTAAATTAGGCCAATTGAACGAGAATCTACTAGAAAACTATATTGGTCATGTGTTTGGAAAAAGCATCGCCAACAAACAGCAACTTGCACGTTTGGTAAACGGATTTTCTTTAGGTAATCCGTTTTTCGTAAAAGAAAATCTCAAAATTTTACTTACTGAAAATATTATTACGTTCTCAGATGCAACCAAAGAATGGCGATTAAACATCAATAAAATTAATAATTTCAAATTATCGAGCGGTATGGAGAACATATTTAAAGACAATTTCTTCAAGGTACATGAAAACAACCGCTACTTATTAAACTTAATTGCGTGCTTGGGCGGTAATATCGAATATGATATTTTACAAGCTGTTGTTAATATGGATACTATTTCACTTAATGGTAATATAGATAAATTATTGAAAAGCGCAGTACTATTAAAAACTACAGATAGTAATGGAACTGAAAAGCTTTTATTTTTACATGACATCATCTATAGTACTATCATTAACAATTTGAATGAAATTGAAATTGAAACATATCATTATGAAATATCCGATAAAATATTCAATAATAAAGATATTAAATTAAATGACAAGGATTTGTTCATAGCTTCTCACTTGCTTAGATCGAATAAACAAAAAATCATAGATAACGCCGACAAATGGATTTATTCTCTATTTAACACGGGATCTTATAAAATGGAGATTTCTTTAATAGAGAACGCTTTAGTAATATTCGAACTGTGCAAAGAAATTCTTCCTTACTGTTTAATTACAGACGACACTTTTTCTGTGAATTTGCATCTTAAACTTGCAGAGTGCTTGCATTTATCTGGTCGCACAAAAGAATGTTCAGCAATTGTAGATATGCTAGAGTCTACTACAAAAGAAAAAATCTTAGTTATAACAATAAAAAGAATCCAGCTTAATATCCATCATTATAATAGAGATCATAAAAAAGTCATATCATTAGGCACCGAAATACTTAAATTACAAGGAATTAGATTCGGAAAGATATGGCTTCTGTATGATTTATTAAGTAGTCGTTTTATTTATAATACAAAAAGAATAAGTAATATAACTTATATAGATTCAAAACAAAGCGAAAACGCTTCAATAATCTTCGAGACTCTAATACATATGAATTCATCTGCCACACTATTAGGTGATGATATGCAAGCTTGTATAGGTCTGACTTCAGCACTTCTTTCTGTAAAATATAGCAATGACCCAAATGTTTTCGTCGGATATGTCTCCTATGCATATGTTCTGTTTTCAATATGGAATGATCTTAAGAAAGCGGAGCTTATGCAAAAAAAAATAATAGAACTACTTAATAAAACACAGCATAGCAAAAATAAAGCTATGATATACTTCATTATTGGTGCATTTCTAGCTCATTGGTCAAAGCCAATTGATCAGGCTGATTACTATTTACAAGAGTCTATAAAATTCGGAGAAATAGCAGGAGATTTTTTGTTTATTGGATATTCTATAACCACTAGCATGGACACGAAATCATTTATGGGAGTAAATATAAATCGAAGCTTAGCCTTTATTGAAGAAAGCCAGCAAGATTTCCCAGAAATCGAGCAATATGTCACGACTTATAATTATGAATGCCATACTGCCCATATTTTATCTTTAAAAAATGGGTGTGATTCAATCTCATATAATACTATAAGTGCTAAATATCCTAAGCTTACCTCTTTTGAGACTCTTACTGAAGAAACCTTAGCATTAGAAGAATGCATATTATATGAAAACATGGAATTAGGTTATGAAATAGTAAAAATAGTTTCCCCAAAAATTAAATTGGCAAAGGGTCTTATTTGCAAGATAAGCATTATCTTTAACTGTTCTTTTGTCAGGATAGCAATCCACAATTCTTTAAATAATGTTGAGAAAAATAAAAATCTAAAATACATAAAATCTCACTTAAACGAGCTTGAGTATTGGTCAAAACTTAGTAATAGTAATTTTTATTCGATTTATTCACTAATAAAAGCAGAATACGAAATAAATATAAATTCTAATCCTGCTGGTGCAGAGTTATACAATATTTCAATTAATGCCGCCAAAGCACAAGGAAATTTAAAAATAGCAGCTCTAGCTAATCTGAAAGCCGCTAAATTCTATATAGCAAATATTGATTTATCCCTTTTTTATGCCTCACAATCAACTAATTTATTTAAAATATGGGGAGCAGAGCATGTAAGTTCAATGATTGCAAATGTATTTAATCTTGATAATAGTTCTACACCTAAAACTATTGACTTAATCCCAGCTAATAAGGCGCAAAACATTGACCTATCTAATTTTATCAAAAAGTCAGAAAAATATTCTAAAAACAAAACTGCAAAATTATTACTCCAAACTATAATGGATTCTGGCATTGCTACTTATTGCTGCCTAATATATGAGAAAATAGATGAGTTGTTTTTATCCCACGAGATAAGCTTTGAAAAAGAAATAATCACTTACAAGAGCATGGTTAGTATAAATCATACCACCAATATATCTCACAGAATTATCAGGTATGTAGGAAGAACATCACAAGAAGTAAAAATATCATCTATTCAAAATAATCCAACATTTATAAGTGATCCTTATATAAAAAATAATCCAAACATTAATATCCTTTGTCTCCCTATAACATATCACTCTATATTTACTGGTATGTTGTATATTGAAAGCAACGCCCATATAAGCGACGATACTATACTATTAATAAAAAGCTTATTACCTTCTTTCATTATTAAACATGCACCTGCTAGTGAAAAAAAAATAGATATAAACAATAATAATCTGATCAATCTCACCGCAAGAGAAATTGAAATTTTAAAGCTCGTATCAAACGGTTTATCAAATTCAGAAATCTCTGAAATATCCAACATTTCATTAAGTACTACAAAAAAACACATCTACAGTATAATGGGAAAATTAGAAGCAGATAATCGAATTAAGGCTGTGAATATTGCAAAAGAATATAATATTATTTAGACGATATCCTTTCTTAACTACTATAGAATAAATGCCTTATTCATAGTGTTCATTTCAATATAGATTTAATCATTCTCTACCCCCTACTGATCTAAATAATTGGTGCTATTGACTATCGTGTTAACATGAACAGTATTGCTATAATTACTATTTAAACTTTATCAAAACTCATACAAATTGTGCTCATAATTGAAGCTTGCTTTTGAAAAAAGTTGAGGAGTTTTCTATGGGTACGTAAATTACTTTGTATGATTATTCGCTACACTTCACGAATGCCTAATGGTAAATAGTAAAGGACTAAACCTAATTTTTATTCTTTGCGATATTATTTCTAATCAACCTCATAGTTAAAAGTTAGGTAGATCATAATTGTATCAACAGACTTTCTTGCGAAAGGGGCAGATTTTACCTTTGCTTTCAATATATTAAGGAGCCTATGGGTAATTGAAGGTTCATCATCTGTTTTCTTCACTTTCAACTCTGATGTGTTGGAGGGTAAGCCAATAAAACACACAATTATTTACTTTTATATTCGAAGAGCATATCTTAATTACTGATACTATAATAATGCTATGTATGAGTTCGAAAATAATGTTGAATAAGGTACTGAAATATGAACTTTTTAATTGGACAGTTCATATACCAGTACCTTTTTAATACCTACAAACCTACTTATAAGTGCATTTCTACACTCTATCTTTGTTTCTTGTTGTCCAAATAAATTTCAGAAAAAATTAAAAAAACAGCCTGTAAAACGGAAAATTTATAATTTCTGAACCCCATTGTCTAATTAGAAAATGTTTATTTACAATCGCAATGTGCCTGTTCAAAGGCATTAGGGGTCTTATAACGCAATGTAATATGTGGACGTTCATTATTATATCGCTCAATATATTCTCCTACACTTTGCTCAAATTCTCTAATTGAATGGTATTTAATTCTTCTTTTTTTAATGTTGCAAAAAAGGATTCCACAACAGCATTATGACATGGTCTGCCCGATGGTGAAAAAGACTGAGTTATTTGTAAAGTTTTTAATAGTTCTCTAAACGCAAATGCTGTATATTGCACTCCCCTGTCACTGTGGAAAACTAAATCTTCCCCTGGTTTTCTATCCTGATATGCAATCTTAAATGTTGCAGTAATTAATTGCGTGCTATGCTTTTGCGATATTTTATACCCAATAACTTTTCTTGAAAATAAGTCAATGATTACGCATATGTACCGTGTATTATTACATACTCTGAAATACGTAACATCGCTTACCCACACTTGATTTGGTGCTTTTGCAGAAAAATTTAGTTTTAAAACATCTTTCTTGAGCTCATGCTTAAATCTAGTATATTGCCTTTTTGTTTCACTTCGGACACTCTGTAAATTCATATATTGCATTAGTTCGGAAACCATTCCGTCGGTTGTATTTACTCCTTGGCTATTTAAAACAGCTTTAATTTTTCTTGCTCCATAAATCTGATTGCTTTTTTCAAATATCTCTCTTATTAATTTGCTTAATTCTTCTCGACGTTTTTGATAACTATTATTATCTTTTTTATTGCGAAAAATATGGTTGTAGAACGTCCCTCTGGCAAGTTTGCTTTTGACATAGTCATATTTATATGAAGTTATCCTCTAAGCGCTGTCTCATTTCTTCGTCGGACAATAATATCCCTACCAGCGTCTATAATATAGGTGGGCAGTTCACTTCATTTGTTTATAGGCCGATAAGTAATCCTTTTTTATTATTCTGATTCCCTCAGACGCTCGACAATAGTTGATTTATGAATAGTGCGATACGCATTTTCCGGCGTAATAATACAGATTGCCAGAATTGTCAAACTTGCTATCAAAACAGGGATGAAAGGATAGGTGAATATTGCATAGGCCACTTGCTGCTGAAACAACTTAAAGATTCCAAAGGTGATGGCACTTCCTGCTGTAAAGATGAAAAATAAAGTTATCACAGCGTACACAAGCCCTTCAAACACCAACATTCTTCTGACTTGCTTTCGGCTCATGCCAATAGATTCAAGCGTCGCCAGTTCGCGCTTACGAACCATAACACTAACCGACATTACATTTACGAAATTGAAAATACCAATCAAAGCGATAACAAGCGCAACGCCGCCGCCGAGAACAAACAATACCGTTTTTGCGCTATTCAGTTCTTCCATTGATTCCATCCTTGACGTTAGTGATATTTCGTAATCCTTCCCCATGATTTGCTTTAGCGCAATCATGGCGTTTTGCTCATAGCCACTTGAGACATCAAGGTTGATTTGCGCTACAATCGGTTCATTAAACCATTCTCGCATGAAAGAGTTTGATATAATCACGGTAGGCGCTAGACCGGAGCCAACGCCTTTATAATCAAAGGGAACGAAACCGCCAAGCGGTATAATAATTTTTTGGCTGTTGGGATTATCGTTTTTGCTTTGATAAGACGGTGAAATCGTCAACTCATGGACACTTGAAAACATGTCGGGATTATCGGTTGCGATTAACGCAATCTCTCCGCGTTCAAAAGCGCCAATATCAATAGGCTTATCAAGTGTGCTGCTCAATTTTATTAGCATTTTACCGTCAATGCCGAGGACGAACCCGCGAAAGTTTTCAGAAATGTTTTTCTCCGTTAAATTGGCTATCTGTTCTTGCTTAGGGTAATTGGCAATGTATTCACCAAAAGCGTCAGGCGAGTAATCAAGGCTCATTTTTTCCCATGTCGTTACGTGTAGAGCTTCAAATCCGGGAATGGATTCCAGCTTTTCTATAAACGCTTTATCAAATTTTTGCGTCGGCCATTCGCTGTTTTTCAACACAAAATCACTTTCAAATGTGGAATCAATGTATTTGGCTATGTTCATGCTAAAAACCAATGTAGTAACCGTCAAAAATGTCGTTATGCCTAAAAATAGGCTAAGCAAGACCACGCCCGCACGTTTTTTATCCCGGAAAATATTGCGAAAAGCCATTTTATACGATTTGCCGTGTGCGAACGAACGGGTATCCTTCGTTTTTACTTCCACGCCAGTATATTTCTGCGCTTCTATGGGAGAGATACCTGCCGCTTTTTTAGCTGGCTTCCACGCGCCCAATAACGCTGTGAGTAAAGGAAAGACAACCGCGCCTAAATAGATAAACGGGGAGAAAGAAACAACCGCTTCTGTGGAAACAGCCCCAAGTTCTGAAATAAAGAAAGGAACAAACGCTAACGAAATCAACAAGGAAAGAATTATGCCAATCGGTATTCCAACTAAGCAAAGCCACAAAATCTGTCCAAAAACGATTCGCTTAATCTGTTTCGGCGTTGTTCCAAGCGTTTTAAGAAGCCCGTAGAACCGCACATCGCGGGAAACGGAAATATATAGGACGTTGTGAATCAGTAGATACCCTGTAAAAATCAAGAATAACACGATTGCGCATAAGGCAATCAAAGTAGTTGTTGTCTTTCCAGTATCAGCATCATAAGTTTCTACCGCTACTACCGGCTGATTTTTGGACAAACCTAAATCGGACACTAATGTATCGCAATACTCTGAAACGCGCGAGGGGTTATCGAATATCACGGTTGCCGAACCGTCTTTTTCAACGGTTTTCCCGCATTTTTGCGATAGCTCCCGCGAAACGAGTATCACGTCCGCAGTATTCATTGACTGAACAAAGCCATAGCTTGTAAACCACCCCGACAAGCGGAAGTTCTCGCTAATCAGCACGTCCATGTTTTCGCTGTCCGCGTAGTAAGTAAGGGGGATTTCCATGCCAATGTAAGGGGTATCAATACCCAACCGTTTCAGTACCGCACGCGAAACCATGATTTCATTTTCCTTTTCGGGATAGTTTCCCTCTATATCCACATAGGCGGGGGAGCGTAGTTCTTCCCATTCGGTTTTTTCGAAATAGTGCAAGGTCAGGCTTATTTTTCCCATTTCCGGCGTATTCTTTACAAAACCGACGTTGTTACCCGTACCAACTACTTTAACGTAATCCAAAGCATGAAGCTGCTCTATTTGCGAGGCGGTAGGGTGTCCGACTGCGGCGTGTGCCACAGTACCCGCAAAGCGTATTTGATTCATCTTCACAGATTCTAAAAGACTCATGCCTATGCTGAAAACAGAAGCAATAAGTATTGTCGTAAGCGCAATGGCTGTAATTATAAAAAAGTTTCTCTTTTTATTGGATTTAAGGCTTCTGTCTGTGAGCCGCCTTATAACAGCGCCGTTGTTATTCTTCATTTTCAGCCACGTCCTTCCCGGACGATTTTGCCGTCCTCTATATGGATAACGCGGTCAGCAAGCTGGGCTATTTGCTCGTTATGAGTAATCATCATCATGGTTTGATGAAATCTTGTAGAAGTCATTTTCAGAACGCCTAAAACATCCTGACTGGTTTTCGTGTCTAAATTGCCGGTAGGCTCGTCCGCAAGTAAAACAGACGGCTTTGTAGCAAGCGCGCGGGCAATCGCTACGCGCTGCTGCTGACCGCCGGAAAGCATGTTGGGCAGATTATCGCGTTTTTCTCCAAGCCCCAACGTGTCAATAATTTCGTTTATAAACGTTTTGTCTACCGCGTTGCCGTCCAGTTCAATCGGCAGCACGATATTTTCATATACACTTAAAATCGGGACGAGATTATAGTTCTGGAACACAAATCCAACATTGCGCCTACGGAAAATTGCAAGCTGCTCGTCCGACATTTTAGCAAGCTCATGTCCGTCTACAATGACTTTTCCGTCTGTCGGTTTGTCAAGCCCACCCAGCATATGCAAAAGTGTACTTTTCCCGGAGCCGGACATTCCGACAACTGCCACAAACTCTCCCGCTTCTACAGCTATATCAACGCCATCAAGGGCGCGGACAATATTCGGTTCCTTTCCATAGTGCTTTTTAAGTCCCTGTGTTAATAAAATCGGCATTTCTTCGCTCTCCTTTCGCTTATGCTTTTATCATAAATTGCAATTCTTACAGGCTCCTAACAAAATGCGATTTATTTCTTACAGTTTTGTAAGAACATTGAGAAGGTTGTATGCTGCCCCAGCTTGGAATCCACAAGAATATAGCCAGCCTGTTTTTGAAATATCAAGGATGCCAGATAAAGCCCTAAGCCTACCCCATCCACATCCTTAGCGTTCCGTCCCCGATAAAACCGCTTAAAGATGGAATTCCATTCATCGGGGGCAATGCCAATACCATAATCGGTAATGCTAATTTTTGTATAGATAGGCAAGGTTTCCACTGATATATTGATTTCTCCGCCCGCTGGAGAATATTTGATTGCGTTTTCCAAAATATTTGTGATTGCTTCGCTTGTCCATTTGCGGTCATGCAGCAACGAAACATCTTCAAAGTACGCTGTTTGAATGGAAATGTTCTTCTTGGATGCCGCCCCGTATACGGTGCTGATGCTGTCGGAAATGGTTTGTTTAATGACTGTGGGAACAGGGGATAATTCGATGGCTCCTATCTCCAGCCTTGACATTTTTACAAGGCTATCCATCATCCATTGCAGCTTATCCGTTCCCATTTTAATGCGCAATAAAAATTCCTGTTGCTCAGCCTCGGTGATCCTTCCCTCAAGCAGCAGGTCGGTATACATGGCGACACCGGATAGGGACGTTTTCATCTGATGGGACATATCCGATATGAAGCTTTGTATGATTTCTTTCTCCTGCTTGGTTTGAGAAATATCCATTGCATTCACCTGAATTATTTTAACGGCTTTATGCGTCAGCTTGGAAAGTCTGCTGTCTACCGCTGCTTCCAATGAAAGCTCTGCATTTTTGGCTAATACACTGTCTAAAACCCGATCAATAGAATCGAAAGTTCGTTTTACATAGCGATAGCTGAAAAGGATGGTCAAGCTGCACACAATGACAGCAATGACAATAGTAACTGTAAGCGCCATCCTTACATCCCTCCGTTCCAAATGTAGCCGATGCCGTGGAGAGTCTTAATGATATGAGGATTTTTGGGATCGTCCTCCAGCTTTGCACGTAGGCGGCTGATATTAACGGGCAAGGTGTTTTCATCCACGAAATTTCCGGTGTTGTCCCATAGCGCGGAGAGAATTTGTTCTTTTGAAAGCACTTGTCCGGCATTCGTCATAAGAAAAACAAGCAGCTTGAATTCCGTAACGCTGATAGAGATTTCTTCTTCACCACGATAAAATTTACATGTGTCCGTATCTAGTCTGTATTGGCCGGAGCTGATGATACGTCGGCTTTCCGCTTCCATGCGGCGCAGCAGGGCTTCCACTCTTGCCCGGAGGATGGAAAGTGAAAACGGCTTGGTAATATAATCGTCCGCACCTGCCAGTAAGCCCGATACCTCGTCTGTTTCCAAATCACAAGCTGTCAGCATAATAATCGGGATGTTTGAATATGTCCTGATTTCTTTGCACAAGTCCATCCCGTTGCCGTCCGAAAGCCCCAAATCCAGTATAATAAGGTCAATCTTATGCTGTTCCAGCATTCGCTTTCCGTCCTTAATGCTGCCTGCTGAAACAACGTCGTACCCATCCTTTTTAAAGGTAAACGCTATGCCTCGGCTTAAATTTTCGTCATCTTCCAATATCAAAATCTTTTTATTCATAGTGTGCCTCCGTTGCTCTCTTTTCTCTGTTTCAAACGCGGGTCTTTCGGCTTTGGCGCATCCTTGGGAATTGCCCAAACTCGGCTGAATCGAATCGCACCTGTAATTCGCCCCTGTTCGCATAATTGCTGAACTCGCCTGTTTAAAATACCCCATTTCTCAGCCGCCCGCTGTGTTGAAATATAGTCCATATCCATTGTTTCCTTTCCATTCAGGTATAGGAGAAATCATATAATAAACCGATTATAACTATATGCGCTTAAGCGAATAGATACAAGTCCAACGCAAAACGGCAAGCAATGCTTCCGTGGCCACGGAAGCGAATTTCTTGCGATTTGCCATCCGGCCAAACCGCGAAAAATTGAACGGGGAACGTTATATTGGACACTTATTCCGAGAATCCGAAATACATTCCCTTTTATAATAAGTACCTATAAGCTACACAAACAGGCAGCACTAGACATTCATAAGTTCTTCTGTACTATATTCTCTTGTGTTCAAACTGCTGACTCATCCCCCGAAAATTGTACCAATTTTAAAGTTAGTATAACGGACTAACCCCATTTTCATAGACACTGAGAATAGATTCATGAGTTAAACAACATTTTCTCATACTCCATTGGTGATTTATACCCCAGTGAAGAATGGAATCGTTTAGGGTTATAAAACATCTCAATGTATTCGAATACTGCTTTTCTTGCTTTCTCTCTGGTCGAAAAAGGATGCTTTTTATTTACCAGCTCGGTCTTCAAAGATTTATTGAAAGCTTCTATTACAGCATTATCCCACGGATTGCCTCCCCGGCTCATACTTATATATGCACCTTTCCGCTTTATGAAAGCATTATATCTATCGCTCATAAACTGTGCTCCGCGATCTGTGTGTATCATAAGCCCTACACCGGGATTCTCTCTGCTATATGCATCATTCAAAGCATCCAATACAAGCTGTTCGCGCATATGACTGTTAATTGACCAACCTACAACTTTTCGTGTGCATACATCCAAGTATAGCATCAAATACTCATTTCCTTCTTTCGTCGGTATATATGTAATATCTCCGACCCAAACTTTATTCTTTTCTTTGACATCAAACTCACGGTTTAGGTGGTTTGGGTGAATAGAAGCTTTATATGCTTTACTGTACCTACCGTGTCTTTTGCACGAATATTTTGCTTTTAGCCCATTCTCTTTCATTATACGCTCAACTCGTTTATGATTGACATGAATTCCGCGGCTTTTTAATTCTCTCAGAATCCTTTTTGAGCCATACCTGCCTTTGTATTGATTGAATGCGCTTTTTATAATATCCGTTAATGCAAGATTTTCAATATCTCTTTTAGTAGGCTTTTTGTTTACTATATTGTAGTATGTTGATCTATAGATTTTCAGAACATCACACATTAATCTTACACTGTACACATGTTTATGTGATTTAATAAATTCTACTTTTTCTTTCGTCTTCCCTTTAGGAAGACTTGGTACTTTTTTAGAATTTCATTCTCCAGTTCCAGCTGCTTGTTCTTTTTCTCTAGCAACTTGATTTTATACTCATTGTCAACACGTGCATTACCTGGCCCTTTAAATGCCTCATCTCCGTATTTATCATATTCCCTGAGCCATCGATAGATTGTTTGCTCTGTTATTCCAAGAGCTTCTGATACATCTGCTATTCGCTTACCTTCTTCTATTACCTGCTTAATCGTCTGTAGCTTATATTCCTTGCTAAACGTTCGTCTCCCCATATTCTTACCTCCGATTAGATTCTATTATTATCTTATCTTCAGTGTCAACTTTAGGGGGAAAGTCCACACAGGTCAAGGTAGAAGCAAAGTCATTTGCACTTTCTACTAGATAGCCAATAAAGCCTAAAAAAACAAAGGTACCATTTATGCAACAACTATTTATATTACCAATTCTTAATGTTTTAATGTAAATTTCCACTTCTACTAATAATATAAATAATTTTATCATAAGGTAAATATATCCATAAATGAATTTAGCTATAATTTTCTCATCGCAACATAAATGTAATAAAAAATAGCTTCAACTCAACATTTTTTGCCTAGAAAGATCGAATAATGCGTATTTTTAAAGTATTTATTATTATATTGAAATTTGTTGTTGGTCATCTCTTGTTTCATAATATCTCTGTCCAAACATTTTATAGTCTCTGTTTAAATTCTTTAATTTTTTTCGTAATCATTTTTCTAAAAAGTAATATTAAGTTTGCAATATTCCAAAGATTTGCTATCTTTGTAGTGTGTATTTTCCATTATGTTTTCTTTGTGGATGATTCTGAAACCACTCCGCCAAAGCTTTCTGTATCGTCTCTTCATATTCTTTCGGCGTTGTATCAGGAGGAAAATATTCTTTAATTGCTTTATATGATAACTTAATAGCTTTAGGCGGTTCATGATTTTTTGATATTATTATTTTATCAATCTTTTCATATGTTAGTATGCCGTTCTGACTAATTCCCTTCAATTTCTGTGCTTGAGTCATTGATATTCCAAAGTTTTCTTCTCGACACAATATATCATGTAGCCATTCCTGTTCTTCAGATCTTAAATATGACAACTGGACTGCAGGAATAAAAGCTAATTTCTTTTCATCTATCTTTTTCAACATCTGTGGGATAAGATGCGTAAGCTGAATGAAGCGATAAATGTTGCGCCTACTATCTTCTGAATTTTCTGATATAAGGCTACCGCTATTTAACTTTGTGCCAACTTGGCACAAGGTTAAGTCGGTTCTTTTACCCTGTGACTTTATAGCTTCAAGCTTATATTTATATGCCCACGCTTTTTCACTTGGTAATATAGCATCACGTTGCTGAAGATTGCTATCTATCATAATCAAGGTTGCAGCTGCATCATCTATATCTCTTATATCACACGGGATGGATGTTAATCCTGTAATCTGCGTCCCTCTCACCCGTCTATGGCCTACGATAATCTCATAATCGAATTCTTTATCATTTATAGGACGAACAATAATTGGTTCTATAACGCCATTACTTCTAATACTCTCCGACAACTCTTGCATTTTATCATCATCTCGCACATCAAATACATGCTTGAAAAAAGATTTTAGTTTGGATATGTCTATAGAAGTGATATTGCGTGATGCCTTTATGCTATCCGTTTTTTTCATTAATATTCTCCTTAGGAAATCCTTTTATAAGGAGAAAAAACATGTTATTATTGAACAAATTAAAGTTTCGCAGTTAATACTGCTTGACCGCCAAAATCTATAATAGGACACAAATAAAATAGTCTCCTATTCAAAAGTTTAGCACATCCGCCTAATGGATGTGCTATTATCATATCACGACATTTTTTGGTTCTGGCACAAAGATTTCAACTTGACATGTTTTCTTATCCTTGTCTCAATAATCGGTGAATACTGATGAACCCATCGCATGATTGTTGTATGTGTTACAATTATTCCTCTTTCAGCCATTATTTCAACTAAATCTCGATAACTCAATGCATATTTTAAACGCAAATTAGGATAATATCTTTCTCATAGTGCTTCCATTTAAACAATTTGCTTCTCATATGATATATTAAAGATTTATAATTTTTTTCACCAGAACCTCAAATTTCAATGCCGGTCCATATACACTTCTCTATTGGCCCAAACATTTGCTTTTATTATTTATATTTTGTAGATAATATTATCACTCTACCTTCTCACCATTCTCTGATTTCTCCTTTTCTTTTGCCTGAGGTGTAAAGCCGCCGATGCGGCAATCAGGGATACCCCGATCGCACCAATTGTCCATAAAAGCCATGAGGGATATTTTTCTGTACCTTCATTCTTTGACACTTCAACACTGACAGAACCAAATGGCACTTCTTGGTCATCTAAGAATATGATCTGCAAATCTCCTGCAACATCTAACTCATTTTCATCTACTGTTATACTGATAATGCCGTTTTCAGAGTCGTCCACATGAATGATTTCTCCACCCGGCAGTTTTATGCTACTCGTGCCTTCCGGTAATTCATTAATATTAATCTCTATTGTGATATTCCCCGTCTGGTCATCCCTCTTAACTATACCAGGCGTAATTGTCATGCCGCTATCCCCCGGCACATTTGTGGCAGTAGCAATCGGAGTCGGGCTTGAAGCAGATTCTGTAGCGGTTGGCGTTACCGTCGGCGTAGGCCTCATATCGACTCTTATTGAACACTCTGCCGATTTTCCGTCTATTCCAGCCGTTATTACCGCTTCTCCGATTCCAATCGCTTCGACGGTTCCATCGGAACTTACCGTTACTACACTAGCATCAGAGCTCTCCCATGTCACATTTCGATGAGTGGCATCCCCGGGATTTGCTGTTGCCACAAGCTTCAAAGTGTCCCCTATGTGCATCATTTCAAACACACTACTCAGCGAAACATCGATGACCGGTATCTCTACTTTCACCGTGCAAGTCGCGGATACGCCATCTGCTGTTGCAGTGATAATTGTCGTTCCCGCATCTATTGCTTTTACCACTCCATTCTGGTTAACGGTAGCTACATTGATGTTACTGCTTTTCCATGTTACGGCAGAATACGTCGCATTAGCTGGGCTGACTTCGGCAAAAAGTGTAAATGACTTCCCTTGGTTAACAGTTTTAGCTGTCCTGTTCAATGTAACTTTATCCACATTTATTTTCACCGATATCTCGCATGTTGCCGACTTACCATCGGCTGTTGCCGTAATCGTTGTAGTGCCATAGCCGACCGCTGTTACAACGCCGCCTTGGGTAACAGTTGCAACACCACTATTACTGCTTGACCATGTTACATCGGGATAGGAAGCATCCTGTGGGTTTACAATCGCAACCAATGTATAAGTTCCCCCAATATCAATTGTTTTTAAGCTGCTGTTGAGCGAAATGGCGCTGACAGAAATTACAACGGTCACATCGCATACTGCCGATTTTCCTTCCGCCGTTGCAGTGATGGTGGCACTGCCTGCGTTTACCGCCGTCACTTTACCGCTTCCATCCACTGTCGCTATGCTTGTATCACTACTCTGCCAAGTCACAGCTGGATTCGTTGCACCTTCCGGGCTCACTATAGCGGTGAGAATGGCCGCATCACCTTTATTTATCACCATGGACAAGCTGGAGAGCGTCACGCCCGATACCCGTTGTTCCACGGTAATATCGCAGATGGCCGTATGATTGCCATCATTTGTCGTCACCGTTATCGCTGAACTTCCACCGGCAACCGCCGTGACGACACCGGACGAATCCACCGTCGCTACAGATGGATCACTGCTTTTCCAAGTAATATCCTGATCATTGGCATTCGATGGGGAGACGGTAGCTGTTAAGCTAACGGAATCATTTGACGTATCGCTGTCGCCAAGAATTAGCGTCTTGCTTGTTGGCGATACGCTCACCCCTGTAACTCTTTGCTCAACTGTAATATCGCATGTATCAGTATATCCGCCATCTGTAGTTTTTACAGTAATTGTTGCAGTACCAGCCTTAACTGCTGTGACTAAGCCATTTGAATCTACTGTGGCAACTAATGAATTTGAACTATTATATGTCACCGTTTTATCAGTCGCATTATTTGGAGATATTGTAGCTGTTAATGTTATCGCATCATTGTTGGTGTCGGCATCGCCTACTACTAGTGTTTGAGCATCGGGAGACAAACTAACACCTGTGACTTTTTTACAAACTGTGACAGCACATGTATCAGTATAGCCACCATCCGTTGTAGTAACCGTTATTATTGCTGTGCCTTCACTTACGCAAGAAACCACCCCTAAAGAGCTCACCGTAGCGACAGTTTCATCTGAACTGCTGTATGACACGGATGTATCCGGAGCATAGTTGGGTGTTACAGTTGTCGTCAAAGTTATAGTTTCGTTGCTAATGATGTCTAAATTAACACTTTCCGGCAACAGGCTAACGCCGGTCACTGTAATATTATCGCTGATATACGCATATGCAGTCCCGCTCCAACTATCTGGCACGGAAAAGCCATATGCCATATGGTCTGTGATTGTTTCAGTATTATGAAAAGGAACCACAATATCTAAGTCACTTGGCAATTCGTTAAGCTTTAAAAAGACAACACTTGAACCCTTTATTGATACTTTACAGCTATCACCATAATAAACTTTTCCATTTCCTATATCATATGAGCGCTCGTTATACATTCCAGAAACATTCCCTCTAGCATAAATAAGCCCGCCGCTTATATTAACTATACCTCCTTCACCACCCTGCCCAGTGCCAATGCCAGCACCTCCATCACCTCCAGTAGCAGTAATTGTTCCTCCGCTTATATTAACTATACATCCGTCACCACAATTCCCAGTGCCAATGCCAGCACCTCCAGTACCTCCAGTAGCAGTAATTGTTCCTCCGCTTATATTAACTATACCTCCGTCACCACGATTCCCAGTGCCAATGCCAGCACCGACAAAACCTCCAGTAGCAGCAATTGTTCCTCCGCTTATATTAATAGTTCCACCATTGCCTCCGCCTATGGCAGCAGCATAATATCCGCCAGTAGCAGTAATATTACCGCCGGTTATGTTAATAGTACCGGATTTTTGGCCATTTGTAGAACCAATTGCGGTGTTTCCCCCTGATTTAGCAATCAACGCACCTGTACCGGTGATTTCAAGCATCGTGCTTTCATCAATAAGTATTGCTTGAGCCCCTTTATATTCATCACCGGAAACATGATATTTATAAGCGGTTAATTCACTGTTACCAGACAAGGTCAGTTTATTGGAATCACCCATAAATTTAAGACAGTAATCTGTTGTACTGTTTTCATCATCTATCTTTATTGAGTCAATTTCTAAATCTGCATTGTTTACAAGATATGTTATTGTGAAATTCTCTTTCGCATCTTGCGATGTTTGAGTTAGTATTACATGTTCTGTCGTATTGATTTCGATATTAGCATCGACTCCCATATCATCAAGATTGTATGTTCCACCGGATGTAATGACATAAGAAGCTTCAACATAAACTTCGTTGCTCGTCAAAGTGCCGGATGTCGTTAGATATTGTTCATCTATTGACACCGAAATGTTAAAATTGCACTGTATACTTCGACCATCTTGCGCTAATTTAAGCTTTACATGGGTATCATCAACATATGTTACGCTTTGTATGTTTAATCCGTTTTCCTTTGCGGCAGTGCCCAGAGAGAACATATCCGCAGTGATGAGAGATGAAGTAAAGCCGGTAGTATCAAGAGTTAAATTAAGCTCCATACCGTCAACATTATCTTCCGTTAAGGCCTCCGGAGCAGAAAGTACAATCGAAGGAACAGCGTATGTAATCTCTAAATAAGGCTTGTTGGAGCTCGCTTCAGAGGAGTTGAAAGAGAACACGTTATATTCTGTTATATTGGTAGGAGATAATACAAATGTGACATATTGATCCCCAGCAAACTGATCCTTAACGAACGATGTCACATTCATACTTTGCCAACCGGTAGTTATATTTTTATTCGTTAGTATTTCTACATCTTTAGAGGGAAAGATATTATTTTTTTCAGTCCAGTCATCTCTATATGAACCGTAAACCGTTAGTTTAGGAGAACCACTTGCATTTTGGGAATATATTTTTAGTTTTACGGATTCTATATTATCTGGCAAGGCTGAAATATCAAAGCCAATCATGCTCTGGTTAAACCCAAGATAGGTTCCCTTCATATAACCTACATATAAAAGCTTACCGCCTGTGGTCCAGCAATCATAAAAACCTGTATTATCCTTGAATTTATCTTTATCGGCAGTGATATTCAACGTTAGTATTTCTGCTTTTGCCGTGTCAATACAACAAAAAAATGTTCCCATAAAGGACAGGACAAAAACAGCAACAAATACAATATGCAATAACTTCTTTTTCATTTCAGTAACCTCCTCGCGCAAGTTCATTACGCCTTCTGCTTTCCTAATATCTCAAAAACCTCGCTGATAGACAGCTCCACCTTGCCATCCCAGAAAATCATGCTGCCATCCGTTTTAGCGCACTGGAAAAATTCAGGGTCTTTTAGTAAACCAAAACGCATCGTATGTAATTTCGGCTGCATGTTGAGCACAATGTTGCTCCCATTATCTAGTATGACTTCGAGCCGATAATCTTTTTGGGTATGAACTTCCTTTATTTCTGTCATATATAAATCTCCCAACCGCACTAATGACAACATGCGTCATTGAATTTGTGTATATAAACAGCCACTATACAATTGTACAGTGGCTGTTTATTCTTTGGGAACTACCCCAGTGGGTAGTTTTTTAGTGTATAATTCTATTTACTAGGCGTCGTCTTCTTCAAAATACTGGTTTAACAGAGAACGCCTGTGTATCGAGAGCTTTGAAAAGACGGATTTCAGCGCAAACTTTACCGTGTTGGGTGAAATAAAAAGCTTGTCTGCAATCTCCTTATTTGTCAGGCCCTTGGCGGCCAGACTGGCGATTTCATTTTCGCGGTTGGTAAGTGACTCATTCTCGTTGGAGAAATACATTCGCTTGATTTTTTCTTTTGCCGAGCCATAGACTTCATACAGCTCCAAAATATGTGCCGCTTCCTTTTGATAAGCTCCATACATGGTAAGTTCATGAATAAGCGGTTCAATGTAATCGGAGTTTTCCACAAATGGCATCAAAAGTCCGTCCGGAATGGCGATGTCCATCGCTTTTTTCAGGTTCTCGTGCGCTTCTTCGGCTCTGTGTATCTTTAGGTTTGCCGCCGCCAGATAGATGTAGGTATAAATGACGCCAAGCATATTCGGATAAAATGAAGCAGTTTCCAAAAAGTATTCCGCACTGCCAATCAATTCGGTATATTGTTCGTTAATAAGCATTACCCTGCCATATATGATATTGAACATAGCATACGACGCGTGCAGCAGTCGTATATCTCCATTTTGCGGACGGGCAAGAGTCTCCGGTATTTTGTATTTTTGGTCAAGCTGAGAATAGAACAACATCTCGCAAAGCTCAACATGATGCAGATATTGGTATTCAACTCGCTCAGCCATTGCCTCGCGCATATTGGCAAGCAGACGAAACATGCTTTGAAAGTCGCCCTTCATCAGATCGATGCGCGTCTGCAAAAACATAGCGGCAAGTTCGATGCCCCACTGACCGGCAGGAAGGGCTTTTCGTATAGCTTTGTTCAAAAAGATCTCCGCACTCACAAAGTCCCCCGAATGGTAATGGCATTCGGCTTCCATCAAATCATCTCCGCCGCTGCCGTTGCCTCTTGTCAGTTTCTCATAACAGGGAAGACCGGCTTTTAAGTCCGCCAGATTTTCTTTAAGCTTTCCACTTTCCCTATAATAAAGATATAGTGAGGAAGGCGCCCCATGCGTCCAATCCGACTCCACGTCAAATATCGAAGTGGGCCCCCCTAGCATCCGCCACGCATTTTCAAAATGGGGCACCATTTTCTTCAGATCGTTGAAAGCCGATACCCCATTCAACAGCTCAAGCTCGCCTAAAAACCTATTGCGCTGCTCTTCACTCAAACAATCATCTTCTTTGATGTTCTGGGCTACTTCTTGAAAAACCTTCATAAACCATTCAAACTCATTGTGAAGAATAAAATGAACAGACAGAACCAATAACGCGTAATGATGGCGCTTCCTGATTTCCAAAGGACATTCGTCCAAATACTTTTGCAGCACTTTCATGTTCTGTTTTGTAAAATGTTTGGCTTTTTCTGCCTCGATAGACTCAAATATGCTTTCAAAGTCTTTGCAGGCATACCAAAACTTCCTAGCAGCGGTATAATCGAGTTTTTCCTTATACCATTCCGCCGCCTTTCGATACAACTCATCTTTGAATCTAGGACCTCTTTCTTCGAGGACCTCAGAAAGATATTCTCTAAAGATGCTGTGTATCTGGTAGATCTTCGACCTGCCTTCGTAATAAACGAATGCGTTTTCCTCCACGATTGCAGTAAGCATTTGTCCGGAATCTCGATATCCACACATAAATTTAGCTTGTTCTAAAGTGAAACTGTCGAACACAGACAGTTTCATCATAAGCTCTTTCAGGTGTGCTGATAACGGATTATATACTATCTTTCCGATCAGCTTGTAAATACTGTCAGGCGGCTCTAAAACACCGTATTCAGTAAAGCTTAGCAACATGAGGTACAGCGCACTGATCCAACCCTCAGTTGTCGAATACAGCTGATGGGCTTGTTTTTCGCTGATAGATACCCCGCACGCCCTGTAGTATTTGACGATTTCCTTGGAAGTTAGCGCAAAGGTTTCCTGCGTGATATGGTGCAACATGCCCTTAAGAGACAATTCTTCGAGTTTTTGAAATTTTATAAACCGCCCGGTTAAAATAATGTGAAGGTTTTCAATTTCTGTTTCAGTGAGCTCAGCAATAATCCTTCCAATCTTCGGGCTGTCAATCAGGTGATAATCATCAATAACCAAGACGCTTTTTTTAGACAAAACAAGGCTGCCCAACAGTTGCAGTGTTTCCCGTAAAGACAAATCATCATCTGGAAAGCCGATGTTCGCAAGGCTTGTGGGCAACCCATCATCCAGTTCACCGCACAGACGAGCAAATGCATTCCATAAATTATCTATTGAATCATCATAAACTTTCAGCCAAAGCACGTCGGCTTCCGCGCTGCTTAAAAAATGTTTAACAGCAGTTGTTTTCCCGTAGCCCATCGGGGCTTCCACAACCGTTAGCGGATGCTTCCAAACGCCTTTCAACTGCTTAATCAGACGAGGAGTAAAATATAAGCTTTTTGTTTCGTATTTTTTGTCGTTCACTGTGATAACCTGCTTTAACTATTTTTAGCTTATACATTTTACTACACTTTATCCTTTTATCCAAGATTCACAGATGAAACTTCGTATTTTTGTTACTCATATCACCCAAGGCTATCATTGGACTTGAGTCAATAGGTCTAAAATAATATGGGCATGATTCTTTTCTACACTCCAAGTTGTTCTCGCTGTACGAGCATCTAATATCCGGCATCTCACCGAGGTCAAGATTCATTTTATTCTTCATGAACTTCATCGTTGCCTCCAATGTTGCAAAACAGGTGCGTTTGCAGCAGCGCGGCCCACCTAGTGCCGCAATATCTCGCAAGCATTCCGAAGTCAGCCTGTTAGCCAGTGCCCATTTTTCAGTTGAATACGGACTTGTGTCTGTCAGCAGAGATAAAAAAATTCCGCTTCCCACAGCCGCCCCGCATACGCCATACCAACCGCAAAATCCTGCAAGTATATTTTTAGCGCGTTCTTCAGCAATTATCAGATCTTTTCCCAGTATTTCCTTGTCGTCATTTTTTAATCTCCTATATACTGTTAAAAGAACGGCAGGTATAAGAAAATGATGTTCAGGGCAATGCATAGGAAAATCGAAATTCTCCCAAACCTTCTCCATCAATTGCAATGGCTTTGCTTCGTTATCAAAACCATTAAGGCAAATTATTTTTATATTTTCATATAGTTTTTCATTGATCGCATATGTCATTGTTTATCCTCTCACGATATATGTTGCGATGCTTGAAATGCATCAGGTGTTTTCCTTTTCTTTACGCAACTCTTCTACATGTATAGCTATTTTCGGGATTTATAAAAACATCTATGTGTTTTGCTAAAAATTTCTCACGATAAAAAAAGCACGCGAGATTTTATACCTACTTTCCAAGGTTGCTTACAACGCTCAGCTTATTGTATCTGCAAATCCAGATGAATTATTTAAAGTAGGATGTCAGCTGCAAAAAGAAATTGCTGAAACTGTTTTTAATACGCTTAGTCAAGTAGCGTTTAGCAACAAAAAAAGATTTATTATTTTATTTAGCTAAAATTTCATACGTACAATATCCACGATTTTTTGTGCCTTAAGTTCTTGTATTTTGACATATTCAGACTTCATATGCTCTGCTATTTCTTTGGCTATGCCTAGCGGGAAAACAGAATTTTCAGTGTCGATTACTATGCTTGGGATATCTTTTTTAGCAGCCTCATCCGAAATACTTATCACATCTTTGTATGGCGTTTCGCTGTCTTTGTCGTTTACTTTTCCATCCGTTATAAGTATCAGAAGTGGCACCATATCTTTGTCTTTTATTTTTTCTGAACATATCAACTGCAATGCGAGGCTTATCCCTTTCGAGAGAGGTGTTCTCCCGCCTGTCGGCAGCGATTGAAGCCTTTTTTGAGCTAAATCTATACTATGCGTCACGGGCAGCAATATCTCCGCCTTATCTTTTCTAAACGCAATAAGGCCCACACTGTCGCGCTTTTGATATGCATCATACAGCAGTGATAGCACAGCATTTTTCGTCTCAATCATGCGCTTTTTAGCTCCCATAGAGCCGCTTGCATCCACCGCAAAAAAAATAGTATTGCCTACTCTGTGCTCCCGTTTTTTTTGCCGTACGTCCTGGGATTGAATGCTCAATGCTAAGCCGTTTTTATCACGAAACCTTTGATGTGGTGCTGCAGCACGCAGCGTAGCATCAAATGCGATATCATAATTTTTGTCTTTTGGGATGTAAAATCCTATATACCTGCCCTTTTTAGTATCCGATACCGTTTTACTCCTTCGGCCACTGCCGCACTTTGCGTCTTTATATTTCTTTTGAGGAAAAACATCATTGAGTGCATATAGCTCCTGACCGGATACCGTGTCATCATCGGCGTCTTGTGGAGGTTCTTGCTGTATCTTATCCGGCGGAGGAATGTAATTATCTTCGTTTTGCTCTTTGTCGCTGTCTTTTGGGCTCTCTGTCTGCTTCGTTTCATCCAAGTCTTCTTCAAAGTCATGCTGCTCATTTTGGGGAACATATTCTTCTTTCGTATCTATGCATTCACGCATCCGGTGAGGCAATACAAACTCTGCCGCACTATATATATCTTCTTTTTCAACTTCAGTCCTGCCGTCAAATGCGGCTATAGCCAAAGCCGTCTCGGCGATAAATATTTCTGCACGGTGTCCAAAAGCTCCGGAAGCGGACGAAAGCATAGCCGATGTTTGCATCATATCATTGCTTATCCTTACAAGTGGAAGCAGCTTTTGCGCGCTTATAATCTTACGGGCGCATATATCATCTTTTTCCTTATATCGGGCACAAAATCCTTCAGGGTCTTTCTCATATTCCATCCTGCGTTTGATTATTTCTACCCTGCCGGCTTTGTCTGTTATGCCCTTCATCTGTACATACAGCCCGAATCGGTCGGTGAACTGCGCACCCAGCAGCGATTCTTCAGGGTTCATTGTGCCCACCATCAAAAATCTGCATGCATAGCTTTCAGACATTCCCTCCCGTTCAACGTTCACGCACCCTCTTTGGCTCGCATCCAGCAAGGCATCGACTGCACTTTTTGTGAGAAGATTCGCCTCATCTATATACAATATATTCCCATCCGCTCTTTTTAAAAGCCCGGGAGAAAATCTCTTTTTACCATCGGCTACAGCCCCCTTGATGTCCAGTGTGCCCAAAAGCATGTCTTCGGTTACATTGAGCGGAAGATCTATTATATCTATATCTTTTAAAATAGCACCAAAAGAGCGCACCAATGTCGATTTTGCGCACCCTTTTTGACCACTCAAGAGCACGCCGCCGATACGTGGGTTAACAGCTGCGTAAATAAGTGCTTTTTTTGCGTTATTTTGCCCTATTATCGCAGAAAAAGAGAAAATGTAATTATCCATTTATTATCTGCCGGATGTGTTCTTGGTTAAGCGTCGCCTCTTGGAAGGGATGTTTGCGCATTCTGTGCGGCAAAGCAAGACAGGCGGCCTTTTCAACGTGCTCCATTGAGACGGTGTCTTCTCCAGCATATGCCGCGATAGTCATAGCTGTCTTTATGAGGGTTATGTCTGCTCTATGGCCGTCCACCTCCAGCTTTATGCCTATCTGCGCCACCTTGTCATATACTTCATCGGGAACGCTTACACCGCTAAGCCTATTTCTTGCTTCGGAAATCTTTTTTCGAAGCTCCTTCTCCTGAGCCAAATACCTTTTTGCAAACGCTTTTTTGTCCAGTTCGTAGTCCAGCCTTCTTTTGACGATTTCCGTCCTAATCACCACATCGCTTTCTCCCGTGACATTTACTACCAACCCAAACCTATCCAAAAGCTGCGGGCGCAAATCTCCCTCCTCAGGATTCATCGTCCCTATCAGTATGAACCGCGCAGGATGGCTAAACGATACGCCTTCACGTTCGACAGTATTTATACCCATCGCCGCCGAATCCAAAAGCACATCCACTACATGGTCATCCAGAAGATTTACTTCGTCCACATAGAGTATATTGTTATTTGCCTGCGCCAGTATGCCTGGCTCAAATTCCTTTTCACCAAGCTTTATAGCTTTTTCTATATCAAGAGTGCCCACCACTCTGTCTTCAGTCGCGCTTACAGGCAGCTCCACCACTTTCTTTTGCTTTTTTTGGGACAGAAGCTCTTCGCCTTCACGTAATCTCTTTTTGCACTCATCACACAAAAAGACCACATCTTCATAAAGACAGTTGAAACGACAGCCTTTTACACATAACATTTCTTCGGCCAGTGATATGAGTCCACGCACAGCAGTGGATTTCGCAGTTCCTTTTTCGCCGCGTATCAACACACCCCCTATTGAAGGATTGATTACATTCAGTATCAGTGCCAGCTTCATATCTTCCTGCCCCGCTATCGCTGCAAAAGGATAGATACTATTATTATCTTGCATTATATTCCCTCTAGTTTTGTACTTATTTTGCTGTGTTCATAAAATATGTCAGCAATTTCTTTATATTCGCCCAATCCCTTTAATACGGTTTTCACTTTGAAGCCTTTACGCGTCAGTATATTCTTCCATGAGTCTTCGTCTTCGCCTGCCATGTCGTTTAGAGCATGGTCACCTGCAACTATCATAAATGGCATCAGCGTTATTTCTTTTACGCCGTTCGCTTTCATCTTGTCTGCTGCGTAGTCGATATCTGGAAATCCTTCTACCGTTGCGACGTATACGTTACTGATGCCTTTATACCTGAAAACGTCTTCCAGCATTGAGTATGCTGCATTGCTATGGTGGTGTGTGCCATGCCCCATGAGTAGCAGCGTATGATGTTTTTTAGCTTCTTTTAAAAACATCTTTGCTGCATGTTCATAATCGGATAATTCATTAAGCAGAGGCTTTCCCAATGAAAGTTTTTCAAAATACCTCTCATATCTCATCACAATCTTTCGCGTAAACTCATATTCTATGCCATTTATTATGTGGAGGGATTGACACACGACTTCGCTATACCCGGATTCGCGTATCCTCTTCAGTGCTTGGTCTGGAAAATCCACTTGTATGCCATCCCTTTGTTTTAGTTTCTTTATTATAATGCGGGATGTAAACGCTCTGAAAAAATCATGTTCCGGATATTTCAAAGCCAGATATTTTTCTATATTCTCTATGGATTTTTGTGCGCTTTTTATGCTCGTCCCAAAACTTATCACAAGCAGCGCTTTTTTATTTTTCATATATCATTCCTTTGCTTTGCGCCCTCCCGCATTAAGTATCTCCGCTACTTAACCACTTCGCTCAATGTCGTGCCAAATGCCGTCTCAAAGTACGAAATCAGCCCATCCACATTTTCCTTGGTCTCGCTCTGCGCAGACTCCAGCCTGCCTGATTCCTTAGTGGACTCTGTTACATCTTCCTTGTCGTTGTTCAATACAGTTTTTATTTCACACGCTTCATAATCATATCCGTAGTAAAATCCTGTACCCATCATAGATACGTACCTATATCTTTCGCATGTTGATTCGGATGGTAGAAATTTATAATATTCCGTCGTTTCATTTCCACTTTTATCGGTTATCTGCATATTGACGGTTCCCGCATTCTTATCCACGGTTATAAGAAGGCCTCCATCCAATGGGCTGTTTTCCACCTCAAGATAGGTGAGTATGCCGTCTCCGTTGTCCTCAAGCTTAGCCTGAGATTTGCCTTCTTTGTCTCCGTTGCATCCCGCAAAGCATACTATGGCCAATAATGCCACCGTTACTGCGATTAGTTTTTTCATTTTATTCTCCTTGCAAATTAAAATTTATTTCAACCCTAAGGGTTAAATCTTTGTTTAGTTATGGTCGTCTATTTTGTCTTCTATGTCGCCTTCTACCTTAAGATATACCTGTTTTAGCCTGTCCAATTGTTCTTGAGTTGCGTCCCAGTATCCGCGGTTATAGTACTCCATCATCTGCTCTATTATCTCAATAAAAGCGTAAGGATTATTTTCCTTCATGCGCCGGACCATCTCGTCATCTTCTATATACGTTTTATGCATATCATCGTATATCCACTCTTCCACTTCTCCGGTAGTCGCAGCCAGCCCCATCACATTTTCAAAGCGATCCGCTATCTGCTGGGCACCGTGATACTCATGCGCGAGTATGCCGTCTATCCACTTGGGATTTAAAAGCCGCGTACGTATCCCGCGGTTTACCGACTTTGCGGCGGTATCTGTTTCTATCTTTGCACCCGTGGTGTCGGTGATATAGATTTTTACCTTCTCGCCTTTTACCATTTCCACGGACTTAGCAAGCCCACCAAAATACTCATAGTAATGGTCGAGGTCTGTTACTTCATATTCATTGTTGCTGCGTATCTGTGAAACGAGATTTACACATTCCAGATTATGTGTGTATAGTTTTTTGGCCTCCATTCCTCTGTGCCTCGGCGAATACACATGGCGTATGCTGTCCATAAAAGCATTGCCTATCTGCTCTTCGTTTTCCCAGTTCTTAGTTTCTATTATGCTTGTTATGCCCGTTCCGTATTCCCCTTCTGCAGGGCCAAATATGCGGGATTTTGATAGTTCTTGGGCGAGCTCTTCTTCAGTGCCCTCGCGTATAAGCTTTTCATATATCCTTTTTGTATTGGCCTTTATCATATTCATATCATCCGGCTCATCCAGCTCGCTTAACTTAATTAGTAGTTTATTCATGTCCTCCAACAGGTTGGGAAACATATCTCTGAAAAAGCCGCACATGTTTATAACTACATCGATTCTTTTTCTACCAAGTTCTTCGAGGGGTATAATCTCATATTTAGACTCCCATGCCGAGCCGCTTTTCACAGCCCTTACTCCCCAATATGCGAGTATCTGAGCCACGGTTTCGCCCTCTGTGCGCGATGTTTCAAGCCCCCATAGTATCACCGCCGTGGAATCCGGCGCCGTACCATTATCAGCCGTAAAAGCATCTATAGTGTTTTGTGCGATTTTCACACCTCTTTGCATTGCGACGGCGCTCGGCACACGCCGTGGGTCAAATTGATATACATTGTATCCCGTGGGCATAACTTCCGGACTCCTGAATATATCACCCGCCAGCTTTGCTATATTAAACCGCCCTTCCAGAGCGTTCATAAGCCCTTTCGTCTCGTGGTTTTTCATCGCAGATTCCATTATCCCTTTGGCATATTCAAGTGTCCGCAATGCTTTCTCACGGCTGCTTTCAGAATTAAAATCGGCTACGTCTATATTTTTATTGCTAAAATAATTCTGAATAACCGTATTGCTTTTTTCCTCTATTGCTTTAAGCTTTTCATGCCCGTTTTGCTCTATAAGCATATCGTAATCCAAACCCATATCGCAGGCTATGATGCGCCGTATGGATAATATTTCGCCTCTGTCGCGCTTTATTGTATCGGCTGCATAGTTTGCAGCCTGCGAGCTGTCGTAGCCTACGCCGAAAGTATGTAATCCTTTGGGTATAAGCGACATGCTCATCCTGTAAAGCTCGTGCTCGAGTTCGTCGGGCTCTTCTGGTAGATTATTTTGGTTTGCATTTTCTTTTATAGCACTCAGAAGATCTTTACATCTCGCAGGCGCTTTAAGCTTGGCCTCTCTGTATTCTTCTATAAGTCCGTTTAGTTGGTCATATTCCCCATACAAATCACCCTTCACATATTCTGTGGGCTGATAGCTTATGATATTCGCGTGTGAGCGCCTTTTTGCTATCATGGCTTCGGAGGGATTGCCCGCGTAATATAAATACATGTGCGGCATCGAGCCTATCATGATATCGGGAAAGCATCTCCCCGACATGCCGCATTCTTTTCCTTTTGAAAACTCCATAGTTCCATGCGTTCCCACATGTATCACAGCGTCCGCGCAAAACTCTCTTTCCAGCCACTCATAATATGCGAGATACTGATGGTGGGGTAGCAGTTTTTTATCGTGATATACTTTGTCACTGTTTTCGCTGAACCCTTTTGTAGGCTGTAGTCCTATAAAAACATTGCCCAACACCAGCCCCGGTATTAAAAAATCACCATGCCGATTCACCATTACATTACCAGGCGCATCTCCCCACTGCCTTATCAACTCTCCACGGTAATCTTTCAGTGCTAAATTTTCCTTATACATTCTGGCGGAATATGTCTGCATGGACTCGTCATCTTGAAAGTATCTGCCCGAATTCACTATTCCGCCCGATGTGAATTTTTCCATGAGTGCATCTTTGAACATAGGCGTTACACTATACCCCTGTGATTTCAAGTCCTTCAAAAGCTTTTCCATGCTCGCAAATGTATCCAGAAAAGATCCTCCGAAAACATTCCCCTCTCCAGGCGGATAGTTGTAACAAATTATAGCTACCTTTTTTTCTCTATTTTCCTTTAATCTGAGCCCAAGCAGCTTTTTCATGCGGGACAACAATTTATCAACCCGCTCCGGGATTATTTCCAGCTCACGCAAATCTATGTCAAATTCCGAATCGTATTGCGGTTCGCACATTGCAGCCACAGGTATAGCTTCCATGCACCCGTCAAATTCCGGAAGCATCACCGATATCGTAAACTCCGATACGCTTACGCCCTGTACGGATTCCATCCATTCAGATGTCCTGCGTCTTGACATTACAAACGGGTGAAGATAAGGTACACCCACATCTTCCAATATGTTTATAGCTTCCTGTGCGTTCCCCCCCATTGGCCCTGCGCCCAGCCTAAACGACATAAAGTTTATAATCATCTGAACGGGGCTTTTCGCCTTTTCTTTTAAAAGCTCTCTAAGCTTTTTAAAATCCTGTACTGTAGCACTAGCAAAAGCTATAGGAAGCACGTTTGCAAACTCCCTTATCCTCGTGCATATTTCGTTTACGCACCCGGATGTATCATTGGGGTATGTATGCCCGTAATAAAGTACTGCCACTAAAGGCTTTTGCTTATCTTCCGGAAACTCTTTTTCATATTCTGAGTATGTGTCGAAATACTTTTTCGAGCCAGGGTCAGATATACCAATCTGAGGTATTTCTCGGGCTCCTTCCGGCTTTGGAAGGCTATGGTATCTTCCATACTCTCGCAAAATGAGCAAAAACATATTTCTGATATTATATTCATCGGCCAGCGTGAAGTATTTTGTTATCTGCGAGAGGTTACGCATATCGCGCATCTTGCCGGGCATTATCTTGCCCATCTTCTCCGCCATCCCTGCCATTTTCTGCATGGCCTTCATGTCAGGTTTCTTCTGTGCTGATCCTCCCATTTTCATAGTCTCAGATGTGAGCTCTCCCAGCTTCATATAATCGCGCCCGCTTCTGCCGTATGGTACGACATATGCTTTCGTTTCATCCAGCGCCGAATACACGTCTTTTACTATACTCTCCGGTGTGCCCATAAGATCTATAAAAACCAAGTCGGATTTTATGATCGCTTTTTTCATTTTCTCGCGCTTTAAGTCACTAAGCTCACGCGCTACATAAAAGACATCAAGATGAAGCATTTCAGGATGCTTTTGCCTAAATTCCCTGTACGCTTTTATCATAGCGTTCATGCTTGATGTTGATACTGTTACAAAAGTCAGATTCATCATTTATTTTTCATCCTTTAGTACGCTCTTAGCGTAAAAATACGGTTTGTTGCTCTGTCCATCTTGGCTTATATCCGCCTCCACATTGAATACTTCGCGGAAGATCGCAGGGGTAAGCACTTTCGACGGCGCACCAGTTGCATAAACTTTGCCTTCTTTTATAACGATAAGTTCATCGGAATATCTGGCTGCGTGGTTTATATCGTGCAGCACCATAAGTATCGTTATGTTTTCATCCTTATTGAGCCTCTCTACAAGCTCCAATACCTCCAACTGATGGGATATATCCAAAAACGTAGTAGGTTCATCCAAAATCAATATTTGAGGCTTCTGCGCAATAGACATTGCTATCCATGCTCTCTGCCTTTCGCCACCCGAAAGTGTGGATATCTTGCGTTCTGAAAATCTTTCAAGCCCCGTTTTTTTTATGCAGTCGTCTATTATTTCGGTATCTTCTTTGTCTTTTGCCTTCCACCAGTCCCTGTGCGCAAACCTTCCGTATGAGATCAACTGCCGTACGGTAACATCATTCATGCCCGAATGCACCTGAGTGAGCACAGCCATTATTTTTGCTGTCTTTTTCGTATTCATCCTATGTACATTCTGCCCATTGAGCAGTACATCGCCTTCCACAGGCTTAAGATTTCTCGATATAACCCGCAATAGTGTAGTCTTACCTGAGCCATTCGGGCCTATTATTGAGTATATCTTCCCTTTTTCTACATTTATATTTATGCCGTTTAATATCGACTTTTTACGTATGTCTACCGTTATATTTCGTGCCTTTATTATTTCCGTCATACGGCTTGGTCCCTCCTTAAAAGATACAGAAAGAACGGCGCTCCCAATACCGCCATCACTACGCCGACCGGTATCTCCGCGGGTGAAAAAGCCGTTCTCGCAAAAGTATCGGAAAACATTACTACAGCCGCCCCAAGCACCGCAGAGCCGGGAAATAAAAACTTATAATCATTGCCTATCATAAGCCGCACAGCATGAGGTATTATAAGCCCTACAAATCCCAAAAGTCCTACTACTGATACAGCACTTGCCGCAAGCAATGCCGCAAGTGCCGTCATGCCCAGACGCGTCGCCTCTACATTGAGCCCCAGCCCGCGCGCTGTGTCATCCCCTAAAACAAGGATGTTTAACCTTTGTGACATTAATAGCGTAACTATTGTTCCCGCTATCATATAAGGCAAAATGGTGAACACTTCCGGCCAGCTTCTGGCGGACAGGCTGCCATTCATGAACGTAAGCGCACCATGCACCCTGTCGGAGTAGAAAACCATAAGCGCCGAAATCCCCGCTCCAAGAAAAGCTGATACCGCGACTCCCGCTAAGATTATCCTCATCGGCTGTATGCCGCCCTTCCACGCCAGTATGTATATGATTAAAGCAGCTCCCATAGCTCCTATAAACGCGCCTATTGGCACCATGAACTGATATTGCGGAAAAAGTATTAGTATGACGATGCCAACTAAGCCAGCTCCGCTTGAAATTCCTATTATGCCGGGGTCTGCCAAAGGATTGCCCATAACTCCCTGCAAGATAGCACCCGACATAGCAAGGTTTACCCCTACCATCGCAGCAGTCATCATGCGTGGCAGGCGTATGTTCGTTATGACCATGTGTGCTGTCGAGCCGTCATTATTGAAAATCGCTTTTACAATCGTTATAAAATCTATTTTCATACTTCCCATAAGATTGCCTACTACAAACGCCACACAAGCGAGCACCAAGTACGCAAAAATTACCGCCAGCTTGTAGCTTGAATTATCTTTTCTTGAGGCTATTTTGAGGGTTTTATCACTCATCCAGCGCACCAAATATTTCGGGATATACTCCCTTTGCCATATATTCTATAGCCTCCACATATTTATGCCCCGCATTGTAGAGAAAGTATTCCTGAGGCAGGTATACTATATTGCCTTTTTTTACTGCTCCGACAGTTTTCCATACAGGGTTGCCGGAAAATTCCTCATCCATAACTCTCTTTGCGTCCTCGTTGCTGCTAATCATCGATGTGACCAATATGATGTCCGGATTTTGCTCGGCTATAAATTCCACATCCAGAGGTGTTGTCTCGCTGCCCAATGTATCAGGAAGCAAGCCGGAAGCTATGTTATTTAGCTCTAATATATTTGCCACATCCCCGGCTATGGAATTGTCCAGCTTAACGGCAAGCGATGAGGATGTTACATACATTATGACCACCGATTTGCTTTCCTCAGGCAGCTCATCCACTATAGCTTTTTTATCCGCCTCCATCTGCGCGATTATAGTTTCTGCTTCCTCTTCGTTTTCCAATAGTTTCCCGAATATTCGCAGCTGATCGATTACGTCTCCATAAGACCTCATATGAAAGAGTGCCGTGGGTTTTCCCATTTCATTCATTGTTCCCGCAAGTGTTGTCTGTATACCCACCTGTGCAATAGTAAAATCAGGATCGTGCTCTGCCACTTTTTCTATATTGGGGCTATATACAGCTCCCACCAAAGGAAGCGCCATAATTTCATTAGAATAACTTTCATCTATAAATGCAGAGCCCAAATCGGTAGTACATATGGACTTGCCTCCCAACCTGTACCACAGATTAAGAAATGTACCCGACAGTACCGCCCAATTTTCCACTGGCTCTTCCAAAACAAATTCTTTGTTTAAATAGTCTGTAATCGTGTAAGGATATCCATCGCCCGAAATCAACGCTTTATGCTCTTCATTTTCACGCGTGTCGCCTGCTTTAGTGTTGACCATTCCGCCCATCTTAGCTTTCTCTTTATTGGCACAGCCGCACAAAAGTGCAGTCGAAACCATAATGATGCAAACTACGATAACTAATTTTCTTTTCATTTTTTCCTCCAAATATCAAAAACCCCGCTGTAGTTTCAGCGGGGTAAATTAAGCAACGCAAAGCGTAAGCCTCAATAAACCCTTTAGCTTCCCTCCGAAACAAAAGATTACAGCATTAAAGGCAGGTCTTCTGACTTGGCTTCATCGACTTTTTAACCTTCCCGTTTTCACAGTGGTTGGCTTTCGCCTAAAAAAGTCTCAGCTACACAGCAGCGGGGGCTGTATTGGATTCTCACCAATTTCCCTTTTAATAACGCAGCGCGTTAACCATTAATACTCTTTTTATTCAATTGTATACATGTTATTACACTTGGGTAATACTTAATAGGAATTTTATGCAGTGTTTTTGCAATTAATTGTTGTATTAGATGCTTTTCCCAAAAGCATTATAAATAATAACATATAAATTATATCTCATTGTGCATTATCTTATAAATCTCTTCTATGTCAAGAGAATTTCTCAATATATCTGCCAACTTATCATACTGCCTCGTTTTATATTCTCTGTACGATATGCTTTCGCTCGTATCCGCAAGATATCCTTTGGACATTCGCACATTATTTATTATGCCCCGCAAAAATGCTCCGCTATCAAACAACCCGTGTATATATGAGCCAAATACATTTCCCTGCACGTTGCATACTCCGTCGGACACATCCACTTTTTTTCCGTTACGCTCATAGGCTTTTATGCATTTAGTTACTGCGCTGCCGTAAGCATTTTCACCCATGTGTATCTCATAACCCTCTACCAAGCATCCCTTTAGACCCGAAAGCATACCGACATCTGCCGTCACTTCACCTTTTGCCTGTGTTGTAGTCTTTTCTTTGCCAAAGGTTACTTTCATGTCCAAAAGCCCGAGGCCTGATATGGATTTTAAATTCGACTCCACATTATATGGATCATGCAGCGAATCCGCCAGCATCTGATATCCTCCGCACACGCCTATCACAGCCTTGCCCGCCTTAGCATGTCTGACTATATGCTCATCCATACCAATAGCTTTGAGATATAGCAGATCCTCTATCGTATTTTTTGTGCCGGGCAGTATAATTATATCCGGATTTCCAAGCTCCGCAGTATCTTTCACATAGCGCATGGTGATGGATTTTTCCAGAGAAAAAACGTTATAGTCCGTATAGTTTGAAAGATGCGGCAGGCGTATTACGGCCACATCGATATCTCCGTTATTTACGACCCTATTAAGCCGCTCAGACACGCTGTCCTCATCGTCTATATCCACATCCATATACGGCACCACACCCAAGACCGGTATCTTTATTATATCTTCCAGCATCTTAAGCCCGGGCTCCAATATTTTGACGTCACCTCTGAATTTATTTATAATAACGCCCTTCACGCGCGCACGCTCCTGCTCAGTCAAAAGCATAATAGTGCCCGCTATAAACGCAAATACACCACCTTTATCTATGTCGCCTATAAGTATAACAGGCGCGTCCGCAATTTCTGCCATACCCATATTTACTATGTCGCCTTCTCGAAGGTTTATCTCAGCCGGCGATCCTGCACCCTCCAGCACTATATAATCGTATTTGCTCTCAAGTGACTGATATGTTTGTTTGAGCATATCTTTAAGGCTGGGCTTTAGCTTATGATACTCTCGGAAATCAAGATTGTCCGATACCTTGCCATTTATTATTATCTGGCTCTTTTTATCGGATGTAGGCTTGAGCAGTATTGGGTTCATCTCGACGGAAGGCTCTAAGCCAGCCGCCTCAGCTTGCACCACCTGAGCTCGGCCCATCTCAAGTCCTTCTTTCGTTATATAAGAATTGAGCGCCATATTTTGGCTTTTAAAAGGAGCTACGCTGTGCCCGTCCTGCTTTATTATTCTGCAAAGACCCGCAGTCAGTAGGCTCTTGCCCACTGAAGATGCACACCCTTGCAGCATTACCGAATAATTATCTTTTTTCATTTAATTTGTTCCTTTTCAGCCTTCGCCCTTATAAACAGTGATTTAAAAAACTCCGGATTGGAATAAAAATGGATATGAGGGTAGCCTGCTATAGTGTTTTTTTTCATAAAGCCGCACTTCCATCTACTATCCCTGCCGGGCTTTGATATATCAAAGAAATATTTTTCTTTGCCGTCCAGCCCTTCCAAAGCCGAGTAGTGGAATTCGTGTGCTCGCACCACATCTCCATCTGCTGTTTTGCAGTCAATATAGCCGAATCTTTTTATATTGAGCTTATTTTTCATTACAACCTTATGAGGAAAAATGGATGCCATCTTATATTTATCACCGTCAGTTGTTATAATTGCATCCGACAGATACATCATCCCTCCGCACTCTGCATATATCAGCTTCCCCTGTTTTGAAAACTCTTTTATACTGCACATCATTTTTGTATTCCTGCTTAAATGCTCTGCAAAAACCTCCGGATACCCACCGCCCAGATACAGGCAGTCAACCTTCGGCACGCTTTCATCATTCATGGGAGAAAAATATATTATCTCCATTCCCGCATTTTCCATAAGGTGGATGTTGTCTTTATAGTAAAATGAAAAAGCCTCATCTTTTGCTATGCCTATTTTTAGGCCCTTGAAATAATTTTCAAAATCTTTTTCCTTATTTTCAACTTTACATACCTCAAAAGATTTGGATAGTTCGATGATTTTTTCGATATCAATAGTATGCGCGGCGATACTTTTAAGCTTTTTTATCCTGTCACCCAGATCGCTTATCTCCTGAGCCTGCATGAGCCCCAGATGCCGTTCATTTACAGCTATTTCTTCATCTTCAGGCAGATAGCCTACACACGCAATATCCGTATGGATTTCAATAGCTTCTTTAAGATGCTTATACAGTCCTTTGCTGACACGGTTTATTATAACGCCGCATATATTCACGCGCGGGTCAAACATCTTATAGCCCATCACCTGAGCCGCAATGGAAGTCGATATCTTTCTTCCGTCCATTACAAGTATCACAGGCGTATTAAGCGCCCGGGATATATGCGCTGCACTAAAATTATCCCGGCTATGACCCAAACCATCATAAAGCCCCATCATACCTTCCATTATAGATGTGCCGCCTTGGGGCGCATGCTTTCTAAATAAAAAACGCATCATATCTTCATCCAGCATATATGAGTCGAGATTGTATGATGGTTTGCCCGTTACAAATTCATGAAACATAGGGTCGATATAGTCCGGCCCGCATTTAAACGGCTGCGCATCCTCTATTAGGGAAAGCAAAGCGGCAGTTACAGTAGTTTTTCCCGCCCCACTCCCATAGGCTGAGATCATTATCTTATTCACAAACTCTCCTTATATCGCCCAAGAGCCGCTATCAATCTATCATCTGCATCTTTTTCTCTTGTGCATATCCGCACATAACGTCCGTCAAGACCCGCGAAATTTCTTGTATGACGCAACACGATACCTTGAGCCAGCATGTATCTTATAAGCTTTTCATCATCATCGGTTTTCATCAGGAAATAATGAGTATCCGAATGCATCATTTCGTATTCCATTGATGCAATAGCCTCTTTTAGCCGCCTAGTTTCCACATTATAATAATTTTGAGTCTCATTCAGGAAGCTGTCATCCTTCAAAAAATATACTCCCAGCTCCTGCGCCACAGCATTAACACTCCATGTGGGCTGTCTTTTTTTGATTTCGCTGATTTTATCTTTATCCGCCAAAACATATCCCAAACGAATTCCAGCCAGATGATATATCTTAGTCATTGAGCGGAGTATATATACATTTTTATGTGCCGATATATCTATCGCATCATGCTCGCGCAATACAAAATTTATATAAGCCTCATCTATCACCAAGTCGATTCCTTTTTGCGCACAGTCATCCGCTATCTCTCCCACTTTTTCGGCGCTTAAAAATTTGCCGGTAGGGTTATTCGGATTGCATATTATAATAAGGTCCGTCCCCTGCAGAATTTCCTTGATCGAAAAAATATCATAGGCTTGTGTGCCGTATGCTGCACAGGCAGCGCTGTATTCACCATATGTTGGCTGATAAATAGCCACCTTTTTATACATAGACGCAAGTATATATATAGCTTCATTTGAGCCGTTTGTCACAAGCACATTGTACATGTCCACGTTATTATTTTTAGATATTTGCTCAATTAGACCTCTTGATTCATCATCGGGATATTCGCAAACAAGGCTGTAAAAATCAATTCCCATATCAGGGCTTGGGTGCAGTACATTAGTATTAGTGCTGAAATCTGAAACGTTATCCGGCATTTTGATGCCAAACTGCGCGTAAAGCTTTTCCGGATTTGCGCCGTGCGCTCTCCACTTCATATTACTACCTCCAAAAAAATAAACACCGCAGCCGATAATCCCGCCGATAGATACAGTATTCTTTTCGCTTTTGTGATATCTGACAACGCAAGTCTTTTTTCTCCGTCTCCTATGTAAGGCTTATCCACAAGCTTACCAAAGTAATTATTCGGCCCTCCAAGCTTTATACCCAAAAGTCCGGCGACGGCGCTTTCAGGATGGGCGGAGTTCGGACTTTTATGCTTTAATCTATCCCTAAAAAATGTTTTTACACCATTTTTAAAATCGTATCCCAAAATCAATCCTGAAATCAGCATTATTAAGCTGCCCAACCTCGCCGGGATAAAGTTTAATACATCGTCCAGATTTGCTGAAAATCGCCCGAAATTTGTGTATTTTTCATTTTTATATCCCACCATAGAATCCAATGTATTTACAGTCTTATATAAAAACACAAACTGCAAAGGTTTTCCCCAAATAAGGCCTATGCCCATGAAAAACAATGGCGCCAAAACGCCGTCTATCGTGTTTTCCGCGATGGTTTCCACAGTACCGCGCAATACAGCCTGACCATCTAAGTCTTTAGTATCTCGGCCCACTATATAAGAAAGCTTGACTCGCGCATCTTCTATTCCGTTGTAAAAAGCATTTTTAACATCATTGCCCGCTTTGGCAAGCGACTTTGTGGCAAGTGATGTGTATAGGAAAAATACCACTACATAGTTTTGTATATTCACAAGCCCCGAAAGATACACTAAAAGCTCACAAGCTCCCCATACCACAGCTACACATATAAAGCTAAGCAAAAATCCTTTGAACCTGCTTTTTTTATCATATAGCAGCTTTTCCAAAAAGCTTATAAGCTTTCCGATAAATATTACAGGATGCGGGAACCACAGAGGGTCTCCCAATATCATATCCAGCGCAACTGCCGCGGCTATCATCCACATATTTTATCCCCGGAAGGCTTTCTTGCTTCTTTTATACTGTGCATCGGCATAACCCAGCTCGTGGTTTATCACGCGGGCAGCGATAAAAAAGTAATCCGACAGACGGTTAATAAAAATAAGTACCTCTCCGTTTATCTTTTCCGCTTTGTTCAGTGTCACTATCCGTCTTTCCGCGCGGCGAGTTATTGTGCGGCATACATGGGCGAGGCTTGAAAGCTCACAGCCTCCGGGCAGGATAAAACGCTCGAGCTTTTCCACACTGTCTTTGTACCCATCTATGAGCTCTTCCAGCCAAACAGCCGAATCTCCTGTCAGCTTATATGCCCTGCCGGGTTTTGCTATAGCCAAGTCGCTCGCGCAGTCAAAAAGCAAATGTGATATCTCGGTAAACTCCTCTTTCATAAGCGTCAGATTTTCAGGTATTTTAGAAAGTGCAAGCTGCAAGAATGAATTAAGCTCATCTATTGTCCCGTATGCTTCCACCCTGACATCGTCTTTGTCACGTCTGGCGCCTATAAGATTTGTTTTGCCGTCATCTCCGGTTTTAGTATATATCCTCATAGTTTATCCTTTTTGCCACTGTTGTTTTTCGCTGCTCTAAAATCATGCGAAAATGACTCATCATAAAGCTTCGAATAATTATAATCTTTGCCCAAGAAATCGCCTACCAGTATAAGCGCCGTTTTAGTTATGCCTGCGTTTGTTGCCTTTTGTGCGATATCGCCTATAGTTCCTTTTATTATCTTCTGCTCATCCCATGTAGCTTTATACACTATGCTCACGGGCGTTTTTTTTGTATACGCCCCGAGTATAAGCTTTTCGCAAACCTTGTCTATCATGGCTGCAGATAAAAATATCGCCATTGATGTTCCTATAGCCGCGAGCTTTTCCAATGATTCGTTTTCGGGCACCGGTGTCCTTCCCTCAAGCCTTGTGATTATAAGACTCTGGGATACTCCCGGCACTGTATATTCCGCCTGTAGCTCGCTTGCCGCACCCAGAAAAGAGGAAACACCGGGGATGAGCTTATAGCCTATGCCGCGCTCATTCAGACACTCTATCTGCTCTCTTATAGAGCCGTACAGCGAAAAATCACCTGTTTGCAGTCTCACTACATTTTTGCCTTCCATTACACCGCTTGAAAGCGCATCGATTATCTCATTAAGATTCATGCCCGCGCTGTTTAGAAGCACTGCGCCCTCTTTGCAAAAATCCAAAAGCCTGTGATTTATGAGAGATCCTGTATAAACTACTACATCGGCTTCCTTCAGGAGCCTATAGCCTTTAAGCGTTATGTATTCTACATTTCCTGGACCTGCTCCCACAAAATAGACTTTTTTATCCATAAATTACTTTTCTCCTTTGATTACAAACACAGGATTCATAGGTTTTAAATATTCGTATGCACCTATTTTTTCCGATTTATTTACCATTACCTGACAAAGCTCGATATTTTTATATCCGCATTCAGCCATCTTGCGTTTTGCCTCTATTGCATTTTCATACACAATAAAGTTGCCCACAGTTATTCCGCCTGCTACGAGAATTTCGTAGCTCCAATCTATGATATCTCCAAGGTTGCCGCCGCTTCCTCCTATAAATATCCTGTCAAAAGATGTACCGATAGCAAAAGGCGCGCTATCTTCTATAATCTCATAGTTAGAAATTTTAAATTTATCAATGTTTTGCCGCACTACGCTGCACGCCGCGTATTTTTTCTCTATTCCGGTTACCTTTAGATTTCGGTTTATAAGGCAGGCCTCAATTCCTACCGATCCGCTCCCTGCGCCCACATCCAGTAGCGTTTGAGCATCATACAAATCAAGCTTTGCGAGGCAAACCGCACGCACTTCTTCTTTTGTAATAGGGACTTTCGCGCCCCTTATAAACAGGCTATCTTTCATAGCATCCCCTTATTCATATATTATAACTACATTCATTCCAAAATCCTCGTGTTCTGCGGCTTCTCCAAGATTCTCGAATGTATGTATTTTTTCATCTTCATAGCTTAGGTTCTCGCCTACTATCATCCGTTTTTTCGAATTGCATTTTATAAGCTCGGTAGCTATCTTCTGTGGGTTTATATTCCTGTCCGTTACCATTGCCGCTTTTTTAAAAGAGTCGAGATGCCTAAAATCCACCTGCTTACCGTGAGTACTGGTTATGTATATATCATTCATATTAATATCTATCTTTGAGAACAGATATTGTACCGACGAAATACCGCTTATAACTTCCAATTCAAAATGTCTGCGCAAATATGCTGCTATACCGTAAAGTGAGGGATCGCCGGACGCAAGCACTACTATTTTTTCATCCGCATGATCTTTTATATAGTCGGCAATACGGGAAAGCGATTTATCTATTGCAATAGTTTTCGCGCCGCTTCTGTCCCATTTATCAAGGTGCCTTTGTGCTCCTATCAAAACTTCTGCTTTTTCTATCGCCTTTTTACCTTCAAATGTCATAAGCCCACCGCAACCTGGGCCCACACCTACCACTTTAAGCATTTATCACACCTGCCATCTTGTCAAAATTCCGGCTTTTTCCCACCATCTTTTTTCCCGTATTGAAATAAGCTATAGAAACAGCTATATCTTCAAGCTTTATTACGCCCTGTATTTTCTCCAGAGATTTCTCGCATAAATAATCAAATACGCCAAGCATATTTTGTCTCTCCAGCAGTTCACAGGCTTCGTCTGTCGTATTGCACTCCAATATTTTAAGCGCAGTATCAAGGTCTTTACACTCTTTTATGACACCGGATGCTATTATCTCCATCTTAGCATCCGACACATATGAATGCGTGTTAAAATTCCCTCCGGCAAGCTTTACGAATTTCCCTAAATGACCCAATATCAGTATGTTTTCTACATTTTTATTTTTCAAGTAAAATAGCGCGTCCCCTATGAAGTTACTTACCTTGACTATTTTTTTCTCATCTATCTTAAGGATATTTTTAGCATAATCATAACCATAGTTACCCGACACGACAACTACATTTTTGTTTTCCTGTAGCATCATATCAATTTCGGTCATCATGCTGTCTATATATCCCCGATTACTCATAGGCTCCACTATCCCGGTCGTCCCAATGATAGATATACCACCCACTATTCCAAGCTTTTCATTCAATGTCTTTTTGGCAAGCTCCGCGCCGTTTTCCACACTTATTTCTACGCTTACGCACTGTCCGCCGCTTTCTTCTTTTATAGCTTTTTCTATCATCTTCCTAGGCACTGGATTTATCGCCGGTCTACCAGCTTCTACTTGTAGACCTTTTTTTGTAACCGTGCCTATTCCCTCTCCCGCCGTTATCTCAAATGCTTTCGAATGCCTTGCCGTAGCATACACCCTGCATCCGTCCAAAACATTGCGGTCATCTCCGCCATCCACTTTTACATAGCATGTGGCACTATCATCAGTCAATATCGCTTCATCTATATTAAGTCTGTATTCTTCACCTATAGGCAGCATCACATCAACGCTTTGGGGAGCCTTACCGCTTATAAGTGCGCATACCGAAGCTTTGGCTGCGGCGGCCGCAGTCGTACCGGTAGTAAATCCTTTCCTTAGCTTTTTACCGTATTTGTAGCTATATCCTGTCATTTTCGAATTTCATATGTCACGGCGTTTATGATGCTTGCCGCCACATTGCTCCCACCCTTTCTAGAAAGTGACGTTATATGGGGTATATCATATGAATTTAGCTTCTTTTTTGACTCGAACGCACCTACAAAACCCACTGGCATCCCGACGATGCATTTTATAGACTTGTCATCCTTGTCGTAATGCTCGAGCAGCCTAAAAAGCGCGGTAGGTGCATTACCTATTACGAAAATCTTATCACCTTCGCGCCTAAGCGCTATATCTACCGCAGCCATAGAGCGCGTTATGCCTTCCTTTTTTGCTAACTGTGCTGTTTCTTTTTCGGCAATAAGGCAATGATATCCTACTGCCAGCTCATCCAAATTCCTTTTGTTAATACCCGAAAGTGCCATATTAGTATCCGTATAAATATGGCTTCCTGCTTTCAAATATTTCACTATCGTTTCAATGAAATCATCTGTCATTGAAAGCATAGAAAGATATTCAAAGTCAGCAGTAGTATGTATCACTCTTTTAACTATATGCTCGTGATATCTGTCTTTGAATGTGAAGTTTTCATCTTTGGCGGCTATCTCGTCGCCAATTATCTCAAACGATTTCTTTTCTATAAGTTTTGGATTTTCAATATAGGTCTTACTCAATCGAAACACCTGCTTTCAAACAATATTGCGCAAATTCCTTCATATCATAAAATGTATTAGGCAAATCCGCTTTTTGCCTTTCCAATACTATTATTTTAATATCATTGCGCAAGGCGGCCTCTATTTTTTCCACAGTGCCACCTTCCACTCCGCTGTCTTTTGCCAGTATTGCTTCTACATTGTACGCGTCAATCAAAGCGTCGTTTATCTTCTGGATATTCAAATCCATTTTAAGTGCTACGATATCGTCTGCTTTCACTCCCAAATCTTCTATTTCGCCTATTACTTTAGCAGATGGCAAAACACGATGTATAATTCGGTTTGAGATATCCATATCAAGAACTTTACCGATGTTTTTCGAGCCTGTTGTATTCATTATTGTTCCGCTTATACCATACAGCTTTTGGGGCATCTCATAATAGCTTTTCACCGACACTAGATTGCTTATTCCTGCATAGTTTTGCAAAACTCCCGCTCTGTCATATCTCGCGTATTCTATTTTGCATTTTCTACATGCAGAAATTATATTTTGGCTGACCTCAGTGGCATAAGGATGGGTAACATCCGCGAAAACAGTTATATTGTTTTCCTTTATCGCATCGCAAAAGCCATTTTCATCAAGTGGCGCGCTATTTACTTTTCTATAACCATACTTTTCGTATAATGAGGCTCCATAGCTGCTCGTAGTCGATATAAATATATCATCCGTAGTTTCATTCAAGATAGACAATACCCTGCGTCCTTCGCTTGTCCCCAGCACCAAGCCTATCATCAAAGTTTCCTTTCATAGCCGCGCGGTGTTATCATTTTCCCATCTTTTACATACGTATTTGAGTTACCTATGATAACCATACTCCTCATGTCTGCTAGAGTACAGTCGAATTCGCCCAAAGTACTTATGTGCGTTTCCTGCCCGTCTCGCAGCGCGCTTTTCACAAGGCCTACAGGGGTGCCTGCTCCCCTGCTATGCTTTATGATATCAATCATATTTTGCAGGTAGTTCTCCCTGCCTCTGCTTCTGGGATTATAAAGCGCTATTACAAAATCACCGTCCGCTGCAAGCCTCACCCTTTTTTCTATAAGTTCGTAAGGCGTGAGTAAATCACTTAAGCTTATACTGCAATAATCATGCATCAAAGGCGCGCCCAATACAGATGCTGCTGCGGATGCTGCCGTTATCCCCGGAATAACTTCGATGTCAATATCTTTGCCTTCGCAAAGCTTATAAGCGAGCCCTGCCATGCCGTATATCCCCGAGTCTCCGCTGGATACAATTGCAACTTTATTTTCCCCCTCCTCTGCTGCTGAAATAGCGAGCTTGACACGCTCTATTTCGCTGCGCATTCCGTTTTGTATGATATCTTTGCCTTCAACGAGGGGGCCAATTAGGTCAATATATGTCTTATATCCTACTATAACATTGCATTCTTTTATGATATCAGCCGCACGTATGCTCATCTCGTCGAGATTTCCGGGACCTATGCCAATTACATACATCTTCTTCATTTTTCACTCCTCATTTTGCCTATAGCCAGTGTCATTGCATCCATATTTATTTTGGGCATAATAATCTGCGCCCCTGTCAAGTATACGCACGGCTCGGCCACCGCGCCTACTCCTATGGCTGTTTTCACAAATTCGCTTACTTTAAACATATGCTCCACTTCGGATATCTGCTGCACAGTAAAAGTTTTATACGGTACATCAAAATATCGGCTTAGCTCAGATATTGCAGTTTCCTGTGCTTTAATATCTATAGAGCACACCGCAGCTATCGATTTTTCATGCAGATTCATATCTTTTAGTTTGCCCAGCACTTTAGTTTTCATTTTCTCGGGATCATAATTTTTCCTGCATCCTATACCCAGTACAATATTGCGCCTTATAAGCTTTAAGCAATTATCGTACTTTCTGTCCGCCTTATTTGTGATTCTTATAATGCCTTCATATTTTTTATCCTGATTATATTTCTTATAGCTTGGCTCTTGAATTACTTCATCTTCATCTAAGATAGCTACTTCGCCGCCGTCCACTATTATGGAAGATATCTTTTTACAGTCAGTCATGGAATCTATATAAAGACCATTTTCTTTCGCTATTATATCCGGTGCCTTTACCCCCATTAAATCGGTAGCTGTAGTTATAATAGGCTGCGCGCCCAAGATGTCTGCAAATTCTGCTGTAAGCTTATTCGCGCCGCCCAGATGTCCACTCAGTACGCTTATAGCCATAAGGCCGCCATTTGGTATACAAACTACAGCTGGGTCAGTTGTTTTTGATTTTATGAAAGGTGCGATAACGCGTACGCATATTCCAAGCGAGCAGATAAATACTATTGCATCCACATCTTCAAAGATATCTCCTACTATATTGCTCAATTTCTCTTTTTTAGACAGTGCAGAATTATAAGCCATATATTCATATCGCTCGTCCTGTAATATAGTGTTTATCATCTCGTCGCCGTTTTTTGTTATGCTTATTAACGCAACCTTTTTCATAATTTTAGTATTCAGGGTAGACGTATTCAAATATTTGCGTCAATCCTTCTATCTGCCTAAATGTTAGTGAAGATATTAGCTTTTCATCCACTATAAATATCTTGTCGTCTTTTATCGCCTTTATCACATCAAATCCAGGGCGCTCTTTAATGCTCTCTACTGTGACATCTTTATTCATAGTGCCCAGCTGTGCTATATAAACTTCTATATTGTCCGCTTCCGCCAGCAAATACTCCTCGCCGAAGTCCGCTATTGATGAAGTCGTGTCCTTTTCCATGTTCTTTTTCGCCACGTTTATTACATTTATAAGCTCAAGCCCTGCATAGGCTATAGAGGTTTCAGATGCAGTATTATATTCTTTCGCACGAGATTCGAAAAATATACTTACCCTTTCATCTTCAGGTATTTTATCGGCACGCGCCTTAAGTGCGTCCATATGCGAGTGGAATTCTTCAAGCATATCTTGTGCAGTATCTTCTTTTCCTACGACCTTAGCTATCGTCATCACATAGTTATCAAAATTAGAGTTTTCCAAGGCTATTACTTTGATACCTGCGCCCTCAAGCTCGCTTACCAGGTCTTCATATTTTGTAGCGACAGCTTCACGGAAAAATATAACGTCCGGATTAGCCGCGATAAATTTTTCGACATCGTCTTTTCTATATGAGTATGACGGAAGTTCCAATGCTTCAGGCGGGTATGCTTCCGATGATCCTATTCCGATGACCTGATCTCCTGCGCCCAGAGCAAATAAATTTTCAGTGATCGCCGAATATGTCGATATTATAGCCTGTGCGGGTCCGTCCAATGTTATTTCTTCACCATATGCATCGATTATGGTAATCGCCGCATCCTTAGTTTCTTGTTCCTGCGCGGCACATGACGATGCGCCTAAAAGCATCACAACTGCAAGCAGTGCAAAAATAATTTTCTTTGTAGTGTTCATTTTTTCTCCCTTTTTTTAAATTAAATAATTAATTCCGTTTCCGGAAACATCAACGTCTACTTTAAATACGTCCTTCATCATTTTGCTATTTATAACTTTAGATGTTTCGCCACACCCGTATATTTTAGCCCCGTTAAAAACCACAACTTTATCTATCACTTTTAGTGTAAAGTTTATATCATGTATAACCAAAACTACTGTTTTATTTCTTTTTTCGGTGAGCAGTCTCAGATAGTTTATAAACCTAAGCTGATAGTATATATCTATGTTCGCAAAACCTTCATCAATAAGTATTATGTCGCTGTCTTGTGCCAGAGTCTTGGCAAAAAACGCGCGTTGCCTCTCCCCGCCGCTTATCTCCAATATATTTTTATCCCAAAGGGCTTCAAGTTCTGCTACCTTTATTATTTCTTCTAAATAATTTTCATCTTCCATATTATGAGATTCATCAGAATACCGGCTCATCTTTACTATCTCTTCTACCGTATAGCTGAAATTTATATTAAAGTGCTGTCGCATATACGATACTTTCCTCGCCAACTGCATTCGTCCAAGCTGCATAATAGAGCTTTCGTCTATCGTTATTTCCCCATCGAATTGCACAAATTTAAGCACCGCATTTAGCACGCTTGTTTTTCCTGATCCGTTTACGCCTAATAGCCCGTACAAATTGCCCCGCTCAAATTTTAGGCTTATATCATCCAAGACCAGATTGTCCCCGTATTTTATTGAAAGATTTTTAATTTCAAGCATACTAAACTCTCTTTTTGTTATAAAGATATATAAAAAACGAGCCGCCAATTATTGTCGTTATGACGCCCACTGGCACTTGGTTTGGCAGATATGCCCTAGTAATAGTATCCGCAGCAAGCAAAAACATCGCCCCTATAAGCGCTATTATTACAATACTTTTTCTATTGTCGCTTCCTATAAACAGCCGGCCTATATGCGGTACCACAAGCCCCATAAAGCCTATGACTCCCGCAAGAGTCACACTCAGCGCCACAAGTACAGAGCTTAGTGCCACCATTATTTTAAATATCTTGTCGTATTCCACTCCGGTTATGAGCGCTTCTTTCCGCCCTAACATCATTATATTAAGCTGGGTTCGGTACATATATATCACTGCTATAACAGACATCATGATAGAGCCGTAAATCAATACTTCCGATAAATGCTTCCCAGAAAGCGAGCCCATCAGAAAAGATACTATTATAAACACATCTTCATCTGCTAAATACTTTATAAACGTGATACCACTCGAAAGTATAGTGCTTATGATTACGCCGGACAAAACTACATTTGTCGTGTGATAATTCCCCTTTTTAGAGGAAAGCTTTACCACAACAACCAGAGTAAGTATCGAAAACCCTATCGCAAATACTTCTTTGGGAAGCGGAATCCCCAATATCGCTGTAAAATATATTGCAAGCGTGGCTCCAAATGCAGCTCCGCTGGCAGTACCTAAAGTTGAAGAGCTAGCAAGAGGGTTATTAAGCAATATCTGTATCACATGGCCGCTTACAGCAAGCGATGCTCCCACAAAAAGAGCCGACAGTATCCTTGGCAAACGTATATCGAAAAAGATAGAGGCACGAATCTCAGGCCTAAGCTCTCCAAGCTTCGCATGTCCACTCCAAAATGCCCACAACGCTAGCAGTGCCAGCAAAATCAAAAACAACAATAATATTTTATAAAACTTTTTTATTGTATTTTCTCCTATTTTAATTTACAGGGTACGGAAATATTAAAAAAGCCGACCATTGCATGGCCAGCTAAATAAGCTTTATCACCATACACCCTTTCCCCAGGGAATGTATTGCGCTAGTATCTGACTTTAACAGTTACTGGGGTAGTCAGGGATTTTCGCCCTGTTCCTAGCTATAGTTATTAAATTTATGAAGGAAGTATATCATTTATTTTTTAAGAAAGCCAATTAATTATGCAACAATGTCATAATAATATATTTTTTGTCATATATTTTGTATTTGGCTTACTGTATGCTAGAATAGCAAATATCAAATAAAAGGATGAAATATGTCGGTTATACTTGTTACAGGCGGAGCACGAAGCGGAAAAAGCAGATATGCTGAAGAACTTTGCAAAAATACAGGAAGAGAGATTTGCTATATCGCCACCGCTAAATCTATCGATTCGGATATGGAAGACCGCATAAAAAAACATAAAGCCTCGCGACCTGCCGAATGGTCTACTATAGAAAAATACAGCGGTTTTGAGCATCTTTCCGATAGCGAAATATTTAAAACATGTGACACTTTCATTTTGGACTGCGTCACTATAATGATTACCAACATAATGTTCGATAAGGATATTGACTACGACACCTGCTCAAATGATGTGCTGGATGCCGTTGAAAGTGATATCTTACACGAATTTACTAAGCTTGTTAATTTAATGAAAGCCAGCGCAAAAAATCTTATAATGGTAACTAACGAAGTTGGAAACGGTCTTGTTCCCGCATATAGGCTGGGGAGTATTTTTAGAGATATAGCGGGAAGAATAAATCAATTTTTAGCCAGTCAGTCCGACGAAGTCTATATGACAGTGTGCGGTCTGCCGCAGAAGCTTAAGTAGGTTAAATCATGAAGCCTTTCGTTTTGATGGTCACATTTATGACCAGAATCCCTTTAAAAATGAATTTTGAGATAAATGACGATGATTTTGTTAAAGGTATCTGGTATATGCCTGTTATCGGTCTTTTGATAGGCATTATTTTATACGGTATCTATATAATCGCAAGTCGATTCTTTTCGCCTATTATAACGTCGACTATTATAATCATCATCTATATATTTATAACAGGCGGCCTGCATCTGGACGGTCTGGCGGACACATCAGATGCCATTTTTAGTTATAGAAGCCGCGAACGAATGCTTGAGATAATGAAAGACAGCCATATAGGCACATTTGGAGTCGTGGCTATAGCTTTATATTTATTGGCGATGGCAGCTCTTATGACCGAAGTGCCCGAGGCGTGCCTGTTTTTCCCGTTGGTAGGAAGAAGCGCAAGCCTTCTAACGTGTTCATCAAACCGCTATGCACGCACATCAGGCATGGGCAAATCCATAATTAATGGCACTAAACCAAGGCATGTAATATTTGCAATAGCTCTTACATTGATATCGGCCGCAGCATTATATATAATTGGCACAAATGCAAAAGCTTCTATCATTACAATTATAGCTTTTGCCGCTTCAATGGCATCTATCCTCATCATAACCCGCTCCATATCCAACAAGCTTGGTGGTATAACCGGTGATGTGCTAGGATTTTCAATAGAAACTTCGTCTGTTATATATGTCTTTACTTACTATGTTTTAACTGTCACTGCAAGGCTTATATAATGAAGATACTTCTTATTCGTCACGGACAAACAATAGCAAACGCCGAAAAAAAATATCTGGGGAGAGGACATTCCCCTTTTACCGCTCTTGGCCTTGAGCAAAATGCGGATGCCTTATCGAAGCTAGGACAAAAAGATATAGATATGATTTATTCCAGCCCTTCTGATAGATGCATGTCGTCCGCCAATGAATTTGCGGCCTTTAAAAAAAAGCAAGTGATATTAGACGCCCGGCTTTCAGAAATTGACTTTGGCAGATTTGAAGGGCTCACATGGCAGAAAGCAGAAAAAGACTACCCAACTGAATTTAAAGCATTCTGCGAAGCCCCCCAAAATTATTCGTTCCCTGAAGGCGAATCTCAAAAAGAATTGGATGAACGTACTCTTTCTTTTATAGAAGAAATAAAATCTAATTCGCATGAAAATATAGCCGTGTTTTCCCATGGCGGTACTATAATGTCCATACTTAGCCATCTTTTAGAAATAGAAGCGCATCAAAAGTGGCGATTTAAAATTACACATGGCTCCGTTAGTCTTATCGAAATTAAAGACGGCTATGCCTGTCTTGTATTATAGGAGAAATATGATACGCAAATTCCGCGATATATCTATTATAGAATTAGACGGCAAGACAATTACTATCGCCTGCGACTGCTGCTCAGGCGTTGGTCAGCTATGTGATGATTTGGTCGAAGCCTCAGGCTACATCACAGGTTATAGGACGGCTTTTGTAGCACTGGCCGAAACATTGTCTTTAAGTGCCCAACCCATACATCTTAGCAATACCCTCTCGGTTCCAATGGATAGCTATGGCAAAGAAATACTCCGCGGTATAAAAAAAGCTGCCCATGAAGCCGGCTTATCCGGAAGCAATGCAATAACCGGAAGCACTGAAGATAACTTCAAGGTACACGTCACTTCTTTGGGAGTGACCGTCACGGGAGAGCTTAATCATCCGCTCCCCCATAAGATTTCATCTGAATGCAAAGTATATCTTGCCGGGCTGCCCAAATCGGGCTCTGATGTTTTAGAATATTCAAATCAAATACTAAATTTCGAGTCTATAAAAAAAATAAAGTCCTTGAACAGCGTCTACGATTTCATACCTGTGGGTTCAAAAGGAATAAATTATGAATTGGGATTGATTGAAGAGACTCTCGCCGCAAACTTCAAGAGAACTGGCAACCTTGATATAGATTTCACTTCTTCAGCGGGTCCTGCCACCTGTGCAATATTTGCCACGCAGGATATTCCGAATAGTATACAAAGCGAAATAGATATCCCGATTACGCAAATAGGCGTGCTAAAGCCAAAATAAATAATAAAAAAGTTTAAAAATTACTATTCAAACATAGCTTGTAATGATATTATTTTATAAAATGAATGCATAAAAAGGTGCCCGTATACGGGATAATAGGGAATGAAGTGTAAATCTTCAACGGTCCCGCCGCTGTAAGTGCCGAATATCGGAAAATATGCCACTGAGCTACTCGGGAAGGCTTTCGATATTGGAATCGTCACGAGTCAGAAGACCTGCCTTTTTAGGTGACATACATATAGGGTTATGGAAAAGTCCTTGTGAGCTTATTTGCTATGCTCACAAGGGCTTAATTTTATTTCGGAGGAAACTATGCAAAACAAACTTAGCGTTAAAAAGACCGTACTTTGTGCGATGTTTATCGCGTTGTCCGTTATAGGAGCATTTATCAAACCATTCGGTAATTCAATAGCGTTTGATTCTATGCCCGCATTTTTAACGGCTTCCATGATGGGGCCAATATTCGGCGCTATAGTGGGGTTACTGGGGCATGTTATTTCAGCCTCTATTTCAGGATTCCCTTTAAGCTTGGGAATACATGTAATTATCGCAGTCGAAATGGCGCTCGTTATGCTCTCATATGGATTTTTATGCAAAAAAATAGGCATTATATTTTCGGCAGTTATAGCCGTTATACTAAACGGCGTCGCAGCGACAGCGGTTTTTATATTTATACCGGGTATGGAAATGCCATTTTTCCTCGCTATGGTCGGGCCGCTTACTGTTGTGTCGGCTATAAATACAGCGCTGGCTGTTTCAGTTCATTTTGCACTAAGCAAAGTGTATAAAAAATCCCTGCTTTAATCTACTATTTTTTTATAGCTTATTATTAAATATATGCTTGTCTTCATAGATTTAGATAATATTTGTAATATGATATTATAAAGTAAGCAATAAATAGAAATAAATCCAGTTTTTTTAGATTCGCAGGACTATTGACCTGACTCGGGAAATACAACCGACCTGAAAGTGATTTTTTGCAGCATTTATTTAAATTTGTTTGTATAGCCGCTAGCGCCGGTGGCTTGTAACCCAGTGAACTATGAGGCCTTACTGTATTGTACTCTTTTCTCCATCGTTCAATCAAAATTCTTGCTTCAAATATATTATCAAATATTTCACCGTTTAACAATTCATCACGCATCCTGCCATTGAATCATTCAACATAACCGTTCTCCCAAGGGCTGCCCGGCTCTATGTATGTTGTGTTTATTTCAAGATTATTTAGCCATTTTCTTAGATTATTTGCAGTAAATTCACTGCCATTGTCACTCCTTAAATATTCAGGCGTTCCGTACTGAATAAATATATTTGTTAATTGTTCCTATATGTTTTTCCAGCGTATATGTCTGGCTGTAAAACAACACAGGCATTCCCTGATATACTCATCAATGATATTTAATATTCTGAAAGCTTTTCCGTCACTTCTTCTATCGTGAACCATGTCATAGCTATATACATGACCTTTATATTCGAGCCTTAAGCGAAGGCGTTATCCATCATTCAGCTATAGCCTTCTGCGCTTTTTCTGTTTCTTTTTAAGTCCTTGTTCTCGCCATATTCGTTCCACGCGTTTATGATTTACATGCATTCCAAGCCTTTTAGAAGGCCTGTAATCATCTTCGGACTATAACCGCCGTATTGGTTCGCTAATTCTATAATTTTATGTGTTAAAGCGTCTTCATCAGGCAATCGTTTTATTTTATATCGCTGCGTGTTCCTGGGTTGTCCTATTGCCCAGCAAGCTCTTCTTTCAGATATATTATGTTTCTCCATAGCTGCTTTTACATAATATCTGCGCTTGTCCGGGCTTACAAGTTTCCCGATGATATATCATTAAAAATCGCTATATCTAATGCCTGATTTTCTTTTTCAAGTTCCTGAAGCCGTTTCACTTGATCTACTTGCATCCCGCCATATTCTTTTCTCCAGCGGTAGTATGTTTGTTCTGTTACATCTATATGTTTTACTGCTTGTATTAATGTCTGACCTTGCCCGATTAGTATTTCTACTTCTCGTATCATCCCTATGATTTGCTCTGCTGTGAATCTTTTTCTTGCCATTTCTGTGCTCCTTGTTTTTTTTATTATTTCACACAGTTTTTCGGCTAATCCTAATTAATTTATTGGCACCTTTTTCGGGGGTTCGGTCAAATCTGATTCCTATGCAGCTTATTATTACTTTACTGATTATCATCACAGCAAAATAATTGTCGTCCTATGTTATTAACTAATTCCATTGTTAATATTCAATATACGTCAACAACTTATTTAAATTGAACAACAATATGACTTAATATATTAAAAAAGGCGAGCACAAAACCAAGGCCCGCCTTCTTATAGAAAATACTTTTACTGATACTGCCTTTTAAGCATCATAGAAAATATACCTTCTTTCTTTTTTAAGTCCTGTGGTTTACCCGTTTCAGCTATGCGTCCATTCTTTATGACGACTATTTTGTCAGCTCCCGACACCGTTCTCATGCGGTGTGCGATTATTAAAACAGTCTTGTCTTTTATAAGCTCACTGAGCGCACTTTGTATTTTGCTTTCGTTTTCTGCGTCAAGCGACGCCGTTGCTTCATCCAGCAGTATAATAGGCGCATCTTTAAGCATTGCTCGGGCAATGGATATACGCTGCCTTTCACCTCCGGATAATTTTTCTCCATTTTCTCCAATCAAAGTATCATAACCTTGAGGCAGCATCCTTACAAAATCATCACATTGGGCCAGATGCGCCGCTTTTATGACCTCACTATCCGAAGCGTCTTTTTTCCCCAACCTTATGTTTTCCATTACGCTTGAATTAAAAAGCGCAACATCCTGAAAGACGATTGAAAAATTGTGCAGCAATGTTTCAGGATCTACTTTTGAGATATCTTCTCCGCCCAAAGTAATTGTGCCGCCGTCTATATCCCAAAAACGCGCAGAAAGTTTCGCCACTGTACTTTTTCCGCCTCCGGAAGGCCCTACAAGCGCGGTTACTTCTCCCTGCTTTGCACTAAAGCTCACATCCTTCAATGTTTGTACACCATCCTGGTAAGAGAAATCAACATTTTTAAATTGGATATCGAAGTTTTTCGGCCTGAATTCAGTCGTTCCCTCCTGCCGCGGCATTTCATCCATTTCCTTCATGCGTTTTATACGTACTTTGAGGAACAAAAGTGCAGCAAAGTTATTCATTACTTCCATTATGGGATTATACACCCTTGCTGCAATCACAAGAAAAACAAGATAGGTAAAAATATCAATTGAGCCTTTTGATAAAAAGTAAGCTCCGGTCAATATGACGCTGGGAAGGCCCAGTTTTAAAATAACATGCGAAAAGTTAACTAATGCCCCTATCACTAAATCTCCCTTAATCAAAAGCTTTTCATAACCGTCCAACTTCGAATTAAGTTCGCCTGAGAAGTCTTTTTCCCTATTATACGATTTTAATTCATATACCGAATCAAGTCCTTCCTGAATATTATCGGAGATATCTCTCTTTTTGTAATAGCCTTCGGTATGCATTTTGCTTTGCAGCTTTCTTGAAAGATAAAATACGAGTACTGCAACAGGCACTACCCAAAATACCGCAATAGACAGTTTCCAATTAAATATAAACATCATTATGCTTATTATTAGAATATCAAATGCCGCTGCATAAATCTGCGGTACAGCATGTGAGAAAAGCTGTTCTATCTGAGTTGCATCTTCCATTATTGTGGAGCTCAAATCAGCAACATCTTTTTTCCCGAAAAACGCCAGCGGCAACTTCCGCAAAGTTTCAGCAAGACTTATCCTTCTGCGTGCGCTTTCTTCATATATTTTTGTATAAGCCGAGTTATATTGAAAATATGCTATGACAAACATTATCACAAAGAATATAACCGACATTACGGCGTAATATAATGCTCCGCTTCCCAGAACTTGCGAAGAACCAAGCAATACGCTTAAGCGTTCGTTTAAAAACTTAAAGCCAAGTATAACAGGAAGCATAAAGCTAATATCCATCAATATAGTCCATATAATTGAGTGCAATAGGTCTTTTGCGCCTTTTGGTGACATAGCATATTTATTTTGAAAGTATTTAAGCATTTTAAGCTCCTTTTTCTGTATTGATTTTTGCGGAAATCTTCCATGCGATAGATTTCTGATATTCATCCCACATAGATTTATATATACCGCCTTTTCCAAGCAGTTCCTCGTGTGTGCCTTCTTCAGCAATTTTTCCACTTTCTATCACGAGAATCTTATCAACATCCTGTACGCTGGTAAGGCGATGGGCTATCATAAGAGTAGTTTTCCCACGGCTTAGTTCTTTTAGCGCTTTTTGTATAAGATGCTCATTTTCGGGATCGGCAAATGCTGTAGCCTCATCCAAAAGTACTATGGGCGCATTCTTAACTATGGCTCTTGCAAGCGCTATCCTCTGCTGCTCGCCCCCCGAAAGATATGTTCCTTTTGAACCCATCACGGTATCAATACCGTCGGTCAAATTATCTATTATATTCCTAGACTGTGAAAACTCTATCGCTTTGCTTATCTCCTCTTGTGTGACACCTTTTTTCCCAAATACGATATTATCCTTGAGCGTTCCTTTAAAAAGCTTTGTGCTTTGAAAAACAAATGATATATTGTCCATAAGCTGCTCTTTGGGTATTTCTTTTACATTTATCCCGTCTAGTAAAACTTCACCTTCATCCGCATCCCAAAACCGTGTCGCCAGCCGCGCGATTGTCGTTTTTCCTCCTCCGGAAGCACCTACGAGCGCAATCGTTTCCCCTTCGTTTAGCTTGAAGCTTATTTTGTCTATCGCACGCGTGTCGCTTCCTTCATATGAAAAGACTACATCCTTAAATTCCAAAGTATGATTTGTAATTTTCTTTTCGCTTTGAGCCCATTTCATCTCCGGGTAATCCAAAATATTGTCCACCCTGTCTATTGCCTGCTTGGCTATCATTGAGTTTTGCCTAAAATACATAGATTTCATGAGCAGCATAGTAAATATCGGCGATATAAGAAGGTAGAAAATAAAATCAGCAAGCACAATTGGTATTGCCTCTGCCCTTCCGATAAGCATTATGGCTGCAGGAATCAAAAAGAATGCAGCAGATTGCATTATCGCAGTATAAAAAGACATAGGTTTGCGCCACAATACTGTATATGCATGCACCATTTCTTTATATCTTATTATGCTGTCATAAAAGCGTTTAAATGAAAATATAGTTTGTCCGAATGTTTTAACCACCGGAATACCACGGATATATTCCACTGATTCCGAGCTCATCTCCTCAAGAGAATCAAAATATCTTTGCTGAAATCTTTTGCCTTTGGAACTGGTCATAAAGTTCATGGTAATAAACCCTAAAATTATAGGTATAAGAGAAGCTAGCCCCATTCTCCAATCGATTGAAAAAATAAGCACGACAAGAATGATGGGAGATATGATGCTGCCTGCTAAATCAGGAAGCTGGTGCGCTAAAAATGTATGAGTTGTTCCTGCTCCGTCGCATATTATCTTACGTATTTTACCGCTGGAATGCTTATCAAAAAATCCAAGCGGCATTGACATTATTTTCTTCATCCCCTTTTTTTGCATACCGACTTCTACTCGAAAAGCCGCCAAATGCGAGCTCATAAGTGCGCCAAAATATATTATAACCGCAGCTATTGCAACAAAAAAGGCGAGCCAAGCATAATAACCGATTCTTGAGCTATCAAAGGACTGTGGATTTCCTAAAATTTCTCGAGCTATATACCATATAAGAACAAATGGTATAACATTTAGCGCCGCCGATATCCCCGACAATATAAGGGACAGAGGCAAAAACACTTTCTTCTTGCCCATGTAGGGTATAAATCTTTTTAGTACATAAACTTTTTTCTCTTTTGGCATTTTTTGCCCTCCTGTTATTTTTCCATCAACAAAGTTGTTTTTGGATGTCTTTATAATGAATTTTTCTATAACTTCCCTCGAAAAATACGGTTAACATATGACAAATAAATTTCATTATTTACCTATAAAAACTACAACATTTATTACTCGTTTCATTCGTATTTATTATAGGCATCCACTATTATTTCATCCCATTTTTCAAGTATTGTATCCGCAATAAATGGGTCATACATTGCGCCTTTATTTCTTTTTATCTCATCTTTGCAGGCGCTAAATGTCATAGCCTGTCTATAGTGTCTATCAGTCAACATTGCATCAATTGAATCGCACACGGCTATTATCCTGCTGCCGAAAGGTATTTGCGTACCTTGCAACTGCTGCGGATATCCATTTCCGTCCCAGCGTTCGTGATGATGAAGCACAATTTCTGCGATTTCTAATAAGGCATTTGATTTTTTTAATATATTTGCCCCTATAATCGGATGTTGATGAATCTGCATCTTTTCCTCATCATTAAGTGCTCCCGGTTTGGTAAGGACTTTATCAGGAATTCCTATTTTACCTATGTCATGCACATGCGCCGCAATATGTATAGTTTCTGTTTCACTTTCCCCTAATCCCAGATATCCGCAAATTTTTTCAACCATATTGCTAACCCTCAATGAATGGTCAGCCGTAAAATGATCCTTTGCGTCAAGTGCAGCTATAATGCTTGCGATTAAATCGTGATAAATCCAATACTTATCTTTTTTCACTATAGCTAAATTTGCTTCATTTATCGGCTGGGCTATAATATGCCCGAGGGGAAAAGAAGCTTTTATAATACTTTTTCTTATAATCTCAAATCCGTTTTTTTCTAAGAAACTGCAATAACTTCCTAAGCTCCATTTATGATAAGCCTTAAATCCTGTAAGTGATATCAAGTGTGATAAAACAGCAGTTTTTTTGTTTTGCGCATGAATAAACGTAGGCGCTATCAAATATCCTCCCTTTTTTATTACTCTATTTATTTCGCAAAGCACTTTTTCAGGTTCGGGCATCACATGTAAGGCATTGGCTATTATGACAATTTCAAATGTATCATTATCATAAGGAAGGAAGCGTGCATCCTGCACAGAAAAGTCAATATTTCTCACTTTCTGTTTTTCAGCCTTCTCTTTCGCCTTCGCTATCATATCCGGAGATATATCTATAGCTGTAATGCCATTTACGCTGCTCGCTATTTCCAAAGATATTATTCCCGTACCTGTAGCTATCTCTAATACTCGCGACTCGGGAGTTACCAGATTCTTTATATCTTTTGCTATTTCTAGATATGCTGGCATATCTTTTTTCATAAATACATCATAAGTCCCCGAAAACTTATTCCATAAAGCCGCTTCTTGTTTCACTCCACTTTCTCCCCTACACCATGAATTTTAAAACTTACACATATTACGCAAATACAATTCGAATAAAGCAAATTATCACGCCACTTCTTTCTGTATAAGCAAATCTTTTCTTTTTTTCTCATCTTGCTCTCGAAGCGTTTTGAAAGCTTTAGCAAATACTAAAATCGTCGCCATGGAAACCAAAAAGTCAATCGACGCAGAACCAAGATATACCCACCTTATTCCAAAAAATCTGGGAAGCGTCAGCATCACCGGAACATACAATACAAGTTGGCGCAAAATACCCATTACGCTTGCCACGTTGCCTTTGTTTATAGACGGGAAAAATGTCATGGACATAAAGACTGCCGGCAACACCGGTAGAAGCGCCATAAAGACTCTGAAATTGGCTAAATCCATTGAACTAAAAACGGCGTCAGGCAGCATTGTTGTAAGCAGCCCCTGCGGTATCAGCATCATAAGCAGCCAAAATGGAAGCATCAATATCATTCCGCTCATCACAAAAATCTTTGCGCTTTTTATAACGCGTTCATATTTTTGCGCGCCATAATTTATGCCAGCCACAGGCTGCAACGCACGCATCAAGCCAAAAAGCGGCGTAAGCATCAGTGTAAACATCCTATACGTTGCCCCATAAAAAGCAATGTCTGCTGTATTGCCGAAGCCCGAAATCGCATTAAGCACCACAACCGCCTGGACCAGCGACATCACAGCCATGATAAGTGAAGACATTCCCATAGACATAATGGATTTCAATATTTTTTTATCCCTATAGATTTTAAAAGGATGGGCTTCAAATGAAGCTCTTTTCCCTGAGAAATATATGAGCCCTGCCAATGTATATACCAACATGCCTATATTAGTGCCCCACGCAGCTCCCGCAGCGCCAAGACCCAGTATGCCAACCAATATGAAGTTCGCTATTATATTAACCCCAAGTCCTATTCCCATCATAATGGCAGCCGACTTCATCTTGCCTTCGGCACGAACTACCATATTGCAGGCCAATCCATGTACCCAGAATATCGAGCCCAGCACCGTTACCCTAAAATATTGAGTGCCTATTATCAGTGCTTGCCCCTCACCTCCCATAAACTTCACAAGAGGTTCAGCAAATATCCACGCTAACACACTATATGCGACACTTATAATAAGCGAAAGGTAATTTACATTCCCTAGCATTCTTTTTTGTGTCATATGGTCGCCTGCGCCCAGAGCAATAGACAGCGCAGAACCTGCGCCTACCCCTATAAGAGAGCCTATTCCTAGCGTTACCTGGGACAGCGGATATGCGAGAGACACCCCGGCAAGCGCCGTCTCTCCTACATATCTGCCTACAAAAATAGCATCAAAAACAGTGTTTAGCCCATATAGCACCATCGCCAGAACGGCCGGCCATGACAGCTTAATCATTACCTTCCACATATTTTCGTTTAAAATCATTTGTTTTTGTTTCTCTTTGCTTAAAATATTACCCATGCTTTATCTCCTATATACCTCTTTTATTATTTAAGATCTCCTGTGATTTAGAAAAATCTTAATTCGATTTAAGTCGATTCTGCTCCATTTAGCCAAAAATTATTTATACGATGTAAAATAATCAACCAATTCTTGCTGACCTTTTTCATTTAGAGCACCGTGGTTTTTTACTGTCCCGTTTTCAAAGCGTATGACATAATCGCAACAGTTGAGTATCAGCTCTAAATCGTGCGAAATAACAAACAGCGTTTTACCTATATCCGAAAGTCTTCGTATGCTTTCCGCCACTTCTTTCATGTGCCTAAGATCCAGTCCGCTGGTAGGCTCATCCAATATTATGATGTCTTTCTCAGACGCAATAGCGCTCGCTATAGCAACGCGCTGCTTCTGCCCGCCGGACAAAGACATAGGATGTAAATCCTTAATCGGCAAAAGATCAAGCGAATCCAGTATCTCCTCGGCTTTTTTCTCATCTTCGTGCTTCATACTGAGAAAAACTTCATCAATAACTTTTTCAGTAAAAAGCTGATGGTTTACATCCTGCATTACCATATATGTACGCTTTAGGCGGTCGGAGTTTCCTACATCTTCGCCGCAAATCTCCACCTTGCCCGCACATTTCTTTTCTAATCCGCATAGACATCTGGCAAAGGTAGACTTCCCTGCACCGTTTTGCCCTACCACCGCTATAACTGAGTTCCACGGTATATCCAAGGAATCAATTCTGACCGAACATGAACTTTTCGCATAATTAAAACTAAAATCCGAAAAGCTCATACTGCTTCCTCCATATAAATTAGGATTGAAGCACGATTTAAGCCCTTCAAGCGAAAGTGGACGGAGACCCATTTCAAGCAATTCTTCCGCACTCAAAGCTAAAATTTCGTCTGCTGAAAGCTCTTGTTCTATGCACCCGTTTTTCATGAATACCGCTTTATCCACAAGATCTTTTAAATAATAAAGTCTGTGTTCGGCGACTATAACTGTCTTTCCATTATTTTTCCATCGCTCAACCAAGTGCTTTAAATCATTTATCGCAACAGCATCAAGATTGGATGAAGGTTCATCCAGAACATATACGTCAGGATATGCCGCAGTTACCGACGCACAAGCAATTTTTTGTTTTTCGCCGCCTGAAAGCTTAAATATGTTTCGGTTCATCAAGTATTCAATGCGAAAATCCTCAACAGTATGCTCTATGCGCAAAATTATTTCTTTTTCGGGCAATCCCATATTCTCGCACCCGAAAGCAATTTCGCTTGTAGTATCCACATTGAAAAACTGACTGCGCGGATTCTGAAAAACCGAACCAACTATTTTTGCCGTTTCGTATATAGGCATATCCACTATGTTCTGTCCGTCTATCAGCACTTCGCCTTCAAGGCTGCCTTCATAATATTCGGGTATCAATCCGTTAATTAACCGTGTAAGCGTGGTTTTGCCACACCCGGACTCGCCACACAGCAATACTACTTCGCCTTTTTCTATTTTTAAGTTGATGTTTTGTAAACCGCTCTGATTTTCGCCCTGCTCATATTTAAAAGATACGCTTTTAATTTCTACCATAGCATCTCCGTTACAAACAAAGGAACGCTAAAAACGCAGCCACAGCTAATGTTATCATCACCGCATCGGCGAATTTGAAACCAATTTTGCATATATTTGTCCTTTTTACTGGGCTTCCGAGACCTCGCGTAAGCGAAGCCGCCGAAAGCTCATCCCCGATTTTAACCGAGCACATAAGCATGGGCACCAGTCGGTATTCAAGCGCTGCCATAGGGTTTTTAAATGTATTTATCCCCCGTATTCCACGCATTCTCATAGCATCGCTTATAGAGCGTGCTTCTTCATGAACCGTCGGAAAGAATCGAAACATAACTGACAATGGTATTATAATCTTACTGGATAAACGCATCCGTTCCATAGCACCTATAAATTCACTCACTGTCGTAGTCGTCACCAAATAATATCCCATAATCAATACCGGTGCCATGCGATAGAGCATTCCCGCAACCATTACAATTACTATATTCAATGCACCATGTGTGATGGGCACGATATATTCATTAGCCATAGCCGAGGCGATATAAGCCACTGCGCTTACAGCCGCCGCTTTTGGCTTTCCGCTTAGCATAAGCAAAGCTATCGGGATAGTGCTTAGAGCAATCATAATATATAAGCCTGAAGCCCTAAAAACAGTTATATTCACAATCAGCATCAGTAATAACTTTGTCCTAGGGTCTAGATTAAAGCGCACATTGGTTTTTACGCTTTGAATAAGCTCGCTTTGCATCAGTATATTCCCGCTTTCTCAAAGTGTTTACGCAAAACAGCCTTGCCAAGGAATGCGCCCGCTATTCCAGCCACAAACGCCACTACAACCACAACCACTGCCAGCCAATTAGGTGTCAAAGCAAGAATTTGGTTAGTATATTCATCACCCATATTAACCCTAATATATTCAAAGTAGCTCTCTCTCATAAGCCACATGGGGAGCATAGCTCCTACCATCCAGATGCCAAATACACCAGATCCAATAATAGTGTTTTTCATGCTCTTATATCTGCCGGCCTTAAAAATAAGATCGCCAAGCAGTCCGAATACAGCTCCTGTTAAAACCGGAACCCATGTATGTCCCGTCGCAAACATTAAAAACCCAAGTAAAATGCCCATAATAGTCACCATGCCGAATTTCTTGGTTTTGGACAAAAAAAGCATAAAAGGTATACCTGTAATAAGCGGAATGAATATTGGCAGCATGACAAACAGAATAGGAATATATCCCACCATCGCGCTCGCGAAGAATATAATGTAATATATCGCTGTAAAAATACCAATTCGTATTAAATCTTTTACCTGTATTTTCTCTTTCATAATAACCTCCGATAAATTTAAAGTTAGCATTAGCTAACTTATTTTTCTAATAAAAGGCGCCCAACGACACCATTCTTGATATATTCTATCAAATAAAGATTATATTATCTGCTCCATTCAGACGAAAAACACTCCATTCAGACAAGTGTTTTTCTATATTCCATAGGTGGCATTCCCATGACTTTTCTGAATGCCGCCGAAAACTTACTGGGATTGCTATAACCCACATCCGCCGCAATAGTTGTGATGCTTTGACTGGTTTTTTGCAGCATATAAGCTGCGGTTTGCATCCTGTATTCACGCAAATAGGAATATATGGACGTTCCATAGATTCCCTTAAAGCAGTTTTTCATAGATGTAAGCGGAATGCAAAATTTCTCAGACAATTCATTAAGCGTATAGTGACTTTCTACATTTTCGACTAAAAAATTCGCCATCTCTTTTGTGTTTTTCACATGAGCTTTTGAAAAATAAGGGTGTTCTTTGTCTCCTATGGGAAGCTCGACTTCACTTAAAAACAAAATAAGTTCCAAAACCTTTATTTTTAGATACGGTATACGGGTTTTATCCGAAATATCATACAAATCATAAAAAATACGCTGGACAGAATCCGATGCCCGCATGATAAACGGCTTATCTGCGGAGCAGAATTTAGCTTTAAAATCGGTTAAGTCCACCGGTATACCGCCCAATATCTTCTCAAGCGTTTTTCTTGCTTCATGTATATATATGCAGATGGTAATTCCGTGGTAATGACTTAAAGGAAAGCTGAATTTACCGCTATGAAGCTTCTTGTCAGTAATCTGCAGATCCCCTTCTTGCATATATAGATAAGAGCCTTTGTTGAATTCCCATTCTATCCTTCCCTCTCGACAATGGTCTATGCAAACCATATCAGCTTTTGCATTTATACAGGACAGGCAGCTTTGCATATGAAAATCATTATACATCAAATCTATTCCGGGCAGCACATGAAAGCAGGTCATCACACCTTCCCCTGTCTCATCTTTCATCTTATATATCGATATTGCCTCATCTGCGCTTATCTTATATACATTATTTCCGAAATTTATTTTTTGATCAATTGATACTGCCATTTTTATCTTTGTCCCTATTTTATACAACGAAAATATGCAATGGGCAAAAGTACATTTTCGATGATTTACCGCAATCCATAAGATTACTTTTCCGCACTGAATTCTATAATATTCTCGCATATCGATGATGTGGATTTTCTGTGAGAAACCAAAACTACCGTCTTTTCACGGCAATAGTCTCTCAGGCTTTTTAAAATCTGGGCTTCGTTTAGTGAGTCAAGATTGCTGGTAGGCTCGTCTAAAAGCAACATTTCGCTGTCTTTAAAGAAAGCTCTCGCTAGTGCGATTCTTTGCTTTTCTCCCATGGACAGGCGCTCCCCAAGCTCGCCCGCTCGCGTTTGATATCCCTCTGGAAGACTGCTTATAAATCCATGTATCGAAGCCTTCTTTGCCGCTTCATGGACTTTTTGAATATCCTTTTTATCATCCCCCATACGAATATTATTTTCCAATGTATCATCGAAAAGCATGTTTTCCTGTGCCATAAAAGTCTGCTTTTTGCGCAATACCTGCGTTGGCATTTGTCTGACATCGCACTCAGATATCGCTATACTGCCTTCATCTACATCGTAGAAACGCATCATAAGCTTAAGAGCCGTGCTCTTCCCTGATCCGCTAGGGCCAACAAATCCTGTTATATTATTCTCCCTTATTTTTTTATTAAAATTACGAATTATATTTTCTTTGCGCCCCGGATACGAAAAAGCAGCATTGACGTATTCAACACACCCGCCTTCAGTTTCCATCAATCCGCCAACCTCATTAACCCTAGGCTTTTCATCCAATAGTTCAAATACGCGCCTTGCACTTGCCAGCATAGAAGCCAGCGTTGTAGACAGCGCGGAAAGTGCCAGCACTGGTCCAAAAGACGAAACTAAAATAACCGCTGCGATTATAGCTTCAGAAGCACTTGCATTTCCATTTTTAACAAGCGCTGCGCCAATAAAAAATACAGCAAAAAAAGAAAGTGTCACAACCAGTCCGCCAACTGCATGCGCCAAGCCTTCATTTCTTTTCAATTCCTTTTCAGATTCAGCCATGCGAGAAGATGCCTCATCTATTTCAGCTCCTCTTCTTTTCTGCGCGCCGAAAAATGCTATTTCAGCTATTCCTCTTAATGAATCCAGAAAAAATGCTCCTGATTTGCCCAACTCAGCACGGTATCTGGTTCCTGAACCATCAGACATCTTTTTTACTATAAACGGCATGATTACTCCGGCTATTATATATGCCAGCACACCAACTAAACCAAATAGCCAATGCATTTTAAACAATACCGTCGCATATATGACTGAAGCTAAAAAAGCTATCGCAACAGGAGCTATAGTATGAGCATAAAAGGTCTCCAATAGCTCTATATCCGCAGTAATCACAGAAATAATATCGCCTTTTGAAGTACCATCTAGCTTAGCAGGCGCCAAAAGCCTTAGTTTAGCAAATACTTTATCACGCAGCGAAGCCAATATCTTAAATGCGATATAATGTCCCGAAAGCTGCTCTGAATATCTTAACAGTCCTCGCAAGACCGCCGATAAAGCAATAATCAGAAATATCGTTCGTAAATCGATTTGAAATACTGCGCCCATGATTTCTAAGCCGCCTACTACAGTGAAAATAGGGATGGCAGCCGCTGCAAAATAGCCTCCCAAACCACACAATATCGTTAAAACCATCATGTATTTAAGCGAACCAAGCTCGGACATCATTCTCTTTATTATACCTAAATCTAAGCTTTTCTTCATAACGTATGCTCCCTGATTTCTTCCAATTCACTCTGAACGCTCCACATATTTTTATATATTCCCCCAGATTCAATCAACTCAAAATGTGATCCTTTTTGCTCAATTTTGCCCTCCGACATCACATAGATGCAGTCAGCATCCCGCACATTCAAAAGCCTGTGAGAAATAATTATAATAGTCTTTTTGTTCTTTAGAGATTTTATCGCTTTCCATATCATTTCCTCGCTCTCACTGTCTATATTGGATGTAGCCTCATCAAATACAAAGACAGGTTTATCCGCCAAAAACAGCCGTGCCAAAGCCAGCCTTTGCCTTTGCCCTCCCGAAAGCATGTGCCCTCCCTCACCTACACTGGTGTCTAATCCAAACTCCGAGTTTTCCACAAAAAGCCTAAGATTCGCTTTTTCTAGCGCAAGATACATTTCCTTTTCATCAGCATTCGGGTTTGCCAGCAAAAGGTTGTCGCGTATAGTATTTGCAAAAATATAGCTGTTTGAAGATAAAAATCCTACATTTTCTGCAATCCAACGGTCTTCAATGTCTTTTATGTCCAGTCCGTTCAATCGAACGGTACCTTCGCATGCAATCCGTGATTTCGTAAAAAGTGCGGCAAGAGTGCTTTTGCCGCATCCGCTTTCTCCCACTATTGCAATATAATCATTTTTATTAACGGCAACATCTATATAATCAAGTGCTCTTACACCTTCTTCATATTCAAAGCACGCGTCACAAATCTCTATGGTGTCTATATGGCTAATCTTTGTATCGCCTCCTGTGTTTTCCGGAATATCCAGCACATAAAATATTTTGTCCGATACTGCCATAGCCCCGGTTGCTACATGAAAAAATGAGCCCAGCATTCTAAGCGGCAAAAAGAATTCCGCCGCCAGCAAAGCAACAATAACAAGCTCTCCAAGTGTTATCGCGCCACTGCGATATTCCAGCAATGCAATAATCCCGCCTATAGCTGCACCGCCATATGCCAAAACATCCATTATTGTTATCGAATTTAATTGCAGTGACAAAACCTTCATTGTAATCTGACGAAACTTTTCAGCTTTCTCATTCATTTCGCGGTGTTTTTTCCCATCCGCTCCAAAAAGCTTTAATTCAGTAAGCCCCTGAAGGTTTTCAAGAAATGTATCCCCAAGGTTAGTGTATACATTCCAATGCTTTTTCATTGCTTTTTTTGCAGTTTTCATAAAGATAACGATAGAGATAGGAATCAACGGAACACAAACAAGAAGCACCAATGCCGCCTTTAAAGAAATAAACGACATGAAAGCAAAAAGTGTAACGGGAGCCAATAATGCATAAAAAAGCTGTGGAATATACCTCCCGAAATAGCTATCCAACGACTCTATTCCCTCTCCGGCAGTCTGTACAATCCCAGCAGTTGATATATACATATTATAAGAAGTGCCTAATGATATTAATTTATCATAGACTTTTTTTCTTAGATTCTTCTTTGCGCGCGCAGCAGCGGTGTGCGAAAACCGTGGTGCCAAAAGCTCGGCAAGAAAACGTATAGCAACATACATAAGCACAAATAAAAATATACTTAACCCGATATTATCATCAAGCATAGTTTTATCGACAACACGTCCGATAGTCCAAAAAATTCCTACGCCACACAGGAGCGATATCCACTTCGCCAGCACTGTAAACGCAATATACTTTCTACTTTTCCCACAAAGCCTCATCAATCTCTTGCTTATCATTAATTGAACCTATCTCCTTAATTGTTTTGATTTTTATAAACACAATAGTTTTTAAAGCCAATAACGCAACAATCGCAACGCGCATAGCTAATATATCTTTCAAAAAAAACAAAGTAAGCAGCATAATATATACAGGAATCAATATGCAAAGCTTAGCTTTCAGCGTCATTCCTTTTTGTTCTTTAAATCTTAAAACGTGCTTTTTATATACTTTTGTGCTTTTAAACCATTTGTCTAGCTTTTCTGAGCTTTTCATAAAGCAAAAAGAGGCTACAAGGAAAAAAGGCACCGTAGGCAGTATAGGAAGAACAATCCCAACACTTCCTATTCCAAAACAGAGTAAACCGACAACTAGATATACAACCTTTTTCACATTCATCCTCCTGATTCTTCCATACAGCACAAAAGTGCTATACCAATCTTTTAGCCCATTCTTGGGCATCGGATTTGTAAGAATCAATATCACCATCTACTTTTAGTGCTTCCAGCGCAATATCCGCTCCGCATACTATAGCTTTTTCGGCAATCATATCTACCGCATGGCAGAAATAGTCAGGAAACATATCACTGTCTCCACATCCAAAAACCGCTACCTTTTTGTCGATAAAGAATTCATATGACATAGCATCATAGAATTCAGCAAAATCGTCTTGTAATTCTCCTGTACCCCACGTAGAAGACCCCAATACTATAAGGCTGTAATCCGCAACTGCTTTAGGCTCCACTTCAATTGCATCAAATAAGTCAACTTGCTCTCCCGAGGCTTCTAGTTCATCTTTTATCCAGTTCGCAACTATTTCGGTATTGCCCGTGGTTGACCCATAAACTATTAGTGTTTTTTTCATGTGTTTCTCCATAATTGTAGTAAGGATTCGCTTTAATCTTCTGTTTTTAATTAAATTTACGTGCCCTTTATCATCTTCTATAAAACGCGCGAGGATTAGCAACGGCTAACTTTTCAAGCAAAAAAATATCCACATGTTTGGTTAGCGTTCGCTAACTTCTTATAGATATTACTATAAATCTCCATAAGTGTCAATCTAAAATCAAACCTTTTGATTAATAAAATTCATCTATAATATTGATTTTCATCCGAATCAATTATTGAATTATAAATAATCTATTCTGGCGAAACAATTGTTAGGGATAAATGTACCAGTCACCATCATCTGGTGCGTCCCGTCTTATTATAGTTCCATCAGTTATAATAGGAAAATCATATTCATTGCCGTAATAGTTCAGAGGAAATTTATCAACAATTCCTGTAACTTCTATCCATTCATCCTCAGTAAAATCAGCTTCATTTTCAACTTTTACGTGAAATCCAGCGATTGTTGCATCAGCTGCACAGCAAGTAATCATAAACCTCGAAACAAGTATAGTGTTTTCAGGAAACGAATCATCTTTGTAGACAAATCCGTACATCGATATCTCTTTTCCATAAATCTGATCTAAACTCTTTGAAATGTAATTTTCAAAATCCTCATGTGCAACAGCATTTTCGTCTTGAGTGACAACACAGGCAGGCATTTGTGACAAATCGAGAGGCATTATTTCCTGCTCAGTCTCATCCAACGGTTCAGTTGTGGCTGTTGGCAGTGCTGTAGGAGACAAAGCCATTTGAGATGATGAGGGCAAGGCTGTAGGGGTTAATGTTGGAGTAGGTAGCGTAGAAGAAGTCTTTGACGGCATCAACGCTTCTGCATACGAAAGATTAAGATTTTGATTAGGCGAAGCGCTCAACGAACCAAAATTAGGAGTACTGAAAGCATAAAAAACAATTGGGATAATAAAAAGAAGATATTTCAATCTAAACTGTTTTGCATTATTTCCTTTTGGGTTTGATTTAAAGTTTAAGATATTAAAAACAAGCAACATACAAAAAACAACAAAACCGAACCACACCATATGTATTATCCTTGGAGATAAATACAAATATATTTTACCGCTAAAAAGGAGTATTGCTATTATTACAGCAAATGAAGCGTTAATGATAAGCCACATTATTTCATTTATCTTACGCATAGAAATCTCCCATTATAAAGCTCGCTGCAATTCCCAATACAAAACAAACAATCAAAATGGTAAGGATAAGCTTAATAACAAATCTCTTTTTAAAAGAACCTAATAGCATGAGCGTGTTTTTTATGTCTATCATAGGGCCTGTTATCAAAAATGTTAGAACAGATGCGGAGGCAAATCTTATCATAAACGTGCTTGCGATAAAAGCGTCCGCCTCCGAACAAAGCGACAAAACAAAAGCCATAGACATCATTGTAAATGTTGAAGAAATGCGGCCTGTGCCTATAGAAACAAGTAAATCCTTGGGCACAAACATTTGAATCACAGCTGCAATAATTGCACCAAATATCAAATATGCCCCAACACTTTTTATTTCTTCGTTTGTGTGAGCAAGAATATCTTTAACTGTTTCTTTAGCTTTTGTAAATCTAGTTTTCCCCTCTCTCTGATTAGAGATTATATGGTTATCGTGACAATGATGACAGCCATGGCTGCATGATACATCGCCTTCGTGTCCTTGTTCTTTTAAAATATCTTTTTTGCTGAATATTTCAACCAATGCCCCTATCAATATTGCGCCGATAAATCCGAACAGACCCCGATAAAGGACCATTTGCGGCATAGACGGGAAGGCATTATAAGTTGAAAGAAGAACCACAGGATTAACTATGGGAGTCGCTATCATAAAAGCGAAAGCGGCACCAACAGGCATTCCTTTTTTGACAAGTCCTCTGGTTATTGGAATAATTGCACATTCGCAAACAGGGAAAATAAGACCTATGCATGAAGCGAAAATAAGTCTTAAAAACTTATTTTTCGGAAGGACCTTCAATATTGTTTCCTGAGTCACATAAAGTTGAATAACAGATGAGATTATCGTACCCAAAATCACAAAAGGCATAGCCTCTAAAAGTATCGACCACAGGATGAGCGAAAATGCTCTCATCTGTGTTTCAGCTGCAGTTTCAATTTCACCCGTGCCCCAGAGGTAGCTTAGCCAAAAAATCAATATTACAAAAAAACAAAAGGCGGTTAGCTGCCGCGCCTTCTTTATTACTTCATTTGTTATCAAAAGTTTTCTCCTTGTATATCATTTATATTATAGCTTACAACAAGTATTTCATACAGGACTTTGGCAACATCAATGTCCAGACTGCTGTCCGGTTCGTCAAGCACAATCACTTTTGTGTCCGACGCAAGAGCTCTGGCAATAAAAGTTCTTTTAAGCTGACGCGAAACATATCCTATATTTGCTTTGTGTTCGGTTTCAACGACTACCTAATCAAGTTCAATTAGTCCTATTGCAATTTTAATAGATGCGCTTTTTCCTCCTCCGTTCGGCCCTACAATGGTGGTGATAGAATTTTTGCGCACAAAAAAGTTTACGCCGTGAACGGCGCAAACTTCTCCATAGCAAAACCCAACGTCCTTAATTCAATGCTTTTGCTTTTTGTCCTTTGCATTTACTCTCCTTGAGAAATTAGTGCTCCCACGAAATCTTCAAGCGAACCTATATAATCTGGAGAAAGAGGCGCTACTTTTAAAACATTGCCGCCTATTTCTTCAGCTACCGTTTTTGCCTGATTGTCATCAAACTCTTCTTGATAGTAAATCGTCGTTATACCATCCAGCTTTGCTCGGTCTATGACTTGCTTTATCTCAGACGCTGTCGCCTGTTTACCGTCTGTTTCCAGCGAAACCATTTCCAAACCGTAATCATCTGCAAAATAGCCATATGCTGGATGGTACATCAAAAACGTCTTGTTTTCAAGCTCATATACTTTTTTTGTTATCGCCTCATCCAGCGCCTCAAGCTCTTTTATATACTCTGCTGCATTCAACTTATATGTTTCTTCATTGTCTTTGTCTATCTCCGAAAGCTTATCGGCTATTGCCTGTACCATTATTATTGCACGCTTTGGTGAAAGCCAAATATGGGGATCCACAGTTTCTTCATGTTCTTGATCGTGATCTTCGTCATGGTCTTCTTCGTGGTCTTCATCACCATCTTCATCATGATGATGGTGTTCTTCTATTATGCGCGGAGGATAAGTTGCACTTACCACTTCTCTTAAGTTAACTATTTCAATATCCTTATTGAAATCTTTAACCTTAGGCAGGATGTTAGCTTCTTCGGCTGGCACCTGCATAGCAAAATATACTGCTGCATCCGACAACGCTTGCATCTGTGTAGAAGTGGGCTGGTAGTTTGCGGGGCTGTTTCCCGGAGGAATCAATGTTATAACATCAACCAAATCGCCGGCCACTTTTTCAACGAATGTTGCTTCGGGGATTATTCCCACTGCAACTGTAATTTTACTCTCTTGGACATCTGTTGCTTCCACATCACCTGATTTGCATGATACAAGCGATGCCATAAGTAAAACGGATAATACTAATAAACTAATTTTTTTCATATTAATTCTCCTTATTGCAAATAATTCGCAATAAAATGTTAGCATGGGTTACTCTGCAAGTCAATTACTTTTGTGCATTTTTTATATTCTTCACATTTGCCATAATTTTGAGCTTATAATAACTGCAACAAATATAAAGCCATTCATATCGCCTATTGATATCTGCAGTTATGCGATATTAATCTTTACTTCTTCCGGTGTTTTACTGTATAAAGCCTAACGCTTTTCTCCGCCGTTTTCATATTTCCCCGAACAGAGGATTTGCTACATAAGTGACATAGGCACCCCTGTCCGAATATCTCATTATCTTAGGCATACCGTCTCCTTTTTCGAGCATTGTTTAATGTCACTCTAAAGCTCATAATGAAGGATTAGCAAGTTAAATATACAAGAAATACTTAACATGGCTATATTCAGTCTAAAGATATGTATATTTAAATAAAGTCTGACTTGCTTCCCGAAAACACGTCAATTTTGAAAGTGAAAAATTGAAGCTGATATAATTGATAAAAAGGATCAAAGAAATTGAGCTGATCATAAATTCTGCGGAAAAAATTATACAATATATAAAATCAGAAGCAAACTAATATGAGTAGGAGTAAGGCATAATTAAAACAAGTACCCTTGCATTAATCATTATACTTATCAATACCATTCCTTATCCCAGCACTCAAACTCTTTTAACGCTTTCTCATTTGCATAATGCTCGGCATAGATTAAAAAATTGATGAATGAGTCTGGTATGCAGTAGCGAAAAAGATGATATTATTTGCAACGGAATTCCTTTTAAAATATTTGTCTCCTGAAATAATTGCGGTTAAGTGGAAAGATGAAGCACCTGGAGCAAGCTAAGCTATTGTGCAATTTATCAAGTTATTAATATCATCCGCAATTTCATTTACTTTTTTTGAACTCACGTATGATAATTTGACCGCGTTTTTCTTGAACTCTTCATCATATTTGTTTCGGTGTTTTTGCATGGGTTTTATCCTCCTTGTTTCTATTATAATTCTTTTACCATGCTGTCAGAAATTTTAACACTCTCTCAATTAAATAGTATTCATTTTTTGTATTATCAATAAATAAAAATGCTAATCTGAACTAGAAACTGCAATTAGTACATAGTTTGTACGGCGGATCTCTCCGTCAAATCACAAAGAACTCATATCTTCGTATTTATTTTTAGAGACTATTTTATCTACTCTCGGGTTACTGAGTTAAACAACTTTCCATTTGTAAACCATTTAGATTATCCTATTCCACTATATATGATTCTAGGCGGGATACTATATGGATATCTTGATGCTAAAGCTATAAATCTTATCCCTTCAAAGATGGTCGAAAAGCCATACTTTACAATTATCGTTAGTCTTTTAATACTAAATATTTATAAAGTGTTCTCTTCAATGCCGTCTATGCATCTACACAGCTGATTGCTATCTAGATGTCTTTGCAACATACATGAGTTTGTCCAATGCATGCTTATAAAATATTTTGTAAGACTTACAAAACATATTCTTTAATTCGCTTTTGTCAAAACTGTTTTCCTTATGTCTTCTACAACCTCCACGGCACAGTGAATAATATTCACATCTTTGACATTCCGTTGTTTAAGACACCCATTAATAATCCACCAATGATTGCTCCTACAACTGTGGAATGCCCCTCGAAAAAATGTACCAATTTTAAAGTTAGTATAACGGACTAACCCCATTTTCATAGACACTGAGAATAGATTCATGAGTTAAACAACATTTTCTCATACTCCATTGGTGATTTATACCCCAGTGAAGAATGGAATCGTTTAGGGTTATAAAACATCTCAATGTATTCGAATACTGCTTTTCTTGCTTTCTCTCTGGTCGAAAAAGGATGCTTTTTATTTACCAGCTCGGTCTTCAAAGATTTATTGAAAGCTTCTATTACAGCATTATCCCACGGATTGCCTCCCCGGCTCATACTTATATATGCACCTTTCCGCTTTATGAAAGCATTATATCTATCGCTCATAAACTGTGCTCCGCGATCTGTGTGTATCATAAGCCCTACACCGGGATTCTCTCTGCTATATGCATCATTCAAAGCATCCAATACAAGCTGTTCGCGCATATGACTGTTAATTGACCAACCTACAACTTTTCGTGTGCATACATCCAAGTATAGCATCAAATACTCATTTCCTTCTTTCGTCGGTATATATGTAATATCTCCGACCCAAACTTTATTCTTTTCTTTGACATCAAACTCACGGTTTAGGTGGTTTGGGTGAATAGAAGCTTTATATGCTTTACTGTACCTACCGTGTCTTTTGCACGAATATTTTGCTTTTAGCCCATTCTCTTTCATTATACGCTCAACTCGTTTATGATTGACATGAATTCCGCGGCTTTTTAATTCTCTCAGAATCCTTTTTGAGCCATACCTGCCTTTGTATTGATTGAATGCGCTTTTTATAATATCCGTTAATGCAAGATTTTCAATATCTCTTTTAGTAGGCTTTTTGTTTACTATATTGTAGTATGTTAATCTATAGATTTTCAGAACATCACACATTAATCTTACACTGTACACATGTTTATGTGATTTAATAAATTCTACTTTTTCTTTCGTCTTCCCTTTAGGAAGACTTGGTACTTTTTTAGAATTTCATTCTCCAGTTCCAGCTGCTTGTTCTTTTTCTCTAGCAACTTGATTTTATACTCATTGTCAACACGTGCATTACCTGGCCCTTTAAATGCCTCATCTCCGTATTTATCATATTCCCTGAGCCATCGATAGATTGTTTGCTCTGTTATTCCAAGAGCTTCTGATACATCTGCTATTCGCTTACCTTCTTCTATTACCTGCTTAATCGTCTGTAGCTTATATTCCTTGCTAAACGTTCGTCTCCCCATATTCTTACCTCCGATTAGATTCTATTATTATCTTATCTTCAGTGTCAACTTTAGGGGGAAAGTCCATAAAATAAAAAAATACTAACAAGGAGACACAAAAAAATAGCAAAGAAAACGTAAGATTGAAACAAATTATAGCCAATCAGGCACTGGATATTGAAATACTAAAAGATCTAAACTCAAAAAACTTCTAAGCCCGTACAAGCGTAATGCAGCCGTCAATCATGTGATAAAAGAACATAAAGTATCAGAACGGCGGGCATGTACGGTGCTGGATATAAACAGAACTACATACAGATATTAACCTGTACAAAGAGAAGATAAAGTTCGAAAAGAAATCATATACAAAGCCAGCAAAAAGGCTCATGAAATGGCTTTTTGCTGTCGGTGTTATCACAACTTTTATAGAACTGGGAAGTCCTTGGGAAAACGGCTACTGTGAAAGCTTCAAATCCAGAATGAAAGACGAATTCTTAAATGGTGAAATTTTCGGAAATTTATTTGAAGCAAAAGTTTTGACACAGAGGTGGACAAAATACTATAATACGGTAAGACCACATAGCGCTTTGGGTGGCAGACCTCCCGCTTCCCAGAGTATTTCAATAAGTGCTTGAATATAGCGGCGGCAATCAGCAAAAGGCTGTTATAGCCAAATGGATTATGTCAAGTGCTAAAATATTTGTTCTAGATGAGCCTACAAGAGGTGTGGATAACGCGTCAAAAATAGATATATAATTCAATAGGAGATTTAGCAAGCAAAGGTACAGGTATAATCATTATTTAATCCGACATTGACGAAATAATCGGTATATGCGACAGAGTGTATATCCTAGCCAATAAAACCTTTTTTGCAAATGAGCCGATTGAGAACATATCAAAAGAAAAATAATCCAACTCTCAATCGCTGATTGAGTTAAATGAAGGAGATTACAATGAATAACAAGAATAGTCTAATAAATAACCTTAAATCCAAATTTTTAAACCTACCACAAGATAAGAAGCTATTTGTAATTGGAATGGCTTTGTGCTTATTGGTTGGCCTAGTTTTTTTGATACTCGGAAACACCACATACTTTTTCTATTCATCAGTTGGAATCGTGGTCTTGTATGTTCTGTTTAGATCGTCAAGAAGTGTATAAAAACAAAAAACCTTTTAAGTATAAATCAAAATCCCAAAGGTTTTAAACTGCTAATTCAATATAAGAAAAAAGGAATGGCTTACAGTGCTAAATCAGACGCGATGTCCTGATAGCCACCAGTCAAACCATTGTCTCCCTCTTTTAAATGTATTGAATTATCTGTTTTACGACTCTTCCTTTTTTCGTTGTCTCTGCATAAGATTCATCACACAAGTCCAGCAAGAGCCAATCCTGTTAAAGGAAGACATCACCGCTTTAGTTTCGCCTTCTTTTACCGCTATTTCATAAGCTTTTTCAATCTGCTTTTTTCTTGTAAATAAATATGCTGACTGACTGTCCGCCCTCCTGCGGCACAAGCTCGCCCACAAACTCATTTTCAGACAAAAATGCATATTTCCCGTTTCTATCAGCCTCAAATCTAGGCGATGTTATAATGGGTTCTCCTTCTTTTTCATATATCATCGCTTCGTTTTGTATAGATATTACCTCACCGTCAGATGCTTTTATCCAGTATTTCGCAAACACATGAGCACTGTCAGGTCCTATCCTTGTGTTCCAGTCAGCTCCTCCTGCGCATACCTCACCTTTCATATCCGGCCCTTCAAACGAGCCACCCGTAATTGGAATAATATAAAGCTCGCCTTTGTCTGTTTTGCCCACCCTAACAGGCGGAGCAATATCAACATCAAGTCTCATTACAAATTTACCGTTATCAGCCATAATCACTTCTCCGTCTACAACAATACTGATAGTTCATCATTTCAAATAATATATAAAATGTTTGATTATTAACATCACTTTTTTATTTGCTCTAAATGCTCATTCGTAATTACTTAGCCTTCGGATATTCATTACACAGCAATCTGTAAGGTGCTTCATCTTCTTCTACAGTTGGAAATCTTCCAAGCTCCTCATAGAATCTGTTGTCAGCATTATCGTCATTTACCATGGATACTTCTCCAAGAAGCACATCACCAAAGCCTTCTTCAACAGTAAAGTCATGATACATGTATGGATATATTGTTATGCTTTCACCCGGAGTAAGGCGTATCTGTGTGCCCGCTTTTACATAGTATTCACGACCATCGGTGTTCACCTTAACATCCGTATCGGCAAACTCTCCGTCTTCTGTGGAATTATACACTTTAATAAGTACATTACCTCCACCGCGATTTATGATATCCTCCATCTTATTCCAATGGAAGTGCATAGGAGCATACTGCCCCTCTTCAAGCATTAGCAATTTTTCAGCATACGACTTAGTATACTTATCATTGTTAAGATTACCATTTCTAAGTGTTATAAGTGTAAATCCAAACTCATCAAACTTGCCTTCGCCATAGTCAGTCACATCCCAACCCAACATATTGTCGCGTACTTCGTCATATGAGCTGTCCTTGCTTTTCCATTCATCGGGAGTGAAGCTACAGAAAGGCGGTAGCATAAACCGACACTTGTCAATAAGTTCTTCCATTTGTTTTATCGCTGCGTTTATTTCACTTCTTTTCATCTTATACCTCTAATAACTAAGAATTATAACTGATTACTAGAATAAGTATCAATTATTGAATTTATATTTTATTTTATCGCAAACTCTTTTTCAGTCATATCTTTTTTCAACGATATAATAACAGTTTTTACGCTTTCCCCATATAAATCAAAGAACCTGTTTGAATACCCTGCCGCTATTGCTTATAGTTCCTGCCACACCCAAAGAGCAAATTTGTCTGCTTTATATAAAAAAACTGCCTCAGAGGAGAAGAGACAGCTTTTAAATATATAAATATTTAAGTTATTGTCGGTCGATTTTAAGCATTGTATTTAGCAATACATTCGCTCCATTTAAACAATCCTGAGTCGATGTATGTTCAAGCTCACAATGGCTGTGTCCGTCAACACTAGGTACAAAAACCATAGCCGAAGGAATAACATCTATTACAAATTGCGCATCGTGTCCGGGGCCTGAAAACATTCTCTTTGCAGAGTATCCAAAATCTTTTGCACTCTGCTCCACATAATCTACAAGCTCAGAAGTAAAGTTTACAGTATTTCTCGACCAAGCAAGCTCATAGCTTGTTGCGCATTTTTCCACTTCAGATGGAATTTTATTTATTATCTCCACCACCTGTTTTATAACTTCAGGATCCTGATGTCTGGCATCAATTGTAAATTTCACTTCATCAGGGATTATGGTGTGAATGTTTGGATGAGCCGAAATTTTACCAGTTGTATATACCAGCTTGCTGTCCAATTCATCCAACTCATCGTGCAAATACTGTATCGTTTTTGCCGCAGCATACAAAGCGTCTTTTCTAAATTTCATAGGAGTTGTTCCCGCATGATCTGCTTGACCTATGAATGTAAATTCATAGTTTACCATTCCGCACACGCCTTCCACTACTCCTATCTGAACTTTTTCATCTTCAAGAACAGGGCCTTGCTCCACATGCAGCTCTAGCATTGCCATATATTTATCGGCTGAAAGTCTGTTTTTCTCACTTCCCTTGTATCCACTTTCCTCAAGCGCTTGTGCAAATGTGTACCCCGGCTTGTCCTTTGCCTCGGAGGCTAGCATCGTGTCTTTATCAAACTTATCGCAAATAACGCCGGATGACATCATAGCAGGCTCAAATCTTGCACCTTCCTCATTTGTCCACACCATAACGGTTAAAGGATGCTTATGAGGTATATTCTCTTTAACAATAGTCTCCACTGCTTCCATAGCAGTAAGAACCCCAAGAACCCCGTCATAGTTTCCTCCTTGGCGAACCGAATCCAAATGAGAACCTGAAATGATTGCAGGAAGGTCTTCACTTCCAGGTATAGTGGCATACATGTTTGCCATGTCATCACACACAATGGTAGCACCCAATGCTTCCATTCTCTTTTTAAATTCCGCCCTTGCAAGCAAAGCCTCTTCAGACAATGCAAATCTTGTTATTCCTCCATTACCCGTATCTCCAAATTTGCTGAATGTTTTGATTTTGTCGTCCATTCTTTCAAAACTGCATGATATCATAATATTTCTCCTTTAATTAAATTTTATTTCTTATTTACGCGCTTTCCTTCATCTATAGCCTGCGCCGGACATACCTTTACACAAAGATGGCAACCTACGCATTTCGTGGATATCAGAATGGGTTTTGAGCCACCACTATCCCATTTTATTGCTTGATGTCCACCATCAAAACACGAAATGTAGCACCTCCCGCAGCCCACGCACTTGCTACGTAAAAACTTTGGATAGCATATACTATCTCGTTCTAAATCATCCGCGGATATTATCTTGGGCAATGCTTTTCCCACAATTTCAGATATGCTTTTAGCGCCCATCTGTCCCAAATATAGCTTCATACCCTCGATTAAATCTTCGATAATCCTATAGCCGTATTGCATGACAGCTGTGGTTATTTGCAAATTTTCACATCCCAATGCCATAAACTCAGCAGCATCTCTCCATGTCTCTATGCCACCCATGCCGCTTATTGGAGCTTCTGCAAGCTCAGGGCAGTCCTTCATTGCATGTATGAATCGAAGTGCAATCGGCTTTACGGCCTTGCCTGAATATCCTCCAACACTTGTCTTTCCCTTCACTTCAGGGCCGGAAGCAAAAGTCTCAAGATTTACATTCATAACGCTTTTTATGGTATTTATCGCAGCGATTCCATCAGCTCCAGCTTTCATTGCCGCCATCGCAGGTATTTCCATATTGCCGATGTTAGGCGTCATCTTAGCTAAAACGGGAAGATTAGTTCCTCGCTTAGTTGCCTTTGTAAATGCCGCCACAAGCTCAGGATCTTGTCCAACGTCAGAGCCTAGCCCATTCGCCGCCATGTGTGGGCATGAAAAGTTGCATTCAATTATGTCAACACCAGCTTCTGTCATAAGGCGAGCAAGCTCTGTCCATTCATCTTCATTTTGTCCCATGATTGATGCTACAAGTATTTTTGTCGGATAATCTTCTTTGAGCTTTTTTAGATATTTAAGGTTATCTTCAAGCGTATACTCCGAAATCTGTTCTATATTTTTAAATCCGATAAATGAAAGAGATTCTTTTCTAAGCATGTCAAAGCGCGGTGAGACTTCATCAGGCACAAACATGCCAACAGTCTTAAAAACCGCCCCTGCCCATCCCATATCGAACGCTTTTGCCACCATCTCATAATTGCTTGCAACCACAGACGATGATAAAAAGAATGGATTCTCGCACTTTATTCCACAAAAGTCTATTGATAGATTCACATCTTTTTTTGATTTTTCTGCTTTTTTTGAGGCAAGCTCAATAAGATCATTCACAGCTATAGGGCGATTTATTTTCGCCTTCACACAAGCCTTTACACAATCTTTTGTTTCACAATCAATGCAAGGAAGTTCGCTTGGCAGTTTATCCGCCGCACCACTATAGTTTTCAAAGCGTAATGAGCGTATAATTTCATCTACTTTCAAACCAAACGGACACGCATTGGTGCATGCAGCATCATGGCACAAAAGGCATGCCCCCGCTTCTTCCAGTATTGCTATTTCTTTATATTTAAGGTTAACCAATTAAATCACTCCAAGCCTATTTTTTTGGCACACGTTTTACAAACTGTCCTGTTCCCGGTGTCCCCACAAATTCACCATCATCATATACCAATTTACCACGCACATACGTTTTAACGGGATACCCTTTTAATCTCTTTGATTCCCATATTGTATGATCATAATCTGAGTGCATGTTATCAACTGATATTGTAAAATCCTTTTCAGGATCGTAGATTACGATATCTGCATCCTTGCCCGATGTAATCGATCCTTTATCTGCACAACCGAATATGTTCGCAGGATTTGTTGAGCATAATTCCACTGCACGGTTAAACGATATCTTTCCTTGATTGGCCGCTGAAAGCATATATGGATAAAGATTTTCAACACCAGCACACCCATTGGGAATCTTTGTAAAGTCATCTTTCCCCCAATCTTTTTCATAGCTTTGGAATGGGCAGTGATCTGTCGCCACCGTGTCTATTTCGCCAAGTTTTATGGCCTCCCAAAGGGCATCTTGACTCTCTTGTCCCTTTATAGGCGGTGAGCATACGAAGTTTCGTCCATCCTCTCGCTTATAAACATCACTTGTAAATTCTAAATACTGAGGACATGTTTCAATATAAATATCTTTGCCCGAACGTTTAGCTTTAACCGCCGCCTCAAGCCCTTCCTTATTTGCCATATGGACAATGTACAAAGGTGCGTCCACCGACTTCGCCCAGTGTACCGCGCGCTTATCTGCTTCTGCTTCCACAAACTCCGGACGACTCATGTAATGATACCAAGCCGACAGCTTGCCTTCTTTTTTAAACTGTTCCACATTCATATCTATAAGGTCAGGATTTTCTGCATGAATGTTTGTCATTGCCCCAACTTCTTTTGCCTTGAGCAATATCTTTACAAGCGACCCATCATCCACCATAAGCCCTTCTTTTTTATACACCAAAAAACATTTAAAGCTCGTTATTCCATTATCAACAGCCGACTGAAATTCGTCCAATATCTCGCCATCATTTAAGTCTGTTATACAGCAATGGAAAGCATAGTCCACACAAGCTTCTGGATCACACATTTCTTTGCGCTCCTGAACAGTTTCAACGATTCCCATTCCTTTTCTTTGAATAGGATAATCAAACACCGTTGTTACCCCTCCGCATGCGGCCGCTCTTGTTCCCGCCAAATAACTGTCTGCCGACACAGTTCCGCCAAAAGGCATCGCAAGATGAGTGTGTACATCTATCGCGCCCGGAAGCACAAGCTTTCCTTTTGCATCCACCACCTCATTTGCATCCATGGTAAGATTCTCACCTATACAAGCAATCTTCCCGTCTTTGACGGCAATATCTGATATATAGCTTTCTTTTGCATTTATAATAAGTCCGTTTTTAATAATTAGATCCATAGTTGCCTCCCTTGGTATATGTGTCTTGTTTTTATCTTTCTTATATCTATTTTTATCTTTTTTTATTATGGCAGGGTGCAAGTATCGCACCCTTGCCACAAATCAAATTAATGTTTTAATCGTTGAGTTTGTATACGAGCACAAGGCCTGATCTCTGATATACCTGTGCTACTTCCACTAAGTTCATGCCGCCCGCATTAGCTGCAATGAGGTTTGATACCCATGTAACACCAAAATCAACCTGACCTGTGTAAACAGCTGTTGTTTCTGAGATGTCGCCACCACCAGGTGTGATTGTGACATTAAGTCCTGCCTCTTCATAGTAACCTTTGTCAAGTGCTACATAGTAACCCATGAACTGAGCCTGAGGAAGCCATTTAAGCTGGATTGAAACATCTGTTTTTTCAGGAGCTTCAAGCACAGCGTCGTCTGCCATAGCAGCTTCCCAATAAGAAGCATCCATGATGTCTGAAAGCTCAAGTGCTGCAAGTGTGTCAGCCGATACTGAGTCTGCAAGCTTGATGTATGTTTGAGCAAGTTCAAGTGTCTGAGCCATTGCTGCCTCGTCCATTTTGCCGTAGTCTGATACAGTGTTTCCTGCTGTGTCTGTTTCAACAAGCTTTTTAACTTCGTTTGCCATGTATGTCTGATGTTCACTTGAAACTGAAGAACCATATTTGTATACGATTTCTGCCGCTTCTTCAGGATTTGCACAAGCATATTCCCAGCCCTTCATTGATGCAGCTATAAAAGCTTTAACAGTGTTGGGGTTTTCTGCTGCAAAATCTGCTGTGCAGAAAAGATTGTCTTCAAGCATTGCCACACCTTCATCATTCATGTCAATGTAGCTTACACCTCCGCCATATCCATATCCACCGTCATATGGGTTCATGACAAGACCAAGCTCATTGTATGTCATAGCCGATGCAAGAAGAATTGAATCATCATCAAATCCATCCATGTCAAATGCCTGACTGAGATATGAAGTATCCTGACCAAACTTTGTTAGAAGTGCCTGAATTTCATATTCGTTTCCTAGTCCCCAGTTTCCGACTTTGCCTTGAGAGGCAGCATCAATAACTATTTCTTCTGTTGTCATGTCAGTGTCATAATAAGAGCCTGTTTCTTCTGTCATTTCCTCTGGTGCTGCTGTAGCTTCCTCTACGGCTGCTGTTGCTTCTGCTGTTTCTTTTTCCGACTCTTCAGCAGGTGAATCTGAGCATCCCGCAAATGCCATAAGCATCATTGCAAACACTACTATCAGTGCACCGAGTTTCAATAAATTAAACTTTGAGTTCCTTTTCATTTTAATTACTCCTTACAAAAATTTATATTCAGCCAAAATGCCACTATCTGCGACTTTTCAGCATGATACCTTCAGTTGTTAGCAATATCACATAAAGTATTATTCCTATAGCGCACGCTACAGCGATATATGCCCATGCAGTTGCGTATTGTGCAAGCACAATGTTCTCTCTTATCTGTCGTCCGACTCCGATTATATATTCTGCGAAATATTCGCTTACCAGTGCGCTTATAACACTTACCGGAACACTCACTCTGAGCGCTGTAAATATATATGGAACGCTGTTTGGCAACCGCAATTTAAAGAATATAGTTCTTTTGTTTGCCGCATACGACTTCATCAAATCCAGTGAAAAAGGCTTAAGCTCAGTCATTCCACGGTACACATTTATGCTCATTGGCACCATACACGTGACCATTACAACTATCATTTTTGCCACCATGCTTCTAAATTCCGGGCTGTCGCTTATTCCTTTGGTAAGGTTATTGATAATAGGTGCAATAGCTATAATCGGTATCGCATTAAATGCCGCTATAACTGTAAGCCCGCCCGCTCCCCATTTAGGCGCAAATGTGGCTAGCACGCCTATAAGAAAACCAATCGTTGAACCAAAGAACAATCCTCCCAAAGCCACTACAACTGTCGAATGTATATTCCGCCAAATAGCTTCCGGATTATCGCGTATTACTCCATATATTCTCTCAGGCATGGGAAGCGTAAATGTATCTGCTCCCAAAATTTTGTGTAACATCTGCGTCTGCCACAAAACCCCAATAAGCGCTCCGAATAATACCGGATATATTAATGTTGCAATATTTTTTTTGTTTATAATCTTTCTTATATTTTTCATAGCTATTTATGAGCCCTCTTAGAGGGCGACACCGCCTTTTCTATTACTGACATAAGATAGTAGCTCAATATACCAACTATCGCGGAAAAGAAAACTATCTGCCAAAACACGTATATTGTCATCGCATGCTTTAGTGATTGCGAAAGCATACAACCCAGTCCACCGCCGCCCTGCAGTGTATCCACAAGAATGGATGCGGTTATTGCCATGGGAGCTGATATTTTAAGCCCCGTAAAAAGATAAGGTATGGCCGATGGTATCAAAAGCTTGCCGTATATTTCGCGTTTAGTTGCTGCAAGCGATCGCATAAGTTCGTGCTTTTCAGGCTCTACCGACTTAAATCCTGCAAGTGTATTAGTCGCCACTGGGTAAAAAGTCAATATAGCTGCTATAACTATCCGGCTTTTATCAATATCCTTTGTTATTGCCAAAATTATTGGTGCCATCCCCAAGATGGGAATCATCTGTATAATCATAAGATAAGGAAAAACTATCTTTTCTATCGGAAGCAACAAATTCATTAGAAGTGCCAGCAAAAATCCTATCGCCGCTCCTATCAAAAATCCTATCCCTGCTCGTAACAAAGTTATCCCAGCATTGCTTAACACTATCTGAAACGCCGTCTGAGAACCATTAACTAAGTTCGGGCTTATCACCGATTGGAATATCTGGTGCAGATGCGGAAGCACGTTTTCAGGGCTTCTTTTCGTTACAGCCACGATAAATGCTCCAATCTCCCAAACAACGATTATGCCAAGCACCCATACAAATGTAACCATTTTGGGTGATGACAGAACTCTTTTCATAGTCTTCACTGTCACACCCCCTCGAAACTTGACCTTACTTTTGACACAAGCTCGTGGAATCTATTTGAGTTTTTGGATGAAAGCTTGCGTGGTCTGGGTAAATCAATGTCCACCACTGCCGATACGCGTCCCGGATGGGGCGAAAGCACCACTACCCTGTCGGACAAAAAGACCGCCTCTTGTATATTATGCGTTACAAATACTATGGTCTTTTCAGTTTTCTGCCAAATCTTAAGCATATCTTCGTGAAGCTTTTCCTTCGTAAATTCATCCAGTGCCGAAAAAGGCTCGTCCATTAAAAGTATCTCGGGATCTATCGCCAAAGCACGCGCTATACCCACCCTTTGCTGCATACCTCCGGAAAGCTCATGAGGGTACTGTTTCCCGAATTTATAAAGACCAACCATCTCAAGCATCTCCGTCACTCTCGCCGTTCTCTCCTTTTTTGGTATGCCTTTTATCTCCATAGGCATGCATACATTTCGGCGTACCGTACGCCAGTCATACAACACCGGCGACTGAAAAACTATTCCAAACTTCTTTTCAAGGCGTATTTCCTTTGGAGACTGTCCTCTGATGGATATCCTGCCATCTGACGGTTTCTGCAGGTCGGCTATTGCGCGAAGAAGCGTAGTCTTTCCACAACCAGACGGTCCTACTAGAGATATAAATTCGCCCTGTCCTATCTCTAAATTTATATTTTTAAGGGCTTTTATCGCTTTCCCGCCATTTTTAGCCGGAAAAGTGATGGATACATTATCGATTATTATCTCCGGTTCAAGTTTTAAGCCTTCCATTATATGCATTATATGTACTCCTTTTCTTTTAAAAAAAGCGCAAAGTTTTATCTTTTTAAAACTTTACGCCTTCGTAATTTCATATTATTCTATTGTGTTTTCTTTATTTCCAAAGCCTCGAGTAAATCTCAATTAAATCTTCTTTTCCAACATCACTTATACAGTTTTGAGGGCTTCCGCTGGTCATAGCGTCCTCCGCCATCTTGCTGGTATATGAGAAAAACTCCTGTTTATCTATGCCGTATTCTTCAAGTGTAGGAATCTCAAGCTCTTGCATAAGCTCCTCCAGCTTTAATACAAATGCTCCTGCCGCCTCGCTTGTGGAGCTGGCTGCATCTGCTGCGCCTATCGCTAATCCTATATCCGCAAACTTTTCCTCACAGCCATCTTTCACATAATCCATACATTCTTTTATAAGCATTGCATTTGATATCCCGTGTGGAACATGAAATAGTGCTCCTATCGGTCGGCTCATCCCGTGTACCAATGTTACTGATGCGTTGTTGATGCATAACCCTGCCTGATAAGATGCTATAGCCATTTCTTTTCTAGCTAAGACATCCGCACCATTTGCGTAAGCCTCTGGCAAATACTCAAATATCCTTTTGATAGATTCCAAAGCATACATATCGGTTATCGGATTACTACGCTTTGATATATACGACTCAACAGCATGAGTTAATGCATCCATACCAGTCGATGCTGTAATCGACTTCGGTGCTGTAATTGTAAACTGTGAATCCACCACCGCTAAATCAGGAAGCAATGATTCTCCTTTAAGAAGCATTTTCACATCGTTTTCAGTGTCTGTAATTATTGTGAACTTAGTCGCTTCCGAACCTGTGCCAGATGTTGTAGGTATCATCACCATAGGTGGGAAATCCCCTTTGATTTCCATTCCCATATAATCTGATATTTCCCCATCCAACACACTCATTGCAGCTATTGCTTTTGCACTATCTAAAGGGCTGCCGCCACCCAGTGCTATAATAAAATCACATTTAGTATCTATGTATGCAGATAAACCCATATCTATCATTTTATCTGTTGGCTCGCCCGTAATGTCATTAAACAATTCATGGGCAATCCCCCATTCATCCAGAAAATCCGTAAGCGTTTTTACCATACCTGTTTTTGTTACATTTTTCCCAGATACAATAAAAGCTTTCTTTCCATACTTCTTAATGTATGCTTCGCTTTGCTCTAATGCATTATCTCCCATTACAGTGCGCCTTGGCGCAGTAAATACATAAGCCATCATATTCTCCTATTTATATAAATTCCTTGTCCACGATGGAAAGCACTTCATCCATCTTGGCCATTTCCTCTATAATCTGGTCTTTTGTAATTATAAGAGGAGGAGCTATTATTATAATATTTTCATGAGTATAAGTCATGAATTTCCTTTGAGCGAGCAGTCCTTTTATCTTAGGCATTATGCCTTCAGGATCTGCGCCATAAGGCACAAGCGCCTCTTTAGTTTCTTTGTCTTTTACAAGCTCTATCGCTGAAAAAAGTCCTATGTATCGTACATCACCCACACTTGGATGAGCTTTTTTTAGCTTTTCAAGTTCCTGCCCCAGCACTTCGCCTGAAGAATTTACATTTTCCAAAATATTATTGTTTAAGTAATAATCCACCGATGCAACTCCCGCCGCACAAGACAGTGGATGTCCACTGTATGTAAGACCACAAGAAAAAAGATTCTCATCAAAATACTCGGCTATTTCTTGGCTTAATGCCACCCCTCCCAATTGCGTGTATCCACAGGTTACACCTTTTGCAAAAGTTACTATATCAGGTTGTATTCCGTAATTCTCAAAGGCAAACATCTTGCCTGTTCTTCCCCATCCGCTCATTACTTCATCGCAGATAAGCATTATGCCGTATTTGTCACATATCTTGCGCAAACCGGGCATATATCCCTTTGGTGGAATTATTATACCGTTTGATCCCGGTATAACTTCAAGAACTATTGCAGCGATTGAATTTGCATTTTCATATATTATCTGCTCTTCAAGCTTTGAAAGATAATATTCTGTTGCAGCCTCTTCTGATTCAAACTCTATAGGTTCACGATATACATATGGATCAAAAAACTTTACAAATCCCGGTATACCTGGCTCCAGTGGAAAACGTCTCGGCTCACCCGTTAGATTTCCCGCTCCAAACGATGCTCCGTGATAGCTTCTGTAACGGCTCATAACTTTGTTGCGTCCTGTAAACATGCGAGCAATCTTCACTGCGTTTTCATTAGCTTCAGCACCAGCATTTGTGAAAAATACTTTACCCATGTTATCCGGCATCAAATCTATTATCTTCTTAGCAAGCTGTGCTCTTGGTTCAGCAGCAAATCCCGGACCAATAAAACAAAATTTATCTACCTGTTCTTTAATCGCGTCTGCAATTTCTTTGTTTCCAAATCCTAAATTTACATTTACAAGCTGGCTCGACATATCTGTATATCGGTTTCCGTCATAGTCCCAAAAATATATCCCTTCAGCTTTTTCAACTGGTATAGGATTTATATTTTTCTGCTTGCTCCATGATTGCATATTGTATTGCTTTTGCAAGTTTGTAATTTCGTTTCCTGTCACGTGTTTTCCTCCAAAAATAAAAAAGCGGCGATAAGAATCACTTAAGTGAGCTCCATCGCCGCATTAGTTATTATTTAATTTAATGCTATTATAGCTTACACAAAATTTATTTCAATCGATATGTGACTAAGATTTGTTGTGCAGCTGCACAAATCACAGCGTTTTATCGGCCTAATCTTCGCTAAATATGAACGCAAATTGTAAAAATCACAAAATAGACTTTATATAAAAAGCCATACAAAGCTTTATCTTATCTTCAAGCTCAAGAGGATTATACCCTGTTATCTCTTCAATTTTTTTAAGCTGATTAGTTACGGTGTTTCTATGTACAAATAGCTTTTCAGCAACTATCTGTAGGCTTGAGTTATTTTTAAGATATGTGTTTAGCATCTCCGTTAGATTTGTGGAGTTTTCCATATCATATGCATCAAGCTTGCCCATTATTTCTTTGTAATAATTCCTCAATACCGACTTATCATTTACCGCATACAATATCTTATACATACCTAGCTCATCATAATAGCAATAAGGTGTAGACTGCTGTTTGGACATTTTCATAGCAGACAAAGCTTTTTCAAAATTATTTTTTTGATTAAATACACCCATCTTATTTGAACTTATCCCGAAATGCATATTCCATTCATTTGTAATCCTTGCGGCACTTGTCGAAAATTCCTCCACAAAGCTTTTTATCTCCTCATCACCAAAATTCACAAGCACCAATATAAGATATCCTTTGTAAGAGAACGTTATAAAAAGATCTTGCATTCTTTTTGCTATTCGCTCTGCCATTTTACCCAGCTGTGTCAATGTTAAATCCGGACTTTGTCCGCTTTTTATATCTAGCATAAGGCTTATAAAACAGAAGCTGCCATCGCGCATATATCCATGCCGCTCCATCTGCTGAACTTGCGATTCTATATCCCCAATATTAAAGATTATATTTTTCATGGTGGTGGTAATTCTAGTTTCCACCTGCTCATTATTCATTATTCTTCGACAGAAATCGCGCGTCATATCCACCATGCGTGTTTCCCAAGGTATTGTGAAAAGCGGCATATTGACTTCATTGCAATAATCTATAACCTTCTCAGGTATATTACTTGTATGTGGGCCAATATTCACAACAAACGCACTTGTACCCGCTTCATGAAGCCGTTTTGTGAAATTAAGCAGCCAATCCTCACTTTTGTTTAAAATTCCCGCAGTAAACACAAGCTCATTTCCCCGCAAAAACTTGGAAACATCGTCATCTTCTATTATGTGAACCCAGTTTACGAGGTTAACCATCCCCCCACTGCCTGCTACAAGCTTCATTTTGTACAGAAACTGTCCGTTCTTGTATAGCCTTTTTACCATTATCGACAAATTAATCACCTATTAAAAAAGGCATCGCTAAAAAGCAACGCCTTCGTTATTTGTTGGCATTATAGCACACAGATATGCTTTTCGCAAAATTATGAACAGGCTCTATATTTTATAGTGCTAATCATATTCGCATATCAAAACATAAAGAAAAAACGCAAAAGTAACATTGCGTTTTTTTCATATCAATCTACGGAAAGAACTATTGTTTAACAGCTCCTGATGTAATCCCTTGAATAAAATATTTTTGACCAAATAAGTATATAGCCAATACAGGTAAAATAGTTAATACGATATCAGCAAAAATAAGATTCCATTTACTTGTTGTCCTTCCAAAGAACTGATAAACGGAAATAGTCATTGGATATAGTTTGCTGCTACTTGTTAAGTATAAAGGAACCAAGAAATTGCTCCATGTTCCCATAAACTGCAATATAAAGCATGTCGCAAGTATAGGCTTTAATAATGGTATTATTATATAAAAGAATAGTTTAAGAGGCCCTGAGCCATCTATAATAGCTGCTTCATCCATTTCCTTTGGTACAGATGCCACAAAGTTTCTTATGACAAAAATGCAAAAAGGAATCATTCCACTTGTAAAGGTTACAATTACACCAAGCCGTGTGTTTGTAAGTCCCAACATTTGAAACATCCTTACCAGAGTAATAAAGTTTACAGGGATAAACAATCCAAACAAAACAAAATAGTATAAGAAATTATTTAATTTGGTTCTGCTTCTGCTTAATACAAATGCCCCCATGGCACAAATAAGCACACCTAACGTTGTTGACAACATAGAGTAAGTAAAGCTATTCGTGAAGCCCTGCACTAACTTCCCCTTCTCAATTACTTCTAAGTAATTTTCAAACTGCCATTCTTCAGGAAATGCTAAGGACATTCTCGCAGCTTCATACTTAGTTTTAAACGAATTGATAAATACCATGTAAAAAGGAATTATTACAACAACACATAAAGATATTGCAATTACTTGCTTAAGGAGAGTAATCAAATGCTTTTTCTTAATTTTCATTATTGCTGCACCTCCTGCTTGCTCATTCCTTTAACAATTAAAACACCAGCAATTCCTGTAATAATAAGCAGAATCGTGTTAAGCGAGGTTGCCATTCCATATGCTCCTTTTGAGTAAAGTTGGAATACATATGTTGTTAGCACCTCAGTATAATGACCTGGTCCACCGTTTGTAAGAACATAAACTATTTCAAACACTTTTAATCCATATGTTATTCCAAACACAAGATTAATTGTGATTGCTCCTGAAAGCATGGGCAAAGTTATATGGAATAACTTCTGCCAAAAATTTGCTCCATCAATGTTTGCTGCCTCATAATATGACTTGGGGATAGCAGTTAGCCCAGCAAGAAAGATAGTCATAACATAGCCTATGCCTTTCCATGCATCAACTCCAAAAATCGTCTTCCAGACTACAGCTAAATCTGAAAGCCACTTTTGTTTTAAAAATCCGAGATGCAGTGATTCAAGCACTTTATTCAATAAACCGTTATTATAATTTAATACAGACTTAAAAGTTATTCCTATTACAATCATAGGTATAATAGCAGGTAGATATAATATCGTCCTATAGATTTTTTTACCAAGCAACCCTTCCTTAAGCATAATAGCTAAAAACAAGGCCACTGTAATTTTTATTATATTTGAAACTACCGTAAACCTAAGAGTGTTAAATATACCCTGCGAATATTCCTTGTCCGATGTGAATATATCGATATAATTTTGTATGCCCACAAACTCCACTGCATCTGAACCACTTCTTGCATTCCAATCTGTAAAGGAATAATAAATACCCATTATGTTTGGAAACAGAAAAAATATAACGTAAATCAGCAAAGGCAACAAAATGAACCATTGTGGATATATTTTCTTTTTGTTCATATTAGTCTCCTAAAAAAAGATGCCCCGGTTTACACTGGGGCATCATGTTGTCCATTAGTTCCAGGCTGGATCTTCAGCAACTTTTGCTGCTTCTGCACGGTTACTGTCCATATTCGAAAGAACGTCTACAGCTTCTATCTGTCCTAAGCAGTATGCTACCATATCTGCACCAAAGTCCATCCAGAAGTCATTAGTATAGCTTGTGCCTGTCTGAAGCACAGGATAAATCATGTTCTCTTCGCCTACAGATTCAACGAATTCTTTTTCAGCTGGTATCCAATGCTGAACGATTTCATCATTGTTTACATGAAGGTTAGTTGAGTTTGAGTTATCAAGGATTGACTGCAAACTTTCAGTTGATGTAACAAATCTAAAGAATTCTTTTACAAGCTCAGGATGCTCAGAACCTTTGTAGCCAAACATTGTTGGACCAGCTGGGTTTGTCGGATACTGATCATTGTCATTGAAAGGAATCAAGAACATACCGAATTCGTCAGTTGAACCTTCCTCAGCAAGTGTGTTTATCACTGATGAACCAGACATTGCCATAGCAATATTGCGATCCATGAAGTCATTTGTCATGTTAGATGAGTCTGAACCTATCCAGTCTTCTCCGAAATAACCAAGATCAGATAATTCTTTAAACTGTTCTAACACTTTAATCATTTCTGCATTTTCTGCAAAAGTAGCTTCATTGTTGTTGAGTTTTTCATATAATCCTGGTTGTGCTTTTTCATATGATGCGCCAATCTGGAAGAATGAAAGCTGATGTTGCCAACCGTCTGCACCAGGTATAAACCAAGGAGTGATACCTTCTGCATCTATTGTCGCGCAAATTTCTTTGAAATTTTCGTACGATGTTGGAGGCGCTATACCAAGCTCTTCAAACAAAGTTTTGTTATAAACCATTACAAATTCAGGTGAATTCGACCATAGCTGGAGACCGTAAAGTGTTCCGTCGGAAACACATGAGCTCAAGCGTCCTTCTGGTATTACGCTCTGCCACTCTTCTCCTGTAAAGTCAATACAATATGTTTCAGGCTCTACTATAAATGATTTGATAGCAAATGGATTTGATTGAATCCAGAAAATATCAGAGCATGTGCCGGTGTCAAGTTTAGTTTTGAGAATATCAAAATACTGGCCTGATGGAATTGTCTGCAAATCAACAGTTACACCATATGTCTCCTCAAATTTTGCAATTGTTGGTGCATATCGCTCATCGTCCATCCATCCCTGTGATACGATAATAGAAAGTTCTTCTCCTTTAAACTTATCCATATCGTCAGCCATTTCTTCTGACTCTTGTGGAGTTTCATCCTTTGTTTCTTCTTTTGTCTCCTCTTTAGTTTCTTCTTTTACAGGTGCGTCAGTTGATTCTTCCGCTTTTTTACAGCCGGCAAACGCTCCAAGTATAAGCACGAGACACAAAAAAATTACTAATAGTCTTTTCTTCATAACTTCCTCCTAAATAGTTTTGGTCTGCCTATATATATTTTTTTGATAAAAGCAGAACCATATAGAATTTTACCAAGTGCTGAATTTTAAAGCCATACACTATTACAAACAGATAATTGTACATTTTTTATAAATATTATATCTTTTTTTAGTAGCAAGCGTATAAAATAGTTCCATTTACTGATATATTATATAAGTACAAGCGACAATAACCTAATAAAAATGCATACTCTTGACTTAATTTATAGCGTTAATATAATGATATAATAAATATTAATCGGCATACTAAGAACCCAATAATGGTCCTCACACAATAAGGAAATTAAAATTGTTTCGAATTTTCAAAAAAAGAAAACAACAAAAAAAACAATTTAAGCTTCAAACGAAGCTATTTTTTGTTTACATAGTGGTAACCGAGACTATTGTTTTGTCATTTGCTTTCTTTTTCTATCAATATATGGCAGGTAACTTAATCGACAATGAGATAAAGGCATTGGACAGCTTAAATTCAGGATTTATAGTACAGGTTGATTCTGCCATTGAAGACTTAGACTATGTTTCTGCCAACATTAATTACATCACTCGCACTATAGGCAGACAGGAAACCTCATACAATGTGCCTTTTACCGATGATAAAATAAAACAACTTTCAGAAATGCTTACCACAATCAATGGAACCGACCTTAAATCACACCAAATTAATATATATGACATATACGGCAATGTGGCAAGAATGGGCTTAAGAAATAATCTAATTGAAGTAGACATTGATTCACTTGAATGGTTTGATGAGGCAATGAGCTTAGATGGACTAAAACTCATAAGCAGTCCGTATAAAAGCACTGCATATCTATCAGATGGCGATTGGTATGTTTCATTATACAGAACCTTTTCTAGTCCCTACGGGGAAAAAGTTGGGGTCATTGAGGCTGTCAGGCGATGCACAAGTGTCTTTAAGCCAATCATCTCATACGAGAAAAAAGAAACCAGCGGAATAGACACCTATATTTTCGACAACAACGGTAATTTAATCTATCCATATATCATAGATAAGGACAACAAAGAACTCTTCAGCTCCTATTATTCGCTCATACAAAACGAAAGCCAAGACCACAGATATCTGAATCCAGTTTCTAACCAAATAGAATATCTGGTATATGAAACTTCCGTCTACAGCAACTGGACGTACCTGTCAGTACAGCAAGAAGCAGTTGTGCTCACTCCTGTCACATCCCTTGTCAAGTGGATACTGATTATCGCAGGGGCAATCTTTTTGCTAGCTTTAGCTGTTTCCTATCTTTTGGCTAAAAATATGATTAAGCCAATAATAAAGCTCAAAGAAATATTCCAGGGTCAGGCACTTGACACCCTCAAAGAAAAAGTTGGCGAAGACCACTACACTTCTTATTCCGAGCTCGCTGAAGTGTATAATGATTACAATCGCATGAACGAAAAGCTTCACAACTCAATGAATGCGCTTATCGAAGCTCGCAACCATGAAATAAAAGCACGAATGAGTGCGCTTCAAGCGCAAACTAACCCACACTTTTTCTACAACACTCTCTCCAGCATCATTGTCCTATCAGAAAACGGTCAAAACGAGGAGATTGTGCAACTTTGCAGAAATCTCACAAAGCTCATGCGCTACATAACTGACAATTACGTAACTAAGGTTAAAATAACAGAAGAATTAGAGTACGTGAAAAAATATCTTTACTGCATGAAAGTACGTTATCAGTCTAGTCTCGAGTTTCAATACGACATCGTGGATTCTATTTTAGACATCACAATTCCCAAGCTAACCATCCAGCCGCTCGTTGAAAACGCAATAAAGCATGGTACGGATTGCATTCCACCTTGGAAGATAAAAATCGAAGGCAGGAAATCAGAAGATGGATGGTACATCAAAGTCACAGACTCCGGAAACGGATTTAAGCCTGAAATTTTAAAGACACTAGAGGCAAACAAAGCAAAGTTTAAGATAACAGCTGATTCAAAACTGGATGACACCGAGGGCTTCGGGCTCATGAACGTCTACTTACGACTTAAATACTTCTTTAAGGAAAGTGCTATTTTTGAATTTGGCAACAATGAGGCTGGACATGGCTATGTAAAAATTGGACAGTCTGATAAAAAAATGAAAGGAACTACCAATGAGCTGTAACATCATAATCGCCGAAGACGAGGAGCTTTTGCTTAAAAGCCTCATTAACAAAGTCAATAATCTAGGTCCTGACTTTAAGGTTATAGGCTCTGCGCAGACTGGCATTGAGGCATATGATCTTATAGAAAAGCATTGTCCGGATATATTAATAACCGACATTCGTATGCCTGTCATGAACGGGCTTGAGCTCATAAAAAAAGTTCATGAGAATCATCCTTATATTGACTGCGTCATAGTGACAGGCTATTCAGATTTTTCCTATGCTAAAAAGGCCATACACTATCAGGTGCGTGAATATCTTCTGAAGCCATTGGAAGATGAACAGTTGCGTGATACACTCACTTCACTCCACAATGAGTTTATTACCCGCACACACGATTATGATGAAATCTTTGGAGATCAAGGATGTGCAGACCAACAACCCGACATACCCTGTATTTTGAAAAACTATATTTTGAATCATTACAAAGAGGACATTAAACTCAATGCGATAGCTTCCACTATGCACTACAGCTCAAGCTACCTTACAAAAGTGTTCAGCCAAGAATATGGATGCTCACCATCAAAATATCTAATATCCGTTCGAATACAAAATGCGCAGCAGCTTCTAAAACACAACAGTGATCTTAACATAAAGCAAATTGGCGAAGCCGTAGGCTATCCCGAGCCCGGATATTTCAGCCGTGTGTTTAAAAAGCAGACTGGACAAAGCCCGCTTGAATATCGCTCCAGTACATAGCATTTATTGCTGAAGTAAAAATGTCATTCATTAATATATTTTCATTCTTATTTAATACTTGATTAATCACTTTTCCTTAAAAGCAAAAAGCCTTCAAGCAAATTTGCTTGAAGGCTTTAATTCGAAAATTTATTCTTTTACAAGTCGCAAAGTGTCATGAGCTATCATAAGCTCTTCATTTGCTGATATCCTTAGAACTTTTACTTTGCTATTTTCTTTTGTTATTTGCATGTCCACACCGCGGAGTTCGTTTTTCTTTTCATCAATTTCGATTCCTAAAAACGAAAGTCCTTGAGACACATCACGCCTCAAATCTGAATTATTTTCGCCAATACCACCTGTAAAGACTATAGCATCCACACCGTTCATTGCAGCCGCATAAGCTCCTATATATTTTTTTATCTGATAGTTGAGCATTTCAACTGCAATCTGAGCTTGTTTATTTCCCGCTTTTGCAGCTTCAGTGATGTCTCTGTTATCCATGCTTACTTGCGAAAGACCCAAAAATCCCGACTTCTTGTTTAGCACATTCATCACTTCATCAATGTTTAAATCATAAGAGTCCATGATATATTTTACTATTGCCGGGTCCAAATCTCCACATCTTGTCCCCATCATAAGGCCTTCAAGCGGAGTCATCCCCATACTTGTATCAACAGATTTGCCGCCATTTATTGCACAAACTGATGAACCGTTACCAAGGTGGCAGTTTACAATTTTAAGCTCCTCAATTGGCTTTTTTAATATCTCTGCCGCTCTTTTTGCGATATATCTGTGTGATGAGCCATGGAATCCATATTTGCGTATTTTCTTTTCTTTGTACATCTCATATGGAAGAGCATAAAGGTATGCCCATTTTGGCATCGTCTGATGAAATGCCGTGTCAAACACTGCAACCATTTTCGCATTTGGCATAACTTCCATGCAAGCCTTGATTCCTAAGAGGTTTGGCGGATTATGAAGTGGTGCAAATTCCTTATTCTTATCAATTGCGGCTATAACATTTTCATCGATTATTACCGATTCCGAAAAAGACTCTCCGCCGTGAACCACCCTGTGTCCGACTGCGGTAATGTCCTCAAATGAAGATATTACTCCACATTCCGAATCTGTCAATACATTCATTACAAGCTTTATTGCGTCACTGTGGCCTTTCATGGGTTTTTGAATCTCCATGTCTTCTCTGCCGCGAACTTTGTGGTTGAGCACTGAGTTTTCAGAACCTATGCGCTCTACAAGTCCTTTAGCAAGCACTTCTTCTGTACTCATATCATACAATTGATATTTGAGTGACGAGCTTCCTGCATTAATTACAAGTATATTCATAATTCCATCCTTACAAAATATTAAAGAGGCATGACAATTGTCACCCCTTTGTTTCCAGTAAATCACCTATTAAACATAATAACGCACCTTAAAAATACGGTTTATTCTATATTTTTGTATTGTAATATAATGAGTTGGAGTCTGTAAAAATGTCTTTAATATGACATATGCGTTTCAGTGTCATAAAACAAACATTTCTAAGCACCTCTCCGCAACTACTGCAAAATTATACAAAATATTTTAAAAACATTCAAGTGGCAAATACACACATTATACATAAATCACATAAAAACTAAATTCTCGCTATATTTTTAAGACACTTTCTCCAATATAGCAAATTATACTAAAAGCGATTAATGCGAAAATAAATGTGTTTTAGTATTAAACATTTAGTTTTTAGATATCTTTTTATAAACATAAAATTATGGTAACATATAAAAAGTAAATTACTTTAATCAAGGAAGGCATTATGAAACCACAAGAATCACAGGAAATGTACTTGGAAGTAATATATAAACTAGATCAGAAAAATGGCACAGTGCGCTCTATAGACATTGCGACAGAATTAGGGTACTCAAAACCCAGTGTCAGCCGCGCAATCGGCGTACTAAAAAAATCTGGATATATCACTCATTCACCTTACGGAGATGTGGCTCTGACCGAATCTGGGCGCAAAAAAGCACAGCGAATTTATCATGCCCACAAATTGCTTACCGCCTTTCTTATTAATGTGCTGGAAGTGAGTCCCGACACTGCTGAAGAAGACGCATGTAAGATGGAGCATGTGATAAGCGATGAAACTTTAGATGCCATGAAAAAAATGCTGAATTATAAGGAAAAATAAATTGTAAAAGGCGCTACTTTGAAAAAATTCTTTCAAAACTATAAAAATCAAGTCTTTGTTTCTATATATGCGGTAATCGCTCTGCTTTTATGTTCAAAATCCTCCCCTCTTTTTTATTTTAACGACTGGGTGGATGCAAACTCCTTTTTTACAGTTGGAAAATCAATGTTTAATGGAATAACACTGTATAAAGACATATTTGAGCAAAAAGGACCGATGCTATATCTCATACATGGCTTGGGTTATCTTATTTCACACACGACATTTAATGGCGTATTTGCTTTTGAAGCTATTGCGTTTGCAATAACGCTTATTTATGCTTATCGGCTGCTATGTCTGTTTTTCAACGAGAATATAGCACTAACAGGAACTTTTTTGCTGCCTCTTTTTATCCTTGGGGCAAAATATTTTGCGCAGGGCTCAAGCGCTGAAGAATATATATTGTGCGCTCAGATGGTGAGTCTATATTATCTAGCTAATTACTTTGTAAAAGAGTATTCTCAAAATACGGTTGATTTGAGGCACATGTTCATTCATGGACTTATGTTTTCGACCGTACTGCTGATAAAATACAATATCGCAGCTTTTTGGTTTTTCCCAATTGCAACGGTGTTTATATCCTTTATCATAAAAAAACAGTTTAAAAAGGCAATTTGCTCTCTTTTAGTATTTGCTGCTGGCAGCTTTGCTGTTATTATTCCTTGGTTTATATATTTCTTAGTAAACGGCGCACTTAACGATTTCATTGAAGTGTACTTTCTGTTTAACGCGAAATACTACACCAACTCAAACACAAATATAACAGGTGTTGTTTCTCTCGTCCTTACTGTCTTTAAAAATGGTGTATTTCTTTTAAAGCAATTTAAGTTTGAATACATTGCACTTATAATTGGGCTTTTATCCTTCTGCCTATACCCGTTTAAAATCAAATGGTGGCAAAGGCTTTCAATATCTTCAGCTAGCTTTGCGCTTGTTTTCACAGCGATATTTTTCAACGGAACTGGACATATATATTATACGATGGGAATAACGGTGTTTTTCATATTCACTGTCATTGCATTTTGCAAAATCATAGAGATTATAAAGCTCCCACTAAAAAGCTGGTTGATTGCAGCGTTTGCGATTTCAATGTTGTTTGCTACAGTTTATAAAAACCCATATCACAAAGACTCACGACTCTTTTCAAAAGAGAATACAAGCAATAAAGTCCAGATAGAATTTGCAAATCTTATGCACGAAACTGACAACCCAACTCTATTAAATTATGGTTTTTTAGACGGCGGCTTTTTTACAGTAGCAGACATCGTGCCTAATGTGCGCTGGTTTCAAAGACAAAACAAAATATTTGAAACATATCCCGAGCACAGCTTGGAGCATGAACGATATATACGCGAAAAAGTGACCGATTATATCGTGCGCAGAATAAAAAAAGACTATTATACCGGCGAGCTTGAAGAGGTTTTATATTTAGACGAAAACTATGAACTTATAGCTCAAAAAGAGCAACACTTTGAAGGGTATGATTTCATATACTTTTTATACAGGGTGAAAAACTAATCAAGATAACCTTCTTCACTTAATCTTTCAAAGAATATGTCAGAAAACATCGCCATGCCTCGGCCTTTATTTAAATGATTATTGTCGTAAAACAATGTTAAATCATCTTGAAACCGTGCATCGTGAGAATAGTCCCAATAATCAATTGAATACTCATTCGCAATTGAGTTTGTAAGCGCTGCGAACTCCTCATAAAATCCAGTATTAAAATCTTCTGCTTCGTTATAATACGAAGAAAACGGAGTGGTTACAAGCATCGGCTTATAACCTTCATCAATGCAAAATTCAATTATTTCATGAAGCCTATCAAGACCATATTCGTTTATTCCTTTATCAAAATTCAAAGAATGGTCATGAACATTTATTTCGTTATATTCCATGAAATATTCCATATCTATTTCACCATCTGAAGCTATAAACTTGTTTTCAAGATACTGGTCTTCGTAGCGTTCAATAGCCAATTGGTCATCATCCAAGATATATTTTAACTGATCACTCTTAATAGACAATATGGGCAAAAACTTATGTTTTATAGCGTCCTCAATATTAAATTCCTCAATCAAATTGCATTTAAGTATTGGGTAATAAAAACGACGCTCACGCACCTTTATGGATTCTTTTTCGTAATCCTCATAGTAATCAAAATATGAAACAGGTATTATCACAACGCAATCATCCGCCAAGTAATTTTTATATTGCTTTAGCATATTTAAATCATACATGAATGACTGTGCCGGAACTGCAAAGTTAAATCCCGTGTGTGCGTCCAGCCTGCTATAATCAAACGCAAACTGTGCATGAGATGAGCCAAGGTTCATAATCTCAATATCACTTGGAATATTTTCCATGCGATATGTTTCGCCCACAACAGAATAAACTTCACTATTTACCCACCTGTAGTTTAATATTCCTAGAATCGAAAATATTATCAGGATAAACATTCCTATTTTAAAAATAAATCTTTTCATATCAGAACTGGAAGTAGATAAACTGTGCAGTCGTGTCGCTCAATGCAAATTTAAATATTATAATAAGCGACAGTATGATATAAACACTCCATCTAAATACTACATTTTTTCTGCTAAACACCTCATACGGATTCTTTCCCTTTTCTCGTACAACCCACATTATACCCATCAGAAATAAACCGAATAGCAGCGGCACAATAACGCTAATAAAATGAAGCCCGATGTCGTTTCTTATCATGTTAAGGTAAGATGGGCTTGCCCAATTGCCTATTCCTTCAAACAAATGTCCCACTATGTAAAAAGCGTCACCAATTGAGTTTGCACGGAAAAATATCCACGCAAAAGAGACTATAGCAAAGATTATTATAGTGTCCAGAATTCTTTTAAGCTTAGGTTTTTTGGACATCAGCTCGTAGTTTCTTTTTCTAAAAATCGATGCAACACCGTCTTCAATCACTCGTAAAAATCCGTGTATTGCACCCCACAAAACAAAGGTCCAGTTTGCTCCATGCCACAAACCGCTCAGCAAAAACGTGATAAATACATTGAAATGTTTTCGAACTTTTCCTACCCTATTGCCTCCCAACGGAATATATACATAATCCCTGAACCACGTGGAAAGCGAAATGTGCCATCTAGACCAAAAGTCTTTTATGGAAACAGCAAAATACGGCTGCCTGAAATTCTCCATGATTTCAATTCCCATAATCTGTGCGCAGCCAATTGCGATGTTGGTGTATCCTGCAAAGTCACAGTATATCTGAAGTGCAAAGCCGAGCGTTGCAATTATAAACGCGAGCCCTCCAAAATTTTGCGGAGAATTATAAACATTGTTTACTACAACCGCAACCGTGTCTGCTATCACGATTTTTTGGAAAAACCCCCACAGCATCCTTTGCAGCCCCATTCTCGCTCTGTCATACTCGAAGATATGCTTCATTTTAAGCTGCGGCAATAACCTGTCAGAGCGCTCTATGGGACCCGCCACAAGCTGGGGAAAATATGAAACATAAAGCGCAAAATATCCTATGTGACGCTCTGCTTTCCTTTTGCCTTTATATACATCTATCGAGTAGCTTAGTGTCTGAAAAGTATAAAAAGATATTCCCATCGGAAGCAACAGCGAAAAATTGTTTACAGGATTTTCTCTGCCCCATCCCAACATTAAGTTTGTAACTGTTTCATTTAAGAAGTTAAAGTATTTGAATACAAACAGCAAACCAAGGTTGACTACAAGACTTACAAACAAATATGCTTTTTTCTTTTTCTGATTTTCGGTTTTATCCATTAGGATAGACATGAAATAGTCCACAAGCGTTGAAGCTATTATTAAAATTATGTATTCCGCTCGCCAAGCCATATAAAAAACATAGCTTGAAACAAGCAGCATCACCCATCTAAACCTATGCGGAAGCGCAAAGTACAAAAGGATTACTATCGGAAAAAATATTATAAATTCATATGAGTTAAACAGCATCCGCTCTTCTCCTAAATCTATTTATCATTTTAAATAACCTTCTTCAAAGGCTCTTGAAATAACTTCACTGGAAAACATTTTCTGTCCTTGACGATTCAGATGGTCGTCATCATAAAAAAGGTAGATGTCAGCTGAATATTTTTCGTCATGTGAGTAGTCCCAATATGGCACGTCATATTCACTCGAAATATCATTTATCATTCCATAAAACAGCTCGAAAAATTCTTCATCAAACTGTTCAGCGCTGTTATAAATGTTTGAAAACGGTGTTGTAACGAGAATACATTTGTATCCTTTTTTCTCGCAGTAACTAAGCATTTTTTCAAGTGCCGCTACAGCTTCATCGTTTATCCCGCTATCAAAGTATTTTGTGTGCTGTTTTACTGTTTTATCCCTTTCAGCCAGCAATCTTTCTTCGTCAATATTTCCAGTTGCTTCATCAATCAGCCTGTTGCTTTGAAAAATTTCGTCATATTCCTCGATTACAGTATCGTCATTTATCAAATACTTCAGCTGGTCTTTTTTAATGTCTAGTATAGGGAACCATTTATACTCTATCCCCATCTTAAGCGAAAAATCATTTATATACCACGGGTCAAGGAAATTATAATATATATACTCAAAGTTTTTCACAACTTCATCATCATATCTCTGATAAAAACTAAAATATGATACGGGAATAAACACCACACAGCCTTCATCTAAGTTTCTTTTGTTCTGCTTTATCATACGAAGGTCATATTCAAATGTCTGCACTGCGCGCCCAAAATTAAACCCTGTATATCCTTCAGGCAGGCTATCGTATGTGAAATTCGTCATTCCATGCGATGAACCCACGTTTATGACGTCTATAGACTTTGGCGGATTTGCCGTAAAATATTTTTCGTCTATCAAAAGATAAGCCTGCGTACTTTTCCATCTTGCGCTTAGCGCAAAAAGCAGACCTATTATAATAAATAAAAACAGCAATATTTTTAAAACAAATTTTTTCATGCAAAAGTAATTTTATTATACAATCACTGACTATACAAGGTAAACCTCGTTAATAACCAAGCGTATCTCTATATTCTTCAATCAGATAATCATACTTTCCAAAGTTGATCTCTAAAGCTGTCTTTATGCGATTAATATCGAACAAATTCCCCGATACAGCAAAACTAACCTTTTCATAATATTCATTAAGCGATGGATTTTCTATGACATTTTTCCCTGACTTTACCGTTTCAAGATAGCCCGCCGGAATCTCTCTTTCATAGTGCCCTGCAAAAAGATCAGGTGGTGAAGGTATTTTTGACAGAAGCGGATCAGTCAGTGCATAAATGTCCACTATCTTAGCTTCAGCAGGCGCGTAATATCCCATAAACCCAATGCCACCTGATGCATACACTTCGTTTATATCATAGTCTGCACCCATCTGTCCCCATTCATGCAGAATGCGATCAGGATCATATCCATTGGTTTGCGCAAATTTTAAGTAGTGAGCTAAACCTGTATATTTATAATAATAGCTTCTTACATCCCTTGGACGGTCAAGCGGATTTGAGCTTTTAAGATAATCGTTGTATTTATCATATTCAAGGTCAGAAGTAAGAGTAGATGTTTCAGGTATACTCCCGAAAAACAAAATGATTGCGCATACCGCGGCAGTTATCTTAATCTTGGTAGACTTTATGCCTTTGCCTCCGATATCCAAAGTTTTAAGATAATGATATATGATAATCACACCGAGAAAGAACGGCGCGCTTAAAAATCTCCCCACCATAAAGTCGCCGCCTACATTTATAATGTATAAAAGATAAAGCACAATACTGCCTGCCGCTATCGCATATTTACCCTTGTTTTTCCTTATAAGAAATATGCCGATAAGTATGGCACAAAAGAGCACCAAAAGAGTTATATTGTCTCCATAAATATTAGAAGAAAATATGTATTTTACACCGTTTGACCACAAGTCCAATCTAGCAGTTGTGATGTTAAGCTTTGCAAACGCTGTATTTGGAATAAAAAATCCGTAGTAGAAAAAAGAAAACAGCTCCCACACAATAAACGGTGAAAATCCTAGAAATCCATATCCGATTTTCTTCGCCTTAAATTCTTTAAAAAAGCTAACACATAAAGGCGGGAATACCAGCAAAACGGCATCCAGCCTGTTTATTGTAATAATTGAGGCAATAAAACACAGCTTAAGAAATGTTTTGCCATCCTGCGCATTTTCGCTTGAAAAATACACCGTATAAAAAAGTGCTACCGCCAAAAATGTTATAGGGTTTTCAAGACCCGATGTCGAATAATCGATAAACGCTTTTGAAACAATAATAAGAAGCATGCTCACTGCAAACGGAATCAATTCCCTTCGGTTTTTCGGTCGCAATGCGATTATAACTGCAGCCAGCGTAAGTGTAACCGACAAAAATATCGAAGATAAGAACATATCTTTGGACAAAGCATAAAGAGGAATCATCAAAAACACATAAAGAGGATTTGTGTATGCCTGCACCCTTTCAAAAGTGTTCCACGTGAGCCCATATCCACCTAAAAAGTTTCGCACATATCGAAAAGAAATGTATGCATCATCCACAATCCATGCACTTTTTAATATCACCGCAATCAGTGTTAAAAAGAAACCAATTGCTATAAAATTTGTTATGTTAAGTTTTTTTCTAAGCATCTTCCGTCCCAAACATTTTATATATAATAAGTTAAATATAAGCCAATACACATCTTACCATTTACACATTAATCTTTCAATTAAATAAGCATTATTTTGCCCATATACTAACACTTATCAATAAAAAACAGCCCTCTCAAAAATGAAGGCTGTTTTTGGGGGTATTCTCTACGATTTCTTCTTATATACTTTCACACCGATAGGATCAAGTTCTATTTCACCTTCCAATTTATCTCCCGTCAAAAGATCCTCTCCGCCTTCCATCAAATTCACCTTTACAGAATTATTTAAAATATTTGTAAGGAACACATATTCATTTACTCCGTCTGTTCTGCTAATTGCATAAACGCCTTTGGGTAGTTCAAAGTCCACACAAGGCTTTATATTCAAATCATCTGCTACCTTATTATAGAATTCATCAAGGAAATCCTCTTGCGTGCGCGCAGCTATATAATAGGCCTTGCCTTTTCCGTATTCATTTACAGTAAGTGCAGGGCTTTTTGCATAGAAATCATCTTCGTATGTTCCCAGCACTTTTGTATCGCCTTCTGCATGAATTAGCTCGCACATATCGAACGTCTCATAGCTTTTGCCAGCATATGATATCGAGTTTCTGTCCTCAGGATAAAGTGAATCAAGCTCTTCGCACCACACTCCCATAACTTTTCGCAATGGCCCGGGAAATCCTCCCAAAAAACACAGATCCGTCTCGTTTACATAACCACTCACATAGGTTAATACAAAAGTTCCGCCATTTTTCACATATTCACCGACTCTCTCGGCAAATCCTTCTCTTAACATATAACTCATAGGAGCTACAACCAGCTTGTAACCTCCAAAATCTTTTGTCTGATCAATAACATCACACGCTATTCCCCTCTTCCAGAAAGATTGATAGTGGTTTACAACTGTATCTTCATAGTTGTTTTTATCCTGAAGCATTCCTTGGCTTTCACGTATCGCCCATCTGTTTTCCCAGTCAAACACTATTGCAACTTCGGAGTCCACAGGGCACCCTACTACTTCATCAAGCTTTCCAAGCGCATCCCCTACATCTGTTACTTCTCTAAAAACTCTAGTATTCTCACTTCCTTCATGGTCCACGACTGCGCCGTGCAGTTTTTCTGATGAACCCCGCGATTTTCTGAACTGAAAATACTGAATTGTGTCCGCGCCATGTCCAACAGTATAAAGTGAATAGTTTAATAACCTATTTGGCCGGTAAAGCTTTGCGACAGGACGCCAGTTAGTGACAGAAGGCGAACTTTCCATAAGCATGAAAGGTTTTTGTCCACATATTCCACGCATCACATCATGCCAAAATCCATAAGAGCATGCCATCGTTATGTCATCATCGGTACTTTTCCACTGAGGATAACTGTCCCAACTTGCAACGCTAAGATGCTTTCCTAGCTTAAAATAGTTTATATCGTAAAAATACATGAGGTTTGTAGTGATGGGAATTTCAGGTGTTATTTCCCTTATATCCTTTACCTCATGTTCAAAAAAATCAATAAAGCGGTCAGTTACAAACCTCTTCCAGTCTATAGACAAAGCATGCACCGACATCTCACCCCTTGGTGAAGGTGATTCTATCTGTGACCAATCTGTAATTGTGTGCGACCAAAATGTGCTCCACCACGCATCGTTTAAGTTATCAAGTGTCTTATATTTATCCTTAAGCCATGTTCTAAATTCTGCTTGGCATAATTCGCAATGGCACTCTCCGCTATACTCGTTTGAAATGTGCCACACCGAAAGTGCGGGATGATCTTTATATCTATCAGCCAGCATCTTGTTTATTATTCCTATCTTTTCTCGGTATACAGGCGATGTAAGGCAATGATTGTGCCTTTCGCCGTGAAGGTTTCTGTGCCTTGATTCGTCTACACGCAGAACTTCTTCATACTTTTGGCTGAGCCATGCAGGACGTGCACCAGATGGCGTCGCTAAAACAGCTCGCATTCCGTTTTCTGCAAGCATGTCCATCACTTCATCCATCCACTCGAATCTATAAACGCCTTCCTCAGGCTCTAGCATCGCCCATGAAAATATGCCAACTGAAAGCGAATTAATCCCAGCAAGCTTTGCTAGACGCATGTCCTCTTTCCAAATAGTATCCTTCCACTTTATCCACTGCTCAGGATTATAATCCGCTCCGTAGACCATATGAGGGTGCTTTTTTATTATAGGTGGGAATTTTTTAGCTGACATAACTGCTCCTTAGTTTACAAAATCTCTGGCTATACTTTACTCTTTTACAAAAATAAAATCAACAATCAAACACCTCAGTTCTTAAAATAACGCAAAACATTCTTTATTATTTAAAGTATCGCCTCTTTTATCTTGAAAATCATATGCTTAAAAAGTAAAATCATATTTAATGAAATAACAAAAGGAAATTATATGCAGCTATTTTTTAAACTAAGCATTCTTTTAAGAAAACCAATAATTAAAACTGTAAATAAGCCAACCCCTATAACCTACATTGGTAAAGGCCAGTCAAAAAAGACAGGCGAACTACTTAAAATGATGAGTTCCAATAAAGCACTTGTTATAACCGACAAATTTCTTCTCAAAATCGGTTTACTTGATAATATATTAAAAAGTCTTAAAGACAATAATATTGACTATGAAATTTTCGATGGTGTCGCTCCCGATCCTACTTTTTCAGTCGTTTCCCAAGCAGTAAAAGCATATTCAGACTGCACTTCAATAGTCGCTGTCGGCGGAGGCTCTGTGATAGACACAGCAAAAGCCGCAGGTGCTGCTGTATCAAACGGCAAAAGTGCGCAATCTCTTTCAGGCATGCTCAAAGTTCGCCGAATGCTTCCTCCCTTTATCGCAATCCCCACCACTGCAGGAACGGGAAGTGAAACAACCGTTGCGGCCGTTATCTCTGACAACGAAACTCATGCAAAAAAGCAGATACTGGACCCCAAGGTAGTCCCTTATATAGCCATACTCGATTCAGATCTAACTGTCGGCCTTCCACCACACACAACAGCAAACACCGCTCTGGACGCGCTAACACACGCACTAGAAGCCTATGTGTCCGGCTATGCAGATTCAAAGACCGACATGCACGCTGAAAGTGCAACAAAACTGATTTATAAAAATCTACCCCAGGTTCTAAAAAATCCAAGCGACCTTAATGCAAGAGAAGCGCTGCTCACAGCTTCCTTTCTTGGAGGAATGGCATTCACACAAACTTATGTCGGATACGTCCATGCATTCGCACACACGCTTGGAGCTATGTTTGGTGTTCCACACGGGCTTGCAAACGCAATCCTCTTGCCCCATGTTATGGAATATTACCTGCCTAAATGCAAGAATGAGTTCTCATATCTTGCAAAGGTTACAGGTCAATTCAAAGAAAATGCCGGAATAGATGAGAATGCGAAGATATTCATAAAGAGTCTTTTTGAGCTGAACGAAAAGTCCGGAATACCCAAGCGTTTTGAAAACTTTCCAGAATCCTCAATAGATGAAGTTATAAAGAAAGCTTTTAAAGAGTGCCACGGAATATATCCAATCCCTATGTATTTTACAAAAGCCACTGCACGTAATCTTCTTAATAAAGTGTGTTCTGAATAATAAAAGCCAATAAAAAACCTGTCGAATTAATTCGGCAGGTTTTTTATAACAACTCTTATTACGATATGTATTTAAACGATAAATCTTCGCCTTCAAGCTCCAATTTCATATTAAGAACCAGAAGATTCCAATTCATAAAGCCAGGGCTCATAACGGGTTCACCTGTTTCAGGCGAGTAATATTCATGCAATGTTCCCGTTTTTTTGTAATCACTTCCCAAAAGATTGAGCGTCTTCTCATATAAACTTTGCGCCTCTTTTTTATAACCATAGTTCAAAAGCCCGCGGAAAGTCACATAATTTACGATAATCCATATTGGTCCTAGCCAGTTTGATGGATTGTTCGTAGCCTCAAGATTATACATCTTTTCATCTTTTGCAAGCGCACGGATGCCAAAGTCCGACTCAAAAGACTCTGGATTTTGCATATGAAGCCTCAATATGTTTTCCACTTGCTCATCCGTTGCAACACCAGCATATATTGGTATAAAGCCCGTCCAAGTCTGTATCTTTATAGGCAATGTCTTCCAAAAAACACCCAGCCCTTTATGAAACCAATCGTAGGATCTTGTTTTTATATCCACATCAACTGAGTAGAAAAATTTATCTTTCGGATCATAGCATTCATTTTGGATGGCATCAGATAAATCCTGCGCTTTTTTAAGATAATGCTCTGAGCGTTCTTTTTCTTTAAACTCATAAAGTATCTTCGCCATAGCCTTAAATTCCATAACTAAAAATGCGTTTAAGAATGAATTAGCAGTAGAAAACCTAGGTCTGCCAAAAGAGGCAGGGTCGTTATCCATGCCAATCATCACATCATCTGCCCAGACATATAGACCGCAATTATTATTGTAATAGTATCGGTCATAGCACTCAAAGTATTTTTCAAGATTCCCGATGTAATCTTTCAACCATTCAAAAGAATTCTTCAATCCACTTACAAGGCAAGCCTGCTGGCACAAGAAAGGCTTATGCATGTTTAAAATTGCGCCCTCTTTGTGCTTTTTTATAAGGTATGGCTCACCTTTTACATCCTCTTGGTCATAAACATTTTGATATGTCACCATCATTGGAATATAGCCATCATCCAATTGGAAATCAAAAAAATTTAATACGTTTCCTTCAGCGCCTTCAATCAAACGCTTTTTTAACCTTTCATCACCCTTTATCTTCTGATATGCCGCAAGAGCATACACTGTCCAAAAAGAATCCCAATCCCACAGGTTGCCTTCGTATATTGAGCCGGGATCTATAAATGGAAACTTGAACCTATCGTTTGCAGATTTAAACACACTGTCCACATTGTCTGTAACATACTTTAAGATTTCATCAAAGTACTTTTCATTCCCAGTTTTAGTTGCTTTCGTCATTATTTATACTCAGGTCTGCATGGTGAAAAACATTCTATTATCTCCGAGTCTTCCATCACTTCAGATCCATGCACTTCATTTGACTTAAAGAAGTATCCATCTCCTGGTTTTACTATAATTTCATCGCCGTTTTCTGCCAAAAATTTCACTTTGCCGCTTATAACATAGCCGTTTTGCACTGCCACATGGCTGTGAAGCGGTATTCTTGAGCCTTTTTCCAATGTGAAATGACAAAGCATGTTATCATCGTCATAGCACAATGTTTTGCGATAAATGCCATCAAACATTTTTACTGCTTCCTGCTCTTGTTTAGGTTTGTACTGTGTATTCTTATCCATCTTCGTCTCCTATTAAGGTTTTAGTACTACTTTTATAGACTCCTTGCCTTCTCCTGCAAGTGTCATTGCTTCCAAAAAGTCAGACAGCGGATATTCATGCGTTACTATCTTGTCCACTTTTATTACTCCCTTTGACAGCATATCAATAGCAACTGGGTAGCCTTCCTGTCCACTTATGTGAGAACCTACTATTGTCAGCTCTTTTCTGTCGCCTATTATGCTCCAGTCTACAGACGTTTCAGAAGAGAAGACAGAAAACTCTACAAATGTACCATGCTTTCTCACCATCTTTAATCCCTGTATAACTCCTGAAGGATGCCCTGAGTTGTGAATATATACATCACATCCATATCCTTCGGTTAAATCCAATACCTTTTGAACAGCATCTTCTTTACTGGGGTTTATTATGATATCCGCTCCCAATTCTTTGGCAAGCTCAAGACGATTGTCCTTCATATCAAGCGCAATCAAAAGCCTAGGATTTTTAAGCTTAGCAAGCTGTAGTTTGCACAGCCCAATAGGACCCATTCCTGCTATCACCACAACATCGTTAAACTTAATGCCTGACCGCTCTACTGTATGCACAGAACACGACAAAGGCTCCAGCATGGCCGCATGCTCAGCAGGTATATGCTTTGGCACTTTGTGAATGACAGAACGGGAATTATAGCGCATATATTCCGCCATACCACCGTCAGCAACTTCTTTTTGATGCCCATATATGTTATGAACTTCGCACATCCAGTAGTCACCGCCCTTGCAGTATCTACACTCTCCGCATGGAACTATCTGTTCCGCTATCGCACGGTCACCAAGCTCAAGTTTATACTTTTTAGCAGCCCTATCACCAAGCGCCACAACTGTCCCTATAAACTCATGCCCGGGTACACAAGGCGCGTCATTCCAAGGCGGCAAAACTCCACCGCCCCAAAACATTGCAGCTCCTGCGTAAGATTTCACATCTCCTGCGCATATTCCGCACGCTTCCACTTTTATAAGCACATCATCTTCAGTAATTTCAGGAACATCTTTTTGTTCATACCTGTAATCCTTAGGTCCGTAACAAATCACAGCGTTCATCTTCTCGGGAATCTTCTCCAAAGTTTTCACGGCTTGCCTCCTGTTTATTTTTTATTACTAATTGCTCTTTTGGCTGCTTTCACAATGTCTTTTGTGTCCATACCATAAGCTTCTATAAGCTCTTGAGCCGAACCAGACTGCGGCCACACATCCTGTAAACCAATGCGTTCCACTGGAACCGGACATATTTTTGCCGAAAGTTCGCACACGGCACTTCCAAGCCCTCCATTCACATTATGGTCTTCCACAGTAACTCCTGCTCCAGATTTTTTAAGTGCTGCACCCACAGTCTCCTCGTCCAGAGGTTTAATTGTGTGCACTTCGACGACCTGTGCATTAATTCCTTCTTTTTCAAGCTCTTTTGCAGCCTCCATTGTTTGATTTATAAGCAAGCCACAGGTAAAAAGCGCAACATCTCCACCTTCGCCATATATGTTTCTTGCTTTTCCTATCTCAAAAGGCAAATCTTGTTCATATACCACAGGATCTCGCCCGCTTCCAATTCTTATGTATACAGGCCCTTCCCATTGTGCCGCTGCAACTACAGCTTTTTGCACCTGATCTGCATCAGCAGGGACAAGTATCGTCATTCCAGGAATTGCGCGAAGAATTGCAATATCCTCAAAGAACTGATGGGTAACGCCTTCTCTTTCGCCACCTGCTATTCCTCCATTTGCGCCAACAAGCTTTACATTAAGGTGTGGATAGCCCACAAATGTACGCACCTGCTCGCACGCGCGCATGGTGATAAATCCTGCGTACGTTGCCATGAAAGGCACCATTCCAGCCGACGCCAATCCCGCTGCAACTCCCACAGCACTTTGTTCAGCGATTCCCACATCAACTGTGCGCTCAGGATACTTTTCAGCAAACGGAGTAGCTTTTATTACCATTAACGAGTCCGCCATCACAAGCGCAATGTCATCACGCTTTTCAGCTATCTCCATCAGGCCATCGGTAAATCCTATTCTTGTACTTTTAGTTTTCACAGTGAAGCCTCCAATCCTGCATCAAGCGCTTGGAGCGCTTCTTTTAGCTGCTCTGCATCCGGCGTTCCTTTATGCCAAGCATTGTTGTGTTCCATAAAAGGGACTCCTTTTCCCTTTACGGTGTGCGCGATTATAACCGACGGTAAGCCTTTTTCACTCTGCGCAATAGTCACAGCATAGTAAATCTCTTCAAGGTTGTGTCCGTCTATCTCTTGAACATGCCATCCAAAAGATTCAAATCTTTCCGCAATATTTATCATGTTTCCAACTTCGGTAACCGAGCCACCGCTTTGCATTCCGTTGTTATCAACAAAAGCAATAAGCTTATCCGCCTTATACTTTGATGCGGCATTCACAGCCTCCCAAAGCACTCCTTCCTGAAGTTCCCCATCACCTGTCACTACATAAACATAGTTGTCTATATTCTGAATACGAGCTGCAAGCGTCATGCCCAACCCAATTGAAAGTCCATTGCCAAGAGACCCCGACGTCATGTCAACACCCGGTGTTTTTATATCAGGATGTCCCTGCAAACGCGAGCCATAATGGCGCAGAGTGGGGTATTCATCAGTTGAAATAAATCCTTTTTGTGCCAAAGCAGCATATAAGACAGGACATGCGTGTCCTTTTGAAAGAATAAATCTGTCACGTTCATTCCATTTTGGATTTTTAGGATCAATTTTAAGAAAATCATTATATAATACAGCCAGTATATCCGCAGAAGAAAGTGCGGGCCCCGGATGCCCCTCTCCACCCTGATGTATCATTGTAACTACATCTTTTCTTATCTGGCAGGCAAATTTCTTAGTATCGTTTATGTTCATTACAGCTCCTCCAGCATAGCCTTAACCTGCTCTACGCAAAGCGGTGGGCTTGCAAGCACTGGCTTTCCCGATGCCTTCATAAGCCCTTCCTGCATACGGCCCATTGAACCCTGCGCCAAAACAAAGCAATCAGCTTCTGATGCCAGTCTCTCGGCAGTTTCAAGAATCGCCCTGTCGTGTCCTTCAGGGTCGCCTGACACAAGAGCATCATAAGCACCTTTTGCGAGTCCACTTACAATTTTTATTTCTTTGCCAGCTTTCTTTGCCTTGTCTTCAATCATTCGCATAGTCGGATTAAGAGTTGTGGGTATGGTTGCCATAACAGCAACAGATGTATAGTTTTTGACCACTTCATCACCCATAGCATCATCAATTTTAATAATAGGCACATTAATCATAGGCTGGGCTATATCTACTATTTCACGAACCGATGAGCATGTGTTTATAATCAAATCTGCCCCCATGTCTTCGGCTATCATGAAATACTGCGTTAGTCTTTTAATCACAGCGGGCGTCAGCTCTCCCGCTCTAATTACGTCACGTATAAGTGTATCGTCTATTATATTGTTATATTCTATGTCCTCGATATTATCCTTAAATACTTTTTGCAATGGTCCCGAAAGTCCTTGCCCTGTGTATACTGCAATTATTTTTTTCATTATGAACCCTTCTTAATCTTAATTATTCTACGATATAAAGCCGCACAGCGTTATACTGCCCACCAATAAGCGGTATAAAACATGTACCTTCGTATACGCCCTCCACCGGAGTAACTGTCATGTTCCAAGTATCGATTATTTCAGCGCGGTATTTTTTACCCTCTGGCAGCTCGAACTTCTTTGTTACTGACTGTCTGTGACCCATATAGCACAAAAAGTATTTGTCCTTATATCCTATAGTCGGCTGCGCATCATAACCCAAAAATTTAGTTTCCAAATATCCGGGCGCTTCGTTTATTATCTTAACCAGAAACTCTATGCGCTCCGGGCTTTGCCCGTGAAGCTTGCCACCCTTTGACCACCAGAGCACTTCTTCCTTATTAAGATATGTCTCACCGTGTCCGGCATATCCGCCGCGACCATAGGCTTCCCACATCCTGTGTACCAGCTTCTTTGCCGAGATATTGCCCCAGTTGTTTGATATATTTCCCTCATAGCAGCATTCGTCCACCACCACAGGCTTTTTATATGTGTCCAGCCACTGCCCGACTTTCTCAAGATCAGAGTTTTGTATGCTGCAATGTGTTACCCAATGTTTTGAGTGGTCATAAAATCCGTAAGCGTTGTGTATAGAGCGCAGGTGGTGATAGGGATCATGCTGCTGTATTATGGTAAAGAACCTGTCCCAATCAGCCAAAGTTTTTTCTTTCATGAAGTCATATTCATTAGCCAGCGACCACCAAAGGTTGCGGAAAGCTGAAAGACGCGCCGTTAAATATCTTAAATACCTATCGTCTGCATCTTTTGGCATAGTTGAAAAACCCCATCTGTCATAGGGATGGAAAACTATAAGGTCCGCCTCAATTCCAAGCTCCATAAGTTCTACTATACGAGCTTCAAGGTGTGCAAAGTACTTAGGTTCAAACCTCGTAAAGTCCCAATTACCTTCGTCATCTTTTTCAAAAGGATAATATTTCGGCTCATTATTGTTAAAGTCATAGTGTTTTGGGAAAACACACATGCGCATCTTGTTAAATGCTGCACTCTTAAGCGTATCCAAAGTTTGCAACATAAGCTCTTCGCTCTGATGGTTCCACACATAGCATGTGGTACCTATCGGGTGATAAGGAGTGCCGTCCTCATATGCGAAGTGATATCTGTCTATGACGCGCACAGGACCATGGTTTTTCTCTCCTGCGCTTACGCATTCAAAGCTTCCAACATTTCCGTCGATTTTTTCTACGTTGCTTTTAACGGTATAACCCCACATGCCTTCTGTGTCCGGCATAAATCGGACCACATATTCATCGTCTCCGTTGTAGAAACCGTATACTTTTACTTTTCTGCCATCAATAGAAAACTCTGCCGTTATTTTAGCCTCTGTAAAAGGATTTCCACTAATTTCTCCGTTAAACTTAAGTTCTAAGATACTCCATTTTTCGATTCTTTTAATACTCATCCAAAACTCCTTCTCTTTATCAATCTAAATCCACACCACTATCCACATGAAGCGTTCCCGCTTTAATTGGTGCTTTGTCCATTACTTTGCGCCCACTGTATAGAGGATAGTATGTACCCTTTGGTGTAATACCAACAACTTCATCACCTATCCATTTTGTGCCGTAATTAAGCCCTGCAGCAGTTTCCACAGTATCGCGCTCCATCTGCAAGAAAGTGACTGTGATTTTTTCACCCGGCATTGCTCCTTTTAGCAGCATGAAGCATCCCTTCACCCACGGCAAGTCGCGGCCTGAGAATTTTTCTCCATTTCCGCGTGTTACTTCAACTCCGCCAAATGGTGTCCATTCAGGTACTCTTACAAGCAGTTCTGGAATCTCTTTATTAATAATCAATTCCACTTTACCTTCGTGGGGAAGATAGCTTAATACGTCGATTTCCTCGGTTGCACGATTAAGTAGCATGTTCACACTTACCCGCCCATTTTTTTGCTTTGTAACGATGTTTTGCCAGCCGTTATATAGACCACGCGTTCCAGATGCCACACAGCAAGTTTGAACGTCCATAATGTGCCCTCTACCGTGCACTCCACTATATACAAAGTCATTAGGCGCAGCATATCCCGCGAATGTTCCGCGAAGGCGCTCTGCCACTTTGTAATATGTTTTCTCGCCTGGAATGTCCATTGACTTATCTTCACGCTGTTTAATCCAACTTGTATCAAGTATCTGTGCTTCTGTCAAATGGTTGCGAAGGAATCTTTCCGCCACTCCCCAATATTCGGTGTACCCCTGTTTTGCAAGAGTAATAGCAATTGAAATTGCATCAACCAATGTGCAGGTTTCATGTTCATATTCCTGATCTTCCAAATCGCCCGGCGTCCAGCCAAAGCTTGTGCACTTTGTAAGTCCCCAGTCAAAGCTCTTTTTAACAAATGCAATGATTGAAGAATCACTTGTTGTCTCCGCAAATTGTGCAAGGGAGTTGAGAGTTCCCATTCTTGTATGGAAGTGCCCGTTTCTGTAGCCGAGTGCGTCATTGAAGCTTCCATCAGAATTAAACACTCCGCTTCTAAACATTATATTTGACGCGAAGTTTTCAGAAAGCTCATATGCATCTTTATTGCCCGTCGCTTTAAAATAGCGAATAAGCGGCATAATCTGTCGTCCCCACATCGCAGCAGGATCATATGCCAAGCGAGTGTGCACAGCATCAAAAGACGGCCAACCATTGTCTGTATATTCTGAACCCGGGTAATACCAAGAAATGCGTTCTTTGCGTGCGATATGTTTAAGCGCCGCCACGTGTCTGTCTGCATAACCTTTAATCTTTTCGTCTTGTGTGTCTAAAAACCACGTTGTAAGCCCTAGTATCACTGAGCGCTGGTCAATCATACTTGCGGATTCTCTAAACTTTGCCTGATGCTCTAATATAGTCTCTTCATCAAAAGTATTACGCCTGAAGCTTAGTCCGTTTGGACGGAAAGTCTTTAAAAGATTCTCACGATAGTGCTGTTCCGCTTCCTCGCCATAATTGCTCCCTGTCATTTTCCGTGCGAGCAAAATGCAGTCCACCAGTCTTCCATGGCTTGAGCCATAATCCCAATTGCCATGACTCATCCAAGCTGGATCTGACTGAAAGAATCCACTGAAAAACGGTATATATTCATAGTCCTCATCTGCCACGTTAATCATCGCATTAAGTGCAATTTCCGCACGCTCTTCCAGATTAAGCGTATCCGGCATTTTAAGTTTTCTTGCTTTAGTCATTCTAATCTCCTTATACTTTTAAAAATAAATTCCATATTATTTTTCTGGTGTAAGCCTTATGGCAATGTATTTTTTATCCGGCAGATCTATCGCCCTATTTTCACTGTCTGGATATCCATACTGATCTTTTTCGCCTATTATAAAAGTCGCATCGACTTGATCTATTGTCATGTTCCATGTGTCGATAATCTCAACTTTATATTTCGTTCCAGTTTTCATTACTACATCTTTTGAAGGAATAAAAAACTTCCATTTGCCCGGTTTTTCATTTCCAAAATACACGAGGAAATGCTTTTCATCCTTTTTAGCCATTCCAGCTAGCCACCATTTATCGACTGCTTCCCATCCGTGCCCTGAGCCGTCTTCAATAATCTTTCTCAAAAAATCTATGCGACTTATGCTGTCGCCTTTTAGATTACCGCCAACTGCAGTCCACACAAGCTCTCCGTTTTCATCAGGCAGGTCGATAACTTCACCATGTCCAACATATGCTCCTGCAATCATTCCGTTCCAAAATCTTCTCGTCATTTCTTCAGCTGAGAGGTTGCCCCATCTGATATCAAAATTTCCTTCGTAACACACTTCGTCATAAATAACAGGCTTGTGATATGCTTTAACCATAAGCACAGCTCTGCCAGCTTCATCCACTGCCATGCCATCTTGCACAGTAGCGTGCGTTATCCATGGCTTCCAGTTCTCATATAGCCTCATGTAGTTATGAATGGATAGCAGGTGGTTATATGGATCCACCTTTTGAACCACTTTACATAAATCATCCCATTCTTCCAATGTCTTAGTTTCAAACATGTCATACTCATTTGCGAGCGACCACCATATGTTTCTGTATGCGGCAAACCGGCTTACACAGTATTTTAAAAACGCTACATCCGCATCCTGTGGTTTCTGGGTATAGCCCCAATCTTTTGCATACGGATGAAGCATGATAAGATCTGCCTCAACCCCGATGTCCATGAGCCTTTGAATGCGATCTTCGATCATCTGAAAGTATTTTGGATTAAATCTTGAAAAATCCCAATCACTGGGTGCCTCGCCCACATATGGATAGTGTCTCATATTGTCATCACTAGACTTGCTGTAATGCGGTGTGACTCCCGTCCTTATCTTGTTAAAAGGGCTGTTTTTCAAGCTGTCTATCGTTTTATATGCAAGTTTGTCCTTTTGGTGAGCCCATCCATATGATGTTGTTCCAAAAGGATAATACGGTGTACCATCTGCATATGCGAAGTGCAGCCGTTTGCTCACCTTAACAGGGCCATGATTATTTCCCTTTGCTTCAACACAAGTAAATGAGCCTTCCTTGCCATCCAGCTCCTCTTTGTTGCTTATTGTTTTATATGTCCATTCGCCTAAATTTTTTGGCATAAAGCGTATGCGGAATGTATCATCTCCGTCATAAAATCCGCTTACTTTAATTTTTGTTTCATCATGACAAAATTCGGCTGAAAATGAAACATCTACAAAGGGGTTTGCTGTTTCTGCGCACATAAACTCTGCTTCAAACATTCCCCACTTTTCAATTGCAATATTCACGGTATATTTCCCTTCAAGTTTGTACTGCAATAACTTCTATCGCCCTAGAAGATAATTATCCACTTTCTCTTTTGCATCATCGTCATAAAAATCGATATCTAAACCATCAATATATTTTAAAGCTTCAGTTACTACAGGAAGAACATCGCCATGTATACCGACACAGTGATGAACATAAGGGCCTTCCACTAGCTTCTTTTCGAGCTTAAGCCAATCTTTTACCTCAATCCATACATAAGTACCCCAAATATATGGCCCCTCTATACCTTTTGCAGCTCCTGCAAGAAGGCTATACTTACCACCATCACCATCAAAGCGAAGGATAGTCATTTCACCGCCCTTTATCTCGGACAGCACAGCGCCCGGTTTTTCTCCCGGAAGCGCAAATGGGCTTCCAAGTTTAGCTTTTGTTCCCGCCTTGCAAAGAGATATTGGGTACGGACCACAGTGCTGCAAAAGCTCACCATTGTCGTTTGAAGGGTGACGCACTGTCCAGTCCGCAAAAAATGTAGCAGTCGTGCCCATTGCAGCAGCCTGCGCAATTACTGATGTAATCGCTCCGTGAATATCAGTTTCACACGCCACAGGTATTCCTTCGTCTGTAAGCAGAGCATTTCCAGTACACGGCATAAGTCCAAGGTCTGCCTGCAGCGCATCCCAGCACTGAATAGCTGCTGCCTGGCACTTGTATTTGTCTACAAAGTATCTGACCGCCGTTTTTAAAGCAGCTACTTTGAGCACTCCTTCTTCATCCACACAAACTTCCATGTTCTCTTTAATATATTCAATTGTTTCTTTAACTTTTTCATCAGGATTTTCGATAAGCTTTTTAGCTTTTCGAACCACGTCAGAAAGAGGAATAGGGCTTATCTGTATTCCGAATTTTTCAAGCAACTCGCCCTCATTGTACATCATCGTCCAAAAATCCGAAGGTCTTGTTGATATCTGCAAAACTCTTAGATTTTTAAACACCTTTACTACGTTTGCGGCAGCTATAAACGTCTTTATTCCGCGCTCAAAACTTGCATCTTGCAAAGTATCATTTGGTATATAAGTAAACGGCACTTTAAAGCGCCTTAATACCTTGCCCGTCGCAAATAAACCACACTGAGAGTCGCGCAATCTAGACCCGTCAGCAAGTGGTTCTTCATCTCTTGGTCCCCAAATTGCCACAGGAAGCCCCATTTTCTTTGAAAGCTTTCCTATAATATCTTCTGTGCCAAAGTTGCAGTGCGGAAAAAAGAGTGCATCCACACCATTGGCCTGCATTTTTTCCATTATAGCTTCTAGGTCATCTTCAGAATAAAATAGTCCTTCTTCATTTATATCTTCTATATCTACATAATCTATTTCAAGCTCAGTTAAGCGCTCGTAGGTTAATCTCTTAAACTTCAATGCATCTTCTTTTGAAAAGATGAATCTCCTTGTTGGCACAACCCCCAGTTTCACACTATACTTTTCCATAATTAATTCTCCTTAACGCTATTTCTTTTAATTAGATCTGTTCTGACCAAAATCTTTATATTTTCGTTTGTTTTTGAGTTTATAATATCCGCAAGCCTTCTGACTGCAACTGTTCCCATGCCTTCATTGCTTACCTTTACAGTTGTAAGTCGAGGTCTCATCATTGTGCAATAAGGCATGTCATCAAATCCTATTACTGAAACTTCATCAGGAAGCTTATATCCAGCTTCTTTTATAGCTCTGGATGCTCCCATGGCAATTATGTCATTGTCCGCGAACAGTGCTTTTGGCAATTTCCCACCGTTTTTTAGGTATGCTTCCATGTCACGATGAGCACCTTCGATAGTTGGTTCAAGTTTTATTATTTTATTAGGACTTAATTCAATACCTTCTTTACTAAGCTCCATTTGAAATCCCATATATCTTTGCTCAAAGTTATATATACTCGCGGATGAATGCATATAACCAATGTCACTTTGTCCACACTCAACGAAATATTTTACAGCCTTTGTTACCCCTTCTATGTTGTCTATCTGTACGCTGTCAATGTCCGCATTAAAGCAATTATCCAGTGCCAGCACAGGTATCTTTGATTGGGTAAAAGTTATAATGTCTTCTTCATCCATCTCAGTTGCAAGAAGCAGTATGCCTGCAGTTGTTTCATCATTTTCAAACTGATTCACATACGCTTGAGTGTTGGATTCTTTATTAAGATATGAAATGATAATGTTAAAACCATTTTTTCTAGCCTCGCCTTCAATGCTTTCAATGAGTTTTGAGAAAAACGGCGTATCGCCTACTACAAGCCCATGGTTTTTAAAAAGAACAAAAAGAATATTCTTATACGCTGCAGTCTGCTTAATCTTGATGTTAGTTTCAAACCCCATCTGCTCAATCTCTTGAAGCACTCTTTCGCGTGTCTTCTGGCTGACGCCAGGCTTATTGTTTAACACTAACGAAACAGTTGTTGTTGAAACCCCAAGTTTTTGTGCTATATCCTTTGCTCTAACAGCCATTATGCTTCCATCCTTGCTCGTTTAACTGCAATTTTCCATCCTTTGTACATTTCCTGCCTCTTTTCAACACTCATTTTAGGCTTATATAGTCCGCCCTCGTCACGTAACTTGCAAAGCTCTTCCTGGCTGCTCCAAATCCCTACTGCAAGTCCCGCCATAAGCGCGCAACCTTTTGCAGAAAGCTCTTCGATTTTGGATGTGCTTATATCCGCATCCAGCATATCGGCCAGAAACTGCATCAAAAAGCCATTTTTTGTAGGGCCGCCATCAGCGCGAACCTGCTTTGCTTTCATACCAGTGTCCAGTGCCGCGCAGTCAACAATATCCTTAACTTGAAATGCAATGCTTTCAAGTGCCGCGCGTACAATATGTTCTTTTTTAGCCCCTGCACTCAGACCACAGATTATGGCGCGTGCTTTTCCATCCCAATATGGTGCTCCAAGCCCTGTAAAAGCAGGAACTATATATACTCCGCCGTTATCTTCAAGCGATTTTGCGATCTCTTCTGATTGCTGTGCGTTCTCTAATATCCCAAGGTCATCAATCAACCACTTGATTGTTGCCGCGGCATAATTAATATTTCCTTCAAAAACAAACTCTATTCCTTTTTTCATTCCCCAAGCAATAGATGTCACAAGACCGTGCTTTGATAGCACAGGTTCATCTCCAATGTTCATCATTATGGAAGAGCCTGTTCCGAAAGTGCCCTTCATCATTCCCTTTTCATAGCAACTTTGTGCAAACATCGCGCCATGCGAATCGCCCAATATGCCAGCAATCGGAATTTTTACATCTGATGCACCTTCAAAATCTGTGTAACCAACCACTTCATCCGAGCATACGAGCTCCGCCATAATTGACTTTGGGATATCAAACAACTCAAGTATCTCATCATCCCATTTAAGCGAATGTAAGTTTAAAGCCATTGTTCTGCTAGCGTTTGAGTAATCCGTTACATGTTTTTTGCCGCCGGTAAGCTTCCACACAAGAAAGCTGTCCATCGTGCCTGCAACCAGTTTGCCTGCTTCAGCTTTTTCTTTAGCCTCCTCTACATTATCCAAAATCCATTTGAGCTTTGGCACAGAAAAATAAGGAGACAATTCAAGTCCCGTTTTCTCACGAATCTTGTCTCCCATGTCCTTGATTTCTTTTTGCTGGCAAATATCTTCTGCTCTTGCGCACTGCCACACAACAGCATTATATACAGGAACTCCCGTCTCCTTGTCCCATGCGATTACTGTCTCACGCTGATTGCTTATGGCAAGAACTTCTATATCGCTCCACTTCATATCATTTTTGCTCACCAGAGTTTTCACAGCAGCAATAAAGTTATCATATATCTCCAAGCCATCGTGCTCCACCCATCCCTGTTTGGGTGAAATTTGCCTATGTGGTTTATCAGTCCTATATAAAAGCTCGCCCCTGTCGTTAAATAAAACAGCTTTTGTCGCAGTGGTGCTTTGGTCAACAGAAACAATATATTTACTCATTCTTCTACCATTTCCTTTGCTGTTTTTGCCACATTTTCAGCAGTTAAGCCATAGTGTTTGAAAACTTCAGCCGATTCACCAGTCACAGTCTGTTCATCAGGTATACCAAGTATCTTAAGTGGTGTGGGCTCGTTCTGAGATAATACTTCTGCCACAGCTCCGCCTAAACCACCTTTTACGCAATGCTCCTCAATGGTTATTATTTTTGCTGTTTCTCTTGCCGCTTTGATTATTGCTTCTTCATCCAGAGGCTTTAATGTATGCATGTCCAGAACTCTTGCTGACACCCCTTGTTTGCCAAGCAGGATAGCAGCATCAAGTGCTACACGCACAGTTTCGCCGCAACCAATGATAGTAATGTCGTCACCTTCGTGCAAAGTATTTGCCTTGCCTATTGTAAAAGGAACATCATCAGTTTCATAAACATCCTCTACACCGCCGCGCCCCATTCTCACATAAACAGGTCCATCAAAGCTTGCAAGCTGTCGTGTCATCTCACGAGTTTGTCTTGCATCACACGGCAATATCACAGTAAGACCTGCTGTTGCACGCATGACTGCTATATCCTGTACTGAGTGATGACTTGTGCCCAGCGCACCGTAGCTTACGCCGCCACTAACGCCAATAGCTTTTACATTAGTTCCCGCATATGCCATGTCCACCTTAACTTGCTCAAAGCTTCTGGCAGATAAAAAACATGCAGGCCCGCAAACAAATGGCTTTAAACCACCAAGTGCTATTCCGGCTGCTGTTCCCACCATGTTTTGCTCTGCAATTCCAAGCTCCACAAACTGCTCTGGAAGTTCATCTGCATAGTCATTGAGTGTAACAGAGCCCCTTGCATCAGAAGTTAAGACAACTATATCTTTATCCTTTTTTGCAAGCTCCAGTATTGTTTCGGTAAATGCTTTTCTGCATGGAGTTTTCATATCAGCTCAACTCCTTTATCTTTTGTTTTATTTCTGAAATAGCCTGAACATACTGCTCATCAGTTGGCACACCATGGTGCCATTTTGCAACATTCTCCATGTACGAGACGCCCTTACCTTTTGTGGTTCTCGCTAAAATCATGGTCGGCGCTCCTTTATATGATTTAGCTTCATTAATAGCACATAAAAATGAGTCCATATCATTTCCATCGCACTCTAGCACATGCCATCTGAACGCTTCCCACTTATCTTTAAGCGGTTCAAGTCCCATTACGTTTTCTGTGTCCCCTGAAATCTGTAGTCTGTTTCGATCAATTATCGCAATCAGATTGTCTAATTTATAATGCCCCGCTGCCATGGCTGCTTCATAGATAGAGCCTTCGCCCTGCTCTCCATCACCCATAAGTGTATATACATAAGAGCTTTTATTTTTCATCTTTGCGGCAATTGCCATTCCTGTAGCAACAGGCAGTCCATGCCCCAAAGCTCCAGTGTTCATTTCGATGCCTGGCACTTTGCGCGTGGGATGCCCTATCAGGCGCGATTTATACTTACTAAAAGTTTTAAGCTCTTCTTTTGGGAAAAAACCAATGTCAGCAAGTACTGTGTAATAGCCTTCCACGCTGTGTCCTTTGCTTAAAACAAACATATCGCGGTCTTCCCAGCTAGGATCTTCAGGTTTAACATTCATAGCCTCATAATACAACGCAACAATCATATCGACTGAAGATAGGGAGCCTCCCGTATGCCCTGTTTTCGCATTGTATATCATCTCAATGATATCAAGCCTGCGCTCGTAGCTCGTTCTTTGTAATTTTTTAATAGTTGAAATATTCATAATTTAACTAAATTATATAACTAAATTTATTTACTGTCTATGTTAATTTCTTTATATGTTTATTCAATTTCTTTAGTTTTCGGCTATTTTGAGATGCATTTTCATTTTGAAGACAAAACCAATTGCACATAAAAAGCGCAGTAGCTTAACAGCACTGCGCTTTCCAATTTTAATTTTCAACGTTATTTCCACAAACTTTTGTATATCTTAATTAATCAAGAAATACTTCCGTGGTAGTTTCAATCCATCCTAATCTTTACCACCGCTTTTTTAACCGCACACTCAGTGCTCAATTTACAGCATGGCATATGAAATTCATTTGGATAAAACACTACAAAATCCCGACTTCTAAGAATACATTCTGTCTCAGATTCTTTCGGAGAATATAGCACACAGTCGTTATCTCCATCGTATTCGCTGTGCAAATCCATACGTTCAGCGTCATTATTATAATAGATAGCTTCTTCACCGCTAATTACAATCTGTATATCTGCAAACCTATGGTGAGCCTCCATATATCCTTCGCCCTTTGGATGTGTTAGATATTCCTGAATCAACACAAAAACGTCTTCGCCGTCAATCGGGTATTTGCCGACATCCAGTTTCTCTAAGTTCGCACTTTCAAGAAAATCAAAAGCTTTTTTAAAGTTAGGGTTCATCTGTTTGTAAAGCTTTGCATTTTTCAAGTTATCCAATATCATATTTTTCTCCTATATTAAAGTTTAATATTCTAAATAAAAAAACTGCATCATTGTTCCTGCATCTTTTTCTCTCTTTTGCGGTTAATTGCAAATAAAGCTATATCAAAAGATACCATAACTCCGTTAAGAATATAAAGCACAAGCACAATATCCATGCTATACAAAAGCTTATGGATGGTTCCCGCAACATATCCTATGCCTATAACAATCATAAAAAACAGAGATTTTCCTTTTGTAGACTTAGACTTTATGGATTTTATAATAGACAGCGGCCACGCTAGGCCAAAACACAGTAGCATAATAGCTTCAAAAACACTTAGATTCATTATGTTATTCTCCCGCTTCTCATTTTTCTACATAGTATAATAGCATAATAAAGAAAAAAAGACTGCAGATAATTTCCGAAGTCTTATAAATATTATATGATTTTATTTAGACTCAAACATAAGCTCACCATCTTTAGTGCCAACATAAGCCGTTTTGCCATCCATCAAATCTCCTGAAATAATAAGCTTGCCAAGCTGTGTTTCAAAGTTCTTTTGCAAATACCTTTTTACAGGACGCGCGCCATAAATAGGCGTGTATGATTTATCCGCTATAAGTCTCTTCGCATCTTCTGAGACATTTAGCTTGATATTTCTGTCCTCCAGCCTGCTTTGAATATCTTCCAAAAGCAAGTCTATTATCTTAACGATATCTTCCATCTTTAGTGGCTTAAACATTACTGTATCATCAACACGGTTTAAAAACTCTGGTCTAAAGCTATGAGTCAGTTCTTCCATCACTCGATTTTTCACTTCAGCATCAATCTCACCCTGAGCATTTATTCCGTTTAAAAGATACTCACTTCCTATATTTGATGTCATTATTATAATCGTGTTTTTAAAGTTTACAGTTCTTCCCTTATTATCTGTAAGCCTTCCATCATCAAGAATCTGCAGGAATATATTAAACGCATCGTGGTGCGCTTTTTCTATCTCGTCAAATAAAATAACGCTATATGGTTTTCTGCGAACTGCCTCAGTCAGCTGTCCTCCCTCGTCATATCCAACATATCCCGGAGGAGCTCCAATGAGCCTTGAAACTGCATGCTTTTCCATATACTCACTCATGTCAATTCGAATCAAGTTATCCTCGCTGTCAAACATCGCCTCTGCAATCGCTTTTGAAAGCTCCGTTTTTCCGACACCTGTGGGCCCTAAGAATATAAATGAACCAATTGGTTTTTTCAAATCCTTAAGACCGGAACGTGCGCGGATAACCGCATCGCTTACAGCTTCCACAGCTTCATCCTGCCCAATTACTCGTTCATGCAAAATGTCAGAGAGTCCAAGTAGCTTGTTACGCTCTTTTTCCATAAGTTTTGATACAGGAATTCCAGTCCATTTTGAAACAATATCCGCCACTTCTTCCTCGTCAACTTCTTCTTTTACCAAATCATTTTCAGTGCTTTTGCTTTTTCTCATTTCCTCATCCAGCTGTTTTTGAAGCTCGGGCAGTGTTCCATATTCAAGCTTAGCAGCATCCTCAAGGTTATATGTACGCTTTGCCTCTTCCATCTGCCTGCGCACCTCCTCTATCTGCTCTTTTAGGTCTTTTTCACGATTAATATTTACCTTTTCAAGCTCCCACTGAGCCTTCATTTTGCTAAGCTCTTCGTTAAGATCCGAATGCTCTTTTTCAATGGTTTTAAGACGCGCCTTTGATGCCTCATCTTTTTCCTTTTTAAGTGCTTGTTTTTCAATCTCAAGCTGCATCACTCGACGTGATATGTCATCTATCTCAGCCGGCATGCTGTCAATCTCTGTTCGTATTTTTGCCGCTGCCTCGTCCATTAAATCAATCGCCTTATCCGGCAAAAACCTATCTGAAATGTATCTATCCGAAAGCACTGCGCAAGCAATAAGAGCTCCGTCAGCGATGCGAACACCGTGATGTATCTCAAAGCGCTCTTTTAATCCTCGTAGTATTGATATCGTGTCCTCCACGGTTGGCTGATCCACTATAATTGGCTGAAATCTCCGCTCCAATGCCGCATCCTTTTCAATATATTGCCTATATTCGTCCAGTGTAGTCGCTCCGATGCAGTGAAGCTCGCCTCGAGCAAGCATGGGCTTAAGCAAGTTGCCCGCGTCCATTGAGCCTTCAGTCTTCCCAGCACCAACGATTGTGTGAAGCTCATCGATAAATAGTATTATCTTGCCATCGGACTTTTCAATATCATCCAAAACAGCTTTTAAGCGCTCCTCAAACTCTCCTCTGTATTTCGCGCCAGCGATAAGTGCACCCATATCAAGCGCATAAATAGTCTTATCTTTCAGCCCCTCAGGAACATCCCCTGCTAAAATACGCTGTGCTAAGCCCTCAACTACCGCAGTTTTTCCTACTCCAGGCTCACCAATTAGCACAGGATTATTCTTAGTCCTTCGTGATAATATCCTTATTGCTCGGCGTATCTCCGAATCACGACCTATAACTGGATCAAGCTTGCCGCTTTTTGCAGCCTCAACTAAGTCACGCCCAAACCTAGCCAGAGAATCGTATGTTGACTCGGGATCTTTTGATGTAATATTTTTATTACTACGCACTTTGTTTAATGCTTCCATGAACTTTTCATATTCAATTCCATTGCGCAGAAATACCTTCGAAGATATGGTGTTTCGCTCTTTTAAAAGTGCGATATAAATGTGTTCCACTCCAGAATAGACATCTTTAAAAACTTTCGCCTCACCCATAGCATCAGTTAAGATTTTGTTAAACCTACGCGTCGCATACATCTGGCCTGATACATCTCCCTGCACCTTTGGCTGGCGATCAAGCTCTGCTCTTAAATCGCTGACGTAATTTTGAAAATTAACATTCATATATCCAATAAGTTTTGGAATTAGCCCTTCTTCCTGCTCAAGCAGGGCAAGATGAAGGTGCTCACCATCAAGTTCCTGATGATGCATGCTTATTGTTATCTGCTGTGCCATGCCTATGGCTTCTACAGCTTTGTTTGTAAACTTATCTAGATTCATATTTACACTCCTTATTATCTTACCTCATCTCTCATCTTCTCAAAAAGCTTTCTCATTTTAGGCGTTACAGTGACTGGATTTACAATCGTGATTTCTATTATCATGTCTCCAGCGTTGCTATTTCGCTCCCTATATCCCTTGCCCGAAACTCTTATCTTCTTGCCTGTTTGCGTTTTAGCCGGTATTGTAACTTTTATCTTCCCATCAAGCGTTTTTACATCCGCTTTAGTGCCAAGTGCTGCATCCCAAGGAAATATATTGAGTTTAGTGTGAATGTTCTTGCCCCGCTTTGTAAAATTATCGCTTGAAGCAAATTTCACCTTCATATAAAGATCGCCCTTCGCTCCACCACCAGCACCAGCATTGCCTTGGTTTTTAAGTCGGATTTTCTCACCTTCTTTAACTCCCTTTGGTATAGTGAAGTTGAAGTTTTTAATTCCCGTGTCAGTTCGAAGGGATACTTTCTTGCTGGCACCTTTGTGGCCTTCTTCCGGCGTAATTTCTATAATAGCTTCAATGTCATCGCCTTTATGAGGTTTCGAATAAGAGCTGTATTCATTGTTATTCCCGCCTCCTCTAAAGGCTCTAAATATATCACCTAAGTCAAAGTTGTCATCCGAGAAAAATGTATTGAAAAAATCGCTTCTTGCATCTCCTCCATTATGGTATTCATATCTTACGTTGTCCGAAGAAAACCCATATTTGCTAGGATCAAAGTCATATCCGCCAGAAAAATTAGTCTGATTTCCAAACGTATCATACTTTTTTCTTTTTTCAGCATCGCCTAACACTTCATAGGCTTCGCTTACTTCCTTGAACTTGTCTTCTGCTATTTTATCTCCCTGATTTTTATCAGGATGATACTTTTTCACAAGCGTTCTATATGCTTTTTTAATTTCCGCCTCGCTTGCATCTTTTTTGACTCCCAAGGTTTTATAATAATCCTTATATTGCATAGATTCCCTCGTTTCTGATATATGAATAATATATTTTGACTTTCTTTGACCTTTAATCTTATTTTACACGATTTCAAGTGAAATTTCAATAGTTAATTCGTTTATGAAAAACAAAAAAGGCACTGAATTCAGTGCCTTTTAAATATTCTTCAGTCAAAATAGCGTTTTGCGCATATCCACTTTCTGTTCCAATAACTGGACGATTCAAAGTTTGCAATTCGTATCGTATTGCTTGATGATGATGAGTCAATCATCTTGCCATCTCCAATAGCTATCGCTACATGCCCTTGGAAACAAAGAATATCTCCGGGTTTAACATCACTCATGGAGCTTATAGTGGTATATGAGCTTTTTGCCCAAGCAGCTGATGTCATATATCCAATACCATTTCCCGTAGCATTAAGACTGTGGTATACAAATCCCGAGCAATCCATTCCCGGAGGTGCTTTTCCGCCCCATACATATGTATATCCTTTATTCATGCATGATTTTGCGTATTTCACAAAATCCGCAGCAGAATTCGCATCATATGAAGCGCTTGAACCTCCGCTTCCGCCGCTACTCGAGCTCCCACCCGAGCCACTTGATGGCGGTTTGTAGTTACTCGCGGGTTTTGCATCTCCGTTGAACAATACCTGCGTGGTGTTATATCCCACTATCCCATCCTGTGAAAGTTTGTTTCTGCCCTGAAATACTCTTATGGCATAATCGGTATCTTCATCAAGCTTTTTGCTGGTATTGTCATCATCCAAATACCCAAGCTCTATCAGTCTTTTTTTAATTGTATATATATCAAATCCGTAGTCACCCTTTCGGACAAGATACTGTTTAGCTTCATCCGAAAATAGCAAAGTAAGCGTTTCGTAACCTGCCACGCCATCAACCATTAGTCCATGTCCACGCTGAAAAAGCTGCATTGCATAAAAAGTCATTTCTCCATACAAAGTGGTGGGCTCATCTGCATCCATATAGTGCAAATCCATAAGCCTCTCCTGAATCATTGCCACTTCATCTAAGCTGTCTCCCTTATGAATTAAAATATCTTTCCCGAAAACAGCGTTCGCTGTGTCCATAGTAACTTGAGGAACTGGTGTTGTTTGGATCATCGGACTAGGTGAAACAGCAGGACTTGCTTCAATTGTAGTATCAGCGCCAAGCGTAGTCATTTCATTAACATCCGTAGAAACTATTGGCTCATCACCACAAAAAATACTCGCCTCAGATGCAGGCGGTTCGTTTTTTTCTATCGGATTGATTTCACTCAAAAAATCTTTTGTCTTAGCATTAAATTGCATCTCATAGAGATCATTATAGTATTTAAAGCTTTCGCTTGCTGAAATTGGTTCAGTTTTTTCGGCAGCATCTTTTGAAAAAACAAAGTCTTTTAAGTCAGCTTTATTAGAGAAAATATTTTTAACAGCAACCACAACAACTACTATAACGCCCACGATAACTACAAGCGCAGCTGCACTTTGAAGTAGCTTAATTGCTGCTGATTTTTTCGGCTTATACTTATTTTTTACAGTTACAGTATTTTGCGGTGTCTTAGCTGAATATGGGCTGGCTGTTGCCGGCTTTTTGTGGCTTTTATATTTCGGAATTTCATTCTTAGGCTTGATATCAGCTTTGATTTTCCTTCTCAATTCATGCTGTGACGCGCTAGCGTTTAGCTGATCTTCAAGTCTTTTAACAAATGAAGAAAAGGTTTCGTTATCACCTTTCTTGTTAAAGGATGTAAAAACCTTTTTAAGCCCAAAAAAAAGTATTCCAAAAGCTATTATTAAAACAGTACCTATGCGTGATAATGTTTTAAACAATATTTCAAAAAATGATTCATTGCTTTTTTGGTTGTTTGTATTGTTCTTTTGCATTCTAGAATTATACTATACTTTGTTTCATATTACAATTATATTATTTAATATTTACTTTTGTGTTACGAGGTGAGTTAATTTCACTTCAAGCCTTGTCTATACTTATGCTTTATTATTAAGCATCTCACCGAATTATTGAGTTCTTATATTATATGCCCAAAAAAGCCTTAAAGTAAATATGAAATTGCAATTAGATGATTTTTATTATTTGCTTACACAATATCGATTATTATACTATCATTGATATTATATTCTTCATTATAAATAAAAACTTTGCACGGCCTATCCGTACCAATCATTATTTTGTCTGAAACTTTTATATTAATCAAGCTGCCCAAATATTTAATTTTAAACTGATAGCCTTCCCATCTCTCAGGCTTTGTGGGGCTTATGTGAACGCCATCTTCTTTTATCCTTAATCCACCGAACCCATAGACAATACCCATATATGCGCCGCCTGCGTTTGCCAGATGAAGCCCATCCTTCGTATTTGAGTTTATATCATCCAAATCAAGTCGTATTGTGTGCATAAAATATTTATATGCCTTTTCGGCATCTCCTATCCTAGCTGCCATAATGCTGTGAACGCAGGACGAAAGACTAGAATCATGTGTTGTATACTTCTCGTAATAATTAAAACAGTTTTTGACTACTTCATCTTCTTCATTGTCAAGCAGCATGTGTGCAAGCAACGTATCCGCCTGCTTTAGCACCTTGTATCTGTATATCGTAAGTGGATGAAAGTTTAATAACAGCGGATATTTATCCTGAGACGTACCCTCGAAATCCCAATCTGCTTTATGTATAAAACTATCATCTTGTAGGTTTACATTCAATTTGCTGTCAAAAGGCAGATACATTTTTTGAGCCGCTTGATGCATTTGCCCAAGCTCTTCATTCGAAACTTTCATCCTATCTGCTATTTTTTTAAAGCGCTTTTTGTCATGCTCTTTTAATATATTTGCAAACTTTACTGCCCACTCCATATGATGCTTTGCCATAACATTTGTATAGTAATTGTTATTTACAATAGCCGTATATTCATCAGGGCCGGTCACTGCATCAATCTTAAAATGTCCATTGTCAAAGTGTCCTATCTCAAGCCATATTCTAGCAGTTTCGTATATGGTTTCAAACCCGAAGTCCATCATCATATCTATATCTTTTGTATAAAAATAATATTGTATATATGAGTATGCAACATCAGAGTTTATGTGATATTGCGCACTACCTGCCGGAAAATACGGCGAGCATTCATCTCCAGATATTGTTCGCCACGGGATTTTTGCCCCCCTTCTATGCCCCATTTGAAGGCTTCTAATCCTCGCTTTATCTAATATATTATATCGGTACTTCAAAAGGCAGCGTGCCGTGTCTATATTAGTATGCATGAATAAAGGAATCATATATATTTCTGTGTCCCAAAAATAATGCCCTTCATAGCCTTCTCCACTTAATCCTTTAGCCGAAATATTGCTATGGCTGTCAACTCCGGCAGAAGCAAGAAGCTGATAAATATTATAGTTAAGTGAGCGCTCTGTTTTAGGATCACCATCAATTGAAATATGTGCCTTTTCCCAAAAGTTATTTAGATAATCGTTTTGCTTTTCAAACCAATGTTCTTTACCAAAAGCCAAAGCTGTTTTCACCAACTCTTTGCCTTTACTTACCGGCTCTTCGTGCCTCAGGCTATCAGTGTATACAACAAACTTTGTAAAACTCACTGTTTGCCCGTTTTTTATCATCACATTACTTATAGCTTCCACAGACTTCCCACTCAGCGCATAATACATATCAATGTCATGTGCCATATGTGCAGCAATCTCTATCCCCGATCTTTTTGTCTGGGTTGTTATATAGGCACAATCTTTTTCTGTATCCATTTTTTTAATATATAAGAGTTTCTCTTCTCCGCTTGCAACACGCATATCCTTTTTATTGCTATAGTTTTTCACATCACCATCCAGTTTTGAAGCTATAGATATTTCGCCGCTATAGTTTTTTGATGTTATGCTGTAATCAATTACTATAAGTTCGCGCATTACAAATGAGGCCATCCTCTTAATCTCAATAATAAGATGATGTCCCTTGGGTGATAGCCACTCCACTTTTCTTTTGGCATATCCTTTATATATATCAAGTTCGCGTTCAAGAGTTATCACAGTGCCTTCAAAAAGCGTGAACGCTTCCCCACCAATATTTATTTCTATAGTCTGCGCGTCAATTACATTTATTATTTTCTGTGCAGTCTGTGGAAATCCATATGCGTTTTCTCCATACTTCACATCATATATTTCATATGCACCGTTTATGTATGTTCCACGGATCGTTTCAAATCCTTTGCTATATCCTTCTTCGAAGTTTGCACGCATGCCAACATAGCCGTTCGCTGTTGAATACAGCGTTTCCAGCAAAAGAAGCTTATCATTTTTAAGCATTGGATTTTGCAATCTTTCTCCTCCTAGTTTAGTAAAAAAAGCATCACGAAACAAAGCATATGGAATTTTAGTGCTAGCCTATGCTATTTTATAGAGCCCGCTACCATTCCTTTAATAATATGTTTCTGTGCAAACAAGAATCCTATAATTATCGGGAAAGCCGCCATTAAAACAGCTGTCATAATTAAGTCCCATTTCTTAACAAACGATCCGGCAAATGCACGTATTGCAAGTGGTATGGTCTGAATGTCCTGGCCTACCCCTAATATGAGAGAAGGTAAAAGGAAATCGTTCCATATCCAAATCGTGTTTAGAATAATTACTGTTACATATATCGGCTTTAATATAGGAAGCACGATGTTAAAGAACGTTCTTGCTCTCGAGCAGCCGTCAATCCTCGCTGCTTCTTCCAGTGCCATCGGAATAGATTTTATAAAGCCATGGAACATAAACACTGCAAGCGGTGCACCAAATCCTATGTAAGCTAATATCATGCCATGGTACGTCCTGAGCATTCGTAAACCCAGCACTTCCCTAAACGTCCTAAATAACGCTACAAGCGGAAACATAACCACTTGGAAAGGTATAACCAATCCACTTAGAAAAACAAAGAATATAACAGTTGAAATTTTGTTCTTTGTGCGGACAAGAACCCATGCTGCCATGGATGAAAATACTGATATTAATACAAGCGATATAACAGTAATTATCACCGAGGACATAACACTTGAAGGATATCTGATGGATGCGCTTGACCATATTTTCGCAACGTTTTTAAATAACTGTGTCCAATGTTCAGGCATCGCAATTGGCTGAGTTATAATTTCAAGTGAGGCCTTTGCAGAGTTTATTAAAACAACAAAGAATGGAAACAAAGTTATAATAAACATTATGAAAGTGACAAATGTAACTATCCAGCTTCCTATGTTAGCTTTTCTTTTCGCCTTATTAGCCATTACATCTCCACCTCTTTTCGCTTATTATAGTAAACTTGCGCAATCGACACCACTGACAGTATCAAAAAGAATATAACAGCTCGTGCCTGTCCTTCTGCCATATGATTATATTTAAATGCTACATCATATATGTGTACAGCTAGAAGCTCGGTGGCATTTACCACCTCTCCATTGAAAATGTCTGATGGCCCTCCATTAGTCAAAGCGACAATGATATCATACTGTTTAAAAGAATTTACCAATGTCAAAAATGTTGTAACTGTAAATGCCTGCGCTATCATTGGAATCGTTATGTTTTTAAGCTTAGTAAAGAAACCTGCACCATCGATTGAAGCAGCCTCAATCAAATCCTGCGGAACATTTAATAGCGCAGCAACATATATCATCATTATGTAGCCTGCATACTGCCATGTGAACGCCATTATAAGCCCCATCAAGGTTAAATTCGGATCTGCAAGAATCAATACTTCCTCCAGTGCCTTTATTCCAAAAAGACCTCCCAATCCAGGAACTATGCTTTTAAATATAAACTGCCATATATAGCCCAATACAAGTCCACCAATGAGGTTTGGCACAAAGAATCCGGCACGGAAAACGCTTTTAAATTTAATATTTCTCGTTACAAGTATTGCAAGCGTCAGCGAAACTGCATTTATAACGAGTGCACTTAATATTGTAAACAGCACAGTTCTTATAAATGAATATTGGAAAGCCAAATCGCTAAACATATCCTTGTAATTCGCTAGCCCTACCCAATGGCTTTTCTCGCCTGCAATCGCAGTCCAGTCAGTCATAGAATAATATACGCCCAAGAAAAACGGTATAATAACAACTATTAAAAATGATAACAATGCGGGCGTTAAGAAAAGCCAAAACACGACTTTATCTTTTCTAAATCTGTTCATATATCACAACTCCCATCGTATAAACTAGGTTGGGGATGCAACAACGTGCATCCCCATATACCTAAATACTCTTCCTTATTTTATCTCACCTATTTTAGCTGCGACCTGATCAATGAATCCCTGTTTGTCTATGTCACCTTTTGCAAAGCTTTCATAGATTGGGCCAAGTGTACCCATTCCGAATCCGTCAGGCATGTCGTTTTGAAGCCATGTATATGCGCCATCAGGTTTTGCAACCCATTTTGCTACATCAGCTGATAAAGGTGCATCTGGTACAAGCGTTACGTTAGTAAATGCCGGTATCATCTTAGCTTCTTCAACCATGTATTTGTGTCCTAGTACATTTGTTGCCATAAAGTTTAAGAATGCTTTTGCTTCTTCTAGGTTTTCACTCTCGTTGTTTAAAACGTAGAAAGACGGTGCTCCGATGAAGATTGAATGGTGCTCGCCTTTAACTGACGCATGTGGAGCATATCCCATTTCGAAATCTACTCCGTTATCAAGGAGCCAAGGATCAATCCAGTTGCCCTGATGAATAAACACTGATTTCTGTGTTGCCCATTGACCAACTTGAGCATCATAGTTTCCTGTGAGAAGCACTGCCTCGTCCGCATACATAAACAGCAATTCTACCCAGTCTGTATATTCAGTCAAGCGTTCCATGTCAGCTTCACCGCTATTCAATTTATCCAATACAGTTGTGTCGCCATAAGGAAGACCTGCCGAAAGATATCCATTGAAATTATGAAGACCAGTAACCCAGCGCATGTCTGGGCCTGCAGCCATAGCCACTACAGAATCAATGCCAAGCTCATCTTTCATTCCATCAAGTGTTGCAAAAGCTTCTGCATAAGCTTCCTGAGATGTTAATGTTGCTGGATCGATGCCTGCTTTGTCTAACATTTCTTTGTTATAAGCCATTCCCCACGCTTCAACAGCAACCGGGAATCCATAAACTTTTCCATCCACTTTGAACTCAAGACTAGTTAGGTCAATCCATTCATCATCAGTGTATGGTTCAAGTTTGCTTTCCCATGTGTTATATCCACCCATTCCTTCAACAACGAAAATATCGGGTTGGCGGTCGGACTGGAACTCAGCTTTTAAGTTTTCAGCGTACGGTGTGTCGCCACCTGATGTCTTTACTGTGACTTTCACTCCTGTTTCTTCCTCATAAGCAGCCGCAAATGCTGAAAGCTGTTCATGAATCTCCACTTTGTTTTGGTAGATTACCACGCTCTTGTCTTCCTTTGCACATCCTGCAAAGGCGGCAAATACCATAGCCATTACTACTACAAATGTTAAAATCTTAAATGTTTTTTTCACGCTCTTTCCTCCTTGTTAAATGTCTTTTGATGTTGTGTTCTTAAACAAAAATCTATGCAAGCGTTTTCACAAATAAAAAATTTATTGACGTTTTGCATAAAAATAACATCGTTTGTTTGTCTTATATGCCCATTATAATACTAAATATCATTGAAATCTTATAATATTCTGGTATAATTTATGTATATTAGGCGTAAATGTGGTAATAAATGAAAAGTACATTTGTAAAAGAGAAAAATAGGAATTTGGATTTGCAGTACAATCATCCCTCTTACGCACTCGAGCGCAAGCTGCTGCGCAACATAGAGATGGGTCTACTGGATGAGTCTTTAAGTATACTTTCACACATAAACAAATTTGAACGTGCTCACCTTTCAAGGAACTCAATACGTTCTCTTAAAAATTCGCTAATTGGTTCATGTACTCTTTTTACACGTGCTGTTATAAAAGCGGGCATAAGTGCAGAAGACGCTTTTGACTTAAGCGATGGACTCATTCAGAAAATTGAACTTATTGAAAGCATAAAGGAGTTGGAAGTTTTTGAGACCGAGATGGTTTCAGACTTTGTTTCACTTGTAAAACAAGTAAATGTGTCGAGCTATAAATACCCTATTTCACATATTGTTACTTTCATTCATGAGCATGTGGCAACAAAAATTACACTAAGTGATTTAGCCGACATGGTATATCTCACCCCTGATTACCTATCCAAACTTTTTCACAAAGAAGTTGGAGTACCCTTGACGGAATTTATTCAGCTGCAAAAAATTGAAGCTGCAAAAAATCTTCTCGAATATGATGAAATGAAAATTACCGACATTTCGACTATTCTCTGCTACTGCAACCACGGATATTTTTCCAATGTCTTTAAAAAGCACACTGGTCAAACACCCATGGAGTATCGAAAGAACAACAAAAAATAGTCTATTTTGTGCTTTCCCGCTCCACTATCACAGTGTCAACCTTGTGAAGCTTAACATTCTTTTTATTATTTTTTTCTAATTTATCAATAAGCATCATGCACGCATTATATCCCAGCTGCTCCGCACAGATATCAACACTTGTAAGCTTTGGACTAGAATATTCGCACATAGGAGTGTTGTTAAATCCTGTAATCGGATAGAGCTTCCCCATTTTTTTCATTGAATGAATAGCACCAAATGCGATAACGTCATCTGTTGTTATAACGCAATCAATACTCATTCCTTCATTTAACCCTTTCATAGCACGGCTTCCACCTTCAAATGTACCATCAGTTTCTTTTATTACTTTTTTATCATATCTAATTTTTGATTCTCTTAAAGCTTTTCGGTAACCCGCTAATCGATTTTCATTATAAATATATTCCATGCTTCCACTTATGAAAGCTATTCTTTTATAGCCTTTTTTAATCATTTTCTGCGTTAATCGATACATCACTTCTTTATTATCGTTATCCACCCATAAAGCAGAACTTTTAATATGTGGTGTTCCGATTATCGAATGAGCAATGCCCCTTGTTCTAACATACCTCAGATTCTCATCATTTTCACGTACCGTGGTAAGTATTATGCCGTCTACCCAGCCACTTTTATTCATTTTTTGTATCGCTGAATAATTATTGTCTTCCTTTTCATATGCATTCATTATGTAATAGCCATACTCTTGCGCGCAATTTGATATGCCCACCAGAACATCTATAAAAAACTGGTTGTGAAGCACAGCACTCGAGTCTGCCGGAAATAAAAGCCCTATTATTTTTGTGGTCATTTTATTTGCCAAACTCTTTGCTATGGCATTTGGGTGATAATTTAACTCTTTCATTGCTTCCAGAACTCGCTGTGTGGTTTCCTTGCTAATTTTCTCACTACCCGCTGCAACTCTTGAAACAGTGGATGCAGACACCCCTGCAAGTTTTGCCACATCAATCAACTTAGCCATATTTTATGTATTCTCCCATTTTGTAATATACGCGTTATTACTCTATCACAATTTCTTGCTTTACAATTACGTATACAAATAATATCTCAAAAAGTCGTCTAGTGCAACCGCTTGCATTGCTCTTTATCTTGATGTATATTGAACTTATTGATTTTTTAGGAGAAAAGTTTATGAGTTATCAATTTGGAAATGATCCGTGGCTTCTACGCGAAACTGTGCTAGATGATAAGAAAAACGAAATCAGTGAATCCATAACAAGTCAGGGCAATGGCCTTTTTGGCATGCGCGGAAACTTTGAAGAAGGATATGGCGGCAGCTCTCTTAAAGGCACCTATCTTGCAGGTGTATATTACCCGGACAAAACGCGCGTTGGTTGGTGGAAAAACGGATATCCTGAATATTTTGCCAAAGTCCTTAACGCTTTTGACATCATCCCTATAAAAATAAAAATCAACAATGAATCAATTGATTTAGCCAACACAAGCCATGAAGATTTTTCTCGTACGCTTGATATGCACACTGGCCTATTAACGCGATCATACACCGCAATCACAAAAGACGGAGCAAAAACTCAGCTTGAATTCTCCAGATTTTTATCAATGGATAAAAACTCAGTTTGCGCAATATCTATTTGCATCAAGCCTTTAAATCACAATGCAACAATAGAGCTCTCTCCCCTAATTGATGGTGATGTGAGAAACTCTGACTCAAATTATGACGAAGTCTTCTGGCAAAATCACAAAGTTTCAACAAGCACAATCCCATCTCTTTCAATGCAGACTAAAAAGACAGATTTTCTAGCGGCGTGCGCAATGGATGTGGACTTTTCCGGTGAATTTAAACTCATATCAAGTGAAAACTTTTCAACCACACAAAGCTGCGGATATAACATAAAGCTAAGTGTTGCACAAAGCGACAGCATGGTTATGTATAAATACATAGGAATCGCAACAAGTAGAGATTTCTCCGAGCAAAATGTGCAAGATGCTGCCATTCAATCCGCTTCAGATGCGAAATCACTTGGATGGGATGAACTTTTCCGAGCGCATTCCAAAGTGTGGAATGAAATATGGAATCACAGCGATATTATAATCGATGGGGACAACGCAGCCCAGCAAGGCATTCGTTTCAATATATTCCAGCTCAATCAAACATACTCAGGAAAAGATTCGCGATTAAACATTGGACCAAAGGGTTTCACAGGAGAAAAATACGGCGGCTCAACCTATTGGGACACTGAGGCTTATTGCATTCCATTTTATTTAAGTACAGCAAATAGAGAGGTCTCAAAAAATCTCTTAATATACAGGCACAAGCACTTAGAAAAAGCAAAAGAAAATGCGCAAAAGCTTGGACTTCGCGGCGCACTTTATCCAATGGTCACAATGAACGGAGAGGAATGCCACAATGAATGGGAAATCACTTTTGAAGAAATCCACAGAAACGGCGCTATCACTTACGCGATTTACAATTACGTAAACTACACAAATGATCTAGCCTATCTTTATGAATATGGATTTGACGTTTTGGTGGAAACCGCTCGTTTCTGGCAATCACGCGCCAACTATCAAAATGAAAAAGACGTTTATATGATACTGGGAGTCACAGGCCCTAATGAATATGAAAACAACGTCAATAACAACTGGTATACGAACACTATTGCCGCATGGTCATTAGGCTATACAGTTGAGATAAACAACCTTCTCCAAGAAAAGTATCCAAAAGAATATAAAGCACTTGTCGCAAAGCTTAACCTCATGGATTATGAGATTAAAATCTGGGATGACATGTCAAAGCGTATGTATAAGCCATATGACAAAACGTTAGACGTATTTCTCCAACAGGATGGTTTCTTGGACAAGGAGCTTGTTCCTACCGACAAACTAAAAAAAGAGGAACGTCCGCTCAACCAGAACTGGTCTTGGGACAGGATACTGCGCTCATGCTACATTAAGCAGGCGGATGTTTTACAAGGTATTTTCTTCTTCGGGGATAAATTTACCAAAGAACAAAAGCGCAAAAACTTTGATTTTTATGAGCAATATACAGTTCATGAATCATCATTGTCACCATGCGTTCATTCTATACTTGCAAATGAACTCGGCTACGAACAGAAAGCATATAATCTTTATCTGCGCACTTCAAGGCTTGACCTTGACAATTACAACAACGATACCCAGGATGGTCTGCACATTACATCAATGGGAGGTACATGGATGTCTGTAGTTTATGGATTTGGTGGATTAAGATGGTTTGGTGGAAAGCTCTCTTTGAGTCCTAAAGTTCCTAAAGTGTGGAATGGTTTTTCATTTAAAATAAGATACAAAGATGCAACTCTTCTTATTAAGGCTGAAAATAATAAAACCTACATCTCCATTATCGAAGGTGAAGTTTGCGAGCTTGAAGTGTTTGATAAAGAATACAGCATAACAAGAGATAATCCACTTGAAATAGATAATTAGGACAAATAAATATGTTGCTCAACTCCCATTAATCATGTCGAATTGTCTCAAACATTCTTGTTTGTATGTACTTATGTGTGATAATATAATTTTATAATATAATTAGGATACTATATGGAAACAATAGATGAAATCTATCACATAATAAAAAGCAAAGGCGATAGACTTACAAATCAAAAGAAAATCATTCTGGAGGTGCTATTTGAAAACACCGACAGAGTTCTGTCTGTCGGCGCTATAATCGAGAGACTTCCCAAAGAAGAAAATATTGACGATGCCACAGTTTATAGAAATATTCAAAGGTTTGGCGAACTTAATATCGTTGAATCATTTGTGGACGATGCTGGCGTAAGTCACTATGTTGTAAGCTGCCACAGCGGTCATCATCACCACATGATCTGCGCATCTTGTGGGAAAATTTTCGAAATACCCTGTATGAATCATTTTTGGCAAAAATGCGCCATTGAAAATGGATTTGAAGAATCTTACCACAAGCTTGAAGTGTATGGTAAATGCAGCGAATGTAAAATTCAACCCCCATCGTTGACAAAGAAAATTTAACATGTTAACATCTTATTGCAATACATTTGCAATAAGGAGATTATACTATGAAAAGATTTATTATATTGTTTTTATCATTATTGATGTTATTTAGTTTTACTGCTTGTACTGAAAGTTCAGTAGATTCTAGCGATAAAAAAATAACTGTGGCAGTAGGCATTGTTCCTGAAGCTACTTTCGTTGAAAAAGTAGCGGGAGACTTAGTGGATATTATCACTATGATTCCACCCGGCAACAGCCCGGCCAACTACCAGCCAACAGCAGCACAAATGCAGGCATTTTCTGAAGCCTCTGTATATTTTGCAATGCAAACACCTACAGAAGAGGCAAATATACTGCCCAAAGTAGCGGATTTTAATAAGGACATAAAAATTGTCCTACTGCGAGATGTTGTAAGCAAAACCTACCCCAATCTATTAGTTACAGGGCACGACCACAATGAAGATGAGCATCTGGAGGAAGAAACTGAACATCCAGATGAAGAAGACGAGCATCTCCATGAAGAAGATGAAAAGACACCGGATCCTCATATATGGCTGTCCCCCAAGCGTGTTATAATAATAGTTCAAACTATAGCTGACACACTTTCAGAACTAGACAATGCAAACAAAGAGATATATCAAAAAAATGCTCAGGAATATATAAAAGAACTAGAAGCAATGGATGCAAGCATCAAAATCATCGCAGAAAACTGCGAAAACAAAACTTTTCTTATATATCATGGCGCATATGGGTACTTTGCACAAGAATACGGCTTTGAAATGATTTCGCTTGAAAGCGAAGGTAAGCAAGTCACGGCTGCAAAAATGCAGGAAGTGATAGATTTTGCAAACAGCGAAGGCATCACTACTGTTTACTATCAGGAAGAATTTGACGACAATCAGGCAAAAACAGTGGCAGAAGAGATAAACGGAAACGTAAAAAAAGCCTCTCCTTTGTCCCCTGATTATATAGCCTCCTTAACAGAGTTCGCAAACGCCTTATCGCAACAAGGAGAATAACTTGAAAGACAACACTCAGTTGATTGAATTTAAAAACGCAAGGTTTTGTTATGGCGAAGTATGTGCCATTGAAAACGCAAGTTTCAAAATACACGAAAAAGCCATGACTGCCTTAGTTGGCCCTAACGGAGGAGGCAAAAGCACCCTGCTTAAGATAACATCAGGATTACTTAAGCCCGGTGCTGGAAGCGTTGAGTCAGTAAAAGGTATAAACATAGGATATGTGGCACAAAACCACGGCATTGATACTACTTTCCCAATAACGGTCAGAGAAATAGTTCTTTCAGGCACATTAAAAGAAGGCGTTAAACCGTTTGCCAAATATTCGCCTCTTCAAAAAGATAAAGCTAAGGGTGCTCTTAATAAAGTCGGCCTTTCAGGCTATGAATCAAGGGGTGTAAACCAACTGTCCGGCGGGCAAATGAAGAGAGTTCTTATCGCAAGAGCGCTTGCTTCCGATGCACAAATTATCGTTCTTGATGAACCCGACAGCAGTCTTGACACAGACTCCACAAAAAAGCTATACGAAGTGCTTTTAAACCTCAAGGAAGAAAAAACAATTATAATCGCAAGTCATCATGTCGAGGCAATATTAGACATTGCCGATAATGCGATATATGTCAACAGAACAGTGGATTTCTTTGACACACCATCCCTGCTTAAAGAAAAAATCGAAGAAGGAATCCTTATATGATAAATGCTATTTTAAAATATTCTTTCATGCAAAACGCGCTGATTGCTGCATTGCTTGCCAGTATCGTAACAGGAATAATTGGCACTATTGCCATAGAAAAAAAACTCATTAGCATGTCAGGCGGAATTGCACATGCGTCATTTGGTGGCATTGGGCTAGGCTATCTTTTAGGTTTTGAACCAATTTGGGGCGGTCTATTCTTTGCAGTAGGCTCCTCTGTTCTCATTTCAAAACTTTCCGAAAATATAAAAATTAAAGCGGATACACTGACCGGTATACTATGGTCATTTGGTATGGCACTTGGAATACTTTTTATATCTCTTGCACCAGGATATATGCCAGACATGACAAGCTATCTTTTCGGAGACATATTATCCGTATCCAAAGCTTCAATTATTTCAATGCTAATAATAACCGCCGTGATAGTTTTTGTTTTCATAGCGTTATTTAACTATTTAATCCTTTTTCTATACGATGAGGAATACGCAAAGATACGAGGCATAAATGTCAACATATTAAGATGGGTAGTATATATCATGATACCTATTGGTATAATTGTACTTATAAGAGTGGTTGGCATTATACTCACGATTGCACTTATGACAATTCCTATATCTATATCAAAGCTATTTTATAAGTCCTTTGCCAAGGTTGTTATAAGCTCCATTATAGTAAGCGCACTGTTTTGTATCATAGGTCTTGCCGTGTCATATTACGCAAATATACCCTCAGGAGTTTGCATAATAGTATTAAGCACTATAGTGTATCTCATTTTGCTTACCACAAAAAGCGCCATACAAAAACATCAGCACGCAAAAAGAGTGCATGGAGATACATCATTTGATAACAAGTGATTTCTCAGTAAGATTGCATTATTTTCTCTTGCACAGTACATGTAAGTTTCAGCACACAATCATCACGATTTCACCGCAGCGCAGCATGCTGTCTGCGTAAATCGTGCTTTGGCTTTTCAACTTGATGTTACATTTGTCTAAAACAGCTTTACTTCAACCTATCCCACTTTGCTGCGTTCATTATCAACCTGATATTATATTAATATCAATTATTCTGTCTTTAACAGCACCTTCATACGAGCCTATAGGTTTTGATATTTGTGCCTTTTTACTGCCTTCACTCCACGATATAACGCGCTTCATATATTCGCCGCTTTCATATCCATATCCGTTACCCGAGTCTTCATATAGTGTAAACCGAGCGTCAGCACCTGAGTATATATCAGCAGTCCACTTCGCATGTGGATTTTCATCCACATAGTTTGTAGGGGCGCTTTTAACTATCACACTACCCGCCCTTACATAAATGGGCATCGTATCAATCGTTGCATCCGCTTTTATATAGTGTCCTCCTGAAAGCTTTTTACCGCTCCAAAAGTCATACCAATCGCATCCTTTTGGCAAATAAACCATTCTGGATTTATCCGCATCCTCTATCGGTGTCGAATTTTTATCATAATACATAGGAGAAGTAACGGGACACACCATCATTGATGGCCCAAACATAAACTGATCTTTAATGTCCAGCACATTTTCGTCATCCGGGAAATCGAATGCAAGCATCTTCATCATGGAGGAATCTTCCTCCCAAACTCCTCCTGCAACAGAATATATATATGGCATAAGGCTGTATCTTAATTTATTAAACTTAACCATTGAATCATAGAACATGCTGCCATCATCGCCTGCATGCTCCCAAAGCTCGCGCCTCACATCCGTTCCATGCCCTCTGAAGATCGGAATAAACGCTGCATATTGATACCATCTGGTTGCAAGTTCGCGATATCCCAAATCATCATTTCCATCAGGATAGTCGCCATCCCAGAACCACTGCACTCCGTTTTTAACGAAAAAAGCACCAGAATCCATAGTCCAATAAGGAAGTCCACTCGCGCAAAAATTAAGTCCTGCAGGTATCTGATTTCTAAGTGTATCCCAAGTAGCCGATATATCTCCCGACCACAGTATGGTCGAATATCTTTGCTGCCCCAGATATCCATTACGAGTTAAGTTTATTACCCTTTTTTGTTTGTCTTCGCCTTTTTGTCCATCATACATAGTTTTCGCATGATAAACACCATAGGCATTGCACTTGTCCATCGGCATATATTTGCCGGCATCCTGCAAAAATTCATGATACATACGTTCAGGTGTTGGCTTTACATTGTGTGCCCATTCTGGTGTAAATGGTTCACTGGAGTCGCACCACCATGCATCAACACCATAGGCATATAATCCTTCCTTTGCCTGTTTCCAATAAAGTTTTCTGCCGTTTTCACTAAGTGCGTTATATATGTTTGTAGCAGGCAACAAAAGCCCTGCATCTAAAAATTCTTTGTAGTTTTCACTTGCTTCATTCATGTTCGGCCATATTGACAGCATAAAGTGAAGATTGTCATCGTGGAGCGTATCCGTCATTTTTTTAGGAGCTGAAAACTTCTCTTTATTAAACGTCTTCTGCCCCCACATGTTTTTCGGCCACGAATTCCAGTCCATGACTATTCCATCAAGTCCTATTCCCCTTTTTCTGTATTCTTTCCCCACTGCAACAACTTCATCTTGCGTATCATATTGCTCTTGTGATTGTATGTAGCCATAAGCCCATTTGGGAAGCAAATTTGCTTTGCCTGTTAGCTTTCTGTATCCTTTTACAACTCCATCCATATCTCCACCAAAGATGAAGAAATAATCCAGCTGATTATCAGCTTCAGTATAAAGATATGAGCCGTAGCTATCATCTCTGAATATTGCAGGGCTGTACGTGTGCATCAATATGCCATAACCTTTGTTTGAAATAAGCATGGGGATTGCAATTTTCATGTTAGCTTGATGAAGATATTGAACTGTACCTCTCAAATTTAAATTTCCTTCTTCATGCTGTCCCAACCCATAAAGTGCTTCATCGTCCTGCCAATTTAAATGAAGGCTTGTATGATATAAGTTTTTATCAAACTTTGTTTCTGCGTTTTTAACCTTGTACTTTGTGCCATCCGGCGTTTCTACCTTTTCTATTTCTGTGTTTTCATCCACAATCATTTTGTAAGACTCAAATTCCTCCAATATGTGGCTATTTTCTTCACGCTCTTTTAATATAACGTTATCGTCTGTACCACAGAAAGTTATAGAGCCCGTTTTTTTACTTATGTGAATACGAAGTAAATCTGTTGTAATTACATAGGTATTTTCAACCTCATTAAGCTCCCATTCTGACATGTCGCAGTTTTCAATAAGACCGATGGTTTCATCTTCTATGAAATTTTCTCTCTCAGTATACATAACTCGAACTGTACCCGAAAATTTAGGTTCTATTTTAAGCATTCCTTTTTCGCTTACAAATGTGACAAATCTTTCGCTTTTTTCAGTTTTTATTATTTCTGTGCTTTTATCGGGATTCACTTTTAACATGTTAAGCCTCCGTTATATATGCATTAAGTAATGTTTAATTCGTTAGATGACATGATCACTTTATTTAATATGATTTCTTTATTTCACAACGAGGATATTATATATTCTAGGATTGCAACTTACAACACATTATCAATACTAAATTAATTTAGTAAAATTTCTTATACTTTTTGCTGCAATACACAAAATAAATACAATAAACAGGCTAAAATAGCCTGTTTAAATTTATCTAAATCACTCCAAACGGCATTCTTCTTCCGTGCTGACACATCGAGCAATTCGCATACTGTCTGACTTTCCATCTATCAATTTAAATCTACAAATCTGCCTTTTAATAAATTTTCTGAGCTTCTTCAAACATAGCCTTAATATTTGCAGGGGGAACATCTGATTGTATAGCTTCATGGCTGGGTGAAATGATAAGACCTGTGGGATACAACCCTCTTAAATACTTCACATTTTCCATCACTTGCTCAGGTGTACCATTTGGTAAAAGTTCCTGAGTGTCAATACCTCCGCAGAAGGATACTCTATCCCCAAACTGATCTTTAAGTGTTTCAGGCTCCATCCCTGCCGCCAGACTTTGTATCGGATGAACTGCATCAACACCAGCCTCTATAAGCATTGGGATTGCTCGCGCAATTGCACCACACGAATGATAGATTACCTTTACACCATAGCTATGCGCAAGCGCTACAAGCTCTTTTGCACCAGGTATAACAAAATCTTTGACCATCTGAGGGCTTATCATCAAATCAATCTGACTCCCCATGTCATCACCTATCAATATTACATCCAATCTTCCTTTTGTCGCCTCAAGAAAAATCTTTAATGCTTTGAGATAGAACTTCATGATATTATCATTTACATAATGAACAAGCTCAGGATTTATAAGCATATTCATCATTGCCTTCTCCATTCCAAATGCAGCACAAAAATCTTGAAAATGCGCCGCCCAAACCATTCCGAGAACAGCTTTGTCCGCAGGAGCTTCGTCCACCAATCTTCTGCATTCTTTTTTATCAATATAAAGCTCAGGATCAGGCCACGGGAAGTTCATAGCTTCCGCTTGCTCTACAGATTCGCAATCCGCAAAGAATCCATCTGCTGTTAAAGTTCTGTGTTCTGTGTCAACATTGCTTCCGTTAAGATACCAATCAAAAGCCGCATATAACGCCGAGCATGTAGGTGACTTATATGGAACTTCTACAGCATAGAAATCATCTCCACATGTAGCTTTCAATTCGTCCAAGTCTTTTACACCGAAATACTTACACAAATGTGGTATCTCACTCGGTGTCGGCATTCCCATCCAGCAAGCGGGTCTGTCAACTGGCTTTCTTTCAATCGTTGCAATAAAACGTTCTATACTATTCATATCTCTTCTCCGTTAATTTTCTCCTATAAATAATATGATACCATTTATAGACAAAGTTTTATTTATACTATTTTTAGGATTTATTGCACTGAATCTAGCAACTATCCTTTTCTAGTCTATAATCTTTGCCTTTTTGGCTGTAAAGTGTTTGTTATTAAAAATGATATCATCAGAAAAACAGCTAAGTCACACTAATAGTGATAAATTCTATATCCGAAACGAAAGAGTATATAACGGCCAAGTTACACTAAAAAAGCGTTGAATATCCATTGTAAAGAACATACTATATAAGAAGACAGAAAGGAGATTTATATGTGTAAAATAACAGTCAACACACTTGACAAAAAAAGTACAATAAGCAAAAACATTTATGGACATTTTTCCGAGCATCTGGGCAGGTGCATTTATGAAGGGATATATGTAGGCGAAAATTCAGATATTCCTAATGTTAACGGAATGAGGAGCGATGTAGTCAATGCATTAAAGCACATAGAAGTGCCTGTTTTGCGCTGGCCCGGCGGTTGCTTTGCCGATGAATATCATTGGAAGGATGGTATTGGCCCTAAAGAAGGCCGAAAAAAGATGATAAACACACATTGGGGCGGTGTTGTCGAGGACAACTCATTTGGAACACATGAGTTTATGGAGTTGTGCTCTCAACTTGAATGTGAACCTTATATCAACGGAAACCTTGGAAGCGGAACCGTTCAAGAAATGAGTGAATGGGTTGAATACATGACTTTTGATGGCCTTTCACCCATGTCATCTTTACGCGAAGAAAATGGAGCAAAAAGACCTTGGAAACTAAAATATTTTGGCATAGGCAATGAAAACTGGGGATGTGGCGGAAACATGCGTCCGCAATACTATGCTGATGAGTATAGAAGGTATGGCGTTTATGTCCGAAGCTATGACAAAGAAAATCCAATCTTTAAAATAGCATGCGGACCAAATACAGATGATTATAACTGGACTGAGACCATGATGACAAACGCAAAATGCTGCATGGACGCACTGACTTTGCATTACTACACCATTCCTACAGGAGTGTGGGATAAGAAAGGCAGCGCAACAGAATTTGATGTGGATATGTATTATAAAACACTAAAGGCTGCCTACAAAATGGAAGAGCTTGTCACCCGTCATCTACAAATAATGGACAGGCACGATCCTGAACACAAAGTCGGGCTCATAGTTGATGAATGGGGTACATGGTTTGATGTTGAAGACGGCACAAATCCAGGATTTTTATATCAGCAAAATACAATGAGGGACGCAATAGTCGCATCTATGACGCTTGATATATTCAATTCACACAGCGACAGAGTTATAATGGCAAACATCGCTCAAGTTGTTAATGTGTTGCAATCTATGATATTAACCGATAAAGAAAAAATGCTTTTAACCCCCACATATCATGTTTTTGACCTCTATAAAGATCATCATGATGCAACTCTTCTAGGAACACACATAAAAGCCAAAAATGTTGGAACCGACGGAAACGATATACCACAGATAAGTGCGACTGCCTCAGAAAAGGATGGGCACATCACCTTGACATTAACAAATGCTGACGCAAAAAATGCAGCCGATGTTGAAATCGAGTTTGTAGGAAGCAACATAAACCAAGTCAATGCATATATTCTTACAGGGGATATGGATGCGCATAATACATTTGACAACACTGAAAACGTATCATTGCAGTCGTTTGACAGCTTCTCAATCAAGAATCAGCTCTTGAGCGCAAAGCTTCCTGCTTGTAGTGTAGTAAAATTAACGATAGACTAGCTTAATACAAATAAAATAACTATAACAAAGAGCCGGTTTAAAACCGGCTCTTTTTATTGCATTTTATATTTAAACTAAATGAAATTTTTCAAATCACATCAAGACATAAATAATATTATCTTTTTCCCAACCATCTCTTTATGAAAGATTGAATTCCCAAATCACGTTTGACTAAAATTACAGTTTTGTTACACTTGCTTGCGATTTTCTCTGGGATTTGACCGAAGAGCATTTGTTTTAGTACTCCTTCAGCGCTTGCACCTAAAATCAAAAGATCGTGGCTTTCGCTTTCTTTAAGTATCTCTTCTGATACATCATCACCGTATTTTATCTTAACATTCCAATTGATTTTCCCCAAATGCTTAAGTATGGGTTGCATAGAGTTCATTATCTTTTCTTCAGGCTCATTCGCACTGTTTACATTAAGAAGAGTTACTTCTGCTTGATCCTGATCAGCCATAAGCGCACTTGCTATCTGGATTCCAAGAAGAGAATTGTTGTATCCTCCCAACGGCAAAAGAATTTTCTTTATTTCTTTTCCGGTGTGAAGCCCTTCTTCACCAGGCTTTACTATCATTATATTGCATGGAGCGCGTTCGATAACGCGGTCGAGTGTATTTCCCATCTGATATAGGGATTTAGAAGTATATCCTTTCCATCCCAATACAACTAGATTTACGGTCTTTTCTCTTACATAGCGCACTATACCGCTTGCTGCCGTTTCTGCACGCCCAATCAGCGAGCTTATAGGCACATCTATATCAACTGAATCAGATGCAGATTTAAGTATGTCCCGTTTCATATCAGCTTGTTTGCGCGCATCGTCTTCGCTTAGGTAATGTGGTACAGATACTATTCGTGTGAGCATCAGCTCACCGTCAAAATATTTTGCAACTCTTGATGCGTATTTTGCAAGTATGTTTGATATACCACCGCTTCTTACCGGAAGCATCACGTGATAGTCTTTTTCAACGCCCGAAGCTATTTCCTCAAGAGTTAACTTTTGAGCCACCTTCTGTCCATTTTTCTTTGAATACGTAAAATATAATACTACTCCAGCTAAAATCCACATTGCAGCTGATAGCCACGCAAGCAAACTAAGCTCAAATAGTAACATTGCCAACACCAACTGCAAGACTAAAGCAATTATAGGTACATAAGGAAAAAATGGCATTAAAAATCCATATGTCAGTTCATCCCCCATATCTTTTCTTATTTTTATTACAGAAATGTTTATCAGCATAAACAGCAACAAAAACATTATATCCGCCGCTGCAGCAACTGCTTCCACATCAAGTAAAAGCACTGCAATTAAAACAATAGCAGAAGAACAAGCCAGTGCAATGTCAGGCACTTTATTTTTTGATATACGCATAAGTTTTTTCGGCAAAAAACCATCGCGACTCATTGCAAAAGACACCCTAGTTGAAGAAAACAAAGTTGCATTTAATGCAGAAGTACTGGAGAATATGGCGGCTAATGTAACAAGCACACCACCAAAAGGCGCAAGCGCCTGAACAGCATCAGCAAATCCCGTAGCTTCCTTTTCTGCAAACCATTGTACAGTGGTTACACCTGCTTGCGCATTTGATCCTATAACTGCAGCAAACGCAACAAGAATGTATGTCGTAACAACTATTATTACAGCATATAAAATTGCACGAGGAATACTCTTTCTCGGGTTTATAGCTTCTTCTCCTGCATGGCCTATAACCTCAAAGCCCTCAAATCCGACATATGTAAACCCCATTGCAAGCAATATTCCCATCCATCCGGATTCAGAAAACGGAGAAAAGTTAGTCAACCTTGAAGGATCTTTAAAGGCGACAGCTATTCCCAAAGCACCTATTATTGCAAGTGTCACGGTCTGTCCTAAAGCTATTATAGCGCTTGATTTTCCCGTGTCTTCTACACCCTTATAATTTATAAATATAAACACCAAAGCCACTACAATGGCCAGTATTTTTTCCCATACATGTATGTTTAGATCCAACTGATTAAAAAAAGCAAATGTTTCAAGTAAGTGAAGTGTGTATTTTGAAAAAGTGATGGCATACAAACTGCCAGCCGCAGAAAGCGCGAACCAATTCATCCAACCTGAAATGTACCCTGTAAATCCGCCAAACGCCTTTTTAACCTGTGCATACGCTCCGCCCGCTTCAGGCATTGCCGAACAGAGTTCCGCAAAAGACATTGCTGTAAAAACAGCAATAAGTCCGTTGAGCGCAAAAGCCAAAAGGATTCCCCCTGGGCCCGACTTTCCAATTGCAATTCCTGTCGCTACAAAAACTCCAGCACCTATCATCATTCCCGCACCCATCATGGTAAGCTGGAATACGCCAAGGTTTCTGTTTAATGAATTGTTTTCATTGTTTGTTTTTTGATTTGAATTTTTTTTATTATTTTCTGTCATATCGTCTATATTTTATGATTTTTTAGTATCTCTCTGCTGCTTTGTCCTGAATCATCAGTTTTGTTAATGATCCTTACACATTTAATAACAAAAAACCACAAAGCACAATATGCCAATATTGTTATCGATATCATTACAGCTTTCATCATTTCCCCTTTTTTAACGCGATTTTAATATTATACCACTCTATCCTAGGTAATCCAATGATAATATCCTAGGTATTTCGAATCAAGCATTATCGTAACTTTATAATTCATAAGGCTATTGCATCAAATAGAAAAACAATCTTTTTGTTTGCCTTACCAATGTTTTAGCAGCCTATTTCTTTCCAGCTACTTCACACAATTGCGAGCATCTTGAGTAATACCTTCATAATCTTCTCTTAAAATCTTATCCTTTATAACCAAGCAGCCTCCAACGCCTGCTCCCACGCATACTGCATTAAAATATTCTTTGATATTGCTGCTATCTATTCCACTTACAGCCTTAATTTGTATATGATTTATATGCGCGCATATTGATTTAACATAATCCGCCCCAAGATATTCGTAGGAAACAACTTCACAGAGTCAGCATCTAACCTGTAAACCTTTGTAACTTCCGTTGGCGAAAAAGCACTCTGGATGGATATATGCCCCTTTGCTTTGTGCGCTCAACTATTTTCCTATTAGAGTCCGGCGCTATGATATATTTATCTTCTGTCTCTTCCTTGATATATTTTTTTTGATATTTATTATATAATACTTGCAATGCAAATAGATTATTGTCAAACTAAATCATAATCTTTGTACCGTAATAATATATAGCGCGATATTTTGAGGTTTATATGAAAATCACAGTAATAAGTGTGGGCAAAATAAAAGAAAAGTACTTGAAAAATGCAATTGCGGAATACAGCAAGCGGCTATCTGGCTATTGTTCTATGTCCTTTATAGAGCTTGCAGACGAAAAAGCTCCGGAAAACATATCTCTTGCACAGCAAGAAAAAATAAAAGAGATTGAAGGAGACAAGATACTTAACAAAATCAAAGACAAGCAATATGTTTTTGTTCTTGATTTAAAAGGCCGTCAATTAACATCTGAGGAATTTTCCTCGGAGATAAATAAACTTGCAGTATACGGAAAAAGCGACATAGCATTTATAATAGGCGGCAGTTTGGGATTGAGCAATCAAGTTCTAAAAAGAGCTGACTTTTCTATAAGTTTTTCAAAAATGACCTTTCCTCATCAGCTTATGAAAGTTATCTTACTGGAACAAATATACAGAGCATTTAAAATACAAAAAGGTGAGCCATATCATAAATAGAAGCACTTTGCATTATTGTGCCTCAAACTGATATTTTCAATCACGAGTATTGCTTTTAAAATAAGCATTGCTGTCTATATTTCAAACGGCAAATTGTCATCCATCCACGCAAGCGCCAAGTCAAACCAGATGCTATATCTTGCAGCCGTACCCATATCAATCCCCATGTTAGTTGTTTTATCCACACAGGCAAGCCCATGCCCTCCGTTTTGAAAAATATGCATCTCAAAGGCAACATCATTTTGAGCCAACGCTTTAGAAAAATCTAAAACATTGTCAACAGCAACCAAGCCATCTTCATAAGTGTGCCACATGAATGTCTTTGGTGTATCTGAAGACACATGTTTATATAGGCTCACTGAGTCCATTTGCTTGGGGTCAGGCTCATTTGTTCCAAACAGAGCATCAAGACACCTCTCCCCATGCTCTATCAAATCCGGCTTATCCGAAAAATACTCAGGGGTAAATGTCGCAATGTCCAGCAATGGATATCCTAGTATCATGCCATTTGGTTTTATCATCTCCGAGTCTTTAATGCCAAGCTCTTTTTTTACAAATTCATGATTCCAATAAACGCCCAAACTAGCAGCTACATGTCCTCCTGCTGAAAAACCACAAACACATATTTTATCTTTGTCAATATTCCACTTTTCCGCATTAGTGCGGATAGTGTAAATAGCATTTGCCGCGTCATATAACGGATTGGGATATTTGGCATCTCCTTTTACTGAATAATCTAGAATAAAAGCATTGTACCCTTTTGAAAGAAACTTCATCGCAATAGGCTCTGCTTCCCTATCAGATAAAAATGTATATCCGCCTCCCGGGCAGATAAGAACGGCCGGTCTTACAATGTCCTTTCTATCCCCTAGCTTATGGCTCAATTGATATGCGGTAAGTTTAATTTTGGGATTATCTTTTCTAAGATTTATAGCTTCAACTTTCATTCGAAAATATCCTTTGATTTATTAAAGCACGCTCAATGTTGAGCATGCTTCATTGTTAATCTATTGTATCATAGCTATGTCATATTTTCAGCCGATAATCAAGCTACATCTCTTTTCTTATTAAGTTCTTCCATTATGTTTTCAAATAATTTCTTGTCTATTTTGTATGGAATTAAAACCAAGACCGAAATCACTATAAAAGCTATCGGAATTATTGTTAATGTACTTAGAATGCCCGAGAGCGTAAACCCAGTCTGCTCAACATTTGGAATATAATCCGTTATATTTAGAACTAATGCCACAATACCTGCTGAAACTGCCGTTGCAAGCTTTTGACTAAAGCTGTATATTGCATAAGATATGCCTTCCGCCCTTGTCCCAGTCTTCCATTCTCCATATTCTATAGTGTCGGCTATCATAGCCCAACCCAAAGTTGAAACTGCTGCTATACCAAAGCTGCTAATCGCTCCAAAAACTAGTATCATAGTAACATTGTCATAAGGTATGAAATGGAATATGGCTGAGCCTACAATAGCAATTACAGAACCAATAATATATGTGCCTTTTTTATCCCACACTTTTGTAGCAAAAGGAATTAAAAGATTTGATATCAGCATAGATACTACAACAACACCCAAAAATATCGATAAGAATCCACTGTCACCCATGTTATACTTTACATAATATACAGCAGATGTCTCGCGAATAAAAACAGATACATTTCCCACAAAAGATGCAAGAGTTATGATAAGCAGCTGCTTATTCTTTCTAAGAAGTGAAATAACGTCTTTTAAATTATATGATTCTTTGCTCTTTTTTTTGCTGCCTTTTGCAACAGAGGTCAGCTTAAAACACAGCAAAAAGAAAACTACAGATACTGCGGCAAACAGTGCTGCCGCTCCCAAGTATCCGGATTTTTGATTTCCGAATGCCGCAATTATCGGCTCAACAGCCACGGATATAGTTATAACTCCAATAAGCATAAAAATCATTCTGATAGACGAAAGTGATGTTCTTTCTTGAGGCGAGTCTGTTAAAGATGCGGTAAGTGATGAATATGGAATGTTCACCATCGTATAAAGCATTCCCCAGATAATATATGTAACTGCCGCATATGCAATTTTGCCTCCGTCCGTGAAACTAGGTGCAAAAAACATTGCCACTGTGGCAATGGCCAATGGAATTGATCCATACAATAAATATACGCGAGCTTTTCCATGTTTTGATTTTGTTTTATCCACCAAAACTCCCATGATAGGATCATTTACAGCATCCCAAACTCTTGCAGCAAAAAATATTGCACCCGCTGCAGCTGCAGATATTCCGAGAACATCAGTGTAAAATATCAGTAAAAATATAACTGTCATCTGAAAAACAAGGTTGCTTGCCAAGTCGCCCATTCCATATCCCAGCTTAGTGATAAGTTTAAGTTTTTCCAACTGCTCTTCCTCCGTATTATGTCTTTATTCTGTGATATATTCCTCTATCATTTCTTTGGTGACCTTCTTTTTACTGCACACTTTTGAATAGAATTCACCGCTTTTTCTTATCCTTCTTTCAAACGTATCATAGTCTACTTCGATTAATCCGAATCTGGGTCCATACCCATCATTCCACTCAAGGTTATCCAGCAAAGACCAATGATAATAGCCACGCACATCCACTCCGTCGTCTATAAGCTTTACAATCTGAACCAAATGGTCATATATGAATTTCGCACGTTTGTTGTCTTTTTCATCCGGCAGGCCATTTTCAGTTATATATATAGGAAGCTTATATAAATCATGGGCCTGCTTGCAAACTTTGTATATTCCCTCAGGATATATCTCCCACCCTAAATCGTTAAGCCTTTCTTCTGGCAAATTTTCTTCAAATTTGACTTCACCAAAAAGCTTTGCGGGATTATATGTTCCGTGTATCAAATGCCTTGAATAATAGTTAATGCCAATAAAATCACTATACATACCCTTGCCTTCTGGATATCCTCCTCCAAGGGGAAAAGTGAAATGTCCATCTATATAAGCGTTGTAAAACATCTTATGGAACAAATAGTCTAATAGTTTTTTACCTAGCTTGCTCACCGCCCTCTTGTCTGCTGGCACGAAGTGCGCAATGTGCATAACGATTCCCACCACAGTATCCGAATATCCCATTTTGCTGCGTAGTTCATGGATTTTTTTATACGCGCGGATGTGTGATATCGCCATGTTGCGTGCAACTTTGAAGTAGGAACGCATGTCTCCTTCCTTGCCCAAAGGATATTTTGCATCCATGTATGTGTCATTGGCGTAGACATTAGGCTCATTTATGGTGCAATATTCGCACACATCATCACCAATTGCATCAATTACTTTCTCTGTAAATCTCAAAAAATAGTCAATCGTTTCAGGATTTGTCCAAGCACCTATGTCATCAATCCACTGAGGTTGCGAGAAATGATGGAGAGTTACAAGTGGCTTAATTCCCGCATCAATCAACAACTTTATTTCATTCTTATAATGGTTTATTCCTTCATCCGACCATTCTCCTTCGTGAGGCTCAAATCTGCTCCATTCGATGCTCATCCTATAAACTTCTTGATTCATTTTTCGCATCAGCTCAACATCTTCTTCAACTCTGTTATAGTGATCAGTTGCCGTTAGTGAACTTGCGCCTCCTGCAATCTTGCCAAGAAGCGACCACTGATACCAGTTGCAGTTTTTGTCTCCGCCTTCTATCTGCGTTGCCGCCGTTGCACTTCCAAGCTTAAGCTTTTCTGGTATTATAAGTTCTTTCATTTATTTCTCCTTCAACGCATCTATATAAAGTTTTATCTGATATTTTATAAGATCTATGCCATCAATCCCCGTCTCACTTTTGATTAATTCACCCCGTGCGGCTACTCTTTGTCCAAAACTCCACAATACATTGGATATTGTTGCAACAACAATATTAACATCCGCTTGCTTTTTAATTGAGCCATCATCTATACCTTCTTGTATGAGGCGGCTTATCAATTGATCAGGTTTAAGAATGATGTTTCTAAACTTTGCCGCGTTCTGATTTGACGGCTCCTTATGCATGTCTTGCGCAAAGTAAAAGTCAAACTCCCCCAAATATTTCATCACATTTTTTTTATCTTCCATATATTTTATAGACTCATTTAAAAACTTCTCAAGACGAATAAGCCCACTGCCTTCAAGCTTTGGCACCAGTTCCTTGTGGAAATCATTCCATTCATTCAGCATCAATATTGTTGCCTCATATGCCAAGTCTTCAATTGATTCGAAATATCTGTACATTGTTCTTCTTGCAACGCCCACTTTTTTTGCAATATCATCCATCACAGTATTAAAAAAGCCTTTAGCTATAAAAATCTCTTTAGCCTGTAAAATGATCTGCTTCTTTTTTTCCGTTTTTTTATCCATTTTATCTCCTGTCACACCCTGTGTCATGATTCATTTTACGATATGTCACACCATGTGTCAATGCTCAATCATGACTAGCCGTCAAACGGGTGGCTTGCTCTAGCCCTATAAGGGCTGGTCAAGACACGTTGAAAGATTTGCCAACCGCTTCTAATTCCTATTTAGCCGCTTAAGCAGCTATGGGGCTTAGTTCTTTGTTTATTCTGCTCACCGATTCAATCTCTTTTATACCACCCGCACATCGCGTGGTTTTGTTAGTCAATAAAAAAGCAGGCAGTGCCTGCTTTTTTATGCGATAATTTATAGTTTCAATTTATTTTTATGTACGATATGGTATTTAGTTGGGTACATCTTATAAGCCCCGCAGACTCGTAAAAATCTGCTGTTTTCTCTGTGTCGTCGGTAAGCAATACTATCTGGCGCACTTGTCGATACCTTTCAATCACCAATCCAATCAGCTTAGAGCCTATCTTCTTTCTCCTATAATCGCTGTGAACCAAAACGTCTTGTATATAAACGATTGTCTCATCATCGCCTACAGCTCTTACCGCGCCGACAAGCTTTGCTCCGTCGTACGCAAATGCGGTATATGCAGAATTTTCGTATGCCCGCATGAGCTTATCGGGGTCTTTTGTGTAGTTTGACCAGCCTGCATCGGTGTATAGCTCCATCAAATCCGAAATGTTAACAGGTTGGTTTTTTATATATTCTATATCCATAAGCACCTTACCATTCCCCCTAATAGGCAAAATTATTATGTTACAAAATAATTATGCCATAGTGTACAGGTCTTTGTTGTACCCGTTATTGTACATTGGTCGTATTTTAAATATTGAGTAAACTAATGTATTCTTTGCCATATCGCAATTGACATCTTTTAACAACTGATTTATTATTGTCTATATAAAACTCCAATCGGAGGCTATTGTGGAAAAAAATATAAAAGTATTTGAAGGCGTATATAAAACAAGCACTTTCGCAAAATCCCAAAGAATTGATTTGATATGCCTCAATGATCATATTGAGGGAAAAGGTTTGTGCAAGGTAGCAGACTATATAGATAAAAAGGTTTCTTTTTTTAGCATAATTTATTCAGTAATAAAAAAAGTACAATTAACATCTTTTAATAATACTGATTGTATTGAAATAACGTACAAGGATACTTTTTCGATTTCAACTGAATATAAGGATAAAATTTTGCTGTTGCCGGGAATTAAAAATTCAAATACAGCATTGAACTTAATTCTTGATATTAAAAAATCCACCGAGGAACTACTTAGAAAAAATTCTGAAATAAAAGCTAAAAAGGATGAAAAAGAAAAATTACAATATGAAGAAAGTGAAAAATTTTATAGAGAATGTTATGATTTTCACATAACAGAAAAGCAAAGACCTCTATTTACAGTATATAAGGAAGATTTAATTTTTGCCGGAGTCTATGTTAACGAGGATGACGGATTAAATTTTCTCTATATCGACGGCCGAAACAAAGTTGAGAACATAGGAACTATACCCTTGGATAAAATTCATTATTATGATAAAGCAGGTTCTAAGCATTATGTGGAAAAAATACAAGGAAAGTACTCAAGCGTAGGCGGAAGCTTTACCGGAGGTTCATTTTCAAAAAAAGCAGTTACAAGTGCAGGGTGGCTTTTCGGTGTTATGGGAATTGCTATGGGATTGGCATATACCTATCAGCCAGCTGAATATGTCGCTCCTGACACTGAAATATCAATAAGTTCTCATACACAATTAATAGATGACAGAAGCATAATACTAAATTTCTATTCGAATATAAAAAAACAATATGTTGAAATGGAGTTACCGGCAGATATTTATAATTTTTTTGAAACTTACTTTCCTCAGAAGAAATATGAGATAGTTTTAAGTAAAGAAAAAAAGATGTACTCATAGTTAATCAAGTAGTCATATACAGGCTATTGAATATTCACACAATAAATTCTCCCACAATAAAAAAAGACAGCCTTAGGCTGCCTTTTGCAATAAATATTGAAAATTAATTACTTTAAATCGTATACACTATCGCGCTCCACAAGATCCACGCCAAGAACTATCTTGCAGTTGCAATGATGATTATCTTCGACAATATCAATCAACTTGTCCACTCCCAGCCTTCCAAACTCGCTTTTATTCACTTTAATGGTAGTCAGCGGCGGCTCCGACATGCTGCAAAAAGGCATATCGTCAAAGCCTACTATCGATACATCCTCCGGTATTTTCACAGAATACTCTTTTAATGCCTTAACCGCTCCCATCGCAATTAAATCATTATCTGCCATAAAAGCAGTCGGAAGATTTTTATCGCCTTTTAAATACTCTGCCATGTCTTCATATGCTGAATTCATATTAGGAGTAAGCGAAACTGTAAACTCTGGATTATATTTTTCGCCATTATCCTCCAGCGTTTTCTTGTAGCTGTTATATCGTTGTTCAAAATTAACTATTGATACAGAACTCTTTAGATACCCTATCTCCCTGTGTCCCCTGTCCAGCAAGTGCTTCACAGCTTTATACACACCCATGTGGTTATCTAAAACTGTATAGTTTGAGTCTATTAAAATAAAATTGCTATCCAATAAAACAAGAGGTATGCCCATCTCGTTAAATGGTTTAAAATCCGCCTCTTCCATTTCAGTGCCTATCAAAAGCATTCCGTTAATCGAGTGCTTTTCTAGATCTTCCTTTATATCATCTATTTTAGTTGCGCTGGATATGTACGCAATATTGAGCTTATATGAGTTTCTTCTAGCTTCCAACTCGATACCTTCAATTAGTGCATTAAAAAACGGAGTATCATTTACAACCTCTGAATGCTTTCTGAAAATAGTCAGCTGTAAATTGCCTTTGTTTTTTTTATTCTTCTTGGAGAAATCGTATCCGTTATCTTTCGCAATTTTCAAAACTTTTTCACGTGTTTGTTTGCCGATTCCGCTTTTTTTGTTTAAAACCATCGAAACCGTCGCAACAGAAACATCTGCAAGCTTTGCTATTTCTTTTATTTTTATAGGCAATTTGTACTCCTTTTCTCCATACACTTTAAGTCTGCAACTTTATATCACTAGAATGTTACAGAATGCGGCTTATCCGCTTGAACTTTTACTTCTTTTGTCTTATTTTCATATGAAACTATCACTTTTTGATCAATTTTTGATATAAGCGTTGCTTCTGTAAGCTCGCCTTTTTCCCACATGATATCAACTTTTATATTCCCACGCGCCAACAAACCTTCAATGTTTCCGTTCTGCCATGCTTCAGGCAGCGCCGGCAATATCCGTATAATGCCATCATAGCTTTGCATAAGCATTTCAATAATACTCATGCTAAAACCTGTGTTTCCATCCAGCTCATACACTTCTTTAAACGACGATGCCCCACGAGTCGGTGGATGCATCACAAGAAGCGAAGGACTGGTGAGTTCATTCTTCATTTCGCATACATGAAATAATGCATCTTCTGCTTTGCGCAATCGAGCACTATATAACGCCAATAAAGATCTTGCCCATCCCGTATCCTCCCAATTGTCATATGGTTCAAGCTTTTCCTTAATTGATTTATACGCAGCTTGCGCAAGCTCTGGAGTTTTGTCGGGAGATATCTGGCAATAAGGGTAAAGACCAAGCAGATGGCTTGTATGACGATGTTGTTTGTCAGCAGCAGGAAAATCATGTCCCCACTCTGCAAGCGTTCCATCTTTAAGCACCCTATATGGTATAAGATCTGGTACAATTTTTAAAACTTTTTCAACCAAGCTATCTTTGATTCCTAAAATATTCGATGCTTGTGTAAACTGTGAAAACAACTCTCTTATCATTAAAATCTCATATGTAGAACCATTCGAAAAATAATGCGTTCCGTCATCTGTTGTAAACGAGTTCTCAGGTGATATCGAAGGTCCTGAAGTATAATACTCACCTTCTTTAAATACATAGCTAGCAAAAAATTCTGCTGCCTCCCTAAGCACACGATATGCCCTCTCTTTGAGAAATTTTTCATCCTTTGAATGAAGATAATACTCCCAATATTGAGATATCATCCAAATCCCGCTAGTGGGACATGGCGAAATGTTGCTGTGCCAGTATGGAGCAGTAAATCCCCATATATTTGAAACAAGATCCGCTGACCAACCTCGAAGACCATAGCTTTTTTCTGCCGCTATCCTCCCTGATGGAATAAGAACATCTTCAGTCCATTTAAACAACGGCTCATTGCACTCCAGCAAATTCCCTTCCAAAGAAAGCCAATAGTTCATCTGTGTGTTAATGTCAAGATGCATGTCACATGTCCAACCTATTTGGCAAGCAACATTGTCGTTCCACACCCCTTGCAAGTGAGCAGGTGACAAAGCATTCTCTGAAGATCCTGAATAAAGCAGATATCTGCCCATCTGAAACATCTTTTCTATAGTGTCATCCGTGCCATTTAAACAAAATGACACTCTAGACATATAGTTTTCGGTTTCTTTTGTATGAATATTTTTAACCCTCTCATATTCGAAATCAGATTTTCCTCTATGTTTGTCAACGTTAAAATCCTCGTTTTTATAATCAGTTAACATTCCAATTGATATCACAGTGCATGAAGCATTTATTACTTGAATTCCTTCTTTGCTCACATTTACCGCACCATCGGTTTCTTCAATCAGCACACAACCTTTTAGGTTCACTCCTGTTTCACCATCACTATGCACTTTTTCTCTGGCTGATGCGTTAAAAAAATATGCTTCGTCTGAAATCTCTACATTCCATTTTTCGCCATGCCCTTCAAAACAAATATCAAAGCTTATCTTTTTATCACTGTCTGTTTCCACTTTGTAATATATTTTGTTATCTTTTCGGCTGACAAATGCTTCTCTTTTTACTTTATACTCATCAGTAGCACATTCAACATTTACTGTTCCTTGAATTATATCAAGGCATCTGTAATAAGAGTTTTTATCGCACAAATCATACTTATACTCAATAAATAGTTTTCCCACGGGTAGATTTGTTCCATAATTATTGCGATTGCCTATAAATTTTTGAGCCACCTTTTCAGCTCTTGAATACTCGTCTCTTGAAGCCAGTTCGCGCATTTCATAGAACGCTTTGCTCGCACCTTCCTGATTATCTTCGGTGCTTTCGTTACCCGAAAAAAAGGTAATTTCAGATAAATCAATGCATTCTTTTTTTGCACCGCCATATACCGCGCCGCCTATAATACCATTTCCTATAAGAAACGATTCCATCCAGTCATTTGCCGGTTCATAAAGCGTAATTAGGTTTTTCTCAGAGTTTCTCATCTCAACCCCTATAAATATTTGTTTATTTATCTAATATAGTAATTATTGTCTTATTTTATTATATCAAGCATAATAAAGCAATATAGCCATATGGCCTGAAATTAATCAAATCATATGGCTTATATAAATTCATTTTGCATCTAACTATTCATTTGCATAAATCTTTTTATGAAAAGTCAGTCTATAATTTATCGCATTATCCCTTAACTGCTCCTAGCATGCTTGATTTAACAAATAGATTCTGGAATGCCAGATAAACAATCAGCATTGGTATAACCGATAGAAACAATCCAGAGTACATCGCTTGAAAATTTGTAGTGTACGTTCCACTCAGTGAACTTATGAGGGCTGTTATTGGCTGCTTTGCAGGCTTAAGATATAACAAACCATTAAGCATATTATTCCAAACGCCTGGTAACACGATTGCCAGATAAGCCGCAAACGGAGTTTTCATGTTTGGAAGCAATATCCTCCAGAAATAAGTTATCCTTGAACCACCATCTATAGCAACAGATTCCCATAACTCCTCCGGTATAGTTGATATATATGATGTGAAAAGCATAACCGGCACAGCGCCGCCTTGTGCGCCAAGCAATATAAGTGCCCAATAACTATTATAAAGATGAAGGTATTTCGTCATGATTACATAACAAGGAAGCATAGTTACAGCCCCAGGTATAATCATTGAGAAAATATATAGATTATATAAATTCTGATGCCACTTCTTTTTAAATCGAGCAAGAACAGAACTTGTCATTATGGTAAACATTCCGCCAAATGACAGTGTCCCCACAACTATAATCATAGTGTTTAATACAGCCCGTAAAAAGCCTTCATTCCAAATAGTAATTATTCCGTTGAACCTAACAAGAGGCTTTAAATATTCTTCTATCTTACCTTCCGGCACATCATATTTTTCTGCCATCTGCTTCAATGTTAAGTTAGGGTTCACATAGCCTTCAATGCCCATAATTTCTTTAAATTCTGCCATATCAAGATTGTAATATGTAGCCATGTTTCCAAACTTATAGTTCATATTAAATTCTTCTGCAGGCGGTATCCACATATGCAGTTCTGTACTGTCTTTTGTTGGAACAAAAGATCTTACAAAAAGGAAATAGAAAGGTATAATTGTAACTATAGTATAGACAATCAACATTGTCGTTACAATCACTCGAAATATCTTTTGATTCCTTCTTCTTTTTATTCCAGGATTAATCTCCTGATTTGTATTTTTACTTATATCAGCACTCATTATTTCCTCCGTTATTGCGCATTAATCTATTTTAGTATTGCTTTTTCTTCTGCCAGCGTACTAGCAGGAACGCAACTATTATAAGAGGCACAAATACAGTCAGTGACATTGCGACAGATTGTGAAAGACCTCCTGTGAATCCTTTTTTATATACAAGTACCGACAAGAACACCGCACTTTCATTTCCGTACATCGCCCCCAATCCAAATAGTTCATCTATCAAGTTAAATGACCCGATAAAGCAAACTACAGTTGCCATTACTATTGAAGGTACTATCTGAGGAATATATATATACCATAGCTTTTGCCAATAATTGGCGCCGTCAACTAAAGCAGCCTCTATATTGTCGGCAGGTATAGCCAAAAGCCCACCAAGAAAAAACGCCATATTAAGTCCTGCATATCGCCATCCAGTTGTAAGCGGAAGAACCCATGTAACGGCTGCTTGCGTTTTTATATCAAAAGGTTCAGTTACCATTCCAATTTTTTGAAGCAAGAGATTTAAAGACCCCGTATCTTTTGAGAACAAAAGAGTTAGTAACATTCCAGTTCCCAATCCTGAAATCATATATGGCATGTAAATAACCGTAAAAAAGGATTTCTTTAGCTTTGATTTATACTCATACATTAAAAGCGCGAGGGTTAACCCAAACACGTAAATCGTTGCATAGTTTAAAACTGTAAACCTTATTGTTCTGCCCAAAGCTGGAAAGAACTCTGCAACAAATGGTTGCTTGAATATCGTAACAAAATTCTTTAATCCGACATACATAACCTCATTATCAAGAAATGTTTTTCTATCAGTTAAAACCATAGGTATTGCAATGAAGAATGGCAATATTGTAAACGTCAGATATAACAACAGCTGAGGCGATACAAATAAAATTTCATGTAGCGCTTCTCGCCTTTTTCGTACAGAATAATTTTTATTAGATTTTTTCATCCATGTCCCTCCACATAATAAGTCCGCACCATGTCGGACAAATAAAAAATATAATTTAAAGTTTTCGGCCACTATTTAAAGCATGTTGATTAACTTGTTTTAAATAGTGGCCGTCCGTCTAATGACAGACGGCCACTTATCGGCTTTACGCCATTTTGTCAACTAATTGATTATCACTCAAAAGAGTACGCTACGTCGTAACGTTGCTGAAGGATATCACACAATTCCTGAATTGTTATTGTTCCTTCAAAATAATCTCCGTATGTACCAGCCATATCATCTGATGCAAGTACATTTGCTGCATCTTTAACGATATACTTATACGCAAGGCCTTTTGCCCAAGGTGCTGAGTCAAATAATACATTGTCACCAAAGAATCCTTCTTGGATAGGTTTGATTACGCTGACATACTGTGAACCAGTAAGCTCAGGGAATCCAACTTCTGAAAGATCCATAAGAGGCACTGTGCTGAAAGCTTCTGAGCGAATTTTGATTATCTCAGGGCTATTCCACCATATAAATGCTTTTACAGCTTCTTCTTGGTTTTCGCCATCAATGTTTGAAGTATAAAGAGCTGCTCCGCGTCCGCCGCTAACTGGGCCGTTCTGTATGATTCCGTCTTCGTTTGGAGGATAAGGGAAGCCTGAAAGCTGCGCTTCTGGATCAGCAGTTTCAACTTTTGTCCAAAGCCATGGGCCATGGAAAGCAAGTATTGAGCTTTTTGCTGTAAAACCAGCTTCAAAGTCTGATTCCCAGTTGCGTGTCCACCATCTTGCAGGAAGATATCCCATGTCATACCATTCTTTGAGTTTCTCAAATGCAGGTACATATGGATTGTTTTCTACATCGTTCCAAGCAATCGTTCTGTTGAGCCAAAGGTCTGTAAGCTCTGTCTGATTAGATCCCATTGCAACTGCAAGTTCATCAATCTGCTGATTAAATACGCACCATGAGTGCCAGCCCATATCAAGAGTATACTTGAGTGTGTCAGATGAATCTACATAAGGTTTAAGTTCTGCAAGGAATGCATCAAAGTCAGCCATTGAGCGAACGTTAGCACGCGGATCCAGGCCTGCCTTTGTCATTTCGTCTTCATGGAAAATGAAGCTAAATGTTATTCCCGAGAAAGGATTAAGGCAAGGCACATAGCCTTCTTCTGTTCCATTTTCTACAGAAAAAATGTTGACTGCGTCAAAAGTAATCAAATCCCAGTAAGGATATCCGATATCCGCCAAGTTCTGATATGTATTATAATCATTTTTGACAACGCCTGCATTCAAAATAATGTCAGGTGCATCACCGCTTGCAACACGGGTGTTATATGCTGCTGCTGTGTCTTCATTGACTGAAATAAGATCAATTGTCACATGAGGATTCTCTTCGAGATAGATGTTCCAGATTTCCTGTTCTTGAGATGCATATTCTGGCTGTGATGCCACTATCTCAAGTGTTACAGGAGTTGCTTCTTCCTCAGCAGGTGCTTCTGTTTCTTCTTCAGCAGGTGCTTCTGTTTCTTTTTCCATTGTAGGTTGGTCTTCTGCTTCTTCTGCTTTTGGTGTGCAACCAAGAGCAAGTGATGATACCATCAGAAGAGCAACCAGTAAAATGAGTAATTTTTTTGTCATTTCATAACTCCTTCTTTTTATTACTAAACATGGTCTCCCATGACTCAGTCATGATAAATCTTTAAATAAAATCATTCTTTTTTAATGTTTTTAAATTATAATTTTACTTAATTATTTAATCTTTTTTATCTTATTTCAGTTCAATTTTATATGTTTTATACTTTTAAACTCAATCAATGCAACAAACCTTACAATAAATATGCATGTTTTTTGTATTATTTAAGCAAATTCATTATAGTTTGCACTTATACCATAGGCAATACAGTTGTATGTTTTAGTAAAATTTGTCCATACATAGCTAAAATAATGTCATATAGAAAATGAAAAAATGAATTGAACAAAATAAATAGCTAAAAATTGTGTTAATGATACAGTTTTTACGATTTTGTGCATATAGCCAATAACACTAAAATAAAACAATATAGTACACAAAAGCGTGAATACATTTGTCACAAAAATCATATATAATATCTTTAATAATTCAATATACAGAATATAAAATATACGAATGGAGCATTTGATTATGACTATGGAAATAATGATGGAGCGTTTAAGAAGCACAAACGAGGTAACTCTCAGCTGGGAGGGTCTCTATAGGGACGCACCAGAATGGTTTAAGGATGCGAAGTTTGGATTATTTTTTCACTGGGGTCCATACAATGTGCCGGAATGGGAAAACGAATGGTATTCAAGAAATATGTATTCAAAAGGCCACACAGCACATAAGCATCATGTTGAAACGTATGGTCCTTTAAGCGAATTCGGCTATAAAGATTTCTACGATGACTTCAAAGGAGAAAACTTTGATGCAGAAGTCTGGGTAGATTTCATAGAAAGATGTGGCGCAAAATACGCAGGACCTGTCGCCGAGCACGCCGATGGCTTTTCGATGTGGAACAGCAAAGTAAACCCCGTAAACGCAGTAAACTACGGCCCAAAACGCGACATTGTAGGAGAGCTTACTTCTGCTCTCAAGAAAAGAAACATCCCCGTTCTAGCGTCACTACATCATGCTTGGTTGTGGGGTTGGTTTATGTCAAGCGATCCCGAAGCAGATGTCTATAATCCCGCAAATGAAAAATTTTATGGGCCAATGCTTCCATATTCTGCGATACAATATTTGCCGCATCCAATGCCCGACAATAAGTTTTGTAAGAATTGGCTTGATAAATGCAAAGAGGTGGTTGATATATATGAGCCTGACATGGTTTATTTCGATAGCCGCACAAATATAATAAAAGAGGAATACAGACGTGAGTTCCTCCAGCATTTTTATGATTATGCGGATAAAAACAAAAAGGATGTTCTGCTTACATATAAGCAAGAAGATTATCCCGAAGGTACAGCAGTTCATGACATTGAGTGCACGCGACTTGCCGAGATCCCTCCGTATTATTGGCAGACAGATGATAAGACTGACTGGAAAACATGGTGTCATGTAAAAACACCCAACTATAAATCATCCAGAAGAATAATCCAACAGCTTGCTGATGTCGTTTCAAAAAACGGCAACTTAATTTTAAATGTAGGCCCAAAAACTGATGGCACATTCCCTGAGGAGCTTTCAAAAATTATGTTTGAAGTTGGCGATTGGCTTAAAGTAAACGGCGAGGCAATCTATGGCACTCGTGCTTTCAGAATTTCCGGAGAAGGTCCGACTCGCTTTGAAAAACCCGATTTAAACGAAATGGATATTCAGGAGTTCACAGCAAACGATATTAGATACACAACAAAAGGTGATACGCTTTATGCGATTATAATGTCGCAGCCTGAAGGCGAAGTAAATCTGACAGAACTTGCCTTAGGAAAAGAAATCCCATTCAACGAAATAGACAAAATAGATTTTATTGGCGGAAAGTCCAACCTTACTTGGAGTCGAGATGCCAAAAGCTTGAAAATCAACGCACCATCTGATGGAAGCAACAACGCCTGCGTTCTAAAAATAACGGGCAAATAAAAGGATAATGCATGGCACTTATCGATATTAGCAAGAAAAATAATGTCGCAGTTATAGGCGATAGCATCACTGCAATGGGACATTACATTACCTTTATGAAAGATTATCTTGACAGAAAATACACTGGCAACGATATAAATTTCATAAACCTTGGAAGAAGCGGAGAAACTCTCTCAGGACTGTGCGAAAATAATCGCCCAACTCCCAGAGGGTGTCTTTTTGAAAGAATTGATGAAATCAGCGAATCTTTAATTAGAGCAGACGCTTTCATTTTCTGTTATGGAATGAATGATGGCATCTTTGAACCGTTCTCCAAAAGCCATATGCTTGCTTTTAAAAATGGTGTGAAGAAGTTGGTTAGACTCCTTGGTGAATTTGGCAAACCAATTCTCGCTGTAACTCCTCCGCCATTTGACGCATAGAGCTACTTTAAGTGGAACAACTCGCAGCCTCAACCTTCTCCCGATGCCCCCGTTTACCCTCAGCCACACCTTAAATATAATGACGTTTTGGATAAATTTGCAGACTGGCTACTTTCACAAAAAGGCAAACTTATTGATAATATCGCAGACATCCATTACCCTCTAAATGAATATATCGCAAATAAAAAACTGGAAAATAAAAACTACAGTTACGGAGATGGAATCCATCCCGCAAAAGACGGACATCACTTAATGGCGAAAATTATTTTAAAATCGCTAATAGATTATGATATGCCTGATTATAGTTAATTTTAAAAGCAACCCGAAAGGGTTGCTTTTAAGTTTTTATTTATTTCTTGTCTCCCGTATTTCTTTTAAAAGATAATCCCATCCATTCACAAAGGAATTTCTAAACAACACCACAGGCCCAAAAGATGCAAACTCTTCTTCCTCCAACCCATCAGGCTCGTATGCTCTTTTAAACTCTTTAACCTTTCCCAAAAGCTCTTCCAAAACCTCAGGAGCTTCTTGAGCATGTAGTCTGTCAACAACTGGTGGCTCGTTAGTTAAAAGCGTATTTGCAGTTCCATTCCAATTTATCGTAAGATGCATTGGACCGCCTACCAATTCCGTGAAATGATAAAGTTTCTTCGCTCCTCCGCCTAGAAAAGTTATTGGATAGTTTCTTTCCTGTATTATCTTAAACTGTTGCCTTGCAATAATACACCCGGCCTGCTCTAATATTTGTGGCTCAATATGTATGTTTTCCACTTTTGCTCGTGCCCAGATATAATCGTCAAATGCACCGGATATATGAGCTAAGAAGAAAGGCGGTTTTCGTCCGGATAAGTCAGATGCTTCTTTATATACCTCACAGGCTTTAATTGCCTGGGAAGTGCTCATAACTTCCGTCGCCATGATAGGCATGTTTTCTGCAACAAGATGTTTTATAGCTTCAAGACCAGCATGAGTCACAGGGATTTTTGACATTACATTCGGTCCAAGTTCCCTGCCTTTTAGCGCTTCTTTTATAATCTGCTCAGGATCACGGTCAAGCAATGGATTGCCCTGCAGTGTCACAAAACCTTCTCTGCCATCATAATTTCTATAAATATTTTTAAAATACGGAACAATTTTTTTAACTAACATATAATATACATGCTGTGCAGCTTCATTGTCATCAGCATATATCCCTACAGCGTCTTTGATAAGCTTTGCAACCATATCTCGTTCATCCATGTTTTCCAAAAGTTTCATAGCATAAGTTGGGTTTGTGGTACAGCCCACCGCACCTGCTTTTATAGACAACTTAACTTCTCTTATACTAGGGTTGTTTATCCAAAACCTACTTCCAAACTGCTGGCTTACTCGATAAAAATACCCTTTTCTTTTTTGGGACTTTGCGCTCACTGTTTTCACCCTGCCTTATCAATATTGCTTTTGTTCTATTTAAGTCCGTATTCATTAGCCAGCTCATTCATGCCAGCAATCATTTCGTTTATTCCTTCTGCCTCATATTCTGCCACAACTTTTTTCCAAGCTTCAACAGCATCCTCTGATGATAAAATAACCCTTGTTAAGTCGTCCACAACTCTTTCTGTTGTAAATTCATTATTCTCCATCGCGGCAAGCGTCATAACTTCAACCGGTCTGTCCATTTCAATTGTATTTTTAAATGTCCACTCCATAGAGTTATAGCACATGTCCACTATACCTTTGCCGTAAACAAAATAGTTCGTCTGGTTAGGAAGAAAATCCATTTCGCTTAGCCCCCAACTTGCAAGCGTTTTTAAAAACCTAGCAGATGGATATATTTCTGTCAAAGGCATGTAGCCATTCTCAGAATCGTTTTTCTTCCTTGTAATCTCAACACCTTCATCTGTCTTTATAAAATCAGTTCCTTCAATGCCATACTTTGAAAACATTGTTCCATCTTCAGAAAGCAAATAATCATATAAAGCGACTATTCTCTCCATTTTCGCATCATCAACAGAAGAGGATATGAGACTCTCAGACCAATAGCTTATGCTAACATTTCTATATGTATTTCCATCCAACGAAGGAAATACAGGAAGAAAATCCACGCATTCAGAAAAATCTTTATCTGGTTGATATTCCTCCCACAACTCTGCAATAGTCGCAATGGCAGAAGGTGCACTTTTATATTCCAGTGCTCCAAGACTTCCTTTTGCAAACTTATCCGTCGCCTCATTCACTCTTTGTATAGCAAAGTCCTTATCCAATGCCTGCGTTTCGTACATATAGTCCAACGCAGTCACAATGTCTAGGAAATCCTCTGTAACAAATGAGGGTACATACTCACCATCGCGCTTCACCCATGAATAAGTGTTGCAATCTGCGTTAAGTGTCAATATAATCCATTTACCCAGCGCATATCTATTGTTTACACTCAATCCCGCTGTATCATTGATACCATTTTCATCGGGATCTTCCAAAGTAAACCTTGTAAGCATCTCAGAAAACTCAGAAAAATTTTGAGGGTTTTTGATTCCAAGCTTATCCATCCAATCACGCCTTACCAATAAACCAACATCACTGTATGACAAGTCTCTGTCTGCAAATGCAGTTCTAGGAATGCAATAAATAAGATTGTCTATTTTAAGCAGATTAGCTTCATCTGAGTTCAAAACTCTATCCAAGTTTGGATAAGATGAAAGGTTTTTCGGCAATGCTCTTATAATCCCCTGCTTTGCCCAATCCCAATATGTCGAGCTTCTTGTAACATTTGCACTAAAAACATTCGGGAGCTTTCCAGTTGATGCCATAATAAGATAGCGTTCCAAATCATCTCCCCATGCAACGTTTACCGGAGAAATTGTAATATTAAATTTATCCTCAATCGAATCAACCATTGCATCCTGAGAGTTAACAGCCTGCTCAATGTCCCAATATCCTATGCTTATATCATAATGTATAGGATATGCATCGTTTTCAGCCGTAGGATTAGCTTTTTCCCCGTCTATCTTTTCAGGCGCAACAGCACACGCACACAAAATTGCGGATACAATTAAATATAATACGATTGATCTTAGATTATTCTTCATCCTTAAACCTTAAAACTCGTCTTGCTCATATATATTTGTTTCTATACTGGCTGGGTGTGTCCCCTGTTACCTTCTTAAAAACTCTAGCAAAATAGAAATAATCCGCATATCCTGACTTTTCAGCAATCTCAGAAATATTGTATGAAGTGTCCTTTAAAAGCTCACATGCATACTGTATTCTAAGCTTCATGAGATATTTTGTAAATGTTTCTCCCACTTCCTTTTTAAACAGCTGGCTTAAGTAGCTAGGATTAATAAAGAATTTCTGAGATATCTGGCGTATGGCTATATCATCTGAAAAGTTTTTGTTTACAAACTCCAATATCTGTTTTGCCGTAATATTTTTTATTTTGTCAATCTTAACTTTTGTCTTGTTTAGTTCCTTGTCCATTTCATCCCATATTACAGAAATCATTTCTTTTGCATTTGAATAAACATAAGACAATTGCTCAATATTTATAATATCATCGTCATCTTTGCCGTCGATTTCAGCAGCAGGCAAATAATCCCTTAAGTCATTATATAGTTTTATGACCTGCTTCGTTGTTATCTTACCGCTTTCGATAAGCTCACTAATCTCATCTATTGAAGCTTTTAGATTGATGCTATCTTGATTTATCTGATATTTCTCAATTTTCTTGATAATTTCTTCAGCCTTTTCTCCAGAAACATCACCAGCTCGAAACACAACACCTGTCTTGCCCGTAATAAAATAGCTCCACGCTGCGCCACTCGCCTCATCAATAGCATGTTTTACAAGCTTCGTGCTTGATATCTCCCTACTTATTCCTATACTCACATAGTTTCCATATAGTTGTCTTATATCTTCCATAAAAAACTTGTCGATATCCGCCTTAGGCAAAAACAATGCCATCCTGTTTCTTCCTAATCTAACAGAAGTGTAGCAAGCAGGATACTCAGGCTTTACATTGTCCTTTTCGATTACCACCGCAACGCTCATTCCTTTTTCAAGGCTTCCCCAAATCCCTAGTTTTTCAAGCAACTGAATAAGTTTTTCGCCATCATCCTTCCATGATTCTTCAAGAAGCATTAGCAGTTGTATTTTCAAGATATACTTTTTCGCTTCAAGCTTTTGCGAAGCGATTCTTAGCGTTTCTACTATCTCACTTTCTGAAAACGGCTTTAAGCAATAGCTAATAGCATCATTTTTCAAGGCCTTTTGTGCATAGGCAAATTCTGCATAACCACTGACTACAGCAAAAAGCGTGCCAAGTCCCAATCTGTTTGATTCACTGATAAGCTCAAGTCCACTCATTCCCGGCATTCTTATATCCACAAAAACAAGGTCTGGCTTTTTTTGTTTTATTAGCTCAAAGCCATCATAACCATTGTAGGCTTCGCCAATCACTTCAAAACCGTAATTTTCCCATTCCACTGTGGCTATCAAGCTTTTAATTACAAGCTTTTCATCATCAACAATAATAATGCGGTACATCAGTTTCTCCCTTTATCCTGTGGAATTCGAATTTCCACACTGGTCCCCTTTTTTTCAGCACTTTCAATGGTTACACCATAATCGCTTCCAAACATTAGCCTTATGCGCTGGTTTACATTTTCAAGCCCAATGCTGTCTTTATTTGATTCACTGCTAAATTCATTTACGGAGTCTAAATATTTCAAAGCATTCTGTACTTTCTCAAGGCGATCTTGGCTTATTCCATATCCATCATCCTTTACCCATAATAGCATATCACCCTCATCAGATATAGTCCCTCCGATATAAAGATGTCCCGGCGAAGTCATCTTCTCAAGCCCATGGTATATGGCATTTTCAACCAATGGCTGTAACAGCATCTTGGGAATAAGCCAATCGATTATACGTTTATCAAACTCGTAGGTTACATCAAACCTATCTTCAAATCTGACTTTTTGTATCATAACATATGATTCTATTATACTAATTTCGTCTTTTAACGGAACCATATCGCTGCCTTTAATGCTATATCTGAACATATTGCCCAAGGCCGTTGTTATAGTTGAAATTCTCGGCACGTTTTCTTCGGCAGCAATCCCTTTTATGCTCTCTAGTGTGTTATATAAAAAATGAGGATTAATCTGACTTCTTAAATGTGCAAGCTCTGATTTTTTCGTTTCCAGCTTCATTTCATATAAACTGGAATAGCTTTTAGCCAGATTGTCAGTAAGCGCATTTATCTCATCCATCATGCTGTTAAAAGATTCGGTTAAAATGTCTATTTCAACACTGCCTTCGCGTCTTGGAATGCGCTGTTTTAGCATCTTTCTGTTTCCGCCACCGATGCTTTCCATTAGAAATACAATTTCTTTCATGGGTTTTAGAAAATTTCGAATTATCAATAAAAATGGAACAAACAAAACTAGGACTGACAAAAACATTATTATGTATTGTCGACGCTCCACCGCTTTTATCTTTTGAGATAAAAGATTCACTGGAACTATACTAATGATATTTCCGCTTAATATATCTGCTGGATATATTCTTATATAATATTTTTCTCCGGAAAGCTCAATATTTTTTTCATTTTTCTCAATATAATTATCATCATTAAAAGCTTCAAACAGTTCACGTTTTTTCTGTTCGTCAAAAACTGCTGATGAATTTTGGATCAAAGAATTATTTTCATCTAGGAAAAAAAGTGTCCAACCAGACTGCAATATCTCATCTTGATTGAAGTTTAAAAACTCGTCTGCCTTTAGTTTAATAACGACAGTTCCTATATCTTGATTCGTTCTATTTACAGTGTCTATTGAGTAAACTCGTAAAAACACGTAGAAATAACTATAATTTTCTTCATCATTCACTATTTCTGAAAAAACGGGTGCAGACCTGTCCGGAACCTCGTCCAATAGGCTTAAATCTATCGTCTCACCACGGACTAGACTAAATACTTTATCGTTTTCTCCAAGTATTATTATGTTCTCTATATCATCTCGCATTCCTTGCATACTTTGAAGAAAAAAGTGCAAATCTCCAATAAGCTCAAATTGTTTTGAAACCTCTGGTTCCAATAGAAATGACTGCGTTTCAGAATTAAATGCAACAAGTTCTGCAATTCTTGCAATACTTTCATATTCTGAAGTGATATTTTTCTCAAACTGCTCAATTAAAGCATCTGCGTTCCGATAAATCTCCTCTTCCAATACCGATGAAACTGCATTATAGTAAACCAAATTAAACACAATAATCAGCGCAATGATTATTCCGATAAAAACAACCCATTGAGTGATTATTGATTTTCTTTTCAAAAAACCTCTTAACATTTTAATACCTACAGATGATATGTTCCTATATTATAATTTAAAAAACTGTACCTGTCTCTCGTGCAATCTTTATCTAATGCACTCTATATGCGAACCCCATCGCCTTAGCTTGGTGCTTAAATGCGCTTTTAGCACTATTTATGTGCACTCCATTTATTTTTTCCCGTATAAGGATTATACCATTTGTATCCTCACTTATGCAGATTAAAGCAAACTTTATCTCCATATACAAAGGAGACTAAATACTTTTATTTATTTTGAACTTTGATTTTAGGAGATGTCAAAATCCCAATTGGCTTAAGTCTATATTCATAGCTCCACGCATCGCCCTCTGTTCGCCAAGCGTTAGGGCCAAACCACGGCTCACATTCATCAGCATTGTGTATTGCGCCAAAAGCGTTGTGCCTGTTGCCAAATGCGATTAGTTCCACAGTATGTTTCCCGTTAGTTACTGATACTGTGATTTTATATGGCGCAAAAGCTATAAGTCCTTCCTTTTTGCCATCAATATCCACTCTAACCACAGGATTTCTAAAGTGTGGGACATTTACTTCTATCGCATCCTCTGCCTCCACTTCCAACTGATATGTGACGTTTCCTGCATAAAAAGGCAGACCTTGAGTGCTCCAGTCACCAAATGCCAATTCTTTTACAGGCTGTATGATTTTTGCACACTTGCCTTGAACCTGCACACCGAAATCACCTAAAATATAGCACCACTCAATACCTATCCTCTGCGTTATCTCAGTCTTAATCTCCAACATATTATCTCCCCTATATATCTTAGGAAGCTTAATGGTTTTTATTGCTTCATCAACAAAATAGCCTTCAGGCTTATTATTTATTTCCTGTCCGTTAAACACAATCTGTGCAAGCTCAGGGTGTTCGACTGCAAGCTTTGCACCCGTAACTTCTATCGCAGACTCTACCTTAAAGCAAAGCTTCACATAGTGTTTGTCATCATTGTCTTCAGGCAAAACATATGGCTGCACCAAAAAACCGTCACGCTGCGGATAGTCAAGCTGATGCCTTATTTTTTTATCTATTCTTATAATCTCTTCTTTTTCCTGCATCTTTCCATCATCCAGCGAATAAAGTGCCATATCCAGCACTAAAACATTCGGCTCAGAAAGCTTAATTGGCACTCTGTCAGGTAATGAAATGAGTTTATTTACTATACCTTTCTCCACCTTTTCTGGCTTACTATTGCTTTCTTGAGGGCTTAGTTTAATTAACAAACTGTCATGTGCGTAAATGGAACGGTTAATTTTAGTTCTTCCCGATATACGCTCACAATCCAGGCTAAATATATCTCCTGTCACAGTGTTATACATTTCGGGATACCATTCGCCATTAACTGATATAGAGATATCCTCTTTTGGAATAATGTCTGGATTTTGCGGGTTTTTAGAATGGCTTATAAATAGCCATTTAAAATTTTCCTCGCTACGCATTTGATATATCAAATTATCCGCAATGTTTCCTTTACTGCTTCTTATCTCAACATCACGAAATTTATCAAGTTCTTTTATAACAGATGTTTTTGAAAATACAATATCTTTAGATTCTGCAACAAGTATTTCCCCCCTATTTGTTGGCTTTGCATTTTCAAGATAAGGTTTTTGTCCTGTAAACACGAGAGTCCCGCCTGCTTTTTTAAACTTTTCTAAAACATCGTAAGTTGTTGACCTTAAAGTAATGCAATCCGCCACAACTACAGCATCATATTCCATCACACCTACCTTAAGAGGTGCTCCAGAATTTGCACATTGATCAGGTAGCAAGCTTTCTGAAATATAATCAAAATCAATCTGTGAAGATATCAGCCATTCGCACAGTTTATGAAAATTGTCATCCATCTCATTGCATGCATCCATTGTCTTGTCCCTCGGCCCTGCAAGCAACCAATAGCTTTCAATTGGATGAATCACAGCAACTTTCACATCAGGCGTGCCTCTTGACATAACAGTTGCAATCCGTGCAAAATGATCCTCCACCAGATTATATTCCTTATACCAAGGCGACTGATATCCTATTGACGCGGGATAATCCCTTTTGGCTTCACCTTCCATGGAAACCCATGTAAGGTGCGGAACACGCACAGTCACCCCTAGCGCAGCCTGCCAATCTCCGTGCAGCTTGTGTCCTCTGAAATCAAAATCCCAGTTAGTAACTCCATCAAGCTCGCAAAGCATTCCCGGCTTTCCTTCTTGATGCACTACAGACTGAGCCTGTTTTGCTGTTGTAAATTCATGAGCATCTGCAAGCATATCTATTCCCGGCAAATCAAAATGTTTATATAGTCGCATCGCTTCACCCAGCCTTAGATATTGTCCCAAAAGTGACTGTTCAGACATCAGATGACCTGTAAACATAATATTATGGTTTCTGCACCATTCACCTATTTCTTTGAAAAATGCGTCGTCAAACCTTTCGCTTGTATGCAAGTGATATTGATATCTAAATTCAGAAGCGCTCCCATCTTTATCTTCCCAAAAAAGCTCTGGCAGTCTATCCAGATAGTCATATGCATATTCTTTAATGAATGTTTCTCCGAAATTTGCAGTACACGGTATCGTTACATCCTTCAAATCTTCTGAAAGCTCTAGCATACCGCTTCCAACCATCTGTGGTTCATCTGTGAAAATTGCAGGTATGGATTCCCCAAAATCCTGTCCTAAATGATTGTAATATTTCTCGTGAGTAGCTTCTATAAACTTTTGAACGCCTTGTCGGTTCATGAGGTCAAGATAAGTTTCCATGTTATACCATGGGCTCTCCTGCATTGTCTCAAGATATGCGTGCCAAACTTGTCCTTGCGGCTTTTCTCCTTCTTCAATTCTAATATATGAGGAAAGCATTCCGTTTTCATCCAACATGATGCTATAACTTGCAAGATGTGTTCCGTTTTCCTGCCGCGGATTACTCCACATTATAGATAAGTCTTTACCTTCAGGTGCTTCACCATATGCATAGGGTGTAAATAGTATGTATTTTGCAGAATACTCTCTGTTTTTTGTGACACTCCCTCCAGCGCTTCCAGAAGGATATCTATCTTCATCATAAAGCCATGTGAGCATTCCTTCTTGCTTGCCTTTTTCGTTGCAGGCACTCACAAGCTCCATGAACTCTTCGCCCATATATTTGGTTGCAAGTCCATTTCGCGCATGGATATGATAGCCTCCCATGCCCATTGACTTCATCTGCTCTATTTGCCGAAGAAGCTGTTCTTTTTCAAGCTTGCAATTCCATGCCCAAAAAGGAGTAGCTCGATATTCTGATGTGGGGCTCTTAAACAGTTCTTCTTCAAATTTCTTCTCGTTTTTTGAATAGAGCATAGTGACCTCTTTTAAGTTATTATTAAAGATAGTTTTCTATTTCCCAGTGTATCCAAAACACACAAAGCAATATCTGTCGCTCCAATAGCTCATTTCTCGCTCTTGTTTTGTCGCAGGCTTTGCCTCGGATTCCTTTTCTACCCAGCTCCACCTTCCAGTAAAGCTGTCAGGCCCAACATTATAAACCTCTCCTTTTACGTGATGATGCGGGCCAAGCAAGTTTCTGTTTCCAGAGTATAGCTTTAACATCAATCGGTTTATACCTTTAACCACATAATTCGTAATATCCACATCAAACGGTGCCCACGGCAATTCTGATGCAAGCTTTCCATTTATCCACACTTCGCTCACTGCAGCAGCTGGCCTATTAAGGCTCAACATTACACGTTTACCTTCAGCATCATCGATTTCGAAATCCTGTCCAAGCGATACTGTGCCCGCAAAAAACGGCATTGTCTCTTTTGTCATGTTGCCTGTCGTTTTCGTTTGAAGCTCACATAAAACAAAAGGTCCGTCAGTTATATTCGCTTCGCGATCTCCATCATCATATTTCGATAAGCTTTTCACTCCAAATCTACCTACAAGATATATGCTTTCAAGCTCCACGTCATATGTCAATTTATTAAGCTCTGTTTCATATACATCTTCATCAAACAATACATGATATACATTGTCACTTTGATAAAAATTACGAGTGAGGACTATCTCATTATCTCCTTGTACAAGAAGTTCTCCGATATCAGCTTTCAAGAATGAGCTGTCCATCCAATATCCATTGTCTTCATATTTAAAACTATTACCATTCACCATAATTTCGAATTCATTTGCGCGTTCTATTGCAAGAAATGAATCTCTTAAAACATCCTTATCACACTCTGCTTTGAAATTAAATTTAAGCGAGACTTCACACTCTCGTTTTAACTCCAATAGTTCTTGAAAAATGTGTATCACAGCTTTTGGTTCCCGCCACTTGCCTCCGTCAATTCTATAACTGCAAACATCTAACGTCATTGCATTTTCAGACATGTCTTCAATGTCCCATTCTCCTATAGGCGACACCTCAATTACTTCGTCTGAGTAACTGTCAAAAGTTTTAGTTTCAGCTGCCTTTATCATTACAAACATTCTGGACTGCATTGGCTCAAACACAGTTTCTACCTTTACAAATCCATTTTCCTTTGTTTGCTTTTCAACAGGCTTAATCCCTGCAGTAAGCAAATCCATTTCATAGAGAGTTCCGTCCCCTTTTATAGCAACCACGGCTGAGTATGTCTCCTCTTGGTCGTGGTTTACGAGCAATCTGCAGTTTGCCCCTTCATATTCAAATCCCCTACTGTGTATTTCCGAGATGGCAAAAGAAGTGCTGGCGTCCACCAGCTCACAGGAAATCAGCTGCGCTTTGCGCAACTCTTCTTCAAGCTTCTCTTTTTGTGAATATCCATCGATACAAACAGTACATTTTTTAAGCTTTGTCAAGATTTCATTTTCTTTTTTACCACTTACAAGCTGCGGGAAATCTCCCATGGAAATAACTTTTCCACCATTAGCTGCAAATTCTATAAGCATTTTAGCAGTGTTTTCATCGATGGCTACCATCGAAGGTAACACAACAGCTCTATATTCAGCCTGCCCCAATCTGATTTTGTCTCCGTCTACACCGCCAAGCCGTTTAAGCATACCCTCGTCGCCCAAGTCGTATTCCACCTGAAGTCCGCTTAAAAACTCTGTTGCATATGTAAAATCATCGTCAATTTTGATTATTTCATCATTTTGATTACCTTCATAGACTATCCATCCGCTTCTCATTGGATGCAAAAGAAGAACATCGGCACTATATTCACCTTCTGCAAGCATTTTTCCAATGCGCGAAACATAGTCATTTAATATCTTATATTTCTCCCACCATGGAATCTGGTAAAAAAGTGAGGGTGGATAGTCCCTTTTTCTCAATCCACGCAAAGTGTACCCTTCTAGATGCTGACATAAAAGATTCACTCCGTTTACAAGCTGCCAGTCAATAATCCACTTTAGCTCCTCCATTCGTACATTCCAGCCAGTCAATGCAAATGACTCGGTTAGTGTCTGTTTTTTGCCTGTCTGATGCGCCGCAGAACTTAGCTGACGCGGCATAATAGGAGAACTAATCGCCCTTCTCAATGAATCAATTCCGGGAACATCCATATATTCATAAAAAGGCATCACTCCCGCTGTTCCCGTCATTTGAGTAAATATACTCTCTTCCATCATTACATGACCTGTAAGCTTACAGTTATGCTCATTGCACCAATCCTGTATTTGCTTCATATAGTGCTTTACAAACATATCGTTTACAGTCTGATAAAAATCATAACGGATTTTTTCATAACCTTCGCTTTTCATAAAAAGAGCATAAAGATTGTCCAATATATCATATCCATGTGTGTTTAAAAATTCTTCTGGAATATCATATGACCAAGGTACATCCCCCTCAAAGTCACCTGAAAGCCTTGGTTCATCCGTGAAAAAACCTTTCATGTGCCCATTGAAGCTTTCTTTGAATCTCTCATAATAGGCTTGATGAGTCGATTTAATAAATTCAGCCACTGCATCATGGCTCATGACATCAATATAATATGGATTTGATTTGTGTGATACAACATAAACCTTGCCTTCTATTTCAAAAATATTTAGTAAATTCGCTATATCAGCATTTTCAGCTTCTTCTTTAGTTGCAAACTTCTCTATAACAAGCCATCTGCCGTGATATTTATCACCAAGTTCTGTAACCTTTCCACCGCCGAATCCGCTGGGCCATCCATCCTCGTCATATAGCCATGGCTCCATATCTGTCTTATGAGCTTCATCAAGGCAGGCCTCCACGCACTCCATCCATTCTTCGCCCAAATATTCGGTCTGAAGACCTCCTCTTGCATGCATAAAATATCCACCATGTCCCGATTTTTCCATTTCGCGCACCTGCCAACGCAAAAGCTCAGGATCTAATTTATCATTCCAAGACCAAAAAGGGATTGGTCTATACTTTTTTTCTATCTTGTCAAGCTTGCCAAAAATCGTTTTTTTCATTTCCATCTCCTACTAGTTAAGTGGATGATCCGCCTCTTTTTTCGCAAGCAACGGAGCATTTGATCCTCTGACCGCTATAATGATACCAAAATCACTACAACAATTGAATTATTTTTTATTGGACTACTATGCAATATTTTTATATATTTCAGCTAATGAATCAAAATAGCTTAAATAGTTCCATATCTAATATGTTATCTGAATGTTATACTAATCTATAAAGCAGATTTCATTTATAGCTTAGCCTATCCAAAAGGAGACCTCACATGAAAAAAACTCTTATAAATAACAACTGGCAATATACTTTATGGCGTAATTGGTGGGACAAGCAAACACCACAAACCATAGATCTCCCGCATGATTGGAGCATTAGCCAAAAAAGGCATCCTGAAAACCCTGCAAAAGCAGATGGTGCTTTTTATCCGGGAGCTACTCTTATTTATACAAAATCGCTTGATATCCCCGAAAACCTTGTAGGTCAAAAAGTAATCATTGAATTTGAAGGTGCATATATGAATGCGCTTGTTAAGATAAATAATCAACTAGTTGCAAAAAACAATTACGGCTATTCTTCGTTTTATGCAGACATCACTCCTTATGTTAACTATGGTGGTGAAAACAAATTGAAAGTTATTGTAAATAATTCAGCCCAACCAAATTCCAGATGGTATTCAGGGACAGGTATTTATCGCAATGTATGGCTTTTAACCAGCGAAAAATGCTCAATTAAGCCATGGGGTGTCTACATCACAACACCTCAGGCTGATGAAAAAGAATCTATAGTGAAAGTGGAAACACAATTTTCTTACGCAGAGGAAGAATATAAGGACTGTATTTTGCACACAAGCATTATAGACGATAAGAACAAAGTAATAAAATCCGTTGAAAGCAATATCGCTATAGGCAAAAACGCTCCAAACATTTGCCAACAAATACTATCTGTTTCAAACTGTAACCTATGGTCGGCAGAGTCGCCTAATTTATACGTGCTTAAAAGCGAACTTTTCTCCAAAAGCAAACTATTAGATGAAAACATGACAACCTTTGGGATAAGAAGTATTTCCGCATCATCCTCTAGCGGTCTGCGTGTAAATGGCAATCAAATAAAGCTTAAAGGCGGCTGCATACACCACGATAATGGTATTCTGGGTGCAGCAAGCTTTGATCGAGCAGAAGAGCGAAAAGTCGAGCTTTTAAAATCCTCAGGGTTTAACGCCGTTCGCTGTGCTCACAATCCACCTTCACCTGCGTTTCTAGATGCATGTGACCGCATAGGATTATATGTCATTGATGAAGCATTCGATTGCTGGCAAGAGGGCAAAAATCCAAATGATTACCATGTGTATTTTGAATCTGATTGGCAAAAGGATATTGATGCGATGGTTCTTCGAGACAGAAACCATCCCAGTATAATTATGTGGTCATCAGGCAATGAAATACCTGAACGCGGAGGAATGTCTGAAGGCTATGAATGGTCAAAAAAACTAGCTAATTATATAAAATCCCTAGATGACACAAGGCTTATAACCAACGCCCTAAACAATATAAGCCTTGATATCACCCTCAATCACTTAGAAACAAACTTACTTAAAGAAGATTCCGATTTTGATGTCTTTGCCGAATACACCGCTGAATATGCTGCGCCCCTTGATGTAGTTGGCTATAACTATTTAGGTTATAGATGCTCAAAAGATAAAGAAAAGTTTCCCGAACGAATTATTTGCGGGCTCGAATCCTTTCCAATAAAGGCATACGAATATTGGAAAGCGGTTGTAGATAATAAAAATGTAATTGGTGACTTTGTGTGGACTGCGATTGATTATCTTGGCGAGGCAGGCTTGGGACATGTCTGGCGCAACAATGAAACAAGCTTTTTAGGCAACTATCCATGGCATCACGCCAATTGCGGAGATATGGATATCTGCGGATTTAAAAGACCGCAATCCTACTTTAGAGATGCCCTATGGCGAAACTCAGATAAACCTTATATTGCAGTTGAGCATCCAAAGTTTTTTGGGAAATCAAAAGAAATCTCTGCTTGGGGCTGGGAAGAAGTATCCTCGCGCTGGGACTTTGAAGGCTTCGAAGGAGAAAAGACACATGTGGAAGTATACTGCAGCTTAGATGAGGTGGAGCTCCTTTTAAACGACAAAGTAGTGGAGAAAAAAAAGTGTGGAGAAAAAAATGAATATAAAGCCGTATTCGAAATCCCATACACCCCGGGAACACTTACCGCAGTAGGCTATAAAGCGGGAGTAAAAACTTCTGTATATGAAATTAAAACACCACAAAAAGTTTCGCGTCTACGGCTCACCCCTGACCGTAGCGTATTAAACCAAGGCTCAGTTGATTTATCATATATTACTATAGAAGCAGTGGATGACAGCGGTACTGTTGTTGCAGGCTTTGATAAAGACGTAAGCCTATCAGCCAATGGTGCAGGCCGCGTGATAGCCTTGGGCAGTGGCAATCCCATGTCTGAACTAATCTACACTGGCTGTACACACAAACCATACGAAGGAAGGCTTATGGGCGTCGTTAAGTCAAACGGTAATAAAGGAACTATAGTTGTAACGGCTGAATGCGAAGGCTTAAGTTGCGTTCAAATTGAATTAAGTATAAAATAGACAGATAAAATGTGACAGGTGAAAGGTATATTATGAAAAAGAATTTAAACGTTGCTCTTGTGGGATTAAGTTTTGGAGGCGCATTCGTACCAATATACAAAAATCATCCATATATAAATGAGCTCACTTTATGTGACACAAATCCTGATACTTTAAAAACGTTAGCAGATAGATATGGCATAGAAAAAACTTGTGAGTCTCTTGATGAAATATTAGCAGACAATGAAATAGACGCCGTACATCTTATTACGCCCATACCACTTCACGAGGAACAAACATTAAAGATTCTAAACTCAGGCAAACACTGTGCATGCACAGTTCCTATGGCAATAACGCTTGAAGGCATAGAGAAAATAATAGAAGCAGTGAAGAAAAACGACAAAAAATATATGATGATGGAAACATCACTTTATACAAGAAACTATCTCTATGCAAAAGAAATGTTGGACTCAGGAAAAATAGGCAACATTCAGTTTATGCGTGGTGCACACTATCAGGACATGGAAAAATGGCCTGATTACTGGATGGGACTTCCTCCAATGTATTATGGTACACACGCTATATCGCCGCTAGTCGCATCTGCAGGAAGTAAAATCGAAAAAGTTGTATGCTTCGGCTCAGGAACCATGCGTGAAGAGCTTCATAAAAACTATGGAAATCCATTTCCCGTTGAGACTGCAATTTTCGGCTTTAAAAATGGTCTAAAAGCCGAAGTCACCCGCACTCTTTTTGAGACATGCCATGAATATACTGAAGCTTTCAGTATTTACGGCAGCAAGTCATCATTTGAGTGGCAGCAGCTGGAGTGGGAAGAGCCTATAATATATGAGTTCGCAGAAAAAGAATGGGAATGGCGCGGAAAGCAAATTGAAACCAAGCACATTAACCCAGAAGACAGAAAAGATTTGTTGCCCGATGAAATCAAAAAATTTACAGTGAAAAACAAAATGTATGATGAACGCAATCCTCAACTTACATTTGACGAAGGAGGCGGCCACGGCGGTTCACACCCCCATCTGGTGCATGAGTTCTTATGTGCAATAGCAGAAGACAGGCCATCTGTTATAAATGAAAAAATCGCAGGAAACATAACAGCTGCGGGAATCTGCGCTCATAAATCTGCCATGAATGACGGAGAACCTGTAGAAGTCCCCATATATAAATAAACAGTTTTTTTACATACTCTGAATCATCATCTATCATTGCCCTATATAATGTACATAATAATATTGTTTGTTTACATTGAAAGGGCTTTTTTATTTTACTAAAATTAAATAGATTAATTTATTATTGATTGTTTCAGGAGGAAAATGTGGCAAATTTAAAGTTTCCAAAAATATATTACGGCGGCGATTATAATCCCGACCAATGGAATGAAAGTGTTTGGCAGGAAGATATAAGGCTGTTTAAACTTGCAGGAGTGAATCTTGTCGTGCTTCCTGTTTTTTCGTGGGCTCTTATCCAGCCATCGGAAAATGAATATAATTTTGAATGGCTTGACAGGATACTCGACCTTCTTCACGAAAACGGAATTTCTTTCAGTCTTGCAACTCCGACTGCGGCGCAGCCAGCATGGATGTCCAGAAAATATCCTGACATAATGCCCGTTGATATGCATGGGAGAAAAAGAACACATGGCAAAAGGGTAAATATCTGTCCCACAAGCCCGACATTCAGAAAATTCGCAGCAAACATTGCGCAAAGGATGGCTGAAAGATATAAGAATCACCCGGGTCTTGCAATGTGGCATGTGGCTAACGAATATGGCACATATTGCTATTGTGAGCAGTGTGAAGCAGCTTTTCGCGAATGGCTTAAAAAAAGATATAAGACAATTGAAGAACTAAATGCTAGATGGAATCTGAATTTTTGGGGGCACACTGTTTATGACTGGGAAGATGTCGTAGTTCCTTCAGAACTTAATGATGACAACAAATGGTATCAACCCAAAATGCTTGACTACACTAGGTTTATAACAGATACGACTATTGACTGTTACCTTAACGAGAAAAACATTCTCGCAAAGGCTACTCCCGATGTGCCAATAAGCACAAATATGTCAGGTTTTATAAAAAATCTTGATCAATTCAAGTTCACTAAACACCTTGATATCGTAGGATGGGACAACTATCCAGCGCCTGGCGCTGACAGGTCTCTTGTCGCGCTAAAGCATGATATCATGCGCGGTCTGCGCGGTGGACAATCTTTTATGCTTGCAGAGCAATCACCAAACCAGCAGAACTGGCAGCCATATAATGTGCTAAAAAGACCGGGCGAAGTACGTTTATTAAGCTACCAGGCTCTGGCACACGGAGCTGATACCATTTTATACTTTCAGATGAGGCAATCTATTGCGGGAGTCGAGAAATTCCATGGTGCTCTAATTTCACACACAGGAAATGAAAGCACCAGAGTGTTTAGAGAATGCGCACAAATTGGCCACGAACTCGAAAACATAGGCAATGAATTTGTAGGAGCAAGATGTGAAGCTGAAGTTGGAATATTATTTAACTGGGACAATTGGTGGGCACTTGAAATGTCAAGCGGTCCAAACCGTGACATGGATTACTTGGAACAAGTAAGAAAATATTACAATGCTTTCTACAGCCAAAACATCCCAATTGATATACTTTCGATTGAATCTGACTTAAGCGATTATAAAGTCATTGTAGCTCCATTTCTATATATGCTAGAAGACGATTTAGCACAAAGGCTGACTAAATTTGTTCAAGACGGAGGCACGCTCCTTGTTTCAGCCTTTAGCGGAATAGTTGACAGCAATGACCGAACTCATCTTGGCGGATATCCCGGACCTCTTAGGGATGTAATGGGCATTTGGGTGGAAGAAACAGACGCATTGCGCCCTGACGACAAAAACAAAATGATTATGCTCGAACAACAAGGTCATCTTATTGGTGAATATGATTGTTCTTTCTTATGCGACCTGCTGCATCTTAATGAAGCAAAGGCACTTGCCGTTTATGGGGAAGATTTTTATGCAGTGTATCCTTGCCTAACATTGAATGAATTCGGCAGCGGAAAAGCATACTATGTTGCTACTTCCCCCGATGATGAAATGCTCAAGCAGTTAGCAATGAACATCTGTGAAGACCGCAAGATAAACGCGCCTATTGATGCTCCCAGCGAAGTGGAGGTCACAAGAAGAGTAAATGATAATGGTGAGTTTATATTTATTATAAATCATTCAAAAGAGCAAAGAACTATTAAACTAGATTCGAAGGTTTATAAAGAGCTTATAACAGATGAAGCACCACAAGGTGAAATAAATCTGAAACCCTACGGAATAGCAATACTAAAAAGTAAAAATAATAATTAGGACTGAATATAATGATTAGCAAAACTTATTTTCAAAAGGTAAACGAAAAATATAATAACGGATATTGGATTAACAATCCAACACTAAACCAAGCCGACCTCGCGATTAAAGCAGGCAGCATAGGCTGTACCACCAACCCGACCTACGCAGCCAAAATGATAAAATCCGATACTGACGGAAAAAGAACATTTCATCTACTTAAAGAAGCCATGAGTGAATCTTCCGATATCAATGAAGTGGCGAGAATACTACAGCGCAAGACAATAATCCCACTGCTCGAAAAATTTATGCCTATTTATAAATCATCTGGCGGTAAGCAAGGCTTCGTATCCATTCAAGGCGATCCTTTGGCGGAAGATGATGCTGATATGATAATAAAAGAAGCTCTGGAAGATATCAAGCTAGGCAAAAACGTTATTGCGAAAATACCAACAACCAGCGCAGGTATTATCGCTATTAAATACCTTGCAAAAAAAGGCATTCCAATTATTGCAACCGAGATAATGAGCTTATCTCAGGTTGTGAGCGTGTGCGAAGCGCATAAGAGCGCAACAAAGTCTTTGACCGATGTTCCTCCTCTGTATGTAACTCATATCACAGGAATTTTTGACGAATATCTTCAATCCAAAGCAATAGAGCTTGGCGTTACAATACCTGATGAAGTAATGTCAGAAGCAGGGCTTATGGTCGCAAGAAAACAATATCGTCTTATGGCGGAGCGTGGATATAGCGGCATAATACTCGGTGGCGGAGCCAGAGAGATTAAACACTTCACTGGTCTTGTCGGAGGCAATGCAGACATCACCATCAATTGGAAAAGCACCTCCGAAGAGCTATTAGAGCTCAATCTTCCAATAGAAGACAAGCTAAACACACCGATAAACGAGGAATATGTGAAAATTTTAAAAGATTCCCTTCCAGATTATATTCTTGCATATGAACCGGATGCACTTCCACAAAGCAAGTTTGAATCATACGGACCTGTTGTTCTTTTTAGAAATGCTTTTATAAAAGGTTGGAAAGACATACTTAAAATAATTGAAAAACAATAGAAATAAGAGCCGCAGGCATAATGCCTGCGGCTCTTTTAATGTCATTAAAATTTTACATTTATATAAATGATTAATAAATATCTATATCAAACCGTTTAATTTATAGTATAATTGTTTATAATTAGAAAAAAGCAATGATGCACTAACCTATGTAATTATCAAACAATCTATTTATGGAATGGGTATATCCACCCTTTATATTTCATTTGTCGTTTAATTGTATATGGCTACGCACATTTAGACAACAGGATGTAACAATTGAAAAAATTTGGTATTATATTAAATCATTTCAGAGTAAAGTCCAATATCAGCATGGCCGAACTTGCAAAAGATATATGTTCAAAACACTATGTCTATTTAATTGAGCACGAGCAAAGAATCCCGTCAGTTAAAATGATAGACAGCTTATCAGCTAAGCTTAACTTCGATTGGCGCGATTATGTTGACTTTGCGGAAAATCCTTCGCCAGTTGATGCTAAAGAACTTATGGATAAGTTCGATAATCTTTCAAAAAACTACGATTATAAAGGACTTTCTTCATTGCTTAAGGATTTGCCTGATGAAGAATGGGTAAAAAGCTACCCAATGGATATTGAAATAGTCCTCCAAAAAATTACGCTATACCTTTTTTGCGATGAAGACTACTTTATATGCTGTGAAGATACGATAGAACAGTTTAAAGAAATTGTTCGTCCGCTGTTAAATGAAGCAAATTTCTCATTCCTTCCACTTATTAGCTTAAGGGCACTTCACCTATATTGCCTTGTTTTGATCAAGGAGAAAAAAATTCAAGATGCTTTTAACCATTTAAAATCGCTTTACGCCTCAATTCAGGAAAAAGCAGACATCGCAAGATATTATAATGTTTATATTGACATAACGCATGGCTTGTTAAAGTGCTACTCGCTTAATAAAAACTATAAAATGATGAATAGCTTAGCAATTAGGCTTTTAAACTATCAAGAAGATAAGCGTTTGTTATCCGAAGTTCCGGCGACACTAATTATTATTGGCGATTCTTATAAATATATAGGCAAAAAGACACTTGCTTACAGATTTTACAAAAGGGCCTCAACTATAAGCAAAATAATCAAAAACAATTATTTGCTCGAAAAATCAAAAAAACAAATTTCAAATCTATATTGATTGCTTTTTATGCCTTTTTATTTCAAATTATATCCTCATAATATAAAAAGTATCGCAGAAGTATATTAAGCTACTTAGTATTCATATTTTAAGCAGCTACCACATGTATAGTCACAGTAAAATCAATGCACTCAATATAAGTGAATACTATTTATTATAATAAAGATATGTTTTTTCTATTGTACAAATATCAATAAACCGCCTCATTACCGTTGTTATGATATTCTTGTTTTCTCTCCTGCTTTAAGATTGACTCTATACAGCTCGCCCTCTACATGCTCTAAGCTGCCATTCGGGCTTTTAAGCTCCTTATTTCCTTTTACCCTAACCATTGCCGATGAATCTTCATCTGCCGTTATATACGCATATAAAAGCTCTCCCGAATCAAATTCGATGTCAACTGTATATCCACCACGAGCACGAAGACCACAAGCCTTACCTTTGCCCCATGATTTTGAAAGCGCTGGGATAAGGTATATCTCTTCGCTGTGGCTTTGAAGGATAGCCTCTGCAATTCCGGACGCTCCACCGAAATTTCCGTCTATCTGGAAAGGCGGATGAGCATCAAATAAGTTCGGATAGCTAGAAACAGCAAACAAAGCGTGCACATTTTCGTCAACTTTATCACCATTTAACAGCCTCGCCCAAAGGTTTATAGCCCAAGCACGACTCCATCCTGAAGCGCATCCCCCATTTTTAAGCCTATATTCTAAAGAAGCTTTTGCCGCCCTAAATAACTTAGGTGTTTTATGTGATATGGAGTAATCAGGATGAAGTGCAAACAAATGCGACATATGCCTATGTCCTTTTTCTTTTTCTTCATACTCTTTTTCCCACTCCAGTATTCTTCCGTCAGCTCCAATTTTTATCTCTGGTATTTTAGGCAAAGTATTTTTTATGTCCTTTACAACTTCATTATCTTGTTTTCCCAAAATTTCAGAAGCTTCAATGGTCTGCCTAAACAACATGCTAATAATTTGGAAATCTGAAGATGTTGACTTGCAAAGTGCGCTCTCCTGCCCATCATCTGCTATAAAACTGTTTTCAGGAGACATGGATGGATTTACTGCCATCATCCCCTGCTCATCTTCTGTCATATAATCCAGAATGAAAAGAGAAGCTTCGAGCATTGTTTCAAACTTTTCTTCAAGAAACTTTTTGTTCTTTGTAAAAAGATAGTGTTCAAATATATGTGTAGACATCCAAGCCGCACCTAAGACCCAAACAGAGGCAGTAAGACATGCATCCTGCGGCGCAGTGTCGCCCCAAATATCAGTATTGTGATGTGCACAGAATCCTCTACAACCATACATTCTTTTGGCCGTATCTCTTCCATTTACGCGCAGTCTTTCCAGCAAATCAAAAAACGGCAATGCACATTCGCCCAAATTCATAATATCAGTGGGCCAGTAATTCATTTCTGCATTTATATTTATTGTATACTTACTGTCCCATGGTGGCTTAATCATGTCATTCCAAATGCCTTGCAGATTGGTCGAGAGGCTACCCTCTCTGCTGGATGCGAGAGTCAAGTATTTTCCGTATTCATAATAAAGCCCTACTAAGTTAGGATCCTTTTGCCCATTTTCTATACTTTTCAGCCTTTCATCTGTAGGCAAAGACGATTTACCGCTTTCGTCATCTATTTCGATTGATGAACGGTTAAACATGGCGCTATAATCTAAAAGATGATTTTCATATAAATGCTCAAAATCAATCATAGAAATATTGTCAAGCCTAGATACACAGCTTTTAATCGGCTCTTCAACTCTAAATGTAGTGTCGGCAACTAGCTTAAATGTAACCTCGTCAGCACCTTCAACTACGGTATATTGTCCCTGTGTTATCATTTTGCCACCTTTATTAGATGTTCTCATAAAAGAAGCAAACTTTATTCCGCCTTCACCGCATCCCCCATTCATCATCAGAGTGCTGTCGTCATATTTTCCCGTGTAGTCTATAAAACGCGACCCTTCACGACTTATCTCAGCCCAAACATATATACTACCAGGTTTATCTGTCTTTACATTCACAACAAGTGCATTGTCGGGATAAGATATAAATGATGTTCTTGTATAATTTATTCCATTTACCTGATAAGAAATAATAGCTGATGCTGTCTCCAAATCCAAAGTGCGTGTATAATTTTCAAATGTTTTTAATGGGTAATCGCTTTTTGCGCGCATTACAGAATTATTTGCCCATTTTCCAACGTCAATTTTACCTTCTGAATCAGGGTAACTAAAGGTTAAAAACATATCACCAAGAGGCTCATAATGACTTTGGCTTTCAGGCACTGACACCATAGCTAAAGCTGACAATTTATTGGCTTCATCATACTTTGATTCGTTTATAAGCCTACGAAGATCCGCTAGATTTTCATACGCTTCAGGATTATGGCGATCTTTGTGCCTTCCAGACCAAATGCTGTCTTCATTGAGCGCAAGTGTTTCGTTATGCACCCCACCATATACCATTGCGCCAAGCCGTCCATTACCTAAGGGAAGTGCTTCAGTCCATTCTTTTGCCGGAAATTTATACCACAGTTTTTTCATTGGATACCTCAAAATCTATTGTCGTTTTATTTCTTAATCAAATTTAATTTTCTAACTTTACTTAATTAAAAAAGTATTTTATATCCGTTTCTTTTAATGTTTATACTCTCTTTGTATATATTATTGCTAACATAATCTTTAAAGCTGCCATCAAGTTTTATATTTATGTCCTTACTGGCGAAATTAAATACGAAATAAATATTTTTTCCATTAAGCTTTCTCGAGATAACTTCTACCTCATTTGAACCTTTAATTGCATTTTGTGCAATCCCTCTTTTTTTACAAATATCATAGAATAAATCGGCCACCACTTTTTCGCTTAATCCTGTTCCTAAATAATATGCATATCCCTCTCCAAAATGGTTTTCCGTAATCACAGCCTGTCCAGCTTTATATTCATTTGCATACTTTCCAAGAACGTGAGCACCTTTGTCAATAGACAACAGTTCGCTCCACATATAATCTTCACACATAGCTCTATCACCATTGAGTTCAATCTCAATCATTGAACGATTCTCTTCAAAAACAGGCTCCACTTCCTCAACAGTCACACCGAATAAATCCGTCATACCAGCAGGTAGCGTATCCGTATATCCGACATTGTCTTTGTTCTTTACACTGGTTAAGAAAGTCGCAATCAAACAGCCCCCGCCTCGTACGTATTCAATAAGTTTATTTCTATGTTCTTCACTTAAAATAAAAGCCGAAGGAAGCACAAGCATTTTATATTTTTTAAAATCTTCATCGAGACTTATTACATCTGTATTAACCCCGATATCCGTAAGTTGCTTATACATCATCCCACTATAATCCAAATAATTAAAAGCAGGATCATTTACTGGCTTTATTCTAAGTGCCCAGTGGCTGTTATAGTCGAAAATTATAGCAACTTCATTTTTAAACTCAGCCTCTGATAGCCCTTCTATCTTTTTAAGCTCTTGCGCTGTTTCTTTCATTTCATAGTAGCGTCTTCTTGGCACACCATCAGTATCAACTATTGAATAGTTTAACTGCTCAGCTCCAAACGGAAAGCTTCTATACTGAAAATGCAACATCATGTCCGCCCCATGAGCAAATGAGTGTATAACAGCCTGCTTTAGTGCTCCCGGATTAGGCTGAAGCCTGCCCGTACCGCTCAGCTTGTGTCCTCCTCCGGACATAAATTCAAGTACCCAGAACGGATTTCCATTCTTTACTCCCCTAGCAAACGCATAGGGAAAAGAATCCACCCTTGCATCGCGAAGCCCTGGATAATAATCAAATGCATAGCAGTCCAAATCTTTTGTACTCTCATAATTATTTATGCTGTTTGTCGCAAGACCTGTAGCATTTGTTGTAACAGGATATTGTGTATACTCTTTTAATATTTTAGTTTGTATATTTTGATATTCAATCTGACTTTCGCTTGAAAACCTCTCAAATTCTAACCTTATTGTAGGGTTCTCATAAAATGCATTTATCTGCTGTTGTGCTCCCACTTCAATAGAATTCACAGGGGGTTTTATTTGAGAAAACTTTGTATATTCCTGTGACCAAAATATACTTCCGCTCCTTTTGTTAAAGGCTTCAATGCTACCATATTTATTTTCAAGCCAATCTTGGAACTTTGCCGTGCATACAGGACAGCTGCATCTTCCCGTTCCTTCCTGTGCCAGTTCATTGTCTATCTGAAATCCCGAAACATAAGGGTTATTACCATAATGTTTCGCAATCTGTTCAGCGATTTTTGCGCAATACTGCCTGTATTCTTCATTGTTGTAGCAATAGTGTCTTCGTCCGCCGAACGGTCTTCTTTTACGACGATTATCCATGTATAAAATATCAGGATGCTTTTCTATCATCCAAGCAGGAGGGCATGCAGTCGGCGTGCAGATTATTATCTTTATCCCTGCTTCACCCAACTCGTTAACCGCTTTATCCAGCCAATCAAATTCATACTTTCCTTCTTCTTGCTCAAACTTACACCAAGCAAACTCTCCCATGCGAACTGTGTTTATTCCTGATTCGATTATCATCGTTATATCATGGCTGTATTCTTGTGCAGTTTTGTGTTCTGGATAATATGAAACTCCATACTGCATATCATTCTCCTTGCCTTTAAAATAATAATGATTTTGTCTTAAGATCAATTCTGATTTTCAAGTTATAAATTTCTTTTAAGGCGCATTTCACTTTATTCTTTGCCTGTAAAATATATCTTTTGCTGTTTTTTAATCACCGCATCACTATCTAGGGTTAATTTTATTATAGTATCCGGTTCATCCGCCACACTTGGTGGAAGAACTATTTTAATTCCGGATTCATCCTGAGAATGTCCACACACTGCTCCGTCAAAAGTTGTGCATGTTACTATATTCTGCTCTATAGCAGGCAGTGACACTTTATCAAATTCTTTTTTATCCAAAACATGTAGGTAAATAATATTTTTCTTACAAGTGGTTCCATAAACATTGTCCAAAGGCTCAATTGGACCACCACGAGTTCCATAAACGCTGTCGCCATATTTTTTAAGCCACGCGCCTATCTCTCTCATGCGTCCGGAAACTTCAGATGACAGCTTTCCGTTTCTGTCTGGTCCGACATTTAAAAGCCAGTTACCGTCGCGAGTAACAACGTTTATCATCATTTTTATGAGCCAATCAAAATCCATAACAGGATCGTTTGGCATCCATCCCCAAGAGCTTCCCGAACAAACACACATGTTCTTTTCCCATGGCACTGGGAGTATCTGCCCTGATATTTCATGAGAGCCTTCATCACAATAAAAATCGCCCTCCCAGCCCGAGCGTGGATTTATAATAAGCTTTGGGTTATATTTTCTTGCCATTTTGTTAAGCTTTACAGGTTCCCAAAACCAAGCACTGGTAGTATCGCTTCCCTTGTGTGCGAGCCAGCCGCCATCGTACCACAATATATCAAGCTTACCATAGTTGCCACAAAGCTCTGCCACTTGATCATAGCACTGTTTTTTCATCTGCTGAGCACTCTCCACCAATTCCTTCGGCTTAAAGTATCCAGGGAAACGCCAGTCCATTGGTGAATAATATAGTCCCGCCTTCATACCTTCCTCATGGCATGCATCCATATATTCTTTTACAAAATCACGCTTTGATGCTGTGTTATAGCTTGTAAATCCTTCAAAGCTTCCTGGACTGTCCCAAAGTGCAAAACCATCATGATGTTTTGACACCATTACCATGTATTTTGCCCCAAAATTTTTCGCTAAGTCAACCAACTCATGCATATCAAAATCCTGAGGATCAAATTCATTAGCAAGTTCTTTATACTCTTCATTTGGCACCTGTTGGTTAAAATATGCCCATTCGCCTTTTCCTAGGATGGAATACAATCCCCAGTGGAAAAACATCCCTATCTTCGCATCGCGCCACCACTGCAAATCCTCTTCTTGTAAATTCAGCTCCTCGCACTTAACCCCACCAAGACTTTTAAGATTTATAGTGCTCTTGAGCATAGACCGAAGCTCCGCTCCCGTCATTTCTCTAGGCCGTTCTTTACTCATATTTTTCTCCTAATACCTTTTTCTTTGTATACCTTTAGCTTTACAAGCAATGTAAACGTGTGGTCATTCCAAATGCAAAAAATGTTGCAACTTATCTCAGGCATCATTATCATAAAACCTCAAAAGTCTCTCTGATGTCATAAATATCATATATCTTCTTCAGAGATTCATTCCTCGGTTTTAATGAACATTGATAGCTCAACGCAACTTATACTATTATCTTGGGCTTAACCGTCCCCTCGATATTGCTCCAGTTTTTGTTTGCATGCTCCATGAGCCTTTCAGTCTGATCCATTGGCATAGGTGAAAAATACAAAAACAAAGCGTTACTACCATAACGGTGAACAAGCTTATCAAGCCTTTCAAGCCAAGTTTCAAATTCACCGCTATAAACTTTCACCCAAAGTCCTTTGCCTGCCGCAACTGCTTTATCATAAATGCCATACCACTCTTCCATAGTTCCATCTGGGCCATAGTCTCCGCTAGTCCACTGAAGAGCCTCAATTTTGTCTATCTCCATAACAGCATCAACATGCTTTATCGCATCAGGCCCATCAAGGTGATATAACACATGATCAAGATTTTGCGCCTGTTTGTCCAATGAATCCTGAACAAACTCTCTATATTGATTAGGTGACATCATAGCTGAGAAATCGCACTGGATTTTTGCCGTCCTGCCCGGTCCCCAAATTTGAAACACAGTATAGCAAGATCCGCCCTCTTTATCTTTTACTATGTCATAAAATCTATCATAATAATCATAATAGATATCATCTACCTGTTTTACCCTTTTTTTCATCTCGTCAGGACTGTCTATTAAATCAAATATAGTTTCCTGAACGCCGCGCATAGAACCTAATGTATCAAGATTTTCAATAATATCGGGTATCCCTATTAAAAAATCATCTCCCGTAAGCACCTTAACATCTTCAAAAAGTTTTATATGCTTTTTAAACCACTTATTGTTTGGATCAAACTCAATCTTTTTATAATCATCCCAGCTATCCACAAAGTGTTTAAACCAAACTGTATTATCGTCAAAAACTATGTCGCACCCTAAATAGGCAGCCATAGAGCCTGGTCCAAAATCTATTGATAGGTTTGGAAAACTTTCTGCCATATACTCATGCGTGTTCGCATAATATCGGAATCTATCCACTATGCGTTTAGCATCAAAATATTTATCCTCGATGCTTATCGGCTTAAGTGCTGCTTCCAGTTCCAAATCTCTGGCTTCTTCTTTGTTGGCAACTATACACATAAGCGGCGTTCCGCTGTTTTGGCGCTTCCAGTAGCTTGTCCACTTTGCTTTTGTACCTTCCCAATTATTCTTATTAATCACAACTTCCCCCTCCGGCTTAGTCCACTATTGAAAAATCAATTTTATTCGTTTATTAAAAGTATCTTTCCCTTGACTAATCCAGGTGTTTCATACATCTTAAATGCTTCGGCGATTTTTCTCATCGGCAGCTTTTTAAATATCATATCATCTTCATATTTTAGCCTGCCATCAGAAAAACACTGCGAAGTCATCTCCCATTCCACTCCCGGATAAGGCGCGCTGTATGACATCCAAGAACCTGTCAATGAAAACTCTTTACGATTCATCTTTTCAAAAAGCTTAGCGTCAAAGTTTAAGTCCTTATGAGATGTTCCTATAAAGCATACACCCGCCTTGTTAGCCGCAAGTTCAAAAGCCATTCTCATTGTTATGTTAAGTCCTGCGGTTTCAAAAACATATCCAAACCCGCGACCATCAGTCATCTCCATTGCTTTTTCCATAAAATCAGCTTTTGAAGTGTTTATAACAACATCAGCACCTAGCTTTTTCATAAGAGCAAGTCTGTCATCATCAATATCAAACACAAACACTCGCTTCGCACCCAGAATGCGAGCCCATTGTGCAGTAAACATTCCGATAGTGCCACCGCCCAGTACTGCGACATCTTCTCCGCCTTTGTAGTTTGCGCAAAGCAATCCATGAAGACCAACCGTTGAAGGCTCAAACAGTGCTCCTTGCTCAAATGATATAGAATCATCAAATTTAACTGCGTTTATCTCAGGAATCGTAACATATTCTGCAAACGCTCCCTGTTGTCTTGATCCTATAAAAGAATAGTTTTTGCACTGAGAATAGTTTCCTTTTGCACAATCTTCGCATTTGTGGCATGGCAAAAGAGGTGCTGCAGCCACTCTGTCTCCCACTTTCACTTTGGTTACGCCTACGCCTACAGCTTCGACTATTCCTGAAAATTCATGCCCAAGCACTACTGGATAAAAATGCGCTCCGTCCCCAAGCACCCTCGGCAAATCAGATCCGCAAATACCTGAAGCTTTGATTTTCACTAAAACTTCGCCGTCCTTTGGCATTGGTGTCTCAAAATCTTCATACACTATATTCTTTTTCGAATGTAAAACTCCGGCTTTCATTTTAAAGCTCCTTATTGCTTAATTTCTCCATTGTTGATTTTAGTTTATCATAAATCTCTATATACAATTCGTAGTATTCCGTGTACTTTGAGTGCTTATTTATGTCAGGTTCATGTGTGCGTTTAATTTCTACTCTACCTTCCATTGCATCGCCAATATCTTTATAGATTCCAACACCAAGTCCAGCAATAACTGCTGCTCCCCAAGTTGTGGCAGTGTCAGATTTTGCGACGTTTACAGGTATGCCTGTAACATCAGCTTTTATCTGTGTCCACACCTTGGAGTTTGCAGAACCGCCCATTGCATTAAAAGATTCAATGTCTGCCCCTGCCTGTCTTGCAGTCTCCACATTGTGCCGCAAAGAAAAAGCGACGCCTTCCATCAGTGCTCGAACCATGTGTTTGCGTTTCTTGCTGTAATCCAGACCAAAAAAAACACCCTTTGCATTTTCATCCCAAATAGGAGAGCGCTCTCCTGACATATAAGGCAAAAATATAAGCCCTTCCGCTCCAAGAGAGACCTCCCCTGCTTCACGACTCAGCACTTCAAATGAGCTGATATCTTCTTTTTTGCCCTGAATTTGCTCAAAAAATCCCAGTTCGCGGTTAAACCAATTCATGGCTCCACCCCCGCCAACTGTTCCGCCTTGCAAAAGCCACTTGCCGGAAACAACGTGATTGCTGAGTATTAGCTTTTCATGCCCAATAGCCTCACTTTCGCAAATGCTCATTCCACCTGCTTGTCCACCTTGCTCTTGAGTTTGACCATCTCTAAATACACCTGCTCCAAGTGTTCCGCATGCAGCATCCAGTCCACCAGCGACTACAGGCGTTCCGACAGCAAGTCCTGTAGCCGCAGCCGCGTTTTTCATTATTTCACCAACAACATCATGGCATTCTGATATTTCTGGGAATTTTGATAAATCAACTTTCAGCTCATCCGCTAAAGTTTCATCATAAACACCTTTTCCCATGTCATAAAAATGAAGTCCATAGCATTGGCTTTTGTCTTGAGATATTTTGCCTGTCATCTTGTATGCTATATAACTATTTGATTGCAAGAAAAAATCAGCCTTCTTATACACTTCAGGCTTATTTTCTTTAAACCAAATAATTTTTGGGGTTGAATACATGGGTTTAAAAGGATTTTTGGCAACATTAAATATTCTTTCATTGCCAATTTGACTATTTACTCTCTCGCAAATAGCTTTTGCTCTCGTATCCATCCATATTGGCGTGTTGCAGATAACTTCGCCGTATTTATCCATTGGAATTGCTGACCAACTTTGTCCTGCGATTCCTACAGCAGCGATATCATTACCACAAATCCCAGAGTTCTTTAAACACTCTTTAATTGCTGCGCAAGTGCTTTCCCACCATTCTTTTGGATCTTGTTCAACATAAGCGTGATGAGGATAATATAAGTTGTATGTTTTTGTACTGGATTCAAGTGCAGTACCCTCTGTGTCAAACAAAGTCGCTTTAACACTCGATGTACCAATATCCACTCCTAAGAGACATGTTTTCAATTTTATGCTCCTGTTTTGGTTGCAAAAGCTTAGTTTATATTCTTTACTGAATCACGAACAATTAGCTCAGTGTCCAGCATTATTACAGTTGCCTTTTTGTTTTCATCGCTCCGCATTCTGTTAACAAGCAAATCGACTGCCTTCTTGCTTAATTCATCCAAAGGCTGCGAAACAACTGTAAGCGGCGGGCTTACTATCTTCATCATGTCCATGTCATCAAATCCTACAAAAGACATGTCCTTGGGTATTATTTGTCCCTGATCGCTCATGGCAATCATTGCTCCCAATGTCATTTCATAATTAGACACAAACACTGCAGTTGGTCTATCTTTTAATCTCAATATGTTACTCATCTGTGTGTATCCACCCGAAAGAGTATAGTTACCATATTTAATATATTCTTCGTTTATACCGATTCCATTGGCTTTAAGAGCCTTTTTATATCCTTCTAGACGAAGGTTTGCAGTTTGAATATCGGATGGTCCACCTATTATTGATATCTTTTTATGTCCATTTATAATAAGATGTTCAACTGCCTTAAAAGCACCAGAGGTTGAATCTGAAATAACAGTATCTCTTTCTTGAATATGACGATCAATTGCAACAATTGGTATATCTCTTAAAATGGAATGTGTTTTTATAAAATCAACGCTTTTATAAGGAACAACTACGAGTCCATCAACTCTTTTTGAAACAAGAAACTCAAGCTTCTCCTTTTCCATTTCAAAATCGTTTCTGTAATCGCAAAGCATTATTCCGTATCCATTTTCAAGAAATCCATCTTCCATTTTCTTTGCTATGCTAGTGAAAAATGATGACTCAAGACTAGGGATTAATACTCCAACCGTCATAGCTTTATTTGTTTTTAGCGAACGCGCTATATCATTCAGCTTAAAATCAAGTGCGTCAATGGCTTCCTGAATTGCTTCAGCATTATATTTTCTGACAGATCCACCGTTTATGTATTTGGATACAGTCGAAACTGCAACTCCGGCACGTTTTGCCACATCTTTAATATTAGCCAAAGCACATGCTCCTTTTAAGCCTTATTATCACTTGCACACATTTTTATTTTAAATTCGACCATATCTTGTGCAGCTTGTCGCCCAGCACCCATATACGCTCTGGGATCACTCTCATCCGGATTTTCTTTAAACATCTTTTTAATAGCATCAGCAAAAGGTATCTTAAGCTCCGTTGCTATATTAACTTTGCATATTCCAATCCCAATTGCCTTTTTCACAGCATCTGGCAAAAGCCCTGATGCGCCATGCAAAACAAGGGGGATGCTGACAATCTCACGAATTGCTTTGAGTCTTTCATAGTCAAGCCTTGGCTCGCCTTTATACAATCCATGTGCAGTTCCAATAGCAACTGCCAAAGTGTCAATACCTGTTTTTTCAACAAAGTCTTTAGCTTCCTCTGGAACCGTCATCAAAGCATCAGCTTCATCCACTTCCAAATCATCCTCGACTCCGCCGATTTTTCCAAGTTCAGACTCTATACACATGTTATGTGCTCGCCCCAAGTCTACCACCTTTTTTGTCATTTCCACATTTTCTTCATAGCTTAGTTTTGATGCATCTATCATCATTGAAGTATAGCCCACTTCAGCACATGCTTTAAGCAGATCATAATCTCCGCAATGATCCATATGCAGTGCTATAGGTATATCATTTAGCTTGCTTTGCTCTTTTACGATAGCAGTAATAGTTTCAAGTCCTGCATGCCGAACAGTTCCGGGGGTTGTCGCAATCATTACAGGCGAATTCATGCGTACTGCTCCATTTACCACTGCTTGTACAGTCTCTAAATTATGCACATTGAAGGCCGGTATTGCATAGCCTCCTTTTTGTGCCTTTTTAATTAATTCCAACGGATTTACAAGTGCCATTTTTTCTCCTAAAGTTTGTTTCTGCTACGGAGCAGTTACCTCTCCGTCTAAGTCCCAAAGGGCTTCCCAGCTTTGATCATCTTTCCAAAGAAAAACTTGCCCTTTTATCAGTCTGCAATTTTTATCAATTTTCGAAATCGCATCCATCTCTTCATCAGTTAAAAGGTCGATTATAGAGCACTCAAGATTGCTCCTATATTCATTCTCGCGAATCGAGAAAGGTATCGGTATCTGACCTCTTTGAACTGCCCATTTCACGCAAATTACTGCTGGATGCACTCCATGGTCTTTTGCGATTTTCACGATAACAGGATCTTGTATATCCACTGTGTCTGTGTCCGTTTTGTCACGATCAGGCCTTGTGGGTGAGCCTATAGGTGTAAATCCAATAGGTTGAATTTTGTTGTCTATGCAAAAATCAAAAAATTCTTGCTGTTGAAAATGAGGGTGAAGCTCCATCTCATTAACTACAGGTTTTATCTTCGCATCTCTTAAAAGCAGTTTCATCTTTGGCACAGTCATATTTGATGTACCAATGCTTTTAACCAAGCCTTCTTCCACCAACGCTTCCATCTGTCTCCATGTTTTCATGAAGTTTTCATGTATATATGGTTTTGCATTGGGAGAACGCGAATCTACGTCGCATCCCGGTGCATGATAATTTGAGAAAGGCCAATGAATCAAATATAAATCCAGATAATCAAGCTTTAAATCTTTCAAAGTTTGCAAGCACGACTCACGAACCTTATCATGCATGTCATTCCAAACTTTCGATGTTATCCAAAGCTCCTCCCTCTTTACTCCGCTTTTAAATACTTCATTTAGTGACTCGCCTATTTCCTTTTCATTGCCATATATAGAAGCGCAGTCAATATGTCTATATCCAATCGATATAGCTCCTTTTACAGCCTCAGCTATCTCATTTGCCGTAAATCTATCTGAACCAAAAGTCCCAAGTCCAACAGCTGGGATTTCTGCGCCGTTGTTCAGTCTCCTCTTGGGCACTGCGTTTGGATCAATAGTGTTATTTGCTATAGAAAAACTCATTTTCTTCATCCTCCTCGCCAAAATACGAAACGTTTCGTTTTTTATTTTACCATTAGGTAATTGCTATTGTCAATAAACTTTATTCATTCGTCTTAAAGTACAACTTATAATCGGAAATTTAGTGAATTTTTATATGTATATTAAAAATAGAATGAAATAAAAACTCCGAAATAGCATTTCGGATATAAATTTTTGATCCTGTAATTTTTTTAGATTTTACGTTTTCATTCAATATGAAAGCTCAAATAATCGCTTCAACAGTCTGCTACAGAAATATTTTATAGTTAAACTCTCCTTCTCATGAAATCACCTATAGCAATATTCCCATCTTCCACAAAAATCCTATTATAGTAAGCAAAAAATCGTCTCCGCAAAATGTATTGCAAAGCCGATTTTTCTATAGACATATTACCAGATAAAAAATGATGCATTTCGAAGCCTTAAAACCGCCTCGATGAAAAAGTAATCTCCGTATATTATTTTAAAATATCCATCTTCATGATACGACACTTTACCACCACCGACAATTCCATCGTTTTCATTATCCCAATCGCAGAATTTTTCATCAGTAGCTTTTAAAATTTTTACAGCAACCTCTTTATATACCTGTTTTTCATCTTCACCAACGTGCTCGTACAATTCTAAAAAACCACAAGCCGCACATACTCCTGCTGTTGTATCATATAAAACAGGTTTTTCAGGTGCTCTGAAATCTGAAAGGGGTAAATATCCCGTATTTTCTATATTTGATATAAAATAATCTGCTACCTTTTTTGCAGCATCTAAATATCTTTTTTCTCCAGTATGATTATAGCTTAATGCAAATCCATATATCGCCCATGCTTGTCCCCTCGACCAAGAAGATCCTTCAGCATACCCCTGCCCGCCCGGAGTGTCTAAAAGTTCTCCTGTTTCAGGATCAAATATTGCAATATGATTGCACGAACCATCCTCCCTTAGCAAAACTTTTATAGCTGTATCAGCATGCATTTTCGCAATAACATTAAATCTTGGATCACCAAGCACTTCACTCGCCCAGTATAATATAGGTATATTCATGAGACAGTCGATTATCATCCAACCCGTTTTGTCATCATTCCATGCTCGGATAAACTTTCCTATCGGATTATATCTTCCCGCAAGGATAGTGGCAGCATGTAGCCCTCGTGCTCTAGATTTTTCATTTCCTGTTAACCTATAGTCTGCAACAGCCGTGTGCAACCACATAAATCCCACATCGTGGTACAACCCCACAAATCCGTCAAGCGCTGCATCAAGCTTGTTTTCTATTCCCTCAGCAGCATTCTTAAACTCTTTATCTTTTGTGACATAATACATCTGCCAAAGTATTCCCGACCAAAAGCCATTAGTCCACCAATATATATCAGTGTCTGCTTTGTCCTCGTCATATACACTATCATGAGCTATATAAACAATATTGTCATTATTTCTTTTCAGTTGTGCTGATATCTTTTTTAAAATCTTATCATACACCCCATCAATCCATATATCGCTTTTATTGTTGTCCATAAACACTCCTTTATATTATGTCTATCATATAAATAAATTAACCCGGTTAGATAACAGCCTTTCTTGAACAAATCTATAATCCACTTCACTAATCACTACACCATCTTTTGCAGCCTTTGCAGCAAGCACTCCTGAAGCTTGCCCCGTTAATGCAGCAGAAGGGATTACACGTGCCGTTTCCCATCCCTCCCGATCAGCGCTGATGACTCTGCCAGCAGCTAATATATTCGGGAATTTTTTATTGTATAACGTACTCATGGGAATTTCATAATGCTTGCCACGGTACCTAAAATCACCTATCATTCCGACTGAATTCTCAAAATGCCTGCCATCTTCTGCCAAAAAAGTCGCTTCTCCTATCATGCATCGTGTTTTTCGTAGCTGAGGCATGTTAGGAAGCGAATATAAGCACTGTTCGTCTTTTTTCCCCAACTTAATTTTTTCAAATAGCAGTGATTGCCCCGTTCTAATATATTCATTTACAACATCAGCACTTATACCGCTATATACGGGCACTCCCACTGGCTGTCCTCTTCCGTTCATGTCTGCCCCCACATGAAATATACCAGCATTCAGCTCGAACATATCCTTTGATTTATATGCTTTTTCCAAAGTTTTTTCATTGCATCCATGGCCGTAATATGTCAAATAATTCTTGCCCTCTCTACACGGAACGCCAGCTCTGTATATCAAATCCGCATCCCCTGTAGCATCAACCAGAACCTTAGTTGGATAATACTTACGACCGTCCTTATTCTCTATAATTATTCCACGGACTTTTTCATACTCCATAACTGGATATGAGCAAAGGGTGTCATACATAATACTTATATTTTCTTTTATTAATAGATTATTAAGTGCCAAAGAAAAAATTGAAGGATTAAAAAATGTCGAATATCTTCGTTTTATGTGTTTCTTGTTTGTTGAATCGTTCTTCCATCTTGAATCAAGATTGTCATATCCATATTTTATAGCTAGCTTAAGAAGCTCTTCTGCAATTCCCGTTGTTACTACATTACCAATACCATCACATAGCGGTTCATACCAATTTACAAGCCCTAAAGTCGCCAGACCTCCAAGAACACAGCTTTTTTCCAGAAGCAAAACATCCGCTCCTTCTCGTTTCGCCGAAAGAGCAGCCGATATACCTGCAATTCCTCCACCGGCGATTATTACATCAAATTCTTTCATAACTGGTATATTTCTTTTTTCAACAAATATATCCAAGTGCTACACCCTTTCATAAATATTTAAGTTAATATTTATAATGTATTAATTAAAAGATATCTCAATGATGTTGTTTAAGCATTATGTTTTAATCGTCAGGTTCTAGCAAACAAAACGATAGCTCTTTGTTGCGATTACATATTATTTTACCGTCTTGCATTTCAAGTTCTGCCACTTGGATAGCGTTCCTATTTTTCAAGTAGTACTCCGAGTCTTCGAATGTACCCGATAAATGTGGGCGTGAAAAATAAAAAATAAAGGCTCTTTGATTGTGGACTAAAATATCAGCATGGTTACCCTTATCTTCATCCCAATTTCTCACACCGGGATTTTTTAAAATATTTTCCGCTTGCCTCTTCCAATTATAAAAGTCATCAGACTCATAAACTGCAAGTCCATCCCAGCAATCCGTTATCATCCACTTCTTTCCACCAAATTCAAAAACATTAGGCCCTTCATGCTCACAATCGTGAATTTCCGGGCCAATCACTTCCCAAGAAAACAAATCTCGACTTAGCGCCGCATAAGAATAACAGTTATTCTCCTCATCCTTATACCACATTTTATATACTCCGGATTCTATTTCATAAACGCACGCGTCAATTACTCTACTTGATGAGAGCTTAAGCTTACCCTGACACTTCCAGTCCCACATATTTTCGGACGTATAATGAACAATGTCTCTAGGGTAATCCCAATCTGTCGGTATACCGGTTATATAAGATACATACATGTGATATTTTTTATTTGCAAATATGACTTCTGGTGCCCAAAATGTGTTATGTCCTGGCTCAAAGTCCAGATTATCAAGAGTGCCTCTGTACAGCCATTTATTTCCGTTACGTGAACTTGCTATTCCAATTTTTGTTCCATGAATACTAGAATACCCAATAGTAATATCTGTGGCTCTTCTTTGTGTGTAAAACATCCACCACATTTTTTCATTTCTATTCCAAATAACAACTGGATCTGTTGGGCTATCATATATTGGATCTCTGAAGAGTGGTGCCGGAACAGCATCATAAGAATTATTCGTCATAATCAATACATCTTTCTTTTTTCTTTATAAAAAATCTAATTACGCATTTTGCACGAATCTCTTATCACAAGCTCTGTTTTGATTACATTCTTGTTGCTTACAGATTTTCCTTCAATTTTATCAATCAAAACCTCTATTGCGGTTTTTCCTATATCAAGAGCTTTTAAGTCTATCGTCGTAATGCTCGGAACCACGTATTCACTCATTGGCATGTTGTCAGAGCCAGCAAATGAAATATCTTCCGGAACTCTTAAGCCTGCTTTTCTGGCAGTATAAATCGCACCAATAGCAACCAAATCATTTAAGCATATTACAGCTGTAGGAAGAGAAGGCTTTTGCAGCAACTCAGTCATACACCTCTTTCCACTTTCAACATCAAATTCACTTGGAACAAAATATGAATCATCAAAAGAAATCCCATGCTCTTCCAGCGTCTTCCGCATTGTATTGAGTCTTACATTTGTAGGTTGAATGGCCAAATCTCCGCCAATGAACGCAAATTTTTTATGTTTTAATGATACCAAATAGTTAATTAGCGCTCTTGTTCCCGATATTTCGTCAACACTTACATGCAATGTTTTTCTATTTGGCATAGCATCATTTATAGTTACAACAGGCATTCGCTCTGAAAGCTTATCAATCATTTCTGTGTGCTCTTTTATAGGTTCTGTTTCATTGACAGCGCCGCCCATCATAAGCATGCCATCAACTTTTCTTTCTTGTAATATACGCACATAAAGAGATTCCAGGTTTGTGCTATGACGAATTGTATCATTCATCGTACATCCCAGTAAAAGTGTATACCCTTTTGTTAACGCTAAAGCTTCTGCGCCGTAAAATATTTGGCTATAAAAAGGATGTGTTATGTCCGGAAGGATGATACCCAAGGTGTGTGATTTTCTATTTGACAACGAACGAGCCATAGAATTGGGCAGATAATCATATTTATCAATAATGTTCAACACTGCTTTTTTCCGTTTTTCACTTACATTGGCATTCCCTGTCAACACCCGCGAAACAGTAGATACTGAAACGCCTGCCTCTTCGGCTATTTCATAAATTGTAATGTCCCCACTAGTTTGTTTGCTCATTTTTTCTATCACCAATTATTATTTAATACTAAACATAAATTTCTTTTTCAACTTTTAATTATAGATTATTGATTATAATACATAATTCTAATTTCCTCAACAATATACTAATTATTTGCAATCGGTTTCACATTATAATATCACATATTTAAGGAGGTTACAAGCAACTATATTTCTTATATTAATGTAATTCTTGTTTTTTCGTGAAACCATTTGCAAGTACAGATATATAATTATAAAATAGTAAGTAACATCATTATAACTATCGTATAAGGAGGACAAAATGGGACTATTTAGCGTCAATGGAAAACCGTTTTTCCCTTTAGGGGGTCAATCAAATAACTCAAGCGCATACAACAAAAATGAACTAATGTCAGCAATAAAAGGTGTTATTGCCATTGGGGGCAACACCCTTGAAGCACCCGTGTATTGGGAACAGATAGAGCCTTTGGAAGGAAGGTTCGATTTTACCTCTGTAGATGAGCTGTTTGAGGCATGCAAAGATAATAACCTTAAACTTATTATACTGTGGTTTGCTACTTGGAAAAACGGAGAAATGCGATATACACCTGAATGGATTAAAGCCGATACCAAACGATTTGAACGGGTTATATCGTATTTTGGCACAAAAATGAACGTACTGTCCAGCCACTGCAAAGAAAACTTAGAGGCTGATAAAAAAGCGTTTTGCGCACTAATGAAACACATAAGAGACATCGACCCACAGCTTGAAACACTCATTGCTGTACAAGTTGAAAACGAACCTGGCATTTTAGGTTCGGATAAGGATTATTCTGCAATTGCACAGGAAGATTATTCTAAAGAAGTCCCAGCCAAACTTATAAACTATATCAAGTCGCTTAAACAGGGAGAAGTTTATAAAGCATGGAAAAAAAACAAAATGCATGAAAGTGGATCGTGGGAAAAGTTATTCGGCATTTACGGTTCAGAAATGTGCGAAGCACTATATATCTCAAAATATATTGACGAAATAGCAAGGGCAGGTAAAGCAATACTCGATATCCCAATGTCAGTAAATGTTTGGTTGGGTGAACACGGATGGATGATACCAGGATTTTATCCCGGAGGAGGCGCGATAAAAAGAACAATAGATATATGGAAATATGCTACACCAAATATCGATGTAATCGCTCCTGATATTTATCTTGGAAACTTCAAAGAATATAAAGATGCATGTGAAATTTATGCTAGGGATGATAATCCCCTGTTCATTCCCGAATCCGGTGCAGACGATCAAAATGCATTAAATATGATTCGCGCTATCGCAGACTACGAATGTGAGGGATATTTTGCATTTGCAATTGATTCTGTATTAGATGCAGAAGGACACCTAAGACCAGAATGTCGAAATTTTTCCCTTTCAGCTGCGGTCGTTAAAAACATCTCGCCGCTTCTGCTTAAATATAGACACACAGGGAAAATACATGCAGTAGTACAAGAGCCTCACATGCAGATGCAAAATATTGAGCTAAGTGATTACTTTAGTGCAGCGTTGTTTGCCGGACAAGGAGGACTATTCGTAGGAAAAGATCATAGATACCGTCAAGATCCTTCAATGATTAAAGACCTTCCTCATTTCGGATTCTTAATCGAAGTTTCTCCAAAAGAAATATATTTGGCTGGCCACATGCACATATATTTCATCCCCAAAAAATCCCCGGACTGGAATCATATAAACAAAGGTATATCACCCAGCTTTACCCCAATAGATTACCTCAGTGTTGAAGAAGGTTATCTCGACGAAGATTGCAACTTTACACCAACTAGAAAAAGAAATGGTGACGAAGTGGTCTTCTCAAGCTTTTGGTCTTCGCCTCAATGTGGAGTTGTTAGAGTTAGACTAGCATAATATAAATATAAAAAGTGCCCCCACTAAAAAGCAGGGGCTAATGCGGTTATACAGATCTTAGAAAGGTGTTCTCAAGCCCCTTTCTTCGACTTTTATAGTTATCTAAATTCAATTTCACATTATATTTCAATAAACCTAGTTTTCATGCCTTCACTCTTCACAACAAGCTTCACAGCTTTGTCCGTAGCTTTTTTAATGTATACTATAAACCTACCATGATAGGCACGCTTATATTTAGCTGAATACTCTGTTAAATCTGACTGGTCACCATTTTCAATTCCTAAAATACTAGCATCTCCTTCAATTGAAAAATAAAACCGCGAAGTGTTATCGCCAACAATCAGACCGTTGTTATCAACTACAAAGCCTTCCACCTGAACTATATCATTGTCAGCGTTTTTACACTCAATAAGCTTAATATCACACGCTGTCTTATAGCTCTCAATCCGATCTGATGCCATTTTATTTCCGTCAGAGTAGGCAATCGCCTCTATAACTCCTTCTTCAAACTCAATATTCCAACTAGCACATCCCTCAGCTGCATCAACATCTTTTTTGCCCATACTTTTTCCATTTAATATAAGCTCTACACTTTGGCAATTAGCAAAACAAGACACATCTATCAACTCTTTTGATAAGTAATTCCATTTTCTACTCAGCCCATATATACCATAGGGCAACTCTTCACTAGATATATTAGTTAATATGTTTACTGATGGCTGTTTTGCCCACAAGCTTTTTCTAATATAGTAAATTGGCTTTTCGTATCCCGCCAAGTCCATAATTCCCGCCTGAGATCCGCGTATCGGCCATCCGTGAGCTTCGCCCAAAAAGTCAATACCCGTCCAAAGGAACTGTCCCACAACATACTGATTGTCTTTTACAGCGTTCCATTCTTTAATACCCAGTCCATTTTCGCTGCCAAGGATAGCCTTGTCACTATACTGTTTATGGGCTTCATCATATAAATGTTCTTTGTAGTTATAGCAAACAACATCGAATATATCCACTAATCCTATCTTCGCTGAAAGTTCAGGAAAAGCAAAAGCTAATACCACAGGGCGCGTGTCATCAAGATTTTTCACAATCTCTTTAAGCTCCTTTGCAATAGGTATCAGTCTCTCCGTATTAGGTCTGTTCACATCAAACATACGCTCTTCTTCCGGTTTGTTTTTGTCATTATTTCCCGTCATAGAAGAAAACAGCGGATGACAATATGGATCATTTGGATAATCTATCTCATTACCAACACTCCACATAATAACACTCGGATGGTTTCTGTCACGAAGAACCATTGCTTCAAGATCTTTTTTGTGCCACTGAGGAAAGTCCTTATAATAGCCTTGGTATGCAGGCGGATATACATTATGTCCAAATCTCCACTTGTTTTTCACACCTTCCCACTCATCAAAGGCCTCATCCATCACCAAAAAACCCATCTCATCACATAAATCATATAGCTCAGGCATAGCAGGATTATGACTCATCCTTATTGCATTACAGCCGACTTCTTTAAACTTTTCAAGTCGCCTTCTCCAAACAGATTTGTAAACCGCAGCGCCCAAACAACCAGCATCGTGATGAACACAAACACCTTTTATCTTTGTTGATTTCCCATTGAGAAAAAATCCTTTCTCACCGTCAAATTCAAAGCTCCTTATGCCCACTTTAACCTCTTGCGCATCACTTCCTGTTACAATTTTTAAAGTATATAAATCAGGGCTTTCCACATCCCATATGCGAGGGTTTTCCACCTGACCTTGAAGTTTAACCAAAGCACATGATTTCGGATCGATCACTACATCTTCACTCAATGTTAAAACACTTTTGCCTTCTCCATCCAGAAGAGTAAAACCTGCGCTAACATCAACCTGTTTGCAGCTTTGATTTACAATCTTTGATTGCACCTCAACTTCAGCACTTTTTTCATTTGATTTCAAAGTTTTAAACAAAATGCTATCGGCCTGCGCATGAACTTTATCGAATATCCTCAAAGAGACTTTCCGTGTAATACCAGAGCCGGTAAACCACCTAGAGTCCGCAATATCATCATGCTCAACCTTCACGCTTATTAGGTTTGGCTCATCTCCAAAGCATAGCCTATCGGACACATCATAAGAGAAGTTTATATAACCATTAGGTCTCTTGCCTAAATAATAGCCATTTATCCACACTTGGCTATTTTTATAGACCCCGTCAAACAACAGTTCAATAACCTTCCCCTTGTTGTTTTCAGGTATATAAAATGATTTTCTGTACCACCCGATACCGCCAGCTAAATATCCAGTCCCGCTAGAGTTATCTTTTGAAAAAGGCATAGTTACCGACCAGTCATGAGGTATATCCACCTCCTGCCAATCTTTTGGTTTATATCTCTTTTGCCACGCCTGCGGGCAGTCTCCGTAGTAAAATATCCAGTTGTCGTTTAGATGAATAGTATTCATCTTCGCACCTCCAAAATACCAGTTATTATTGAACTCGATTTACTAATAAGCAATCATAGGAATACTATCAGCCTTTTCAAGACTTGGCAATTTCTCACCGTTTGCTATTTTATATATGTTCTCGGAACATTCATTAATAGATGCCATCATTTCTTTATACGGCATTGAACAAATGTCCAACAAGCCTATATTATAGTTTTCTCCATCAAACCTTCCAAGCACAAACTGATCATAACATTGGAAATAATGGCAACCCACCGCGTGAGTATGATAAGCTGCATTTTCAACATAATGCCTAAAAGCTATGCCCCTATCTTTTTGCGTCCTTACAGCTTCAAGTCCCGTTGCTGTAAGGCCAGCATCTAATGCACCAAAATGAAATTCGCCAATCACAATGGGCAAATCCACTCCCAAGCTAACTACATTATCCAGATCTTCTGTAGGATCCATAGAGTAACAATTGATTGAAAAAACATCAAAGTGCTTCCACCCTGTCACAACCAGCTCATCTGAAATCCAAGCCCATCTAATTCCAAGATTCATATGATTCGGATCAGCTCTCCTACAAGCTATGCTCGGTATAGAAATGTACCTTTCAAGCATAATTCTTGAAAATGCAATCATATCCTCTCGGCTGCTAATTGTTCTCTTAGAAATATTATCTTGCTTTTTGTGTAGTTCCTCAAATGATTTAAAATCAGAATTCCACGAATCATTCAGTTTCTCAACCGTGTTATATTTTTCTTTCAAAAATGAAACAAGCGCTTTTTTACACTCGGAAATATACTCATTATGCAGTACTTCATCTGCTATTATAAGATTGTCAACAAAAGCCCATGAAGGTTCATTCCCCAAAAAATATCCAATCATATACGGATCGTTTTTGTATTTTTCTAAATATTCTGCAGCTTTGTAAGCGTTTATTTCATACTCTTTGCTGAATACATCCGGAAAATCTCTAAATATCAGTTTCTCAGTGGTAGGAAACTTTGGCAACGTGGCTACATACGGCATTTCAGACTCGCCAAACAAATTTTCATCCGACCAATTGCCCAATGTATTCATGCCATTACTTTTTAAGATGCCAATAATATATTCTTTCCAAATTTCATACCATTTTTCTCCGAAAGCACGATATAAATTAGCCTGTTCGTAGGAAAACATCACTGGTTTTCTCCGAACATCTTCCTGTCTGCGTTTGTACTCATAATTAAACATGCTCTTGTAAACACGATCATTTCCCTCTGGCAGCCAATCCAGCATTTTCTCCAAGCCATCGACTCTGCAATCAGCTCTTGCAACAACACAATCCGGACCTATACTAAAAAAAGCATATCCCAATGGATCTACAAGCCACCATCTTTCATCTTTTTTAGCTTTAGAAAAGTATCCTGAGCCTTCTGTTAATTTTTTATCTGCCCATCCTCCATACTTGCTCCAGTTTGCGTATGGGTAATTACCGTTTATCCCATTGTAGTTTATTTTAAGTGCTTTTTTCATCTCGCCGAGGTCTTTCATCTTGCCTCGCCAATTTTTAAGCTTATATTGTCCCATCTCATCAACGACTTTAACATCAGGCAAAGGGTATTCAATAGGGGCATCATCAGTTAAAACTATATTTGACAGCCTCAACTTCACATCTTGATAACACGGATAATTTGAAAAAACAACTTTTCCTATTTCACTTTTTTCTACTCTTCTTCCATGGCACACTGTTTTCAGCTGCCCTTCATTGTGTCCAGGAAATAAGATATGCGCATCAAGTAAATTTAAATCAATGCAGATAAACGCACGAATTTTTGGCATCAATCCAAATCGCATATTGAAAATAGGTTGACCGTCAGGATCATCCTTGCTGAAAATCAACAAGTTCATAGCCAAGCTATGTTCTTCATGCACTTCAGCAAAAAAAGTCATATATCGTTCTCTGCAAGTGATTATTTCAGGCAAATATAATCCTCCGCCTATAGAAGGAAGCAATAGTACAGAATCCTTTTTGTCCCCTGATAAAATCACGGTATTTTCTACTAAATTTTTAATATCAATATATTTCATATAATACCTTGCAAATAGCACAATTTAAAATAACGGCTGCGGTTAGTACTAAGCCGCAGCCGCACATTTATCATTTAATTATTAGAATAATAATCAGTTGCCTGCTGCTTTATATGCGTCAAGCTGTGCCTGAATTTCATCCATCATGTCTTGAAGTCCTGCATCCATAAGCGCTTGCTGGAATGCCGCAACGTCACCAGCTGGATCATCAGTTTTGCCCCAAACTATTGTTGGCACATAGTTAGAACATACATCTCCAAGTGCCGCAATTAGTGTTTCGCTGCTTGATTTGTCAAAGATGAACTTTCCTAGAGGATAGTCGATAGCATATGTATTATACTCATCATAGAGATCCCATTTGCCGTCATAATGCTTTGCATTGTCAAGTTCGAGTGCATCATTACGTCCCCACCAGAAGTTAATGCCAAGAGCCATTGTTGAGTCATCATATCCTTCAGGTCTGTCAAGCTTGCCATCGTCAGTAAGGATATAGTCAACGCCTTCAATACCATAGTTATATAGTCTATAAAGGTCTTCTTCATTTCTAATTTTGTCATAAACCATCATAGCTCTTTCAGGATGCTGCGAGTTTGCATTTATTGCACAAGCACCATGAGTAACTATATCTCTAACAAGATTTTTGCTAGTTTCGCTCCAAGCATACATTTGAAGATCAGAGCCAGGTTGTTTTTCATCCATATTAGGTCTGGTTCCTGTTACATATGTTTGTGTATGGTGCTGGTCTGCAGCCGTTTGTCCAACATACATTAATTCACGTGTGTCACCGTCATAGTTTAATACATCTTCTCTCCAGAAACCTTTTTCTGCCCAGACTTTCATCATTTCAGCAAAATCAGTAAACATATCATCCATGTATGGACATACTACTGTATATGGATCAGCCTTTGATACATAGAAAGGAGCAAAGTTACCTGCTGAGATTCCGTTAATTTTAAATAGGTCAGAGTACGCATTAATATAACCTTCAGATAATCCTGCTACTATTCTTGAACCTGAAACATCCCAAGGAATAACATCCGGATGATTTTCAAGAACGCCATCAAAATATACTTCTAAATCTTCAAAGCTAGTAACATCATCAAGTCCTGCTTCTTCAGCCCAATCGCCTCTGTAGAACATTCCATGATTTGTCCACTGTGAATACTGATCTTCAGGGAAGAAATATATGTCGCCTTCGTATCTGCATTCGTCCCAGTGTGCTTCCGATACAGCTTCCCAAGTTATAGGAGCATATTTTGCAATCATTTCATCAGGCAATGCCATAAAAGAGCCCTTTTTAGTATTTTCCCAAGCATTTAACCAGTCAGTAGCTGTTCCAATAAGATCCAATGTGGGATCTCCACTTGCAAGTGTAAGATTATATTGTGTTTGCCAATCAGCCCACTCAATGTACTGGAGAACGAGCTCTGCATTAATGTCTTCTTTGAGTATTTTGTTTACTTCTTCTATTGCAGCTTCCATTCTTCCGTTTGTGGGGATATTTCCCATATTAAGCCAAGTAATGGTTTCAAAGTCCATTTCCTCCACTTCTTCTTTCACTTCTTCTTTAGTTTCTTCTGTTTTAGTAACTTCTTTTGAATTAGTCGCTTCTTCTTTGTCCGTTGTATTGCCATCACATGCAGTAGCTGCAAAGATCAAAGCAAACACAAGTACAAACATGATAATACCTTTAATTCTTCTTTTCATTTTGTTCTCCTTTTTAATATAAGTTATATTACCAAAATCAATCTTTCTAATTTCACTTCACATTAGCCCTTAACTGATCCTACTGTAATTCCTGATATAAAATACTTTTGCACAAATGGATATAACAATATTATCGGCCCAGTGGCCAACATAGCAGTGGCCATTTTCAAAGTTTGCGTTGGTAAAGTTCCGACAACAACATTCGCACCGGCAAGCGATCCTTTTAAAGCCGCAGCTTCATTTACTATCTTGTATAAGTAATATTGTAAAGGCTTGTATTCAACATTCGGAAGATAAAGCATGGAATTATACCATTCATTCCAATAAGCCAAAGCTAAAAACAATGCTATTGTCGCCAATGCAGGTTTAAGTGATGGAAAAATCAAAGAAATAAATATTTTAAAATCACCGGCGCCATCAATCTTTCCAGATTCCGTAATCTCGTAAGGAACTGATTTTGCGAAATTTTTCATCAAAATAATAAGCCACGGACTCATTAAAAGAGGCAAAAACACCGCTAAATAATTATTCTTAAGCCTTAGATACTGTGTCATCCACAAATATGTAGGAGCAAGTCCCGCATAAAACAGTGTAGTAAAATATATAAAAAACGATATCTTATTTCTATAAACAAAATCTTTTCTTTGCAAAGCATAGCCCGTCATTGACACCAAAAACAATCCAACCGCTGTTCCGCAAGTTGTCATAATAATTGTAACTATATACGATCCAATTAAAAATTTTGGAAATTTAAATAGCAAATCATACGCCGCTGTTGTAAATCCTCTAGGCCAAAGGGAGAAACCCTGTTTGTTTATCATGGTTTCAGTACTGAATGATCCAGATATCATAAGTATAAAAGGAATCAGGCAAAACAATGCAAAAACCGAAACAAAACTATATGCTATTAACTTAACTATATAAGCTGATTTATCTTCTTTAATCTTCACAATAACCTCCTAAAACAACGCAAATTCTTCGTCGATTTTTCGAACTGCATAATTTGCTAACAATATAACAATTAGTCCAAATACAGACTGGTACAAACCTACCGCAGAAGAATATGAAAAGTTAAATTGATTCATTAGCGTCCTAAATACAAATGTCTCAATAATATCCGTATAGGGGAACAGGGCTGTATTTGCTCGTCCAACCAAGTTATAAAACAATCCGAAGTTTCCTTTTAAAATGCCACCAAGCGCAAATAAAAATAGGATTATCATCGTGGGTTTTAAACTCGGAAGAATGATTCTCCATATTTTTTGAAAGGTATTTGCTCCATCAATTTTCGCAGCTTCTATTATTCCTTCATCAATTCCACAAATTGCAGCAAAATATATTACCGAGCCATAGCCTGTTGTCTTCCACAGATTTACTATGATGATAATTAGCGGCCAAACCTCAGGCGTCGAATATACTTTTACCGGTTCTCCTCCAAAAGAGTTTATCAAGGAGTTTATGAAACCAAAGTCATAATTTAATACATTGAATGCTAGAAGTCCCACTAAAACTGCCGAAATAAAATAAGGTAAAAACATTAACGATTGAGATATCTTTTTAAACCATTTGCTGCGAACCTCATTCAAAAGAATCGCTATAGTAACCTGAAGGACATTTCCGAATATTATAAATGCCAGATTGTACAAAATAGTATTCTTCGTTAGCAACCATAGTTTTCCCGACTTTATTAAAAACTGAAAATTTTCAAATCCTATAAAGTCACTTTTAAAAATTCCTAAACGATAATTAAAATTTGTAAACGCTATATATGCTCCCGGCATGGGCAAATAATTAAAGGCAATAAAAAATGCTATTGCCGGCAGGCACATAAGTAACAATGTCCTGTTTCTTTTTACGTTTTTTATAAACTTTCCTCTATTTGGTCTACTAGCTACACTTCCAACTGATGCTTGAGCCATCCGTTCACCTCTTAGTCTGTATTTGCAACCGCTTTCATTTTTGTCTAAAAAATATACCTCATTTTATTTATTAGCTTCAGCAAGTATTTTATGCATAAAGTCTAAATTTATTTGATTTATATTGTAATTATATATATATGGTCTTGAATTGTCAAATCTTTTTTTGTTTTTTGTTCATTTTTAGTTCATAATCCGTTTTATTCAAGAAACTGGTTTCTTTTTTATCTAGAATACCGATTGACACAATGTCTCATATATTGCCGCATTTTAATAAAAGCGAAGCCTAAAAAGCTCCGCTTAGCATATAGTTTTTTTACTTTATATTATTTTTGGCCATAGTATGCATCTTCGCCATGTTTCCTTAAAAAGTGTTTGTCTAGCAATACTTTATCCATCTGTCCAATTCCTTGATTTAGCTGCATTGTATTATACGCCATTTTCGCAACCTCTTCTAAAACTACAGAATTATGCACAGCGTTGTCCGGATCAGTTCCCCAGGTAAACGGTCCATGCATGTTAACAAGTACACCTGGCACTTGCATAGGATCAATATCTTTGAAAGTTTCTACTATAACATTGCCCGTTTCTTTTTCATACTCTCCTTCAATCTCTTCTTTATACATCCTTCTTGTGCAAGGTATATCGCCATAGAAATAATCAGCGTGCGTTGTTCCAAAAGCAGTTATATTTTTTCCAGCCTGCGCAAAGCTCGTCGCCCACGGGGAGTGTGTATGTACAACTCCGCCTATTTCCTTAAAGTGCTTATAAAAAATTAAATGTGTCGGAGTGTCCGAAGAAGGTTTTAGTTCCCCCTCCACTTTGTTGCCATCTAAATCCACTATAACAATATCACTTACTTTCATCTTGTCATAATCCACTCCGCTAGGCTTAATGGCAACCAACCCACTTTTGCGGTCTATACCACTCACATTGCCCCATGTGAATGTGACAAGATCGTGCTTTGGCAAATCAAGATTAGCTTCATATACAGCTTGTTTTAAACTTTCCAACATTGTATTATCACTCCTAAATATTTTTCTTAGTATAATTATTATACCCCAACAAACTTTTTCACACAATTTCAATAAAAAAGAGCCCGTATCAAAAAAGATACGAGCTCTTAACTAACTAAAAGATCTTAAAAGTCATCTTCATCATCCAGAGGAATAATATCATCCGGAGTTGTCACTTTTTTATCATTTGCTGAAGGCTCATAGGTTCTAACAGAAGAGAACGACGAACTACTAGAAGCTACACTTTTTTCATAATCGTCTCTCATAGCTTTTTGATCAACTTCGCTATTTTTTCCAATAGAAGATTTTTGCCCTTTTACAAGCTTGTTAAGCTCAATTACAATATTTTCTAGATTTGCTGCTTGGCTTCTGAGCTCTTCCGCTGAAGCTGCGCTTTCCTCAGATGATGCTGCATTGCTCTGAACAACAACTTCCATCTGACCAATAGCTTCAGTTACTTGTCTTGTTCCTTTTGCCTGCTCATCACTGGCTGCAGATATTTCATCCATCAATTGATTTACATCACTTGTCTTTTGCATAATCTCTTCAAGAGATTCATTAACTGCTACACTTATTGAAACACCGCGCTCGGACAAATCAATATTTCTATCAATAATCTCCGCAGTGTCTTTGGCAGCCTTTGCGCTCTTTTGTGCAAGGTTACGAACTTCTTCTGCAACAACTGCAAATCCCTGTCCTGCGTCTCCCGCTCTTGCCGCTTCAACTGCCGCATTTAATGCTAGCATATTAGTCTGGAATGCAATATCGTCAATTACTTTTATAATTTTGGAAATATCGCCACTAGATTTTTTCAGCTCCTCCATTGACTCAGTCATTTCACCCATCCGCTTTGATCCAACTGCCGCAGCTTCACTTGCTTCTTTTGAAAGATTATTTGCCTGTCTGGTGTTGTCAGCATTTTGTTTTACCATAGATGAAGTTTCATCCATCGTAGCAGACGTCTCCTCTATTGAAGCTGCTTGTTCAGTAGCACCTTCTGAAAGTTGCTGGCTTGACTCTGACAACTGTTTTGAAGAATAAGATACCTGCCCTGCAGATTCAGATATTGAGTTGATTGAATATGTAATAGGATTTGCGATGAACCTATTAACAATGAATATCAGTAACCCTATTATAAGTAAAATAAATATTACAGCTAAAATAGTTCCTATAGTTATGACTTTTGTGGTGTCTGCATGCAACTCACTGAGAGGAACGGATGTCATAACAGCCCAATTGCTGCCTGTGTCTCCTACCTCAGTAGCAGCAAATACCACTTTGGATTCCAAACCAGTGCTTGCAGAAATGTTTGTCGTAGAAAATACGCTCGCATTTTCTATCGCATTCAATATGCCTGCCGAAGCTGTGGCGTTAAAAAAGTCTGTTGGTTTTGAATAAATTACAGCACGGTTCTGATGTGCAACAACTGTAGCGTCACTGCTTACAACTGCAATATATCCCGAGTCAAACAGCTTCGTATCATCAGCAAGAGATTGCAACTGATCCATTTTTATATCAACGCCCACTATCCCCTTAAACTCTCCGTCTACAATTATCGGAGCTACCATTGAAACCAAGTTTAGAGTTTCGCCGTTTGCGACATATTCATAGGGGTTCGTAATTATCTCGTGCCTTAAATTTTTAGGGTCTTGATAATATGCATCTGTGTCATATCCAACAAGAGCTTCCTTGACGATTTCATTTCCGCTTCTCAAAATATACGGGACAAACCTGCCAGTTTTGTCGTGATATGGCTTATTCACATAGCTTGAGTCTTTTCCATCGAATGCGTTGCTCTCCCATCCCGTGTACACACCCAAATAAATGTCATTTTCAGACAGCCATTCGTCCAAAATCTGCACTACGTCTTCTCTGGTAAGAGAACTGTCTTTTTGTGCCTCGCCGAGTACAGTCGCCAGAGAACGTGCTTCATTGAGCGGCGCTTCCAGCAAAGATGTCACCTTATAAACGTTATGGTATGCAAACTCTTCCGAATATGCATCTTGAAGCGTTGTGCTGGTAGAACTGAACTGTACCATCACAATTGTCGTTAGTATAGAAAATCCTAGTACGACCAAAATTGCTGTAGGTAACAAGATTTTCATTCCAATGCTTAGTTTTTTCATTTTTACACCTCGCCTTATACTTTATTGCATATTGATTCTAAAATCATTTCACTGTTTCCAGAATCTCTTTCTCTCCAGTTGTGAAAATTCTATCTACATCAAGCATCATTATTACCTGTTCCTTAACTTTGCCCATTCCCTTTAAAAACTCTTGATCCACATTAGCGCCATACTGTGGTGGTGTTTCAATGTTTTCAAGCGGAATGTCCATTACTTCCTGAACAGTGTCAACAACAATACCGTTTGTTTTTGTTCCATTCTCGCTTTGTATTTCCATTACTATTATTTGCGTTCTTTCATCATATGAACGCTCTTCCATACCAAATTTCAGTCTGAGATCAACAACAGGGATTATCTTTCCCCTGAGGTTTACCACTCCTTTTATAAAATCCGGTAGTCGAGGAACTTTTGTTACTGTCATCATTCCTATAATTTCTTTTATTTTAAGTATAGGAATAGCGAAGTTTTCTTCCCCTAGTTTAAATGTTAAAAACTTATTATCCTGAGCCATGATAAATTCCTTTCTTTTATTGAACCGAAGCAAAGCATATGCTTGAAGCTACACGCTTTGCTTCACAAATATGTTAGCTAGTCTGCCTTATTTTCGCCTTTAACTATATTATTTAGTCTAAAAACAACTTCTCTTAAAGTTTTCGCCTGAGTCTGAAGTTCTTCAGCTGATGCTGCACTTTCTTCTGCAGTTGCCGCATTGCTTTGAACAACCTTTTCCATCTGACCTATAGCATCATTAATCTGTGCTGTTCCTCTAGCCTGTTCTTCGCTGGCAGCCGATATTTCATCCATAAGCTGGTTTACATTTTTCGATTTTTCCATTATCTCATTAAGAGAAACATGGACTTCTTCGCTTATTTCGCCTCCACGCTCTGAAAGCTCGATGTTTTTATCGATAATTTCAGATGTGTCTTTTGCCGCCTGCGCGCTTTTCTGAGCAAGATTTCGAACTTCTTCTGCAACTACTGCAAATCCCTGTCCTGCGTCTCCAGCTCTTGCGGCTTCAACCGCTGCATTTAAAGCAAGCATGTTAGTCTGGAATGCGATTTCATCAATTACTTTAATGATATTTGAAATCTCACCACTTGATTTTTTAAGCTCTTCCATAGATTTAATCATTTCTTGCATCTCTGAAAGTCCTTTTGTTGCAGATTCACTTGTTTGTTTTGCCAAATTATTCGCCTGTCTTGTATTCTCAGCATTTTGTTTAACCATAGATGAAGTTTCTTCCATAGTAGCCGAAGTTTCTTCAATTGATGCTGCTTGTTCATTAGAACCCTCAGATAGTTGCTGGCTTGTTGTTGAAAGTTGAACAGAAGCTGATGTGAGGCTTTCTGCCAAAACATCTTCTTGTGAAGCAATTTCTGATATTGTTCCTACGAGTTTCTTTGTCGAAAAGAAAAGAAATGCGATTGAGAATAACGCCACAACTCCAACTACTAAATAAATAAGCAATTGAGTGTTTTTGCTGTTGCTAACAGCTTCTTCGGAAATAATTCCAGGATAAAGAGCTAAGGCTTCGCCTATCGAGTTTAGCTTATCTCTTGCCGCATTAAACTTCGCAGACACTTCGTCAAGCTCACCAAGCAACGATTCTGTCGATTTGCCGCTTTCAATTTTGTCCTTAAGCGCCTCTGCCGATACTTGCCAATCATCAAAAAGAACAAAAAACTCTTTGAGCTCAGCTGATACTGTAGCATTGGATCCGCTCTTTTTTAGGTTTGCAAGTTCAGAGTTGCTTGATGCATGCGATTGAATTTCCCTCATTCTGGTATCAACATCATTAATGTTGCCATAAAAATCATCAGCATTGCTGTTGTATTCATCGCTTCCTACAGGAAATATAAATAAATTGTTATACCCCGTAAGTGATTGGTAGTAGTCTCTGTCCGCGTTCAACACTAAGTCTAAGCTGGTAAAACTCTCAGTCTCAAAAGTAACTGCGAGATTAGTCAAAATACCCGTAAAGATTAGCCCCATTACTATTATCGCTACAATAAAAACAATAATAGGGATTGCTCCTTGAAACAACTGTCTTAACATTAGTCCCATTTTTTTCATTATAATGCCCCCTCGTTAAATAATTACCCATTTTTTATTTTATTATTTCAAAAAGCTGAATATATTAAAGCTTTTTGATTCTAGCCCAAATTTACAATATATATCATCATATAATTTCATTCTTATTAAGCTTATTACAAAAGAATACTACCTATTTCCCCTTAACCAACACTTAACAAATATATATAATATATAATATTTTTATCCATTTTTGTATTCTAAACGAATACATTTTTTCAACAATAAATAAACCATTAGATTCAGCCATATCACAACAGTATTTTTGAGCGCATCATTTTTTTACATCAATGTTTTTTTATATTTCTAAATTTACAAAATTATCTATTTATATTTCTTTTTATAAGAGAAGCTATCTGGTCAAGCGGCGCTACTTTATCTGCACCGCCCAAAGCAATTGCTTCTTTTGGCATTCCAAATACGATTGAGCTTTTTTCATCCTGTGCTATAGTATAAGCTCCAGCATTCTTCATATTTAGTAGACCTTGTGCACCGTCTCTTCCCATTCCAGTAAGTATCACACCCAAAGCGTTTTTCCCTGCATACTTTGCCACCGAGTCAAACAAGATTTCAACCGATGGCCTTTGATGAAACACACGTGGTTTATCTACAAGCTTCGCATAATATAGCGCCCCGCTTCTTTTGAGTTCCATATGCATGTTACCTGGCGCCACAAGTGCTTTGCCTGGGGACAGAAGTTCCATATCTTCTGCTTCTTTCACCTTCATACTGCAAAGAGTATCCAGCCTGTCAGCAAATGATTTTGTAAAATACGGCGGCATATGCTGAACTATCATTATAGGCGGAAGAGTATTGGGCAATCCTTCTAAAACAACCCTTACAGCTTCAGTTCCACCAGTAGATGCGCCTATTGCAATGATTTTGTTTGTTGTTTTTATCATTGACTTATTTTCTTTTGGCACAGCCTTCTTATCATTCTTTGAAGGTATGATCTTTTTCAATTTATAATCAGGAACTTGTGCCACCTGCTTAATCTTTTCAATAAGCTCTCCTGACATATTAGAAATGCTATAAGCTACATTAGGCTTTGCCACTACTTCAAGAGCACCAAACTCAAAAGCTTTCATCGCAATCTCGCTGTTTTTCTTGCTAAGTGAACTTACTATGATAACTCTGCAAGGATAGCTTGCCATAAGCTTTCTTAAAAAGGTAAGTCCGTCCATCTTCGGCATTTCAATATCCAACAGGATAACATCCGGCTTCAGCTCCAATATTTTATCACGCGCAAAATAGGGGTCCTGAGCAGTTCCTACAACATCTATTTGTCTGTCTTTGCCAAGCTCAATGGTCATCATTTTTCTGACAAATGCTGAATCATCCACAACCAGCACTCTTATTTTATTTGTACCAATCACTCTCTTTTACCCTCGCGCCTCTATTTATAGATATTTCACCAGTTTCAGTATCAAAAACCAATTTTCTTCCATCTTGGCCTCCAACATCTTTTATTGCTATTTTTATATTATATTTTTCCAAAACTTTTGTTGCTATATCAATATTTTTTTCCCCAATGTTCGACTTGATAACAGGGTTTTTAGCACCACCTACGACATGTGCCACCATATCCTCTTTTCTTGTACCAAGCTCCATCATAAGCTTAATTAAGTAAGGACATGAAATATTCCCAAATCTTGCATTGCTTTGCTTTTCTTCTGTTTTTGGATAAATGAAATGGTTCATTCCTCCAAATTTATTTTTGCTGTCCCATAAGCATATTGATACACACGATCCAAGCACGGTACTTATTACAGCTTTTTCTGAGCTAGCATATATATATCCCGGATGCAAGTAGTACTTTTCTGTGTCGACTGAGTTGAATTGTTCGTTCAGCATCTTTGCTCCTTAATAACCTGCTATCTTATAAAGGGCTTCAACATCCAATATCAAAGATACTTTTCCATCTCCCAATATTGATGCCCCAGATAAAACTTTAGCTTGTGCAAGTTCGCTATCAAGAGGCTTAGATACAATATCTTGTCTTCCTACAATATTATCTACAGGTAATCCCAAAAGATGTTTTTCCATCTCTAAAATTATTATCTGCTTTCTCTCTTTTTTGCTTTCTTTTTTTCTATTAAATATTGCTTCTTCAGAAATAATCGGAATAATATTATCTCTGATTTTTATTGCACGCTTTTTACCCTGCATGCTTATCCATTCATCTTCTTCTTTAATGTAGAATTGTTTTATGAATAGTGTCGGTATAATATAGTTTTCTTCGCTTATTTCAACTATTGTGCCATTCACAAGAGCAAGATTCATCGGTATTCTTATAATAAATGCGCAGCCATTGCCAAAGTCATTTTCTATCTCTACTTTGCCACCGATCTTCATAAGCTCAGATTCCACAACATTCATGCCAACTCCTCTGCCTGAAATGTTATTGACCTCAACTTGTGTTGAAAATCCGGGTTGCATAATAAAGTCTATTTTTTCAGCCTCTGTATATTCTGTGCTTGAATCAGCAAGCCCTAGCTTTATGGCCTTTGCCAACACTTTTTCCGGATCTATTCCTTTTCCGTCGTCTTTCACCTCAATATATACGCTGCCCCTTTTGCTGTAAGCGTTAATTTCGACTTTACCTTCCGCAGGTTTGCCCGCTTTAACTCTATCTTCAGGAGATTCTATGCCGTGGGATACAGCATTTCTAACAAGGTGCATAAGAGGATCAAACACTTTTTCAGCTGCACTTCTGTCTATTTCAATTTCATCGCCTGTTATAACGATATTTACTTTCTTATTAAGCTCATGGGCAGTATCTCTTACAATACGCGTAAGCCTAAACAACGTATTCTTAATTTGTATCAGCCTAAGCGACATCGATAAATCTTGTACGCTTCTTATAATTTTAGATGTTCTTGAAATTGTGTTTGCAATTTCAGCACTCTTTGAACCATTTGCTTCAACTTGCTGATCAAGCTGTGAGTTTAATATCGTAAGTTCACCAAGCATATCTAAAAGGTTGTCCACCTTGGATTCTGACACCCTAATCTGTCTGGTTGATTCCTTGGATCTTGACGTAGATCTTTCCTTTGCTGACTTATCCTTTTCTTTTAAGACTTCCGTCATCTGGACAGCTGAAACTTTTTTCTCTTTGACCGCCACTTGTCCAAACTTAAGTTTTCCTTTAGACTCTTTTTGCTTGTCAACGATTTGTTCAATGTCACCTTCGCTTAAAATACCTTTTGCTTTTAGCAACTCACCTGTTTTTACTTCTCCGTCCAAAATATTTTCTTCAAGCAGAGAAATGTTCTTTTCAATGTTTTTTACCAATAGACTATCATTTTCAAGAGAAGTATCTTTGGCAAGGGTCGATAAATCCTCCAAAACATATGCAACTGTTTGAGCATCTTCCGGTGGGAATTTCTTATTTTCAATAGAGGTTGTTTCCAGTATATTTATCAGTCTGATTGAAGCTTCGCGCAAAAGATTACAGTCAAGTTTATTTGAAACTTCACAAATTTTATTTAACTTATCAAGCATCCTGCTTACAGCTTCGTTGTTTATTTCGCTTTTTTGAACATCAAGAACATCAACTTCAATCTCTTTAATAGCATTGATGATTTCAATTTTCACACTTGCACTTGCAGTTTCCTGATGAACCTTATTTTTTGTAATCTTGTGTGCTGATACTGTATCTACTGTAAAGTCTTCTTGAATATCTGCAACAACATCATCTATATTAGAATCCGTGAGAATTAAAGCTTTTATTTCTTTACCATCAAACTCAAATTTCCCCGTACTAAAATCTTCTTCTGTAGGAGCAACAGGATTAGAATAAACAATCATTGCACTTGCTTCAATCTTTTGAAATAACATGAAGGTGCGTATTGATTTCATCTGAACATCCTCTACAAACTCTATTTCAAGCTCATATGCCGACATTCCCATATCAATATTTTTTTCAATAACTTCTATTAGTTCACCGTCAATGTTAGAAAACACTTCATCCACAAATTCTAAAGTTTCTACAGCTTTTTGAGGTTCTGTAATAGCTTCTTCCTGTTCGCCTCCGTTTTTTATCTTCAGCAGATCTTTAAGAAGCTCTTCCGGCTGAACCCTATCATCATTTTCATCTTCAAGGAGTATTTCCATGAAGTCTTCCAAAAAATCGTGGCATCTATACTGAATTTCAATTATATCTGATGTAAGCTCTCTTTTATGCTCACGAACTTCATGAAGGATATCCTCCATAGTATGCATAACTTTTTCAACCTTAAAGAACTCCATTGCAGCCGAATTGCCTTTTATGGTGTGTGCAACTCTGAAAACTCTATTTATTGTTTCATCATCAGTAGAGCCTTGATCAAGCAGCATCAGCGCCTCGTTAAAAAGCATTAAGCTGTCTCTTAAATCTTCAACATAACTACCTAAAATCTCATTCATTCTAATACTTCCTTACATACTTGATTATTTCTTGTTTTCACTTTTCATATAAATAGACGGGCCTATAAATTTATATGAATGCCTTTTATTTACCAAACTTTCTGAATGTCCAATGAAAAAAAGCCCGTTGTTAACCAAATGCGCATAAATTTTGTTTACAAGCTGCTCCTGCACTTTGTTGTCAAAATATATCATAACATTTCTTAAAAATACGATATCAAATTTATTCTTAAAGCTAAAGTTATTCATTAAATTAAAATATCTATAGCTTATTGCGCCTAAGATTTCCTGTTTTAACTGATATCCGTCTTCAACCCTTGTAAAATATTTTGTCAAATAGTATTTTGGCATACCATCGCACTCAGCAAAGGTATATTTGCCTTTCATTGCCTTTTTTAAAACTTTGCTGCTAATATCTGTTGCAAGTATCTTTATTTTAATGTTTTCGCCCAGACATTCTCTTAAAACCATAGCCATCGTTGCTGGCTCTTGGCCTGAAGAACTTGCTGCACACCACATTCTTATTTCTCTATTCTGTTGAATTCTTGGAATATTTTCTAAAATCTTTTCAATATTATTTTTTATATAATCAAAATGTGCTTTTTCTCTAAAAAATTCTGTAGTATTCGTAGTAACTACATTTATGAACTCTTGAACTTTGTCTTGATTACTATCGTTTGAAACTATCTTATAATAATCATCATAATCCGTAATCTTATTGAGGCGCATCAATTTCTGAATCTTCATATGGAACATTTCTTTTTTTGATTCCGATATATTGATTCCAGTTTTTTTAAATACTAAACTACTATAAGCCTTCAGTTGACTATCTTTAATCATTTTCCACCCCACACCTATACCACCATTGGTATAATATATATTCTACCCCATAAAATATATATCGAAACAATCCGCACTATTCTTAAATTATTTTATACAAAAAATCCAAATACTATACAATTTATTAATTATAGCTACATTTGCATGTTTTTTTCACAGTTAGACAGGTGCTTTGTTTACAATTTCTGTTATTCTTACACCGTAATTGTCATCTATTACAACAACTTCACCCACAGCAAACAGTACACCATTTACCATTATGTCAACCATTTCACCCGCCATGCGGTTCAAAACAACCACAGAACCGGTAGATAAAGCCAGTATTTCCTTTATTGTTTTTCTGCTGCTTCCAAGTTCGACTGTCACCTGAAGCGGCACTTCCATTATAAGCCCCATGTTCTTATCATCAGCTGCCCCGCCCGAGGTTCCGGGTACGGAATCAAATGATTGATATTGAACCGCTTTAACTCCCACCACACTTTGCTCTTTAATTGGCGGTTGTGGAGCTGTTGTCGGCTGCTGCGCAGAATAAGTCGGCTCAGGAGCTTGAGGTGGTGCTGCCTGTACACTCTCGCTTGGTGCTGCTGGTGCAGGTGCCTCTTCCTCTTCGCCTCCTAAAATTTTGTGCAAGATCTCTTTTCCGGATTCATAAGGAATAATCTGCATTATATTACTTTCAAGAAGGCCTTCAATCTCCATCCTAAAGCTCACCATTATTGTGACATCTTTTTCGTTCACAAGCTCTGAAAAATCTGTATCGCCAACATCCAACGCCTTTACTCTTGGGGTTGAAATATTTATTGGTCTTCCCAAAACATCAGCAAGCGCTGTTGATGAAGAACCCACCATTTGGTTCATTACTTCGCTGATCGCGCTGAAGGCAAGCTCATCCAGCTCATCACCTTCATTGACTTCTCCTTCACCACCCATTAGGAGGTTAGTCATCATGAGAACGTCTTTCTTTTTAAGGATAAATATGTTATAGCCACTTATACCTTCAGTATAAGACACTTCAACTCCAACATATGGGGTTTTGAATTCAGATATATGGTCTTCTATAGTACCAACCGTTACTTTCGGTGTAGTTATATGAACCCTCTTATTCAATAAAGTGTACAACGTTGTAGCGCAAGTCCCCATGCAGATATTGCTGACTTCCCCTATTGCATCTTTTTCTGTTGTATCTAAATAATAAGAACCCTCTTCAGATGCTTCAGCCTCAGCCGGCGCAGCATCATCGCTGCTTGAGTTGCCCCCTTGCATCATCTTATTAATTTCTTCTTGAGTCATCATATCAGTCTTCTTCCCTTCTAATGATTTCAGTTACTTTAACTGCATATTTTGAGCCGTGTGTGCCAACCACTCCTTTAAGCTTTGGCATATGCTCAATTTTCACTGTAATAGGTTCTTCAACATTGTGGTCTATCCTAATTACGTCTCCTACTTGCAAACTTAATATTTCTCTTACTGTAGCTTTTGTATCATTGAAAACCGTATGCAGACTAAGCTGTGTATCCGCAAGCTGGCTCTTTTTAATGTCTGTTTTAATATCTTTTGAGACATTATTTTGGAAATCCGAATACCACTTGCGCATTGCCAGTTTTTTCGCTACAGGCTGCACTGCAATGTGTGGAATACACAGATTGATAGTGTCAGAAACATCGCCAATATTCACATTCATAGTGATGATTGCGATTGGTTCGTTATTTTCCACTATTTGAGCAAACTGAGTGCTTGTTTCTATTCTGTCAAGATGCGTACTTAGCGGAATAACCTTTTCCCACGCATCATCCATCAATTTTAACATGCTTCTAACCATTCGTTCAAGAATGGACAACTCAATTTCAGTAAACGCCTTATAGCTATCGCTGTCTTGTCCTGTACCGCCAAACAACCGGCTGATTATCTCATAGGATATTACAGGCGAAACTTCATAGAGCACATTCCCCTGAAGCGGCGGCATGTTTACAATCGCAAGCAATGCCGGCGAAGGTATTGAGTTATTAAACTCAGAAAAAGACTGCTCTTCTATCGAAGCGACTTCAACCTCACATAAAACCCTAAGCTTTCCTGACAAGAAAGTAGATAATCTTCTTGAATAATTTTCAAAGATAAGCTGAAGCGTCCTAATTTGCTCTTTAGGAAACTTGTTTGCTGTCCTGAAATTATACGGCCTGACATTTAAATCTTCCCCATCCGAGGATTCATTTTCGCCATCCGTGGGGAAACTATCATCCCCGCTGGAAATAGCCGATAGTAATTCATCTATTTCTTTTTGTGAAAGAACTCCAGTCAAATTCTGTCCTCACTGCTATCTATTTAGTTATTGTATTACATAATCATTAAAATACACATCAACCACATAGTCAATATCCATTTCAGATTTTATTTTCTCAACTATCTCTTGTCTCAGCACATCTTGTATCCCTGTGCTTCTCAGTTCCTCTTCGTTTTTCTCACGTAGAGTAAACACTATTATATCTCTTATCACATGATTGTACTCTGTTAGATATTCTTCTTTACCTTCAACATTAAGCTCTAGAACTATTGTTGATTTTAAAAGATACTTGCTGTCTTTAATGTTTGTGACAAAGAAATCTCCCGGCACATAAAACACACTAATCTCTTCAGGTTCTCTGTTTGCGAAAAACAAAAAATACGATGCAACACCTGCACCCACAAGAACTAAAGCTACTACAATAATTATTATCTTCTTCATTTATCAGTTTTCTCCTAAAGTCGCATAGTCTGATGCGTATATACTTTCTATAAGGAAGTCAACACGTCTGTTTTGTGCTCTTCCTTCCTCTGTTTCATTTGTAGCCACAGGATGCCATTCGCCATACCCACTAGCTGAAAATTTCTCGCTTTGTAAATCTGTTATAGACAAAAAATATCTCAATACGTTGGTTGCTCTTTTTACGGACAAATCCCAGTTATCCTTAAATCTAGCGTTGTTTATTTTCCTGTCATCCGTATGTCCTTCAATCCTTATCATCTTTATGATATCTTCATATTCTGTAAAGATTTCAGAAACACTCCCCAGCAACTCCTTTGATTCAGGCTTAAGATATGCCTGTCCCGATGAAAACAGTGTTGAGTCTGTAATGTGTAGAATGATGAAATCATCTTGCATTCGCACATTTAGTTTAGTCTGTAAGTTGTTTTCGTTTATATGAGTTTCAATCCTGCCAAAAAGCTCATTAAATAACTTTTTTGCTTCTTCCACATTTGCATCCACTTCATTGTCTGATTGGGCAGAATCCAGCCCTTCTGGATTATCCTCAATTCTGTCCAGTTGATCTTCAGATGTTTCGCGTGTTACATCCCTATCTTCATCCCTTGTGGAAGGTTCAACCACACTTGGATCAAGTGCTTGAATCGCTACAAACGGCGTTCCAGACATAGAACTTACTAATCTGTTCCATTTTACTGAGTCAACCGACGAAAAAGCATACAGCAAAACAAACAAAACCAAAACAAGCGTTATCATATCTCCATAGGTTGCAAGCCATGGAGCCACGCCTTCTTCAACTTTCTTTTCTACAGGTGCTCTTCCCATAATACAGCTTACGCACTCTCTTTCGCAGCTTCTTCACTGCCTTCTTCACTCTCTGAAGCAGGCACTTCCAAATCTCTTTTAGAGACAAAGGAATTAAGCTTATCTTTTATTATTCTGGAGTTTTCACCATCTTGAATGGACAATAGCCCTTCAAGCAGAAGCTCCATCTGCATAACTTCCATTTCTGTGTTATTTTCTAGTTTAGTAGCAATCGGAGTAAATATCAAATTCGCAAGCAAGGCTCCGTAAAAAGTTGTAACCAGCGCAACTGACATCGCAGGTCCCAACGCATCCGGATCATTTAATGCAAGTAGCATATTGATTAGACCTATCAAAGTACCAATCAATCCAAATGCAGGGGCATAAGTTGACATGCTTTTCATCACCTGTTGTCCCAGAGAATGCCTCTTTTGAAGAAAATGAATTTCCGCATCCATAATATCTTTCAGCAAATCCGTGTCAACACCATCAACAATAAGCATTATCCCTTTTTTGAGGAAATCATTTTCGATATCTTCAACTGCATCATCTAAGGCAAGTAAGCCTTCTCTTCTTGCAACGTTTGCAATTTCAATAATCATATCAATATCTTTTTTGAGATTGATTTCAGATTTTTTTGTGATATTCATAATTATATTTGGAATAGATTTTAGTGTTTTCATATCATATGAAACAATTGTTGCTGCAATGGTTCCACCAAAAACAATAAATATAGCCCCACCATTAACAAAGGCGGATAGCGGCCCACCCATAACTATTGATACTACAATACATACAAATCCAATTACCATTCCGATTATTGATGTTAGTTCCAAATTTAATCACCTCAGCTAATATGTTCCCGCAATCAATCTGCCGTCCCATGAATTTTCTTTTTAAACTCCAGCGTAAGAGCCACTATTTCCTTTGTGGATTCAGCCACCACAAGTTTTCTTCCGGAAAGCATTGTAAGAACAGTGTCAGGAGTTTCCTCCATCTGTTCTATGAGCTCACAATTAACATAAAAAGCCTCATCCTTCATTAGGTGTGTTACTTTTATCATCAAAGCCCTCCTTAGATTATATACGGGGAGAATAAATCTCCCCGCTAACTAAACTAAATACTATCTCTTAAGATTAACAAGTTCTTCAAGCATAGAGTCCGATGTGGAAATAATTCTTGAATTCGCTTGGAAACCCCTTTGGGTTACAATCATGTCGGTAAACTCGTTTGCCAAATCAACATTTGTCATTTCGAGTGTGCCCGGATTAAGAGTTCCTGTTCCGCCACTTCCTGGTATGTCATAAACAGCGTCTCCGGAGTTTATCGTGTTTCTGTAAGTATTCGAGCCCGTTTTTTCCAAAGCACTTTGGTTTGCAAAGCCTGCCAAAATAATCTGTCCCAACACATCTTCATCGTTTGTCAATTTATCAAGACCAACAATAGCTCCGTTACTGCTTATTGTAACATCGTAGTAATTGGGATCAATATAGATGTTTTGCATTATAGGATCTCCGGCTCCATCTAAAACGAGGTTTCCGTCAGTGTCCACCTGATATCCCTGAACAAAGTCTCCGCTAGCTGTAACCAGATTGTTGTCTCTGTCAGTATAAAGGTTTCCTGCTCGAGTATAGTAAAGCGCGCCACCGTTTGAAACTGTAAAGAATCCGTCGCCTTCAATAGAAAGATCTAAGTCAGCTCCTGTGTACTGTGCCGCACTTTTTGTGTGAAGCACATCAATTGTCGCAAGCGACATACCCAATCCAACCTGCATTGGGTTTCTACCGCCGCTATCCACATCCGGTCCCGATGCCGGTGTTAATGTCTGTGAATATATGTCCTGAAATATTACTCTGCTTGCTTTAAATCCTACTGTATTTACATTTGCGATGTTATTACCTATAACATCCATTCTTGTTTGGTGATTTCTAAGTCCGGTAACTCCGGAGTACAAAGAACGCATCATAGTACGTTACCTCCAATTAAATTAATTAGTTCCTGTCCCACCTTGTGAGATTTCTGTAATGTCCGAGAGATGGATTTTTTCTCCGTCAACGTGTGCATAAAGCACTCCATCGACAACAGTTATCTTATCAACCACTCCGGTCACTGTATTTTCGGTGTCATCTTCTCCTATAATTTGAGCCGTAATTGTTTTACCAATTAGATTTGAGCTTTGAAGCAGACTTTCATCGCTGCTTGTGTTTTCGCCCATTACTCCAACCACATCAGATGCCGTGTATTTTTTTTCTCCAACAAGGAGGTAGTCAATTCCGTCTTGCTTTAAAACGCCATCAACTCTGCCAAAAACAATTCCGGCCTCGTTTCCTTCTGCCGCGTCTTCAACATATACATATTTGCCAACCATGTCAACTGCATTGTTTGATGACATAGTAGCGTTTAAGTTTTGCATTTGCTCAAGCACAGAAAACTGTGCAAGTTGGGCAATAAACTCTGTATCGCTTGATGGCTCAAGCGGGTTCTGATTTGCAAGCTGAGCTACAAGGATGGACAAAAAAGCATTTTTATCCAAAGCATTATTTGACTGGTTATTTAAATCTTCCAGTGTCCTAACGCCACTAGCAGCGCTTGCGGATGTTGTATTATTAATTTCCATTATAATTTACCTTTCATGCAGTGAACTCTACGGAGCTATTCTTCATCGTAAGATCCGCATAATCCAGCGCAGCCTCATAGGCTACTGTGTCTATTGCCTCTAAGTTATCAGCGTAATAAGACTTTGAGCCTTTAAATGAGTTGCCACTCATATTGCTATGTTGATTTAACTGTCCTTCAAAGCTTGAAAAATCCGGGTTTTCATAGACAACTTCAATGTTTGTCATATTAACACCCTTTTGCCTAAGCTGTTCACTAAGCCCAGGAAGCTGATCGGTTATAATCCCCTTAACATACTGGTCAGCAGCTTTAATCTGCGCCCTTATACCGTCTTCTTCCATAATTAGCTTAACGCTTAATTTCCCCAAAAAGTCTGGCTTAAGCGTTACGTCAAATTCTTTTTTCCCGTTAATCTGACTTGCCGTGATTTTTTCTGCGATGTTTGCTACATTGTCCTCCATCGCTTCTGCAACCTTGTCAGCTTCGGCTGAAGCATTCTCAACGTTATCAACATTGTCTGTTTTGTTTTCAGTGCCAAATACATGAACGTTGTCATTCATGTCATTTTTAGCGTTTGTTTTACCTTCTGAGTTTTTAACGGCATTTTTAAGCATAAACTTAATTTTGTCGAAAGATTCTTTAACATCTTCAATCAACTCAGTTTTTTTCACTCCTGTATTGTTCGTATTCTCGAAGGAGCATTGATACTTTTCAACCATTTCTTGAATCATCGGGACAATTTCGTCTTTAACTGATTCATTCTGGTCTAAATTAGGCATCCTTGCAATTAACTGTGAAAGTGCTTGGTTCATTTTCTCGTCCATCTCTCCTATGCTTACTAATTGAGAGATATCTTCTGAAAGTTTATCCATTGCATTTTCATCCATGTCGTAGTCCAGCAAACCGAATCCTTCGAGAATGCCAACAATACCATCTACAAGCTCTTGCAGATTAGAATCGCAGCACTTGCTGTCCTCATTTTCCTCTTCAACGCCAGTGTCGGTAATTTTTGCTTTCAAGTTAACAATTTTACCATCTTCATCCTTTGCTAACATATGAAACATAAGCATATCTTTGATGTTATTTGCTTGCGCTTTTTCAGAGCCAGAGTTCGTCTGTGCCTTAAGCAGCATGCTAAATTTATCACTTGAATTGCCATTTACCGCATCCTGAGCAGCGTTTTCCATGTTGTTCATAGCGTTCATATTCATAATTATCATGTTCAGAGCATTCATTCATTCACCTCCTTTCATTTTATTCATTATTTATATTATCGGTATAATGGTCTAAATTATTGAGCGGTATCTTCAGATTCTTCTTCTTTTAATATTATATCCAGCGCTTCAGCTGTCACACCTGTGTCCATATGGTTTAATATTTCTGCCGCTTTTTCGCTGTCCATCGCAATTAGAAGTTTAATCCGTGAGTCAACGTCCTCCATTTTGTCTATAGCGCCCGCCGCAGTTTCTGGATCCATCAGTTCAAACATATCAACAGTTTCATTTAAATCATGTGTCTGCTCATCTATCTTAGCCTGCAAATCATCAAGCTCCTGTTCCTTTTTCTCCATTTGAGCCTGCTTTGTGTTAAGATCATTTTCCTTGTTTTCCAATTCCTCTGAAAATTTATTGTTTTCAAATATTTTGGCGTTCAGTTCTTCTTCAATCCCAGCCATTTCCACTTTCTTTGCATCAAGCTCATCAAGCTCAGCCTGTGTGGGCTTTTCAAGTTCCAGTAAATCAGAAAGTATTGCCTTACTTCCAAACAAATCAAAATATAGTACTGCACCCGCACCAATAATTAATAACAGCAAAATAACGCTGAAAACCGCTCCGAAAGATTTTTTCTTCTTAGTCTTCTTCTTTCTCTTGACGGTTTTCTTAGATGATTTTGAAGTTGTAGCTGGCGTTTTCTCTTTTGGCCTTTTTACGGCTGCCGGCTTTTCTTTTTTGCTTTTAGCTTCTGCTTTACTATTTTCTTGCATTTTAACTCCTAGGAAGCTGCTATATTAAATGATACTATGTCGTCTATTATCTTTTCCTGTTCTTTCTTCGTTTCTTGTAAATATTCTTCATACTTTTGCTCGTATAGCTTCTCAAGGGATTTCAGCTCTTTTTGCAACTCCACAAGCCTATTTACGCACTCTTGTTTCTGATGTGTTTCATACACTATCTTTTCTTTTTGCCTGTTTATTTCTATTTTAATCTTCTTCATATAATTATCATAATGATGAAGGTTATGCGCCTTTACCGATCCTAACATTTCTTCTTTCAGTTCAGACTTCACATTTTCCATCTTTGCGTGTAATCCTTCAAGACCTTCATGAAGTTTTACAAGACGCTCTTCAATGCTTTTCATGTGCTTTTTTTCAAAGTCTTCTTCTTTTTTCTTAATGTCGTGTAATGTCTGTAGTTCAAATTTAAATTTCTTCATACTTATTATCGCCTATCATATATAGTATTTAATAATTCCAAAGTTTCTTCCATCGAAAAATTTTCACTGATTTTCTGTTTAAGCATGTCATTTATCGGTTCGATTAATTCTATTGCTTTGTCTATCTCGGGGTTGGAACCCGCTTTATATGCACCAATTGAAATCAAGTCCTGTGCTTGTCTGTAAGTTGCCATAACTCCACGAACAAAACTGGCTTTTTCTATGTGCTCCTCGTCCGCAATATCAGCCATAAGTCTACTTACACTCTCCAAAACGTCAATCGACGGATAGTGGTTGTTGTTTGCGAGTTTTCTTGAAAGAACTATATGTCCATCTAAGATTCCACGCACAGTGTCTGATATCGGTTCATTCATATCATCACCTTCAACAAGAACTGTATAAAGCCCCGTTATTGAACCCTTGCCAAACGCACCGGAGCGCTCCAGCAACTTTGGCATAACAGAATAAACAGATGGAGTGAATCCTCTTGATATCGGAGGCTCGCCAATCGCCATTCCAATCTCTCTTTGTGCCATTGCAAATCTTGTAAGCGAGTCCATCAATAGCATCACGTTGAATCCTTGATCTCTAAAATACTCAGCAATAGATGTGCCCACCATAGCAGATTTTAGCCTCATAATCGCAGGCTGGTCTGATGTTGCAACAACGAGTATCGATTTTTTTAATCCATCTTCTTTTAAATCTTTCTCAATGAATTCGCGAACTTCGCGTCCTCTTTCACCAACCAGTGTGATTACATTTATGTCAGCATCCGTATTTCGGGCAATCATGCCCATCAATGTGCTTTTGCCGACTCCACTTCCAGCAAAAACGCCCATTCTCTGTCCCTTGCCGATTGTAAGCATTGAGTCAATTGCCTTAACGCCTAAAGGAAGCAGCTCTTTTATCCTGCCTCTTTGCAATGGATTTGGCGGAACATTGTTTATTGGGTAATATGCTTCTACCTCAATATCCCCCAAATCATCCATAGGGTTACCCAAGGCATCAAGCACTCTTCCACACAATCCCTTGCCAACTTTCACTTTAAGCGCAGTATTTGTGGCAGCCACATGGTTATCAGGGCCAATGCCTGAAAGATCTCCAAAAGGCATAAGCAGAATATTCTTATTCTTAAATCCAACAACCTCTGCTAAAACATATTCCTTATGGTTAATAGAATATATCTTACATATATCGCCTATATTGGCTTTAAGACCGATAGCTTCAACAGTGAGACCGATAACTTGCGTTACCTTTCCACCCTCTTCAATGCTTTTTGTGTCTTCAACCAGCTTTTTGTATTTTTCAATTTCAAAGAACTTCATGATATTGGCTATCACTTTGCGTCAAAGATTCTGCAACTCTTCCCAACTGTGTTGCAACTCCCGCATCAACAAATCCACTTTCTGACTCAACGATTAATGAGCCCGGCTTAAGCGATGCATCTTTTACAACCGTCAGCTGCGCGTCACACTGCAACTCTTCAAGTAGGGCTTCACTTTTTTCCCTATAGTGTTTTTCATACTCATCTGAGCTAAGCCTTAAAATTAAAGGCTCATCCTGCTCTATCATATCAAGAGTATTTTTCACCATGCCCACAAATACTTTATCGTCACTATCAAGCTTGATATTAAGTATTTTTTCCGCAATTACCAATGATAGATTTAATGTTTCTTTCTCAAAATGACTTATAATTTGATTCTTATCTATTTCTATTTTTTTTAAAATTTCTTGCAGATCTGCTTTTTGTTTCTCATTAACCTGCTGAAATTTTTCATTCGCTTTTTTAAATCCGAGTTCCAACCCTTCTTCGTAGGCAGCCTTTTTTATTTGTTCTGCTTCAGCCTGTGCCTTCTTTAAAATTTTGCTAACTTCTTCCTCTACATCCACATTAGATACTTCAACGACTTCAGGCTTTTTTTCAACTTCTAAAATTTCATCTTTTTTAGGTTCTTCAACTTTATGAACGACATGAGGCTCAGGCATCCACTGTTTTATAATCTTTGATTTGTTCGAACTCATTTTATCCCAAGTCGATTTATCAATCTTATACAATCAGTTCGTCCTCCGATTTCCTCATAATAATAATCTCGCCTGCTTCATCCAGCCTTCTTATAACATTCACGATATTCTGCTGTGCTTCTTCCACATCGCGTATCCTAACAGGCCCCAAGAATTCCATATCTTCTTTGATTGTTTCTTGCAGACGCTTTGATATGTTTTCGAATATAATTTTAGCAACCTCTTGTGTTGCACCTTTAAGTGCAACAGCGAGCTCGTTGTTGTCGATTTCTTTGAGAACCGTCTGAATAGCCCTGCTGTCCAGCTTTGTAAGGTCTTCAAATACAAACATACGGTTTCGGATTTCTTCTGTAAGCTCCGGATCCAACTGTTCCATATGCTCAAGCAGATATTTTTCAGTTCCGCGATCAACGGAGTTAAGAATATCCACCAAGCTGTCTATACCGCCAACAAATGTCTGTGCTCCCTGATTGACTGAAGATATGTTTTTCTTCAATATCCTCTCAACTTCTTTTATAAACTCGGGAGCTGAAACGCTCATGTTAGCTATTCTAGCTATAACGCTGGTTTGTTTCTCAAGCGGAAGTGCAGAAAGCATTTGAGCCGCTTTTTCGGGCTCAAGATACGTTAAAACCAAGGCAATGGTCTGCGGATGCTCATTTTGAATAAAGTTAAACACCTGAGTGGCATCAGCCCTTCTAACAAAATCGAAAGGCCTCACCCTAAGTGATGAAGAAAGTCTGTTAATCAAATCTGTTGCTCTGTCTTCTCCAAAAGCTTCCTGCAAGACTTCGCTTGCATAGCTTATTCCACCTTCAGATATGAATTTTTGAGCCATGCAAATTTCAAGGAACTCGTTCATAACAGATTCTTTTTCAGCAGATTCAACATAACCCATGCTTGTTATGCTAAGCGTTAGTTGCTCCACCTCTTCTTCGTTAAGGTGCTTATATATTTTAGCGGCATGATCTTTTCCTAACATAATCATTAGTATGGCCGCTTTTTCTTTTGATGAAATTTCCCTCATTTGACTTCCTGTCTATCAATAATCTTCATACAACCATTTTTTTAGAAGTTGCGCTACAGCCTCTGGACTTCTATCAATATATTTACCCAGCTGATCCAATGTTGTATTTTTCTTTTCAAACTGTATTTCAACGTCTTCTTCACCCGGCACTTGGTTTGACACCGTTCCGTCTGCATTCACAGTTCTCACACCATCATCTCCCGCTACTGCATCAAAACCCTCATAATTCTCATATTCCTCAAATTCTTCATAATCGTCGTATTCAACACCCTGACCAGTTAATGATTTTATAATAGCAGATAAAATTATTAATATTAAAATTCCAACAAATCCAATAATAATATATTTAGTAATCTCCGTTTTTTGCATAGACTCTAATATATCTCTTTGATTAGATAGCGCCGCCTCAACTTCATTTGTCTCCATCTTCCTGAAAGGCAACATGTCAACAGTAATGCTATCTTCGCTAACACCTATAGCATTTGCCACAAGCATTTTAACATTTTCCGTATAATCAACTGTGCTGTTTGAGCTGTCCAATACAACAGACACCGACAATTCTTTTATCGTGCCTTTAGCATTTTCTATAAGCGTCTTTGTCTCATTTATCTCCATGTTGGCTTCGCGAGTTATTTTTTCATAAACCGCATCGCTTTCAGTTCCATCATCCGTGGTATACGTCGGAGCACTGCCGTTTGAGTTAATCCCTGTAACGTCCGTAGTTTCTCCGTCATAGTTATTTATAGTCTCCGACAACTCTTTCATGCTGATTACAAGTCCGTTATTGCCTGCACTGTCAACTGGCGGCGTAAACACAACAGACTCAGTAACTTTATTATCAAAGTCCAATATAACATTTACTTCCGCGATCACTTTGCCGTCGCCAAAAACAGGGTTTAATAAATTTATAATCTGATTTTTAAGTTTTTCCTGAACACTCAATTGTAGGTCAAGCTGTGAATTTACATTAGTAAAATCATCTTCATCTTCTAATGTATATAAATTCATCTGTGTATCAACAATACGAACATCTTCAACCGATAGCCCTGAAACGCTCTTTGACACAAGTTCTGCTATAGCCTTAACCTCTGATGTGTCTATTCTCTGACCATTTTTAATGCGGAGCATCACGGCTGCCGTCGCCGATGATTCGTTGTCCGACAATACAAATGCACTTTCCTGAGAAGGGTTTATATTTATAACCGCTTCTTCCACTTTGTCCATTTTCTCAATTGTACGACTCAGATTTTCTTGAATCTGAAACTGATAATACACTTCCTTTTCCATATCAGTAGTTCCAAGCCCTGATGCATTTTGAAATATATCAAAATTCTGTCCGCTGTTCGGGAAACCCTGAGCGGCCAGCTGCATTCTTACAGTGTCTGCCTGTGAATCTTCAACTAATATGGTGTCATCTCCGCGAGTTTTCGCGTCAATACCCATATCATTAAGCATTTGAAGAACTTCTCCGGCTTCATCCGTGTCCATCCCACTGTATAGCACTGAATATGATTTTTGGTTAAGGAGTGTAGCAGCTACAATAGCTAATACGATAATAAGAGCAGATAAAACTATAAGGCGAATTAGTTTGCCTTTTTCCATGCTCTTAAAAAATTCCGGCACTTTGCTGAAAAATTCCAATTTCTATCCTCTCAACAACACAACACTTCTCTAATATTTATACCAATCCTAGTTTATTTATCTATATATGGTATAAACTAGATATTAAACCATTCTATATATAGAATAGAATAAATAAATTATATTTCAAAATCCCTTTTATTTCAAGTAATATTATTACTTAGCTTGTATACGATTTATGAATAAATAAAAAATATTACTAAAGTTTTTCTCAGAGGTTACCGATAGTTGAATTGTGAGCAAAAAATCTGAATATTTGCAAGGGCCCTGCGGATAAGAAGATTGGATGCAAACAGATGGCATGGAAGCCAATCATAAAATTTATATTCACGGAGGAATATCATGAGAATTAATACAAACTTAATGGCACTTAACACACATCGTCAACTTTCAGTAAACACAGGCAATGTTGCAAAATCAACAGAAAAGCTTTCAAGCGGCCTTCGCATTAACCGTGCAGGCGACGACGCAGCAGGACTTGCAATTTCCGAGAAAATGCGCGCTCAGATTAAAGGCTTGGACATGGCTTCAAAAAACAGCCAGGATGCTATTTCTTTGGTTCAAACCGCTGAAGGTGCTTTAACTGAAACTCACTCAATCTTACAAAGAATGCGTGAATTAGCAGTTCAGTCATCATCGGACACAAACCAAGATAACGTTGACCGCGAAGCTTTACAGGCAGAGTTCGTTGCTCTTAGATCTGAAATAGACGAAATCGCTGCAAACACACAGTTCAATAACAAGAACCTTCTTAATGGTACGTTTGGTCTTAACACTGCTGTAGACAATGTTAACTCTGATGTGCAAGTTGGCACAAATGGTGTTACAGAAATCACATTAGAAGGTTTTAGTGCAGGTGCTGCTCAGTCTATTACATTTGCGCAAGCTGGTGGTGGTGGCGCTACTTATGAAGCTACATTTGATGGTGTAACAGTTGCTGGCGTAGTAAATGAGGCAACTGCAGGAAGTTTTTCACTAGACTTTGGTGGCGGGAGAATTGCAACAGTCACTTATAGCGCTGGTATGACAACTGACTATTTTGCTACAGCAACTAATTTGCAATTTGACGTAACAGGTACAGCTGCTAAAATCCAGACAGGTGCAAACGCTAGTGAAACACTTGATGTTTCTATCGCAAGCATGGACTCAACTGACTTAACAGCTGTATCAGGTGCTTTAGACACAGCTACAGTAGCTGACGGTACATCGGCAGAAGCTGCTATCACAACAGTTAATGAAGCTATCAATACTGTTTCAACACAGCGTGCGAATTTAGGTGCTGTACAGAACAGACTTGAGCATAAGATCAAAAACCTTGACACTTCATCAGAAAACCTCTCAGCTGCTGAAAGCCGCATCCGCGACTTAGACATGGCTGCAGAAATGACTAAGTTCACAAGCAATAACATCTTGGTTCAGGCTTCAACAGCTATGTTGGCTCAGGCTAACTCAGCTCCTCAGAGCGTACTTTCTCTTCTCCAATAATCTATTGAGGGTTTAATACGAGTAACAAGTACTTTTTGAGAAAAAAGAAAATAAAAACACCGCGCCCAGCGCGGTGTTTTTTTAACGCTTAATTAGTTAGTTGAATAAATTGAAGTTTGGGATTTCGGTGGGTACGTGCTTATCGACTGTCGTCCCGTCTCCTAGCTGTCCCTTATTATTATAACCCCACGTCAAAATAGTTCCATCATTCTTTACAGCAATATTGTGTCCACCTCCACTGCCTATTAAACTAACGTCAGTAAAATTTGGAACTTGAGATGCAGGATGGAATAAGGAATCACTTGTACCATCTCCAAAAATACCAAAATCATTTTCACCCCACACCCAAACTGAATCATCATTTTTTATAACAACTCCAAAACGTCTCCCTCCACTTATCTGGCTTGCAGAGCCTATTATTTGTATTGGCAATAAATGATATGAACCAATAGCAGTACCTAGCTGCCCTTGCACATTATAACCAGCTCCCCAAACTATATCATCAGATTTTTTAACATAACTTTGGTAGTAGTTAGCATCAATTGAAACTACATCAGTAATTTGCATCTGAACAGGGATATATCTTGTTATATTATCATTTACACCAAGTTGTCCATAGCTGTTAAATCCCCATCCCCAAACTGTGCCATCGCTTTTTAATGCTATGTTATGCATCCAACCTGCAGAAACCGCTATAACGTCTGTAAGTCCTGATACTTGAACAGGAACGAGGCTACTTGTTGTTGTACCATTTCCAAGTTGACCTGAATTATTATCACCACAAGCCCAGACTGTACCATCATTTTTAAGTATTACTGTATGCCCAAGACCTGCGCTCATAGAAGATACGTCGCCCATTACTTGAACAGGCGTATTTTTTCTCCTGTCGGTTGAACCATCTCCCAACTGTCCGTACCAATTGTATCCCCACGCCCAAAGAGTGTCATCATACTTAAGAGCTAAACTGTGCATTGTTCCGGCCGCAACTTTTTTCACATTATTTAATCCAGGCACTTTAACTGGAGAGTATTTATCAACGTATGTTCCATCTCCCAGTTGCCCTCTTCGGTTATATCCCCATGTCCACACAGTTCCGTCTGCTTTAAGAACTATTGTGTGGCTGCTTCCCCCATCCACATCGATATGAACCATAGCATGAGCCTCCGGCTGAATGCCGCCTGTCACGAATACGAACGCAAGGAGCGTTAAAAGAAGTAGTGAACCAATTTTTTTGATTGTCATATGCAATCTCCTTTTTATATATTTTTTTCATATATACCCATATTTGTCTTTATTATTTATATTTTAATTATTATTCATAATTTATTAATAATTATTTTTCGGCGATATGACAAAACCGATGCAAATGTATACATCGGTTAAATTCGGTTTAAATTTTGCTTAAATACTATCCGTTCAGTTTAAGCGACACAACCTTCGTGCTGGCTGCAGACTTGTTAGCGCTTATTGTAGCGTCCAGCAACTCCTTGCGGTATATCTTAATTTCTCGCGGTGCTTTGATACCAACGCTGACTCTGTCTTTGTCAATAGAAATAATCTCGATAGTAACATCATCACTTAAGACTATTCCCTCACCCTTCTTTCGTGTCAGAACCAGCATCTGCTTCACCTCCGCCTAAAACTTTCATCACATCTTCATATACAGGCTGGCGGACTGCAAACTCCTCCGAGTCCACAAGCACCTGTTTCCCAACACCAAGTTTAGCGTTGATTATTATCGGTGCCGCCATGTTCACTGTCATCTCTGTTATATTATCAGGAATTACTACAACATTGAGAACCAAAATATCATTCTCATTTTCAATGTCCAGATCTTCCATTTCTTCATCTTTAACTTCTATGCTGTAATCATCGAATATCTCAAAAGGAATTATAACAGGTAGAGATATATGCTTGTTTTCAATAGACTGCAGCCAATATATCGGCCTAGTTTCAAGTATTTTAAGTACAATAAATTCACGAAGGTCATCAAAACCCGGAAGACCTAAAGGAAACTTTATTTTATTTTTCTCATCAAGCTCAAAATCGCCGAATCTTTCTGTTTCAACTTTCATCTGCTTCTCCTTGCATCAAATAGTATATCACACCTATTGACTAAATATCCAAATTATATCTTTTTGTCCACTTTAACCCCAGTAGGAGCTTTAAAGGCTTTAATTTTAAGATTGCTCCCTCCGCCTTCATATTGAAAATATATTTTTATTTCATGAGGCTCAACATAAATCTCCGGACTTGAAATATCCCATTCAATTTCCATGGAATGGTCCGTCCAGTCAATCTCCATAGCGCCCTTTTCCCACTCTATAGAAACCATCTCCATGGGGCTATCATTGTCTTTAAGTTCATCTACCACGATGCTTTCAAGCTGTTCAGATAATGTTTGTGAATCTATTTCTTCTAGTTGAAGATCCACTAAATCGAAATTGTTCATTTCTATCTGATCATTATTTGAACCTTTTTGCTCCTGAGCTACCTTTGCCCGCAGGAATCTTTTTGATATGTTAAGCGGAACCTGATAGTTTGTTCTTACATTGATAACAGACCTATTGACTTTAAACTTTGGCGCTCTTCGGTGTACCATCATCTTGGGGCGCCTATGTCTTACAGTCATCTTAGGTCTTCTTTGTTTAATATGAACTTTCGCAGCTCTCGATGATACATGTAACACCGGAGTGCTTCTACTTATAACATTCATATTCTCACACGCCACACTTTACAATAAAGTGATTATTATCTTAAAAATTCCACTAAAGTTGGTGTCAATATTTTAGAAGCTATTCCAAGAGATGCTGTGTATATACTCTCTGTTACGCTGAATTTAAGTAAAGCTTCAGCTTCATCAACATCTTCAATACTTGACTTTGCTACCGTATAGTTGAAGTCATCTTCTTCATGTCGGTTTCTTAAAAGTTCCAGTCGGTTTGTTCTGCCGCCAATTTTACTCTCTAAGTTCAAAAGTCTGCTTTGTGCGCCCTGTAGTTCGTCAGAATAGGCTGTCAAAGTAGATGCAGGAGCATCCGCTTTAAGGTCATTATAAAAATTGTCTAAGATAGCATAAATATTATCAGTTCCTGTACCAAGAAGTTCTGTTCCAGGTATAGTAACGTCCATCTGCACACTATATGATATTTCAAATTTTGTAACCTGCTGTCCTTCGGCAATCAATGCAGGATCTGCAGGATTTGTAGTATCAACTCCGTTGTATAAGAGATTTCCTGTGCCCGAATCCACTTCAAAGGGAGGGTTAATAGTATTAAACCCACCGAAGAGATATCGTCCACCATTCATTCCATTTGCTATATCAAGAACGTGATCTCTCATCTGCGCGATTTCTTCGGCTATAGCATTTTTGTCTTCAGGAGCCATTGTAGCATCGTTTGCTGCTGAAACAGCTTTTTCGTATGCGTTTTTAACAACTTCATTTATCTCAAGCACCGAGCTTTCAGCAATGCTATTCCAGGATTCAGCACGGCTTAGATTTGTTTGATATTGCTCTATGCGATCAAGCTTTGATCCTATATCCATTATATTAACAGCGCCAACAGGATCATCAGAAAGCTTTGTAATACGCTCTCCCGTCGATATTTGTGTATGCTGCTTTAGCAATTTATTCAAATTTGTATTAAGATTCCTCAGATAATTATCAGTAAGCATTGAAGTAGCTACTCTCATTTATCTCACCTTACCTTCCGACCAAGCCTGTTTTATTAATTAAAACATCTAGGGCTTCATCTATTGTTGTTATCATTCTCGAAGCAGCAGTGTATGCATGCTGGAATTTAATCATTTCAACCATTTCTTCATCCACCGCTACTCCAGACATTGACTGTCTTCTGTTTTGCACATTGGATATTATATAATACTGACTTTCGCTCATCTTTGAAGCATGGGATGTCTCTATAGCAGTTTTTACTATCATAGAATTAAGATATTTTTCAAAGCTTCCTACAGTCGTCAAGTCATTCCTTGTCGTAAGATTAAGCAGTGCCAAAGCATTAATGTTATTGTTTTGCTGTGTGTTTATCGCGCTCAAATCAACTAGTTGGTCTGATGCGGCAATATTATATACACTGGCTTTGAACTCTGCAGAGATATCAAGGTTTCCCGCTGTAATGTCACCATAACCTCCCGCAGGCACATCAAATAAATCCACACCCGTCTGTGATGGAGTCGCACCATGAGGAATTGTATATCCCGCGTTGTTTACAGTGTTAAACTCTTCAGCCAAGCTTCGTGCTAAAATATTAAGCTCATCCAGCATCTTTGGGACACCGAAATCATCCAAACTGTTTCCGTCCCTTAAATCTCTATAAGCTCTCAGATCACCGCTGCTAAAGTTAAAAACCGTCGGAGTTCCTTCTAGGTATATCTCATAGTAATTAGGTTGTCCGGAAACAATTCCTGTCAAATCCGGTCGTGCTTCAATCTTTGTTACATTTATATGGTCAACAAGATTAACACCTTCAACTGACACCTGCAGCTCTCCATCGGTATTTTCTTCATACTCTATGTTTACAAGTTCAGATAATTTATCCAGAGCAAGATTTCTTCTATCCCTTAAATCATTAGCTTTTTGACCTGAAAGTTCATATGAATAAATCTGCCTGTTATATTCGCCTATGCTCGTCAAATAATCATTTATCTGTCCAGTTACAATGGACATTTTTTCATTATACGTATCCTGCAAATCTACCAGTTTATTGTAGTAATGATTCATTGTCTGTGCTAGGTTTATCGCATTTTGTTGGACATTAGTGCGGATTTCCTCACCCACCGGATCCATCGACAATTCATTTAAGCTGTCATAAAAGTCAGACAAAGCCTTGGAAATAGTGCTGTCAGTATCTTCTTTAAAAAGAGCTTCAATATATTCAAGCTCTTCTGTGCGAGTATTCCACATTCCAAAGTCAGAGCTTTCACTGCGATATTCTTTGTCCAAATACTCGCTTCGTATCTGATCAAGCCGCACAGTCTCCACACCACGGCCTACTCTTGATGTATTAATACCCAAGAATCTGCTTCCGTTTGCATATGGATCTATTGCCTGAGTTACAAGACGCTGGCGAGTGTACCCTTCAGTGTCTGCATTGGCAATATTATGACCGATTACTTCGAGCGCCTCACGGCTTAAAAATAATCCGGTTTTTGGAATTTCTAAACTTCCGAAAGAACTTCCCATTTTTTCCTACACTTTCTGATCTATAAGCCCGACGCTCAAAGCATCTCCATCCTCCATATATCCATTACTATTATATGTTTCAGGCACTTCGCCGCCGCGCATCATAACATCCAGAGAAAAATACGTATAATCTAGATGTGTTTTAATCAATTCCTTATTTATGTCGTTCAATCTTGATAGTTTTCCTATCACATCGACAAGATTCATTTTTGCCTGCAAAAGTTTGTGTTTTGTCATTCCATTTGAATTTTCAATGATTGTTTCTATCTTTGCTTCTTCAGGAGGAATGTTTAGCTCCTTTGCAATTTTTTCAACTATATTAACACGTTGCTGTTCAAGACTATTTATTTTGCTCAATATTTTATCTTCGGAAACAACTATCTCTTCCAAAGCGTTGCGATCACTTTTTATAAGAATATCTTTCTTTTTTTCAGAGAGCTTTAGAAGTTCTTTGTGAACTGCTGTCATCAAAGAAAGAATTCCAGCCATATTGTTTATAAGAATGTCCAAAATTATATCCTTTTTTGCTGTCGATTACTCTTCCAAGCCAAGAATCTTTGCCGCCACAGTTTCACCATTAACGTTATATGTTCCTTCTTCAACTTGCAGCTTTATTTCACGCATTCTTGCAAGCTCCTCAGAACTTCTTGCTGCAAAAGATTTCTTCGCCTCTTTAAGAGCGGCAGAAAACGTCTGGGATTTTTGGGTAAGCTCCACCTTGTCGCTTTTTTGAGATGGTGTTCCTTCCTTTTTTTCAGGACCTTTCACATTAATATATTGGCTTATCAATTTACTTGATGGTACTCTATTTATTTTCATTTTACATCACCTTGTTTTTAATTATGTCGAATATGCATTCTTGCTCGTTTTTTCTTCTCTTCTTGTTTAGGCGGTTCATGATTAGAATGTGTCGCGCCTGCAAACAGTTTGCTTAGCTTGCTTTTACACGAGTCACAATACTCCCCTTCTGATATCGGCTCTCCGCATCTGGAACACTTAAAGGCATATACGCCTTCTCCAAGCACCAAACTCCCGTCTTTTATAAAGCTTAGTATAATCTTCCCGTCTATTTCAAGTGCTTGTGAAATCTCAACTACACTTGCATTCTCATGATCAAAAACGTAATCTTGCACCTTCTCAAAGATTTCATCTAATTCTTCAACACAGTCAACGCAAAAGTTTCCTCCGTAAGAATTAAATAATTTCCCACAATTTTTGCATCTTTTAATTGTTTCTCCCATTAAGTAGCACCTCTAAATTTTATTTATCGCATATTGGCAGCTTGTCTTGCCATATCGTCTGATGTCGTAAGTGCTCGGCTAACAAGTGAAAATGATCTTTGTGCTCTTATAAGCCTAGACATCTCCAAACTCAAGTCCACATTTGAGCTTTCAAGCGAGCCTTGATGCACCGTCGCATCTGTTGCAGCCTGTGCTTGTCCTGATGCCTCTGTCTGTATAAAATATCCTTTTCCTACAGCCGACAATCCCTGTTTGTTTTCAAATTCTGCTATGTTTAATGTCGCGACATATGTTCCGTCCAAATAGATTGCACCTTCTGGATTTACTGAGATTTCCTGCGGATTTCCCGGTATTTGAATTTTGTTACCATTTGTGTCCAATACATAATCGCCCTGCGAGGTTACCAAAAACTGATTTCCATTCTCTGACGACACGGCAAATGCGCCTTTTCTTGTATAGTAGTTTTCTCCGTCATTTCCCTGAACAGTGAAAAATCCGTCACCTTCAATTCTCATATCAAGTGGTACGCCCGTCTCTATCGGAGTTCCTTCGGCAAATGTTCTCGATGTTGCCGAAACCATAACACCGCTTCCACGCTTAAGATTTAAATCCTCTTCTGATTTAACAGGTCTTTCCATCTGTGTATACAAAGCATCTTTGAATCTTACATCGCTTGCCTTAAATCCATAAGTATTGATGTTTGCAATATTATTTGCAATAGTGTCAACTCTGGTCTGCTGAGCTTTAAGCCCCATCCTCGCTGCGAACAATGACTGCATCATATTACTTCACCTACACCCTTCCTACTTGATTGACTGACTTTTCAAGAGTCTGATCTATCATTGTAACCATCTTTTGATTCATCTGATAGTTTCTCGATATATTCATCATATCGACCATCTCTTGTGTCACATCAACATTGGAAACTTCAAGTTTACCTTGTTTCAGAGTGCTTTCATTATCTTCAAATATCCTTTGGTTTGTAGCATTTGAGTAAAGATTGTTCCCTTCTTTCCTCAAACCCTCAAGGTTATTAAACCTCACCAAGCGAATCTTACCCGTAACAGCTCCATCAACCACGACATTTCCCTGTTCATCAACGCCAAAACTACCGTCTCCGACATTTATCTTTCCGCCGCCTGTGCCCTGCAGATAATATCCATCAGAATTAACTAAATTGCCTTGACTGTCGAGGCTAAACGATCCGTCTCTTGTATATCTGTCACCGTTAGGGGTTGAGATTACAAAAAAACCAGGCCCACTAACCGCTAAATCCGTAAGTCTAAATGTCTCTTCAAAGCTTCCTTGGGTGTAATCGACAACTATCTCATCAATATGTGTCCCATAATTTTGGTTGCCTATTGTTCCAGACATGTTTATAACATTTTTGTTGTCAATTTCATTTATTAATACATCTTTAAAGGAACGTGACAGTAGCTGATCTTTTTTATAGCCGCTTGTTTCGGAATTTGCAATATTGTTTGTGAGAACATTCATCTTTTCTCTTTGAACAATCATTCCAGTGCCTGCTATATATAAACTTCTGAGCATTCGATTCCTCCTTCTATACATTACTTAGTCTTTTCTCAATATATATATCGTTATTTAAGAGGATTTACTTTAGAAAAAAATGCATAAAAGGTTCTTATTTATCAAGCCCGATGATAAGCTTCACTTCTCCTTGTGACATACCTAGTACTTTTGAAATCTGTTTTACGTTCTGGCCTTCTTTTTTAAGAAGAAGAACTTGATCTCTGCGTCCTAAATTATTTGAAATAAGTATCGGCTTTTTAAACTCGTTTTTTGGCTCTTGTTGCAGATGGGCTTTTGTCACATCTTCCTTTGCAACATTGATTGTTTCCGCTTCATTTTTAGCCTGCATCAAAATGTTCTCGGCTTTTTCCAACATTTTAGCTATTTTATCCTGATTCTGCGTTATTTCGTCCTTGGACTCTTCCATGAACTCCATCGTCCCCGCAATCATGTCCTCTAAGCTTTGGTACAGCTTAAAAAGTTTTTTCTCTTTTTCGGATACTGCTGCCGCATTCTTATCCTTTGGACTCTTTATTTTCTTTGCTATAAATATTGCAGTGACTACAAGGGTGAAAACAAAAAATGTAAAAACAAAATATGTATAGTCCATTTCACACCTCCGCCTTAATTTTAGTTCTCAACTTCATAATTACTTTTGAATGGATTTGAGATATCCTAGATTCTGATACTCCAACTATTCCCGCAATTTCTTTAAGCGTCATCTCTTCATAATAATACAATGTTATTACAAGCTTTTCTTTTTCGGGAAGATTATCAATCATTGCGCCTAAGATTTTTTTCATCTCTTTTTTTTCAATTTGCTTTTCAACCAAGTCACTTTCATCTGAAATATTATTTACAGAAAAAGTGTTCTCGCTTACAATTTCTTCAAAATGAACTACATTAAACATGTAAGATTTTTGCACAGTTTTTTGCAAATCTTCTCTTGTCATGTCCAGATGATCCGCCACCTCTGTTTCCGTAGGCGTCCTGAATAATTTGTTTTCTAATTCGCTATATGCATTTGTAATGGATTTTATTTTTCTTCTAAGGCTCGAGGGCGCCCAATCCTGTTTTCGGATTTGGTCGATTATTTCGCCTCTTATCCGCATAGCAGCATAGTGTTCAAAGCGCACGTTGCGCTTTAAGTCATATTTCTCTACAGCATCCATAAGACCCAAAACACCATTGCTGAGCATATCATCAAAGTTGCTGTGCCCCTCATATGTGGGAAGCATTCTTGCCACAATTCTTTTTACAAGACCGATGTATTCTAAAACAAGTTCATTTTTAAGCTCATCTGATCTAGTATCAAGATATTCATGCCAAGTTTTTTCCAACTTTGCTTTTCTTTCTTCAGCTTTTAATTGTTCGCTTGCGGTTTTCATCGGATATGTATACTTTACCCCTCTTCATTATTTTAGCCTGTTTCGCTTTTTAATTTGTGTTTGAAAGATAAATTTACTTATCTTAGCCTGATCCCTGCTGGGTATATTTATAAATTGTACACTTATATTATACTTCACAGTTTTCTCAGAAGGCAAGAAACATCTGATAATTTTCCCTGTCAATGACAAATTTGCGTCTCGACTCAATGGTAAACAAATATCAATGAGTGTTCCTGGAGGAAAATATTCAAAGCAAGTAAAGCTCATGCCACCGTCTGACAAATCTCTTGTCTGAACGTCATAAACTTTCGGATCTCCCGGTATATCCACTTCAGGCTGCGATAAATTAATGCTCGCATCCAAAACAACAGGAAGCCTATAAGATGAGCGCCTCTGTTGTTTTTTTATGTCTGATACAATTCTAAACTGACATACTCTGAGATTTTCTTTTGTAAAAGCTTTTTCCATTACAGCATCAAAAACGAAAAGCCCATTATCTCTATCAAAAGAAAATCGCATCGGCTGCATATTCTTTGACCTTAACGGAATTCCATGAATTGTTGGTTGAAATACAATAAAGTTTTTGTCGTCTATAATGTCTTGCAGTTTTGTTCTTGTGACTAACTCATCAAGTTCAATTTTTAACATCTCACCTAAGTTCGCCACTTGACTCAATACCATCATTATCTCCTGTATATATAATTTCTTTATCTTCTGTATTCAAAAGCCTGCTGAAAAAGCCAGCAATCCCTATGCCTTTTTTCTTACGGGGAGCTTTTAAATATTCATCAACTATTGTTTCAATATTAATTGCTGCGTTGCTTTTGGGGTAGCTCACCATAAGAGGCTTCTGGATTTTCACAGCGTTTGCCATGTTGACATCTTCCAGAATGTGTCCAAGGCGTTCTATTTTAAGTCCCATATATCTGTTTACTACAGCAATAAACCCTTCCATTGTGATGTCCGCTTCCTTCTTGCTTTTTGCCCTGTTCATTATCAAATGCATAGAAGGCTTAACCGTTTTTCCACAAGCTATCTTTATTAAAGCATATGCATCCGTTATGGAAGTAGGTTCAGGTGTTGTCACAATAAACGTTTCATGACTTGCGTGTATCATCCGAAGTATGTTATCAGAAGCACCTGCCCCAGTATCAAATATAATATAATCTGCAATGTTTTCAAGGCGCTTAAATCCATTAATAAGCTTATTTATTTGGAATGTATCCATTTTTATCAAATCATACATTCCCGAGCCGCCTGAAATGAACTTTACTCCGCCAACGCCTTCTTCTATTATATCAAAAATATCTTTTTTGTCGTCTAGGACATGTAAAAGATTATACTTTGTTGATACTCCGAGCATTATATCGATATTTGAAAAACCAAAGTCAGAGTCTATCAGCAGCACACGTTTGCCCCGCCTCGATAGTTCAATGGCAAGATTCAAAGAGATGCTGGATTTGCCAACACCGCCTTTACCACTTGTAACAGTGATGATTCTAGTGTCATCACTTTTATTCATTATTTCTCTTAAGTTTTGAGCTTGATCAGTCATAAACCTCACCTATTCCCAAGATTTTTGATGCAATCCTGGGTGTATCAGCCTGCTGTATATCATCAGGTATATTTTGTCCTGTCGTTACATAAGACAATGGCTTTTTTGCATAATCCACAATGTTTAAAATATTGCCCCATGTGTTTACTTCATCATATTTAGTTAAAATCAATTTATAGTCATCAACAAACGATAGGTTGTTGATTATCTTCTTACAAGCATTATACCCTGTACTCAACGAAACAACCGCATATATCTCATCAGGTTCGCATGTTTTAATTAAATTTTCAATTTCTTTTTTATACTGCTCGTCACCAGTGCTTCGACCTGCCGTGTCCATTAATATAACATCTCGGTCTGATTGGTTTTTTAAAGCTTCCTCAAGTTCTTCTACTGTGTAAGCAGTCTCTAACGGAATCTGCAAAATATCTGCATATATATTAAGCTGCTCTTTTGCGGCTACACGATATGTATCGGTATTTATGATGCCAACTTTTAGTCCACCTTCACAAACATACTGTCCTGCAAGCTTTACAAGCGTCGTTGTTTTGCCTACACCGGTAGGCCCAAAGAACACAATTATATTGCGTTTATATTTTTTTATTGATATAGGAGATGGCTTTCCCAGCCGCTCTGTTATAATCTGTTCCATAACCTGACTTGGCTCAACTTCCATGTTTGCTGTGATTTTCTGAACCTCTTTAGCAACGTCATCAGCTATTTGCGGGACAACTTCCTGTTCTAAAAGTCTGTCATGCAAACTAGATATGTCATCTGTAAAGTTTATCTTTACATCGCTTTCTCCATTTGCCAGTTTGTTTGAAAATGTCTTTACAGTGTTTTCTAATTCCTGCAATTTTGCATTTAGTTTTTCTATGTTGCCCGATTCAGTTGGCAATGAAATCGGTGGAACTTTAAACTGTTCTACCTGTTGTTTTGGTGCCAACTTTAGTTTAGGAGTTTTCTTATCATAGGCAGCAACAACCTCGAGCTTTTTCTTTTTAAATAAGCCCTTCATTCCTTTTTGGCGCACCATTCTGCTGTTTAAAATCACAGCATCATTACCAAGTTCATTTTTAATCTTAGTCATAGCTTCATGCATATCGCCTACTAAGTAGCGTTTTACAAACATTAAATCTTTACCACCTTATCAGAATATATCTCCACATGTTGTTCTATCTCATTATATGAAAGAACCGTAATATCCGGATCAAGCTGCAAAGAAAGCCGCTTGAAATCCTTTCTAATCTGCGGAGTGGTAAGAACAATCGGCGTTATTCCTAAACTCAAAAAATGCTCGACTGCCGTTTTAAGCGAAACCAATATCTTTTGTATCACAGCAGGCTCCAGCACTGCATATGAACCCTGCTCACTTTTATGTATGTTTTCGGCTATCTGGTGTTCCAACGCTGGGTCTAGCGTTATAACCCTCGCCTTTCCATCCGGTATAAACTTATGAGTAATTGCGCGTTTTAAATTCTGGCGCACATATTCTGTCAAAGTCTCCGGATCACGCACAATAGTTCCGTAATCTCCCAATATTTCAATAATGGTTCCAATATCTCGTATAGATATTCCTTCCTTTAATAAATTCGCAAGAACTTTTTGTATCTCCCCAATGCTAAAAAGCTTGGGAACAACTTCTTCAACAAGCGCTGGCTGCTGAGTCTTCAAGTTGTCAATAAGAGTTTTCACCTGCTGCCTGCCCAGTATTTCGTGAGCGTGGCGTTTTATAATCTCAACCAAATGGGTAGATATAACAGAAGGCGCATCAATCGTTGTATAACCCTTGAGCTCCGCTTCTTCCCTGTTTGTCTCAGTAACCCAAACAGCAGGCATTCCAAATGTCGGATCAACAGTTTCAATTCCCTTGACTTCAGACTTTACATCAGCAGGTTTTAACGCAAGATAATGGTCAATCATCACCTCTCCACTTGCAACTTCAAGTCCCTTTATTTTAATTGAATACTGATTGTTTTTAAGCTGAATATTGTCTCTTAAGCGCACAACAGGCACAATTATTCCTAAGTCAAGTGCGCACTGACGGCGTATCATAACAACTCTGTCTAATAAATCCCCGCCCTGAGATGTGTCAACCATTGATATTATACCATAGCCAAACTCCATTTCAATCGTATCGACATTCAAAAGTGAAGTGACACTTTCCGGCTTCCTTTTTTCTTTTGCTGCTATCTCTGCAGTATCTTCCTGCTCAGAAATCTCTTTCTTCTTGCGGGAGTTCAGCGTAAAGTATGCTGCAAGCGGAAGTCCTATTGCCAGCATAAATATCGGAACTTTGGGAAGACCCGGTATAAATGCAAACAAAAACAATAGTCCGCCAAGTACAAACAATATCGCAGGGCGCGCAAAAAGCTGCTTTGAAACTTCTTGTCCAAAGCTGTTCTGGCTTGCAGATCGGGTAACAATAACACCAGTTGCAGTCGACACCAAAAGTGCAGGTATCTGGCTTACAAGACCATCTCCCACAACAGCAAGAACATAAACTTCAAGTGCTTGATTTATGTCCATGCCAGCTCCACCGCCTATGCCCACAACACCAATAAGCAACCCGCCGACTGTATTTATCAAAACTATGATAATACCGACTATGGCATCTCCCTTAACAAACTTTGAAGCACCATCCATAGCGCCATAGAAGTTTGCCTCGCGCTGAATGTCATCCCTTCGCTGTTTTGCTTCAGTTTCGCTCACTACTCCGGAATTAAGGTCGGCATCAATCGCCATTTGCTTTCCAGGCATGGCGTCCAGTGTAAACCTCGCGGCTACCTCTGCAACACGCTCAGAACCTTTTGTAATTATGAGAAACTGAACTATAATTATAATCAAAAACACCACAAACCCAACAACTAAATTATTACCGACAACAAAGTTACCGAAGGTTTCAATAACCTTTCCCGCGTCTCCATTGTTGCCTAAAATCAGTTTTGTAGATGCAATGTTAAGAGATATTCTAAATAAAGTTAAAAACAATAGCATTGTTGGAAACGTTGAAAATTCCAAAGCTCTTTTTATATATAAATTGGTAAGCAGTATCATAAGTGATAATGCTATATTTATTATAAGCAACACATCCAAAAGAAAAGTTCCGATGGGAAGTATAATCGCCAAAACTATGCCAAGTATCATGACTGATATGATTACATCATTTGCTTTCAACTAATTATCCCCTTCCCATTTTCTTTTTTAAATTATATACATATGCAAGTATTTCAGCAACAGCTTGATACAAATCTTCAGGAACTTCATCGCCAACATCGCAATAAACATACAAGGATTGAGCCAAAGGACGGTTTTCCACCATCACAATATCTAACTCTTTTGCACGTTCTTTTAACTTTTGTGCTAAAAAATCTTTCCCCTTTGTCACAACAAGCGGCGCTTCGTTTTCTTCCTCGTCATATTTAAGACCGATTGCATAGTGTGTCGGGTTTGTTATTATAACATCTGCATCTTCCACTGTCTGCATCATGCGCATCTGACTCATCTGACGCTGTTTCTGACGTATCTTTCCTTTTATCTGAGGATCACCTTCTGAAAGCTTATATTCATCTTTTACTTCCTGTTTTGTCATCCTCAAATCCTTGTTATATTTCCACCACTGAAACCAAAAGTCCACTGGCGCAAATATAGCAAGGAAAATGACAACCCTATACCCAACTCCAAGGATTATCTTTAAGGCTTGCTGAGTCCCAATTATAACGTTTTGTCCCATAAGTTCGGGAAATTTTGAAAACTCAGTCTTATAAGCATTATACCCGACTATGGCGATAATAGAAATCTTAAATATTGATTTTAAAAGCTGCATCACAGTCGTGCTCGAAAAAAGTCTCTTAAAACCTTTTGCCATGCTGATTTTCTCAAGCTTGGGCTGTATTGCTTGAGGAGAAAACAAAAATCCCACCTGTATTATATTGAATACAACAGCACTTAAAAATGCTCCTATAAATAACGGAGCTATTATTATGAAGAAATATCTAATCGCCGCTCTAAATGCATTCGCAATAGCACTGAGTGTGACTGTGTCCTGAACAAATGCTCCGGAAAACATTTCAGTAAGCATATCACCTGTGTTTTGGACTATGTATGTTCCAAAAAGCGAAAACACCGCAAACATTACAATCAACGAAAACGATGAAATAATTTCTGTGCTTTTAAACACCTGGCCTTTTTCTCTGGAATCCCGCTTTCGTTTCGGGGTGGCCTTCTCTGTTTTTTCTCCATGCTGTTGTTGGCTCATTATGTTCCCGCCAATCCTTGAAACATCTTATCTATGGAGTTAAACATTTCCATAAAAATCACATCTGTATAGTTAACGTATATTGGCAATACAAGAACAAGCATCAAAAATCCAAGAGCAACCTTTAACGGAAGTCCCACAACAAAGATGTTCATCTGCGGAACACTTCTAATGACAATTCCCATTAAGACTTCACCCAAAAAACCTGAAGCTATAAGCGGCAGAGCAACATTTACTGACATTACAAACGCCAGCACAAACACCTCAAGCGCAACTAGTCCTATTTTAGGGTTAAGCGTCACAAACCCCACAGGAACTTGTGTGAATGTTATGTTTAGTATATGTATTAGCTGTAAGTGGGCATTCGCCATGAAAAAGGTAATAACCAAAACCGTGTAAAGCAAAGTACCTGAAATTGGTACTTTGACGTTATTTTGCACGTCAAAAACATCCACCATGCCAAAGCCCATCATCATATCAATAACATGTCCTGATGTTTGTACCAATCCAAAAAACATTGTGGTTACAAATCCCAAAACCATTCCATATAAGAGTTCTTTTATGCACAGCAGAGAAAACTCGACAACATTACTATATAATATTTCTGCATGGCTTGAAAATGAAGTAAAAGTAACATAAGTAACTAGCACACAAAACGCTATTTTTACTGTGTTTGGTACATTTTTTCTACCAAAAATCGGCGAGGAAATTATAAGTGCCGACGTTCTAAGAAACATTAATAGGAAGTGGTCAAAATTTGAGCTGATGTCTCTTAATACCTGTTCCATTTTTATCTCTATCTTATGACCGTTTCTATCATCGCATACATTCTATTAGTAAACTCTGTCATATTGGTTATAATAAACCCGCCGAATATAACAACCGCAAGCAATATGGCGATTATCTTAGGCACAAACGCCAAAGTTTGCTCATTAATCTGCGTTGTAGCTTGGAATATCGAAATAATCACACCTACTACCATGCCTGTAATAAGCATTGGCGCGGCACAAATAAGCACCGTATAGACAGCATCCTGCAATATTTTGATTATTTCAGCTTGCTCCAAATATAAAACCCCTTTCCTAAATAATTAACACACCATTTTATCTACACAATCACAGCCCTAAGGCTATGTAAAGCTTGTAATTAATGTTTGTACCGTCAGCATCCATCCGTCAACTACAACAAACAGCAACAACTTAAACGGAAGTGAGATAACTATAGGCGGAAGCATCATCATTCCCATGGACATTAAAGTACTTGCCACTATCATGTCCATTACAATAAACGGAATGTACAAAAAGAATCCAATCTGGAATCCCCGTTTTAACTCACTTGTTATAAACGCCGGAAATAGTGCCACATTTGACACTTCCTCCAATGTTTCTATTTCAGCATCTTTTGCAGATACAGATATAAAGTAGTTTAAATCTTCCTTATATGTCTGCTTCATCATGAACTCTCGTACAGGTTCAAGCGCGCTATCTTTTGCCTCCTCCAGAGTTATTTCCTCTGCTATATATGGCTCATAGGCATTCTCTTTAACTTCATCTATCACAGGAGACATTATGAAAAATGTCAAAAACAAAGCAAGCCCTACCAGAACTTGGTTTGGAGGCATTTGCTGAAGTCCCATTCCATTTCTTACAAGAGACAAAACAATGATGATTCTTGTAAAGCTTGTCATCATTATAAGAATCGACGGCAAAAGCGTCATTATTGTAAGAAGGAGTATTATGTCTATACTCTCGGATCTATCTCCTAAAAGCCCACCAATCGGAGCCGATTCAGATGATGTGTCTGAAAGCTCATCAGCATTGTCCAGCACGCTGCAACCGGACATCAGCATAAGAAGTATGGCAATTACAACAATAAGTAATGTCTTTTTCTTAGTTTTCGTCATTTTCATCTTTTCGATAGCTGTCAAACTGCTTCTTTCTTTCATCTATGGATTTGAGTATCTTGTCAAAGCTCTCATCTTCGTTTTTGGAAGCACGCTTATTTGCCTGTCTTTTTTTTCTTTCTTCCTGTCTTGCTTTCTGAAGTTCATAAGGAGATTGTCTCGTCTTTTTTATGAAATCACCTATTTTCGAAAAAAAAGCGGGTCTTGAAAAATCATCTTTTTCCTGTGCCACTTCCACATCTATTCTATCACTATTTATTTTTGAAATCATGTTAATATTTTGACTGGTTATACCAATCAGTATTTTTTCTCCGTCAACATCTATCAAAGCTATTTGTTTATCGTTTGCAACAGCAATTTGGTCAATCACTTTAATGTATTTTGACCTAGTCATTCTTTTTCCCCTATTAGCCAAAAATTTGGTGGCATAATATGCCCCAAATAATATTGCTACCATTATGAAAATTAACAGTGCCGTCTGACCAAATCCGCCGTCCATTTATCCCCCGAAAAAATTTATTGTATAATACAAAAAAGCCATAACAGCTATTTGCTGTTAGGCATTTTGTTCTATAGTTGCATACGCATTATCTCATTGTAAGCATCAATTGCTTTGTTGCGCACCTGAAGTGCAAGCTCCAATGCAAGCTCTGCCTTCTCGGCTGCAATCATTGTTTCATGAATCCCCGCATCCTCTCCGGATAGAAGGTCAGCCGTTCCTTGGTCGCTTACTTTTTCCGTCTCTTGCGCATTTTTAAGCGCATCGCTCAGAATATCGGAAAATTCGCTTTCTTTTTCCGCTTTGTTTTCAGAGCCAAGTGAGTTCAATACAGAAGCAACATTTAAGTTATTGTTTATTTCCATAACAAACCTCGTTAAGTATTTTTATTTAATATTTTTTATGAGCCAATTTCAAGAGCTTTCATCGCCATGCTCTTTGTAGCATTCAAAGCGGTTACATTGGCTTCAAATGACCTTGTCGCACTCATCATGTCAATCATTTCTTCCACTTCATCCACATTTGGATAGCTTACATAGCCATCAGCATCCGCATCCGGATGTGTAGGATTATATTCTAACACAAAATCGGTTGGATCTTCCACTATTTCTGAAACAAATACTCCACCGCCTGCGGCATTTGATTTTGCATCCTCATAAAATGAAGAAAATGATGCGCCTTGTTTCTGAGACAGAACCACAGTTCTTCTCCTGTATGGTTCTCCCGTTTCTGTTCGTGTTGTGTCAGCATTTGCGATATTTTCGCTGATGACATCCATTCTCATTCTCTGTGCAGTAAGAGCAGAAGTTGAGATATCCATTGAACTTAAAAATCCCATATATTATTTACCCTCCTTTATTGCCATCCTCAAGCGGGTAAACTCGCTTGTCAATTTTCGGATGAGCGTATTATAGTAAATCGTATTTTTAGCAAGCTCAGCACTTTCATAATCAATGTCAACATTATTTCCATCAAGCCGCATTGATGTTGAACCATCAACTACAATTTTGGCTGAAAGACTGTCAATGTCAGCACTTCCTATATCCATGTGCCCCTGTCTTGTTTTCTTTGCAGAAAAAGATCCGCTTTCCAAAGCTTCCTTGAACAATGTTTCAAACTCCACTTCAGATCTTTTATATCCAACAGTATCGACATTTGCGATATTGTTTGTGATCACTTCATTTCTTTTCCATGAAGCGTCTAAGCCCTTTTCCAAATATTTAGTTGTGTCAAATATTTTGTTAATCATTTAATCACCTTAGACGTCTTGTTTAGAATATTTAACATAATTCCCAAGTATATTTTTAACATAATTTTGCACTCTGTCTGATATTCTATCATATTGAACAGGATCATCAGGATCCGTTATCCCATATGATGCCACCCTTGAAGGTCCCGTATTATAAGCAGCAAGTGCCAAACGAACATCTCCAAACCTGTTTATTTGCATTTTCAAGTATTTCACGCCGCCATCAATATTTTGTTCAGCGTTGTAAGCATTGTCCACACCCATATCTCCTGCAGTACCTGGCATAAGCTGCATGAGCCCCATAGCGCCTACCCCAGATTTTGCATATTGCTTAAATCTAGATTCGCCACGGATAACCGCCCTTATAAGGTTGGGGTCTAAGTCATATTTTTTTGCCGCATTGTCAATATAAGTGTCGTAAGCGTGCTCATTTGCAAGCTCCGTTAATTTTTCATTGTCATTTTCTAATTCTATTAGATAGTTCGAGGCAGACGAATCAGTGCCATTCACATTCTTACTCAAAACATTAGAAAAACCGCTACCCGATATTCCGGCTCGCGATAAACGATCTTGCAGTATTTGATTTACTTGATTCAGTTTTCCTGAATATATGTTATCAACAATACCCAAAAAATTCTCCTTTGATTAATATCTTAATCATTAGTACAAAAAACACATCTGTTTTTCACACTCAATATTTATATCGTCATATTGTCCGTTTTTCATTAGCAAAAAAATTGTTTTTGAAATATATCATTTTGAAATGATTCCAGAAAATGCTTATAAAAACACACAATAACCCAAAGATTTACTCAACTGTATACTATCATAAATATAAGTAAAATTGAATTTTAAAATGAATGTTCACACTTTATTGTACTGAAAAAGTGAATATATTACATAAATAGGTCTACAAGCAGTCCTCGTATATCATCCACTAAATCAGCTATCTTGATGTTTTCGCTTTCCTGCTCAAGAACTCCCGCTGTGATTTCATCAAGTTTTTTATTAATGTTTTTTATAATCGCAAAAGATTTGTTTCTTCCTCTTGCGTCAAATTTATTGTTTTTTTCAAAAGAGAAAGCATTGTTTGCGTTCTCTTTAATAAGCTTTCCAATTAACTCTCTGTATTTTTGTATTTCTGAAAGATCTGCTTTTTTTGATATCTTATCACCTTGTACATTTATTTCTTCAATAAGTGATGTGATGTATTTTTGATGATTTTCTCTGCTGAGCTCTGTCAGCTCTCGCCTGAACGTTTTAAAGTTTTCAATCCCGGCTTTTCGTTCATCGCCTGATATGCTGTTATTTGCAGGCTTTGAAGCCTGATTTATATCTCTGATTTTCATTTTTTCTTATCTATAAATATTCCGTCCGAATACGCCGAACCGTTTGTGTACTTATTAAGTCTTTCTTTTTCGCTTTTAAGATTCTTTATCTCATTTTTATATTCTGTAACCTTTTCTTCTGCTTCGCGAATATTTCTCTTATCTTCTTCTGCGATATTTTTAAGCAGTAATCTTATCTCATTATCAAGTTTTACCGCCTGCGGATCGCCTTCGCCAATAAGTTGATTTAAATACACTCTGTCAATTGTTTTATCCAAATTTAAAATCTCGTCTATCAATTTTTGACGAGTATCCAATTCGCTCAAAAGCTTTTCCGCGTCTTCATCTTCAATATAAAGTTTTTGTGCTCTTGTAATTTGGAGCACAGAAGATAAAAGTCTAGTCTTTTTTTGAAGTATTTGAATTAATTGAATTTTTTTGTTGCTGACCGACATATTCACCTATCTTAATTTTTTCAGCCGTAATTTTCAACCAGCTTGTTTTCTTTCAAGACATGTCCCCATGATTTTTTAAGCTCATTGAGCATATCAATCAAAGGATCAATTCCCGAAGACTCTTTAGATATATTTATCTCCCGAAGACTTGTTAATATAAAATCATATAAATTAAACAATTCATTTGCTATAGGATATCCGAAATCCAAGCTCATTACAAGCTCTGTCACTATGTCCTGTGCTTTTATTAGATACATATTTGTGTCTTGAACATTTTTTTCTTCAATAGCAATTTTTGCAAGCTTCATGTTTTTGATACAACCATCATAAAGCATTATTATAAGCTCCACAGGGTTTGCAACCATCACATTTTGTTGTTTATATTTTTCATAGGGATTCGCTAAAGGTCTCATCAAAGTTCTCCTGTAATATTGTTGATTTATTAAGCCAGTATTGTCAAAATTATTGTGCAGTTCCCATGCCAAGCTGACCCAGCATCGCACTTATCTGGCTATTCATTGTGGAAAGAGCGGTTTCCATTGCGGTGTACTTTTTCCAATATCTTTCCTCCCTTGATTCATACCGATCTTCAAGAGCATCAAGCCGTTCCTCAGCTTTTAATAGAGCACTTTCCACATTGGCTATAGTATTTCGATTTGCATTTTTTATATAATTATTCAGTGAATCCGATATCCTGTTTATAAGGCCAGACTCTTTATATTTCACATCTAAATCTGTTGCATATGAAGTATTCGAAAAAATGTTTTCAACCTTTTCAGGGTTTTCCTGAACTGCTGAAGTTAAAACTTCTTCGTCAATAAAAATCTTTCCTTTATCAGAATACTTTCCCGTTGTAAGCCCTATTTCATAAGGACTTAGTCCAACACTTTCAACAGCTGTATAAAAACTTTCTCTCAGAGTGCTTAAAAGACCTGAAATATTGGAATCATTTCTAAACATGCCACTTTTAGCCATGTCTTCCCATTCTTCCTGTTGTTTTTCTGTAAGCCCTTCTCTTTCCTCTTCCGATAAAGGCTCATATGTTCTGTGCACATCTTCATCAAGTTTGGTCTGCAAAGAATCTACTAATTCATTGTATCCTTCAATAAAGCCTTTAATTTTGTCAACAGTGCTTTGAACGTTTCTTTCAACATTAAAAGATATAGATGTGGCAGACGTATCCCTAAGATTATAGGCTATGCCATCAATGGTAAATGAATTGCTGCTTTTTGTTACTGCTATTCCTTCAATCTGAAGCATAGCATCCTGTCCGGTATAAGTGCCTTCTGCTATACCAAACGCACTGCTTGTTGCATCAAACGCGTTGCCGCTTATGTTTACAATATCAACAGTACTAGCTGATCCCGTTTCATCAGATACGATGCTAAAGCCCTGCTTTAATTCCGAGTAGCGCATTGTTACTCCGGCGTCTGAATTATTTATAGTGCCTATTACTTCAGCAAGATCATCAGTTTCTGAAAAAGTAAAAACCTCTCCGTTTATAGAAAAAGATATCTCTCCTGCATCAAAGGATAAAGGAGTTGATAAATCAAGAGCATTAAGTGCTGTGTTATGGCTTATAAGCTCTGTGTTGAAAACATTGATACTTTCAGCTTGCGCCGCTTCCGCCAGCTGTGTAATCGAATCAATTGTAATCTCTCCTTCTAGCGCACTAGAGTTTGCGCTGACACTTACCGCAGATGTCGTATCTAAAATGTTTACATCAAAAGTATTGTATGCGTTGCTTCCTGTCATATTAGTTTCAGGGCTTAACACACTCATATACTTTTCACGGAAGTTTCTAAGCTGCAGATTAATATCACGCAAAGATTCTTCTTTCCACTCAAGTTTTGTTATTGCTTTGTTTTGCTCATCTATTTTTAACTTTTCAAGCGAAAGAAGGCTCTCAACTACAGACTCTGTGTCAATTCCTGATGATATTCCAGAAACTCTTAGCATATTTGAATCTATTGCCATTTGGCACCTCCATTATGTTCTGTTAATAATTTTCTTCCATGAATACTATCGGAATAAATTGCAAAAAACTTGACTATTATCCTGATAATTTTTATACATGAGCGTAATATTTAAACTCAGGCATACTGTTTCTGTAAAGAGAAGACATTGTTGCATAATTCGTCAGAGTGCTTCCGGCTTGAGCAACCGTCACTCCAGTTCTTGGATCATAGCCGCCGTTCATTGAAGGGCAGACCACCTGCACATGTCCAACGCCGCCAATGTTTTGCTTTGCAGTCACCACTGGGTGTCCGGAGTTTGCAAGCTGTTGCGCAGTTTCAGGCGAAACTTCCTTCCAGCCATATTCTTTGCCTTTTGTTCCCAACCAATTATATATAGCGTTCGCGTTCATCTCGCGTGCACCTTTAGTGTCAGGATAATATTTGGGCTCCATGGTTTGAGGATCAACATAGTGAGGAATTTCAGCGCCCATCGCGCGAGTAACATCCCACATAAATATATTGCAATATGTTTCTCCACGGCCTTTTTTATTAACCGCATAGCGCGGATTTGTCTCAACATTAAACTGATTTATAACCTGTCTGTAAAGCTTTGCGTTCCTTGTATAAGCATCACTTTTCACATGTGGATTTACAGCAACCGATGCCGCCGAAGGTATAGCTTCTTCATATCCCTCAAAAGATTGTGTGCCAAAAAGCCCGTTAGTGACTCTTTGCATCACAGAAGATGAATCCATTAACCCCTGTCCACCAATCATTCCGCTATCCATTCCAAGCATCGACAAAAACAGGTTTAGCATTTCGCTTGAGCCCCCATCTTTTAGCATTCCTAAAAGCATCTTTATATTAGCTGAAGGATCTGCTGATTCTCCGCTTATCGAATCAGCATCTACACTGCCTATGCTTTCTACACTTGATGAGAAAAAACCTGAAAACGAGCCTGATGACGAAGGTGTACCACTTGTTCTTGATGCAACTTGTGGATTATAAAACTGATTTAAATTAATATTGTCTACCATGAATTCTAATTACCTTTTATGCGTTTTTCATATTCGCTGTCTATATCGCTTATAAAAACCAATATCTGAGCCACCGCCTGATACAGTTCCTCAGGTATTTCATCTCCTAGTTTAAGGCTTTGAAGCAGTTTCGCCAGCGGTTTGTCCTCCACCACTTTAACTCCATGCTCTTCACCCTTTTTTATTATCTTTTCGGCTAGGTCACCCTGACCAATTGCTACAACATAAGGTGCATCGTCTTTTTCAACGTCATACTTTAAAGCTGATGCGATTTTCCTTTTTTCTTTATTCTCACTCATATCATATAATCAATCTTTGATGTCCTATCATCTAAAAATGTTTCCAAAGCATCCTTTGCATTAACCGGCGTCGTTTTCTCAAAAAGCTTTTCAATGCTTATAGAGGAAAGGCTGTATCCCGTCTCGCCAATAAGTTTCCTAAGTTCATCTGTTTTGCTATTAATCAACGCGTCAGCCGCTTCGTTTTCCCGACCAATTTTAATGGATAAGCTTTTATTTTTTGCTTGTGCAAAAACTTCAAATCTTCCTAAGTTTTGCGTGTCCAATCCAATAAGTATCTTGAGAGATTCATCGTCACCTTTTTGTTTTTTACCGCCTCTTTTATAAACAAAAATCTCAGCTGTCTGGCGATTCTGTCCGAAATTTATTGGAACATGATAAAAGTTATAATCCTTCACATCCGCCGTTACTTTGTTTTGAGATATGAGCTCCTGAGCCTTGTCAGACATCGCGCCCTTATTTAAGATATCGGAATTATCAATAGTTCGCTTTAGCTCCAAATACTTTTGCATATTGGAAAGCCCTGCTTTTTTTATATTTGTTTCCTTGCTAATAAGATCATCTATCTTAACAAAGGATTTCATAACCTTAGACAGCAGCTCTTTTACATTGTCATCTTTTAATGCATTTTGAGATTTTAAAAAGGCTTCACTTTTTTTGTCTGAGATAATATTATTTTCCGCTTTGTTGTCTTCGTTTCCATTTTCAATAATGCTGTCCAAATATTGTAACTGTTCTGCGCGCGTCTCAGCAGCTTGTGTATCAGCGCTTAACTGCGCTTTTCCAGAATCAATAGTCTGTGTAGGTTCTGTCATCAGGTTGTCAGCAGCTTGTTCAACCATTATTTCTAAAGGTACACCTTGCATAGAAGGGTCTTGAGCAGACAAACTTTCAAGAGTTGGCACTTCTAAAGTATGCCCAGCAAAATGCGAAGCTTCAGATAACGTTTGCATATCATTCAAAGCGTTATTTTCGGGCATCTGTACTTGAGCTTTTGAACTGGTCACATAATCTTCAGTAAAAATAGCAAGTCCTGCAATATCAATAAGTTTATTGCCTGCTGAATCCTGAGAATTTTCAAAGCTCAGCAAAGCATTAACGTTTTCTTTTGTAAACGGAATTTTATTTGAGAGCATAAAAACAGCGGATTTTACATCCATGTCGGGATTTTCAGCCATAGCTTCAGAGATAATTGCTGTATTTGTTTCATCCACAGGCAATCCAGCGCTTTTTAATGCATTTAATATATTTATATCTTTAGGAATTTGATCTTGATTTACAGCATCTTGTGACGAAAGTATAACTCTATCCGCATCACCAGAAACCATGGTCATTACAAAATTCCCATTTTGTTTGCCATTAACCAAGAGCTCAAGTGTGTCCCCTGCGCTAAATTGAAGCCCAGAAACAATCTTCGCTGTAAAATACTTTTCTCCCTCGGCAAGCAGCGTAGCCACTTCACCTTCTTGTGAAACGACTTCAGCTGAAATAATCTCACCTTTTGTATATTCAGGAGAGCCTTGTTTGTTATTATTAACTAGAGCCGCTTTTTGCTCAGGACTTATTGCATTAATTTCCATTTTAATTCCACATTATATTTTATTCTGTCATATTATATATCGTAACTTGCCTTATTTTTATTATCTTTTTTATCAAACTATCAATAATAATAGAAAAATATGCTGTGATTTTTCGTATTATTTACCTTTTTATTGAAATTTTTCTTTTAAATATTATTATTTTATGAAAAAAATCACCTAAATTGAAAATCAATATAAGTTTTTCTATAAAAATTACGATACAATATCTATAGAGGTTTTTGGCTTCTTGCATTTTTCACAAGAAGCTGATAATATTCTTTACAGTATTATACAATGGTATAATTTTTGCGTGTTTTCTTTATTTGTTTTGTTTGAATTTAATACGATTGTATATAAATCAAAACATAAATGAATTTATTGCTAGGGAGGGTATATGAAAAAAGTTCTAATTGTAGATGATGCTTCATTTATGAGAGTGTCTATAAAGAATATACTTACAAAGAACGGTTATGAGGTTGTTGGCGAGGCAAACAATGGTTTGGTTGGCTTTCAAAAATATCAGGAGCTTACCCCTGATATAGTGACAATGGATATTACTATGCCTGAAATGGATGGACTTACGAGTTTAAAAAACATTCTTTCAGTTAATCCAGCAGCTAAAGTTGTTATGGTGTCTGCAATGGGACAGGAAAGCATGGTTCGTGAAGCTATCATCGCTGGGGCAAAAGGTTTCATTGTTAAGCCGTTTAAAGAAGAAAGTATTCTATCAGCGCTTAATGGTCTTCCCGAATAATTGTATAGTTCTAAAATTGAACACCTTATTAAGCGTTTAGGTTGCTTAATATTTTTGATAAAGACATTTTTAATGTCTTTTAAGCGTAAAGCTTTTTTATTTAAATTATCGGAGAAATGAATGAGATACATCCCATCTAAGTGTTTGCAACCAGGGCAGATACTCGCCAAAAATATAAATCTCGGGAAAAAAAGAGTATTGCTTCGCAGAGGCGTAACTCTTACCAGCTCGGTTATCAAAAAAATCGAGCAGCTTGGCTTGCAGGGAGTTTATATTGATGATGAAATATCAAGAGACATCAACATTTCAAGCGTTATAAGTGATGAACTTAAATATAAGGCAATTAAAGGCGTATCCTCGTTTTTTCTTCACGCAAACAGAGAAGATGTTCCAGCAAGCGAAAAGCAGCTTGGTACTATAAGAAATATCATGCTTGGCATAGTGGATGAAGTTCAATCTAATGTTAATGTTAAAATTAATATAGTTGATCTTAGAACTTATGATGATTACACTTTTAGCCACAGCATCAATGTCGCTGTTTTATCAGTTGTTGTAGGCACAGTCTTAGGCCTTAGCAAGCCCGAGCTTAATGACCTTGCTCTAGGCGCGCTGATTCACGACATTGGCAAAGTTTTCTGTGACAAAAACATAATAAATAAACCTGGAAAGTTAACTCCCGAAGAATATGAAGAAGTAAAAAAACATGTTGACCGCGGATATAACTATCTTTATTCCAGTAAAAGCATACCTGAAAGCTCAAAGCTTGCAGTGCTTACCCATCACGAAAAATTTAACGGACAAGGCTATCCTGACAAAAAAGCTGGCGAAGAAATCCCTTTTTATGGTAGGATTATTTCTGTTGTCGATGTATATGACGCACTCACTTCAGACAGATCATACCGGCAAGCGATGCTTCCTTCCCGCGCTTTTGAATATATACTCTCAGGATATAACACGATGTTTGATCCTTTAATTGTTGAATCATTCATTAAAAAAGTCGCATTTTATCCAGTTGGAACCTGCGTTCAGCTAAGCAATGGCACAGTGGGCATAGTCGTTGAAAACTTCAACTCTTCCTATCTTAGACCACTGATTAGAATCATAAAAGACAAAAAGCTGACTGAAGACTATTTGGATTTAGCACATGACAGCTCCACTCTTAACATCACAATTGAAGAAATAGTCAACATGTGATTTAAATTTATTTCATCATTTATTTTTAAACTATCAACTGAATGTAAAAACTTTTCCCTTTTTGGTACGATTTATTGGCACAATATTTTGCCTGTGATATACTTAAAATAAAAGGGACCCATTATAATGCCTGACTTTTCTGACTTAATTTATTTATACAAAAAAGGCTGCGAACTAAATGCGTATCTTCATTTCGGTGCGCATCTTAAATCAACAAACGATAAAAGCGGCGTTTCCTTTTCAGTTTATGCCCCAAATGCCAAAAGCGTATACTTGGCTGGCGACTTTAATAACTGGTCTGAAAACTGCTTAATGGAAAATTATCAAGGCATATGGCATATCTCTGATGAAAAAGCCATGCCAGGACAATGCTACAAATATATCATCCAAGACAAAGAAGGAAAAAAAACATACAAGGCCGATCCTTATGCGTTTTCATCAGAGCTTCGACCAAACACAGCAAGCATAATCGCAAATCCTTTTCATTTTGATTGGGATGACGATAAGTGGCTTAAAAAAAGAGCTAAAACACAATGGCATTCTTCTCCAGTAAACATATATGAAGTCCAGCTCTGTTCTTGGGACAGCATAATTTCAGACAAGAAACCCATTAACCTCGAAAAGACCGGCAGAGCTCTTGTGGAATATGCCAAAAGCATGCATTACACGCACATAGAGCTCATGCCTGTATCAGAATATCCATATGATGGTTCATGGGGATATCAAACCACTGGATACTATTCGCTTTCAGGAAGATATGGTAAGCCTGAAACTCTTCAACGATTCATAAACCTGTGCCATAAAAATAATATTGGTGTCATTCTTGACTGGGTTCCAGGACACTTTTGCCCGGACGAGCATGGTCTAATAAATTTTGACGGGACACATCTTTACGGCGACGAATTCCACCCACATTGGGGCACATATAAATTTGATTTTTCAAAGAAAGAAGTGCATAGTTTTTTGCTCTCAAGTGCACTCTTTTGGGCAAATCAATATCACATAGATGGGATACGCATGGACGGTGTAACAAGCATGCTCTTTCTAAATTACGGCAAGGATACTGTTGAAAAAAAGAATGAATTAGGTGGTGAAGACAACTTATATGCCAAAGATTTCATTAAAAAATTTAACGATACCATGCATGAGCAGTTTCCAGGCTTTATAACATGCGCCGAAGAGTCCAGCTCCTATCAAGGCGTCACAGCTCCTACATATTTAAACGGCTTGGGCTTTGACTTTAAGTGGAATATGGGCTGGATGAATGATTCGTTGGATTATTTTTCCCAATCCTCCTCGAAAAAAGAGCATAATCATGATAAAATAACATTCTCATCAGTTTATATGAGAGATGAAAACTTTATACTTCCATTTTCCCACGACGAAGTGGTACACGGCAAGAACCAGCTGCCGGACAAAATGCCGGGCAATGACTTTAATAAGTTTGCGCTGCTTCGCACACTTTTTGCATATCAGACATTGCATCCGGGAAAGATATTAAATTTCATGGGCAATGAAATAGGTCAACGCATGGAGTGGCGCTATTACGAACCAATCGAATGGTTTATGCTTGAATATCCAATACATGATAGCCTGCATGAATTTGTTCGCGAACTTAACAGACTTTATTTGAGCGAACCCGCACTATATGAAATGGACAGAGACGTCTATGGATTTGAATGGATTGACGGAAACAACAGAGGACAAAGCGTATTTTCTTTTATCCGCCGCGCAAGAAACGGCAACGAAATAATTGCAGTTTTTAATATGTCTGAAAACTGCTACAGTAATTTTCGCTTGGGCGTTCCGCAAAGCGGTAGATATGAAGAAATTTTATGCTCAAACCTTAACATATACAACGGAACAGGATTACACAACAGTAAAACAATATCGACAGAAAATGTTTCAAATCATGGCAGATCTCAATCAATAGTGATTGAAGTGCCTGCACTTAGTGCCATGATTTTCAGAAATACACAGGAGTAAAAAATGTTTAAAACAACTGAAGAATTTATAGAAAGATATATAGATCTATGCGAAGACCACTTTGCAGACAGCCCAGATATATTAGAACCTTTAGAGCAATATCTTGCCTTAGCGGAACTTTTATCTGAGGAAATACGCGGAATGTGGGCTAAATCACGCGACACTCACAGAGATGGAAAGAAAGTATATTATTTCTCAAGTGAATTTTTAATAGGTCACCTTTTAAGCCAAAATATAAAAGCACTTCAAGCAAGCGAAGTAATTGAAAATGGTCTTCAAAATCTGGGAATTTCTTTGGATGACCTCTTAAAGCTTGAAAGCGATGCAGGTCTTGGCAATGGAGGCTTAGGGAGGCTTGCCGCTTGCTTCATGGACAGCATGACGCACCTTGGAATTGCGGGTCGCGGAAACTCAATTCGCTATCGCCATGGTTTCTTTAAGCAAGAAATTGAAAATTACGAGCAAAAAGAAGTGGCAGAGAATTGGCTTGAAAACGGATATCCTTGGGAAACAAAACGACCGGGCAGAGCTCAAAAAGTGCGTTTTGGCGGCAAGGTAAACATTGAATATAAAGATGGAAGGCTCTTCTTCTCACACATCAACTACTGGGAAGTAAAAGCAGTGCCATATGAAATATCTATACTGTCTAACGACAAACAAAATCACGTAAATTCTCTAAGGTTATGGGATGCAACTGCCGTAAAAGGCTTTGATTTTGACACATATGACTGTGGCGACTACACAGGCGCTGTGAGAAGACAGATAGAGGCTGAAAACCTAACTCAAGTTTTATATCCAAGCGACAGCTGTGAAGATGGCAAGCGCCTTAGGCTTATGCAGGAATATTTCTTTGTGAGCGCAGGACTTATGTCCATCATTCAAGAATACGATAAGCACTACAAAGGTATAAAAGGGTTGGAAGACAATGTGGTAATCCACATTAACGACACTCATCCCGCACTTTGCATACCTGAGCTTATGAGAATATTCATCGATGATTACGATATCATGTGGGACAAAGCTTGGGAAATGACGCAAAAAATGGTCTCATACACAAATCACACAATACTTCCTGAGGCATTGGAGACTTGGAATATTAGCCTGATGCATTCAGTTCAGCCTAGAATCAGCATGTTAATTGAGGAAATAAACAGGCGCTTTGTTGATCGTTTGATGGACAATCCCGATATTGACAACGAAATTATTCCGCAGGTTGAAATCATACGTGATGGTTGGATTCACATGGCAGGGCTTGCAGTTCTTGGCAGCCACTCTGTAAATGGCGTGGCCGAGTTGCACTCAGACATCTTAAAAAGAATTGTAATGAAGCCGTACTATGACATATGTCCACAGAAGTTTAACAACAAAACTAACGGAATCTCCCACAGAATTTTCCTTATAAACAGCAATGAAAAACTGGCAGATTTGTTTGACAAAAGTGTTGGCGAACAGTGGCGTAACGACACATATAAGCTTAAAGAATTGGTAAGATATAAAGACGATGCCGCATTTATTGATGAGTTTAAAAAGATAAAAAACGAAAATAAAGTGAAGTTAACAAAAATAATCAAAGATAAAACAGGATATATCGTCAATCCCGATTCTATTTTCGATGTCCAGGTAAAGCGTATCCATGCATATAAAAGACAGCTTTTAAACATACTAGGCATCATGTACCGCTGCAGAATGGATAGCAACTATTTTGAATCTATGCAGCCTCACACATTTATATTTGCCGGAAAAGCTGCACCTTCTTATACCTACGCTAAATCTATCATCCGACTAACTTTGAGGCTGGCAGAGCGTATAAATACAGATCCTATTCTTTCAAAGAAAATAAAGGTTGTGTTCCTTCCGAATTTCAATGTGTCACTTGCTGAAAGAATTTATCCTGCGGCTGACATAAGTCAGCAAATTTCCACAGCCGGAATGGAAGCTTCAGGCACAGGCAATATGAAGTTTATGATGAACGGCGCTGTGACACTTGGCACATTAGATGGTGCAAATGTTGAAATAAGTGAACTTGTAGGTCCTGAAAATATTGTGATATTTGGTCTTACAGCCGATGAGGTGAATGTGGAGCGAAGTGCGGGATATAACCCTATGCACTATCTTCGCGAACAGAAAATGCGTGAAGTCGTAAATATGCTAAAAACAGGCTTTTTCATGGGTGACATGCATCAATTTGATGATATCTATCATTCACTCACAAGTGAGGGTGATTATTTCTTGGTTTTAAGAGACTTTAAATCATACATGGATTCGTGTTTGAAGTGTGAAAATCTATATACTGATAACGATAAATTTGTAAAAATGCAGATACACAACTGCGCTATGTCTGGACATTTCTCAAGTGACAGAACTATAAGGGAATACTCCCGCGACATATGGAATGTAGAAACTAAATGATAAAATATAATATAATAAAATAAAGGAGGATATACATGAGGCATTATGATACTGTTGCCATGCTTCTGGCAGGCGGCCAGGGCAGTAGGCTCGGAGGCCTTACACACGACTTGGCAAAACCTGCAGTTTCTTTCGGGGGAAAATATCGAATAATTGACTTCCCTTTAAGCAATTGCAGATACTCGAACATAGGTGTAGTAGGCGTTCTCACGCAATATAAACCTTTGATTTTGAACTCATATATAAGCACAGGAGCCCCATGGGCGCTGGACTCCCTTGACGGTGGTGTCAGTATCCTCCCTCCTTATATGGACAGACAGGGTGGAAACTGGTATCGCGGAACTGCGGATGCCATATATCAGAATCTTGAATTCATTGACCAGTATAATCCGGAAAATATTGTTGTTTTGTCCGGTGACCACATTTACAAAATGGACTATCAGGAAATGATAGATTTTAATGATGAAAGAAACGCCGATGCGACAATATCAGTAATAAATGTAACGCTTGATGAAGCGAAAAGATTCGGGATATTAAATACTGATAAAGATAATCTTATAACAAGCTTTGATGAAAAGCCCCCTGAGCCAAAAGGAACTAAAGCTTCTATGGGTGTTTATGTGTTTAAGTGGAAAGTTCTAAGAAAAGCGCTGATTAATGATGCAATGGATGAAACATCCTCTCATGATTTTGGCAAAAACATAATCCCTATGCTTTTGTCTGAAAACAAAAAATTATATGCTTATGAGTTTGATGGATACTGGAAAGATATAGGCACAGTTGAAAGCTATTATCAAGCAAACATGGAGCTTTTAATGGATCCGCCACCGTTTAATTTAAACGATACAAGTTTTCCTATCTACTCAAACAATTACAATACCATCCCTCAGATAATTGGGAAAGAAGCAGAAGTTAAAAACTCCCTTATCTGCGATGGCTGTGTAATAGATGGCAAAGTTGTAAACTCCATCATAGCAAAAAACGTAAGCATTGGAAAAGGCGCGTGCGTAGAAAATTCAATTATAATGCACAACGCTACTGTATCTCCCGGCGCAACGATTATTAACGCCGTAGTTTCAGAAGGAATGAGAATATCCAAAGGCGTACTTAAAGGCAATATCAGTGTCAAAACAGAGAAGGGAGTAAGCTTGCTTTATAAAAGCCAGGCTTAATAGGGTGATTTTTTATGAAAAAGACTTTAGGAATTATAATAAACAATCCATGTCCCGGACTTGCTTTGCTTACAGAACACAGAAATCCGCTTACACTTCCGTTTTTTGCGAGATATCGACTTGTAGATTTTGCTCTTTCCAACATGGTAAACAGTAATGTAAATAAAATTGGCGTAATCGCAAGCGACAAATATAGATCCCTCTTAGACCATGTAGGTACAGGTCAGGAATGGGGGCTTTCCAGAAAGAGTCAGTCTCTTTATATCCTTCAGGGCGCAAGAAAAATAGGTCGAACAAACTGTAGGGACATAAATCTCATGGATTTAGAGCGCAATGATGTTGTGTTTGACAGAAACAGAGATGAGAATATATTGATTTCAACGCCAAATATTGTTTGCAGAATTGATTACAACGATTTATACGAACAGCATATGGATTGGAGTGCGGATATCACCCTAGTAGGAACTATATGTGAGATCACAAAAGAAAGCTCCGAATGCCTTTACATGAATGTAGATCAAGAAAGTGGCCGTGTTCTTGAAATGACTATTGGAAGAAAACCGGACAGCACACATCAGTATTCCGGAAAACTATTAGTCAAACGCGAAACAATGCTAAATCTTTTGCATCTTGCACCAGAATTGGGCGAATATGAAATGTTGACTCTTATAATGTCCGTTTTTGATTCTCTTGATATAAGATGCCATACATTCGAAGGATATCTCAGGCGTATTAACACAATTTCTGAATACTTTGAAACGAATTTGGAGTTAATAGACACAGAAATAGCATGCGAGCTGTTTTATGGAGACAAAATAATTTACACCAAAATTAAAGATAACCATCCCACTTTGTATAAAGAATCAAGCAGCGTCAAAAACTCTTGTGTAGCCAGCGGCAGCATATTAAAAGGCGTTGTAGAAAATTCTGTATTATTCCGTCAGATAACACAAGGAAAAAACAGTAAAGTAAAAAACAGTATACTAATGGAAGGTTGCAAGGTCGGAGAAGGCACAAACCTTGAATATGTAATTGCAGACAGAAATGTCACAATAGGCAATAATGTTGTTTTAAAAGGAACAAAAGAGTCTCCTGTTGTCCTCAAAAAGGAGATGGTTATTTGAGCGAAGAAAAAATAAACATTCTTTTTGCCGCATCAGAATGCGAACCACTGTGTAAAACGGGTGGTTTGGCTGATGTGGTTGGCGCGCTTCCCAAAGCTCTTTCAAAGCTATCGATAAGTTCAAGCATTATTCTGCCATATTATTCTTCACTACCTGATTATATAAGAGAAAAAAGTGAAAAAATCGCAGAGTTTCACATTACTCTCGGGTGGAAAAAACAATATGCAGGTCTTATGCACAGAAAATATAAAGGCCGTAATTATTATTTTATCGACAACGAGGAATATTTTGATAGAAGCGAGCTTTATGGTTATTACGAAGATACGGAAAGATTTCTCTTTTTCTCTCTAGCCGTACTTGAAGCAATAAAATATATTAAGACAGATATCGACATAATCCATTGCAATGATTGGCAAACTGCTTTTATTCCTACTGCTCTTAAAAAGCTATATTTTAATGTTAAGGGATATAGCAAGATTAAAACAGTGCTTACAATTCACAATCTCCGCTTTCAAGGAACAATGAATACGGATGATTTCATTGGAATGATGCGCCTCAGTGGAAAAGAAATTTGGTTTCACGAAGTGATTCATAATTATCAGGCAAATCTATTAAAATCCGGGATATTAAACGCAGATGCAGTGACGACAGTAAGCCCGACGTATGCAAAAGAAATTGAAAGTGCTTATTACGGCGAAACACTGAACGAAACAATAAAAAGCGTCGACTTTAAGCTGCGTGGCATACTAAACGGGATAGACACATCATCATTTAATCCAGAAGCAGACTCTAAAATTTATCATACTTATGATGATATCAAGGGAAAGCATCTAAACAAACAAGCTTTTTATAAAGAATTTTACCTAAACGAAAAAGACAGCATGCTTATAGGAATGGTGACAAGACTGGACCGCCAAAAAGGTCTGGACCTTGTTGAATATGCCATACATAAATTTATGCACTTGAATGTCACATTCGTTCTTTTAGGGACAGGCGATAGCCTCTATGAGACCACTTTTTATAAAATAGAGCGAGCATACCCCAAAAACGCTAGGTGCTTTATCATGTACAGCGACGTGCTTGCAAGAAAAATATATGCAGCTTCAGATGTATTCCTTATGCCCTCAATGTTTGAACCATGTGGGCTTGGACAATTGATTTCGATGAAATATGGCACCCTACCAATTGTTAGGGAAACAGGTGGTTTAAAAGACACTGTAGAGCCTTATAACCACGTTACAGGCGAAGGCACTGGCTTTTCATTCGCAAATTATAATGGAGACGAGCTAGCAGATGCTGTTAATCGTGCATATGAAGTGTATACAACAGACAGAGCTCAATTTGATTCAATGGCAAAAAACGCTATGCAAATGGATTTCAGTTGGAAAAGCTCCGCCAAAGAATATAAAAAGCTTTATCAAGACTTAATCTGATTTTACAGCAAAACTATAGCCGCACCGTATGCTTCAATGCTTATGGTGCGCTCTTTTTTATTAGCTCGAAGCATAAACATTTCATCGAAATCTCCCACTTGTATCTCTTTTGATTCATTAGTGTGATTTGCAAATACTTTGTACTTGTTTTCTCCGCTTAAAAGCTCATAGGCTAATATCTGCCTACCAAACTCAAATCTCATTATTGTGTCATTTGAAATAATCTTATGCCTTATATCTTTAAGCCTTGAAACCAATTCCAATATCTCATTATTTTTTGTTTCCCAGTTATATGTTTCTCTATTATATGGATCTTTATATCCCTGCAACATTATCTCATCACCATAATAGATGCATGGATTGCCCGGCATCGTGAAAATAATTGTGAAATATAACTGTGTGCGAATCTTAGAAAGACGAAGTTTTTCTTCAGGTAAAAAATATTTCCTCTGCTCCCAAGTGTTCAAATCATCCCCACTCGGCGCTTCTCCAAGCAATGTCGTAAGCCTCGTCGTATCGTGAGTGCCCGTCATGTTCATAAGAGACAAAAATATATCTCTAGGGTAGTTCTCCTGAATTTTCATTATTTTAGAAGCAAAATCATCTGCCATGGTTTTGCCCAAAAGCAAATTCAAAAGCCCTTCTCTTAAGGGATAGTTCGAAACAGAATTCATGCTGTCATTTAAAATATACTTGCGTCTATTTTCATAGCTTATTTTATTGCTCGCATCTTCCCAAACTTCTCCTAACAGTACAGCTTCAGGGTTTACCTTCACTATTGCTTCTTTAAGCTTTTTTATAAATTCATCAGGGAGTTCATCAGCAACATCCAGCCGCCATCCCGCAACTCCTGCTCTCATCCACTTAATCACTACTCCATTTTCTTCATTTATCAAATAATCAATAAACGAAGGTTCAAGCTCATTTACGCAAGGCAGGGCAGAAACTCCCCACCAGCATTCGTATTTTTCGGGGTAATCATCAAATTTAAACCACTTCGCATATTTCGATTCCAAATCGTTATATGCTCCGCCTTCACCATAATTTTTGTATTTATTAAAATAAATGCTATCATCTCCCGTGTGGGAAAAAACGCCATCCAACATAATTTTCATGCCATATTTTTCAGCTTCTCTAACCAGCCTCTTAAGAGTTTCTTCTGTCCCATACATTCTGTCTATATTGCTGTAATCAGCAGTATCATACTTATGGTTTGAAATGCTTTCAAAGATGGGATTAAGGTATATTATATCCACTCCCATTTCATATAAATAATCGAGTTTCTGAATTACACCATCAATATTGCCACCAAAAAAGTCCCATATAACAATCTCACCTTTATCATTTTTAACATAAACTGGCGGCTCGCTCCAGCTGCTATGAATCAACACACCATCACGAAGACTTGTTTCATCGTCAGACCCTTTATTAAATCTATCAACATAAATTTGATACATTACTTTGTTTTTAAACCACTCTGGCGTATTTCCGTTTTCGTGAACAGTTAGCTGATATGGGTTGCCATCCTGTTCGCATACTCCCCCCGTTACACTTTGACCGTAGCGCTTCACCTCATGTGAATTGTGAACCTCAAACTCGTAGTGAACGAGCCCACAATCAATGTCTGTGACAACCTTTGCTGTGAACTCTTCGGCGTTTTTATTCATCTCAATTTTATCTCCAAAACCCAAAAGGAACACTTTTTCAGCATCAGATTCCACCAAGAAATGTATTGTTGCGCCCTTTTCAACTGCTCCAAAAGGCTTTTTATACTTTATATCCCATGAATTATAAAATAATTTCATTTTATCACCCTGTCTCTAAATTAATTACTTAAATTATATCATACATTTTCATAAGTTAGCTTTTATAACAAAATAATTGCTTTTTATCTACAGTTTTCAGGGCCTTGTAAATTAATAGATAAAAAACGCAGAGTATTTAAACACGCGTTTTAATCATTTGATTTGTTTTCTTGAAATATCTTTTCTGTCAATAGTAATGCACTTGGCTATCAGTATAGTATGTCCTTTTTGAGGAAATAGTCTCAACATGAATTCGTTCTTTGTCTTTAGTAAATTTTAAGCGCGGGTTATGCACCTGCATAAACTTTCTTTCTTCTCCGCTTATCATTTCTGGATTAATTTTCTTTATCTGACCAATAGACCAAAGCAAAACACTTTTTATAGTGATATAGAGCATTTCTTGATTGATTTTCGGTATTTTCCCTGTGACAGACTTAGGAGAAATTTTTGCCTTCCACAAGATTTCATCGGCGTAAGCGTTTCCGATACCTCGCATTATTTTTTGATCCAGCAAAAAGGCTTTTATCTTCTTTCTTTTAAACTGTTCTGCTTTTTTCAGAAAATAGTCCAATGTGAATTCAGATGAAAGCACATCAGGTATGTCGCTTTTATCAGGATTGTATCGTATTTTGCAAAATTTCTGAAAATCAGATATTAAAAGACTGTAGCCGTCATCAAATGTAATTCCCATTACTTTGTTTTGAATACTATTGACTTCAGTACTTGTGATATAATGCATTTTCCCATTCAGCATAAGGTGTACGCCCACACTGTTTCCGTTATCAAACATCAAAAATATTTCCTTACCTTCTGCTGTCACATCAGATACAGCATTACCCCTTATTCCCGATGCAATCGTATCTATGTCACAATCAATATTCTTCGGGCTATATACGATGGTTTCTTTAACTTTTTTCCCAAAAACAAGCTTTTTAATATTTTCAGAATATACTCTCAAATCAGGAAGTTCTGGCATAATGCACCGCCTTTTTTATTATAATGTTAATAAAAGTACTATAAATACCGATACCTATATTATAGCAGATAAATTATGTGCATTAAATATTATACAAAAATTTTTATTGAGCGCCCGCTCATCTATGAAAATACATAAATAAACCGCAGAATATAAGTATTCCGCGGTATTTTAATGCATTTATTAGCTTTATCTATTTACTCTACCAGAACCGTCTCCACTCATAAGTTTTTCAACATCGCCTACCTTTACAAGATTAAAGTCTCCCTCTATAGAGTGCTTCAAGCAACTTGCTGCAACAGCAAACTCCAAAGACTGCTGTTTGTCATCATATCTATTGAGACCGCATATAAGTCCTCCCGCAAATGAATCGCCGCCGCCGACTCTGTCAACAATATCATTTATCACATATCTGCGGCTTAAATAGAATTCATCTTTAGTTGTAAGGCATGCTGCCCATCCATTTATATCTGCTGATTTTGATTCACGCAGTGTGATTGCAATCATTTTCATGTCGGGAAACTCACTAAGCACCTTTTTCCCCAACGCTTCGTATTTTTCAGTGTCAAGTTCTCCACTTTCAACATCTACATCAACACTGATTCCAAGTGATTTCTGACAATCCTCTTCATTTGCTATTCCAACATCAACATAAGAAACAAGTTCTCGCATTACTTCCGGTGCGCTCTTTCCATATTTCCAAAGCTTTTTTCTGAAATTGAAGTCGCAGGATACTGTTATCCCTCTCTTTTTCGCTTCTTTTACAGCCTCTATTGAAACGTCCTTAGCTGTTTCGCTTATAGCCGGTGTAATGCCTGTAATATGGAACCATTCAGCTCCTTCAAAAATATCGTCCCAATCTACTTCATCTGCAGTCAGTTTAGAAATTGAAGACTCCGCTCTGTCATATATAACATTTGAAGGCCTTTGATTTGCTCCTGCTTCGAGAAAATATATCCCAACACGACCTTCGCGTCTAATTATCTTTGTAGTATCAACACCATATCCCCTTAGTTGTCGAATGCAAGCATCTGCTATATCATTATCAGGAAGTGCTGTCATAAAAGATACATCAAGTCCATAGTTTGCAAGAGAAACAGCAACGTTTGCTTCGCCGCCACCAAAAGTTGCAATCAAATTTCTTGACTGAAATAGCTTTTGTCTTTCAAGCGGATTAAGCCTAAGCATCACTTCACCCATAGTCACAAATTTACCCATCTTATCCTCCTATTTCTCTGCAAGTCGGACTTCATTTCCGTCCGCAGTCCTAATTTTTATGCTGCTATCCTCTTCTGCTGTCACTTCACATTCTGCTTTTTCAAGATAATATTTTGCTCTAGCCAAATTATTCGTGACTTCATCTGCATTGTCACCTATACTATCAAGTTCAAAACCAATCAATACATCTATTGAATCCTTGACTGTCTTAGTGATATTATTATAATTTCCACTTTGAATGTCCGCTGCACTGCATAGCCAACCACCACCTATAGCGTGGATGAACTTCTTATCAGCATATTCTGGTAAGCTAGTTAAATTTATTCCACCGGTCGGTATGAATTTCATCATTCTATATGGTCCATAAAGTGCTTTGCACCCTTTGATTCCACCATAAATATTAGCCGGAAAGAACTTTAATATATTAAGTCCAAATTTAAGCGCATGCTCAATCTCAGTAGGTGTGACACATCCCGGGGTCACGGCCACATTATTTTCAATGCACCACCCCACAACATCGTCATTAAACCCAGGACTCACTATAAACTCTGCACCTGCATTAACTGCTGCTTCCGCTTGCTCTATGCTCAGCACAGTGCCTGCACCCATAAGTATCTCAGGATACTTTTCTTTAATGGCTTTAATGCTAGGTAACCCTTGTTCTGTTCTTAATGTAATTTCCATTATCGGAAGTCTTGCCTTAATCAACGCTTCTGCAGTCGGCAAGGCCTCTTTTTCGTCATTAAAAACGATAACAGGCACCAATCCGAGAAGTCCTATCTTTTCACTTACTGTCATGCGAACGCCCTTTCTAATGTTCGTTATTTGAACACATTTTGCTTTATATGAACATTCTACTCGTGTAATCTTTTACTGTCAAGAATTTTGGCAAATAAAAAAAGCTTGCAAGCAAGCTCATTTTCATTTATATAGATACACCGCCAATATCCTGAGATATTTTTCTGGCAGTATCTGTCACTGATTTTATTATTTCACTGTCTCTGTCCATCACAAACGAATCATCACTGCCTGTAGTGCTTATAGCCGCTATCACTTTTCCTCTATAATCTTTTATCGGAGCAGCCACACAATATATTCCGTTTTCATTTTCCGCATTGTCAATCGCATATCCCTGTCGCCTTACCATAGCCATCTCAGCAATAAAATCTTTTTCATCTGTTATTGTATTGTTTGTAAATTTATTAAGACTTCGTTCTTTTATTAAAGATAATATTTTCGAATCTTCCATTCCAATAAGCAACGCTTTGCCAAGAGATGTCGAATGCACAGGCACTCTTTTTCCTATCCCCGAAAACATTCTGATGGTTGTCATAGGCTCAATTTTTTCAATATATACAACCTCTCCTTGCGATAATATCCCCATGTGGCAGACACGACCCAGATTTGCTGAAAGCTCCCTAAGATATGGCAGTGCCTCTGTTTTAAGTTCTATTTGGTTAAGCCGTACGCTTCCGATTTCCACTACTTTAATCCCAATTTTATACTGACCGGTAGCTTCATTTTTCTGTATATACTGTCTAGCACGCAAAGTATTTAAGAGACGGCTCATCGTTGTTCTGTTAAATCCCGTTTGAGCCTCCAGCTGTTTTTGTGTGACTGGCTTTTCAGCTATCATCTCCAGCACAGAAAGTGCTCGATCAACTGTTTGTAAAGTCATATTATCTGAATTGTTTTCCATCTTTTTCATAAACAAATTGTAACAGCTTTTATACATTTTTAGCAAATGATTTTATTTTAAAAGAATTATTACTACATTTTTGAGATTCAATAATATTACTTTATTAGTAATATTATTGAATAATTAATTTCCAATTTTTCTTACCTAATACATATATGTCTTTTAGTCCTTGCAATTAATTGTATTATTTCCCATTGCTTACTATATATTATTTTATTTCTATATTTTATGCAACCTTTTTTCTATAGAGTCACTCTTACTTATAACAATAAAATTTGGAGGATATTATGAAAAAAATCTTTTCACTCACTTTAACCGCCGTACTTTTACTCGCTTTTGCAACATCTGTCTATGCATCCGGGCTATATATCACCAGCGCTTCAAACGGTATTTCAAAATCAGGAACATCAGTCTATGCAAGCCAGTACACCCAAACCAATCAAACTGCAACAAAAATAAAGCATGTTAAGTGTATCCAGCGCTACTCAGGCGGAAGCTGGTCAACATATACAACAAGGACTACTTACTCATATAACACTAGTTCTAAAAGTGATGGTAGTTATGTATCAGTGCCAAGCGGTTACTCTTATAGAGTGGTAACATACCACTATGCATATGAGGGAACTACTATGGTTAACTCAACCATCAAAGCATCAGGATCTGTTTATATAGGTTAACATAAAGATTTAACAGGGTTTCATTTTCGAAACCCTGTTAAAAAATCTATAATATTTAATAAGTATGCTTTTACTCCATACTCTCAATTATTTTTATTAGCTCTTCTTTGCTGATCCCACCAGAGATACCTACATGAAAGTTTTGTCTATTCATATAGTCTGCAGAACAGTTTATTTCACTTTCTACCAATAAAACCTCATATCCATTAACATCTAACTCTTCAAAAGGGACCATATATCCATGCTTATCTACCTTTGTTAGAGTTGAAATGCGAATTCCGAAATACTTATCTTCATCCTTTACATACTTGAGAGTTATATTATATTCATCAGGTATATCTTCGATATACTCTGCATAATCTAGTTCAAATCCTTCCGGCAACCACTTTGGTGTCTGAATATAAATGGGCACTTTTTTTTGAATATCTTTAATATTATCGCTTTCAACTATTTTACCATGATCTCCACCATGTCTATCGCTGTCGTAAAAAATATTATTTACCTTTTTCCACAGGAAGTATTTATACTTTGAAATAATCGTTGTATCTTTTAATAAAAATGCCGCTGAAAACATCACTGAAACTATACCAAATACAATAATCATCTTGCCCCAAACAGGTAGTCTCATTTTAAATTTTTTTCGCATAAACTCTTTCCCTAACAGAAATTATCTTGAAAACAAATATAACATATTAAAAAAGCTATGGTCAAACTATAACTCTGTAAAATAACAAAGAAAAAAGAGGCAATATTTGCCTCTTTACATACACAATTTGTTTTATATCTAATGCATACTCTTGATTACATTCATCAGTGTTTCTTCATCCAATGTAGTCACAATCTGCACAATATCTCCCCAGCCATCTATAAAATAAACATATAATACAACTGGGGAACTATATATTTTCGTTAGCATAAGCGGCATGTCATTTAAAGTATACTCAGAAACTTCTCTTTCAACATTTAAATCATAGAGAATTAAATCACCATATACCTTAATTAAGATATATTGACTCTCTGCATCAGTGCCTACATACTTTATCTCATATCCTTGATAACCATTTTTATCTGTCTGAGGTACAACATATTCCATATCATAACCTTCGGGGATATGTTGGGGAAAATTAATTGCATGTGCCTCAAAAAGCGGGGTTTCTTCAGGTGCAGTTGTAGGGTTTTCCGTAGCACGTGTGCTCGGCATATCAAACATAAATAAAGCAATAGAAAACACTCCAAATAAAACTACCAAACCCGCTACTGCTTTAAGAAAAAAATAATTGCCTGCCTTTTTCTTTTTACCTTCCGCTTGCATAATCGCCCTGGATTCTATTCTATCAAAAACAGAATCATCGATTTCATCAATTTTATCCATTTCTTCAGGATTTTCTTTTGCCAGCTTTTCTAAAAGCTGTTCTATATCATCATATTTACTCATTATTATGCTCCTTTGCATATATCTCTCTGAGCTTTTTGAAAGTTCTGTGATAAATTGACTTGAGTGTGCCAAGCTTTATACCCGTAAGCTGAGATATTTCCTTTAGTTTCAGTTGCTGAACAAATCGCAGATGTATTAAATTCCTCTCTCTCTGTGATAATTGTTTCACCATGCTCAAATATTCATCATTGTCCTCTATAAGTAAGAGTGATTTATCCATATTTTGGTTGCATTTTTTTTCAAATTCTTTGCTATAATATACTTCTTCCACCGGGATGCTACTTTTTTGCTCCTTGACTACCCCATATGCAATTCGGGTAGATATAGTAAAAAACCATTTGTCAAACTTGTCTGTGTCTTTTAGAGTGTGAAGATTTTTTGCTGCAACAATAATTGCCTCCTGAAGTACATCCTCAGTAAGGTAGGGATCATTCGTTATGCTGTTTACTATGCGAAAGGCATTTTTCTTTATTGGCTGCCATAGCCTCACTACCTGTTGCGCTTGTATTTTTATCTGACTCATATTTAATCCATAAATTCTATATATAATTATATTATATCACAAATAATGTGATTTTTTATATAGAGTTTCTATCTCTTCCTCCTTTTGACAGCACAAGTATATACAATATATTCTTTAAAGTCGTTAAACGGCCACAAAAGATATGCCTCATTAGTTTTATCGGTTTTACTCAGTAAATCCGCTAAACCAACGGCGGCCAGCTCTATACCGTTTTTTTTCACTATTTTTTCGATTTGCTTAAATCCCTGAGCATTTGCTAAATCAATCCTGTTTGCTTTTTTATATAATATTCCGCCTTTTTCCATTTCCACTACATCGGAAATCACAACTGCAACTCCATCTCGGTTTAACATGCTAATTAACAAACTATTATATCTTTCTAGACCCTTAGGCATCTTAACATATGCAGCATTTAGCATCCTGTTGAGATCCGCATATTCATACAACCCCTGCTCATAGAGTATTTTCAAAAAAACCTCTATTTGTGTGTATAGCATCTGTGTGTATACAGGGCATGATATGACTGCGTCATACTGCTCCAAAACAGCTTCAGGCGTCATTTTATCCACAGCTTCATCAATATACTCCACTATCTTCTGAGCCGGTACCACCTTCTTTACAAGCCTTTCCAAGCCGCTGAAAAAACCCACACTCTCAGCACCAGTAAAATCCATCTGCAAAATGTTTGTTTTGCCTCGCTCATCGTCAGATATATTATGGCGCAAAACGCCTTCTTTAATGCTTTTTGTATCGGCATCAAATAACGCGACATTATCAAACTGTCCACAAAGGTACTTTATATCAATATCATTGAGGCTGCCCGCACCTAAAACTGCAACACAGTTTCTATCTTCAACATCTTTTATATTAGAGCTTATAAAATCCTGCAGATTATTTCTATAATCAGACCAAGCTTCGTACATCTTCGCTGTATCGTAGCTCGTGTTTACATCACGATTAAATTTATCTATACTGAAATTTTTTAGCTTAAGTGGCATATCTCCTCCGAATTTTATTTTAACACACTAACCCAAAAAAAAAGAAGGCATATATTTCAGCCTTCTCTACATTTTAGTCATTTACTTTTTCGCTCGCAAATAGCTGTCTATTCCTACAGCAGCTGTGTGTCCATCAGCCACCCCGTTTATGATATCCATTCCATGCACTATATCTCCGCCTGCAAATAGCCACGGCACGCCTTCCACTTGGTTTTTATCAGTAACTTTAATCTTACCACGTTCAATTTTAACAAGCTCTGACAACTCATCTGGTACATATGACAAATCCGATGTCTGACCTATTGCCAAATATACCTGTTTGCATTCAAGAGATTTAACATCATCGTAATCATATTGAGGATTAAAGCGCTTATTTTCATCAAAAAGCTGCACACATTTTACAGCCTCAATTCCCACAAGGGCTCCAACTTCATCAGTTAAAATTTTCTGCGGTCCATAACCTAGGTTAAACAAGATACCTTCCTCGCCGCCTTCTTCAATTTCTTCGATATCCGCAGGAATCTGCTCATCATTTTCAAGAGCCAGCATCTTAACAGAGCTTTTTCCATACTTTTCTTCCTGGAATCTTATAAGGGTTCGAGCCACATCAAACGCCACGTTTCCTGAGCCTACTACTACCACATCCTCAAGTATCTCTGGCATATTGCCGCGTCCTGTTTCATAGTCTGTAGATGCAGCCAAAAATCCCATCGCCATCTTCACATTTTCATGCTCAACTCCAGGTATCTTTAAGCCACGAGTATTAGGATATCCGGTTGCCATGAATACAGCATTATATTTTTCCTGAAGTTCCTTGAATTTTATATCTTTGCCTACTTCAGTATTTGTATGAATCTTAACACCAAGCTTTTCTATAAATGAAATATCGTGTGTTGTAACATCGTCAGGAAGGCGATATTTCGGAGCACCATATCTCATAGGTCCACCTGCATGCGGCATTCTTTCAAATACATCAACTTCATAGCCAAGAGTTCCAAGATAGTATGCCGCCGATAGACCTGCAGAGCCTGCGCCGACGATTGCTATTTTGCCTTCACCTTTTTCAGAAACCTGTTGGGATAGTATCACTTTTTCATATTCATCATCCGGAATATTGTCCACTATATATCTCTTTAACCAACGGATAGCGATAGCCTCGCCGCGGTTTGAGATTGCACACGCGCCTTCACATTTATGTGTGCAAATTCTTCCACAGACCGAAGGTAATGGATTAGTTTTGTAAAGCCAGTTGAGTCCCGCCTCAAGGTCGTCTTCCCAGATAGCTCTTATATACTCAGGAATATTCATGTGCGCAGGACAAGTTTTTGTGCATATTCCACACTCAACACATCTGGCTGCTTCAGCCTTTGCCTGCTCTTTTGAAAATCCTCTGACTATTTCTATAAACGACTTCTTGCGCTCTTCAGCTCCCACATGTTCCATGTGCTTGCGTTCAAGATCCAAAAGGTCACTAGACTCATCTTTGACATATCCCAGTTTATAGTCTCTGCCTGTTATATCCTTATCGGTTGGCATATATATATAATCATCCGGATCAGGAGAATTGTATAGATATTCCTTGGTAAGATTCAATGAGCCTGACGTACATATATCCACGCACAGCCCGCAAAAGCAGCACCTGCCATAATCAATCACAGGGCGCTCCGGTTTTGATCCATCTTCATCTGGAATTTCAGGCCGCTCAAACATCGTTATCGCATTCGTTGGACAAACTTCGCTGCACGTGCCGCATCCTATGCATTTGTCCCAGTCATTTACATGAAATCCTCTGTAATTATTCTGGGACTCTCTTGGATTTTTAAATATATCATCCATTGATACTGTGACAGGTTTCTTGAATATATACTTCCATCCTTTAAAAGGAGCGAATATACTTGTTTTCTTCATATCTATCTCCTATCTGTCGATTTCCGGCGAGCATATGCCCATCGTGTCAAACCAAAGTGCTGCATCATCTATCCTGTGACCAGGAAGATATTTCTCAACACCCAGTAATCCCTGCGGGAATGATGCTCCACGTACTGCAACTCGGTAAGGTTTTATTCCGCCATCGGACACAGTGTAATATCCATATTCACCGCGACTTGCTTCAACCGCAGAGTATACCTGACCTTTTGGCACCTGCCAACGAAGAGCGCTTCCATCCAATCCTTTTTCGCGAACTTTGCCTTCTGGCATCATATCTAGCACCTGACGGATAATCCTAATTATCTGATACATCTCAAGCCATTTAAACCTGATTCTTGTGTATGCATCCGAATAGTTTGCTGTCGGCACATCAAACTCTACCTTGTCATATCTTGCATATGGAGCAACTTTTCGAATGTCATATGCCTCGCCTGTAGAAGAGCGCATTCCGATACCGGTAACTCCCAGTTCCCATACAACTTCTGCAGGAAGCATAATTTGGTCTTTAACCCTTGCATGTATTGTTGGATTGTTTAGAATCAAGTCCTCATAATCAGGAAGTCTTTTTTCCAAATCATCCACATAATCAAGAACTTTCTTTTCAATGCCTTTTGGTAAATCCTTTCGTACTCCTCCAATAGTTATATACATATGATATATTCTATGCCCTGTGATCTCCTCAAACAAAGTGAGGATTCCATCACGGTCAGCCTGCGCCCAATACATCGCCGTATAAAGTCCCGTAGGCCCTCCACATCCTCCAAATGCCATAAGGTGGGCTGCAAGTCTCGCAAGCTCTAAAATAAGCATTCGAATCCAATGTGCACGCTCAGGCACTTCAATGTTTGCCAGAGCTTCAACGTTTTGTGCAAAAACCATCTCATTTGTGTCAGGCTCAGGCACGCATATCCTTGGGATAAGAGCAATGTTATTCATCCATGTTCTGTTCTCCATGGATTTTTCAAATCCTCGATGAAGCATTCCCGGAAGCAGGTATGACCTTTTAATAATGTCACCTTCCACATACATGTGGACGCTGGAGTTGCCGTGCATTCCCGGATGCTGAGGTCCTAAGAATAATTTAACCTGTTTCATTCTGCGTCACCTGCCTTTTTGCCAAAATCTTTTTTATATTCACGTGCAGGATATTTTTTATTCGAGTAAGCTATTGAATTAAAATCCTTACGAAGAGGAGGCATATCATCCCAATTTTCTAAAAACAATTGTTTATATGAATCAGGATTTCCTTCAAACTCTACACCGAAAAATTCATGCACATCTCGCTCATAATATTTGGCGCCGTGATATATGTTTGTAATAGTCGTAAATTTCGGATTAGCTCGATCAATCCTTGTACGAATCTGCAAACGCACTCCCTCATCCCAGTTAAATAAAAGGAATACAAGTTGAAACTGTCCTTCATCTATCCAATCCACACAAGATAGCATCGAAAGCTGCCTAAACCCTTGTGATTTCACAAAGGCCAATACAGAATGTATGTCTCGAGATTCAAAATCCATCGCCGCTTGAGTTTCTTTCGGAATATCCACGTTTAAAACATCAAACTTCGCCTTTGTGCTTTCTACAATTTTTTCAATATTCTTATTCATGGAATTCATCCTTAATGCGCAATTCTCCGAGTGAGTCTATCTGGTTTTGCTTATACCACTCGTAATTGTCACGATATTTTTTCCAGCCATTTGCAGTTTTATTTTTAATGCCGTCAATTAAATCTTGAAAGCCATTCATAACAGCTTCAGGCTTTGGCATGCAGCCTGCAATATATACATCAATCGGAAGATACTGATCAAGCTTTTTTATAACAGCATGAGAATCATAATATATTCCGCCGTTTATAGTGCATGGACCAAATGCCACTAGATATTTCGGTGTAGCCATCTGTTCATATGCATAAATTACGCGACGCAGTGTTTTAACTGAAAGATAACCGGTAACCAGAATAACATCAGCTTGTCTCGGAGTTGCCATTGGCCCCATTCCTAAGCGCTCCATATCATATCTGGAAGTCATCGCCTGAGGAAGCTCTACTGCACAGCATCCCGTACAATACATTAGCATCCACAGAGAATTCGCTCTGAAGTATCTGGATATTCCTTCCCAGCCTTCCTTTAGCTTTTTATCTTTTTCAATAACATTACTCATCCGTTATACCCCCCATCCTAAGAACACCACAATTATAGCTTGCACTAAAGCCAAAGCTATCGGCACTCTGTAGAAAAATTTTATTACCTGATCAATCTTAAATCTTCCAAACACCTGCGAAACAAGAGATGCCAACACATAAACTGAAACATATTTTATGGCATAGCCTATTATTGTTGTCGCCCCGCCCAAGAACAAGTTTACAAACAAGCTTACTTCTATGAATGTGGAAAACTCATGTAACAGCATCAGCATACCAAGCTGCTTTCCGCCATATTCAACCATCGGACCTGAAGCAATTTCTGCTGGTGCAATGAATGTTTCAAATGGTTTTTTGCCCAACATACCCAGCAGGCAGATAAATCCTACCAATGTTCCTATAGGCATCTTAACAAGGTTCCATGTGGCAATTCCTGCAGCCTGCTGCACTGCGGCAAGCTCAGAAACTGATGCTGTTTTGTGCCCGAATATCATGGCTAAAACAACTATCATAAACGGAACTTCATATCCCACCATAGTTGTCAGCGCGCGCATAACGCCAATGCTCGCTAGCGGATTTCCGCTGCCAACTGCACTCATCGCCATACCCAGCATTCCAACTGCAAATAGGTATACGTAAATAAAGAAGTTATCAATTCCCGGAAAAGCTACAAAATTCATTGTAGGCATAAGCATAGCAGTCGCCATGATTCCGCCTAGAGCCATCATCACACCAAAGCTGTATATCCAGCCGTGAGTAATTCCCGTCTTAGTCAAAAGTTTAAATATATCCCTGAAATTCTGATAGAATTTCGGACCATATCTCTTGTGAAATCGTCCTACAATTTTACGCGTAACTCCAGAAAGAGTCGTCTGCCAAAAGAACGCAAACACTAATATCAGAAATCCTGTGAGAGTTCCGATTAACAATTCGTTTATACTCATATCGCACCTCCCCAAAGTACAGCCGCAATTACGACTGCCACCCAGAATACTGCTGTACCCGGCTTAAAGCTAAACAACGCATAGCTTACAAACCCACCAATCTCCGCTATCTTTTTAACCAAAGCGTTGTAGAAAGTCTCAGTCCTCGGAGCTTTCTCATACAGCCTCTCAAACGGAGCATAAAAATCCGTCGCATAGTGCAAAAGCTCAGGCGTCCATATAAATTCAGACGCAGTGTACTGATCCATTAAGTCCACTTTTCTAGACTTTGGATGAACAATGAAGATAATCATTGCAATAACAAATCCAAGTCCAAATATCCCAACTACAAGCGTTGGATCGATTGCCCCGTTTGAAGCTATTATCCTTGTTCCTTCAAGCTGTAATCCGGGAAGACCTACAGATGTTTGTATCTTGCTTATGATGCTTAACACAAAGTTTGGGAACACTCCAAATGCGAGTGTAATAAGCGAAAGAATCGCCATCGGTATAATCATCAAAGCAGGAGCTTCCTTCACATCCTTGTGCTTTGTGGAAAGCTGCCCTAAAAACACTGCCGACAGCGGTCTAAATACGTACAAGAATGATCCTATCGAGCCAAAGAAAGCTGCCGCACCAATAAACATCATGCCGCTTCCTATCATCGACTGGAATATCATCCACTTGGATATAAACCCTGCCATTGGCGGAATACCCGCCATTGAAATAATAGCAATAAGATACACAAGATATGTGATAGGCATCCTATGTATAAGCCCGCCCAGCTCATTCATTTTAGTAGTACCCGTTCTGTGACTCACTGCTGCAGCTGCTAGGAATGCAGCAGCTGATGCTATCGCATGAGCGAATATGTGCATAAATGCGCCACCCGTGCTCAATGCATCAGTCATTGCTAAGCCGATTAATATATAGCCGCCATTTGCAACAGATGAATAAGCTATCAGTTTCTTAAAATCATTCTGGCTTATCGCCATGAGTGTGCCCACCACTATGCTTATAGCGCCTAAAATAGCAAGTGTATAGTTTGGTATCGGCATTACAAGCTGTCTGCCTAAGAATTCTACGTTTGTAGCAAACGCTTTATATGAAGGCATAACTGCAACTATCAAAAATGTCGCAAAACCTCCCGCTTTTACAAGCCCGCCTGACAATATCGGAGAGAATGTATCAGGGGCATTTCCGTGCGCCATTGGAAGCCATATATGAAATGGAAATACACCTATTTTCACAAGTCCTGCAATTCTATTGTTATAAAAGCAACCAGTGCAGCCGTTGGGTCTCCCGCAGCCATTTTTAACACCGACGCTATCTCAAATGAGCCAAACTTGCCATATAAGAAAAGTATCCCATATAGCATAGACAGCGATCCAAATGCAGAAAACGCATAGTATACAACCGATGCTTTTCTGGATTTACCAAATGGTATTATAAACATCGAAGACCACACGATGGTTTCCCAAAATATGAAAAGTCCAATAAAGTCCTTCGCCGCAAATGCGCCAATAGTTCCCATCAACGCCAGCATGTAAAGCATGTTATATGCCGCGGGATGAATAATCTTTTGCATCCAATAGATGTTGAAAAAAGATACGCACGCAAAAACTGCAAGCATTATGACCGAAAAGAACCATCCATACTGCGTTAGTGTAAATTCGAGGAAGAAGAGCTTGTAAGTTGAGCCTATATCTCCCTGAAGAAGATACATTACAACAAGTGCCGCAAATGAACCAACCACAGTGACCCATGCTCCCAATTGTTTGTTTACCTTAGTTAGAATATATGCCAATACGGAGGCTGCAAATAGCCCGACTATTATGAGGCTTACGCCTAATTCAATGCCCATTCATACACCTCCTAAAAGCGTTTTTACAAAAGTCATAAAGTCTACCCTGAAAAAATCCTTAATGTTAGCTATAGGAAGAACGCCAAGTGCCACTATGACAAGCGCAATAACGCCGACTGTAATACCCACTTTTATGCATCCTTCAAGCTTAAACTCTTTGAGATTGTCTTTTGAGGCAATTTCGCCTTCTTCGCCTGAATTCCAAAGCGCTGTAAGCATCCTCACATAATATGCGCCTTCAACTACTGCCATAACGAGTATCACTGCAGGCAGCCAAATGTTGCCCATTTCAAACAGCTTTACAAGCGTGTTTATCTTTGCAACAAATCCGAAGAACAAAGGCAGCCCGATAAGTGACATTGCCGCCACTGTAAATCCTATACCAAGCAACACATATTTAGAGAAGATACCCTTTAGCGATGATATCTCATCAGTTCCAATCTCTTTTGCCATCTTGCCTGCGATGGTAAACATCACAAGTTTTGAAACTACATTATTAATAAGCACGAGAAATGCCGCAGTTGAAAGTCCGTTGAGGAATAATAAAACAACCAATCCAGACTGTGCTATCGAAGAAAACAGAAGCACTTCTCTCATGTTCTTTTTTGAAAAAGCCGAAGCTTCAGCAAACACTAAAGTTGCTACTGTAATCACAGTGAAAGCTACATATAGCGCTGTGTTCATTGCAAACAATGAGCTGATAAGTCTGCCAAACACTGAAAGCACAGCGAATGTATAGGCTGATGTTATAAGAGTTCCCACCAGAGGATTTGCATCTTTTAAGACTCCCCTTGCCCATCCACCAAACGGTATGAGCTTTGCTTCCACAGAAATTCCAGCAAATATCATAACAATCGGTAAAACCATTACGGCCGCAGGACTTTGTGATGAGGTCACAAGCCTTGAAAATATATGCCTAATGTTCAGCGAACCAAATATGTTATACAAGAGGATTATCCCAAAAAGGAAAAGCCCAGAGCCTAACGTACCCATCACCAAATAGTTGAACGTATGCTTATAGCCCTTGTCCATTGTCGTAATTATATATGCCGCTATAGCTGCTATCTCCATAAACACAAACAAGTTGAATAAGTCACTCGTTAAAACCATTCCATTAAGAGCAGCAAGGCAAACAGTTATTACCGCCGCATATTTTCCTATGTGCTTAAACGACATAAATACAATTAGTGCAAATATAACATTGAGAAGAATGATTACTGAAGCTGAGTAATTATCTACCACAAGGCTTATTCCAAACGGTGCTTGAAATCCTCCAAGCTCATACTCCATCGGAATTTCCGTAAATATTACTATGCACAATGATAATGCCAGTGTTAAAACTACTGCCGCAATCAGCATTGTTTTTCCCAGTTTTTTAGATATTGCCGCAATGAATGCAAATAAAAGCGGTATTGCAATCAAGAGAGCAGGATTTAATATACTATTCATCATTCGCCCTCCATTTCGCTAAGTTCGTAAGTTCCGTATTTTTGGTGCATCTTGCGCGCAAGCACAAGCGCCACTGCAGTGATCCCTACACCTATAACAATGGATGTGAGCACCAATGCCTGAGGCAGAGGATCCACATATATCAATGAAGATGTATTGTTCTGGGATGTCAGTATAGGTGCTATTCCGCCTGCTACATATCCAACGGATATGATAAAAACATTAAGCCCTATCTCGAATATATTTAACGATACTATTATCTTTATGACATTTTTCTGGGTTAAAAGCCCATATATGCCCACAAGTATCAGTGCCAATGAGAAATATTGAATCATCCCTCCACCTCCTCTGTGGCAAAGCCTGACACGATGCCCGAAAGCTCGCTGCCTACTTTAAGCCCTATCAAGATGTAAACCACAGGTACAACTCCTGCGCTTATAAGATCTCCCACTGTTCCTGTTGGCAGGAAGTTATATAAGAAATATCCACCGATAGCAAGCCCCAAAAGACCTACAATTACATAAAGCGAGCCTGCTATGCCTTCTGTAGCTTTAAACGCTTTAACCTTAGCTTTAAATTCATTGTCAGAAATATATAAAAGAAGCACGGCCGCGGCTATTATACTTCCGCCTTGGAAACCACCACCGGGAGTTAAATGCCCGTGTGTAAACATATACACTCCAAACACCACCATTATTCCAAACACTATGTGCGCTCCCTGCTTTAGTATAAAGCTTGGCTCAAACGCAAAGCCCTGACGCTTTCTTTTTCCCGAAAGCAAAAGGCTGACTCCTAGTGCCGAAATGAAAAGCACAGTAACTTCGCCCAATGTATCAAATGAACGATAGTTTACAACAATTGATGTTACCATATTGGCAGAGCCTGTTTCAGCATCTGCTGTTTCGCCATAAATCACTTCATCTGCTTCGCCTGTGACGCTTTTGTCAACAAAGCTCTGTGACACACGCTCATTGAGTTTAGCTTCACCATAGCCTTTAAACTTAAACGGCGATTCTTCAGGGAAATAAAGCGCAGTAACTATGAAAAATCCAATTGCTAAAACCAACAAAATTGATATTATCTGCTTCATGCGTCTTCACCTTCTTTCTTTTTATGAAAGAGCGTGAAAACAAATAGTGCAGTCGCAAGCCCCGAGCCTATGACCGCCTCGGTGATAGCCACATCAGGCGCTCGCATGATAACAAATGCAAGTGCTGCCAGCATACTCACTGCGGAAAGAAATATAACTGAAGTAATTTTCTTTTTCGCGTTGATCGCCACAACTGCAAGCACCACCATCACTGTGCCTATTACGATTTCAATGATATCAATCATTCCCATCTGCTTCACCCGCCTTTCCTTCTTCCTTTTTATATTGAGCTACATTCTTTTTATAAGCTGCTCTTCCAAGAACAGAGCTTCCGACAGGGTTTGTAATTGCTATAAACACAATTATCAAAAGAATCTTCAAAAGCCATGAAGGATTTGCAACACCGACACCAAGCATCAGCGCAAAAGCTCCCAGTGTTGTAGCTTTTGTCCCGGCTTGAATGCGATTAAAAACATCCGGCATGCGGAAAACTCCAAAACCACCAAGGGCAAGAAACAATCCGCCTATTATCATTAATATATAAGATACTATATTCATTTTCTGCCCTCCAAAAATCTGGCGAAGACAACAGTTTCAAGAAATGACAATATTCCATACGCCAGTGCTATATCTAAATACAAAGAGCTTTTGAATATAAATGCAAAAAAGACTATAGATGCCATTATGATTATGTTTATCGTATCAAGTCCTACAGCACGGTCAAATGCAGTAGGCCCAATAACCAGCCTTAACAGCGCAAATAGCAATCCTATGCCTATAAGAGCAAATACAACAATGTTTGCAATCATTTTTCGCCACCTCCCAATATGTTTTCAAAGCTTTGGGAAATCTCTTTTTTGTAGTCTTGCGAATTTTCCTCCTTAACGTTCACCCAATGCACTAAAATGCCGTCCTCTTCAACATCAAGAGACAGTGTTCCCGGTGTCAATGTTATTGAGTTTGCAAGCACAAGCTTTGAAAAATCATCTTTTAAGTCCGTCGGGACTTTAACTATTTTCGGGTTAATTGGCAATTTAGGACTTAAGACTCTGTATGCCATATCAAAGTTTGCAATAAGAAGTTTATAAATAAATACGGGTATATAAACAAAAACAAACTTTAAAAGCCTCAATACAATTGACAGCCCAAATGAGTAATTTACATATTTTGAAATAATAAAAGAAAGTATCAGAGCAGCTACCCCTCCCAATATAATCTCCATCAATTCAAAACCTGCGATAAGAACCCACACGAGCCATAAAACAATAAATGTTGAAATCCATTTCTTCATAGCAAATTCCTTCTTCTTTTAAAATCAGTCGACCAAACAATCCATAATTTTTTTTACGTCCTCATTTGTAACATAGTAGTTTACTTCAAGCCCATTTCTTATACCCTCCACAATGCCGGCACTTTTAAGCTTTGATAAGTGCTGAGATACAGTAGATTGTGGCATCTCAAGGCAACCCTTTATCTTGCTCACATTGCAACCAGGCTCATTAATAAGCCCACGTATAATGCACAGCCTAACAGGGTGCGAAATAGCTTTAAGCATGTCTGCTTTTTCTCCCATTTCCGCCAGTCTTAGTTTCGCGTCTTTAATTACAATCACCTCTTAGTTCTATCTGTTTGTTAAAAATTTGGTAAAGTGTTGTGCTAAATTTATAACACTATATCTATATATTACGATATAGCGTTATAGTTGTCAATGTTAAAAATTTAACGTTCTTGTAACTTCTTTGTTTTATTTTTCATCACTAGGTAAATCGATGAAAAACCTCGTATAATAGTTCCGTTTTGTTTCAAAAGTTAAGCTTCCACCATGCTCTTTTATAATACTGTAGCTTATAGACAATCCCAGTCCCGTTCCATCGTGTCTGCTCTTAGTTGTGAAAAATGGATCGAATATTCTGCTTTGCACATCATCAGGGATACCCGCCCCTTTATCTTCCACTTCAATACGTACATATTCTTGCCCATTAAGAATTGTTTGATACGCCGAAATTCTTATAATTTTGTCTTCATCTGCCTCGGGAAACTTCTCATTCAAAGAATCTCTGGCATTAGTTACTAAATTCATGATTACTTGCTGAATCTGACTTGTTCTGCACTTTATTTCAGGCAAGTTGCTTGCTATATCAATTATGAGGTTAATCCCATCATGCCTCAGTGTTGCATTTATCAGAGACAGTGTTTTTTCAACCACATCATTCACTTCAGCTTTTTTAAGTGATTGCTTTTGCTGTCCGGAAAATCCAAGCAAGTTTTTTACTATTCCACTCACTCGCTCTGTTTCTCTTAATATCTCGTTTGCGCAATTTTCCACTATATCTTCATCATTTTTTGCATCAATGATTACCTGACTATAGTTCATTATTCCATTTATGGGGTTATTAATTTCATGCGCGATACCGCTAGCCAGCGTTCCAATTGACTTTAGCTTTTGCTGGTTTCTTACATACTGATTCATTTCAAGCTTTTCTTCTTCTAGCTTTACTCTTTCTGTTATATCATGTAAGGTCAGGAGTACACCTTCAATGTCTTTGTCATCCATGAGATTTTTTGCAACAAGTGATATATTCTTCGGCGCTCCGCTTTTACATTTCACTTTAAATTCTAATTTCATCCCAGAGTCGGGTCTTTTTACAAGCTCTCCGAATTTTTCACTTATATAATCAGCTTCATCAGAATGAACAAGCATAACTCCCGGCTGCCCCAACAAATCAATATTGTCCCATCCAAACATGTTTTTAATATTTGGGCTTGCATAAATTATCTCTGCATTTTTGCCAAGAATCATAATCACATCTGACATATTTTGAATCATAGCACTATATTTTTTCTCGCTATCAATAAGCTTACGTTCTGCGATAAGCTGTGCGGTCACATCATTTAAAATGCAATGCGTCTGGATAAAGTCTCCTTCTGTGTCGCGTGAAACCCTGCCATCCAAGTGAACCTTTATTCTCTCACCTGACTTTTTTACCATCTCAAAGTTCGCGTGACTTACCCCCCGCTCCTTAAATTCCATGAATTTTCTCATGAAGTAGTAAACATGGTCACCCACAATAAATCTATTAAACGGCGCTCCAACTGCTTCTTCTTTAGAATATCCCAGCATTTCACACCATGCTTTATTTACAGTAATTATATTGCCATTTTCATCAAGTGAATGATAGCTAAGCGGCGCATCTTCAAACAAAAGTTTGAATTTTTCTTCGCTTTTTTTAAGCGCTTCCTGAGATGCTCTCAGTTCGGTCACATCATTTACAAACCCAACAAAATGTCTTTCATCTATTTTTACACTGCTAATCTGCCAGTATCTTATATTGTTTTTTTTATCCACACACTTATATTGCTCTTCAGATCTTTCATTAAGCCTTCTTTTTCTAAATAAATCCTTTTTTGCTCTATTAAAGTCATCTTTTGCGACAAACTCCAATAGCAATTTTCCTATAATCTCTTTATTAGTATATCCAGTTATCTTTTGTGCTTGCTTATTTGTAAAAACAATTTTACCCAGATTATTTGATATAAAAATACCGTACGGTGCTTCATTAATATATTTGAATGTTTTGTTTGCATTTTTATTTTCTTTAATACTGCTTATGCGTACAAAAAGCATGTCCTGTGCCTCGTTAAATATCTCCGATTCACATAATTGCATCTCACCTAAAAAATCGGCCGCAAATTCCTGCTCTTCTGCGCACTTTTTTGCTTCCATCAAAAAAGACAGCCAACTAAAGCTGTCAAATATATTTTCTTCGTCAAGTTGTTTCGCTGATTTATTCGTAATATCTTCACTTTTTAAATTATGATCTGCTAGAAAGCTGTGGTTTATAAAAATTATTTGATAGTCTTCAAGGTTTTTTGACGCACCTTTTACCATTCGGCACACAAGTATCACTTCGTTGCCTGCAATAAAATTTTTATGATGTGTAACCCGCTCATCCACAGAAAGCTCCTTTGCGGCTAAATCATAAACTAAATGTCGTATATTATTTTTTTCGCTTTGTCCTCAAATGCGTAGTTATCGGTATTGAATAGTTCAAGAGTTGCATCCACTATTTCCTCATCAAACTTTATGCCTCTTTGTGTTTTAATCTCGTTGCAAGCCATTTCCAATCCCAGTCCAGGTCTATACGGCCTGTGCGAAGTCATAGCTTCGACTACATCAGCCACAGCAAGAACTTTTGCTTCAAGTAAGATTTCATCTTCTCCCAATCCCTCGGGATATCCGCTTCCGTCAATTCTTTCATGGTGCTGACGTACAATGTCTGCAACAGGCCACGGAAGATCAAGCTTCCTGAGCACTCCATATCCATATTCAACATGGCTTTTTATAATCTCAAATTCTACTGGATTAAGCTTTGAAGGCTTAGTTAATATTTCAGAAGGAACTGATATTTTCCCTAAATCATGTAGGTATCCACTGACATAAAGCCCTGCAATGTTCTTATTATGCATTCCTATCTTTTCACCAATTCTTAACGCAAGATTGCCTACACGAATCTGATGGCCCGCAGTGTACGGATCTCGCAATTCAAGGATAGAAGATACCACTTCAATAGTTGACTGCATCGTTTTTTGTAGTGAGTCTGTTCGCTCCTGTACCAAATCTTCAAGATGGAATCTATAATTTTTATTTTCTTTTTCAAGCTTTTTCTTTGAATCAAGCAGTTCTTTATATGCAAGTGCACGTTTTACACATCCCAAAAGAGTAGGCTTGTCAATTGGTTTTGTTAAATATTCAAATGCGTTGTATTTAACGGATATAGAGGCTGTCTCCACAGTAGGCTCCCCGTCATAATAACAAGAGGTATGTCGGGGTATGTTTCCTTTACTCTTTGAAGAAGATCTATGCCTGTTCCTTTTGGCATAATTATATCAGATATTATTAAATCAAAGCTGTTTTTTTCAACAAGCTCTATAGCTTGAGCTACATTCTCCGCTGTAAAAACATCATATCCTTCTTTCGACATGAAAATTTCAAAAGTATATCTGATGCTTTTTTCGTCATCTACTACTAAAATCGAGCTCATATAACTCCTTTATACACCACAACAAAATAAACATTAATTAATTATTATTGTAATACTTTTTTTTAAGCATATCAAATATATAATGAGTCAATATTGAAATCAGAGCTGTAAAATGGTAAAACATTATTAAATTAATCATATTTTTGTGTTTAGAAGATAGTTTAGGATATCCTATGGTTTAAATGAAGAAAACATAATGATCAAAGGCTAATCTTTTAGCTATTGCAAAATTTTGCAGATGCTATGATTTCAAACAGACCTTTGATAATCTTAATAGACATTATTGATATACTAAAAAATTGGAAAAAAGCAAGTCAGTATTGTATGATAAAGATATATCTGAGGCCTGTATAAATATTTTGCGGCAGAACCTCTGTAGTTAAATATATTTAAACTTTAAAATTCACGATACGGAGGCAGCTTGGTGGATAATTTATATAAAAGCATACTGTTCCAATCATCAATTGGATATGCTTTACATGAGGTTATTTTTGATGAAAATAACAACCCATGCAATTATATTATTCTTGAAGCAAATAAAGCTTTTGAGACACTAACCGGTTTAAAATCCAAAGCTATCGTTGGAAAAAAAATCACAGAAGCTATTCCCCAACTAAAAGAAGATGATTTTGATTGGATAGGATTTTATGGCGATGTTACTCGAAATAATTCCCAAAAGTCTTTTACACAATATTCAGACTTTCTTAAAAGAAATTATTGGGTTGATGTTTTTTCACCGAAAAAAAATCACTTTGTCACTCTTTTTAGCTCACCCAATGCATCTGAGTCTAATTTTAAAAACTTATTCAACACTATGCCAAGTGGCGGAATAATATACAAAGTAATAAACGATGGATTAACAGGCGATGATTATATAGCACTAGACTTTAATAAGCGCTCATGTGAGCTTTATGGCAAACCCAAGCTTGACTTGATTGGCAAGACAAGCTATCAACTAAGTCCAAATCTCAATAAGTATGGATTTCTGGATATTTTTAGACGTGTATGGAAGAGTGGCATTCCTGAAAAATTCAGTGGAAAGAAATATGAAAATTCAGAATATAGCCATTACTATGATATGGATATATTCAAACTTTCCAAGGACACAATAGTTGTAATATATGATGATGCCACAAAGTTTGTACTAGCACAAAATGAAATAAAAAAACAAAAAGACAGATTCCAAGCATACATAGAAAATGCTCCTTATGGGGTATTCATTTCCGATGAAAACGATTTTTTTATTGAAGTGAACAAGGAGGCTTGTAAGGTAACAGGCTACAGTCAAAGCGAATTAATTGGCAAAAATTTAATGATGCTAATTGAAGAAAACCGTAAAGATGCCGCTCATGAAAACATTAAAATTCTTAAAACCGATGGTCTTTTGGATATAGAAACTAAATTCCTAACAAAATCAAAAGAAGTAAGGTGGTGGAGCGTACGAGCTTCCAAGCTAAGTGACCAAAGATATCTTAGTTTCGTAGTTGATATAACCGATAAAAAAAATAGCGAAAGTATGATTAAACGTTTCGAGAAAGTTATAAATCTAGAATTTATAGGATATATATTTGTTGATATGGATAAACGCATTATCCACATAAATGACTATTTCGCAAATGTACACGGATTTACAGCAAAAGAATTAATAGGAGAAACACTAGATATTTTCTATAACGAGAGTCAATTGAGTGCTGCAAACGAGTATTTTGAAAAATTAAAAAAGAGCGGTACGATTAAATCATACGAGCTTATGCATTGCGACAAAAGTGGAAGAGAGTTCCCCATGGTTATGAGTGCAACTGTAATGAAGGATGAAAGCGGCAACCCAGAGCACATCGCCGCCCTCGCACTTGAAATCACAGGCTACAAAGAGCTTGTAGAAGAAAACACCCAAATGCAGATGATGCTGCAAAATCAGCAAAAATTAGAATCAATCGGAACGCTGGCCAGCGGAGTTGCACACGAAATAAACAATCCCATAAACGGAATAATGAACTACAGTCAATTGATAGCAGACAACGAAGATAAAAACAGCGAAAACTATATTTTTGCAAGCGAAATAATAAACGAAACAAAAAGAGTAGCAGAAATAGTAAACAGCCTGCTTCAATTTTCAAGACAAGGCAAAACTTCATTTTCATTTGCGGACATTAGCGATATTATATCGTCCAGCATGATGTTGATTAAAACACTGATTAAGCATGAATCAATCGATTTTATCGTAAAAATACAGGACAACCTTCCCCAGATTGAGTGCAGAAGTCAACAGATACAGCAGGTTATATTAAACCTTATAACAAACTCCGCTGATTCGCTGACTGAAAAATACGGCAAGGTTTCAAACAAAAAAGAGCTTTATCTAACAGCCAAGCTTATCGAAAAAAACTCAAAAGAATATGTTCAGATTTCGGTAAAAGATAACGGTATTGGAATATCAAGGGACATAAAGGGACAAGTTTTTGACCCGTTCTTCACCACAAAACCTAGAGACAGAGGCACCGGACTAGGGCTTGCAATAAGCTATGGCATCATAAACGAGCATGGCGGTGACATTTATTTTGAATCTGACGAAGAAAATACCACAATTTTTTATGTGGATTTACCTGCTTGTAAATAATAACAAGCTCCCCTATTTCAAATATCATAAAGTCGGCAGGTTTCCCCATAGTTTCGAAGTAACATCCATTCTAAATGGGAACCTAGGCAGTGGCATATCTGCAACGAGTACTTTTTCTTAGTTAGGTTTCGCTCTATAATATAAAGAACAATTTAGATATAATTTTCTGGCAAACATTTATTTCAAGCGATGTGCTCTAAGGAGAAACACAATGAAGACTAAATCAATAATAATCACAAAAGTGATACTTTTAATTTTTGTATTTACTATGAGTGGCTGTGCTAATGGAAATATAAATAATGCTACAGACACTTCCGCCGAAAAATCACAGCAAGTATCCGCTTCAACAGAAGATCCAGACAAAGCCTCAGCAAGCATTTCTTCTAATAATGAAAACTCTGCCCTTGATCCCACAAAAATGTTTACTGACAGGGATTTAGAGCAACAAGCAAATCTAGATGAGGCAGAATATATTACATTAGTAGATAATGAAAATGTAGTCATATCAAAAAAAGGCGTGTATGTAATAAGCGGAGATGCCTCAAACATTTCAATCGAAGTTGATGCAAAAAACAAAAAGGTCCAGCTAGTGTTGGATGAAGTAAGCATAATAAATGATAATTTTCCGGTAATAAATGTAGTTTCTGCTGACAAAGTCTTTGTAACAACGACGGATTCAGAAAATTCGTTAATAGTATCCGAAAAATTTGATGATAAAAATTTGGATTCTGTAATTTTTTCTAATTCCAACTTAGTCTTTAATGGCACAGGCTCTCTTAGCATAGTATCAACAAAAGGCAACGGCATAGTATCAAAAGATGATTTAAAGATAACTGGCGGTATATACAATATAGTCTCAAAAAAAGACGGCATCAAAGCAAACGATTCCATAAGAATCTACGGTGGGGATATAACTATTTCATCCGACAAAGATGCTTTGCACAGCGAAAACAAGGAAGACGAGTCGCTTGGTTATATTTATATTTACAATGGAATATTGAATATCCGCGCTTCAGATGACGCAATTCAAGGCAGCACGATAGTTCAAATAGACGGCGGTACCATAAATATCGAAACATGTACTGAGGGAATTGAAGGAACTTATGTGCAAATAAACGGTGGGCGTATAGATATTTATGCAACAGATGATGGCATTAATGCAACAAAAAAAAGCGATTATGACGCAATTATTGAAATTAACGATGGCGAATTGAATATTAGCATGTCCAGTGGAGATACTGATGCGCTTGATGCAAACGGAAATTTATATATCAGGGGAGGCACAATAAACATATCTGCAAAATCTGCATTCGATTATGATAATATCGGCGAGATGACTGGTGGTAATGTCACCGTAAACGGTAAACCCGTCTTTGAACTAATACCTTCACAAAAGCCAAATCCATGAGGCAACTTTAAGTATATCTCAAATAATTGTAAACCTAAATGTAATATACATGATTAATGCTAATTTCTGCATTTATAGAAAAAAATTAAAGCCGTTTGCTGATTCAAACGGCTTCGTGTTACTTAATTGTTTCCATCTAAATTGTGACTGAAAAATCTCCGCTTGCGTATTTTTCTTTAACTTCTTCCTCACTTAGCACAGAACAATCATAAAAGACACAAATCATACCTTCATCATCAATTTCTGTCTCAACTATATCCGCGCCATCTTCTTCACCCATAGCATCTTCTACCTTGTAGTATGTTCTTTCACTTGCTGAATCCTCTTCATCGAAAAAATATACGCCACCGTTTTTAAAAAAATCAATTATAGAGTTTCCTGACATATTTCACACCACCTTAAATATTATTATAATAAATTATACCATATATGTATTCACTTATAACAATAAAATAATGGCCTTTATGGCTGTAAAAACTTTGAGTGTGTTGTCAAAATAATAAACAACAAATCACCTTCTCCGTAGTCAGTCACATATTGCTAAAGTACTATTTTATCCTGCATATAATCATTCCACACCTTTTCAAACCAGTTATCATCTTCAGGTATAGATCTAACTTTTACAAAAGCACTATTACACTCCATCGTTTTTTTATTTAACCCAGAAACAAGCACCTTATCATCAAATTTTCCAATATCCGTTGAATACCTGAAAATTTCAGACATTCCTCCTGTCGGGAGCTTTCCATCCTTATCATTTACAAGATATGATCCTCGGCTACTTCCGCCTTCTTCTATATACTTAATTATTGAATTAAGATAAACATACTGCGTTACCAGCATATCATAATTCACAAACACTTCTGGGTACTCGCTCATCTCCCAAACTTTTGTATCTACAAACATACTTTCTAATTTTCCTTTGCAAAAATCTAAACCTTTTTTGCAAGTCTCCAAAGAACGTATATGCGACCCATTTTTAGTCATATTATCCTTTATGATATTTCTATTAGAAAAAACGTTTGTTGTTTGTCCCAATGTGTTAGTTATTTTCTTTGCTTTACACAGATAAGAGGATATCTGCACGCTTACTTTTCCAATGAAGTTTGCTATGTCCGGAGCAGACTCTGTATATTTTTTGCTAATATACTGTGCTGCTCTATATGATCCGACCTGCGTTGAGTTAAGGGCTGAACCACCGGGGCGATATACCCCAAAAGTACCATTTGCTTCTCCCACAGGAAAGAAATGCTTCAGATTGCTTTCCCACCAGATGTTTCCCATAAGTCCGCCATTATTATGCTGGGCGCACACCGCTATCTCCAAATATTCTTTTGTGATGTCTATCCCATTGCTTTTGTAAAGCTCTATTGCAGGTTTGTTCATTTTTGCCAGTCGATCTATAGGCGTTCCGAAAAGCGCATCCGAGTTGTCTAAATATGTGCGGCTCTCCTCGCTTAAAATGTCAAAGTCTAGCTTTCCGTGTTTTTCTGCAGCCGAAGGATTATGCCTAAAGTCAAGAAATACACGCCTCTTTTTTATCTGCGTTTCGTTGTAAACTAAAATATCTATGAGAGACGAACCATAGTCATCTATTTTCCTAGGATCAAACGGCCACTGATATCCTTTTAGAAATATAGCATCCATCATTGTGCCTGTGTCAGGAAAATATTCGTCAAGGAACTCCCTCTCATCATTTCCGTCTGCATCAGTCGATATATATCGTGGTATTACCTGTTGATACGTTCCTGAGAGATTCCATCTAAATTTTATCGAAGCAATTCCATACTGAGATTCAGTAAGATTTATACCCTTGGCTCCTGCCAAGAAAGCCGCTCCCATTGCTCCTGTCTGACTTTCAGGATAAACACTGGTTTTGTATATTCCAGCCGGTCCACCGGTAGCATAAATTATATTTGTACAGTTAAAAACAGTTATTCCCATTGAACTGTTTTCAAGATTGTTCTTATCAACGGCAACAAGCCCTATCGCTTTTTCTGCGATAGATTCTTCAGTCAGTATCCCTATTATTCTATATCCGTCAAAGACTTTTATACCTTTATTCTCAACTCTTTCCTGCAACTTTTCAGTCATATATTTTGAAGTAAGAGGTCCGGCTGAAGTAGCTCTTTTTGAAGGATCGTGATCTGTTTTATATCCTACATATTCTCCATACTTATTATGGGGAAAAGGTACTCCTGCTTCTACAAGTTTGTAAAAGCTTTTTACTGAAAGCGCCGCTTCCACTAAAGCGATATCGCCATGCATTGAACCTCCTGAAAAAAGCGTTTTCGCCATATCCATTATTGAATCTCTTATTTCAGCTTCCAAGCTCAATTTATAATATGTCTGCTTATCCGAACCAGTATTTCTGGAAGTTCCCATGTTAACGCCTTCAGTTACAATGGCTATGTCCTTTTGGCCTAAACCAAATAAACTATCGGCAGCATTATATCCCGCACATCCCGTTCCCACCACTACAGTGTTAAGGCTTATAACAGGTATATCTATTCCTTCAATTGTCATATAATCATATTTCATTGCACACTACCTTTAAAGCCTTCGTATCTGAAAACCACCATCAACATTTATCACCTGTCCTGTGGAATAAAGAAAGTCCTCTCCGCATAAAGCTGACACTGCTTTTGCAATATCTTCAGGCATACCCCACCTAGCCGTAGGCAAAAGTCCGTCCTCAAAGAGTCGGTCATATTTTTCCTTAACCACCTTTGTCATATCGGTCAGTATTATTCCCGGACGTATTTCATAAACCATTATGTTGTATTCAGACAGCCTGTCAGCAAAAAGCTTTGTCATCATACTGACACCTGCCTTTGATATACAATATTCTGCACGTGCAGTGGATGATGTGTATGATGATATGGACGCAATATTTATTATCCTTGGATAGTCGACAGTGCCCTCAGCTACATTTTTAATCATATGATTAGCAACAGCCTGAGTTAAGAAAAACGTTCCCTTAAGGTTTATATCACAAACAAAGTCCATACTCTCCTCTGTTGTTTCAAGCATATCCATCCGCACCTTGGGTGCAACACCGGCGTTATTTACCAAAACATCTATATATCCAAACTTTTGGACACAAGTTTCAATAAGTTTGTCCCTGCTTTCCGAATTTGAAATATCACATTCCACACATAAAACTTCAGTTCCCAAAGACATTATTTCATTGGCTGCTTCTTCCATGTCCGCTATATCCGCAACAACAATCGCATAGCCTTCACGTGCTAATTTTAGTGCTATACTTTTTCCTATTCCACGACCGGCACCTGTTATCAATGCAGTTTTTCTTCTCATAGCACACTCCTTTTCCTATTTTTATACTACTCAATCACTTCATACAGTCTTTTTTATACAAAGGTCCGTAAACATCTGAATCTCGAATTACGCACCCCGCAAAGCTTTTTGCACGCATAAGCTCTGTACACTTTCCACAGGTTATACAGCATTTTTTTCTTTCCATAGCCCCTTTGTTTAATATATCCTTGGCAAAATCCGGATATGCAAATGCCGCTCTTCCAAAACCTGCAATCTTTACTTTTCCATCTTCTATCGCTGCGGCTGCTACGTTGGGTGCAAAATCTCTAAGCCAGCTGTAACCAGTTCCTACGATTACCATATCCGGATAATGCTTTTGCACTTCCGCTGCACCATTTATTAGTCTTGCAACACCTTCCAACTGATTTTCCGCAGGAGTATACCCGCCCGAGTCATATGGTCTGTTTACATGCGGGTTGTAATATGGTGTTCCCATCGTTATATTTATAAGCCGAACTCCTCTATTATATAATTCTTCTACAAGTTTAAAAGGCTCGGTAAGATCATATTTTGTGAAATCTTCTTTATCAGTTCCCCATCCGTATGGAAAAGGAATTCCATCATATAAGTTAAGCCTGGTACATACTAAAAAGTCTTCCCCGACTTCACTTTTTATTTTGTCTATTATGTTTAGCATAAAGCGTGTGCGATTTTCAAAACTGCCACCATATTTTCCTTTTCTGTTGTATGCAGAAAGCAGTTCCGAAATCAAATATCTGTGACAAGCTTTAACATCCACACCATGAAAGCCTGCTTTTTTTGCCAGTTTTGCGGCCTCTACATATTTATCTTCGAGCCGCTCTAATTCAGCATCTGTTATTACAGGATAATCATTACCCAAATCCATCCTTTGGTTTAAATACGGATTGTTATAGGCAATCACAGGTTTAGGTTTGTCATATGGTACTGAAAATCTACCTGAATGTGTAAGTTGCATCACTATCAGAGGCGAGTATCCGTTTTTATCATTTGCCTCCTTGATTATAAGTTGTTTCAGCTCTTTGAAAGTGCCAAAATTGTTATCGTTTATCCAAAGCTGTCTTGGGTTCGCCCTTCCCTCCGGTGCAACAGCAACAGCTTCAAACCAGATAAGACCTGCGCCTCCTCCAGCAAATCTTTTATATCTTCGTAGGACCAGTTCCCCGGGAGAACCATCAATATTGCCGTCACAGCCTTCCATGGGGTGCACTGCAAGTGAGTTAGGAACATTGAATCCACTGACCCTCACACTTTTTTTAAGCACCTCAAGGTTTTTCGTCACATTCAATCCTAAATTATGCAGATTAATATCTTTTTTCATATCTTCTAAATCAGAATATACAAATTTTTTGTATTGCATGCTTTCGCCTTTCCTAGTAGTATATAAATTGACGTTTTTTATATTATATTATTTTGTAATGTCTATTATTGAGCACATTTTGCTAATATATTAGCGTTTTTTGCTATTTTAATATTTATCGAATCGGAGAATACACGTATATGACCAGCTTTGGGAATTTCGCAATAAGATATGACAATTTCATTTCTCCTTATTCGTATGAGAATCATTTTCATAACGCACATGAGTTGATTTATGTCCGCAAAGGAGAAGCATGTTTTGATGTAGAAGGTAAAAAATACGAGGTAAAGAAAAATTCCATCATTTTCATAAACAGCTTTGAATCACATAAAAGTAATATTAAAAAATATCCCTATTCCCGCTACTTTATATTGGTTGATCAAAAATTCCTCAGTTCAAGTATTTGCGACTCTGTACTTCTGTCTATTTTCAGGCGGCGACCATCTCAATTTGAACATGTTATAAACATTGAGGACGAGGACTCACAAAAAATTGACTACTACTTTAATCTAATTTACGATGCATATAATAATCAGGATAAATATCGTCAGGACATAATAAAATCGCTTTTTAATTTAATGATAATTGACCTATACAGAATAAAACCCAGTTACTTCCCAGGGTCTCTTGAAAACGCAAACTATCAGATGGTAGATGAAGTTGAAAACTATATTGACACCAATTATGTAAGTCGGCTAACCTTGTCTGAAACAGCAAAACTTTTCAACTGTGATATGTATTACCTTTCTCACCTGTTTAAAAAAATAACAGGCTTTGGCTTCAAAGAATACTTAATAAACCGACGACTTTCCAAAGCAAAGGACTTGTTGATTAACACAAACATAAGCATCGGTGACGTATGCATTAATTGCGGTTTTAATAATATAAATCACTTTATAAGAATATTTAAGCAAAAAGAAAAAATTACACCGCTTAAATTTAGAAAAAAGTTTAATTAAGTTTTAGATATAATTATAGTTCAGCCAATTCAGATAAAAATACTTGAATGAAAATAAATTCTATAAAACTTCAGGCAACAAATTGTCTTCATAGGCTTTATTAAGTTTTTCTCCTAACCCTTCAACATAAGTGTAATTTCGACTATTGACGAATACATTATTAGTAATTTCGCTAACAGGAATCTCACCAAGAGTCTCTATCATTCCGGCATGTTCAAGTCCGTTTTCCAGAGTGCATTTTATCGGATAGCCGTCATCGCGGATATATCTTACCATATCCCATATTTTCTTATTGCTATTATGGTAGGATGTGCCTATTATTTGTGTGTTTTCTCCCTGATGCAGTCTCCAAGTGTCATCGACACAATCAATATATCCTCTATCAAATATTAGTTTATACTTTGCACCCAGAAGCTCTTCAGTAGCATGAGATGCAAACATTAAAATTTCTGTTCCATCGTCTGTGTATGCCTGCATTGAGCAAGTGTCATATGTTTCAATCGGGTTTGCTCTTGATAGTTTTGCATTGATTTTTTCTATCTTTCCCGAGCTTTCCATATCTTTGCCGGCTAAATAAAGTACATTCATAAAAAAATGTGCCATCGCGTTGTTTGCAACGCTGTCATAGACAGCCCTTCCATTCTCATCTAGTATTTTCCCAGCCCACTTATTCCGGGTATAATATTTAGCACTTCTGGGCCATAGTACAATACATTTAATCAGTTTCAGTTTTCCAAGTCTATCAGAAAGGATTATTTCTTTTACTTTGCGTATTGTTTCATCATAAAAAAGCTGATATCCCAAAAGAATTTTTTTTCCTGTTTTGTTTCGTGCCTTTATTATTTCTTTAGCATCTCCAGTGCAGCCTGCAATTGGCTTTTCCAGCAGCACATGTGATCCATTTTCCATTGCTTTGCATGCATGTGTACAGTGAAATTGTATCGGGCTTGCTATAAGCACCAAATCAACATCAATCTCCTTATACATATCATCAAGATTACTATAGTATTTAACCCCGCGCTCAATAATATTATCATATTGTTCTTTCGCCTTTAGCGATACATCCACAATTGCGCATAATCTGGCATTATGGCGACAGCCATTTTCAATAACCTCATTTATAAATACTTTTCCATAACCCAGCGCACCTACGACTGCTATATCTATTATTTTCATTTCTTTATTACCCTATTTTTATTCTTCTGCATGTATCCGCAGCATCTCTTGCAAAAAGACATATTTTTGTCACATAAATGCTGTCCTGATTTGAAACCTCACAGAGCCCTTCTCCTTTAAGTTCTTCACAAAAGTGATAAAATATATTTTTCTCTTCAATAAGTCTCTGCTCCTTTTCCCCTAAATAGAGTTTATTGTTAATAATTTCTGCCCAATTTCTTTCTCCAACAATCCGAATCCTGTCATCACCATGCGTTGTTGAAGCTTGTGGACGAAGATAATCGATGTTTACAGTACAGAAAACTTCATCCTGCATCTCAAAAAGCATCGCAGCGAATGATTCTAATTCGCCATGGTTATTGTTGCCTGCAACAGAATGCAATGCTGAAACACTTTTATATTTTTTCCTGCCCATCAGCCAATAAATCATATCAATTGCATGCGAACCAACCCAAGGAATCGTTCCTCCATAGGTTTTACGATTATGATAGAATTCTTTGCGAGAACCCAGCTTATATGATTTTTGCGCGTGAATTAACCGTATTTTCCCCAATTCATCATTTTTAATTAACCGGTTAAGAGCTGCAAAAGTAGGCTCAAATCGCATGCCCATCATTGCACACACCCTAACCTTTCTTCCTTCCAGCGCTTCTTCAATAGCTTTAATATTTGTCCATGAAAGAGCCAACGGTTTTTCACAAAAGACGTTAATCCCTCTTTCGATTGCCTCAATAGCACATTCCGATATCCTGTCAAACTGTGGATTGATTATTGCAACATCAGGTTTTTCAGCCTCCAACATCTCAAGGTAGTCATCATATGCCGGTACATTCAGTCCAATGTGATTGACAATATCGCAGTCTCCCTCAGGTCCGGGAGCTGCTGCAGTAATCTCACAGTCAGCACCATGTGCGATTGCATCCGTCGCGAAGCGGAAGTGTCCTGATGCACCTATGACTACAGCTTTTAATGTGCCTTTATTCATATGTAACCTCTCTTTTATTTCTTCAATAGCTTTCAATTGTCGCTTCTAAATATACACAATAATGGATGAAAATAAATCATAACATACAAAAAGTGGTTTTAGCATTACTTCCCATTATATATTTTTCACACGACACTATTGTCCTCTTACCTTCATATATATAGTATCATAAGCACATGTCAGCTCTTTAATAGAGCAGTGATTTTGCACAAAATGAGTTGTACATAAAATCAAACCGCGATTGCTAAACTGCGCTATCACTTCTTCTATCTCTGCTTTAACATTCTCAATATTTCCAAATCCCAACGTCGCCTGAATATCTATCCCGCCCATTATGGCAAAGCTATCTGAAAATTCATTAAAGTATCTGCCATAATCCATTCCTGCTGATACCTGATATGGGTGCACAACATCAAATCCAAGCTTAGCAATACCGCGTAACACCTGACTAATGTTTCCATCGCTGTGAAGGCTCACATATTTATCTCTTTCATGAACAGCATCAATTATCTTTTTGTGGTTTGGTGCAATCATATCATGCCAAAATTTTGGATCAAAAAGCAAGCTGCGCTGCGCTCCCCAATCATCAGAAAGATGTATCATGTCAACTCCAAGATCTATTGCATGATTCGCAAATTTTATGTTCCATTCAGCTTGTCTGTTGTAAAGTTCTTTTATCTCGTCCGGATATAGCAACATATACATTAGATGGTTTTCAATGCCAAAATAGCTATTTACTTTTTCAAATATCCCGGGAGTTTGCATATAGCAAAATCTTTTTCTGTCACGGCTATAGTGCTTGATATTTTTAATTGTTTCTTCCCATTTTTCATTATCATCGACATCATTAAATCCAATTTCGAGCATATGTGATGGCAAGAATTCTTTAACTTGTGATTTGGCATTATCGATCTCTTCGCGCACTACGCAAGATGGCCCTCCAAAAATATGTGCCAGATCAAACTCATATCTATCTTCAAATGCTTCAACCGAACCAAATTCCGCGCTAATCTTCTCGGACAAATTCTCCTTAAGCCAGCCGTAAACCGGTATTCTGTCAAACTCTTTGCCTTCAATTACAGCACTAACTCTCTGTTTTGATGTCATTTCATTAATCATTATATTTCACTTTCAGAAGTCTTTATTTGCTTTGTGTTTGCAATAGTCCACAATTATTCTTGTCTGAATAAAAGTATATTTTTTATCTCGAAAGGTTTAAATTCAAGATTTAGCACGTCTTTAATTGCTTTTTTATCCCCTACTTGCTTTTGTATACCGCTGGCTTTGCTCCAATGAGTAACATATAGCGGTAACGATAAGCTGCACTTCGTATGCTTTTTCCCAGTTGCTTCATATAAGCGAATAAAAATATCTTCTCCCTGATGTCTTAAACCCGAGACTATAATATTCGATTGATTTGTTGTATAAACAGTCTTTGTGCTTTCGCTATTTCGAGAAACCTTACATAACTCCAATGGGTGGTTAAACATCCTTGCATGGTTTATTATTTCGCTATCACAATCTGTCGCATGAGGCATTACCGCATACTCAAAACATTGTTTTCTGCCTTCATTATATGAAAGCGTGCTATCTGTTTTATATTCCATAGCGACAGACCTGAATAGAGTCAGCATCATAATATCATCATCAACATTATTTGCTGGAATTCCTCGGTTTATCAGAGCAAGCCCATGTTTTTTCCCACTATAATCGCAGAAATTCTGACAAGGAAACTCAGCCTGTTGCCTACGTTGCATTCCAAATGCTATTTCATGACGTATATCACCGCTTTCTATTGCAGTAGGGAATGCGGCACGCAGCCTGTAATTTTTACCCGAGGGTGTAAACTCCGTTTTATACTTAATCACTGGCGTGTGTGAAGAAAAAATAATTTGTGTTGTTATTGGTATTCTGATTTTCCAGAAATTGAGCTCACACTTCTGTTCGATTATCAATTGATAACTGTTTTCTTCTTTAACATATGCCACAACATTTGAAGCTTCATGCGTGCGTCTATCCACAATATCATCTTTTGAGCCGCGCAAATATGGATCGCGTTTATTCTGCGTAAGAGAAGCCTCAACTGATCCGCCTGATATTGGCCCATCAAAATTAAGCCAAACGTCACCGTAATCCATTTGCATGCTTATAGAGCCGAATCCAATTTCATTGCTGCCCGTAATCTGCAGACCGGACTTTTTTTCTATAAGGCTAGTTATAAATCCATTTTCACCTATTTCAGTTTTATAAAACCTATTTTCATATAAGCAAGGGAGTTTTCTTTTTTCATTCTTTGCTATTTTTTTGCCTTCACTCGGAGTAAATAAACCAAACGGTTCACACTCTACAAAATATTTTTCTCCTTTATACTCATATATCTCTTCTTTTTTTATATCCAAAGGATTAAATAATGTAATCGTGCCATCCTTGTCTTCCAACTTTTCTTTTTGATGGAAAATCTGCTTTTCCGCTTCACGCATTTGAGCATAGCAATCATTTATAGCTCCATCACAGATACTTCCGCAAATAATGTCATGAAATTGTTGCTTTAATAGATTTTCCCAAATTGGTCTTGTGTCAATTATCGGTTTTTGTGTTATAACCGAAAGTTTTTCTAATGAATGAAGTTTATTGATTAGCCTTCTGATGGTCTGCTTTATCAAAATATTTGTAGTAAATGTACCCTGCTGTGACGTGTTAAACTCGCCGAGGAAAACCTCTGTATTGTCCCAGTTGACAGCATCCATATGGTCTTTAACCGTAGAAAACCCTATATAATAATCATTATTGTTATATTTTGATACAATCTCTGGTGCTGATATCTGCGGATAAGCAAAGTCTCCGCCATTGAATATCAATATATCATCGTCCTCGCCATACTGTCGGATATCTTCACAACGTTTAATTAAATCTTCTTCCGAGCTTCCAACAAAGTCCAAGTCCAGAACATTTACTTTTTCTGCTTCATCAGGAAACGACACTCCACTATACCCACGGGCAAGCCAATGTGTTTTTATCTCAGTTCGATCAATCCCCTGCCAAATAAAATCGTTTTTCATGACATCCCGTCTCATACAACGCCAAAAAATATAATAACTATAGCCTGCCTGTCTCATAATCTGAGGAAGCTGCGCATGATGTCCCCAACAATCTGCTATGTAACATACATCAGGATTAATATTAAACTTTTCTGCAAGCCAGTCTTTGCCTAGCTTTACTTGCATAAACATACTCTCGCCATCAGGCATATTCATGTCTGGAACTGCCCACATCCCAGGAGATATGCATAGCCGTCCTTGCGCAACATATTTTTTCAGTTTATTTCTGTTTTCAGGGTAACGATTCCAGTATTCCCTCAGTAAAATTACCTGCTCCAATGTAAATGTGTATTCAGGATATTTATCCATTATATTAAGTATCTGATGAATATTGTTTATACATTGATTAAGGTATTCTTCTTCTGTTTTAAGGTAGGCTATATCGTAGTGAAAACTTGGAACTATATTTATTTTTACTCTAGAAATATCCGGCATTTTGCCCCCTTATAGGTTTTGCTTTACTATTTTTCTATTTTGTTCTTTATCATATCAGATGATTAACTATATCTATTTTCTAATAAGCTCAACTATATGTTTATCTCCGTCAGTTTTTTTCGATAAAACAACATATCGATTCGGTTCAACAAAACTATATGATGACTTTTTAGGCAAATTTATCTCTACAATAACTCTGTTTTTTATTTTTTCCCACCGAACTTTTACATACTCTCCCGACACGGTTCGCACTTTCGATTCAACAAAATCAAGCCCTTTAGAAAAATTTGGTGATATAATTACATTCTTGTAACCGGGTGAATCCTCATCTGTTTTTATTCCTGCCAGTGATTTTATAAACCATGAAGTGTATGTACCAAACATGGGATGGTTGTCCGACTCAATATATTCGAATCTCTCACACAAGGTTGTTGCACCATTTTTTAGCATAAATCCAAATGATGGATATGTTTCTTTGGTCATTATCCCATATGCGATGTCCACATACCCGTATTTAGTAAGCATATCAAGCAGTATAGGCGTGGCGATAATGCCCGTATCCAAATGCCCATTGCAGTCATTTTCGATGTGCTCCGCCATAGTTTTCGCCACTTTTTGTGCTTGGCCTTCAGGTAATACGCACGCCCAAAGAGCAAGAGCATTTGCCCCTTGCCTTCCCTTTGAGAAGCAGTTGTTTTCCACGCTATACCAATTATCTTTTATAGCTTGCTTAATATTGTTGTTTAAGTTTTCAAATCTTTCTGTATCTTTGCCTAAAATACGCACAATTTTTTTCATTAATTCCGCATTGTGTGCATATACACAAGTATTTACATACTCCTCTGATATTTCTGTTTTGCCTGGTGCACACCAGTCGCCCAGACACCATCCGCCCGGCTCTTCTCGGTGTATTATAAAGTCATCATCTGTACGTGTTTCAAGATATTCCATCCAACGGCACATCGGCTCATACATCTCCCGAAGAACACTTAAGTCTCCTGTCTGCAAATAGTATCTCCACGGCACGATAATTATGGCACTTCCCCACGCGGGACCGCCTCCGCCGCCCATAAACGGAACTGTGTGTGCTACATGTCCAGTTTTTTTGTTTTGCCCGTCTTTCAGATCATCTATCCATTTTCTGATAAAAGAGTACCCATCAAAGCTCAGCATGAGGGGTTCTGTCACCAGCTGTCCGTCGCCTGTGTATGAAAGCCTTTCCCTGTGTGGACAGTCGCTTGTTATACACCCGTGCAAATTTGCTCTCTGGGTTACGAGATATAGCTCATAAAGCCTATTTAACAATAGGTTTGAGCATTTGAAGTCGCCTGTTATATCAAGCTTTGTCCCCACAAACTCGGCCTTTACAGCAATCAAATTCGACTTAGTTATAACCTCAAAATATCTAAAGCCATACCATACAAATTTCTGGGTATAATCTTGCACCGGCTTATCGTTTAATATATATTCCATCTCTTGAATCTGGTTGTCTTTTGAGCAAGTTGATTGATAATCGAGACGTAAATCGTCATGGAGTCGCCCTGAGAAACGCGCTTTTACCGTCTGCCCGATTTTTCCGGATACCGTGATATTAAGCCTTCCCGATATGTTCTGCCCAATATCAAAAATATACCTGTCGCCGTCCTTTTTTAAAAGCTTTGCATCATAGCTTTCCTGAATCCTGTCAGTCGGACAATTCTGTTTTTTAAGCTTTCCACCTACACGATTTGCGATTTTAGCCTGACTCCAGCCGTCAAATGTGCCATCTTTATGACACCAGTCTGGTTCCTCAAGCCTTGAATCATACTTTTCTCCAAAAAATATGTTATTAAAAAATATTGGACTTTCTCGAAAATACCAGTTTTCATCCTCTGTCATTATGTATTCCGAATCGCCATCTTCATACTTCATCTGTAGGCAAGCTATAGTCTTAGGATATCCATACGACACATTGCCCTCAGCTTTTCTCAATGTCTGCCTGTAAAAACCATTACCTAACCATATTCCGAGAATATTCTCGCCATGCCCAATAAGGTTTTTCACATCATATTCCAGAAAAAGCACCCTGTGACTCACACATTCATAATTCATGGGATAGCGCATATTTTTAAGCTCCCGATTCTCATAATCGGTCTGAGCCGGAATAAGCACATCGTCACTTACCTTCCGACCATTTATATAAGCTTCAAAATATCCAAGCCCCGTAACCTGCAAAACAGCTTTTTCTAACTTCTTTTTTAGCTTAAAGCAAGTTTTAATTCTCGGAGAGGATATATTCTCATCCGCACATATCCACATTGCATCATGTATTGATCTATTGTTCATTTTCAAACTTTTTATTATATTTATCCACAATTTCACCTACTAGCCGAATACGTTCTATATCTCCCGTAGATGATATTTCATCCGATATTCCAAGCACTAGCTTAGGAGCAAAAAGCTCAATTATCTTTTCTGTAGTTTCTATTAGCTGCTCAACGGGAAAGATGTCATCAAAAAGAACAGCAGGTATTCCATCAAGCAAAAACATTTCATCACCTAAGTGCTCTTTAATATACTCAATGGTTACATCTCCCTGTGGTTTTGGTGTAATAGCCTCTATGCCATCTAGCCCGGTTTCCTTCGCGTAAGGAAGAAGAGAATAGGTGTCTCCATCCCAGTGTGAGCTAGTGAATTTACCTGCAGAACGCAGTTTATCGCAACGTTCAAGGTAATGAGGCAAAACATATTTTTTAAATATATCATCAGTAAGTGTTCCGCAGTGGACATTGTCCCCAAAGTTTATAATATCCACCGGTGATTGATTAATAACATCTATCAATCGCATATGGCTTTCATGAAGGGCGACAAAGTATTTTCCCACCGTCTCCGGAAAATCATACAATGCGAATATGCCATTTTCCATTCCCATTGTGTTTATGTACAAATCCTGCACGCTGACGCGTGGCATAAATAGAGTGGGCGCACCTATTTCGCAATACTCTTTAAACAGTTCAAGGTATCGCTCGTTGTCAAACTCCCAATTTGTATTTTCATGAACCCATGTATAAACTTTCATATCCTCTTCAGTTTCAATCCACCATTTCTGTGGCATCCTGCCTGAATTCGAATCATTGCCAACTGTAGCTTCAGTCAGTATCCCTTTCGGTGTTATCATCTTATTTTGGCGAATCATACCTTTGTCTTCGCGTATTATTTCCAGCGAAGTCGGATACACTGGTTTAAAGCACGAGTTGAATTTATATAGCCTTGCCGAACAGCCTAAAGATTTGTAGAGCTCCACATAGCTCATGCCTGTATAAGGTTCGGGAAGCTGTCCGCCTCCAAATAGCTTGTCATCTAGCCAACACCCAATTCTTGGCTGCCATATAATCTTTTTGTTTTGAGGATTCAGACATACTTCCCTATGTAAGTCATGTAGTTTCATATCCATATTATTTATTCTTCCTTTTTAAAATTGTCGTAGTTTCCATATTCTTTTAACACTTCCATGATTAATTCATATCTTTCCAGTGACATGCCAGTATATACACAATTTGATGTAGAAAAAATATATCCATACCCAGGCATTCCATGCTCAAGTGCATATTTAGCTGAATCTATTGTCTCTTCATCAGTTCCTGTCTGCATCAATCCGCAGTTCACATTTCCTATAAGACACACTCTATCTCCATACAGCTTCTTTACTTCTGCTATATCCACGCCTCCCTGAGGATCAATGGAATGAAGAGCATGAGGATTACAGTCAACAATCTGATCAATTATAGGCATGATATTTCCGTCTGTGTGCTTTATAGTGTAATAGCCCATATCTCTGTATCCTTTAATCAAATCCTTTAGATATGGCGCAATAAACTCCGAAAACTGGGCTGGGCTTAGAAAAGGTCCAACATTCAGGCAATAATCAGAACAGAGTGCAAAGCCGTCAAGCAATCCTGTTCCTTTAAGCTTCTCAGCTTCTTTAAGTCTTGCCTCAAGCCTTCTGCTTGCTTCATCTTTAAGGGCATGCGGATTGTCTACCAGCTGATATGAAAACTCATACATACCGTCCCCATCAGGTATTTCAAATGTTGAATCGCCATGCATTATAAGAAAAAACTTATCTCCCGACTTTTCTTTTATCACTTCCAAAAGCCTTCGAATTTCAACATCTGATGAAATAGGAGGATGTACAAATATCGCACTATGACCGTATTCTTCGGCAGTCATTATAAATGTGTCTGCGATGTTTTCTCTGTGCAGGCTTCTTTCACAATCACTCATCTGGCTCCATTGATTAAATCTCATGTGACTGGGGTGTATTCTGCCAAACTTCTCCATTGTCAGGTAAAACACTAGCTCAAATGTAGGCACTGTACCGGTTATCGGTTGTCTTTCCAGTGCTGCCGTAAACTTCTGCTTTGGTGTCATTTTCTCTCCCGCTGTAAAAAAACGCCGTTTTCTCTACAAACCGTATAGACATAGTATCTATAGTTTCCCATTGAAATTTCGTTAGTGTATTGTCACTTAACTTGATTGCACAACTGCTTCTTTTTTATATTCAATAAATATAGATTTAATTTCAAACGGTTCGAAATCAAGCGTAATAAATCTATCTTCGATGCCAAGTTGTTTGATTTTTTCTTCAAGCATATTTGTTTCAAATGCTTTCGATGGAGTGTAACAAAAACCTAGTTTAACGCCGATAGTTTTTGCTTTTTCACACTCATAAAGCCTCAGTATATATCCATCTTCATCTTCGGAAGGTTTTACCGACTCAATTATAATATTCGGTCTGTCGGCAACAACAAAAGATTCAATATCATAGCTTCCTTGCACAAGTATTGGCTTATAATTCAATTCATACGCTGGGTATACAACACTTTCCGCACAAAATACTCCTTTATGCGGCAGCAAAGAATAAGTAAACTCATGCATACCTTCGTCGCCTCTCGGATCGGGATGAGTCCCCGATTTCATTAATGTCAAAGTCATTTCAGATCCTTCACATGCCATGCCGTATTTACAGTCATTTAGCAATGAAACACCATAATGAGCATCGGAAATATCGCTCCATTTATGGTTGCATACATCAGTTTTTGCCGCGTCCCATGATGTATTTGAGTGTGTAGTTCTGTCAACGTGCCCAAACTGCATCTCGTTTTTCACTGTGCTCGACAATATATCCACATCAAAACTTGTCTTTAACAGTTTATGCTTTTCATGCCAATCAACATGTGTTTCAAAATCTATGCGCATATTGTCACTATAAAAAACTATATGCTGTTTAATTGATGAACCCTGTCCTATATTGTATAGGTTTTCCATCCTAAACTCATACTTGCCAATTGAAACAACCTTGCTTGAAATGAGTTCGACTTCTTCCTTTTCTTTTAACTTTATGTCAGGATCAATATCCCAGTTATCCCATGATAATGGAACATCCTGTACCATTGAAAAAGTATTGAGAGGCTTATTATCACAGCGTGCAATCTGTCTTCCGGTATTTTTGTCTATAAGCGACTTTATCGCACGATTTTTGTCAAACACGGCAGTATATAGTGGTGTTTCAAGTTTCATGCCATCAAAGTCAAACATGGTTTCACCTACAATATTTTCACTAAAAAGCTCGCAAACAGTGCTGCCCATAGCAGGAACATCCACTTTGAATACACGCTGTTTTTCGCCTTTGATGTTTATTGTGTCCTGCCCATGCACACCTTTGATGAATTTCCCACTGTCTAGAGTAACATATGCTTTCCTGTCCCAACCGAGAGAATTAAAAACAGTAACAGATTCCGTCTTTTCGCTGACGGAGGAAATAAGTTTTATCGTTTCTTCTTTCGCCTTTTCAATTGCTTCATAATTTTCACATACAGCTATATCGTAAACTTCTGGTATACACGTGCCAGGAAGAATATCGTGGAACTGATTTTTTAGTAATATTTCCCACAAAGCGTTTATCTTTTCTTTGTCTGTTTTCTCGAACCCGCTGTTATGCTGCAGTACAGATATTAATTCGTATTCTCGAAGAGCAATTTCCAAAAGCCTGTTGCTCCTTTTAATATCATGTATAGATGTCAGCGTGCCGCGATGAAGTTCAAGATATAATTCACCAACCCATTTCGGTAGATTTTCACGCTTTTTATCAAGTTTATGCATAAATCTCGACACCGTTGTATGCGATGAAACAGGATTGTTTGCTGCATTTGCCCGCTTTGCCATCTCTAACATCTGATACTGTGGTCCGCCACCTCCATCGCCGTACCCGTATGATATCAACTTCATATCGCTTGCATGCTTGTCAGAAAGCCCATTGAAGTTGCTCGAAACTTCCTTCACATCAGGCCAACAATCCATACGATTTAGATGCACAAGCACTTCAGTACCGTCCTGCCCTTGCCAAACAAAGCTGTCATGCGGAAACTTATTGCTTTCATTCCACTCCATCTTTGTTGTCAGAAAGTATCTTACATTGCAGCCTTTCATTATCTGAGGTATGGCAGCAGAGTATCCAAATGTATCAGGCAGCCAAAATGCATCCGAGGTATAGCCAAACTCTTTTTTTGTAAAACGCTGTCCCCACAAAAACTGACGTATCATGGCCTCGCCGCCTGTTATGTTACAATCACATTCTACCCACACAGCACCATTAGGTTCGTATCGACCTTCAGCTATGCGTTTTTTCATGTCAGAAAACACATCAGGGTAAAGTTCTTTCATCCATGCGCTGTGCAAAGATGAGGATTGAATAAAAGTATATTCGTCATATTGCTCCATAAGAGAGAGCGCATTAGACAGAGTACGTGCGCTTTTTCTTTTGGTCTCCTCCACCGTCCATAGCCATGCCGTATCAAGATGCGCATGGCCGATAAGCCCAACCTCGCCATACCCTGTTGGCTGTTCTTGTAAAAAAGCTGATATTACAGAGTTGGCCTTTTTCATCTGTTCACGCCATATTTCATCATCAGTATCTGCTGGATATTGGTTGACTTCTTTATACATGTTCATCATACATGTGAGAGCCTTTCCTTTTTGTGCGCTATTGTCTTCGGATATCAAGTATATCTGATTGAGTGTTTTTAGGTTAAACACAAAATCAGCAACACTCTCATCAATAGCACATAACGAAACCCCTTTATATGTGCGAATATAATCTTCATCGTCCATATTACTTAAGCCATAGTTATCATATGGTTCCCACCCAAGGCAAGGAGTACCAGCATAACACTCTATATCGATGTTATATTCTCTCTTTTGTCCATTGTTTTCAGGAAGAAACACGATTGAGTGGTTCCCACCATGCACCGATCCGTCTTTATTGAAAAGCCCTTTAGGCTTATTATCTACAAACACAAGACACTCAAAAGCATCAATAGCCGAGCACAGCACAAGCTTTCTGTCTTTTGCTTCTCGGGGGATTGTCACTTTTCCTTTAAGCCACATCGTTTCAAATGGACCGCCCCATCTGTCCCCTGGTTTTATGTCTTTCAAATCAACATTTTCAGGAGGCTTGCGCAAATGCTCCTTCGTATCAAACCTTTTCACATCAATGTCACAAATCTTTTCAAACATCAAAGCAAGATATGGCTTTTCAAGTTTTTTTACCTTAAGAACGAGTTTTTCTATCTGTTTTTTTTCGAACATCATATGTCTCCACCACAAATTTTGAATGTATGATCAAAGGGAGTAAAGCCTGTCATATAAACTGTATACTGCGTTGCAGATTCCTGCGCGGTGCCCCTCATGTTGCCTGTGTTGTGATGAGTTGCTGTACAATTTGATATTTTAAACGAACCTGAGCTTGTAGTGTAAACCGCATCTCCGTTTTTGATTATTGCCGATGTCCCTTTTTCTCCCCGCATGATTGTATCTTCAGTTTCCAAAATTCCTCCAGCATCAAGCATAAGCTCAATTTTCATTGGAACATCTTTAGTTCCATCCATTTTAACTTTAACATATATTTCACTGCCTGCAATTTGAATATCTACAGTTGTTTCATGCTTTTGCATTTGTGTTTTTTCCCGAGTGTGGCGTATGTTATAAAACTCACTGCTGTCAATTTTCTTATTTAGCGGTTTATAGTATCCTTGCTGTGTAATTGATTTCAATCTATACCCGTCTTCTGTTTCTTCTATTGACTGTGGGGTAAAATACCCTTGTCCAAAAAAGCAGCTTCCTATTTTCATAGCCAAGGCCGTATTTTTCTTCTGATATTTGAAAAAAACTTCTCTCTCTTTTAAAAGTGTAAGTGACATATCATCATGTCTATACCTTAAAACGCCATTTATAGGATAGTACCATTGTCCGTCCCATGTCAGTTTTTGAGGTTTCACTAAATCTGAAAGTTCATCATATAAAAGAAAATATAGAATAGGTGTATGAACATCTTCTTTACCACCAGTAAAAAGATAATCGACAAGTTTATATTCTTTTTGTTTCATTAAGTCTAAAATATACTCAGCCATGCCTGCAAAAAAGGAATCGTTGAATTTTACTGCAAGTATCAGGGCGTTAAGATAATGCCTTAAAGGATAATACTTCAAGCCATTGTCATATCTTCGGGAGTTTAGAGTGCATATTGTGCCATCCGGCTCAAAATATGTGAAATTTTTTCTCATATTTCGCACAACATGAGATAACAATTCAGGCATATCCAACTCTTGAGCGACAACAATAAGGGATTCGTTTATAGCAATATCGTAAACGCCTGATGAACGCTCTATATATTCACCTTCTTGATCACAATCTATTCCTTCGTTTAAATACTTCATGGCTTCTTTTCTATAATTATTATCGCCTAGAATGTTATAAGCCAGACTCAGCGCTGCTGCCATCACCCAGCGGTGATTCGGTGTGTGAAAGCCTCCATTTACAATACCCTCTGCTCCTAGAGTGAAAAATTCGAACATCTTGGTTAAAACTTCTTTTTCCACAACAGTGCCTGTGTCATGTTTTTTAATAACTCTGTATGCATGAGCAAGTGGTATAAATGTAAAAGCTACAGCTGTAGCATCGTGGAAATTTGTTTCCCGTAAATCCATAGTTCCGTCTTCATGCATGGCATCCAATAATTTATCTATTAATAAAGACGCCGCTTTTAGCAGTTTTTCATCTCCCCTATATGGCGAGCTCGGGTAATAATATTGACCCACAAAATGCACTATAGGTATATGATATGCTCCCGGCTCTTCATAGCCTTTCTCCGGCATAATTATTTTCCCATAGTCGGGGGATTCTTGGTTCAAGTTTTGCATTGACAGCAGTTTATCAGTCATGCCCTGAGCGAACTTCGCTATTTCTTCTGAGTGGGATCTCATATATTACAACCTACTAGCATTCTTATTTTCCACAAACCAAAACAAACGGAATATACATAAATATTACTATGATTATACCAACCTAAAACCCACCCATTCAAGGAAAATATCTTGCTATAAAAAGATATTTATTAAATGCATAAAAGTTGTGTTTATTTATTTCATAAATCCCTTCATGAAATAAAAATTTTATTAATCAAATAACACAATATTGGTGTAATGAAAGGATTTTTAGGACATGAAAAAAGCGTGCCCATGATATAATAAAATAGTACAAATATACAGTAAACAGTAGTGTTTGTACTAAATATTTTTATTTGGAGAACAAGTATGAAAAAAAACAATGACAAGGTTATGCACCTTATCGGAAATGCTCATATCGATCCGGTCTGGTTATGGCAATGGCAAGAAGGCTATTCTGAGATAAAAGCTACTTTCCGATCCGCTCTGGACAGAATGAATGAATATCCGGATTTCAAGTTTGTCTGCGGTGCAATAAGTCAGTTTAAGTGGATAGAAGAAAACTGCCCTGAGATGTTTGAAGAAATCAAACAGAGAGTGAAAGAAGGACGTTGGAATATAGTTGGAGGCTGGTGGGTGCAGCCCGACTGCAACTCTCCTTCGGGCGAATCATTTGTCAGGCACTCGCTATACTCACAAAACTATCTAAAAGAGAAATTTGGCATTTTGGCAACAACAGGCTACAATGTAGACTCATTTGGCCACAACTGCACTATACCGCAGATACTTAAAAAAAGCGGAATGGACAACTACATTTTTATGCGTCCGGGCCCTACCGAAATTGACATCCCCAATCCACTGTTTATGTGGAAATCTCCCGATGGCAGCATGGTTAAGACATTTAGAATATTAGATAATCATTATAACAATTCATTTAGAACTCTTGAAAAAGTAATAAACGAAGCCTTTGAAAAAAGCGATCTTAACACAGACGAATTTATGATGTTTTTTGGTGTCGGCAATCACGGAGGAGGGCCTACAATTCAAGCTCTTGAGTTAATTCAAAAGATGCAAAACGAAAAAGGTCATGATAATATATTTATCAGTACAGCAGATGAATATTTTAAAAAAATAGAAAGCAAAGATGCTTCTCTGCCTGTATGGGACACCGACATACAGCACTATGCCAGCGGATGCTATGCCACGCATTTTGAGTTCAAGAAAAAGCACCGGCTAACGGAGCAACTTTTATTAGCCGCTGAACGTTTTAACACCATAGCTCATAAAGCTGTTGGTTACAAAGATGAATATGAAAATCTAAAACCCGCATGGGAAAAATTGCTATTTAACCAGTTCCATGACATAATGGGCGGCTGCAGCCTTCAGGCTTCATTGGAAGATGCTCAACAGGCTATAGGTTACTCCTCACACATAGCCTCTGATGTTCTAAACGCTTCACTGCAAAAAATTTCTTGGTCTATAAATACATCCGTTAAAGGAGCTATGCACTCAAAAGAAAAATCAGGAAGGATATGGTCATATAAAGATCATCCTGTGCCTCTTGTTGTTTTCAACCCTCTCCCCTTCCCCGTTAAAGCACCAATACAACTTGACCTCGTATTAAAGTCGATAAAAGACATTGATGGAAATGAAGTGGCAAAACAAAAGATTTTCGGAAGATATCTTATAAACCACCAAAACAAGGGCATGGTCTTTTTAGCCGATGTTCCCGCACTGGGATACACAACCTACTGGCTCACCCCTCCAGAAGTTCCAAACGAACGCCCTCCTTTTGTGCCGGATGTACCTTTTGAAACCAAATATGAGCTTGAAAATGAATGGACTAAAGTAGAGTTTGATAAAAAAACAGGGCATATTATAAGAATATATGACAAAGTAAATAAAAATGAGCTTATAAAGACCTCTGGCGCGCAGCCACTTGTAATGGATGAAACAAACTACGACACATGGGGGCACGGTAACGATACATATGATGATGTAATAGGTGAGTTTAAAACAAAATCGATTAAAGTTACAGAATATGGCGATGTCCGCACAACAATAAGAGTTGCATCCGAATATGGCAATTCGCAGCTAAGACAGGACTTTTCTCTATATAAAGATTCACCAGATCTCAAAGTGCGCCTCCGCGTAAACTGGCAGGAAAAGCACAAAATGCTGAAGCTTGCGTTTGATGTAAATACCGATAGCCCAAAAGCTACATACTCAATACCATATGGTTATATAGTACGCGAAGCCGACGGTAAGGAAGAACCGGGACAGATGTGGATGGACTTGTCGGATGCAAATAAAGAAAACGGACGCGGACTGGCAATAGCCTGCCAAGCACGCTACAGTTATTGCGCAAAAGGAAGTTCAATGCGCCTTAATGTGGTGCGCTCACCTCTATTTGCAGACCACGAAGCAAAACAAGTACGCAACGAAGATTTCGAGCATATGGATCAGGGCATTCATAAGATGACATATAAGCTCATCGCACACGACGGCGACTGGAGAAAATCAGGCGTAATACAAAAAGCTCTGGCACTCAACAGTCCACTACAAAAAGTGCATGAAACCTACCATGAAGGACCACTTAATCAGACTATGCAAAATGTATATATCGACAGCGAGCAAGTCGTTATGACTGTCCTAAAGCCGGCAGAAAACGGCAATGGCCACATAGTAAGGCTTTATGAGACATACGGGGAGCATGCCAAAGTCTCGCTGAAAATACCTCTTCTTAAAGTGGACTGTATTCTTGAGTTTGGAGCACACGAAATAAAATCTATACATGTGGACGAAGAAGGAAAAGTATCTCAGGTTAATATGATAGAGTGTCTGTAAGTTAAAGTTAATAAAGCAACTCGTATAATAAAACGGGTTGCTTTTTTATTTATACAAATTAAGATAATAACAGCTTCATAATAGAATAAGAATATTATAGTTTACAGCTTAACAATAAAAAAGAACGAATGCATAAACGCATTCGTCCTTTTAAAAATAAGGAAAGATGATTCTCTTATTTATTTGCGTACCACTCGTTTGCTTCGTCAGTCAAAACCTGGCCGCCTCGAGCTAAGTACTCTTCTACATATGTGTCATAGTATTCAACCGGAAGTTCACCTTCAATTATAGCAATCCATGTCTCATCTCTGAATGTCTTTAATTCTTCCTTGTAATCAGGATCTGAAGGAAGAGCAACATATACATCACTTGTCCTATAAGAATCAAACTGTGCGTTATTATTCATAAGATCGACTCTGAACTTAATGCTTGGATTGTTCAAGAAACCAACAGTCTGTACATATTCATTATAAGGGTTATCTGCACCATAGAGTGATCTGTAAGCTGCTATGCCCACTTCGTTCATAGCTTCGTTTGACTCCCAAAGAGTTTCAAGGCCTTCAACGCCTTTGCTGTCTATCACGTTGTAGTCTACGCCTTCTTCGCCCCAATGCGACCAGGCTGCGAGTTCATCATCCTGTGAGTAAATATCCATTATCTGAAGTATTGCAGCCATTTTTGCGTCATCAACAGAAGCAGCATTATAAACAGCATTTTCGCCTATTGATGCTCCGTAACCGATCATATAACCGTATTCGCCTTCAGGACCTGCCGGCCATGGACCCCATGTTATTGAAGAGTCTTCTCCATTAACAGCCTTATATTCTTTGATGCATGGTCCGTCAGACCCGCCTTCCTCTTCTGTCTGATAATGTCCACAGCCTGCACGGGCTGATACACCGATTGCTCCGTTAATGAACTGATGTGAAAGTGCCCAGTATCCGCCTTCATTTTCATTTGTGATGTATTCAGGATGAAGAACGCCGTCAGCCCTCATCTGAGCGAGTATTGAAAGTACTTCTTTGTTTTGTGGAAGTACATCTGCACACATCATTGTACCATCATCCTGTGCATACCAATGGGGAGTATCACCGATAAATCCATTATAGTTCCCGTATGCTCCGAACAGTGCTCTTATCATAGAGAGTGACATTCCATAAGTGTCGTTTTCACCGTTTCCGTCTGGATCTTCGTTTGCAAATCTGTACATTAGATCAACAAAATCTGTAACTGTCAAAGGAAGTTCTGTTACATTAAGAGCTTCAAGCCAGTCTGTGCGGTAAGTTACGTTTTTATAAGGGATGTTTTGTCCTGGTGAAAATTTAGCAACTGTTATCATATCGTCTCCAACTGTGGAGTACTCCCAGAAGAGGTCAACGAAGTCAGACTGAGCGCCGTTAAGTCCACCGCCTTCAACATAATTATAAATATTGGGGGCATTTTCCATGAAAAATTCTTTGGACCAAGTTCTAATAGCACCTTGCTCATACAATGAAAGCATGTTATCAAGACTAATTGAAATAAAGATGTCAGGTGCTGTACCGCCAGCAAGGCGTGTATTCATAATTTCCCGGTATTGTTGATATTCAATGTACACATACTGAAGATCAACAGCGAGACCCTTCTCAGCCAATTTTTCCATTATAACTGGGCCAACTTTATCTTTTTCAGGATTCATTGGTCCAAAAGCGTATGATGCAACAGAGATTGAGCCTTCCCAGCTTGGGCCCGCTTCTTCAGCTGGTGCATCTGTTGCTTCTGTTGTCTTTTCATCTGTTTTCTCAACAGCAGCATCAGTTGCCATTGGACTCTCTTCTTCTTTAGTACAAGCACTCATCACAGTGAGCACAAGAACCATTGCCAAGAGAATTGTAAGTAGTTTAGTCATCTTGGTTTTCATATTTTTTCCTCCTTTTATTTCTTAGCAATATTTTTATATTATATATGGCTAAGCTTAAACTTTTTACCCTTTTAGTGATCCTATCATAATGCCTTTAACAAAGTAACGCTGTATGAAAGGATATACGCACAATATCGGAACTGTCGCTACAAATATCGAAGCTGATTTCAAACCCTCCGGTGAAGACACGTTGTCTTCTATATTTGTAAGAACTCCGTTGGTAGTTATGTCCATTAACTGCTGCGTACCAGTGATTATTATTCTGCGTAAAACAATTTGTAAAACGAACATTCTCTCGTCCGTGATATAAAGCAGCACATCATACCACGCGTTCCAGTGGCTGACTGCTGTCCATAATCCTATTGTTGCAATTATAGGTGTAGACAGAGGGATAACTATTTTAAAGAAAATTGTAAACCGCCCTGCTCCGTCAATCATACAAGACTCTTCCACTTCCTCTGGCAGAGATTGAAAAAAGTTTCGCATAATAACTATCGTATAGGCTGACGTAAGTATTGGTAATATCATAGATGCGTAAGTATTCATAAGCCCAAGGTTTTTAACCAAAAGGTATGTTGGTATAAGTCCACCCGAGAAAAACATCGTAAAAACAATCACCAATGTCCAAAATGACCTATGCGGGAAGTATTTTTTTGAAAGCGCATATGCACCAAGTGCTGTAACAAATACGACCAGTGGTGTTCCTACAATAGTTCTGATTAATGTATTTTTGTAACCATTCCATATAAAGCTGTTTGATAAAACTTTAATATAGTTATCCAGCGTAAAGTCCTTCGGAATTAGATGCAATCCTCCTCTTGTCGCAATATACGATGGTGAAAAAGACAGCGACAGTATGTGGATAAACGGCACAAGTATTGTAAGTGCAAAAAGTGTAAGTCCTATATATATTAAATAATCAATCAAAGTAAATTTGTTTTTTCTTTTCATGAGATTCCCTTTCCTGTTTCAGCCATCTTCTACCACAATCCGTTTCCGCTTAAACGCTTGCCTGCAGAATTAGTTATAATAACCAGAATAAAGCCTATTACATTTTTAAACAGTCCGCTTGCTGCGCCGTTGGAGTATTTCATTCGTCCAAGACCTATCCTATATACATAAGTGTCTATAATGTCTCCTGTTTTATACACGGCTTCGTTATAGAAGTTGAAAACTTGATCAAATCCACCGTCAAGCAGATATCCTATCCTGAGTATAAACAGCACCACGATAGTAGGCAGTATTCCCGGTAGAGTAATATGCCATATTTTCTGCATACGGCTAGCTCCGTCGCATTCGGCAGCCTCATATAGGTGCGGGCTTATCCCAGCCAGCGCGGCAAGGTACAATATTGAACCCCAACCAACTGTTTGCCATATGTTTGAAAATACAAGAGTTGTTCTAAACCATTCATTGCTTGCCATAAAGAATATCGATTCTCCTCCGAAAAACTCTACTATGGTATTCACAAACCCAGTAGTGGGCGAAAGCAGCTGTTTGAAAAGACCGGCTATAATAACCCATGACAAGAAGTGCGGCAAATAGCTTATTGTTTGAACTACTTTTTTGTAGCGAAGATTTCTTATCTCATTTAAGGCCAATGCTAAAATTATTGGCATCGGAAACTGGAATAATAATTTTAAAACACTTATTATAAGAGTATTTTTAACCGCTCTCACGAAAGTGTCCGTTTTGAACATCTTAATAAATGTTGAAAACAACGGATCCGACCAGGGACTGTGCATTATACCCTGCACCAGCTTATAGTCTTTAAATGCTATTGTTATTCCGTACATAGGTATGTATTTAAATATTATAAAGTATGCCAATACTGGCAAAAACATTACTACAAGTGCAATGTGCTTTTTGTATCCTTTAAAGCTTAAAAAAAACCTTTGCATCTTAGTTAGGTTATAATTACCAGTCAATTTTTTTGTCATTTCTTTATTACTCATAATCTCCTTTTCCCAAACATTGTTTTATAAAAATTATATTTATCTCAAAAGGCCTTATTTGTAAGTTATTTGGCATAAGTGCATTATCTACATAATAAATATCAATATGTTGTGCACATCAAACAAACAAGCTATGCGAAAACAATAACATGCATTTTCGCTATCAGTAAATAACAATATCTTGCTAATTAATAAAATATGTATGGTTTTAAAAAATAAAATTACAAATTGTAAAAATTGCTTGTTTTCGCATTATGCATTTTAGCATAAAAATCTTGTGATTATATAACAATCTGTTTATCCAACAGCGAAACAGTTGCATTTTATTGTGACGCATAAATAATTATTGTATAATGTGTGAACGGTAAATATTACTTGAAAAAACAAACTTATTTTTTAGTCTTAAACTAATCGCAACCCATATTAACAGGATCATTTTAGCATAAACTAAGTACGAGGTGTATTGTGGGAAAGAAATTCTCAAATATTACTATGAAGGTAAAGGACATTAGTGTTCTTATTAAACTTACAACATCCTATCTTTTTCTTATTATTCTGGTGGCAGTTTCCATCGGGCTGACGACATATTATCTATCATCTAAAAATTATAATAGCGAAGTAATAAAACTAAACCATCAGCTTCTGGAGCAGTATTCATCAACTGTACACCAATATGTTATTAAAACAACTGAAGAGACCCAACGCAAAATGGTTCTTGATGTTAATGTGTCCACAGATATAGATATTCTTTTTGAAAATAAAATTAACCTACCCAAAATCCACACTCTTTATGATTCATTAAATAAGCTGGTCAATGCTAGCGACAATCTTTATCAAGGCATACATATATACTCAAAGCGTAATAATTTTGTGCTATCAAGTGTAATAGGAATAAAATATCTTGATAGTGCAAGTCCTTATTCATGGAAAAACTTAACTTGGATCACGGAAATGCCCGACATGAAAGAAACAAGCTATTGGATGCCTACCCATGAAGTGTCTTATTCCACACAAAGCAGCAGCAATATAATATCATATATTGCTGCCTATCCATCAAACCTGTCATTTGAGAAAGCAAAAGGATATATCAGGTTTGATATAAACGAAAACTATCTTATGGACATCCTCACAAACATAGATATTGGCGGTACAGGTGAATTGTTTCTGATAGATAATCTAAACAATATTGTAGCGCACTCGAATGGTGTTGATATCCCCAGTACAGTTTACGATCTAGGTTTTACATCTCCGGAATTTTTTCAAAACGTGTCTTCAAATGATGCTCCGGTCATGGTCAACGGCGTTGAAAACATGGTTTCCTACGTTTCAATCGGTGAATACTGGAAGCTTGTTCGAAGTGTCCCCATAAACGATTTTTACTCAACATCAAAAAAAATCGCATTAATAATAACTGCCATATGTCTCGCAGCTGTTGTAGCCGCCATGCTCATCGCATATATTTTCGCCAAAAACATATACTCCCCTCTGAAGCTGTTGACAAACAAAATTCGAAAATTTACTTCTGATGACAAATCCAATGAATATGCCATGATAAACGACGCTTTGGTCAGCTATGACTCTCAAATCGCTAATCTGAACAAAAAATGGCAAGATAATATTATTAACCTAAAGCAAAACCTGCTGCGCAACATCATAAGCGGTACAATACATACCGAACACGATTTCAATAAACGCATGAAACTCACAGGTCATGAATGTTGCAATGGAAATTATAATATAATTCTTATCAATATAAGCGAGTCGGATATTACTGATATAATATCTTCTCAAAAGAAAACATTATTAAACAAACTGGTGATATATATTGAAAACTTAAGTGATGAAGACAATGTACTAATAGCATCTGAAATGACATTAGACAGCATTGCAGTTCTTATTATTTCAAAAACCTGCCAAACCAAAGAAATGTTTGAAGAGATAATAGCGTTTGCCAGCAACAGCTTGATGGTCGATGTTGAGATCTCCCTAGGCTCTTGGAAAGATTCTCCTCTCGGAGCGCACTCCGGTTATCTTGAAGCACAAGAGGCTTACCGTTACAAGTTTTTTATGCCGCAAAAAAACGCTTTCATCTATGAAAATATGCAGTTTCAAGTAGAGACTGAAACAAGCTCCAAAATAAAGAAACTCTACTCACAATACTCTAAGAGTCTCAAATCAGACGATGAGGTTACAGCGCGTGTTCAGATACATACCTTAATTGAAACAATTACTGACCTTTGTCCTCCTCTCCAGTACGGATATGACTGTCTGGAGGGCATGACTGCAATGCTAAGAGAATATATAGACAATTACTATATAGGTGAATCAGATATTGAGCTTAACCTTCACAACCTACAAGACCACTTTTCAGATATTTATGACTTCGAAAAATGGATGACACAAGCGACATACCACATTTTGGAGCTAAAGAAAAGCCAGAGTGATCGTAAAGTTGATGACATCATACTAAACATAAAGCGCTATATCTCTGAAAATCTAGCTAATGACCTATCGCTTACAAGGCTTTCAGAATACACTACTCTCAGCAATTGTTATCTGTCACGAATTTTCAAGGAATCAACAGGTATTAACGTTGTAGACTACATAACCGAACAGCGTATGATTAGGGCAAAAAAACTTCTTGAAACCACTACTCTTAACATAGAGCTTGTGGCATCATCATGTGGGTATATAACTCCCCATTACTTTTCAATGAAATTCAAGCAATACTTCGGACTTACTCCAAGAAGTTACCGAATCGCTTATGGTGAGCAAAATACCAGCGAGAATAACGATATAATTTAGATTATCGATTGTCATGCGAATGACCTGTTTGAGAGACTATGTCCAGCTTAAGGTGATTTTGGAAACAAAAGAATATGATAAAATTGCATACAGCAGTTTAGGCTATGACGGAAAAGAGATAGACATCGTCAGGTTTAATTCTTTATACGCAGATGATGACTGGGCTGTTAATTTCCATCAACATATTTTTTACGAACTGCATTATGTCGTTGAAGGAACCGCATTTACGAAATTTAAAGATTGCCTTATGGAAATAACACAAGGCAACTATTATATAATGAAGCCCGGGGTAATTCATGCGCATTATCAACAGCCTGGCACATATCACAAAGCCTATTCCATGTCATGGGGCATGAAATCAAACAATGCTAATGATTCAATTTTCAAAGGACTTAAAAGTGAAAGTCCCGAAAAGAAAAATGACAACGGCAATATTCTATGTGAAATAAAAAACTTTGTACAGGAATATAAGGATAATCAGCCTAAAGAAATATTAAAGCTTGATATATTAAGGATTATCCTGAAGCTTTCCGAAGAATTCGACGATATTAAGACTCATTGCAGGACAAAAAAAATAGAAAAAAGTATTGTCGATGAAGCTCTTGTATTTATGAATCAAAATATTGAGAAAAACATGAAAGCAACAGATATAGCGGACGCTGTCCATATAAGCTATGCACACCTTTCAAGGTTATTTGCAAAAGTACTTAATAGCTCCGTTAAAAAAACATACAGGAATCTTAAGATAGAAAAAGCAAAAGAAATGCTTTGCCAAACAGATGATACAGTGGAAAGCATAGCCTCAGCATCTGGCTTTTCTAATCTTAATTATTTTTACGAAGTGTTCAGAAGAAAAACCGGTAAAACTCCTTCAGAACTCAGAAAATCAAAACATACAATAAAAACTGAGTAATCCAACATATTTATTAATTACTATAATAGCGAATCTGCTTTATCCTTTTATAGACTAAGGAGGATTTTATGCAGACATCAAAACAAATCGTCAGAAAAACACTTGAATTTGACAGCCCCGAAAGGGTTCCGAACTCACTTTGGACACTTCCATGGGCTAATATACATTATCCTGAGGAATTAAGAAGAATAAGAGAAAGCTTTATTTGGGACTTCGCGAAAACCAGTCCTGAATACAAAAAAATTCCCGAAACAAAAGGTGATATGAACGCGATAGGCACAGCTACCGATGCATGGGGATGTATATTTGAAAACAGACAGACCGGTGTAATAGGCGAAGTGAAAACGCCGGTTGTAACAGATGACAATTGGGAAGACACACAGAAAGTACATATTCCAACAGAATGGCTTGCATTTGATATTGAAGATGTAAACAGGCAGTGTGTACCGTTAAACGATAAGTTTATTTCAGGCGGATGCTGTCCAAGACCATTTGAAAGACTTCAGTTTATAAGAGGAACAGAAAACTTATATATGGATCTTATGTACCAGCCAAAAGGGCTCACAAAGTTCATATCGATTATGCATGAATTTTATTGCGAGGTTATGGAGAAGTGGGCAAAAACAGATGTCGATTACTTAAACATAATGGACGACTGGGGAAGCCAGAATAGTCTTCTTATTAATCCCAAGCTTTGGGTGGAAATGTTCAAGCCCCTATATAAGGACTACGTTGATATAGCACATAGCCACGGCAAAAAATTATTCATGCACTCGGATGGATATATTTTGGATATATATCCTCATCTCATTGAAATTGGCGTAGATGCGCTAAATTCACAAATATTTTGCATGGGAATAGAAAATCTTGCTCAATATAAAGGAAAGATTACTTTCTGGGGAGAAATAGACAGACAAAATCTTCTTCCTAACGCCCCCGTCCAAGAGATAAACCGACAAGTAAAAAGAGTCAAAAAAAACTTGTGGGATAACGGCGGATGCATAGCTCAGTGCGAGTTCGGCCCGGGAGGACGCCCCGAAAATGTGTATGAAGTATTTAAAGCTTGGAATGAGTAGAATACACAAAAGAGTGCCGTGTTATCTTCTCCCCTGTTATTATGTTATGTATCCCTTCTGCAAAGAGACGACCCAATATAGGCGTATAGTTTGTGTATCCGGCGGATGCGAGTATAATAATCCTTAAGTCATACATGCTTTTTATGCCTATTAGCGAAATGCTTAAATATTTAAGGATGATAATATAAAAGCACATCTTCTTAAGATGTGCTTTTATCACTTGGCTGGCTTTGTGCCCTATCAAATGCATTTGGTGCGAGAAGTGGGAATCGAACCCACACGGTGTTAACCACACGCCCCTTAAACGTGCGCGTCTGCCTGTTCCGCCATTCTCGCTTATTATCGCAATCAAAATGGTACTTAAAGATTATAGCTAGGAGATGATGAATTGTCAATTAAAAAAACAAAAAAATTCTTTGTTTATAAATACATTAAAATTATCTTTAAAAAGTGATTGACATTAAAAATTCTGTATAATATAATGTACTTCGCCGCACATGCGGTATGGGGGCATAGCTCAGCTGGGAGAGCACTTGCCTTACAAGCAAGGGGTCACTGGTTCGAGCCCAGTTGTCCCCACCATGGCCCGGTAGTTCAGTTGGTTAGAACGCCAGCCTGTCACGCTGGAGGTCGAGGGTTCGAGTCCCTTCCGGGTCGCCAATATTTTAACAGGTTCCTGCTAGTTACTTTTTCTTGAAATTATGCTATAATAATTTCCCAGAAAGTCAAAGTGCTAAGCAGGAAAAATGTTATTATAGACTAATTTTTATCTATAATATCAGAGAAATTTTTAAGAAAGAGAGTTCACGTAGTGAAACTCTTGTGATCAGAAAGCTTGACTGAGGCTTTATAAATATTTCAGTAGTTGATTTGCGAGAGTAGCTCATTTGGTAGAGCGTCGCCTTGCCATGGCGAAGGTAGCGGGTTCGAGCCCCGTCTCCCGCTCCAATACGGCGCCATAGCCAAGCGGTAAGGCAGAGGTCTGCAAAATCTCCATCACCAGTTCAATTCTGGTTGGCGCCTCCAAAATCACAGTGCTTAATAATTTAAATAAGCACTTTTGCCGAAGTGGCGGAATTGGCAGACGCAAGGGACTTAAAATCCCTCGTTCCAAAAGAACGTACCGGTTCAAGTCCGGTCTTCGGCACCACAAAAAAGTCAAGCTTTATAGCTTGGCTTTTTTGTTTGAAAGAGATATAAACTATAAAAACGAGGTGCCTAGTTCTAAATGTGTATTTTGCGACAAGTATCTGAAGTTTTACGAGTAGTATGAAACAGCGCGGTATGTTAGCAAAACAACCGCTAATCCGGTCTTTGGGATCAATAAATATCAAGAAATTATCTTCCCAGTCACCTTTCTAAAAAAACATTGTCAAATTTTTGCGCTGACATAAAAATCATAAAGCAATAAAATCTATTATACTTTTACTTGTTCAAACCTTTAATTTTTGAAAATCACGTAATCTAAAAAATAATATAATGTATAAACCCTCTTAATACCAATTATAGTTCCGTTTTCGGTAAACAATTCATTTGCAAGTATTGATTTTTATTGTATTATAGATTTAAAATTATACTATTAAGTACTAGCGCATGAGGGAAAACATGACTAACTTTTCACAGGCTTATTTAAATGGGTTTGCAATTCTTATTTTGCTTCTCATATTACATAACTCTAACAAAAAATTTAAAATTATGAATAGAGATGAAAAGTTATTCACTTTACTTGCTTTAGTTACCATAGCTGTTCTTATAACGTCTGCAGCTCTTCCTCCTATGTGGGGAATTCACGGCAAAAGAATGCATGTAATTATAAAAACTCTTCAGAGCATAGACTTTTTTCTATCAATTGTAGTTCCTATGCTTTGGTTATATTTTTGTATATACAGAATTTATCCCCAAATAAAGCTTAACAAAGTCACAAAATTTCTAATTCCTGCTCCAGTATTTTTGCTTTTGCTTACAACAATAATCTCATATAAATATGGACTGTTATTTGTGATTAACTCAAGCAATGAATATTCAAGGGGTATTTTATTTTTCTACGGAATATCAATTGGGTACTTATATGTTCTAGCTTCTTCCATTTTTATTATTTTAAAAAAGAAAGCACTTAGTACAAATGAACTATTTTTATACTTGCTATTCCCAATTTTGCCTGCAGCCTTAAGTTTATCTGAGCGTTTTTTTCGTTTCCCCATATATACCTCATGGGCTATTTCAACCCTAGTAATGCTTGAAATACAGCTTCATGTTATGAATAAAAAATCAAATATTGACTATCTTACAAATCTTAATAATAGAATGGCCTTTGATGATTATCTAAAGGAAACTATAAACACAAGCTTAAGTATGCACCAGCCATTTGGTCTCATCGTATTAGATATTGACAACTTTAAAAAAGTAAATGATCTGTATGGCCACGCCGAAGGTGACAGAGCACTAAAAGGTACTTCTAAAATATTATGTGACAGCTTCACAGGTAAAAACTTTCTTTCAAGATACGGAGGAGATGAATTTGCTGTGATATTAAGGGAATGTGAACATGATTTACTGGACTATTATCTTGATAAACTCGAAAGAAAGCGCAATGAATATAACATCTCTTCCAACAAACCATATGAGATTAACTTCACAATCGGAGCATACGTTTTTAAAGAAGATGAAATAACAGATGCCCACAGTATGTTTATGCTAGTGGATAACATCATGTACAGCAACAAAATTAAATCAAAAAAATTATTATAAACAACAAAAAACCACAGTCATTCCTGTGGTTTTATTGCTAGTTTACTGTTAAAAATTATCTCGCCAGCCAGCCTCCGTCAACTGCAATAGTATATCCGTTAATATAATCAGATGCAGAAGATGCTAAAAATACAACAGGTCCGGCAAGATCGCTTGGCAATCCCCATCTTCCCGCAGGTATTCTTCCCAAAATTTCAGCAAATCGCTGTTCGTCTGCACGCAACGGCGCAGTGTTTGCTGTCGCCATATAGCCCGGAGCAATAGCGTTAACATTAACATTATACTTCGCCCACTCATTTGCCATTAGCATCGTTATTCCCTTTACACCGGATTTTGAAGCCGTATAGGAGGGCACTCTAATTCCGCCTTGGAATGACAACATTGATGCAATATTTATTATCTTGCCGCCGCTTTTTTGCTTCACAAACTGGTTAGCCACAGCCTGCGAAAGAAAAAATACAGTTTTGACATTTATGTTCATCACATCATCCCAATCTTTCTCTGAGAATTCAAGAGCATCTTCTCTACGAATAATTCCAGCATTGTTAACCAATATATCTACATGCCCGAATTCATCCACCGCAGTATCAACTATTCCTTTTAAAGGCTCCATAAGCATTAGGTTCGCCTGTATTCCGATATACTTCCTTCCTTCATTTTCTATCATTTTTTTTGTTTCATCAGTTCCCACATAGTCAACACCTACAATATCAGCTCCAGCTTGGGCCAACCCTAAAGCCATGCCCTGGCCTAGTCCTGCTGCGCAACCTGTTACTATTGCCACTTTTCCGCTTAATTCAAAATTAGGTTTCATATTTTCCCCTCTACTTAAGATCTTTCATTGAAATTGCATCCATATCTTTAAATGTCTTATTTTCTCCTACCATACCCCATATAAATTTATATGATGATGTCCCACATCCGCTATGTATAGACCAAGCAGGCGAAATAACCGCTTCTTCGTTTCTTACCACAATATGACGCGTTTGCTGAGGCTCTCCCATGTAATGAAACACAACATTATCATCTTCCACATCAAAGTAAAAATAAACTTCCATGCGCCTTTCATGCGTGTGACAAGGCATAGTGTTCCAAACGTTTGCAGGTTCCATCTCTGTAAGCCCCATCAAAAGCTGGCATGTCTCCATCACATCAGGATGAATATACTGATTAATTACCCTTTTGTTTGACTTTTCCAATGAGCCCATAGGAACTTTTGCAGCTTTTGTAATATCTACATGCACAGTATGATATGTTTTATGTGCTGGTGCGCTTAATGTATAAAACTTTGCCGGATTGTTTGAATCTTCGCTTGAAAACATAATTTCTCTTGCGCCCATTCCAACATACAATCCATCCTTATGAGCTAACTTATATTCCATTCCATCTACGATTATTTTGCCACTGCCACCAATATTAATAGCGCCGAGCTCACGCCTTTCAAGAAAATATTCTGTACCCAGATCTTTTGAAGGAACGAAATTTTCACTCAAACTTAATGCTTTTTCTGCAGGACAAATTCCCATAGTTATTATCCTGTCAAAATGCGAATACACTCTTTTAACTTTTCCCGGAGCAAATAATTTATCAATCAAAAATTCATCCCTGATTCTTTGTGTGTCGTAATATTTAGCGTCCGCTGCCGATGATGCCTGTCTTATCTGCATAATTTTTCTCCTATCTAAATTTTAATATACCAATTAAAATACATGCATATCTTAACACCAATAAATGATATTTTATATCCATTTTTTCTCCTATATCTTGCATAAATTAGGCTTAAATGATAAACTTAATCTAAACATATTGAAAAGAGCAGTATATTATGGATATGAGTTATCAGACCAAAGAAATGTTTGAAAGTGACCTTAATCTTATGTTTAAAGGCAATGACGTTTCTTGTTTTCCTGATTTTCATTTTCATGATTATTATGAAGTTTTTTATCTCATAGACGGTGGCAAACAGTTTTTTGTGGATGATACAATGTATTCAATTGAGCCAGGCGATCTTTTTATAATTAATAATTTTGAAATACACAAGCCTTTGCGCGATCCTGAAGGTGATTATAGAAGAGTAGTTGCTGTATTTAGCCCCGAAAGAATAAAAGAGATAAGCCCTAATCATTCAATTGATTTATTAAGCTGCTTTATATCAAGAAAAAATGGAACGCACAATAAAATCAAACTAAATAATAATCAGCAAAAAATCTTCCTTCAACTCACTAATAAAATTGACAGCATTGATAGCAATAGCTTCGGTTCACATGCTCTGCTTGAAGCATATTTTATTGAATTACTAGTTTATATAAATAAATGGTTTAGAGAAAACTTTTCGACAGAAAAAAATGAAGAAAGCTATGGTTTTAACACAAACGTAAAAGCCATAATCGATTATATAAATGATAATTTCACAAATACTATAACGTTAGAATCTTTGGAAAGTAATTTCCATCTAAATAAGCACTATATGTGCCAATTATTTAAAAAAACCACTGGCACAACAATCCATCGTTACATTGTCTCAAGAAGATTGTCACGAGCTAAAATCCTATTGCATCAGGGACATAACGTGACCGCAACAAGCGATATGTGCGGATTTCAAAACTATACAAACTTTATCCGTGCATTTAAGCAGCATTTTGGTGTCTCGCCAAAACAATTTGCATCAGGCAAACTATAGCCCTCAAACAAAGCTATACATTCTAAAGCGAATTATCTCAATCAATCTAAATAATATTCCGCCAGTTCACAATTATCCAAAAGGAAGCTGTTAGCCTCTTCATGACTGAGATTTTTAATGACTTTGTTTATCATCCTCGAAACATATCCATGGGTTACAAATAAAACATTTTTATCAGTGTATTTTTCTTTAACTTCACAAACTATGCTATAAGCCCTGTTTATTACATCTTCTACAGTTTCACCTTTATGCTCATTTGCGCCAAGCTTATGCAGTGTTTTATTCTTCCACATATCAGGATATTTTAGCTTCACATCGTCTCTGGTTATGCCTTCAAATATACCAAGGTCACGTTCTATAAGCAATTCGCTTGTAACCATAGGCTTATTCATCTTCCTATTTATTATATTGGCTGTTTGCAGCGCTCTTTTCTTGGTTGATGATATTATTATATCAACAGGTAAATTTGCAATCCTTTCTGAAAGTTCGGTAGCTTGCATTATACCTTTTTCATTAAGTGGAACATCAATTTTCCCTGCATATCTATTTTGAATATTATAATCTGTTTCGCCGTGTCTTACTACAAATAGTTTTCTCATTTTATAGGTTTATTTTATCTCCCAATATTGAATGCTTGAAAAAGCGCTCTCTTCTCTAACCTGAATTACATTTGTGATGTTCTTTCGCGTCAAAAGTGTGTGAGTCCTGAAATACAAGCTTATAATTGGTAAGTCCTCAATAATCTTTTGTTGCACTCTCTCAAAGCTTGCCGAAATCGTCTCACGGGTTTTTGACTGCATCACCTCATGAAGCAGCTCATCCATCTCAAGGTCGTTATATCCTGTGACATTTTGAGAACCGTCACTTTTCACAGCGAATCTCAAATCAGGTATATCATTTAAATACCATCCCGCAAGAAGCAAATCAAACCTGCCCTCCTGCACCATATTTTTATAATTTTCCCAGTTTTCAGTTTTGACCTCAACTTTTATGCCAACCTGTTCCAGCTGTTTTGCGATGTAACTCGCCACTTCAGCTCTGTGTGGGCTTCCAATATCCTCATTAGTCAGCAAAGTAAGGGTGAAGTTAATCTCCGAACCCTCAGGGGAAACTCCCAGCCATACATCATCCTCATTCAAGTATCGCCATCCCGCAATTCTTAAAAGACTCTTTGCTTCAGCAATATTGTTATTATAGGTAAGCAATGTGCCCGAAAACAAAAACGAAGTTGGTGGAACAGGCGTATCAACTGCGATAGCATGGTTTATGTAAACATTTGATATTATCTCTTCGCGATCCAACGCATAGGCTATTGCCTGTCTGACTCGTTTATCCGATAGATATGTAGAATTCAGGTTCGGCGCAAGAAACTCGAAGTATCTTGTTGTATATTCATATGAAAAAGTGTCCATAACCTGATCGGTTGCAGAAAGTGCAAGTTTGCCAGTCTGCACCACATCAAGCTGGCTCAGCTGAAAAGCTGAAACTGCAAGACTGTTGTCATCATAAGGCTCTGCTATTATCTTTCCTATAGAAGGCTTTTGCTGCCACCAGTTTTCATTGCGAGTGAGCACTATGCTCTCGCCCGGAAACCATGAAGACACCATGTATGGACCTGTCCCTATGGGATAAGTGGGCTCTGTTGTAAGGGTATAGTTTACGTCCTTTGGAAGGATAGGAAAATCCAAAGCATTTATCATGCCATAAAATGGTTCGTAAGAATAAATGTTTATCGTTCTTTCATCTTCTACAGACCAATACTTTATATATCCAAGTTCTTCGCAGTAATCACCGTTCCCCTCGCGTCTTAATGAATTCATAAGATCCAAAGTAAACTCAACGTCATATGCATCAATCTTGCGACCGGATTGCTGCCAATATACATCATCTCTTAATGTGATTGTCCACTTTCTTCCACTCCCTATATCAAGCTCCCAAGTCTGTGCAAGAACAGGAACCGGTTCACCCGTATCATCAAATGATATTAAAGGCTCAAAAATAAGGTTGTAAATGCTCATCATATCTCTTGATGTCACTTTAAAAGGATTTGTTGACTCAATCTCACTTGGCATAGCAATTCTTATCTCCGTTGTACCGTCAGGCACTTCGGTTGCAATGGGAGCTACAGTAGGCTCCGGCGTGAAATTGTATCTTAAAAACTCCGGCTCTTTCCCGCAGGAAACAAGAGTCAGTGAAATAATTCCAATAATCAATAGTGAAGTTAATTTTTTAATCAAATTCATCCTGTAGTTCCTCAAATAATATTTTTACAAAAGAATTAGTTTCATTGATATCACCTGCTGTATCAATGACTCTTGACGCGCGGCTTCTTTTTTCCGAATCAGGCATTTGCACCTCGATGCGCTTTAATGCATCTTTATATGAGATTTCATCCCTTGCAAGAACACGGCGTATCTGCTCATCTATTCCACAGGAAGCCACCCATATCTCATCGCAATATTTGTCAACACCAGCCTCAAACAAAAGAGGTGCATCCAAAAAACAAAATTTAACGTCTTGCTCATGCCACACTTTAAGCTGGGATATCATATCATCAATTATTACTGGATGCAATATCGCATTGAGTTTATCCAGTCGCTCTTTATCTGCAAAAAAATATTCAGCCGAGCGTTCTCTGTTTAGCGTTCCATCGGGATTAAATATCAAGTCGCCGAAGTTTTTCTTCATCGCTTGATATCCTTTCTCTCCCGGTTCCACTACTCTTCGGCTTGCTTCATCAGCATCCCAAACATGTGCTCCCATTGATTTTAGTACATTTGATATATTGCTTTTCCCGGTCGCTATTCCGCCGGTAAGTCCTATTACATGCATATTTGTCCCTCTTGGATTAATAAAATTAGTCTTCTATTTTGCTTCATACCAGCTGTTGCCAGTATCCACATCAGCAGTGAGTTTCACGCTAAGCTTCGCTGCACCTTCCATTTTTTCTTTTACAAGCTTTTTAACAACTTCAAGCTCATCTTTAGCAGTGTCAATTATAAGTTCATCGTGCACCTGCAAAATAAGCTTTGATTTCAGTTTTTTATCTTCCAATGCGTTAAATACTGCTATCATTGCAAGCTTCATTATGTCCGCTGCACTTCCTTGTATGGGTGCATTCATTGCAACACGTTCAGCTCCTGTGCGCTGATTGTAGTTTGACGAGCGCAACTGTGGAAGATAAATTCGTCTTCCATAAAGCGTACTTACATATCCATTTTCGCGCCCAAACTCGACACTTGCATTCATAAATTCTTTCACCTTTGGAAAAGTTTCAAAATATTTCTCAATAAACTCCCCTGCTTGCTTTATTGATATTTTAAGCTGCCTTGATAAGCCAAAATCAGATATGCCATACACTATTCCAAAGTTTACAGCCTTCGCCGAAGAGCGCATGCTTTTTGTAACCTCGTTTTCAGAGACGTCAAACACTTGTGCTGCAGTCCTTCTGTGGATATCATCTCCCGTGTTAAAAGCTTCCAGCATGTTTTCATCGCCAGAAATGTGAGCAAGAATCCTAAGCTCTATCTGCGAGTAATCTGCATCCACAAGAATATGATTATCATCGCTTGCCACAAAAGCTTTTCTCAATCGCACACCTTCACTTGTGCGTATAGGTATATTTTGAAGATTGGGGGCGGTAGAGGAGAATCTCCCCGTCACAGCTCCTATTTGATTTATAGTCGTATGCAATCTACCCTCTTTTGTTATAAGTGGATTCATGCCATCTATATATGTGCTTTTTAGCTTTACCAGTGTCCTATATTCAATTATAGGATCTATAATGTCGTGTTTTTCACGCAATCCCTCAAGCACTCGTATATCCGTTGAATATCCCGTCTTTGTCTTTTTTACGGCTGGAAGACCTAAGTTTTCAAAAAGCACTTCTCCTAACTGCTTAGGCGAATTTATATTGAAGCTTTGACCTGCGTGCTCATATATACTTTCTGTTAACTCGTTAAGCTTTTTGGAATATTCTGTATCAAGAGATGCAAGCACATCCTTATCCATCTTAAATCCTGTAACTTCAAGATCATAAATAATCGGAATAAGCGGCATTTCAATATCATCAAACACTTTTTGTTGCTGTCTTTGTTCAATAATCTTTTTTTGTTCCCGCATTAACTCCATCATCACTTGCGCATGGCAGTTTTCTGCCGAATAACCCAGTGAGTTTTCCACCAAAGTTTTATATCCGCCGCGCGCACTGCGCCCCAAAATAAGTCCTGCTATATAAACATCAAACAGTAAGTTGCAAAGCTTTATCCCCAACTTTTCAAGCTCATGCATCATAGTCTTTGCGTCATAAACAACCTTTGGTACATCGCTTTCAAAAAGCGGCTTTAAACAGCCTAGAATATTATATAAATCCAGCCCTTCGTCCAGCAAGCTGTGCACCACAGGCGCTATATACTCTATTTTACCGTCAGACACATGAACATCTTTTCCAATAAATATCGAGATATGCTTTGAGCTGTCAAGTTTTTCGCAAAGGTTTTTTATAGATTTTTCATCCTTTAGAAGTTCTATCTCCGCTTCTTTGTGAGCCTTAGGAGTGTCGCCTGTCATCTGACTCACTTTTTTAAGTATTGTGTTTAGCCTAAGCTTTTTAAGCTCAGGGATAATACTAGATCCGTCTATTCCTTTAAATTCACACTCAGAAATCGTAATCCCCACAGGAATGTCAGTATTTATCTTAGCCAATTCTTTTGACATTCTCGCTTGGTCTATATTAGCTCTTACCTTTTCACCAAGCTTGCCCTTTATCTCATCTGCATGCTCCAAAACCCCTTCAAGCGTTTCAAATTGCTTTAAAAGTTTAATCGCAGTCTTTTCTCCCACAGAAGGTATTCCCGGTATGTTGTCAGAACTATCTCCCATAAGTCCTTTAAGGTCTACTATTTTATCAGAACCAAAAGAGTATTTTTCAATCAACGCTTGATTGTCATATGATTCTATATCGGATATTCCTCGTTTTGTGAACATAATAGAAACATCATCATTTACAAGCTGAAATACATCCCTGTCGCCAGTGATTATTTTTGTTTTCATTCCTTCGTCATGTGCCATCCTTGAAAGGGTGCCGATAATATCGTCTGCTTCATACCCTTCTATTCCCAGAGTTTTCACGTCCATTGCACAAAGCAGTTCCTTAATAGTATCAAATTGTGGAATAAGCTCTTGTGGCATGGGTTTTCTGCCCGCCTTATATTCGGCAAAGATTTCGTTTCGAAAAGTTTTTCCCTTCAAGTCAAAGGCCACTGCAATATGTGATGGATTTTCTTCATCAATAGCTTTAAGCATCATGCTTAAAAAGCCATATACTGCATTGGTATATGTTCCGTCATCTGTACTTAAAACCGGAAGAGCATAAAAAGCTCTATACATAAGGGAATTGCCATCAATTAGTATCAATAAATCATTCATTAAATGTTTGTATCCGTTCTATTCAAATTAACATAATCGTAACATATATAATGTGTAAATACAATTAAACTATTTGTGAAGCGACCCCTATTTTTGTAGTCTAATAATACGTATCAAAAAATAAATAAAAAAACTTCTAAAGTTTTATGTTTATTATTCCGATAATAGAGTTGTATATTGTAACTATTTCGTTCATATTTTGTTTGCGTAATTTTTTTATTTCGCAATCTTGTTTTTCTAATAAATATATTAATTTCTTTAATTTTGCTTTTATGTATATATGTTAACAAGTTATTTCTGTTGTATTAATAATTTATTCCATTTCAATTGATATTTTGCTTTATATATAGCTTTTCACATGTTAATAGAATGATATTAATCAAATATTTAGACTTAATAACATTAATTCACATTACAGCTTTTTTATTGGCCTAAAATTATCAACACCAAAAATGGAGAAAACTTATATTTTCGCTTTGTTTAATAGGTATTTTAAAAGCTTTTATATAGAACTTATAGATTGATGTTGCATAAAAAAGTTTGCTCAGTATTAATATTAAATAATTCTTATTATTATTTTTATATTCTCAAACTATATTCAACACATATAATAGATATATTTCTAGTCTTCAGTAGAAACCTTATCTTTTAGTTTAATATATTCCTGCAGACTTACAGGCAGATACTCAATGTGAGCACTATTATCAATAGCTACCTGTTCTCCTTCAAAAATCGGAACGCCATCCACCTTGCGCAGTATCATAGTTGCTTTTTTAGGTTTGTCAGAAAGATGGCATATAGCTCGGGTGGTTACTTCCTCTATATCCTGCGCTAAAGTGAATAAATATGAGCTTCCTTCCCATGGTTGCCCAAACGCATCGGTTTTTAGCCCAAAACAAATTACAGGCAAATCAAGATATGTAACTGCACGTGCAAGATCCCAAACGTTTTCTTTGCTCATAAACTGAGCTTCATCTATCAAAACCACAGAGATGGGCTCTCCGTTTTCTCTGCTCTTGTTTATCTCATGCTCAAGCCTCTCAAAAAGCCACCCTTGTTCGGATTTAATCAAAAAATCACACTTGCGACTTATCAGGCCATCTTCAAGGCGGGAAGATACATAGTCTTCCTGTTTTGTATCAACGCCAGGCTTAAGGCACAATATCTTTTTTCCATTGTTATGCTCATAGTCATACGCAATTTGTAAAAGTTGTGTTGATTTCCCTGCATTCATCACAGCAAATCTGAAATATAATTTTGCCACGTCTTTCTCCCCCAAACACTAAATTTCTTTATATCCGCGAGGCTTTCGCCAAAAAAATTGTTTTCTTTTATATTCTAAATTCCTTACAGTTTTCAGTCAACAACAATATTAGTTTCAGCAAGTATAACTTCCACTATCTCGCCGATTTTATCCGCACCGCCACCTACTCGCACTCGGATATATTCGCCACTATACCCTTCAGCATCGTCACCAATTGCAGTTTCAAGCAGAACTGATACCTCTTTTCCATACATACTTTTAAAATATTCCATGCGTGATTTATCAGCAGTCTCTTGCATTATAGACGCTCTTTTCGTCTTTATCTTTTTAGGAATTTGATTTTTAAGCTTTGCCGCTGGCGTTCCCGGACGTATAGAATAAGGAAATATATGCACTTTTGCAAATCCTATCTCTTGTACAAAGTTTAAGCTTTCCACAAATCGCTTTTCATCTTCACCGGCAAAGCCCACAATTACATCAGTTGATATCGCAGCGTTCGGCATTCTCTGTCTAATTTTCGCCACATCTTCTCTATACTGCTGCGCGGTATAATTTCTACCCATAAGCTTGAGAGTAGCATCGCACCCGCTTTGAAGCGAAATGTGAAAATGTCTGCAAATTCGTTCGTTTTCGTCAAGCAAGTTTAAAAAATCATCAGTAAACAGACCCGGATCAAGCGAACCCAGCCGCACTCTTTTTACACCGCTATTTAAAACCGCCTGAACAGCATCTCTAATTGTGTAACCTGTATCTTTCCCGAATGATGCGAGGTTTGTACCGGTTAAAACTATCTCCTTGTATCCGTTTTCTACAAGTCTTTTAGCTTCGCTTTCGATTTCTTTTAATTCTCTTGATCTGGCATTACCGCGAAGTGGTGCTATCACACAATATGTGCAATGGTTGTCGCACCCTTCCTGTATCTTCAATAGTGCACGAGTCGTGTCAAATGCACTCACCTTAAGCTCTTCAAAATCAATCTGACTAACGTCTTCAACTGCCGACACACGCTCACTCAGATGTTCCTCAACGAGTTTTAGCACTTCACCTCTTTTGCTCGTTCCAATTGCAATATCTGCACCCAAGTCAAGCACTGATGTAGAGTCCCTTTGGCTCAAACAACCACATACAACTACCACTGAGTCATCACTCATTGATGCTTTTCGTATAAATTGCCGCGATTTTTTGTCCGCAACCGCGGTAACGGAGCATGTGTTAACAAGATAAACATCAGCTTTCTCATTAAAATTCACCACTTCATAGCCCGCCGCGATAAACTGCTCTAGCATAGCCTGTGTATCATATTGATTGGTTTTACACCCTAATGTATGAGCCGCAATCTTCTTAGCCATTTTTAACCGCCGCGAATGCATGCCATTCGCCCATCTTGCTGTTGTCTGTCACTGTAAATCCTGCTTTTTCGATAGCTTTGCGTGTCTCGTCTGCGCGTTCTTTTATTATTCCCGATGCAATAAACACTCCGCCGTTTTCAAGCTTTGAATACGCATCTTCGGCAAAGATTATTATTATGTCCGCTATAATGTTTGCAATTATCATATCCGCTTTTTTTGTATGGCCGATAAGCAGGTCGCCTTCCATAGTTTCTATTTTGTCCTGCAGGTTGTTTAGCTCAATATTTTTACGTGCAACATCTACCGCTATTGCATCGCGGTCAAGAGCTATTGCGTTTTTTGCGCCAAGCTTTACGGCCGCGACTGCCAGTATCCCCGTACCACAGCCTACATCGTACACAAATGAATCAGGTTTTATATAACGCTCAATAAATTCCATGCACATAAAGGTCGTTTCATGCGTGCCGTTTCCAAACGCCATACCCGGATCAAGTATTATCTCATCACGGTCTGTCTCTTTAGGCTCTTCCCAATACGGACGCACATAAAGCTTTTGACCCACATCAAATGGTTTATAATATTTCTTCCACTCGTTTTTCCAGTCTTCGTCATCCACTATGCACCATTCATATTTGAGGCTGCCCAAGTCAAAATCCGCAAACTCCCGAAGGCCCGCGACTTTTTCGCCTATATCCTCCGCGTTTTGCGTTTCCCCTTCACCAAGGTAGGCTGTGACCGTCACATAATCCGGCAACTTTGCTATGCGTTTTTCGTCCACATAGTCCCATTCACCTTTTACATTGCCGTCAATGAAGTCATTCTTGTCGGCTATAACGCAGCCTTCAGCACCCATCATGTCATAAACTGCAGACACCATCTCAGAGCCTGCTGTAGTGGTTTTAGTTACTATTTCTATAAATTTCATTTTACTCACTTTCATTCGTGTCTGTGATGATTAATTTCATCACAAAAGAGTCTTAAAAATAATGTGTATTCACTTCCGCTTATTTTACCCACTATTTTCCGTCTACTGCATCCATCATAAAGCATCGTGCAGTATTTTTGGCACATGTCCAAAAATACTATTAAGCTCAGTGCTATATATTAGCTTTAGCCCTGTTGGGCGAAATCATTTGCATAATCATTGTTCCGGTCGGAGGTAGCTTATCTGCGGTTTATCGCTTTTTGCTATTTCGTGCTTTTCAAATTCATCAAGCAGATTGATTATTATCCCAAATATCAGTGCCAGTATCTCCCCGTCTTTAATGACGCCCGTCATATAATAGTGTACTTCTCGCTCATTATCAACATGCTTTGTTTCTTTTTTGCCTTTGGCTTTTTTTACAAAGAAGTTTACACGTTTGAGTGCTAAAAACATTTGCTTTAATGTTTCGTTTTCAAATATAGACTGAACCACATTTTCCTGCGAGCTTCTTACGGTGAATATTTCATCAAAGGCAGCATCTCCCGTCAACGCGCTCTGCTTTCCGAAAAAGTTTGCGATTTTCGTAAGGACAGATGTACGGAATATCTTAAAATCAAATTCCATTCCCAGCACGAATACAGCACGCACACGAGTATATGTTGTGGAACTTTTGCCAGTGGACACTGTATAGGTGTCCATAACAACTTCCCAGCTTTTATATGCAAGACGCACTTTAATGCCGCCCTTTGCCCATCCTTCGTCAATGGCCTCAGCGCCCATGCTCTCTGCAAATTCCGTCCATGCTTCTTTTTTTGATTTTCCAAACAACCCCATAACGCCTCCATTTTCTTAAATCAATTTTACTATATAAGCGCATGCCGTTCAACTTTCCAATATTTACGCCAGCAATACAAAAAGAGGTTGGAAATGAAAAAAATTGATGATAACATATAAAAAAAGAATAAGAGGAACATATGAAAAAGGTTTTATGCATTGTAGTTATATTAGTCTATGTATTTGCCGGATGCTCTCCGAAAGAACATGTTTCAGAAGACGGCACTGCTCCTACTGACGCACCAACTCAGTCACCTACCGAAAAGGTCACTGCCGAACCCACCGAAGAGCCCACTCCATCGCCTTCGCCCGAACCCACTCCCGACGCAGACCCCAAGGCAAAACTTATGCTGAATGAAGAAGAATTCGCCACGTTTCTTAAGCTCTGGCCGGCCAAAACAAGCCCTCTGGAAGACCATGGCAGCATAAAACGCTTTTCTATAAACGCCCAGACAGGCTTCGATTCATCTACCGTTAATTTTATTTTTTCCGCAGATAAATCCGTGGCTGAGCTTGAAGAAATGTATATGGCACTCGTTTCAGGCGAATGGGAAACATCCGAATATTCTGCCGGACCCACTGTATATGGAGGTATGCTAGAGAACAGCATTGAAACTACATGCCAGATATCAACAGTCGACGGAGAAAACGAAGTATTTTTGGGAATGTATATAAACAACGGTTCTGAAACACTGTCAGATTCTATCGCCGCCCACTGGCCCATAGGGTTTCTCGACATGCCCGAAGATATATCAGATGAAGTGCTAAACTTTGACGCTATGGCTTACGAACCTGGCACTTCCATCACGTTTACGCGCACATACGAACCTGAGGATTTGGATTCTGCAATGACATTCTTCAAAGATTCTCTTTCAGGCGAAGAGTATTATGCGTTCAACGAACGCGGTGAATACTCCGGTGCATCGGTCACATGCACGAAAGACGGAGTAATTATCAAAATATCCGAGTCTATGGAAACACGCATTGAAATATCTCTTACGGCAAGCATCGATTAATTCGTCAACTGACAAAGCCGCCTTTTGCGAGGCGGCTTTTTTGTGCTCTTTTTTTGAATTGCATGCTATTGACAGCGAATATTCTTTGTGCTATATTATTTTTAGACCACATGGTCTATTAATTTAAAAAGGGTGATTTGAATGGATAAAAAAATATGTATTATAACAGGAGCCAACTCAGGAATAGGTAAACAGTTCGCAATACAGATAGCAAAAGAAGGCTATCATGTGATAATAGCCTGTAGGAGCGAAAAGCGGGGCAAAGCTGCGCTGGAGGATATTCTATCTCAAAGCCAAGGCTCTGCGGAACTTATGACAGTGGATATGAGCCTAAAATCGTCCATACGCGATTTTGCCGACAAGGTAACTTCAAAATACGATAAGGTCGATGTGCTGATTCACAACGCGGCAATATTCGACATAGCTCAAAAGGAGCGCAAAACTACCTCGGAAGGTTTTGAAACTGTATGGATGACAAACCACATAGGCCCCGTGTATCTCACAGAGCTTTTAATGGGCTCACTTAAAAAGAGCGAAGACGCACGTGTGCTCACTGTATCATCAAAAGGTTTGCTTGCAATGCCCGGCCTAAAGGTGGACCTTGCAGATCCTGAGTTTAAAAACCGTAAGTTCTCTATGACAAAGGCCTACTATCAATCAAAGCGCGCACAGGTGATGTATACCTATTGGCTGGCTGATAAGCTCAAGGACACAAACATAACAGCAAATTCTATAAGGGTTACTGCGGTCAAAATAGACATCAGCCGCCATCCGGAGATATCGGCATTTACCAAATGGGTATATAAGCAGAAGAGTAAGAAATCAATTTCTCCCGAGGATATGGCAAAAACATATACCTACCTCGCTACAAGCCCTGATATGAGTAATGTGAGCGGTAAATACTTTGACGAAAACAACAAGCAGGTAAAATCCAACAAGTATACATATGAAAAAGAAAACATTAATGCTGTTATGGATCTTACCCACAGCTATATAAAATAATAGGAGCATTTAAAAGTGACTGAAAATAAATTTAACGAATCAAAAATACTCACCATTGTCTTTGCAGTGCTGTCGGCATCATTCATCGCAGCAATGGCTATAAGCCAAAACTTCTTTGATTGGACATTTGCAAGGCACCAAAACGTTTTAAGCTGGTACATAAGGCCTTTGTTCATACTACCTATCTGCTTTTTTGCATATAAGCGTAGCGGATGGGGATTGTCCGCAACTGTTTTCCTCATGTTAACCAGTATGTTCTGGTTTCCAGAGCCTGCCGCAATAAACAATCAGGTAAAAGGTTTTTTGGATATGGAAAAAGAATATCTTACGTCAGGATGGACTTTCGCGAAAGTCATATTCGCTGTCATCGTCTTTGGTTCAATGACACTCTTATCTGTCGCCTTTTGGAAAAGAAGCTTGAAAATCGGCCTGAGTATCATTGCCGCTATCGCCTTTGGCAAAATATTCTGGAGCGTTGTTGAGGGAGGAGAATCCGGCACTGCCGTTGTGCTTCCCGCATTAATAGGTCTTGTGATATGTATCGGAGTAGTATATTATTTTATGAGGCTCGCCAAGCACAAAAATAAAAATCAGCAAAGCGAATAAGGTGATTTCCTATCAAAGAAAAGAAGTTTAAAAACAGACAAAGGCTTTTGGAGGCCGCGCTTTCGGAGTTCAGCTCAAACAGCTATGAAAACGCATCGCTCAACAATATATTAAAAGCCGCAAACTCAAGCAAAGGTAGCTTTTACTATCACTTTAGAAATAAAGAGGATTTATATTTAAAGCTTCTTAAACAAAGCTTTGAAGAAAAATGGGCTTTTATTAATAGCGCCCTGACGCAGGAAGAGACAAATCTTTCAACGCTTGACATATACGAAAAGCTTATGCTTCAGGCAAAACTTGGTCTGCAGTTTGCCGAAAAACATCCGGATTATCATATGCTGGGGAAAATGTTTGCAGGCGAAAAAGGAAATGCGATATATAACAAAGCACTCGCAGAACTCGGCAGCTCAGCATCAAACCCTTTGGATTTTATGATATCCGAAGCGCTTAAAAAAGGTGAAATAGATTCCGAGTACAGCAAAGAATTTATTCAAAAAATGCTCAGCCATCTGTTTTCATCGTATGATGAAATCTTTAAAGACAGCAAAACTCAAAATATGCTCGCGGAATATATACGCTTTATAAAGCAGGGTTTTGCCCCAAAATAATAACAAATAAACAAACAAAAAACGCGCCTCCGCATCACACGGAGGCGCGTTTTCTATTTTATAAACTAAGCAATATTATCTTTATAAGATTTTATAGTTTTATAATTTTTATCGCCTAGCATTTTTTCAAACTCTTCGAGTTTTTGTTTTTGCTTTTTGTTTAGTTTTTTAGGAACCTCGACAACAAGCTTTATGTATAAATCTCCGTGCCTTGAAGAATTTAGATGCTGTATGCCTTTTCCCTTAAGCCTAAGCACTGCACCTGACTGTGTTCCTTCTGGGACATTATATTTAGCCTTTCCCTTAAGCAATGGCGCTTCCATTTCAGAGCCCAAAACTGCCTGTGATAAAGTAATCGGAACTTCCAAAACAAGGTCATAACCATCCCTTTTAAAGAACTTATGCGGTGCAACGTTAACTCTGATGTATAAATCTCCCGAAGGACCACCATTAACACCCGCCTCTCCTTGTCCGCGAAGAGGAATCTGCTGTCCAGTTGAAATACCTGCAGGGATATTAACCGAAAGAGTTCTGTTCTTTGTTTCTTTTCCCGTGCCACCACAGTATCCGCAGCGCACCTTTATCTTCTTTCCTGTGCCATGGCACACATTGCATGTGTGTGTCGTCTGCACTCTTCCCAGAAGCGTCTGCTGGAATGATCGCACTTGTCCTGTCCCTTTACATTCAGAACAAGTCTCAAGCTCAGTGCCGTCCTTAGCTCCCGTTCCGTTGCAATGGTCGCAGTTTTCAGTTCTTGATACATTAACATCTTTTTTAACGCCAAATGCCGCTTCTTCAAATGTTATTCTTATATCATATCGAAGGTTCGCACCTTGCTGAGGCGCATTTCGTCTTCTGGAAGAACCGCCGAATCCGCCCCCAAAAAAGCTCTCAAATATATCTTCAAAGCCCCCGAAACCTTGTCCTCCAAAGCCTCCGCCTCCGAAGCCTTGTTGTCCTGCCGCATGACCAAACTGATCATATTGCGAGCGCTTACTGCTGTCAGACAACACCTCATACGCTTCGCTGGCTTCTTTGAATTTCGCTTCAGCTTCCGTGTCATGTTTATTTACGTCAGGATGATACTTTTTTGCAAGCTTGCGATACGCGGACTTAATAGTCGCGTCATCCGCATCGCGGCTTACTCCCAACACTTCATAATAATCTCTTTTATCTGCCACAATAAAAAACTCCGTTTTTTATTTCGAGTTCGAAACTTAGTTTCTTCCCGATATATCTTTTAAATATTAAAACATTTATCTAGAACTTAATACACTTGTCCGTAAATGCTATCACTCAAAACTATTGTTTTCAACAATTTTCTATAAAGTCTCTCTATAAACGCCACTAAACGCAGGCTGGTTTCCCAGCCTACGTGAAATGGACTTAATCAAAAGTATTTTTATATTAAGTGTTTCTATTATTCGTCGTCAACTACTTCATAATCAGCATCAACAACATCATCATCGTCAGACCCACCGTCTGCAGCACCAGCATCAGCACCCTGTGCGTTTTGTGCCTGCTGTGCCTGAGCTGCCTGCTGCTGATATACTTTGCCGAAGATTTCTTGCGAAACTGTTGAAAGTTTCTCAGTTGCAGCTTTAATAGCTTCCAAATCTTCACCGTCTTTTACAGCTTTGAGATTGTCGATTTCAGGCTGTATTTTTGCCTTATCATCGTCCGTTAGATTAGCTTCCATATCTTTCAAAGCTTTCTCTGTTGTATAGACCATCTGATCAGCTGTGTTTTTAACATCTATAGCTTCTTTTTGCTTTTTGTCAGCTTCTGCATATTGCTCAGCTTCACGAACCGCCTTATCGATGTCATCGTCTGAAAGGTTTGATGAAGCAGTAATTACAACTTTCTGCTCGTTTCCAGTTCCAAGGTCTTTTGCGGAAACATGAACAATACCGTTTGCGTCAATGTCAAATGTAACTTCAATCTGTGGCACTCCGCGGGGTGCAGGTGCAATTCCTGAAAGTTGGAATCTTCCAAGTGTCTTATTTCCTGAAGCCATTTCACGCTCTCCCTGAAGAACATGAACATCTACTGAAGGCTGATTATCTGCCGCTGTGGAGAAAATCTGGCTCTTTCTTGTAGGTATTGTTGTGTTGCGCTCGATAAGCTTTGTAAACACGCCGCCCAAAGTTTCAATACCCAATGAAAGTGGAGTAACGTCAAGAAGTAATACGTCTTTAACATCTCCGCCGAGAACACCACCCTGGATTGCAGCACCAACAGCTACACACTCATCAGGATTAACACCTTTATATGGATCTTTGCCAGTAATGCGTTTCACCGCCTCCTGAACAGCCGGTATACGAGTTGAACCACCAACCAAGATTATGCGGTCAACCTGTGATGCGTTAAGACCAGCGTCATCCAAAGCTTTTTTTGTAGGTCCAACAGTCTTTTCAACAAGATCTGCTGTAAGCTCATTAAACTTAGCGCGTGAAAGTGTCAAATCTAAATGCTTAGGACCAGTAGAATCAGCTGTTATAAAAGGAAGATTGATGCTTGTCTGTGTTACACCAGAAAGCTCAATTTTCGCTTTCTCGGCTGCTTCCTTCAAGCGCTGTAGTGCCATACGATCAGCAGTTAAGTCAATACCACTGCTCTTTTTAAATTCTTCCGCAAGCCAGTTGATTACCTTCTGGTCAAAGTCGTCTCCGCCCAAACGGTTGTTTCCGTTTGTAGCAAGAACTTCAAATACGCCGTCACCAATTTCAAGAAGCGACACGTCAAATGTTCCGCCGCCCAAATCATAAACCAAAATCTTTTGATTGTGATCTTTGTCAAGTCCATAAGCAAGCGCAGCAGCTGTCGGCTCATTTATTATGCGAAGAACTTCAAGTCCTGCAATTTTACCGGCGTCCTTTGTAGCCTGACGCTGTGAGTCAGAAAAGTACGCTGGAACTGTGATAACAGCCTGTGTTACAGTTTCGCCCAGATATGCTTCAGCATCAGCTTTTAATTTCTGCAAAATGAATGCAGATACTTCCTGTGGACTATAATCCTGTCCATTAGCTTTTGCTTTGTAATTTGTGCCCATCTCACGCTTGATTGACATAATTGTGTTGTCAGGATTTGTTATTGCCTGACGCTTTGCAACCTGTCCTACAAGGCGTTCGCCTTCTTTTGTAAATCCTACGATGGAAGGTGTTGTTCTTGCGCCTTCCGCATTTGGTATAACCGCGGGTTCGCCGCCTTCAAGCACTGCGACACACGAGTTTGTTGTTCCTAAATCGATTCCAATTATTTTAGCCATTTATTTTGCCTCCAATTTTATTTTAAAGAATTTCTCAATTTCAATTTTCAATTTTGTTTTTATTCGCTTTTGTATTCGCAAAAACTATTTTGCGACTTTCACCATCGAGTGTCGAATTATCTTGCCTCGGATAATATATCCCTTTTGAAACACTTCAATTATAGTGTCTTCAGGATGATCTTCATCCGCTTCGCCCTGCATCACAGCATGATGGAAGTTCGGATCAAACGTTTCTCCTTCAGCTTTTATCTCTTCAAGGCCTAAGCTCTCAAGAACACCAATCATTTGAGAGACTGTCATCTGAACACCTTCTTTTATAGCTTGGGTACTCTCATGTCCAGTATCCACATCAAGCGCTCTCTCCAAATTGTCTATAACAGGCAAAAGAGCTGTCACGGCTTCTCTAACACCTTCGTCCAAGCTGTCTGTTCTTAATGTTGCATTTCGCTTTTTATAATTTTCAAATTCAGCACGAGTCCTCTGGCAAAGCTCAAGATACGAATTTTTCTCGTCTTCAAGTTTTTTGACAACATCATCTACACCCTGAGTGTCTGTGTCTTTTTTAGCCTCATTTTTTGTTTCTTCATTTTCCGCTTCATTTGCCTTTTCAGCTTCTTTTTTCGCTTTTTTGTTTTTCTTTTTGTCGTCAGCCATTTTTCACCTTTCGTTGTGTTTATTCACTAATATATAAAGTCATCACTTTACTCAAATTTTCGCTTACAATTTTTAGAGACTCAATGATCCTTGCATAATCCATTCTCACAGGAGCTATAACGCCCACTGATCCAAGCGAACGCCCATGCACCTTATATGGTGCAGTGACCACGCTCAGGTTTTTCAGCCAATCTTCGCCGTTTTCCTCGCCTATTGTAACTTTTACATCATGGCGAAGTGCGTCAGTCATCATTCTTTGGAGTCGCACCCTGTCCTGAAAAAGTGTCCAAAAGGATTTAATATCATCGATCGACTCATTCTCTGGATAATTAAAAGCGTTCCTCACTCCCTCAATCAATATATCCGAACCATCAGGCAACAAAAGCGCATCATTTATACATTCTTCTATTGCACGGAAAACGTCAGTATCCATCAAGAAGCTATCCTGTGATGTTCCTATCCTGCCAACGTCAATATCAGCAATTGATTGACCTTGAAACCGCTCTGTCATCATGCGCGATATTGCATTTAAATCATGGTCGCCCACATTGTCTGGTACTCTTATTACCTTTTGTTTCACCCTAGCAGTTGAAGTCACTATAACAACAAGAGCAGCTCCCTTAATAACCGGGATAATCTGCAATCTTTTAAGCGTAGTCCTTCTTAGCTGTGGCACCAACGCTAAAGCCGGTTGCTTTGTCATTGCGCTGATGAGCGAAGCGCTTTGCTTCATAAGATTTTCCATGTCACCTATATGGCACATGTAAAAGCTGTTTACTGCAGCTCTTTCATCTTCTGATACTGCGCCGTTAAGGCTCATCAGCTCATTGACATATATTCTAAAGGCTGCCTGTGAAGGCACTCTGCCTGCCGAAGTGTGGGGCTGGACGAGCAATCCCATTTCTTCTAAATCACTCATCTCATTGCGTATGGTTGCACTGGAAAGCCCGTCTTCAAACTTTTTTGAAACAGTTCTGGAACCAACAGGCGCGGCAGTATCGATGTAATCTTCGATAATCACCTTCATTATTGCCAGTTTTCTATCAGTTGCTTCCATACTTTCCTTTCTTGTTAGCACTCTTTGTCTTCGAGTGCTAATTACAGTTCTAAAGATACCACTCGGTCAAGGATTTGTCAATAGCACAAAATCAAATTCATAATTATTTCATAAACTTGTACAGTGTATTACACCTATGCCATTTGTCTTAACAATTTCCACCACTGAACACATCTGAAAACTTAATTAATAAAAACTCTTTCCATAATACTTAATCAAGCAATTCAACGATTTAAACCTATAAATTTCGATTTGATAAAAACTCAAAAATCGAGTATATTATATAGGGTTCAATAATTAATATTTTAACCCTTCTATGCTTCTTTTAAGTTAGAATCTACATGGTTAAAAGCCGCTATATGCGGTTAATATATTTACTTTTATGAGAGGAATTCTTTATGACAAAAATTCAAATGAAAACACCCTTGGTTGAAATTGACGGCGATGAAATGACAAGAGTATTGTGGCAGATGATAAAAGACAAGCTATTAACACCTTTCATTGACCTAAATACCGAATACTATGACTTAGGTCTCAAATATCGAGACGAGACAAATGACAAGGTAACCCACGATTGCGCTTTTGCAATAAAAAAATATGGCGTTGGCGTAAAATGTGCAACTATCACACCAAACGCACAGCGTGTTGAGGAATATGACCTTAAAGAAATGTGGAAAAGCCCTAACGGCACAATCCGCGGTATATTAAACGGCACAGTATTCCGCGCACCTATCATTGTTAAAAACGTAAAAGCTTACGTACCTGCATGGACAAAACCCATCTACATGGGACGTCATGCATATGGTGATATCTACAACGCAGTTGAGGCTAAAGCTCCAAAAGGCAGCGTAGCAAAGCTTATCGTAGAAAAAGACGGCAAGACAATAAGCAGCCAGATAGTTTCCGAATTTCCTGAAACAGGCGGAGTGGTGCGCGGCATGCACAACACAGATTCATCCATTGCAGACTTTGCACATGCTTGCTTTAAATTTGCCCTTGAAGAAAAGATTGATATGTGGTTTGGCACAAAAGATACAATATCAAAAATATATCACCATGAATTCAAGGACGTTTTCCAAGAAATTTATGACGATCACTACAAGGCTGACTTTGAAGCAGCTGGAATTGAATATTTCTACACGCTTATTGATGACATCGTTGCCCGTATTGTCCGCTCTGAAGGCGGAATGCTTTGGGCCTGTATGAACTATGATGGCGATGTAATGAGCGACATGGTAGGCGCAGCATATGGTTCTATGCCAATGATGACTTCGGTTCTCGTTTCCCCTAATGGCGAATATGAATTTGAAGCAGCTCACGGCACTGTAACCCGTCACTATTACCGTTATCTCAAAGGCGAGGAAACATCCACAAACCCCGTGGCAACCATCTTCGCATGGACAGGCGCACTCAACAAACGAGGCGAGCTTGATGACACTCCTGAACTTTGCGAATTTGCAAAGAAGCTTGAAAAGGCAACAATAGATACAATAGAGGGCGGCATCATGACAGGCGACCTCGCCTGCATTGCAGAAGGTGAAGCTAAGAAAGTTCTCTCAAGCGAATTTATGGATGCTATAGCAGCTAGGCTGTAATAATTTCAAACTTATAATACTTATAAAATCAAATTCCCGGAATTTTCCGGGAATTTTTTTGCAATACTTTACCCTTAATATTCATATAAACAAAATGCACTCCCCGATTGCGAAAACACCAACTTTATGGTACATTATACACGCGACAAAACTCCCTTCATCTCCTTGCAAAAGAGAGCGCATCAGTTAAGTGTCGAAGGGTATTCTTTTAAAGAAAAATCAAAGGTGAAATAATTGAAGTATAAAAAAGAACAAATCAGAAATTTCTGTATAATAGCTCACATCGACCATGGTAAATCAACTCTGGCCGATCGGCTAATGGAACAAACAGAAGCAGTTAGTTCCAGAGAAATGCACGAACAACTCCTTGACTCCATGGACTTGGAGCGCGAACGAGGCATAACAATAAAATCCCGCGCAGTCCGCATGGTTTATAAAGCTGACGATGGCAAAGAGTATCTTCTAAATCTCATTGACACGCCGGGTCATGTCGACTTCACATATGAAGTTTCCCGCTCCCTTGCAGCTTGCGAAGGCGCGATACTTGTTGTGGATGCCACACAGGGCATAGAGGCACAGACGCTGGCAAATGTCTATCTTGCAATAGATAACGACCTTGAGGTTGTGCCTGTAATAAACAAAATAGACCTGCCAAGTGCAGACGTAGAGGAAACACGCAAGGAAATAGAAGACATAATCGGTCTTCCCGCTGATGAAGCTCCCGCGATTTCCGCAAAGGAAGGCCTCAATATACACGATGTCTTGGAAAGCATAGTAAAGCATATCCCGCACCCTGAAGCAGACGACACTCTGCCGCTTCGCGCACTGATTTTTGACTCATTTTATGACAACTACAAAGGCGCTATGTGCTATGTACGCGTCTTTGACGGCATGATAAAAGCTGGAACCAAGATTAAAATGATGGCGACTGGCGGAAAATACGAGACGACTGAAGTCGGAATATTCACTCCGGAAAACCTGCCCATAGACGAATTGCACGCAGGTGAAGTCGGATATATAGCAGCATCAATAAAAGACATCGCTATGACACGTGTCGGAGATACAATAACAGAGCAAATGCGCCCTGCATCAGAACCGCTGCCAGGATATAAAGATGTAAAGCCCATGGTGTTTTGCGGAATATATCCAGCCGATGGTGCAGACTATGAAGACTTGCGAGATGCACTTGAAAAACTCAAATTAAATGATGCATCGCTTTTATATGAGCCGGAAACATCGATAGCTTTGGGCTTTGGATTCCGTTGTGGCTTCCTTGGTCTTTTGCACATGGAGATAATATCCGAGCGCTTAGAGCGCGAATACGACCTTGATTTAGTCACCACAGCACCAAGCGTTATTTATAAGATTTTGCTGTTGGACGGCACTCAGGTTGATATTGACAATCCCACAAATCTTCCTGACCCTACAGAAATAGATTATATGATGGAGCCTATTGCTGATACACACATCATCACACCTCCTGATTATGTAGGCACCATTATGGACTTGTGTCAGGAAAAGCGTGGCGTATTTGTAGATATGCAATACCTTGAAGAAACAAGGGTGCAGCTAAATTATCATATGCCGCTTAATGAGATTATCTATGACTTTTTCGATTCATTAAAATCCCGTTCAAAGGGATATGCTTCAATGGATTACGACATAAAAGAATATCAAAGGAGCAAGCTTGTAAAGCTTGACATGATGCTAAACGGCGATCCTTGTGATGCGCTGAGCTGCATAGTTCATGAAGAAAAGGCATATGCTCGCGGTCGTGGCATGGCGGAAAAACTTCAAAAAGTTATCCCACGCCAGCAATTTGAGATACCAATACAAGCTGCAATAGGTGGCAAGATTATAGCACGCGAAACCGTGCGAGCCTTCCGCAAGGATGTTACAGCCAAATGCTATGGCGGCGATATTTCTCGTAAAAAAAAGCTTCTGCAAAAGCAGAAGGAAGGTAAAAAACGCATGAGGCAAGTAGGCAGTGTGGAAGTTCCTTCAGAAGCATTCATGTCAGTTCTCAAAATTGATTAACAATCTGTAGATAAATATATAATTACTGATAGTAAATTAAGAAACTTCCTTGTCCCATTGCAAGGAAGTTTTTAATTATCCACTCTAAGCTCAAAGGGTATAATTATTGTATTTTCAAAAATCCCAATAATATGTTTACTATTTGTTATCACAAAAATTTATCTTGACTATGTTATAATATTCAAAAAGACAATCACCTCGAAAGGAAAACAGATGGCGACTTTTAAAACCGAAGGAACATGTGCCAGTCACATACATTTTGATATAGAAGACGGGAAAGTAGTAGCCTTACAATTCCAAGGCGGATGCCCCGGCAATGCAATAGGTCTATCCAGCATCGCAAAAGGCATGGATATTGATGAGCTGATAGAAAAAGTTCGAGGCATAAAGTGCGGAAACAAACACACTTCCTGCCCGGATCAGCTTGCTATGGCGCTTACTGAATGGAAAAACGAGCAAAAGTAATAACGGAGAATCACATGAATATTGCAAAACTAAAACAGGCACAAGAAGCATTCTATTCAATATATCCTCAGGGCTTTGATTCACCTGAAATGGTGCAAATGGGTAAAAAACATAAGATGGATAAACATGTGGACTTTGTACATGATGTTTTCTCAAAAGAAGCTATAAAAGATGTGGAAGAGACTGCTGAAAACATGGTTCGGTTGGTTTCTCGCTCTTCAATGGTGTCTCTTTTTGAAAAACCAAAGTTTCGTGATGCTGTAAGAGGGATGGACATGATGGAGAAAATCCAGCTCGTTCATTCACTCGACATGCTTTTGCACGGCGATGAAGAAAGCGGCTTTAACCTTATGCTTGAAGTTTTGTTGCGCCACCAGCTCGCAAAATGGACACTTATCTCCGTTTTTAGATGCTATTACTATCCCACAACAGACTTGCTTTTTAAACCCACCACCGTTAAAAACATAATAAAAATATTCGAGCTTGAAGACCTTGTTTATAAACCCCGCCCAAGCTATGATTTCTTCGTAAAATACCGGGATACGATAAATGAAATGAAGATGCACGTGGATGAAAATTTCAGGCATAGCAATGCCGCTTTTTCAGGCTTTTTGATGATGGCTTGCGAGATGATTTAATTTTAAAAGCCATTGAAGCATGTCAAGAATCAGCACTTTCTTCCTATCTATTCTTTCAGTTTACCTACATAATAGCCGTTTTCTTGCTGTGTAATCAAATACTCTTGCATTTCGTTATAATAAACACCATTGTATGTGCCTTCTAAAATTCTATTTCGAATCACACCATATGTATCTTGATAATACTCGTAATACTTTCTTTCATCATACTCTATATTATTTTTTTCTATATATTCTAATATTTCAGGCAACGTAGAATCGGGTGCTAAATCCAGTGTTTGATAATATATCATCCAATCTTCACTATTTACTGCCGAATCCATCAATATTATGTCTAAGCGAACTAAAGTATTTTGATCTTTTGCATTTTTACCATGATAGAATGTCAAAATCGCATGGTTCGCATTTCCACCTACACGGATTTTTGAGTAGTATTCCACGTTATCATCACCAATAAATTGCTTCATTGGATAAGTAACTTTATTCTGCTCATATTTAATATCGCTAAAATCTTCAACACCATAATACCAATAAATCTCATCATCGTATGTATCATAATAATGATATTTTATTCCTATAAAATTTTCATCACTTATAATCATTGCAGGATCTTCCACTATTTCAAGCTCATTTTTCGCCTTTTCATAGTAATAATATATACATTCATAATTATGTCCATCTGGTACATCTTCTGTAATAGGATAATACTCATAATAATAATTAGCCTTCTTACCGTTTTCAGATACAGTAATATCTGCAACTATTTCACCATCAGGGCTATAAACCAAATATTCTCCATCTTCTTGAATCATGGCTTTTATTGCATCAATTCCTAAAGTATCATTTTCTAAATCGTCGCCGCTATTGTCTATCAAAACTAAAGCGGCAAAAATTCCAGCAACAATCACTAAAACAGCAAGTCTAATTATTCTACCCACAAGGAGTTTGGATTTTCCTTCGGGCAACTGCCTGTCCAAGATTTCTTTTGCTTCTTCTTTTGTAAGTTGCTTTTTCGCAGGACAGCATGCACACTTTTTGTAATACTCTGTTCTGTAACATAAAATTGGAATAAAAAATAAAGTGAAATATGTTCGCCTGATAATCAAGCCATATTCAACGCATTCACTACAAACCTCGCAAGAGCTTCCTCTAAATATACCCAACACTTTTTCTTTGACATGATTCCAACCATAAAATATCATAAACTACCTCATAACTATATTATGAAGAGTATAGCAAATATGTTATTTTTTATCAATAGAGTATTTTTAAAATGCAAAGCCCTCCAAAAGCTCAACCAAAACCGTATTCTGCAAATCCATACCTTCATCAGTTAGGCGTAATCTACCCTCCGAAATTACAGCTAGTTTTCTCTTCAAAATGGACGCTATCTCACTTTTAAATCTTTGTGCTAAATCAATTCCATGACGCGCCATATATTTTGATAAATTCACACCTTCTGCAAGTCTCAATCCAAGCATCAACGTTTCAAACGCATATTCCTCATCACTTGACTGAGAGTTTTCTGTATAAGCAGTTTCTCCGCTATTTATTTTGCTTATATATTTTCTTATATCCCTTGTGTTTGTCGTTCGCAATCCATCTTTGGAAGAAGATGCGGCAAGGCCTAAACCCAAGTAATCGTCATTGTGCCAATAGTGCAGATTATGCGCGCACTCATATCCATCTTTTGAATAGTTAGATATCTCATATCGATTAAACCCAAAACTTATAAGCTTTTCTCGTGCAAGCATGGACATTTCATATTCTTCATCTTTTGTTGGTAGCGTAACCCTTCCTGCACTCACCGCAGAATCCAAAGGTGTCCCCTCCTCAAGTTTAAGTGTATACATGCTCACATGCTTTAGTCCCATTTTTGCAATCTGCTCAACTGAGTTTAAAAGATGCTCTTTTGTTTGCCCAGGCAACCCACTCATTAAGTCTACACTAACATTTGAAAATCCGGCTTTATGTGCAAGCTCAACACTTTCTTTAGCCTCCGAAAATGTATGTATGCGCCCCGCTTTAATTAATATATCATCATGAGTCGACTGCACTCCAAAAGATATTCGATTTAACCCAATGTAAGAATAAAACTGAAGCTTTTCAATATCCACAGTTCCGGGATTTGCTTCCATCGTCGCCTCCGAAAGCTTTATATTATAGCATTTGCCCACATTCTCTATAACTCGCTCTATAAATTCATTCTTCACACTGGATGGTGTTCCTCCGCCTAAAAACAGCGTGTCAAACTCTGAACCGTTCCACTGAGCCATAGTCTGTTTTATTTCTTTTATAAGCGCGTCAAAATAAGCCTCCTGCAAATCATAATCTTCATATGAAGCAAAATCGCAGTATGCGCATTTTTTAACGCAGAAGGGAATGTGAATGTATAGCGCAGATTTTCTTTTTCCTACCATAGCTTTATTATACTACACATAAAGTTCGAATACACACCGCTTTTTATTTGGATGTCAAATTAATATCTTGCAAATTATTTTAGCTTATATTATAATCTCGGTATCAAATAAATATGCCTTTGAGGCGGGGTGTGATTCCCCACCGGCGGTTAAAGTCCGCAAGTCAGGTAAATTTTTATGCCAGACAAGAAACGGTGAAATTCCGTTACCGACGGTAAGTGCAACATTTGCTGCATAAGTCCGGATGGGAAAAGGAGCATTATATGACCAATTCTAAATCCAAAGTCCGTTACCTAACAAAAATCGCTATGCTGACAGCCATCGCTGTGGTTCTCATGTATTTAGAGATACCGCTGCCGATATTTCCGGCATTCCTTAAAATTGACTTATCAGATCTTCCAGCACTTTTGGGGGGATTTGCACTTGGACCGCTTGCAGGAATCATCATTCAGCTCCTTAAAAACGTCATCCATTTTTTCGTTAAAAACGATGGAACAGGCGGCATAGGAAATCTCGCAAACTTCCTTGTCGGAATAGCTCTCGTTGTTCCCGCCGCCCTTATATATAGACGCAAAAAAAATATCAAACACGCAGTTTTCGGAATGGCAGCCGGTTTAATCTCAATGACAGCTGTAGCTGTCCTCGCCAATTATTTTATATTGTGGCCGCTATATGTTAAGCTTGCAGGATTAGAATACCTTATTGGATCTTCTTCTGAAGCAAATGACAAAATAAAAAATCTTGGGACATATATCGTCTATGCAGTTCTGCCTTTCAACGTAGTTAAGGCCGCGGCAGTTTGCATAATTACAGGCTTTATTTATAAGCCTCTTTCGGGTATACTACATAAGTAGTGATTAAAGTAATTTCACAAAACGAAAATGAAACACTTAAGCTTGCCGAGAAAATCGGCAGGCTTATTTTCCCGTCTGCCGTGATTCTCCTAACAGGTGATTTAGGCGCAGGAAAAACAGTTTTTGTTCGTGGGCTGGCAGAAGGTTTGGGTTCAAAAGACTTGGTGAAAAGCCCCTCGTATACTATAATGAATATATACCGAGGCAAGATTCCGCTTATGCACTTTGACCTGTACCGTTTGGATGGTGCGGATGAGTTCTATGAAATAGGCGGCGATGAATATCTGTCTGCGGACAACGTGTGCGCCGTGGAATGGCATCAGAATGCCAGCGATGCATTCATCGGCAATAACCTTGAAGTTATAATCAATGATTCAGGGGAAAATCTCAGAGAGATATCCCTTATACCAAGTGGGCAAAAATATGAAGATTGGCTGGATAGCATAAAAAATGATATTAACGGTTGATTCATCGACAAATACAGCATGTGTGTCGCTTTCAAATGACGGCGATATACTATACTATAAAGCAATAAACGATGGCAAAACGCACTCACAAAAGCTTCTGCCCATGATTGATTCATGCCTTAGCAAGACTGGCGTTCTGCCCAAAGATATAGAAGCATTCGCTGCTGTAATTGGACCCGGTTCATTCACAGGCCTTCGAATAGGCATAGCGGCCATTCAGGGCATTGCATACACCGTTAAAAAACCTTGCATTGGCATCAGCACACTGGATGCCATGGCATATGGCACAGAAAGCACAAGCGGAATAATTGTTCCTATGATTGATGCAAGAAACACTCAGGCATATTCCGCTGCATATGATCCATCGAAGAATCTCTCAAAAATCATGGAAGACACCGCCTGCTCCGTAAAAGAAATCGCTGCAACAGTAAAGTCATTTAGTGAAGACGTCCTTTTTATAGGCGACGGCGCGCATAAAAACCGCAGTATTATAATCGAGGAATTTGGTTTAAATGCAAAATTTCTTGACGAAGATTCAAACTATACAGCAGGCAAAGGCGCAGCCATATTAGCCCAAAAATATTTTGACGAAAATAACACAATACTTCCTGCCAAACTTCTTCTTCCCTATTACTATCGCGATACTTCAGCAAAGAAGAAGTTTGTATGAGCAAGGAAATCACAATCCGTCTCATGCAGGAAGACGATATTAATCAGGTCTATGAAATAGAAAAGCTTTGTTTCACTTCACCATGGTCAAAAAATTCATTCCTTGACGAGATAGCAACAAATATCTGCGCCAGATACATGGTTGCCGAGTATAATGGCAAAATCTGCGGATACGGAGGGATGTGGCTTATAATAAATGAAGCACACATAACAAACATCGCAGTCCATCCTGAGTACCGCAGAGCGAAAATCGGCTCACAGCTATTAACAGCTCTTATGCAACATGCATATGATGAACTTGGAATTTTGCGAATGACTCTCGAGGTCAGAAAAAGCAATCACGCAGCCCAGTCAATGTACAGAAAGTTCGGGTTTCTTATTGCAGGCGAGCGAAAAAAATATTATGACGATAATGAAGATGCCTCCATAATGTGGTGCAACGACATTGAATCAGTAATTAATAAAAAATAAAAGCTCTTCAAATAAAGAGCTTTTATTATATAATCCAAATTAGTTCATTTCTTTTTATTCATATCTGAGCGCTTCAATCGGATTAAGCTTTGATGCTTTCCATGCAGGATACATGCCAAACACCACTCCAACTCCAATCGAGAATGCTACAGCGACCAAAACAACCTGAGGACTCATCACTATCGCCATGTCCATAATCTTACTTAATATATTGATGCCCACCTGAGCCAACAATACTCCAAGGATGCCACCAACTGCAGAAACAAATATCGATTCAATTAAAAATTGTGTCAAAATGTTTGAGCGCGTAGCACCTATTGCCTTTCTCACCCCAATTTCACGTGTACGCTCCGTTACAGAAACGAGCATGATGTTCATAATTCCTATGCCACCTACAAGCAGTGATATTCCAGCAATGCCTCCAAGCATAAGTGTTAAGGTTTTTGTTGCAACAGATAGTGTATCCAGTATGGACGATTGAGAGAATATACTATAGCCTTCTTTTTCATCTTCACCAATGTTGCGAGTCTTTGAATCTAAATATTTTTCCAATGAACTAAGTGCTTGGTCAACAGAATCGCTATCCTGGGCACTCGCATATACACTAGAGATAGTCGTATTTTTCATAAGACGTGTTCCGGTTGAAAATGGTATTAAAGCTATCTCATCTCCGGAGCCAAGTATAGTGTCACCCTGCTCTTCAAGAACGCCAATTATAGTAAATCTTACACCTGCAGCTGTAAGTTCATTGCCAACAACATCAGTTGTTCCATACAGCTCATTTGCAACATCAATTCCAACGACAGCTACCCTTAGTCTTAGCTTCTCGTCGTTTTCATTTATAAATCTTCCAGACATCAACTCATATTCACGTATTTCATCATAATCTTCATTTACGGCTTCAACAGAAATATCCATTGTCTCTGTTCCATTCTTTAATGTCAGCTGTCCACTTCCATATGGTGATACTGCGCCAACACCGTCCAATGTTCCCATTTCTTCCACATCATCCAAATTAAGATCAATACGCTTCCCATAAACCATTACAGTTATTAAATTCGAGCCCATTCCCTCGATGCTTTCAGTTACAGTGGAAGTGGAGCTTGAGCCAAGAGATATCAAAGCAACTACAGAAAATATACCGATTACAATGCCAAGCATAGTAAGTGCTGAGCGCATTTTATTTGCCCAAATAGCTTTAAGTGCGCTTATTACAGCCTCAAATAAACTCATGCTGCGCACCTCCTCTGTCAATGTCAGATGTAATCTTTCCGTCCTTTATCTCAATTATGCGCGGCGCATGCTCTGCAACATCATGGTCATGAGTTATGAGAATAATCGTGTTTCCTTGCGCATGAAGCTCTTTTATCATCTTCATAACTTCAGCTCCCGAGTGAGAGTCCAAGTTTCCGGTAGGTTCATCCGCAAGCAGCACAGGAGGATCATTTACCAGTGCTCGCGCTATTGCAACGCGCTGTTGTTGCCCACCGGAAAGCTCTGTAGGTCGATGTTTTAATCGCTCACCTAATCCTACTCTTTCAAGGGCTGCCACAGCCTTTTTTTTGCGTTCTTTTGCACTAACGCCATTATACATTGCGGGAAGCTCAACATTTTCAAGCGCAGATGATTTTGAAAGAAGGTTAAACTGCTGAAATATGAATCCAACTTTCTGTCTGCGTATCATAGTAAGCTGAGTGTCCTTCATTTTGGATATATCATTTCCATCTAAAAAATATTTCCCGGATGTCGGGGTGTCTAAGCATCCTATCATATTCATCAGTGTGGATTTTCCGCTTCCTGAAGGACCTACTATAGCCACAAACTCATGCTCATTTATGGTTATGTTAACACCATCTAACGCGTGCACCTTCTCACTGCCCATCTCGTATATTTTATACATGTTTTCAATTTTTATTAGTTCTGCCATTATATCACCAGTACTCAATTAGTACGTTTTCCCATCCCGGGCATACCGCTAAAAGGATTATCATCTATTTTACTTAAAACTGAAGGTAAAAGTACCGTTTCTCCTTCTTCTATTCCCGAGATGATCTGTGCATAGGTTTCATTCATAAGTCCGACTTCCACTTCCACAAGTTTTCCATATAGTCTGTCCGCTATAGAAAGTTTGCTATATAAGTCACCCATTGACGCTTTATCCGATTGCTTTACATCAACAGAGTCTGAAGCATTTTCTTGATTTGTAACTGCTTTATCAGCATTAATCTTTCTTACTTCCATAGCTATCAATTCCGCTTTCATATTTTCAATTTCTTCATCTGTTGGATTAGTATATACCACAACAAAATTTTTGCCTTCTTCTGATCTCACAGCCTCAACCGGCACAGTAAGCGCATCTTTTATAAAGCTAACTTCAATTTCAGCATTTGCTGTCATATTAAGCTTAAACACATCATTATTTTCAACTTCTATGCCCACTTGATAGCTTGTAACACCGTTTGTAGACTCGCCAACAGACGAAATAGAAGAAACCGTACCGTTGAATGTGTCAGCGTCATAAGCATCAACTGTAACTTCAGCTTTCATTCCTTCTTTAACCAAATTTATGTCAAGCTCATCAACATCAACATTCACTACCCAATATGACGTGTCCGCCAAAGTATAAGCCAGCATATCATCTTCGATATCTTCGCCATCATCAATACTAATCTGAGTTATTATTCCATCTACAGGAGCTTTGATTTCAAGGTTGTCAAGCATTTCCTGCTTTTCCACAAGGTCTTCTTTCAGGTCATCCAGTTCCTCATACATATCCACCATTTCCTGAGACCTTGCCGTGACTCTGAAAAGCCGCTCGCCCTTTTCAACTTCCTTATTGTTGTATGCATAAATTTTAGAAATGCGTCCTTCACTTGTTGGAACATCCACTTCCACCCACTCATAAAGTTTAGCTTTTCCAATAACTTTTTCATTTGAACCTTCAAGATAAATACTTACCCTTCCACCCAATGAAATATTATCGGTTTCAGCCAATATGTATGTTGTGCCATCTTCAATTTTTTCAACAACGCCATCATATTCATAATCATATCTAGAAACTTTAACTTCAGTTCCAACAGTCAGAAAATCTGCTTTTTCATCTGTTGTCACATACATCTTGTCGACAGGCGAAATCAAAGCTATGTATCCGTTTTCATCCATCACTTCGCCTATATCACTTGCTTCATCATAGTCTTCAGTATCAGCATCATCCTCACGGACTTTGATATCCTTAACTTCTCCTGCTATAGGAGCTTTTATGTAATAAACATCATCTCTAAAAACGCTTTTTTCTATTTCGAGTTCTTTGTAAAATATATCGCTTTTTAGCTGATCTATATCTTCTTCAAGCTGAGTGCTGTCTATCTTTGCAAGCACCTGACCGGCTTTTACTTTCTCGCCAGACTCCACGTTCTGAAACGTAACCTCACCATATGCGGTGGTATATATCTTCACATCATCTAATGCGGCTATATTCCCGTTTGCAGAAACATAAAGCGCCACATCATTTTTCTCTGCTTTTGAAAGCACAGGAGCTACATCATATTTTTCATTAATTAATTTATTTGCTTTATATGTCCCATAAGCGATTGTTCCGCCCACCAGCACAACTGCCGCAATTATTATAATAATTACAGTCTTTAGCCATCTTTTCATAACTAACCTCCATTAGTAACAATGTTTATACCTTACTTTAAAAATATGAACATTCTTTTAATCGGCTGTGAAAACAACATATATTATATCGAAATGTCTATTTAACCTTTTATAGGTTTTTGCCACCTCTTGCTAAGATACATAATAATATATAGCATGTCCGTTAAAGCATTGGATATTAGCACCGGCCACCAAATAGCATATTCATCCATCTTAAAAACATATTTGAACAGCAATATCAATGGAATCCTAATCCCCCACAATCGTACCAAGTCCCCAGACATAGCCATTAGTGTGTGTTTTGTTCCTATAAAAAACCCTGACATTGACTGAAATATCGCCATAAGAGGCAATGCCATCACTACTATATTAGTATAATTTATAGCAGATTGCATTACAGCTTCGGTGTCCGTAAACACCCCTATCATCGGCATTTTAAGAATCATTAAAATCGCAACCCCGATAACGGAAAATCCTAATGCGACAATTAAAATTTTGCGAATCGCCTCTTTAGTCCTATCCATGTTTCCGGCTCCAACGTTCTGCCCTATTATTGTAGTTGCCGCAGACCCGATTCCCATCACCGGCATCATCACAAGAGATGTTATCTTGTTTCCTATTACAAATGCTGTCATAACCGAATTGCCGTAGTTTAAGATAAATCCATTCATCACCATAAACCCTACTGCAGAGGTGACTCGCCCGACACCTGCGGGCATCCCAACTTTTAGAATTTCTATGACAGTTTTTTTGTGAAGGCTTAGCTTTTTAAAAGCCCTTGACACCAAGCCATTTTTATCTTTGAATATGATATACATAACAGGCCCAAGCGCTGCAAGCCTCGAAATTGTAGTTGCTATTGCCGCTCCGTCCACTCCCATATTAAAAACAAGAATGAATAATGGATCAAGCGCAATGTTTAGCACCACCGAAAATACTAAAATAATCATCGGTGTCACCATGTCGCCTTCGGATTGCTTTATAGTCTGATATGAAAAAAACGCATACATCATCGGCATTCCAAGTATTATTATTCTGGCATAGCTTAATCCTTGTTCATATATGACTCCAGTTGCTCCCATCAGCTTTAATATGCCCGGTAAAAAAATTATACCCAAAGCAGAAAGTACCACCGATGCAATCATCATAAAGCTCATAGTCTGCCCCGATGCCTGCACCGCTCCTTCGTCATCACCTGCACCCAGCCTTTGAGAGATAATCCCACGCGCACCAAGTGCAATGCCCAGACCTAAGGCCATATACATAAAAATAACCGGCCATACAAAGCCGACTGCCGCAACAGGATCATCGCCTATCATGCTTACAAAGTATGTGTCAGTTAACGAATATACGGTTTGTATCAAATTGCTAAACATAATAGGAAGCGAAAGTTTTATTATAAGTTTATATAATCCACCTTCCAGCAGCTTATTAGACTTAACTGTTTCAGTATTTTTTGGCCGATTTTGTCCATCTTGTTTTTTTGTTTTATTATTAAATTTCACAACATATTCCTAAAAAAAAATTTGCTTTGTTTAAAGCAAATTCATTTTACAGCATTTTTAAACTTATAACCAGTAACTAATAACATTCTAATAATTATATCAGTTCAGGGTTTTTACCCATTTTTATTCCAAAAGAAAACTCAACTCCGCCTTCTACATTGCGCACTCCATAAGGCATCTTATGAGCCGTCTGAATGTTTTTGACTATGCTTAATCCAAGTCCGTGTCCACCGTCCGCCCTGCTTCGTGCATCATCCACGCGGTAAAAGCTGTTCCATATTTCATTGATTTTATCCTCGGGAATATTTTGTCCATAGTTCATCACGGTTACTTCATAATAATTATCCTTTGGTTTAACATCAATTATAATTTTATTTTTATCATCAGTATGGCGTACGGCGTTAGATAAATAGTTGCCAATCACTCTGTTTATTAGCTTTATATCCCCATAACCCCAAACTTCATCCAAAGCGCTTTTAACTTCAATATCTAGCCCAGGATGCGCCGCACTAAATTTTTCAGCATTATTCACCAAAAACTCATTTACCTCAAAATCTGTTTCTTTAGGCACAATATATCCCGCCTCAAGTTGAGTTAAATCCATGAGTTCGTTCACCAAAAGTCCCAATCTTTCAGACTCTTCAGCAATAACCTGCGCATAGTAATCTCTTCGCTCTTTGTCTTGGCACACATCGCTTGCAAGACCAATCGAGTATCCCTGCATTAGTGCTATGGGTGTTTTAAGCTCATGGGACACTGTTGCCACAAACCTCCGTCTAAGCTCGTCCAACCTTTTCGCTTTTTTAAGCTCCTCCTTTAAATCACTAATGGTAGTCTCCAAGCTCCCGGACAGAGTATTTATGCTATTTGCAAGTTCTTCTAGTTCATCATTTGTGTTAACCTCACATGAGGAATCAAAATCCAATTCTGATATTTGTTTTGTCACTCTGTTCATGTTTTTAATAGGCTCAACGAACTTTTTAGACATAAAATATGTCATAAAAATAATTATTATAAGGCTTACTCCCGCTGTCCCCAATAAGAAAAGATTGAAGATGCGGACAGTTTCAGTAAGCGATTGCATCTGCGCTACAATCATCATATTAGAACCATCATCCAAAACACTTTCAACAATGTAATATTCTGATTTGCGAGCTGCGATTAGTCTGGTAAAAGTGGTTTTATCATCAATTTCGTCTGTTTTACTCGATTGTATTTCCCTCGGAACAAACTGTTGCAGAACTGCTTTTATTCCGTGTCCCGGCACAAAGTCTGAATCCTCATTGTTTCTATCCTGTTGATTGCCTCGTCCGCCGCCAAGAAGCTCTCCTTGGAAAAGCCGCGCAGCTGTCATATAAATAATATTGTTGTCCTCAAATATAATTATTCTTGCTGATAGCTGTTCTTCAATTTTAAGTATCTCCGCAAGATTATTACCATAGTCCCCGTCCCAAAAATTCACTTTTTCAACTGCTTCAAGCAAATCTTTTTTCTTTTTGGCATTATAGACAGGCTTGAGAAAAAGAGTGTTAGCAATAAGCGCTATCGCGATAAAAAGCGCAAGCACTGCAACTATCCTTATAAAAAGCCTAACGGCTATTGATTTTTTTAGCTTAAAATTCTTTTTCAAGTTTATATCCACTCCCGCGTATAGTTTTTAACATGTCCCTGTGCTCGCCCAGTCTTGCGCGCAACCTGTTTATGTGCGAGTCTACAGTTCTGTCTCCTCCAGGAAAATCCATGCCCCAAACAGCATCTAAAATCTTCTCGCGTGAAAGAACAATATCATGGTTTTCAATCAAATATTCTAAAAGAGAAAACTCTTTTGGCAAGAGCTCCACCCTTTCACCAGAAATTATAACCTCATGAGAATTATGGTTAAGCTCAATGCCACCTAGTTTTTTCACACCGTCTTCGCCCAATCTCTTCATGCGTGCATTTATTCTGGCTACCAGCGTAATCGGATTAAAAGGTTTTGTCACATAGTCGTCTGCACCCATGTCAAAGCCCGAAAGTTCATCAATGTCCTCCGAGCGTGCTGTAAGCATCATAACAGGAGCATCAGTAAAGCCTCTTATAAGATTGCATGCTTCAAATCCATCCATATTCGGCATCATAACATCTAATATAATTAGATTAAAGTTGTCACTTTTTGCTTTTTCAACAGCATCCAGTCCATCTTCAGCCTCTGTTACGCTATAGCCTTCCTTTGTCAGGAAGTCATTTAGAAGCACGCGTATTCTCATTTCATCATCTGCAATAAGTATCTTTCCTGTAGGCATAATTGTCTCCGCAATTTAATGAATTAATTTTCACATACTATTATAACAGTGTTTTAACTTAATTATTAATAATTTATGAATATAACAAAAACCGCAGCTTTTGTGCCACGGCTTTTTTATCTATTAATCATCGTTTATGCTGTTTTTTTCTGAATTATACTAAAAAGAGGAATCGCCGCAAGAGAGCCTATAAATGGTGCGGTAAGATAAATCCATATATGATTAAAATTTAGCGATGCAATAGCAGGAGCAATTGTTCTTGCCGGGTTCATCGAAGCTCCGCTCACAGGTCCACCTATAGCTGCAGCCAGTGCAACAGTTCCACCTATAGCAATTCCCGCCATAACTCCCTTTTCCTTATGCCCTGTGGAAACATTTAATATAACAGTCATCAATATAAATGTTAGTACAGCTTCCATAACAAAAGCTTGAGTGACACCTCCGTTTGGTATTGTAGTCCCCAATGTGATAAAGCCAGGAAACAACAGCCTTAAAATAAATGCAGCAACTGCCCCGCCCATAAGCTGAAAAACAATATACAAAGATGCGGCTTTGAATCCAATTTTATTTAGTGCAAAAAAGCTTACTGTGACAGCAGGGTTAAAGTGTGCTCCCGATACATTTCCATACGAATATATCATGACCATTATCACAAGCCCAAACACTGCACTTATACCCCAGTGCCCTATATTGCTAAGTCCAATTTCATTTACAACAACAGCGCCACAACCTGCAAAAACCAAAGCGAATGTACCAATTGCTTCCGCCAAATATCTTTTCATTTTAGACCTTTACAATGGGCATCTTAACAATAAACTCGCTGCCCTCACCTTTTACGCTTGTTACAGTCACGCTTCCGTTATATAGCTCGGCAATGTGTTTTACAATGGACAATCCAAGTCCCGTTCCGCCCAATTCCTTCGAACGACTTTTATCCACCCTATAAAACCGTTCAAACAAGCGAGGGATATCCTTTTTGTCTATTCCTTCTCCGGTGTCTTTCACGATTATCTCAAGCATTTGCTTCTGCGCAGACACTCTAACTTCAAGCTTTCCGCCGTCTTTGTTATATTTAATTCCATTATCAATCAAGTTAAGCAAAAGCTGCTTCATCCTGTCCCGGTTAACATACACAGTCAAAGAATCTGGTATAGTCTTTAATATCTCCACTTCTTTCTTGCTGGCAGACAGCGAAACAAGCTGTATGGTCTCATCCAATATCTTTTTTAAGTTATGAGATGAAATATTGATATCTTCACTTTTGTTTTCAATTTTTGAAAGATCCATCAAATCATTTATCAGCACATTAAGGCGCTCTGCCTCAATCTCTATTATATCCAGAAACCTTTTTGCCGTTTTAGTATCATAAACGCCATCTTCTTTAAGCGTTTCCGCATAACCTTTTATGGATGTCAGCGGCGTACGAAGCTCATGTGATACATTAGCCACAAAGTCGCTTCTTAGCTGCTCAAGCTCGAGTGTTCTTGTAATATCGTTCATAACGATAATTGCACCCCAAGTCTTATCGTCATATTCCATCGGATGAACACTCACTCTATAGTCCGCAGAGGTTTTCGTTCCCAGTTTAACATCAATATAATGTGTATGTTTTGTTTCAAGACATTCATCTACAGCATTCAATATGCTTTCCTGATAAACGACAAAGCTAAGCTCCACATCATCTTTGCGGCAGTCACCTTCAAAGCAAAAAAGTGCTTTTGCCTTCGAGTTCATATAAAGCATTTTTCTATCCGGTCCAACAGCTATAAGCCCGTCGTGCATGCTGGATAATACGGAGTTAAACTCGGTATTTTTTTGCTTGATTTCAGTAAGCGAATTTTTAAGTTTCTCAGCCATTGTGTTAAATGCACTGGATAAATCATCAAGCTCTGTGGAAGTTTTAAGCTCTACTCTTTTATTAAGATTTCCTCCGGCAAATTCATACGAAGCCTGTGCAAGCTCATTAATAGGCTGTGACAGCCTTTCAGCGAAAATAAGCGATGCGATTACAGATATAACCATCCCTGCCGATATGCTGATTACAAGGCCAATAATCAAATTATACGAAATTCTCTTAAGCTCAATCAATGGCAAAGCAATGCGTGAGGTTATTCCCATATCCTTATCATACACTGCAACATAGAGCATATTAATATCCAAAGTATCTGAATCACGCCTTGAACTGCCCACTCCAACTTTTCTGGCTTCTATCACTTCCGGTCTGTCCAAATGATTATCCATGCTTAAAATGTCCGCGCTGGAATCACCAAGGACTTTCCCATCATCACCTATGATTGTAATTCTATAAGGAGTATGGTCCTTGTAGGATATGGAGTTGCCCAAAGCTTTTACAGCTTCATCATATTCTAACGAATCGCTCTCTTTGATACTTTGGATCACCATTTTTGCCATCGCTTGAGCAGAGATCTTCGCCTCTTCCACAACCGATGAACGCATTGCGATAAAGGAAATAAACCCAGTAATTATCACAGCTATTAAGGATACTGCAAAAAAATAGTTAAAAAGTTTTTTACGCATTATTTTTCCTCATTAATTTTATCTGCAAATTTATACCCAACAGATCTCAGTGTCTTTATATATATTGGAGTATCGGGGTTATCTTCTATCTTAAGTCTAAGTTGGCTAACATGTACGTCCACCGTGCGTGTTTCGCCATAATAATCATAGCCCCAAATGTCATCTAAGAGCTGCTTTCGGCTCAAAGCTCGCCCTGCATTTCGCATTAGATAATGTAAGAGATCATATTCTTTTGTCTTAAGCTCAAGCAGCTCATCGCCTTTGTAAGCTTCTCGCTTATCAGGCATGATTTTAACTGCGCCTATCGTAATAATATCATCTTCTAAAACTTTGTTTATCCTGTTTATCCTTCTTAGTACAGCGCGAACTCTAGCAACAACTTCACGAACTGAAAAAGGTTTCACAATGTAGTCGTCTGCTCCAATTTCAAGCCCCAGAACTTTGTCTCCCTCTTCTCCGCGCGCAGTAAGCATGATTATTATTAAGTCCTCAGTTTCCTTATTCGCACGAACCTGTCTGCATATCTCATATCCATCAATACCGGGCAGCATCAAATCTAAAAGCACAACATCCGGCTTATCTTCAAGGATAGCCTTAAGTCCGCTCTCGCCATCACTATAAGCTTTAACGTCAAATCCTGCGCTTCCAATTTTATAAACCATCAGCTCGCTTATGTGTTTATCATCTTCAACTACATATACTTTTTTCTTATCCATAACACTACCTACGTTTATTAGTTTTGAATGTGCTTGTGCTTGCCTGTGACATTGAATATCACCCATTCAGCAACATTAGTCGCATGATCTGCAATTCTTTCAAAATATTTTGCGATTGAAACAAGAGCAACGGCCTGCTCCACTACAGCAGGGTTCGCTTTCATCATCTCTATCAGCTCATTGTATATCTTATGATACATTTCATCAACTTGCGCATCATCCTTGCCCACTTCTTTTGCCATCTTAATGTCCTGCTGCATAAACGCCTTTATCGCGCGCGAAACCATTGAACGCGCCATATCTGCCATAATCGGTAAATCAACAAGTGGCTTAATGAGCCTTTGATTATATATTCTCACCACTATCTCGCAAATGTCCTCTGCATGGTCGGCGATGCGCTCCAAATCAGTAATCAGTTTAAATATGCTTGTTATGCGTCGTAAATCTCCTGCTACCGGATTTTGTCTCACCATTATTTCAAGACAAAGCTTTTCAATAGCGCGCTCTTGATTGTCTATATCATCATCGCCCGCTATAACTTCTTTTGCAAGCTCCAAATTCTGCGTTTTGAGTGCTTCCATGGCATTGTCAAAAGCTTTTTCTGTCATTGAGAGCATTATTATTATCTCGTCATGCAGTAATGCGAGCTCTTCTTCAAAGGGTATTCTTGTAACCATATTCATTTACTCCTTGCTATTTATAAATTTAATATTCAGAATTTTTATTTTATCAACCGAAACGGCCAGTAATGTAATCTTCTGTTTTCTTATCTGTGGGATTTTCAAACAGCTTTGTTGTAGACCCAAATTCAATAATTTCCCCAAGCAGGAAAAATGCTGTCTTATCAGAAATCCGAGCTGCCTGTTGCATATTGTGTGTTACGATAACTATCGTATAGTTTTCTTTCAGCTCATGCATTAGGTCTTCGATTTTTAATGTAGCAATAGGGTCCAACGCACTCGTAGGTTCATCCATCAGTATCACCTCAGGTTCCACAGCCAAAACGCGTGCTATACACAGCCTTTGCTGTTGTCCGCCCGATATTGAAAGTCCGTTGTCATAAAGCTTGTCTTTAACTTCATCCCAAAGCGCAGCATTCCTCAATGAACGCTCCACTATTTCATCCAGCACTGCTTTTTTGCGAATTCCGTTGAGCCTTGGGCCATATGCAATATTGTCATATATGCTCATGGGGAATGGATTCGGTTTCTGAAAAACCATCCCAACCTTTCGCCTAAGTTCTATAACATCATAATCTTTTGTATAAATGTCATCTCCGTCAAGTGTTACAAGCCCTTCCACCCGTGCGCCTTTAATCAAATCATTTATTCTGTTTAATGAGCGAAGCATAGTAGATTTTCCACAGCCTGAAGGACCTATAAAAGCCAAGACTTCTTTTTCGATTATATCATAATTAATGTTTTTCAATGCTTGAAAATCATCATAGTAAAAATTAAAATCCTTTATCTGCATTCTTGTTTTTGAATTGTTTTCTTTGTTCATGTTTTCTCCTAAATTGCATCCTTCATTTTGTCAAATCTTTCAACAAGCTTAGCCCCAGCGTTTACAACAATAATCAAAACTATTGCCACAATTCCTATTGCACTTGCAAGTTTTACATCGCCTGTTTCTTTAGCAACTGCATAGGCTTTTACAGTCAGTGTTGATGCACTGCTTGAAAACGAGTCCGCCATTGCAGCAGCCGTACCTGCGGTTAATAAAAGTGCTGCAGACTCTGCAACAATCCTTCCAACACCCAGCAAAACTCCAACCAATATTCCTGATATTGAGTTGGGTATTATTACTTTGTATATCGTCTGAAGCTTGGTGGCTCCCAGAGCGAGAGATCCTTCCCTAAATGAATTAGGAACTCTTTTTATAGCCTCTTCCGTCTGTCCTATAACAGTGGGAAGCAGCACTATTGAAAGCGTTAGTGCTCCTGCTATAAGTGAGTACCCAAGATTCATGACTTTAACAAACGCCAACATACCAAACAAACCGAAAACTATGGATGGAATTCCGGACAAAGAAGTCGTTGTAAACCTTATAAGCTCCAATACCTTTCCCTGCTTTGCATATTCAGCTAAAAATATCGCACTAAATATGGATATCGGAAGTGCTATAAAAAGCGATAACGCAATCATATACAGCGTGTTTATAGCAAGAGGTAAAATCCCTTCACCCGGACGAGTGATTTTAAATCTCACTGTGCTGTTTGCGCCGAGCGAGTTTGCAATCTCATCATATTTATCTACACTCATGCCGACCGTGTTTTCTCCATCAACTTTTCTTAATATATCTCCCGCTTTAAGCGGAAAAAGCTGACCATCATTTGAGACAGCTCTTCTTAAAGGTGAATTCTTGTCTATAGAGGATATTTTTATGTATTCCTTTGTGTCATATTTCACCGTGTCCACATCTATCATAAGCCCACTATCCCCAGTATCTATATCCACATATTTTGTTTGCGCATCAAAATCCCCGGTGAGAAAGTGTATGTCTATAAGTCCTGCCCCCTGAACCACTATGTATCCTATCACTAAGCCGAGAAATACCACTATTATCGCAACACAGAAAAACATAAGAAATTTAAATATACCATCTTGTATCATCACTCTTTTTCTCATATCAGTATTTCCCCATTCTTTTTGTCAGCCTGCTCAAAAATATATTTATCAATATTATAAATATCAAAAGCACACTGCCTGTAGAAAACAGCATTTCTTCATGCAGTCCCGCAGCATAGCTCATTTCTAAAACAACATTTGTAGTAAGTGGTCTTATTGGGTCAAACAAACTTGAAGGCAGTCCGCCTGCAACATTTCCCGCAACAAGCACAACAGCCATCGCTTCGCCAATCGCACGGCCAACACCCAGCACCACGCCCACCAATATTCCTCTTCTGGCTGCTGGCAAAAGTACATGCATTGTTGTATACACCTTTGATGCTCCAAGCGCATACGATGCCTGCCTATATTCGTTTGGGACGCTGTTAATTGCGTTTTCAGCGATTACTATCATCGTTGGCAGTATCATCATGGTCAACACTATAATGACCGCCAGAAGCGATTCTCCGTACGGATGCGACGATATTATATTTATTCGAGGCACTATAAATCCAAGCCCGAATATTCCATATATAACAGATGGAATTCCAGCCATCAGCATAATTCCACTTCTCATTGCTTTTTGAACTTTTGGAGGTGCAAGTTCTGAAAGAAAGGCAGCGGCAAATAAGCTTATTGGAACACCTATTAATATAGCCCCACCTGTTGCAATTATTGAACCTACTATCATATAAAGTATTCCAAACTTTGAATTGCCGGGGACATCGCTTGGATCCCACTCCATACCGCTTATAAATTCCCAAAAAGAATAGGTTCCTTCTTTGTTAAACCATAAAAATGGCTGAATACCTTTGCTTAAAATGAAAATTATAATGAATGCAACAGCCAATATTGAAACATAGGAGGATATTCTGAATATCAGTTCTATTATAGGTTCATGTATTTTCTTTTTTCTCATTTTTGCCTCGCTATTGTATATGAGAAATATGCTGACGGAATCTCCGCCAACATATCCCCACATTAACTACTTAATTTCAATTACTTCTTAGCTAATAGGAATCGCGCCTTTTTCAGCGATAATCTCTTTTGCTTCGTCTGTGTCAATCCACATGAGGAATGCTTTAGCTGCATCTGTAAGATTTGCTTCGTGATATACGATGTTGAAGGGTCTTGATATTTTATATGATTCGTTAAGAACATTTTCAACAGTGGGTTCAGCACCTTCAATCAGCACACCTTTAACGGTTTCGTCAAGGTATGTAAATGATACATAGCCGATTGCAAGCGGTGTCTCGGCAACTGTTGCCTGAACGTTTCCGTTTCCGTCTTTGATTAAAGCGTCTGCTGTCAAAGCATCTTCGAAATCCACTATCTCTTCAAATGCACCGCGTGTGCCTGAGCCGTCTTCGCGGGAAATAACTGCGATTTCAGCGTCGATTCCGCCGACTTCCGACCAGTTTGTAATCTCACCAAGGTAAATCTTCTGAACCTGTTCAACCGTAAGTTCATCTACACCGTTTGCAGGGTTTACGATTACCGCAATACCGTCATATGCCAGAACCTTTTCTGTCATGCCATATTCTTTTTCAGAATCTTTGATGTTTCTAGATGCTGTTCCCAGCATTGTTGTTGCATCATTTGCGTTCTTTACACCACCTGATGAACCAATGCCTTCATATGTGTAGTCCACCTCCGGGTATAAAGCCATAAACTCATCTCCGAGTGCTACGCCAACTTTTTCAACCGATGTTGAGCCTGAAACTGTAATTTCGCCTTCTACATTTTCCGGCATTTCAATTGTTTCTTCTGCTGCAGTGCCGTCTGCCAGAGGTATAGCACCTTTTTCAGCAATTATCTCTTTCGCCTCATCTGTATCTATCCATTCAAGGAATGCTTTAGCTGCATCGGTAAGATTTGCTTCGTGATATACGATGTTAAATGGTCTTGATATTTTATATGATTCGTTAAGAACATTTTCAACAGTGGGTTCAGCACCTTCAATCAATACTCCTTTGACAGTCTCATCTAGGAATGTGAAGGATACGTAGCCAATTGCAAGCGGTGTCTCGGCAACTGTTGCCTGAACGTTTCCGTTTCCGTCTTTGATCAAAGCGTCTGCTGTCAAAGCATCTTCGAAATCCACTATCTCTTCAAATGCACCGCGTGTGCCTGAGCCGTCTTCGCGGGATACAACAGCAATCTTAGCATCTTCGCCGCCTACTTCCGACCAGTTTGTGATTTCGCCGAGATAAATCTTCTGAACCTGCTCAACTGTAAGTTCGTCTACTCCGTTTTCAGGATTTACGATTACCGCGATGCCGTCATATGCCAGAACCTTTTCTGTCATACCATATTCTTTTTCAGAATCTTTGATGTTTCGAGATGCTGTTCCAAGCATTGTTGTTGCGTCATTTGCGTTCTTTACTCCGCCTGATGAACCAATGCCTTCATATGTGTAGTCCACCGCTGGATATAAAGCCATGAACTCATCACCAAGTGCTACGCCAACTTTTTCAACCGATGTTGAGCCTGAAACTGTAATTTCGCCTGCGATTTCTTCCATTGTGTCTTCAGAAGCCACCACTTCGCCGGGAATAGGAATCGCGCCTTTTTCAGCGATAATCTCTTTTGCTTCATCTGAGTCAATCCACTCAAGGAATGCTTTGGCTGCATCTGAAAGGTTTGCTTCGTGATATACGATATTAAATGGTCTTGATATTTTATATGATTCGTTAAGAACATTTTCAACAGTGGGTTCAGCACCTTCAATCAGCACACCTTTAACGGTTTCGTCAAGGTATGTAAATGATACATAGCCGATTGCAAGAGGTGTTTCAACAACTGTGGCTTGAACGTTTCCATTGCCATCCTTTATTAGTGCACTTTCAACCAATGAATCTTCAAAGCCAACAATCTCTTCAAATGCACCGCGTGTGCCTGAGCCGTCTTCGCGGGAGACAACAGCAATCTCAGCATCTTCGCCGCCGACTTCCGACCAGTTTGTAATCTCACCAAGGTAAATCTTCTGAACCTGTTCAACTGTAAGTTCGTCTACACCATTTGCAGGATTTACGATTACCGCAATACCGTCATATGCCAGAACCTTTTCTGTCATGCCATATTCTTTTTCAGAATCTTTGATGTTTCGAGATGCCGTTCCCAGCATTGTTGTTGCATCATTTGCATTCTTGACACCGCCTGATGAACCAATGCCTTCATATGTGTAATCCACAGCTGGGTATAAAGCCATAAACTCATCACCAAGTGCTACTCCAACTTTTTCAACCGACGTTGAGCCTGAAACTGTAATTTCGCCTGACAATCCGTCAGCAGGAGCCTTAGTCGCTTTTGCCGGCGCACTTGTTTCGTCCGCCTTACTTGCATCATTACATGCAGCAAAAGAAAATAGCACTACTGATAAAAGCAAAGCAATTATAATCTTAAGTGTTGTTTTTTTCATAATTTCCTCCATAGTTTGTATGAAGCAATAGTAAAACAACACTATAAGCATAGTATCTATCTTTTGTAATTTCTGTGTAAACTGAATCGCAAGACTATTTAATGAAAAATTTTAATAGCCAAATCAAAAATAAATGAAGGGGATAAAAAGCATAAAAGAACCATTTCGCAAACGATCCAGCTGCACCTTTTTTCCCGTTATATAGGTACAATAAACCCATTGGCAACAGATAAAAAAGGAACATGAGATATCGCATATTTATACTGCCATATTGCAACAATATCGTTGCCTGCATAACAATAACAAGCACCGATGCCCACAGAAGCTTTTTCTTGTTATCTTTGGTGCTCGCAAAGATAATCACCATAAACACCCCAAAAGCTCCATGATCGCTTCCGATAAGTTCTGCCAGCAAAGCTATACCAAGCGGCACAATAATTTTAAAAGCATTATCCCCGTGATCATAAACATACACGGCAATAAGCCCCAAAAACAGTGTGAATATTACATTTGGCTTATATATCTCTGAGCCAAATGCCAAAACATAAGGAGCTTGAGCTATAAGCGAAAATATAAAAAGGCGTATAGCATATTTTTTAACACTTCTGGTTCTAAAATAACCTTCGGCAATAAAGTAAGCAAAGATAGGAAAGGCTATCCTGCCCGTTGCTCTCATTGCATAGTTGCTATTAAAGAAAGCCACAGCCACATGGTCTGTCAGCATCGCTGCTGCTGCAATAATTTTGAGTACAAATGCACTAAGTACAGCACTTTCTTGTTCTTTTAATGGCTCACCCAAAGTCATTTACCTGATATTTTGTCCGCAATATAAAGTCCGTGTGCTGCAGCGTGTGATAGGGAGCGAGTAAACCCAGCACCATCACCAATCGCATATATATTTTTGCATCCTTCAAGTTCAAAATCATTGGCCGCAGGGCGAGCACTGTAGTATTTACATTCAACACCATAAAGCAATGTATCAAAATTAGCAGTTCCTGGGGCAACTTTGTCCAATGCATGCAATGTCTCTATAATATTATCCAATTGTCGCTTAGGCATGCACAAGCTCAAATCTCCCGGAACAACATCCAGTGTTGGAATGGTGGTTGACTGCTTTAAGCGCTTTTCCTGAGTACGCCTGCCTATCTCCAAATCACCAAGCCTTTGCACCAATATACCGCCACCGCTTATAAGATTTGCAAGTGACGCCACATATCGTGCGTATTCAATCGGATTTTTAAACGGCTGTGTAAATCTTATTGTAGACAAAAGCGCAAAGTTTGAATTTTGTGTTTTTCTTTCAATATCTCGGTATGAGTGACCGTTTACAGTCAGAACTCCGTCTGTATTTTCAATAACTACATTCCCTCGCTCATTAAAGCAAAACATGCGCGTCACATCGCCATATTGCTTTGAACGATACCATATCTTAGGCTCATATATTTTCTTGCTGAAATGTTCCCAAACAATTGAAGGAAGCTCAACGCGCACTCCGATGTCAACTTGGTTATTTGACATCTCAATATCATTTTTTGTGCACCATTTCGCAAATTCACGGCTGCCGACACGTCCAACAGCAAATATTATACTGTCAGCGGTAACTGTGCCTTCGTTTATCTCAACAGTATGTTTATTTTTATCAACATCCAAAACTTTTGTTCCGGTCACAATCTCAATTTTATCACTCAGATAAGATATGAGTTTGAGCATAGTTTCAAAATTACTGTCAGTTCCAAGATGCTTAAGCTGTGCTTGCTGCATATGAAGGTCATACTTTAGGCACTCTCGCTTCAATTCATTATCAGGAATATATCTCTCTTCCGTTGCGCCAAATCCCACAAGTATAGAGTCCGCCTGCTCAATATAATTAAGCACCATGTCTTCTGGCAAAAAGTCTGGCAACCATCCGCCGTACTCGGTTGAAATGATATATTTGCCATCCGAAAAAGCGCCTGCGCCTGCCATTCCCTCCATTATGGAACAAGTTTTGCAGTGTATGCAATTAGGCAAGTGCTTTTGTATCATCGGGCATGACCTTAAATCCAATGATTTTCCTTTTTCAAAAAGGACAACATCTAAGCTAGGATTTTTCTCTATCAATCTGTATGCACTCATTAGACCGCCAATGCCACCGCCTATTATCGCAACATCGTATTTCGTTTTTTTGCTTTTCATATTTTGCCCTCACTTAATAAATTGCCGCAGTAATATATTATATCATAAAGTGGGTAAGCAAGTTTTAAACTATAAATTAATAGACAAAATATTTCTTGCAGAAATTGTTTAGGAGATACCATCTATAATCAGTTTTCATAAAAAGACGATTGCTATTTTTATCTCCGATAAGCTCCGCCATCTCACTGACAGGCACTTCACACGAAGCTCTTTGCGCAAAGGAATAGTTGTGTTTATATCTCTGTAAAATTTCTTTGGCTGAATCGGTTTTCAAATTGCCAAGCTTAAACCAAAGTGACCTTTCTGAAAAGTTAGGATACACATCAAAGTTATTGTTTATATATAGCACCGGTAATCTTTCAGACAAATCAATAACAGAATTTTCATCTAAAAATTCAATTATTAGTTCCTTTTCGGGTTTTCCAAATAATTCATCCAATGAGCAGCAGTCCATATGCACCATGCTGGTTTCTATTAACTCCTGTGGAATAAGCTCTATATCATCCTCAGTTAGCCAGTTGTTATAAAGCACTCGCCCTTCGCCTTCGCAAGAGCCCTGATGGACAAAAAAGTTAAACTTACCGCCCAAATCTTCACACCTTTTTTTCAGTTTCATCTCTTTTAATAAATCCAAAATGTCGCTCATCTCTCGTACATTGTCATGATAGATAAACGCCTGCCAACGCGGAATAAATCCATTATTCAGTAACATTTCTGTTGCACATAGCAGCTCTTTAAACGCACCTTTTCTTCCTGTATAGTAGTCAGTTTTCTCTTCCATCCCAAAAAAAGTAAGCTGATAGCATATAACGTCAAGTGTTTTTAGCCAGCTTAAATAATCCCTGTCTCTATTAAGCCTCCATACGCTTAAAAGTTCAAATCTTTCGGGCTTAGCAATAAAGCTCAGTTTATTTTCAAGCCCCCACAGCTCCTTATAATCATCTCTATAATCAGGCTCTCTAAACCAACTGTATACAGTAAGTTCCTCTGATAGTTTTCTGAACTTTTCAGATACAAAAATCAAATCTTCCTGTTCAAGCATCATATTCTTCGAATGCCCTAGCCAGCAGTGCCTGCACATATTCGGACACCCTGCCATATCAAGACATATTGTAACTTTTTCAAATTTATCGGGCACTTCATTTCCTCGCAACAAACATACCATATTCAATTTCGATAACTATCTTGCCTTCTTCATCTTTCATCTTCTCATAGTAATCAAATAATTTGGGCCTGTTAATTTCCTCTATGCCTGTTATAGAAGCGGTAGAAAGCGCAAAATCAATTATATCATTTGCATCATCTATCTCTAGCCTGCCTTTGTTATAAACAATATCTACATCAGAAAAATATTTATTCAGATATTCTTTGCCGTTTTCAAGCGTAAACCTTATATTTTCAGCCATAGATACACTCGGCACTGCTTCATGCAAAGTGCCTTTAAAAAAAGTGAACATACTCTTTGTACCCATAGTCGCAGCATAAAACTTACCTCCGGGCTTTAGTATCCTATGCACTTCATTTACAGCTTTATCAATATCCGGCACATGGTATAGCATAGCATTTGCAATTGCAAAGTCTTTGCTTTCATCTTTAAACGGTATATCTTGAATGTCAATTTGCATCACTTCAACATTATCCAAGTGCTTGTATTTTTCTTTTAATCCTTCGACCATTCCTGACGAAAAGTCCGACAACACCAAATGGCAGCAGCTTGCGATGTCTTCAATAATCCTAGCCCAATCTTTACCTGTGCCTGTACCAAACTCTGCTACTTCACATCCATCAAAGAAGTCATACCTATCCGTCATCCACTTATTGCTGTTCCCACCTACCTTATATTTGTCATATAAAGAAACACGTGTGTTTAGATTATTTCCATCTTTATACTGTTCAAGTACGGTTTCTGTGTCATGCATTTTTGTGTTTGACATCATTACTCCTTATTAATTTTCAAGTTATCTATCCAAAGCATTTTACACCTCTAAATCAATAAAGTGATTTATATTTTGATTTCAAGTAATTTGCATAATACTTCGGATTAAACTCCTCGCCTGTCGCTTTTTTTAATATTGTGTCATCATTTAACAATTTTCCGTATTTATGAACATTTTCTTTGAGCCAATCTGTAATATCAGACAAATCTCCACTCTTTAATGCTCCATCGTAATCAATTGCTTTTTTCATTGTATGTTCAAATTGTGCAGAATATGCTGTTCCTAAAGCATAGGTCGGGAAATATCCAAATAGGCCATATGACCAATGAATATCCTGCAAAACACCCTGTGCATTATTTGGAGGTGTGATTCCCAAAAAGTCAGTGTATTTTTGATTCCAGATTTCAGGCAAATCTGCAATAGCCACATCGCCATTAAAAATCATCCGTTCTATCTGATAGCGAATCATAATATGAAGGCTATAAGTCAATTCATCAGCTTCAACCCTTATAAATGATGGAGATGAGTAATTTATATATCTATAAAAATCATCTTCTGAAATATCTTTAAACTGTGTAGGGAAAACTTCCTTCGCCTCTTTATAAACATATTTCGAGAAATCTTTGGATCTTCCTATGTTGTTTTCATAAATACGAGATTGTGACTCATGCATAGACATTGATGCTCCGTCATAAATTGCAGTGTAATTGTAATCAGGATTGATATTAAGCTGATACATTGCATGTCCACCCTCATGAAGCATTGAAAAAATGGAAGAAGCCAAGTTATCTTCTTTATAAAAAGTGGTAAAACGAATATCATTTGTGTTGGATCCGGATGTAAACGGATGCTCGCTAGTTGCTATCTTGCATCTTTCGTCTGGAAGCCCCTGCAATGCAAACAACCTTTTGGCAAGTTTTTTTTGTCCTTCTTCATCAAATCCCTTAGCGTTAATTCTCTCTTTGTTAGCTTTCATCTCAGTAAGCTTTGAGCTGTTTGCAACATACGCGTTAAGCGGCACAACAGATTTTTCAACTTCAGCAAAGAATTTATCTAATGTGTCCATTGTAAGCCCGCGCTGATAATCATCCAACAGAGTATTGTAGGGCAATTCATCCGGCTCAATATATTTTGCAAATCGTTTTGAATATTCGATAAGCTTTTCTAAGTTTGGTGCAAAAATATCAAAATCGCTCTTTTTACGCGCTTCAATCCAAACTGTTTCGGATTCTGAGCGAAGTCTTTGAAACTCCATCATTTCCTCAACAGGAATGCATGTTGACTGCTTATAATCATGATGCAGTTCGTCCACTTGAGCCTTTGTCACATTATCCAAGTCCTCTTTTTGCTTTAGTTCATTAAGTAAGTCCCCTGTTTTTTTGTCCGTCATAATCTTGTGAATCTCACCGCTTATTATTGACGCTGCAATCGAGCGCCCTTCAGATGACTTTTGAGGTGCAAATGTCGAGCCATCCCAATTCAAAAGCATCATAGAGTGTCTATAGGCAAATAGTTTTGTCTGTAAGTCCTTTAATTTCTGCAACAATCTTTCTTTTTCCATAGTTTTGCCTTTCTTATATGCATTTTTCTAATTTCTATTATAACTTCTTAAGTTCCTCAACTGTTTTTTCAAAATGCTGACCTCTTGACGCTTTCACCAAAACAGTATCTCCTAAAGAAATTTTATCCTTTATATCCTCAATCATTTTTTCCTGTGAATCATACCAATATGTTTCAACTTTGCATTTTCGAGCAGCTTCTGCTGTGTTCTGTGAAAGCTCTCCAGCACATAGAAGTAAATCAATGCCGCTTTGTGCAGCATATTCACCAACTTCCTTGTGCAATTCAGGAGCATAACTGCCCAATTCACCCATATCACCCAAAACGCACACTTTTCGTCCATCTGCAAAAACCAAAATATCTATAGCAGCCTTCACAGATTTTGCAATAGCGTTATACACGTCATTTAGTATAGTGATTTTGTCGGTTTTTATTACTTCCATTCTGTTGCCGACAGGACTAAAGCTTTCTATTCCTTTTAGAATAAGTTCTTTTTCAACACCCAGATCCAATCCTATAGCAATTGATGCCAATGCAGAATATATCAAATGTCTACCCGGTTTTAAAATGTGAGCATCAAGAACTTCCTCATTATATTCGCAAGTAAATTTCGTGCCCTCATATCCCTTAGGTATAATATTTTTTGCGATTATATCATTCTTATCTTCAAATCCAAAAAAGCGTTTTTTAAAGCTTTCATCTTTTAGAGTGCTTAGCATATCGTCATCGCCATTCAAATATGCCATAAATCCTTCTTTTGCATAGTCGAATATCTCACACTTAGCCTTAAATATACCCTCGCGGCTACCCAAATATTCAATGTGTGTGTAATCAACATTTGTTATTAAGCAGATATCTGGTCTTACTGTTTTACTGAGCCTGCTCAACTCCCCAAAATGGTTCATTCCCATCTCAATTACAGCTACTTCGTGATCGGGATTTAGATTAAAAAGAGTGAGCGGAACGCCTATTTCATTGTTATAGTTTTTCTCGGATTTAAGCACATTAAATTTTTGTGATAATACAGAAGCTATCATTTCCTTTGCAGTAGTCTTTCCCACGCTTCCTGTGATAGCTATAACTTTAACATCAAACAATCCTCTGTAATACTCAGCAATATCCTTAAGTGCCTGAAATGTACTTTCCACTTTTATATAAGGCTTGTTTTCAACATCATTCTGAGATAATGTGCAAATCGCGCCTTTTTCAAAAGCTTTGTCAATAAAATCATGCCCATCAAAGTTTTCCCCAACTATAGGTATAAAAAAGCTTCCTTGAGATAATTTCCTGCTATCTGTCTCAATCTTTGTAACGCTTGATTCATATAAGCCAACTTCACCAAAGAATTTGCCACCACAAGCCTTTGCAATCTCTTTTATCGTCATCTTTTCCATCTAAACTCCTAATTAAATCTACAAAGAGATAGCTCTATTATTTTTTCACACAATTGTTGATATCCAATCCCAACTACTTCAGCTTCTTGCGGAAGCAGGCTTGTGGGAGTCATCCCAGGCAGTGTGTTTGATTCAAGACAATGTATATCTCCCCATTTATCTAGCAAAAAGTCTGTTCTGGAATATACATCAAGCCCCAGTGCTTTGTGTGCTTTAACTGCAAGATTTTGCATCTGTTTTGTTGTCGCATCATCAAGTTCTGCAGGAGTTATCTCCGTTGTAGCGCCAGCCTGATATTTATTTTCGTAGTCATAAAAACCCTGTTTGGGTATAATCTCAATGATAGGAAGTGCAATATCTCCCAGCACACCTACTGAAAACTCTCGCCCCTTTATATAGCCCTCAATCAAAATATCATCATCATAAACGGATGCCTTTTCCATTGCTCCTAATACTTCATCTTTTGAGTTTACAATGGACACACCAATGCTTGATCCCCCCGATGAAGGTTTTACAACACAAGGAAAAGTGATGGCTTTTATTTTATCCTCAAAATTTTCCTCATTTATTATTTCAAACTCAGGTGTAAGTATAGAATTATTCATGAATATCCTTTTTGACAACACTTTGTCCATGGCAAGTGCGCTTCCGAGATATCCCGAGCCTGTATATTTTATCCCCATAAGGTCAAATGCTGCCTGAACTTTTCCATTTTCACCATCTTCACCGTGAAGCGCCATAAAAACTATGTCAGCAGCCTTGCATATATCAAAAACATTGTCGCCAATTCTTGAGCCATCATCTCTTGTAGCCTTAAGAGCCTCAATATCTGGCGCGATTTTCTTTACAGCATCAACTTTATCCTCGCCACCTTTTGCTGTTGCAAAAACCTTTTTATAATCTTCTTCACTGCCTTGGTAACCAAAGAATAAATCCACAAGAACAGCACAATGACCATTCTTTCTTAGTGCATTTACTACCATCTCTCCTGTGCAAATGGATACATCGCGCTCAGCGCTTAGTCCACCAGCTAATACCACTATGTTCATCAGTTGTCTCCTAAGTTAAAATTTGTCCAATTAAATATTATACTTCATTTCAATGTCATTTGCATCCCGCTGTTTTAAACTAATTTGATGCTTACGAGTATAATTAGATGGAAATAAATATGATAGTGGTTTTAAAAAAGTGTATATGTAAAAAAGATGCCTTATAAAAATTGACGCAAACTTTGCACTCTTAATTTGAGCAAAGCTGCGCCTAATAAATGCCTAATCTATTCTTTATGTGAGTCCGTTGCAAGTGAAGCATTCGGGTTTTAAAAATTTTTGCGAAAAAACTATTTTAATCTGTCAACAATGCGTGACAAAGAAGATATCATACCGTCATACTCTTCATCCGGCAGCACTTCTTTTAAACTTAATGTATATGATTTTTCAACTGAATTAATATAAGGGAGAATGTCAATTCCATCTTGAGTCGCAGAATAAACATTCTCTCTTTTATCCTCTTTGTTTTTTTCGCATGAAATATAGTCGTTTTGTATCAACTTATCCAAAATTACAGAAAGCGTTGCTTTATCCATAGCACAAGCTTCGCTTATTGCTTTTGCAGACAAACATTCCTTCTCGACAGCTTTTAGCACCAAAGCCTGTCTACAAGTTACATTGTAAGGCTTTAATGATTTTGTTAAACCGCTTTTTAAAAGCTTTGCAGCATCCATCAATAGGCATGTCAATTCGTCCATTTTCTCTCCTAAGCTATGTTTTCACTGTGTTTATACGCAAAGGTTCCTGTTCCGCCAACAATATTTGTCACATCATATCCCTGTTTTGAAAGCACTGAGCACACCTGTGCGCTTCTTGCTCCCGACTGGCATACTATGTAATATTTCTGTTCTTTTTCAAGATAGCTGTCAGGCTTTGTCATAATATTTCTCATTGGCACATTCTCTGCACCCTTTATATGAAACATATTATATTCGTCTATTTCGCGTACATCAATCAATTTTACGCCATCAGCCAGCATTTTGTTTAATTGGGTTACATCAATCTCGTCAAAATTCTTATTAAAAAACATATGTAAAGCTCCTTAAAATTATTGTTTATTTTATATTTGTTAGTATACGAACTATTTGACAATTTGTCAACTCTTTCACAAACATTCTTCACAGATTATACACACTTTAAAAGTAATTATCCCTCATTGTGCCATTAACCTTGTAAAGCAAGTCAATTAACATTAAAATTAAGAATATCGTATAGTTTAAAATCTACTGTAAAACCTTTATCTCTACAAAGATAATAAATAATAAACGAAAATATACAAAGCAATAAAAGAGGTATTAAATGCAGCAAAAATACAGCAATCTTATAAAAGCAAGAAGATCAGTTAGAACTTATATAAATAAGCCCTTATCAGAAGAAAATATGGTTCTAATTAACGATTATATAAACAGCCTAAGTGATGCGCCCCTAGGTGTCAAAACACGCTTTTCGATTTTGGAAACCGGTAATTTGGCACAAAACAAAATAAAGCTTGGCACATATGGCTTTATCAGAGGCGCTAGCACTTATATCTGTGCCGCTGCCAAAAGAGACGAGTACGCTCTTGAATCCCTCGGTTATCAAATGGAGAAAATAATACTTTTCGCACAAAGCCTTGGGCTTGGAACTTGCTGGTTAGGAGGCACATTTAACCGCGGGTCTTTTGCAAAGGCACTAAACTTGCAGCAAGATGAATTCCTGCCAATAATAACTCCTGTTGGAGTTGGCGAACAAAAATTGAGATTTAGAGAAAAGATGGTTAGAAAGGGTTCAAACAGTGACAAGCGCAAACCATTTGAATCCATGTTTTTCCTTAATAACTTTTCCACTATGCTCCACAAAGAAAATGCTGGTAAATATCTAAACGCACTTGAAATGGTTCGCCTTGCGCCTTCAGCCTCCAACAAACAGCCTTGGCTTATTGTGGTGGATAGCAAAAATGATGTTATTCATTTCTATTTAAACAGGCTGAATAACTACACTGGAAATAAACTTGGCTTTGAAATCCAAGAGATTGATATTGGCATTGCGATGTGTCATCTTGAACTTGCTCTTTTGGATGATGGTATTAAAGGTGAATTTTATAAAGACAGCCCCAAAATTAAGCTTCCTGAATTTAAAAATTCCAAGGCAAGCTATGAGATAAGTTTTAGGATAAAATAAAAACACAGGGCTTTTGCAAAAGATAGCAAAAATTTTTCTGTTGAAAAACTCTCGGGCTGCGAAATTCAAAGCGTTTCTTACCAAAGCAAAAAGCCTTCCGGCTTGTAGCGCGCATTTAATCAACTTCCCTCGCTATCACAGTTTTTTGCTTCGCAAAGCAACTGCTGTCGCGCTCCGAGTTTTCTATCGAAAACTCTCGGGCTGCGAAACGCAAAGCGTTTCTTGCTAAAACAAAAAGCCTTCCGGCTTTTTATTTTGGTTCCACATGTATTGTTACATCGTTTAAATCATCGTGTGCGTCAAGCAAATCCTCTTTAATTGCATCTGTTAAATCATGCGCTTTTTTAACTGTGATATCTCCATCTGTCAGCATGTGAAGCTCCGCATAGTGCGCACCACCCACGCTCCTTATTCTCACCTTGTGAAATTCATGAACTTCTGGATATTTCTTTTCTATCTCTACAAGGGTTTCAACGATATCCTCATGGATCTGTGCCTCCATTATCTCGTCTAAAGAAGGTTTTACTATATCCCATGCTGCTTTAATTAGGAAAATAGAAACAATAATTGCCGCCACATTGTCCAAAAAATAATACTGCGGAAATATCCTTATCACAAACGCCGCCACAAATACCGGAATGGAACTTATAGCATCCGTCCTATGGTGCCATGCATTGGCAACTAGCGCTGAAGATTTTAGCTTTTCCCCACGCTTTTTTGTTATCCTATATAAGAATTCTTTTATAATAACCGAAAAAACCGCAACCACTAAAATCATGACACCGGGCATAGCCTCAGGTGGTGTTGAAATAGTTTTTACCGCCTCGACGCCTATTCCCACAGCGGCAGCGCACAAAACAACAGCAATTCCTATGGTTACCATGGTCTCTATCCTGCCGTGTCCGTAAGGGTGGTGTTCGTCAGGCTTTTTACTCCAGAAAACAGAGCCCACAAGTATAGCGCCGTCTGTCACGAAATCGCTCAAAGAATGAACGCCATCAGCTAAAAGTGCCTGTGAGTTTGCAACTATTCCAAACAATAATTTCAATGCGGTAAGAACTACATTTATCGCAACGCTCAGCCATGTTACAGAGCGAATCTGTTTTGTATTATCCTGCATCAGAATTCTCCTACTTCTTTTTTACCTTCACATTTAGCCCAAGTTCGCGAAGCGTGTTTTTAATTCTCTGCCCTTTAGATTTTGAAAACTTCTCGTTTGAGTTTACAAGATATCGATGCACAACATCTGCATCCTTTAAAATCTCCGAATATATATCATGCTCATCGCCTTTGTTTGTATGATTTCTTATTGCGGTGATAATTTTGTCTATTTCTCGCTTGTCAAACAATCGGGTATCTTCCAAAATGCCTTTTGCAAACTTTGCACCGTGGTGTGCATGGTTGGATGAGTCCCCCGTTTTTACTGTCCAGATATCATGAAGCAATCCGCAAGCTGTTGCAATCTCAACGTCAGCCCCTCGTCTTATTGCAATTAACGCGCATAGATGCGACACTCCGTAAATGTGGTCTGTAGCAGGTGTTCTTTCGCCACTTTCAAGTGAATCCAAGTAGACTTCCAGCTCATTTTTAATTTCAGTTAATCTTTGCATAATAATAGCCTCAGGTATTAGTGTCAATTAAAAAATTATAACACCCAAGGCCAAAAGTTACAAAACGTATCTTTGTCAGCTAAAACAATCCTTAATAGCCTCACTCATATATTTTGCCAGTCCATCTTTCTTCTTATCAAGATTCTTTTTAAATCGCGGGTCTCTGACGTACATTTCGGCAAGCCCAAGCATTATTTCATCGGTACAATCATAATAACTGTCAGTTATAAAATCCCGCCATCTTATGACCACCGCGTCTCTTTCGTTTTTTGCGCTGCCATTTTCCATAAGCTTTATAAATTCACTGAAAATATCTTCAGCCTGTACATTTATTCTCTTCCAATCTTTATCGTTGTACTTTGAAGTCTTTTTTGTGCTTTGTTTATAAGCATCCGTTTCACCCCACCTTTTGCGCGCTTCTTCTTCATATTTTTTCATATGATTTTCTATTTCGCTTTTATCAAACTCTTTAAAGCTCATATCGTTTTCTCCTTTTATCATTTTTTCGGTAAGCAAAATCATGTCTCCAAGACGTCTCGCCTTTAGTTCAAGTATCTTTTTGTGTTTTTTCAGAGCTTCGGTCCTGTCGAAACTTTCATCTTTCATAATCTTGGATATCTTTGAAAGCTCAAATCCAAGTTCCTTGAAAAATAAAATCTGCTGCAGCATTTCAAGACTTCGCCCATCATACACACGATATCCGTTTTCTTTTACCTTAGCCGGTACAAGCAGCCCTATTTTGTCATAGTACTGAAGTGCCCTCACTGTGACTCCGGATAATTTAGATACTTCCTTTATAGTCATTTGCCCTACCTCCATGACGCAAGTATAAACTATTACGTTACGTAATAGTCAAGCAAAAGTTTTAAAAATCATAATTTGCTGGATAACGAAGTGACAGCTCTGGTACTTAAAAGGCTTGTAATTGCAATTTGGTCCAGTATTTCAAATAAAAAAACCGCCCCATAAAGGGGCGGAGAAGGATGATTAGAAATTTATATTTTAATTTTTAAACTACTGTCTCATTGTGAAGTCAGCGTAAGCTTCTGAGCCATGCTCATGGAAGTCCAAGCCCTGAATTTCTTCGTTCTCGTCAACACGAAGACCAGTTGTCTTTTTGATTGTGAAGAACAATATGAATGCAGTTGCAAGTGTCCAAGCCATTACAGAAAATACGCCTATAGCCTGTATACCGAGCAGTGAGAATCCACCGCCGTATAAGAGTCCGCCATCTGTTGCAAATATACCAACCATGAGTGTTCCGAATGCACCACATATACCATGGACTGAAACAGCACCAACTGGATCGTCGATTTTGAGTACGCGTTCGATGAATTCAACTGCGAATACTACGAGGATACCAGCCATTGCGCCGATTGCGATAGCACCAGGCATTGATACGTTAGCACAGCCTGCAGTTATTGCAACAAGTCCAGCCAAAGCACCGTTTAATGTCATTGATACGTCAGGTTTGCCGTATTTAATCCATGTTACAAACATTGTAAGAACAGCACCTGCAGCAGCAGAGAGGTTAGTTGTCATTGCGATGTGTCCAATAGCACCGTCAGCTGCAGCTTCTGAGCCGGGGTTAAATCCGAACCAGCCGAACCAAAGGATGAATACACCAAGAGCAGCGAGTGTTATTGAGTGACCGGGGATAGCGTGTGGTTTGCCTTCTTTTGAGTATTTACCAATACGTGGTCCGAGAAGAGCTGCACCAACAAGAGCTGCCCAACCACCAACTGAGTGAACCACTGTAGATCCAGCAAAGTCAACAAATCCAATTCCTTCAAGCCAGCCGCCATCGCTTATGCCTGCCAATGAGCCCCATGCCCAGTGACCAACAACCGGATAGATGATCAGCGAAATGAATGCTGAGTAGATTACGTATGATGAGAATTTTGTTCTTTCAGCCATAGCACCTGAAACGATTGTAGCTGCCGTTGCTGCGAACACTGTCTGGAACAATACAAATGCTGGAGTGTTTCCAACGAATCCTTCAACAGGTACTGCGTCAGCACCGCTTAAGAAGAATGCTGAGCCACCGAAGAGGCCTGCCACGTCCTGACCAAACATGATTCCGTAACCAAAGCAGAAGAACATCAGTGATCCGACCGCAAAGTCCATGAGGTTTTTCATGATGATGTTACCTGCGTTTTTCGCCCTTGTTAAGCCTGTTTCAACCATTGCGAATCCAGCCTGCATGAAGAATACGAGGAATGCAGCAACCAGAAGCCAAACTACGTCAATTGCAGACTGCAAATCGCCTAAATCATCAGCAAATGCTGTAAAAGGTATTGAACAAGCCACTATTGTAATGATAATAAATGCAATTAGTGATTTTCTTTTCATTTTTAATTTCTCCTATTTTAGTATGAAATCTTCCTTTAAGATTTCTTAGTCCAGAAACCTCTGATTAGAGGATTTCCTCTCCGCTTTCGCCTGTACGCACGCGATATGCTTCGCTGCATTCATAAACGAAAATCTTACCGTCTCCAACCTGTCCTGTCTTAACTGTTTCCATGATTTCAGGTAGAAGTGTTTCTGCCACTGAGTCCGCCAAAACCATTTCAACTTTCACCTTAGGAAGTAGGTTGATTGAGATTTCTGTTCCGCGATACATTACTTTGCGACCTCTCTGCTGTCCGCAGCCGCTTACCATGTATACAGTCATTCCGTAGATACCTTTTTCATTCATCAAATCCTTCAAGTCTTCGAGCTTATCAGGTTTGATTATAATCTCCAGTTTTTTCATGTTAATCTCCTCTCTTTTTTGAGTAAAATTAAACGCCCTCAATTAACACATTTCATGTGCAAATCTTGGGCGTCTTTGCCAAAGTTATTTAATTTTCCTTATGCTCTGTTTAAATAGTTAATTATGATAAAAAGACAAAGCGCCGAAAACAGTTGCATTAGAGCATACAATGCAAGTCCCCGGCGCCATTGCCAAAGTCTAAGAGATAAATCTCTTTTTATTAAGTTAAGTTACGGTTTAAACCTTGAACAGAAGGTCGCCGTATGTAGGCAGAGGCCAAATTTCTTCATCGCAGATGACTTCCATAGTGTCAGCCACTTCGCGAAGCTCGCCCATCTTAGTGAACACATCATCTCTGTAAGATGCAGCCATATCAGCTATGTCTTCTATTGAAGATGCTTTGTCAAGCACTGCTGAAAGCTCTTTGATTTTTGTCTTAAGAGCCGCTGTAAGCGATGACATTTCTGTCAGCAAGTCAGCCTGAGCTGATGTGTCAGCGGAAACTCCTGTAGCTGCGATTGAGTTGATTCCCTTTGCAAGCTGCGCCGCAAATTTCATTCCTGCCGGAAGAATCTCGCGATTTGCTATTTCCAGTGTTGCCATTGCCTCTATGTTAATTGTGTTTACATAGTGCTCAAGCAATACTTCCTGACGTGAATGTACTTCTTCGGCCGAAAGCACTCCTTGGCTTTCAAACAACTCAACATTTTTATCACTTGTCATAACCTGTACAGCATCAACTGTGTTTGAGATGTTTGGAAGACCGCGTTTTGCTGCTTCTTGCACCCATTCATCTGAGTAGTTGTTGCCATTGAAGATAACTTTGCCGTTCTCTTCCCACACGCTTTTTACAAATTCCTGTACAGCTTTATCAAGATCAGAAGCATTTTCAAGCTTGTCTGCGATGCCTTCCAAAGTCTTTGCAACGATTGTATTTATAACAAAGTTTGGACCGGATATTGACTGTGATGAGCCAACCATGCGGAATTCAAACTTATTGCCTGTGAATGCAAATGGCGATGTACGGTTCCTGTCAGTAGAATCCTTAGGAAGGTGCGGAAGTGTTGATGCACCAATCTTAATTACGCCATTATCTGTGCCTGTCAAGCTTTTGCCTGTTGCAACAGATTCCATCACTTTGTAAAGCAAGTCTCCCAAGAATATTGATATAATAGCAGGAGGAGCTTCATTAGCACCTAAACGGTGATCGTTTCCTGGGCTAGCAGCTGATGCACGAAGGATATCCGCATATTCGTCAACAGCTTTTATAACCGCTGAGAGGAATGTCATAAACTGTGCATTCTCATGTGGTGTTTCGCCGGGATCTATGAGGTTTACGCCGTCATCTGTTCCCATTGACCAGTTGTTGTGCTTACCTGAGCCGTTTACGCCTGCAAATGGTTTTTCATGTATAAGGCATACAAGTCCGTGCTTTAAAGCAACCTTTTTCGCTGTGTCCATAACCAATTGGTTGTGGTCTGTTGCTATGTTTGTAGTTGAATACACAGGAGCCATCTCATGCTGTGCCGGAGCCACTTCGTTATGCTTTGTTGTGGATGTTACACCAAGTTTCCAAAGAGTTTCGTCGAATTCTTTCATGAAAGCCGATATACGATCCTTTAATGAACCGAAGTATTGGTCGTCCATTTCCTGTCCCTTGGGTGACGGTGCACCAAAGAGTGTGCGTCCTGTAAACAATAAGTCTTTTCTCTTTTCATAAAGAGCTTTGTCTACAAGGAAGTATTCCTGTTCCGGTCCAACATAGGAAGTAACCTTTGTTGCAGTTGTGTTACCGAAAACCTTTAGGATTCTCATTGCCTGTTTTGAAAGAGCATCCATTGAACGCAAAAGCGGAGTTTTCTTATCAAGTGCAAATCCTGTATATGAACAGAATGCTGTTGGTATATAAAGAGTGTCATCTTTTACAAAAGCAGGTGATGTGCAATCCCATGCAGTGTATCCTCTTGCCTCTGCTGTCTGACGAAGTCCGCCGTTTGGAAACGATGATGCATCAGGCTCGCCCTGAACCAACTCTTTTCCTGAGAATGAAAGCAAGATTTTTCCGATTTCCTGAGGATTAATGAAAGAATCATGCTTTTCAGCTGTAATTCCTGTCATCGGCTGGAACCAATGAGTGTAGTGAGTCGCGCCTTTTTCTACCGCCCAGTCCTTCATTGCATTTGCCACAACATCTGCCACTTCATATGACATCTGCTCTCCAGTTTCCATGAAACATTGAAGCTGCTTATATGTTGCCTTTGGCAATCTCTCACGCATTACTTCATCTGTAAAAACATCTGAACCGAAGATTTTTGTTAAGTTATCCATCTGTATGCTCCTTACTTATTGATATAGATTAAGAGGTTTCCCTCCCGTTTCCTAAAAAAAAGACGTTTCAAACACCGCTTAATACGGTTGTTGAAACGTCATTGCTTCACTTCTTTTCGATTTATAGGCTGTATGTTACATCATAAAAAGAAAAAATGCAAGCCTTTTTTAAAAAAAATTAAGTTTTTTTTGATTTCATGCATCGAATAGGCTATTTTATGGTAATTTATGCAGGAAAATAAATTTATCCTGCATAAAGTTTTATTATTAGGTGTTTATGCCAGTTCAGAATTCGAAAATATCTTTTTGCTCAAAAGCATGCTTAAAAAACTTATTAATGAGCAATAAAGCACAACAATAACAGGCGCCGCCCAAACCACTGGATACATATCCGTGTAAGTCATAATTGCAAACACTACAATCGCAGGCACAGTTAATAGCATAATAACCAATATTTTTATCAAGTTCGCCATCAGGCTTTTATACATCGCACCAAATATCCTTCGGCTTAAAACATCCGCATATATAAACAAGGCCGCAATTGAAACATATGCAAATATCATTCCAATGCATAAAATAGGATCCTCACCCGTTATTATCATAAGGGGAATAAAAACAGCCACCCCGTCTACAAAATGCTTTATATGGTTTGCAGCCGTTGCATACCACAGCTTTCCAAGAGAACTTCCGGGTATAAGGTATATAAACGGTGTTGAAAGTTCCTTTATCCATTTGCCACTAAAAGAAAACAGAAAGTTTAAATATATTGCAGCATATAAAGCAACCGATATCCTCCACTCATTATTTTTTATAATGAAGCCACCGACAACACCAATCACCATCATAATAAGTGTTGTTTTGTCCACAAACAAAAACCCTGCTTTTTTAAACTCCAGCAGCTGTCTGTAAAAGATAGCTTTAGAGCCGGATTTTTTATATTCTATAGAAGCCTTTCTGGCTTTCTTGGGTCCCATATTTATATTTGATCTGCCACTGCGTTTTTGTTCTATAAGTCTTTCGCGTTCTTCAGTCTGCTTTAAAACTTCCTCATAGAATGGAATCTCGGAAGATAAAAGCCTCCAAAGGATGAACGCAAGCCCTGCAACAAGCAGTCCCATCGCCGTCCATGTCCATGTTGTAAATCCAAATTTGGTGGCTTTAAGCAGTACCGTAAGCCAGCCTAAAACAGGTACATATTCAAACCACTTGCCGCCTATAACCATTTTGGCAGCTTCAATCGGATCTCCCGTTTGTATTGTAATCCAAACATATGCAGCCGCAAGAGCTATCCCCAAAAACAAGAGAACGCGCTCCATCACTTTTTTAGAGCCTTCTTTTCGAAGGGTAATAGAATAAAGCATCATGCTGCTTACAGGCATATATAGCACCACAAAAAATACCGGAATCAAAAACAAGTAAAAGCCCTGAGCTGTAAGTCCAAAAATACTCCTGACATTAACCGATTGGAAGACAAACCACAAAACCACCAGAATGCTTATGCCCAATTGCTTTAAGAATCCATATATCAATATAAGCTTGGGTGAAATAGGCGACGGAAACACAAACATTACATCCGCTTTCCTATATGATGAGCTGCCCTTTTTTATTCCATTATTTATCGCAAATCCTGCAATCAAAATAACAAGTGCCGCAAAGGCTGTCGGCAAGTATTCTACAGGAACCCAGCTTTCAGATTCACTCACTTCATTGTTTGCAAATATCATCATAGCAAACAGTGCTACAAAAAATATCACAAGAACAATTTGTCCTTTTTTCTTTTTCATATACCGTATGTTGGCTTTAAGGCTTGTCCATACAAGGTAGGTCATTGCTTTCATATTAAGCTTCCTCCTCCGTTTGGCCTGTCACTTCAAAGAATATTGTTTCAAGACTGTCAGCTTCAACTTCTTTAGTGGACAGAGTCTTTTGCACTTTACCTTTGTGCATGATATACGCTTTGTCCCACAATTCTTTTACGCTGTCTATTATGTGTGTGCTGATAAATACAGCCTTGCCTTCATTTTTAAGCTCTAAAAATACAGTTTTAAGCTCACGAATTGCAGCAGGATCAAGCCCAATCATCGGCTCATCAAATAGTATTACATCGGAGTTGATTAAAAGTGCACAACAAATACTGACCTTCTGGCTCATTCCCTTTGAAAGCTCTTTTCCAACCTTTTCATTGTGCTCCAGCAGGTCAAATCTGTCCAAAAGGCTTTGTGCTTTTTCTTCCCAATTGGGTACATCATATGCCTTTGCTATAAATTCCATGTGCTCCATGGGCGTTAAAAGGTCATACAACGCAGGCACTTCAGGAACATAGGCCAAGCGCAATCTCGCTTGTTGAGTTTTGTTGTTATATCCACAAATCAAAATATCCCCTTCGTAGCGCAAAACTCCAATGATACATTTCATCATCGTGCTTTTACCCGCACCATTTGGGCCAAGCAAAATAGACACTGTGCCCTGCTCTGCCAGCAAGCTTGCATCTTCAACTGCTGTTATTTTGTCGTACTTTTTTGTAAGATTTTTTATTTCAAGCATTTTTCGTACCTCACCATAATGTTTTTTGAAATTATATCATGTCATATATTCTATATTATATGTCATCATCTATAAACAACAATTAAGTAAATAAAATATACATATAGTTATCCCAAATAGTAATCGTCTCCGATTTCATGCAAAAGCGTATCATCCGCCACCGAATATCCCCCATCCTCTTTTTTAAGCACTCCCTTTTCGCACAATCTATCAAAGGTTCGCAACAGATGCCTGTAGCTTGTGCCCAATATCTCAGAAACAACTGTTTTCTTTTCTGCAAAATGACCATTTACATTGGTTAATATAATATAGGAACATAAGCGCGACTCCAAAGAGTTTAAGATATTAATAGAATTGTTCCTTGAACTCTGGTTTAATTTTTGAGCAAGCTCTGTGCCAATTTTATTCATAAAACTTATGTTGTTTTTTAGAATATCGTCATATGAATCACGCGGAAGCCCAATAACTGAAACATCTGTTATAGCCTGTACGCTGGATTTGGCTTCATAGTCTCCCAGCATCATTTCAATGTCTCCGATTATACCTCTGTCGTAGGAGCGCAAAAGAAGCTGCCTGCCATTTGGAGCTGTAAAAGTAACCTTCAGTTTTCCATGAAGGACAATATAGATATAAGAGATTTCATGTCCCTGCCGCAAAAGATAATCTCCTCGCGTAAACTTATGCACGTAAATATCATCTGAATTAATGTGCAAAATACCATATCCTCGCAGCACATCCATCTCTTTTTTTAATAGTTTTTCACGCACCATGCAATCACCTCACTAAAAATATGACATATGTCATATCCATATGTCAAATTGCAGTGTTACTATCCCTATGAAAGAAGGTGTTGTTATTTATTATTTGTTGACAGTATTGGCAGGTATATTAGTCTCGTTCATGGTTATGATGAACGGCCAGCTGTCTGAAAACTACGGCGTGTATCCATCTGTTGCAATCATCCACTTTTTGGGCTTCGTGTTTGCCTTGATAATCGCAGCAATAAAAAAAGTATCCTTTCGCCTGCCCAAAAAATTGCCGCTTTATTATTACGCTGGGGGTTTAATTACTATATTAACGGTATTGTTTAACAACTTAAGCTTCGGAAAAATAAGCGTTTCGGCGATACTTGCCCTATGCCTTCTTGGGCAAAGCATCACATCTTTGATATTTGACCAATATGGATTTTTCAACATGCCCAAAAGCAAATTTCACCCAAGCAAGCTATCTGGCATAATAATCGTTCTTGTTGGTATAGTCATTATGATATCCTTTTATGAGCTAAGCGCGGCAGTGCCTATTATTTTATCTCTTCTTACAGGATTTACAGTCGTCTTGTCCCGCACTATTTGCGCAGGACTTGCAGAAAAAACAAGCGCTTTGTTCAGCACTCTTGTTTGCTACGCTGTAGCCTTTGTATTTGCCGTCTTATTAATGTTTGCAATAGGAGGAGGCGTAGCCCCTCTTAAAGCTGTTTCTATCTCTTCCAATCCATTTATCTATCTGGGTGGGTTTGCAGGCGTTCTCATTATAACTTTACTCAACATCAGCGTCTCTAAGATATCATCATTTTATATGACATTAATTTTGTTTGCAGGCCAGGTGTTCACGGCATTGATTGTAGACTACATTCTGTCCCATACATTTTCTTTGCCCAACTTTTTCGGAGGAATGTTTGTGCTTGCAGGGCTTTTTGTCAACGTTTGGATTGACAAGAAAGTCGGAGCGCATAAAAAGAATGCTAACTCATAAAATCATTCCAGAAAACAAATGTCTTAATTTTTTTATGAGAATTTCATGGTTAGATAAATCCATTTGACTAAAATCTAAATATGATATATAATCCATCTAAATCAAATACCAAAGGCATTGACAAAAAGCTCATTTGAGCATCGCTGTTTGTGGATGATAGAGAAGGAAGCCAAGGCTGGAAGCTTCCGCATTTAACCTTCAGATGATAAACGTTTTGTAGCCGGCATTTTGAAAGGAAACGAGTAGATTTGCACGCTGTGGCTTTTATTCACAGTGTTAAAAAAAGAGGAGCGTTAGTAAGCGCTTAAATAAAGGTGGTACCACGGAACTTCCGTCCTTTTGTTGGATGGGGGTTTTATTTGTTTTTAACGAAAAATTATTTTTAATAGAGCATAAAGAAGGAGTATTTCAATGCATAGATACAGAAGTCATAACTGCAATCAGTTGACAAAAGAACATGTCGGTCAGGAAGTTAAACTTTCAGGATGGATTCATCACACCCGCGATCACGGCGGCGTGCTTTTTGTGGATTTGCGCGACCATTATGGCATAACACAGGTTGTAAGCGAGATAGAAAGCACTGAGCTTAAAGAAAAGCTTGAGCATATACATAAAGAATCAACCATCTGCGTAACAGGCGTTGTAGAAGCTCGTCCTGAGGACATGGTAAACTCCGCTCTTAACACAGGTGAGATAGAGGTTGTCGCAAAAACTGTTGAGGTCTTAGGTGAATCCAAAGCAATGCTTCCTTTTGAAGTGTCATCCGATGAACATGTGCGCGAAGATTTAAGGCTTAAATATCGCTATCTTGACCTTCGACGCAAGCACCTGCATGACAACATCATACTCCGTTCTAAAGTTATCCAACTTGTCCGCGAGAAAATGATTGATGCAGGCTTTTTGGAAATGCAGACTCCTATACTCACAGTTTCGTCCCCAGAAGGCGCAAGAGACTATCTTGTTCCCAGCCGCGTAAACCCGGGAAAATGCTATGCGCTTCCTCAGGCACCGCAGCAGTTTAAGCAGCTATATATGACAAGCGGGTTTGACCGTTATTTCCAGATAGCACCATGCTTCCGTGATGAAGATGCAAGGGCAGACCGTGCACCTGGTGAATTCTATCAGCTTGACATGGAAATGGCATTCGCTACACAAGAAGACGTTTTTGAAGTGATAGAGAAAGTAACATACGATGTGTTTGCCGCATTTACTGACAAAAAAGTTTCATCATATCCCTTCACAAGGATTCCATATGAAGAAGCTATGCTAAAATACGGAACGGATAAGCCTGACTTGCGCAATCCGCTTGAGATAAAAGATATAACACACGTTTTTGATAACCTCGACTTCAAAGCATTCAAAAACTCCACAGTCAGGATAATCGCCGTGCCCGACTGTGCATCGCAGGCCAGAAGATGGTTTGACCGCATGGTGGATTTTGCAACAGAAAACGGCGCAAAAGGCCTTGCATGGCTTAAAGTGAATGAGGACAATGAATTCCAAGGCCCTATTGCAAAGTTTATTGACGATAGCGCTAAAGATGAGATAATGAATATAACAGGAGCTGGCGCAGGATATGCACTTTTCTTTGTCGCAGACAAGAAAAAGGAAGCCGAGCGCCTTGCAGGACTTGTGCGCACAGAGCTTGCCGAACGGCTTGATCTTATAGGCGACGACTCATATGAGTTTTGTTGGATTGTGGACTTTCCTATGTTTGAATACAACGAGGAAGATAAGAAGGTTGACTTCTCTCATAACCCATTTTCAATGCCACAGGGCGGAATGGATGCACTGCTTAACAAAAATCCTCTGGATATTCTCGCCTATCAGTATGACATCGTCTGCAACGGTGTAGAGCTTTCATCGGGAGCTGTAAGAAACCATAAGACAGAAGTAATGCTTAAAGCGTTTGAGATTGCAGGATACGACAAACAAGTGGTTGAAAGCAAATTCCCGGCACTGTACAATGCATTCCAATATGGCGCACCGCCACATGCTGGCATAGCGCCCGGAATCGACCGCATGGTGATGCTGATTGCCGGCGAGCCAAATCTTCGAGAAGTGGTTGCCTTCCCCATGAACTCCAAAGCACAGGACGTAATGATGGGAGCCCCAGGCGAAGTGTCGCAACAGCAGCTTAGAGAAATCCACGTGAAGTTTGACCTACCTGACGAACAATAATTTAAGGAGCAAAAATGTCAGTTACAAAAGATGAAGCAAAATACATCGCGGAATTGGCGAAGCTGTATTTCAGCGATGAGGAACTGGAAGAAATGAGAGGCGAAATGGACAATCTGGTTAATTTCGCAAACACGCTTTCCCAGCTTGACACTCATGAGCTGGAGCCGCTATCCCACGTACAGGGAAGCGAAAATATTTTTGGTGAAGATGTTCCCCATGGCGGCAAAAATCTTGAAGAGCTTCTTCAAAATGCCCCTGAAAGTGTTGATGATTACTTCGTCGTACCTAAGGTGGTGGAATGATGGATATATTAAAACTTTCAGCTCCTGAAATAGCAGAAAAGATAGCAGCAGGAGAAATAACGGCAGTTGATGCGGCAAATGCCTATATCACACAGATAAAAAAGGTGGAAGAAAATGTGGATGCCTACCTTCATTTTGATGAAGACGAGGTTCTCACAGCCGCCAACGCCGTGCAAAGCGAGATAGAAAAACTAAAGCGTGAAGGCAAAGAGCTGCCTCTTCTTGCGGGTGTGCCAGTTGCAATAAAAGATAACATCTGCACAAAAGGCACAAAAACCACTTGTGCTTCAAAAATGCTGTATAATTTCGTGCCGCCTTATGACGCGACAGTTGTAAAAAAGCTTCAGGAAAATCTGCTTGTTCCGCTGGGCAAACTCAATATGGATGAATTCGCAATGGGCTCATCCACTGAGCACTCAGCTTTTAAGCCTACAAAGAATCCTTGGAATGCCGATTGCGTTCCAGGCGGCTCATCAGGAGGAAGCGCAGCAAGTGTTGCCTCTCTAATGGCGCCTCTTGCACTAGGTTCAGACACAGGCGGCTCAATACGCCAGCCTGCGGCTTTTTGCGGAGTGACAGGACTTAAGCCTACCTATGGCAGAGTGTCACGCTATGGCTTAATTGCATTTGCGTCATCCCTCGATCAAATTGGTCCGTTTGCAAAGGACGCAAAAGGGTGCGCCGCACTGCTTGACACAATCTCTTGTGCAGACGGCAACGATTCCACTTCGATAAAAAGCGGATATCAGACGACATATGACAAAATCGAAGATTTTAAGCAGCCTACAATCGGTATCCCAAAAGAATATATGGGCGAAGGCATTTCAGATGAAATGAAAGAAGCTGTGCTGTCAGCCGCCGAAGAATATAAAAAAATGGGCTGCGAGGTTGTTGAAGTCTCAATTCCCGCTCTGGACTATGCACTGCCTGCCTATTACATACTCTCCTCTGCCGAGGCATCCAGCAACCTTTCAAGGTTTGATGGAATACGCTATGGATATCGCACGGTGGACGCCGAAAGCCTAGAGGAGCTTTACACCAAAACTCGCTCAGAGGGCTTTGGCAAAGAAGTAAAGCGCAGAATTATGCTGGGAACATATGCATTGTGCTCGGGCTATTATGACGAATACTACTCAAAGGCACTTAAAACACGCTCTTTGGTTAAACAAGGTTTTGACGATACATTTAAAAAAGCAGATTTGATATTGTCTCCGGTTACTCCTTCGCCTGCATTTAAGTTTGGCGAAAAAAGTGATGCCGTAAGCATGTATCTAACAGATATCTGTACAGTATCAATCAACATTGCGGGGCTTCCGGCGATATCATTCCCGGGCGGAATGAGTTCAGAAAATCTACCGCTTGGACTACAGCTTATAGGCCCTACGGACGGAGAAGCAAGCCTGCTGTCCGCCGTTAATGCCTTCCAAAAGCAAACCAACTATCACGAACTTACTCCCGAGGGGTTTTAATATGATTAAAGGATATGATGTAACAATTGGCCTTGAGGTACACTGCGAGCTAAACACAGAAACAAAGGTATTTTGCCGCTGCAAAAACGAATTTGGCTCTGATGCAAACCACAACACATGCCCTGTTTGCCTTGCGATGCCGGGAGCACTTCCCGTGCTAAACGAACAGGCTGTTGAAAAATGTGTTATGGCAGGGCTTGCCACGGGATGTTCGATATCTGAAATATCCGTAATGGACAGAAAAAACTATTTCTATCCTGATTCGCCCAAGGCATATCAGATTTCTCAGCTTTACAAACCCTTCTGCCTTGAAGGCGCAGTTGAGTTTGACTACACTGACAAAAATGGCGAAATCCAACACAGCAGGGTGCGCATAGAGCGCATTCATTTGGAAGAAGATGCGGGCAAATCACTCCATGACTCTTGGGGGCAAAGCACGCTTTTGGACTTTAACCGCTGCGGAGTTCCGCTTATTGAAGTTGTAACTTATCCTGATATCACATGCGCGGAAGAAGCAGGCGCTTTTGTTGAAACTCTGGGTTCTATCTTTAAGTTTGCAGGTATTTCGGATGTGAAGATGCAGGAAGGCTCTCTGCGTGCGGATGTAAACCTTTCGCTTAAAAAAGCAGGAACTTCCGAGCTTGGAACACGCACTGAAACCAAAAACCTCAACTCATTCCGAGCCATAGTTCGCGCCGCTCAAGCTGAAGCCAAGCGTCAGTATAATGTATTAGAAGACGGCGGACGTATCGTCCAGGAAACAAGAAGGTGGGATGACAACAAGGGAAAATCCTACTCCATGCGCACAAAAGAAGAGGCAAACGACTACAGATATTTCCCCGATCCTGACCTTATACCTATTCACATAACAAACGAATGGAAAAACGAGATAGCCGCGAAGCTTCCTGAGCTTCCAAGGGTTAAACGCGAGCGCTACACAAAAGAATATGGGCTTCCTGAATATGATGCAGGCATTTTAACCACTGACCCTGCTATATCAACATTCTTTGAAGAGGCTATAGCTCACACTGAAAATATTAAGCAAGTGTCAAACTACATCATGGTTGATATGATGCGCATATTAAAAGAGCGTGAGATGGACTTTGACAAGATAACGTTTGCGCCTGAATATTTAGCGCAACTAATTTCCGCAGTGGAAAAAGGCGAGATAAACATATCAACCGCTAAAACAGTTGTTCTTGAAGAAATGTTTGAATCAGGCAAAAAACCTTCCGTAATTATCGAAGAAAAAGGGCTCAAACAAGTTAGCGACGAGGGCGCGATCCTTAAAGTAATCCAAGAAGTCATAGAAGAAAACCCCGGCCCTGTAGCGCAGTTCAAAGACGGAAAAGAACAGGTCGCAGGATTTCTCATGGGGCAAATAATGAAAAAAACTCGTGGCAAAGCAAAGCCGGACTCGGCAATGAAGATGCTGCGTGATGAACTTAAAAAGTAAATGATTTTCAAAAGCCGCTTCCTATAAGCGGCTTTTTTGCACCCACATTTAACCAATATTTCACAAAACAATTGTTTTGTTGTGATATAATAGCATAAAAACAAAAAGCAGGTATTCTATGAAAACAAGAAAAATACTTACATATATCACAATTATATTGATAGTCATTCTTTCCTTTACTTCATGCATTAATGAAAATGAGTCGACTTCAGGAAAGATTACCACAGAGCCCACAGCAAGTGCGACAGATGAAACCCTCTCCATTTCTGAGTGGCAAGAATATGCAGAAAAAACTCTTCCTGATTATATTGAGATTGAAGACCTCATGCAGTCGCCGGAGTATGGGACACCCAGAATATCAAAGGACGGTACAAAAATATTCTATCGTCATATAACTCAGTATGCAGACAACATAGAAGTTTTGGACAGAAATACCGGAAAGATTCAGTATGTTCCGTGGCCAAATGTTCGTGGCATACCGTATTTTTACACCACCCCAGATAACAACAAAGTGATTATATTAATCGATGACAGTGGTGATGAAAACTATGGTTTGTATCTTGCCGACATAAAAGAGCAGGAAGCTGAAGAAATTATGCCTGCAGGAGATTTTGACTGCATTTTCCTAGGCTTTGACCAAAGCAACGATGACGAATGCTTCATAGGCGTTTTCGACTTTACAGAAAACGTGAAAAATTTTCATGTATACAGATTTAATATTAAAAAGAAAACATTCAAGCTTATTATGAGCAATCCCGGAAATATTGAGGGTTGGGAATTTGACTCTCAAGGTCGCCTTGTGATGGTGCAAACTTCTCACGAGGACGCAAGTTATAAAATTTGGCTGAGAAATGACTTGGATAACGATAACAATGATTTTGTTGAAAGCGAATGGACAAATATCATCACATGGGAATATGAAGATGCAGACTCATCCGGCATTATAGGCATAGATGATGCATCAGAAAACATTCTTATGTTGGATTCCAGCATAAGCAATCTTATATCAGTCGTAAACTATAACATCGAAACAGGCGAAAAAACCATAATAAGTCAGGATTCTCAAGGAATATATGACCCTTCAGGCATGTGGCTAAACCCTGACTCAGGTGAAGTTATGGGAGTTGCCTATCTTCGCGAGCGTCTTGAATGGGAATCCTTAGATGAAGATTTTGGCAAGCATCTTGATGTATTGAAATCAGTCTCTGATGGCGAGATACAGCTTTTAACTTCCAGCAAAAATGATGAATACTGGATAGTATCCTACTCGTACGATACAAAATCCGATGATTATTATGTATATAGCCAAGAGGACATGAAAGCAGATTATCTTTTCACATCAAACCCCGCAATGGGCGAATATGACTTTGCACCACAAGAGCCAATTTCCTATGAAACATCCGACGGACTTACTATCTATGGCTATGCCACTTTCCCGCTAAACCTTGAACGTAAAGATTTGCCGCTTGTAGTTTTGGTGCATGGCGGACCATGGTCCCGAGACACATGGGGATTTGACCGCGATGTCCAGTTCCTAGCAAATCGCGGCTATATGGTTCTTCAGGTAAACTTTAGAGGTTCCACAGGCTACGGCAAAGATTTCATGCTGGCAGGAGACATGGAATGGGGCAGAAAAATGCACGAGGATGTGCTGGACGGACTTGACTGGGCAATAAAGCAAGGATATGCAGACCCCGATCGCGTGGCAATATACGGTGCGTCTTACGGTGGATATGAAGCACTTGTAGGTGCGGCGTTTACTCCCGAAAAATTCGCATGCGCTATTGACCTTTTCGGACCCAGCTCGCTATTGACCTTTGTCAGCAGCCAACCTCCACAGTGGAGCTCCTACTCTCAAAACCTTTTCCGTTCAATAGGCGACCCAGCAACAGACTCAGAGCTTATGAGAGAGCGGTCACCTTATTACAAAGCAACCGATATATCAATACCGCTCATGGTGGTACATGGTGGAAATGATGTCCGCGTTACACAGCAGGAGTCTGAGCAGTTAGTCACAGCCATGAGAGATGCAGGAATTGATGTAGAATATATTCTCTTTCCCGATGCCGGTCACGGTTTTTCAAGCTACTCTCAGCTTGAAACATTTTATGAGGCTTGCGAAAGATTTTTAGCAGAGCACATAGGCGGAAGGAGTCGTGTGGATGACTGACAATGTAGGACAAGCTATCTATAGCATGATATCCTACAACAAAAAGGATTCACGCAGGATAAATCACGCTCTTAAAGTCTATTCTTTAACAAAGACTATAATTGAAGCAGAAACTAAAGATGCGGATGAAATCGAATCTGCTCTTCTCGCTGCTGTAATGCACGATATCGGTATACATGTGTGCGAAGAAAAATATAATTCATCTGCAGGAAAATATCAGGAAATAGAAGGCCCTTCCATCGCCAAAGAGCTATTAAAAGATCTCAACATTTCCAATAATATTCTCGAGCGTGTGCTTTATCTTATTGCACATCATCACACATATAAAAATATTGACGGATTGGACTATCAAGCTTTGGTGGAAGCCGATTTTATTGTCAATTTGGATGAAGAAAAAAGCGGCGAAGGAGCTATCCTTGCCGCTTTAAAAAACATTTTTAAAACCAAAACCGGTATCAGCATCTTAAAGTCAATGCTTTTATAGTTTAGTTATTTGCTTTGTAATAATTTATCAAACAACCTTCGAGCAAAATCTGTCGTTCATCATCGCTCATAGCCGGCATCTTTAGTGTCACCTCTTTTTTGCCACTATCGGATACAACATAGGCTGTTATTTCTTCTTTTTTGTCCAACATAGCCTGACGAATTCCCGGAACACACAAGACATCATAGCGCTTAAGGTCATCAAAGACACCTTTGTCCGCCACAAACGGAATCATGCCCCAGTTTACGCAGTTGCTTCTATAGCGCTTTGTAGCATAGTCCGTGGCTACATTTGCCCACACGCCCAATACTTTCTGTACGGACGCCGCCTGCTCACGCGCAGAACCATCTCCGGGCTTGTTAGCATATACAAAAGGCGCGATAATCGTTTGATTGATGTCCAATCCAAAGTCTGCTAATGCTTTATCCAAAGCGGCTTTTCCCGAGGCATTGCCGTTTCTAACCTGCTTATCAATTTCCACAATTTCTTTTGCCGTAGGCACAAACTCAGGATCTTTTCTGCCGAGTGCAAACTCTGCCAAACGGATTGGATTTGAACGATAAGATGAAGTTTCACCTGAAGGTATGAGTTCATCCGTTGTTGTAACGTCATCAAATATCACACTGGATGCAACAAGCATCAGGTTTTCGGGCATAGAAGCCATTTTCGGCCAAGGTTTAATATTAGGACCGATTTTAAGACTATGATCAGGTTGAGGTTTACCTATATTATAATCCACACGTTTTTCATAAAGGCTTTGGTTAAATTCATATTTCACGCCGCTTGCAGGCACATAATACTCATCGCCTCGTGAAAGCCTTCCGCCGTTTATCGCAGTCGCCGCAATAGAACGGGCATCCATCAAGCACACGCCTGAAAGCTGTCCATCGTTTGGTTTACTGCCTTCGCGGTTGGGGAAGTTTCGTGTTACATGGCGAGCTGAAAGCACACCATTTTGTGGAACATCGCCAGCGCCAAAGCACGGGCCGCAGAACGCAGTTTTTATAACAGCCCCACTTTCCATAAGTGTCGATATTGCGCCGGATTTTATCGCAGCATAGTTTATCGGCTGACTGCCGGGATATACCGAAAGCGCAAACTCGCCTTCGCTTGTATTCTTTCCTTTAACCATAGCAGCCACATCTTCAATGTTTTCATATGTGCCGCCGCTGCAGCCTGCAACGATTCCCTGTCCAAACATCAAAGAGCCGTCTTTTACCATGCTGGCCATGTCAAGATCCACATGATTTGATTCAAATTTATTGTGCGCATCATCCAGCACCATTTTTGCATATTCTTCAGGGGCTTTCATAACATCAGCAATTTTAAATACGTTGCTCGGGTGGAATGGGAATGCTATCATCGGCTCCACCTTGGATAAATCTATCGTTATAAACTTGTCATATTTTGCAACGCCTTTGGTTTCTAGTTTTTTGTATTCACCAGCACGGCCATGAATCGTAAGATATTCTTTTACCTTCTCATCAGTTTTCCATATTGATGAAAGGCATGTTGTTTCAGTCGTCATAACGTCGATGCCATTTCTAAAGTCCACCGAAAGTCCATCGATGCCATCACCTATAAATTCAAGTACAGCATTTTTAACAAAACCGTTTTTAAATGTTTCACCAATTAAAACAAGTGCCACATCCTGAGGACCTATACCGGGTTTCGGTGTTCCTGTAAGCTCAACTCCTACTACATTTGGTTTTGCAACATCCCAAGTTCTGCATAGCAGTTGCTTCACAAGCTCAGGGCCACCTTCACCAACACCCATGCAGCCAAGTGCGCCATATCTTGTGTGCGAATCACTTCCAAGTATCATTTTTCCACAGCCTGCCATCATTTCACGCATGTAAGAGTGTATGACTGCAATATGCGGAGGCACAAATACGCCGCCGAATTTCTTTGCAGCAGAAAGACCAAACACATGGTCATCCTCGTTAATTGTTCCGCCAACCGCACAAAGCGAGTTGTGGCAGCAAGTTAAAACATATGGCAGTGGAAATTCTTTAAGACCGCTTGCAAGTGCTGTTTGTATAATTCCTACATATGTGATGTCATGGGATGCTATAGAGTCAAATTTCACATTGAAATAGTCACCGGAGTCGGACACATTGTGCGCATCCAAAATACCGTATGCTATCGTGTTCTTATCAGCATTTTCAATTTCTTGCTTTGAAAAAGAAGAAAGCATGCTCTCATCAAACATAGGTTTTCCGTCAACTGTATAAACGGGTTTATCAAAAAGTTTAATCATTTTATCCTCCAAAAAACAGATTTATATTTTAAGGTTTAACCAAGTTAAGCCTTGTTTTCTCGCTATACTATTAAACCATAAAACGATGACTTCTTCAATATTTATAACCTCTGATGAATTACTATTCATTCTCATCCATGTGTGTATTTCTAAATTACATAATAATTATTTTGTATTGCAGCTTCCATTTTTATGATAACATTATTTTATAAAAAACTAGGAGGCTTCTATGAAACTTGGAGTATTATCAGTCCCTTTATATAACATGGACTTAAAAGAAACTCTGGCATATTTAAAAAAATCCGGCGTACAGGCAATCGAGTTAGGGACAGGCGGCTATCCGGGAAAGACGCACTGCAATCCCGATATATTGCTTAATGACAGTAATGCATTTGACGAGTTTAAAAATACAATTGACGATTCAGGCATCCAAATCGGTGCTCTTTCCTGCCACGGAAACCCCGTGCATCCAGTGAAAGATGAAGCAGAACGATATGTCGACGATTTCAAAAAGACCATTCTTCTTGCAGAAAAGCTGGGTGTTGACCGCGTGGTAACTTTCTCAGGATGCCCCGGCGGTTCACCGGATGATAAAATGCCAAACTGGGTTACATGCCCTTGGCCTGAAGAATACACAAAAGTACTCAACTATCAGTGGGATGATGTACTAGTTCCATACTGGAGTGAAGAAGTTAAGTTTTGCAAAGAACATGGCGTTGAAAAGGTAGCTCTTGAAATGCACCCTGGCTTTTGCGTATATTCACCTGAAAGCCTTATAAAGCTCCGAAATGCAGTAGGCCCTATAATAGGCGCAAACTTTGATCCCTCGCATCTTTTCTGGCAAGGTGTAGATCCCGTTGCAGCTATAAGATATCTAAAAGATGCCATCTATTTCTTCCATGCAAAAGACACTAAAATTAATGAAATAAACACAAATCGTACTGGAGTTCTTGACTTAAAGCATTATGGAGATGATGTTGACCGCTCTTGGATTTTCCGCACTGTGGGCTATGGTCATTCATATGATGTTTGGAAAGACATATTCTCTACGCTACGGATGGTGGGCTATGACGGCGTAATATCAATAGAACACGAGGACAGCCTGATGTCGCCACAAGAAGGATTGCAAAAAGCAATTTCATTCCTAAAAGAAACCATGATTTTTGAAGAAGCCGGAGAGATGTTCTGGGCATAAATATGCAAATCAAAAGCGCACTGCAAATGCAATGCGCTTTTATTTTATTCAAATATATAAAACAAAAACTTATCTATTCATTTCATCTTTTCTTGTCTGTCAGCTACAAGCAAAGCCTCTATTATCTCATCCATATCGCCTTGCATAAAAGAATCCAGCTTATATAGCGTCAGATTGATCCTGTGGTCGCTCACACGGCCTTGAGGGAAGTTATATGTCCTTATGCGGGCAGATCTATCTCCGCTGCCCACTAAGCCTTTACGCTCCTCTGCGCGCTCTTTGTTGTGCCTTTCGGTAAGCTCCGCGCTTATCCTTGTTTTAAGCACACGCATAGCCTTCTCGCGGTTTTTCATCTGTGATTTTTCATCCTGACAGGTAACCATAATGCCTGTGGGCTCATGAATTATACGTACGGCAGATTCAGTTTTGTTAACATGCTGCCCACCTGCCCCTGATGCTCTGTAAGTATCAATGCGCAAATCACTCTGATTGATTTCAATATCCACTTCTTCAGCTTCCGGCATCACAGCAACTGTCGCAGCAGATGTGTGTATGCGGCCGCCCGACTCCGTCTCAGGAATTCTTTGCACGCGGTGCCCACCTGACTCAAACTTAAGCCTTGAGTAAACGCCTTTTCCGGAAATAAGCATTGTCGCTTCTTTGCATCCACCGATGTCTGTTTCGGATATATCAGTTAAGTCCACTTTCCACTTCTTGCTGGACGCATAGTTTGTATACATTTTTAGAAGGTTCATGGCAAATAATGCCGCTTCATCTCCACCTGTTCCGGCGCGTATTTCCATAACGACGTTTTTATCATCATTTGGATCTTTGGGAATAAGCATTACGCGTATTTCTTCGTTAAGAGCATCAAGTTTTTCTTTTGCTCCTTGGATCTCATCTTTTGCAATCTCCAAAAGGTCTTCGTCGCCAGCTTCAATTATTTCTTCATATTCTTTTATCTCATCGGCAGTCTCAAAATATTTGTCAATCGCTCCTGCCACTTCTGTCATATCCGCATGCTGCTTTAAAAGCTTAGTGTAACTCGCTTGGTCGTTTGCAGCATCAGGTTGAGAAAGCATCATATTAAGCTCCTCATACCGTTTTTTTATATCCATCAACTTTTCTTCAAACATACTATCCTCTTTTTACAATAATAATTCTGTCTATATTGCTAAAGTCTTTTAAAACTTCAATCTTTTCAAAATATTTGGCGAAAATCTCGCAAACATCTTCTCTCTGTCCTATGCCAATCTCAAATATTCCAACACCGTATTGGCTCAGCGCAGTGTTTGAAATCCTTGCAAGTGCTCTGTAAAAATCCAGTCCATCTTTTCCACCGTCCAAAGCCAACAACGGCTCGTAGTCTTTTACATTCACCTCAAGCTCCGCGATATCTTCCGTCAATATATACGGTGGATTACTCAAAATCATGTCACGTGAATCTATGTCATCCTTTAACATGTCAAACTTTTTAAACCGACAATCCAAGCCCAATGCCACGCTGTTTTCTTTTGCAAGGCTTAATGCCTCATCGGAAATATCACAAAGCGTAACTTCTGCCCCAGGCGTTTCTTTTTTCACATAAAGACCAATGCAACCAGTGCCGCATCCCAAATCATACACTTTAGGCTTATCGAACTCTTTTGCATATTCAGCTGCTTTCATTGCCAAAAGCTCTGTTTCTGGCCGCGGAATTAATGCTCTTTTGTCTGTTATTATATCAAGGTCTATAAACTGCCACTTGCCCATCACATACTGCATCGGCTCGCCATTTTTAAGACGGCTTAGCAATTTATCATACTTTGTACTTTCTTCAGCTGAAAGTTCTTTATCCATAGACAAAAAAAGCTGACTCGTATCCGTCCCTAAAATATGTGATACCGCCCACTTTGCCGCTGAAAAGTATCCCAAATCGGCTATTTGAGCTATCGCTTGACGCACCGTCATTCTTCAACAGGCTCCTCATCTGGAACATCCACAGGCTCTTCTTCAGCTTTGGGCTCATCCTCGTCTTCTGCTTTAGCTTCATCTTCCTCTACGTATTCATCGGGGAATACATAGCCTTCAGGTGCTGCTTCCTTATACCATTTTTCACCGGCAACAGCTAAAAATGAAGATATAGCCGCACGAACCATGTCATCATTGGGCTCATTTGTTGTAAGCTTCTGGAGCTGTTTTCCAGGCCAAACAAGAATCCTTGTAAGAGGATTATCGAATCTTGCAAGCACCATTAGCGTCTCATATGAAAGGGCTGCAACAACTGGCAAAAGAACCAGTCTTATAGCCACACGAATGAGCACCGACTGTCCGTTCCATCCTGTAAGTGAAAACACTAAAATCGCGATAATCATCACAAGCACCAAAAAGCTTGTTCCGCATCTAGGGTGAAATGTTGTATGCTTTTGCACATTTTCAACGGTCAATTTCTCACCCGCCTCAAACGAGTTTATAGTTTTATGCTCGGCTCCATGATACCCAAAAAAGCGCTTTATATCCTTCATCTGTGATATGAGCGTAATATATAATAAGAATATCGCAAGCCTCACGCCGCCTTCAATAAAGTTAACAGCCACAGGAGATTCTATCGCCTTGGTTGCAAACGAGGTTATAAAACTCGGAAGAATAAAAAACAATCCCACTGCAAATCCAATTCCAAGAACTAGAGAAATACTGGTCAGTACATCCATTGCATTCTTGCCTGTTTTTTTCATCAGCCATTTTTCAAACTTGCTAGGCTCCTCTTCTTCAAATCCAGCCATTTTGACAGAATCATTGAGACAGCCTATGCCCATTTTCATCATTGCAATAAAATTTACAACGCCTCGAAAGAACAGCCATCTCTTATACCATGGCTTTGCTTCATCTTTTTTATCTCCATCTTTATTTGTTCCATATCTTTTTATAGTAAACGTGCCGTCTTCTTTTCTGACGGTTACAGCAAGATTATTGCCATAACGCATCACAACACCTTCCATCACGGCCTGTCCGCCTATATTTGGTCTCTTCTCTATATCCTTATCCATATTTAATGTCCTTAAATTTAATTAGTTGTATAAAAGAAAATACAGAACGATTGGGCGCCTGCCGCTTCGTCCTGTATTTGTAAGTTCAAATTAAGTTTGCTATTTTGCGTAACGTTTATTAAATTTATCAACGCGTCCGCCGCTGTCAACCAGTTTCTGTTTTCCTGTGAAGAACGGATGACATTTTGAGCATATTTCAACTTTCAGCTCTTCAGTTAAAGAAGCTGTTTCAAATGTTTCGCCGCATGCGCATTTCACAACACACTTTTTATAATCCGGATGTATTTGTTGTTTCATCTTAGCATTCCTTTCTAACAATGGTTTATCCCGAGCCTATGCAACACAAAAGCTCGTGCATAAACTGCGCAACGAATATTATAACACATATTGCCTAATCGTCAATGTTTTTTTCCAATGTTTGATTTTCGTTAACAATTAGCCTGATATTCAATTTTTTCATCTTCATTACAAGCGCTTTCACTAATAAATGGCTGATACATCATTAGTGCATGGTTCTCCGCTACGTCTTCATCCAAAAGTTGATTTCCATCAATATCATAAACTTTTCTTGATATAATGTTATGCCTGATATATCCGCCCCAAAACTCCCGTCTCATCCAATGCTTTTTTTCGTAAATCTCATAATAAAGAGCCGTTTTCTCATCTGCCCTCCATGCTCCTATAAGGCTTTTGTTATCAATACTGAGTTTTAATTGAAACGTTTGGTTTGTATTGTTTTGGATCACTAAATCTCGGTAATTATATACACAAGTTGCTCCCGATCCAAAAGGCTGCGTGCGGTTAGAGTCCGGAAAAACATCATAGCTGTGCCTAAATCTTTCGATAACATCAAGCGGAGTGTGAAGCGTCATCCAGTAAATCAAATTTGTAAGCTGACAAAGACCGCCTCCAATACCTTCACTTAATCCCCCTGATTTTAAGACTAAGCCCTTTTTGTATCCCTTTTTCTTTGTTGGTCTTCCCACCAATTTCCAAAACGAAAAGGTCTCCCCAGGTTTTAAATGTATGCCATCTAGTTTTTTGATGCTTATCGATAAGTTCTCAATTTTATTATACTGAAGCGATTTTGAAAGACCGCTCAATTCTCTTATAAGTGGAGTGCTGTGAGTAAATATTTCGTTTTCGAGAATAATCTCGCTACCATTTCTTTTTACATAATGATTCTCATCAAAAAACCATTTTAAATATCTTAAAATGGTATATATTATCTTGCCCAATGCTATCCTTAATTTGCTTCGACTAATAGGTTTCATAAAATCCATCATATTATATATAACTTTAACTAGCGATTAAAGTTATACACTGTTTTTCTCTAAAGTATGCCTTTTTCCATCAAGGGCTTCATTTTTCTTTTTATCTTTCTGTTTGTGCGCTTAAAAAATGATAAACTCAATGCGGAGTATCTTCTTGCAAAGCGCATGAATTTCTTTGAAAAAAACTGCCTGTTTTTAGAAACAGCTTCAAACAGCATCAAAACGCAGTTGTCCACTATAAGATTTCTGATATCATTTGAATAAGATAGATTTGCCGATTTATTAAAATCAATTCCTTCATTTATAAGCGCTATCAGCTTATAAACCTTTTCATCCAGCTTCTTTTTGTTTGCATCACATGAAAATATAGTCATGTGATCATTCTTTTTATCATCTGCTGCATCCTGCATGTCATCGATAAGCTGCAGAATAAATCCAAAACCAAATGCAAATTCAAACAAACTTTCATCCAAATCGCCGCAAACAAGATACGCATCCGCAAGTACTGAAGTTCCGCCCTTTTCAACGCTGATCGTCACAAGAACACTTTCCTTTTTCGTATTGCCTCCATCCTGTTGGGTAAGACTTTTAATCTGCGCCTTTTGAATGCTTAAAATGCTGTCAAACACATGCCCGAAATTCTCTCTGGGATATTGTTTTTCAATTATCTCAATCAGGCTATAAACCTTTTCTTCATGCGCACTCTTAGGAGATAGTTTCACGCCTTCAAGCCTTTGGGTCAGCCTTTTGTTAAACTCCCGCTTTTTATCATCGGAAACCTTTGGATCATCCAAAAAATTATCCGTATATGGATAAAGCATGCTATAGGCGAAAATGCTGGGCACAAACTCCACCTTTTTGCCGGCGTAAAGCTGAATAAGGTTCATAATCCACACATTGCGAATAGCCTGAGTGATGTCTGTCGGCTTAACTTCCGAGTCAAATTCATTTGCACTTTCAATAAACTTATCTGTAGACTCCATCATGCCATCCAGCATCTGATGCCTCAAATTCTCGTCTTTTATTTCAAGAAGAATTTCAGCCCTTGCCGTTATATATTCTTTGAGTTCTTTTTCCCATGCTTTCTTGTCTTCAATGTTGTCTATTTTGCCGATTAATTCAAAAAAGCTGTTGACTGTCTTACTTATCATTTTTTGTCTTTTTTTCTTTTCAGATATACTATAGCTTTTTAAAAGCCCGTCACGATAACAGGCTTTTTCCCATTTCAGGGCAAAACTTTTTGTTTGTTTTTCTACATTCTCAAATACATTTTTCATTAGCGCATCACATTATATTTTTACTCTTCTGTAAGATATGTGTTTTTCTCCAGCGGATTTGTCATTGTTCCTGTCATAAGTATCCCGCCTGTCTCATTTTCTATAACCGCAAATAAAAACGGCCTGTTAATGGAAAAGAATTCTTCTCCCTGCCCTTTGGCGCGAGTTAAATCTATTGCTGTAACATTAGGCTCAGCCTCACCGTCTTCAACAGCAGTAATTATCGTGGTCTGCCACATATCAGTTAGATAAAATTCGCTTCCCAAGTCGGTAAAATCAGCAGTTTCTTCTTCGAATATGCTGCCCGCTCCCATGTTTGAAAGTGTACTTTTAAACCTCAATTTCTGCTGCCAATCAATTTTGGGAATATTGAGATACCTTTCCGACTCAACCGAAATGTATCTCCACAGCTCGATATCTTCGGCCGTAAGTCCATCTATAAACTCATCCAGTCTTTGGTCTTCTGATGGTAAAATAATAGCAAGCGAAACTTCCCTGCCGCTAAGCGGAATAAACGCCGCAGTAACATTCTCATCCTCGTAATAGTTCATCGAAAGTCTGCCGCGCATCATTGGAACCGCAACGTTTCTTCCGTCATACATCGCAAAAGGAAGGGGTCTGGTGTTTGTCGGGTCAAATGACACTTCCCACTCACAATCCAAACCATTAACGTTAATAAGAAGAGCCAGCATTTCATCATTTATCTCGTTTTGCGTGATTATAGTCTCCACAAGCCCTGTTGTTTCAATGTCTGCCCAGTCATTTATATCCACAACAGTTTTTTTACCCGAAAAGTTTAAAAATTCGATATCCAGCCCGAAGTTTTCCTCTGCCATAACAGCATACTCTTCTCTTATTGCCGGACCTTCGTCAAGATAAAGCCCCATTCCAGTCTCATATCTGATTCCGGCCATGGTGTCAAGCCTTGAAACTATCTGTGCGCACTGAGATGCGACAAGGTCATAGTCCGTTATAGTCATACCCATAAGCTCATCTATCTGTTCTGCAGTATTGCCGTTTGCACCCATTCTAAGCATCGTCATTGTAGTTCCTATCAAGATGGGTGAGATGATGATATTCTCATCTGCCTGCCTTGTGTTTTTAAGAAGGTTTAGAGCAAAGTCATTGTAGGTTGTAAGTGTAATTTCATTTACTACAGGAAGCATTTCTTCTTCCTCTGCTTCTTGTTGCTGATTATTACAGCCCGACATCAAAATCAGCGCCGTTATCATAAACAGCGCCAAAAGTATATTTATTAATTTTTTAAAAGTTCGTGTCATAGTTCCTCGTGATTTCCTATTTTTATAAGTAATGCTGAAATATCATCGTCTTTTATGCCCCCCGATGTATCCATTGCGGCCGCTGTCAGCTCTTTTGCGCAATTTTTAAATACACCTTCATAGGACTTTATAACGCTAAGCATATCATCATCTTCCATGATGTTATACAAGCCATCCGAGCAATAAAACAAAATATCGCCCTCTTCTAGCATAATTGGAATGTCATTCATGTCAAGATAATGTATTCCGCCAACTCCAATGTAGCTTATGAGCTCGTTTCTTCTTGGATGATTCTGAGCCTCAGCTTCACTCATTTCGCCTTCTTTTACCTTTACATTTAGCTCAAGATAATATCTATGCTCGCTGGTAAGCTGCTTCATCTGGTTCCCGTGAACATGATAAAGCCTTGCGCCGCCAACTCCGACAATGTAGAGCTCCTCACCTAATATCACGCATGCCAAAAGACTTGTGCCAGCTTTGCCATTGTTTGAAAATTTCACTATTTCTGCGTCCAGTTTATCTATTATATTTTCAAAAAAGTCTTGGATTCCTTCTTCTTGTCTTTCTTCGCTGTAGAATTCATCCATGATTCGTTTTGAAATATAAGAAGGAGTGTCCTCATCAAAATTAACTCCATCGCAAAGCATTGCAAGATATCCGCGTTCTTTGAGCATTTCGTCATCAATACCATGTGCTATGCGTACAGAATCGCGCACTTTGTATGCGTTCGTCTTGACGCTATGGCTCACCTGCACTTCAGCGATGCTTTTTTGCTCAGGTTCTTCTTTTAAAATAGGTGTTGGATAAAAATCGGTATCTTCAGTAAAAGGTTTCTCATATTCATCGATTTCGGGCGAATGCATCGGTGGCGCTATGTCATTCATTGGCTCGCTATATCCGCTTTTTTTGTTTTTCATCATTGAAAATACGCCAAAGCCTATCATTCCCAAGCCTGCTATCAAGCCCAATATCACTATAAAATCCATTGGTTATAACCTCCATCAAGGTGTGCATTTTTATCTCTAACCTTGATTTTATCCTTATAATATTATCTCATTTTATCAAACTTTGATTCATTTTACAAAGCAATGATAAAAACAATTGAAAATTTTGACACCCTATCCCATCGGCGGTGAAAGAGCTTTTATGTTTTGTACATACCACAACATGTAAAGTAAATCCTCATCTGAAATTTCAACACCCTCGGGTATAATCGTGTTGCCATATATATCTGTGATTGGTCCTATAAACACATCCCAGTTTCCATCAGAAATCTTTTTAGCTTCAGCCTTTACAAAGTCCAGCTGTTCTTCGCTTAAAAAATCATATTCAATAAAGTTTGGCTCATATTCCTCAATTCCAATCCAATAATCTTCTCTTTTGGGCTGAGTTCTAATTGATATGGATGCGCGCGCGCTTTCTACAATATATGACAGTGCATCTGCGTGTAGTGCTTTATATACGTATTCATCTTCGCATCCACCAATGAGCTTTATGCCTTTGCTTTTTGAATATTCAAGTGTTTTGTCATCTATATGCGCTTTAAAAATCACGTCACAGCCTTCTGCTCCGAGTTCCTTTGCCGCGCTGCTGTCGTCATCATATGCTCCTCCAGTCCATATAAAATGAACTATCGCCTGCGGATTTGCTGCCATTGCACCCAAAGCAAAAGCATTTACCCTTCTTACATCTCTGCTTTCAGCCTCAGTTGATATATATCCTATGCTTCCTGACGAAGATGTAAATGCCGCCGCCATTCCGTTTAAATACTGCTGCTGATATATCCTAAAGTAAAAGCGATTAAGGTTTTTTTCGTTAAACTCGTCATTTACGCCATACAATTCAAACTTTATCTCAGGATATGTCTGAGCTACAAGCTGAGCCTCTTGTTTTTCAATTCCGTAAAGAAAGACAATGTCGCATCCAGCGCTTTTTATTTGTGCGCTCCAAAGATCATAGCCCATTTCATCAGCATCAATAACTGTGGGGAATAAAGGCGTACTGCTTATCGCCACAAGACCTTCAACAGCTTCTTTAATAAGCACACTTTCACAATCAACACCTGAATAAACATATCCAACATGAACTTCCGATGCAAGTGAAGGTGTGTCCTCAGGCTTTTGCGATGCTTCTTTTTCTTGAGTATCAGACGCTTCGACTTCAGTATTTTCAGAAACATCATATGCTGATTTGGCTGTTTTTTTGCCACAGCCCACAAAAAAGACCGCCATTAATAAAACGACGGTCAATATTGCTATAGTTTTCTTTTTCATCAAATCACCTTTTTATCTTGATATAAGATGAACGGCATTTTTGGGGCATGCTTCATAACAAGCTCTGCATCCCACACAATTTTCTGGTATTATCTTGTGAGTTTCTTTGCGTTCACCTTCAACGGCATCAAACTGGCAAGCTTTTTTGCAAAGAGTGCAGCCTATGCATTTTTCTTCTTCAATAAAAGCAATTTTGCGCTTGCTATAGTCAAATTCAATGCAGCCTGTAGGACACTTTTCAGCGCACATTCCGCAATTTTCACATTTGTCATGATCAATTACAGGCAGATTGCCATCCATCTTTATTGCATCAAATTCACAAGCCTTAACACACATTCCGCATCCAATGCAGCCAACTGAACAAACTTTTGTCACATCTTTGCCGCGGTCTTGTGTCGAGCATTTTATAATCGCTTTTGCAGATACAGGTATTAGAGATATCACATCCCTGGGACACTCTATAACGCATTTGCCGCAGGCAATACATTTGTGCTTGTCAATTACGGCCACGCCGTTTTCCATTTTAATAGCATCAGTAGGGCACACTCTTTCGCAGTTGCCCATTCCAAGGCATGCGTATTTGCAACCTTTGTTTCCATTGCTCAGTGCTGCAAGCGCCGCGCAATCCTGAATGCCGTCATATTCATATTTTATCTCAACTTTGTCATTTGTTCCAATACATCTTACAACAGCCGCCAAAGGCTCGACATCCTGAGCTTCAACGCCCATGATTCTTGCAAGCTCTTCTTTTTGCTCAGCACTGCTTACGGGGCATCCGTTGATTTTCGCCTCGCCAGCCGCTACTTTTTCTGCAAATTTATCGCATCCCGGATATCCACAGCCACCGCAGTTAACCCCCGGAAGAGCATTTCGCACTTTCGCCACCAATGGATCAATTTTAACATTGAAAAACTTCGCGGCAAAAGCCAAAATTATTCCGAAAAGCAATCCTATTACACCGATTGCCAGAGCCGCAGTTAAAAGTTCATTAAACATCTTATCCCTCTTTATCCTATAAGTCCGTTAAAGCCCAAGAATGCTATCGACATCAGTCCAGCTGTAATAAGTGCGATTGGAAATCCCTTGAAAGGTTCCGGAATGTCCGAATATTCCAAGCGTTCCCTTATTCCTGCAAAAAGTGTTATCGCAAGACCAAAGCCTACTGCTGCACCAAATGAGTTGGCGATAGTTTCAACCAACGTAAAGCCTTCCTGAATATTTATAACCGCAACACCCAGTACAGCGCAGTTTGTTGTAATAAGCGGAAGATATACTCCCAGCGCTGAGTAAAGCGATGGATTTGTCTTTTGTATCGCCATCTCCACAAACTGTACAAGTGATGCAATAACGAGAATGAAAGCTAGTGTCTGCAGGAACCTTAGGTCAGGTACATTTTCAACACCCAGCTTTGCAAGCCATGTCGGCTCAAGCACAATCTCCTGCACAAGGAAGGTAATAACCGATGCCATAACCATAACAAACGTTACGGCAGCTGACATACCAACCGCGGTTTCCACTTTCTTTGATACACCAAGGAAAGGGCATATTCCCAAATATCTTGACAATACATAGTTGTTTACAAGTGCGGCACTCAATACTATTAAAACGATTTTTACAAAACCAGTCATGTTATGCACGCTCCTTTTCCAGTGAGTTTATAAGTGCCAGCAAAAATCCAAGAACAATGAATCCACCCGGCGCCATGATAAATATCAATGCCGGCTCAAATTTCGCACCCATCACTGTAAGTCCAAAAATCGTTCCGTTGCCCAGCACTTCTCTTAGTGCCGCAAGCAATGTCAAAGCTCCTGTGAAGCCAAAGCCCATTCCAAGACCGTCTACAACAGACCTTAATGGTGTGTTCTTTGATGCAAACACTTCCGCACGCGAAAGGATAATGCAGTTTACAACAATAAGCGGAATGAATATTCCCAGCGCATTGTAAAGAGAAGGCAATGTCGCCTGCATTACAAGCTGTACTATTGTAACAAACGTCGCAATTATTACTATAAACGAAGGAATTCTTATCTTATCCGGTATAAAATCTTTAACAAGTGACACAACAAGGTTTGAACCAACCAGAACAAAAGTTGCTGCCAATCCCATGCCGATGCCGTTTATCGCAGATGTTGTAACAGCAAGAGTCGGGCACATTCCCAGCATCATGCGGAATATCGGGTTTTCATCATAAATTCCGTTTAAAAATATTTTTCTTAAGCTTTTCATTATTTACCCCCCATAATCTTCGAGGATATTTCAGCGGCCATGTTTGCGCCGTCTGTCACCGCCTGCGATGTAATAGTCGCTGCGGTAATCGCGCTCACCTCATTTTCGGCCGAAGTATCACCTTTTACAAGCACAATGTCTTTCTTTCCTGTAAACTGTGATGAAAATTCAATTTCGCTGGCTTTTGCTCCAAGTCCGGGAGTTTCAGAGTTTTGTCCCACTATGACTCCGGTTGAAACGCCGTTAGCATCAACACCAACATTGATTAATATATCTCCGCCATAGCCTTTTACTGTAAGTGTTATTATATATCCTGCAGTCTCTCCGTCTTTTTTTGCCTCATAAACTTTTTGGAGGTTTGCATATTCATCAAAAACAGAATTGTCTTTAATCTCCAAAAATTCATTGTCTGGAAAGAGATCATTGCGCGCTTTTTCAAGCGCCATTTCTTTTTGCCTCTCAATGGGTTCTTTTGTCAGTGCATTTGTAACACCGAGTAAAGCGCCTGCTATTAAAGCAACAAGAAAAAGTATCAGGGGAAGTTTAATAAAATCACGCATTTTTTGCCACCTTCCCGAATATCTTAGGTCTTGTATATCTTTCGATAAGTGGTGCTGCAACATTCATAAGAAGTATTGAATAGGACACGCCTTCAGGATATCCTCCATAAAGCCGGATTACTACAGTGAGAACTCCGCAGCCAAGTGCGAATATAATCTGTCCCTTTTTCGTAATTGGTGACGTTGTGTAGTCAGTTGCCATAAAAATAGCACCAATAAACAATCCACCAGCTAAAATATGCGCCGTTGAAGCCAATAGGCTAAATCCACCCAAAAGGAATGTTCCGATAAACACGGAGCCGATATATACAGCCGGTATTCTCCAGTTGATAACTTTCTTTATCAGAAGGTAAATACCTCCCAAAAGGAGAGCCGCAGCCGAAACCTCTCCAATACAGCCACCCACATTTCCAATGAAAAGCGGCAACAGGCTGTCCGGCAGAGTAAGGCTTCCTGCCTTTAAATATACAAGAGGAGTTGCAAAGCTTGTGGCATCCACAGTAGCGCTTGCAACAGGCATAAGTGTTCCTATCTGACGCGCCGGAATGAATGCGCTTCCCAAAAGCCTTGCAGGCCAGCAGGCAACAAGAAATGCACGCCCTGCAAGAGCTGGGTTCATAAAGTTATGTCCCAGTCCTCCAAATGCATGCTTGACTACTATAATTGCGAACATTGCCCCCAATATCGGCACCCACAATGGCGCACTTGCAGGAATGTTCATTCCTAGTAAAAGTCCGGTGACAGCAGCAGTTAAGTCTCCTATTTTTCCCGGTCTTTTAAGTAATTTAAGTATTAAAAATTCCGTAATAACAGCTGATGCGGTCGCAGCTAAAAGCACATAAAACGCCTTTATCCCAAACATGTAAACACCAACAGCTGCCGCAGGCAAAAGAGCGATAAGAACATCTCGCATGATTTTTGCCGTCGTACGCGGTGTTACTATATGAGGCGACGACGATACTCTCAATTTCCCTTCCATTTTTACTCCTATCTAAAAAAACTTATCTAATTCTATTTTTATTTCTAAGTACGCCCTTAGCTAACCTAATTGATTGCACAAGGCTGCGCCTGGCAGGGCAAATATATGAGCAAGTTCCGCATTCTATGCAGTCCATTGCGTTAAGCTTTTCAGCAAGTGCAAAATTAGCATTATCTGCAGATGCCGCAATTTTTAGAGGCATAAGTCCAATAGGGCAGCCAACCACACAGCTTCCGCATCGGATGCAGTTTTCAGGCTCATCAGTCTTTGCTTCATCAAAAGTGAGTGCTAATATTCCCGTTGTGCCCTCGTTTATCGTTGCTCCCAATGTGTTTTGAGCAACACCCATCATAGGACCTCCGGAGATAACTTTTACAACATCATCTTCAAGCCCTCCGCAGTAATCAACGCAATCTTCAAATGTCGTACCCAAGCGCACAATTACATTTTTGGGTTCTTTTATTCCCTTGCCTGTAACAGTCACAATGCGTTCAGTTACAGGAAGACCAGTTTCAAATATTTTTGCAATAGATGCCACAGTGCCTACGTTTATTACAACAACTCCTATATCCATAGGCAGACCGCCCGAAGGCACAGCTCGTTTTGTCACCGAATAGATAAGCTGTTTTTCTGCTCCCTGAGGATACTTCGTTTTAAGCGGCCCTACATTTATATTTTTTTCACCCTTAAGGAAATTTGTAAGAGAGTCAATCGCATCAGTCTTATTATCTTCAACTCCGATAATTGCTGATTTTATTCCAAGCGATTTCATGACAATCTTTATACCATTTACAATGCCATTAGGATTTTCAAGCATTAGTCTATGATCGCATGTGATATACGGTTCGCATTCTGCACCGTTTATGATTAATGTGTCAATTTTTTTGTCAGGCGGTGGTGAAAGCTTAACATGTGTGGGAAATGTCGCACCACCCATTCCGACTATACCCATCTGTTTTATGATGTCTAAAATCTCGCTTGGTTCAAGCTTGTTATAATCATAAGGCTTAGTTTCAGGTGCCACCTCATCCTTATGGTCGTTTTTAATGACAACCGCTTCCCTCATCTCGCCTGTGCCGTGCATGCGCTTTTCAACCGCTACAACTTCACCCGATACGCTGGAATGATATGTGGAGCTTATAAACGCAGAAGGTTCTGCAATAAGCTGTCCCTTATACACTTTGTCCCCTGCTTTGACCACGGGTTTTCCCGGTGCTCCAACGACTCTTGTCATCGGTATAACCACTTCATCGGGAACAGGCATTTTCACTGTTTGCTTCTTTTCAGTGAATGTTTTGCCCGCACTTTCGTGATGCAAAGGATGTGCTCCGCCTCTGAATGTTTTTTTCTTCATTTGTCCACCTAATATGATTGTTATTGTTGTATTGCCCGAAATATTATAACATATGTTGAATACTTTTTCATTATTAGCATTGCTTATACAAGCCCAATATAATTAATATAAACAGTTATAAAGAAATGCTCTTTATAAAGATCATTAAAAATTCAAATTAGTTTATTTATTAAGGAGATCTACAAGTAAAATCCCGCAAATTATGCGGGATTTTCTAATTTATCTGTTGTTAACTGGATTTTGAAGGAAGATAAGGAATGATTCTTCCGGCGAAATTTTGTGCCGTCATAGTCTGAAGATACACATCTCCCGGACCTGTAAGAGTTGCAAGGAATAATCCTTCGCCGCCCAAGAATATGTTCTTCATTCCCTTAACTCTCGTAATTTCAGTTTGCACCGAAGCATCCTGAACTGCAAGATGACCTGGATCTATAACAAGTTGTTGTCCTTGATTTAAGCTATATTTTACAAAGCTGCCATCTATTTCGAGAAACACTTTTCCGGGACCTGTGAAGCGCTGCATAATAAATCCTTCTCCACCAACGAGTCCGACACCAAACTTTGACCTCAAGTGCATTGCCATTTCCACATCCGGTGTGCTGCATAAAAATGCATTTTTCTGAGCGACTATGCTTTGTCCTGCCTCAAGCTCAAAAGCCATTATACTTCCAGGAAAAGATGAAGCGCATGCAAGTTGCCCTGGACCGCCTTCACATGTATAGTTGTTTAAAAACATGCTCTCTCCTGAGAACTTTCTTCCGAGTGCCTTGCCCAGTCCACCCTTCATATTCGTATCCATTGCAACGTTCGGAGTCTTCCAACTCATTGCACCTGCCTCTGTCACCACTTGTTCTCCCGGCTGAAGAGTCATTATCAGCACAGGCAAAGTTCCACCTTGAATTACATATTCCATAAGTTTACCTCCATATATACATTATACTGGCAAAATGTTGATTTTTAAACATTTTCTTTTATTCAACATCATAGCAATTTCAACGCCTGTATTTACTATTTTTATATCTTATGCTAAACTGGCTTGGATGAAAAAACCAATCGTTTTTATATATACATTCTCAGATGAAATAGATAACACCGCAAAAGCCTTGATTGATGCAGGCTTTAGCGTTGCTCTGCCTTATAACTGCCCATGGGCTTTTGATGAAACAATTAAGATACCAAAAGACGAGATAGATAAACGTGGTGTTATCCGCGGCGGGCTTAAATATCTCAATGATAATTATAATTCAACAGACGTTATACTTGCAGAAGAGTATGTTAAAGCAGAAGATGTTCTGGTGGTCTATGGTGCAATGCAGGAAAAACCTGACTCGCTGGTTTTAGCTGAACGTGAAAATCCATCAGGCGGCGGTAAATTTGAAAAGACAGCTTATACTATAATCCGCGGACTCTTTGCCGTGGTTCAAGGCCGCAAAGTTCACGACATGCATTCTGGGGCACGTGGTATTCCGGGAAAGTATTTGCCTGTGTTTTATGATATGAAAGGCTCCGACCGCGATTTTCTACTAGGTCAGATAATGGCGTTAAGACGTCTTAACATTGACCTTGTTCAGTGCAAAGCTGTCACTCAGGGTGAAAGCTCGGCGGCACATACAATGTTTGAGCTTATAAAAGATATTGCAAGAGTTGCAGGTCTTTTCATAAAATTTGTATCATCATCGCTTGCAAGCGCGATTATTGACATCGGTTTTTACACACTGATGCTTCAGTTTACTACTGAATCATTGTTTCTGGCATCGGCTTCTGCCCGAATAGTTAGCTCGCTTTTTAACTTTATAATGAATCAATTTGTTGTGTTCAAACAAAACAAATCTCAAAGCAGGTGGCTTGCTGTAGTTAAGTATTACATTTTGGTCATTATTCTTTGGACTCTTGATTATCTGGGGCTTTTGCTTTTGGCAAGAGTTTTAGACATGGACAGAATTATATCTAAAGTCATTATGGGTGCAATAATTTATGCCATTAGCTTCGTTACTCAGCGAGATGTTGTTTTTAAAAGCAAAAAACCTGTTGATATACAAGAATAAAACTCCTCGGATTGAGGAGTTTCTATTTATTTATTAATATCCCAGCTTCTGTTTTCGATATCTGTTCGTCCATTTAAGCGCATCTTCGATGCCTTGTTTCACCGACAACTCAGCCTTCCAGCCAAGGAGCTTTCCGGCGCGCTCGCAGTTTGCATAAGCACCTGCTGTGTCTCCCGGACGTGGTGGTGCATTTTCCTTGTTAAGCGGCTCTCCCCACACTTGTTCAAAGGCATTAACCAGCTCAAACACTGTGACTCCATCCCCACTTCCCAGATTGATTGAGACGTATTCCTCGTCTATCTCCGAGAAAATATCATCATACTTTTCCGCCGCTAGGACATGCGCTCTTGCCAAGTCCCAGATGTGGATATAATCTCGTATTCCCGACCCATCTCGAGTGGCGTAGTCAGTTCCTGTTATCCGGAAGATGTCATCATTGCCGAGTGCAACATTCACCATTTTGCCGAGTACATGGGAAGGATTTGCATCATATGGGCCGGTGCGCATTTTGGGGTCTGCTCCAATTGGATTGAAATATCTAAGCGCAATTCCTTTGATGTCCGTTGCTTTTGCCATGTCCTCCAGCACCATTTCCATCATGTATTTTGAGCGGGAATATGGATTAATCGGCCGCTTTGGCGCATCCTCATCCACTTTAAATCCTTCCACCAAATCATATATGGAAGCTGATGATGAAAAGACGATTTTATTACAGCCTTTTTCGCTGAGTATTTTAAACAGCTCGAGAGATTTAAGCACGTTCTCCCTGTAGTATTTATACGGGTTTGCGACTGATTCCGGTATCACGATCAGCGCTGCAAAGTGCAGTGTGCATTCTATATCCGAGTGGTCTTTGAATATGATATCCAGCACAGCCTTATCGGCGATATCGCCTTTATAGAAGGAATAGCCTTTTGTATATTCCTCTCTTCCTGTTACCAAGCTGTCCAATATCACCACTTCGTGGCCGGCATCTGTGAGTGCGCAGCATGTTGTCGATCCGATATATCCTGCTCCGCCTGTTACGAGTACTTTCATCCGTTTGCCTCCTCAATTTCAAATCCATCTGATTATATCATATTATTTTTGGCGGTGCATTTGAAAATTTGTTTTATTTTGGCATACATTTGTATACATGGTTCGGACGCTGCCGTTTATTGGTAATATTTTCCTTTTTGGGTTGTAGGGTTGCTTTTCTTGTTACCATTTGGCTATTTGAGATTTTATAAGCCAACCACCCCGAGCGCCGTCGAGCGTTATCTTTTTTTACAAACTCTCTAGCGGCTGGGTCTTACAGGGGCTAGCGCCCCTGTACCCGACACCCCTTTGCCCTTTGGGCATCTCCCCTCAAGGGGAGAAAATTTACTATTATAAATAGTTTTTTAATTCAACTACATTGTCAGTTTTATTATTTTTAAATTTCATTGTTCCTCTTTTTAAGCATAATAAATTTTCAAATTCCTCTAAATCAAATGGTAATCCCTTTTTCTCAAGGCTCTCCATAATAACATTAGCTGCATATTCATTATCTTTAATCAACAGGTCAATAGCCTGTTGAAGTATATTGACTTTTAAATCAAATAGTTTATCATATGGTTCTCTAATTTTCCATTTTCTATAAACTATTTGACGCATCAAATATTGAAATTGATTATTAGATATAATGTCAAGTTGTCGAGCTCTGTAAACCATTGCTTGTATAGAAACATTCCATTTCTGCTTTAAAATTTTATAGTAATCTAATTTTGTTGGAAAAGCTGAAACTTCACTACCAAAACTATCTGCTGGTAATAAGAAAGCTCCTGCAAAATTATTTGCCTGCTTCTCACGTGCTCTAAATTCATCTGAATCTATAGATTCAATGTCTTCGCTCCAAGGATGTAATAATATATGTCCTAGTTCGTGTGCCATATCAAAATTAGCTCTAGCTTGTGTTTGATTATCTTTTGAAATAACAACAATATAGACATCTTTTGAATTCACTACAGTTTTTTGACTAAAAGCATCAATCTTATCCGAATTCGTATCCATACAAGTAACTAAAACACCATTTGAAACTAGTAAAAAGAGCAAATCATCTATGGGTGTTAGCCCTAACCCCCAAAAATCTCTTGCCTTTAATGCAATTTTCTCTATTTCAGTATCTGATAACATTTCTAAGTGTTTTATTTCAGGAATAGTTAATTCAGGAAAATGAACAGTCTCCGACAAAAGTGAATATATTTGGCTCAAGTACTCTAACTTTATAGTTTGAGCTGTTCTATCTTTTTTCTTAGTAGTTAAGAAAGACCTAAAATATGTTGAGTCTGTTGTAATCTTATTTGTATCTTCATGTAAAAAAAACTCATAAGGAAAACCTAAGGCTTTTGAAATTTTAAATAAATTTTCTAATTCAGGTTTATTAACATTATTTTCATAATACGATAGTGATTGCTTGCTTAATTCAGTTTGGCTTTCAAGTTCAGACAAAGACATGCCCCTGTATAAGCGAGCATGCTTAAGACGACTGCCATTGAATGTATAATCTTTTGGCACAGTATTCTCCTAATTAATATTTATTTATTTATTAGATAAGGTGTTTACTTTTTCTTTCTTTTTTAATTGAACTAACTCAATATCCTTTTTGTCTTCTACTGAAGATTTTTTATTGTGTTCTGTTGAAGTTTTTATTAAAGCATAATCTGGCTTAATCAAATTGCTATAATCTTTTGATTCAATAACATCTAATGTTTCATTCATTAGGAAAACTTTAATTCCTCTAATAAAATTCCCATTCTTAGCGTATCCTATCACACAAAACGAATAATCACAATATTTGCTTATATCCTCATTTAGTATTTTTTGGGTATCGTCTTTTAATGTCTCACTGTCAAAACTAACAACAGGATCAATAAATCCAATTTGTATACCATCAGATTTAATTTTTCTATTCAAAGTTCCACTTAACGATTGAAGGTAATGAGGATATTCTCTTTTTTCGTTTTTTAATTGTTTTATTCTGTCTTCATTTGCAACATTATATATTACTTTTCTTTCATCATCAATTATAAGATTTCCCGTCCAAAAATATCTTCTGAATTTTTGGGTTCTTTTATCAGATAAAGCTTTTTTCAAATTTGTATTTATCCAGTCACCTACGCAATGTGATAGACCATTGCTTGTGTAAGTATTAAACTCACCTTTGTATTTATCACTATCATCATTTAAAGCCTTATCTACAGAATCAATAACTGCAAGTATAAGTTCTTTGTCCACAAAATCATCTGTCAAATATTTAATCATTTTTACTCCTTACAGTATTTTATACAATTACATTACATATATTTATGATTTTTGTCAAGTATTTTGTGGATTTTGTTATATTCATCAACAATAATATTCACGTTTATATTATACTTTTCCATATTTTTGTATTATAATTAGTAAAAACCAAATAAGGAGTCTGTTATGCAAGAAATAATAATTGAAGTTTGTAATGCGTTAAACATTCCATTTAGAATCTGGGATATAGAAGGCGGAAAAGAAAGAGTTAATTTTCAGGAGCTACCCAATAATCAGTATAGAATTAAAATTCAAACTCCTAAGAGCTCTAATGAATACAATCAAATTGAAAATCAAATTATAAACGCATTTGAATCCTCAGGTTATGTAGTGTTAGATAAAAAGAACTTAGATACTACTGGAAGAAGGTTCATAGTAGAAATGCTTTTCGGTTAACTTATTTAAATTTATCATTTTTTGATAAACAATACCCATTTACCGACATGCGCGGGAAATGGCAACGAACAGCTAAGATAAAAGCATTCTTAAAGCGCAAATCATAAAAATACACGAGGAACGAGTTTTTTGTGATTTGTAAGACCATCGATAAGTAGCGAAGCTTCGAAATCGAAAGCAGAGCGTCAGCTCTCCACCACCATAACATCAAACACGCGCCCATCAGTAGAGTGGACAAACGAACGCTCTTTTATAAATCCCGCTCGTAAATAAACTTTTATTGCGCGGGTATTAAAATCAGCAACAGTTAATCGGAAATTCGTTGATTCAAATTCCCGGTTAGCAAAGGCGATTCCTTGCAAAATAAAATCCAGTCCCAACCCACGGCCGCACAAGGCAGGGTTAATTCCCAGACCAATATCTATATAGCCAGCGTTTTCATACGCATCGCTGCCATTTCCAACAGGCACTTGAGCCGAGCGACCAAAACAATAATAGCCAACAAGTTTTTCGTTTTTAACAGCAAAATAATACGAGCCGTCAAGCAGGTCAGCCAACAGCTCTTGGCTGGCCGTCATGGAATAAATGGAATACTCTCCATCATACTTCCATGTCATGATATTTTCCGCATAAGGCTTGGTCATTTTTTCAATCTTATACATCAACTCTGCTCCCCACCCTTTTTGCCATAAAAATATCCGGCTTGCCAAATCCGTTCGCATCGGGACAAATTCCGACAAGGGAATAACCGAGTTTCTCATAAAATTCATACGGATGATTTTTGATGTTTTTTATGTTCTTTATATGCTCCAATACGTCAGGGTAGACATCAATGCCACCAAGGGAAGTGGAATGCGATTCATCATCCGTACCAAGATAAACGGTGATGCCACCTCTTAAGGCAGCTTCTTGTTCAAAGGCTAAAACAAGCGCGCGACCTATCCCCCGCCCTCTTAAATCATCGCGGACAACAAGCGGATGAAGCTCCCAAACGTTGCCGTCATACTCGCTGCGACCACCAATCCAGCCAAGCACATTATTGTCACTGTCCACGGCAACTCTTAAAATCATGTCTTTATCACAGCATTCCTCTGTCTCCTTAAGAGCCGTTTTCATATCACCGTACGACTGCGGAAAGGCAAGGCTTATAAGCTGCGCCATTTGCTGTTTCATGGCGTCTGATGCACTGGTAACTATTTTATAATTCATAAATATCTTCTCTCTATAATATATCTTTCTTCTCAATAAGAACAAAAGATGCCACAGTAAACCCGACAATAAGCACAGGCACAACGATAAACCCGACAAGGGCAAGCTCGTTTCCATTCATGATTTCAATGGAGGAAAAATACTCAAAAGGCGTAATACTCTTAAAAAACTCATACTTATCACTCATTTTCGCGATGAAAGACATCATGAAAAAAGCAACCGTTATCCCCGACATAATGGCGCCGAGCTTTTTATGGCTGGTAGCTAAAGCAGAGGCAAATAATCCGGCGAGTAAAAATAAAATCTCAATTACAAGCCAAGAAATCATCAAAAGTGCCAGCCGACAGACAAACTCCGCGCTCAAGTCAAACTGTGAGAAGACTGCAAGCGTTGCGCCAAAAATAAAAACAGCTAAAATAGCACAGTTTATAAGAGCGGCAATAAGCTTCATCAGGATAAGCCGCCGTCTTTTAACCGGCAAGGCAAAAGTCGTCTCCGATGTCTTTCGGTTTATCTCTTTGGATAAGATATTTGTACCTAAAAGCGTGGCATAGATTGCGACCATGACGACGAAAAACTGCGCCATGTAGCTAAAATATCCCTCGGGCTTGTCAAATCTCACCGTGTCAAAAGAAAAAGCTTTTTGAAACTCAGCAGGAAAAGCAGACAGCATTTCATCCACGTTTGCCAAGTCACGGAAAGCCTCAAACTCATAAGACGCCATAACCAGTATGAGCAAAAACACAACTCCCCAAATGATAAGGGATTTCAGATTGGCTTTAAATTCACGCATTATTATATTCATAAATCCCCCTCACATCGCCGTTGATATGTTGCGCTTGCTGTATAGCACATAGCTTGCCGCGGTAAATGCGACAATTAACGCAAGACTTATTATTAGCCCATAAAGCTTAAACCCCACATCCTCTATAATCTGTTGAAAATTAAAATAATCATACGGCACAAAGTACTTTATTATCGTATCCTCCAGTATGGTGTCAAAGGAGTTTAGTATGAAAAATCCGAAAGCCAGCCCCATTGAAAAGGCCGTTGGTGAACCAAGCTTTTTAAGTGCCACCGAGATTAAAAGCCCTGCGGCAAAAAACAACACCTGAAGGATATATATGCCCAGCATTATAAGCCAGAACACCTTTGCGGAATACACCTCGTTTGCAGCAAAAATTTCGACGCTCACATAGCAAATCATTGCATTAGCACCCGCGAAAAACAGCATGTGAGTCATCGCCGCTAAAATCTTTGTCGTCATTATTTTTATGCGAGTTACGGGCTTTGAAATTAAAAAGTCCGCTGTCATGTCGCGCTCTTCAATGTGCACAGCATTAAGTCCCAATCCTGAGGAAAATATCGCGCCAAACAGGGCAAGATAAACACCCACCATGGCGGTATAGCCCTCTACTGTAGACAAATCATCCTGCATGCCAAAGGCTTTAAGAAAGGCCTCAGGAAACTGCTCTAGCATTTCATTCATTGCAACATTATTCATCGTCTCAAACACAGAGTAGAAAAACAAAAGAAATATCGCGATGCTGCCCACCCAAATGAGCGTGGAAACTATTTTCTTCTTCACTTCAAAAAGATATATATTCATAGTTGCCGCCTCAAATGTAATAGTGCATGAAGATTTCCTCAAGAGTGGGCTCTTCAATGCGCATATCAGTTATCGTGTGCTGTGAAACCACGTCTATTATGTAGTTTATATCGCCCTTATACAAAAATGACAAATATGTATCCATCTTTTTAAAATCGTTCAGCTCGCCCTTTTCAAAATCTTTCTTATCAAGATTCTTACACTCTATCTTAAACTTTTTATACGACTCTTTTTTAAGCGTGCTCACCTCGTCCGTCCTTATGATGCCGCCCTCTTTTATGATGGAAACCCTGTCGCACAGCTTCTGCACTTCTCCTAAAATGTGCGATGAAAAAAGCACCGTCGCGCCTTTGCTATTTTCGTCTTTAATAATGTCAAAAAATTTCTGCTGCATCAGCGGATCCAGCCCACTTGTCGGCTCATCTAGTATAATAATCTCCGGCGAATGCAAAAGCCCCTGCACAATGCCAACCTTCTTTTTATTGCCATAGGAGAGATCGTCTATTTTTCGCGAAGTGTCAAGCTCCATCTTGTCACAAAGCTCGCTAATTTTCGCCTTGCAATCTTTCTTATAAAAACTCGCTGAATATTTAAGCAAGTCCATAACTTTCATTTTGTCATAGTAAAAAACTTCTGATGGAAGATAGCCCACTTTCTCGCGCAGTCTGTGTCCATTGGAAACGACATCTTCACCAAGCATCTTAGCCTCGCCGCTCGTGGGAAAAATAAGCCCAACCAATATCCGAAGCGTGGTGGATTTGCCTGCTCCGTTAGGCCCTATAAACCCATATATCTCTCCTTGTCGCACCTCAAACGAAACGTCGTCTATTCCCCTGTTTTTGCCGTAATATTTAGTTAGATTTGTAATTTCAATTGCATTTGGCATGAACGTTCTCCTTTTTCAGGACTAATGTGTATGCTTAAATTATATGGCATAAAAAAGAGGAATACAAACTGTATTCCTCCTATTATTTCTGATTTTTAATAGTTCTGCTTACTCTTCGCCGCTTTTCCATGCCTCAAACTTTTCAACCATGAGGTCATAAGTTCGCTGCGATATCTCCGGCAGTTCCCCGCCCCACATACGCTCGGCTATTTCAAAGCCTTTTTTTGCCGCATCCAATAGCATTTCCGCCTTTGAAACGTCACCACCCGATATGCTTTTTGCGAAGTTTACCAATGTATCAGACAGATTTTCTGCGCTGTATATTCCGCCCTCTTCAACATTTTTCGGATCAAGCTTTGCATCTATACCATAGTTTTCATAAAGTCCGGCTTCAAGCGCTCCCACATCAATTTCTCCGCCCGAGCCGTCTATAAACCCTTGGATATATGCCTTCATTGTGCCTGCTTGTTTTGCCACGTGTTTGTTTGTAAACTCAGTGAACTTTTCAATCAAATGGGCATTAGTCATAACCCTTGTGTTTTTATAAGTATATAACTTATTGCTTTTGTCCGATTTTGAAGAATAAGTGTCGACGATATTGTCCGCCGGCGATTTTTCCTCCTGTGCTTTCTTTTGAGTTGAGTTATAGTCTATTATTTTTCCTGTGTTATTTACTTTACCTATATCCATATTAGCCTCCTTGCCGCAACCGGTCATTATTTCGCATACACTGCATTATATATATCGGTATAACGGCGAATAACCTGAAGAAAACTGCGAGCGGTTTGCCCGCATTCAACTATATTATATCATAAATCGCTGAGAGTATACTGCCTCTGCTTATCATAGTCCGATGTTTGCTTTATTGCCTTTATAACTTCCCTTATCGGGAAAGCCGTTTTTTGCAATATCAATGAATTTTTGCGAAAAGCCATAGTCTGCAAGCTTATCGATTTCCGCCATCGTGACATCATAAATCGGGGTCGATTCATATTCGTTTGTAGGCAGTCTTATCTCTCCCCCCGTGCGCTCAACAATAAAGGTGATGTGTATTACAGGCGTTTCGCAGTCCATTTTCTCGCACACATAAAGCATCTCAGCAACTGAAACATCTAGCCCCGTTTCCTCTTTCATCTCTCGGATAAGCGCTTCCTCCAGCGTCTCTTCGTGCTCAAGCTTGCCTCCGGGCAGCGACCATCCGCGGGAATCGTCCACTCTTTGCTTTACGATAAGTATTTTTCCATCCTCAACAAGCACTCCCGTCGGGCGCACCGAAAAAAGACTGCTGTGCATCACAAATCATCCAAGGTATATCCGGGCTTCTTGAAGAGCTTGTCGCCCTGAGGCTCTATGTCCTCGGAATAAACTTTGCCCCAGTCGGCAGGGTCGACATCTTCTATCGCGACCGATATCCAGTATTCGCCCGCACCAAAAGATTCTTCCACGGCTTTTGTTATCTTCTCAGTAAGTTCTTGTTTTTGTTTATCGGTTTTTCCCTTCCAAGTTTTAATATGAACATGTGGCATGGCGTGCCTCCTTTTTATTTTATCGTAGCACTAATTCTTTTGTGTTTCAATGGTTTGATTATTGGTTTGAGGGTAATATGCTTTGCTTCATTAGCCCGCACCAATTGCCGTAAGATTTTAATTTTTATTCGAACAAAGCTGATTTGCTTCGAAGCGAAACCAAATCAAATAGATTTGGCACAAGCAACGTTTTGTGATAAATAAAGTCTTATCCTACTTTATACTCATCCGCAAAAAAGTGTTACACGTACACCGCTATACTCAAGCATTAAAATGCTAAAAAAATTATAAAAGGCAAACAACGCACTGAGCAACTGAATTTTTCGGGCAAAAGCTGACAATAGCTTCTCTTATACTAAGAATTATTATCCAACAAACTCTCCAGCTCTTGAAGCTCCTCATCAGTAAAAAACCGCCAATCCCCGACGGGAAGATTCCCGAGATAAATATTCATGATGCGAGTGCGACGAAGTGACACAACTTCATAGTTGAAGTGTGCGCACATACGGCGTATTTGACGGTTAAGCCCTTGTGTTAAAACTATTTTAAATGTTCGCTTATTTAGCTGCTCTATCTGACAAGGCAGAGTTATTTCGCCTAAAATCGGCACGCCTTTTGCCATGTTTTCAATAAAATACGGCGAAATATTCTTATCAACGGTTACGATATATTCCTTCTCATGGCCATTTTCAGCGCGAAGGATTTTGTTTACTATATCGCCGTCATTGGTCAAGAATATAAGCCCTTCTGAATCTTTATCCAGCCTGCCGATGTGAAATATGCGCTCAGGGTAATTGATGTAGTCTATCATGTTATCACGGTCTTTTTTGTCCGTAGTGCTGGTAACACCCACCGGTTTATTAAAAGCCAAATAAACGCGCTGCCTTCTAAACGAAATTGGCTTACCATTGATTTTTATTCTGGCACGAGGGGTTACTTTTTGTCCCACCTCGGCTGGTCTGCCGTTTACAAACACAACTCCCTGCTCGATATATCTGTCCGCTTCCCTGCGAGAGCAGAAACCTGATTGTGCAATTGCTTTATTTAGCCTTATTAATTCTTTCATAATTTCCCCAGTTCTTATATATGGTATTTTCCGCTTATGCGAACAATCGCCGAGCCGCCAAACATGATTTTTTTGGTGTCGGCTTCATCTTGCGTGAGTAGTTTTACTGTGTTGTAGCGCTCTTTTTCTCCATTTTGTTCAATTGACATAGCTTCCCCACTCCACAACTTATGCTTTAAAAGATAATAACCAAAAGCGGAGTTGCCCGAGCCTGTCGCAGGATCTTCAAGATATCCAAATCGCGGGGCAAACACGCGCGTCCTGTATGCGCTATCCTCCCCTGATGTCTCTTTGCAAAAAACTTCAATTATATCTATGTCGTTTTGCTCACAGAACACTTTCAGCTGATTAATGTCAGGATTCAATTCCAGAATTACACTCAAAGATGTAATCTCGATAATTAAAGTGTCAAGTCCCGCATTTATAACCTCGGGTGCAGAGCCGATTTTATCGGTTGTAATTCCCAAAGCAAGCGTGACTTCATCCACATTTAAGCCAGTCTCTTTATACTTCGGGCTGGGTGCCGTTATAAACACAGCATCTTGCGATTCTATCTCATTTTTAACCCTCAAGACCTCGCCGCCTGCTTTTATCAAAACTTCATCACGCGCCATAAGCTCAGCATCATTTTTTATAAGCGTATACATTATGGCAATGGTCGCGTGCCCGCAAAACTCTACTTCTCGCTCGGCAGAGTAATACTTAAGCTCAAAAGTTCCCTCATTTTCTACTACAAAGCCCACCTCGTTTACATAGCCTTTCATTTCGCGAGCGATGCCAAGCATCTGCGCCTCTGTTATATCGCTAAATGATTGGAACTTTATAAACCCCGCGGGATTTCCCGAGGAGTTGTCTGATGCAAATGCATCGATTTTCATAAACGGCAGCTTCATAATACATTCCTTTGTTTTCATTTTATGAGATTATACCACAGTAAAAATGATAAGCATAAATCTAGTTTAATTTATTGAGCAGCTTTCTAATCATAATTCTTGTATAAACTTTCACAGCAGCCCGATATGCGCTCCCGTATCTATACGTTTCCACATTTATGATTATCGCCATATAAAGCCTATATAAATTCATCCTAATCCTGTCATTTTCAGAGACGGTAAGTTTGTTCCCCGTTACTTTTTCGTATCCCTCTATAAACTCCGACTCATTTTCAACGTCAGAAAAAATCCGCATCGCAGAAGTGAAATCCGCATATACATCGCCGTAAAAAGATCTTTCAAAATCAATAATTCCCGAAATTTTCAGTTTGTCTTTTTCTTGTTTTACAAAAACATTGCCAGCCCAAATGTCAAAGCTTACAAGCCTAGCTTCCTTAACCTCATCCAAAATGCCACTATGCTTTATAACGACATCCCTTATCTTTTCATACGGCAGATTGTTGCCTCTTTTTTCCCCGTCTAAAAGAATATCTTCCACCATGCATGAAAACGCACCCGACCAGTTGCTAAACTTATAATGCTCATCATCTTTTATGTATCCAAAGTAATCTCCCTTAATCGAATGCATTTGTGCATTATATTTTCCTAATTGATTCATGAGCACAGGCCTTGATTTTTTAATCGCCTTTTTCTCAGCTTCTTTCCATGTGCTGCCTTCAATGCGATTCATGAAAAAATAATCACACGGCATATCTCCTTTTGAAAAATCCGCCGCCAAAATTTTGGGAACAGGTATATGCATTTTTGCAAGTATTTTAAGAACATTAACTTCCGTTTTCATGATTTCTTTTTCATATATTAAAAGCTCCGCATCCGGCAAAGGGCCCACTTTAAGCACCACGCCCTCTTTAAGATCGCTTGTCCCTTCAACTAAGTATGCTGAGTTAAACATGCCCTGACCAAGCTCTGAGATTCTAGTTATCTGGGAGTCCGGAAAATGTTTTTTTGCAATCCTTTTAATATTAATATCTGTTAATTTGCTTTTGGTTATGCTTTTCATTAAGCTCTCCCAAATATTATTTGTATTAGTTGTTAAATATTATATCACAGCAAAAAACATCCGGCGAAAAACCGGATGTTTTAGTTTGATTATGTCAAAAACGTTTGGTTGTCTTTCAGCCAAACCTTTTCCTTGCAAGCACTATATATATTACAGCAAGCGCAGCACCAATAAATGCGACGCCTCCAATAACTATAAAGAAAATATTAGTAAACCCAATACCATTGCTCTCGGTCTCGTTTAAGACTGCTTGCGCAGATGGCTCAGTAATATTCATCTCAACCGTAACTGATCCCAAAGGAATGTTATCCTCATCTAAAACAACAAGCTCTATTGAACCGTCCTCAGAGACTTCCTCTTTTCCTACGGTGATCTTTATAGTTTCCGAATCTCCAAACTCCACTACCTCTCCATTTGAAGTATAGACAGCCTTTGTCCCCTCCGGCAAATCATTTATATTAATTTCAATAGTAACATTGCCGTTTTTGTCCTCATTTACAACATCCGCCTGCACAGACGCATTAAAATCACCGCCTGTATCAGTAGGTACAATAGTGGGTGTTTCACTAGGTTGCATAGTTATAGACGGGGTTGCAATTGCTCCGGTTGCTGATGCTGTCAGAGTATTTGTGGGTGTCGCATAAGAAGTGTGTGTTTTAGTTGGTGTAGGTGTAGGCGCAGGTGTAGGTGTTGGCGACAAAATTCTGATAGAAAAATTCAATCCCGATCTTTCATTTCCGTTTGTATCCTCTATTTTAAACGTAAAAGAATCTGTTGATGTTGAAGATCCATTGTGTGTGTATACCACACTTCCAGCATCCAACTGAGCTTGTGTAAATGATGTAAGCGACAAGTTTCCATTGTCAGGCGTGTTTGTCACTGTATAAACTATTGTACCGTTAGTTGTCTCGGCATCACTTGCAACAAGCTTTGAAGAAAGAGATGCGCTTTTTCCTCTTGTGATGGACAGTCCACTGTTCGTTGAAACTGTCGGCGCTGTGGTGTCTGAAGATACCACTGTGATATTAAAAGTTTGATCCGTAATCTCACGTGTTCCATCACTTACCTTAAACTCAAAACTGTCCGCTAAAAGATTTGATCCTGCGTGTGCATATATTATATTTCCGCTGTTTATGTCCTGTTGAGTAAAAGATGATATAGCGCTTCCAGGCGCTGATGTTTTTTCAATCTGTCCGCGTGTCGGAGCAGTTGTCACTGTAAATATCAAATTTGTATCGTTTGTATCCGCATCAGTTGCGCGAAGTTCTGAATATGATATACCGCTGTTTTCTCCTTCTACAACAGATATTCCTGTATTTTTTTCGATTATCGGCGCTGTGTCATCCACTGGATTTATTGATATGGAAAACATCTGATTTGCCAGTTCATTAGTTCCGTCAGACACTTTGAAATAAAAACTATCTAATGTCGTATTACTATCATCATGTACATATCTGATTTTCCCGTCTACAAGGTTTTGCTGGGTGAAGCTTACAATAGAACTTCCCGGAGCATCAGTATTTTCCAGTCTTCCATTTGAAGGGCTACTCGTGACCGAATAAATAAGCGATGAATTGTTAGAATCATCATCATCAGCCTCTAGTTTGCTCGTTCCTATATAAGCCGTTGCTCCCTCATCCAAATTCAAGCCACTATTTGTCACTATTGTAGGCGCATCATCATCAATGCTTGCAACTACAATATTAAATGTTTGTCCAGAAAGTTCGTTTGCCCCATCTGAAACTTTAAACTCAAATCTATCAGAAGTTGTATTACTGTCATCATGCACATATCTGATTTTATTATCTGCTAAATCTTGCTGTGTAAATACCGAAATTGGATTTCCCGGATTATCAATATTTTCTAAGTAACCGTTGTATAATAACGCTGTAATTGTATATACAAGTGATGCATTATTTGAGTCTTCGTCATTGGCTTTCAATTTGCTTAACCCAATAATCGCTGATGCTCCTTCATTCAAGTTCAATGAGCTATTTGTTACTACCGTGGGGGAATCATCGTCAACCGCAGTTACTGAAATTGAGAATGTTTTATTCGTGACAGAGTTTCCTGCGCTGTCGCTCACTTTAAACACAAAGCTGTCCGATGTTGTATTTGAGCCGTTATGCACATAAGTTACTAAGTTGTTGTTTATATCCGCCTGTGTGAATGTCCCGTTAAGCCCTAATGTACTACCATTATTTTTTACTGATCCGTTGTCAGGCAAATCTGTAATTGTATATGAAATTTCGGATGCTGTACTTATGTTATCCGAAGATGAAAGATTGGAATTGGTTATCGTTTTTGATGCACCTTCATTTAAGCTTATACTGTTGTTTGTATCTAAAGTCGGCGCAGTTGTATCCATTGATAAATCAAATACTATATTGTCTACTGCCATTGCCAGACCTTCCGGATCATCATCCACCTGAAATATTCTTATTTCGTCTATATTAATCCAGTTGAGCCCGCTTACGGCTACACCCGAATCCATATCGATATTGGTCTGCTCGTAAACCATGCTCCCGTCTCTGTATCCTCTCATATTACTGTACTGACATCCGTAACCGTCAGCGAATAGGAAAATAGAGCTTAAGCTGAAATTGCTGCCATCCTGGCGTTTTATCCTGAATTGATAGGGGGTTGGCCGTCCGTCATTAAATGAATAAGGGCTGACACATGATGAATTGTTATACCCGAACTGTGAATAGAATAGTGCCCCCGAAACTTTTATTGTGTTGTCGGGCTCATATGTTTCAAACGCAAATCCTTCCGCTGTGTCAATGGCCTCTAAGTGAGAATATCCTGTGCCTTCAAAGTCCGCTGTCTGCGAAGCCGCATACACAGTGAATATCGGTATCACTAATACAAACGATATAGCAAAGCAAAGTACCACAACAATCTTTTTCAATTTATTTCTCCCCAAGTCTATTTTTTAGTATGACAATTATAATATTTACTATTGTAGCAAATTATTAATTTAAACACCAGTTATTATCAAGTTAAAGCGTCGTTTTTTAATATAAATTACCAACTTGAGTTCCTGTTCGATGAAAATACAATTCATGCGACGTAAAGCATTATGCTGTATCTTGCATTTTATTGGTATATTTACCGCTTTTAAAGTAAAATAGATATAATTATTAGCCTCGAGATTATAAGGGGCAGCCATCCGTACCGTTGTCTTTAGCTCATTTGCTTTTACTTAGAAACATGCTATCCTTTTTTCTATTTCAAATTCATCTATAAGTAAATGTCTAATTATTTCTTCATCTGTTTCCGTGGGTTGCCGCAATAATGAACTCTTCCCTATACTCAAGCAAAGAAGCATCCATAACTGAATGCTTCTAACAAAGTGATATATAACCTCACTAATCACCAAATCCAAAACAATACCCATCTTCCGCTTTAACCATTTCTTCAAACTCATCATTTTCATGACTGTAATATGCATACCATTTTTCTTCTCGTGAATCTATATGCAAACTATATTCCTTATCGGAAAATATGATTATTCCTTTTATCTCCATGCGCTCTGTTAGTGCATCACCACCATTATTTTTTAATATATCCCTAGGTTTAATCTGAGTATATATTTTTTAGCAACTCATAACGTTAAATAAAACCGAGTCGTTATGACTCGGTTTTTATTTGCAGGATAAGTGTTCTTACTTGTTGATATACTGCATGTATTCTTCATATTTTTCGGTCTCACTAATTGGTATATAACTATTAGCAGAAGATAAAAAATACTCATTTGAACTCTCTGAAATTGATGAATAAATTAGAATTAAGCATTCTTCACCTATTATTGCTTTATCATTTTTGAATAAATCAATTGATGCGAATTTGGGGAATTCTCCTTTCAAGATCTCAACCGTTTCAACTTCATATGTGTTTACTATCCTACGTTCATCTGAAACATCTTTTAATATCTTCACTCTAACAATAATTGGAGAAAACTCTATTATTTCACTAGCATTTGTAGACTTAGTGTAACTTATTCCATAAATGCTTTCTTCTTCATTCAATCCATTAGTGTTCTCATTAATTGCCTTACTAAATTCTTCTATTGTTCTTACTACATTACTTTTTAAAATTTGGCCATATTGGATTGTCTGCGTAATAATTGTACCTGAATATTTAGTAACATATCCAGAAATTAATGAATAACTGTCTCCACTATATACAGAGCAAAATTTATAAAGCATCAAAATATATTTTTCATCTGGCTCAAAACAGCTACTACTATTTTTACTATCAACAATATTTGCTACATCATCAAATATGTTAACAGTAATTTCCTTTTCATTAATTTCCCCTTTGAGAACTTCGTTAATTTTAAATTTATAGGAAAATAAATTAAGTGTCCCTTCACTTTGTTTTCTCTCAATAAATGTAGCCTTTATAATAATAGAACTTGCTTTTATTGCTTCATTAATAGTCAATGACTCACTATATGTGGCAAATGCATACGATTTATTTGTTGATTCTGACGAATCCTTTTTTGGTATGTTCTTATTTAAGTCTTCTATTTGATTTGTTGTTAAAATCCCATCACTTGAATCATTCGATTTTATGTCACTACATGATGTGAAAATGAAAACTACAAGAACAATCATTATCATTAGTTTATATTGTTTCATACAATTGACCTACCTGCACTTTGTGAATCATAACTAGTAAAAATCCAACTTAATAACAATAAAATGATTAGTAAATTTATTTCTTAACATTCCCAACAGAGCAATTCATATATCTCGCTGCAGTTGTAACACTCAGGGGCTAAAATCTCGATTTCTCGAATTGTCCATTATCCAATCACATTCATTGCCTTTTTGATTTTCATTTTTCTTTTCCACTTCAATCCGTAGTAGTGCGCAAACATAGCTTTACTTTTTGGTTTAACTCTTTCATTTCTTATTTCCCATGTTATCAAACAAAAGAGGTATGTGTAAACCACATACCTCTTTATAGTATTAATATTCGTTTTAGCTATGCAAGCTTAGTTAAGAGCTGCCTTTTGAAGGTCAACTTTCTTCTGTGCTTTAGCTGTATCATTAGCAAGAAGATCCTGCCATCCAAGTCCGTCAAGTTGAGTCTTCATATCTGCCCAAAGGCTGTCAAATTCAGCCTGATCTGCAGCAAATACCATCTTCCATGAAGTATCTTTAAGAATCTGTGCACACTGGCTACGAACTGTCTTGATGTCGGAAGAATCCGAACCAAGGTCAGCGTTAACCTGCGGTGTAACAGTCATCTGTCCTTTAGCAAGGAAGTATTCTGTCGGATTTTCTGCACCGTCGAATCTCTCTGACCATTCGTTTGTCAGTTTAGTCTTGTTCTTTTCAACTTCAGCTGCCCAGTAGTTCGGGTTGTAGAATTCTCCGGTATCAGGATCATATGTAAAGCTGCTCATGATGCATGTGTTAATAGCGCTCTGTCCATCCTGATATTTTCCGCCGCCAAATTCTTCCGGAACATCTGCATTGTCTGTGAATGCATTCCAGCCGAGTTCAGTATACTGATATTTTCCGTTATCCATCTCTTCATATACGAAGTCTTCTATGCCACTGTGTACGTATCTAAGACCTTCTGGACTGTTGAGCCAGTCGATGAATTCCATAGCTCTGTCGGGATCTTTTGCACTGCTGCCAATGCACCAAACCCTGCTTTGTCCATAGTAAGCATCACCAGGCTGACTAATATCGAGGTCGCCTATCGGAATAACTATCCATCCGTCGCCTTCAGCTTTTCTGTCTGTTGTGTTATAGAAGCCTGTTGACCATGAATACCACATAAGGTTAACCTGTCCGTTTGTATACTTGGCATTAACGTCCATCCACTGCTGTGAAGCAGCATCAGGATCCATAAGACCTCTCTGGTTGCAGTCATATAGGAACTGGAGACCTTTCAAGTATGAAGAAGAATCATCCGTCATCGAGATTATGTCTCCCTTTGATCCAATCTGTACAGAACTTATTGTATTATCGCACTGATATCCGTACCATTGGCCTATCCAGCAGGCTGCTTCCATATAATTTGTATCCCAATCTTTCCATATAGTTATCGGGATATGAGGTTTGCCATCAGCTGTTGTGGGATGTTCTTCGAGCATCTGCTCCATATAATCTAAAAGATCATCCAAGTTTTCAAGCTCAGGCATGCCGGCTTCTCTGTACCATGGCCAATACATTTCCGGGCTGGAATATGGCTGTGTCTCAGAGAAAGTTGTTGGTGATGTGTCAGCTATGAAGTCAGGCATACCGTAAATCCTGCCGTTTGTCACAGAATCAAACGATTGGTTAAAGCCTTCAAAGTGATTCATATACTGGCTAAGGTTCTCTGTTGTTGGAAGAATGTCCGTAAGATCTATTACCAAACCAGACTTGATACAGTCAACCCACTGAGCGTTATCAATGATGATAATGTCGCCTAAGTCGCCTGCAGCGGCCCTTGTCTGATAAAGCTGGTCTCCTGAAATCTGTGGAGCAAGAATATTCAAAGTGAGATTGAATTTCTCTTTAACAATATGTCCAAACCAACCAGGCTGCTCGCCTTGATAGTTCGCTGCATTGTCAAATATGTCCAGTGTAAGAGGCTCATACTCTTTTGTCTCTTCGCCGTCTTCCTCTGTTGCCTCTGTTTTAGTTGCATCAGTAGGAGCAGAAGTTTTGGTAGCTTCGTTTCCGTCAGTATCTGATTTGTTGCATCCTGCGAACAATGCCGTCAATGTTAACAAACCAATCAACATCAGAACAACTAGTTTTAATGCCTTTTTCCCTTTCATTACAAATCCTCCTTTTTATTATAACAATTTTATTGTTATCCTTTTACAGCACCAATCATAATCCCCTTTATAAAGAACCTCTGGAAGAATGGGTAGACCATGATGATGGGCAAAACCACAATGACAGTTACCGTCATGCGAACAGATGTAGTTGTCTGCCGTCTTGCAAGAGACGCAAGCGCCATAGACGAGTTCTGGTTGTTAAGCAGTGTGGCCAAAGAGTTTGCCTGATTAATATACTGGTAAAGAACAAACTGCAGTGTGTTAAGCTTTGTGTCAGTTACAAGAAGCAAAGTATCCTGAAATGAGTTCCATTGATTAACTGCGCTGAATATTGCAACCGTTGCCAATATGGGCTGAATAAGCGGTAGCATTATAGCGAAGAAAAACTTGAGAAATCCTGCGCCGTCAATCTCTGCCGCCTGCTGTAGTTCTTTTGGGGTGGACTCCACATACGTTTTGACCAGAATTATAAAGAACGGAGACACTATCCACGGAAGTATATACGCCAAAAAGTTATTGGTGAGCCCAAGCGTTCTCATCGTTAAGTACCATGGAATTATCCCGGCGTTAAAATACATAGTAATTATTGTGAATCTATACCAGAATTTTCGTTTCCACATATCCTCTTGAGTGAACATGAATCCAAGAAAAGCTGATGCGAAAATCGTAAGTACCGTTCCAAGCAATGTTCTTGAGACAGAGATAAACGTTGCATCCCACAAACCCTGAATTTTAAATACATTTACGTAATTCTGAAGATGAATTCCTCTTGCTATAAATAATATTTCTCCATTTGCACTCAGTTCATTTGAACTTATTGTATTGATAAAAATATAGTAGAAAGGATATACGCAAAAGAATCCAAATATTGCAAAAACTACATATGTAACTGCCATCAATAATTTATCTGACAAATCATTATTAGTTTTAATTTTGTTTTTCTGTGATTTTATCTTAATCATACTATGCTATCTCCTCTTATTGATTTTGACATACCGTTAACTACAACCAAAAGCACCACGCTGATAACGCTTTTTAGCATACTAATGCCTGCTGAGAGAGAATAGCTGCCCCCACCTGTGGCTAGATTATATACATATAGATCCAAAACCTGTATTGTTTCTTTGTTGAATGCATTCTGAAACACGAAGTACTGTTCCATTCCGTTGTTTAGAAAGCTGGCAACCTGAAGTAAAAGTAGCACAAAATATGTCGGCAAAAGCCCAGGGATTGTTATGTGCCTGATAATCTGAAATCTTCTTGCACCATCCACTTTAGCTGCTTCATATAAAGTCTCGTCTATACCCGCAATTGCCGCTATATACATTATAGCCGCCCAGCCTAAAGACTTCCAAGTGTACCACATCCACATCGATAAATATATGCCTTTGGATTCTTCTAAAAATCTTACAGGCTGTTCAATAATATTCAATCCAATCAGCAAATTGTTTATCATACCATTGCTTGAGAAAAGCGAAAACGCGATTGAAAATGTCAGCACCCAGCTTATAAAGTTCGGAAGCGTAGTTACTGTCTGAATCAGCTTCTTATACTTGGCAAAGCGTATCTCGTGCAACATGATTGCAAACGCCATTGGCAGCCACGAAAATAATACATTTAAGCCGCTGATTGCCAATGTGTTTTTAATAACCTGCCAAAGCTGAAGTATTTTGATTTTGTTACCAAACAAATAGCTGAACCAGTGTAACCCGACAAAGGTCGAATCTGATAGCGGTATTGGCGGCTTATAGTCATAAAAAGTGTAAATCCATCCGTATAAAGGAAAATAAGCAAACATAAAGATCAAACCCATAAATGGTATTATTACCAAAAACTTCTGTATTGACCTCCGTTTTTTCCCAGTGCCCAAAAAGTTCATAAATCCCCCCGTTTTATATATAATGTTTTATTATTCTGCATTGGCTGTGATGCTTTTGTTCAGCCAAATTACAACAACTATTGAAATGCTTTCTGTTTGCAAACACAAATATCTGCATATTCAGATTAATTCCTATGCTAAAACTAGTTTGTTATACGCATTTCCAAGTTGTTTGATTTATACTAAAAAATTATGTATTTATTATATACATCATCTAATAAGATTTCTATTTGCATCTTTTTACATTCTTATCCGTTTTCTATAGGTTTGCCTTTGAAGGACTTATCTTGTTTTTACTTCTTAACATATTTTTACTTTATTAGCGCTGAATTTGACTATTATATACATATTTTCTGCCTATTTATTTGCAAATTGTCTAAATTTTCAGACTTTTTCAATAGATAATTGAAGCAATGTTTTCCTTTTTGTTGCAAAAAATGATAAGGATAGTAACTTTCTTTGTCATTTCTTTTGTTTTTTTATGCTATTTTTCTACATGATCAAACTCTGGTTTAATCATTAATAATCTTAAAATATAAATAACAATGTAGATTTCGAGAGAGTTTACAAACAAAAATCCCGAAGACGCAGTTGTCTTCGGGATTCATGTTATCTTATTTAAATGAACAATTTTATCTATGGCATCAACGATCACGCCTTTAGCGTTTCATCAAGTCCGAAAAAAAATTACTTATTACTTTTAATATCCTTTCGTCTACCGATTGCGAGCGCTACAGCTAAGTATTTCTCCTTTTCCGGCAAAATATACATCTGCACCGGTAAGTGGCTTATTTGATTTGGAATCCACGTGCAAGCGTAAAGCATTTACAAACACGTACATTGTTCAATTCGCATAAAGCGAAGTAATAGTCCTTTAATATGAAACTTATAATATCTTCATTAAAATCATTTTTTTATCCTAAACACCGTTACAGAATACTTCGGAAAAACATATTTAAACACATTCTCAGGTGCTGTGAAATCCCTTTGCGACGGCGTCACATTTTCTGGGTTTTCCAAGCTATTTTTCGCTTCTGGGGCAAAGCCAGCAATCTCTGTAACGCTTCCTTTGAGCATATGTCCTTCCATTCCCTCAAATATTACATCCACCTCAGCTTCTTCCGCACTGACGTTTACCGCTTTAAGCAGAACGTGCCCCGTCGCATCTTCAAAGGTTGCGGAAAAATACAGCGGCTTTATGTTCGCAAGTCTATCCACCGTTTCATTTAAAAGTTCTCCATTTACATAGCCTTTGATGTGTCTGCCTTCAACTTCCAGACGTAGTGCGTATTCCCTATCCGACTCTATTAAAAGAGGCGCAGATATAAGGCATGTGCCTCTACCGTTTATGAGTGCGTGTACCAGTACGCCCTCGTCTCCCCATCCTCCGAATCTCCATTCGATGAAATTATTTTTATCCTTCTCACCAAAATTGATGATAAACCCCTTGCTCCCGGATATCCTTTTGGCCTTAAGCTCCAACGCGAACCCCGTCATCTCCCCGCATCCAAGCACTTCAGTGTTGCCTTTTTCGTCCAGCGTAATATCCGGATATGTTTTTTCAACGCCATTTTCGCTATCTTTTACAGTAATGCCAGAAAATTTCACGGATGTTTCGTTACCAGAAAATGATATTCCTCCCGAAATAGGCTCTTCTTCCCCATTCCGAACGGGCAAGTCCAACCCTTCGGAAAAAGATTTAAGCAAACGGTCGCCCTGATTATGCATAAAAAGCTTCTGAACGTAATAATTAGGAGTGCCGTATGACCTATGATTATCGAACCAGATAAGGTTCGTCCGCCAGTTTTCATATCCCACATTACAAAGCATCGGGGCATAGCAGGCAAGCCCCACGACCTGAGCGTTCCTCTCCATCCCAGTCATGTACGCGGCTTCGGACAGTGCATTATAAACAGTATTTCCCCATGTTGCATATTCACCTATGAACACTTTCGGCCCCTTCGGGTCGAAATCGTCGTAACGGTGGTAATTGCCCAGCAGCCATTCTGGAGAAGTGTAATAATGCTCGTCAACAAAATCTGAGCCCTTTTCCTTCGCAGACTTCCACCCGCGCTCGTATTCCGCCCCGACCGCGAACGGACCTCCAGTGTTTATTATCTTCATTTCTGGATATTTTGCCTTTATTGCGTCATGAAAATAATCATATCTTTCAAAATATTCTTCTCCCTGTTCCTCGTTGCCTATCGCGATATATTTCAACCCAAAAGGTTCAGAATGTCCGAGCTCGGCGCGTTTTGCGCCCCATTCAGTTGATATGTTTCCGTTTGCAAACTCTATAAGATCCAGCGCGTCGTCTATCCATGGCCCGAGCTCTGAGATTGGCGCGGCTTCACGATTGTGTGGGTTATACCCTGCCGGCAAAACTGGCACCGCTTTAGCTCCTATATCCTCACAAAACAGAAAATACTCGTAAAACCCAAGTCCCATCGTCTGATTGTAATTCCAGTTGTTGCGTCTGGAAGGTCTCTGCGCCACGTCTCCCAATGTATTCTTCCAACGGTACATAGAGTTTCTCGCGTCAGGATCAAGCGATCCTTCATGCACGAGACAGCCTCCCGGGAAACGCATAAACTTAGGCTTAAGTTCACACAGCAGCTCTGCGATGTCGCTACGCATGCCGTTTTTTCGCAACCTAAACGTCTTTTCCGGGAAAAGCGAAACCATATCAAGGCAAATCCTGCCAGGGCTTTCTGAAGTTATCGTAAGCAGTGCGGAATCATCAGTCCCATCTGGCACAAGACAAGCTTCGTGCTTTTTCCACCGCTGCGAATCCGATATTATCTCCGTTTTATCGTACACTTTTCCGCATGAACTTTCCAATGCCACTGTTAATGGCTCTCCTATGTCCCCCAGTGCATAGCATGAGAAAAAGTATTTTCTCCCCGCCTTAATGGGTATCCCGGAATTGTAGCCTGTGTTCATAACTCCGGCGCCTTCTCCTGCTTTCTTAATATCAATTACAAGATAATGTTCGTTTCTTTCATTCAAAGGGTATTCTTCTTCGACGGCAATCGACAAATCCGCCACGCCACGCTCAATCTTTTCCCATGCCGTCAGCGAATTATATGCGGGGTTATCAATAGGATCGAACTCGAACGATCGGTTTTGCACCAACTCGGCATACAGTCCTCCATCGGCCGCGTGGTTTATGTCCTCAAAAAAAATACCAAAAAGGTCGTTAAGCTTTGCACCTTTATCGCGAGTGTCAACGGTTATCTTTCCATATGCCTTACCCATAATTTCCCCTTGATTGCAAATTGTTTTAATATATACGATTAAAAATCGATTATGCTTAGAATTGCCTGAAGCTCCAGCCCGAGCTATGCGTATATATCGAGTGTTTTTTTATCTCATACGCAATAGGCATCGGCCTATTCAAAGTTATATTTGACTTACACACTGAGTACGTTTAGCTGAACTTTATGGCGTTTTGGCAGCTCACAGTAGTTTATTATACTACCTCCGTTTAGTGCCATACCTATCATAAAAAGTCTATATATACATCTAATAAGCTAATGCCCATCAGAATGATTCTTTCTCCGTATGCTTAATTCGGACGAACCGGAAAGTATACCGTGTAAGGTTCGTATCCCACACTGTAAAGAGGTATAAATCGGAAACCACGGTCGAGGTTCAGTGTGTGATATGTGTCATTCCACATTCCCCACTCGCGTTCATTGTCGCCACGAAGCATTGTTTCCGGCTGAGAAATATCACCAAACAGAACTCGCTCCTCATCCACCAGACCCGCAAGCACAACCGGGCCATCCATAAAGGCTACCATGTCCGGTGCGTCTGGCATCTTCCAGCAGTGAAGCCCTCTCGGCAACTCCAAATACAGCTCGTCTCCGTCTTTCCATTCGCGCGCAACCGTGATGAATCCTTCAGTCGTTACCAACTCCTGCTTCTGTCCATTGAGTTTAATCGTCGGCTCGCCCTTCAGCCACCAAGGAGAACGAACGCGCAATGAAAACTCAGATCCATTTGTTTCTTTAAGCTTCACGCGGAAGGCTATCACATGCGGATTATGCGGCACCTTCGCCGTCATCGGCTCGCTTGTGTTGCTGTCAGACGCAACGCTACTTTGTCTTTTCTGCCCGGAAAGCGTTTCAATATCGACATTAAGCTTAATTTTTCCCGCTTTAAGTTCACATTCCGCCTCTAGCGCAAAATACTGGCATATGGAAATGGAATCTTCATTTGAATAAAGCAATCCGTCATGCAGTGTGGAGTTTGCCTGCACCAGAGTTCCATGACAACAATAAAAAGCATCGGTCTCGTGAGCCCAACCTTTTCGTCCACCTGCTCTCAGCGGGAGGAAATAAGTTAAAAGCCCGAATTCGGGATATTCCGACACTATGCCGTTAGTTTTGGTGCCATGCCAATATCCCTGTGCAAAAATACCGTTATAAAGATTCTGTTCATAATAGTCAGCATACCTGACATCGCCCGAAATACGGAACAGGAAATCTGCAAGGCGCATCATGTTATATACCACGCAGTGCTCTTGATTTTTATCGCCAAGCCTCGCTTGCTGTGCATCTGGAGGGGTCCATATTTCACCAAGCGTTTGTCCGCCTGTACAAAACGTTCCCCGCTTAGTCACAGCCATATCCCAATACGCTTTGCAGATATCCAACCATTTGCCCTCGCCCGTAACATCGTACGCCGTCGCTGCGCCCATTATTTCGGGAACAGTGGTGTTGGCGTGCATATTGGTAAGAACATCTTTCCCATCCAGCAGCGCGTCGAACAAGCGCCCTCGGTAATAGCGTTCCATAAGAGTAGCATATTCTTTTTTGCCCTTATATCCGTAAAGACGAGCCCATATTTCAAGCATGCCGCCCGTTTCAAAGTCCAGTATATCCTCAAACTGCTCTCGAGTATATTTCCCACTCCAGTCATAAAACCATAAAGCCCAGTTTTCAGCTATCTCCAGCGCTTTGCTATTTCCTGCATATTCATACATGTCAATCAAACCCATGAATGTTTTATGGAGTGTGTATTGCGGCGCCCAGACAGATTTTCCCTGAGCTATTCTGTCAAGATATTTTTCAGGAACAGAGCCCACCCACTGCCCACCGTTTTCCATCTGGCATATGGCAAGCCTGTCTATGATGGCATCCGCTTTAGATTTGAGTTGTCTGTCACCTGTAACCGCAAAGTTTTGTGCCGCACCCGAGAGCCAATGCCCCAAAAAATGCCCTCGCAACTGGCAATAAGGGTTCTCCCATCCCCCATGAGCATCCTCTTGTGTATCTGGCGTCTGAATAATAGCGGCTTCAAACTCAAAATTCCGAACTAAATTGTCGTTTGTCAACTTCATAAGGTAGTTATAATTGTCTTTTCTGCGAGCGGTAAGCCTAATGTCCGAAAGTTCTATTTTACTAAACGGCAAACCATTGTATTTGTACTTATTCATAATATTTCTCCTATACATAAAATTATAAACTATTGAAGCATAAAAATGCTTGTCGGAAAGCTCTGTAAAAACTCGGGCAGTCACACCGAAGTATCTTCCCCATCTACTTCCGGAATTATGGGGCAAATCCTTAATGAGTTGAGAACGTTAACACTCACACATTTGAACGAAACGTTTCATTTTTATTTATTGTAGCACATTCTCAATAACAAATAAATAAGCGAATCTATTCTTATAATCTGTATAATTTTACAATATAAATTATTCATTATCAGCCAATAGCCAACCGCCTCAGCTCAGCAAAAATCGCATTTATACCGTGCAAAAGCATTATAGTTGGTGTTCACAAACTTTTTTGCTCTGCTTTTAGCTAAAGAGCCGACTGCTTGAGCAGTCGGCTCTCTTTTCTCTTGAAAATATTCTACTTAAAGTTGCAAAGAAGCATACAGCGATATCTTTATATCTTATTGAAATCATTATTTAAAACCAAAATAATCAGGCAATACTAGCTTCGCTGTGTTTTATTTTTCTGCTATCAATATTTTAAGCTTTTTATTCATGTGAAAGCAAGAATTCCATAAGGTCTCCCGGGCCTTCATTAGAAGGGCACGCCTTATCGCCAAAAATCATTCTATTAGGTTCATCATCGGTAAAAGGCTTCCACTCAGGCATTAAAGATCCATCTGCATCCTTGCCGTTTGGATCTCCCGATCGTATGAAATTCGCCCAATAGTTGCACATATGGCGAGCCAAATCAAAGTGTTTTCCAGTAAAAGGCCTCCAGCATTTGGCAAACGTTTCAAATTCCTCTACGGAATTAACCTTCGGCTTAATTGGAAACTCCGTAGCTGTGTGACAAAACATCATGGGAACTTGAGCAATATAAAAAACCTCCCAATAAATACTTGGGAGGTTTATACTGTTTTGATTAATCTTAGTTCCAACGCTACAAATTTGTAGCGTTGGAACTAAGTTTGATCAAGATTATCGAATTTTTTATTGTTTTACGATAAATTTCTGCGAAATTGTTTAAACTAAGTTTGATCAGATATTATTCATTTGAATTAACACTTATATTTATTTATAATATCTTATATCAAATCCTTTTTCTAGGAGAAAAGATTATATGGAAGACAAAAAAACTAACAAAAAATCAAAAGGGCTTGCTAAACTATTTGAGGGATACCATGGCGATTATAAACCTAAATTCGTTAACTGGGGCAAGCCGCAAGGCAAAGAGGTTTGGTAAGCCAAGGATTTTGCAAATTTAATCTTAGCTTCAATTATCTAATCATTATTTTTAAGACATATTCGCGTTAATATATTTCTATTAATTCTCTTAAATAAATCATAGCTACAATAATTATTCTAAATCATCAATCGGAAACAGAGACTTTAGCATGTCTGACACTACCTCTTCTTTTGGTTTTAATCCCAAAGGTTCATAAAACAAATCACATAAAGTATAAATAATACCTCCATTTTTCTCATCAAATTGAAACGCATCTCTAACCATATTTTGATAGAATGCTCTTGATGTATCGTCCATAACATTTGATACTATCTTCTTAAGCTTTATATAGCTTTCTTGTTTCAAATCGGTTTGTTCTATTGTCGATATCATACCTATTAACATAATAAGATTTATATAATCTATGCAATACAAGTATTTTTTACTAGCGAGCTCTAAAATTAAATCTAAATATTCTAGACCAAGCAAAATACCCTCATTGGTTAATACGCCAAGTGAATTGTTGGTTTTACCCTCTTTATACACACTATTACACATTTTTCTAATAAAAAGATCATCAGATATTAAAATCTTATCCTGTTTTCTGCTCAGCTCTATAGAAGAAATATCAGATATCATAAGGTAGCTTTCAAGAGAACTATATATTTCATTATCTTCAATTGCAACCTCTTCAACATCAAAATTCGTTATAATTGACAATATGTTTGCCCAAAAACTTATTTCTGCAACTTTATCACTTTCATTATACATCATGGCACAAATGTTACCACCATCATCTAGTGACATATATCCATGGTTGATTTTTGCTTGTTTATTCGCCTCTTTTAAAGCTATTCTTATTCCATCCTCTGTTTGCTTTGTTATAGATATTTTATCGCTTATTTTCGTTATCTTTTCTAACATATTAAACTGCTGTAAAACAATAATTGAACTTAATGATAATACGTATTTTACATTCTCAAAAACACACATTTCTCCTGTTAAAAAATGTTGGCCATCTGTATGTAATAACCATAAAATAGCTTTATAGTATTCGTATAATGACGTCCCAGATAGAAACGATACTGGTGCTCCAATGCCTGTTTTCAAGTTATATAAATCTAGCAATCTTTCCTTTTCATCTTTTCTATCCTTAAGTATTTTACTAACCTTATCTCTGAATCCTTCTATAGTATCAGATTTAATAATTTGAAAAGATTTATGTTTAAATGTCTCTACTCTATTCAAACAGTACCTAAACAAATATCCAAATACATCCTCAACAAGTTCAATTTTATATTTAACTTTATCTATAGACAAAGAATCTCCTACATTTCCCTGAGAAATCAAAAGCAAACCAATTTTACTATTTGATGAAACGTTTTCACAGTCAAACATCTCAATCCCTTGTTGTTTCAATAAACTCTCATCATTATGTATAGCTATCTTTCTTTTTCCTTTATCAGAAGATAAATGAACAACAGAATCCTCATATACTTTCTCAAAAGTAACATCCTTTTGTTCCTTATCAACATTCGAGAAAAAAAACATAATATAATTAATTAATATATCCTCTCTAAAATCATGATACATCATATATAATGACTTTCTGGCTAAAGTTTTCGCTTCACTCCAATTCCCTTGTAAAGCCTTCATTCTTGCTGCAGCTTGTAAATACTCAGGGGATCCATCTTGTAATAATGTGGCTATTTCATCACTGCAATCGGAAGAATCTCCTATCTTAATTTTAGAAATAATATAGTAATATGAATATGACTCATCTATTCCGTATAACTTTTTATATTCTTCTAGGGTAATAATGGATCTGTTTAATAAATTTAGTTCGAGCTCAATCATTGATTTTGAAATTAATAAAGGTTTAAATCTTAATCCATTTGAATACATAACCTTTACTTTGTTATAATAATTTTCTTTCATTTCATCTGTCTTTACTACTATACTATTAAATGCTGTGTGATATAGAACAAATAATTCTTCATCAATATCATTACAATTTTCTATGAAATAACAACATTCCATGTAATTTTGTCTGCTAATCAACTTTTTAGATATTATTCTTAATTCAAGATTAGAAAGCGTTAGCAATCTTATTTTATCTAAGTGCGTAATTACCTGTTTATCGTCATATTCCAAATATATATCAAGCATGTCTATTAGAAACAGGTGATTATCACTGTATTTATCTATTAATTTAGTTATTTCTGGTTTTACCTTCGCATAGCCTTCATAATTACACTTTGCTGTCAAATATAACGATGAAATATAAGGGTTTTCTTTATCTTTGTTATCTATAATATTAAATTTATCTATTACCTCGCTATATTTACTTAGACTTAAATATGTAATAAATAAGTTAGATATATTTTCTACGTTGTGATTCCAAATTGGTTGAAAAACTCTTTCCGCTTCAGCATAATTGGTGTTTATTACTAAAGCTTTTGCCTTTATTCCTAATAACACTTCATTATCGTGTATGTTTTCAGGTATATCTTTATATGCTTCCAATGCTTTTTCAGGTGATACAAATGTATGTAAATCAAAAAGTTGAATCCAATAATTAGTTAAATCTGAATTACTAAAATAGTCTGTTAAATGAGTCATACTGTTAAAATCATTAATAATTTTCTCTGCTTCTGTAGCAGATTTGTTATAATCGTTTATTGTTTTTACATTTTCTGCCCATATATAATAATCACACACAATAGAATTATATTTATATACTAAATACTTTTTCTCTGAATATGCGGAATCAAAATGCGATTTAGCTTTATTTAAATCACCTTCAAATAAGCATAGGCAGCCATATGCAAAATTAATTTCACTACTGCCCTGTAAATGTTGTTTTATTTCATCATTAAAAATAATTTCACTTTTTATCTTCTCAAATTCACCTGTATTTAAATAAAAATTTACTTTTTTCTCTGATAGCTCAATGTTTGTATATCCGGATTCGCTAAATATCTTCATAGTTTTATTGAATTGCTCTGTATCTTTATTTTTACATGCAATATAATAATCAATCATACATGCGTATATTGAATTTTTATTTATTCTTATAATATCTCTTTTTACTTTTTCAAGAGATTGGTATTGATTTGTGTTAATATAAATTCGAGCACGTTGATAATATAGTTGCTCTATTTGTTCGAGTCCAAGGTTATCTTTTTCTTCTAACGCTTTAGATATTTCATTTAAGGCATTTTCAACATCATAGTTATCTACTAACTCTACAACATTGCTATAACAAAAATCATTCTCTGCAAATGGATTGTTTTGATATTGTTTTGTATGAATATTTTGTATTGACTTAAATCCCTCTTTTAAGTCTTGTCTTATTGCTTTCTGACCTTCTAACAGTTCTCCTTTTGCTTCAAGTACTTGGTTAATAATCTTTCTGCTTTCATCATATTCTGGTTTATTGAGCACATAAAAAAGTTTATCAAAAATATACTTGATAGCATCATGAGCATTATTCCTTTGAATATCTTCGAACTTACCTTTATTTATAATATATTCGATATGCTCTTTCTTTGTTGCAAAAACACTAGAATTACTATCATAGCAATGGCTGAATATATGTTCTAAAATATTATTTGAACAAATCAACCGGGAGAGCTCATTATAAAACAATTCGTTCCCATATGTATTCAATATTGATAATTCTATTTCTTTAATTAACTTCCTTCTAAGCTTGTTCTTCCTAATTTTTAAACCTTGATCAATAAATTTTTCTGTAATATATGAAATAAATGTATTTATAATTGCCAATAAAACTAATTCCATTTTTTCCTCTCATTCAATATATAAATCTGTCTTTATTTGTCCAAATATTTTCTCAATATTCTCTGAAAAGCCTTCAACACTATCGATATATAAAACTCTCAATTTTTTAATAGCTCTAGAACATGCTACATATAACAAATTACGAGCCGCCGAATTTTCTTCAAGGTTATCTAGGTTTTGGAAAAAACTATTAAAGTAGTTATGAAAGATACCAAATCTATTCCCCATTATGATTGCTACGTTTTCTTATCCCAATCCTTTTATCTCATTGCAAATTAAATAATTTATATCTAAATCATCCCATTTCCGCAAAATATAGCTTGTCAAACTTCTCTTGTCATTATTTTAAACTAGCAACTAATTGTGACCTTCCTCATCTAAATAATTGCAATATTCGTCAATTATTAGCTCCATTGCATCTATCGCAGTATAAACGCAAGAACCTGATTTTTTATTGACCTCATATAATTCATTCCAAAATGCATCAAATTTTTTCTCGAAACCTTTAGGGTAACTTTTGTAAAATCCTAGCTTGTTTGCAGCTTCAGCTAAATAATAATTTTTATTTACTTTTTCTAAAGTATTTGTAAGGTTAAATGGAGCTTTGGCTTTTTCCTCCTTCTGGTTTGAATTATTATACTTCAAATATTTTTCACGAATAGATAACTTTACTTTTGAGTCATATATATAATTATATATTTGTGTGGCATTTTCTTTCTCATCATTATTAACAATATCATTAAAGATAGCTAAGAAAATTTCGTTATACTTTTTTCTTGAAAGAATTTTATCGATTAACCTTCCCAGTTTCTTCCCACTAGATGATCTAATTGCTATGGAACAAAAATCGAACTTTTCTTTAGAATCACAACTATCAATTGCCCTAAACACTAAATCTATCTTACTTTCATTTTTATAGGTTATATTAAATATTTTTTTTACTCCATTCTTTTTCAACTCACCTATTATTAATTCAAAGAAGAAAAACTCAGTTTCTTTTGATACATTAGCATCAGATTTATTATCACTTGGAAAATGTATTTGTGAGTTTACTTTTTTTGAAGGATCAAGCAAATCACTAATTAGTGATTTAGCTAAAATAAATTCATGAAATGATTCATGTGCAAATGAATAATTACCCTCAGTATCATTTTTCAAAAAATTACAAGTTCTAAACTCTTGATCAATAACTTCATTTGTATATTTAGTATTTCCACTAAAATCTTTTACAACTTTATTCAACTCTTTATAGTGCACAAAATATGTATTTTGTTCCACAAGAAAATGAGCTAAATGATAAGCTAGCTCCATACGTTCATAATCACTTAATACAGATCTCCAATCATCTCTTCTTAACCATTGATTAATATACAAGTTATATAATTTAGAGGTTGTAATTTCACCACTAGCCGTATTAGCTAGTTGATGTGATGTGCTCATTATCATTTCAAGTAGTACTGGTCTAGATGCTAGATCCATCAAGTTGTATATATTCTTAATATTCTCCATTACTTGGTCTGCACGTTCAGGATCATATTTATGTACATACCTGTTTATTTGAGAAAGTTTATAAGGAGTAATAAAAACTATATCATATCCATATTTCTTATGTAACGCATCATATAAAATCGTATTTTGAATACGCTTAAATTCATTAAGCGATCTAAAGTAATGCGTTCTACATGTCAAAATAACTTTTGAATTAGTATGTGTCAATGAATCCAATTCTCGATACGCATCGTAAACATGAGTATTATCATTTATAGCATTCATTTCATCAAATCCATCTAATATTATCGTGAAGCATCCTGCTTTGTTTAATTCTTCAAACTTCTGATAATCCAATGTTAATCCTAGATTATTGACAATATGATTAGTTATTTCAGATTGGATAGAACTTCCTCTAGATAAGTTTTTAAGATAAATTAAAATTGGAAATCTATGTGTCTTTCTCTCTTTATAGTCTTTCATTAATCTATATGTTAAATATTCTGAAAATGTGGTTTTTCCAGTTCCATATTCACCTAATATTGTCAGCTGATATCTTTCTTTTAAGCTTAGCCATTTATCAACATATGAATCTAATTGCCCAATATCATCATTAAATTCGTTTTCAATCCTAAGTGGGATATATAATTTCTTTTTATAAATATCCTTATCTTCATACCATTTTGTCCACTCAGTCACTTCTTTTTCAAAATTTATAGTATTTCTGAACAAATCGTTATATTCAATAATAGCAATATTGGTTTTCGCAAATATATCCAATATTTCTTTATCAGGATATTTCCCAACAACAATAGCAGCTGTAGATAAATCTCCATTCTGCAAATGATACAATAAGGAAACTTTATACTCTATAGCAACATCTTTTGTTAATTCGTTTATGACTTGAATACCAGTAGTAACACTAAAGCCAATTAGGTTTTTTACGCAATAGACAGACATAATACATGTACCAATGCTTTTATAGTATGCAACCTCATTATATTCCATATTTACAAGCAAACCAACTTTTTCAACCAATTCACTAGATGCATATTCTTCTTTACTATAGTCTAACTTCGGGGTAGGAGTAGTATGATTTACCCATATTTTCGAATAAACAATTCCCATATCTTTGAGAATATCTTTCACCTCATCAAGTCTACTTTGCGTGTACTCTTTAATATTATCAATTACAGCTCGTTCAGTCCAAGTACTAGCTTCAACTTGAAACTCTATATCGTTAAAACGTTGTCTTGGATTAATATATCGTATAATATTTCTTATAGATTGTTTTTGGGATTCAATACCTTGAACTCTAGTAAACGTATTATCGAGTTCATCCCCTAACCTTAATAAGGCCCCTAAATTTCTCAAATTATATGTGCGTTCGCTATTATCTAAGCCTGTTATACCATATTTAGGATCTGTATTCATTATTGGCCAATCTTTTTCAGGCGCATGAGCTCTACAGATTTGAGCAACAGCTTTTGCAACAAATTTATTTTGAAGACCGTAAGAAAGAAAATCAGATTCAATTAAATCATAGCTTGTTAACTCATGGTAATTTGGATTTACTTTTCTTCCTATATCATGAAGGTAAATCGCTACTAATAACAAAAACGCCTCACCTTGAGTAATATACTTATCATTGTCTATAACTTCGTCCGGAATTAATTTATCTATTATTTCTTCAACATTCTTTGAGTGATAAAAGTCATTCTTACCCATATCTCTAAAATCAGTTTTTTTAGCCTGACTCACAATAATATTTAATTGACTCTCTAGCTCAGTATCTTTAATTTTGTCTCTTAGCTTCATAAATCCTCCCAACTCGTTTTATAGCTCTTAGCTTTTAATTCTTTTAAAATCATTTTAAAATATATCTATCTTTATAGTGATTGAATACACTTTTTATAATTTATCATATGTATAATATATTTATTGTCACCTTTAAAGAAAACTAAAGTTTTTCATTTTAATACTGATCCGTTTTAGTAGACATTTCAAAAAAATATAACTTTGATATCATTCTAAACACAATTATGATTTTTTTATTTAGACAATTTTTGTTTGAGCGTACAGATGTTTTTTTTCGTATGTTTATTTTTTTCTTAGTTATAATTAGTACTTTTAAACAAGTTTTAAGATTTATTTCCATTAATTATACTATATTACAATATCGATTTCTAATAATATGTAAAAATAATAATCTTTTTAATAGAATTTAAAAATCTACTTTGTAATTCCTTTACTAATCATTTTTATGTGCATTCTGATTTTTCATCCATTAGATCCTACTTTAAATAGCTTGGTAACTGTTTTATACTTGTTTTATTCTAATTGTAAGTTCGTGAATCAATGAAGCTCACTTTATTGTTCTCTTCACCAAATTTTCTATAGTTCTTGATTATTAAGGATTTAAGGTGCATGAATATTTCTCCTTAAAAACTAATATTTGTTATTAATAACATTTAAATTATATGCTTTTTTTTGTATATCTTCAAATTATTTTATCTCTATTTTACACATTATCCTTTCAACCAATTTTTCAATTGGCACTTTTGTATGTCTAAACTTATTAACACAGAAATTATACTTTTCCGAAAGATTCATAATAATCTCATAGTCCCACGCACCGGATCGTTTAATAGCTCCTTTAATTATATTATCCGCTATCAAAGAAGTGTTCATCGTATTACTACCAACCAGCAATAGAGTAGATAATGCCCTATTGCCGTTTTCTATTTCAATAAGAATAGCTTTTCTTCCGTCATTCATATATATTTGCGACACCAAGTATTTCCTGTTTATCTCAGAATCATCAAGTGTAATAAACGTTCCCCATCCTCTATATTCTGACAAAATCCCAATTTTACATTCTACTTTATTTACTTCATCCAATAATTCGATTTCTTTTAAAGCCATTACAATACGCTCAAATGTGCTAAATCCCTCAAGATTGTCCAAATTTTCAAATTCTAATTTAGTAACAGCATTCTGTCCTCCGGCTTCAGCAGTACTTCTATTGTTAGTAGTTCGGTATGCCTTTTTTGTATTTTCATCAATAACGCCTGTTTTCTGTTCGCTTAAATTATTCCTTTTTATCGGGACATGATTAATATAACTCGATACTATATTTATGTTTTTGTTTAAATCTAATACATTTGAAGATGCGTTCGAGTCTGCTTCTATTTGTTTTAACATATTGTTATCCGCTAATGATATTGTTGTATGCTTTTGGCTTCCGCTTCCACTTTGCTTACTAATCAATTTCGGATGTGAAACAGAAATTACTTCTGCATTTATCCTTTTCCCATTTACTTCTAATATCTCATTTGCGAAGTATGTTTTTCTATGCTGATATACTAATGCACTAACTTTTACACCTTTTATTTTGTATTTAAATTTGATTTCAGACTTTTCAAGTAATGACTTATGTAATTCTGATATCATTTCTAAAACTTCTTTATTCGAAAACATCCAAGATAAATGCTTAATTTTTTCACCTGTAATATATTTTACATTAACCTCAGGAGTAAAGTTAAAATTAAGCTTTTCATACTCTTTTAAATATGTAAAGTATTGTTGATATGTATCATAATGAAAGATCAGATTAAGACAAAAAATATCTGGGGCTAATATAGTTTTCAATAATTCAATAAGGGAAAAAACATAAAGTTTATTATTAAACCATACACTCATATTATATTTATCATAATCACTATTATACTTGCTCCTGATTAATCTAATCTCTGCATTATCAGGATTTATTATAATTTCCTCTATTATTCCACTTTGCGCTCTTAAATATTGTCCGTCCTGGTATATACCCTTTTGCTTAAGTAATATCAACATTCCAAGTTCACATTTTACTTTTCTGGTTTGCTTCTTTTCATTGCAATAAAAAATTGCATCAAAAAACCATTTGCCTTTATCTCTAAATGGTTTACTTATATCTAATAGCGTTGTCAAATCTTCTTTATCGAACGGCCAATTTTTTATTTTAATTCTACTCATATTATTTTCTAGAAATTCCCCATGGACTTTTTATTTTATCTTCTATCTTGTAGTATGCCTCTTTTCTTAGTCCAGCATCCCTCATTAGCCTCCACGGCTTAAAATCTATTCCTTTTTCATCATAATACTCAATCCAATTTTCACATCTTCTTATCTGAAAATTTTCAACAGTCTCACTACAGTTTTTTAAAAACTTATAGCATTTAATTAACTTATCTTTATGGTGAGTAAGAGTTGCTTCATGTCCCGATTTCCTCATAAGCATTGATGCAGAAATTCTTTTATTTTCATTTTTGATAAGCAAGTCCTTTTTTATTCGTTTCAAAATGATTAATAATTCTTCATCACGCTTCAACCAATCAATAAATTTTCTTTGTTTTACTTCTATTTTCTTCTTTGGAAGATTTGCATATAACCATTCACGTTCATTTCTATATAAATAAGCATATTCTTTCGCCATAAGATTTCTTATTTTTGTTCGATTATATTTAGGATATCTTAACATACATTCTTTTATTGCATTTTTATATTTATCTGTTTTGTGGGGCTTAATTAATGCTACACTAATTCCATCTTCTCTCCGCTCAATATATTTTTTTACTGTTTTAAAATCACATTTCATTTCTTTTGCTATTCTGGAATAACAATAGCCAATTTCATTCAACTCTTTTAATTTCTTTTGCCATACATGTCCGAAGCAGATAATTCTTCCTATTCTAAATCTATCTGTGCTGTTTATATCTGGACCTTTTCTAGCATATATAAACCCACATTCACATTCAAATATACCTATAGGTTTTTTTGATTTACTATCACTCTTAACACTAACATTCCTAATAACATTTCTCTTGTAATTATCACAGACAGGATTTAAGCATGGATAAGGAACTTCTTTAAAAACCTTTTCAATGCCTTTTCTTCCTTCCCTAATAAATTCTTGAATACTGTTCGCAAATAAAAGAATAAGCAAAATATGCTTTAGCGGATTATAACAAGATGCTGGATCTCTGCCTATCTTATACAGCCAACAATAATCTTTGCTTAAGTCTAGCTTAATCCCTATATTCTCTAAAAACTCTGTTGGGTAACTCTTTAAAAACATTTTAGCTAATTCTCGTTGCCTAATGCTACAACCTATAGTTATTAAGTTCTTAGTATTATAAAAATATTCATAGCTATTTTTCAAATCCTTAAAATCCACTTTATTTTCTAGTAAGTAAAGAGCTTGTCTAGATATTCTTCTTAAAAGTATAGAATAGTTGCTCTCGCAGGCAGTTCCTTTACTATTTTCAATCCTATCATTCCTTAATCTAGTATATTCCACTCGACTATCGCTTTTCTGATACTCCTCTATAAATGTACCATGATGAGGGCACAAAATTATCCCATCAAGATGATGCTCTCTATGAAAATATGACTCTCCGAATTTTTGATAATCCTCTCTTGCACAATCCGGACAAAATTTAAGTAAGTTTTGCTTAGAAACACTGCCTGCTGCTAAACCTAAATAAACAAACATATTCCTGCCATCAAACCTTGCCATACTCATTAGTAGTCTTTTTTTATGATTTTCTACGAAAGGGAAATAAAAAGGCAATATACTATTATTATATATAAATTGTTCAGCTGAATAATCTGCACCAATATTCTTACATAAACTTTCTAAACTAGAAACACAATCTATTGAAGGTAAGGTGTAGTTTTCTCCAAACAATTCTATGTTAGTATCCCTAAAACTGATATTACCTGAATAAAAATGATATCTTGCTAAAACTGAGTATATCAGCTCATTTGGATATGGATTACAAAATAGTTTTAGCAAAAACATCACCCAATTTTAAATTCTTCGAAAGGATCCTTTATATATCCACATTTTTTAAGACTTTCGTATGGATCTTTTTTCTTTGCTATTGCTTCATCGTAGATATTAATTAAGTTATTATTAATATCTCCAATTCTCACGGTTTTCTTGGGTTTTCTTTTAACATTCTCACTATACAATACTTCATGGCATTCTTCTTTTATTTCATCATAATCTTCATCCACATGGTGTGCTTTTACTATATCGTTTACTATTTTTCTCATAACTTGATTTGGAACATAAGAAAAAAGTTTTGAAATATAAAATTCACTATATAATTGATCTTGCCTGTATTCTTTCTCCTGCTCGATCTTTAAAATACTTTCATTTATAAGCTCTTGTCTTCTTGTATCAAGCAACATATCTTTATGATAATGACTTAATACTTGGCTTTCATCTACAGTTAAATCATCAAATCTAGCAATCTCCAAAGGATTTCCTGAACGCAAAGCTTCCATCATTGGTTTTACAAGTATTAAATCAGTTCTAGCTACTTCTCTAATCAGTTTAGGCGTTATTTTATCTTTATTGGAAATCAATGCGGCATTCTGCGTAAAAAGAAAGAGCATAACTGCAATAGAAATAATTCCTTGGCATTCATTATAAAAAGCGTCATTTACCTCATCGTTCTTAATGCACTTTTTATCAACCATAGCAAAATTAAAAATAGAATTTATTATTAAATCCCAAGTCGGACTATTTTTTTCAATGTTCCGCATTTCTATATAACCATCAGACTGTACTCTCCTTGCCAATCTTAAGTTCTTTTGAAACAAAGTCCTAGCTTTGTTAGTTCCGACAAAGATTACAGGTAACGATATCATGTTTGTCAATGTAACAAAAAAATCGAGCATTTTATTCGGATCATCTTTGCCATTTAGTAAATTTTGCATTTCATCTATAACTAACATACCTACATTATAGATTTTCAATAAATGGGTAAGATGCATAATCATCGTAGATGCTGATCTTGTCAAATATCCATACTTTTCAAGATAGCGCTCACCAACTACTCTATCTATTTCAGAAAAAACTGATCTGCATAAAGTTATAAAATTACCATCATATGGGCAGTCTATTTTTATCCATGTCAATTGAGTTCTTACAAATTGAACTCCATTGTATTTTTCGTGTCTTATTACTTGCGGATAAAAGCTCAATATTCTATCAATGGCAGTAGTCTTTCCCATACCAGACAAACCGTTTATAAACATACATTGCGCAGGATGATTTAATTGTTCTTTTTCAAACATACCGCTTTCCATTATGATATCCGCATTTTCTTTTAAATTACTAAGCTCATTTAGCTCTTGAATATATTCTTTGGAAATAGGATTCCTATAAATATAAGAATTCCTAATAAGAACTGAAATAATACTTTCAAGCTGCAAATGGATTGGTAATGGAACTATTAATTTTTTTACTCTTTGCAGAATATGAGCTTTAATTCTATTTGCTTCCCTACTATCTTCTTCATTTATTTGAGGCAACAACTTAAAAGCATTGATAACTTTTTCTTCAGAATCAAGAATTAAAGGTAATGCCTCAATCATTGGATTCCCAGCATAGTCTGAAATTTGTTGTTTCTTATATTCTGCAATTTTATGCTTATAGGAATCACTCATTATTATCTTCCCCCCATAGAGCTTTAGAAATTGCATCTATTTTTTCTTTTTCAAATGATTTACCCATATATTCTTTTTCTTCCTCAGGACTATCTATAGATAGAAGTATTCCTTCTTTTTCTTCCAGTTCTTGTTTAAAACTCTCAATATATCTTTCTTTTTTCTTCTCAAATTGTCTGTTCTTGCGAATGTTCTTAATTCTTGCTTTTTTTGAAGAATTAATAATTCCAGAAGATTTGCTTGCTTGTTTACTTGCTTTGTTAATATCGTAATCAAGTTGGATTTCTTTTTTTAAAGAATGATCTCTCGCTTGCCTTCTTAATTCATTCTTTTGTTTATTTGCTTCAATAACATCTTCTAATAAATATGATTCATATTCAATACTTCTCTCATCTAGCGTAAAAACAACAAATTCATTTTGAATTCCGGTAAATACATAAATGTTCTTTATATTTCTTGGATCATATGCAACTTCAACTTTTTTAATAGGATTTTTATTAAATAATCTATTCTCTATCATTTGAGTAGCAATATAATATAATCCTTTAAATTTAATTGAACCTCGTAGAACTGTTGCCGTTCCTTTTGGTAATATACTCATTCTGAATGTATTGTAATCTGGTTTTCTTAAACTTCCTTTTCTGTTGTTTATCCCCCATGCCCATAGTTTAGTAGGGATAGGAACAATTCCATCGGAAATCATATTTGGCGTTAATTCGTATTTTTCAATAATAGAATTATTATGTGCTATTACAATTTTTATTATTATCTGTGTAAATTCCTTCAGAGTCAATTTAGCATTGAGCCTATAATCTTCATCACCTCGTGTTCTAAAATCCTTTTTAACGGCTCCTGGCAATCCTGTCTTAACTCTAGAATTTATACTCCTAAACAGCCTTTCAACAATTCCCTTCATATCACCTCTGTATGGTGATGTATTTTCGATAGTTATACCGAAATTATTCACTAGATCTTCTGGTCTCGTAGACTCAAACTCCCCTCTATCTGCAATTATAGATTCCGGTATATGTTCGCAAGGCCACTCATCCTCTGAAATTTTTATATCATTTTTTCTGCAGAACTCCACTTTATTTGATACCATATTATTTAGTACCATCATTGCACCATTCCAAGATGGATATTCCCACCCAACATATAACCCCGTTATCATCCTAGAAAAAACATCAATTATTACATAAATAGTCGGTCTGCCGACAGTCTTATTTCTGTTCACTTCACTTACTAGATAAATATCTGCTGTGGTAGCATCAACTTGAAATCTATATCCGGGACCTGTCGTTTCTAAAATACTTGACGATGTTATTGGTCTATTTTTCAGTTCGTATTCTTTTTCACCTTTTCTTTTTATAATCTCTATTTTTTTATCGTGATTCTTTTTATACCAATAATAGAATTGCCCCCACGTAGGAATATTAGCTTTTTTTACTAAAAACTTCTCTGATTTTTCATTACTATCTATTTGTACCGAATAATATTCACTTAAAACCCATCGATATACTTCTCTCAATGATTTACCTTGTTTATTAAGATAATATTTCTTATATGCCGCTTCGAATTGCCTCCTAACAACATCATCAACATTACAACCGATTTTTTCACCATGAAAACTATAAGTTCTTGGTCTGCCGGTTTTTGTTTTATATTCTTTACTTTCCCCTCTAGCTCCAGAGTTGTTATAGTCAGGAAGCATAGCATTTTTGTTCAATCCTCTTTGCCAAAATCGACTAAACATCCGCCTTATTGTAGCAATAGGAACATCCTCATTAACAGCAATGTATTTAAAAGTAGCATTTCTATTTTTAATATTAAGCAAATCATTTTTATTTTGTTCCCAATATTTATTAACAATATTAAATTGATAATCCCTCTTTTCTTTTTCTTTTTGCGATAACGACTCTTCAAGAATAATTCTCTGATAGGGATCGTTCATCTCAACATAATTATATTCTTCTATCTGTTTTTTTAAAAAATCTAGCAAGCACACTTTTGGTGCTACTAACTTTTTATATAGTTCAATATAAAAAATAGCTTCGCTATCAATATGAATTAATCTTATAACCCTATCGGTATCAGATATCTTATAAACTGAACCAGCTGCTATCATATGCTTTTTAGCCTTTCAAAATATTGATGTTCTTGAACTTCAACAACTTTCAGAGCCTTATTAAAATCAAGCTTTCCAAACAAATCTACTTTGATATACTTGTGAGCTAAAATATATTTTATAATGGCGATTCCATACCCGCTTTCCAAATGAAAAGTCTCTTCAATTTCATTGGCTATATCCCTAGCTGTCACACTTTCTTCAATCAGCTGCGTAAAAGCAAAACTAATTATCTTATTAATTATCTCCTCTTTGAAATCCACAAGTTCGCTTTCCTTAATAAAATAATAATAGTTTAAAATGTCTGCAATATTGAGAGAAACACTCTTGTTAATTTCTTCATCTGTTACTATACCCCAATCAACGTTATGTCTTTCCCAATATACTCTTTCTATTTCAAATTTCTCAATAGTGCGCTTGTTCCGCAATTTTTCTTTAGGTTTTATTGTTCTAATTATATTGTTGCCATTTTTCAAGGTTATACAAAAATCACTGGTCATCGTATTTAATTCTTGAGTTTTAGGGTTTGTAGGATGTTTAATCCCTAGTTCTTGTGCAATTAATTCTGTTTGCTGTAAGTGCAATGGAAATTGTTCTCTAATATCTACTACATCATCACAGAATTCTAAATAATAAAAATAGTTTCTTTCCAAGTCTGAAAGAAAAGAATGCATTCGATTTGTTTTTATTCCTTTGATTCGCCCCGCTCTTCCACTTGACGCAACGTCCTGTATAAAAAGTGCAGGTTTATACTCTGCTCCATATTTTTGTTCCTCAAAAACAGTGGTATCACTTCTAACTCCATTTTCTCTTTTTCGTTTAGCTATAGTAACCGCCTCCACATACTATGTGTTAAAATATTGTACTTTTGTAATATGTTGTTCCGTGATAAATCTATTATTACACACAACTTATAATTTTTCAAAGCAATATAAAAACCTCTCAGAGATATCTGAGAGGTTTTTACAGTTTAACTAATCTACAATTAAAGTTTATACTTTCAAGTCCCTTAATAAAATTCTTTGTTAAGTAATTTGTTCCTATGGAATACTATTGCAAATCTCATATAAATATTCTTGTGGGAATGGTATTACTCCCATAAAATAATCATTTATTGTTATAAAAACATCACTTCTTTTTCCATTCTTAAAGATATATATCTTATCATCCAAATAAATAATAGGATAAAGTGCTAACTCATCGGATGAATTATACCCAACGTATGAACTATAAATATCATTTTTATGCTTTTTTGATAATGAAATTAGAATATCATAAGTATCCTCTTTTGAAAAACTATAGTTAAATTCACTCCTTATCCTTTGATCAATATATTCATCAGCCTCTTTCTTTTTATACCATTTAATGTAATGAAAATAAGGGTATTTATTTCTTCTATATAAGTTAAGCATACTAAATTTATTATTAATATACCCATCAAGATTTATAACTTCAACATTTGTTCTAACAATAGCACGATTTTCTGTACCATTAGTTTGAAAAGAAACACTAACTCTAGTACTAGATATATAATTGAACAAACTAACAAAAAAATTAGATACACTAAATGCGGCATCAGTAGTAGATGTTGAAGAAGTATCGTCATATATATCATATTCACTTAAAAATGATTTCCAATCTAAAGATGAAGTTACTACTTTTGAGAACGACTTAACTTCGGTCCATTTTCCCCCATCTAAATAGTCTGAGTTGTCACGAGAGTATCCTGGTACTTGAATATAATATTTCTTATTATTATAAATAATATAACTCGAGTTTGATAAATTATATTCATTTACAGCTTCAAGAGTATCTATGTTTTCTGAACCTGTCTTTACAGCACATGATGCTGACGTTCCCCCCGTATATCCTGCTGAGTTTACAGTATATATATGAAATGAATATAACCCTGCTTTTTCAGGTTCATATTTGTAAGTCGATCCTGTAAGACCACTAATAATTTTGATTCTCTCGCCGTCTTTATGAACGTGTATATCATAACTAGTCGCAGCATTTACTTTGACCCAAGTAATATTTACTGTATCTCCTAACGAATAGGTGCTTTTATCTACACTTATTGTTGTTGCTGATGGAAGGTTTACAGTAGATTCTTTTACAGCACATGATGCTGATGTTCCCCCCGTATATCCTTCTGAGTTTACAGTATATATATGAAATGAATATAACCCTGCTTTTTCAGGTTCATATTTGTAAGTCGATCCTGTAAGACCACTAATAATTTTGATTCTCTCGCCGTCTTTATGAACGTGTATATCATAACTAGTCGCAGCATTTACTTTGACCCAAGTAATATTTACTGTATCTCCTAACGAATAGGTGCTTTTATCTACACTTATTGTTGTTGCTGATGGAAGGTTTACAGTAGATTCTTTTACAGCACATGATGCTGATGTTCCCCCCGTATATCCTGCTGAGTTTACAGTATATATATGAAATGAATATGACCCTGCTTTTTCAGGTTCATATTTGTAAGTCGATCCTGTAAGACCACTAATAATTTTGATTCTCTCGCCGTCTTTATGAACGTGTATATCATAACTAGTCGCAGCATTTACTTTGACCCAAGTAATATTTACTGTATCTCCTAACGAATAGGTGCTTTTATCTACACTTATTGTTGTTGCTGATGGAAGGTTTACAGTAGATTCTTTTACAGCACATGATGCTGATGTTCCCCCCGTATATCCTGCTGAGTTTACAGTATATATATGAAATGAATATGACCCTGCTTTTTCAGGTTCATATTTGTAAGTCGATCCTGTAAGACCACTAATAATTTTGATTCTCTCGCCGTCTTTATGAACGTGTATATCATAACTAGTCGCAGCATTTACTTTGACCCAAGTAATATTTACTGTATCTCCTAACGAATAAGTGCTTTTATCTACACTTATTGTTGTTGCTGGTGGTTTAGTTACTCCATCTGCAAGAACTTCAGTACCTAAAATAGTTATAACTGTTATTATCAACATAATAAGTAAACATAATTTATGATTCAATCTCATACTATCCTACTTTCATAAAACGTTAGAATTTAATAGATATCTATCCCTTATATCTAATCAACTTTTACAATATGACTTATTTAGTTATTTTCTTTTACTTCTCTATTTTATAGATTAAACATTCCTTTCCTAATTATTATTAGATGATTTAATTTGATTAAATTTAGTTTTAACATCACAATTACTATTTTGATCAATCTTAGTTTATATTTTGATCAAACTTTGTTTTGTCTGATCAAACTTAGTTTTAACGCCACAAAATTTTCGCAAATATTCTTTTCTACTATTCCACCGTAACGCTTTTTGCCAGATTTCTTGGCTTATCAACATCGATACCGCGCTCGACTGAGCAATAGTAAGCAAATAGCTGAGTCGGCATAACAGTAAGTATCGGCATGAACATATCGATAGTCTCAGGAACAGGGATATACTCGTCGGAAAGCTCCATTATTGGGCGAGCGTTTTTAGAGCAAATGCTCATAACGTGCGCTCCGCGAGCTTTTACTTCCTTGATATTTGAAGCAGTCTTTTCGTAAAGCGCGCTCTGAGATCCAACCACTATTACAAGAGTCCCTTCTTCAATTAGCGCTATAGGTCCATGCTTTAATTCGCCAGCGGCAAATGCCTCGGAGTGGATGTAGGATATCTCTTTTAATTTAAGCGAACCTTCCTGTGCCACAGCGTAATCAAGATTTCGTCCGAGGAAATAGGCATCTTCCACGGCATAGTGCCTGTGTGCCATTTTCCTGATATTTTTTTCATGCTCGAGCACTTCTTCAGCCTGTTTTGGTATAATAGACAGCGCATCAACCAGCTCTTTTTCCCTCTCTTGGGTGATGTCGCCACGCACAATACCCATCTTTATCATGATAAGGTACAAGGAAAGCAGCTGTGTTGTATATGCCTTTGTGGAAGCCACAGCGATCTCAGGACCTGCCCAAGTATACATCACGCTGTCTGCTTCGCGGGATACGGAAGAACCCACAACATTTGTTATTGCGATTATCTTTGCTCCCTTTTTCTTTGCCATGCGCATAGCTGCAAGCGTGTCAGCAGTTTCGCCCGACTGAGATATGACTATGAATATATCATCACCTGATACAATGGGCTCACGATAGCGATACTCGGATGCAATGTCAACCTCAACAGATATTCCAAGAGTCTTTTCGATTGAGTACTTTGCAACAAGCCCAGCGTGATATGCTGTGCCACATGCGACAATAACCATCCTGCGCACATTCTTTATAAGAGATTCTTCTATATCAATATCAAGCTCAACTTTTCCGTTTTTAAGCCTTGGTGAAAGAGTGTCCTGCAAAGCCTTTGGCTCTTCAAAAATCTCTTTTATCATGAAATGCTTGTATCCGCCCTTTTCAGCGCTAACTGCATCCCACTCAACTTCAAATACATCACGAGCAACTGCAAGTCCAAATTCATCAAATATCTCTATGCTGCCTTTCTTTAAAACTGCAAGTTCTTTATCCTCTAGGAGGTATACATTTCTAGTGTGTGCCAATATCGCTGGAATATCTGATGCGATAAAGTTTTCACCTTCACCGATTCCTAAAACAAGAGGAGAATCTTTTCTTGCTGCAACAAGCATATCAGGATGTTTAATCGAAGTAACTCCAAGTGCATATGAGCCTTCTATTTGGCGCAATGCTTCCTGCACTGCCTGAACTAAATCTCCTTCGTAGTGATAGTCTATAAGGTGAGCTATAACTTCTGTGTCAGTCTGTGATGTGAACGCATAGCCTTTTGAACCAAGCCACTCGCGAAGACGCATAAAGTTTTCTATTATACCGTTGTGTACAACTGCAATCCCTCCGCACATTGACGTGTGAGGATGAGAATTTTCATCACTGGGCGCGCCGTGTGTTGCCCATCTTGTGTGGCCTATTCCCACATTGCCTTCTATCGGCTGTTTCTCAAGCAAATCAGCCAAAACTTTAAGGCGTCCTTTTTTCTTTTCCACTACAAGCTCTTCGCTTGATATTATCGCAACGCCTGCGCTGTCGTATCCTCTGTATTCCAGTTTTTCAAGTCCGTCTATTATAATCTCTGATGCCTGTCTGTTTCCTATATATCCTACTATTCCACACATAATGTGTCTCCTTTAAATTTAAATTGTCGTTTAGTATTGATTTCTTTGTCACAATCATATTTTTATTATCAGTGGATAATTAAAGTATGAAAAAAGCATGCCAAATGCATGCTTAAACAAAGTATTCATTTATGCTCGCACATCCATCCTGTGTTGTCCCCACTGTTTCCAATAGGTTTTGTCAGAATTTTTACGGCTGATGTGCCTGCCGCGGGGTACCCGCCGAAATTTCGAATTTCCCCGTCCTCGTCTCCGTCACAAAGCAAATCCATTAAATGCTTAAACTTGTGGCGGACTGGCGCTTCTATTCAATTGTAATGCGCAATCCTATCGCCTCCTTTTATCCCAGTGTCCTGCCTATAAGCGATGCCACTTCATCAGCATCATCGTTTATCTGCTGTTGATCCGGTCCTTCTATCATCACGCGGATTAACGGCTCTGTTCCAGACGGTCTAACAAGTATCCTGCCTGTGCCTTGGTATTTTTCCTCAACGCTTTTAATAGCTTGAGCAATATCCTCGTTTGTTGACAACTGTGATTTTTTAGTATTATCTATTCTAACATTGATAAGCACCTGTGGCAAGGGTTTCATTACTGACACAAGCTCGCTCATTTTAACATTGCTTTGTGCATAGCACTCAACAAGGCGCAAGGCCGAAAGAAGACCATCGCCTGTGGTGTTTTCATCAAGGAATATTATATGTCCGGATTGCTCGCCTCCGAGGTTATATCCTTTAAGCAGCATCTGCTCTAAAACATACCTGTCGCCTACCGCAGTTGTTTCAAGATTTATATCATTTTTTTGAGCTGCAAGTTTAAGCCCTAGGTTGCTCATAACTGTTGCAACAAGCGTGTCCTTTTTCAACTTACCCGCTTTTTTCATCTGTTGCGCGAATATCATCATAAGCATATCGCCGTCAACCTGCTCACCGGTTTCATCCACAGCAAGCATGCGGTCAGCATCACCATCAAATGCAAGTCCCATGCTTGCACCCGTTTCAGTCACCATCTTGCGCAATGATTTTATGTGAGTTGAGCCGCATCCGTCATTTATGTTGTGTCCGTTTGGTTGATCATAAATTGATATTACTTCCAAGCCAAGCTCTGAAAGCATCCTTGGCGCTACATGACTTGCCGCTCCGTTTGAGCAATCAATTGCAACCTTTATTCCGGTTAAATCCACTTCGTTTAGAGACTTTATATAATTGATATAATCATCTTCAGCATTTCTTATATGGTGAATGTTGCCAACATATCTTCCTTCAGCATCCTTCACGCTGTCAAAATCGCTTGTGATAATTCTTTCGATTTCATCTTCTGTTTCATCGGGCAGCTTAAACCCTTCAAAATCAAAAAACTTGATTCCGTTATCTGCAAAAGGATTATGAGATGCTGAAATTACAACCCCGGCATCAGCTTTATAATAGCGCGTAAGATAGGCAACCGCAGGAGTAGGCATCACGCCTACAACTTCCGCATTTACGCCCACAGAACATATTCCGGCGCACAGTGCTGCCTCAAGCATGCCTCCTGACACGCGTGTATCTCTGCCGACAAGTATCTTTGGTTTTTTTGCATTCTTGGTTAAAACATATGCTCCTGCTCTGCCCAGCTTAAAAGCAAGCTCACAGGTGAGCTCTTTTCCTGCCACTCCGCGAACGCCGTCAGTACCAAATAATCTTCCCATAATTATCCCCGCAAACTCTAGTCGTTTATAAGTTCGTTTTCAATCAGATATTCCTGCACAGAATAGACTGCAAGAGCACCGTCAGCCGCAGCTGTTATCACCTGCCTGAGCGGTGTTTTTCTTATGTCGCCCACTGCATATACACCTTGGATCGATGTACGCATGCAAAGGTCGGTTTCAATCGATTCACCTTCAGGAATTCCAAACTGCTCGCGAACCAGTCCGGTTTGCGGTACAATACCCACTGCGATAAACACTCCGCTTGCAGGTATATGAGATACTTTGCCTGTAATCTTATTTTTAACATTAACGCCGTTTACTACATTATCCGCCGTAAATTCTTCAACCGTTGAATCCCAAACAACTTCTATCTTAGGATGATTTTGAACCTTGTCTGCTATAATTCCTCTTGCGCGAAGCTTATCGCGCCTGTGAACAACATACACTTTAGAACAAAGCCCTGCAAGATACAGTGCTTCATCACAAGCGGTGTCTCCACCTCCGACAACAACTACATCGCGGTCACGGAAAAACGCACCATCGCATGTGGCACAATATGAAACCCCCCTGCCACGCAGTTCAGCTTCACCCGGCACGCCGAGCATTCTAGGATTTGCACCCATTGAAAGCACTACAGTCCTTGACTGATATTCATTTTCAGTGGTTACAACTTTTTTTATAACACCTTTAAGGTGCATTTCTGTTACTTCCTCGAAAGTGATTTCAACTCCCGAGCTTTTCAAATGCTCTTCCATTCTTTCGCCAAAATCTATACCCGAAATTGACTTAAAGCCTAGATAGTTTTCCATCTTATCCGTGGATGCTATCTGTCCGCCAGCATACATTTTCTCCAGAATCAAAACATTCAAGTTTGCCCTTGAAGCATATATCGCAGCCGATATTCCACCGGGACCTGCCCCGATTATAATTAAATCATAAATTTGATTGTCCATGTAATGTCTCCTTTTACCCAAAAGTAATACCGTATGTATTTTACCATTTTATATAAATTTGCGCCACATCAATATTTATGATTTCACGCTTTGTTAATAAAATAGCATCCGTGGTTCAAATTGCTTTAAGCGCAAGTTTTTTGGCCACACAAAAAAAGCACCCCCATCATGTGCGTTTTCTCGTAAAGTTTTTTGTTTCTTATCGACCGTGTCCTCTAATAATTCCTATTACACCACCACGCTAATTATTATACTGCACTTCTTCTTAGTATTATCTGGGTCTTGCTGATTTTTATATTTGGTATATACCTTATAATATGTACATAATTAAAACGTTTATATTTAAACACTAATATAATAAAACCTCTTGAGAACTATCAAGAGGTTTCATACAATTTAATAATTTAAAATTCAGTTTCTTCTCTTTTTCATAGTGTAGAACATTCCCCCCACCATAAGAACAATTGCAACTGATTCCATCCCTATAGCAAATTCGTCCGGCAAAGAGCTTTGCCCAATCAATACCACAGAATTTATAAGCAGTCCGACGAAAAGCAAAGGAGACATTTTTCTTTTACCGCCTTCTCCGCTTTCTCCTTTGAGCTTCTCGATAACATCGTTTGTATGAAACGTGATTTTCATAAAAGCCAATACTATTAAGCCAATAAGCACAAGCAGTGAATAGTATATAACTGATTTAAGATAAATTGCGGCATAGGTCGCAAATGCCAAGCAGACCATCTCTATAACAGTCACTATTTTAAACATTGTGCGTATTTTTGTATAGTGCTCAATCAGAGATTCGTTATCGCTGTAAAGTGTGAAGTCTGTGCCATCATTTTGCTTGCGCAATATAACCCACGGACCCCATAGGCAGACTATCTCTATCCCTTGCTCTTCCATAAATTCCTTATAGTCTTGTTCTACTAAAAACAATCCTTTGGATATATCAATCTGATAGCGATATTTTTCTGGCTCACCTTCGTCAAAACTATAAAACCCCGCAGTGAATCTTTTCAATTCGTAGCCTTCATCCGCCATCTCATTGAGCCATTTCGTTTCTTTGTCCTTATCGACAAACAGTTTGAATCTAATCATTTGTTTTCACTCTCCATAAGCTTTGCATTTTCTATTAATTCTTTTAAGCGCGCCTCTTCTGCCCTAAATGCTTCTCTTCCCAAATCAGTTATAAGGTATTCCTTTTTCTTTCGGGAAGCAGTCTCTTCGCTGAATATTTTTATCCAGCCTTTTTTGCTAAGAGCCTGTATTGCACCATAAAGCGTGCCCGCGCCCATATTGACGCGTCCCCCAGTCAGCTCTTCGACTTCCTGTGTTATGCCGTATCCGTGGTTCGGGACTCTCACAGCCAAAAGGATATAAAATATCGTCTCGGTAAGCGGAGTGTTTTTATCCATGCCATTCCTCCATTTATTGCTTTTATTTTGCACGCCGATGTATCGCGTAACGATATATCGTATATATAATATATCGCGTAACGATATATTTGTCAAGAATTTTCTATAATAAAAAACATCCTTAAATAAGGATGGCTTCAAAAACTTTATTATAATTGTTTCTATCTCCAGTACTCCAGCAATTTCTTGTCAATTACCGAAACCTTTTCATCTGCTTTTATTCCGCTATAAAACTCTAATTTTTTAATTTCATCTTTATCGATAATATTTGATTCTATCGTTTTAAGTTCTTCTACAGGCAAAGTTATTCCATACAATCCGCCATACTCTTCACGCCACTCGTCTTTAAAATATCCCGGTGCTAAGTTAAATTTCATCAGTCCAAGAAAGGTAAATTTAACATCCTTTATTCCCAGTTCTTCATAGCATTCTCGAACGACACATTCACGTAAATTTTCACCTTCTTCCATGCATCCACCGAATATCTCCCAATCCTTTCTCCATTTGTTATACCCCATCAAATATTCACTTCCAACTTTTACGACTGCCAGCGCATGAGTTATGGGACTATATGTTATTTGAGCGGTATTCTCATCAACATTAATTATATTAAGAAGTTCATTTCCCTTTTCATCCTTAACCAACATATCATTCTCCTTATATTGCCGAATACGTTTCATTCTATATTAAGCAAGATACTAACATAACACCTTTTAATTGTCTAACAAAAACCTCCCAAGGCGCATACCCTGAGAGATTTTGAAATGTTTTAATTGAAATTTTAATGTTTTGAAAACTGAAAGGCTTTGCGGACCGCTTTATGGCTGCATCTATTGCGTCCAGCCACAGTTAAATAAAGCAATACTATTTAACCTAAGTCATTTTATAGGTATCCATAGCTCACAAAAAAGCCCGTCTTCTCCTTTTTCAAAATATATTTCATAATCCGTTTCATCTTTCATCTGATAACTTGTGTTTGGGAGAAATTCTTTGAAAAACCTGCTCCATGTATCACTCAGACAATCACCGTCTTTTCCGTAGCATTTAAAGACAACATAGTCGCACGGCTGTGTTTCCCACAATCTGAAGCCTTCTTCAAGCAGCGAATCCAGATTATCGGTTTTAGTATCTCTGTCAATTTTTACTCCAATTCCATAATTAAACTCAGAGGAATCTTTTCTTACAGATGAGCAAAGGCCGTATAAATCTTTTTTTCCGTCAGTCCTGAGATTTCTTATTAATTCAACGCTTCCTAGCTCCTGAGTCTCTTTCCAAAACTCCGGTATGCTGTGCCCGTTTTTGTCTACCGCTTCTCCGCTTCCATTGTCAAACTCCCTTACTTTGGCTATAAACTTCTGTTTACCTACTTTTTCAATTCTGTAATCCATCATATTACCGCCTTCAATTATTATTTTGATGACAAGAGGATTATACATAAAAAGCTGTGCGCCCCTTTTTTTGGCTTGGCTAGGTGTAATATTATGAAAGCGTGAAAAAGCCTTTGAAAAGCTTTCCGGCGTTTCATAACCATATTTATAAGCAGCATCAATTACCGATATATCCGTGGTTTGCAGCTCATGCCCCGCAAGAGTCAGCCGCCTATTGCGAATATAAGAGTTGACTGTTATCCCCGCTACCATACTAAATGTCCTGTGAAAATTATAGCTTGACATATAAACCTTTTTTGCAACATCTTTGTAGCTTATGTCCTCTAAAAGATGCGCCTCGATATAACCTACAGCGTCCTGTAATATCTTTTTCAGCTCCATGTTTTCCTCCGTCTTTATAAGAATAATGGATTAGATTAAATTATTCCTGTCAAGCCTTGCACAATTTATAGCCTCTATAAAATAAATAATAACATAAAAGCCTCCCAAAATAGGGAGGCTTCTTTTTGTATACAAAAGTGTTTTTAACGCTTTGAGAACTGAGGAGCTCTACGAGCTGCTTTAAGACCGTATTTCTTACGTTCTTTCATTCTCGGATCACGTGTCAAGTATCCTGCTTTTCTAAGTGTAGGGCGAAGTGTTTCGTCTACCTTCAAAAGAGCTCTTGAAATACCGTGGCGAATTGCGCCTGCCTGACCTGTGAAACCGCCGCCATTAACGTTTACTAATACGTCAAATGTAGTTTCATTGTCTGTAGCCTTTAAGGGCTGACGGACGACAACTTTAAGTGTTTCATATCCAAAATATTCTTCCATGTCGCGTTTGTTGATAATTATCTTACCGCTACCCGGTACCAAACGAACACGTGCAACAGAAGACTTTCTGCGTCCTGTTCCCCAATATTGAACTTGTGCCATTATTCGTCCTCCTCCCTTAGAGTTTTATTTCATAAGCTATAGGTGTTTGTGCCTCTTGCTTATGTTGGTCATCTGCGTATACGCGCAGTTTTTTAATCATTTTTCTGCCAAGACGATTTTTGGGAAGCATCCTGCGAACCGCTTCATACATTGCGAATTCTGGGCGTTTCTCCATTATACGTCTGTAAGGTGTCTCTTTTAAGCCACCGGGATATCCGGAATGATGTCTGTACATTTTCTGGTCAAGCTTTTTGCCAGTAAGTACGATATCTTTGCAGTTTATCACAATAACACCGTCGCCTGTGTCGACATGCGGTGTGAATGTTGGTTTATGCTTTCCGCGGAGCAATGTAGCAACTTGTGTAGCAATACGACCTAAAGGCAGTCCTGCTGCATCAATTATATACCACTTTCGCTCTACATTCCCGGCGTTTGCCATGAATGTGCTCATAGTATTCCTCCGTTAATTTTTAAAATTTAAGTTGCTGTCCGTTGGTAGGCAAACAGCTTTGGCATCCTTAAATTTGGGCTAAAAATCTCCAGACGCGAAGGATATTGTACTATAAAGCTGGTGCATTGTCAATGTTTTAGCCAATAATAAGGTGCTTGTTTTAAAAGACACTACGCAACTTAAGCATTACTGCTAATTGTACTATATTCCTGCTTATATATGTATATTATTTTACGCATCAATAAAAAATTTCATTAATTAGTTGACAATATTAAATCATTGGTGTATATTGTGCATACTCAACATACACACTGAATCTAAGGAGGATTTAATTATATATGTCAGCATTAAAAGTTGAAAACCTAAATAAACAATACGAAAAGTTTCATCTAAAGGATGTAAGCTTCAACCTTGATAACGGATACATCATGGGCTTTATAGGAAGCAATGGAGCAGGAAAAACCACTACACTTAAATCAATTATGAAAATTGTTATTGCCGATAGTGGTCAGGTAGATATATTGGGCAAGCCATTTGCACAAAATGAATATGAACTTAAGCAACAAATCGGATATGTATTCGGCGGCGTCGATTATTATCCTAAAGCCAAGCTTAAGACATTGACATCAGTCGTGAGTAAATTCTATGAAAATTGGGATGACGAAGTATACTTTCATTACCTAAACAAATTCGGTCTTGATGAAAACAAAAGAGTGTCCGAGCTTTCCAGCGGAATGAAGATAAAATATTCGCTTACACTGTCGCTTTCCCATCATGCAAAGTTATACATTTTGGATGAACCGACAAGCGGGCTGGATCCTGTTGCAAGGGATGAGCTGTTGGAGTTATTTCAGGAGTTGGTTGAAGACGGGCAAAAAAGCATTCTTTTTTCCACCCATATAACAAGCGATTTGGAAAAGTGCGCAGACTATATAACCTATATTAAAAACGGACAAATTATAGCAAGCGACACAAAAGATGATTTGATAAACTCTTTTAGGCTGGTAAAAGGTTCAAACGATAAGCTTGAAATGATTAAGCAAAGCCTTATTTCCCACAAGACCAACTCATTTGGATTTTCAGGACTTATAAAAACTGAGAATCTGGCATCAAATACTGATCTCAATATCTCCCCGCCAACCCTCGAAGAGATAATGATCTATCACGAAAAGAAGGAGAATTAAGATGAAAAATCTTTTATATAAAGAATTTAAAATAGCCATTAACCCACTGTTTTACCTAGTGCTTTTGCTATCTGCACTAATACTAATACCCAGCTGGCTGTATTTCATTGCGATGTCTTATATTTTCTATATCGCAATAACAAATATATTTCAATCTGCCAAGGCAAACAACGACATAGGTTTATCACTTGCAATGCCCATTAAAAGACGCGACATTGTAAAAGCAAGGATAATGTCTATACTCACCCTTGAGCTTCTTCAAATAGCAATAGCGATACCATTTGCTATTATCAACATGAAACTATACAAAGCAAATAACTTTTTTATGGATCCCAACATCGCTTTTTTCGGATTTGTATTTATAATGTATGCAATATTTAATGTATTGTTTTTCCCGATGTTCTATAAAAACGGCTATAAAATAGGCATTCCTGCGATTGTGGCGATAATTGCGGCGTTTCTTTTCTCGGCAGCAATGGAGCTTGCGGTTTTGTTTGTTCCTTCCATACACGCGGCTATGTCAGGAAGCAGCGCATCGATGTTTTCATATAAATTTCTTGTACTGATAGCAGGTATTGTGATATTCTTTTTATCGTCTGTGTGGGCATACAAAAAATCAGCCAAAAACTTTGAAAAGCTGGACTTATGAATATAATAATTTCAAATACATCGGATAAACCTATCTATCAACAGTTATTCGATCAGATAAGTTCTCAGATATTAAAAGGTGAATTGGAGGGGGATTATAATCTTCCTCCGATTCGCAGCGCTGCAAAAGAGTTGCGTGTCAGCATAATCACTGTAAAAAAAGCGTGGGAAGAATTAGAGCGTGCCGGATTCATCTATACTGTCGTTGGAAAAGGCTGTTTTGTAGTTCCCTCTTCAAAAAAAGAACTCAGTGATAAAAAAATGCAGCTTGCAAAATCAAAGCTTGAAAAAGATATCAGCTATTATAAAGAACTGGGTCTTTCACTGGAAGAGATTTTAGATATAGTAAAGTCTAATTACTAACATCATCATAGCTGATTGACACAAGATACAGGCCGTATCCAGGCGCTGTCATTCCAGCTTTGTCGCGGTTTTTAGATTTGATTATTTCAGGAACTTCTTCTGGCTTATTTCTGCCTGTACCCACATTGACCAATGTCCCAACAATTATGCGAACCATGTTACGCAAAAAGCCATTGCCTTCTATGTCGATTATTATCTCTTCTCCGTTTTGGGTTACATCCAGCATATAAATTGTGCGCACTGTGTCTTCAATGTCAGAGTGTGCCGCCATAAACCCTGCAAAGTCATGCTCACCCAGAAAGTGTGAAGCAGCTTCTCGCATTTTATCTATATCAAGTTTCAAAACTACATGCCAAGCTCTGTGCCTATCCAATGCAATTGGTCTTTTCCGATTTACTATTTTATATCTATAATGCTTTGTATTTTTATGAAATCTGCTGTGAAATTCATCGCTTACAAGCTCCGATGATACTGCGCGTATATCCCAAGGCAGTTTTGTGTTGAGTGCTCCGGCATATCTCTCGGCTGGGATCACTTCATCTGTGTCAAAGTGAAACACCTGCCCTAGAGCATGCACATCAGCATCAGTTCTTCCTGCTCCGTGAACAGTTATCTTATTGCCTGTAAGCTTAAAAATTGCTTTTTCTACTTCCGCCTGAACAGAGTTGGCATTTTCCTGACGCTGCCAGCCGCTGTAGCCTTTGCCGTCATATTCCAATGTCACCTTTACTCGCATCTTATGCCAGCCAGATATTTTCAGCCACTATTGCGGCGGTTATAAGCAAAAATACAAGAGTGCCGTAAACGTCATACTTTGATGTTTTAAGCACTTTCATGCGCGTTCTGCCTTCGCCTCCCTGATAGCATCTTGCCTCCATTGCCAGCGCAAGATCATCTGCGCGCCTAAAGGCTGAAACAAACAAAGGAACAAGAAGCGGAACTAAGCTTTTTGCCTTTTGTATGATGTTGCCCGTTTCAAAATCGGCACCACGGCTTATTTGAGCCTTCATTATCCTGTCAGTCTCATTTAAAAGCGTAGGTATAAATCTTAAAGCGATAGTCATCATCATCGCCATCTCATGTGCGGGAAACCCTATCTTTTTCAGTGGATTTGCCAGCTGTTCAATGCCGTCTGTAAGGCTTAATGGAGATGTCGTAAGTGTTAAAAGCTGTGATCCGATAACAAGAAGTATAAGTCTGATTGACAAAAACGAGGCGTTTTTCAATCCCTCTCTTGTAATAGAAATAAACTTCCATTTAAAAATCGGTGTAGCACCGGGCGTCATAAACGCATTAAGTACAAATGTTAAAAGCACTATAAAAAATATCGGCTTAAGTCCGCGCAAAATGTATTTTACAGGAACTCCGGTGGACAATATCAAAAGTCCCACAAAACCAGCGATTGCAATATATCCATAGAAAGTCTTCACAAAAAATATAAGCACTATAAACAAAAACACCAGAACTATCTTCACCCTGGAATCCATCTTGTGCAAAGTTGAATTACCGGGAAAAAACTGACCGAGAGTAATATTTTTAAGCATTGATATTCCCTCCCAGTTCCGCTTTTAAGTAGTCTTCCATTTCGCTTAAAGTGAGAATATCCTCTTGAACAGTCACTCCACGCTTTTTAAGCTCATACATAAGTCTTTTTGCAACAGGCGTATCAAGCCCCATATCATGAAGTTTTCCAGAGTCCATAAATACTTTTCTAGGCTCATCATACATTATTGGGCTGCCATCTTCCATTACAAGAACTTTTGTGCAATTTTCAGCTATCTCATCCATGTAATGACTTATCATTATCATGGTCATATTCTCTCTTTTACGCATTTCGCTAAGCAATTTCAGCATATCTCGGCGACCACCAGGATCAAGCCCTGCTGTGGGTTCATCCAAGATTAATATCTCAGGTTTCATCGCTATAACGCCAGCAAGTGCAACACGCCTTCTCTGTCCGCCTGAAAGCTCAAAAGGAGAGCGTTCTTTTGTTTCCGGTTCAAGTCCAACAAGCTGCATGGCTTCTTCCACGCAAACTGCAATCTCGTCTTGCTTCATCCCAAGATTTTTTGGTCCATATGCGATATCTTTTGCAACACTTTCTTCAAAAAGCTGATGCTCGGGGTACTGAAAAACCAGCCCCACCTTTTTACGCAGCTCTTTTAAAGTCTTCTTGTCCTCATTTACATTTAAGCCATTAACAATCACTTTTCCTGAAGTAGGTTTAAGGAGCGCATTTATGTGCTGCACAAGTGTTGTTTTTCCCGAGCCTGTGTGTCCTATAAGCCCAACAAACTCTCCCTGCTCAATAGTTAAGCTCACATCCTTTAAGGCATGTGTCTCAAATGGTGAGTCAGGCATATAGACATGGCTTAATTTTTCAAAAACAATTGACATAATTCCTCCGCCATTTTGTCTATATCTGAAGTTTGCGCGACATTTATGCCGCTCTGCTTTAATGAATTTGAAATCTTTATCATAGGCGGCACATCCAAATCAAGCTCATGAAGCTTTTCTGAGTGCTTAAATACTTCAGAAGGTACGTCATCCATTACAACACTTCCTTCATCCATGACTATGATGCGCTCCGTTTGAGCCGCTTCATCCATAAAGTGCGTGATGAGTATCACTGTCACACCTTCTTCGTGGAGCTTTTTTGCAGCAGTCATAACTTCGCGCCTTCCCATAGGATCAAGCATTGCTGTGGGCTCATCCATTATAACAATGCTTGGATGCATCGCAATTACTCCAGCGATTGCAACCCTCTGTTTTTGTCCGCCTGAAAGCATGTGGGGCGCTTTGCCTGCATATTTGCTCATATCCACGCTGTCTAAAGCCCAATCTACACGTCTACGTATCTCAGAGCGTTCAATCCCAAGATTTTCAGGACCGAATGCTACATCTTCTTCCACAATGGTTGCCACAATCTGATTATCAGGATTCTGAAAAATCATCCCGGCACTTTGTCGCACTTTCCACAAATTTTCTTCATCAGATGTTAAATAACCGTCAACATAAACACAGCCCTCTTCTGGAATCAAAAGGGCGTTTATGTGTTTTGCAAGAGTGGATTTGCCTGAGCCATTGTGTCCGACAACAGACAAAAACTCACCTTTTTTAACTTCAAATGACACGTTTTTTAAAGCTTCGGTCTTTTCACCTTCAGCCCCAGTGACATATGAGAATGAAACATTTTCAAACTTTATTATGTTTGACATTGTTACCTCTTTTAATAAATAAGCAAAAAGGGAACCCTAGTGGTTCCCTCAAAAGATAATCTCTTCTTTAAATGAATTCGATTATAGCCATTTCTGCACCATCGCCTTTGCGAGGTCCAAGTTTTAAGATGCGGGTGTAACCGCCGCCCTGGCCGAGCTCTTCTGCTCTTTTCTTATATTTGGGAGCATATTCATTGAAAATCTTTTCAACTAAAGGATGTTTAACATCGCCTGTACGCTCGCGGTACTCTGTTCTGCTTTCGCCATCAAGACGTACTTCTTTAATATCATAGATCTTAGCCATTATCTGGCGGCGAACAGCAAGCTTTTGAGGAGTATCAATTTTTACTTCGATTTCTTCCTGTTGTCCTTTAATATTAGTACGCTTTTTTGCGACTGTCTCACTCTGGTCATATACTTTCATGGCCTTTGTGACTAATTTTTCTGCTATTTTCCTAATTTCCTTAGCTCTATCAACAGTGGTTTCTATCCTGCCTTTGTCAAAAAGGCATGTAACCTGATTGCGCAAAAGAGCATTCCTCTGGTCTGAGGGCCTGGAAAGTTTACGATAGTTTGCCATCTTTTAAGTCCTCCAATTATTCTTCTTGGGTTCTCAGCGAGAGTCCCAATCCTGCAAGCTTTTGCTGAACCTCAAGCAGTGATTTACGCCCAAGGTTTCGTACCTTCATCATGTCTTCTTCAGAGCGCTGAACCAACTCTTCAACAGTGTTAATTCCTGCACGCTTCAGGCAGTTGAACGAACGGACTGTAAGATCAAGTTCTTCTATTGTCATCTCAAGAACCTTTTCTTTTTCATCCTCTTCTTTTTCAACCATTATTTCTACCTGACTTACAGAACCCGTAAGATCTATAAACAGCTTCATGTGCTCATTTATTATCTTTGCGGCCAGCGACTGCGCTTCATCAGGACGAATGGATCCATTTGTCCAAACTTCCATAGTCAGTTTATCAAAGTCTGTCTGATTACCAACACGGGTATCTTCAACTTTGTAATTAACTTTGACTATTGGTGTGAATATTGAGGCCACAGGTATAACGCCTATGGGCTGGTCATCACTTTTGTTTCTTTCCGCGCTAGTATATCCTCTGCCTTTTTCAACAGATAAATCCATGTATAAAAATCCGTCTTTGTTAAGCGTCGCTATATGCATGTCAGGATTTAAAATTTCAACATCAGCATCAGCAGAAATATCTCCAGCTGTAACATTGCAAGGTCCCTGCTTGTTTATAGTGAGCGTTTTCGGCTCATCAGTATAAAGCTTTGCAGAAAGCCCTTTTAAATTAAGTAATATCTCGGTTACATCTTCTGAAACGCCTTCAATTGTTGAAAACTCATGAAGAACGCCTTCAATTTTAACCGATGTCACAGCAACTCCCGGAAGAGACGAAAGGAGAACTCTGCGCAAAGAGTTGCCAAGTGTTGTTCCGAACCCGCGCTCCAGCGGCTCTATCACGAACTTTCCGTAGCGGTTATCGGCACTCATCTCTACACATTCAATCTTTGGTTTTTCTATGACGATCATTTAGCTTAACACTCTCCTTATGAAGGTGAACGGGAAAACCCGTTTTGGTGCATGAAATTCATGCAAGTAATATAGTTATGCGGGCTTTGAAAGCCCAAAAGCTTTTGGGAAGCAATGCTTCCCACAGCCAAATTACAGTTTTGAATAGTACTCAACAATCAAGTGCTCTTCAATTGTTAGGTCAATATCATCGCGCTCAGGCTTGGCGATAATTTTACCTTCAAGCTTGCTTTTGTCAAAGTCAAGCCATTTTGGCACATTGGGGTTTTCCCCATCGCGCAATGCCTTAAACATTTCTTGTGACACGCTTTTTTCGCGAACTGAGATAACATCACCTTCTTGAACCTGATATGAAGGGATATTTACTATCTTTCCGTTGATTGTTATATGCTTATGCAAAACAATCTGTCTTGACTGAGGGCGTGATACGCCAATTCCCATGCGGTATACAACATTGTCCAAACGTTGTTCCAAAATCTGTAGAAGAGCTTCACCAGTTGTAATGCCCTTTACTCTTGATGCCTGATCAAAATAATGGTGGAACTGTTTTTCCATGATACCATATGCTCTGCGGACTTTCTGCTTCTCACGAAGCTGAAGGCCGTATTCTGATGATTTCCTTCTGCCTTTTCCGTGCTGTCCCGGAGGTACCGGACGGCGTGCAAATGCGCATTTTTCTCCATAGCATCTGTCACCTTTGAGGAAGAGCTTCGCTCCTTCTCGTCTGCACAAACGGCATACTGAACCTGTATATCTTGCCATTTATTAAATCCTCCTAAACCCTTCTGCGTTTGGGTGGACGGCAGCCATTGTGTGGAATGGGTGTAACGTCCTTAATCATTGTAATTTCAAGCCCTGCCGACTGGAGTGCGCGGATAGCCGCTTCTCTGCCGGGACCAGGTCCTTTTACAAAGACTTCTACAGTTCTGAGGCCGTGTTCCATAGCTGCTTTAGTTGCAGTTTCTGAAGCCATCTGAGCTGCATAAGGTGTGCTCTTTTTTGAGCCGCGGAAATTAAGAGATCCCGCAGAAGACCACGCCAATGTATTCCCATGTGTATCGGTCAGTGTAACTATAGTATTGTTGAATGTGGAAGCTATATGTGCTGCTCCTCTTTCAACGTGTTTTTTTTCACGGCGTTTTTTGCCGACTTTTGCCTTGGGCATAAGTAATTATCCTCCCTAAAGCTTTAAGCTTTTTTGCGACGCACTTGATTTTTGCCTGGGCCTTTTCTTGTGCGAGCATTTTGCTTAGTGTTTTGTCCTCTTACAGGTAAGCCACGGCGGTGTCTTATGCCTCGGTAGCATCCTATTTCCATTAATCTTCTTATGTTCATTGATACTTCGCGTCGTAAATCACCTTCAACGCGGATATTGTTATCAATATATTCACGTAGTGTACTTACTTCGCTCTCAGTCAAATCACGTACTCTTACATCCGGATTAAGACCGGTGTCAGCGAGTATTTTGTCCGCTGTTGTAAGACCTATACCAAAAATATAGGTTAAAGCTATTTGTACGCGCTTGTCTCTTGGTAAATCAACGCCAGCTATTCGTGCCATACGTAGATTGCACCTCCGTTTATTATTTTTTTTAATCATAAAAGCTCTTCGCCAATAGCACACTGAGCAAAAATGTGCTTAGCCGCGGCTAAAAGCTATGATATCTCTTTTTAGCCCTGCCTTTGTTTGTGGCGGGGGTTCTCGCAAATGACCATAACGCGGCCATGGCGCTTTATGACTTTGCATTTTTCACAAATTGGTTTGACTGATGGTCTGACTTTCATCTTTCAGTCCTCCTTAAGCATTGTTGTTTTTTCTTGGTTTGCCGCGCCATGTGATTCTTCCTTTGGTCAAATCATATGGTGACAATTCAAGTGTCACTTGATCTCCTGGCAAAATACGAATGTAATGCATACGTAGTTTTCCAGATATGTGTGCCAAAACGGTATGTCCGTTTTCTAGCTCTACTTGGAACATTGCGTTGGGGTAAGCCTCAACAACTGTACCTTGAACCTCGATTACATCTTGCTTAGACAAGATAGCCCTCCTTGTTTAAGAAAATCTTTCACTCTTTGCCGTCATACCCTAAAGCGCTAAGATGAGCTCTTAAATCATAATCATACAATTTCTCACCCTCTAAAATCTTCTGCTTTATCGTGGGTATAGTCACCGGCTTTTGCATGAGGTGTTTTAGTTTCTTCTTTTTTGCGTTGTCCACTTTCCTCAAAGATCCGTCGGCTATTTTAACATATCCTTCACCTAAGACCTCAGTTATCACAAAATATCTGCCTTTGTCACGTCCGGCCAATGATACGACCACCGTTCCTATATCAGCAGTTTCTTCCAGTCCCACTTCTAATCCTCCTTTTTTGCCAAAGCCCGAAGGCTAAGTCAAAGTAAGTATCTCAGGACCATCGTTAGTTATGAGTACTGTGTTTTCGTAGTAAGATGACAACTTTCCATCCTGAGTCACTATTGTCCATCCATCATCCAACACATTTACTCGCCATGTCCCTTCATTCACCATTGGTTCCACAGCCAATACCATGCCAGCTCTTAGTCTGACTCCACGGCCACTTCGTCCAAAGTTAGGAACTTCGGGAGCCTCATGCATCTCACAGCCTATACCATGACCACATAAATCTCTTACCGCAGAAAACCCACGGCTCTCAATGACTTCCTGTACAGCGTAGGATATATCTCCTAATCTGTTGTGTATAGTCATCTTTTCAAATCCTGCAAAGAACGAATCCTCTGCTGCAGCTATCAATGCTTTGGCATTTTCTGATATCTCACCAACTGCATAGGTTCTACCCATATCTCCATGATAGCCATCTATATAGGCTCCTAGGTCAATACCAACGATATCCCCAGATATCAGCTTCCTTTTACTTGGTATTGTATGTACTACTTCATCGTTTACCGATGTACATATACTATTAGGATATCCATTATAACCTTTAAACGAAGGTATTGCACCCTCTGATATCATAAACTTTTCTGCTTCTTTGTCAAGCTCTATGGTTGTTACACCAGGTTCAATCATTTCAGCAATAATATTTATGCATCTAGCTGTGATTTTCCCAGCCTTGCGCATTAGCTCTATTTCTTGATTTGACTTAATGTTTATCATATTTCATCTAGCACACTGCATATCGCATTAAAAACAGTGTCTATTTCCGCTTTCCCATCCACTTTGCATAGCAAACCGTTGTCTTTATAATACTCAACTAACGGTGAAGTTTTCTCGTGATAAACCTTTAAACGGTTTTTCACTGTCTCTTCGCTGTCGTCGTCTCTTTGTATCATATCTCCGCCGCAATTCGGGCATTTGCCGTCTTTAACCATGGAGACATCATAAGTAGCTGAGCAGTCTTTGCATGTTCTTCGGCTTGAAAGCCTTCTTATCAGTGATTCATCTGGGACATCCACCAATACTGCAAGATCAATTTCTGCAAAGCTTGACAAACTTTCAGCCTGTGCAATAGTTCTGGGAAACCCATCGAGTAAATAGCCTTTTTTGCAATCATCCTCTTGGAGTCTATCCTTGACTATTCCAACCACAACCTCATCCGGTACTAAGTTTCCAGCATTAACATGCTTTTTAGCTTCTTGTCCCATTTGTGTACCCTGGGCCATAGCCGCTCTCAGTATATTGCCTGTAGAGATGTGCGGTATACTATATTTTTCGCAGACCTTCTGCGCTTGTGTTCCTTTTCCTGCTCCCGGAGGGCCTAAGAATATCAAATTCATAACCTACCCCAAGAACCCTTTGTAATGCCTCATCATCATCTGGCTTTCCAGCTGCTTTGCAGTCTCGAGTCCCACGGACACCATAATAAGCATCGACGTTGACTGTATCGGGCTTGCTCCTGCAGTGTTTGCCGTGATAATGATTGGTATCATTGCCAAGAAAGCTAGGAACAGTGCCGAGAAGAAAGTTATTCTGTTAGATACTCTTGCAAGATATGATGAAGTCGGTTTTCCCGGACGTATTCCAGGTATGAATCCACCATACTGTTGAATATTCTTTGAAACTTCTATCGGGTTAAACTGAATCGTTGAATAGAAGTATGCAAACGCCATAATGAACAGCGCGATTACCACCGCATATTGCCATGAGCTTGTTGACATTATTCTAACATAGTTTATAGCCCATTGCTTTTCAGCAAAGAAAAATCTTATTATAAGTGACGGAAACTGTACTATTGTCACCGCAAAGATAAGTGGCAAAACACCAGAGTTATTAACACGCATTGGGATGTATGTTGACTGTCCGCCGTACATCTTGCGTCCTACAACCTTTTTGGCATACTGTACCGGAACCCTGCGTTCACCTAAGTTTATAAGAACTATTGCTGCAATCAAAGCCAATACGCCAACTGCAATCAATGGTATGAGCCATCCACTCGCATTGCCGGCAATCACTGCCTTAATCCCACTTATTATCTGAGATGGGAATCTTGATATAATGTTTATGAAAATAAGAAGCGATATTCCGTTTCCTATTCCCTTTTCAGTTATATGCTCACCCAACCACATTGCAAAGGCTGTACCTGCTGCATGGATAAAAGCGATGAATATAAACATATACCAGACAGGATTTAGGAGTGAAGTTCTGCCTGCTGTAAGCATAATTCCTAAAGACTGTGAAAATGCAAGTCCAAGTCCGACATAGCGTGTTATCTGAGATATTTTCTTTCTGCCTTCTGTGCCCTGCTTTTGTAAGCGTTCAAGCGCCGGAATCGCCACAGCCAATAGTGTCATTACAATGGATGCTGTAATGTAAGGCGTGATTCCTGTAGCAAAGATAGTGAAATTCTTAAGCGCTCCGCCGTTAAATACGTCAAGCATTGACCAAAGATCAGAATTTCCCACAAAGTTTTGAAAGAATTCAGTATTTACGCCGGGAACCGGAATAAATGAACCCATTCTATAAACAAACAAAAGCACCAAAGTATATAATATCTTTTTTCTTAAGTCTTTGACTTTCCAGGCATTTTTGAATATCTCAAACATATTAAATCACCTCAGTTTTTCCGCCAGCCGCTTCAATCTTTTCGATTGCGCCTTTTGTGAATTTCATGGCTGATACGGTCAAACGTTTTTTGAGTTCGCCTGCTCCCATAATTTTTACGCCATCCAGCACCTTGTTGATAATTCCAGCTTCAATAAGCTTTTCAGGTGTAACGATGGTGCCAGCTCTGAAGCCATTTAATCTGCTGACATTAACTTCAGCATAATGCTTCTTAAAGCGAGCGTTAGTAAATCCGCGTTTAGGGATACGCAGGTAAAGTGGCATCTGTCCGCCTTCAAAACCGGGACGTACTCCGCCGCCGCTTCTTGCTTTCTGCCCTTTATGACCCTTACCGGATGTTTTTCCCAATCCTGAACCGGTTCCGCGCCCAAGGCGCTTCTTTGAGCTGACTGAGCCCTCGGCAGGAGATAAATCATTAATTTTCATCTATGTCCTCCATAAGTCATAGTTCACGAGTTTGCCTCTTTTACAAGGCATAATTCCTTCACCTTATTAGACTTCTTCAACGCATACAAGGTGTTGCACTCTGAAAATCATGCCCCTTGTTGCTTCATTGTCTGGTTTAAGTACCGACTGGTTTACTTTTTTGAGTCCTAAAGCCTCCACTGTTGCCTTTTGTTTCTTAAGACATGAAATAGTGCTTTTGACCAAAGTAATTTTAAGCTGTTTTTCTTTTTTCTTAGGCATTTTATTCCTCCTATAGAATTTCTTCAACAGACTTGCCGCGAAGTTTTGCAACCTGCGATGCCGTGCGAAGCTGTTTTAATCCCTCTATAGTTGCCTTTACGCAGTTAGCCGGGTTGTTTGAACCCTGGGATTTAGTTCTAATATCCTTAATTCCAGCCATTTCAAGCACTGCACGGACAGGTCCGCCGGCTATAACTCCGGATCCTTCTTCAGCTGGCAGGAGTAATACCTGACCACTTCCAAATTTCCCGAGCGCTCTGTGTGGAATCGATGTTCCTTCGATTGGAACTGTTACCATATTGCGCTTTGCCGATTCAACGCCTTTTCTTACTGCTTCTGGGATTTCAGCTGCTTTGCCGCTGCCCACGCCCACTCTACCTTTGCCGTCGCCGACAACCATAAGAGCGGTGAAACGAAAGTTGCGTCCGCCTTTAACAACCTTTGCAACACGGTTTATGAACACCAGTCTTTCCTGCAGTTCATCTGCAGACCTATATTTTTGTTCCATCAAAGACCTCCCTAAAACTTAAGCCCTGCTTCACGAGCACCTTCTGCTAGTGAGGCAACGCGTCCTGTGTATACGTATCCTCCGCGGTCAAATACCACGGTTGTGATTTTCTTTTCTTTAGCGCGCTCACCGATTATTTTGCCAACGATTGAAGCTGACTCCACACCGTTTTTGCCTTTAACTTGTGCGGCTACGTCTTTTTCCATCGTTGATGCTGAAACAAGTGTTACACCGTTTACATCATCAATTACTTGCGCGTAAATGTTGTTTAAGCTTCTGTACACACAAAGGCGAGGACGTTCAGGCGTTCCGTTTAAGTTTCTGCGTAAACGATAGTGGCGCTTCTGGCGTAATTTGTTTTTATCTTTTTTAGAAATCATTTTTTACCTCCTATAGCGCCCTTATGTGGCTGCCTTTCCTTCTTTGCGGCGTACATACTCATCAGCATAGCGGATACCTTTTCCAAGATACGGTTCAGGCTTTCTAACAGCTCTTATGTTCGCTGCAATCTGTCCTACGACTTGATTGTTAATTCCACGAACAAAAATCTGTGTGTTTGAAGGAGTTTCAAAAGTAATTCCTTCAGGAGCCATGATTTCAACCGGATGAGAATATCCTACGTTGAGAGTAAGCTTTGTGCCTTGAGCCTGAGCTCTGTAACCTGTACCGACGATCTGAAGCTCTTTTGAAAAGCCTTCGCTAACACCAGTTACCATGTTGGCTAAAAGCGAGCGATAAAGACCGTGCAATGAGCGATTTTCTCTCTTGTCATTAGGACGTGAAAGAGTAACCGTGCCGTCTTTTTGCTCAACCGTTATGTTTGAGTTAACCTTTTGGCTAAGTGTGCCTTTAGCACCCTTAACAGTTACTTCATTGTCTTTTGAGACAGTGACTGTAACGCCGGCAGGTATTGTTATCGGTAATTTTCCTATTCTTGACATCTTATACCTCCTGCCTTACCAAATATAGGCCAGCACTTCGCCACCAATAGAGAGCGAACGGGCCTTTTTGTCTGTCATTACACCCTGAGAAGTTGAGATTATAGCAACACCGAGTCCGCCCAAAACTTTAGGAAGCTGGTCGTGCTTAGCATATACTCGAAGGCCAGGCCTTGAAATACGCTTTAATCCCTGTATAACTTTTTGTCCGTCAGGGCTGTATTTAAGGGAAATGTTTAGTGTTCCCTGTTTATCATCCTCAATCACTTTATGGCCTTTGAGGTAACCCTCTTCAGTCAAAATAGCAGCGATTGCTTTTTTCATATTTGATGCGGGTACAGCAACTTCATTCTTGCGTGCGACCAAACCGTTGCGTATGCGCGTGAGCATATCCGCGATAGGATCTGTTACGTTCATAATATTCCTCCTATTTTATTACCAGCTCGCCTTGCGAACACCGGGTATTTGTCCACGATAGGCTAACTCGCGAAAACATATTCTGCAGATACCGTATTTTCTCAATACTGAATGTGGGCGGCCACAAAGGTTGCAGCGTGTATATGCCCTTGATGAGAACTTAGGTGCTCTTTTCTGCTTTGCGATAAGACTTTTCTTTGCCACTTGGAATCCTCCTTAAGATTTAGCAAACGGCATGCCGAGCGCTTCTAGCAAGGCATGTGCTTCTTCGTCGGTATTTGCGGTGGTTACAAAGATAATATCCATTCCGCGAATAGTTTCCACTTTGTCGTAATTTATTTCAGGATATATCAACTGTTCTTTGATTCCCATGGCATAGTTGCCACGGCCATCAAACGCAGTGTTTGAAACACCCCTAAAGTCGCGAACGCGGGGAAGAGCTATTGACATGAGTTTATCTACATACTCATACATCTTACTTCCACGAAGGGTAACCTTTGCACCAACGTTCATGCCTTCTCTCAACTTAAAGTTAGCAACTGACTTGCGTGCTTTTGTTACGACTGGCTTTTGTCCTGCTATGATAGCAAGCTCAGAAACAGCAAGTTCAAGCGCGCGAGCGTTTTCTTTGCAGTCACCCAGTCCCATGTTGAGAACGACTTTTTCAAGTCTAGGCACTTGCATTACGTTTTTATATGCAAATTTTTCTTTCAATGCGGGAATAACCGCTTCTTTATAATAATCCTTTAATCTTGGCATTATGCGCGACCCCCCTAAGCGTCAATGGATGCGCCGCACTTTTTGCATGTGCGCACCTTGTCGCCTGTTTTTGATACTTCGTATCCGATTCTTGTAGCCTTTTTGCATTTTGAGCAATAAAGCATTACTTTCGAAGCGTAAATTGAACCTTCTTGTTCAATACGTCCACCCTGCTCTTTAGCACTTCTGGGGCGTACGTGTCTTGTGAGAATGTTAACACCCTCTACAATGACTTTGCCATCGTTTGGCATAGCGGCCAAAACTTTGCCCTGCTTGCCTTTATCTTTACCGGATATAACTACTACGGTATCATTCTTTTTAACATGCATTCTTTTCATTATGATACCTCCTTACAGTACTTCCGGGGCGAGGGACACAATTCTCATGTAATCCTTTTCACGGAGTTCGCGGGCTACTGGCCCGAAAATACGTGTTCCCCTTGGTTGTTTTTCGTTGTCTATAATCACAGCTGCGTTATCATCAAATTTAATGTATGAGCCGTCTGGACGTTTCACTTGCTTGTGAACGCGAACTACAACAGCCTTAACTACATCACCCTTGCGAACTACGCCGCCGGGGTTTGATGTTTTCACGGAAGCAACGATTACATCCCCTATTGACGCATAGCGTCTTTTAGAGCCGCCCAAAACTTTGATGCACTTAATTTCTTTGGCACCGCTGTTGTCGGCAACCTTTAATCGTGTTTCAGGTTGAACCATTTTCTTGCCTCCTTACTTAGCTTTGGTGATAATCTCTACAAGGCGCCAACGCTTATCTTTTGAAAGCGGGCGTGTCTCCATGACGCGAACGAAATCTCCAATGTTGCAATCATTGTTTTCGTCATGAGCCTTGAGTGATTTAGTTCTGCTTATAACTTTTCCGTAGAGCGGATGCTTAGTTTTGTTACGAACTTCCACAACTATGGTCTTTTGCATTTTGTTGCTGACCACTGTGCCCGTACGGGTTTTTCTTAAATTTCTTGCTTCAGCCATTTTTTACTCTCCTAACCTGCCAACTCGCGTTCGCGGATAATTGTTTTTACCCTTGCGATGTTTTTTCTGCACTCGCGAATAACCATGTGGTTTGACAGCTGGCCTGTTGCCTGCTGAAAACGGAGGTTAAAGAGCTCCTGTTTTAGCTCGGCCAAGCGTTCTTCAAGCTCCTGCGGTGATAATTCTCTAAAATCAGCTGCTTTCATTAGTTTCACCATCCTGTTCTGCATCTCCGGCAGCTTCACCTTCAGCTGTTTCTGCAGCTTCGTCTGCTTCTACCGTCGGCTCAACAAATGCCTTCATTTTTCTTTCGCCTTGCTTAATCTTTGTTTCTTCGTCAGCCGCTATGACATGACATTTAATTGGAAGCTTGTGCATTGCAAGCCTTAAAGCTTCTCTTGCAACTTCTTCTGTAACTCCGGCAACTTCAAACATTACTCTGCCGGGCTTTACAACTGCTACCCAATATTCCGGTGAACCTTTTCCCTTACCCATGCGTGTTTCAGCAGGCTTTTTTGTAACTGGTTTGTCCGGGAATATTTTAATCCATACAGCACCGCCACGCTTCATATAACGAGTCATTGCGATACGTGCAGCTTCTATCTGATTGCTAGTAATCCATGCAGGCTCTGATGCGACAAGTCCCCATTCGCCGTAGGAAACGAAATTTCCGCGAGTGGCTTTGCCCTTCATTCTTCCGCGCTGCTGTTTTCTATGCTTGACCCTTTTGGGCATTAACATAATAGTTTCCTCCTGTTAGTTATTTCGAGGTATTATTTCTTGCTGGCGCATTATTCGTTCTCGGTCTTCTGCGCTTATTATTACCTCTCGGCGGACGTTCCTGCCTGTCATTTAATAGTTTCTTTCCTAACACTTCGCCTTTGTAAATCCATACTTTACAGCCAATTTTGCCGTATGTTGTATTTGCTTCTGCAAATCCATATTGTATGTCAGCTCTCAATGTCTGAAGAGGTATTGACCCTTCATTATATCCTTCTGTACGAGCGATGTCTGCTCCGCCTAAGCGGCCTGCGACCTGTGTTTTGATTCCTTTTGCTCCCGCTTTCATAGCGCGCTGGATTGTCTGCTTCATTGCTCTTCTGAAAGAGATTCTGCGTTCCAACTGCTGAGCTATGTTTTCAGCTACAAGCTGAGCGTCTACTTCAGGTCTGCGTATCTCATAAATGTTAAGATTGACAGATTTTCCTGTAAGCTTATTGAGCTCTTTTTTAACCTGCTCCACGCCTGCTCCGCCTTTACCGATTACGATACCGGGTTTGCCTGTGTGAAGACCTACTGTTATCTTATTTGCTGCACGCTCTATCTCTATTCTTGATATGCCTGCTGCATATAATTTCTGTTTTAAGAAGTCGCGGATCCTGTAGTCTTCTTCCAAGTTCGCCGCAAAATCCTTCTTGTTAGCGTACCATCTGGCGTCCCAGTCTTTAATGACGCCAACTCTCGCTCCGTGCGGATGTACTTTCTGACCCATTATTCATCCCCTCCTTCTTCGATTGCGGTATCTATCTGAATTTCATCAAGTTTTACCGAAAGATGAGATGTGTAATGAACATACATCTTAGCCATACCCCTTGAACCTGCACGCCATCTTTTCATTTTAGGGCCTTGGTCAGCCGTAGCTTCAAAAACGAAAAGGTTTGTTCTGTCAAGTTCGTTGTTGTTTTCAGCATTTGCAATCGCCGAGTTTAATACTTTTGCAAAAAGCGGAGCTGCGGACTTGTTTGTGTTTTGAAGCAATGCTAATGCTTCATCTACTTGCAATCCACGGATGAGCTTTGCTACCGCCTGCGCTTTCATGGAGGAAATTCTCACATGACGAGCTATAGCAAACGGGCGTTTGTCGGCGTTTGCCTTGCGAGCTGCCGCTTTTTCGCGTGATCTTTTAGCCATACTTTTCCTCCTTGTTATTTAGCACCTGAAGTCTTGCTTCCTGCGTGTCCGCGGAAAGTGCGAGTTGGTGCGAATTCGCCAAGCTTATGTCCTACCATGTCCTCTGTTACATATACAGGAACATGTTTTCTTCCGTCATGCACAGCTATTGTGTGCCCTATAAATTGTGGAAATATTGTGGAGGCACGAGACCATGTTTTAACCACTTGCTTTTTATTAGCGTCGTTCAACACTTCAATGCGTTTAAACAGACGCTCTTCCACGAAGGGACCTTTTTTTACTGATCTACTCATTATTCGTCCTCCTATTTGTTGCCGCGACGTTTAACAATGTACTTATCATTCTTGTTTTTCTTCTTGCGTGTCTTGTAACCCAATGTTGGTTTACCCCAAGGTGTAACAGGAGACGGCATACCGATAGGCGATTTACCTTCACCACCACCATGTGGATGGTCAACCGGGTTCATGACAACACCGCGGACTGTGGGCCTTATGCCCATGTGGCGTTTCTTACCGGCTTTACCGATAGAAATGTTGCCGTGGTCAATGTTTCCAACCTGACCGATAGTTGCGCGAGACCCAACGGGTACCATGCGAACTTCGCCTGAAGGCAAGCGAACCTGAGCATATGCTCCTTCTTTTGCCATAAGCTGAGCTGCTGTTCCTGCGCTGCGGCAAAGCTGTCCGCCTTTTTTAGGAACAAGTTCAATATTATGAATCATAGTTCCTACAGGGATTGCAGTAATAGGCATTGCGTTTCCGACTTTGATGTCGAGACCTTCTGTGCCTGAGTATATTACATCCCCAACTTTTAATCCAAGCGGTGCAAGGATATATTTTTTCTCACCATCCGCATAGTGCAAAAGTGCAATGTTTGCAGTACGGTTAGGATCATATTCGATCGCAGCTACTTTTGCCGGTACATTGTCCTTTAAACGCTTAAAGTCAATGATACGATATTTTCTGCGAGTTCTTCCACCTCTGTGGCGAACTGTGATGCGGCCGTTATTATTTCTTCCCGATTTTTCTCTTATATCTTCAAGAAGGGATTTTTCAGGCTTTTTCTTTGTCAGGTGATCATTTGAGACAACTGACATGCCACGGCGGCCCGGAGTTGTTGGTTTATAGGTTTTAATTGCCATCTATTTTTCCTCCCTACGCCATTCCCTCAAAGAACTCAATTGTCTTTGAATCTTCAGTTAGTTTAACGATGGCGCGCTTTGTTGAAGGCCTGTAACCTTGATGGCGTCCCATGCGTTTTTTCTTTCCTTTGCGGTTTAAAGTGTTAACCTTCTTAACGTCAACTGCGAAAATCTCTTCAACAGCTTTTTTAATCTCAGTCTTGTTGGCTGTCTTTGCCACAATGAAAGTATACTTTTTAACCATTGCGTTATCATAGCTTTGCTCTGTCAGTACAGGGCGCAAAACAACATCATATGGGCTTTTCATTATGCGTATACCTCCTCGATTTTGGATATAGCATCCTTTGTCACAACAAATTTATCATGAACCAGAATGTCATATGTGTTAAGTGAAGTTGCAAGCGCTGTATCAACACCTTTGATATTTCCAGTGGCGCGAACTGCGTTTTCATTAACTCCGTCTGTAACAACAAGTGCTTTGCCCTCTACGCCTAAAGCTTTAAGAGTTGCAAGCATATCTTTAGTCTTAAATGTATTAAGGTCAAGGTTTTCAAGTATTACTATCTCACCATCATTAACCTTGCATGTAAGTGCGCTTTTAAGTGCAAGCCTACGTGCTTTTTTGTTCATCTTTTTTGAATAATCGCGAGGCTTTGGAGCAAATGCAACACCACCGTGTTTCCACACTGGGTTACGGCTTGAACCAACGCGAGCGCGTCCTGTTCCTTTTTGACGCCACGGTTTTTTACCGCCGCCGGCGACTTCTGAGCGAGTGAGGGCAGATTGTGTTCCCTGACGCTGGTTGGCATTGTAAGTTACAACAGCCTGATGCATGGATGCAGTGCTAATTTCAACACCGAAAATAGCATCTGACAATTCCATATCGCCAGTTTTTTCGCCCTTTAAATTGTATAAATCAACTTTTGGCATTGTATCCCCCCTACTTCTTGACAGCCTGACGCACTGTTACCAGTGTGCCGCGTCTGCCCGGTATAGAGCCTTTGATGAGAATCATGTTGCGCTCTGCATCAACTCTTACTACCTGAAGATTCTGAATTGTAACTTTTTCGCTACCCCAGTGTCCGCCTAAGTGTTTGCCCTTCATAACTCTTGAAGGATCACTGGCAGCACCCATTGAACCCGGGCCTCTGTGGTATTTAGAACCATGAGTCATAGGTCCTCTCGACTGATTCCATCTGCGGATAGGGCCTGTAAAACCATGACCGATTGAAATACCAGTCACGTCAACAAAGTCTCCACCTTCAAACATATCAGCTTTAATTTCCTGTCCAACTTCATATTGTGCAGTGTTTTCAAACTTGAACTCGCGAACAAAGCGCTTTGGTGCAACTTCTGCTTTTTTGAACTCTCCCATTTTGGGTTTATTCACTAAGCTTTCACGAATATCATCGAATCCAACGCAAACTGCTTCATAGCCGTCACGCTCGATTGTCTTTTTTCTCACTACTGTGCACGGGCCTGCTTCAACTACTGTTACAGGTATAACCGTGCCGTCCTCGGCAAAAACTTGCGTCATGCCAACTTTTTTACCTAAAATGGCTTTTTCCATGCTTTTACCTCCGATCACAGTTTAATCTCGATATCAACACCTGCGGGAAGTTCCAGCCTCATGAGCTGATCCACAGTTTTCGATGTTGGAGCGAGAATGTCTATTAGTCGTTTGTGTGTGCGCATCTCAAATTGTTCGCGCGAATCTTTATACTTATGTGGTGCTCTAAGTATAGTGATGATTTCCTTCTGAGTCGGCAGTGGTATTGGTCCTGAAACCACAGCTCCCGATCTCGTGGCTGTTTCTACTATACGCCCTGCAGACTGATCAATAAGATTATGATCGTATGCTTTTAATTTAATGCGTATCTTTTGTGTAGCCATTGTTACCTCCTTGTTTTCTCAAACCATGTACACAGAGCCGCGTGTGTCGCTATTATTATTTTAAAATTACAGCTCTTGGCTTGCCGCCCGAATCGTGTTCGGACCATTGTCGGCGATAAAACCTCCGCGTTATGTTTGCCATGCGAAGCAACCTATCGCGTCATCCCGTTTTGGGCATAAAACAAACTCCGCCCAAAGCGACAGCTTTTATATAATACTACAGGGCGAAGTTTAATGCAAGAGTTTTTTTATTTATTTTTACAGCTTATTCCCTTAATAATTTCCTCTTATTTTTCATTATCTTTTCAGAAACAATTTTTCTAATAATTAATACAGTTTGCTCGTTAATCTGGCTCTTTGGAAACACATAAGCCTTATCACTTGATCTATAGAATAAAATTAATTTTTTTGTCTCTAAGACTCTAACTATATCGCACCATTCAAGTGTGGTACTCATTTTTATAGAATTCTCAATTATGGCTTTATATAGCTATTTCCATACTTGCTAAGACTGTCCTTGTTAAAAGAATATTAACAGCATATATTATAGGCTTTCATGCGCTTAAAATAATGAGTAATAGCATATGCTACAATATCCTTTTTCACAAGCTTTATTTTAAAAATAATTTTCTCATCGATTATATTTACTCCAAAACCACAAAGCTTAAATCCTTGCTTTCTTTTGCCATTCCTCTAAGCAATTGGAACACTCCAAGTCCAGCAAATACTAGTCCTAAAACAATATTTTTTATTATAATTCCTCTAAATTCACTATTGGTATTAAAGTGATAAAGCAACTCACTTATAATATCACTAATACTTAGATCAGTATAGCCATACTCACTATATACCTTAACCAAAGATATGCCTTCAGACACAAACGTAGCTAGCACTACACAAACAATAACTACTAACAATATTATTAGCGGCTTAGCCTTTGAGCTTTTTCCTTTAAAGATTTGATATCCCTTATTTGCTGCTATACCAATTACAAATCCTAACCACCCAACAAAATAACCTAGTAAGTAGACAATTATCCAAGGTATGCTTCCAACTATTCCTCCTATGGTTGCACCAATTGCGCCACTTAAATGATTCTTCTCCTCTGATTTATACACTTCATTTCTTGCAGAAGCTGCAGCAGAGAGACTTAGACAACAATCATCATGCATATATAGAACTGGATTGTTTGTTTTCACTTTCTTAACTGCTCTATCGTCTACTACAGCGCATACGCTGCAAACAGCTCCACTAGGTATACCAAGTTCCTTTAGCTTTACTGGAAATTTTATAAGAAATTCTTCAAATTTTTTCTTAGATCCTATAGTGTTATAAAATAAAACCTCTATATATGTATCATATATCTTATAACTAGTAATAGTGTAAACTCTTTTATTCTGCTCTATAAATTCTTCTACTGATACTCTTCTTGTATCTTCTAAGTCAATCGGCAAACTTATAAAAAGTTTTCTATAGCTGCCAACATCCTCCACCATCATCAAATATCCGTCAACTTCTCCATAGACATATCCTTTTTCTATCTTCATACCTGACGCTGTCGCAATCTTTTTTAGTGCACCTGTTACCATAATACTTCCCCTATCTTTTTTCACAATTATATCATATAAGGATAATATGGTAAATAATGATTTAATATCTATTTGATGGTTTTTGTGTAAAATAAAAAGAGAGGCATAAAGCCTCTCTTATTTTTTGTGATTACTGATAATTAATATTAGTTATTAACAGCAGATACAACGCCTGAACCAACAGTACGTCCACCTTCACGAATAGCGAAGTTTAAGCCTTCTTCTATAGCGATTGGTGTAATAAGTTCAATTGACATTGTAACGTGGTCACCAGGCATAACCATTTCTGTTCCTTCCGGAAGAGTGAGTGTGCCTGTAACGTCTGTAGTTCTAAAGAAGAACTGAGGACGGTAACCTGAGAAGAATGGAGTATGGCGTCCGCCTTCTTCGTTTGTAAGAACATATACCTGTCCATCGAATTTTGTGTGAGGTTCGATTGATCCTGGAGCAGCAAGAACTTGTCCGCGCTCGATTTCGTCACGCTGTACGCCACGAAGCAAGAGACCAACGTTGTCACCTGTGATAGCTGAATCAAGAAGTTTTCTGAACATTTCAACGCCAGTTACAACAACTTTGCGTTTTTCTTCAGTCATACCTACGATTTCAACTGTATCCTGAACTTTGATAGTTCCGCGGTCAACACGGCCAGTAGCAACTGTTCCACGTCCTGTGATTGAGAAAACGTCCTCAACAGGCATAAGGAAAGGTCTGTCAGTGTCACGCTCAGGAGTTGGGATGAAGCTATCTACTGCATCCATAAGTTCGAAGATGCATTTGCAATCTGGATTGTCTGCAACATCGTCAGAAGCCAATGCTGCCTGAAGAGCTTTAAGAGCTGAGCCTTTAACGATTGGTGTATCGTCGCCGGGGAACTCATATTCGTCAAGTAATTCGCGAATTTCCATTTCAACGAGTTCGAGAAGTTCTTCATCGTCAACCTGGTCAGTTTTGTTCATGAATACGATTATGTAAGGAACGCCAACCTGACGTGCAAGAAGGATATGCTCTCTTGTTTGAGGCATCGGGCCGTCTGCAGCCGATACAACAAGGATAGCGCCGTCCATCTGAGCAGCACCGGTGATCATGTTCTTAACATAGTCAGCATGTCCGGGGCAGTCAACGTGTGCGTAGTGACGATTTTCTGTCTCATACTCAACGTGAGCTGTGTTGATAGTGATTCCGCGTGCCTTCTCTTCAGGTGCCTTATCAATATCTTCGTAGTTCATTACTTCTGCGTTTCCAGCCTTGGAAAGCACCATTGTAATAGCCGCTGTGAGTGTTGTTTTTCCATGGTCAACGTGTCCAATAGTTCCAACGTTTACATGGGGTTTGTTTCTTTCAAATTTTGCCTTTGACATCGTGGTCCTCCCTTTTAAAATTAAAAGTCAATTTATAGTTAATTTTCTTTTTGCCCTAATAGTGTTTCAGCTACGCCTTTTGGAACAGCTGCAAAGTGTGAAAACTGCATTGAGAAGTTTCCACGCCCTTGTGTCTGGCTGCGAAGGCTTGTCGCATATCCAAACATTTCTGAAAGCGGCACGCTTGCACGCACTACCTGTGATCCTGCGACCATATCCATGCCTTCAATTTGTCCGCGCCTTGAGTTAAGCGAACCCATTACATCGCCAAGATATTCATCGGGGATAACACATTCCACTTTCATAACAGGCTCCATAAGTGTCGGGCCTGCTTTTTTAGCAGCTTCCCTGAAAGCCATGGATCCAGCTACTTTAAACGCTACTTCTGATGAGTCAACATCATGATAGCTTCCGTCATGAAGAGTGGCTCTAAAGTCAACAACTTCATATCCGCCCAGAGGTCCGTTTGCCGAAGCCTCTCTTATTCCCTGCTCAACAGCTGAGATGAATTCTCTTGGGATAGTACCACCAACGATAGCATCCACAAATTCCACTCCACTGCCCTGCTCGAGGGGCTCAAGATCAATAACAGCATGTCCGTATTGTCCGTGTCCACCTGTCTGGCGCACAAACTTTCCTTCGGCTGTCACTTTTTTGGTTACAGATTCTCTGTAGCTTACCTGAGGTCTTCCAACATCAGCTTCCACTTTGAATTCACGAAGCAGACGATCAACTATTATCTCAAGATGCAATTCGCCCATTCCTGCGATAATTGTCTGTCCTGTTTCCTTGTCCGTGTAAGTCTGGAATGTAGGATCTTCTTCTGCAAGCCTTACAAGAGCCATTGTCATTTTTTCCTGTCCTGCTTTTGTTCTAGGTTCAATAGCAACCTTTATAACAGGATCGGGGAATTCCATGGACTCAAGTACTATAGGCATTCCCGGGTTACAAACAGTGTCACCCGTCTTTGTGTTTTTTAGACCAACCGCAGCAACAATGTCACCAGCGTAAATTTCATCGATGTCTTCCCTTGAGTTTGCATGCATCTGAAGAATACGGCCTATTCTTTCCTTCTTGCCTGTAGTTGTGTTTAATATAGAATCGCCTTTTTTAAGCTTACCTGAGTAAACACGCATAAACACAAGCTTACCAACATACGGATCAGCCATAACCTTAAAAGCAAGGGCTGCAAAAGGCTCGCTGTCGGATGAAGGTCTTGTTTCTTCTTTTTCAGAGTTTGGGTTCACGCCTTTAATGGCAACAACATCAAGTGGTGAAGGAAGATAATCAACCATCGCATCCAAAAGAAGCTGTACACCTTTGTTTTTATATGACGTTCCGCACATCACAGGAACCATGTCACCTGCAATAGAAGCATCACGAATACCAGCTTTAAGCTCTTCTTCTGACAAATCGCCTTCTTCAAGGAATTTATCAAGAAGCTCTTCGTGTGAAAGAGCTATAGCCTCAACCATTGTGAGACGATATTCTTCCGCTTGTTCCACATACTCTTCAGGGATTTCTCCCTCGTTGATTTGTGTTCCAAGGTCATCTCCATATGTGAAAGCTTTCATCTTCACAAGGTCAATAATACCTGTGAATTTTTCTTCCGCACCTATTGGCAACTGCAGTGGAACTGCATTAGCCTTAAGGCGGTCTTTCATCATGTCAACAACTCGGAAAAAATCTGCTCCCAGTATATCCATCTTATTTACATAAGCAATTCTGGGAACTCCATATTTATTTGCCTGGCGCCAAACAGTTTCGCTCTGGGGCTCAACGCCACCTTTTGCGCAGAAAACTGCAACCGCTCCGTCCAATACTCTAAGAGAACGCTCTACTTCAACCGTGAAATCAACGTGCCCGGGTGTGTCTATAATGTTTATCTGATGTTCACGCCACATTGCAGTTGTCGCAGCAGATGTGATTGTTATACCACGTTCCTGCTCTTGCTCCATCCAGTCCATAGTAGCTCCGCCATCATGAACTTCTCCCATGCGGTGCACACGTCCTGTATAAAACAATATACGCTCGGTTGTTGTCGTTTTTCCGGCGTCAATGTGCGCCATGATTCCGATATTACGAGTTTTTTCTAACGATACTTTTCTCGGCATTAGTACGTCCTCCTTTCCTTAAATTCAATCATCTTAATTTTTACCACCTATAATGAGCAAATGCTTTATTAGCTTCAGCCATACGGTGCACGTCTTCACGGCGTTTTACTGCGCCGCCTTCGCCGTTTGATGCTGCCATAATTTCATTGGCCAAACGGTCTCTCATTGTGCGTTCGCCACGCTTTCTTGAAAATTCAACTAACCAGCGAATTCCCAAAGCCTGACGCCTTACGGGCCTTACTTCTGTCGGTACCTGATAGGTCGCTCCGCCCACTCTGCGAGCTTTAACTTCCAATACAGGCATTATATTGTTCATTGCTTCCTCAAATACTTCAACCGCTTCTTTTCCGGTTTTTTCAGCTATTTGCGAGAAAGCATCATATACTATTTTCTGGGCCGTTCCGCGCTTGCCCCCAATCATAATCATGTTGATAAGTTTTGTTACTACAACACTATCATACATCGGATCAGGCAGAACTTCCCGCTTGGTAACTCCTCCACGCCTTGGCATGTAGTCCTCCTTTATGTCGGGTCACAGCGACATGCTGTGCTTGTCTGATATTTCTTTTATACTATTAAAGTATAATTATTTGGGGCGCTTTGCGCCATAACGCGAACGGGCTTGTCTGCGGCCTTCAACACCTGCAGTGTCAAGTGTTCCACGAATTATATGATAACGAACACCGGGCAAATCACGCACACGTCCGCCACGGATAAGAACAACTGAGTGCTCCTGAAGGTTATGTCCCACGCCAGGGATAATAGCATTACCTTCTATGCCGTTTGTAAGGCGAACCCTTGCAACTTTTCTCAAAGCTGAATTAGGCTTTTTTGGTGTAAGTGTACTTACCGATAAGCATACTCCGCGTCTTTGGGGATTAGCCTGAAGAATTGGTGCTTTGCTCTTTTTCGTCTTAATCTTTCTACCTTGTTTAATTATCTGATTAATTGTTGGCATACTTTTTCCACGCACCTCCTTTATATTATTTGATATATAAATTCCCTCAACCCTTGGGAACTATTTTAAAACTCCCGCCGTAGCGGCACCCACGTCAATAGCGCAGGCTTGTCCAAGCTCATTCATCGAAAAGCTGTCTTCATACAGCATGCCGCATTCGCTGCACGCTGAAATAATCTTTTGTCTCAGCACTTCGTCTACATCGGATGCGATATATATCTTTTGAAACATACCGCCGTTTATTCCTTTGAGCACTTGTTTTAATCCAACTATCCGTTTATCAGGGTCAGCCAGATCACGCATCTGATAACCATCTCCTAATTATACACTGCTTTTTACATGCTTGTGTATTCTATCATTTAGCCTTTAACGTGTCAACCGTTTTTTAGGCTATTTTGCATTGCTTAAACTACTCTTTATCCTTCAAGAACGATTGTTCCATCATCAAAGAGCTCATCCTCGAAAGCATCATCATCGTCGGTTATTGCATATTCTGTGTTGATAGTAATATTATTATACTTCTTAATGCCTGTTCCTGCAGGTATTAATTTACCAATAATAATGTTTTCTTTCAACCCGACAAGTGGATCAACTTTTCCTTTTATTGCAGCATCGGTGAGAACCCTTGTTGTTTCCTGGAATGAAGCCGCCGATAAGAAGGAGTTTGTTGCAAGTGACGCTTTTGTGATACCCAAGAGTATACGTTGTGCGCTTGCTGGCTCTCCGCCATCCATCATGACCTTTTCATTCTTGTTTTCAAACTCAAAGATATCAACCATTGAGCCCGGAAGCATATCAGTGTCTCCGATTTCGTCAATCTTAACCTTGCGCATCATCTGGCGAAGTATTACTTCGATGTGCTTGTCAGCAGTTTCAACACCCTGTAGTCTGTAAACTGTCTGCACTTCGTTAAGCAAGTATTCCTGAACGCCTTTGACGCCGTTAATCTTCAAGATATCATGCGGATTAATTGAACCTGTGTTAAGAGGCGCTCCCGCTTCAATCCTTTCACCGTTTTCAACTCTGATTCTTGCATCAAACGGCACTATATATTTCTTTGCTTCTCCGTCCTCGTTTGTGACAGTAACTTCTCTGTTGTTTTCCTCAGAGATTGATACCACACCAGCGATTTCTGAGATAACAGCCATATCTTTTGGCTTTCTTGCTTCAAACAGCTCTTCAACACGAGGAAGACCCTGTGTGATATCGTCTGCCTGAGCAACACCACCTGTATGGAATGTTCTCATTGTAAGCTGTGTTCCCGGCTCACCGATGGCTTGTGCGGCAATTGTTCCTGCTGCTTCACCCACTCTTACCGAATGTCCGGTTGCCAAGTTCATGCCGTAGCACTTAACACATACGCCCTGTTCTGAGCGACATGTAAGAACTGAACGGATTTCTACACTCTTAATGCCTGAAGCTTGTATAGCGTCCGCTGTATCTTTGTATATTATCTCACCGGCAGGAGCAAGAACCTCTCCTGTTTCCGGATGTAAAATATCTTTTACAGGTACGCGTCCCCAGATTCTGTCGGACAGGTCTTCAACCATGCGGTGTCCGTCCTGCAATGCTGCAACAGTGATACCTCTTGGAGCTTCGTTTCTATCATGGAAGCAATCATCCGAGCGGACAATAACATCCTGAGATACATCAACAAGTCTTCTTGTAAGATATCCTGATTCAGCAGTTCTCAGCGCTGTATCCGCCAAACCTTTTCTTGCTCCATGAGCGGAGATGAAAAATTCAAGAACGGAAAGTCCTTCACGGAAGTTCGCGCGAATCGGAACCTCGATGATTCGTCCAGAAGGTCCTGCAATCAGTCCACGCATACCAGCTAACTGTCTTATCTGTGATGTATTACCACGAGCACCGGAGTCTGCCATCATGTAGATGTTGTTATATTGATCCAAATGCTCAAGCAAAGCTTTTGTGACTTGGTCTGTAGTATCCTTCCATGTGGTAACCACATGTTCATATCTTTCCTGCTCGGAAATAAGACCATCTGCAAAAGCGTTTTCAACCTGCTTCACTTTTTCTTCAGCGGCATTCACTAAAGTCGCCTTTTCTTCGGGGATTTCAATGTCAGACACTGAAATTGTGATAGCTCCGCGAGTTGAATGTTTAAATCCAAGAGATTTGATTTTGTCCAAAACATCAGCAGTATGAGTATTACCATGTTTTCTGTATGTTCTGTCCACAATCTCTGTTAAAATCTTCTTGCCAACAAGTTGATCGATTTCAAGCGCAAATTCATTATCCGGATTTGTTCTGTCCACAAATCCTAAATCCTGAGGTATTGCTTCGTTAAATATGAGCTTACCTGTTGTTGTTTCTATTATCTTTGTCTTTTTAACGCCGTCCACCATTTTTGTAAGACGCACTTTAACCTTGGCGCGAACACCAATGTCACCCAATTCGTAGGCCATCATCGCCTCTTCTGGGCTTCCAAAAATGCTTCCTTCGCCTTTAACGCCTTCCTTTGTCATAGTAAGGTAGTAAGAACCTATAACCATGTCCTGTGACGGAGTCGCAACCGGGTGTCCGTCCGCAGGTTTAAGCAGATTGTTTGTGGCAAGCATCAAGAAGCGTGCCTCTGCCTGTGCCTCTACTGAAAGTGGCACGTGAACCGCCATCTGGTCACCGTCAAAGTCAGCATTATATGCAGTACATACCAGCGGATGAATTTTTAGCGCACGTCCTTCAACGAGCACCGGCTCAAACGCCTGTATTCCTAATCTATGCAATGTGGGAGCACGGTTTAAAAGAACTGGATGCTCTTTAATAACCTCTTCTAAGATGTCCCAAACTTCCTCACGAACACGTTCAACCATGCGTTTTGCGCTTTTTATGTTGTGTGCCAATCCACGGTCAACAAGTTCTTTCATCACAAAAGGCTTAAACAGCTCGAGAGCCATTTCTTTTGGTAATCCGCATTGATAAAGCTTAAGTTCAGGGCCTACAACGATAACCGAACGGCCCGAGTAGTCAACACGTTTTCCCAACAAGTTCTGACGGAAACGGCCTTGTTTACCACGCAGCATGTCAGATAAAGATTTAAGCGGGCGGTTACCAGGGCCTGTTACAGCTCTTCCGCGCCTGCCGTTATCAATAAGTGCATCAACAGATTCTTGAAGCATACGCTTTTCGTTGCGAACAATAATGTCCGGTGCGTTAAGCTCAAGAAGTCTCTTTAATCTGTTGTTACGGTTTATAACACGCCTGTAAAGGTCGTTCAAATCACTTGTCGCAAATCTGCCACCGTCCAGCTGTACCATCGGGCGAATATCAGGCGGAATAACAGGAACAACTTCAAGAACCATCCACTCCGGCTTGTTTCCGCTTGTTCTGAAAGCTTCCACAACATCAAGGCGCTTAATTGCACGAAGACGCTTTTGTCCAGATGAATTTATTGTAAGGTCATGCAGTTCCACTGAAAGCGCTTCAAGATCAATATTGCTCAAAAGCTCTTTAACAGCTTCAGCACCCATGCCGGCTTTAAATGAATCGCCATACATGTCCTGTGCTTCTCTGTATTCACGGTCAGTGAGTATCTGCTTTAATTCAAGTGGTGTGTCGCCTGGATCTGTCACTATAAACGAAGCAAAATACAAAACACGCTCCAAAAGCTTCGGTGACATGTCAAGCAAAAGCCCCATACGGCTTGGTATTCCTTTGAAATACCAAATGTGGCTGACAGGCGCTGCAAGTTCGATGTGACCCATGCGCTCGCGGCGAACCTTTGAGCGAGTTACTTCAACTCCGCACTTGTCGCATATAATACCTTTGTATCTTATGCGTTTGTATTTTCCACAATGGCACTCCCAGTCCTTAGTGGGCCCAAAAATCCTTTCGCAGAAAAGACCGTCGCGCTCAGGCTTGAGGGTTCTGTAGTTGATAGTTTCTGGTTTTTTGACTTCGCCGTGGGACCATTCTAAAATCTTTTGCGGCGATGCAAGTCCTATTCTCATAGAATCAAACTGATTGAGTTCAAACAAGGACTTTGCCTCCTTTCAAATATCGAAAAAGTTAAAAATCTTTTAATTACTGTTTATTAGTCTTCATCAGAAGAGCTGTCATCGTCATCATCCAGCATCTCTCCCATGTCCAGATCATCTAGGCTTGTGAGGTCTTCTAAATCATCAAGGTCAAACTCTTCAAATGTTTCCTCTATGGTATTTTCGGAATCATCACCCTTTTCGTCGCCTTCAATGTTAACGTTAAGAAGGTCAGGGCTAAAGTCATCAAAGTCAGAATCACGAAGATGTATCTCACCTTTGTCTTCACTCAGGATTGAAACATCCAGAGAAAGCGAACGCATTTCCATTATGAGAACCTTAAAGCTTTCCGGAATTCCCGGTTCAGGTATGTTTTCACCCTTAACTATGGCTTCATATGTCTTTACGCGTCCAACAACGTCATCAGACTTAACCGTGAGTATTTCCTGAAGTGTGTGCGCAGCTCCATAAGCTTCAAGCGCCCAAACTTCCATCTCACCAAATCTCTGTCCACCAAACTGTGCTTTACCGCCCAAAGGCTGCTGTGTAACCAGCGAGTAAGGACCGGTTGAACGAGCATGAATCTTATCGTCAACCAAGTGGATAAGTTTTAGCATATACATATAACCAACTGTTACAGGATTGTCAAACTGTCGTCCTGTTCGTCCGTCATACAGGTTTGTTTTTCCGTCTGCCCTAAGACCTGACTGTTTGAATAGCTCGATGATATCATCCTCATGCGCTCCGTCAAAAACAGGAGTTGCAATGTGCCATCCGTTTTGCTTGGCTATAAGCCCCAAGTGGACTTCAAGCACCTGCCCGATGTTCATACGGGAAGGAACGCCCAATGGGTTAAGGCAAATCTCAAGCGGTGTGCCGTCCGGAAGGAAAGGCATGTCTTCTTCTGGAAGAATTCTTGACACAACACCTTTGTTTCCGTGGCGTCCTGCCATTTTATCACCAACAGAGATTTTTCTTCGCTGTGCGATATATACACGAACCATTTCGTTTACGCCTGTTGACATTTCGTCATGGTTTTCGCGTGTGAATGTTTTAACATCAACGACTATTCCCGCTGCGCCATGAGGCACCCGCAATGATGTGTCGCGAACTTCGCGGACTTTTTCGCCAAAGATTGCACGAAGCAGTCGCTCTTCAGGGTTGAGCTCAGTTTCTCCCTTTGGAGTAACTTTACCCACGAGTATGTCGCCGGGTTCAACTTCCGCACCAATGCGAATTATTCCTCGCTCATCAAGCTCGGAGAGAACGTCTTCGCCGACATTCGGGATTTCCCTTGTGATTTCTTCCGCGCCCAGTTTCGTGTCGCGGGCTTCACATTCGTATTCTTCTATATGAATTGATGTAAACACATCGTCTTTTACAAGTTTCTCAGAGATTAAGATAGCATCCTCAAAGTTATATCCTTCCCAAGTCATAAACCCGACAAGAATGTTTCGTCCGAGTGAAAGCTCACCTTTATCAGTTGAAGGACCGTCAGCGATTATCTCGCCCGCTTCAACCTTCTGTCCTTCTTTTACAAGCGGATGCTGGTTTATGCATGTTCCTTGGTTGCTCCTTGTGAACTTATGCAGCTTGTATGAATCAAGCTCCCCGCTTTTTTGTTTAATAATAATCTCAGAAGCAGAAACCTTTTCAACTGTTCCTTCGTTTTTGGATATAGCCAAAACTCCGCTGTCATAAGCAGCCTTGCACTCCATACCGGTTCCAACATAAGGAGCCTGAGGACACAAGAGCGGCACTGACTGCCTCTGCATGTTTGATCCCATCAACGCACGGTTAGCATCATCGTTTTCAAGGAATGGAATCATTGCTGTCGCAACAGATACCACCTGCTTGGGCGAAACATCCATGTAGTCAACAGATGAAGCTTTAACTTCCATGATATCGCCGTAAACACGAGCAGCTATATATTCATTGGCAAATTCCTTTTTAGCTGTCAAAGGCTCGTTTGCCTGAGCGATTATATATCTGTCTTCTTCATCAGCTGTCATATATTCAACTTCAGCCGTAACAACCCCTGTCGCTTGATCAACTCTTCTGTAAGGAGTTTCAATGAAGCCATATTTATTAGTTCTTGAGTAAATAGCCAAAGAACCGATAAGTCCGATGTTTGGACCTTCAGGCGTTTCAATCGGGCACATACGTCCATAATGTGAGTGATGGACGTCTCGAACATCAAATGATGCACGGTCACGGTTAAGTCCGCCGGGTCCGAGTGCTGAAAGCCTTCTTTTGTTTGTAAGTTCTGCAAGAGGATTGGTTTGATCCATGAAGTGTGAAAGCTGTGATGAACCAAAGAACTCTTTTATAGCAGCCGTTACAGGCCTTATATTAATTAATGCCTGAGGCGTTACATTTTCCATGTCCTGAATGGCCATTCTCTCTTTAACCACACGCTCAAGTCTTGATAGACCAATGCGGAACTGGTTTTGCAGAAGCTCGCCAACTGAGCGAAGCCTTCTGTTTCCGAGATGATCAATGTCATCGGATGTGCCGATGCCAGAGAACAGACCGAGGAAATATGAAAAAGAAGCAGCGATATCATCCGGATGCACGTGGCGCGGAATCAAAACATTTCTGCTGTTTTTGATTTCTTCAGCCAATGCTTTTGTATCGTCTTCATATTCATTTAATATTTCTTTTAATGTTGGATAATGAACTTTTTCATTAAGCTTAAGATCCGAGGCCACAAGACCCAATGGCTTAAGATAATAATCAGGATCTACAAATCTGTTACCCAATATTTTAACTTTTTTGCTTTCAAGAGCGATTGTTACACACTGCCTGCCTGTGTTTTCAATGAGCTTTGCAGTCTTTTTATCAATCTTTTCGCCTTTTCTGGCAAGAACTTCGCCTGTGCTTTCATCGATAACGTCTTCATCGGATATCTTGCCTTCAATTCGATTGGCAAGAGAAAGCTTTTTATTAAACTTATATCTTCCCACACGAGCAAGATCATATCTTCTTGCATCAAAGAACAAAGACGATATCAGCGACTGTGCACTTTCCACCGTGGGCGGCTCGCCCGGGCGCAAACGCTTGTAAATTTCAAGCAGTCCACCCTCTGTTGTTTTTGATGCATCTTTTTCCATCGTAAGCGACAAACGCTCATCTTCGCCGAAAATGTCGATTATCTGAGCATCTGTTCCATATCCCAACGCACGCAATAAAACAGTGGCAGGAAGTTTCCTTGTCCTGTCAACACGCACCCATAATATATTATTATAGTCACTTTCAAGCTCTAGCCACGCACCGCGGTTAGGGATAAGCGTTGAAGTATGTGTCGGATTACCGTTTTTGTCCAGTCCGCTTCCAAAGATAACTCCCGGTGAGCGAACCAACTGGGACACGATAACACGCTCGGCACCATTTATAATAAATGTACCGGTTTCTGTCATAAGCGGAAAGTCACCCATAAAGACTTCCTGCTCTTTAACTTCCCCTGTCTCGCGATTGATAAGGCGGACCTTTACCCTCATCGGAGCAGAGTATGTTACATCTCGCTCTTTAGACTCATCTACTGAGTATTTGGGCTCATCCTCAATCCTATAATCTACAAGTTCAAGTGAAAGCGTGTCTGAGTAGTCGTTGATTGGTGAAATGTCGTCAAGAACTTCGCGGAGTCCCGTTTCAAGAAAACGCTTATAGCTGTCTTTTTGAACGGCGATTAGATCCGGCATTTCCAAGACTTCATCAATCCTAGAAAAAGACATCCTATTTCGTTTGCCAGTTTGGACTTCGTTTACCCTAACTTCATGGGCCATATATCTATTCACACCCCTATATAAAAATTGTTTGAAACCAATAAAAACTTTTGCCTTTACATGTAATTTACTAAGTGGTAAAATCATGCTTAAAGCGCACTGCCCCCCACCCCCAACTGATGGGATAAAAGGACAAATTATCACACTCTTTTTCCAAAGAGCGATATTACCGCATCTTAATAATCAATGCAATTTATTATTATAACAAAGCAACACATACAAGTCAACGTTTTTTTGTATGTGTTTTAAACGCATTAATGCGTTTATTTTGGCAACTGTGCCAATCATCCTAATAAATTAAATTTCAATTTCTCGATTTATAAAAAGTTCAATATAAAACAGCCCCAATTTCTTCGGGTCTTCTTTTCATATTACTTTAATATATTAACGTATTCATCAGCTATATCCGACAAAGCTTTTATGAATCGCGACAATTCCTCATCTTCACTCATCATTTCAAACATTTTCTTAATAGTGTTTGTAAAATTCCTATCCAATGATAAAATAGAGTTATAAGAAAGTGGACACACGTTTCTTGCGCGCGGATCCATGCGCACTAAAACTTCACCATCCACAATCTTAGGTGCCAGTGGGAAAAACCTGCAGCTTAATGGTCTTTTATCTCTTATGCATGTGCCATCGCAGGAAGCGACAGCCACAGCGCCGTATCCCGGAAGCGTTTTAATGGACACGTCAAAACCTTCACCTAAAAGCGGACTTTCTCCTGGGAACAAAATCATATACCCTTCGCTTACACAACAAGCAGATTCACAAAGTCTTCCGCAGTCGCTTTTAAGCGGCGTCAGTTCCTCAATCATTTCATATGCCGACTGAATAATCTTTTTTGACATTTGTTCTCCAATTTGAAAGGTGATGTTGTGCGGGAAATATTTTTAAAAGGCTCAGAAACCCAAATATACTTCGGTGACTGTCGTGACACCATGGACACTTGGCATGAAAGCTTTGAAGGCAGTGTTGACTTAGTCTATATTGATCCCCCTGATTCCCATGGATTTAGCTTTAAGCTTATACAAAAAATCGGGATAAATCAAGGTAAAACTACTCATTCGCAGCCGATGTCTAAAAACATTTCAAAATCTGAGTATCTTGACCTTATAAAAAGCACAATCACAAAGAGCAAGGCCTTACTTAAAGACACAGGCAATATCTTTGTTCACTGCCCACCAAAAACATCCCACCACATAAGAGCTATGCTGGATGATGTGTTTGGCTCAAGCAATTTTTCAAACGAAATTATATATAAGCATAATCATATAGCAAATTCACAGCATCATTTCAGCTACAGCCACGACAATATTCTCTTTTACAGAAAAACAAGCGCAGGATATTTCGACCCAGAACCAACCGCGCACACACGTGGAAAAGACCGCCGCAATCACATGAAAAAAGGCAAGTCAAAAGATGGCAGGGTTTATTTCTCGATAAATGTTTCTGGTAAGGAATACAGATATTACGAAGATGATTTAATACACATGGATGATATCTGGGATGATATAGATGAAAACGCAGAAAGCTCAAGATATACTTGGGATGGTCAAAATCCGTACGATCTCATGCAGCGCATAGTTCTGTCAGCATGTCCGGAAGCGGGCATAGTATGCGATCCATTTTGCGGCTCGGGAACAACAGGGCTTGTATGTGCCGATTTAAATCGAAGGTTTATTATGTGCGACAATTCGCCATTTGCCATAAACATATCAAAATCCGCCATCGCACAGAAAAAAATCCCTTTTTTTGTCGACTGGGGAAAGGACAATATTTTGTCAGACATGCCAAATGTCAAGTTTTCTACAGAAGGACTAAAAATACATTTGGATGATTACAGAACACAAGGCGGTGAAAAATACTATTCAAACAATTTACTGCCGACAGAAGATACTTTAGTTGAATTCTGGTCGGTAGGTCAAATGAAATACAACAAATATCACGTGGATGATTATGATATGCGAACAGAAAAAAAGCCTGCACTTGGCAGGTCGCTAAAGCTCAGCAAACTAAATGGAGAGCCTTATGCGCTGATATGCGATGTGTTTGGACACATCTCAATGCATGCGCTTAAGTTAGATTAGATGTCTATTTCCCGTCTTTTTTCTTTTCGATAAATACATTTACTTCTAATCTGTCAAAATCGACTTTTTCAATAAAATCATCAGCAAAAAACTTTACCATCAAGAAATTGCTTATGTCTCTTTCGTGCTTGTTTAAAACAATTGGACGCGGAATATCAAACTCAAGGCATATTGAATATATCCCATCCATTACGATATCTTCGGTAAATGTCCCGTAATACTCAACTGTGTGGGATTTTATTATCTTATTTTTTTTAATTGTCCTGCCCCAGATTTTAATCATTCGTCTACCTATTTAATCTTCTCTCATTTTATTGGGTGTCATGCCCGTCAAGCTCTTAAAAACCCTGTTAAATGTCCTAATACTTTTGAATCCGCTTTTAAAGGCGATATCTATTATATTTTCATCCGTCGTTTCAATAAGATGCGCAGCATTGTCCACTCGGACTTGACTTAAATACACATTGTAATTTGTACCGGTTGTCTTTTTAAACAAACGCGAAAAATAATACGGACTCAATCCAGCCTCTTGCGCTGTACTTTCAAGGGTGATCTCTTCTACAAAATTTTCTTGTATATATTGCAGCGCTCTTTGCATGGGCTCTGCCGAAAGCTGTTTGTTTTCCAGCTTCGCCTTGCCCTTACAAAGATTCATATAGCTTTTTTGTGTGCGAAACAACGATAAAAACAAATCACTCAGCAATACATTTATCATCTGTGTTTTAAAAACTTCATCGCCTCTGTTTTCGTTCACTATAGATTCAATCTTCGCCTTAATTAAACAATCAGTGTCAAATCCTGCATCGCCTTCAAAAAAAGCAGAAGCAATCTTAGCTTTTATTCCCAGCGCCTTAAAGCTCAGCATGTCATAAGGGAATATAAGCATATATGCCATTGCATTTTCACCTATTGAGTTATAATAATGAATACTGTTTCCTTCACAAACAGCCATGTCTCCCGCCTGCAACACTCTATACTCTCTGTTAATCCCCACACCAATCGTGCCTTCAGATACATAAAGCAGTTCAATTTCATTATGCCAGTGAGCAAAAAAGCTAATGTCGCAAACTTCTCCTGCCGCAAAGCCAGAATCACCTTTATCTTTTCTGTTTTCAAAAAAAGCTCTCATAAGTTCTCCATTTTGCGAAGGTTTAGAAATTATACCAAAAAGCGCAAAAATTGTCCATGTAATAAAATATTGTGGCGAGTTGTTCTTGCTCATAGCCTTTATAATGTATATATCTAATAAAATGTGAGGTGACTATGAAAAAGGCACTTATTGTATGGGGTGGATGGGACGGTCACGAGCCCGAGAAAGTGGCAAACAGATTTGAGCGGTTGCTCAAGGAAAACGATTTTGACGTAAAAGTAACGGACAATATGGATAGCTTTTTAGATGAAGAGTATCTTAAGTCATTGGATTTAATCATTCCTGTTATAACAATGTCTAAAATCACGCGCGAACAGATGAAGCCATTAATCGAGGCTGTAGCTTCAGGCGTAGGTCTCGCAGGCTGTCACGGAGGAATGGCGGATAGTTTCAGAGAGGCAGTGGAATATCAGTTCATGGTGGGTGGACAGTGGATAGCTCACCCAGGTGGCGACGGTGTAAAATATATGATGAATGTCAAAAAAAATTCATCTTCTCCCATTGTAGATGGCATTGATGACTTTGAAGTGTGCACAGAGCAATATTATCTGCACGTGGACCCGTGCGTAAATGTGCTAATGACCACTCGCTATCCGGTGATTGACTGGTATCATTCCACAAACGGAGCAGTGGATGTACCTATGATGTGGACAAAAATGTGGGGCTACGGCCGCGTATTCTACTCTGCTCTCGGTCATCACGATGATGTATTTGATCAATATGAAGCGCAAGAAACAATGCTTCGCGGAATGCTCTGGGCAGCAGAAGGCAAGCAGATAGCCATAGACCGCGGGCTTGACTACAACAATCTTAAAAGTGAAAAACAAATGTTCTAAAGGAGAACTTGAGTGAGAAAAATAAACATTGCATTTATCGGCTGCGGAGGCATGGGCAGCGAGCATTTAGATGCATTAAAAGAATTGTACGATAAAGGGTTTGATGATTTTGAGATAGTTGCATTTTGCGACATTGATGAATCACATGCTCAAAAATTTGCAGACGACTATAAAAAACACACATCAAAAAAAGTGCCTGTTGTTGTGGGCGTTGACGCTCTATTGGAGTCGGATATCGAGTTTGAAGCTGTGGCTATTCAAGTGCCGCACAACGTGCACCACACAGAGATACTCAAGCTCATCGCAGCCGGCAAGCATATAATGACCGAAAAACCGTTGGGTATAACTCTGCGGCCCGCCAAGATGATAATGGATGCGGCAAAGGATGCGGGAGTTATACTGGCTGTTGCAGAAAACTACCGTCTTTCGCCGAATGAGCGCGCTATAGCATGGGCCATAAAGAAAAAAATGATAGGCGAGCCCAGAATCATGTACATGTTCGACATCGGCGAGCGTCAATGGTACTGGGGCTGGCGCGACCATCTGGATATCTCAGGGGGAGCATGGACAGTGGACGGCGGCGTGCACTTTGCAGATCTATGGCTGAATGCATTGGGCGAAATAAAAACTGTCAGAGCGCTATCTAGGACATATTCCACTACGAGATATAAAAAGTATCAAATAGACGACGAGACACGTGCAATAATGGAAGAGAACATGAAAAACTACCGCAAGACACGTTCATTGCTTCCCGCCAATCCCGACAGCTACTTTGAGCCGATAGAAGCTGACGTAGAAGATACTACAACTGCTATTTTGGAGTTTGAAAACGGAGTGCTTGGCACTTGGTTGGTGTCAAGGGCTGCGCCCGGAAAACCATCACGAGAAATTACCGTCCACGGAACACTTGGCTCAATCACATGGGAACAGGGCATAATGAACTACCGCGGCGAAGTGGTGGTAAGCCAAGAAGAACTTACAAATATGTATCTTGAATCGTTATCGGAAGATGAAAAAGAGCGTCTGTTCCCGAAAGGCATCACGCAGACTGTCGCTATAGAGTGGCGCTACTTCATAGAAGCTCTTACAAAAGGCAGAGCTCCGGAAGTGGACGGCATGATGGGATATAAAGCTATGGCAGTGCCTATGGCGGTATATGAATCGGCAGCAAGAAATGGTGATGCCGTTGAGATGGAAGATGTGCTAAGTTTAAAAATAGAGGACTATCAAGGGCCGATAAACAAACGCTTAGGCCTGTAACAAATAACCTTAAAAGGAGTATGAAGATTATGAAAGTGAAAGTCGGAATTATTGGCTGTGGATTTATCTCGGGTATATACCTTGAAAATTTGACTAAAGTTTTCACCAATGTTGAAGTGAAAGGCGGCTGCGACCTTATACGCGAGCGCGCAGAGACACGTCAGGAAGAATACGGATTTGAAGTAATATACGAAAAGGACATAGACGTAATAAACGATGAAGAAATAGACATAGTGTTAATCCTCACACAGCCGCAGTTTCACTATGAGCTGTGCAAGATGGCGCTTGAAGGCGGCAAAAACGTCTACTGCGAAAAACCTCTGTCACTCAACCGAGAGCAGGGGCTTGAAATCAAAAAGCTCGCAGAGGAAAAAGGGCTTCTGGCAGGCGGCGCACCCGATACATTCCTCGGCGCCGGCATACAGACATGCAAAGCACTAATCGAGCAGGGCTGGATAGGCAAGCCCATCGCCGCATCAGCTAACATGATGTGCCACGGACACGAAAGCTGGCATCCAGAGCCAGAGTTTTACTATGAAAAAGGCGGCGGACCTATGTTTGACATGGGACCATACTACCTGACAGCACTCGTAAACCTCCTTGGCCCTGTGGCTACAGTTGCCGGAAGCACGTCAATAACATTCCCACAGCGCACCATAACTTCCGAGAAACAGTTTGGAAAGAAAATCGATGTTGAAATACCAACGCACGTAACGGGAATATTAAACTTCGAGTCCGGTGCGACAGGTACGATAGTGACTTCATTCGACATATGGAAGCACAACATGCCCTTCATCGAGATATACGGCACAGAAGGCTCCATATCGGTGCCCGACCCCAACACGTTCGGCGGCCCTGTAAAATTCCAGAAAAATACCGGAGAATGGTATGATATACCGTTGCTTTTCGAATACGAAGAAAACAGCCGCGGTCTCGGCGTAGCCGATATGGCAGAGTCAATCCGCACGGGCAAAAAGCCCAGAGCCGGAGCAGACGTCACATACCACGTGCTCGACGTCATGCAGGGTCTGCACGATGCAGCCGACCAGCAGAAGGTATTCACCATAGAAAGCTCATTTGAAAAACCCAAGATTATGGAAATGTCGCTTGTAAAAGGCGAAGTGAAATAAAAAGACAACAAAAAAGACCTGCCTAGGCAGGTCTTTTATTTTATAACAAATTACTTTTTCTTATCCTCCACTACCCAATCCACATTGAAATTGCCCTGTATGTCATACCTTCTGACCGTGTCGCGGCGCATATAGTTAAGCTGCGACTGAATAAGGTTCGCGGGAAGTACAGCGCAGCGCATGCTGTCATAGTAGCTTAGTGCAGACATTATAGACGGTACAGGCACAGAATGTTTCGCAGAAAGCATAACAATCTCCCTGAACCCTTTTTGGACTGATTTTAGCTGATTTGAAAAATATTCATCATGCATTAAATTTAAAAGATTGTCGTTTTTATTAAAGGCAATTTGCGCCCTAGCCACATATGATGACCTGATTGTAGAAGCTGCTGACCAAACGCGAGCTATTTCATCTTCACCATAATTCCATTCATCATCGTCAATTTTTGCACTGAGCAAATCAAACCCCTGTGCATAAGTTATTATCATCGTAGCCTTCATGGCATCCTTTAGGCTGTCCAGAAGCCTTATGCTCCCCATCTCATAGCGCACATCTGGCGCATAGAGCTTTGATGCTGATATCCTTCTTTGATCGCGCTGTGCCGATAAATACTTTAAAAGCACTGCCTGACCGGCGTTTAAGCTGGGAACTTGCAATAAAAATGATTCTTTGATGCAATGCTCTTCATTTCTTGCAACGTTTGCCGTATCCATCACAAAGTCCATGATAGGATCGCCGCTTTCCTCGTCAATTTGCTCCAGTATATCAACCGCTGTTTTTAATACGTATAGATTAAGCTCTTCGTTTATAAATGCAAGTGCTGCAGATATCTCCTCAATCTTCATCTCGCCCAATGTTCTTAACATGTAATAGCCGTCAGCTACCACCTGCAAAAGTGCCGCTTCAATTCCATCGTGAACAATCTTTGTAAAGCGTGCTGTGCCGGAGAGTCCAGAGTGAATGCAGCTGCTAAATCCTTTATACTCTCGTGAAAGCTGCCTTAATATCCTTGAGCACGAATTATATGCTTCATCATCACCACCAACCACAATACCTGTGCCAGTTGAAAGTTCAGTGTGAGGGCCTGTGGCCGCCGCATCCAGGTATCGAATGTTTTTAAGAGTTAAATCCTCCGCCCTCTTTTTGACGTCAGCTATCAAGCTTTCGCTAAAGTCGATAATGATATCTGATTTGCCTAAAAACGGCAGCATAGCCGATATATAGCCATCTATTTTATCCGCTTGAGCACACAAAAATATTTTCCGTGGAACTGAGACTGATGCAATCAATGCTTTTATATCCCTATATGCTTTTACTCTTGAAACGCAATCAGCCGAAAAAGACGATGCCGTGTCATAGTCATCATCATATATGCCAACGCTATATTTTCTGCCCTGCATGTTCAAAGCAAAGCCGCGCCCTATATTACTTAAGCCGATAATAGCAAAATCATTTATCGCCATATTCCTACCTCTAAATTTATTTCTAGCTAAAATTTAAAATTATAAACGAAGCACTCAAAAGAATTTGTGCCGCGTAATAAGTGGGCAAAATATATTTACCCATATGTTTTTTTGCTCTAAAGTCCTTTTCTGCAATAAACGTGTCAGATATTACAATGAGCGCAATTCCCGCCACCAACGGTATCTTAACCCAAAGTGCGGCTTGAGATGAAAAAGAAATAGCCAAAACCACGCAGGATATTATAAGATACGAAAGTACAGCAAAAACCAATGCTCCTGATATCTGCTTTTTAAGCCCCATAGCGTAATAAACCAAATATCCTATCGTAAGTAATGCCGCGCCTATCCAGAACAGAACCATATTTAGCTCAAAACTCATTACAATATACAGTAAATATCCAACGTGCGCAAGAAAATATAGCGCTATTCCATATATAAAATAATTTTCATTCTTATGTTTAAACGACAAAAAGTAATCGCCAAATATAGAAACAAGAAAAGCAGCGCATAAATAATAAAAATATTCAGAGCCCACGAATATCCCTATAAAAAGCACAATCAACAAGCAGGATAATGTTTGTAGTACCTTTAAAAGATACTTGTCTGTCTTGCAAGAAAAATAAGCAAACACTGCGGGAATTACCAACAAAAAAAGATAATACATTTAATCCTCCTCTAATATATAGATTATACCCTATTATAAAAAAAATGCGAAACACTTTTATGCTCCGCTTGTGTTCTTAAAAAACAACAGATATAGATTAATAAATTTATAAAATTAAAAAACCCGCATATCATGCGGGCAATAATCAATCATCACTGTCAACGTATTTTACCTCTCCCGGCTTTACAAAGCCCAAAAGCTCTCTTGCTTTCTGAACTATATAATCGTCGGTCTTTGTATACTCGACTTCTTGATTAAGTTGCTCATTTTGTTCCTGAACTTCAGAATACTTACCCTTCGTTTTTTCAAGCTGATCTTGAAGCAAACGATAGGTTTTATAGTTTCTGGAAAAAACAAAACCAGCATACAATACAATCGGCACGATAACGCAAATAACAAGCGTCAAGCGCCTGCGCTTAAATTTCTTATCAGAAGAAACCACCCGAATTTCCCCTTTCTTTCATACCCCACCTGTATTTTATCATAGGCATATCTAATATGCAAAGAATAAATGGCAAATTTAAGTAAAACTCGTTCTACTTTCTGGCCCAATCAAGCGCTATGACATTGCGGCTTTTTTTAAGCTCATTTTTGTCAAATTTCACAGAGCTTTCCTTCATCTGAATTCCGCCTGCCATCTCCATAAACGGTTCTTGGCTGTCTATAGGAAAAAGACATGCATCATTTGAAAAGTGCATAGCGATTGTAAGCGGCGCGTCCAGTGCTTCCATCACTCTAAATGCCGCCTTGGCATCAATTGTATAGTTTCCACCTACCGGCACGAACAATACATCCACCCTTCCAATCTTGCGCCACGTTTTTTCATCAATAATGTGTCCCAAATCCCCAAGATGGCAAAAAACTATGCCGTCAATTTCAAATCGAAATATTGTGTTTTCGCCTCTTAGCTTTCCTTCAAGCTTGTCATGGTATGATTTAATGCTTTTAAACTTTATGTCGGGAAATTCATGAATCCCAACACCCTCAACCACAGTACAGCCCATTATCCACGAAGTATCACAATGATCTCTGTGATTATGACTTATTGTTACATAATCAGCCCCAGTCCTAAGGATCGGGTATCCCACAGTCTCATCAAAAGGATCGGTTATAACGTTTATATTCTCCCCCGCTATCTCAAAACAGGAATGTCCAAGCCACCTGACTATCATAATTTTTCTCCTACATCTTTGAAGATATGTGGCACAAGGCGTTTTTATAGCCCATCGCCAGTCGATTCGGAGCCATCTTCTCCCTCTGCATTATATTATATTCCCTAGCGCAGCGACGAGCAACTTCATATCTTATACTTTGAGACTTTGTGTGAAGAAGATAAAGAATATCTCGTGCAAGAGTATATGCTTCTTTCCCCCAATATGTGCCCGTCAGTCCAAATTCAATCTGTTTTTCAAGTCTTTTTATCTGAGATAATATCGCAATATCGCAGTCTTTAATCTCTGCCTCATTAATTTCATTCACAGATTTTTTAAGCCAGCTATCTTTTGGTGTCAAAAAAAGATAGTTCCCTTTTATAAAAGCTACTACAACATTTTCTGAAACAAACTCATTTGTAAACTCAACCTGCGAGTCATGCGCCGCAGCAATAAAAAACTCACCATTAAATTTAACGGTGAATTTGTTTTTAAACTTTTTTTCAAGCTCAAATCTGATTTTTTCATTTTCTAGCTTTATGCAGTCACACATTTTAATTTTTAGGCTGGCTATATGAAACCTTAAGCTGATTTAAGCTGGCGTAAGAGCCCTCAATGTCCAACTGATATGTAAGGTCTACCTTGCCTTGGTTTTGTTCCATATCGCATTTGACCGACAAAGGGAAAACTCCCATCTCAATATCTCCGCTTTCAGTGTGATAGTGGTTTAGGCACTTTTCTCCTGCTTTAAAAACCATGTGCGAATATGCGCTGCCTGTGCGAACAAGAAAAACCCTGTCGCCGTCAAATTCTATTGATGTCACAGAACCTTCTTTGCCAACCATCATGCTTTCATCATATTCAAGGCGTTTTTTGCCGCCTTCTTCACTATATCTTCCTTCGGTAACAAACTCAGTGCGGTTTAACTCATCCCCCACCAATTGCTCTCCGACTATATTAATAATTATTTTATGATTCATATATTTCCTTTCATAAAGGCAGTATCTATCTATACTATTATTATACTTTCTTTTTTTAAATAAAAAAAGCATATGTTGAATTTTACATATGCTTTGTTCATCATTTTTAAAGTGTATATTTTTCTATTTTAAGAATCCATTATTTCAATAGCCCGCCTTTTTGAAAAAGCAATAAACGATTTGCCTGCCCCATAATAATTAAGCATCGCATCTCTTGCCGCGTTAGCATTTGCAAAAATTCCAAAAACGCAAGAACCACTTCCCGTCATACCAGAAGCAACAGCTTCATTTTCGTCTAGAAAGTGAAGACATTCTCTTATTTCTGAGCAAATTGAAATCGCCGGTTTTTCCAAATCATTTTGAACATTGTTGCATACATCTCTAAGGTTGCCTTTCTCCAATGCTTGAATCAATTTTTCAGAATCTCCGCTCTCTTTTGTAGGATAAAAATCATATTTATTATATACTACCTTAGTGTTTAGTGATTCATAGGGCTTTAGTATGAGCATGTGAAGCTTAATATTCATGTCAATTGGCTCTACCATATTTCCAATCCCCTGCACCCTTGAAGCTCCTTCGCTCAAAAAAAATGGCACGTCAGCCCCGATGCTCTCCCCCAGTTTTGCAAGCTCTTTTGCGCTCGCACCAACTCCGTAAATCTCATTCATAGCCATAAGAACCGCAGCAGCATCTGCACTCCCCCCGCCAAGCCCTGCCATTGTGGGAATTCTTTTATTAATCTCTATTCGTGCAGCGCCGGTATTATACTCTTTAGCAAATACCGACGCTGCTTTATAAGCGGTATTATTTTCATCAAGTGGGATATCAGCGTTGCTTTGCAGTGTAATCGTCTCTGCTTTTTTCACCACTATTTCATCATAAATATTTATTGGCACAAACACGCTGTCCAAAAGATGATATCCATCATCCCTTGTGCCTTTAATGTGCAAAGATAAATTGATTTTCGCATACGCTTTAAGCGTAATTTGATTTTTATTACCCATCATAATGTATATTATATCCACGAACGGAATATTAATCAACTTGATAGCAAAATAAAAATTTATACCAATTCTAAATTTTCATGCATTTATTGAACTATACCTTATGAAAATGATAATTTTTTCAAACATTTTTAAAAACAATTATTTGTTTACTTGCACTGGAAGTAAACAAATAGTATCATTATGCTATGAATAGAATTTGTGTAGTAGGATCATTAAATATAGACTTAGTCACCAGAGTGGAAAAGTTCGCAGTGCCGGGGCAAACGGTTAAAGGCGAATCACTCACATTTATTTGTGGTGGAAAAGGCGGCAATCAAGCAGTTGCAGCATCACGGCTGGGACTTCGCACCTACATGTTTGGTATGATGGGAAATGACGTCCACGCCTCCATGTACGAGCGCGTTTTTACCCGCGCAGGGACTAACTATACCAATGTTGAAACATCTTTTGAAGAGCCTACAGGAATGGCTTTGATTGAAGTTGAAAAAGATGGTGAAAACAGAATAACCGTAATTGACGGAGCAAATGCTTACGTTACACCCGATTACATCAAAAGGCATTCATATGAGATAACCGCTTGTAAGTACTTATTGCTTCAGCTCGAGATACCAATGGAAAGCGTTGTATATGCCGCTAAGCTTATGAAAGAATCGGGGGGCACTGTAATACTCGATCCGGCTCCCGCAAAGCCTCTTCCGCGTGAGCTGCTCAAAAACGTTGACTTTATGACGCCCAACGAAAGCGAGATAGAGTTTATCGCAAAAGGTGCGGACATAGAAAGCTCTTGCGAGTCGCTTCACTCACTAGGTGTAGGCGCTGTTATTTGCACTATGGGCGCTCGAGGCTTGTACTACTCCGACAACGACAAAACCATTTCAAGATCGGCATATAAAGTTGATCCAGTGGATGTTACAGGTGCCGGAGACAGCTTTAACGCAGGTCTTGCCTGTGCTTTAAGCCGTGGATATTCAATAGAGCAAGCATTGGATTATGCCAGCGCAGCAGCAGCCCTTACCGTACAGGTGGAAGGCGCACAAAGCGAATCTTTGTCGCATCACGCTGTTGTGGAGTTTATGACAAAAAATATTAAAGGCTAATAATATAACTTTAAAGCGCAGCATTTAGCTGCGCTTTTTTTATTTAATCAATTTCTCTTGCTTTAAGCCGCTCTCGCTCCCAATCGCCAAAGCTTTCGGGTGGTTCAACTCTCTCACTTTCAGGGCGTGGAATAAGCTTTATAGACTCTGTCGGACACTCTGAAACGCAAAGCCCGCATCCGAGACATTTGTCCCTGTTTATGACTGCCACGCCATCAATCATCTCAATCGCATTAACCTGACAGCGCGAAAGGCAAGCCTCGCAGCCAATGCACCCTTCATTTATAACCGCTTCATAGTTTGCCCGAGCCATCGAGTTTTCGATGCCCCAGTCGTTTATGCCACGAAGGACGCCACAACAGCATCCACAGCAGTTACAGATATAATTAAGCCCATTAACAACATTACTCACAGAATGTACAAGCCCTGCCTGTTCAGCTTCTTTTAGTATCTTTATAGCTTCATCTTTTGTGATATCCCCAGGCTTCGGCTTTCTTTCAACCTCCGTGAATGAGAGGCAATTGTTTTTTGGCGCATCACACCCTTCACCCAACGTCTCTTTTTGCTTTCTGCATATGCATTCGTGCACAGTAAAAGTTTTCGCTCTATCCAATATTTTTATAACATTGTCATATGGCAGTATCCACTCAAGCTCCGAGTAATCCATTGTAGGAACTGCTCTGTGCACTGCAGGATACGGCTTCATGATGCCGAGAGCGCCGCCGTCTGACATATACTTTTCAGTAAGATTTGCAAATGTTTCATCCATCTTCTCCACACTTGCTTCATAACTTCCAACTATAAAAGGCGCAAGGCGAAAGGTCATCTTGCCGTCCGTCCTGTCCATCCACACCTTCCCTTGGCGCACCATGCTTAAAAGCCCACCGATCACTTCATTGGTCAGTTTGTTAAGGCGTTCTGCAATCTGTTTTGCTTCTTCTGGTTCATGGGTTAGCTCGCAGGCAAGCTCCGCTTCTTTTTCAGTATACATATATTCCAAAAGCGCAACATCCGAGCCTGTTTGCGTGCGCGGAAATCCATTTGGAAGCGCATTCAGAGCGTCAGCAAGTTTTGAGTATGTTTCGTTCATTGTCTCTCCTTAATTACAGATAATAAAAAAACCGTTACCGCCATTATAGCAGTAACGGTTGACTGTTTCCATTTATTTATATATCGGTCCAAACGCCTTGCAGCTTCTGTAGTCAGCACCTTCAAGACTTGCAGTTCCAAAGGATGCCCATGTCGAAGGTCTGAATATCCTGTCTTCTTCCACGTTGTGCATATTTACAGGAATCCTTAGCATGGACGCCAATGTTATAAGCTTGTCACCAATGTGTCCATAGGAAAAAGCCCCGTGGTTTGCTCCCCAGTTAGCCATCACAGAGTAAACATCCTTGAACGCGCCTTCTCCTGTGACCTTTGGTGCAAACCAAGTAGTAGGCCAAGTGAAATTTGTGCGCCTGTCCAATGTGTTGTGCACTTCATCCGGAAGATCTACTGTATATCCTTCTGCAATTTGCAACACAGGCCCAAGCCCTTCCACCATGTTAACGCGAGACATTGTAACAGGCATTCCGCCTTCTGTTTTAAACAGCGTGGAATATCCGCCGCCTCTGAAATAGCCAAGGTCGCCATAGCAAAAATCTGTTGCATCCATTATTGCTTTTATATCATTATCTTTTATATCCCACCACTTTTTGATAGCAGGCTTTCCGTCTATTTTTGCTTGTCCGCTTCCGTCCAATGCAGCAGGTCCAGAGTTTATGAGATGAATAAATCCATTTTCGGCCTTGCCTTCGGGCTTATATCCAGTCACGCGTTCAACCGCCTCAGGGCTCCAATATGTGCGAACGTCCGCAAACACCTGCGCTTCACCTGTAAGAAGGTGTCCAAACAGCATCGCAACACCGTTTAAACAATCATTCTCTGTTGCAACGATGTAAGGCTGTCGCGCTCCATTCCAGTCAAATGATGTGTTGAGCATGCCTTCCATGAAGTCACCATTTGGCATAAAGTCAGTCCACTGTCTCTGTCCTTGGAATCCTGCGGCTATTGCTCCGTGACCATTTGCCTCTTCGCCAAAGCCAAGCTCTTTAAGTTTTTCATTGCCCACCATAAGGTCACGAGCAATAAGCGTCATCTTAATAGAAGTCTTGAGCACTTCTTCTTTTTTGTCAGCAGTATGCTGAACAGATTCCTCGTTCGGATCTTCTCCGATATTTACATTTTCCTTCACCCAAGCATATGCCGTCTCAAATTCCTCAGAGTCATATATACCTTCATTTAGCCTTCTAATAAACTCACTCATGTCGATATCTTCCACACGCATTCCAAGGTATTTCTCAAAAAGTTCATAGCTTGTGATAGATCCCGCAATTCCCATTGATGTTCCGCCCATCGAAAGATAGCTCTTGCCTTTCATCCATGCAACAGCCAGCCCAGCCTGCGCGAAATTTAATATCTTATCTTTAACATCCTGTGGGATGCTTGTATCACCCGCATCTTGCACGTCGCGTCCATATATTGAAAAAGCAGGAATTCCTTTTTGGCTGTGTGCCGCAAGAACCGCCGCAAGATACACAGCCCCCGGTCGCTCTGTGCCATTAAATCCCCATATAGCCTTTGGTGTGCTTTTATCCATGTCCATGGTTTCAGAGCCATAGCACCAGCATGGTGTAACAGTAAGGCTCACTCCCACGCCTTCGCGTGCAAACTTTTCAGCACATGCCTGCGCTTCAGCAACGCCACCTATGGTGCTGTCGGCTATCACGCATTCCACAGCTGTTCCATCCGGATGCCTTAGATTTTCCGAGATTAACTTAGCTGCTGATTTTGCCATGTTCATTGTTTGATCTTCCAGCGATTCGCGTACGCCTCCCAAGCGCCCGTCTATAGTGGGGCGAATGCCAACTTTCGGTGCCCCTGATGCAAAACGTTTTTTGTTTAACATAATATTCTCCTTCTATATAAATAAATTTATATTCTATATTCAATTTTATAATATGACTTCAAAAAATAATATTCAAAAAACCGCTGCAAACATGGACTTTTTTGAATAGCGGGATTATAATTTTATCATTCCAAGTAAAAATAACATAACAGGAGAGTAGTAAAATGCCACTAATAAGGCAGTTTGAGTTTGAAGAGTTTTGCAACTCAGTTGATTTCAGCATAATCGAAAATGGAGTTTTTTTCGGTAACGATTGGGAATTCGATGAACTTCATGCACCGTACAACAGGCTTTACATCGTGCTTGAAGGCGAAGGCATAATAGAACGTGAAGAGACGGCTTACAAAATAGAGTCAGGATATGCGTATATAATACCTGCAGGCATGAGCTTTTCCTGCCACACGCCAAAGCATCTTAAAAAGCTATATTCACATTTTACTATACACAGACTATTTGACACAGGTCTGTTTGAAAAATCCAGCGAAATTCTAAAAATGAAAATAAGCACTGCAGATTACATACCATATTATGATGCACTTTTGAATAAAGATACTTCTCTGTACTACACTATAAAAGGCGCATACATTCATCTTATCTACAGCTTTATAAGTAATTACAACTTGGATACATTTAAAAGCGACTATCTCTCTCTGTCGCCGCAGCTTAAAAAGCTCTATGACTTGCTTAAAATAAACATAACCGCAAAAACCAAAACAGCGGATTTGGCAAAGTATTTAAGCCTCAGCCAATCCATGCTTTCAAAGATGTATAAATTTGAAACCGGACATACTCTCAAATGGTTTCTCCAACAAAAGCTCAACCAAAAAGCACAGCTTATGCTGCTCACCACCACAAGCAGCATATCCCAAATTGCCTTTGAGCTGGGATATGCTGATCCTCTTTACTTTTCTCGAGCCTTTAAAAAATGGTCAGGAGACAGTCCTAGAGTTTATCGTGAAAAACACAAGATGCTATAAAAAAAGGACGCGATATGCCGCGTCCTTTATGTCGTAGGTTAAATTCAGCTTTTCACCGTCTGCATCTTCATATTGTTTATCAGCGTTTTAATCTGCGGAATGAATGAAACTGCAACACATATGATCGTTTCAACCAACATGTATGAACCATTATATAGCAAAGAATAAATCCACACAGGCTGTCCTTCAGGTGCATAGATTCTCCAAAACACTAAGCCTGAAATGTAATGAGATAAAAATCTTGCTACACATGCAAGAATAATGCCAACCCGAAAATTCTTTTTGCTAAATCCGGCAAGTCCTAAAAATGCAAAAGGAAGCAAATAGTCAAGCAAAACTTGTACAGGATGCAAGATCCACAGACCCTGCATCAACTGCAAGCATCCATATATAAAGCCTGCCGTAATGCCAGCTGCCGGTCCAAATGCCCAAGCATAGGCCAATATCGGGAACATAGATGCCGCCGTGAACGACCCTCCTTGTGGCAGCGATATTTTTATATATGATAATATAAAAGCTAACGCTATGCTAAGTGCTCCTACCGAAAGTTCTTTAGCAGTAAATTTTTTGCCTTTAAAAAGAAGGAAGAGTCCTACTGTCGCAATAATAGCTATAATAGCTATTTGCGCCCAAACAGGTATTGCCTCAACTTCTTTCATTGACTCTGCCAATTTTTCCAACCAAGTACTCATATAAAACTCCTTAAATGTATTATTCAATATGGCACTTTGAGCAATAAAAAACCCACACTTTTTTAATGAGTGCGGGCGAAAATTCATCTTTGCTTCCCTGCGCAAGTGTTAACTTACAGGTTCAAAGGGTCATTGTGCACAAACTTCTATATCTGTGATATAATGTCGGTGCGCAATATCTCAGCGAATGCCCCCCCAGCGCATATTAAATTGTAAAACACATTATATCACGCCATGCGTGATAGTCAAGGAGATAAAATGTCTAAAAGCTTTTTTGCCTATATTTCAAGGATGAAATATATCTACAGATGGAACTTAATGAGAAATTCCGACAGGGAAAACATTCAGGAGCACTCTATGCAGGTCACATGGATAGCGCATGCTCTGGCTCTGATAGGAAAAAAGTTCTTTGAAAAAGAATATAATATGGAAAGTGTGTTGGCTCTTGCCGCCTACCACGAGGCAGGCGAAGTTATAACGGGAGATCTCCCCACGCCAATAAAATATTACGATAAAGATATAGAAAACGCATATAAAAAAATAGAAACTATGGCTGTAAAAAAATTATTGGATATGCTGCCTGAAGAGCTAGCCGAGGAATATGAAGACTTTCTAATCCCAAACAAATCACCCGAACACAAGATAGTAAAAGCCGCAGATAGAATATGTGCCTATCTTAAGTGTATTGAAGAGCTTAAAGCCGGTAACCGTGAGTTTAAAAAAGCAAAAACTTCAATTCACAAGTCAATAATAAAAATGAATATGCCTGAAGCCGATTACTTTATGGATCATTTCACTGAAAGTTTTGACTTGACGCTGGATGAGCTTAATTAACCCAGATGCGCTCTGGCGCATTTGTAATTTGCCCAGTCAAAGTTTTTATAAGCACTGTGCCAATATTCATTTGGAACAAGGTCGCCTTTGCCATCCCAGCCGTTTTTCTTTGCATAGCGATATGCAAACTTTATAAAAGCAATGGTTGCAACCTTCCCATCGGTTATGCTTCTTATGAGCATGCTCTCCCAAGGAGCATAATTTGATATATCTGATTTTTTCATAGCAGCGGCAACTTCATGCGTATTATAAACTGCCTGCCGTTCCTCTACTTTCCATTTACCATTCGTGCGCACAATTAATGAATATGGCGCAATGCCATTCCCCATAAAAGATATTCCCGCGGATCCGGGGTTTACGATTAGCGTTCCATCCAGCTTCATGTGGTACTGCTGATGGTTGTGTCCACAGATTACAATATCCTCTTTGGCACAAGCAATCTTCTTTCTTATCTTGCCTGTTTCATGCTTGTAAATAAGTTCATTTACTTTGTCCAAAGAGCCATGTACCACTCGAAATGATGTACCGCAGGCCTCAAATGTGAGTTGCGCAGGCAATTGAAGCAAATACTCACGATTATCGTCAGTCAGTTTCCCATGTGTCCACACCATCGGTGTCATCTGATGAAAATTGGACCAATGCGCCTTTGTTCCATCGTCGTAGCCGCGCAGATAGTCTTCGCTGTTGCCTTGTATTACCTTGGCATCAAGCTTCTGCAAAAACTCGACAGTCTGATTGGGTTGCACAAAAAGACCTATGTTGTCTCCTGCAACCACAATATCATCAACGCCCTCTTTTTCTATCTCTTTCATTACCGACTTAAGCGCTACAAAGTTTGAATGGATATCCGAAATAAGTGCTATTTTGTAATCCGCACTCATTACCGTCTATACCTCGTATTGCGGTTTTTCTTTTGCGCTATCGCTCTTGCGATTATAAGCAGTGTGATAAAAACAAATATTGCAGCCAAAATGATGATTATAATATAAATCGTGTTGACTGTACCACCTTTTTGAGGAGGAGCTTGGGTTGCAACAGGCTCAAGCGTCGGTGCAGGCGTATTAGTTGCCGGCACGGGCGTAGCTGTCGCAGGAACTGGTGTGTCTGTTGCCGGAACAGGGGTAGGCGATGGCGTTTCCGTTGCCACAATCTCCGGCATGGGAGTGTTTTCAGGCACAGCTTTAAGGGTTATCTTACTATAAACTTTGTTATAAACTCCCGAGTATTTCGTACCTGTTATATGATATTCCACTCCGACATAAAACGTATATTCTGTGGTGGTGTCTTTTCCGTCTATTCTATAAGACCTCGCTGAACCTGTTGTCTGGTTTATAAAGTCATAACTATCTCCCAGTATAACAATACGTTCTATCGCGCCTACAGCCCCGCCGTCAAAGGCAAGGGATTCCATAGCATTCCAATATAATATTATTGAGCCGTTTTCTGGCGAATACGCCGAAAAGCCTTGTATGGGAACAAGCTGATTTTTGTATTCTTTTGTCATGGCTGATATATAATTTATGGTACTAAGCGCAGAAGAGCCGTCTGAAACATCCAGAAAATTATAGTCACACTTAAATGTATCAAGCGTAAGCTTTTTAAGGTTTGAAGGTATTTCTTCTAACCTATTTGCTCGTATATCAAGGTTTCTTAGTCCAGACAAGCCTCCGATGTTTGACGGAAGTCTGGATATTCTGTTTCCTGACAAGTCAAGCGATTTAAGCGATGTCAGCCGCTCAATCTCGCGCGGCACTGAACCTATGGAGTTTAGCGAAAGGTCAATGGATTCAGCACCCGTCAGATACTGTATCCCTTCTATTTCGGAAATATTACTATTTGAAAGATCAACTTTTCCCGTTATAGCCGCAAGCTTCTCTGACGTGATAGCCTCACCGTCAGGTATTCCTGCAAGTGCTCTCAGTGCTGTGGCAAGATTTGCATCCGGCACACTAACATTGCCTGCAAAAGCTGTGCTTGTAAGTGAAAAAACCAATACTGCTATTAATAAAATGGATAAAATTTTATATCTCATATAATCTCTCCTTTAGTCAAGATTTTATTATATAAACTATTTCTGTGCAACCGCTAAAGTGTATTGTATTGTAAACTTAAAGCTATTGCGCAATTTTTCTCTTCTCAAATTTTGCATTTCTTCTAAATATAAAAATAACAAGGACTATGCCCAAAAATGCAATAACCGCCGTTGCAGCAAAGCCATAGCTTAAAGGATAGCTTCCCGCAAGCGACCCAAACACAAAAGGCCCCATAAACATTCCTATAGCATAAAGAGCCTGATAAAGACCCATCGCGCTTCCCCTTCTCTGTTGGGGAATTGTTTTAAGCGAAATTCCCATAAGCAATGAGAATATAAGTCCATTTCCGATTCCTGAACCTATCTGCCCCAAAACAAGCCCTGTGAACGAGTGCATTAATACGATTATCATGCTTCCTACACCATGGAACAAAAATCCGACAACAAGCACTCTTTTTTCTCCAAATTTTGAAACAAGCCCTCCTGCAAACATTGCCGAAATCATTGAAAAGAAAGTAAATGATATAGTGACAACACTTTGCAAAACACCTGTTGCACCATATCTAAAGGCTGCAAGTGGTACAAAAGACAAACTCTTTGAAAAACTTAAGCCCTGACATAGTATGGCAAGAAGCGATGCCGCTATAACCCATCTGTCCGTTATCACATATTTTAGCTCGCGAAACTCAATCGGCTCTCTTTCAATGGGCTTATCATATACAAAAAACGAAAAAACGAATCCGACAAGCGCCACTGCAGCTGTAAGAAGGAAAGTATACTCCGTCCCAATTCCGTCTGCCACTGCACCGCCCAAAAGCATGGCAAGCATCTGGCTCATATACATTAAAGATACCATAACGCCCATCGCTTTGGATAACTCATGCTCCTCGTAGTAACTTGAGTATAATACTGTTATCTGAACATAGGCGCATGCTGAAATCCCTGCGAATATGCGCCCCGCCAGAAGTCCTCCCGGTGAAGGCACAAAAAACATTATTATGCCGGCGCTAAAAGACGTTACCATCGCGCCCATTATAAAAATCTTTCTCTTTTGAATCCTGTCGGACAATATCCCAAGCGGCAAGCGCAAAAGAAACTGCATAAATCCATAGCTGCCTGTTATTATTCCTATCATCATAAGGGAAGCGTTTAATCGCTCAGCATAGCCTGAAAGAATTGAAACGTGAGAATATATTGAAGCCCAAAAAGAAATGGTAACAATGTAGAATACAATTTTATGTTTTTTCTTCATCTATTTATCCATTCACCCATAAACTTCAGGATCATATTCCCATCCACCATCACTGGGGAAATTGTCCCAGTCAGGGCTTACAGCAGGCACACGCACTTCTCCTACAAAAGGCTCATGCACAGGAAGCGTGTCACCATCTATTAAAGGCGGCGGCATATACGACTGCAAAAGGTCGGGATCAGCCTCACCGTTTACAACCTCTACATACGTTCCACCAATGCAGTTGTCATAAACCCATTTTGCATCCTGCGGCATAAGACGTATGCATCCATGAGAATCCGGAAACGTCATCTCCGTGTACGTTGCAGTCATAAGCTCATCTTCACTTTTGTCCTCAAACATCATAGAGTGGAATAAGAATGGTTTATATATACGGGTTACATACTCGCAATAACCTCCCCCAAAAGTGGCAAAGTGCTTCCATCTATATCTGTCATCATCATTAAGCACTTGAAACAGCATCTTTGTGTAATTGTCGCGCTTTCCCGCTGTGCACATAAACTGATTAATGAGCCTTGTGTATTCCTCATTTTCATCCAGCGCATAAACTGACACCATCTGGTTATATGTGTCCACACGAACATACCAAGGGCGTCCGTCATCCGGCGAATACACATGGGGTTCAGGTGTGGGAGTAGGCTCCGGAGTAGGTTCTAGTGTAGGCTCGGGCGTAAAAGTCGGGGCATCCGACGGCAAAGCAGTGATATCAACCACTTGTTCGGTTGTGGCAATCTGCTCTGTTTCCGCTTTCGAGCATGACGAAAAAATCATCACTATCATTAATATATAAAGCACTGTTTTATTTAATCTTTTATTAAACATAGCCAATATTATAACATTATTCATTCCTCATTGACAAACAAACTATAAACAAATATATTGGAAAGCGGAGGACATTTATGGAATTTCGTCATATAACAGCACAAGAACAGGAAAGAGCAATATTCATAATCTCACAATCTTTTTATTATGACTGTGAATGCGAATACAAATTGCTTGAAAAAGGGAAGTTTAGATATGAAGACTTTTTTGGTGCATTTAACGAAGAAGGCACTATGACGGCCCTATTGCAGCGAAGCCCCTTCTATATGTGGTTGGACGGAAAAAGCATCATGTGTGCAGGCATAGGCAATGTCTCCACCCTGCCCGAATCAAGAAGAGGCGGCATGGTTCGCAACCTAATGAAAAAAACACATGACATCATGTATGATCAAGGATATGTGATGGGTTATCTTTATCCCTTCTCACACCCATACTACAGAAAATATGGATATGAATTGTGCAACGAATCTCACAATCTGGAGTCATCTCCTGAGCCCCTTTTAAAACTTGCGTTTGACGGCAGTGCAAAGCAGTTTATACCGGGCGAGGAAGGTACAGATCCAGGCGAAATAATCGATATTTACACAACATTTTCTCAAAAATACAATATCATGCTGGATAGAGACGCTTGGCAATGGGAGCAAAAGCTAGAGCATGATCCGGTCACCACTAAAATGCGCACATATACTATATATAATACAGATAAAAAGCCGTGTGCCTATTTTTCATATAAGCACGAAAGAAAAGGGTTTCCCGCCTCACTTACCATAAAAGATTTGGCATGGATTGATTACGACTCCATGTATCTTCTTTTCGCATTCATTGGAAGGCTCAGCGGAAACGTTACAAAAATAAAATTCAACATCCCCCCCGAAGTGTGCCCATCATATCTATTTGACGAACCGCATTCATATGCTATAAATGTAAAGCCCAACGGCATGGCAAGAATAATCAATGCTCAAGAAGCATTAAAGTATATAAAAAAGCCAGGCGAGCGCGGCAGCTTCAAGATAAAGATTTTAGATGAATTCATGCCTCAAAACAATAAATCCTACAAAGTTTCCTGGAAGGGCGAGCACTCCGAAGTTAAAGAAAATTCAGGACTATGCGACATTGAATGCTCCATTATGGCACTCACGCAAATGGTCACAGGCTATGTAGGCCTGAAAAAGGCTCAGGCCAGAAGCGATGTGAAAATAAAAAGCAATACAGAACTACTGATGTCAGTTTTCCCAAATAAAATGGTTTATATCGCAGATTTTTTCTAAACGACGAAAAGGAACACTATGTTTAAAAAGCTCTATACTTTCTACTCGGATAAAAAACTTTCGGTTAAAATATTTTTATTCATTTTTGCCCTTGTTATCACAAAGAGCATATTTATTACTCCCTTTAAGATTATTAACGGATTATGGGGAGTAATATTAGGGGTTATCTTCTCTGCTATTTTATATGCACTTTTGGTGGTTGCGCTATACTATCTTAAATTTATCAGCTGGCAATATAAAAAAACAATAGTTAAAAAACGCTATATTTTATATTATATGATTCCCACGGTTTTGGTTTATTCTTTTCTTCTTGCTGTGGTATTTCCCGGAGTCGTTGGCTACGACAGCCACTATATATGGAAAATGGCTCACTCCAATGAATTTACCAACCTGCATCCGATAGTGTACACTCTTTCTGTTAAGCTATTTAGCTCAATAGTAGATTCACCGTGGCTTATCATCTTCACTCAGATTTTGTACACCTCTTTTGCATTCGCCGCCATCGCCTACACTTTTAGACAAATGGGTTTGAATAAAAATCTGTGTTGGCTTACAGTTTTTGTCCTGTGCTTGTATCCAATTAACGCAATGAACACTGTTGCAATGCTTAAAGACGTAAACTACATAGTGTCTCTGATTCTTATGAGTGTAATACTTATAAAGATACTGTTATCCAATAAATTTTCTTTTGTTAATGCGCTCTTTTTCTGTGCTGCTTCACTTGTGGCTCTTTTTGCAAGACACAACGCCATCATAACCATAGTATTTTGCCTTGGAACGCTCCTTGTCTATTTCAAAAAAAACAAGCAGGCTCGCAAAACAATATTTGTTTCAGTGCTAGCGATATTTGTGTTGTACTTCGGTGTTAATAAAACTGTAGAATTAGCTCTTGGGGACAGCTACTGGACGCGCTCGGGTGCGCTGGATATGGTAATGATTCCATCTGCACAATTGAGTTTTACAGTGGATCAAAATTGGTATGAGCTTACAGATGAAGAATATAACTTGTCGGATAAATACTTAAACCTCGGCTACGTAACCGAGACAGTAAAAACACGCCGTGATTGGAAGTTTAACCACATATATATATTCACCCTTAACTATGAAGAAATAAGAAATAACCCGATGGGCTTTTTAAAATATTACCTTTCATTCTGGACTAAATACCCGAAAGATATGATTCTGGAATATCAACAGATAACAGGCATCGCATGGGCAATACCAGACTATGGGTATACACTAGTCTGGAATAAGGGGATAACTGATTTTCCCGAATATGAGTCAAACATTAAAGAAGCAAGCTTCTTTCCCAAAGTTAGAGATATTATATACAAAGAACCAAAAATAAAGTTTTATCTTCGTCCGGCTATGTGGCTGTGGCTTTCAGTTATCGTCATTATCGCGTTTTATAAAAGACATAAGCTTGCACCGTTAATTGTGGCGCTTCCCATGCTCAGCAATGCCTTTGGCTATTTCATGGGAACTCCTGCGCAAAACGTGAGATACCTATACTGTAATTTCAGCATATTTATAATAGTTTTACTGTTTTCCACAATGACAAAAACAAAAGATGAAAAAAAAGAAGTCAGCTGACTTCTTTTTTGCTATTCATAATTCTTCCGATCAAATACAAAACTCCAAACACCACAATCATCGCAAAGCTTGAGCCAACAAATACCCATTTAATCATAGTTGCAATTGGTGCAACATTTGCCGCAAACATCATCTTCTGAGGATACATTCCAATAGTCCATGCCGTCATTATGTTTTCCGTCAAATCAAAAAACACCGCAATAAATGGCAAAGCATTTAAGTATCTGAATATTGATTTCTGTGGCAGGTATTTCAAGAGTTTTGTAAGAACTGCCACCAAAAAAAAGAGATATGCGGCAGGAAACGCGAGGTCAAAAGTGAACCTCATCAAAACATAAGCCCTTCTGCCTTCCTCTCCATAATCTTGTGCCATGTCAAACAAATCCTGAGCACTATAAATAAGCGAAGTGTCAGGAGATGGCGCGCCCTCAGTCACGGTGTCCATATAGCGTGCAGCCATCGGAGCTACTACTGCAATAAAGAGTGAAAATACGCAAACCGCTAAAATAAGCACTTTGTTTGTCACTTTCTTATATAGCCATCTGGAGAGCTTTTTCATAATCCCCGCCTTAAATATAATCCTTCATCACACCCAGTGATTCAAACACCAAGTGAGGCACTACTTCCGATTTTTCTATATCCTCAAGACTCGTTTCGCCCGTTAATACGCACACCGATAATATATCGAAGTTAACTCCAGTTGCGATGTCTGTATATAATCTATCTCCACAGATTGCTATTTTATCTTTGGGCAGATTCGTCATCTGCATCAGCCCGCGCATGATTTCTTCATAGGGCTTGCCCACTATTATGTCGGGCTCCCTGTCAGCGGACGCCTTTATAAATGCAATTATTGCGCCGATATCAGGTATAAATCCCGTCTCCGTCGGACAGTTGTAATCAGGGTGTGTTGCGATATATGGCAAACCTTCTCGCACAAAATCGCAAACTTTCGTCATCTTCTCATAGTCAAGTGTTGTGTCAAAGCCTATAACAACGATATCAGGATTTTCATCCACAATCTCTATCCCATATCGCTCAAATTCCGCTTTCAGGTGTTCATTTCCCAAGAGAAATACCTTTTTGCCCGCATATTCTCGCACAACATACTGGCATGTTGCCATACCGGAAGTGTACACATCTTCTTGTTTTGCAGGACATCCCAAGTCGTGCAACTTTTCAACATAATGTCCGCCATCGCGCGATGAGTTATTTGTAAGAAATACAACACGTTTTCCCATTTTAATAGCTTTGTTATAAAAATCCATAGCCCCGGGAATAATGTTCATGTCCAAGTTAAATGTTCCATCCATGTCTAGCACAAAGCACTCGACCTTTTTAAGTCCGTCCAGAAACTCGCGCCTGTTAGTAAAGCTCATCAATTATCTCCTCAGTATATTTTTCAAGATATCCCCAATTTGCCAGCACTTCAAGTATTGTTGGTATTGGCCTTAGCATTCTTGCATTCATCAAGGCATCGTAAATATCTTTTTTTGCATATCCCAAGTCCTTAGGATGGCTTGGAGCTCCGCATTCTTTTAATGTTTTTTCAAATATTTCTCTGAGAGTCTTTAAGTTTTCCACATCTCTTTTCATCTCATCCCAATATTTGATTATTCTTCCGCGAATATCTGTCCACTTTTCTGGCGAAGCATATATTTCACCTTTATTTTTTAGCACAGCGTCCCATACTTTCCCATATGCAGCCTTTGCCTTAGCTAAAGTTTCCATATTTTCAGGCACAACTCCCTGCGGAGGTGGTCCTGCTTCATAAAACTTTTCATAAAGTCTCATGATAATAAGTGTATTCATTCCAACAATCGCGCCATGGTATGCCCCTTCGCGCACATTGTGTCCGTCACGCATCTCCAAAAAATGTGACATATGATGTTCTGCCCCTGAAGCCGGTCGTGAGTTTTTGTTTAGTTGCATTGCAATGCCTGAAAGAGTGAGCGCTTCCATCAGACCTTCGGTTGATTCATAGGTACGTGACTTCACCTCATCGGATAGCTCCAAACACTTTTTAACCGCGGCGTTTGTAATCCCCTCTATCTCAGTGCACATGTGCTCACCATAGCCTATGTTTCCTAAAAGCCAGTCCATCCGCGCTGTCACCTTGCCCATAATGTCGCCGTATCCGGCAGCTGCAAGTTTTAGAGGCGCATCGGATAATATATCCAAATCTCCAATGACCATTTGTGGTGTAATGCCAGAATATGAGATCTTCATGCCGCCTTTTGTAATGGGTGTCACTCCCGAAGCAAATCCATCCATGGAAGGCGCAGTGGCCACCACGAAATATGGAGTTTTCATTCTTGTTGCACAAAAGCGTGTGAGGTCATTTATAGTGCCTGACCCTACCGCAATAAGCATCTTTGGCATAGGCTCTGCTGCAAACATTACACTGCCAACGGCATTTTCGTCAGGATGTACAAGATCATCATTTTTAAAAACATAATATCTGGCAACGATGCCTGCATCGCCCAACACTGATATAACTTCTTTTCCTGCTGCCTCATATGTATTTTCATCGCAAACAACAAACACATCAGTGGGCAATCCCAACTTTTCAATGAGTTGCGGTATCTTCTTAATAGCATTCCGCTCTATTAATATATCGCGTGTGGTCGACCTGTGCGCAATCCCACAGCTGCAATCATAGGTCTTGTCTAAGTACTTATCAAAATTCAATATTTTATACCTCCCTTTGCTATTTATCATTATATTAGAAAGCCTATGCATAGTCTATAAAAAACTAAAGATGATATTTAACATCATATACTGTATAATTTAGAATGTCATAAGCATATTATAGCGTTTTAATATAATGCATGTGAATTATTAATGTAAAATACATTAAGCAATAAATTTGGAGGTGAAATATTTTGAACAAAAAAAGCGCAACAGGTATTGTGGTGCTGGTATTAGTAGCCATCGTGCTTCTTTTGTCTGTAACATCATTTTATAGAATAAAGGAAGGTGAAAATGCTGTTATTTTGACTTTCGGCGAACTAACCGACACAAAAACAACTGCCGGTTTGTATTGGCACTTACCTTTATTACAAACAGTTAAAGTTTATTCAACAACAGAAATCCGTACAGAAGAGTATGGATATCGGACAGCGCAATCAGGAACATCATCCTCAGCTGCGCAATACTACGATGTGGACGCTGAAGCGATTATGCTTACAGGTGACTCAAGCATAGTGCGAGTAGAGGCTATCTATCAGGTACGCGTTAACGATGTGGAAAAATTCTTCTATGAAGTTGACGATCCATTCGACACGCTTAGATATGCGTTTGAGACAGTATTGAGACGAAACGTGCAAAACACGACTCTTGACATTGCCCTTTTAGACAAAAGCGTTATAGAGGATGGCGTATCAGAGGATTTCAAGTCAATAGTTGAAAACACATACAACATTGGAATTGATGTGGTGCAGGTTAAAATCCAAAACATCACAGTTCCGACTGAAGTGCAAGCTTCATATCAGGACGTTATCAACGCCAAAAACGAGCAAACCAGAAGGCTTGATGAAGGTGAAAAATACGAAAATCTTGTAGTCCCCGCAGCAGAAGCAAAAGCATACCAGATGATTCAGGACGCAGAGGCATATAAAGCTGAGACAATTGCAGAGGCACAGGGCGAAGTTGCCGTGTTTAACGCAGTATTTAAAAAATATATTTTAAGCCCTGAGATTACTCGGAAAAGGCTATTCATTGAAACGATAGAGAAAATTATGGCAAACGCAGACAAAAAATATATTATAAGCGAAGGTTCAGACGTACTCGAATTCCTTCCTTTAGAAACCACTGAAGGAGGTGTCACAGGTGAGTAATACAAATAACACAAATAGTTCAAACAATACTATTAACATCAACGCCAGAATGAAAGCTCAACAAGCCGGAAAAGCTATAAAAACGCTTATAACAATAGGTGTGGTAGCACTTCTTTTGATAATAGCATTTTCTGCATCCACGTTCACAGTTAACGAACATCAACAGGCCGTTATAATCAGGTTTGGTGAAATAGTAAGAATTGTAGTTGACCCTGCAATTTATACAGGTTCAAACAATATAAAAGGTATTAAAGTTGTAGAAGGCAAAGGGCTTTTCTTCAAAATACCTTTCATAGATCAAGTGGAACAGTTTGATTCATGGCTTAACACCTATGTATCAGACAGCGAAGATGTAAACACTGCCGATAAAAAGCAGTACTACATAACTATGTTTGCCCAATGGCGAATTTCGGATCCTGTAAAGTTTAAGGTTACACACGAAAACACCACAAGGGCTAGCAACTATCTTGATAATCTTATCTTCCCGTCCATCATACAGCGCATAAATAAGTTGGATGCGACTGAGTTTGTTTCAGACAAAGAAAAGCTGAATCAGGCTCTAATAGAAGCACAAATTGATATAAATGAAATAATCAAAGACGGTGGAATTGAAATCAAAGACATGCAGGTCCACAGGACAATATTGCCGGATGGCAACCTTGAATCCACATATCAGCGAATGATTGCAAACCGTGAAAAAGAAGCGCAGAAATTCCGCGCAGACGGCGACAAGCAGTATCAACAGTTAGTGTCAGCGGCGGACCGTGAAGCACGTGAGATAGAAGCTGCAGCGGTTGAAGAAAGCAAGCAGATTAAAGGTGAGGGAGATGCCGAAGCGCTTGCCATTTATGCAGAAAGCTACAGCGTCGATCCGGATTTTTACTCCTTCTGGCGCTCACTTGAAGCTCTTGAATCTTCACTGGGAAGCGGTGCAACACTCGTTTTGGATGAATCTCATCCACTTTGGGGCGACTTGCTTAAATGGATAGCTCCCCAAGAATAACAAAAATTAGAAACTATAATAAAAATTCCGGCTCAATGGCCGGAATTTTTTTGTCTGTTTTTATTTCTTGTCAGTTACAATTTTTACACTTGGATCATGTCTTTTGCTCATTATTTTTCTAGCCTTTCTCTCTGCCGCCGATTCAAACACTATCGACATATCATAATCCTCAGGGTAAAGCTCTTGTGCTGCTACCACGAGCTTTAATCGCTTATGGTTTATCATCTGCTTTTGTTTTTTTATCTGCACGCCCACTTCACCCTTACTGTCGGCAGCTTTATAAACAACGCCTGTCTCACGGCTGGATGATATCATCACACAGTCACCAACAGTAAACTTCTGTTCCACTTCTTTTTGTGTTTTATCTGACGCCTTTTTTCTTTGAATATAGCGCTTTTTATGAGTTGATTCATTTGTTGCATCCAGTTTATCTTCCGCATCATCAAACGTCATCTCCACCATTTGCCGCTGAGTTTCTCCGCTCTCATAAGAGGCTTCGTAAGCTCTTTTGAGCATCTTAGCCGACAGCCCCAGACGCTTTGCTATATACAGAGCACAGCTTTCGCCTGCCTCACCTATTTCAAGCCTATATTGTGGCATTAAATTTTCTCTGTCAAAAGTCATTCTGGCATTGATAAAGCCTTTTGTATTTTCAGCAAGCTTTTTTATCTGCGGATAATGCGTTGTAGCCACAAGCAAACATTTCTTCTGGGCAAGCTCTTCAAGTATCGATACCGCAAGCCCCATGCCTTCTGTTGGATCCGTGCCGGAGCCAAGTTCGTCCAAAAGCACCAGCGAATCCTCATCAGCCACCCGCAAAATGTTTATTATGTTTGTCATGTGCGATGAAAATGTCGATAGATTTTCCATTATGCTTTGACCATCTCCTATATCACAAAGTACAATATTTTGCATGCAAAAGGATGCTTTTTCCGCAGGGACATGAAGCCCACTCTGAGTCATTATTGATAAAAGTCCCACCGTTTTAAGCGCAACAGTTTTTCCGCCAGTGTTAGGCCCAGTGATAATAACCCCATGCGTTTTCCCACCCACTTTAAAGTCAAGCGGCACAGCCTTTTGAACTTCTAGGAGTGGGTGTTTTCCCTTATGAATTACAATCTTCTTTTCATCATTCACTTCGGCGCACACAGCATTCATCTCAATTGATAGTTTTGCTTTTGCAAAAATAAAATCCAATATCTCTAAAGCTTCAATATTAATTTTTATCTGCTGCACATGATCTTCCACAAGTGCCGTCAGCTGATATAATATCCTGCGCACTTCATTATCTTCTTCAATTTCAAGCAGCGCTAGCTTTTGCTGAAGTTTTTGCACAGCCTTTGGCTCGATAAAGTATGTTCCCTTGCTCTTGGACATATCAATCACGCTGCCCTGCACTTTTGCTTTGTGCTGGCTTTTAACCGGAATAGTATAGTGTCCGTTGCGATAAGCCACAAATCCTTCGCTTAAATAGTTTTTATTATTGCGCAAAACGGAATCTAGCTTTGATTTTATCTCTTCATTCGTCTTTATAATCTTGCGTCTTAGGTCGTAGAGCTCTTTTGAAGCTTTGTCATACACATTATTATTTCTTATGCTGCCGTCTATCTCATCTTGGAGATAGCTTAAAGTGTCAATAGACGCTCCATAATATGCAACTTCTTGCGATGTGCTCTCCGCCTTTTTAAGATAATCCTTCATCCTTCTGCATGAAGAAATGAATTGACTTACGCATATAAGATTTTCAGGCATAAGCATCGCATCTTTTTCCATCAGGGAAAGCGCCTTTAAAAGATTTGTAACCGATGCAAGCGGTGGCGAGCCCATAGTCCCAATTATCTTTTTTGCCTGCGTTGTTTTGTCCAGCTCATCTATAACTTTCTGTTCGTCCATATAAGGCTCAAGGTTTAAAAGCTGCTCTTTAACTTTATCTGAAAGAGCATGCTCGGCTAGCATCTCCCGTATCTTGTCAAATTCCAATGTTTTATATGTTTTATCCGTCATTTTCTTGTTCCTTTCATTATAAAAACCCGTCAAGACACGCCGCGCATATGCGCAGAATACTCCGACGGGTTTAAAAGCTGGAACAAAGATTTATATAACAAAAACGCAGCATATGCCGCGCTCTACATTTCACTATTAAATGAGAAGTTCCAAGAATTTTTGTAAAGTAAACTGTAAGGCGATGTCTTCGTGGCATAAAAATAACATGCCAAAAAAACTATTAAATTAATTATTTAACCTTTACAGAAACCGATAACAAAAAATTCTCCCCTCTACTTTTGATAAATGTATTATAGTATTATGCCGTTTGTTTGTCAATGACTTTGCTCATTTCACACTTTACAAATATACATATATTTGACATGTGTATTTTCTTATTGTAAAATACTACCACCAATGGATTTCTATAAACAAAAGAGGCTATAAAAGAGTTTATATTTTAATGATTAAGTAATTACAAATCTTAAACAACAAGAGGCGTACATGCACAAAAATGCACAACTGATATTTCCATGCGAACAATATCTTGAAGGATATCTTCAGGCATGCAGAGAATATAAAGAGCTTAACATTGAAAATAGTTCTCTCCATGAACCTAATGAATATGACCAGTGGAAAGATACAATAATTGAAACCTATGAGAATCATTCAAAAGGAATAGACCTTCCCGAAGGATTTGTTCCATATACAATGTTTTGGCTGGTTGAAGGCGAAGAATATATCGGCGGCGGCAACCTACGCCATACCCTCACAAAAGATCTTGAACTATTCGGTGGACATATTGGTTATTTTATCCGAAAAAAATATTGGAACAAAGGATATGGTTCTCACCAATTAAAGCTCCTTCTTCAAAAAGCAAATGAGAAAGGCATCGGCAAAGCTCTTATAACATGCGATGCCAAAAACATAGCTTCTGCCAAAGTGATTGAAAAAAACGGTGGCAAAAAGCTGGGGCTTCATAAGCTTTGCATAAATAATAAGTTGAAGTTCATCTATAAATATGAAATCAATACACAAATATAACATTCTTATAAAGCGTGGCACATGCTAAGCTCAATTAAATTCATAGAAAACTCCCTGCCCGTATCTGATTTTATCAAGCTTAAAGAAGAAGCTTTCGGTAGGCCATTTCGAATGAACGCTGGGCTCGAGCTTAAAAGCAGCATATATACTATTCATGCTGAACTTAATGGCAAAGTAGTGGCGATGGCAAGAATAATTGAAGCAAATAGCTTCTTTTTTCACTTAACTGATATAATCGTTTGTCCGGAAATGAGAAATCAAGGTATTGGCAAAATGATTATGGATCGTGCTATAATTCATGCAAAAGAAAACCTCCTTACTGGCAGCGAAAAAAATCTAGTTTTATTTTCTCCAAAAAGTAAAGAGAGTTTTTACATGAAGTTTGGATTCAAGTCCTGCCCCGAATCTTCAATAGACTCGGGAATTAAAATGTATTTTAAGGAAAAGTAATATGATAGAAAAAAAAGAATATCCGATACTGGAGTTTGACAAAAACAAAAAAAGCATAATAGAGCCCCACAAAGTAATCCGCAAGATAGATATTCCTCAATGCTGCGTGATAACTTTTTTTAGAGATGTAATTGACGGATATCTAAAAGAAGGCAGGCTAACTCAAATCGCCTCTCTTAAATGCGAAACACTTGACTCGCCCATATACGAGATGACATTTGAGGGCAAAAAAATATGCATAGCGCAAGGGTTTTTGGGTGCGGCAGGCTCTGCCGGACTTTTTGAAGAAATGATAGCGCTTGGAATTAAGAAATTTATTGTGTGCGGTGGAGCAGGTGTTTTAAGAGACGACATCGCTTTCGGTCATATCATAATCCCTACGTCAGCAGTTCGTGATGAAGGACTATCATATCACTACCTTCCCCCTTCAAGAGAAGTTGCCGCCAACAGCGATGCTGTTAATGCAATTGAAAAAGTTTTCTTGGATAAAGGGATAAATTATGTTAAAGGCAAAACTTGGACAACCGATGCATTTTATCGCGAAACAAAAGACAAAGTCGCGCTTCGTGTTTCCGAAGGCTGCTTGTGTGTAGAAATGGAAGCTTCTGCTTTCATGGCGGTCGCTCAATTTCGCGGCGTAAAGCTTGGGCAGATTTTATATGGCGGAGATGACGTAAGCGGCGACGAATGGGACAGCCGCAAATGGCAATCACGCAGCGACATAAGGCGCGCGCTGACGGAAGTTTCAATGGAGATATGTTTGACGCTTTAAATCGTATAAATCTTTAGATTTAATCATATGATTAATTATTTGCTCTTTGCACAATAACAAAAACCCACGGACATGCGCCGTGGGTTTCCTATTATTAATTGATTACAAAGCGCAAAATTTACGCTCTCACACTTCTAAACAACTGCTGTCGCGCTCCGCATTTTTTTTAATGCTCTGAAGTGCCCGAGGCACGAGTTTTTTGATCCTTGCAAATACCTCAATGAGAAATGTTACGCCACTCCTTCACCTTCATCAATTCCAAGCAGTTTGTTTTCAGCTTCATGCCTGAATTGCTCGGTGTATAGGTCGCGGTAGTGTCCGTCCATTTCCATAAGCTCTTTGTGAGTGCCTTCTTGGATAATCTCTCCTTTGTCAATTACAAGTATCCTGTCAGCATGGCGAATGGTAGACAGCCTGTGGGCTATTATAAAGCTTGTTCTTCCGGACAAAAGCTTTTCTATTGCCGACTGTATCTTAACTTCCGTCTCCGTATCAATCGAGCTTGTTGCTTCATCCAAGATAAACAATGCAGGGTCTGCCAAAATAGCGCGCGCAAAAGATATCAGCTGCTTCTCGCCCGTTGAAAGCAGGCTTCCGCCTTCTCCAACCTGAGTGTTATATCCCTGTTTAAGGTGAGATATAAAGCTGTGTGCATCCACAATCTTCGCAGCTGCAATGACTTCATCGTCAGTAGCATCCAACCTGCCATATCGGATGTTATCCATAATGGTTCCTGAGAAAAGATGAGGTGTCTGTAGAACATAGCCAAGGTTTGAATGAAGCCAAAGCTGTGAGCGCTCTCTATAGTCTACGCCGTCTATCAACACGCTTCCTTCAACAGGCTCATAGAACCTGCAAATTAGGTTTACAATGGTAGACTTTCCGCTTCCCGTCTCGCCGACGATGGCAATAGTCTCACCTTGTTTCACCTTCAGATTAAAATCATTTAGCACTTTATCGCCTTTGTTATATTTGAACATAACATCGCGAAATTCCACGTCGCCTTTTATTACCGGCCAGTTTTCTTTTTTAGGAACAAAGGCATCTCCATACACTTTGGTTACAGCTTCACTGTCTTGAATCTGTGATTCAGTGTTTAATAGCTTCACCACACGCTCCGCCGAAGCCTGAGCGCTTTGCAGCTCTGCAAATATCCTTGCCGCATTATACACAGGCTCAAAGAAAAAGCCCGACATTGTCCAAAAGAATATCAGCTCACCAACCTGCATTCCCGTTCCAAGAACTACCTGCTGTCCGCCTTGCCAAAGGATAAGCCCTGAGCCAATCCCGCCCAGCGTCATAACAACAGGCATGTAAAGCGATGAAAATACAGCCGCTCGCACGGAAAACCTTCTCATCTTGCTAGTAATTGCAGAAAAATCCGAGTAGTTTTGCTTTTCGCGAACCAGTGTCTTTGTCGTCCTCGCTCCCATGATGCCTTCATTTATAGCACCGGTGATGCGTGAGTTCGTTTTGCGCACTTGTCTTTGATGCTTTAATATCTTCTTTTGAAAGTAGAATGATATAACTGCAATAAACGGCAAAAGAACTACAATCAAAAGTGCTAGCTTTAGATTTAATATCAACATCCAGCCAAGGGCTGCAAGCATAAAGAATGCTCCCCAGGCTAAATCCACAAGCGACCATGCGATGGTATCTCCCAGCTTCTGTGCATCAGAAGTAAGGCGCGCCATGATATATCCCACAGGAGTCACGTCATAGTATGAATATGACAGTGTCTGAAGCTTGTAAAACCCGTTCTTTCTAATATCATGGGTTACATGCGTTTCTATCTTTCCTGCAAAATATACAAACGTAAGCACCATTGCTCCTGTCACCACTATAACTGCCGAATATAACAATATGAACTTCCACATACCGTCTGAATTTGCCGGCACTATATAGTTATCTATAGCATAGCTTGTAAGATATGGCATTACTACTTCCATCATTCCCAGCAATGCCATAGCGCTCATCATAATTATTACTGTTTTTTTATAATTCATAGCATATTTAAGCAGAGTTTTCCATGTACTCCATTCTACTTTTTTATGCTGAAATTCTTCTTCATGAATCACACTCATTATATTATCCCCTCCTCCTGAGTTTCCATTGCGGTCTGTATATTCCAAATCCTTTTGTACAAACCGTCTTGATTAATCAATTCATCGTGCTGTCCCTGCTGAGCAATGCGCCCATCATCCAACACCAATATTCTGTCCGCTTCCATAAGCGTTGATATCCTGTGAGATATGATAAATGTCGTAACCCCTTGCCTGCGCTCTTTAAGCGCGTTTCTGATTTTAGCATCAGTGTGGGTATCAACTGCCGAAAGCGAATCGTCAAATATCAAAACATCACTGTCTCGAAGGATTGTGCGAGCAATAGCCACGCGCTGTTTCTGTCCTCCGGAAAGAGTAACTCCTCTTTCACCTACAATGGTTTCATATCCCATTTCAAACTCTTTTATAACATCGTGAACCGAAGCCACAATTGCCGATTGAAATATCTTTTCTTCGTTATCTTCCATCAAAGTGATTCCGATGTTTTGTTTTATTGTCTTTGAGTACAAAAACGGTTCTTGAAGCACTATACCTATCCTGCTTCTAAGATGAGTTTTATCAATAAGCTTGATATCGTGACCACCTATTGTAATCTCGCCTTTTTGTACATCATAAAGCCTTTGCAAAAGCTGAACAAGCGTGGATTTTCCACTGCCTGTAGAGCCAAGTACGGCAACAGTCTCGCCTGCTTTTACTTCAAATGACAAGTCTTTTAAAACAGGTTGATCGCCATTATCGTATGCGAAACTAACATTTTCAAACTTTATGTCGCCGTCAAGTGAAGGAGAAATTGCATTTTCGCACGACTCCTCTTCCTTTTCGGATAATATCTCTTTTATACGTCCCACTGAAATAAGCATCTTTCCCATGTCGGCAAGCACGCGCCCAAAATGGCGCACAGGCCACAGCATCATCTGAACATATGAGCTAAACACTAAAAACTGTCCCAGCGTTATAGTTCCTCTTGCCGCGTATAATATGCCAAAAGACAATGCGAGAAGTGTCTGCCCCATTACAAGCAAATCAGTCAGCCCATAAAAGGATGCGAAATACTTCATTAGATGCATTCCCTTGTCCCTCAGGTCCTTGTTTGCTTCAGCATACTTGTCCTTTTCATAATTTTGCCTTCCAAACGCACGAACCACGCGGATCCCGGTTAGATTTTCCTGCAAAATAGTGGATGCGTGTCCATCAGCTTCTTCCACTTTAGTGAAAAGCTGTTGTACCTTTTTAAAAAACCAAAAGGATATTCCCGTTATAAAAGGAACCAAACACAAAGACAAAAGCGTTAACGTAACATTCATGTTCAAAAGCACTACAAGCGCTATAACAAGCATCGCAATCATGCGTATAGTTTCTACAAACTGCGTGGACACAAATCTTCGTATAGTTTCAACATCCGTTGTGCATCTTTGTATTATGTCTCCTGTTTCAGCCTTCACATGGTACTCATAAGGAAGCTTCTGCAGGTGATCGTATAGCTTGTTTCTCATCTTCATTGCAATGCTCTCACCAGCTATAGCTATCCACCTTCCTCTGGTAAAAAGGAAAACAGACCTCAATGCCATAGATCCCACTATAACAACCGCACATACCCATAGGTTAGTTCTTAAAAACTCCACTCCGCCAATTTTTCCAATCCAGCTTTCCAGAAGCTGAGGAACAGCCAAAGGCTTAGTGTCTATCACAGAATCCAATGTGACAGAAACCACAAGCGGTGAGATAAACCTAAAGGCTACGGCTAATATCACACTTATAAATGCGCCTGTGATAACGCCCCAATTGCCTCGCACAAACGACAGCAATAATTTCATTCTACCTTTTTTCACTTTTCTAATTCCCTTTCTTACCATTTTTATATCTATTTTCTGCAAAACAAAAACACAGGCAATGCATACCTGTGTTTTTCTAAATGGCAATAAAAAACCACAGGCATGTCCGACCTGTGATATGTTTCATGTAGATTAAGGCAAACCCTAAACTATATATCAGACGGCCGGCAATATTTTGTTGCATTGACTGTTGCTAATTTGATTTTATTCATTAAATCCGGCCCCCTTTCGTTTAGTTATTTACCATTGCGAACACTATGTTATCAAACATTTATTGTAAATGCAAGATAAATTTCATTTTTTTTATTTTTTTAACTTTATACATCAAATTAAAGCTCTTGCTTGCCCTCTATAAACTCATCTCTTGCATGTTTTTTTCATAAATTTTAATAAATGTCAGGCTTTTTAAAAAGCCTGACATAATGGTATTATACAAAGGTCATTTTATACTATTTTTATTCTCTCCTGCACGCCAATAGGTTTTACCTCAGTTGGCGCTTTGGTAAACAATGAGCTTACAGGCAAGTCCTCATAAACCCTCTCAATAGCTTCTGCAAACATCGGAGCTACTGAAAGCACGCGGATCTTTCCAATTCTCTTTTCAGGCGAAAGAGGCACAGTGTTTGTCACAACTAGCTCTTTAAGCGGAGATTCTTGTATGCGAGTAATTGCAGGGCCTGAGAGCACCGCATGCGTGCAACATGCCGTCACCTCAGTTGCACCACGCTCAATTAAAGCGCTCGCACCGTTTGCAAGAGTGCCTGCCGTGTCTATCATGTCATCAACTAAGATGCACCTTTTTCCACGCACATCACCGATTACATTCATTACCTCTGAATGATTTGCCTTCTGCCTTCTCTTGTCTATTATTGCAAGAGGAGCGTTGACTGATGCCGCAAATGCGCGAACCCTTGCAACAGATCCTAAATCAGGTGACACAATCACAAGATTTTCATCCACAAATTTTCTTTGTTCATAGTGCGCAGTCATTATAGGTCCGCCTAAAAGATGATCCAACGGTATGTCGAAAAATCCCTGAATCTGCGGCGCATGAAGGTCCATTGTCAACACGCGGTCAGCCCCGGCAGCTGTAATAAGGTTTGATACAAGTTTTGCCGTCACAGGATCGCGAGCCTTGTTTTTCCTGTCCTGACGAGCATACCCGAAATATGGTATTACCGCAGTTATTCTGGATGCGGACGCTCGACGCATCGCGTCAATCATTATAAGAAGCTGCATTAGGTGATCGTTAACAGGAGCGCATGTTGACTGAATAATAAACACATCGCATCCACGCACTGTCTCATTTATAGACATCGCTGTTTCACCATCGGAAAAGCTTGAAACCTTGCATTCTCCAATCGGCAGTTTCAATATAGCTGCGATTTCATGCGCCAGATCATCATTTGATGATGCAGCAAAAATCTTTATCTGACCATTCATACCCATTTTGTTATAGTTCCCCCCGCTCTCTGCGTTCTTTTGCCCAATTTTCTTTTACTACTTGTCTGGTTCTGGCTACTGCAAGTGAATCCTCCGGAACATCTTCTGTGATAGTCGATCCAGCTGCAATATAGCTTCCTTTTCCCACCGTGACAGGCGGCACCAAATTGGTGTTACACCCTATAAACGCATTGTCTTCCACTATTGTTCTATGCTTCTTTTTCCCATCGTAATTTGAAAATATCACTCCGCAGCTAACATTAATTTTTTCACCCAAGTCAGCATCTCCTATATAGGCCAAGTGTGACACCTTGGTTCCGTTTCCGATATTTGCGTTTTTAATTTCAACAAAATCACCGATTCTGCAATTATTGCCGATTACACTTTTCGGTCTAAGGTATGCATTCGGTCCGACCGTAGTGTCGCTTCCGACTTTTGCATCAATCAGCGTGGAAGATCTAACCTCGCAGCCATTTCCGATCTCACAGTTTGTTATATGATTGTTAGGATATAGCGTCACATTCTCGCCGATGACACATGTGCCTTCAAGCACATTCCCCGGATAAATTGTGGCATTCTTGCCAATTACGCTTTGTGCTGAAATATATGTATTTTCCGGATCAATCATTGTAACCCCGGATTTCATGATGTCTGTGTTTATTCTCTCTCGCATGACTTTTGCAGCCTGCGCCAATTGCGATCTGTCGTTGACTCCCAGAGATTCCACAAACGGACACTGAGAAGCGCCAACTTTTATGCCCTGCTCACGCATTATCTTTATCGTGTCAGTTAGGTAGTACTCACCCTGAGAGTTGTTATTTTTTAGCCTTCCAAGCGAGTCTTTTAATATGTTTACATCAAAGCACATGACTCCCGTGTTTATCTCATTTATATTAAGCTGCGCTTCGGTCGCATCTCTTTGTTCCACTATAGAAGTAACATTTCCTTCCGAATCACGAACAATGCGTCCATACCCGAATGGATTGTCTGTAACTGCCGTAAGCACCGATCCACCCCAGCCGTTTTTCTCAGTCTGCTCCACAAGATTTTTGACACTCTCTCCTTTAAGAAGGGACATGTCTCCAAGAACTACAACGATGTAACCCTCTTTTGGAAAAAACTCTTCGGCTGCCATAACGGCATGCCCTGTTCCCAGCTGTTCATACTGAATCGCGTAGTCAACGCTTTCGCCCAACACGCTCTTCATCATGTCATTATCTTTATTGGTGATGACAACGGGTTTATCGTCCACCGACTTTGCCGCCAGCGTCACCCACTCCACCATTGTCCTGCCCGCCACATCAAAAAGATGCTTTGGAATATCACTTTTCATCCTTGTGCCCTTACCCGCGGCTAGGATTAATGCTTTTGCCTTCATATATCCTCCTTTGGATATTTATATTAAAATAGCAAGGGAGCTACTCCTTGCTTATAAAACCCATTTTGAGGGAACTATTTCCACATTCCCCATTATCTCATCCACATTGTTTAACACCATCAGAGACTTATAGTCACTTACTAGCTTCCTATCAGGTTGGCTTGTCGCCATCACCACTCCTACTCCGGCTACAGCGACAGAAAATTCTTTCATCATGTCGATAAGCCCCTTGAGGGTACCCCCACCCTTCATGAAATCATCAATTATAAGTGCGCGCCTCCCCTGCTTTACTGCCCTTCTTGAAAGCGACATTGTCTGTATCCTGTGTTGAGATCCAGTCATATAGTTAATTGTCACAAGCGAGCCGTCAGTTATGTTCATGTCTCGGCGCGCAATAAGAAGCGGCACGTTTAATGCCCTCGCTGCCATCATAGCAACAGGAATTCCCTTTGTTTCTACAGTAACCACAAAGTCCACTTTTTTATTATAATACCACATGGCCAGTATCTCGCCCATGCGAGCCACCATCTCCGGGTTGCACAAAACATCCAGCATGTATAAAAATCCGCCGGTAAGTATGCGCTCCTGTGATGACAACTGTTCGCACATGTCATTTACAAAGCTTTTTATTGATTGTTTTGAATAATCGGGAATAAACTTAACACCGCCGGCAGCACCCGTTACTGTTTCCAGTGTACCTTGGCTAAAATGCTCAAGCGTCTTTTTTGCGATCTCAATATCTTCACTTATTGTAGACTTTGCCGCATCAAAGCGCTCAGAAAAGGAGCTTAATGTATAAATTTTATTAGGCGTGTCAGACAGAGTCTTAATCATCGACCCGATCCGCTCGTTTCTTTTAAGCTTTTGCATTAGATTTCCTAATTTTCAGGTGTTATTTTCTTTCAATGAAATACGAATAATATCTTTATATGCCCTATTATAATTCGTTTTTGTCTTTTTGGCTAGTGTTTATGAGCATATTATAGATATTGTATATATCGTTTACAAATTGTTGGCTTTAGCCCGAGATATTCTTTTTGACCATACGGCACCGGTTTTCTATTTCGGTTATCTGCTTTTTATCATCAAGATCTGCGCCGAACGGAAAAGATAAATAACAGACCATACCGTCATTCTCATAATATACTTTTCGGTATTCTTTCTTTGTGCTGTTAAAATAAAAGTATAATATATCGCTGTATTCTGACTGTACAAGATTTGAATTTTCAATCGTCCCTTCCATCGTCCAGCCTGAGCTTTCATTATAGTATCCGAAGTCATATGTACTGTCATATTGATATTCTTCTCCTTTTTTAGCGTATGTCACATGAAAAAAATCAAGCACTGCGGTAATAAGATATAATTCATACCCTTCAGGTGCTTCAGCCGGCATATAATACATTTCCATGTCCGCAAGAACACTTCCGTCGTTGGTACTTTTCTCTTTTTCCTTGTCATTCTTAATAAGTTTTATTTCTTCTAAGAATTCTTCTTCGGATTTAAACTGCGGAGGAACGGGGCTAACAAAGACATCTTTGTTAAGTCTGCCTTTTCCACATGATGTGAATAGTAGAATCACGATAGTAAATAATAATATTATTCTTTTTTTCAAACTATCTCCTTCATTCTCGGTTAATCAATAATATATTTTTCGATTACACAGTAGGTCAGAACTTCTTCTTCGGTAGGCTTTGCGCTAACATAATTCAAATACATGCACTTTCCATCTTCAACCCAACGAATTTCCGCGTGATAAGGTGTTTTCCCTTTTCCCTCTTCGCCAATCTTGACAAAATAGCAATAATATTCAATCCCACCTTTCTCAATAATTTCAATATCTACATTAGAAATCTCTTTAAGCTGTTGTATATAATGTTCTGGTTCCTGATTTGCCCACCAGTTAAATTCAATCCTTTCACTCGTTTCAGGATTTACATAGTCAGCAAAAAAACCAATTTCCCATAAAGAAGCATATTCCTCTTCAAACCCTTTGGGTATATTTTTCATTTTAAAGTAACACTTTTCAATTTTAAAATTTCCTAGTTTGTTTTTACCTTCATTTGATAGAAGTTCAAGATCCTTATAGCTTTCTCCTATTGACTCTACTTTTCGTTCTTTATTACCAATTGAGTAATCTTCATGTTCTTCATTTTGCTCAGTATTTCCCACCGAACTATCAATATCAGAAGATTCTATATCTGAACTTGTAACATACTCCTTATTAATACCTCTATCAGATACACATCCTGATAGCAAGCCTAATATTAGTAAAATTATAAATATTTTTTTCATGCTTACTCCTAAGGTTTTGTTGTTCCATGTATTGATATATTTGAATTTATTATCACACTACATGAATAAAAGCCGAGAGGTTAAGCTCGGTTTTTTAGAATTCTTATTCTATTGAATATTTTTCAATTTCACAATATTTTAGTACTTCTTCTCCAATTTGCGTCGCGCTAACATAATTCAAATACATGCATTTTCCATCTTCAACCCATCTGATTTCTGCATGATATGGGGTTTCTCCTGGTTTTTCTTCACCAAGTTTGACAAAATTACAATAATAATCTATATCGTTTTTCGTGATTAATTTCACACGTGGGTTTTCCTTTTGGCGATGTATATAGTCTTCCGGTTCTTTATTAGCCCACCATGTTAACTCAAGTCTATCTCCAGTATTTGGATTTTTATATTTTGAAATAAATCCAATTTCCCAAATAGAAGCATATACCTCATATAATCCTTCCGGTATATTTTTTATCTTAAAATAGCACAACTCAATATCAAACTCCGATATCTTATTCCTGTCATCCGCCGATAGATTTTCAAGGTCAGCATAGCTTTGTCCTACTGTTTTTACCCTTCTTATAGGATCGCCGAAACCGCATTCTTCACTATTTTCTTCTACAGCTTTTTCTTCCACATCCATCCTGAAGATATATTCATCCGCAAAGGATTCATACTTATCTTCTTTTTCAATATACTTTCCTTTATAGGAAACCTCTACAGACACATAATATGTTCCTGCGTCAAGATTTTTGCACAGCTCAAAAAACTCCGCTTCATCAATGCGATGATGTGTTCTTCCCCGATTAGCATCAAATAAACTTACACCTAACACTTTCGCATCGTTCGAAATTATGAATTCCATCATACCGTCATATAAAACAACCGGAAGCTCATCTTCTTTTTCCATCAACAGAAAGTAAGCTCCCATTCCATCAGCACACAGCCATTCTCCTTCATAGTAAGTTGTGCAAGATAAAAAATTTCTATATGGTTGGATGGATAAATCATCTTTTACAATAGTCAGATTTGCATCTCCTACAAAAAAGTTTTCTTCTTCCCAAGCTGAAATCATCTCTCCAATATACTCATCCAACTCCCCATTCACATAGTTATACTGTCTTTTGCCCTTTGCAGTCGTAATAAAATCACCTACGCCGCACCAAAATGAAATTTCTTTGCCGTTATTGTATGTTATTTTCACATAATTCGGATGAGTAGTACCCACACCATGGTCGTGATGTTGGACAGACTCGTTATAAAGCCTCACAATTTCCGTAATTTCATCAGCATTATCCACGCCGTTAAGCATTATGGCACTAGGGAATTCATCCCAGCTGTGTGAAGATATTTTAATGCTCTCGATTTTCTCCGCATCAAGCTTTATCGGGAGCAGTTTGTCACCGTATCTGTCGGAGATGAAGATGGCTATTGCGATAAGCAGGAGTGCAATCAGTATTATCAGTCTTTTTTTCATATTTATCTTTCCTTCACCCTTCATCATCCACATAGTCACATTCTGCAATTTTATAGCAGGTATCACCATTTAAACCTGATAAAATAAAATCTTCATTATACTCAATACTTGTTATTTCGTAGTCTCCGAGCGCTATCCGTTTATATTCGATTTTTAATATGCCATCATTAAGTAAATGTACAGAGGTAGGCCCAGCACCTCCTTTAATATAGATACCCAATCGATTGTCTGCAAATCTATCAAAGGTTCGAACATACTCTGTTATAATTGGATCAATGCTTTCTACATTATCTGCTTTGTCTCCGATTTTAATATCTGAGAAATCTTTGTAATCCAGTGATTTACTCATTACTATAGGCAGACCATCCAGTGTATTATAGTTATTTTTTTCTTTAGAAAAAAACAGAAATACTCTCATATCTAAATCAGTATCATAAACAGCGTAAACATATTCTTTGTTTTCACTTTCACGTATTGCCTTTGTCGGGAATACTGTGAAGATTATACGAGCATAATCTCTTCTAGTATTTGATCTATCAGTGTAGAATCCGGCATCTCTACCTAACAAAATACCACAATCATAGTTGTTTCTTATAATTTCTTCAAAACTATAACTCGGTATATCCGTTAGTGTTTTACTGTAGTCGGTTTCTTTGTTTGATTTTATATAATCTAAGTAATCATCCATAATCAAAGATTTTTGATTTTCTTCATCATATTTAGGATGTTTCGGCACGACATTCACAGGTTCGGGTTTATCCTCTTCAAGCTTTGCGGAACGCTGATTATAAGTGCATCCAGTTAAGAAAAGGATGGCTACTAAAACAATCAGAACCATAGGTAATATTGTCAGTCTTTTTTTCATATTTGTCTTTCCTTCAAGCTAAAATAATTTTCTCGAATTATTTATCAAGTAAAATAAATAAAATACACGTCATCATTTGTATAAAGCGTTATCACATATGCATCCGAAATTTCATTTTCTCCATAGGCATATATCATATTGTCTTTATCGATTAAAAATACGTTTTCTTTGTGTGAAAAAGACGACGATACTCTCTTCCCGTTAAAATCAAAAACAAAATGGTTGTCATCAAATCTGCCCGTAAAATAATTGTCTATTATAGCAACTTTATCAATAAAGCCTTCCAAATCAAGGTCGCTTTGTTTTATATCATTTTGTGTGCTCTCTGCTTTTTTAATCACCACCACACTTTTATAATTACTATAACCTAAAAGCAGTTCTTCCTCTTTATCAGAATCTGACAAAGAAATATCCAGATAACCAACATCTGAGTCATCGAGTATAATCGAAGCATCAGAAACATCAAATTCAAGATACTCAGACAGTGCGATATCTTTTATGGCATACATGTTTGCGTTGTCCACTTTAATCTCTTTTGCATCCGATTCGTCAGTCTTTGTAGTGCATCCGGCAGACAATAGCAACACGGTTATTATCAAAACTGTAATAAAACTTTTTTTGATATCCATAATTTACTCTCCTATTTTTATTATATTAGTGGCAAACATTTACCTATAATATACTTTCTTATTAATACTGCTTCATATCTTGTTAAATGATTTAGTTTTTATTGGCAATCGTGCTTATTTACTCTCCAAAACAAAGGACGTATTTCTCATATAATATTTCATCCGCAATCAGCTAAGCTGTTCGTGCGAAAAATCTGTTTTTATATATGATTTTATCCCGGGATTTTCCGGATTCCAGTTTTCTATTTCATCTTGCTGTGTACATAAATACATCCTGCCAGCTTCAATCTCTTTAGGCGCAATATCTTTGCACTCTGCAATCATGCTCTTAAAATATTCAATAACCTATTCTTTTGATAATGGCTTACCTTTTTGTATATTTAGGCCAGAAAAACCGTGTATTATTTCTATTATCTCGTATATGGTTTCATCGCAATCAATGGTTTCCCATTTATCATTAAGATAAGCAAAAGGACCTTGTTCGCTCATATAAATATCCAGAGTATATTCTATGCTGTTCTTTTTTATTATTACCTGATATAAGTATTCCGAATCTGTTTTTCTATCTTTTATATTCCCGTCAAAATAAAGATGCGCTATCTTCTCCAATAAACCACTTTCCATATACTCTGAAAATGTTACGTCAAGGATTCTTCCTTCAAAAGCATCTTTCACTTCAACATAGTTTATACCTTCAATAAAATCCGAACCAGTGATATCAGAGAGTGTTCCTCTTTGAACGGCTTTAGCTTCCGTTTGTTCAGGCTCGGGCAACACTTGGTTTCCAATAGGCAACTGCACATATTCTCCGTTTTCCTTTATAACAAAATAATTTACTTCTCCTAATATGCACATTACAGCTTCAGTCTTTTCATCATTTAAATAGTATATTGCCCTTCCTATTCCGCTTCCGCCCATCCAGTCTGGAGCACCTGCTATTTCGTTAAAATATGCAATGTTTTCTGAATCACCCATGTCTTTGTCAACTATTTTTTCAGCATCATCCAACGTTACCCTTCCGATGTCTTTAGGCAGTTCACCGATTATTATCAGCGCATCTCGCCTCCACTCACCCCATCCCAGGCTTTCATCTTCGGAAAGCTCATCGAGTTCATCAATTTGCTTTTGGCCGCTGGCTTTGCTGTAGCAATATTCATAAAAACTCATCTCGGTTTCCTTTTCATCTGCTTCCCCATTATTCTTAGACGTTTTTTTATCACATGAAGCAAGCAGAAATGCAGATATCGTTATTATTATAAATATGGCTATTAATAAATGTTTTTTCATTTTATCCCCATAATATTCCTGTAATTATTTTTATACTCTACGCTTTGTATATTTTAATTTATTGGCAATCGTGCTTATTTACTCTCCAAAACGACGTGTGTATTTCTCATATAATATTCCGCAATCAGCTCATCAAGTGATATTGCCGGCGCATTGAGCATTAGACATGTCAAAATCTCTTCGCCTGTCAATGTAATATCATAGTATGGTATGCCTTCAATATATTGAAGCTTTGCTGAAACCAGTGTAAACTCCAAACCCTCATAGTCATCACCAAATTTACCATAGGCGTTATCCACTGCTTCCTCCAAAGAGACAGACGGCAGCGTTTTGTATACAGTGCTTCTTAAAAGAGCCATCTTGCATTCGATGCAGTTATTGCCCGATTCGACATTGATTCTCACATATCCGCCTGTTTTCTGTCCGACAACCATCAGCCAATAAAATACAGTGCAGTTTTTTCCTTCACCTTGGATTTCCTCCATCAGCTCTATTCCTTCGCGCTCAAAAAAATCTATAAGACCGCTCACCTGCATAAACTCGCGTGCCGACTCAACATACACTTCAGTGCTCGTAATAATTTCGCTGTTTTCCTTTGTGCCTATAAAATAAAGACCTTCAATGTCAGTTGATTCAAATATATGCCCGTGCCAGTCATTGTCTTCAAGGTTAGCAATAAATTTAGCACCTGTTTCATCATCAATATACATGGGCTGTGAGTCGTAAATATTGATTTCGCCTGGCAACTCCTCTATTCTCGCATCATCTGAAATAGTGATATCCAAATATTCACCAATCCTCACCATTCCGTCAAAATGGCTATATGGCTTTTCAGTCGGCGAAGCTGCAGGTTCAGGGGTTATCTCCACCGACACATAGGTAGTAGCTTCCTGCGATTGCCGCACATCTTCAAGTGCGTTGTCCGTTCCATTGTCATCTTTTTGCTTGAAAATATATAAAACAACCAAAATAGCGATAACACTAAATACGATAAGCGATAATATGAGAACTTTCTTGCTACGGCTTTTCATCTATTTACCTGACTTTCTGAGCTGTCTAATGTGTATTAATAATACGATTGAATTTAACTTAACATATTTGTTCTTAAATATTAACCGAATTGTAACATCACATGGGTTATTTGTCAATTTTTATCATTTAAATTATATTGTTACATTTGTTATCTTGTTTTCCATATATTTACTTGTTCGCTTCGGCCACGTATACAATTGTATGCCGTCTTGTCATAACCCCTCTGATATACTATAATAAGTGGAACATTTAAACTGACTAACGGAGAGAAACATGGCTAGAGAATACAATCCGAAACAAATAGAACCCAAGTGGCAAAGCAACTGGGAAGAAGCCGCGATATTTAACGCCAAGGACGATACGAGCCTTGAGAAGTTTTACGCGCTAATCGAATTCCCCTATCCGTCAGGCAAAGGCCTGCACGTCGGCCACCCCAGATCATACACAGCATTTGACTGCATCGCCCGCAAAAAGCGCATGCAAGGATATAATGTGCTTTTTCCCATCGGCTGGGATGCATTTGGTCTGCCAACTGAAAACTTTGCGATAAAAAATAATATTCACCCTGCAATTGTCACCAAAAACAATGTGGACAATTTTAGAAAGCAACTACAGCAGCTGGGCTTTTCATTTGACTATTCGCGCGAGGTTAACACAACAGATCCCGCATATTATAAGTGGACACAATGGATATTCATAAAGCTGTTTGAAAACGGATTGGCGTACAAAGCGGAAATACCAATCAACTACTGCACTTCCTGCCAAGTCGGTCTCGCAAACGAAGAAGTAGTAAATGGTGTTTGCGAACGCTGCGGAAATGAAGTAGTTCGCAAGACTAAAAGCCAGTGGATGCTTAAAATCACAGACTACGCTCAAAAGCTCCTCGACGGTCTTGACACCATCGACTTTATCGAGCGCGTAAAAATACAGCAGCGTAACTGGATAGGGCGCTCAGAAGGCGCGGAAGTTGACTTTGCACTAAAAGACCATGACTTCAAACTTCGTGTTTTCACAACACGTCCTGACACTCTCTACGGCGCAACATATATGGTTGTATCACCCGAGCATCCGATGATAGAACAATTTGCATCAGACATTGAAAACATGCCCGAAGTCAAAGCATATCAAAAGGAAGCCGCTTTTAAATCCGACATGGAGCGCACCGAGCTTGCAACGGACAAAACAGGCGTTGAGCTCAAAGGCATTAAAGCAATTAATCCGGTAAATGAAAAAGAGATACCGATATTTATATCTGACTATGTACTCATGAGCTATGGAACCGGCGCTATCATGGCCGTTCCGGGACACGACACCCGTGACTGGGAGTTTGCGACAAAGTTTAATCTCCCGATAATCGAAGTCGTTGCCGGCGGAGATGTCACTAAGGAAGCATACACGGATTCCGCAAACGGAACTCTTGTAAACTCCGGCATTATCGACGGACTTAAAGTTCCAGAAGCTAAAAAGAAAATAATCGCTTTCCTTGAGGAAAAAGGCTTGGGCGAAAAAACTGTAAACTACAAACTTCGCGACTGGGTATTTTCACGCCAGCGCTATTGGGGAGAGCCTATTCCGTTGGTTCACTGCAAAGAGTGTGGATGGGTGCCTATTCCCGAGAGCGAGCTTCCGCTAACCCTTCCCGAAGTTGATGAATTTAAACCCGGTACTGAAGGCGAAAGCCCTCTTGCGGCCGTTAAGGATTGGATAGAAACCAAATGCCCCAAATGCGGAGGACACGCGCACCGAGAGACAGACACCATGCCTCAGTGGGCAGGTTCGTCATGGTATTTCTTGCGCTACATCGACCCCCACAACGACAAAGCATTTGCTTCAAAAGAAGCTTTGGACTATTGGATGCCTGTCGATTGGTACAACGGCGGAATGGAGCACACAACGCTTCATCTTCTATACTCAAGGTTCTGGCACAAGTTCCTATATGACATTGGAGCCGTTCCCGACCCCGAACCATATCTTCGACGCACAAGCCACGGAATGATACTTGGCGAAAACGGCGAGAAGATGAGCAAGTCGCGCGGAAATGTCGTAAACCCCGAAGACATCATAGATGAATTCGGTGCTGATGCTTTTAGAACATATGAGCTTTTCATGGGCGCATTTGACCAGCCTATACCATGGTCCACAAACGGTGTTTCTGGTTGCAGGCGTTTCCTTTCACGCGTTTGGCGTCTAACTGAAATGATAGAAGGCGAAGGATATTCCAAAGACATGGAGATGAAAACTCATCTTATGATAAAAAAGGTGACCGATGATTATGAATCCCTTAAGTTCAACACCGGTATTGCCGCGATGATGAGCTATGTAAATGATATCTATCAAAAAGGTTCTATAACATCAGATGAATTTAAAACTCTTCTGACACTGCTCAGCCCTGTTGCACCACACATAACAGAAGAGCTTTGGCAGGAAATCGGAATGGAAGGCTTCTGCTCGCTTAACGCATGGCCGTCATATGATGAAGCAAAATGCGTAGCTGACACTGCAGAACTTGCCGTTCAGGTTAACGGAAAAGTCCGTGGACATATTACAGTTGCCGTAGGCACTGATGAAGAAACTATAAAGGAAGCTGCACTTAGTCAAGATGGTGTGAAAAAGCACACCGAAGGCAAGACAATCCGAAAGATTATTGTTATTAAAGGCAGAATCGTAAATATAGTTGTTTCGTAAGCTTAACTTAAACCATGCAATAAAATATAAAACAAAAACCCTGACAAAGAAATTGTCAGGGTTTTTAAATTCTATTTATTTACTATGCTATTTTTTCCCTAAGTCAAACGACTGTCCAGATGCCTTAGGTGCTTGAGAAGATTTAGAAAATAGCACAAGGGCAATTAATGTCATTATGTAAGGAAATGTTTTCAACGCTACAGGTGGTATTTTAGCTAATTCAGGTATAACCTGTGAAACATTCGCTATCGTGCTCATAAAGCCAAAGAAAAGTGTTGCTGCCAATATGCCAAGCGGTTTCCACTGCCCAAAGATTAATGCAGCTAATGCTAAAAATCCCAGTCCTGCAACAGAACCGTTGAATTCGCCCGAATATGTTACAAGGATAATCACTCCGCCCAGTCCAGAAAGAGCACCGGATATAATTACTGCAATATATCTCATGCGGTATACATTGATTCCGGCAGAAGCTGCCGCATAAGGATGCTCGCCGCAAGCACGCAACCTAAGCCCAAAAGCTGTTTTATACAAAACAAACCAGCTTATAAATAATATTGCAAGAACTACCCATGTGGTAGCGTATGTGCTGGTAAAAAGAAGAGGCCCCAGAATCGGTATTTTACTTAATATAGGAATATCTACTCTGGCAAGACCTTTAATCACCTGAATGTTTCCGCTGCCAGTCAATGTTCGCGCAATATATAAAGTCAATGCACCTGCTATCATATTTATTGCTGTTCCAGAAATAACTTGATTTGCATTTAGCGTAACGGAAGCGAACGCATGAAGCACAGCAAACAGACCTCCGCCAATCATTCCTAGAATAAGCGCCAACCATATAGACAAACCCGGCATAATTGTTTGCAACAGAAATATCGTGTATGCTCCTACAAACATTCCAAATACCATAAGTCCTTCAAGACCGATATTTACAACGCCGCTTCGTTCAGAATACAACCCGCCCAAAGAAGTAATAAGAAGCGGCACAGTGTATGCTATAGCATATGGAAAAATTAATTTAATAATATCCCACATTACGACTCACCTCCCTTGGTAGATTTAAATTTCTCTTTACATCTTTCAATCAGCTTTTTAAACAATTTTTCTGCAAAAAGACTTGTTGCTGTAAAATATATAATTATTGCAATAATAGTATCCGAAATTTGAGGTGGAATTCCTGTCATAGCATTCATAAAACCCTTTGCAGAGTGCAAAAGCCCAAAGAACATTGCCGCCGCAAAAACACCCCAAGGTGAACTTGCGCCTAGTAAAGCTACTGCAATGCCATCAAATCCAAGACTTGGCAATTTGCCTATCTGCATATTTTGCGAATATCCACAGTAATAAACATACCCTGCCAATCCCGCAAACGCTCCCGCAATGACCATAGAAAGAATTACACTTTTATTCACTTTTATTCCTGCATACAGCGCAGCATGTCTGTTGTGCCCTACTGCCTTCAACTCATATCCAATTGTTGTTCTGTCTAGAATAAACTTTGCAATAATAACCATAGCTATCGAAACAACAATGCCAAGATTTATATAGGATCCGTTTGTTAAATTGGTCAGCCATGGCATTTTCAGCGAAGCCTCTGCTGGCAACAATGCTGATTCGGTCGTCATAAACTCTGCGCCTATAAAGGAAGGAATATAATAAAATGCAATCCAATATGCAATCCAATTCATCATTATTGTGGCAACAACTTCGTGAACATTAAATTTTGCTTTTAAATAACCGGGAACCGCTCCCCAAAGCCCACCACCTATAGCTGCAGCAAGAAACATAGTTGGCAACAATATTATTCGTGGTGCAGGAAGCATTAGACCAACAGTTGATGCACACATTCCTCCTACAAGCATCTGCCCGGCCGCACCAATATTGAACAGACCCGTTTTAAATGCGAACGCTACAGAAAGCCCTGTAAGAACTAAAGCTGTTCCGGTTCCAATTATATTTAAAATTCTTTCAACGCTCATGAAGGCTCCCTTAAAGAGATAAAAATAGCCTTCAAAAGGATTTTCTCCTATAAGAATCATCATTACTGCGCCTGCTGCGAGACCTAAAATAATAGCTAAAAGTGACTTGGTGAATTCAGAACTTTTCTTATTCATGTGCATCTTCCCTCCTTACACCTGTCATCATAAGCCCCAGCTCATTTTCATTTGTATCTTTTATATCAACAACATCAATAAGCTCGCCGCCCGCCAAAACAGCCACACGGTCAGATAAATCTATTATTTCATCCAGTTCAAGGGAAACCAACAGCACCGCCTTACCATTATCACGCTGTTCTATAATACGTTTATGTATATATTCTATAGCCCCGACATCAAGACCTCTGGTCGGCTGAAACGCTATAAGAAGGTCTGGATTCATATCAATTTCTCGACCAACTACAGCTTTTTGCTGATTTCCTCCCGACAAATTAGATGCATATGACAGCCCGCCTTCTCCAGTACGCACATCAAACATCTCAATTATCCTATCTGCATGATGTGATATTTCATTATCATTTAACAATCCGTTTTTAGAATACGGCTCCTTATAGTAAGATTTAAGAATCATGTTTTCTCCAACAGTATATTCTAAAATCAAACCATGCTTATGCCGATCTTCAGGAATATATGAAATACCTGCCTCGTACCTTTTTCTTATAGGAAGGCTGGTAATATCCACCCCTCCGAGAAAAATCGAACCAGACTCGCTTTTTTTCAAACCTGTAATCGCCTCTACAAGCTCTGTCTGCCCATTTCCTTCAACTCCGGCAACTCCCATTACTTCTCCACGTTTTACACCCAAAGAGAAGTTTTTTAAACCAAGTACTTTTCTGGAACTCATTACACTCAAATTATCAATTTTTAATATTTCTTCTCCAGGATTTGCAAGACCTTTATTTACAGTAAATGATACCTCTCGGCCTACCATCATCTCAGCCATCTGTCCAGTTGTAGTATTTTTTACATCAACAGTACCTATGTACTTGCCTCGTCTTATTACACTGCATCTGTCAGCAATCATCTTAATTTCTTTAAGTTTGTGGGTAATGATAATGACCGACTTGCCTTCCTCAATCAAATTCTTGATAATATGCATTAGTTCAATGATTTCTTGAGGTGTAAGAACTGCAGTAGGCTCGTCAAAAATAAGGACCTCAGCATCGCGGTACAGCATTTTCAGTATCTCTGCTCTCTGCTGCATACCAACCGAAATATCTTCAATTTTATCATCAGGGTTAATATTTAGATTATATTTGACTGATATTTCTTTTATTTTTTTGGATGCTGTTTTTCTGTCTAAAATTTGACTTCCTTCCATACCCAAAATGATATTTTCAGTTACAGTAAAATTATGAACGAGCTGAAAGTGTTGATGAACCATTCCAATTCCTAAATCATTAGCAACATTTGGGCTTGAAATGTTCTCTTTTTTTCCCCTAACTTTAATTGTGCCGCCATCAGGATGATATAATCCAAATAAGATACTCATCAGTGTAGATTTGCCTGCACCGTTTTCTCCTAATAGCGCATGAATTTCGCCCTTTTTTAAGCGAAGTGTAATATGATCGTTTGCTACAACTCCAGGAAATTCCTTATAAATATCAATCATTTCAATGATATATTCCATAGTACCTCCTCAGTTTTCTAGAGGGAATAATAAAAAAACGGAAAGGATGATAATTCATCCTTTCCTTTAAGGCATTTTATTCTTATGGGAACAAGTCGCCGACTACATCTGATACTTCTATTTCATCTGCAGCGAGTTTTTCTTTTACTTCTTCAATAACTGCAACTGTATCTGCACTAAGGTTTGGATTTTCATCCGGAATACCCACTTCAAGATAAAGTGTCTCTCCGCCCGGGAATTCGCCCTTTGTTTCAGCCATAAGTGTTTCATAAGCTGCATACTCAATATGTTTCATAGCTGATGTAAGGATAACGGATTTTTCGCCTTCGTAGATTCCGTCAGCATACTGGTCAAGGTCAACACCAATAATCCAAGCTTCTTCGCCTGCAGCAGCACGTGTTTTTGCTTCGTTTATAGCACCAACGCCAACACCGCCGGCTGCACAAAAGATAGCTTTTACGCCTTTGTCATACATAGTGGCAGCTATTTGCTGTCCAGCTTCCACTTCATAGAATGTGCCCTGATATACAAAATTTTCAGCCTGCATTACGCAATTTGTGTCATAATTTTCATTGGCATACATAACGCCCTGCTGGAATCCCCAGTTGTACTTTTGAACTGCCGGAACAGGCTCGCCGCCTATAAATGCAATCTCGCCTTCTTTGAGTTCAACAGCTACTGCTACGCCTGCAAGAAATCCGGAAACATGTTCATTGAACAAAACAGCTGCTGTGTTATCCAAAACATTAGGCACATAGTCGCCATTGTGTGGTGTAGAGTCAACTATTACAAATTTACAATCCGGATATTTTTCCTGTGCTTCGTTCACTGCAACAGCGAATTTATATCCTGGAGTAACTATAAATCTGTGACCTGAGTCATAAAGATTTGCAATTTCTCTGAGGTAATCCTCTTTTGTTTCACCTGCTGGTTTCAAATAATTGTACTCAACCTCAAGCTCTTCAGCTGCTTTTACAAGGCCTTCCCAAGTACCCTGATTGAATGATTTGTCATCAATCGTACCTGAGTCAGTTACCAAGCCAACTTTAAGTTCTTCCTGTCCTGCGCTTTTACATCCTGCAAATACAGCTGAAAGCATTAAAACAGCGACAAGAATAGTTAGAAATTTTTTCATGGTTTTCTTCCTCCTATATATTTACCTTTATATTTATTTAAGGCTTTAGCCTTACTTTACTATGTTATATGCACACCTTACGTTAGTCAAGTTAATTATGGCTGCACTGTATAATATTAATAAATATATATTCGGTTTTTCATTATACTAAGCTAAAGGTTTCCCTTATCGGCATTTGAAGCATTTTTTCTTGCATTCTCCTTGTCTTTTTTCATCTCTTCCACCGTTTTTGTTTTAAGTCTAGCAGCACCTTTATAGTTAGGATCTATAGGAATCAGATTGCCTTCGCTTAGCCTTTTTTGTGCTTCATCTATGTCCTTTTCATACTGTGGCAACCATTCTTTTTGCGCAACAATCATCTCATCTGCCATCTGCCATATCTCCGGTGGATTGCACACAGCACCTGTGAGCGGATCCATCATCAACGCTTGTCGAAGCAAATCATAGTCACCGTGGACTGCGGCTTCAACCGCCATTCTCTGCACCTGCACTGAGCTATTGCAAACAGCAGCACAACCAAGGGGCAAGTCGCCTACTATAGGTATGTTCATTCCGTTTGCATCAACATAACCGGGAACTTCCACAATCGCATCTTCAGGAAGATTTGTAATGCATCCGTGATTTATGACATTAAAGTGCCCTCTGTAAAGCCGTCCGGTTTCTAGCCCTTCCAAAATGTATGAGCCGTGTTCCTGCCCTCTGAATTCTTCTCCAAACTTATTTGGCTCATCCTTCATCCAGTTTGGAAAGTCAGTTTCAAACCATTCGCGCCCTTCTGTACAAACTCGCAGATATCCGCCAGTTTCGCCATTAATCCAAGTCGATAAATCAATCCAATCTTTAATTTCATCCGGACGCTTCCTATACCATGGCACATACTCACTCAAATGTCCGTTTGATTCTGTACTAAAGTACCCAAAACGCTTCATCATGTCAATGCGCACCTTTTCCTGCACACTAAATTTCTCATGGTTTTCTAGAGCCTCAAGCAATTTCCCCGTCAGGTCCTCACCTTTATGCTTAATGCTTATATACCATGTCTGATGGTTGATTCCCGCACAAACAATATCAACTTCTTCCTTTTCAAGGCCGAATGCATCTGCTATGAGCTTATGTCCACCCTGCACACCATGGCACAGTCCAATTGTGTTTACTCCGCCATATTTGTTCGCCGCCCATGTCATCATCGCATTGGGATTAGCGTAGTTTAATATCATGCAGTCTTTATCCGCAACTTCTTTTATATCGCGGCAAAAATCAAGCATTGCGGCCACTCCGCGCTGTCCATACAATATTCCACCTGCACAAAGCGTGTCACCCACGCACTGGTCGATGCCATACTTAAGTGGTATCTCAACATCTGTTTTAAATGCTTCAAGTCCACCGATGCGAACCACGACAAAAACGTATTTTGCACCACGCACCGCTTCGCGCCTATCCATTGTGGACTCAATTTTAATGTCAAGACCGTTTTCATCAATGTCGCGCTGGCAAAGCTGTGTAACCATGTCCAGATTATGTTCATTGATATCGGTAAATGCAACCTTGATATCGCAAAATTCCGGAACCGACAGCAAATCGCGCAAAAGCATTCGCGTAAACCCTATAGAACCTGCTCCAATAAATGTAACTTTGAAAGACATAATAACCTCCGAAAATTATAATAAAGATTATTTTATACCCTCGTGAATTAAAATGTTTTCATTAAAATGACATAACTTCAAAAATGTAAACTATCGTGACTTTACTCCCAGCTGGAGTTTAAGAAATTTTTTCTATACCTCTGTGGGGATATACCTTCATGCTTTGAAAAAAGCGAAGTGAAATATTGTCTGCTGTTAATACCAACATAAAGACATAAGTCCGCTATTGGGATGTCTGTATTTTCAAGAAGTTGCTTGGCTTTTGCAATTCTTTGTATATTAATATAATTTGCAATGGTTAATCCAGTGTGCTCTTTAAATTTTCTCTGCAAATAGTTTTTGTTAATTCCCGCGGCTTTTGCCACATCGTCTGCCATGATTTCTTCATGGTAATTTGCTTTAATATAATTTATTGCCTTATTTATATATACAGTATATCTTCCTTTGGGCATTTTCTTTTTTCTTTCATAAAGCTCAGCTGTTTTTATGAGTATCTGAGCCGCCTGCAATTGCAACATTCTGTCGTTTGCCCCAACTGAAAGCTCGCTTAAAATCACATTTAGATGTGCATATAAATCTGCACCATCATTAAATACCACATACTTATTTTCATCTTCAATCAATTTGCTTTTCAAAAAATCCAATCCCAAAAGTTCGCCTATGGATAATCCCTTTTCCACTTTTTCAAAGAAAAACTCTATGTTCATCATCCTACAGCGTTCATCATCCATCTTTATTCTATGAGATATCCCCGCATCGATTAATATCATATCTCCGGCAGTCAACAAAAAAACATCATCCATAACCTCAATGGAGCATTTTCCGCTTACAACATACATTATTTCTACTCGTTCATGCGCGTGCGGCTGCATCTTATAATTGTCCCAGTTCCTGAAATAATATGCGGCAATCTTTATTTTATATGAATTTTTATAATGTTTTATATTGTATAGGCTCATTTTCGTCTCCCTTTAAAAATAATAACACCATCACAATCATTGGTAAACAATAGCTTTTTTGTAATTTATCATTGTGATAAAATAATACTCTAATATAGTTTGCATCGGAGGTTACCATGAACAAAGAAAAACTTATTAATATATATGAAAGCCGCGGTCTTTCAAAAGAAAAAACAGATGTTGCTATAGCTGATGTTTTGGCTCTTGAAATATTTCTTGATGGAAAGTCCACCGACCTTGAAAGCTGCACGGAGGCTGACATAAAAGAATATATAGCATCCCTTCTTAAAAAGGGTGAAATTAACCCGGAAACTCTTTTGGCTATGGCTAGATATTTTTATGCGATAGATAAAAATAGTATATATATTTTTTTCACAAAGCTTTTCGGTGGCATGGGAGTACTGGATAGCATAAAAAGTAGAATGATAAAATATGCGGGAGAAACTGCTGCAAGCAAAGTTTTTGATGGCTTCACATATCCTCCACTGGGCACTCCGATTGAAGAGATGCCAAAATATACAGAGGATTTGATGAAGCGTATACAAAATAGTATTGATTCAAAGCTATATCAAAAAGTACTAGCTGGCAATAACCACGGTATACCTGCGGAATCCATGCAAGGCGAAAAAAAATATTATGAAAGCTCACAAAGCATGGAGCAATACCTTGAGGAAAGACACGAAAGAAAAGTGCGTGAACTCCAAGAATACTGCGATGCAAATAAAGTTTGGTTTGAACAGGATATTACGCAGCCTGTTGTAGACTATGTTGCATCCAATCAAGAAATACTTTCTGCTGTAAAAAAAGGCAATAAGCTTTATGTGACAAAGATACCCTACGATACTGTAAGCTTTTTAAATGCCGAAACTGATGCCCAAAAAAATTACTATGCATGTCACTGCACTTTTGCAAGAGAAGCAATTTTAAGCGGAAATTCCGAAATTCCCTCCGACTGGTGCTATTGCAGCGCAGGGTTTGCAAAATTCCCGTTTGAGCAAATACTGGGTCGCGAACTTGATGTGAAAGTTATAAACTCAGCCCTTGACGGCGACGGCTTATGCCGATTTGAAATAGACCTTGGTGAGAGCTAAACATTCAATTCGTATTCACCGCTTTTAATGATTTCTATAAGTTCGCTCATATCTTTTGGGTTGCGATTTAATAGAATTCCCGAGCACATGTCGCCGTACTCATGGTAGTCAGAACCAGATATTTTTATAAGCCCGTTTTTTTCTGCCCATTTTTTAGCTTTATGATTTCGGCTTTCATGCCTCGGATTGCCATTAAACGCCTCTGCTCCATCCAAAAACTCAGCCTCAGGCGGTCCACTATTTCCTCTGAAAGGATGCGCCGCAAAAATCATTGCGCCTTCAGAGTGCACAAGCTCCGATAACTCATAGAGGTGAAGATAGTGAAGATTTTCGTGTTTATAGAAAAAATCCGGTTTAAGTCCATACACAAGATAGTCTCTGTACGGAGGACTCAGCGCGATTTCAGCTCCAAACAAAACATTTACACCTTGCTTGTCACCTTCCTCTTTCGCATTTTCATATGCTCTTATGAAGTTGTCCACCTTTTGGCTCCATGTTCCGATTATGGATGAAAAACCCCACGAGCCTACATGGTCTGTAATTATTACACCGTCATAGCCACGCTCTTTATATTCGCAAATTGCGTCCTTTGCATATACCAAAGCGCACGGGCTTGCTTCTGCTGTGTGTATATGCGTTTCATATAAATACTTCTTTTTTTGTTCCATAGCGATTATGAGTTTAAAATAAATTAATTAAATATTCAAGTGAAATAAGGTATAATATAATAAATAGTTACATAAAGGAGGATAATTATGGCTGAATTCACAAAAGTCTCCGGTAAAGAGATTTGCGAGATAAAAGTATACGCGCTCAGTACATGCATATGGTGCAGAAAGTGCAGAACGTTTTTTGATAACAACAATGTGGCATATTCATATTGTTATGTTGATGAGTTAGATCAAGACGAACAGGACAAAGTCGAAGAGATGCTTGGAGAGCACGCCACAATAATTTCATATCCTATAGTATTTGCAGAAGGACATGATGTAGTTGTGGGATACAATGAAAAGAAACTCAGAAAAATCATTGAGGAACCAAAAGATGAATAAAAAAACCCTAAAGCGATATGAGCAAATAAGGGAAATTGCGGAAAAAGGCGGATATCACTTAAATCCCGACAAGGAAGTGACGATTGCATTAATTGACGGGTTAGTTGTAAACAGTGAGAGATATGGCGACGAGGTTTGCCCTTGCCGCCTATTTCGCGGAGAACTTGAGGACAACTTAGATATCGTGTGCCCGTGCTACTATCGTGATGACGACTTGGCTGAATACGGCGCGTGCTTTTGCGCACTATATGTGACGCAAGAAGTTATCGATCAAGGAGGTCCTGAAGTTCAGGTTCCTGAACGCAGGCCGCCCCTTGAAGAGCGAAAAAAAGCTGCTGAAAAGAAAAACGATGCAGATTTAGGTGAATTGTCACACCCAGTGTGGAGATGCAGCGTGTGCGGATATTTGTGTGCAAACACAAACGCACCTGCGGTTTGCCCCATCTGCAAAGCTAAGCACGAAAGATTCGAAAGGTTTTTATAGCATAGAAATACATGTATTTATTTAGCAAAGATATATCTAATTGGGTGAAGTGGGGAGAGGCATATCAAGATATTGACGCGTTTTCTTTGCTTATAAAGCACATTTTTAAGGTTGAAGGGCTTCCTTTAATGGATATTAAGCTCACCACGCCGGGCACAAATGCTGTGTTTGATTGTGGAAGATATATTTTAAAGATATATGCTCCGCTTGAGACGGGTGTTTCCGGCAATGAATATCGCAGTGAGCTTGAAGCGCTTCGCCGCGCATCCATGCAAAATGTTCCAGCGCCGCACATTTTCGCCTGCGGTTTGGTTGTTGATAAATACGATTTCAACTATTTAATAACCGAAAAAATCCACGGCACTCAGGCGTCAAAAGTGATTGAAGGCTATAGCTTTGAAGAAAAACTACAGTTTGTCAAAAAACTGAACGGATTTCTTTCAAATATAAACACGAGAGCGCCACTGGCGCAAAGCGAGCTCAAAACAAACGTACTGCACAACAAAAGATGGGGATTTTTCTCTGAAACTGTTCAAGCACAGGTTAAAAAAATTGCTGAAAGTATGAAGTTTTTAAACATGGTATATGTTCATGGGGATTTGACCGGTGAAAATATCATCATGAATAAAGACATGATCACAATTATAGATTTCGGAGATGCAAGATCTGCTCCCCAATATTACGAATATCCACCCATCGTTTTTGATTTGTTCAATCATGACAAAACACTGTCAAATCTTTTTGCGCAAGGGAAAAAAGATTTTGTGGAAGAGCTGTTTCTGGGCACTGTTTTGCACGAATTCGGTGCGAATTTCGTAAAGGATATATGCAAAAATCATCTTGGAATAGATCCTGTTAACTTAACTGATATATATGAGATCAAAAAGCATATAAGAACTCTTGGATAGCTATTATGCAAAATTAAGCATATAGCAAAAGAAGCCGTCAGGCTTCCTTTAGCTCACTATTCTTTTTCATTTTCTTCGCTTTATAAAAATATACGCTCAGCGGCCACCATGCAATTGCAAATGTGGGGTATATCGCCCAAATAACCTGAGGGCTACTAATATAATTTACTGTCACAAAAAATACTACTAATACAGCAGAAACCCATATTGAATAGGCAAATGGTCTTTTCTTGTTCGCATAATACATGCTTATGACTGCAATTATTTCAGGGCACAAAATATATATTGCCCATAAGTACTGTGGGTAGATAATCATATTAAGAGTTATATAATATGCGCCGAACACAACAAAGCTTAAAAGCAAAAACCATACCCTGTGTATATGCTTTCTTAGTGCCATGCAGACAGGCCACCAAAGCGCAGGCAACACAATATATAGAGGCCATGGGTGCACCGGCATTTGGATATAATATAGTGCAGTGTGATATGCGATTATAGCCGCCGCGCCAATTACTGCAAACCATGTGGATGCCGCTTTTTTCCCAAGCAGCATTACAACCGGCCACCACAAAAGATAAAATATTGTGTAGTGAAACCAAATATAATCAGGCGAGTTTTGAATGTTTATCAGCGCCAGCAATGCCATCGTTACAGTCGTCATCACTATGCTGTATGCTTTTGCGCGAAATTTGTTTTTTTTTAGAAAAAACATTGATATAGGCCACCACAAAACTGCATATGATGGATAGTAAAACCAAATATAGCTTGGTGATGTAATAAAATTTACAAGGGCAAAAAATCCAATTGTATATAGACTTGCAATAACTGAAAAAAGCTTATATTTTTTAGCACTGCATGCAATGTAGCTAATCGGCCACCAAAGCACTGCAAAACAAGGGTATATAAACCATACAACGGTTGGGGATGACACAAGGTTTATCACCAAAAAGAACGCGCATGTATATAGCGCTGCAACAACAGAGAATATCTTTTTTCTCCCTTTCGCAGGAAAATACATTGCCATAGGCCACCACAAAACAGCAAATACGGGAAATATAAACCATGGGTATGAAGGCGACGTTATGTAATTTATGAGAACGAAAAACACAGTCGTTAATATACTTGCTGAAATCGAATATAAATCAAACCTTTTTATTGCCGCAAAGTATACCGACATTGGCCACCACAAAACTACAAATGTAGGATATATAAACCAAGGATGCGACCACGAAGTGAGATAATTTATCGTGAACAGAAAGGCTATAATCAAAAGTGATGATACAGCCGAAAATCTAAATGAGCGCTTCATATTATTACTGCTTTCTGTGATTTAGCCACGTAAAAAACATCGCAAGCGGCCACCACAACACAGCGAATGTCGGAAACACAAACCATATGATGTTAGGTGAAAAATAAAAGTTCACAAAAGCTACAAGTCCTATAATAAGAACGCTGCCCCACACCGAAAACAATAAGTTGTTAAGATAATTGGTTTTTCTATTTGATTTTCCAAACCTTATTCCACCAGCCTTTAAAAGATCCGCCTTTATTTCATCAATGTCACCAAAATCTACAATGGCTTTGTTTATGGCATCTTCTTCAGCTTTTCCGGAATCAACCAAATCCTGAACTTTTTCTTCAAGATTTAAAATTATTTCCTGCTTTATATCCTCTTTTTCCTGGCTTTCGGGAATATCTTTAAACAGCCCTTGAACATAATCTTTTATGGTAATCATTTATCTGCCTCCATGAATAAATTTATTATCTCTTTTGTCTCTTTCCATTCTTCTGCTTTTTCGTCGAAATATTCCCTTCCCAAAGCAGTTACCTTATAATATTTTCTTTTCCTGCCATGGGTTATCTGCCCGCTGTAGGACACAATGTATTCATTTCTTTCAAGCCTTTGAAAAACTGCATACAGCGTGGCCTCCTTTATTTCGAACTGATTGTTTGTTCTTTTTGTAATCTCTTTAGATATCTCATATCCGTAACGATCTTTTTCAATAATTAATTTTAGAATAATAGCATCTAGATGACCACGGATATTATCAGAACTAAGCATATCTTCACCTCCGGAACGATAAACGGCAGTATTACTCTGCCTCATGGGGTAATTATAGGCTTACTATTTGTTTATGTCAAGAGATTATATTTTTTATGGTTCAATCAATTAAATCGCACTATTTTAATTATATAGTTCTTTACATATAGTGTATATACTCTTAATATGATATTTAGTTTAAATTTATCAGGAGAACAGAATGCGAGAAAGAGATTTACTTCAAGGACCCATATCAAAACACATGCTAAGGCTTGCGCTTCCATCTATTGCCGGAATGTTTTCAATCACTATTTTCAATCTGACTGATACATATTTTGTTTCAGAGTTGGGAACTACTGCGCTGGCTGCAATGGGATTCACATTTCCAGTTGTTATGATAGTGGGTGCTTTGGCTACAGGGATCAGCATGGGTGCTGCCTCGCAGTTGTCTCGAGCCAAGGGCGCTAAAGACTTTCACCTGATGCAGCGCATCGCAACAGACGGCATCTTGCTCTCTCTTATATTCGTTATATTGGTAAGCATTGTAGGTCTTATCACATTGGATCCAGTTTTTAAGGCACTAGGTGCAGATCCTGAAACGTTGCCTTTGGTTAAGCAATATATGAGCATATGGTATGTGTTTGTTATTGTAGCTGTAACGCCACCAGTGTGCGACTCCGCCATGCGAGCAAGCGGAGACATGATTCGTCCTTTTATAGTGATGCTTATAATTGCGATTATGAATATAATTTTAGATCCGCTTTTGATACACGGCTATTGGATTTTCCCCAAGCTTGGCATAAAAGGTGCCGCAATAGCAACTATAATTTCAAGAGGATGCGGGATGATTGCAACTCTTTCATTTGCACACTTTCACCATAAACTCATATCATTTAAATATGAAAATGCAAAAGAACTGATTCATTCATGGGTTAGCATATTAAAAATAGGTCTTCCCTCAACCACGGTTCAACTAATGCCTCAGGTATTAAGAACAATTTTCACAGCACTTGTGTCATCTGTTGCAGGCGCTTCAGCCATTGCGGCAATTGCAATAGGCCAGAGGCTTGAAAGCTTTATCACTTTAATAATATTCGGAATAGGAATGTCGCTTGTGCCTATTGTTGGTCAAAACTGGGGCGCAGGTCAATATGACAGAGTATATGAAACTAGAAAAAAAGCGATAGCATTTGCACCTATCTACTGCCTTATAGTCTTTATATTGTCTCTTTTTCTTGCAAAACCTGCGGCATCAATCTTCACTAAAAACCCAGAAGTTATAACATACAGTGCCTATTATCTTTGGATAATGATATTTGGCTTGATAGGGTTAACCATCGCGAATTGGCTTAGCCGTATGTTTACAACAATAGGCCGTCCGCTGTGGTCTGTTATCATAAACATCGCAGGGACTTTGCTTATTATAATGCCGCTTGCATATCTTGGCAGATCATTAATGGGCTATATCGGCATTCTATCAGGGGTTGCTCTAGGTCAAATATTAGTAGGCCTTGCCTCAATCTTCTTAGCAAAACACAAAATGACACCAATAGTCTCCTAAGCTTTTACTTTATAAGCCTGACTTTTCTAACCGAATCCATTTGGCTTATTTGGTTTATGATATTGTCCCCTATGTTATTAGCATCCAAAAGAACAACACCCCTGCCCTCTTTTAAAATGCTTCTAAAACTAATTACATCTATATTGTTTTGTTCAAAGAGCTTTTCAATGCTAAAGGACAAGTCTTCTTGTGACTCAAATAGCACGCAAAGCCTTTCGCCCATCTTTTCGTCCATATCAATGTCCGGATAATTAACAGAGTTTTTTATATTACCGTTTTCTACATAGTTTTTAATTTGCTTAACCGCCATAATGGCGCAATTTTCTGTTGCCTCTTTTGTGGAAGCTCCCATGTGCGGAAGACAAATCGCATTTTCCATGCCAAGCACTCTTTGCGTTGCAAAGTCGGTGACATACTTTTTGAGCTTCCCTGTTTTTAGTGCGTTCTCCAGCGCATCTTCATCCACAAGACCTGTCCGCGAAAAATTAAGCAACACACTGTTGTCTTTCATTTTCAAAAGAAAGTCGCTGTCTACCATCTTTTGAGTAACATCATTAAGTGGCAATGCCAAAAAAACATAGTCTGCGCCATCTATTGCCTCCACAGCCGAATCTTTGGATTCTAAGTATATTTTTAATTTTTTAGGTTTCCTTCCATTTGAAAATGATGGTGAATAGCAGCTCACTTGCATGCCGATTGCTTGCAAAGTGTTCGCTAAGATGCTACCTATCTCGCCCATTCCGATAATCGCGGCTTTTTTCCCAAGAACCTCGCTGCCCTTAAACTGCGATTTGCCTTTTTCGACCTTGCGAGGCAGCTCTTCGCCACTTCCATCCAACGACTTAACCCAGTCAATTCCGGAAACCACATCCCTCGCTGAAAGAAGCAATCCCAAGAGCATAAGTTCTTTTACGGCGTTTGCATTTGCGCCGGGAGTGTTAAAGACTACGACTCCTTCTTTAGCGCATCTATCCTTTGGGATATTGTTTGTTCCTGCGCCTGCGCGTGCAACGGCAAGAAGGTTGCTTGTATCCATGCTGTGCATATCAGCACTTCTAACAATAGCGATGTCTGCCTGTGCCAAACTATTGCATTCAGCGTAGCCCGGACCAAGTTCATCAAGCCCCGCCTGTGAAATATTATTAAGCAAAAAATATTTGTGCATAATAACCTCCCTGTGGGGATATTCTACTCAATAGTGTTAAAATTGTCTTTGATTTTAAATAAGACCTTAGTAAATATCTCTTTTTCATCTTCGGAAATATTTTTCCAAAGTATTTTGTTCATATTGTTTGAAATATTAATAAGACCATCCTTAAAACTAATACCTTTTTGTGTAAGCCTTATTTTCTTAGAGCGCATGTCATTAGGGTTTTTTATATATTCAATTAGGTCTTTTTCAATAAGTTTGGAGACTAGTGCTGTAACTGTTGATCTGTCCTTTGATATTGCTACAGACATTTCTGTCATCGTCATTTCTTCATTTGTCACAAGATTAAACAATATCTCCCCATGTGAAGGCACGATTTTTTCATAGCCTTCTTTTTGAAGCTCTCGACTGAGATATTTGCTTATAAGCATACTCACATCGCTAACATTTCTAGGTATTTGTTTAAATACATTATCCATAAAATCTCCATCGGCAAAATTATTACTTAATCTTCTATCTTCAGAATAATCCACCAGCATTCATATGTCAATTATTACAGATAAAGGACTTTTTATACGTGAGTGCTCATGTATATTGTGCCATATAAATACTTATTATTGAATTAATTCTATTTTATGTTATGGACTTTTCGAAAGTTCACTGTTTACTTAAAGAAACGTGCTGTTTTTTCTTTATTATTGTTATATTTAACTGTAAAATGTTTATATAGTAACAGTGTGTATTGATGGGTTTAAGATAACGTATATGTTGAAAAATTTAAAGATATTTTCAGTTATCAAAAAAACGGCTGTAATAATTATTGCTGTTTTTTTAGCTGTGTCTTTATGCGCCCCTTCAGAGCTTTTTTCTCCTAACACAGCATATGCCGATCCACCACCTGAAAAAATAGTAAACGGCAAAAAAGTTGTTAAACTAAACGGTCATTGGTGCGCGGCCGAAGAGATCATCATAAAATATAAAAGTGACATTACAAATGAGCAAAACGCTAATGCGCTTAACGAAATAGATCCAACATTTGAAAAGCTTTCCAGCAAAAATACTGTAAAAATCAAATTACCTAATGATAAAACTCTTACCGAATATCTTGCAGAGTTAAACACGAATAGTGAAATTGCTTTTGCACAGCCAAACTATCTTTATACTTTAAATGCTACAGTTAGTGATCCTTACGCAGATCCCGCATCGGGGACTGCATATCAATGGTTTCACGATACAATAAACTCATACGAAGCATGGGACTACGCCACAGGCAGTGGAATAACAGTAGCAATCATTGATACTGGCGTTGATACTGACCATGAAGATTTAGTCGGTCAGATTTCTTCGCAGTATGATTATTATGATGAAGACGGCGATGCAGAAGACGATGACGGTCATGGCACACACGTTGCAGGTATAGTTGCTGCAACGTCAAACACATTAGGCGGACTCGGCGTTGCTCCAGACAGCGATTTAATGATATTGGACGTATTCTTTTCATATGTAGATCCTGAAGATGGATTAACAAAAGTCAGTGCATATTCATCGGACATTATTCAAGCAGTAGACCACGCAAGGGTCAACGGTGCACAAGTAATAAACATGTCATTGGGGAGTTATCAAGATCCAAACAGTACAGAATACTGGGACTTGGCTTTTCAAGCGGCAGTGGATGCCGCCGTTGCAGCCGGTGTTGTAGTTGTAAGCTCTGCAGGAAATGATGGTGTTTCTGATGGCTCTCCTGACTACGCCTATCATAGGCCTAGCGACTATGATTCTGTCATATCGGTAATTTCAACTGATTCAAATGACAGCATATCCTCTTTTTCCAACTATGGACCATTAAAAGATATTTCCGCACCAGGTGGAAATATCGTCTCTACGTATTTTACCGGTGGCTACGCATCATTAAGCGGAACGTCCATGGCGTCTCCTGTAGTAGCAGGCGTAGTGGCACTGATATTATCTGCCAATCCAGATCTAACTGTTGATGAAGTTAAAAACATTATCTATTTAACAGCTGACGATTTAGGCGCAAATGGAAAAGATGATTATTACGGCTGGGGCAGAATAAATGCAGAAGCTGCTGTTCGCATGGCACTTGACATGATTTATAAAATGGGTTTAGACCAAGAGACTGCGACAGTCGAGCTGGACAGAACAATTACTCTTTCTCCAGTATATTATCCGAGCACAGCAACAAACAAAAATGTTACATGGAGTTCCGATAATGAAGCTGTAGCAACTGTTGATGCAAGCGGAAATGTTACAGGAGAATCCCTTGGTACAGCGACAATTACAGTTACAGCTGAAGACGGCGGATATCAGGCAACCTGTGAAGTTACAGTTAATCCCGTTTCAGTTACAGGCATCACTCTCGACAAAGAAACTAGCGAAATTATTATAGGCTCAAGCGATACACTCATTGCAACAGTGAGTCCCGCTGATGCGGCAAACCAAAACATCACATGGTCTTCCAGCGACGAAGGCGTGGCAACAGTTACAGATGGTTTGGTAGAAAGCGTGTCAGTCGGTACTACTACAATAACAGTTACTACTGAAGATGGAAACCACACAGATACTTGTGCGGTTACTGTTGTACCTATTCCCGCAGATGGAGTAACTCTTAACAAAACTTCTGTTACGTTATATGAAGGTGCAAGCACCATTTTAAAAGCAACGGTGTCTCCTGACACTGCTGCAAATAAAAACGTCACTTGGCAATCCAACAACGAAAGTGCAGTGACAGTGGACTCTGAGGGCATGATAACAGCAGTTGCCGCAGGAAGTGCGACAATAACCGTAACAACTGAAAGCGGAGGCCACACTGACACTTGCACAGTCACCGTAAGCACTCTCACTCCTGTAACAGTAGATGAAACCATTAAAGTCAAGCTGTCAATCGGAAGCGTTACATCACTTCCCATATATGTGGACGGAAACTTTAGCGTGTTAGGCGGAAGCGGGGATGCTCTTGAGCGCCAACAATATCATGTGGATGTTGAAGGCAGCGTACTTAAGCTATACTACGGTTCAACGGAGATTGCATCCGGCACATCCATAACTCTCACTCAGCACGAAGCAACAACAGGAAATAACTTCATTTGGATAGATAACTCAGTGCACGGTCCGAACGGATATCTCGGCAACATAGTCTTTACCATCAGCGGCGGATTCGTACAAGCCGTAAATCACGTATATATAGAAGACTATCTATACGGCGTAGTTCCTCACGAGATGAGTAATTCATGGCCTGTTGAAGCACTAAAGGCGCAAGCTATCGCAGCAAGAACTTATGCAGCAAGCTCAGTTGGCGGCGGCTCCTATGACGTGGTAGACACATCATCCGACCAAGTGTATGAAGGCTATGACGCGACTCTTTCAAATGCTATTGCGGCTGTTAATGCAACGGGAAAGCAAGTTCTCCAATATGGAAACGACCTAATTATTGCATATTACTCTGCTTCAAACGGTGGATATACTGACATCCCTTATCATGTATGGGGTGGTGGCACAAACTTGCCTTACGAAATATTTGAAGATCCATATGACGTGGCAAACTCATCCAGCCCTTATGAAAGGATACACTTCCCTGCTGTAATTGATGGCGGGAATCCCATAACAGTGTCCGACAATGTCGATGGCACTCCAAGCATCACAAATGCTGTAAATTATATTAAACAGCGCATTTTAGACAGCGGACAATTATCAGGCGTAACAAGCATCAGTCAATTTGAGCTTACAGGCGTATTAAACCTTGCACCTCACACATATGACACAGATGGCGGAAGTGAAGATCATTCAAGAATTCCTCCCATCGGCGACAACGACTGTGTTGATTTTGTGATGGCAACAGGAACATTCACAGTGTCAGTTGGTGGTGGCGCAAATCAAGAAATTTCAGGAATCGAGCTTGATTTAAGATATTTCGATGCTGCAAACGGCATCACAACCTATAAAGTGTTTAACTTCTCGTCGCTTCGCTTGTTTGTAATTGAGGGCGATTCGGTTAACGGATGGACTATTTATCACAGGCGTTATGGCCACGGGGTTGGTATGAGCCAACGTGGTGCGCAGCAAAGAGCAAACAGTGGACATGCATATGACGATATACTCGCATTCTACTATCCTAACGCATCACGCGTTACGCTTAGCTATACCCCCAACGCGCTTACATCCAACACGCCGACAACCGACAATTCCAATGCTCAGATATCAGTTGGCGATTTTCTGAATGTTAGGCTAGGTCCTGGAACGGAATATACTATAGTGGGAACTCTCCCAAATCTTGCCCGTGTCAATGTAACCTCCCCTTATTCAGGTGGCGGCGACTGGCACATGATAACATTCGGTGGAATAAACGCATATGTCCACTCGGACTATATTAGCCTTGATGCATATGTTGCACCGACAGGAGTAAGCCTTGATACAAATGCTATAACACTTTCAGCCGGCGGCGAGCAGACTTTGGTTGCAACAGTTTCGCCTGCAAATGCGAGCAACAAGAATGTGACATGGCAGTCCGACAACACAGATGTTGCAACAGTGGATACAAACGGAAAAGTTACAGCAGTCGCAGAAGGCAGTGCGACTATCACCGTAACCACCGAAGTTGGAGATTACACCGATACTTGCGAAGTAACCGTTGTAATCCCTGTAACTGGCGTATCTCTTAATAAAAGCTCAACCACTATTAGCACAGGAAAGAGCGAAACACTGGTTGCCACCATTACTCCGGATACCGCAACAAATCAGAATGTCATCTGGACTTCCGATGATGAGACAATTGCAACTGTAGTTAATGGTGTTGTTACCGCCGAAGGCGAAGGCAGCGCAACCATCACAGCAGAAACAGCGGATGGCGGCTTTACAGACACATGTACTGTGACCGTTAGCGCGCCTCCGACAGATGCTATATATTCTTCTATATATACAGTGGATCAAACTAATTCGCTTCTTCTTGGTGTTCCTGATGAAATAACGCTTGAAGCAATGATTGCAAACTTAAGCAACTCCGCCTCCGACATCAAGATAATCGGAGCGGACAGCATTGAAATCACTGACCTTACAGGTTATGCAGGAACGGGCATGAAGGTACAGCTTGTAATAGGCGAAAGTGTCGTGGATGAGCTGGATATTGTGGTGTTGGGTGATGTGGACAGTAATGGCATAATAGACATCATTGATTACACCTATGTTAAGCTTCATATCTTTAACATCATAATACTGACTGATGCAAAATTTGTTGCCGGTGATATTGATAAAAATGATGTTATAGATATTATTGATTATTCATACGTGAAATTAGACATATTCGATGTGTTATCGATCAATTAAAGTTCACAATTACATATTAGGTTAATCATTCCATTATTTGCTTATCTATGTTATTATTACTCCTGAGTAAATTTTTTGTGAATGGGCGGTTTCCCGTAATGAAAATATTAAAAAAGATTCTTTCTGTCATTCTTTGTGCATGTCTTTTGTCTATACAACTAGTTATTTCTAATACAGCATATGCTGAAAATGATAGCGCAAACTTATCTGATCTTGCAATAGACGGAGTTACTGTAAACGAGTTTTCTCCCACTACATTTGAATACAATATTAATGTGGAATTTACCACAAACGAAATAAACGTCTCCGCTACTTCAGAGGATCCTGCTGCAGCCATATCAGGTGATATAGGTTCACTACCTGTTTCGACCGGCTTAAACTCATTTATAATAACCGTAACCGCGGGCGATAATATTTCTACAAAAGACTATACTTTAAATATAACAAAAGCAGAGGAGCCTGTTGCTACTGCTTCACCAACACCTACTCCTACCGCAACCCCCGCACAAAGTGAAGAACCAACTCCAACTTCTGCTCCTGAAGAGCCAACTCCTACGCCGGAGAGCAGTCCGACACCAACTCCTGCTCCGTCTATAGAGCCTACCGCCACTCCTACCACAACAGCATCGCCTTCACCAGAGCCAACGGTAAGTCCGACGGCAACTGAAACTGCTATTGCTCGTGGAATTATAACTTCAGCAGATGGGATAGTGTTTGACACAGATACAGGAACGATAACAGGGTATACTGGAACTGCTACTAATTTAGTAATACCTGATACTATTGCAGGTGTAAATGTTATCAATATTGGAGATTATGCTTTTCAAGGATGCATGATTGAAAACATTACCTTTAACAACTTATTGCAAACACTTGGTGAAGGTGCATTTTATTCTTGCAATAACCTAATAAGTGTAGATTTAGGTAATAAACTAAGTAGAATAGAATATAGAACATTTTATCAATGCAGTTCTCTTGCTAGCATAAGTTTGCCTAGTATTCTTGAGTTTATTGGCGAAAGTGCATTTCAGGGATGTGTAAATTTAGATATAGATTTAATAATCCCAGATAATGTAACTAACATGCTTATGTCAGCATTTTCTGGATGTTCTAAAATACGTAGTGTTTCTTTAAGTGATAACTTAATTACTGTTCGACAAAACATGTTTTCTGGATGTACAAGTCTTGAATCTATAACATTTGGAGAAAAAACCGCTATCTTAGATGATTATGCCTTTTCAAACTGCACAAGCTTAACAGATTTAGTATTTCCAGAAAGTATTACTGAAATAGGGAATGATGTCTTTAGGAACTGCGATAGTATAACACATATAACTGTTCCCGATAATATAATTCGTTTTGGAACAGGTGTATTTGAGTCTAGTGATAAACTCGAAAGTGTTCAGTATGATAGCGGAACAAAGGCAATTCCAAACAGAACTTTTAAAGACTGTACAAACTTAACAACTGTAGAAATCAGCGGTAATATTACAGTAATAAACGAGGCTTTCTATAATTGTACAGGGCTTACTAATATAACATTGCCAGAAGGTCTCATGGAAATAGGTAGCAGAACATTTTTCTCATGTACCAGCTTAACATCTATTCATCTGCCTGATTCTTTATTAACTATTAGCGACTACGCTTTTTATAGTTGCAATAAACTGACAACAATTACATTGCCTAAAAATGTAAGCAGTATTGGAGAAACTATTTTCCAAGGATGTGATAGCTTAGAAAGCATTTATGTTAATGAAAATAATACTAAATATAAATCTGTAGATGGAGTAATATTTGACTGGGAAGAAAAAGCATTGATTAAGTATCCTAGTAATAAGTCAGGAACATCTTATACAGTGCCTAGCGATATAATATCAATATCGTTATACGGATTTGAAAGTTCACATAATCTCACTGATGTTACTTTAACTGAAGACGTTTTATCAATCGGAAGCGGAGCTTTTTACAATTGCTCAAATATAGTAAATATTAATATTTCAGATAATACAAGCAGCATAGGATCTAATGCTTTTGAAGATTGTTCTAGTCTGAAAGAGATTAAATTGCCTACTTCTATTGAAGAAATCAGCACCTATACCTTTTCAGGATGTACTAGTCTAAGAAAGGTAATAATATATGAGAATGTAAATAAAATATTTGATAATGCATTTTCAAATCTTTCCGATGAACTTGTAATATATGGCAGAGAAGACTCTTATGCAGAAACTTTTGCAGATGATAATCATATCACATTTATTGTAATTACTTCAGATAAAATAGCTGCACTATCAAACCTAACAGTAGATGGTATTACTGTGCCTGGGTTTTCTAGTGATGTGTATAATTACAATGTTATAGTTGAAAAAGATACTTCGTCAGTTACTATAGATGCATCAGCATGGGAAACAGATTCTATAATAAGCAGAGATGTTGGTGCGCACACACTTTCAGAAAGAGTAACAACGTTTAACGTAAAATGTGAATCTTCTGATGGTAATACAATAAAAGAATACGTAGTGACTATTTCAAAAGATTATTCCAACGAAATAGTTTTGGCTGAAAGTAATGCATTCAATGATATCGGCTTTATACCTTTAGATTCAATAATCAATTCTGCAAATAATGCTGCCTATATTACTGAAGACAATGGTAATAGACTTTATAGAATTAATCTTAGTACTGGTGTGATATCCTATATTGAATTTTATAATAAGGCAGAGAGACTTACTATAAATGGTGATAAATTATATTTGTGTTTAATTATAAATAGATCAAATACTTCTAGTGGAAGTGGATCAATCTCTGTAATTGATTTATCATCATTTTCTGTTTCAACCAAATTTGACATCAATTATGACCCTTATGATATTGTAGTAGACGACCAAGGAATCTCTTACATTGGTCCAGGGTCAGGACAGCACTCATCAGTAACATCATACAATGCTTCTGGTGATTTATTAAGCACAGTAGGTCCCGTATATTATCGTAGCATATGGGATTATAATGATAAATATAATAAGCTATACTCAATATTTCCTTCCCTTAGACCTAATCGCATTACTTCTTATGAGATTAACAATGGAATTATCATGAACTATAACGACTTCTCATATCATGGAGACTATGCAATAGGCAACTATTTCAAGGTTTCCCCGGATGGCAATAATATCTATTGTAGTAGTGGTAATATATTCACATGTGCACAATCTTCATCCTCAGATATGATTTATGATGGTAACATTGACGAGTTTTCTTCAATATGCTTTGATATAGAAAACAATGCTCTTTATACTTCTTATGAAAACATATTAAGTATTTATAATTATTCCACTAGAAACTTGGAAAAGCAAGTCACAATGAATGATGAATTGATCCAAGTTTTTTGTGAGTTTGATAAACTGATATTTCTTCAGAAAAAAGATTCTGGAGAATATTATATAGACTTTGGTACTCCCTCCTCTTTTAATAACAGCGATAAGCTTTCTGATATTAGTATCGACAGCACCACCATTGAAGGATTTGACAGTGAAATATATAGTTATGATATTACAGTTGAAAGCACAGTAGACTCTGTAGAAATCGGTGCAACTTCCACCAATATTAACGCTAATATAACAGGTGATATAGGCACCCAAGTACTTTCTATAGGTTTAAATGCATTCACTGTAACTTGTACAGCCGAAGATGAGGTGACAGCGCAAGATTATACTTTAAATATAACAAGAGAGGCTTTAGGAACAATTACAACTGATGACGGGATAGTGTTTGATAAAGTTACTGGCACCATAACAGGTTATACGGGAACAGCTGCTGACTTGGTAATACCTAATCAGATTGAAGGTATAGATGTTATTGCTATAGGTGATAATGCATTCGCAAATTGCAATAATTTAATTAATATAGATATACCAACAACTATAAACAATATTGCATATATAACTTTTACAAATTACTCGAGCAATTTAACAATATATTCAGATTATTATTCTGCTGCATACTACCATGCAATTAATAATGGCATTAACTTTATAGACAGAACAGTTATAACTACAGCTGACGATATTATGTTTGATACTGAAACCGGAATTATTGTTGATTACCTAGGCAATGCAACAGATCTTATAATTCCAGAGACAATCAATGGAGTAAACGTAACAACAATAGGAAATAAAGCATTTTACTATTCTACATTTACAACCCTAACGCTGCCAAATAATTTAACAAAAATATGTGAAAATGCTTTTGAAAGATGTGAAAGCATGATTTCAATCAACATAGGAAGTAATGTTTCTGTTATAGAGGATTACCCATTCTGGTATTGTGAAAATCTAGAGAATATTTACGTAGATGATGCAAATCCAAATTTCATAGATTATGATGGAGTTCTAGCGACAACATCGGGTTTGCTTGTACACTATCCAAGAGGAAGTAGTCGCACTGAATATACTGTGCCAATAGGAATTAACGCAATAAAAGATTGGGCATTTCGCGGTTGTAATCTTAACACAGTTATATTTAATGATGATGTCATAAGCTTTGGAACTCATACATTTCATGGTTCCCTTACTATTGAAACTGTTGAACTAGGATATAACACTGGCACAATTGACATCTATGCTTTTGCAAACTGTACTAACTTAAAAACTGTGATATGTGGACAGAATACTAATACTATTAAAAAAGATTCTTTTTTTGGATGCGCTTCGATTACTAACGTGACAATCCCTAGCAAAATAGTAAATATAGAAGATAGAAGTTTTTATGGTTATCCCAGCAATCTGATGCTTTATGGTATAGCAGGCTCTAATACCCAAGCCTATGCAACTACAAATAGTATTTCATTTATCGACGTTTCTTCAGCTTTATCCGATATAAAACTTGATGGATTAAGCCTAGATGATTTTGTCCATAATAAAATCAATTATTATATCGAATTGGACAGCACTACAGAATCTATTGCGCTTGAAGCATATTCATTTAGTAACACCGCAGTTATTACTGGAGATTTAGGAATATTATCTCTTCAGCAAGGCATTAACACATTCCATATTAAATGTACCGCAGAAAACGGTATTGACGAACAAACATACACAATCCAAGTCCTTAGAGAAAAGGAAGGTAAATTCGCCATTCTCTTCGGCATGGCCGATTATCCCGGCACAGATAATGATTTAAATGGTCCTATCAATGATATGATATCTATGAAAGCCGTCCTCGAGTACTCTGGCTATACAGTCTATAGGTATAATAATTACTCGGGAGCTAATATGCTCTCTACTATAGAAGCATGGACTAAAAAAATATCATCAGATAGCACCCTATTGTTTGCATACTCAGGACATGGAGCTGATGGTGGATATCTTGTTGGGGCAGATGATTCATTTATATCAATAACTGCACTGGAAAGCAAGCTTTCACTTCACACAGGTGTGAAAGAAGTAATAATTGATGCCTGTTATTCAGGAGATTTTATCAGCCGGGATTTCAATAGTACAGATTCTATAAGATTAGGTTCACCAAATGCTTTTAATAACTACGTAGTCTCTGTATTTTCCAACACTGAAAACAGCACCAACTCAGGCTCAAGAGATTTAGCTCAAAGCGGCTACTATGTAATGACTGCCTGCTCAGGGTCTCAATTATCTTATGAGCATGTATGGCAAATAGATAGTTCTCCATTTGCTATGAATAATTTAGTGCCATATACAGGCTATACGGATGCATTCGCACTTGGATATTTTAATATTTCCTTCCACGACGCGTTCGGTCTATATGATAATCCTTCTTATTCAACATTATGGGCAGACGAAAATGATGACAACACGTTAACTTGGAACGAAATATATCAATTCGCTGCTAACAAAACAGGCGACGAACAGCAAGCTCAAGTATACCCAATTGGATCAAATCATATCATGTATACTCGCAATACTGGCTCAGTTTCTTTAAGCGATTCCTCTCTTTCCCTATATGTTGGAGAGTCCGAGGTTCTTACAGCAACAGTATCTCCTTCAACAGCTTTAAATAAAGATGTTACATGGGCTTCAAGCAACCCAAATGTTGCAACAGTATCATCATTTGGCACTGTCGAAGCTGTCTCTATCGGAACAACAACCATTACTGTTACAACAGACGATGGCGGCTATACAGACACATGCGATGTAACTGTAAACTCAGCATTCTTGTATAATGAATCCACAGGAACTATAACAGGTTATGTCGGAAGAGATACAAATGTAATAATCCCTTCGAATATTAATGGTACAATCATAACTTCAATTGGGGATAACGCATTTAGTTTAAACACAGAAATAACTCAAGTAACCATTCCCGATACAGTTACTTTAATAGGCGCATATGCATTTGCGAACTGCAGTGCTCTTTCAACAGTTTCTATCCCATCAAGTGTAGTAGATATTGGGGAATGGGCTTTTGTAATGTGTACAAGCTTAACTGAAATAGCCGTATCTGATATGAATAACCATTATGTTTCGGAAAACGGTATATTATATAGTAAAGATAAAACTTCTCTGATTTTATATCCATCCAATATGTCTGCAACAGGCTATATAATCCCTAAATCTACAACTCGTATAGAGAAAGCTGCTTTTTACAATTGTTTAAACCTATCCTCTATCACTCTTCATGATGGAATTAACTACATTGGTGCTAGTGCTTTTTACAATTGTCAAAACTTAACTAATATATCTTTGCCAAAAAACATTGCTGATATATATAGCCATACATTCTATAAATGTTCATCACTAAACAACTTAGCTATTCCTAGCAATATTGTTACTATTGGTGAGAATGCTTTCTATCAATGCACTCAACTAACTGAGGTTAATGTTCCAAGAAGTGTAACAACAATAGGATTTGGTGCTTTTCAAGAATGCAGTAATCTTGTTAAAATCACTTTGCTCGATAGCGTCACAAGCATAGAAAGCAATGCTTTTAGCAACTGTAATTCAGGATTTGAAATACATGGCATTATAGGCTCATATGCAGATAATTATGCTCAAAACAATAGCCATGCTTTTGTTGAAATCAATGCTTCTAATGAGATACTTTCTACAGAATATTCCGTTGATCAAGCTCTTTCTTGTTTATTCTTAGTTAAAGATAATACTTCAGTAAACTATTTTAAAAATTGCTTTATAAATTCTGATGAGTATATAAAGGTCTACACTTCAGAAAACGTAGAAGTTACAACAGGTAATATTGGCACAGGTATGGTTGTAAATCTGGAAATTGACGGAGAAATTAAAGATTCGCTTACAATATGCGTCTTGGGAGATGTAAACTCTGATGGTATAATAGATATTATTGACTATACCTATGTTAAGTTACATATTTTTGGGGTATTAATATTAGAGGATATTTATTTCACCGCAGGAGACATTACAAAAGATAGTTCTATAGATATTATAGATTATTCTTATATTAAACTTGATATTTTCGATATTATATCGATAAATTAATTGAGAGGGGTTTTCATGAAAAAGACTTTTATGCTGCTATTGGCAGCGATTGTATTGATTTCAACAATCAATATACCAACAGCACATGCAGCACCTAGCGCATCTATCAGCATATCCGGACCGGGTACAGTAAGTCGCGGCGGCTCTGCCTCTTACACTATTTCAGTAAGTGCATCAGGTGTTACCACTTGTTTGGTATCAGTCAGCGGTTCAGGTTCTGTAAGCGGCAGTGCCAGCTTTGGTGTAACCATAAACATTGACGGAAGCGGAAATGGTTCAGGCTCAGGCTCAGGAAGCATTACTGTTACAGGCAGCTCAAGTGGTGGCTCAGGAAGCATCAATGTAAGCGTTAGTTGCGGATATTTGGATGGAGATGTAAAAACCTATTCTACAAGCGCATCAAAAGGCGTTTCAGTACCATTACCTCCAACTCCGACACCCACTCCTCCGCCTACTCCGACACCCACACCAGTGCCGACAGCTACTCCTGTCCCTACTGCGACACCGGTTCCAACTGCAACACCAGTCCCAACTGCAACTCCAAAGCCAACTGCAGTGCCTACAGCAACGCCAAAACCGACAGCTACCCCTATACCGACAGACACTCCAGTGCCTACGGATACGCCGGAGCCTACAGATACACCTTCACCATCTCCCACACCTAGCCCGACACCGGAGCCTACTCCAATAAAGCCGCAGGACTGGCAGGACGTTTTGCCTCTTATAGACGCCTTAAAGGATAATACTCTGGACTTAGAAATGGGAGACAAAAAACAAATTCCTAAAAATGTATTCAAAGCACTTAAAGACTCCGGCAAAAAGATTGAAGTTGAGTTTGACGATTTCAGCGTTAAGATAGACGGAGAAAGTTTAGGCGACTCTCTTGAGAGCTTTAACGAAGTTGATTTGTCGCTTACAATGGAAAAAGATACAGAACTATCCGGCATGGTTGATGGCAAGGATGTATTCCAACTGCACTTTGCACACGAAGGTCAGCTTCCCGGGGTAATTGAATATACAATAAAAGCCAAAGGCAGCAAGCCTGGCGATGTTCTCTACCTCTACTATGTATATCAGGTTGCAGGAGTTGTGCAAGGCATAGAGCGTGTTGTGGTGGACGAAGATGGTTATGTAACTTTTAGCATATATCACTGCTCAAGCTATGTTTTGACCGATGAGGTTATTGAAGATGCTCAAAACAATTTGAGTGAACAAGATAAAGTTGCAGCACAAGTGGAAGCTTTAATGTCACAAAATAGTCCCATTCCTGTTGATGAAAGTGCAGCTTTAGCAGACGAAGAAAAAAGCATTGAAACAGAGAAAGCGATGCAAGCACCGTTTGAAGGAGTAAGCTACATAATATTTTCACTATCATTGCTTGGAATAGCAATTATATCAACCGGACTAACCATAATGATTATGAAAAGAAAAGATGATGGAAAAAAACTTCCGGAAATGAATTCTGAAGAGTAGACTAAAAATATAATATACAAACGGACAGTCACAAAGTGCTGTCCGTTTTTTTATACTTTGTTTAATATATATTTTCTATAGCTTTGCGGAGTCATTTTCTTATATTGTGAAAACATGCTTATAAAATAGGATGTGCTTGAAAATCCACAATCATAAGCAATTTCTGTTATGCTTTTATCAGTTGATATCAAAATATGTTCAGCATGTTGCAGCCTAACTGTGCTTAGATAGCTTGAATAGGAACGCCCAAGGAGTTGTTTAAAACGCGTTGTAAAGTAATTATAGCTCATAAGACATACCTTTGACACATCTCTTGCGGATATATCCTGATTATAATTTTCGGCTATAAAGGATGTCGCTTTATTAAGCCATTCAACATCTTTTTCCTTTATAACAATATCACTTTTAATGTCAATACCATAATCATGCCACGCTCTTACTATGTCCAAAAACAGCATAATGATATTGCCCTGCACCGCAAGCTCATAAGCATATTTGCGCTCTTTATCCTCTTCATATATTTTCGTTACCCTGCTTTTTATGTCCTGAATTTTTGTTTCATCATTAAACAGCCGAGGATACTTTTTGTCAGCCCCTGAGAACGGAAGAATATATTTTAGCGTAAAAACTGTGGAACTCATCTGAAGCATCTTCGGATCAAACTGGATAACTATATATTCAGTTTCATAATCATCCGACTCTATATAGTGAGCCTCTCTTGAGTTAATTATTATAAGGTCATCTTTTTTTACGTTAAAGAGTTTACCATCTAAAAATATTCGCACAGTTCCTTTTAGTATGAAAATAAGCTCAATGTAATTATGCATGTGCGAGCTTGCAATAAGTCTGCTTTTATCCATTCGCTGTATAAAGCATCTGTAGCTGTTTTCTAGCTTCTGCTCTGCTGCGATATCCTCATAACGAGTTTCCATAGCTTCTCCATCAACAAATCCGTTCGTAAATAATTGATATTTATATAACAAATTCTTGTATTATATTATTTTATGATATTGTAAATTAGTTATATTGTAGCACACTATATTAGCTCATCCAATAACAGATTAAAACAGATATACATAGGAGATTCAAAATGTCAAAAACTGCACTTCAGCTTTATTCTATAAGAGAAATGATGGAAGACAATGTGTCAAATGCACTAAAGCAAACTTGCCTTTCTGGATACGAGGGAGTCGAGTTTGCAGGCTTTTATGATATAAAAGCGGAGCAAATGATGGATATTCTTAACGAAAATGGCCTTTCAGCTTGCGGAAGCCACACGGCACTCGACATTATTGAAAGAAACTTCGATGAGGTCATATCCTATAATAAAACAATTAACAACTACAATATAATAGTACCATTTATTGCAGAAAAATATCGCAAAAGCGCAAATGATTGGGAAACCACGGCAAAGATGTTCAATGATATTGGCAGAAAATTTTATGATGAAGGCTTTACATTTGCATATCACAACCATGACTTTGAATTCGAAAAATTTCATACTGTAACAGGATATCAAGTTTTAGCCCAAAATATTGATCCAAAATACGTTAAGCTTCAGCCAGACTTGGGCTGGGTCGCATTTTCAGGTATTGATGTGGAGTCTTTTTTGGAAAAATACAAAGAGCTTATATTAAACATACACGTGAAGCAGTTTAAAAAAGTTGGTTCTCATGAAGCAACAGAGATACACAAAGGTATTGTGGATTATAACCCGATCATAAAAAAGTGTAAAAACCTCGGCATAGAATGGCTGATAGTCGAACAAGAAGGCTTTGATATACCGATCGTAGAAAGCATAAAACAAAACTGCGATGAACTTAAAAAAATGATTTTACAATAAAGGAACTCAAATAAATGAAACTTCAACTTGGAATACTAGGCTATGGAGGCATGGGCAACTGGCATGCTAAAAACGCACCGCAAATCGACGGCGTTGAACTTATCGCCATTCATGACATTGATAATCAGCGTATTGAAGAGGCCAGAGAAAACGGCATAAAAGCTTACAGCAATCTAGATGAATTTTTAAACGATAAAGAAATTAACTTCGTGCTTGTTGCAACGTCCAATGATTCGCATAAAGAACTTTCAATCAAAGCTATGCGTGCCGGTAAACATGTGATGTGCGAAAAACCAGTTACTTTAAGCGTCAATGAACTGGATGAAATAATAGAAGTTGCAAACGAAACGGGAATGATATTCACAGTTCACCAAAACAGGCGTTGGGATACGGACTACCGAGTGATGCGCGAGCTGGTTGAGCAAAAATTAGTTGGAAATGTGTATTCCATAGAATCAAGAGTGCATGGAAACAATGGAAAAATATACGGTTGGCGCACAAAACCTGAAGCAGGCGGAGGGATGGTGTATGATTGGGGTGTGCATCTTATGGATCACTTCACATTCATGTATCCTGACAAAAAAATAGTGTCGGTTTACGCACAGCTTTTTAGCTTAATAAATAAGGATGTTGATGATCTATTCAAAGTTGAGATAAAATTTGAAGACGGGCTTTCAGCCCATGTTCAAGTGGGTACATTTGGCCTTGTTCCTCAGCCAAGATTTTTAGTCTATGGTAATTTAGGCACAGCCTCGATTGATGATTTTTCAGGCGAAATCGGCAAGATAAAAGTATTAAAGCACAGAATCGATGAAATGGGCAAAGTGATTATAGACACTCCTGCAGGACCCACAAGAACAATGGCCCCTCAGCCTGAGGAATGCTTTATGGAAAAAGAGCTTCCTAAAATAAATAAACCGTGGCCAAATCTTTATGGTAATCTAGTAAATGTACTTAACGACAAAGAAGACCTTTATGTAACCACGGAAACCGTGAGAAGAACAATGCTTTTGATTGAAGCTGTATTTGAAAGTGCACGCCTTAATGAAGCAATTAAATTGAATTTATAATCGGAGGAGTAAAATGAGAGAGATAAACGTTGGAATAATAGGCTGCGGTGGAATCGCAAACGGAAAACATCTTCCTGCCATCAAAACATTGGGAAATGTGAAAATTGTTGCTTTTTGCGACATAATCAAAGATCGCGCAGTGAAAGCCGCTAAGGAATATGGCACAGAAGATGCCAAAGTGTTTACCGACTATAAAGAAATGTTGGTCGACAAAAGTCTTGGTATGGAAGTCGTTCATGTTCTAACACCTAACTCAAGCCACAGTCCTATAACTGTTGCAGCTCTTGAAAGCGGGCTTCATGTTATGTGCGAAAAACCAATGGCAGAGGATATCGATGGCGCAAAAAACATGCTTGCGGCGGCTAAAAAGACAGGCAAAATTTTATCAATAGGCTATCAGAATAGATATTCGCCCGAAGCACGCTATCTTAAAAAGATGTGTAAATCAGGAGAGCTTGGCGAAATATATTACGCAGAAGCACTGGCGATTCGACGCAGGGCTGTTCCTACATGGGGCGTGTTCTTGGATGCCGAGGCACAAGGCGGTGGACCGCTTATTGATATAGGAACACATGCACTTGACCTTACGATGTGGCTGATGGACAACTATGAGCCTCAGATGGTTGTGGGAAGTGTATATCGTAAGCTGGCAGATAACGAAAATAGCGCAAACGCTTTTGGATCGTGGGATCCGAAGGAATTTACTGTGGAAGATTCTGCATTCGGATTTATCCGCTTTAAAAACGGCGCAACTGTGGTGCTAAAAAGCTCATGGGCATTAAACATATTAAATCCTGTTGAAGCAAACTGCATACTCTGCGGAGACAAAGCAGGCGCTGACATGCTTGATGGGTTGCGCATCAACGGAGAAAAATTCGGTGAAACATATATCACCACTCCCGGACTTGGTTCTGGAGGCGTGGACTTTTATGATGGAGCAAGCGCAAAACCAGCCGATGTGGAAGCACGAATATTCTATAATGCAGTTATAAACGGTGACGATCTCGTCGTGACGCCTGAACAGGCATTAAAAGTAACTGAAATATTGGCAGCTATATATGAGTCTAATGAAAATGGCGGAAAACCTGTGTTCTTCGACTAATCAATATATAAAAAGGGAGAGCATTTGCTCTCCCTTTTTCATTTCTGCTTAAGCAGATTTTACATATTTTATAATCAATTTGATAAGATTTACAACGAAACCTATTATCGATATTACGGCAAGCACCGTAAAAATAGTGTGTTGATTATTTATCAGATAGTTAAAAAATATTTTCCAGCTTTCAAATTCTCCCACAAGTCCCGTAGTTTTAAAAAGAATAGGACCATTTGCAATGTAAAACAATACACCTATATTTAAAGCCGAAATGAAAAGCTCAAATATCATAATTGAAATATTACGCTTTCCTGTTCCTATCTGCCATCCATAAAGCCCGATATTTAGAGCAAGAATCGCTGACCAAATAGGCACATACAAGTCCATCGCTTTAGCGTTAAGTATATCAATCATCGCCCATTCTCCGCTTGCCCAGTCTCCACCTCCATGTGGCAGATAGTAAATTCCAAGCTTTGCTCTATAAGCATTTATTAATAGAAGAACAAACACCGAAAACACTATTCCCAATATAGGCTCTATTGGCTTTATAACTTCTTCTTTTTTAGGAATTGGCTCAAGCTTTGAGGGACTCCACTTTTCGCCTTCACCGAGATCTATATCAATAGGTTCTTTGACTGCTCTTTCAATTATGAAAAATATTAACGTCACAGTGCCCACTGTAGTTAGAAGCCCCGGAATAATTCCGAAAAATTCAACAAATATTTTTACAATTATGTTGATGTATCCGCCAGACATGCTAAATGCGGAAATAATCAATGAAAGAAGGTATCCACCAGCGGTTACTGCGAGCAAAATCTTAAGTATAAGCATATATAAGTCATAATACTTTGGTCCCACAATCCATGAAGGACCTGTTCTATAACTTTTCGCAACTTCATTGGGAGAACCCCTATCTTTCAAGACTTTTGTAACGTCCTCTTCGGAAGGCTCATTTCCATTTGTTAAATCGTCAAGATTATCCATTATAATCGAGCGAAGCTCTTTTAAAATATCATCCTTTTGCTTGAGCGGTAGTTTTTTTCCTACTGCATATAAATATCTTTCTATAAGTTCCATATATCCACCTTCCTTAATCTTCAAGAAGTTTTGCTACAACTTCTGATATTCTATTCCATTCGTTTTTAAGATATGTGAGCATTTCTTTTCCATCTTCGCTTAATCTATAATATCTTCTCGGCCTTGTTCCAGTCACTTCCCAATCGCTGTCCAAAAGCCCTTGCTTTTCCAAACGCCTAAGAAGCGGATAAAGCGTATTTTGCTCTATATCCAATCCTTTCTCTGCCAACCTTTGCACTAAAGAATATCCATATTGCGCTTCTTTAAGCTGACTGAGAACGCTTATAACCAGAGTTCCACGTCGCAGTTCCTGTATCAATCCTTCTGCTTTTTTTTGATCTATTCCCATAAGCGCCTCCCTTCAATTGCATTATACTGTATGTAGCACACTATTGTCAATACTAATATAATAATACATCTATAATATTTTAATGATGAATTTCAGAAAAACTATTGACATTTATTTCGTCATATCGTAATATTACGATATGACGAAATAACGAAAGGATACATAATGGACTCTAGCTACAAACAATATGAACCAGCGGCAGAGATTATTAAGGCAATGGCTCACCCTATGCGCCTTTGCATTTTAAAAGGGCTGAGTGACCAAGAAAGTGTCAGAGTCAGCGAAATGACATCCTGTCTTTCTGTTCCGCAGTCTACTTTGTCTCAGCAGCTTTCAATCCTAAGACGAGCAAAACTTATCGTATCCGAGCATCATGGAAAATATGTAGAATATAAACTTGCCAACCAAAAGATTGCTAAGTTTTTAGATAAATTACTTAAGGAAGGGCTTTATTAATTATGAAAAGGAAAGTATTGATAGTAGGCGGGGTCGCAGGCGGCGCGAGCTGCGCCGCAAGACTCAGAAGGCTGGATGAAAGCGCAGAAATAATAATGTTTGAAAGAGGCGAATATATCTCTTTTGCAAACTGTGGGCTTCCATACCACGTTGGAGGCGTTATCGAGGACAGGGATGAACTTCTATTGCAGACTCCCGAAGATTTTTATGACAGATTTAATGTGGATGTGCGCATAAACAGCGAAGTAGTCTCAATTGACAGAGACAACAAAAAAATAGAGGTGTATAGCAAGAATAGCGATAAGAAATATTGGGAAAGCTACGATGAACTGGTTTTATCAACAGGCTCTTCTTCGCTTAAGCCACCTATACCCGGCATTAATAGTGAAGGCATCTTTTCGCTTTGGAACATTCCAGACATGGATAAAATAATCGCATATCTTGATGAGAAGAAAGCTAAAGAGGCCGTTGTCGTAGGTGGTGGTTTCATTGGCATCGAAATGGCAGAAAACCTTGTTGACCGCGGAATAAAAGTTACCTTGGTTGAAATGCTTAATCAAGTAATGGCACCGCTGGACTTTGATATAGCACAGATTCTTCACAAACATATGAAGAAAAAAGGTGTGAAACTTGTTTTGGGAGATGGTGTTTCGGAATTCATCAAAACTGATGAAAACCTCGTGGTAAAAACAACTTCCGGCAAAGAAATTAGCACCGATTTTATAGCACTTGCAATAGGTGTGCGCCCAAACACTGAGCTTCTTAAAGGATGCAATCTTCCTGTTAACAAAAGAGGCGGTGCCATAATAAACGATTCTCTTAGAACAGAGGATGAAAACATTTATGCAATTGGCGACATGGTGGAAGTCACTCAGTTTGTAAACGGAGAAAAGACAATGATACCTCTTGCAGGCCCCGCCAACAAAATGGGACGAATGGCTGCCGATAACATTGCAGGGCTTAACCGTAAGTATAACGGAACTCAGGGTTCAAGTGTTGCAAAAGTATTTGATATGACTGCAGCAAACACCGGCCTTAACGAGAAACAGCTTATTGCTTCCGGTAAAAAAATTGGAAAAGATTATCGTGTAACAATTATTCACCCGAACAGTCATGCCAGCTACTATCCCGGAGCGAAAACTCTATCTCTTAAAATGGTTTTTGGAAATGACGGTAAAATATTTGGTGCACAGGCTGTGGGTTATGATGGTGTTGAAAAACGCATCGATGTTATTGCAACAGCTTTAAGGCTTGGAGCTACAATATATGATTTGGAAGAGCTGGAGCTTTGCTACGCGCCACCTTATTCTTCGGGAAAAGATCCTGTAAATATGCTGGGCTTTACTGCCGAAAACATTCTTTCAGGAAAAGTGGACAACATAACTTACGCTCAGTTCCAAGAAATAAAGGATGAAGTTACAATACTTGATGTACGCACACCAGCGGAAATAGCATATGGAGCTGTACAAGGACATCTAAACATACCTGTGGATGATTTGAGGGAAAGATTAAGCGAAGTGCCTAAAGGCAATCCTGTGGTCGTATACTGCGCCGTGGGAGTTCGAGCATATATCGCATCACGAATACTTATGCAGGCAGGCTTTGACAAGGTTTATAACTTTGCCGGAGGATATACTTCATTTCGAGTTGTAGATAAAGATTACACTGAAAAATAATATGGACTTTTAAAAGCTCTGTGGCAAATACCACAGAGCTTTTATATTATAAATTTATAGTGATTTTCTTTAAGCCATTTTCTTTTTTGCTTATAGTCCGGAATAATTTGCTCAACTTTAGTCCAGAATCTTGATGAGTGATTCATTTCCTTTAAGTGCATAAGTTCGTGCACAATAACATAGTCTATCACTTCAGGTGGTGCCATAATAAGTCTGTAGGAAAAATTAATATTACCTTTTGAATTGCATGAACCCCATCTCTTTTGCGCTGACGTAATTCCAACTTTGTTTACTTTCAAATTTAATTTTTCAGCATAGTTCATACATCTTGGAGCTATCACACTTTTCGCCTGTACCTTATACCAACTGGTTAATAATTCTTTTGGCGATTTAAGCCCTGATTCAGGGAATAGAAGATGCTCTCCACTAATATTTATCTTGCACATGCTTTTTTGGATTAATAGGCTATAGTTTTTTCCAAGAAACCAAATTAATTTTCCATCTTTAAACTCATTGTTTGAATGTATTGCTTTTTTTCTTTTTTCAGCTTTTTCAATTGTTTTTTCAATCCAATCCATCTTGTTTTGAATAAACTGATTTATACGTCTTTTAGAAACATAACGTGGTGCACGAACAATAAGCTCAGCATTTTCATTTATTTGCAAAGCGATGGTTTTTCTTTTGGAGTGTATTATTTTGTGTGGCTTCATTTTTATATTTTAACAAAACCTACGATTTCATTTCATCTAAAAATAATTTTAATCCGTCAGCCATTAAACTAAGCTCTGTTCCGATAGCTACATAGTTTGCACCTTTTTCAAGCCATCTGCTTGCGCTATCTGGCGTGCTGCCATAGATGCCCACTGATTTGCCAGCTTTTTTAGTTTTAGTTATTATTGTTTCTATAGCATCAATTAAAATTGGATTGTCAAACTCCATGAAAACACCCAAACTCATAGATAAATCTACTGGCCCAATGAAAATCGAATCAATAAAATCGTACTCTAAAATCTTATCCAAGTCATCATATGCGCCTTTTGTTTCAATTTGCAATGCTATATTTGTCGATTTATACTTATCATCTTTAAAGCTGCCTATTGAAAGTCCGTAGTCTACCATTGCTACTGGACCTATACCTCTTTTACCATCAGGCGGATACATGACAAATTCTTTTAGCTTTTCTACATCTGCGACAGACTGCGCCTGTGGAATCAAAATACTATCAGCTCCCATATCTAAATAGCGTGAGATATATTCATAACTTAGAGTAGGCACACGCACCATCGTATAAGTATTTGTATTTCGATTGCTTCTTACCATAGAGTGCAGTTGGTCTATTTGATAAACAGAGTGCTCTCCATCCAGTATTATAAAATCAAAGCCCAGAGATGCCGCAAATTCACTTATTATACCGTGTGGTGTTTGTATAAATAAACCCATAAGCTGGTGGTTTTTCATTGCTTGCGAAAACATAACACCTTTCTCCTTACGGCTTTTAATTTCTATATTAATATCCTTTTGATAACCTTTATCGTCGCTCATTATATACTCCTCTTGTCATTTTGTTTTCATTATATTTGTATCTAATAGCTGTGTCAATTTATTATGTAGCAATATCACTTTCCTACCTTGACGTTATATTATTACTATGCTACAGTCAAACCAACATATTTTAGGAGTATTTTAAATGAAATATAAACAAAAAAGTCATAATGCACGCATGTTGTGGGCACAGTTTGATGCCCTTCAGATAGGAACCGGCTGGGACGAGACTGATATACTAAAGCCTCAAATACTTATTGAAGATGTATTCGGCGACAGCCATCCGGGCAGTGTTCATCTTAATGAACTGGCAGAGCAAGCAAAATACGGTGTTTTTGAATCCGGTGGATTTCCTGCACAATATCATTCCACAGATATCTGCGACGGCTGCGCCCAGGGCCATAATGGAATGAACTATATTTTAGCCTCCAGAGAAGCATTATGCGATATGGTAGAAGTACATGGCTCCGTATCGCCTTGGGATGGTATAATTTTATTGTCTTCCTGCGATAAATCTATTCCTGCTCATCTTAAAGCAGCTGCACGCCTTAATATCCCCACAATATTTGTCCCCGGTGGCAGTATGCGTTCCGGTCCTAATATGACTACTTCCTTGCTTGGCGGAGATATTTCGCTGCGTCAAAAAAAAGATATGGACATTTCACAACAAGAAGTTTTGGACTATAAACTTACTGGCTGTCCTTCTTGTGGGGCTTGCACTTTTTTAGGCACAGCAAGCACTATGCAATGCATGGCCGAATCGCTTGGCATGGCACTTCCCGGAACTGCACTTATGCCCGCAACAATGTCTGATATTCTGAGATTTTCGCGAAAAGCAGGCCGCCAGATAATGTCACTGGCACAAAAAGGCATAACACCTGCCGATATCATGACACCTGAGGCTTTTAGAAATGCTATCGTAATACACAGCGCAATTGGTGGATCTACGAATGCTACCATTCATTTGCCCTCTATAGCACTTGAGCTTGGATTCGAACTTGATCCTGACCTTTTTGATGAAATTAACCGAATTATTCCACACGTGGGCAACATCTTCCCCAGTGGTCAGCATTTAACCGAAACATTCTGGTTTGCTGGCGGCATTCCCGCTGTACAAATAATGCTTAAAGAATATCTTAACCTTGATGTAATGACTGTGACTGGCGAAACACTTGGAGATAATTTAGAGGCAATTGAAAAAAGCGGCAGTATCAATCGTAATCTTGGTTATCTTCATAATTATCACCTAACAAAAGATGACGTTATAACTCCTATAGACAAGGTAAAGGAAAATGGCTCTATTGCTATACTAAAGGGAAACATAGCACCCGAAGGCTCAGTTATAAAGTACTCAGCTTGTGTTGAAAACATGCGTATTCATAAAGGTCCTGCAAAAGTATTTGACAGCGAAGAAGACGCCCATGACGCAGTTGTTAAAGGCACTATTGATCCGGGCGATATCATCGTTATCCGATACGAAGGACCACGTGGCAGTGGTATGCCTGAAATGCTTATGACTACGGAAGCAATTGTGTGTGATGAAAGATTAAACGGCAGCGTTTCGCTTGTAACCGATGGTCGATTTTCTGGTGGAACACGTGGAGCTGCAATTGGTCACGTCACTCCTGAGGCTGCAGTTGGCGGACCTTTAGCCTTTATAGAAACTGATGATATCATAGAATATAATATACCCGAGCGTTCATTATCCCTTGTAGGAATTGCAGGCAAAGAGTTACCAGAAGATGAAGTCAACAGAATACTAAAAGAGCGTGCCGAATCTGGAATTATTCCTCGCCCAAAAAGAAAAGGACTATTTAAAAGATATACTGATAATGCTGTTTCGGCTATGAAGGGCGCTGGATATTAAATTATCCCGAGTTATTTATTCCTTATTAATAATGCCTGTCCATATATAATAAACCTTCAAATTACTATTTAATTCAGACAAAGCAAAGAACCTCATCAAAAGATGAGGTTCTTTAGCATAGAGACCGGCGACGACTTACGTTCCCGGGAGGTCTCCCTCCAAGTATTATCAGCGCAGAGAAGCTTAACTGCTGTGTTCGGTATGAGAACAGGTGATCCTTCTCGCTATAGTCACCGGAAATATTGAACGAACTGATAGTTCGAGCTTTAACATTTCCATCCGGCTTTTGGTCTCCTTGCAAAAACCCATGAATACTGCGTATTCATTACATTTTTACAAGTAAGTCACCGGAAATTTTAACAAGCATATAGCTTGGTTTTAACATATTCAATTTTAGAGTATTATACTCTGAAAACCACATAGAAATTTGAGTATTCGTTAACTGTATGTAACCTTGTTTTGATCAAGCCTTCGACCTATTAGTATTGGTCAGCTTCACACATTACTGCGCTTCCACCTCCAACCTATCAACCTTGTAGTCTTCAAGGGGTCTCAAGGGAAGTCTTATCTTAAGGTGGGTTTCGAGCTTAGATGCTTTCAGCTCTTATCCCTTCCGCACTTCGCTACTCGGCTATGCCGCTGGCGCGACAACCGATTCACCAGAGGTGCGTCCATCCCGGTCCTCTCGTACTAGGGACAGATCCCTTCAAACTTCCTGCGCCCACAGTGGATAGGGACCGAACTGTCTCACGACGTTCTGAACCCAGCTCGCGTGCCGCTTTAATTGGCGAACAGCCAAACCCTTGGGAGATGCTCCACCCCCAGGATGCGACGAGCCGACATCGAGGTGCCAAACTCCCCCGTCGATGTGAACTCTTGGGAGGAATCAGCCTGTTATCCCCGAGGTAACTTTTATCCGTTAAGCGATGGCATTTCCATTCACTACCACCTGACCACTAAGCCCGACTTTCGTCCCTGCTCGACTTGTAAGTCTTGCAGTCAAGCTCCCTTCTGCCTTTACACTCTTTGAATGATTTCCAACCATTCTGAGGGAACCTTTGGGCGCCTCCGTTACTCTTTTGGAGGCGACCGCCCCAGTCAAACTGCCCACCTGACACTGTCCAATATCCGGATCACGGCATATCGTTAGAATTCCAGTAATACAAGGGTGGTATCCCAAGGATGACTCCTCCGAGACTGACGTCCCGGGATCTAAGTCTCCCACCTATCCTGTACATGCATTACCGAAATTCAATATCAGGCTGCAGTAAAGCTCTACGGGGTCTTTCCGTCCAGCTGCGGGTAACCAGCATCTTCACTGGTGCTACAATTTCGCCGGGTCCCTTGTTGAGACAGCGCGCAAATCGTTACGCCATTCGTGCGGGTCGGTACTTATCCGACAAGGAATTTCGCTACCTTAGGACCGTTATAGTTACGGCCGCCGTTTACAGGGGCTTCGGGTCTAAGCTTCGCCTCAAGGGCTAACTCTTCGCCTTAACCTTCCTGCACCGGGCAGGCGTCAGCCCGTATACGTCATCTTACGATTTCGCACAGACCTGTGTTTTTGATAAACAGTCGCTTGCGCCTATTCTCTGCGGCCCACCTAAGTGGGCTCCCCTTATCCCTAAGTTACGGGGTCATTTTGCCGAGTTCCTTAACAAGGGTTCTCCCGATCGTCTTAGGATCCTCTCCTCGCCTACCTGTGTCGGTTTGCGGTACGGGCACCTTCGCACTCCATAGCAGTTTTTCTCGCCAGTGTGAAAGATTCGGCTTCTCTACTTATTTTCGATACACATAATACCTTGTGGTTAAAGCACGCGTACTTCACTACGTACACCACTTAGTACTTGTCCGCATTCTACCAACAACGCGGTCCGTTCTTCCTGCTGTGTCACTGCTTCTGTCAAATGTGCGTCGGTGGTACTGGAATCTCCACCAGTTGTCCATCGCCTACAGCTTTACGCTCTCGGCTTAGGTCCCGACTTACCCTGGGAGGACGAGCCTTCCCCAGGAAACCTTAGGCTTTCGACGGGCAAGATTCTCACTTGCCTCTCGCTACTCATACCGGCATTCTCTCTCGTATACAGTCCACGACGCCTTACGATATCGCTTCTGCCCGTATACGATGCTCCTCTACCACCCTTTCGGATCCATAGCTTCGGTGGTATGCTTTAGCCCCGGACATCTTCGGCGCAAAATCACTCGACCAGTGAGCTATTACGCACTCTTTAAATGAATGGCTGCTTCTAAGCCAACATCCTGGTTGTTTGTGCAACTTCACATCCTTCGCCACTTAGCATACACTTTGGGACCTTAGCTGATGGTCTGGGCTGTTTCCCTTTCGACTATGGAACTTATCTCCCACAGTCTGACTCCCGATTTAAAGTATCCGGCATTCGGAGTTTGATATGATTCGGTAGGCTTTGAGGCCCCCTAGTCAATTCAGTGCTCTACCTCCGGTACTCATCAATCGAGGCTAGCCCTAAAGCTATTTCGAGGAGAACCAGCTATCTCCGAGCTCGTTTGGAATTTCTCCGCTATCCACACCTCATCTCCGCCTTTTTTACAGACGTGAGTGCGGGCCTCCACAGTGTCTTACCACCGCTTCACCCTGGACATGGATAGGTCGCTCGGTTTCGGGTCTATTGCATGCAACTTAGCGCCCTATTCAGACTCGCTTTCGCTTCGGCTCCGGTTCTTAAAACCTTAACCTTGCTACATACAATAACTCGCCGGTCCGTTCTACAAAAAGTACGAGGTGGCGCTTTACTCGCGCTCCCTCTGCTTGTAAACACAGGGTTTCAGGTTCTTTTTCACTCCCCTCCCGGGGTACTTTTCACCTTTCCCTCACGGTACTTGTTCGCTATCGGTCACCAAGTAGTATTTAGCCTTACGTAATGGTCTACGCATATTCCTACCCAATTACACGTGTTGGGCAGTACTCTGGATACCAACCTCTCATAAATCCTTTTCGCCTACGGGCTTGTTACCCTCTTTGAGTGAGCTTTCCAACTCTATTCGGCTAAAGATTTAATCAATTATGTCGGTCCAAAACCCCAGTCAGACGAATCCAACTGGTTTGGGCTCTTCCTCTTTCGCTCGCCGCTACTCAAGGAATCGTTATTACTTTCTCTTCCTCCGGTTACTTAGATGTTTCAGTTCACCGGGTTCCCTCCGACATGACTATATATTCATCATGCGGTGATATGCTTTCAGCATACCGGGTTTCCCCATTCGGATATCCACGGGTCATAGCCTGCTTACGGCTAACCGTGGCTTTTCGCAGTTCGCTGCGTCCTTCATCGGCTCTTGGTGCCAAGGCATCCTCCCTGTGCTCTTTGTAGCTTGATCTTTAATATGATTACGATCTTTCGTTCGTTAAATTAAAACTCTGCTTATTCTAGCATTTTGTGTTTCTTTTGATTACCTTTGCAGTTTGTTTGATTTCTCTTATTTCTATGCAGTTTTCAAAGTACAATGTCTAAATTATCTCTAATCTAGACTATATATCAAATATCTTTCGATACTTAATAACTATTTTATTAGACAAAATTTTTTAAAAGTATTTCTTTAGAAATATCTTGGTGGGCTCAAGTGGACTCGAACCACCGACCTCACGCTTATCAGGCGTGCGCTCTAACCGGCTGAGCTATGAGCCCCCAATTTCTTTCAGGCACACTCTTTTACCGGCTTCCCTGTTTCGAGACTTCGCATTAGTCCATCTTCCCATCGCTTTCATAGTTTCTTACGAAACTATTGTCGCGCGGCGTGTTTTGTTTCAAAACACTCGGGCTACGAGTTTTTCATAAAAACATCAGGTTTTTATGGTGGAGGTGAACGGGCTCGAACCGATGGCCTCCTGCGTGCAAGGCAAGCGCTCTCCCAACTGAGCTACACCCCCACAAATTCTATTCCACAGGTGTGTACTTCGTGGGCATTTACTTTATTTTGTCATTAGTGCATTTTCGCACCTTGACAACCACAAAACTTTAGATTTCCAAGATAGTTGTTTACTTAATTTGATTTTTTAGACTGTTCTGTCTTTTTTAAATCTCCGATGTTGCCATCGTTCGACCTAGAGAAATCCATAGACTCTTATTCCAAATCTACATGATCTCCTTAGAAAGGAGGTGATCCAGCCGCACCTTCCGATACGGCTACCTTGTTACGACTTCACCCCAGTCATTGATTTCACCTTAGACAGCTGCCTCCTTGCGGTTAGCTCACTGGCTTCGGGTGCCCCCAACTTCCGTGGTGTGACGGGCGGTGTGTACAATCCCCGGGAACGCATTCACCGCGACGTGCTGATTCGCGATTACTAGCAACTCCAACTTCATGAGGGCGGGTTGCAGCCCTCAATCCGAACTGAGACCACCTTTTTCGGTTTCGCTCCCCCTTGCGAGGTCGCTTCCCTTTGTAATGGCCATTGTAGCACGTGTGTAGCCCAGGACATAAGGAGCATGATGATTTGACGTCGTCCCCACCTTCCTCCGAGTTGTCCCCGGCAGTTTGTCTAGAGTCCCCACCATAATGTGCTGGTAACTAAACATAAGGGTTGCGCTCGTTGCGGGACTTAACCCAACATCTCACGACACGAGCTGACGACAACCATGCACCACCTGTCTCACAGCTCCCGAAGGCACTTCTCCTTTTCCGGAGAATTCTGTGGATGTCAAGTCCTGGTAAGGTTCTTCGCGTTGCTTCGAATTAAACCACATGCTCCGCTGCTTGTGCGGGGACCCGTCAATTCCTTTGAGTTTCAACCTTGCGGTCGTACTCCCCAGGCGGAATACTTATTGCGTTAGCTGCGGCACAGGGGGGGTCGATACCCCCTACACCTAGTATTCATCGTTTACGGCGTGGACTACCAGGGTATCTAATCCTGTTTGCTCCCCACGCTTTCGCGCCTCAGCGTCAGTTTTGGCCCAGTAAGTCGCCTTCGCCACTGGTGTTCCTCCTAATATCTACGCATTCCACCGCTACACTAGGAATTCCACTTACCTCTACCATACTCAAGCCAAACAGTTTTGAATGCACGTCCAGGGTTGAGCCCTGGGATTTCACATTCAACTTATTCGGCCGCCTACGCGCCCTTTACGCCCAGTGATTCCGGACAACGCTCGCCCCCTACGTATTACCGCGGCTGCTGGCACGTAGTTTGCCGGAGCTTCCTCTCAGAGTACCGTCATCTTCTTCGTCCTCTGTCACAGAAGTTTACAACCCGAAGGCCTTCTTCCTTCACGCGGCGTTGCTGTATCAGGGTTTCCCCCATTGTACAATATTCTTCCCTGCTGCCTCCCGTAGGAGTCTGGACCGTGTCTCAGTTCCAGTGTGGCCGATCAGCCTCTCAGCTCGGCTATCCATCGTTGCCTAGGTGAGCCGTTACCTCACCTACTAGCTAATGGAACGCGAATCCGTCCCCCACCGCTAAAGCTTTGACCCCTGTAACATGTGTTACTGTGGTCTCATGCGGTATTAGCAACCGTTTCCAGTTGTTGTCCCCCTGTGGGGGGTTGGTTATTCACGCGTTACTCACCCGTTCGCTACTGTCTGATTTTAACTTCGCCCGAAGGTTCTATTAAAATCTTCTCGTTCAACTTGCATGGGTTAAACACGCCGCCAGCGTTCGTCCTGAGCCAGGATCAAACTCTTAGTTTGATATCCTAACTGCTCTCAGAAATCTCTTGGTTTTTAAGTTCATGTTTCTAAACCTCACCATACCTATTATTTCTAATTTGCATAGTGTTCGTTTTGTGGTTGTCATGGTGCGAATCAGGTCTTGCGACCCGAGCTCGTTTTGGCGAGCGAAAGCTATTGTACCATAGGAATTCCTCGTAAGTCAATAACTTTTCGGTATTTTTTTTAATTATCTGTTTTTAAGCAAACATTATAGCGATATTTGCTTTTATCGTTTTTAAAAACCCCCTTATTTAGAGGGTTTTTAGTATATCACTACAAAAACATTCAGTTTAAATTTTTTCAGCTAAATGGCTTAATAAATGTTTCTGCCACAATTTTATTCAGTTTTTCAACTTCTTTTTTCGCAAGTTCTTCACTGCTTCTTTTTGAACCAAAATAAAACTTAACTTTGGGTTCAGTGCCCGAAGGTCTTGCAATAAAATATGTGTCGTTATCCAAGTCAAAGCACAAAACATCACTTTTATGAAGCTTAAGCTCTGACTTTTCTCCCGTTGTCAAATCAACAGATTCCGATTTTAAATAATCACGAATGCGCAAAACTTTCGCTCCATCCACTTCTTTTGGAGCATTTTCTCTCAGGTTTTGCATTATCTTTTGCATCACAGCAAGTCCCTCGCTGCCTTCAAACCTGTGAGATACAGTCTTCTCCCCATAATACCCGTGCTCTTCATAAAGCTCCATGAGGCCTTCGTAAGGCGTTACACCTCGCTTTTTATACCATGCGGCCATCTCCGCCATCACAAGACAGGCTTGCACTCCATCTTTGTCACGCACGAATGTGCCGGGTAAGTACCCATGGCTTTCTTCAAACCCAAATACATATTCATATTTGCCTTCAGCTTCAAGCTCAGCCATTATACCGCATATAAACTTAAATCCGGTAAGCGTCAAAAAGCATTCCGCGCCATAACTTGCGCAGACTGACTCAACCATTTTTGATGTAACTATAGTTGAAATCACAGCTGCATCTTCAGGCAATGTGCCATTTTCTTTTTTTGCTTGCAAGGTATAGTTTAAAAGCAGCATGCCAATTTGATTGCCCGTAAGCGTTAAAAAGCTTCCGTCCTTTTTTCGAATAGCCGCCCCCAGCCTGTCACAGTCTGGATCAGTCGCCATCACAAGGTCTGCCTCTTTCTCTTTTGCAAGTTCAATAGCTCTCTCAAGAGCATCCGTCTCTTCAGGGTTTGGTGAACGAACTGTGGAAAACTGGCTATCCGCCATCATCTGGCTTTCAACCAAACTTAATCCTTTTACTCCAGCTTGCTCTAAAACCTTTACCACAGGAATAGCTCCAGCGCCGTGGATAGGTGTATAAACAATTGAAAAATCGTTCCCGACTTTTTCAAAAATATCTTTGCGTATTATAAGCCCGAGTACATTTTTATAGTATTCTGTCTCGACGCTTTCTTCTATAAGATTGTACAAACCTTTTTCTTGAGCTTCTTCCTTTTTCATTTCAGGAGCATAAAGGTCGTTATCCGATTCAAAATAAGCAATTACTTTTTCTGCGTTTTCCGGCTCCAGCTGCGCACCGTCTTTGCCATACACTTTGTATCCGTTATATTCAGGCGGATTGTGGCTTGCAGTTATCATAAGCCCTGCCGCACATTCCATCTGTCTTATAGCAAAAGAAACCATGGGAACCGGCCTTAGCCCATCATATATAAAAACTTTTATACCATAGTGATTTAAAACCGCCGCCGCTCTGTGTGCGAATTCATATGACATGTTGCGACAATCATATCCTATGGCAACTCCTGCTTCTTTTGCCCAATCGCCCATATCAAGTATGGTTTTTGCAAAAGCTTGAGTTGCTCTTCCCACAGTGTAGATGTTCATTCGGTTTTCACCAACTCCAACTACTCCGCGCATACCTGCTGTTCCAAACTTAAGACCGGTATAGAATCTGTCCAATATCTCATCTTCATCTTTTATCGACAAAAGTTCTATTTTGTCTTCGCTGCTTAAAGCGGAATCTTTAAGCCATTCATTATATCTTTTTTTGTAATCCATATTTTCACCTGCATCTTTTATCTTTAATATCGATTATATCAAAATAAATATGCTTTGTTAACAAATTCATTTACATAAGCGATATTTTATAGCTATTATATCTATGATATACTATAAAAACATTCAGTAAAAAATATCTTAAAGGATTAAAAATGCATATAAATGATTTTAAAGGAAAACAAGTTCACTTCATTGGAATAGGCGGAATATCTATGTCCGGGCTCGCCGAGATATTGATTGGGCGAGGATATAAAGTTTCAGGCTCCGATGCTGCAAGCTCAAGTCTTACAGAAAAGCTTGAAAAAATGGGCGCAAAAATATATATAGGGCAAAAGTACGGCAATCATAAAGGTGCTGCGCTGGTTGTAAAAACATCCGCTATTTCAGATGATAATGAAGAGTTAATCGGCGTCATAGAAGAACACATCCCGGTGATGGAACGCGCTGAAGTGCTTTCCCAGATCATGGACGAACACAAACTTTCTGTCGGTGTTTCTGGTATGCACGGAAAAACAACATGCACTTCCATGCTTGCAACCATTCTAATTAAATGTAATATGAATCCAACAGTTCACAGTGGCGGAGAGCTTGATATTTTAGGGGGAGCTACATATGTTGGAGGAACTGATATATTTGTAGCAGAGGCTTGTGAATATAAAGATAACTTTCTAACGCTAAACCCCGACGTTGAAATAATACTAAATATCGACCGTGATCACTTAGACTATTTCAAAGACTTAGAACATATTATTTCTTCATATACCAAATATATAGAAAAAATCCCCAAGGAAGGTTCACTTATAGCTAACGGTGATGACAAAAACACTCTGGAGGCGGCAAAAACAAGAAAATGCAAAATGATAACTTTCGGACTTGATAAGTCAAACGACTATCATCCTGAAAATATCATCATTCGTTCTAATGGCTGCTGTGATTTTGACCTAATAGTTAATAACAACAATAAGGGCAGAGTATCTCTTAGTGCCCCAGGGCAACATCATATTTATAACGCTATGGCGGCAATAGCTGCAAGTGTTGTTTGCGGCAATGATATAGAATGTTCAATTAAAAGTGTTAAAGATTATTCGGGGGCAAAACGTAGATTTGAACTTGTCGGAACTATTAAATCCGGAGTCAATGTCTACCATGATTACGCCCACCACCCAACTGAACTTGCAACAAATCTAAAAAGCGCAAAAGTCCGCGCAGAAAAAGATGTTATATGCGTATTTCAGCCCCACACTTATACACGGACAAAAACACTGTTTAATGAGTTTGTTGAAAGCTTTGATTCAGCAGATCATATTATATTAGTAGACATCTATGCTGCTCGCGAAAAAGATCCTGGTGATATACACTCACGTGATCTTTGCGCGGCGATAAAAAAACGTGGTAAAGTAGCATCCGTAAGTTATCAGCCTTCTTTTGAAGAAGCCGCTGCACAAGCAAAAGCCATTGCAGAAAAAGGGGATATTATCCTTACCATGGGAGCAGGCTCAATTGTTAAAATAAACGATATAATGTGTAAATAAGCTATTTTATGAATATGATTTTTAAAAAAGGCGATGACTCTTCCCACTTCGGAAAAATCATCGCCTATTAATATAGAGTTTATTCTACGAAAAACTTTGCCGAGAGTGGATCTCTTCCCATAAGGCACGAGCTTCTCATGTCGGGCTGTGAACCACCAACCCACACTGTAAATGAACCTGGCTCAATTACAAACTCGCCATCATCATTTATGACAGCCATATCCTTAGATTTTATTTTGAACGAAACAGTTCTTTCTTCATTCACTGGTAAATCTATTTTTGTGAAATCAATCAGCTTAAATTTCGGTACGCGAGATGAAGCATCCTCATCTTTAATATAAATCTGAACCGCTTCTTTTACGTCCATATTACCGCGATTTATGCATTTTATGCTGACTTCAATGTCTTCACCCGTTTTAATCTTGCCACTGGACAACAACATATCATAATATTCAACATCACCATATGACAGACCATATCCGAACGAATACATCGGAGTTCCTTCAAAGAATTTATATGTTCTTCCATCCATGTTGTAATCTTCAAAGTCGGGTAATTCAGAAACATCATTGTAGAAAGTAACAGGCAGTCTTCCAGATGGTGAATAAACACCGCACAAGGCCTCGGCAATCACTTTGCCACCAAACTGTCCCGGATACCATGCCTGCAATATCGCCTTGCACTCTTTTGACGACTGTCTCAAATCAACACAGCTTCCTGTCATGTTTATAAGCACAGTTGGTTTGCCTGTCGAGGTCACTTCCATCATCAGCTTTTCCTGTACTCCTGCCATCTTGATGTCAGTTTTGTCCCCACCTTCGCCAGTCATGCTCGATTCTTCACCTTCAAGCTCAGCTGTCAATCCAAGCACCAATACAACAACATCTGATTTATTTGCTGCAGCCTTTGCCTCAGCAAAACCCCAGTTTTCCTTTTCTCCCCAAAATCCTTCAGGATTTTCATTCAAAGAACACCCCGGAGCATATGTAACTTCCGCATCGGGAAACATCTCTCTTATTCCATCTAGCACTGTATACTGCTCTGAAGGCAATCCATAATAGTTGCCGATAAGTGCGCTCCTGTTGTCCGCATTAGGTCCAATAACCGCAATACTTTCAACTTTTTCTTTGCTTAAAGGAAGCATGCCATCATTTTTAAGCAACACAAGCGATTCGCGCGCCATCTGCTTTGATAGGTCGTGATGCTCCTCACTATCATTCACCTCATAGGGAATTGAAGCATAAGGCACATCTTCATCATCATCAAACATTCCAAGCTTCATTCTGGCAAGCATCGCTCTATAAACTGCAATATCAATTTCTTCTTCTGTGATATGACCTTGTTCCACAGCTTCAAGCAAGTGCGGATATACAAATCCACAGTTTATCTCGCATCCATTTTTAACGGCGAGTGCTGCAGCCTCCGCTGGAGTATCCACTAGGTGATGGTCATGGTATATATCCTTTATAGCACCGCAATCGCTCACAACAACACCATCAAATCCCCATTCTTCTCTAAGGGTTTTCTTCAAAAGCGTTTCACTTGCGCAGCAGGCTTCGCCGTTTGTTCTGTTATATGCACCCATAACAGAATAAACATTTGCCTCTTTTACGCATGTTTCAAACGCTGCAAGATAAGTTTCTTTCATGTCTTTTATGTTTGCAACTGCATTGAATTTATGTCTATCAGCCTCGGGTCCGGAGTGAACGGCAAAGTGCTTGACCGTTGCCACAGTTTTCAGATATTTTTCGTCATCACCCTGAAGACCATTGCAAAATGCGACTCCCATTTTTGAGGTAAGACACGGATCTTCACCATATGTTTCGTGTCCTCTTCCCCATCTTGGGTCGCGGAATATGTTTATATTTGGAGACCAAAACGTAAGACCTTTATATATCCCATTGTCTCCCTGTCTTTTAGCTTCGTGGTGCTTTGCTCGAGCTTCATCGGAGATGGCTTCTGCCACTTCTCCCATCAGATTGCTGTTAAAGCTTGCCGCCATTCCAATAGATTGAGGAAATACAGTGGCAATTCCCGCCCTTGCAACACCGTGCAAGCATTCATTCCACCAGTTGTAGTCAGGAATTCCAAGCCTATCAATTCCCTTGGATTGATATGTTAGCTGAGACACTTTCTCTTCAAGTGTCATCTCGTCCACCAGTGCCTGAGCACGCTGTTCAAAAGTTTTCTTGTTATCAAACCAAACTTTTTTCATAAAATTTCTCCTACAAATTTATATGTGCCATTTAATCATAAATTATTTTTCAAAATCTACAACAATGGATCTTTTACCTTCAGTGAATCAAGCTCACTTTTTGTAAGTTCTCTCCACCTTCCTTCAGGCAGAGCCTCATCCAAAATAAGCTTTCCAAAAGTTATCCGTTTAAGCTCCAGTACATTTTTACCGCGAGCTGCAAACATTCTTTTCACCTGATGGTATTTGCCTTCAGTCAATGTCACTTGTGTCAAATATCTGTCAGGCGCTAATTTCCTTAGATACTCAAGCTTTGAAAGCTCTGAAATAAATTCTTTAAACCTCATGCCTTCTTTAAAAGCTTTAATATCGCTTTTATCAATTGGCGCATCTATCTGAGCATGATAAATCTTTTCCACATGACGCCGTGGAGATGTCATATCGTGGGCAAGCCCTCCATCATCGGTTATCAGCAAAAGACCGGTTGTATCCTTATCCAATCTTCCAACAGGAAACATCTCGCGCCTTATGCACCAGTCATCCAACAGATCCATAACAGTTGGGTCGCGGCTGTCTTTGGTTGCACTGACATACCCTTTTGGCTTGTTTAGCATTATATAGGCAAAGCGTTTGTAAAAAAGCGGCTCACCATCCAGTTCCACAAATGCAGTGTCCGGTGTAACCTGAAAACCAGGGTCTTTCCTCAAAAAACCATTGACTGTAATCCGTGATGACAATATCGCCTTTTTCGCCTCAGATCGCATCATGACATCACACATCGAAATATACTTATCCAGCCTCATCTTACTTTAACTATCCGTTTCTTCTTTAGAGTTCCACTCATAATATGGTGATTTTTCGTTTATTTTAGCAACGCCTTCATCAAACTCCAAAGTCTTTTCCTTTAGAAATTTTTTCATCATGTCTGCCGTTATGTCAGGTCTGTCACTTTTTTTGTCATGCTTCCAAACGCTGAATTTGCATTTGGTTCTGCGCCAGTTTGAGCAATAGAAAGCTTTGGTGTTTTCCATAATGTCTCCCTTGCAGGCAGGACATATCCCCAGCACTTCTCTGGGTTTGTCAGGATCAGGCCTTGCAGCCTCTTCGGGGAAATTAACCTCTTTTTTTACTTTAGATTTTTCTATTATCTCGCAGGTCATCTTCTTTATGCCATCCATAAAGTTTTCCGCTTTTTCCTCGCCGGCTCGGATATCTTCTAAAGCTTTTTCCCACTTTCCTGTTGTTTCAGGCAGCTTCAGCTCTTCAGGAAGCACATGAACCAAAGCCATTCCTTTTTCAGTTGGGGCAAGCGTTTTTCCCATACGTCTTATATATCGCACCTGAATCAAGCGCTCAATTATGGCAGCGCGCGTAGCAGGTGTTCCCAATCCGTTTTCTTTCATCTGCTCGCGAAGCTCATCATCTTCCACCATGCGTCCAGCATGTTCCATGGCAGAAAGCAAAGTCGCATCCGAATATCTTGCAGGCGGTTTTGTCTTCTTTGCTTTAAGCTCGCTCTTTTTAACAACACGCTCATCGCCAACTTCAAGATTAGGAAGCTTCTGCTCGCCGTTTGTTTTGCGCTTTTTCTTTATGTCATCATATACCTTCGACCAGCCCGGCTCAATAACAACAGAGCCTCTTGATTCAAATTTTTCGCCGTCTATGTCTGTTATAACCCTTACGCGCTCTGTTTCTTGATCTTCAAGGAAGATAGAAATAAACCTACGAACGATAAGGTCATAGAGTTTTCTTTCGTTGTCATCCAAAGTTTTTGGAGCTTTTCTCCCAGTTGGGATAATTGCGTGATGGTCTGTCACAAAGGCATCGTTAATCACGCGTCCGAAAATGTTGCGCTCAGATTCAATCGCTTCTTGCGCGTATACTGAATATGGCTCAATATTGAGCTTGCCCAGCCTAGATTTAAGAAGAGGATACATGTCACCGCTTAAATATTTGCTGTCGGTTCTTGGATATGTGATAAGCTTACGCTTTTCATACAGCGCTTGAGCCATCTGCAAAGTACGTGCAGCAGACCAACCATAATTATAGTTTGCATCTCTTTGCAATGATGTAAGGTCATATAACTGCGGTGGTTTTCTTGTTTCGCGGTTTCTTTCGATGTCGGAAACTACAGCATTCTTTCCGACTATTTCTTCTGAAAGTTTTTTAAACTTCTCATAATCTTCATTTTGTATTCTTGTTATATTTTCCTTAGCTTTCGGATCAAACCAGCACCCCTTAAGTCCTGGATATGTAGCCCAAAGCTCATAATATTCCTCAGGAACAAAGTTTAAACGCTCATTCTCACGGTTAACCAAAATCGCAAGTGTGGGTGACTGCACGCGGCCTACAGAAAGCAGTCTTTCATATGTAAGCGTAAACGCACGAGAAGCATTCATGCCAACAATCCAGTCCGCACTAGCTCTCGCCCTTGCAGATTCAAAGAGTGTTTCATATTCTCTGCCTGGTTTTAGATTGCTAAATCCATCTTTTATGGCTTCATCGGTCATTGAGGATATCCACAAACGCCGGATAGGCTTTGTGCATCCTGCAAACTCATATATCCATCGGAAGATGAGCTCACCTTCACGTCCAGCATCAGTTGCGCAAATAACATCATCCACTTCGTCAGAGAGCATCCAATGCTTTATGGCTTCAAATTGCGCCACAGCGCCTTTGTTCCCGCCAAGCTTTAGCTGCATCACGTCAGGTATTATGGGCAATTGATCCATGCTCCACTTTTTATACTTGTCATCTATCTCTTCTGGATTTGCCAAACTGACAAGATGACCAAACGCCCAAGAAATAACGTATTTGTCATTCATCAAGCAGCGGTTACCCCGCGTTTTGGCTTCAAGCACTTTTGCTATGTCCCGCCCTACAGACGGTTTTTCTGCTACTATAAGGGTTTTTCCCATTCTTCCCTCCGAAAATTTCTATATCCTGCCCCTAAGGGTACACCATGCGCTGTATTATAGCAGGTGTTTGAAAAATATTTCAACTTTTTTTAGCTTAGCACAAAAGCAGACCATTAACAAACGGTCTGCCTTATTTTTTGCTATTTTCTATTTTTTAGTCATTAAGATGCAGGGATTCCTGCCGCAGGATTATAATGAATTTCCTTTGCAAATGGCCTGTAATAATCACTGTGCAGCTCCACTCTGTCCACAAGCTTTCCATCAGCGTCATAATAGTCCTTATATGTTGTACACTTTATTCCAGTGCGTGCACTGTATACATCTGTCTGACCATATACAACAGAAGAGTCAGCTACATAAATCGTTGGGCCCGGATTCACTGTTCTTGTTGTTTTCACGTAAAGTTCAATAGTCATGCCATCGTCAAGCGGCATGCCATAAACCTCCGCGTAGACTTCTCTTCCTATGGTATACATGGATATATACACTGGATAGTCAGAAGTATTCTTAAATCTCAGGTCAGCGGTGCCATAATTTACAGTCGCATCCCTTCCTCTTGTAAGATAGCTTAGCTCAAAAGAGTGGTGCTGTCTTTCAACTATCTCCAAATCCGCTCTAACCACTGCGTTAAACAACGTTCCTGAAACTTGGCAAACGCCTCCTGCGATACCCGGCTCAAGTCTATTTCCGCCGACGATAACATTCGCTTCTTTAAATCCCGCTGCTTTTGTCCTTTTGCCAGTAGTCTCATTAAATGAGAATATCTCACCGGGCATAAGCACTGTCCCGTTTATCATAGAGCATGCAAGGCGTACATTATGCTCGCGGTTTGAGTTCCGTGCCATGTGCGATTTAAACTGCACAATGCGCTGTGTCATGTTTTTAAGGTCTTCAAGTGTAGTTGTGGGGGGTATCTCCCACTTTTCTATCTCAACCTCCGCCGAGCCTGCTTTTTCAACAGACTGCAAAACAGCATCCCAAAGTGCATCCGGATCGGTCTTTATGCCCGCTTCGGGCTCAGTGTAGTCAAACCATTCCGTTCCATCTTTTTCAGGATCGGGATCAAATCTTACAGAAGCTTCGCCCGGCTCTCTTTGCCTAAAAAGTGCAACAGCTTTTATTTTAGGCTCTAAATAAGAAGCATCAACATCTATATCAATGTTGTAACGAACTGGGTTGTCAGTAAGATTCATCACATAATCATATCTTTGTTTATCCTTGCCGCTTCTGCCTTCATTCCATGCCTTTTCAACTATCTCTTCAGCATTATTTGAAATATCCAGCTCATCGCTGCCAAATATCACTTTTTCGTCATCCCATTGCAAAACTATATTTAAATTTGAGATGCGTTCATCCAATTCTGTCTGTATCTTCTCATTTGCCTCTTCACGGGACAATCCACCCAAGGCGATTCCTTCCACGTAAACACCTTCGTAAAAATAATCAACATTCAGCAGATTATCATATCTTTTATTTCTTTGAACAAGCAAAAACAAAGTGACCATTCCTGCGATTATAATTACGATTGCAGGAATAGCAAATGCAAGTTTTAACCTTTGGGCTCTTTTTCTTCTAAGGGCAGCCGCCTCTAGAGCTGACAAACGATTAAACCCTGTTTTAGCATCAGACTCTATCGCTGTTTTTACTGAGACCTTTATGCGAGAAGAATCTTCGCCTTCATGCGAATCATCCGCCGTTTCTGCATCAGAGTCAGTTTCATCCTCTTCTATTATTTGCTGCTCTTCATTTTCTGAGGAATCTTCAGCCTCTGTGTCTTTAGCAACTGGTTCTTCTTGGCTGTCGGAATTATTCTCCTGCGTTTGTTCGCCCTCGACTGCATCAGTATCATTAGTATCAGTTACAATGCCTTCAATTTTATCTATTTCGTTCTGGATATCTTTATCCATTAATGTCTCCTTAGTTTTAAATTCCATTACTTCTGGAATATTATATGACTCTTTCAAAAAAATTTAATTGCGCAACAAAATTATCTTAACACAATCTTAACATAATATTAAAGTGCAAAGATACATTTTTCAAGTAAATTTTATTTAATATTTTATGAGGCTCTAATCCTTTGGTCAGTTCTGCTTGCCGGATAATCTAAATGATAAAGTCATAAGCGAATCAGTCAGATGGATATTTTCCACTTCAACACCGTCCAGCAAAACATCAACAGGCGCAAAATTCCATATCGCCTTAGCTCCTGCCTTCTGGCTTATGTGCGCAATCTTCTGGGCATATTTTGCAGGAACTGTTAGCGCAACAATATCAACACCATTTTTCTCTATAAAATCTGCTAAATCATCTATATCATAAATTTTGATGCCTGTAATTTCCTGCCCAATAAGGTCTTTGTTGCTATCAAAAAGGCCCACTATCTTATAGCCTTCCTTCTCAAAGTCCCTATGCCTTGCAAGCGCCGTGCCAATGTTTCCCGCACCGACTATAACAAGCTTTCTTGATATGTCAATTCCCAAGATATGAACAAGCTTTTCTTTAAGCTCAGATACATTGTATCCATATCCTTGTTGCCCGAATCCGCCGAAAAAGTTTAAGTCGTGGCGTATTTGGGATGCCGTCATGATAAGGCTTTCACCCAGTTGTTTTGAAGAAACTCTAGTGATGCCGTTATTTTCAAGACCAGTAAGATGCCTGTAATATCTGGGCAGTCTTCTCATTACCGCTTCAGGTATTTTATCCATATAACGCCCTCCTTAAAAAATATATGTTAATATTATCACAAACTTTAATCTCTAATCAAGTAATAAGTATACCAAAACGGTATAGATTTTATCTTTATTGTATTATATACTAACGTACATGATTGTTTTATCAGCAAAAAACCTGTCTCTTTCATTTGGGGCAACAGATATATTTTCCGACTTATCTTTCGAGTTGAAAAAAGGGCAAAGACTTGGCTTTATCGGCTCAAACGGAAGCGGCAAGACTTCTCTTCTTAAAATTATAAGTGGAAACTTAGAAAAAACGTCGGGTACATTTAGCGTTAATAATAATTATACCATAAATTATCTTTCACAGCTTTCTGACTACACCTCAACGCTTACAGTGTGGCAAGATGTGATGTCGGTTTACAATGATGTATTTGAAACAGAGGAAAAACTTCGTGAAATAGAAAAAGAAATGGCGAAGTCACCCGAAAGCCTTGAGGCCCTTGCCAACAGGTATGATATCCTCACTCAAAAGTTTGAAGAAATGGGTGGCTATAGCGCAGAGCGTATGGCACGCTCGGTGCTTTCTGGACTTGGCATAGACAAATCAATGTACGAACGTTCTGTAAATACATTGTCTGGCGGGCAAAGAGCTAGAGTGCAGCTTGCAATGGCGCTTTTGCGCACTCCCGATATATTGCTTTTGGACGAGCCTACAAACCATTTGGACCTTAACGCCATATCTTGGCTTGAAAATTTCTTAAACAACTGTGGCATTTCACTTATACTTGTGTCCCATGACAGATACTTTTTAGATAGCGTCTGCACAGACATCATGGAACTTTCCATGGGCACTTTAACCAAGTATCCAAACTGTAACTATTCCGACTATATGTTGGAAAAAGAATCTAGGTTTGAACAGCAAAGAAAGCTTTTCGAATCCAATCAAGCAGAAATAAAAAGGCATGAGGCCGTTATTCGTAGGTTTCGCTCGTGGGCAACTGCAAAGGCAATGAAAAGTGCAAAATCTTGGGAGAAAAAGCTCTCAAAGATTGAAAAAGTCGAAAAGCCTTCTAACGAAAAAATAATAAAATTCCGCTTTGACACAGATGTCAGAAGCGGAAGTGATGTCATTATGCTGGACTCAATAAAAAAGTCATTCGGTGAAAAAGAGATATTTTCAAATATTGATCTGCACATAAGGTCGGGCGAAAAAATTGCTCTTATGGGTGCAAACGGTATAGGAAAAACTACTTTGCTTAAAATAATTGCAGGAAGCCTGATGCAAGACAGCGGAGAAGTGCTGCGCGGCACAGGCATTACGATGGGATATTACGATCAGCACCAACAAAACTTAACTGAATCAAACACAGCTCAAGATGAAATATGGGATGCCTTTCACGATCTTACAGCTCAACAGGTGCGTGATATGCTTGCATTGTTTTTGTTCACAGGCGATGATATCGAAAAGCAGGTTTCTCTTTTGTCTGGCGGTGAACGCGGGCGGCTTTCTCTTCTTAAGCTGATGCTTTCAAAGTCGAATTTTCTTCTTCTTGATGAACCCACAAATCATCTTGACATGGACAGCCGCATGGTACTTGAATCTGCGCTGTATGATTTTCCGGGAACTATTCTTTTTGTAAGTCATGACAGATATTTTATTAATTCAATTGCTACAAAAATACTCGATATGTCTTCCAACGGTATTTCCGTATTTAATGGAAGTTGGGAAGAATATCAATATCACCTTTCGCTCAAAGCAAGCCAGGAAAACAGCATAACAGAGAGCAAAACAGAACGCTCCAGACGCTTTCGCGAAGAAAAAGAAAAAAAGTCCGAAGAAAAAAGACTCAAGGCAAAGCTTGAGACGGTTGAAAAGAAAATATTTGATTGCGAAATAAAAAAAGCCACAGCAGAAAAAAGGCTTGCCAACGTTGCAGAACTAAACGATGTGGATATATCCACATATTCCAAGCAATACGCTCAATGCGAGCAAGAGCTCGAAAAGCTCATGGAGGAGTGGGAAACCATTTCGTCTAAAATAGTAAAACAGCAAAGATAGGAATAATCTTTGCTGTTTTTATTCTTCGAACAATGTAATTGCAATATTCTCTTTCTATTAAATCCTTTTTATAAATAGTCTAGGAAAGCATCGGAAATAAACTTGGCAGTAGCATATAAACTATAATGGATATTACCCCACAAGCACCGATAACCACTATTGGATGCGCTTTTGCCTTAAATAAAAGTATAATTGCAATAATGAGTATACCAATCGAGCGTAGCTCTATGCTTTTTAGCGCTGTCATAAAGCCCTGTGCCAATGCCTGTTCATCTACAAGTGTGATTCCAATGACACTCCATACAGCGTATGCAATAAGCGCCACTACAACAGGGCGTATGCCAGACAACGCGCCTTGCACTACCCTGTGCTTATTGTAGCTAAAGAAAAAGCGTGCAACAATAGTCGTAATTATAAGAGAAGGTAATATTACACCAAGAGTGCACATCAAGGCTCCACTTAGTCCGTATATCTTCATCCCTGCAAAAGTTGCAGTATTTACAGCAAACGGGCCGGGTGTCATCTTTGCAATAGCTATAACATCCGTTATCTCAGCTGTAGTCATCCAATTGTTTGTTACAAGCTCTTCTTTGATGAGCGGAATCATTGCATATCCCCCACCAATTGTAAATAGGCCTATCTTAAAGAAAGAGAAAACCATCTTTAAAAGCATCATGATTTTCCACCCTCTTTCCTGTTTCTAATTTCACCATATATTATTCCCACAAAAAGTCCCGCCAAAATAATTATTATCGGGTGTATGGAAAATATCAACGCCGCAAAAAAAGCAAGTGTCGCCATAATCCATCCGAATAGCCCTTTTACTCCAGGCTTTCCGAGTTTTATTACGGCTTGTATCAAAAGAGCAATTACTGCAACGCGAATTCCTTTTAGAGCCGCAACCACATAAATATTACTGCTGAACTGAACATAAAAAAATGAGAGTATGCTTAAAACAATAAATGAGGGCAGCGCCATACCAAGCACTGCAACAGTTGCGCCCACTAAGCCAAATAACTTATAGCCTACAAGTATTGAAGCGTTTATACTGATCATTCCCGGAACCGACTGTGCGACAGCCAGCATGTCAAGCATTTCCTGCGTATCAAACCATCCGCGATTTTCAACGTATTCTCTCTCCATGAGCGGAAACATTGCATATCCGCCTCCGAATGTAAATGCCCCAAGCTTTAGTACTATTAAAAAAAGCTCAAAGAGCTTTTTTGTATCTCCTTTAAATTTCGGTTGTATTTTAGTTTTCTTTTCCAATTAACATGTCCTCAAAAATATTTTCTTTCCTGTTTACGATAAAAAATCCTTTATCATTTACAAGACCTTTCCTGTTATATGTCATCTCACTGCCATCCATTTGTCGGAAAATACAGCCCGCCTCCTCGGCAACAGCTTGCATTGCAGCAGAATCCCATTGCATGCTTCCACCATACCTATAATATATATCAACAGTCCCTTCTGCAACTAAACACCCTTTTATAGCGCTTCCGCATTTTATGACACTATCCACATCATATTTTTCAATCAAGTCTTTCTCGCGACTTGTAACATGAGATCTGCTGACTGCCAATGTAAGGCTTTCCAATTTATCTGAAGCTGTGATTTTTTGCGGCATGCCATCTATGTCCTGAACATATGCACCGCTGTCTTTTGAAGCCCAATAAAGTTTGCCGGTAACAGGAACGTACACAACACCCATCACAGGTTTCCCCTTATATGCCAACGCAATGTTTACAGTAAACTCGCCATTTTTTTTGACAAACTCTTTCGTCCCATCAAGCGGATCAACCAAAAAACACCAATCATTTTCAAGCCTCGCATAATCATCTTCGCTCTCTTCAGCCAAGATAGCCATTTCAGGGAAATTAGCCTTTAACCCTTCGCATATTAAATCATTTGACATCTTATCTGCAATTGTGAGGGGCGAATTATCCTCTTTGTATTCCACCTTAAAATCCTGAGAATACACTTCCAATATCTTTTCACCGGCTTTAATTGCAAGCTCTTTTGCCAAAATACACGCTTTATTTATTTCTTCTTTCATTCATTCCTGCCTTAACACATTCTTATTTGAAACCGTATCCACTATAACATAAACTGCAAAGTATATAAACACGATGACACTTACTCCCGAAAACAATCTAAATGTTATATCTTTTCCACCGAACAAATCAAAAAGGATTATACTTTGATTTATTACCCCAAGCAAAGAGTACAAAATATAAGCAATCAAAGCATGCTTATTCTTAGTGAAAATATATGAAATGCCAATAAGCGCAGCAACGGACAATACATATCTTTCATGCATGGAAACTCCAAGAGTAAACACCGCTGCCATGCAAAATGCCGAAAGCAGAAAGATATTCCTTCTCTTCTTGTCTTTCAGAACCAAAAATACACATGCCGCACAAATAATCCCAATAAATATATATCCCCATGTTTTGTAATCAGCAAACAAGAAGCTATTAGTATACGGCTTGAAACTACCTCCGTGAAGGCCAAACAAATTAAACGCAGAAGCTGTGTTTACAGGGTGCTCGCTTGATATATGCGTGAAGAATTCCACAATCCATAAATCAGTAAACTTCTCTTTAAACGGCAAAGCAGCTATAAAAAACACTCCTACTGAAATTATGACAGCCGGAATTATTTTTTTTATATGCTTTTTTCTTTTATCTTTATCAAACATAGGCAAAATTGCAAACATCCCGAATATCGGTGCAAAAAATATCATCTGTGGTTTTACTAAGCAACCTAATGTGTACATAATCACAGCAAAAGCATACTTTTCAAACTTGAGAAAATAAAACGAAACAACTGCAATTAAAATCATCAGCATATCCATCTGACCCCACATGGAAGCATTTATTATAAATGCTGGGTTAAACGCTATAGCTATCATAATAAATAAAGAGTTGATACCCCATCCTTCTTTTTTTGCCCATTTGTATCCTATATATGAAATGCATAACGATGCCAAAATTGACGGCATCTTCATTGTGAGCAGGGCGGCCAAATAGTGGTCGCCTAATCCAAACAGGCGCAAGAACCATTGTATAGCTGCAAGTATATAAAGCCCTATCGGTGGATATTCTGTCATAAATCCTTTAAGTCCGTCGTCAAGCAACATTTTTGACCACATCAGAAAAACATCAAAGTCTTTAACAAACTTTTCAACTCCCATATATCCAATTATAGAAATCATATAAACAGAAAAGCCAATGGCTAAGACAATCCATACAAAAACTTTTTCTTTTTGTTCTAAAAATGCTTTTATTTTAATAAACCTGTTTTCAAAAAGAATCACAGCGGCCGACATAAGCACCAGTGCCGTACACCCAGCAATTAATATATAGCAACGAATTATATGAAATGACATGTTTCCCTCCACTGTTTGAGATTATACCACAGACTATATGCCAATAATATACAAAGATATCACATTAAATAAAAAATCTACCGTTAAATAATTTAACGATAGATTTTATAGTTACTTGCAGTTTTGAATTTTACACATATATCAGATGTTAACCTTTGTAATCTCCACTTTATCAACAAGGTTCTCGTATATATCCTTATTTATAAGCTCACTGTTTGTGCACGAAACCGCCGCACACCCTGCCGCCACAGCCCTTTTTAAAATATTTTCTGCATTATCGCCGTTTTCTATAGCAATAAGAGAAGATGACAACAGACTATCGCCTGCTCCAACAGTGTTTATTACATCCACCTTTGGTGTTTTAGCATAAATAGCACCATCCTTTGAGGATATCATCGCGCCTTCTGCTCCCATTGATATAATCACATATTCAATACCACTCTCATTGAGTTTCATTCCCTCTCGAGCAACATCTTCTATACTGGAAAGCTTCTTTTTGCAATGCATTTCAATTTCATATTTATTAGGCTTAATAACGTAAGGTTTTTGCAAAATCCCATTTTCAAAAGCTTCTCCCTCTGCGTCAAGCACAATCTTGCATTCAGGGGCTATTAGCTTTATCTTTGCCATAATCTCTCCATAAAGAGCGCTGTCGCATCCTTTTGGCATAGATCCAGTTAACACAAAAAAGTCGCTTTTTTTAGCCGCATCAACAGACATTTTGATAATCTGCTCTATCTGATCCGGCGTAACCTGCGCACCTTTTTCGTTTATCTCTGTTATAACATTATCCTGCATGTTGTTAAGTTTAGTGTTTACCCTAATAGAATCAAATACACCAAGTACTTCACAGCCAATATTATGCTTTGAAAGTCGTTCTTTTACAGGATCATTTTCTTTTGCCCCAAACATAAGAAGAGCAGAATCTCCTCCCAGTTTGTTTATCGCAAGAGCCACATTGGCTCCTTTTCCCGAGGGGATGTTTTCCACCTCAACTATTCTGTTCATCTCACCATAAAGGAATCCGTCAATAAAAACAGTTCTGTCAATGCAAGGATTCAGCATAAGTGCAGTAATCATAATTCTCACCTTTCTGTGGATAACCCTGTGGATAACAGACAATTTTGTGGATAAACTCAAATCTTGCCTGTTTATTAAGGTTAATATTTTGGATAATTCCCCGACTGACCTGGTCTTTGACCCCACACTCGCCGTCTGGAAGTATTGCTCAGAGCAATGCTCTTCACGCCTCTTCTCTCGCAGTCACTATGCTGCGGACGGACTTACCTCTAAACCGCGCCATGCTCATCGCCATTTGAATTTTTTTGAAGCGACTTACGTGGGTCGTTTTGTCCGCGACTGACATCGACTTTCAACCACAGCTCGGGGAAAATCAATTATACAACAGCTGTGCTTTTTATTCTATAAACATTTTTACTTTTATCTCCGCAGGCAGCAGCTACATATACTTTTTTTGCTCCTGCTTTCATTAAGAGCTCAGAACATATATGCAAAGTAGCCCCCGTCGTTGAAACATCATCCACTATTAATATGCATTTATCTCTAACATTTTTATTGCCAACAGCGAAATTCTGTTTCACATGCGCCATCCTATCTATGCCTTTAAGCAAAGACATGGATTTTGTATAGCGAACTCGCCTTATAATCTGTCCCATATATCTTTTGTCTGAAAAGTCAGCGATTTTTCGGGCTATCAGTGCAGGAGGATTGTATCCTTTTCCTATAACTTTTAAAAAGTGCGAAGGAACAGATGTGACCACGTCAATTTCTTCAGTGTATTTTTTTACTTTCTCATATATCTCTGAAGCAAAAAACTCAGAATAGCCAAGCATATTTTCAAACTTGAAATCTTTCATCATCTGAAGTGCCACGCCTTCGTAAAAAAGCGCAATTGTTCCTCTATAATACGGGCGTTCCTTCTTTGCACATTGCACGCACAATCCTTCTATCTCTATGCTTCTGCCGCACTTTTGACACAATATTCCCTCATGCCTTTTAATCTTAGCAGAACATTCGTCGCAGATGACCTCACCTGCACTTTTACACACAATGCATTCTTTTTCTTCGGGAAAAAGCAACCTAAAAATCGCGCCAAATATATATTTTATGCCGGAAACAAATTTCATTGTGATATTGTTCTTATTTAAGCTCATGCGCAAGCCCTGTATATCTTATAACCGATGATTTGCTTTTAGACATCCTGTCCATCATATTTTTATCGCCTATTATAAGCACCATCTTCTTTGCGCGTGTAACCGCTGTATAAAGAATGTTTCTGGAAATAAACACAGGAGGTATGGACAAAATAGGAAGCACCACAACATCAAATTCGCATCCCTGCGCTTTATGTATGGTTACAGCATATGCAAGCATAAGCTCCCCCAAAATCTCCTTTGTATATTCACACTCCTTACCGTCATCAAATTTAACTGTAAGCAGAGAATTTTCTTCATCAATACGTTCCACAAAGCCGATATCGCCGTTAAAAACACCCTCTCCATATGTGTCAGAAAAACCACGAGCACCTTTTTTCCATTCAAGAGTATAGTTGTTTTTTGTCTGCATCACTTTATCACCCACTCTGAATAAAGCATTGCTTGCCTTTATCTCTTGCTTACCCAAATCAGGCGGATTAAATGCTTCTTGGAGTTTTTCATTCAGATTGTTTACACCTAGCAATCCTTTTTTAACAGGCGATAATATCTGAATGTCAAATGGTTTGATTCCGAGATAATTCGGTATCCGCTCTCCTGCAGTTTCAATCAGTGTTTTGAGTGCGCTTTCGGCATTGTTTTTTGCTGTAAATAAAAAGTCTGATTTATTATCAATCTCAGGCGGTTTGCCGTGATTTATCCTGTGTGCATTCATTATTATCCGGCTTTTTTGTGCCTGTCTGAATATTTCTGTAAGCCTCGACACTTTAACTGCACCCGATGATATGATGTCATGCAATACATTCCCCGGGCCAACTGATGGAAGCTGGTCAGCATCGCCAACCATTATGAGCCTCGTTCCCTTTTTTATAGCTCGCAAAAGATGCTGCATCAAAAAGATATCCACCATAGACATCTCGTCCACAATAACTGCGCCATACTTCAAAGGATTCTCTTCATTTCTGCCAAAAGACAAAGGTGCTCCTTCTCCACTATATCCATATTCCAACAGTCTGTGAATTGTGTTTGCTTCCTGCCCCGTGGTTTCACTCATCCTCTTTGCTGCTCTGCCTGTGGGCGCCGCCAAAGCAACTTTAATTCCTGCGTGCACCATAGCACTTATCATGCAATTTATTGCCGTTGTTTTTCCCGTTCCGGGACCACCTGTTATAACTATAGCGCCGTGTGTCAGCGACTGAACTACAGCATCCTTTTGTTCAGATGTAAGCTCTATACCACTGAATCTTGCAGCTCTTTGAACTGCTTCATCTATATCATAATCATAAAATTTTATTTTAGCTTCTTTTATCTCTTTAAGCCTTTTTGCCGTCTCACATTCCGCTTTATAAAAAGAGGGAAGATATATATACTTATTCTCTTGCCTTTTAATAACCACTACATCCCGCAAAAGCGCCATCTTTGAAACAGTTTTTCTTATTGTCTCTTCATCTTCTTCAAGAAGACTTACACAGCGAGCATAAAAAGATTCCAGAAGCAAACAGCAGTGTCCATCTTGAGATGCCGCCTCACCCAGCACGTGCTTTGCACCTGCCTTTATTCGCTCTTCAGAATTGTGTGTTATACCTGCTTGGCGAGCTATTTTATCTGCGGTTAAAAATCCCACACCTTCTATATCGTTTGAAAGAAGATACGGATTTTGTTCGACTACTTCTTGTGTTTTATTTTTATAAAATTTTACTATCTTATGTGCTAAGTTCACTGATATGTCGTATTTTAAAAGATAGCTCATCTTCTCCTGAATTTCATAAAGATCATTATAGTTCTTGGCAATGGCCTCGGCTTTTGATCCTCCAATGCCCTCCACCTGTCGTAATTTTTCAGGATTATATCGAATAATATCCAGTGAATCCATGCCAAACTTTTCAACAATATGTCGCGCCGTAACCGGACCTATTCCCTTGATAACACCAGAAGCCAAGTAGCGTATTAGCCCAATTTTTGAATCCAGAGCCAGTTTTTTAATCTCTTTTACAGAAAACTGTCTGCCATATGATGAATGATCCGTCCAAAAACCGCATACTTCAATACGCTCCCCCTCACTTATGGGGGGGAGCGTTCCTGTAGCTGTAGCCATTTCACCGTCTATTTCAAAGTCGAAAACCGTATATCCGTTTTCCTCATTTCTATAGACTATATTTTCAACTGTAGTCGAATATTTCTCCATTATGCCTTTATTGCTTTTTTAAATTCCTCAAGCTTGTTTAGTTCTTCCCAAGGCAGGTTTAAGTCCTCACGCCCGAAGTGTCCGTAGCTTGCTGTTTGTTTATAAATTGGTCGGCGAAGTTCAAGTTCGCTTATAATTTTTGATGGACGAAGGTCAAAAACGTCATTTATTGCCGTTATTATCTCCTTGTCGCTCGCTTTTCCAGTGCCAAAAGTTTCAACCATGATGGACACTGGGTGTGCAACACCAATAGCATATGCTAGTTCTATCTCACATTTTTCAGCAACACCGGATGCCACCACATGCTTTGCTACCCAGCGCGCAGCATAAGCTGCAGAGCGGTCAACCTTTGTGGGATCTTTACCCGAAAATGCACCACCGCCGTGACGTGAATATCCGCCATAGGTGTCAACTATAATCTTTCTGCCCGTAAGCCCCGCATCGCCCATAGGTCCGCCGATTACGAATCTTCCGGTCGCGTTTATTAGATATTTTATGTCACTTGTGTCCAAATCCTTGGGTAAACTAGGTTTTACGACATATTCTATAATGTCACTTTCAATCTGTGAATGTGAAATATCAGGATGATGCTGAGTTGCAACCACAACTGTGTCAATCGCCACAGGCTTATCGCCCTCATAGCGCACTGTGACCTGTGTTTTTCCGTCAGGTCTCAAATAGTCAACAATGTCCTGCTTACGAACTTCCGACAGTTTTTTAGACATCTTATGCGCCAGGTGTATAGGCATAGGCATGAGTGCATCCGTTTCCTTGCACGCAAAGCCAAACATCATTCCCTGATCACCAGCTCCCGTATCATTCTCGTTCTCTGTTTCACTTCTGGTCTCAATAGCGTTATCTACGCCCATCGCAATATCTTTTGACTGCTCATTAATGCTGGTTAAAACCGAGCAAGTGTTTCCGTCAAATCCATACTTTGCGCGGTCATAGCCTATGTCTATAACAGTCTCTCGCACAATCTTGGGTATATCAACATAGCAATCTGTGCTTATCTCCCCCATCACCACAACAAGCCCTGTGCTTGTCGCCGTCTCACAAGCCACACGGCTAAGCGGATCTTCCGCAAATATTGCATCCAGCACCGCATCGGATATCTGGTCACACATCTTGTCGGGATGTCCCTCTGTTACTGACTCTGATGTAAATAATCTTGTGTCTTTCATTTTGTCCCCCAATTTGTTTATTTAACAACCCAATTACTTGATAATAAACAAAAAACCTCATTCTTTTTGGAAATGAGGTAAACGCTTATCCTCATCTTTCGACACTTCTGCCGTAGGAATTAGCACCTTCCCTGTATCAGCGCTTTCAGAAGTGTTGGTAGACGGCTATGAAGATTTTTCACACGGGGCTCATATAAATAATATGTAACCAAAATGCGTAAAACCTTTAAGAGCCGGATAACGACGCTTCCGGAAGCGCTGAGGGGGTTGCCGGGTTTCATCGGGCCTATTCCCTCCACCGCTCATAATAAGGGTTATTATATTGTATGTTTAATTATATCACTCGGCAGGTGTTTTCGCCAACTTTTTTTTGAGCTGCTTTATCACAAAGAGTATAGCAGTTATCCCCAAAACACCGATAATAATGTACCACATAAAATCATGTAAAAGCACGACTATAAGGCCTGCAACAAGGTTTCCCGCAAAAATTAAAGGGATACACTTTTTAATATCCATCTCAAGAAGCGATGCAACAATTGAACCTGTCCATACACCGGTTGTAGGAAGTGGTATGGCTACAAATAAAAACAGTCCTATATACCTATAATCATATATAAGCTGACCTTTATTCTTGCTTCTGCTTTCTATCCAGTTGGCAAAGCCTTTAAATGCTTTTTTAGAATACATCCATTTAATTATCGGGCGCAGCAAAAATAAAAGCGGTATAACAGGAAGGCACGAGCCAATATAAGCCAGTATAAAGCTTGTAAGTTTCGGAATGCCCCATGCAATAGCAATCGGTATCGTTCCTTTAAGTTCTATTATAGGAAGCATAGAAACCGCTACTACAAGCAACTTCTGCACGCCAATGGTCACACTTTCGCCAAAGGCGATAATCAATTCAGTCATAAAATATCCTTTTGTTTAATCTTGGTTGATTATAGCTTATCCATAATATGCAAGTCAAGACAGCACTTTATAAACAATTTGCCATTTGTGCTTAGATAATTTAACATTATATAAAAAAGAATATTTAGGTGATAAAATGAAAGAATATGAAGAAATAGTTTTCAAAGCAATTTACGAGAGAAGAAGCACAAGAAAGTTCATTGAAAACAAACCTGTTGAAAAAGAAAAAATCACAAAACTTTTACAGGCAGCCATGGCCGCACCGTCTGCGTGCAACATTCAGCCTTGGGAATTTGTCGTAGTGTCCGAACCTCATACTGTTCAAGCCATTAAAGACAGCATAGAAAAATACGGCAAATGGAACGCTCCTCTCATTATCGCAGTGTGCGGCTATACAGAGTTTATCCCTTGGGAAGGCGAAGGCTGGCAGCTGGACTGCGCGGCGGCTATCGAAAATATGCTTCTTGCGGCGGTGGCACTCGGGTTGGGTTCTGTATGGTTAGGCGGCTCCGATCCGGAAAAAATCCGTGCCATACTTAATATACCGGATAATGTGTTCCCTATGGGATTGGTTTATTTCGGATATCCAAACGAGAAACACGAACCGCGTACGCAATTTAGACAGGAAGCTATTCACTGGGAAAAATACGACAGAAGCAGAAAACATAGGCCTGTTCCTGGAAATATCTTCGGTATGAAATGATTATAATTGCCTTTTAATTGAATTTTTCATTAAAGTTGCTATACTATATGAAAAGAATGGAGTTTCGTTATGTCCGAAATGATTGAAAAAGCAAAAAAAGCAAAACTTATGTCAAATATATTAGCAGCAACGGATGTTTCCGTGCGCAACACGGCGCTTAAAAAAATTGCCGATGCACTTGATGCAAAAAAGGCTGAAATATTTAGCGCAAATAAGCAGGATATCGAGCGTTCCGAAAAAGAAGGCATCGCCGCTCCGCTTATAAAACGCTTAAAGTTTGATGACAAAAAGCTTAATTCAGTAATCGAAGGCATAAATGCACTTATTGCTCTCCCCGATCCGCTAAATGAAGTACAGGTGGACAGACAGCTTGCAGAAGGGTTAGACCTTAAACGTGTTTCCTGCCCTATAGGTGTGCTGGGAATCATCTTTGAAAGCCGTCCTGATGCGCTGGTTCAGATATCCACGCTTTGTTTAAAGTCCGGCAACTGCACATTGCTTAAAGGCGGAAGCGAAGCAAAGCTTACAAACAAAGTGCTCTTTGATACGATAAATGAAGCCTCTATTGATGAAGGTCTTCCCGATGGATGGCTCGCTCTCATGGAAACACGCGACGATGTTTCCGCAATGCTTGCTTTGGATGAATATATTGACCTCATAATTCCTCGCGGCTCAAATGAGTTTGTAAAATATATAATGAACCATTCGGATATCCCCGTGCTTGGACACGCCGACGGAATATGCCATGTATATGCCGACAGCTATGAAGATATTAAGGCGGCTGTCTCTATATGCGTGGACAGCAAGGCGCAATATGTGGCGGTTTGCAACGCGGCAGAAACATTGCTTGTGGACGAAAGTATCGCAAACGAGTTTCTTCCTGCCCTAAAATCAGGTATGGACACGGCCGGCGTCAAACTTTTCGGATGCGAAAAAACACAGAAGATAATTGATGTGAATCCAGCCGATGAGTCAAGCTGGGACATGGAATATCTTGATTATATGATGTCCGTTAAAGTCGTATCGTCCATTGATGAAGCAATCGCTCATATTAATCAACACGGTTCAGGTCACACGGATTGTATCATCACAACCGATGACTCAAAAGCCGATAAGTTTATAAAGCTTGTCGATAGTGCAAGCGTAATGGTAAATGCATCAACGCGCTTTGCCGATGGATTCCGCTATGGCTTGGGTGCGGAGGTTGGAATATCGACAGGAAAGATACACGCCCGTGGGCCAATGGGCATGGAAGGGCTGTTAATATATAAATACATTGTCCGTGGGCAAAACCACATCGTAGCTGATTTTGCAAGCGGCAAGAAAAAATACACACACAAAGATAGAAAATAAAAAATGATAATTAAAAAGAATAGCGATATTAATATAGCAATAATCGAGCAGAACGAAAAAATCGATTCAATCCGTGATATTTCCGATTTGATGGCAAACGCATACTATAATGAGTGTGTCGGACTTATCGTAAAAAAAGAATTTTTGCCGGAATCTTTCTTTGACCTTAAGACTAAAATCGCAGGAGAAATACTGCAGAAGTTTTCAAACTATAATATGAAAATGTCCATCATAGGCGACTTCAGCGTGTATGACAGCAAAAGCCTGCGCGACTTTATTTATGAATGCAATAATGGTAGTCTCATTTTCTTTAAAGATACCGAACAAGAAGGCATGGAAGCTATAGCCGCCGCGATTTAACGCCAATAAAAGAGAGTGTTCTTCCACACTCTCTTTTTCTGTACCTTTTGATGTATCCTACACTTTATCAGATAAAATATTCCTTATATAAGCATTGCTTTCTTCTATAAATTTCAGTTTCGCATCAAGTTGAATAAGCTTATTTTTTGAACAGTCATTAAAATCCTTGTTTTTATATTGTTTATTAATCATTTGATCTTTTAGCTGAACAATATCTTCTTCATATATCATATCAGGAATATCTTCGAGGCTTCCATTTCCAAAATCGCTCCAAATTGTGTGATCTTCGTTTTCTTTATATAAAAAATAGTCTAGCAGAATGCATTCCTGTCTCCATCTTTTTTCGTCGCAAGCACGAAATTCGCCATAATTTTCTATACAATAAAATCTAAATGGGCTCCAAAACTCAATATTCCAAAGCATATCAGTAAGAACATGGATGGCATATCCTAAATAAAAGTCTATATTAGATGACTTGCTGTTCCCCTCCAAAAAACAAATGATATTTTTCTGCCATTCATCATTTTTAGTGACTTGTCCCCATTTCTCATCACCAGCACATAAATGAGTTTTCTTTTTAACTTCGCTATTATATTGTTTTCTCATGTGAACCGAATCGGGCGCAAGCGCTCCAAGCATAAAGCTTCCTCTATCTTTCACCTTTTCACTTTTTTCAAAAACTTTTTTAGCTATCAACAAATGTGTCATGGGGTAAGGCATAATATCTCCGATTTTTTGTTTTATTATACCATAATATAGAAAAAGAGTTGTCAATTAGACAACTCTTAGTTATTGAAGATGTATTATCCCAAATCCATAACTTTGCCTGTAAACAACACTAAGTCATTTTCAGTATCCATTATAAAAATCAAGAACGGTTTATCAGCAACAAATTCGAATCTATCCATCATTATTCCAGCTGCCTTCATTACTACTGCCGTAACAGCCGCAGCCTCTGTTCCTTCCTCATCCACTTTTATTTTCGCCTTGTGCAGCACCTCGTCTATTGCAAGCGGAGTATCCGACATCAGGCTAAATTCCGCGCTGTCCGTGAAAGCTTTTTGTAATCCAAGGGATTTAAGCACGTCGCCCATCTCTATCTTTTCTTCCATTTCAAAAACGGGAATCTGCAAAAGCGAATCTTCTTGCTCTTCAAATGTCGAAAGAATGTCACTCAATGACTCTTCGGTAAGACCGCCGACAAACGCGTCCATATCGTCAGGAAGAACGGCTACCATCGCAAAGCGCTCGTCATCTCCGTAAGGCAGGAATACCGAAGTATAGTCCTCCCCCTGGTGGCCGATGACAGTATCTCCCGATGAAGACATCATTTTCATATCAGAAGTCTTAGTTGCTCCGTTAAATTGTGCATCATGTGTTCGCTCCGGATCAAACGGCGCTGTCCACTGTCCTTTAAAATATATTGCATTCATGAGAACCATTCTAGCTCTCGCCAAAGAATCATCGCCTTCTTCAAACAGCTCTTTAATCATTCCATTTGTCGATTCATCTATCCATGAGTTAAGCTCAGTCGCTGCACCTGCCGCCTGTAGGTCGAGGTTTTTAACCAGCGAATCAAATACATCCTGCATCGTGTTAATATAGCTTTGCTTTGCTATTATCTCATTATCAATCCATAAAGAATTTGCAGAAGTGAATGTAGTGTCCCCTGACTCTTTATAAGACTCCAGAAGATATTTCTGATACGCCGCGACTTCCTCCACACTCATGTCGCCATAGCCAAGCACATCCGCTATCTCTTTTTGCGTATCACCCTCTGCTCCAAAATAAGCCATAGTAAGCGCTGAGTTTATAGACATTGACGAGTAAAACAAATTACTATTTCCTGTTTCGCTTAACTTTTTAAGCAAATCAAGATTAAATCCAAGCTGAATGTCACTCGCGTTTTCGGGGTTGGATGGCACTGCATCAGCCAATGATAGCATTACTTCATCAATTGTTTCAGGTCCCTCCGTTTGAGTGTTTTGAGGCTCTTGTTCATCGTTTTGTACTGCAGGTTGTGCGCAGCCTGCAAAAAGCATAACAGCCGCTAGTGCCGCAATAATCATTTTCATATATTTTTTCATTATTATCTCCTTTTATGTGTTACAAATGTTTTGACGCAACAAAATAAAAAAAGTTCCATTAAATTGAAAAAAACCGCTAAATGCGGCTTTTTTATTACTCAAATAAGTTTATCATCCATCGCCTTAGCAGATACTTAACTGCAACTAATATCAATACCGCCGAAAAAATCAGCAACAGGCCTAGCGGATCAAACCCATCCAAAGCGATTCCCAGCGCAACACCTGCGGCAGGCGGATGCTCTGTATTTGTCATAGTCATCAAAAATATTGATAACGCTACTGTGACTGCTCCAAACAAACTTATTAGCCAGCTTATATCATGAAAAGGAATCACAGATTCAAGACAGTACATTCCTACACCCACTGCAATTCCAATAATGTATCCACCAATAAGTCTTCGTGGATTGCTGGTTTTTTGGTGAGGCATTGCAAACACGATAAAACATGTAGCCCCGAATGCTGCGATTACCGCCGCATTGAAAAATGCGTTTAATGCTATAAGAATCGCCGATATTGCTACAGCTGCCATAAGGCACTGTACGATATATTTTTTCTTATTGCGCTTGAATTTTTTATCTATAAGATAAAAGTTTTTGTTTTTCATATGTTTAACTCATCCCAACATCATAATTATTGCTACCATAGAATCATTTCGTCATATTCAGCTTTTCTTCCTTTATTAACTATCCCGATACCAATAAACATTCCTAGCATACCAATAGACATTACCGTAAGAGTTGAAGCAAGAGAACCTATCATAGCGAAGATTATACAAGAAAAAAGTATTACACCAAACAAAGTAAATATTCTGTATCCTAATGTGATATTTTTTCTCATATAATTTTTTATAGCATTTAATTTTTTTATAGCATTCACTTTGCTTTGATGATTTTTATCCGCAATTGTTTTTTTGTACTGTGTTGATTTTTGAGCATCATATAAATAATCAACAAAAGCAAAACATATAGACTCACCGTCACGATTATCTTCGATAACGGTAACGCTGTCAAAATCACTAAGTGGCGTTTTTCTCAGTTTTTCTAAAGGAACTGTGTAGTTTATTATAGCATTCCACTTCAAAAACTCTTCTTCACAAGCCTGTTTAACCCTCTGTGTAATTTTATCTTTTACTATAAAGCTCAAAATCTCAACATCTTTTAAGAGTATGGCTTTCATAAATAACAAGTCATCATTATCAGGGTTAAATATAAGGGCATGTGTTACTGCATCTAACCTTAACACATCACTTTCCGAAGAAAATTTCTCAATTGCATTTCCATAATATTCTCTGGCGCTTTTATCCTCTCTTACAACCTGACTGCCACAAAATTCACAATAAGCTGTTTTTGAATCATTAATGTTTATGTTTGCACCGCAATTTTTACATTTATAGTCTATATATCCCATACGCTAAATTACCTCTTTCAATTCTAATTATATACAAAAAAGAAGCAAATTCTACACAAAATAGAAATTGCTTCTTTGCTATCAGATAAATATCACAGCATTGAAATCGATTTTTTAAGTCTGTTTAGCGTTTCCTCTTTGCCTATAAGATAGGCTATCTCGTACGCTCCGCCGGGAGTCGACATCTTGCCCGACACTGCCACGCGCAAAGGCCACAGCACATATCCGTTTTTAACCTCTTTCTGGGCTACATATCCCATGACAGCCTCGCGGATGCCTTCAACTGTCCAGTCATCTAATGCAGAAAGCACTTCTATCATGTCTTGAAGCACAGGCTTTGCAGTCTCCGCATTGGTTTTCATGCGCTTGTGGAAATATAATTCCGTAGAATAATCCGGCATCTCTGAAATAAAATCAATTTTTTCTTTTATATCAGGAAGCACCTCGCAGCGGCTCTGCAAAAGCTCCGCAAGATACAGCGTGTTAAATTTATCGGTATCCAGCACTTCCTTCATAAGCGGCAATATCTTGGCATGGAATTCTTCCACGCTAAGATTTTTTATATATTCCGAGTTCATCCATGTAAGCTTCTGCTTGTCAAATATCGCAGGGCTTTTGGATAATCCTTTTATGTGGAATGCTTCTTTTAGCTCTTCTATTGTAAATATTTCTTTATCATCTCCGGGAGACCATCCAAGAAGCGCAATATAATTTACAATTGCTTCCGCCAAATATCCCTCTTCAAGCAAATCTTCAAACGTCGCATCTCCATGCCGCTTTGAAAGTTTTCGCGTTGAATCTGCCATAACAGGCGACAGGTGAATATATTTCGGCGCTTCCCATCCAAACGCCTCATAAAGCAATGTGTATTTCGGCGTAGAAGACAAAAACTCGCTTCCGCGAACAACATGAGTAATCTCCATCAAATGGTCATCAATTACGTTTGCAAAGTTGTATGTTGGAAAGCCATCAGATTTTATGAGTATGATATCATCCAAGTCAGCGGTATCCACATCTATATGACCGAAAATTACGTCATCAAACCCAGCATTGCCTTCCTCAGGTATATTAAGCCTTATAACATAGTCCTCGCCGTTTTTTACTTTTTCTTCAGCTTCTTCTTTTGATAAATTAAGGCAGTGCTTGTCATATTTAAACACTTCTCCTTTTGCCTCGGCATCGCTCCTTAACCCACTCAAGCGTTCTGCTGAACAAAAGCAGTAATATGCTTTACCCATTTCTACAAGTTTTTTTGCATATGGCAAATACAAATCAAGTCTCTTGCTTTGTATATAAGGGCCAAAGTCACCACCCACATCAGGACCTTCATCCCAAGTGATTCCTGCCAGCTTAAGCGCGTCCATCAGCTTTTGTGTAGCGTCTTTCACTTCACGCTTTTGGTCGGTATCCTCTATTCTTAAAAGAAAATCTCCTCCATCTTTCTTGGCTATAAGATATGCATATAAAGCTGTTCTGATGCCGCCTACATGCATATATCCTGTGGGACTTGGCGCAAATCTTGTTCTTACTTTACTCATTTATTTTTTCTCCAATGTTCTTGAAAACGAATCGCGCAATGCGACCACACGGTTAAATACTATTTTCTCGCTGTTGGAATCCTTATCCACACAGAAATATCCCTGGCGCATAAACTGGAATGTTTCGCCTTCTTTTGCTCCACTAAGAGATTTTTCTGCAACAGCATTTTCCATTAGTGTGAGTGATTCAGGGTTCAATTTTTCAAGAAAACTTTCGCCTTCGGCATCATCTAAAATCAGATTTTCAAACATGCGGACTTCAGCTTTCACATGGTCTTTTGCATCCACCCAGTGAATTGTGCCCTTTATCTTGCGTCCAGATGTAGCTCCTCCGGTGTAGCTTTCAGGATCGTATGTGCAATGGATTTCAACTACATTGCCATCAGCATCTTTTATAGTCTCTTCATGTTTTATAATATAACCATCTTTAAGGCGCACTTCGCCTTCAGGTTTTAATCTGTGATACTTTCTGTTTGCATTTTCCATGTAATCCATGCGTTCAATAAATATCTCACGAGAAATCGGCATTTTGCGTGTGCCTTTTTCTTCAAACATGGGGTGGTTCACGGAGTCGCGCATTTCTGTTTTATCCTCAGGATAATTTGTCAGCACCACTTTTACAGGGTCAATTACCACCATCCTGCGATTGGCATTGATGTTTAAATCCTCTCGCACACAATGTTCAAGCAGTTTATAGTCCACCACGGAGTCTGCCTTTGCAACTCCTGCCCGACCAATAAAGTCGCGTATTGCAGCAGGCGGGAATCCTCTTCTGCGCATGCCTGATATAGTCGGCATCCTCGGATCATCCCATCCAATAACATGCCCTTCTTCCACCAACTGGCGAAGATAGCGCTTGGACATTATTGTGCCTGTTATATTAAGTCGTGCAAATTCTATTTGGCGCGGCTTATGCTCAAAGCCAATCTTTTCAATCACCCAGTCATAAAGCGGCCTGTGTGCTTCATATTCAAGAGAGCAAAGAGAGTGCGTTACCCCCTCTATGGCATCCTGAATCGGATGCGCAAAATCATACATTGGATAGATGCACCACTTGTCACCTGCACGCCAGTGCTCTGCATGTTTTATCCTATATATCACCGGATCACGCATATTGATGTTGGGACTTTGCATATCAATTTTTGCTCGCAGAGTAAGAGTTCCATCTTCAAACTCGCCTGCTCTCATTCGTTCAAACAAATCGAGTGATTCCTCAATCGGCCTATCTCTGTAAGGAGAATTCTTTCCGGGTTTTGTAAGCGTTCCTCTATATTCCCTCGTCTCCTCTGGTGAAAGTTCATCCACAAATGCCAAGCCGTCTTTTATAAGCTTTTGCGCATACTCATATGTTTGCTCAAAATAATCAGATCCATAATAAATGCCACCTGTTATCTCAAAGCCCATCCAATTGATATCATAAACCTGAGACTTTGCAAACTCTTCGTCTTCTTTGTCAGGGTTTGTGTCATCATAGCGAAGATTGCATAGCCCTTCATATTTTTCAGCAGCAGAAAAGTCAATCCAGATTGCTTTAAGGTGACCTAGGTGAAGGTATCCGTTTGGTTCAGGGGGAAATCTTGTTATTATCGGCCCTGACACCTTGCCTTCTTCAATATCCTCATTAATAAAACTTTCAATAAAGTTTGAAGCCTCACGAACTTCAGCTTTCTTAGGCTCATATGCCATAAATATCATACCTTTCCTTATGTGTCTCTGTTAAATATTCTAATCATTCTAACATACTGAGCAAACAGCTTCAAGAAACAAGTTTATGCTGTTGTATAATTGCTCTTTAACTTTCAATTTTTCTATATTTTTGCCAGCTCGCCATTATTGTATCCAAACAACCTTTCCTAAAAAACAATATCCCGGCTGCAATTATGAGATGGGAAGTTATTTGCTTTGCAATGCCTAATATGTTTATCCCGAAAATGTGTACTGTACTTGAAATTATAAAAAGCAATGTCCCCATCAGTATCCCTTTGGACTGCCTTTTTTTAAAAGACATTATTTTTGATTTTGCATTTATGAAAACAATAATAAACATTGAAAGAAAGCTATATCCCACAACAATCGAAAAGGCCTTAAATATTGTAGATAGCACTGCGCTTGATGCCATAGCGACAAGCAAGATATATGAAAATACATTCTGATATCCACCGGATGCTTTAAGCACACCCCATGCAAAATAAAAAACACCGATAATGGAAGCATACCAACCAACAAGATGCAATATATCACCAAAATAGGCATATAGTCCGTGTGCCAGCCCACCCACAAGAAAAGATATTCCTTCAAAAAGAAAAAATCTTCTCCAGCAAACAGAAACCCTTCCGTCCTCAATGTCCACCGTTCTGCTTTTTAAACTAAAATAGCAATAAAAACAAGCAATCGATGTGATAACATCACTTAATAAGACATAAGGTTCCAGCACTAGTATTGATCCGATATTGAAGCTGTTCATAGCTATTCCTTTTTCATTCCAAGAGCAGCTACATAAACCACAAGTTCATTTTCTCCGTCAAGTCCAAGCGCAGAGTTTAATTCATCATCGTCAAAGGCTGCAATAGCACAAACACCGCATCCCTTTGATTCTGCCGCGAGATATAAGTTTTGACACACATGTCCCGCATCCAAGTGAATGTATCTGTAGGTTCGCTCTCCATATCTAAATGCCATCCGATATATATCCGCCGCCCAGAAAAATGTCACAGCGGAAGTGCTAACCATCCCTTGTCCCAAGCAAGATGCAAGAAGTCGCTCCCCAATGCCTTCTGATAAATCATGAGGCACTATAGCATGCTTTGTTGCAATATATCTGTAAACTCCTGGTTTTATCCCTTTCACATTGTTTATGAGCAAATATGTCTCAAACGCGTGGCGCGCTCCGGCTGACGGCACAGTTCTTAATGTCGCTTTGCCTTTTAACACCTTTTTTACGCCTTGCGTGCACCAAAGGAAATATGAAAGATCTTCTTGGGTAATTCCCTTATTTTCATATCTCCTAACACTTTTACGCTCATTTATAAGCTCTAAAATATTTAGTTTATCGACATTTTCGCTGTCAGGTTTATCTAAATTTATTATACCCTCATTAGAATAGAATTTTTCTATCGGAGGATATGGCTTGCCTTGCTCTTGGTCTGTTTCTCCCATGTTTTTATACTTCGTGTTTTCAATAAAATCTTTACCAATTCCCATAATACTTACTCCATATTTTTAATTTCTGTGTTTGTTAATATTTCTTTGTCACATTCATCAATAACTTCTTTATCCGCTCCCATAACATATAATACTATAGTGCTCTCATATTCTTCAAAGTATCTCACATACATTCTGCCCCAAAGTTCTGTTTCAAAAAAATCACCTTTGTCAGACTTTACCGGCTTTCCATATTGTATATAGCCCAGTTTAAATTCCATTCGCTCGTGTGTAGGGCTATTAGATCGCATTTTAGCATCAATCCGCACCCAATCATCATATCCTACATATGAGATTTTATCTGACATCGTGTGTGAAATCAATTCAAATTCCGGATTCTCACACCCCATATCTTCAATCACAAGATATTTATAATCAAACATTGGGACAGCAGAAATCTCATCAATATTGACTTTGGTTCCATCAAAACCATATCTTTTTTGCAAGCTGTCATTCACGCAAACTGCATAAGCCCCGTAAAAAGCTGCAAAATATTTTGAATTTTCATCATAAAGCAGGGAGGAGTTCCCTTTGAAGGCACCAAAGTTATATAAAACAGTAAGACTTAAATCCTTACCTGTGTATTTCGAAAACTCATATGAAGTATCATAAATATTTACAAACGGATACCAGTCTTTTTTTAATGTTAAAAGACCTCCGCTCATATCAATTTTAAATCCTTTTTCACTCATTACTGAGTCTTTATTATTATAATAGGAATATGCACTCATAATAAGATAGCTTCTGAGCGGATAAAAAAACAGTATCAAAAAAATCGCGACAAAGCAAAAAATCGCTATCCTCTTGTGCTTTTTTATTATTTTTGTAGACAATTATGCCTCCTTTTATAGATTATTATATCCTATTTTTTGCACACTTATTATATATTTTGCCTACATATGTTGAAATATGATAAATTCCTTGATAAAATTTTATCAAAAATCAAGTTATTTATGGTAACATTGCATTATTGTCATTGAAGGCAGCTTTTAAATATTGTATAATTATTCTTGCTGTATTAGATATTAAGTTAACTTTTGTAATGAAAATTCAAGGAGTTTGGATTATGAATAAAAAAACTATTAGAGATTTAGACATCAAAGGCAAAAAGGTTATCGCTCGTGTGGACTTCAATGTTCCTTTGGATGACAACGGAAACATAACCGATGACACAAGAATTTCTGCAGCGCTTCCCACCATCAAATATCTTCTTGATGGCGGAGCAAAACTCATTCTTTGTGCGCATCTTGGAAGACCGGGTGGCGAGGTTAACATGAAGTATTCATTGAAACCTTGTGCTAAACGCTTATCAGAACTTTTGGGCAAAGATGTAACGCTTGCTTTGGACGTTGTTGGTGAATCTGCAAAGAAACTAACTGCAGACATCAAAGAAGGCGAAGTTGTAATGCTTGAAAACGTTCGCTTTGAAAAAGGTGAGAAGAAAAATGACGAAGATCTTTCAAAGGCTTTTGCAAGCCTTGCTGAAGTTTATGTCAATGACGCTTTTGGCGCAGCCCACAGAGCGCACTCTTCAACAGCCGGCATAGCATCATATCTGCCTTCTGGCATGGGATTTTTGATGGAAAAGGAAATAAACTTCATCGGAAAATCTTTAGAGTCTCCGGAACGTCCATTCGTTGCCATCTTAGGTGGTGCCAAAGTTAAAGACAAAATCGGCGTTATAAAAAACCTTTTGGAAAAAGTCGATAAGCTTCTAATCGGCGGCGGAATGAGCTATACATTCCAAAAAGCTTTGGGCGGACAGATAGGCGACTCACTTCTTGATGCAGAAAACATCGACTTTGCAGGGGAGATGATAAAGCTTGCCGAAGAAAAAGGTGTTAAGCTTATGCTTCCTATCGACAACGAAGCAGGTCAAGAATTTTCAAATGACACTCTTCGCGCAACTTTCCACAGCCGCAATATCCCCGATGGATGGGAAGGCTTGGACATAGGCCCTGAAACACAGGAACTATTTTGCAAAGAACTTGAAGATGCGAAAACTGTTATTTGGAATGGCCCAATGGGTGTTTCTGAGTTTTCAAACTTTGCGCACGGCACATTTGCTGTTGCAGAGGCATTGGCAAATATCGATGCTGTAACAATCATCGGTGGAGGCGACTCAGCTGCGGCTGTTAAAAAGCTCGGCTTTGCAGACAAGATGAGCCACATATCCACAGGCGGCGGCGCATCTCTTGAGATGATGGAAGGCAAAGTGCTTCCAGGAATCGCAGCCTTGTCTGACAAATAAAACTTTCGCTTACTTAAAAGGGCTCTCTATTTTATAGAGAAGCCCTTAAATATTGGAATTGATTTTTGCGGACATAAAAGCCGCACCAAAATCGTTCTTCACAAACCACAGGCAAACAATTGATTTGCCAAAAATAAAGGAGATTATTATGAGAACACCTATAATGGCGGGCAACTGGAAAATGAACAAAACTCCCGCAGAAACAAAAGAAATGATTAAAGAACTTGCACCCCTTGCCAAAGACTCAAACTGCACTGTTGTGCTTTGCACTCCAGCATGTTGCTTGTCTGCAGCACTTGAAGCCTCAAAAGGCACAAATATTGAAATAGGTGCACAAAACTGCCACTTTGAAAACTCAGGAGCATTTACAGGCGAAACATCACCTGCAACTCTTAAAGCAATGGATATCAAATATGTTGTAATAGGGCACAGCGAACGCAGACAGTATTTTGGCGAAACAAATGAAACTGTGAACATGCGCGCAAAAGCAGCTCTTGCAAACGGGCTTGTTCCAATAATCTGCGTGGGCGAATCCCTTGAGCAACGCGAAGCTGGCGTTACTGAAACTTTGATAAAATATCAAACACAAGCCGCCCTTTCAGGCATGAGTGCTGAGGAAGTTAAAGGCTTAGTAATTGCATATGAACCCATCTGGGCTATCGGTACTGGCAAAACAGCAACATCAGAAGATGCAAACCAAGTGTGCGGATTTGTTCGCGAACAGATTGAAAAGACTTATGGTAAAGATGTTTCTGACACAGTTCGCATTCAGTATGGCGGTTCTGTAAAGCCTGCAAACGTAAAAGAGCTAATGGCGATGGAAAATATCGATGGCGGTCTTGTTGGCGGCGCATCGCTTACAGCTGACAGCTTCTCTCAACTTGTTAACTTTGACAAGTAAATATTGCTTAATTTCTACTAAAATAGTATGATTAAGAAAAACAGAAATCAGGGATTTAAATGAAAAAAGATTTAACAGTACTAATAATAATGGACGGTTTCGGCGTGGCTGAACCCAGCGACACCAACGCTGTAACCGTTGCAAATACACCTATCTATGACAACTTAATAGAAAAATATCCATTTACTACGATAAAATGCGCTGGAATGGATGTTGGCCTTCCCGACGGACAAATGGGAAACTCCGAGGTTGGTCACTTAAACCTTGGCGCCGGTCGCATAATCTATCAACCTTTAACGCGCATAACAAAATCCATTGAAGACGGTGATTTCTTCACAAATCCTGCTTTGGTTAAAGCAATGGACAATGCAGTGGCAAATAAATCAGCCCTGCACCTTATGGGGCTTGTATCCGACGGCGGTGTTCACAGCCATACAGACCATGCACTTGCAACGGTCAAAATGGCAAAAGACGCTGGCATTGAAAAGATTTACCTTCACTGCTTTATGGATGGACGCGATGTGCCTCCTAAAAGCGGCAAATGCTTTATCGAACAGCTTGATGACGACCTAAAAGAACTTGGCGCAGGCGAAATAGCTTCAGTTGCCGGCAGATTTTGGGCAATGGATCGAGACAACATTTGGGATCGTGTAGAGCTTGCTTATAATGCCATTACAAATGGCGAAGGTGTGACAGCACAAAGCGCATCACAAGCTATGCAGCAAAGCTATGACAAAGGCGAAACTGATGAGTTTGTAAAGCCCACTGTAATAACCAAAGATGGTGCACCAGTTGGAACGGTAAATGAAAACGACAGCGTTGTTTTCTTCAACTTCCGCCCTGACCGCGCACGTCAGCTTACAGCGTCTTATGTAAAGCCAGACTTTGATGGCTTTAAGCGTAAATATATTCCGCTGACTTTTGTCACTATGACGCCGTATGACGCGACATTTGAAAATGTCCACGTGGCATATTCGCCCCTTACATATGAAAACACTCTCGGGCAATATTTTGCTGCAAACGGCATTCGCCAACTGCGCATAGCCGAAACGCAGAAATACGCTCATGTGACCTATTTCTTTAACGGCGGCATTGAAACACCTAATCCACTCGAAGATCGTATCCTAATTGACTCGCCAAAAATCGCGACTTTCGACATGAAGCCCGCTATGAGCGCAGTCGAAGTAACCGATGCGGTGGTTAAGCAGATTGAAGATAAGAAATATGACGCGATAATAATAAACTTTGCCAACTGCGACATGGTCGGGCATACCGGAGTTATGGCAGCCGCTGTTGAAGCTGTTGAAACGGTTGACACCTGCGTAGGCCGCGTTGTTACAGCCGCTCAGGCTCAAGGCGGAAAGCTTCTTATCACCGCCGACCACGGCAACGCTGAAAAGATGTGGGACTATGAAGACAACGGTCCTTACACTGCGCATACAGTGAAGTCGCCCGTTCCGTTTATCGTCGTTGACGACGATTATATTGGCAAGCCAATAAGAAACGACGGCCGATTGGCGGATGTTGCGCCGACTATGCTGAAGTTGATGGGTATGGAAAAGCCGGAAGAGATGACGGGGGAGAGTTTGGTTTAGTACAAAGTAGCTACAAACTAGTCTGCAACACTTAAATCACCCTCTAGAAAGACTGGTATACTATAGCATAGTTCATTAATATTGGTTGCTTCCGTAAATACATGAAAATTATTCATGTAGCTAATTATTAATAAATTTAAGTCAAGAAGCATTTGATTTGTTTCCCAATCAGGAAATGTTTCAAATGCTTCATTTAATATCTTTCCAACTTTAATAAAGTATTCTTTTACTCTTGTATCTTTAATGCAAATCAGACCATTAAGTATATTCTTGCTCCTATCTTCTTCTATATATCTAAATCCGTACCCATGAAAATATGCACAATACTTAAATACTATTTCTATCGATTTATTAAAATCAACAACAAACTCATCAAGGGATAATTTATTCTTATTATATTTCTTTCTATTTGAAATAATTCTTTTTTCAATATCAATACAAGACTTTAGTGTATCTAAGTCCCCTAATATATAGTTGCTTTTTGCAGATAACCTACAAGCATAATATTCCTGCCAAACTTTAATAGAAATATTAGATACTAATTCTTGTACAATATCATCAGCAGCATCTAATAAATCATGTATCTCGTTTCCTCCTTTGTTCATTTCATCTATATGAGCAAGTTCATGATGCAACAAGCATATCGCGAGTTTCTCTAAATCATGATAAGTTAAGCAATCTCCTTCAAAGCTATCAAAGCAATTCTCAATATAATTATAATCATATGCAAATATAATAACTAGATTTAAATCAATAATAATATAATGATGCTTCTCACCATACTCAATGATTGTTTCAATTATAGCACCACCTTTAGCATAATCTTCATTTGTTATTCCATGTCCTGATATATTATAATCTTGTTCAAATTTTTTCACTACATCACTATAGTTTTCTGAAATAATTATTCCATCAAAATTTAATAAATTCATTGATTTGCTTAGTCTTTTTATAAGTGTATCAATTTCAATTGAAAGTTTTTCCTTATTTTTCTCATCTAAATTATTTGAGTTAATAATAATTTTCATTTCTTACTCCGACAGTTTAGTTATTAAATAGTATACCACTTCCTTACATATTAAGAAATCCATATGCTTTCAGTCCGCTGTTTTTATCCAACCCCTCTGTAAAATTCGTACTGATGTTTCTTTCACGGCTAACGAGCGAGGGCAAATTTATAAGATTTTGGCTTTATAAAATCTTATAAATAGCCAACTGCGAACGACGGCGTTCGGGGTGGTCAATTAACAAAATCAATATCCCCCTAACCAACTTCTAATAAAATATCCTCGCCAAATATGATAAACTAAATTAAACACAATCAGAGGAAGTAACATGAGAATAGAACTCATAACAAAAAACAAAAGAGACTACATGGACTTGCTGCTCCTTGCCGATGAACAGGAAAACATGATAGACAAATATCTGGACAGAGGCGATATGTTTGCTCTTTTTGATGAGGAGCTTAAAAGCATCTGCGTGGTAACTCACGAAGATGCCAGAATATACGAACTAAAAAATATCGCAACATATGAAAAATACCATGGGCAAGGCTGCGGCAGCAAACTGATAGCCTATCTGTTTGAGTACTATAAAGATAAATGCAAAACTATGTATGTCGGCACAGGCGATGTTCCGCGAGCACTGCGCTTTTATAAGAGATGCGGATTTGAGCTATCCCACACAAAGAAAAACTTTTTTACCGATAACTACGATGAACCTATCTATGATAACGGCATCTTGCTAACCGATATGGTGTATCTTAAGAAGGAATTTTAAGATAACCTCTGTGCAAAGGTAATTATATTCCCATCCATATCCCGAAACTGCATCGCCCTGCTCCCCCAAGGATGGGTAGTCGGCAAAGCCACAAACTCAACGTCCATTGCTTTAATCCGCTCATATTCCGCATCCACATCATCCACCATGAACTGGAGAGTAATGTTTCCCGAACCCCAATAGCGGGAAAAATCAAACCCCATATCGGTTTCAGCTGCCTTTTTCGAATATATGACAAGACCCGCTCCGTCAGTTTCGACAACGGAATGGATATCGCTGTCTTCTGCCTTAGTCTGCAAAACTTCCGCATAAAACGCAGCAAGTTTTTTCACATCCTCAGTTATAATGCTTATTCCGGTGAATTTCATAATGCCCTCTGTTTTTTATTTAATTTTATCACTAATGTAAATATAAAAAAAGCAGAGCCGAAGCCCTGCTTTTAATCATATCATTTTATTTTAACTTCTTTTCCACAAGCTCGCAGAATTCGTCAATATCTCCCTTAATCTCAGTGAGCGACTGCACCCAGAAAGCCTTGTCCCGTACATCCACTTCCATAAGGCTTGCAACATCTGCAATTGTGTTTGAGCCGGTTGCGCGAAGCATCGCTTTATATTCTTCCACAAAACCGTCAGGTTTCTTTTTATACTGAGCAAAAACACCCTTTCCAAAAAGCAATCCAAATGCATAAGGGAAGTTATAAAAAGCCATGTTAGGCGAATAATAATGCGTCTTGCACGCCCACATGTAAGGATGCATAAAGTTTTCATCCAAAGCATCGCCATATGCCGCTTTTTGTGCGCGAATCATAGCGTCTTTTAGCTCGTTTATATTCATACCATGATCTTTTCTTGTTTCCACAACTTCAGATTCAAATAAAAACCGAGAGTAGATATCCACTATAACCTGAGTTGCTTCCATAAGTTCGGATTCCAATAAAGTAAAGCGTTCCTCATCAGTTGCATTTTCTTTTGCAATGTCTGCAACCATGCTTTCGTTAAATATAGAAGCTGTTTCTGCCAAAGGCATGGGATAGGATGTGTTAAGCAATGACTCATCGCGCAAACAGTGTCCGTGCCATGCGTGACCAAGCTCATGAGCCAGTGTCGACACCTGTGAAAAGCTGCCGTCAAAATTTGCAAGCACACGACTTTGTTTTATAGGAACTAGGTTGGCGCAGAAAGCACCGCCACCCTTGCCAGCACGGGACTCAGCGTCAATCCAGTTGTTTTTAAATGCATTGTCTATGAATTCACTCATCTCCGGTGAGAAACCTTTGAACGTTTCTACAAGAAAATCATGAGCTTCATCATATGTAAACTGCTTTGATTCTCCGCTTCCAACCGGTGCAAATAAATCATAAAAAGGAAGTGACTCCTTGTGGCCTAAGAGCTTAGCTTTCGCCTTAAGATAACGCCTAAACTCAGGAAGGAAGTCTTCCATCGCCGATATCATCGCATCCAGCGTCTGCTTATCCATGCGAGAATTTTCAAGTGTCTTGTGCAAAAGAGATTCATATCCGCGAAGCTCGCAAATAGTGTTTCCCTCACCTTTTATCGCATTCATAGCATGAGAAAGTGGCATTTCAATCTTTTTATAGGAAGCAAGCTCTGCTTCATATGCCTTCTTGCGAACTTCTGCATCAGGGCTGTATGCCATATTGCGAACCATAGGAAGAGGCAAGCTTTTCACTTCACCGTCCTGCTCGATTTCAACTTCCATCGTGCCATCCAGCATATCGCGCATATTTCTCCACGCATTTCCGCCAGTGACTGAAAGCTTTGAAATCACAACTTCTGCCTCACCGCCTATAAGGTGCGAAGCTTCCTGTTTGTTTTCATTCAATATAAACTTATGTTCAGCTAAAAGCGGTGACTTTTCGATAATATCATCCAAGTCTTCCACATCGCCCACAAATCGAGTTATCTTCTTAGCCAGTTCATCCATTGTTGCATCCACTTTTTCCAGCCTGAACATCATCTCGAGCGCCTGCTCGTTTGTTGCGTCAGTTGCAAGCGTGAGCTGCGTGAATGCAGAAAGTTTTGTCATAAGATCATATAAATTTTGCATAACCCCGATAACATGCTCAAGTTTTTCTTTCGCATCCTCAGTGTCTGCTAAATTATTATCCGCCCAAGTATTTTCCACAAATATCAGTTTTTCAAGTTTCTCTTTATCTGTTTTAAACTCATCCGAGTCAAAAGATTTATACAGTGGGGATAAATCCCATCTCATATTTAGTGCCATAATAGCGCTCCTTATATTTATTATTTTTATGTTTCTATATTACAACCTAAAAAAAGTGCTGTCAAAATGAATTAGCATAACCACAATAAGCTTCTATTTATATTTTCTTAGCCTTCTTTTTTATTGCGTTATATATCTTATCATATGACGGCGGAGGTCCTGTCGGCACTTCTTTGTCATCAATAAACAGCGCGTCCATTATACCCCATTCTTCAAACACTTCATTGTCCGTTGTGTCATATTCTTTAAATGTGACATGCTCACCAAATTGAGCACTCGCTCTCTTTGCTCTTTCAAACGAAAGATTTGACGCAGGACACCAACCATTCTTAAATGCATGTACAATCACCTGTCCTTTCCTCTTCTGCGGTTTTTTCTTGGGTTTTATCATCTTTGGTTCCGCCGCACCTTCTTTGAAAGGCTTCCACAAAAGTGCCTGTATGCCTATTTTGTCCACTACCTTGTATCCGTGCTTTTTAAACCATGAAGCTCGCATAAAGACCGGTATCATCATACCCCAAGCAGCAAGTCCGTTTGCACCGAGCGCTTTTATGTCTTCTTCAGCTGCGGCAAGCAACGCCTGACCCATCCCCTGATGCCTAAAATTTCCTCTGCCTTGTTTATATCCATGCACCCATATACAAAGGATGATATAGGCATTTTCTCCCCTTGCAAAGGAATATTCCATCGGCACATATTGTATCATACCTCCGACATCACCTTTATCGTCTTCTGCAAGTTTTACTCTCAAGCCCTTGTCCTTCATTTTTTCATACCATTCACACTTATGGCAGCCGGCTTCTTGCATTTCATCCGACCAGTCTTCCAAGCATACGCAATAAAGTCCTTTATCCTCCGGAGTTAAGTCCCTCGCCTTCATAAAATACTCCTTTCAAACAAAAAAAGGCAAAGCATTTTGCCTTACCTTTTTGTTTTAAGTTTTATATGATCCTTAGCAACATAGAATGTGTCTCATCAAACTCTACACGGACAAGCTTGTCTTTTTCCAACGCTTTCATCATGTCAGAAAACCTCTTGAATCCAAGATCTTTTTCATCAAATCCCGGATAGTCGCCCTGAAGCGATGCCTTTATGATTGATGGATTGACGCGATCAAACCCGTCTTCTTTAAACTCAACCAACTTTTCTTTTACAATCTCTTGCCAATTTTCCTTTGTAACCTTTGATTTTGGAGAACTAGCTTTTGAAGAAAGTTTTACAGTAACAGCATTGCTGTCATCGTTGACTTCAAAGGACTTATATTTCTTTTGCATCATGGCAATCAGTTTGCCAAATGACGTATGTCCATAGTTTTTCTCATTAAAGTCAGGTTTTAATCGACTAAGCGTCTTTTTAAGCTCGCTGGCATACATCTCGCCGTCGTTTTCGCTCAATATTCTTTGAAGAAGTTCATTAAGCGATGACTGATCATCACTGCTCGAGTTATCCGAGCGCTTTTTGCCTTTTGGTCTTGAGCGTGCCGCATCAACTGCCACTGACTCCAAGAATACAAACTCATTACACGCGTTTATAAAAACCTTGCTTGCGACTTCCGAGCGCGAAATGCCGAGCACGAATTTGCCCATTGATTTAAGTTTTCCCACAAGTGGGGTATAGTCCGAATCGCCGCTAACTATGCAGAAACAGTCAATTCGCTCATTTTGAAACGCTACTTCAAGCGCATCAATTACAAGCTGAATATCGAGATTATTTTTCTGATTGTACCCCCATCTTAGTGACGGCACCACTGTGAATGTATTGCTTAGCAAAAGTTCTTTTAATCCTGAGTAATGATCATTATAACCATATACTATGCCAAGCAGTATATCTCCACGGATTTTCACCTTCTCTATTACATCTTTGAGTGTTTCCACTTTACCACCGCAGTTTTCAAGATCTACAAACAACGCGTAGTTTTGTCTTTCCTTATTTTCCATTTTTTCACCTCCTTTTTCATAATTTTAACTATTTGATGATAACATTATAAAGCTGTTTTAGCAATCTAAATCCTACTATTTTGATATGATACCTTTTTTATTTGTTTGAAAATTGTATTTTGTACTTTAAATAAGTTTAAAAAATCTGGCAATACAATTCTAAAAATTACTTTGCTGCTTTTTACAGAGAAAGTAGTACATCTTAATTTTAATCTATTGATAAAAGCCAAGCATTTCTGCTTGGCTTTTTATTAATCTTTTATTTGCATTAAAAAATAGGTGAAAAATAGCTTAACTGATTCTGCATATTATATCATCAACATTCAATAGATTGCCATGCTAAAGGTAAAAGATCAATGATATTAACTTTAGTTTTTTCACCATTCTCATCGTTTAAGATAACCATTACATCAGAACAATATTCAAGAAGCATTTGGCGGCAGTTACCACAAGGTGGCAGAAGATAGTTTGGTGCTTTATCATGAACAGAAACTATTGTCTCAAAATCTCTTTCTCCAGCTGAAATGGCAGTTCCTATAGCAATATACTCTGCACAGGAACCGTGTATTCCATCACAGTTTACACCAACATAAATCTTCCCATTTTTGCATCTGACTGCTGCTCCAACTGTATGATTATACACACCATCATCAAAGTTATTTTTCAAAACTTCTATGGCTCTTTCAATTAATATTTCATCATCTTTAGTAATACTATATTTTCTCATAATTTTAACTTCCATTGATTATATCGCACATTTTAGTCAAAAAAGCCAAGCATTTCTGCACGGCTTGTTAAGACACCTGAGTGTCTTTAACCAACTCCTCATGCTCAACCGCCGCAGTAATCAAATCACGGAACAATGGCTGCGCTCTGTTAGGACGAGAAGTGAATTCCGGATGGAACTGCACTGCCACAAACCAAGGATGGTCATGGTTTTCAATTACTTCCACCAAGTCAAGCTCAGGGTTAACTCCTGCCATAACAAGACCGCCTTCTTCAAGTTGTGCGCGGAAGTCATTGTTTAACTCATATCTGTGACGATGACGTTCGCGAACTAAGTCTGTGCCATATGCTTTTCTGGCAAAAGTATCTTCCTTCATCAAACAATCATATTCACCAAGGCGCATTGTGCCGCCTTTGTTTTTAGTTTCTTTCTGACTCTCCATAAGATTTATTACAGGATAATGAGTCATTTCATCAAACTCAAATGAGTTTGCATCTTCAAGTCCCAACACATTGCGGGCAAACTCAATAACTGCAATATGCAATCCAAGGCATAATCCCAGATATGGAACACCGTTTTCACGAGCGTATTTTGCAGCAAGTATTTTGCCTTCTATTCCACGCTGTCCGAATCCGCCAGGAACGATTATCGCATGCGTTCCACCAAGAATTTCTTCAACAGTGTCCTTATTAATATCTTCTGACTGCACCCACTTTATGTTTACAGTCACATCGTTTTCAATACCCGCATGGGTTAAAGATTCAACGACGGAAAGATATGCATCATGCAACTCAACATATTTTCCAACTAAGGCAACATTAATAGATTTTTTGATACTCAGCTGACGATCTACCAATGCATTCCATTCTGTAAGAGAAGGTACATCACACTCTATCCCAAAGTGTTTGCACACTCTTTGGGCAAGCCCTTCTTTTTCAAGCATCAATGGAACTTGATACAAAGTTTTAGCATTGAGATTTTGTATTACATCTTCTTTTGCAACATTGCAAAAGAGTGAAATCTTTTTACGCATTGCGTCATCTATAGGGTAGTCAGTTCTGCAAACTATCATATCAGGCTGAATTCCGATGGATAAAAGCTCTTTTACAGAATGCTGTGTAGGTTTTGTTTTAAGTTCTCCCGACATTTGCAGATATGGAAGAAGCGTAACATGCATGTACATGCAATTTTCAGCACCGACATCAGCTTTAATCTGACGTAAGGATTCAAGAAACGGAAGGGATTCGATGTCGCCGACTGTTCCGCCAATTTCCGTAATAACAAAGTCATAGTCTGTGTCATCCGAATGAGATGCAGCGAGAATATTTCTTTTAATCTCATCTGTAATGTGAGGGATAACCTGTACTGTTGCGCCCAGATAGTCGCCCCTTCTTTCTTTGTTTAAAACAGACCAGTAAACACGTCCTGTTGTTACATTATTGTTTTGAGTCAGGTTCTCATCAACAAATCTTTCATAGTGACCAAGGTCTAAGTCGGTCTCTGCGCCGTCTTTTGTGACAAACACTTCGCCGTGTTGATATGGGCTCATCGTCCCGGGATCGACATTGATGTACGGATCACACTTCTGTATAGAAACAGTGTACCCTCGCTCTTTTAATAACCTACCTAAAGAAGCGGCGGTGATTCCTTTTCCCAAAGAAGACACGACGCCGCCCGTAACAAATATATATCTTGTGCTCATTTACTGCCACCCTCCGCATAACGCTAAAAAATCTGTTTACTATTTTACACTTAAAATATGTGATGTCAATATTATAAGTCATTTAATTCGCTTATCAAAATAATATAGCTGAATTTATCATATAATTTGCACAAAAAGTGTATTATAACTTGCTAAAACATTAAAAAATAAATATAGGTTGATTTTAATTAGAAAATATAAGAAAATGGTATACATGAAAGATTTCATTTATAGCATTAGAAGATTCTTTCTCCATGCAAGGCGCAGGCACAGACCTGGACTACAATATTTTGGTCTTAATTTTAGAAAAGATCCGATATTTAGGATTATGGTCATTTTTGGATTCCTATTGGCTGTTGCGGCTGTAGCATTTGTTCTGCTTGTAACAGTATTTCCTGATAATCCGGTTAAATCACTTTTTTCAAAGCCCGATGATGTCATGGAAGTAAGCATGTCAGAAAGTCCAGAAAACCAACCGACTAAAGAACCGACGCCAGAACCGACGATGACCGCAACTCCATCTCCTGAAGGGCCTACACCCACTCCTCTTGAAACTCAGGAGCAAAAGGAGACAATTACAGGCTGGATAACTGCCGAAAGCGGACTCATTGTAAGATCAGGTCCGTCATCACAAACTTCCAAGCTTGGCACATTGGCCTATGGAACAAAGGTTGAGATTATCAAAGAAGGTACATGGCACTTCATTGAATATAATGGCGGTGGTGGCTATGTCCACACGAACTATGTTGTAATCGGTGAAGCTCCACCCGGAAGCGAAACCAAAAAATCGAATATTGTCCAAACTTGGACATATCTTAAAAACTCGACCAAGATTTTGGTCGAGAAAATTTTTTATAAAGGGGTTACTTACTACGCGGCTGAGATAAAAGCAGATCCCATAGACATATCTGCCGCATACGATCTTAAAGAAGACAAGCTTCCAAGCACTTTTTTAGAGGAAACCGATTATGCACTTGCTGTAAACGGTGATTATTTTACCTTTAGAGACGAAGGCATAATAATCCGCAACGGCAAACTTTTGCGGGATAAAGAATATAGCGAAATTGCAGTTCTTTATGATGATGGAACACTCGCTGTATATTTCAAAGGCGAAATCACAGCAGTTGAAGCTCTTGATGCTGGCGCTGTGCAGTCGTGGTCATTCGGCCCCATCCTCGTAAAAGACGGTACTGCTTATACGGATTTTGAAGGACGCTCTGATGTGGAAAAAGAAAATCCCAGAACAGGCATTGGAATGATTGAGCCGGGCAAATATATGATAATTGTTGCAGATGGCCGTCAGGAATCCTCAAAAGGAATGACTCTCACCGAATTTGCCGCACTTTTTGAAGACTACGGATGCCAAACAGCCTACAACCTTGACGGCGGCGGCACTTCCATTATGATGTTTGAAGGGGGGGATATAATCTCATCTCCCAGTGGAGGCAGCGAGCGCGAAACCAGCGATATAATATACATAAAATAAATTTAATATAATAAAAAAGGAAGGGATATCCTTCCTTTTTTCATACTTGTTTTAAACTACTTATAACGTTCAGCTTGGCATTCAAGCTTTTTTAATTATTGAAATCGAATCTCAGTATAGGAGTTCTTGCCGCGCCCACTTCATCAGGCCTTGATATGGGTGTTGTTTCAGGCGCAAGATGCAGTTTCTCAGGGTTTTCCTTAGCTGTTTTTGCAATGTTCAGCAATATGTCACATGCCGAATCCAGTGTCTCTAAACTCTCAGTCTCAGTCGGCTCCACCATCAAAGCTTCCTTTACAATAAGCGGGAAATATACTGTCGGTGGATGAATACCGTTGTCAATTAGCGCTTTTGCCACATCCATTGCTGTAATGCCGTATTCTTCCTTCAATTTTTCCGCACTCATCACGAATTCATGCATGCACTTTCCGTTAAACGGCACATAATATGCATCCTTTAGACGATTCATCATATAATTGGCATTAAGTACTGCAATCCTTGACGCTTTGCTCAAACCATCGCTGCCCATTGTCAGAACATATGTATATGCACGCACCAGTGTTAAAAAGTGTCCGTAGAAACTTTTCACCTGTCCAATTGATTTTTCATCCTCTGTTTTGAGCTTATACCCATTGCCGTCTTTTATAACATCGGGCAAAGGCAAATATTTTGCCAAACGCTCGCTGCATCCTACAGGGCCGCTTCCCGGGCCGCCACCGCCATGAGGCGTGGAAAATGTCTTGTGAAGATTAAGATGAATCACATCAAAGCCCATGTCGCCAGGACGAACCTGCCCCATTATAGCATTAAGATTTGCACCGTCATAATAAAGCATGCCGCCGGCTTCGTGTACAATTTTTGCCATCTCAACAATGCGTGATTCAAAAAGCCCCAGTGTATTCGGATTTGTCAGCATAAGCCCTGCTGTGTTTTCATCCACCGCTTCTCTTAACGCATCAATGTCCACACCGCCATCTTGAGCTGAAGGAATTGATTTTACATCAAAGCCCGCTACATGAGCACTAGCCGGATTTGTACCGTGTGCACTGTCCGGCACAAGTATCGTCTTTTTATGATGGTTTCCGTTATCCTCATGATATTTTTTTATCATCATAAGAGCAGTCCACTCACCGTGTGCCCCTGCGGCTGGTTGAAGTGTCATGTCATGCATTCCTGTTATCTCGCACAGTGATCTTTTAAGCCCATACATAAGCTCTAAAGCACCCTGTACATCCTCTTGATCCTGAAGCGGATGGATGCCAGTAAATCCCTCAAATGCTGCGGTTTCTTCATTTATTTTAGGATTATATTTCATGGTGCATGAGCCAAGCGGATAAAATCCATTGTCGACTCCGTGAGCTTTATATGAAATATTTGTATAGTGGCGCACCAAATCCACCTCCGCAACTTCGGGAAGCTTTGGCTCATTTTCTCTTTTTAATGCATCTGCAACATCAAAGTTCGGCACTTCAGTTTTAGAAAGAGAAAAGCATTTTCTGTCCTTTTTTGATATCTCGAAAATTAATTTACTCACAGCATCGCCTCCTTTACAGCTTCAACGACCTCGTCTATATCTTTTTTGGTCAAAAGCTCGGTTGCGCACCACAAAAGAGAGTCACCCATATCCAGCGGACCTAATATATCCTTGAGTTTAAGCTGTGCATTTAGTTTTTTGCCATCTATCCCGCTTGTTAAAAACTCATTGAAAAAATTCTCATCCGCTGTTTTTACGCCATCAATTTTTGAAAGTTCTTGCTTTAGATAATGAGCATTGTCATAGCAACGTTTTGCTACATCAAACATTCCCTGTTTGCCCATATACGCCATATAAATAGAAGACAAAAGAGCACTGTGTGCCTGATTCGAACAAATGTTTGAAGATGCCTTGTCGCGGCGGATATGCTGCTCTCTGGCTTGAAGAGTTAGCACAAATGCCCGCTTACCGTCGCGGTCATTTGTCTGACCCACAATTCGTCCCGGCAATTTTCGCATCATCTTATTTGTCGCCGCCATAAATCCAAGATATGGTCCGCCATATCCAAGCGGGCTTCCCAAAGGCTGTCCTTCGCCCACCGCGATATCTGCGCCATACTCACCCGGAGATTTAAAAAGCATAAGAGACATTGGGTTAACTGATGCGATAAACTTTCCGCCTGAGTCATGCGCTGCATCACTTGCAGCCTGCATATCCTCTATCACTCCATAATAGTTTGGACTTTGCATAATTAGTGCTGCACAATCGTCTCCCATTGTTTGAGCTATCTTTGATGTATCTGTTGAATTCCCCGCTAATGGCACAAGAACAACTTCAACTCCAAGCCCTTTGCTCCATGTTCTGAGCACTTTTATAGTCTGTGGGTTTAAAGCTTCGGAAACTGCGATTTTCATTTGTTTTCTAGAAAGGCACATCACCGCCGCCTCAGCACATGCAGTCGCACCATCATACACCGATGCATTTGACACATCCAGACCACAAAGCTCGCATATCATCGTCTGATATTCGAATATAGTTTGCAATATACCTTGGCTCATTTCGGGCTGATAAGGCGTATATGCCGTTAAAAACTCAGACCTTGAAGCCAAATCTTTTACTGTAGGTGGTATATAGTGACTATAAGCCCCTGCCCCTCTAAATATCTTCTTATATACTTTGTTTTTTTCAGAAAGGTCTTTAAGCTTTGCATAAGTTTCCATCTCGCTTATACCGTTTGGAATGTCAATGCGTGTCTTTTCTCTTATGCCTTCCGGAATGGATGAAAAAAGCTCATCGATATCCTTGATACCAATAACCTTTTTCATCTTTTCTATGTCATTTTCAGTATGAGGAATATATCCCGGCATTTAATTCTCCTTTGATATAAACGCTTCATATTCTTCTGCTGTCATTAAATCATCTGCAGAAAAATCAGCCATTTTAATGATGTATTGTCCATAGCAGTCAGTGTTTAAAAGCTCGGGTGAGTCTTCTAAAATCTCGTTCACTGAATCCACAGTACCGCTTCCTGGTGAGTAAACATCAGATACAGCTTTTACAGATTCGATTACTGAAAGAGAGTCGCCTTTTTCAAATGTATCACCGATATCAGGTGTTTCAACAAACACTATGTCGCCAAGTGAATCCTGCGCATAGTCTGTAATGCCTATATAGGCAAATCCATCTTCCTCTTTAATCCACTCATGGTCTTTTGTATACTTTAATTCCTTTTTTACGTTCATAATATCCCCCTAAAAATTTTATCTTTTATAAAATGGCATCTTTACAACTACAGCCTTTAGCTTTTTGCCTCGCACTTCAACAAAAAGTTCTGTGCCGCGTTTGTTATAAGGCTTGTCAACCATTGCCATCGCCATTGTTTTCCCAAGTGTCACAGCTTTTGTGCCCGAAGTTACAAATCCCACCTCTTTGTCGCCTGCAAACACTTTAGCCCCTTCACGGGCTATCCCCTTGTCCAGTACCTCAAGTCCGCATCTTCTTCTGGTGATTCCCTCTTCTATCTGTTTTTTAAGCACGCTTTTGCCAATAAACTCATTGTTATTGTCCGTTTTTACGAAATATTTAAGCCCAGCTTCAATCGGAGTTATCTCCTCTGTAAGCTCATGTCCATAAAGGGGCATTGAAGCTTCAAAGCGCAAAGTATCTCGCGCACCAAGTCCACATGGGACGATGTCCTTGCCACCTGCCTGTAGTATTTCATCCCAGATAACAACAGCTATATCTCGCGGACAATATATTTCAAACCCATCCTCACCAGTGTATCCTGTTCTTGAAATTATACACCTGTTTGAAAATAAAGTCTCTTCAACAAAAGTATAATATTTTTCAGGAAGGTTTCTTGTTATCATTTTTAATATGCTATCAGCTTTTGGCCCTTGAATGGCAACCTGTGAAAGATCATCGGAAGTGTCATATAATGCTGACTTAAATTTATTGTGCTCACGCATAAATCTATAATCTTTTTCAATATTTGAAGCGTTTACTACAATAAGAAACTTATTTTCTTCTCTTTTATACACCAGCAGATCATCAATCACTCCGCCTTCCTCATTGCACATAGGAGAATATTTAATCTGCCCCACTTCCATACCCGAAATATCGTTCGTGGTAAACATCTGAACGGTATCCTGAGCTTTTTCTCCTGTCACTTCTATCTCTCCCATATGGGATACATCAAACAGTCCACATTTTGTCCTCACTGAGTTATGCTCGTTTATAATACCTGAATACTGCACAGGCATCATATATCCTGCAAACTCAACCATTTTGCCCCCAAGTGCTATATGCGAATCATATAGAGGTGTTTTTTTTGCCGGCATTGTAACATCCTTTCTAAACAAACTTTTATAAACAACAAAAAAGAGACGCTAAATAAATCAGCGCCTCTGTATTATCCTGAGAGTTTTGCGGAAAATCCGTTTGCCCCTTCGGCGCAATGCAATGCATCGCTTTTTCAGAGTTACGTCCGAACACGGTCCTTTCGCCTGAGAGTTTTCGGCTCATTTGCTCCTTCGGCTACCTTACAGTATCTCCCGTATTCATCATCCGTCAATATTTTTTTCGTGTTTATTATACATACTGCTGAATAATTTTGCAATAAATAAAATTTAAAATCTTAATCTTTCCACCGGTATTTTCATAAACGCTTCAACGATCTCAGGATCAAACTGCGTACCGCTGTTGCTTATGATTTCATTACAGGCTTCTTTATGATTTTTACGTTTTCTATAATATCTTTCTGAGCGCATGGCGTCATATGAATCAGCAACAGCCAATATCCTTGCGAAAATCGGAATATCGTCCCCTTTTTTCTGATAAGGATACCCTTTGCCGTCCCATCTTTCATGATGATATAACACGGCATCGGCTATATCTTTATCATCTATAAGCCCACAAGTAATCTTGTAGCTTTCTTCACTGTGACGTTTTAAAATATCCCAGTCATCAGATGTGAGTTCATCTTCTTTGCGAAGAATATGTCTCGCCACTGAAAGCTTTCCAATGTCATGAAGCTGCCCTGCAATCTTTATTGATTCAAGATCGCTTTTACGGCTTAACCCAACTTGCGATAACAATTGTTGTGATATATATCCCACACTATGGCAGTGCCTCTCTGTTTCTCCTGTATATCCATATAGAGCTGTCATCAAAGCTTCCATTGAGCGATTTTTTCTGGAAGAGCGCGCACCAAGTTTTATATGATACATTATGTTTTCAGCTTTATTGAATGTCTCCATGATGTCTGCATCTTCATGGGCTATAGCATAGCCAACCGAAGCGCTGATAGTCACTTTTAAATCATCCGAGTTTTTCATTTCACGATTAAACTGATGAATTTTATCTTCCAAATCAATATCTTTGATGTCTTCAGCAATTACCACAAATTCATCACCGCCGAGCCTTGCTGTGAAAGCTCCCTTGAACACTTTTCTTATGGTGTTTGCGGTAAATAAAATCGCCATATCCCCTTTTTCATGGCCAAACGCGTCATTTATAAGCTTAAGACCATCCAAATCAAAAAGGAAAATAGCCGCCGGACGTGCTATGGGTTCTTTAATCCTGCGCCCAAATCCGCGTCTGTTAAACATGTTTGTCAAAAAATCTACTTCAGCTAGTTTTTCAAGCTCTGCATTCTGAGCAGTAATTTTGCTGTTCTTTTTAAAGTTATTTATATGCTCTAAAAAGAAAAGTCTTGATACAAAAAATATTATAATATTAAGCGCCAAAACATTAATAACAAAACCCGCATTTGAGTAAAGAGAGATTTCAAAAAAAACAATGTATGAAGTAATAAGCGCTAAAACAAACGTAAAATAAAACAAAACAATGCTCGGCTTTACACGGATAAGCAATGCAAATGTAATCAGCCCAACAGCGTATAAAGAAAGATATCCACCCTCTTCTATGTTTGTTATTGTCATTCCGGTTAAACATAAAAGCACAACAGCATTAAGAAATATATCAAATTTGATTTTAGATAAAAAATTTGACTTTTTTTGATGCTTTTGAATTGTCATTGGTATAGAAATTAAAATTAAAAAAACTTCGATAACAATTTGAAAATAAAAAGGCATACTGTTTAGCGGTATTCTTAAAATGCCTGTAACTGTCAAAAGTATCATAATCAAGCCGAACACAATAAAGGTGTTTAGTATAATTAAATAAGAAGACAGTATATATTTATATTCTTCATCTCGAAGTTGTTTTTTTTCTTCAACAGAAAGAGTGTAATACTCTTTTCCGTTTATAATTTTTAAAATAGATTTAAACAACAGTCAACAGACCACCTTTTCTATTTGTAAATGCTTATGACAACCTATCTATATATCGTAATATTTTCTTATAAACATTAGCCAATATTTTGCGAGCTGCTCATAAGTGTTATGTCATGACGCTTTTCAAATCCAAGATTATCATAAAAAATCTGTGCGCAATCATTTTCAACCATTACCATCAGGTGTATTTTCCCTGCGCCTGCTTCCTTAAGTTTTGAAACTGCAATATTCATAAGCGCTGTGCCTATTCCTCTTCTTTTTTTGCTTTGTGCCACAGCCAAGTGATAGACATAACCGCGCCTTCCATCATAGCCGCACATCACAGTTCCTGCAAGCTCTCTGTCGATAATTGCAACAGATGAAAGCCCTGGGTTTCTTTTAAGAAAGCTTTTGACATTCTCTTTGTTCCATGACATATCATTGCTTTTTTTCAGCTCTTTTTCCCAAAGCTGCCATGCATCATCCCAATCGGATATATAAAAATCTCTTATAGAAACATCTTTCATTTTTTCTTCACCTTTTGTCCTTCGGATGTATCTTCAACGATGTAACCCATGTCGTTTATTTTGTCCCTGAGTTCATCAGACAGCGCCCAGTTTTTATCCTTACGGGCTTGCACTCTTTTTTGTGCTATCTCTTTTACATCATCAGGCAACACTCGCATATCTCGGTAAAGTATCCCCAAAACATCACTCAACTCCGTAAGTGTGTCCAAAGCAAGTCGTGCATCCGCTGCGCTTTTGTTACCGTCCAAAATAAAGTTCGCGCTTCGAACCAACTCAAAAAGCACTCCTAGTGCGCCTGCAGTGTTAAGGTCGCTGTCCATATCGCTTATAAACGATTCTTTTGCTTTATCCACAGCAATTTGCATTTCTGCACTTGGCTGTCCGTCTTTAGCCATATCTTCCCAACGCATTTTCGCAGTATAGAGTCTGTTTAGTCCTTGATTTGCCTGCTCCATCAGTTCAAACGAAAAATTCACCTGGCTCCTGTAATGTACGCTCAGCATGAAAAATCTTAGCACCTCAAGGTCAAATTTTTCAGCAATATCAGGTATTGTAAAAAAGTTCCCCAGCGATTTGCTCATCTTTTCATTGTTAACATTAATATGTCCATTGTGCATCCAATAGTTTACAAAGGGTTTGCCCGTTGTCCCTTCCGATTGCGCTATCTCATTTTCATGGTGCGGGAAAATAAGGTCTGTTCCGCCTCCGTGAATATCAAAAGTTTCACCCAGATACTTCATACTCATAGCAGAGCATTCAATGTGCCAGCCTGGCCTTCCTTTTCCCCAAGGGCTGCCCCAGCTGGGCTCACCAGGCTTTTCGCTTTTCCACAATGCAAAGTCACTGGGCGCTTTTTTGTTTTCATCAACTTTGACTCGCGCACCCGATTTCATATCTTCTATCTTTCTGCCTGAAAGCTTGCCGTATTTTTCATAGGCCATAGTGTCAAAATACACGCCGTCATCTGTTTTATATGCCAAGCCCTTTGATTCTAAGTTTTTAATCATCTTTATAATGTCGCCAATGTGTTCGGTGGCTCTTGGCCTAAAGTCCGCCGGCTGTACGTTAAGAGCCTTTGCATCCTTTTCATATGCTTTTATGAACTTTGCTGCAAGCTCTTTAACCGTCACGCCTTCTTCTTTTGCGCGGGATATCATCTTGTCGTCAATGTCTGTGAAATTCTGTGCAAAATTCACATTATATCCTCTATACTCAAAATACCTTTGTAGCGTGTCAAACACGACAAGAGGTCGTGCGTTGCCAACATGAATGTAGCTATAAACAGTCGGTCCGCAAACATACATATTAACTTCGTTTTCTTTTATCGGCTTAAATTCTTCCAAGCTGTTTGTCAGTGTATTATAAATTTTCATTGTTTTTTCTCCCTTGATAAAGCTACAAGCTGTTTTTCCATCGCAAGCATCTGCTGGCGCATAAGATTCAATTCATTTTCTATCGGATCAGGCAAATGTATCTGATCCATTTCTTCTTCAGGAAGGCATGCCTTTCTTTTGCCATAGCACCGCACTATCTTGCCGGGGTTGCCCACTATAGTGCAGTTTTTTGGCACTTCTGAAAGCACAATACTTCCTGCGCCCACTTTTGCGCCGCTGCCCACAGTAAATGGACCCAGCACCTTTGCTCCCGCCCCAATAAGCACATCATTTCCTATGGTAGGATGTCTTTTACCCGAATGTTTTCCCGTGCCACCAAGAGTTACATCCTGATATAAAGTAACATTGTTTCCTATCTCACACGTTTCTCCAATTACAATTCCCATTCCATGGTCTATGAAAAATCCTGCACCTATTTGTGCTCCAGGATGAATCTCAATGCCTGTAAAAAATCTCACAAGCTGGCTTATTGCACGTGCAACAAATTTCAGCTTTATTTTATAAAGTGCATGAGCCACCCTGTGCCACATAATAGCATGAACTCCCGGATATAGCAGCAACACTTCAAAAGCATTTCTTGCAGCAGGATCCCGTTCAAGCGCCGCTTTCACATCTTTTGCAAGTTTAAATGCCATACAATCCTCCTAGTCTGTATCTCTCGTTTAAAATAAAATATCAAAAAACCGCCTTCATATAATATGAAGACGGCATTAAAACCGCGGTTCCACTCCACTTCCCGCATAAGCAGGCTCTTAAAGGCTTAACGCGCCAAAACGTTTTAACGAATTAAACTGCTCCGCTTGCGCATTTCGTCCATTTATCTTTTGCACTGCGCTTTCAGCCGATGGCACAGCTCTCTTCTTGCAAGGTATAAATGACTACTTATTAAGCATCATCGCATTTATTATGTTTCTGTATTATACATTATCCTATCTTATTAATCAACTATAACCGTGTTCGTGAATTTTTTTATAAAAAACTGCGACAGGTATGTTTTCCTGCCGCGTTATAATTTAGCTTAAGATAAATTTTCGTTTACTCTATGTCAATAGATCTTGTGAGTTTCTTTTCTGGCTCAGTCTTTGGTAGTTCAATTTTTAAAATACCATCATTATATTCAGCCTTAATCTTTTCTTCATTGATGTTGTCTAGGCTAAAAGACCTGCACACTGAGCCGTAACGCCTTTCCCTATAGATATAATTGTCTTTTTCTTCGTTCTTTTCACTTCCTGTTTCTGCGCTGAGTGTCAGGACTCCATCTTCAATGTCAATTTTAATGTCTTCTTTTTTAACTCCCGGAAGCTCTGCTTCCAAAACATATTTGTCTTTTTCGTCTTTAACATCCACACTGATACGCGAAGTTCCAGCATTTTCTGCAAAGAAGCCTCTGAAAAAATCGTCGTTAAAGAATGAGTCGACTAGACTTGTATAGGGTTTTGCCACCCTGTTGCTTCTCCTAAAAGGTACTAATCCAAATGTGCTCATATATATGCCTCCTTATGTAAAGTATTATGTAGCTTTTTTAAATGCAATTCTTTTTGCATTTATATTATCACATATAGGTCAAAGATAGTCAAAGCTCTCTTTTGCCCGCTTTTCTTTGATTTAGACCATCTTTGACTTTTATCGTTTAAAATCTTTATTATTCTCTGTTTTACGCTTTTTTTCATTGTTTTTTGCATTTATCTGTTATAATATCGACTATATCAAACGGAGGTAATCTATTGGACACTTTATATATAACAGATCTTGACGGAACGCTTTTAAACGATGAGGCTCAACTTACAAAAACATCATTTGAAATTCTACAGCCTTTAATCGAAAGCGGATTAAACGTCACTGCTGCTTCCGCACGCTCGCACAATAGCATAATAAAGGTATTAGAACCTTTAGAAATAAAACTGCCAATACTTTGCCATAACGGCACTTTTATATATGACATACAAAAAGATGAATTCATTCACAAAGTTATTTTACCCAACGAAGATATCGAATGTATAATAGACATGGCAAGGACCTACGGAATCAATCCGTTCATATATACACTAAGCGGCAACAGCCCACATGTTTTTTATTCGAAACTTGAAAGCAGTGCCGAGAAAACATATTTTAAAACCCGCATGGACATGGGCGATAAAAGATTTGTCCATGATCCCGATTATGAAGGTTATAAAGACGAAGATGCATTCTACATAACCCTTGTAGGTCCATATGAGCCTTTAAGCGAAGTTATAAAGCAATATGAAGACGTAGAAGGGGTTGTTGTCAGCCTAACCAAGGACGCATATTTTGATAATTTCTGGTGGGTTGAAGTTATGCCTCAAAAAGCAGGAAAAGGAAATGGACTTGAATTTTTAAGAAAAAAATACTCTCCTAAAAGCATCGTGTGTTTTGGAGACAACACAAATGACATAACAATGTTTGAAAAAGCCGACTGGAGTGTGACTGTTCAAAGTGGCGTTCCTGAGCTTAAAGAAATTGCAAATGAAATAATAGGCAGCAACAATGATCATGCTGTTGCAAAATATATAGCGCAGCATTACAAAAACGGAGGATTAAAATAGATACTTTATATATTACTGATTTAGACGGCACACTACTGGGTAACGACGCGAAACTTTCGGAGACTAGTTATAAAATACTGCAACCATTGATTGACAGAGGCTTAGGCTTTGTTCCTGCAACAGGCAGAACAAGAGACAATGCTATAGGTGCTATACAACCACTAAAACTTAATCTTCCCATAATATGCGACAACGGAACTTTTGTGTATAACATTTCAGATGCTAAATTTGAAAGACAAAAGACAATAGATAAAACTGTTGCTATTGATGCTATAGATAAAATCATAGCAAGCAATGTAAGCCCTCTTATTAATACACTGGAAGATGATAATATAACTGTTTTTTATTCAGAGCTTAAAACCGAGGAGCAAAGAACATATTTTGATTCACGCACTTCATATGGATTAAGCAGATATATAAAAGATCATTCATATTCAGAATACAAAAAGACAAATGTGTTTAATCTTTCAATGCTTGATACACATGAAAATCTTGTAGAACTGTATGAGCATCTCGTGCAAAATGAAAATCTTACTACAGTCATGTTCCCCGCTCATTATTTTCCTAATTATTACTGGCTGGAAGTGTTGCCACCCGATTCAGGAAAAGGACAATCGGTTGACTATCTTGTAGAAAAATACAAGCCAAGAAAAGTAGTATGTTTTGGAGACAACCTTAATGACCTTTGCATGTTTGAGCGCGCCGATGTAAAAATCGCAACTGAGAATGCTGTGGATGAAATTAAAGAGCAAGCAGATATAGTAATAGGACACTGTAATGATAACAGCGTGGCGCAATATATCTTAAATGATTTTAAGTGACTTGCTAAAAACGTGATACAGGATTAAAATATAGTCGTAAATTTGAAAAGCTACTCACTTCCTCTGCACATTTTAACTGGAGGACAAAGCTATGATTTACCGCAAAATTTTTTCTGTCATTTTGTTTGTTTCAATTTTTTGTGCACTGTTTTCGCCTATTGATGCCGATGCTGCCGATGATGACTTTGATGTAGAATACAGCTTCTATCCTGAAGTTATAGGATACAAAGGCACAGATGTTCAGCTTGTTTTAAAAATTGAAAACACAGGCACATCTAATATAACTTGGTTTGATGTCGTAGTAAACACCGAAACTACCTACAGTCAAAGATGGACTGGCACTATAGCGCCAGGTACCACCCGAACACTTTCATTCAATGTACCTTTTGGCGAGAATGATTTGGATGTCACTAAAATACTTCAAGTTTCCATGAACAATAACTCTTCAGCAAACCCTGACGGGCTTAAGATGTTCTCTTTCCAGCTTGATTCTATAACGTATTTTATAGATCGCTCAATAAATGTATCGCCTATAAAAGCAAGCTACGAAGTTGGAGACACGGTTCAGATAACCCACACATTTACAAACATTATTACAACCCATGCCTTAATTAACGCACAAACGCGCATTTTTGTAAGAATAAATGGTGATGTTCACTCAAGTTCTGCTCTAATCGACCAAGGAAACATTTTCCCGGGTGAATCAGTTACGCATGTAACAAACATCACATTTGATGAATCTTATATCGGTGAAGTAAATATTACTTCAAATATACAATGCACGCTAATGGGTCAAGAGTACGGCCACTCTGAAAGCTTTACAACATTAACCGTTAATGCTCCAGAGCCTGACATTGGTTTTACTGCAAATCTTTCTGCTGATCCAACAGAAATTGAATCCGGCGAAACAGTTATGTTTACTGTTCATCTTGAAAACACAGGCAGCGATGCTATTACAACATTTGAAATACGTAATAGTGAAGGCGGCCTTATGGGCGCAACTGAAAGCATGCCTTCCGGCGGGTCGGGAACTGTACCTTTAAGCCAAGAAATATTTGAAACATCAGATGTAAGCTATGTAGTTGTTGCATATTCTGGCGACTATTATGAAACAATTGAAACAAACTCAGTCCGTATAACAGTTTTAGAGCCCGAAAGCCCAACTGCAACAGCTACTTTAACGCCCACATCCAGCCCCACTGAAGATGCTACCCTCACACCTTCCTTTGAAACCTCTACACATTCTTCCACTACAATAGCAGACACACAAGATAGCGACTCGGCTATACCTTCCGAGATACCCAAGAATCAAGATACAGAAAACCAAGCCGAAGATGCACTGGGGCTTGGTTTGTATATGCTTGTTGCGTTATTAATACTCACAGCATTAGCCATTATCACAATTCTCATCATTATAATCATCAAAAAGCTAAGAAAAAAAGATGAGGCGGACAATTTTGAGTAGATTTAGTCCACAGAATTTTCTGCCTTTGAAAGTTGTGAAAAACGATTAAGTTTTTTAATACCATTCACCCACATATATATTACAAATGGGAAAAAAATAAAAAGCGGCAAAGGATTGCCTATAAACAAAATAAAATCATACGTACCATGGAAAATTACTGGAATAATTAGTGAGCGTCTTAAATACTTCTTTGATGCTATTGGATCTATAGCATATTTTGCAAGGGACATAAAATACCCCATTGATACACCAAAAAGCGCATGTCCCGGAACCGAAAGCAGTCCTCTATGCAAAGCAATATTAGGTGATGTTACACTATATGAAAGAACATACATAATATTTTCAACAGCCGCAAAACCTAATGATACAAATACGCAATATACTATCCCGTCTATAGGTTCATCAAACTCAGGTCTTTTATAAATAACAAGAATAATCATTATCCACTTAAAAAACTCTTCCACCAAAGCAACTTCTATATATGCATGATAAACAGTAACTATTATTCCACTTCCAAATGGCAAACGGAATAAACCTAAAATAAATCCGAAAATTAAAACAGGTATAACCGCTACAGCTCCTAAGAACATAACAAGTAGCAGAAGCTTTATAGGCTCTTTGTCGTATCTGTCCACCTTATAAATAATTATCGAAATAATTATTATAGGCAATACCGCCGTAAATAATAATCTTATGAAATCCATAAAATGATTATATACTATGAAAATAAATTATGGAAGCTACTTGTTTATAAATTAAAAATACCGCATAATTTATATATGAAATCAAATAATCTTGAAACAAGGGAATATATTTCAAATCAAAAGGACTATGTTGATATCCCGTATGGAATAAAAGGCAATGTTGCAGACAACGGCTGTGGCTCTATTGCCTGTCATAACTATCTTTGTTATAAAGGCTATAACTCTATATATTTGAAAACATATAAATTCTTCAACAAAAATAGAAGATTGATGTTTTTTGGCAAATTGGGTACAAATCCTTTTGCCATCAAAAGGTATCTTAGAAAAGAATACGGGCTAAAAGTGAAAATGCACTTTTTTAATATACCGGATAAAAAACTTGATTCCTGCATTGTCCTGTATTTTTTTAAACACAAAAACAAATTAAACGCTCACTATATGTTTGCCCATAAGGTAGGACGAAAATATAAAACATATAATCTAAACCATAGCTATTCAAGCATCAAAAGTCTTTTAAAACATGAAAATACTCATAAAGACATGTTTGTAATCTATGAGATAATAAGGAAATAAAATTATATTTCCTTATTTGCACAAATTTTATACGATATAAAATACGAAATGAAGCAACTTATTACTATAGCTAGAATAATAACAATGTAAATTATACTTTGGGACAAGTCTATAGACGACATTGTTCCGCCAGTTTCGACTAATATTGAAGGAATTGCGAAAGCAACAATTGCCGGAAACATATATATAATCATCGACAGAATGCGTCCCTTTGTTATCCCAAATTTATAATACAACGGATATTGCACTGAGCAAATAACGGTAACTGCAGCCCCTGATAGCAAGCATCCAAATAACTCAAACAAAGATACTTTTCCCATCGTATATGTGAAAAAAGCGGAAATGCCAGCTACTGTCCAAACGATTATTGCGATTGAAATAAAGAAAAGATACCTACCTTTTACCATATCGCTTATCTTAGAAGGCAAAGAATAGTAAAGCTTTGAATAATTCTCATTGCTGCTTATGCTAAACGGTGCCGTGTTTATCACTATCATAAGAAAGAATATGTAAGTAAGCCCAAAGACAGTATTTCCCGCTGCCATAAGTATAATGGCTACCAAAGGTAGAAATAAAAGTGTTTTTAAGGATTTTCCCATAAGCTTTAAATCCATTTTTAAGTAATTTATTGCGTTCATTTTTTAACTCCTTATATATTCGCTTACGCCGACTTGCTTTTTAGTGTATTATAAATAACTATGTCTTCGATTGTTGGCTTTTCTACTAGAAGTTTCTCAAATTTATTGATATCTGATTTATAAGCCAATCCTTCAAAGCCGACATTAGTTTTCTTATAAGCTATGAAGTCGGATTCATAGCTTGCAATATCCTTTGCGCCGCCCTTGACTATGATATATTTTTCTAAAATCGCATCTTTTGTGTCATTTAAAATAATGTTACCATTTTGTATAAAGCAAACGTAATCGGAAACCTTTTCTACATCACTCATTATATGCGTTGAAAACAGCACACTCTTCTCCCCATCAACGATGTACTCTTGCAACAAAGTTAAAAACTCATCTCTAAACACCGGATCTAATCCACTCGTCGGCTCGTCAAGTATCAATAGTCTTGTCTGCCTTGACAATACTCCTGCAAGCATCAGTTTCATTTTCATACCCTTTGAAAATTCTTTTACAGTCTTTCCATAAGGTAATCCCCAATTGTTTATATATTCACTGAACTTATTTTCATCAAAGGTGGCATAAAAATTTTTAAGTATGCTGTTAATCTCTTTTAATGTAATATTATCCGGATAGTAGCAGTCATCTGCCACATATCCTATCATATCTTTATATCTTTCTTCGCTCCCTGCAATATCCTCACCGAAAACTTTTACTACACCTTCATCTTTTTTCTTGAAGCCCATAATAAGGTCTATAGTAGTTGTTTTCCCTGCTCCGTTTTGCCCGACATAGCCTAAAATATATCCTTTAGGTAACGATAACGATATATCGTTTAGCGTAAATGCTTTATAGTTTTTTGTAAGCCCGTTTATAGATAACGCTTCCATTCTATTACTCCCTCAATAAATTTTTCAAAATTTCGAAAAGGTCCTTTTCCTCAATCTCAGCAATTTTTGCAACCTCTATCGCCGTCGAAAAAGATTCTTCAATTTTCTTTAGGTACTGCTCTTTCACCATCTCATTGTCTTTTGACAACACAATACTTCCCTTGCCTTGCATAGTAGCAATATACCCTTCTGCTTCCAAATCACTATATGCTCTGGATGTTGTAATAACGCTTATAGACAAATCTTTCGCCAAATGACGAATAGACGGTAAATATTCGTTTTCTTTTATCTCACCTGACAGTATTTGCTCTTTTATCTGTGTTTTTATCTGCTCATATATCGGCAAATCAGATTTATTAGATATTATTATTTGCAAGAGACTATCCTTTCACATCACTGTTTATATCATATTATATACAGTATATACATTATTGTCAATGATTTTTGTGCTCGAAACAAGAAATTTGTTTTACATGTTAAAACTAGCTTATATGTAACAGAATTTTCTACATATGTTCCCTCAATAAAATTGAAATCAATCCGTGATAAGCCTACTCAACTATATTTTTAATAGGTACAAAGCAAAGAACCTCATCAAAAGATGAGGTTCTTTAGCATAGAGACCGGCGACGACTTACGTTCCCGGGAGGTCTCCCTCCAAGTATTATCAGCGCAGAGAAGCTTAACTGCTGTGTTCGGTATGAGAACAGGTGATCCTTCTCGCTATAGTCACCGGAAATATTGAACGAACTGATAGTTCGAGCTTTAACATTTCCATCCGGCTTTTGGTCTCCTTGCAAAAACCCATGAATACTGCGTATTCATTACATTTTTACAAGTAAGTCACCGGAAATTTTAACAAGCATATAGCTTGGTTTTAACATATTCAATTTTAGAGTATTATACTCTGAAAACCACATAGAAATTTGAGTATTCGTTAACTGTATGTAACCTTGTTTTGATCAAGCCTTCGACCTATTAGTATTGGTCAGCTTCACACATTACTGCGCTTCCACCTCCAACCTATCAACCTTGTAGTCTTCAAGGGGTCTCAAGGGAAGTCTTATCTTAAGGTGGGTTTCGAGCTTAGATGCTTTCAGCTCTTATCCCTTCCGCACTTCGCTACTCGGCTATGCCGCTGGCGCGACAACCGATTCACCAGAGGTGCGTCCATCCCGGTCCTCTCGTACTAGGGACAGATCCCTTCAAACTTCCTGCGCCCACAGTGGATAGGGACCGAACTGTCTCACGACGTTCTGAACCCAGCTCGCGTGCCGCTTTAATTGGCGAACAGCCAAACCCTTGGGAGATGCTCCACCCCCAGGATGCGACGAGCCGACATCGAGGTGCCAAACTCCCCCGTCGATGTGAACTCTTGGGAGGAATCAGCCTGTTATCCCCGAGGTAACTTTTATCCGTTAAGCGATGGCATTTCCATTCACTACCACCTGACCACTAAGCCCGACTTTCGTCCCTGCTCGACTTGTAAGTCTTGCAGTCAAGCTCCCTTCTGCCTTTACACTCTTTGAATGATTTCCAACCATTCTGAGGGAACCTTTGGGCGCCTCCGTTACTCTTTTGGAGGCGACCGCCCCAGTCAAACTGCCCACCTGACACTGTCCAATATCCGGATCACGGCATATCGTTAGAATTCCAGTAATACAAGGGTGGTATCCCAAGGATGACTCCTCCGAGACTGACGTCCCGGGATCTAAGTCTCCCACCTATCCTGTACATGCATTACCGAAATTCAATATCAGGCTGCAGTAAAGCTCTACGGGGTCTTTCCGTCCAGCTGCGGGTAACCAGCATCTTCACTGGTGCTACAATTTCGCCGGGTCCCTTGTTGAGACAGCGCGCAAATCGTTACGCCATTCGTGCGGGTCGGTACTTATCCGACAAGGAATTTCGCTACCTTAGGACCGTTATAGTTACGGCCGCCGTTTACAGGGGCTTCGGGTCTAAGCTTCGCCTCAAGGGCTAACTCTTCGCCTTAACCTTCCTGCACCGGGCAGGCGTCAGCCCGTATACGTCATCTTACGATTTCGCACAGACCTGTGTTTTTGATAAACAGTCGCTTGCGCCTATTCTCTGCGGCCCACCTAAGTGGGCTCCCCTTATCCCTAAGTTACGGGGTCATTTTGCCGAGTTCCTTAACAAGGGTTCTCCCGATCGTCTTAGGATCCTCTCCTCGCCTACCTGTGTCGGTTTGCGGTACGGGCACCTTCGCACTCCATAGCAGTTTTTCTCGCCAGTGTGAAAGATTCGGCTTCTCTACTTATTTTCGATACACATAATACCTTGTGGTTAAAGCACGCGTACTTCACTACGTACACCACTTAGTACTTGTCCGCATTCTACCAACAACGCGGTCCGTTCTTCCTGCTGTGTCACTGCTTCTGTCAAATGTGCGTCGGTGGTACTGGAATCTCCACCAGTTGTCCATCGCCTACAGCTTTACGCTCTCGGCTTAGGTCCCGACTTACCCTGGGAGGACGAGCCTTCCCCAGGAAACCTTAGGCTTTCGACGGGCAAGATTCTCACTTGCCTCTCGCTACTCATACCGGCATTCTCTCTCGTATACAGTCCACGACGCCTTACGATATCGCTTCTGCCCGTATACGATGCTCCTCTACCACCCTTTCGGATCCATAGCTTCGGTGGTATGCTTTAGCCCCGGACATCTTCGGCGCAAAATCACTCGACCAGTGAGCTATTACGCACTCTTTAAATGAATGGCTGCTTCTAAGCCAACATCCTGGTTGTTTGTGCAACTTCACATCCTTCGCCACTTAGCATACACTTTGGGACCTTAGCTGATGGTCTGGGCTGTTTCCCTTTCGACTATGGAACTTATCTCCCACAGTCTGACTCCCGATTTAAAGTATCCGGCATTCGGAGTTTGATATGATTCGGTAGGCTTTGAGGCCCCCTAGTCAATTCAGTGCTCTACCTCCGGTACTCATCAATCGAGGCTAGCCCTAAAGCTATTTCGAGGAGAACCAGCTATCTCCGAGCTCGTTTGGAATTTCTCCGCTATCCACACCTCATCTCCGCCTTTTTTACAGACGTGAGTGCGGGCCTCCACAGTGTCTTACCACCGCTTCACCCTGGACATGGATAGGTCGCTCGGTTTCGGGTCTATTGCATGCAACTTAGCGCCCTATTCAGACTCGCTTTCGCTTCGGCTCCGGTTCTTAAAACCTTAACCTTGCTACATACAATAACTCGCCGGTCCGTTCTACAAAAAGTACGAGGTGGCGCTTTACTCGCGCTCCCTCTGCTTGTAAACACAGGGTTTCAGGTTCTTTTTCACTCCCCTCCCGGGGTACTTTTCACCTTTCCCTCACGGTACTTGTTCGCTATCGGTCACCAAGTAGTATTTAGCCTTACGTAATGGTCTACGCATATTCCTACCCAATTACACGTGTTGGGCAGTACTCTGGATACCAACCTCTCATAAATCCTTTTCGCCTACGGGCTTGTTACCCTCTTTGAGTGAGCTTTCCAACTCTATTCGGCTAAAGATTTAATCAATTATGTCGGTCCAAAACCCCAGTCAGACGAATCCAACTGGTTTGGGCTCTTCCTCTTTCGCTCGCCGCTACTCAAGGAATCGTTATTACTTTCTCTTCCTCCGGTTACTTAGATGTTTCAGTTCACCGGGTTCCCTCCGACATGACTATATATTCATCATGCGGTGATATGCTTTCAGCATACCGGGTTTCCCCATTCGGATATCCACGGGTCATAGCCTGCTTACGGCTAACCGTGGCTTTTCGCAGTTCGCTGCGTCCTTCATCGGCTCTTGGTGCCAAGGCATCCTCCCTGTGCTCTTTGTAGCTTGATCTTTAATATGATTACGATCTTTCGTTCGTTAAATTAAAACTCTGCTTATTCTAGCATTTTGTGTTTCTTTTGATTACCTTTGCAGTTTGTTTGATTTCTCTTATTTCTATGCAGTTTTCAAAGTACAATGTCTAAATTATCTCTAATCTAGACTATATATCAAATATCTTTCGATACTTAATAACTATTTTATTAGACAAAATTTTTTAAAAGTATTTCTTTAGAAATATCTTGGTGGGCTCAAGTGGACTCGAACCACCGACCTCACGCTTATCAGGCGTGCGCTCTAACCGGCTGAGCTATGAGCCCCCAATTTCTTTCAGGCACACTCTTTTACCGGCTTCCCTGTTTCGAGACTTCGCATTAGTCCATCTTCCCATCGCTTTCATAGTTTCTTACGAAACTATTGTCGCGCGGCGTGTTTTGTTTCAAAACACTCGGGCTACGAGTTTTTCATAAAAACATCAGGTTTTTATGGTGGAGGTGAACGGGCTCGAACCGATGGCCTCCTGCGTGCAAGGCAAGCGCTCTCCCAACTGAGCTACACCCCCACAAATTCTATTCCACAGGTGTGTACTTCGTGGGCATTTACTTTATTTTGTCATTAGTGCATTTTCGCACCTTGACAACCACAAAACTTTAGATTTCCAAGATAGTTGTTTACTTAATTTGATTTTTTAGACTGTTCTGTCTTTTTTAAATCTCCGATGTTGCCATCGTTCGACCTAGAGAAATCCATAGACTCTTATTCCAAATCTACATGATCTCCTTAGAAAGGAGGTGATCCAGCCGCACCTTCCGATACGGCTACCTTGTTACGACTTCACCCCAGTCATTGATTTCACCTTAGACAGCTGCCTCCTTGCGGTTAGCTCACTGGCTTCGGGTGCCCCCAACTTCCGTGGTGTGACGGGCGGTGTGTACAATCCCCGGGAACGCATTCACCGCGACGTGCTGATTCGCGATTACTAGCAACTCCAACTTCATGAGGGCGGGTTGCAGCCCTCAATCCGAACTGAGACCACCTTTTTCGGTTTCGCTCCCCCTTGCGAGGTCGCTTCCCTTTGTAATGGCCATTGTAGCACGTGTGTAGCCCAGGACATAAGGAGCATGATGATTTGACGTCGTCCCCACCTTCCTCCGAGTTGTCCCCGGCAGTTTGTCTAGAGTCCCCACCATAATGTGCTGGTAACTAAACATAAGGGTTGCGCTCGTTGCGGGACTTAACCCAACATCTCACGACACGAGCTGACGACAACCATGCACCACCTGTCTCACAGCTCCCGAAGGCACTTCTCCTTTTCCGGAGAATTCTGTGGATGTCAAGTCCTGGTAAGGTTCTTCGCGTTGCTTCGAATTAAACCACATGCTCCGCTGCTTGTGCGGGGACCCGTCAATTCCTTTGAGTTTCAACCTTGCGGTCGTACTCCCCAGGCGGAATACTTATTGCGTTAGCTGCGGCACAGGGGGGGTCGATACCCCCTACACCTAGTATTCATCGTTTACGGCGTGGACTACCAGGGTATCTAATCCTGTTTGCTCCCCACGCTTTCGCGCCTCAGCGTCAGTTTTGGCCCAGTAAGTCGCCTTCGCCACTGGTGTTCCTCCTAATATCTACGCATTCCACCGCTACACTAGGAATTCCACTTACCTCTACCATACTCAAGCCAAACAGTTTTGAATGCACGTCCAGGGTTGAGCCCTGGGATTTCACATTCAACTTATTCGGCCGCCTACGCGCCCTTTACGCCCAGTGATTCCGGACAACGCTCGCCCCCTACGTATTACCGCGGCTGCTGGCACGTAGTTTGCCGGAGCTTCCTCTCAGAGTACCGTCATCTTCTTCGTCCTCTGTCACAGAAGTTTACAACCCGAAGGCCTTCTTCCTTCACGCGGCGTTGCTGTATCAGGGTTTCCCCCATTGTACAATATTCTTCCCTGCTGCCTCCCGTAGGAGTCTGGACCGTGTCTCAGTTCCAGTGTGGCCGATCAGCCTCTCAGCTCGGCTATCCATCGTTGCCTAGGTGAGCCGTTACCTCACCTACTAGCTAATGGAACGCGAATCCGTCCCCCACCGCTAAAGCTTTGACCCCTGTAACATGTGTTACTGTGGTCTCATGCGGTATTAGCAACCGTTTCCAGTTGTTGTCCCCCTGTGGGGGGTTGGTTATTCACGCGTTACTCACCCGTTCGCTACTGTCTGATTTTAACTTCGCCCGAAGGTTCTATTAAAATCTTCTCGTTCAACTTGCATGGGTTAAACACGCCGCCAGCGTTCGTCCTGAGCCAGGATCAAACTCTTAGTTTGATATCCTAACTGCTCTCAGAAATCTCTTGGTTTTTAAGTTCATGTTTCTAAACCTCACCATACCTATTATTTCTAATTTGCATAGTGTTCGTTTTGTGGTTGTCATGGTGCGAATGTCGTTCCCGGTTCGCGGGCGACTTCACCTATATTATCAAACCAAGGTCACCATGTCAACAACTATTTGAAGTTTTTTTTATTTTTTTTTTGATATATAAAAAGGTGTGTTAAATTGCTATTTTATCCCATTTGAATTAACCCATATATAGTATAAATCTTGCCCATACTGCACGCAAAACCACAAGTGAAAAATTAAAGCTGCTATATATGTATTTAAATTATTTTTTTGAATCTATTATTCCGCCACCCAAGCATATTTTGCCGTCATAAAACACTGCGTGCTGTCCGGGGGTAACTGCGCGCACTGGGTTTTCAAAATACACTTCGGCGGTTTCGCCAATAACTTTCACCCTGCAAGGGATGTCTGCCTGTCTGTAGCGTGTTTTAACTGCACAAACGAATTCCGACGCAGGTGCTTGTTCCGCCACCCAGCTTAAATCAGTAACTGCACACATATCACTATATAGCATAGGATGCTCGCCTTGTGCTACAAGAAGCCTGTTTTGCTCCAAATCTTTTCCCACGGCAAACCATGGCAAGTCGCTTCCCGTGTTCATACCACCTATACCAAGACCTTTTCTCTGTCCCAGCGTATGATACATAAGGCCATCGTGCTTGCCCACCACTTTGCCTGAAACTACATCAACCATGTCCCCGGGTTGTGCCGGAAGGTATGTCATTAGAAATTTTTTGAAATCACGCTCGCCTATAAAGCATATGCCCGTGGAGTCTTTACGATCCGCATTGGGAAGCTTAGCCTCGTGCGCTATACGGCGCACTTGTTTTTTCTCCATTCCACCCACAGGGAACATCGCGCGGCTGAGCTGGTTTTGGCCTAGGGTGTATAAAAAGTAAGACTGGTCTTTGTTTTTGTCCACTCCTCGAAGCAATTGATATTCTCCGCCTTCATTTCCTATTTGAGCATAATGCCCGGTTGCCAAAAACTTTGCATCAAGCTTCATAGCAAAGTCTAAAAACGCAGCAAACTTAATCTCCTTGTTGCACATTACATCGGGGTTAGGTGTGCGTCCGCGTCTATATTCATCCAGAAAGTAGCTAAAAACTCTCTGCTCGTATTCTTTAACAAAATTTACACTATAATATGGTATGCCTATCTTATCACACACCTGTCTTACATATGTATAGTCTTCATCAGCCGAGCACACACCGTTCTCATCTACTTCATCCCAGTTTTTCATGAAGACGCCAATAACTTCGTGTCCTTGCTGTTTTAAAAGATGAGCCGCCACAGCGCTGTCCACGCCGCCCGACATTCCGACTACTATTCTGTCTTTCTTATTTCCCATACACCTTAATCCTTTTATCTAATTAAGCTCTATACTAACCATATTATTATACATTATTCAATAAATATTTCATATATACCATGACCTCAAGTAATAAACTATGAAACAAAGAACCAATAGCTTATAATAAAATAGCTAAAAAACCAATATATAAATTATATTATAAGGAAATACTATGAATATCACTTTAAGACCATACCGCCAATCCGATTCGTCTTTCTTAGAAAGAATGCTTTATGAAGCAGTTTATTGGCGAAGAAGCAAAAACACCCCCTCTTTTGAAGAAGCCATTTTAAACAAAGATTTTCTTAAAGCAGTTTCAGGTTTTGGAAATAACGATGGTGATCTTGCTATAATCGCAGAAGACGATTCAATCCCTTGTGGTGCAGTATGGATAAGATATTGGGATAAGGAAGATAATATAAGAGGATATATAAGTCCAGATATACCTATACTTGCCATCGCCGTTGATGAAAATCACAGACGAATGGGAGTAGGCGAAAAACTGCTTTCTGCAATTAAAGTTGATGCTTTGAAAAATTCTATCAACAAAATCAGTCTTTGTGCGTCAAAAGATAATTTCGCACTAAACCTTTATATTAAAAGTGGTTTTGTGAAATACAAAGATATTGATCATTCATTTATAATGCTTCATGAATCAAGCATCAAATAGTATATAAAAATTTGAGTATAATAAATCAGTATATGCCCGTTGTTTATTTTGCGCTATATTATAACAAAATCACAATATATTTTATGCTACTTTGCTTCAGTCTCCCAGACAAACTTATATCCAGCCTCTTCAACTACAGCCGCAAATACATCAAGCCCTATTTCCTCGCTGCATTCAACAGCCACGTTCCCCGTGTCCAATGCAAGTTCGACAGACTCTACACCCTCCAAAGCGCAAAGGAGCTCTTCCACTTTTCTTTTGTGGAATTTCCCAGACATTTGGTTTACTTTAAACTTATATTTCATCTAAGTTATCCTCTTATATCAAAATGATTTTACTCAGCAATATTATCTTATTTATATTATAGCACTATATACTAATTCTTTCATTCACTAATAATATGCGAAAATCTGCGAAAATTATCACTTTTTAGCTTCGGGTTAATCACGCATTGTATTTATATAATCATTAACCATTAATTTAAATGAATCTATTATTCTGTTAAAACAGGGATTGCCCACAGAATTATATTCAAACTCATCAATCTTTGATACAGGCAAAACATGAATAGATGTTCCCGAGAGAAAAACTGCGTCAAATTCCGACAAATCATTAAAATCTATTTCATCCTCATTAACTGCGATATCAAGTGATTCACACACACCCAGCACATGCTTTCTTGTGATGCCTTCCAACACCATGTCCTTAGGGGGTGTATATACAACACAATCTTTAATGAAAAATATATTTGATCGGCTGCCCTCTGTCACTTTCATATCATTATTTACAAGGAGTGCTTCAAATACATTTTCTCTTGCTATCAATTCTCTTACCGTTTCAACATAACTGTCAACAAATCTTTTAGCGTGAGGATTGTCCCTTTTCCATTTTAAGCTCGCAAGGCTCACCCCATTTTGATAAACGCTTTTTTCAGGATACTGTGTTTTAGGCGTATAAATAACAAACTTTTCGACATCCGGAAGCGCATAGAAAATAATCTTCACATTGCAGTTTCGCACTTTTGCTTCTGAGAGCAGTTCTTTTATGTAAGCTTTAATTCTTTTGCTATCTATCAAAAGCTCGCTCCACCCAAGCAGCGCAACAGAGCTTTGCATGCGCTTCATATGGTCATCCCAAAAAAGCAAAGCGCCATCTATCACTCGCACAACTTCGTATACCGCTCCTTCCCTTGAATAATTCACATCACCCAAGCGCTCTGTTTCCAGAGCGTTTCCGTCAATTATGCACTTTTTACCCACTGCGTCATTTATCATTTTTAAATCCTTTAACCAACACGCCATCACACTCGGCGAAATATCTTTCATATCTATTTTTATCATGCATATTAATTTTCACAATAAAGCAGCAACTCATATTACTTTTTATTATAACTATAATGATAAATCTAAAACAATAATAACATTATATATAAACTATATTACTTAAAAACTCAAGCCAATTGTGCGCTTAATCATTTTATGATAACATTTATAATTAAAAGGTGGGGTTATTATGAAATTTAATGATAGATTAAAAAACGAAGTTTTGCTCTTTGATGGAGCAATGGGCACGCAACTCAGCGAGCGCGGCATTGAATATGAATTGCCGGATGAATTAAACCTTACACATCCCGATGATGTCTATGCCGTATTTAAGTCATATGTCGATGCAGGCTCTAACGCCATTGAAACCAATACACTGGGTGCAAACTCCATAAAGCTTGCACGCTTTGGTTTGTCCGACAAGACAGAGGAGATAAACGCCGCAAGTGTCTCCCTCGCAAAAAAGGCAGCAGGTGAAAAAGCTCTGGTAGCTCTTTCTATAGGCTCAAACGGTGAGCTTTTAAAACCCTTTGGCCCTCTTGAATTTGATGATGTTCTTGATTCATATAAGCGGCAGATTAAAGGCGGCAGCGAAGCTGATGTTTTATATTTTGAAACACAAACAGACTTATCTGAAGCACGCACCGGCTTAATCGCAGCACGCGAAGTGTCAAATCAACCAGTAGTGTTGTCATTCACTTTTGAGCATAATCAAAAAACAGTCATGGGAAATCCGCCCGAGTGCTGCGCAATAATAGCGGACAAAATGAATATAGATGCGCTAGGCATAAACTGCTCAGGAGGCCCGGAAGAACTTCTTCCCATCCTTAAGATATTAAAAAACTACTGCTCTCTTCCAATCATAGTCCAGCCCAATGCAGGGCTTCCCGAGCTTGTCGATGGCAAGTCGCAGTTCCCGTTCGGTGCGGAAACGATGTGCGAGAAGATGAAGCCAATTGTAGAGGCGGGAGCATCTTCTATCGGCGGATGCTGCGGAACAACCCCGCATCACATTGAGCTTTTAAAAGATATGCTTCAAGACTCAGATCCACCTGAGGTGAAAAAAATCGAAACAGACTATATCTGTTCTCGCCGAGCGTTTGCACCCCTTAAAGAAGCGCTAAACAAAACTTACGAGTTTAAGCCACAGGAATCAACATCTCCTTACGATTTGATGGACATCTCATTTTCACTAACTGGCGAAGTGTCGGTAACGTTGGATGTTTCAGAACTTACAGAAGGCAAGATTAAAGAGCTTATGCTCGAAGGTCAGGACATGCCTGCAAAGCCACTAATGTTTAAAGTAAAAACAGCCGGTCAAGCAGAAGCGGCTCTGAAGCACTATCACGGAATAGCTGCAGTATTTAGCAATGATGATACAATAAAAGATGTCGCTGCAAAGTACGGTGCATATATAATATAGCACGATAAAAAACCCGCTCAGTTACGAGCGGGTTTATTTTTTTATTCTTATTTTTTAATTTGCATAAACAAAATCCTTAACAGCATCCACATCTGTATCCCTGCTGTAAACTACAAATTGCATAGAGCCTTCTTTTTCCACTTGAATGTCAATCGGAATGTGCAAATAGTCATGCCCACCTTCAATACAATAGAGCGCAAGCTCTGCAATATCTTCCCATTGTCTTTCCTTTATGTTTGTATCAAAGGTCTCTGAAATTGACTTTGCAATTTCACTTGCCCGTTTTTCATCCACTTCAGCTAAGCTCACAGCATTTATCAGCGCATCAATTATCTCTTCATGACGCGACCTAAATCTTTCCTCTTCATCTATAAGAGGATTTTCCTCATCCAGTCCATTGTATGTATCCATGAAATAGCCCGAAATCTGCACGCCGTTTAAAACCTGCATTCCTTCGCTTTTAATCTCATGCCAAACGTATCCTAAAATATCTTCCACTGTTTGTGACATTTCATTAACAGACAGATCTTTAACATCAATCTTAAGCCCGCCAAGCCTGTCTACAATAGAGTTAACTCCATCCATGTTCATTATAACCCAGCCATCGATATCCACATTAAATCTTGCTTTAAATGTGTTCATCAAAACATCAGCTCCATATTGAGCATATACAAACTGCAGCTGTGTTTCTTCAGCGCCTCCATCTTCAAGCACAGGTTTCACTTTAAGATTATATGGAAAGGTGGTAAATCTTACTTCCTGCATATCAGGATCAAGCGTTATAAGAATGTGCGTCAATGCGTAGTTTTGTATATTCTCGTCTGAAAAGTCACCATTCATAGATCCCATAAGCAAGATGTTTTTAAGCTCGCCCGAAAAAGGATTTTCGCTTTCTGCTTCCTGAGCCTTTTTTGTATCCGTATTTTGAGATTGTATGTTTTCTTCTTGTTTTTTTGCACATCCTGTCATCAGTGAAAATGCAATCATAAGTGTTATTAATATATATATTGCTTTTTTAAGCATCAAAAACCTCCACAGCTTTTTTCGGCTATATTATATCATAATAAAAGAAAAGCGCCAGAAGGCGCTTAAAAATAGAAGAGTATAACAATTAATTATCCCCTTAGGCGTTTAAAGCCGTTTCGGGTAAGATGAACTCTTTGTCCATAGCTTTTGCCACAGCTTCATAGGTGATATGCCCACCGTATGTATTAAGCCCGAGCATAAGCGGTTTTGACTCTACAAGTGCTCTTTTTACGCCTTTGTTCGCTATCTGTAAAAGATAGGGCAGCGTAACACCTGTAAGCGCCCATGTGGAGGTGTGCGGCACAGCGCCAGGCATATTTGCCACACTGTAGTGCACCACTCCGTGCTTTGTATATGCAGGATTATCATGTGTTGTAATCCTATCAATCGTTTCAACTGTTCCGCCCTGATCGATTGCAACATCGACAATAACAGAGCCTTTTTTCATGCCGCGAACCATATCTTCGCTCACCGTCTTTGGTGCTTTAGCCCCAGGAACAAGAACTGCTCCCACAAGAACATCCGCTCTTGAAACCAAATTGCCAAGAGTATAATAGCTTGACATCACAGTGTTTATTCTGCCATTAAAGAATCTGTCAAGCTCAGCAAGCTTTCTTTGATTAATATCAAGCACAGTAACATTTGCGCCCATGCCCACAGCAATCTTTGCCGCATTTGAGCCCACAATTCCTCCGCCAACTATAACAACGTGCGCAGGCTCCACTCCCGGGACTCCTCCCAGAAGCATTCCGCTTCCGCCATAATATGCTTGCTGAAGCGTTGCCGCCACCTGTACAGACATTCTGCCGGCCACTTCACTCATCGGTATCAAAAGCGGCAGTGCTCCGTCTTGAAGCTGTACTGTTTCATAAGCGATTCCGGTTACCTTCTTTTTCAAAAGAGCTTCGGTAAGCGGTTTATTAGGTGCGAGGTGCAGATAAGTAAAAAGCGCCTGCCCCTCTTTGAATAAATCATATTCCTCAGGCAAAGGCTCTTTCACTTTGACTATGATGTCAGCTTTTTTAAAAACATCAGATGCGCAATCTATTATCTTTGCGCCTTCTCCGATGTATTCCTCATCCGAAATGCCGCTTCCAACTCCGGCACTCTTTTGCACTAAAACATCATGACCATACGTTATAAGCGAATGTACACCTGCAGGTGTAATCGCCACCCTGTTTTCATTGTTTTTAACCTCTTTTGGCACGCCGATTATCATTTTCATACCTCGCAAACAATATTTCCCGACGCCACACTGCGTCTTAAGGGCTTATAGAATATCGCTCTTTAAATGTTTTGAGCATCACGATGGTTCTGGTTCTTGCAAACTCATGCAAGTTTCTAAGCTTTGTTAAAAGCTGTTCCAGCGTAGCAGTGTTTTTGGTTGAAATCCTAATCATAAAGTCATAGTCACCAGCAACATAAAAACATGAAAGTATTTCTTTTTCCTTTTCCAAAAGGTCCAGAAACTTCGTTGCGGGCTTTGTTCCTCTAAGCGTTACAAACAATATAGCCTCAAGCTCGTTTCCTGTGAGCTTCGGATCTAATATTGTAGTAAACTGCTTTATGACACCACCGTCCACCATTTTCTTTATTCTGTCGGCTACTGCCGGCGGGGATAAATTTACCTTCTTGCTGATGTCGCTTACCGGAGTTCTTGCATTTTCCTGAAGAATGTTAATAATCTCTACATCAATTGCATCCATATAGTTTATCCTTAAGTTTATTTTATCATATACACAATATTATACCGTATTCCAATGTATTTTCCTAGTATAATAAGCCAACTTATCATTTTCCCTTTTTAAAATTAATCATAATCGCTTCCAGTAAATAATAAAGTATTTCGCTGGATAAAATTGTGTAATATAATAAAACAAAAATCACAAGGAGTACACTATGCCACTAATAGACAAACCCCTTTCTGAACTTAAAACTTATATGGGCATCGGCAAAATTCCAGACGATTTTGATTCATTTTGGGACAATGCAATAGATGAAATGAAGCGCACAGATTCCAACGTGGAATTAATCCCTGCAGGAATAGAAACCCCTTTTGCTGAATGTTATGATTTATATTTTACAGGTGTAGGCGGGGCGCGTGTATATGCAAAGTTTATAAAACCAAAAAATATAGAAAAACCTTGTCCTGCAGTTTTGCAATTTCACGGATATACAGGAAATAGCGGCGACTGGTATGACAAGCTTCCATATGCCGCATCAGGATATTGCATCGCAGCTCTTGACTGTCGCGGACAAGGCGGAAAGTCTGAAGATGTAGGCGGCGTAAAAGGCAACACTCACAACGGTCACATCATTCGCGGAGTCGAAGATGGTCCTGAAAAGCTACTCTTCCGTTCGATATTCCTCGATACAGCCCAGCTTGCAAATATAATTATGGACATGGATTTTGTTGACGAGCAAAGAGTCGGTTGCTTTGGAGGTTCTCAAGGCGGTGCATTAACTATAGCATGCGCAAGCCTTGAGCCAAGAATAAAGCGTGCAGCACCCGTCTTTCCTTTCCTTTGCGATTATCAAAGAGTGTGGGAGATGGACTTGGATGTAGCAGCCTATGCCGAAATTCGAGATTGGTTCAGAAAATACGATCCTACGCACGAGAAAAAAGATGAGTTTTTTAACACATTAAGTTATATAGATTTGCAACACTTGTCAAAAAGAATAAAAGGCGAAGTTCTTATGACCACAGGTCTTATGGACACAATATGTCCGCCTTCATCTCAGTTTGCAGCCTATAACAAGATGACGTGCAAAAAGAATGTGATTATATATCCGGACTTCGGACATGAGCATCTCCCCGGTTCAAACGATAAAACTTTTGAATTTATGATGGGATTATAAAATTCTATTAAAGGATGCGCGTTTTTAGTGCATCTTTTTTATTTTACAAAAAAGTACTTTACTTTAACATTATTAAAGTGTATATTTAATTATATTAAAATTGTATTTAAAGTATATTCGAACAAAGGAGACATCAATGGACAGCTTATTTCCAGAATGGATTAGAAATTTAGAAGATGAAGAGCTATCATTTATAAAAAAATTCGTCTTATCCTCCGGCTCCCTAAAGGAAATATCAAAGCTCTATGGTGTCACCTACCCAACAGTTAGGCTAAGACTGGATAAGATTATCCAGAAGATTCACCTATATGACAAAGAGCAAAAAGAACCCTTTATCTCTTTAGTTAAAAATCTTGCGATTAACGAAAAGATAGAGTTGGATACAGCAAAACTGCTAATAAACGAATATAAAAAAAATGTGAAGGAGAATTCCAAATGATTTTTGTAATTGTAACATTAATTCTACTGTGTATAGCACAAATATTTTTATCAACAAGAAATAATAAGTTTTGGGGCTTACTTATGCCTGGGCTAAATATCATTTTACTCATAGTAATGTTAATCACAAAAGCGCCTAAAACCGCTTTGGTTTCAGCTCTTATTCTTACCGTATTTCTTGCTATTTACTTTGTTTGCAGAAATAGAATAAAAAAAGCGAAAATAAGCGATATTTCCAGAATGAAGATAAATGATTTATAACCGCGTTGCATATCAAAAAGCAGGGAATCAAATACTTCAATTCCCTGCTTTCATATTTAAAACTATTTTTTAAAGCAGCGTGCCTTTCCAGCCTTCCACTTCTTTAGCCAAAGATTCATCCACATCTTCACCGCTTCTTTTTGTATCCAGATACCTTCTCAACTTGTCATAGATTTCATTGTCTAATGGCATGGTTTTTGCTATGTATGCGCCAATTACAAGCAGCACCGCAGGCACAATAGCAAGTATCAGGCGAATGGTCAGTATCGCGCTGTCAGGCTGTACTATGCCCTCACCTTCTTTAAATCCAGCTGTGCCCAAGCCCACCATCACAAGCGCAATAGCTCCAGCGGAGCAAGCCTTTCGGATAAGCGTTTGAACGCCTGAAAAGCGTCCCTCTGCTCTTTTTTCAAAATACAGCTCGCCCACATCGGTAACATCCGAAAATATCGAAAACACCATCACAACAGGCATGGCTAATGCAACTCCCATAAACGCCGCCAATACAAACATCACTGCGATGGGCATTTCAGGTTTTATAAACAGTGTGCATACTGCAAAGAACGCCCAAAGCAAGCTGCCTAGCGCAAAGCTAAACTTTTTGCTTGTTTTGTTGGCAATAAATACAGCCAACGGTATCGAACAAATTTCAACCAATATCAAAACACCCAATAGATACTCCGCTACATCCTGCCTGCCGAGATAGTATGTCATGAAGTAAATAAATAATGTGGTAATCACATCAAGCGCTAAGAAAGAGCAAAGGTACATATATACAAGCTTTCTGAAAGATTTAACTTTAAGTGTTTCTATCAGTTCTTTAAATATATTGCCTTTGCGTTTTGGTTCATGCATATAAGATTCGCGCTCTTTTGTTTTCAGGAAAGTTCCTATCCAAGGAAGCGCGAAAAAAGCTCCGAACACCAGTGCCATCACCATATAGCCTACTCGTATATTATCAAAAGATTCCCAAATCACCTTAGGTGCAATAGCACAGACCAGAGATGCCCCGAGCGAAAAACCCATTCGTATTCCCGATACGGAAGAGCGCTCGCTATAGTCATCGGTAAGCTCCGGCATCATCGCCTGATAGGGAACCATGACCATTGTATTTACAGTGCAGAAGAAGATATATGCAGTAAGTGCGAAGATAGCCCTCAAAGTCTGGCTTGAAAAGTCCGCAGGAAACCATAGAAGAAAAAACGAAACAAAAATAAAAGGAATACCAATTAAAAAGTACGGCCTTCTTCTTCCCCATTTACTTCTCGTATTGTCGGATATTCTACCCATCAAAGGGTCACTTATAGCATCCCATACCTTGGAAATCGGGATAACCGCAGCCACCCATAAAGGCGATATTTTCAATACAGAAGTCAAGAAAAATGCATAGTAAAAGTTTATGATGTTAAAAGCGCCGCCGCCATATATGTCGGCTACCGCGAACCAGAGCTTAGTCGAAAGTTTGAGTTTTCCAGATTGCTTGTTTGCTCCCTTGAGAGTTTCTTGACTCATATTTTGCTCCCCCTGAAATTTGTGACTTATTTCAATAATATCATCAGTATGTATTATTTAGAAGGAAAACATTTGGCATACTTTGGCATACATGTTTTTTTGTTGCTTGACATCCCAGCTTATGTATAGTACGCTTTACATATTGTATAGTATGATTTGCATTGCAGGAGGTCGCATATGCCCCTTATAAACAACTTAAGAAGATTGCGCTTTGAAGCAGGAGAGATGTCTCAGCAAACGCTCGCTGAAAAAGCAGGTGTCACAAGAATGACGATATACTCCATTGAAAAAGGCAAATATGTCCCTTCGACACTGCTCGCGCTTAAAATCGCGCATATATTCAAAAAACCCATTGAAGAAATCTTTTCTCTGGATCAATCAGAAATGAAGGAGCTTGAAAAAAATGAATAAAACAACTTCTGCAACAAATAAACAAAACGTTCTTTTTAAACTTTCATATGCATCCTATATCATCGCAATCACTTCGTTTATTAGCCTTTCGCTATCACTTTTATGGTTTTACAACAATCTTAGCCAGACAAACCTAGGCCCCGAGTGGTTAGCTGTTTTTTCTGCCGCATCCATACTCATTTTGGCGCTGTGTCATATAGTATTGTTATGGTTTTTGTGGGCAAGAGCCAAATCAGATGAAAATCCCAGCATAATACGCTCGGCTTCTATTTCATTTGGCTGTGTCTCCTTGATATCATTGGCAGTCATGGCAATAGCACTCAGTGACATTGGCAATCAAACAGAAAGAGGCCTATCATCTTCAAGCGAATGGATGTTAATTTTAATAAGTATTATATTTACACTATTATTCATATTGTTTAGCGCTTTCGAAATTATTAAGTTGCGTAAAAAACAAAGCTTTCTTGGCAACAGAAACGATGACGTTTTATTCATCACGATAAACGAAGTGGGAATGATATGCGCACTTATGTCTGTATTAGCTGTTGTGTTCGGATTTATTGTGCCTGTGCTTGACGGCTACAGAAATAGCATTCTAGTGATATTTACTGCTATCGCGTTTTTCCCATGGGGACTTATGCTTATTGGATGGTTTGTGACAAGGCAGAAAAAAGTGTCCTCTTGGTGGGATGAAAAGCAAATGCTCGACATGGGGCGTTCTGCTTTTTGGGGACTTATCGGCGTTGTTTCACTCTCTGCGGTTTTATATGCCGCAGGTCTTGTATTTCCCGAGTTTGACGCTTCCCTCTTGTGGTTTCCTGCTGTTATAATATCGGCTGTAGCGGTTTTTTCCACATTCAATGTGGTATATTCACGGTAGACACAATTTCTTAAAAGCTGAATGTATTATTTAAAATAAAAACTACATCCATCCATCAGGGGTGGATGTTTTTTTCTTATAAACAAATAAAGTTCCCTGAACACCGTCTTATTTGACCTTTATGCTTTCGCCTACAAACCAGTAAACTATAGCTCACTTCAACTATGCAATTAAATCCCACAATATCTTACCAAAAATCAAAACAAGTACAAAAAGGAGCATCGGCTTTATAAACCTGTCTCCTTTATTTATTGCCATATGCGAACCTGTAATGTCACTCCAGCCATTAGTTTGATTCCTACATAATCATCAAGTATCTTGTTTAAATCATCCCAATACAAGAATAATATATAAACTGCTATCATTGGAATTGCCTTATACTTTATTAATTACTTATTGATAAACTATTCATTTATCTTACAAACTTTCGCCATTTAGTCAGTTCAAATTTTCTGATGCAATCTTCTAGTGCTTCTTCAACGGTACATCTATTATTAGAGTCTAAGAGTTTACTTAAGTAAGACAATCTATCTTCAATACCTATTTGTATATCTTTATAATCAATAGTTATCTTTCCATGAGAAATTAAAATATTATGATTTAATTCTTTAATTCTTTTAAGTGAATTAAAATGCTTTGTTACATTAGTCCAGCTTACAAATGGCAAAACATCAGTACCGTCATTCATAGTAATATAAAGGTCGCCTATATGAATATAATTATCGTTAATGTAGATAATCATAGAACAATCAGAATGCCCTGGTGCATACTCAAATGTTAAATCGAAATCACCAAAAGTAATATTTGTATCATTGCTTAATATTTTAGTTGGTTTTAATAAATTTAAAGACTCTGGCATATATTTCTTTATTGTATCTACAGCGTGTATGTTTCCATAAATTTCAGGAGTATCTAGTAATTGAATACCATCAATATGGTCAGGATGAAAGTGAGACGGAAATATTGCTTCAATATTATATTTACCATCAATATCTTTTAAAATTTGCTTCATTTGATGCTCATATCCTGCATCAATTAGAACAGCCTCGTTATCATTTATTAACATATAAATGTTGTTGCCAACACTATCCACTTTAATAGGGTCAAATTGAAAAACAAAAAAGTTTTTTTCTAATTCTATTTTTTTCATATTTTTATACTAATACCACTAAATAATATTTTATCAAACCGAAAATCTGCGTCAATTTATAATTGCTCTCATTTTTATTAAATTGAAAAAACCAGTACAATTCTCCTTAATATTACCATTCTGAAAACATCTTGTCCATAAAAAAGCGACTTATTGCTTTAGAAAGAAATGATGACCTTAAATTTATCACTATAAGCGAAATTGACATAATATTCAGACTTATATCCAAATTTGCTGTTGTGTTCAGCTTTGTAGTTCAGATGCTTAACGGCTATAAAAACCACATGCTTTTAACATCTACTGTTATTGCGCTTTCTCTTAAAGGCTAATTCCTATCAGATAATTGTTACGCAATTAAATCCCAAAGTATTTTTCCAAAAATCAAAACAAGTACAAAAAGAAGCATCGGCTTTATAAACCTGTCTCCTTTATTTATTGCCATATGCGAACCCGTAATACCGCCGGCTATTCCAAAAATCCCGGCAGGAAGTGCCAGCTGCCATAACACATGACCACCACTCCAAAAGGCTATAAGTGCTGCCACATTGCTGGACAGGTTTACAACCTTTGCATTTCCCGAAGCCGTCGCCATGTCCTCGCCAAATATCATAGTGTATCCTATTATCAAAAATGTGCCCGTGCCCGGCCCTACAAGCCCGTCATACATGCCAACAAAAAAACCTAATGCACAGCATATTATGACCGTAAGCCATCTTTTAACTTCTCTTTTTTTCTGCTTTTTGTGAAAAAATATCCCCGCGGCGGCTATGGGCAGCCCACAAAGGATTATTATTTTAAGTGTTTGGGATGACACGTTTTGAGCAATGGTTGCACCAATATACGAACCGGGAAGCGCAAAGGCACCTGCTGTTAACGCCTGAATGAGTATTATTTTATTGCTTTTAAAATATTTCCCAGCGGCAAATAAAGTGCCCATCGCAGCAGACATCTTGTTTGAGCCTGCAGCCGTCTGTGCCGGAAGACCAAGTGCAAGATATGCAGGCAGTGATATAAGTCCTCCTCCGCCTGCCACAGAATCAACAAAACTTGCAAAAAATATAAGCGGACATAGCGCAAGGTACATCCACCAAGAAATAATCATGCCCTACCTCAGCCCGTCATCCGTTCTTTTCCGGGATTTTCATTTATATACCAATTCACTTTAACTCCTGAGGCTGCAAAGATATTCTTTGCCATCGCCTGAAGCTCTTCTGTTTGCGTTTCAATAACAGTCCTGTCGCCTCCTTCAATAGCTCTTTGCACAGTATTCATCTTTCTTTTAAGCCACGCTCTGTTACCGGATGATATTTTAAAACCGGTGTCGCCATTTATTGCTCTGTTTATTATATCAATGCTTCCTTCTGCCCGAATGATTGCCCATGTAAGATGAGCATATTTTTGCGATGCTTCAGGCATTGGATCAGGCGTGAATCCATAAACTTTTTCAATAAGCTCTATCCGCTCATCATCATCCAGCACATACATGCTCCAGTTAAATATCTGAAGGAAATGCCCTACAACCGTGTGCATTCCAATATTTTCGCTGTCAAGATTTTTACCGAAGATTGCAAGCGCGCAAAACTGATCAAAGCTCATGTTCGTGTGAACTTCGTCTTTTAAAGAGTTTATAATGTTTGGCACTTCCAGTATTAAATTTGATTCTTGGAGTTTTTTAAAAACAGCAAGCATAATCTTCTTTTGCCTGCCCACGCGGCCAATATCATTGTCGATGCCTTTTCTGGCGCGACAATAATCCAGAACATCCTGTCCATCCATGTGCTGAAAGCCGGGCTTTATTATCCTGCCCTGCATTTTAACTGTCACATCTACGTCATAGTCAACACCGTCGATTGCATCCACTAAGGTTTTAACGGCAGTCATATTGACTCCCATATAGTAATCAATATTTATGCCGCCCATCACATTTTCAACGCTTTTAACCACATAGTTAAAACCATCGCCATCCACTCCGCCTCCATGATAAAGCGAAGAATTCAGCTTATATATTCCCGGTGTGTTATAAATGGGGGCAAAGGTGTCGCGAGGCACAGATATCATGTTTACACTATTGTTGTCAAAATCAATCGCTAGAACTAACATCACATCTGCATAGTAGTTTTTATCCCAACTTTCACGCTCCGGCGCATAGTCGGCTCCAATAATTAATATATTTACGATTCCGCTGTTTAAAGCCTCTTCATTTTGTTCAAATGCATTCGGATTTTTGGTTGGCTTTTCGGTAAGCACAGGTACTGTTACATGCGATGATGGCACTTCGGTCGGTGTAGGCGTTGAAGTGGGCGCCGGAGTTTGAAAAAGCGCAATAGGATTTACTGCCACTTTATATGTGACAAAAACACCCAGCGAAAAAGCCGCCGCAAGGCATAAAACAAACATCATGGCTTTCACCAATTTGTTTCTGAAAAATGCTTTTAGCAATGAAAAGAATGTATTCAACCTTACCAAACCACCTAACTTTTAATGTGCCATTATATTTTACAGTATATGTTATCCCTTTACAAGCAACGCATCCCCCTATATACTTTTTAATTATGAATATTACAGTGATAGGCTGTGGCCGCTGGGGCTGCTTTTTGGCGTGGTATCTGGATAGGCTTGAGCACAATGTAACCTTATACGGAAGAGAAGGCTCAAAGCGCCTGAACGAGCTTAAAGCCACACGCAAAAATAAATATATGCAAATAAGCAAGAGTATCAATCTATGCTCTGATTTATCCAAATGCGCAGAAAACGCGGATTATATACTCATTTCTATCAGCGCGCAAAACCTTCGCCAGTTGTCAAAAGAGCTGTCCCAATACAACCTAACGGATATGCCAGTTGTATTGTGCATGAAAGGTTTAGAAGAGTCAACAGGCTCAAGGCTTACTGAAATTATCGAAGAATACACCGATGCGAAAGTTGCTGTGTGGGCAGGGCCGGGGCACGTTGAAGACTTTGTAAGCGGAATCTCCAACTGCATGGTGATAGACTCAAAGCATGATGATTTAACCTATGAACTGGTCGAATCTTTTTCAAGCGATCTTATCCGCTTCTACTACGGTACAGACCTAGTGGGAACAGAAATTGGTGCTGCCGCCAAAAACGTTATAGGCATAGCCGCCGGCATGCTGGACGGACTAAAGCATTCCTCCCTTAAAGGCGCACTCATGTCACGTGGCACACGCGAAATATCGAGGCTTATAAAGGCTATGGGCGGAAACGAGCTTTCAGCTTATGGGCTTGCCCACCTTGGTGACTACAGCGCGACAGTTTTCTCAAAATACTCGCACAACAGAAAGTTCGGCGAAACTTTTGTTGCCCACAATAAATATGAAGACTTGGCCGAAGGTGTTCCTACATCAAGGGCGATGATGATACTCAGCAAAAAATACGGCGTTGAGCTTCCCATCTGCAACGCCGTATATCAGATTGTTCATGAAGGGCGCGATGCCGAGGAAATGCTCAGCGATTTATTCATGCGCTCCATTAAAAACGAATTTTAAAGTATCTTTTTAATAATCCCAAGTTTCTTTTCATATGGCGGGTAGCGAAGCGGATTGTCAATCAGCCTATCTCTTGTAACAACAGAACGCCTATGCGAGAAAGTTTCCAAGCTGTGCTTTCCGTGATATGCCCCGATTCCTGAATGCCCTTTGCCGCCAAACGGCAGATGATGGTTCACAAAGTGTAAAAGCGTATCGTTTATAACTGCATCGCCTGACGGTATCGCATTAAGATATCTATTTACCATCTTGTTGTCATTTGAGAATATATAAAACGCAAGCGGTGTTTCCATTTGTTTTATTTTGCGTATCATGTCTTCCGTGTCTCTATAAGTGATTATCGGAAGTATCGGTCCAAATATCTCGTCTTGCATAACTGCATCATTCCAGTCAACATTGTCGAGAACAGTTGGCGCGATATATCTTTCATCCGCATGTGACTGTCCGCCGACTGCATGTTCACTTCCTTCTAAAAGAGATGCCACTTTCTCAAAGTGCCGCTCGTGTATGATGCGCGGAAAATCCGGGCTGTCCTTTGGCTCATCACCATAAAATTCGGTTATCGTTCGCTTCATGTTTTTAAGCAGCTCATCTTTTATACTCTCATGTGCCACCACAAAATCGGGCGCGATGCACGTTTGCCCTGCATTTGTAAACTTGCCCCAGCAGATGGACTTTGCAGCCATCCGAACATCAGCAGTCTCATCCACAATGGTCGGGCTTTTGCCCCCCAGCTCCAGCACTACAGGCGTCAGGTGCTCAGCCGCTGCATGCATGACAATCTTACCCACAGTCTTGCCACCTGTAAAAAAGATAAAATCAAATCTTTGAGCAAGAAGCGCTTGGTTTGCTTCTCTTCCACCTTCAATTACAGCGACATATTCCTCGCTATATATGCTTTCTATGATATTTTTCATCACGCGAACTGTGTTGGGCACATATCGCGATGGCTTTATAACCGCGGTGTTTCCTGCCGCGAGCGCACCAATTAGCGGCCCCAAAGTCAGCTGCACAGGATAATTCCACGGCGACATTATAAGCGTCTGCCCGAATGGCTCAAGCCGTATCCTGCCTGAAGCATGAAAAGACGCTAATACGCGAGGCACTCTTTTATCCTTTGTCCAACGCCTAAGCTTTTTTTCATATTGTGAAATGCCGCCCTTAATCAGCGCAATCTCGCTTGTATAGCTTTCAAACTCACTTTTGCAAAAGTCCGCTTTCAGCGCAACAAAAAGATCCGCCTCCTTTTGTGTGAGCGCATCTTTTAATTTTTTAAGCTGTGCAATTCTAAAATTTACATCAAGTGTTTTTCCAGTATCATAAAAATCTTTTTGTTTTTTAAGCAATGCTTTAATGTCTTTCATAGATATCCTCTTTATAAGATTTTAATACATTTTAGTATATTATGAATTGCAGTGCGTGTAAACTGAATGAGCATTTGTTTTTTTACTCATCACCCCAGCATATACCATCCGCCTTGCACACACTGCCAATTAAAATGTATAATACGTATGAGGTGCACTATGCTAAAGATATCAGATAAATTTGAGTTCGCAAAGAAAATGAGCCCTGAACACATAGAGATGATGAACAAGGCTACAATATATAAAACAATTGAAAAGGGCACTATAATCTCCGGTGACGGCAGAAGATGCAACGGAATACCATTTGTCCTCTCAGGAATGCTAAGGCTTTTTAGAATATCCGAAAACGGGCGCGAAATGACGCTTTATTCCATAAAACCAGGGCAAGTGTGCATCATGGCGGCAATCTGTGTCATGGGACACTTGGACTATGATTTTACAGTGGAGGCCGAAAGTGATTCCGATCTTGCCGTAGTTTCCCCCGACAGATTCAGAAAGCTTATTGATGCGTCTGAACCTTTCAAAGAATACATATTTCAGATGATGGCAAACAGATTGCTTGATTCGATAAATAAGATCGAGTCGGTAAACTTTGTAAGCATCGAGCAGCGCATAAAGTCATATCTTCAACAACATACAGGCGAGGACGGCACTCTTAAAGTAACTCATGAGCAAATTGCTATAGAGCTTGGAAGCTCAAGGGAAGTTATAAGCCGAAATCTTAAAAAACTGGCCGAAGAAGGCGAAATTATCCAGATGCGTGGGAAAATAAAGCTTTTAAAATAGGGATTTATTTTTTGACAAGCTTTATTCCAAGAGTCCAAAATAAATTTTCTTATTGTAACTTTGTCACTGAACTAGTCTTTTTATTTTGTTATTCTACAGATACAAAATAAACTTCATGCTTAAATAAATGCTGGAAAGGAAGATAATCATGGCAAAAGATATTACACTTCAAAACTTCGAACAGGAAGTATTAAACTCAGACAAACCTGTACTCCTCGACTTCTGGGCAGAATGGTGCGGCCCGTGCCGTATGCTCACCCCTATTCTTGAAAAACTTCACGGAGAAATCGGCGACGATGCAGTCATAGGCAAAGTAAATGTGGATGTTGAGCGAGAGCTCGCACAGAAATTCGGCGTAATGAGCATCCCTTCAGTCTTTGTAATGAAGGATGGCAAAGTGGTGGATTCGGCAGTCGGCGTGCGCCAACCAGCACATTATAAATCAATGATAGATAAAGCGAGCAACGCTTAATGAAAAAACGCATCATTGTATCGACTCTTGCCTCATTAGCTGCAGTGCTTATGATATTTACATCTTGCGCGCCACAGGATAAAGCAAACGATGTTTCTGAGGATTCAGACACAAGCGAGCAAGAAAAAGTCGAAATAATCAACGATACTCCAGAAGAGTTTGAAGCGGCAATGGAGGGCGAATACCTTCTGTTGGACGTGAGAACTCAAGGTGAATACGATGCAGGACACATCTATGATCCAACTCTTATTCCAGTCGATGAATTGGGATCTCGCATAAGCGAAATTGAGGACTATAAGGACAAGCCTGTGCTTGTATATTGCAGAAGCGGAAACCGCAGCACAACAGCTTCAAACATACTGATTTCAAACGGGTTTACCCAAGTTCACAATCTTCTGGGAGGAATAGGCGCATGGAATGCCTATAAAGGTGAATAGCTATGAGTATAAACGTACTAACTCACAGATGTCCGCAAAACCATCCATGTCCTTCGGTTATGGTATGCCCAGTAGGAGCACTCACCCAAGAAGGCTATGACGCTCCCATAGTTGACAACGATATATGCATTGACTGCGGGAAATGCACAAGTTTCTGCCCGATGGGCGCACTTGCACTCGAATGAGGCAAGCAGCCTGCGATATATTTAAACCCGATTCGTTGGAATCGGGTTTTTGATTTATTCTTTTTGTATTTGAAGCTTCATATCCCCTTTAGTATCTGTAAAACCGAATTTCTCATAAATCGGTCTTCCCGCATCCGTTGCATTAAGCAATATTTGAGTGCATCCTCTGCATTTTGCTTCATCTATCATTTTTGAAAATAAAGTATTTGCAATACCTCTTTTTCTGTATTCCAGCTTAGTGTACATATTCTGAATGTATGCAACCTTTCCATTTGGGCATGACTTGTTAGGCGGCACTGTATAAAAGCATATCCCACTTGTTCCGATGATTTTATCTCCATCTTCAGCAAGCCATGCAACAAAGCTTCCATCGGCTATCGCATCCCTGAAATATTCTTTGCAGGCAATATCTATCCCATTGATTGTGTGCGCATCCAACCCCGCATTTACCTCGTCTAAAAACTCGCATCTTATTTCAGCGAGTGCATCAGCATCGTCTACCGTTGCCTTAACAAAAATTATTTCTCTTTTATTCAATATTTATTATATTCCTTTCACAACTCCGCTGTAGACTATACCCTGCGTTGCATCCACCGTGACCGTTGTTCCCGATTTTAAAATGTCCGTGGCATTTTTTGCCCCACATATAACGGGAATCTCAAGTGTAAGCCCCACAATTGCCGCATGTGTTGTGCTTCCTGATTCTTCAACAATTACTGCGCTTGCTTTTTTCATTATACTCAAAAGCGAGTTATCAGTGCTGGGCATTACTAATATTTGACCTTCATCGAAGCAATCCATAACATCAGCATTATTTTTGCCAACGCACAGTCTTCCGTTTGCAGACAATCCATTTATACCATCGCCTTTTACCAAAACATTGCCAACAATGTGAACTTTCAATATATTTGTCGTTCCGGAAATCCCAAGCGGAACGCCTGCAGTTATAGTTACAATATCTCCATGGCTTACAAGTCCTGTTTTAAGCGCTAAATCTACAGCGTGTTCAAACAGTTCGTCAGTGCTGGGCTTCACTTCGCTCATAATAGGCAAAACACCCCATGAAAGTGCCAGCTCATAGCATGTCTTTTTATCGGTTGCGCATGTGATTATCGGGCACGCCGGCCTAAAGCTTGATACCATTCGCGCGGTATATCCGCTTCTTGTGACTGTGATAATAGCTGCCGCACCCAAATCATGAGCTGTCATACATGTCGCATGGGATATCGCGTTGGTAACGTTCTTTGCCTCATCCGGTCTTAAGTTACGGAAATTTTCCATATAGTCTATGTCATCTTCGGCGGTTTCAGCTATCCTCGACATCGTCATTAAGCTTTCAATGGGATACTTTCCGATAGCCGTCTCACCTGAGAGCATAACAGCGCTTGTGCCATCATATACTGCGTTTGCCACATCCGTTGCCTCGGCGCGTGTCGGACGCGGATTGTTTGTCATGGATTCCAGCATTTGTGTTGCTGTTATGACTTTCTTACCTGCACGATAGCATTTTTCGATAAGCTCTTTTTGGATGCGAGGAAGTTCCTCAAACGGTATCTCAACGCCCATATCACCTCGGGCGACCATTATACCGTCCGACACTTTAAGAATCTCATCAATATTATTTACGCCGTCTTGATTTTCTATCTTTGAAATAACCTGAATCTTGCCGCCGTTTTTTTCTAAAACATTTTTTATGTCCAAAACATCCATTGCGCTTCTGGCAAATGAGACGGCTATAAAATCCACATCGTGCTCGATTGCAAACACAATATCTTTTTTATCCTGCTCGCTCACAAAAGGCATGCTAAGCTTCACCCCGGGAACATTTACAGACTTACGATTTGAAACAGGTCCACCGTTTATCACCCTGCACAGTATGTCGCTGCCTTCAATAGCTTTAACTAAAAGCTCAATAAGCCCGTCATCTATTAAAATCCTATCATTTATATTTATATCATTGGGAAGTCCACTATAATTAATGTGTGCTTTTTTATTTGTCCCTTCAATTTCTTGCGTTGTAAGCGTAAACATCTGGCCCACTTCAAGCTCAGTGCCGCCTTCTTTAAAGGTTCCAAGGCGTATTTCTGGGCCTTTTGTGTCCAAAAGCAGCCCCACAGGAAGCCCAAGCTCATCGCGCACCTTTTTAAATGTCTCAATCCGCTTTGCATGACTTTCATGATTTTCATGACTAAAGTTCAAACGTGCCACGTTCATGCCGTTTTGCATCAACGAACGCATCATATCTTCACTGTCGGTTGCAGGACCTATAGTACATATAATCTTAGTTTTGCGCATATAATCACCTCAACTGTAATTATATAGCTTGGGCGGATAATTAAAAAGATTTTTATTGTAAAATATTATTCATTGTAAGTAAAAGGATTGGGAAAATCACAACTAGGTAAAACAAACTGGTGCTAAGGAACGCATTTATTGTAACTGCCTGATTTAAATTGTTCATCTTCGCCACAATCACAGCGTTTATTGCAACAGGAGATATGCCTGCAATTAGCACAGTCGCAATAGCAATATTGTCATTAAGAAGCAAAACAGCCAGCAAAGTAGATGCGACAGGCAACAAAACAAACTTTACAAGGAACATAGAAGGAACATCCTTTTTATATTTCATTGCGTTTCTAAACTCAATCGATGCGCCGACTGCCGTAAGTGAAAACCATGCGACTACTTTTATAAGCTTATCCAAGATGCCAGACATCATCTCCGGTCTTGGAATGCCGGAAAATCTTAAAATCAATCCCACTATTATTCCAAGTACACTGATGTTTGTAATTCTCAGAAAAATCGCACGAAACGCATTGCCCTTTTTTATCTTGTCGCGGTTCCCGAAATAGTTTCCGATGGAATGACCTATAACGTAGTTTGTAACAGAATTTAAAAGAAGCAGTAGATTTACATAAACGTATGCTATTTCTCCAAAAATGATATATGCGCTCAGTCCGCCAATGTTAAACCTGTTGCTTAGCATGGATGATACAATAAATCCTCCGCGCTCATTATCAGTTTCATATCTTCCGCGGCTAAAATAAAAACCCAACACCGCACCAATTATAGGCACCACAAATCCTATAATGGGCAAAAAAATGATATCCCGTGTTATGTTCATTCTCCAAAACGACAATACCACAGTAATGGGTATGAAAACCGCAAGGTTTATTTTAATCAAAATATCGAATTTTTCTTTTTTTATCTTGAAGAGCTTTTTTACAGCATATCCAACTGCAAGCGGAAAGACTATGCTGTATATAAAAACCCAAAGCTTTGAGTAAAATGTGCTATCCATATTATTTTTTTAGTACCTCATGTGTTTCCTTTAGCATATCTGGTATGTATAGCTGATATTCACACCACGAAAGGCACTGTTCACAAGCGATGCAGTCACCGCCATTTTTATTAAGCAGAGAATACGCTCCAACAAGCTCATCAGCGTCCCCTCCGAATTCTTTGAAAAGTTCATATCTTGTGTGAAGTGCAAGTATTTCGGGAAAATTAATTCCCTCTGGGCACTCAAACTTTTCAAGGCAATGCGTGCACTCTCTGCACTCTTTGTTTAAAATGGATGTCACACGCTTTGCGTTTTTCTCCATCTCCTCGCGCTCTTTTTCAGAAATTCTCTCCATGTGAGATACTTTAACGTCAAGTTCTAGTTCATCTAGATATTTACACCCCGCATCAACCGTTGAAATATACTCATTGCTAAGACAGTATCTCAATCGGTCTGTCGGTGAAATCTCATAGTAATCTTTAAATATAACGGAGTTTTTAATCATGGAGCTTCCGCCGAATGCTTTCATGTTGATAATAGCCATGCCTTTATCATAAGCTCGCTTAAATATATTGCCATAGGTTTTATGGTCTTTTGAAAATCCAGGTGCAAACACATTATAGGGAAGCTCCATCACTTGAAAATTGTCAGTGTCAATGGCTGCCAAGATAATTTCCTCGTGTCCATTGTGGCTGGAAAATCCGAGATAGTTAAAATACCCCTCATCTCTTCGCTTTACGGCATGCTTGATTGCGCCAGATGATTTCATTTCATCAAATCGCTCACGAGTGAGTCCATGGAAAAAGTAGACAAGCTTTATATCCTGCTTTCCGATTTTTAAGTCAGTCATGCCGTTTATGCCCAGCTTCTGCCTTGACATGCTTAAATCTTCATCAAAAGCCTTGGGATTATATCCATGGCCTTTTGTAACAATTATTATAGGCTCATGAATTTTTTCGTGTTCACACAATGCTTCTTTAACAAACACTTCGCTTTCAAAAACTCTGCCATCTTGTTTTTCATGATTATATACACGAGCCGTGTCAATAAGATTTATCCCCATGCCAAGCGCTTTGTGTATGACTTCTTTGCCCTCTTTTTCCGTATCACGAAGCCTGAGGTTCATAGCGCCAAGGCTCACTTCGGTCACTTTCAGTCCCGTGCTTCCAAACTTTCTTCTTTTAATAGCTTTCATAGCTCTCCTAGTAGTTCTCCCTGCCGGCAAGCTTATAGTCCGCAAGCGCCACTTTGCTTTCTATGTCTATGCCGTATGGGCAAACACCAGTGCATTCCCCGCAATTTGTGCATGCGTCTCCCGCAATTTCAAGCTGTGCATATTCGTTTTGCGCGCGCTCACGAGTTCCAAACCAAAACCGCAGCCTATCGCGCAATGCAAAGTCCGCAGTGTCTGTTACCTGACCCGTTCTCATCTGTCTGTCATACAGTCCTTCAAGCCTGAAGACTTCTTGAAAATCGATATGTTGTGGGCATTTGCCGGAGCACTCTCCACACCTTCTGCACACATATCTGCCAAGCTCAGGAGCCATAACTGAAATTTCTTTCAGCTCTTTTTGTGTAAGCTGCTTGAAATCTTTTGCATATTCAAGATCAGCCTTTAGCATTTCTTCGTTGTTCATTCCGGTCACTACAATAGACACCGGTAGTGAAAACGCGTATTTGAATGCCTCCTCTGCGTTCTTATAAAGCAATCCGTCTCCCAGAGGCTTCATCAATATTATTCCCACATTTTTCTCATTTGCAAGTGGCACAAGCTCTCCCAAAATCTTGGGGAAGTTGTGTATATCATAGTAATTAATCGTGGTCATAACCACTTCAAACGGTGCGCTATTAAGTGCAGAAATCAATACATCAGGCTGACCGTGCATGCTCAAACCTATATGTTTAACTTTGCCTTCCTCTTTCATTTTAAGAGCTTCAGCAAATGCGCCGTCAGGAGCAAGGATAGCATCCAGTTCTTCCATTGTTCCCACGCCGTGCATTAATATAATTTCAACATAATCAGTTTTGAGATTTTTAAGGCTTGTTTCCACCTGATGGCGGAATCCTTCACCATCACGCTTGTTTGCCTTTGTGACAAGCACATATTCATCCCTTCTGTGAGATATTGCATTTCCTATCTTGCGCTCTGATTCACCGTTGCCATAGCTTATCGCAGTTTCAATGTAATTGCCACCTGCGTCAAGATATGCATTTAGCAGTTTGTTCGCATTCTTTTGGGGAATTTCAAGAAGATGAAATCCTCCGAAACCAAGGATAGTTACTTCTAGTCCGGTTGCTCCAAGTTTTCTTTTCTGCATGATGCTCCCCCTTATGTCAATCATCGTTATTTTAACATAATTTATTCGAGAATTCTTATTATCTGTTTTGTGTTTAAAAGCTGTCCTGAAGCTTTTACAACATCATCCACCACAAGAGCCGGAGTGCTCATAACCCCGTAACCCATGATATCTTTCATTTCAGTAACTTTAACAACATCCGCTTCAATACCCATTTTCTTAATTGCCTGATTGACGTTTTCTTCGAGTTTTTTGCATTTTTTGCAGCCCGAGCCCAACACTTTTATAACCATCTTATCCTCCTTTTTTTAGCAGCAACCGCAGCCACAGCCGCTTTTTTCTTCCTGCTTATCTTCCTCGCAACCACAGCCTGATGAGCTTTCTTCAGCGCACCCACAGCCTGAATCGTTTCCGCCGCAGCACCCTGATGATGTGTCATCCTCGCAACACTTATCATTGGAAGCACCGTTAGTGTCACCTATATAAGTTATAGCTTCCTGTGGGCAGATAGATCCACACCCCTTACAGCCGTGTACGCATCCTTCAGGGAATACCACCTTCGGATACTCTCTTGAGTTTAGCTCATATACTCCATGAGAGCACTTTTCATAGCACACAAGACAACCTGTGCATTTGTCATAGTCGATTACCGGATACCAAGTTTTAGACATATATTCCTCCGTAAAATTAAATTATTAAATGACCGATTAAGTTAAATAAATAACCGGTTAATACTATTCCTATGCCCACAATCACAACAAATGCTGCAATGAGCTTGGGCTTTATCACCTTGCGCAAAAGAATCATCTCAGGAAGCGAAAGCGCAGTTACTGCCATCATAAACGACAGTGCAGTTCCAATGCCCACACCTTTTCCTATGAGCGCTTCAGCTATCGGGATTGTACCCAATGCGTTTGAATACAATGGTATTCCCGCAATAACGCCCACCAGCACTGCAAGTGGATTTTCCGGACCTGCATATTTTGAAAGGAACGCTTCCGGTGCCCATCCGTGTATCGCAGCGCCCAATGCAATTCCTATAATGAGGAAAATCCATATGCGCTTTATGATATCTTTCATGTTGTTTAAAGCAAATTCAAGCCTGTCTTTTTGCATCATTTTCTTAATATCTATATCCGCAGTCTGCATCTCATAAACATATTCTTCGACATGGCGCTCCATCTTCATTTTTCCGATTATAGCGCCTCCGATAACCCCCACCAGAACACCGGTTACGACATATATCGCCGCTATCTTCCATCCGAATGTACCAAGAAGAATCGCAAATGCGGCTTCATTTACAATGGGAGAAGTGATAAGAAACGAAAAAGTTAAACCAAGTGGCACTCCCGCCTCGACGAAACCTATAAAAAGAGGAACCGACGAGCATGAGCAAAAAGGCGTCACAATCCCGAGCAGAGATGCCATAAAATTTCCGCCGATACCTGAAAATTTGGACAATATCTTTTTTGTCTTTTCAGGCGGGAAATAGCTGCGTATATATGATATGGCAAATATCATAACACCAAGCAGTATTATTATTTTTATTGTGTCGTAAATAAAAAAGTGAACGCTTGAACCGATGTGCGTTTCAACTTCAAGGTTGAACACATTTTCCACAAGCAGGGTTACAAGCTTATCCAGCCAATTGAACATATATTATAATCCTCCTAGAATATCCTGAGCCTTATCAGGATTGCAGCACAGCGCTTTGCATGTGAGTCCCGACTCTTCATATCTATCCATTCTTTTTGAGTCTTCAACTAAAGCTTCGTCTTTTACTGCAACTTCTTTTATATACTCGACAAAAAGCTTGTTTTCGTCATAGAACTCGTGATTAAGTTTATAATACACCTTTTGTGCGTCTTGTTTTTTAGTGGCAATGCCCACTAAATGCATCTTTGAAAGGTGCCTTGAAACGCTGGTATTTGATAAATTTAATATGGCGCTCATTTCGCTGACGCACCATTTGTGCCTTATCAGCATATTCAAAATTCTTATCCGTGAGAAGTCAGATAACACTTTAAACAGTTTTTCCATAACATATCCTATTTGCGTATTTGCGCATATGCGCAAATACATAGTATAAAAAACGAAAGGGTTTGTCAATACCCTTTCTCATTATCTGCTTATAAACATCACAAAGAATAGTTGTTAATCCATAAATCCCATCGCATTCATCTTTTCAAAATACACCAGCTCATAGTCTTTGACCGGCTCACGTGTTTTTTCCACATAGCCGCGCTCTTTATAAAACTCGATGGTCTTTTCCGATTTAGATCCAGTAAAAAGTCTATATTCTGAATAATCAGTAAAATAATCTTCCACCGCATACATCAGAGCGTGTCCAAGTCCCTTGCCTTGATATTCAGGAAGCACCCACAGTCTTGAAATGCAGCAAGCTCCATCATTTTGTTCACCACGGACAGAGCCTATTATCTTGCCATCTTTTCTTGCGATAAATACCTTTGCTCGCTCCATCTCATTTATTATGCTTTCCTCGGTTTCAGTCATAGGCGGCATGTCCAAATGATTGTGAGCTTCGGCTACATCATAAAACGCTCTCTTTTGTCCTTCAAGCAACTCTCCTGCATCACCTTTGGATGCAAGCTCTATTTCCCAATCACCCGAGATAAAGGTTTTAACCATTGTGCAATACGCCAAAAACTCTCCAGCATCCATCTCAGCTGCTGCAAAGTTTATGGGCTCATATCCCTTCAAGTTATAATATCTCCATGTGTTGGGATTGGCATAAAGCATTATATATTCGCTTTCAAGCTCTGTAGCAAGATCTTCTACTTTGTTAATAAACACTTTTCCAAGCCCAATCTTTTGATAATCAGGATGAATAAACAGTCTTTTTAGCTCGTTGTTATTATATGTTACTGTTCCGATTAAAGTGTCATTGTCATATGCACCATAGATTTCGGCACCACTATTAAAATCATTTTTCACATTTTCCGTGCTGTGATAGTCATAAAACCATTTAAGCGCTGATGGAGGATAAACGTTGCCTAGAGAAAAGCTTACAACCTCATGCACCAAATCAACTATTGTTTCGGTGTCTTTTATATCAAGCTTTTTAATTTCAAATTTGCCTTTTTTCATACTGACCTATTGTATATATCAAAAAACTCAGATGCAACACTTATTTTTCCGAATGGAAGCATAAGGTAGATTCCGTCTGCATATTTCATAGCACGTTTTGCTATACCAACGGAATATTTAATCCCTGTCGTTTGCTGTGCTTCATCATCCTCATTTTCAAACTTTGCAATAAGTTCATCGGGGATGCGAATGCCCGGCACTTCGTTTTTTAAAAAGAGTGCGTTGCGTAAAGACACAGGCGGCATTACCCCCGCAAAAATTTCGGCATCCATTTCTTCTTTCATAATTTTGATATTTTCTATCGCCTCATCAGTATATACAGGCTGTGATAAAAACACATCAGCTCCGGCGTCCTTTTTCTTTTTTGCCCTTTTGAGCTCAACCGCAAAGTTTGGCACAGAAAAATCAATCGCCGCATAAAGCTTTATAGGATCATCCTTAAAAAACTCAGCATTCATGTGTCGGATAAGCTCGATAAGCCTCGTTCCTGTCAGGTTAAACACGCTTTTTATGTTGTCACGGCTGCCTGCCGCCACGGGGTCTCCCGTCACACAAAGCACATGCCTTAATCCCAGTGCCCATGCCGCGAGTATGTCGCTGCGCAGCGCAGTCACATTGCGATCGCGACAGCAAAGATGTGAAATAGTTCCCATGCCGCATTTTTCTCGTATAAGACACGAAGTCATAAGCGGATTCATGCGCGCGCGCCCCAGAGGTGAATCCGGAAGAGTGATGTTTGTAACACCCATTTCTTTAAGGTTTTCTATTTTTCGGATTAATCCTCGTGTTCCTGATTTTAGCGGTGGAGAAACTTCCACAAGCAAAGGTATATCCGGCACACTCGCCAACGACTTCTCTTGTTTTATGTGGTGCTCTTTTTCTTTTTTAAGTGTTATGCCTTCTTCCAGCACATTCTTTATCAAAGCAATATGCCCCGGTGTTGTACCACAGCATCCACCAATTATTTTTGCACCTTCAGCCGCTATTTCCCCCATCAAGTCTGCAAAGTACTTCTCATTATGCGAATAGTTCATCCTGTCGCCTGCACGCTCGGGAAAGCTTGCATTGGGAAGAGCTGACAATGTCTTTTTGGTTATGCGCTTTATGTTTTTAATGTGCCGAAGTACATGAACAGGTCCGCTTGCGCAGTTTAGCCCTATAGCGTCAGCTTTGATTTTATCAGCTTCACCAAAAAGCTCTGCAAGAGATATTCCTGTTCCCGTATGTGAATCAGGGTGAAGTGCGAACTGACACACCACATAAGCCTCTGGCTTTTTTTGTTTAAGATATGCTACTGCTTTGTCCAATGGCACAGTGGAAGTCATGGTCTCAAATATAAATATATCCGCATCCATGCTCAAAAATTCATCTATTATCGCTTTATACTCTGCAAGCTTTTCATCATTTGTAATCTCTTCGTCTATATTGGAGATTGAGCCTATTGGACCAATATCCGCCGCAACATAAACATCTTCTTTTTCTGCGCAATCTTTAGCAATTAAATAACCTTGCTTTATAATTTCACTGCGTTCTTTTTCATCTGATGAAAGCAGATATTTGTTTGCCGCAAAAGTGTTTGTGCGAATAAGTTTAGCTCCAGCGCGAATATAGTCCGCATGAATGCTGTGCACTCTTTCAGGACTGTTTATATTTGCTCGCTCGCAAAGAGAATCGTGCCCATATTTCTGGGCATAATATGTGCCAAAAGCTCCGTCTGTAAGCAATATATTGCTTTTTAAATACTCTTTTAATTGCATAATTTATTTAATAATATACAGTATAAAGCATATAAATACAACTTATCGCAAAATTATTATATGATTGCTAATTGCCGGATATGATTTTCAAATTCCCCTGCACGACTTGATATTCAAGCTCGCAAGTGGGTTCTAAAATGTCTCCGTCCGCATTTATTGCATGGGGTTTATCCATCACAATTTTTATGTGTTTGGCTTTTGAAAAATGCGCCATTGAAAGCTCGGTATGCTGTCCTTCTGTATATTTGGGTAAAAGAGAAAGTATTTTAAATGTCGAGACATTGTCAATAAGACACACATCAAGCATTCCGTCATACGGATCCGCTCCCGGAAGCGCGTTTATTCCTCCGCCGTAATACGCCCCGCATCCCGCGGCGAAAAGCAAAAACTCCTTCTCCTCGGTAACTCCGTCCATTGTAATCTGTGCGCGGTTCGGTTTTGCAAAAAAAGCTCGCTCTATAGCAGCTAAAGTATAAGAGGCTGCACCAAACATACGATAACTTTGTGAGCGGCGTACCACCTCAACATCAAAACCTACTGTAGTAATGTTTAAAAAAGTGTTGCCGTTAATCTTTACTGTATCGGCATTTCTTGCGCTTCCACTCAGTATGATATCAACCGCATCTTTTACGTCATTAGAAATTCCAAAGCAGCGCCTGTAATCATTGCCTGTTCCCCCCGGGATTATTCCCATCGCACAATCGGTGTCCAAAAGACCCGCCGCCACTTCTGCTATTGTGCCGTCGCCACCTACTGCAACTACTGCTTTTGTGTCAGGATTTTGAGCAAAATGCTTGGCAAGCTCTGTCGCATGCCCCGGCTCTTTTGTATAGACGACTTCAAATGGTATCTTGCTGTGGTTTAGATATTCATCCGCTTTGTCCATGCACTTAATTGTTTTGCCGCTTCCCGCAGCAGGGTTAACTATAAATTTGTACATAATTTCCCTCAAAAAACAGGTGTCAGTTCATATTTCCCAATGTGTTGAAATTCCGAGTTAACAACTTCTACATTTTTAGGCAACATCTTTTTCTTCCTAAGATACTCTCCCACATCAACGTGGGTTTTAAGCAGATAAGACTTAACGTCCAAGTTAATTTCATGCCTGCGTATTTCGCGCATTATTTTGAGCGCAACAGTCTCAGGCGTAAACACACGTCCCGAACCTGAACACTCAGGACACGGCATGTGCAAAAGGGTTGCCACACGCTGGCGAATTTTTTTGCGAGTCATCTCAACAAGCCCAAGCCCCGTCATTCCAACAACATTCGTGCGGGTCCTGTCGCTTGTGAGCGCTTCTTTTAAGGCATCTATAACTTCATATTTATCTTCTTCATCCAGCATGTCTATAAAGTCAATTATGATAATCCCGCCAATATCTCGCAACCTCACCTGACGCGCTATTTCTTTTGCCGCATCAATATTTGTTTTTCTGATGGTTTTTCTAAAATCATTGCTGCCCACAAACTTTCCTGTGTTTACATCCACCACAGTTAAAGCTTCAGTGTGGTCAAATATAAGATACGCACCGTTTTTAAGCCATACTTTTCTTGCAAACGTGCGATCTATTTTGCTTTCCAAATTTAATGCTGTGTAAAGGTCACCTTCTTGATATATGACCTTTCCCTTCCAATTGGGCGCAAGGTGCTGCTTTACAGCCTCCAACCTCTCCACCTCTTCATAATCATTTACTATAAACTCATGCGTATTAACCGAGCACAAGTCACGCATCGTGCGAAGCAATAAGTCGCTGTCTCTATGCACAATGCTTGGTGCTGTTTTTATCTTCTGCGTATCCTGAATTGAATTCCACAACGAAATCAATCCCTTAATCTCTTCTCTAAAGTTTTCTCCGGCATCGCCCTTTGCAACTGTTCTTATTATTATTCCCATTCCTTCAGGACGAAGCTCCTCAGCAAGGCTTTTTAATCGCTCACGCTCATCATCATCTTCTATCCTATGAGAAACACCAACGTAATCCATCGTTGGCATAAGCACAAGCATTCTTCCCGGAAGTGTGATGTGGGTTGTAACCCTTGCCCCTTTGCTCCCCAGAGGATCCTTAATAACCTGAACTATAATCTCTTGACCGACTTTTAACACATCTCTTATATCCGGAAGCCCACCGCCGTTATTTTTAAACTTAAAGTCCACTTCGTTAAGAGCGACATCACCAACATACAAAAATGCATTCTTGCTAAGCCCGATGTCCACAAACGCAGCATCAAGTCCGGGCAATACATTTACAACCTTGCCTTTATATATGTTGCCGGCCGGATTTTCCGTGCCTGAGCGCTCCACATAGTACTCCACGAGAGTGTCATTTTCAAGAACCGCTACTCTTGTCTGCCCTTGCATAACGTCAGAAATTATAAGTCGTTCCATTTTAAACCGCCTTCGTTGAGTGATTTAGTGGAAGATACTCCCCTTTATACTCGTAATACAAATCCACCCTGTGATAGTGCGCATATCTATGGTCAAACCCCATGGCCTTTATAAAGTGGCGCGGCGAAACGTTTCCGCTGCTGCCCGTTGCCAAGGTTACAAAATACTTAATTCCATTTTTTTCTTTTGAATATTTAACGTCAAATATTCCGGGCCTTATGTCAATCATTCTTTTGCCCTTTTTAGACTCTTTTTCTATCTCAACATAATCTTGAGCAAGCATAGCTTCAAGCTCACGTGCTCCCGTTTCATAATCAACATCATCCAAAAATATCTCCCAATCAGCACGCTTTACCATAGACATTAAAGAAGAAAACTCTTCTCGAATATATCCGCAGTCCAAGCACAAAAATCCTTTTGGCATGTGCGCTGCAATAACAGCACGCAGCTTAATAGGATCCATATATTCAAGCATAGAAAACTCAAAATACTCCCCTTGAGAAGAAACGCCCACAGAAAGAGGCTGTGCAAAAGTCAAAACCGGATGCGGATGAAAACCCATTGTATACTTTATTGGTAAATTCGCCCTGCGAAGCACCCGTTGAATCGCCCTTTGAGTGTCCAAATGCGATACATATATCGCAGCTTTTGTCTTTTCATATTTAACTAGCGTACGCATAATTTACTGTCTCCTGTAAGTTTTGCCACACCGCAGTTTGTGCATCCCTGCCTGCAGTCCTCTGTCGTTTTTGCTTCCATTGCGTCATTCCACTCTTTTTCAAGATATTTTTGAGTTACGCCACAGTCCAAGTGCTCCCATGGCACAGGATCTGAAAAGCTCATTTGCCTTTGCGCATATTCCACCGCATTGATTCCGCATGCCTCGAAAGCCTCTATCCATGTGCTATAGGAAAAGTGTTCGCTCCAGCCGTCATACTTGCACCCTAAATCCACTGCCTTAGCCACCGCTTTTGCTAAGCGTCTGTCTCCCCTTGCAAACACAGCCTCAATCTGGGATAAAAGCGCGTCATGATAATTGTAGCTTACGCCTTTTAGCGCTTTAAACTTATCACGCAGATAATATTGCTTTTCTTTGAGCTCTTCAATGGAATTTTGCCCAAATCTTTCAAACGGTGTGTTGCTCTTTGGCACAAGCGATGACACACTGACTGTTATCCGTACCCGCCTTCTTCTTTTTTCTTTAGGCAGCTTGTAGTATTCATCTTGCACAGCTTTTGCAAGCATATATATGCCGTCCAAGTCCTCATATGTCTCAGTGGGAAGTCCAAGCATAAAGTAAAGCTTTACTGTGTCATATCCGTTTTCAAAAGCATCTCGCACACTGGATATCAAATCTTCCTCTGTAACGCCTTTGTTTATTACATCGCGAAGCCTCTGCGTTCCTGCTTCAGGCGCAAGTGTCAGCCCATGCTTTCTTCCTCCTGAAAGCTGCATGTGCTCTTTTGCATATGCATCTATCCTAAGAGACGGGAGCGAAAGGGACACCGGCATATTGCCCTCCTGCGTTTTACCCACGAGCTTTTCTATAAGCTCTGTAAGATATGGATAATCCCCTGTTGAAAGCGAAGTAAGAGAAACCTCATCACATCCTGTCGCCTTGAGGTTTGAAATCGCCTGTTCCACAATTGTATCAACACTTTTCTCGCGCACTGGGCGGTATATCATGCCTGCTTGGCAAAACCTGCACCCTCTTGTGCATCCGCGGAATATCTCCATTGTCACCCTGTCAAACACTATTCCCAAAAATGGAACTATAGGTTGAGCCGGCCAAGCTGCGCTGTCCAAGTCAGTAACTATCGCTTTTTGAATCTTTTGGGGCGCACCGTCTTTTACAATCATTCCAGAAAACCATCCGTTTTCATAGAATGGTTCGTACAAGCTTGGCACATAAACGCCAGTTATCTTAGCGGCATCTATAAAAAACTGCTCACTTTTTTTCTTGCCATGCTTTAGATAAAGCTCCACAAGTTTTGGCAAAACATCCTCGCCATCGCCTATGGTTACAATATCAAAAAACTCAGCAACAGGCTCAGCATTAAAAGCGCACGGCCCTCCCGCTATTATAAGCGGATCATCATCGCCTCTGTCCTTAGCCCATTCGCTAATGCCAGAAAGGCGAAGCATGTGAACTATGTTTGTATAGCTCATCTCATACTGGAGCGTAAATCCCAGCATATCAAGCTCTTTTGCCGAAGTTTGTGATTCCAAAGTAAAAAGCGGGATGCTTTCTTTTTGCATCACTTCCATCATGTCAACCCAAGGCATGAACAGTCGCTCACCCCAAGTGTTTTCCATTTTGTTTAAAACTTCGTAGAGTATTCTAAGTCCTAGGTGGGACATGCCCACTTCATATACATCCGGAAAGCAAAGCCCAAATCTCAGCTTCACATCTTCCAGATTTTTTTCTATTGAGCCGAGCTCTCCACCGGTATATCTAGCAGGTTTTTCAACTTCGGTCAATATTGCATGCAGTTTATTTTTTTCCATAAAAATAATTATCTCATTTAAACAAGTTCAGGTCAATAAGGAAGATGTGAGTTTGAAGGCAGTTTGTTGAGCAAATAAAAAATGCCCCGAAAGCTTCGAGGCATTTTTTTAGTCATTCTTTGTTTTTATGCCTTTTTTATCGGCACTTGCAATTCAGTTAGATAATTTTCTACATCATCTTCGTTCCACGGCCCTTTTATTGGTACTTGCCTCATAAGTCCGCACATTTCATAGTCACTTTCTTCTATCCATTCTGCAAGAAAAGCAAATGCAGATGCTATGTTTGTATAATCTCCAGTCACAAGAACGCTGGCAGCAAGTTCCACAGGTTCAGTGTTTTTGTAAACAAACGCACCATCATCCTCACCTATCTTTTTAACTTCCATAACTACTTCAACATCCACGTCACTTTCTTTATATTCTATGTCGTGATATGTCGCATAGCAAAAAGCATCAGTTTTCATGCCTTTTTTACCCATATACTCACCCAGCTTGCCCCAAAGCATGCCTTCATCACTATATGCGGGAATCTTTTCTCTGTAGGATAGGACCTTGTATGAGGGAATCTTTTTTGTTTTAACATTATAGTTCATTTTGATTTTCTCCTTATCGATGTTTTCAATGGCGGAGTCAATCTTGTTTAATATCCTATTTGAATCTTCAATAGATTTTCTAACAGCTTCGCGTTTTGCCCTTAGAATTTCTTTTTGCTTTGTGCGGGACTTTTCATCGATTACAGCGGCAATCTCTACAACAGTAAAACCCAAGTCTCTAAGCGAAACAATGAAGCTTAAGTCTTCTATCTGCTTTGCGCTGTAATATCTATATCCTGTAAATTTGTCCACTTTGCATGGCTTAAACAGCCCTGTTTCATCATAGTATCTGAGCATGCGCACAGAAACCCATGTGAGCTTTGAAAAATCTCCGATTTTAAACATTGATTAACTCCTTTAGTTGCGTAATTCGAATCACAAATTAAGCATAATGCCTGACACCGTGTGAGAGTCAACCCATATTTTAATTTAATTTCATGTTAAATACAAAAAGAAAAAAGCTCCCCTTCATGGAGAGCCTGTATATTTCAGTTCTACTCGTTATACCACTTTAGGTTTCGCACCAAAACATGATACAAAATAGGTATTAGCACCACTTGAATTGCAATGCCGGGAATTCCCGTCGTTATTCCGCCGATAACAAATGCCCATGGCGTGACCGGTACTGCAAGATATATCTTTTGAAGAATAAATAGCACCAGCCCGTTTACAACTCTGCCCGCCAGCATCGCTGGAACAAGAGCAAAAAGAGGTGAATACCACTTTTCTTTTTTAACAACCGATTTGCGCAGAATCGAAATCACTATACCATATGTCGCAAGCTCAAATGGCATTATTATAGCAATCGGCATAGGCGCAATCGGCGGCATTCCAGTTAATAGGCTTGAAAGAATAGGTGTCAGAAGGCCGACAGCTCCTGCCCATGTCCAGGGCAGAAAGAATGCACCGATTAGCACAGGAATGTGCATCGGCAAAAATATTGAGCCCGCATTCGGAATGGCGTGAAATACTATGGGTAATACAACTCCGAGCGCAACTAGCACGCTTGAAATTACTAAATGTCTTGTTGATCTTTTTTTAATCATACTTCCTCCAATTTTGTTTTTAATAAATATAAAAAAACCACGAAAACACCTCCCCCTTCATGGGGGATGTAACCTTCGTGGTTTTGGTTTCTTAAATATTATTCTATTTTAATGCTTGCTCCAGCATTTCAGGCACTTTTTCGATAAGCTGCGCCATTGTCATGTCCGCAACGCCCACTACAGACATGCCGCATTTTTGCGTGGGAATCAAAATCTTATGGGCTTTTGCACCTGCAATGGCCTGTGCCATCTTAGGCGTTATCTCGCCCATCATAGCATTTGCGGAAACTATCGCGATAGGTCCGACTATTGCATCCACATTTTGCACCATATAGCATATGGCATTCTCGCCGGTTGCGCCATCGTGAGCTCCGCTTTTTATCATACTAAGCGTCGCATGGCTGTTTGTTCCCAAAGCTACTATCTTTACATCCTTCATGGATGAAAGACTTTTTGCTATGGCGCTACCTAAGCCACCACCCTTGCCGTCGACTATCGCAATAACTTTCATTTAAGCATACCTATCTTTGTTAAAAATCCCCGAATTGGCTCTAATGATTCTTCAGGGCTATCTATATCCTTGGTCAAAGCTTCCACAGGGCAGCCGCCATCACCATTTCTGTTTTTGATATAGTCCACAGTCTTATCTGCGCTATATTCTATTCCAGATGATTCAAGCACTGCTAATGCGGACTTTGATATAAGCCTTGTATGCAAGCAAGCTATCTTTGCATATACACACAAAAGTGCCGCGCCCTTTCCTGTCACTTTGTCGGCAACTGATGCTCCCTCAATTTCATATTGAGGATTTGTCGCCGCATCATAGATGGGGAAAACTCCGCGTTCTTTAGAATTATAGATTAGTTTGCCATCTTTTACAACAGCAAGCGTAAGTCCACTTTCATTTAAATGCGCTCTTGCAATCTCTATATCATTCATCAATATCCCTCATTATCGCCTTTTTGTCAGGTTATTATAAATACTATGCCCTTCGTCGCTTGTGGCGCAAATATACCCCTTGCACCAATCCTATGCCCAGCATGTTTGTAATCATCGAGCTTCCTCCATATGAAAAAAACGGAAGTGGAATGCCCGTTACAGGCATGATGCCGATTGACATACCTATGTTTTCGAATATGTGGAAAAACATCATTGCAGCGATTCCGATAATAAGGTATGAGCCAAATTTATCCTGCGTTCTTTTGGCAAGTATCATAAGCCTTACAATCAAAAATGCAAAGCAAAATATAATAACCGCAGACCACCAGAAGCCCACCGTTTCGCCGGTAACCGCGAAAATAAAGTCACTTTCCTGAACAGGAATGTAGTTTAGCTGGCTTAACGCACTGGGATTAAAAAATCCTTTTCCCAGCATCTGCCCTGAGCCTATTGCCGTCTTTGAGTGGATAACATTATATCCCGACCCCAAAGGATCCAGCGAAGGATCAAGGAATGTAAGTATCCTTGTTTTCTGTGCATCCTTTAAAAACAGTGTCCACATAGGTATTATGGCAGCAATGCCCGTTCCCGTTAAAATACCAAGAAGTATTCCATTTGTTCCTGATGCCACAAGCATAATGGCCGTTATGAAGATATACACAAGCGCAGTTCCTAAGTCAGGCTGCATGAGAATAAGCACCAGCGGAATCATAACCTTAACAAGCAGTAATATAAGTTCGCCAATCTTTTGTATGCCCCGCTCTTTTTTGGATAAATCCCACGCAAGCGTTACAATAAGCGCGATCTTTGACACCTCAGAAGGCTGGACTTCAACACCTGTGCCTTTAATAACTAGCCTTTTTTGACCATAAACATCATTTCCGAAAACAATTACGGATATAAGCATGAGCAAAGCCAAAGCATACAAAAATATTGATAATTCGCCATAAATTTTATAGTCAAACCATGCAACGACAAACGCCAAAACACAGCCCATTCCAAACCAAAGGGCGTGTTTTCCTATAAGATCTTTATTCATGTCAGCGAAATACTGAAGCCAAGTCGAGCCCTGCGGCAAATCCGACTTACCCGTGGCATTAGCCAGCATCAATATGCCAAAAAACATCAGTATCACAACGATGCCAATAAGCCAGAAATCTATCGTTGTTTTATTTCTTCTTTCAAATTCCATATGTCATTCCAATCATAAGAAAAACTTCGCTTACGCCATTAAGGCGTAAGATCGTTTGATCCGGGTATCGTTTCTGGGGAAACTTCAACAAGCTTCTGATCTAAATAATATCCAATTATTTCTCTTGCTGTGTATGCTGCGTTACCGCCTGAAAGTCCATTCTTTATATAAACAGCAATAGCAATCTCTGGTTCGTCATAAGGTGCAAACGCAACAAACCATGCGTTGTTTTCAATGTCAATCTGCGATACCTGCGCAGTTCCTGTTTTACCACCGAGATCTTTTTGATATTTAAATCCATCAAAGTATTTTTTAGCAGTACCATCTTCCTCAGATACAACCTCTTTCATTCCTTCTTTGATTGCTTCCATATATTCCGGAGGAATGTTAAGATTTCTAACAAGTTGAGGTCTTTTTTCCTCTATTATCTGTCCGTCAGGAGACACGATTGATTTAACCAATGTTGCTTCGTATACGTTGCCTCCGTTAACTAATGCTGAAACATACCTGCAGACTGCAACAGGAGTAAGCAATGTAACCGACTGTCCGATTCCGGTAAGAACCGTTTCAATTCCTGTCCATTTAAGCTCAAGTAAATATTGGTTTATTGCCAAGTCCAGTCTTTGCTTTGGAACATTCATTATATGATATGTAGTAAACCCAATTCTATTCTTTAAGATACCACGAATATCAGGACCCCACATTTCAGAGTTTTCATTCTTTGTCAATGCCATAAGTTCATAAGTTACTTCCTCATAAACTTCATCATCAATCTCCATGCCAAGCTCATCTGCTTTAGCTTTTATAGTTCTTTTAATCGCGTTAAAAACAACGCTGCCTGTACCTGTGGGTGCTTTTGTCGGATCATATAGTGTATTAGCATTTGCCACCTGACCCGCCATTTCACCCTGAAGCTCAACATTTGTTTTAGAAGTTAGCCCTAAAAGATCTGACCATTTGTTCAAATCATCAATCCCCAGCCTATGTGCTACTGTAAAGAAATAGTAGTTGCAGGAGTTCTTAAGAGCGTCGGCTACTCCATTGTTTAGGTGCTTGTTGTAATATGGCCGTACCCAGCATGAGGGGCGCGTGCCTACATAATCTTCACTTATTCCAACACTCCAAGGTCCTAGGTCGGGTATTGTCTCATCAACTGTTATGGCCCCTTGCATAAGTCCTGCCGTAGCAGTTACCATCTTAAATATTGAACCAGGTGCTGCACGAGATGCTATCGCCTTATTAAAAAGCGGATTTCTTTTATCAGCCTTTATTATGTCATATTCTTCCTCAGTCAGACCGCCTGTAAAAATGTTAGGATCAAATGACGGATATGAAGCAATTGCCAATATCGCACCAGAGTTTACATTCATGACCACCGCAGCACCCACCTCAGCAAACTTTATTTCACTGATTCTGCCAAGCGATATCATCTGGCTCTTATATTTTTCTATATTGTTGTTGTATTTATCAAGCTGTGTAGCATATGTGATGTTAATGTTTTGCTCCAAAGTCTCTTCCAGCTTTTTTTGCATGGTAAGATCCAGAGTTAAAACAACATCGTTACCATCGGTTGCAGGTGTGATATATTTTTCGGCAATAATTTTACCACGCGAGTTAACTTCAACTGTATTCGATCCCGTTCTTGATGAAAGATTCGCTGTAAGCTCGCCTTCCATAGTGGCCTCTATTCCAGAGATGCCAATTAAATCATCACGCGCATAGCCCAGCTCAAGTTTTTCCATTACAGTATCTTCATCAAGCATCCTGCCCATGTATCCTACAACATGTGCCGCAACTTCATTTTTAGGATATATTCTTATATTGCTTTCCTGAACTTCCATGCCCTCAAGAATCATCTTGTTCATTTCAATGGCTGCGACTGTATCCATATTCACATCATCAGCAATCAAAACAGGCGTGTAGCTCCTATATGACGAAAGCTGAACTTCCTGCCACACAGAAAGCACCTTATAAGCTTCAGCATATGACATTCCATCCGGAATCTTATAGCGCTCGCGCAACAATTTATATGACTCTGTCGCAACCATGTCCTTAATCTCTTGGTTTGAGGTTTCAGGAGTTATGTCATATTCTTTATATTCTTCAACATCCAACTCTGGATCTTTAATATACTTATAGAATTCATCCCCTGATTTATATAGCCTTGAGGGTATATACATATTCTTAAGCCATCTTTCAAGGCGAACCTGCTCGATATCCTCGTTTGATGTGGAAAAGTCGAACTTCGCATTTCCTTCTTCATCATGTCTTATGCTAAAAGAAACGTTAACGGTTCCTCCGTTTTCTTCGACAATCTCAATGGTTCTTCTTATGACCTCAGTATACATGTCGCCATTTGTCCACTTTTTTTCTCTGTTCTCATCGCTGGAATATCCATCCAAGCTCTTTGATGAGTCCTTATAGAAAACGACCTGATAACTATTTTGATCGTAGGCTAAAGGGATTCCTGTGGAATCCATAATAGTTCCGCGGTTGCCTGTTATGCGCAAATTGCGCTCAAGGTCTGCCGCCGATCCTTGCGCATATTCATCGCCTTGCCTGTACTGCAGGTCAAAAAGGCCAAAAATAAGTATCACAAAAAGCAGCACATACGCGATTGCCACCATAATATATCTATCAGAAAAAAGTTTCCTCATTGTCAGTACCTCTGTATAAACGGCGAACTGTTTCGTTTTTCGCCAATAGCTATAAGCCTTGTCACAATGACGAATATCAGTGCGGCAAAAAGACCTGTCTCAACAGCCGATAATATTGTTCTAAACAACGTACCCCAGCTAATATATATTTCATATCTGGCAAAATACATAGTTAATACCATCCAGACATCATTTATCAAGTGTGTAAAGGAAGCCAAAATCATTGCCATCAAAAAATGATGGCTGTTAATTTCCTTTTTTGCCATCGCAATTAGAAATCCAAATATAATCGGAATGAATGCTGAAATCCCCACAGCACTGCCTGCCATGAAGTCAACCATCAGTCCGCCAATAAATCCCATTGCAAGCGCAGCCCACGGTCCGTATATCATTGCAAACACCACAGTAAGTGCAATAATCATATTAGGAGCCACCGCAATAGCGCCAAACGCCGGAAAGGCGGCTATCTCCAAAAGATACCCTACAAACGCAAGCAACACAGAACCTATAACAGCACTGATCATTTATCCGTTACTCCCTTCATCCTGAGTAGTTTGATCTTCTTCGCCTTCTTGCGGAGTTTCAGTTTCTTCTGCGGTTTGGGCTTCTTCCTCCGCTGCAGCCGCTGCTGCTTCTGCGGCTTCTTTTTCTTTTTCCTTTTGGATTTCAGCAAGCTCTTCTGCAGAAGTCTCCTCCGTTATCACCAAAAGCTCCTCAATACGCCTAAAATCTACGGATGGAATAATTATAGCATACGAAACCGTTCCGGATTCATACACCACTTCTTCTACCTCGCCGATTACTATACCCTTGGGATATATTCCACCAAGACTTGATGAAAGCACCAAGTCACCGGGAATTAAATCCGCATCATTTGGAAGCAGGTCAAGGTTACACACGGGAGTTTTGCTTTCCGGATCGCTCGCGCCTCTTACAATTCCCTGATCTCGGGAGCGTTCCACAACGCCTGCCGCGGCACTTCTTGTGTCTATTATTGTTATAACTTGCGAGGTTGTATTATTTACTTCAATTACTCTGCCAATAAGTCCATCTTGGTTTGCAACTGCCATATCCACTTCAACACCATCATTTGAGCCTCTGTTTATGGTAAACTCCATAAACCAGCTGCCTGGATCTTTGGCTATAACTGTTGCATTTATATATTTATACTCAGGATTATCTTCTGCAAAGCCCAAAAGCTCCATCAATCTCTCATTTTCAAGCTTAAGGTTTTCAAGCTGCTGGTTTTCAAGCTCCAGCTTAAGCACACGACTTTTAAGCTCCTCATATTCTTTGTCCACCTGCCTTAGCGCAAAAAGACGCTGAAAAAAGTCCTTTATCCCACCGGATACTTTATATGTGCCCTCAACAGCAGGCTCTGAAAGCGTGACTGCTGCGTTTTGAAAAGCATGTGCCGCACTCTGTTTTGAATTATACGTTGTTACCACCAAGAAAATGATTACAACCAACAGCGAAAGAAACGCTATCCACTGAATAAGTTTGCCTCTGTTTGTCATGTGTTCTCCTTTTTGCCTGCGATTGTCAGCGCCTGCCTCTTGATTTTTTCAGTTCTTCAAGTTGCTCAGCTATGAGCCCGCCGCCCAACGCCACGCAGTCAAGCGGCGTTTTTGCGACTTTCGCCTTTATTCCTATATCCTGATATATCTTGTCCGCCATGCCGTCAAGAAGTGCTCCGCCTCCAGTCAACATCATCCCATTTCCGAGTATGTCTTCTGCTATCTCTGGCGATATGTTTTCCAAAAGCGCTTTTATTTCAAGCACAATGGTGTCCACCGTGTTGCTTATTGCCGCGCAAACCTCACGCGAAGTTATCTCAACACTCTGAGGCGCACCTGAGTCCGCATTTTTGCCCCGCACGTTAATGGATGCTGTTCCCCTTGCTTGCGTGGCTGAACCAAACTCTATTTTAATTTGCTCTGCCACTTTTTCGTTTATACTTACATTATATTTTTTTCGAACATAAAAGGCGATGTCACGGTCTAGGTGACTTCCTCCCACTCTTATAGATCGACTTTCTACTATCTCACTCAATGAAACAATTGCAATTTCCGTTGTTCCTCCCCCGATGTCTACCACCAGTGAACCAACCGGAGAGTTTATCGGAAGTCCCGCTCCGATTCCAGCAAGCATGGGCTGCTCTGCTATAATAACTTCCCTTGCACCCGCATCCTTTACCGCTTTTTTTAAAATCTGTTTTTCCCTTTCGCTTGATGAGCTGGGAATACCGATTACAACATTCGTGCCTGCTCCGATTATTGAGCGCTTCTTTAATGCTTTTGCAAGCAATATTGAAAGCATTTCCTCTGCCGTTTCAACATCACGTATCACGCCTTCTCTTACAGGATAAACAGCTCTAACTCCGGCTGAAGATTTTGCAAGCGCAGAAGCTGCTTGCGTCCCGACAGCCAAAACATCACTGAATCTATCATCGCTTACCGCCGCAACCGATGGCTCTCTTAATACAATCCCTTGTCCAGCAACGTATATAACAATGTTGACTGTTCCCAAATCAACAGCAACATTTTTTCGAAACCACGCCATTAACCTCTCCCAATATCATATATATCTAATTTTTTAAGCTCTCCCATTATCCTTGCAACAGGAAAACCCATAACATTATAAAAATCGCCCTCTATCCTGTCAACTAAAACAGCACCAAAACCTTGTATTCCGTATGCCCCCGCCTTATCCATGGGTTCATTAGTTTCAATATACCAATTTATAAAGTCATCTTCCAAACTGTTAAAATGCACTCTTGTCACTTCGTGAAACAGTGATTTTTGACTTTTGTGGCGAATGCACACCCCTGTGTACACTTCATGCCAATTGCCTGAAAGTTTTTTAAGCATATGAAAAGCTTCATTTTTGTCCTTTGGCTTTTCCAGCACATGGCTACCCAATGACACTATCGTGTCTGCCGCTATTATCGCGCTCTCCGGATGAAGCCCTGTTATCTCCTGCGCCTTTTTTTCTGCTATGGTTTTTGATATATCCTGCGGCATAAGCCCCGCTTCATAGGATTCATCCCCCTGTGGAGACACAGCATCAAAATTAACCCCGAGGCTTTTTAGCAGCTGCCTTCTCCTTGGAGAGCTGGACGCCAATATTATCTTTACTTTATCCGCCAATCACTTTCCCTCTGATTTCCGCTAAGTAACAATATCTTAACAGTATTATAATAGCTCCGTAATTTATAAGCAAGCCGATTATCTTGAATTCATACACTATTAACAACAATAAATAGTGCGCTACACCGTATCTTCTTGGCTTTTTTCTTCTTTTTGCTTTTCAACCTTTTTTTCGCTAAGCCTAGATTTGCCGCTTATTATGTAATTTCTAATAAGTACCTTTATAACTGCTGCAATTGGAACGGAGAGCAAAATTCCCCAAACTCCAAAAAGCCCACCCCCGACAATAACCGAAACCAGCACCCAAAAAGGTGATAGCCCCATCTTGTCTCCAATAAAAAACGGCTGGAATATATATGCGTCCAATATCTGTATCACAAGTATTGCGCCAAGCACCCAAAGTGCTGTTATCGGGCTTTCAAGCAATGTAATTAAAACAACAGGCACAATCCCAACTATAGGTCCTATAAATGGCACTGCGTTGGTGACTGCGATTATCAGCGCAAGAAAGGTTGAATAAGGTGCACCAATTATTAAAAACGACACCTGACACAATATAAAAATCAAAAATATCTGAACAAGCTTTGCGCTTATATATTTGCCAAACACCTTATCTACGGATTTTAAAAATGCCTTTATTTTGAGAGTTCTTTCCTCGCCAAGATAAACATTGGCTGTTATTTCAACTTCGTTTGCAATCTTTTTTCTTCCTGCTATCACATAAAAAGATATAATCACAGCAAGAATGCCGATTGCAACTGCAGATACAACTGAAAAAGTGAAAACTGCAACTTTTGACACTATTGATGTCAATATATCACCAAGCCCATCTTCAAAGAACGCTAGCCCGTCCTGTATGGCATTTTGAGAGTATGTGTTTCGAATAAGTTCTGAAGGCTCAACCTCATTTATATACCAGTCATATACCGAATCATAATAATCCGGCAAATTTTTGATAAGCTCGCCCATGTTTTCGGCGATTGCCGGAACTACGGCAAATATAAAAGACATCATAACTCCCACTACGATAAGGAAAACCCCCAGCAGTGAAAGCATCCGCACAAGTTTTGCACGCTTTTGCTTTTTAAATATCTTTTTCAAACCTTTTTCAAAAAGGTTTGATGCAGGCAGCAGAATATAGGCTATCACAAGGCCTGCGATTACAGGCTTTACTGCCTTGTATAAAAATTTCAAAGCAGAAGTCACTGAGGCCCATAGATTTTCTGAAGCTCCAATCAACTTAAATATTATCATTAGCGCTGCGCCCGTTATAATCACATACACTGCAATCTTCGTATACTTAGGGTCACCTTTTGGCCACTTCATAATTATTCTCCTTCAGGGTTTGGTGTACCTAATGCTAACGCCCTGTCGCTGACAGCATAAATCTTTACCTCTCCATTGTCAAAAATCAATGGATACTGGCTAAACGAACCTTCATAAACATCAAAATCGTGCTTTTCATACGATGACAGATAAATGTAGTCTATACCCTTATCCTTCATAATTTCAGGTGATGTTTCAGGCTGAGTAAACATCTCACGTACTAAGTTGTATCTTTCAGTTAAATCAAATCCATGGAAGAAAAGATAGGACGGACTTCCCATATAAATGTTTCTGCCGGCAAGTGCCGCAGGCGGATTTAAGTGCTCACTCCCTGTCAAAAAAAGCGAATCTTTCGGTGTGTTTTCATCAATGAATTTTGCAGCTTCCACATGATCTCGTGAAAACAGCATGTATTGTCCATTGCTTTTAATCTCTCTTGCAATAGTCATCCCTGCTGATGTGAAAAACATCACCGATAATAAAACTGCCGTTATTATCTTTACCCACCTAGGCTTTATCTTTTCAATCGCAAATCTTACAAAATCCCCCACCATAATGCTTACTACCATGTACCACACGAGAAGCAGCTTGTTGTTATCATAATGATTTGGCTGAAATACTATGATTTCTGCAATAGTATATATAAGCATCGCTCCAAAAAATGGAACAAAATATTTTTTTCTGCCCCATATAAAAGCAGGTAGTATCAAAACAAATGGCAATCCAACATTTATAACCCAGAACTTAAACCATGGCCAGCCTGCATTTACCCAATCCAGATGTTTTTTTACAAACCCGTTCGATTGAGTAAATATCCAAAAGAAAAGCTGTGGAGTTGCAAGTACTATAACTGGCAAAAGAAAGGCTATAAACCCTCCGACATATCTGTTTGGTTCAATCTTTTTAAAGAAGAGTCCGCTTATAAGAGCTCCCGCGCACAATATGCCAAGCCCCAAGAAGGAATGCGTGTGAATCATTGGCATAAGCCCTGCTATAACTCCTGCAAATAAAAGCTCCTTATTTGCCACAAAGAAATTTTGGGGAACAACACTTTTTTTGAGTTTGTTTTGCATTCCGCTATACAGCACAAACATGCATGGTATCAAAACACTCCACCCCATGAGCGACGTGCGCTGTGGCACCATCATATCACAAATGACATTAACCCATCTTAAGTTCATCTCAGGTATGTTTGTGGGGGTTTTATAAAACCCTTTCAAAACTTCCCCCATCAATTCTGCATCGCCAACAAAATATATGAATCCAAGCCCACCTGTTATAAAAAACAACAGAACCGCCCAAACGGCAGATTTATTATTACCCGATACTTTCTTTGCCAGCGCAAAAAAACCAGCAAAGCATACATAGCTCATCACAAGTGAAGGCAGTATCACGCTCCACCTAAGCGGAGTGCCAAAAAGATATAGCGTCGCTGACATAGAGTTTACAAGGAAAGGATAGCTAAGCCTTGCTCCCGGCAAAATGGAATACTCAGGGGGAAACACTCCCTGCCTCGCAATGGATGTAATCATCCCAAGATGCATGGAAAGGTCGCCATATGTAGACTGTCCACCCCAGTAAGCCCCATTTTTTGTAACTATAACATGTCCCCAAAAAATGCTGAGGATAATAACCATTAATGGTATTGTTACAAAATTAAGTGTTCGCTCTTCTTTTTTGTCATAATTGTTCCAAGTGTTTTTAATGAAACCCGTTTTCTTGTTATGAAAATAAGCCCACAGGCCGCAGCTGATTGCTACGATGTTAAAAGCTATAACATTTGTAAACATGTTGAACTTGCCGAATATAAGAGAAATTGCAGCCGGCCCCCATGCGCACAAAATAGAACCTATACTAAGTCCTACAATGATAATCTGGTGTCTTTTATAGCCATTTAAAAGGATAGCGGCAATCACTATCCCGCACAGCAAAAATACTATGTAAAATAAAACTCCTGTCATTTGATCTCGTCAATCTCCCTAAGCCAAATATTGCTCGACGCATCGGACGGCATGCGCAAATCGCCCCTTGGCGAAAGTGAAACAGTACCAACTTTCGGACCGTCCGGCATACAGCTTCGTTTAAACTGCTGCGTGAAAAATCTTGATATAAATATCTTAAGCGTTGATTTTATCTCATCACCTTCTGCGATGCCTGAAAATGCGTGTTTTGCCATGATGTATAGCTTCTTAGGCGATGCTCCACCCTCCAGCATATGATATAAGAAGAAATCATGCAGGTCATATTTTCCCAGCACTTCCTCTGTTTTCTGTGTAATTTTATCACCATCTGCAGGCAAAAGCTCAGGAGAAATCGGTGTGTCCAATATGTCACATACAGTCTCGTATATGTCTCCTCCTATTTCTTCGGCCATATAGTGTGTGAGCGATTTGATAAGCGTTTTTGGTATGGAGCAATTGACATTATACATGCTCATATGGTCAGCATTATATGTGCACCATCCAAGAGCAAGCTCAGACAAGTCTCCTGTGCCCAAGGCTATGCCGCCCTCCATGTTCGCAACATTCATTATGATTTGAGTGCGCTCTCGTGCCTGCGCGTTTTCATAGGTGATGTCCAGCGTTTTGCCATCATGCCCTATGTCTTGTAAATGCTGTTTTGCAGCTTCTGATATACTTATCTGTCTGAGCGTGCAACCAAGCTTTTCAACCAGCTTTTGTGCATTGTTTTTTGTGCGCCCCGTTGTGCCAAAGCCTGGCATTGTGATGGCCGTTATACCCCTTGTGTCCCAGCCCTTTTCAACAAATGCACGATATGCCACCAAAAGGCAAAGCGCGCTGTCAACGCCCCCGGATATTCCAAGCACAGCTTTTTTTGTGCCAATGTGTGAAAGCCTTTTTATTAGCCCCGAAGTCTGTATGGATGTTATCTCCTTAAGCCTATTTAGCTTTTCCTGACCCGCAGGAACAAAAGGATGGTGGGGTATAAACCTTTTAAGGTTATTAATTTCTTTTGGCTCAAGTGTATATTGTATCGTTTTTTCAGGCTCATAATAATCTTTGAAAAAAGTCGTGTTGCGACGACGTAAAAACATTATTCTGCTAATGTCAGTGTCTGCAACTATCATCTGTTCATCTTTAAATCTTTCACCTTCTTTTAAAGCCTGACCGTTTTCAAAGATTCCCGTATATCCTGAAAATACCACATCCGTTGTGGATTCAGATCTTGAGGCACCTGCATAGACATATGTGCACATAAGCCTCCCTGATTGCTGCGCAATAAGCGCTCTTCTATAGGAATGCTTGGTTACTACTTCCGTGCTGGCTGATGGATTAAATATCACTTCACAGCCCATCTTTGCAAGCTTTGACGATGGTGGCTCAGGTGCCCACAAATCCTCGCAAACTTCTATGCCATAGCAAATCTCACCGTCTTTTGTATCTGCTTTAAAAACCATACCCAATGATGACGGCACCTCATATCCTAAAAGGTTAACGCTTTCAGGCATGTCATACCCCGAAGAAAACCAGCGTTTTTCATAATACTCATTATAATTTGGTATATACGTCTTGGGAACAACTCCAAGGATCTTCCCCTCTGAAACTGTAACTGCACAATTAAACAGTCTTCCGCCTGCAGATATAGGCATTCCGACTATTGCTGTTATTTCTTTGGTGTGGGATGCTATCTCGCTTAACGCTTGTTGAGCGGAATCAATAAGCCTGTCCTGCAAAAAAAGGTCAGCACAGGTATAGCCCGTTATGCAAAGCTCAGGAAAGCATATAATATATACACCTTCTTTTTTTGCTCTGTCAATGTGTTTTATTATCTCTTTTGCGTTGAATTCAGTGTCTGCCACCTTAAGATTTGGAGACGCGGCAGCAAGCCTGAAAAAACCGTTATTTATCATATTATCACCTAAAATTTATGCCTCATAAACATGAAGCAATCTTTGGTAATTATATCACAGCACGCAGATTTATTACAATTTTTATGAGTTATTTGTCTGCGCGCTAATCATAGAATGCATGAACCAGCATCCTTTTTCCTTTTGCGCTTTCAACATCAAATGAAAAAGTGAGTATTACGCTGTCTGATGTAGGCACATATTCAGACTCGAACATGGACTTTTCGACAATCAAATCTATAAAGTCCATCTTTTCATCCTGAGTAATAGGCTGAACGTATTCTTCATCATCTTCTTCAATGTGAACTGATAGAAGTCTAAAGTCATACTTGCCATACAATGTTTCCAAGACAATAAGCGTGTTGCGGTCAAAGTACTCCTGTCGAGCATATTTAGCAAGGTCTTTCAGTTGCCTTCCACCAATGTTGTTATAGCCGTATATCACAATGTTTCCAGCTTCTCTCATGTAGCTGTAATCGCTTCTATAATCAAAATAAACCGAACCATAGTCATTGGAATTTAGGTGTAAATCATACAGCTGAAAGTAGTAATTATCCTTCCACTGCAAGACTGCGGTGTCAAGACCCAAGCCCGGTATATACACCCATGCTTTCACATGCTCTCCCGCAGGAAGAACGTTCTGAAGGTCGTAGGACATCTCGGGATTTAATGTGGGTGATGGACGAACTGTTGGAGTGGGAGTTATAACTTCCGTGGGCGACGGAGTCGCAGTCACAACATATGGCGTCGCTTCAATCATCTGTATATCTTCTTCTGTGGGGGCAAAAATCCAAACAATAAAGTAATATCCACCGTAAAGTACTCCGACTATTACAGCCAGTACACCAAGCAATTTAAGCCAAGGAGGTATTCTCCTTGGCTCATTCATTTCTACTCCGTATTTTACTTTGATTGTTTTTCTTGACATTAACGGTTTTTAAGCCTGTCCACAGCTTCAAGTGTGTTTTTATATGTGCCGAATCCAGTGAGACGGAAGTATCCTTCTCCGCACTTGCCAAATCCTGAACCTGGAGTTCCAACTATTTGGAATTCGTTTAGAAGATGATCAAAAAACTGCCAAGAGTTCATCACGCCAGGTGTTTTAAGCCATACGTATGGGCTGTCCACGCCGCCGTAAACATCATAGCCCATTGATTTAAAACAGTCTCTTATAGTCTGTGCATTGCGTCTGTAATACTCGATGTTTTTATCAATCTGCTTTTTGCCAGCATCGCTGTAGCATGCAAGAGCAGCCTTTTGAATTATATAAGACACGCCGTTAAATTTTGTTGCATGGCGTCTGTTCCACATCTTGTTAAGAGAAAGCGTTCCGCCTTCTTTCATGTGAACACGCAAGTCTTTTGGAACTATTGTGTAAGCACAGCGCACTCCTGTAAATCCAGCTGTTTTTGAGAAGCTGCGAAATTCCACAGCGCATTCTTTTGCTCCGTCAATTTCATATATGCTTCTCGGAACCCCTTCTGTTGTAACAAAGCGCTCATAAGCACCGTCAAACAAAATAAGAGAACCGTGCTTTTGCGCGTATTTTACCCACATTTCAAGCTCTTCGCGAGTCATAGCAACGCCTGTCGGGTTATTGGGCGAGCAAAGATATATTATATCCACCTTGCGAAATGGCAGTTGCGGTGCAAAATTGTTTTCCTCTAAACACGGCAAAAACCTAAGCTTTGAAAACTGTCCATCAGGGCTTACCTTGCCTGCGTTACCAGCAAAAATGTTGCTGTCACGGTAAACAGGATAAACGGGATCTGTAAGTGCTATAATGTTGCTTGTTCCAAAAAGATCTGTAAAGTTTGCAGTGTCCGATTTTGCACCATCGGATACAAAAACTTCACACTCCTCAAGCTCTACACCCAGTGAATTATAATCATTTTCTATGATTGCTTTTTTCAAAAATGAAAATCCAGTGTTTGGCGGATATCCCTCAAATGTGTCCGCACTGCCCATTTCATCCACAGCTTTGTGCAGCGCATCTAAGGCTGCCTGCGGCAAAGGCAGGGTTACATCGCCGATTCCAAGCTTTATGATATCAGCATCAGGGTTTTTCTCTGAGTATTCAGCCACTTTCTCTGAAATGGTCTGAAAAAGATAATTGTTTTTAAGTAAATCAAAATTTCCGTTTGCGTTAAACATTGGTTTACTCCTTCTTATATTTAATATTTATTTCTAAAACTCTATTTCCATTGAACCCGAGAAAACTTCCTCGGCAGGGCCTGTCATAAATACATCTCCACCGTCATATTCTATGGTGAGCGTACCGCCAGGTGAATGCATATTGACGCGTTTTTTTGTGAGCCCTTTTTTGATGCAAGTCACTGCCGCAGCGCAGATTCCTGTGCCGCAAGACAAGGTTTCTCCACTACCGCGTTCAAATATTCTTATATTGCAATTTTCATCATCCACAAGCTCAACAAACTCTATGTTGCAGCGCTCCGGAAAAATTTCATCGCTTTCAAACATAGGGCCTATCGTGTTTACCGGATAGTTTTTCACATCATCCACAAAAGTTACAGCATGCGGGTTACCCATAGAAAGGCAGAAAAGCTCATATTCCTTACCCTCTTTTTTTACTTTTGCTCCAAAAGGCTCAGAAAGTGTAGTGGGTATCTTTTGAGCTTCAAATATAGGTTCACCCATATTGACACGCGCAGATTTCACCTTGTCGTGCTCATCCGGGAACATATCTATATATTTTATACCCGATAAAGTCTCAAGAGACATCTCAAGCCCTTTTATCATTTTGCGGTCGTAAACATATTTGGCAATGCATCTTGTCGCATTCCCACACATATTTCCTTCAGAGCCGTCAATATTAAACATGCGCATCCTAAAATCCGCAACTTCAGAAGGCAAAATCAGAACGATTCCATCTCCGCCCACTCCAAAATGTCTGTCCGACATTATTACAGCAGCTTTTTTAATATCAGGAAGTTCAACCTCCGAGCCGTCTATATACACATAATCATTGCCTGCACCATGCATTTTTACAAATGGTATTTTCATAAAACATCCTCAGTCTTTCATGAGATATTCGTCTGCTTTTTCAGCAGCTTTTCTTCCTTCCAATATACCCCATATCACCAGTGATTGTCCACGCCTATAGTCGCCTGCAGTAAATATATTTTCCCGTTCGGTTAAATAATCATCTCCGGGTTTTACGCCGAAAGCTTCCATAAGATAGCTTTCCGGTCCAATAAATCCCATACATAAAAGAACCAGATCTGCAGGATATGTTTTCTCTGTGCCTGAAATCGGTACAGGAGAAGGACGTCCACCGCCTTCTGGGAACTCCCAGTTTATAAGCACAGTGTCAGCCGATGCAACATGGCCGTCCTTGCCGTTAAACTTAACAGTGTTTATTTCATATGTTCTGGGATCTTTGCCCTGAGTATATATCGCTTCTTGCTGGCCATAATCCGTCTTTTTTACAGCTGGCCACTGTGGCCATGGATTGTTTTCGGTGCGCTCTTCAGGAGGTTCCGGCATGATTTCAAACTGCTCAACACGCTTTGCCCCGCAACGAATTGACGTACCCACACAGTCATTTCCTGTGTCACCACCGCCGATTACTATAACATTTTTTCCTTCAAGCATGCCCTTTAATGAGTCATATCCGTCATTTATAAGCATTTTTGTTGTTTTCTTTAAAAAATCAACAGCAAATTCGATTCCTTCAAGTTCGCGTCCCGGAATCTTAAGGTCTCTCGGGCTTGTTGCTCCGCCGCAAAGTATAATAGCCTCATACTTCTCGTTCATCTCATCTGCTGATATATCTTTTCCTACATCACACGAAGTTATAAATTCAACTCCGAGGTTTTCCATGATGGCAACACGCCTGTCGATAACCTTTTTATCAAGCTTCATGTTTGGTATTCCATACATTAAAAGCCCGCCTATCATGTCATCGCGCTCATAAACTGTGACATCATGCCCCATTTGTAAAAGCCGCCAAGCAGCCGAAAGTCCCGCAGGCCCTGAGCCAACTACTGCAACTTTCTTGCCCGTTACCCTTGAAGGCTTTCCGCCTTCTTCAACCCAGCCTTCTTCAAAGGCTTTTTCGGTTATGGTATATTCGTTATATTTTATGGTTACTGCATCGCCATTCAAAGCATTTGTGCATGCACCCTCGCATGGAGCGGGACACACTCTTGCTGTCATTTCAGGAAGTATGTTTGTGGCTGCAAGCCTTTCCCATGCTCCTTTGAAATTTCCACGGTATAAAAGCTCATTCCATTCTGGAATGTGATTGTGATTCGGACAGCCCGACACAGCACGGTCAAATATTATGCCGCTGTGACAGAAAGGTATTCCACAGTCCATGCAACGCGCCGCTTGATTGCGCTGCTTATCCTCGTCAAGAGGGATAACAAACTCGTCAAAGTTTTTAAGCCTCTCTTTGGGCTCTACCCATTTTGAGCCCTCTCTGTTATATTCAAGAAATCCTGTCGGTTTTCCCATTGTTTCCTCCTAAAGTATGTCCAAATATATTATTTAGTTCCCACTTTGCGCTCAAATGCGACAGTCAGCATTTCCATTCCTTCAAGTCCTTCGGCTTTTGCCTTTTCGAGCTCATTAAGCATCTGCTCGTAATCCAAAGGAAGAACCTTTACAAACTTCTTGATGGAATTGTTCCAGTCACCTATTATTCTATCCGCCACGTCAGAATCCGTATAAAGCTTGTGGTTTTTAATAAGCTCATGAAGCTTTATCTCTTCATCATTGTCGGTAACCTTTTTAAGTGAAACCATCTCCATGTTGCAGTGCTCGGCAAAGTCGCCCGCTTCATCATAAATGTATGCAACGCCGCCAGACATTCCTGCTGCAAAGTTATAGCCAACAGAGCCCAATATAACAGCAATACCGCCTGTCATATATTCACAGCCATGGTCGCCAACGCCTTCAACAACAGCGGATACGCCTGAGTTTCTCACGCAGAATCTCTCCCCCGCAAGTCCTCGGATATACACCTCGCCGTCAGTTGCGCCATAGCAGGCAACGTTTCCTATTATGGTGTTTTCATGCGCCTCGTAGCTTGCATCTTTGGGAGGGTATATAACAACCTTTCCTCCACAAATGCCTTTTGCCACGTAATCATTAGCATCGCCTATAAGCTCAAGTGACATACCCTGCGGTATAAATGCCCCAAAGCTTTGACCTGCTGTACCATAAAGTTTATATTTAATCTGATCTTTTTCAAGTCCGTAGTTGCCGTATCTTTTTGCAAGCCACGCTCCCATCCTAGTTCCTGTGGTGCGCTCTTCGTTGCAGGTTTCCATCTCGATTTCCACCGTTTGACCCGTTTGAACCAAAGCTTCAACCGATGCAAAATAGTGCTCCCATTCATCTGCGCCTGCAAGAGGTGCCATATGCTTTTTGCCGATTGGTGTCGGGTTATAAAGCACGGAAGAAAGGTCCACAGTTGCGGCTTTTCCGGTAAGTCCTTTTTTCTGCCTCAGCATTTCTGCATGTCCTATCATCTCATCAAGGGAGCGGAATCCAAGCTCCGCCATTATCTCGCGCAAATGCTCTGCAATATACTTCATGCAGTTTTCCACATATTCAGGCTTGCCTGAGAAGAACTTTCTAAGCTCCGGGTTTTGAGTGGCAACGCCCACAGGGCATGTATTGAGATTGCAAACACGCATCATTATGCATCCAAGGGATACAAGTGGCAGTGTCGCAAATCCGTATTCTTCTGCACCCAAAAGCGCAGCTATTGCAACGTCGCGCCCAGACATCATTTTCCCGTCAGTTTCAAGAAGCACTCTGTCGCGCAGTCCGTTCATCTGAAGCGTTTGGTGAGTTTCTGCAACACCAAGCTCCCATGGAAGTCCTGCATGGTGTACAGATGTCCTAGGCGATGCGCCCGTTCCTCCGTCATATCCTGAAACGAGAATTACATCCGCCCTTCCCTTTGCAACGCCTGCGGCTATAGTTCCCACACCCATCTCTGAAACCAGCTTCACGTTTACACGCGCTTGAGGGTTTGCGTTTTTAAGGTCATATATAAGCTGAGCCAAATCCTCAATGGAATATATGTCATGATGGGGCGGTGGTGAAATGAGCCCAACACCCGGTGTTGAGTTTCTTACTTTCGCAATCCACGGATACACTTTGTGTCCCGGCAGATGTCCGCCTTCACCGGGTTTTGCACCCTGCGCCATTTTAATCTGTATTTCCTGAGCGCTTGAAAGATAGTGGGCTGTAACCCCAAATCTTCCCGATGCCACCTGCTTTATAGCAGAGCATGCCAAGTCGCCGTTTTCATCCTCCACAAAGCGTTTCGGATCTTCTCCGCCTTCGCCCGAGTTGGACTTGCCTTTTAATCTATTCATGGCAATAGCCATGCAAGTGTGTGCTTCCTCGCCAATTGATCCGTAGCTCATAGCACCTGTTTTAAAGCGGGTGACAATGCGCTCTATCGGTTCAACTTCATCAAGCGGCACAGATTCTCTTAAGCCAAGGTCAAATTCAAGCAGCGATCTTAGTGTGTTTATCTGCTCTTCTTCACCTGATAACTTTTTATAATATTCTTTGTAAAGTTCATAATCTCCCTTGCGAACCGCCTGTTGGAACAGATGGATTGTTTCGGGGTTATACATATGAACTTCGCCCTCAGCTTTATACTGGAATATACCACCCGATCTTAACGGATCATTTTTCAAAGCGCCGTAAGCAACATTGTGTCGCTTTGCAGTCTCTTTGGCTATGTGGCTCATTTCAAGCCCTTCAATTCGGCTTGCTGTTCCGGTAAAGTATTTGTCTATCACATTCTTTGATATTCCAAGAGCCTCAAACACCTGAGCACCTTGGTATCCGGCAACAGCCGATATGCCCATTTTAGACATTATTTTTACAATGCCTTTAACAATTGCTTTTATATAGTTATGAACAGCTTTATCGCCGTCTATGTCTGATATATATCCTGTTTTTTCAAAGTCGCGCACGATTGAATATGCAAGATACGGATGAACCGCAGCAACACCATAGCCAACCAAAGTCGCAAAATGATGCACTTCATAAGGTTCTGCCGAATCCAGCACGATGTCCACGCCACCGCGAAGCCCCTGCCTTATAAGGAAGTGATGTAACCCCGAAACTGCAAGAAGTGCAGGTATTCCAGCTTTCTTCTCGCTAAATCCACGGTCAGACAGCACTAATATAGTATTTCCTTCTTCAGCCGCAGTCTGCGCATCCATAAACATTTTTGAAAGTGCAGCTTCAAGTCCTTCTCCTCCACGTTTTACATCATAAAGCATGGAAAGCTTTTTGACTTTAAAGCCTTCTTCATTAAGCGACAGTATTTTAGCGTATTCTTCATCGTCAATTATTGGAGAATCAATCCTAAGTTTGCGGCAGTTTTCGCCTTCATCGCTTGTAAACTGTCCCGATGAACCAAGGAACACTTCAGTTCCTGTAACCATTTCTTCACGCAATGCGTCAATTGGTGGGTTTGTAACCTGTGCAAACAGTTGCTTAAAGTAATTATAAAGCGGCTGATACTGTTCGGATAAAACCGCGATTGGTGTGTCCATTCCCATTGCCGCAATAGGCTCTTTGCCATCTTGCGCCATCGGAACAAGTATTGAGTCTATCGATTCATAGGTATAACCAAAAGCTTTAAGAGCTGTTCCAAGCTCCTCACCTTCAAGAGGCGCTTCCTTTATATCAACTTCTTTAATATCATCAATTATTTTGCGATTTTCTTTCAGCCAATCTTGATAAGGATATCGCATCGCATAGTCCTGCTTCACTTCATGGTCAAGCATAACTTTGCCTTTTTTAGTGTCCACTAACACCATCTCGCCAGGACCAAGGCGCTTCTTTGAAACAACCTCGCTTGCAGGGATATCCAAAACGCCAGCTTCGCTTGCAAGCACCACACGCCTGTCTTTTGTCTGCAAGAATCTTGCAGGGCGCAGTCCGTTTCGGTCCAAAATAGCTCCTGCAAAATCGCCGTCTGAAAAACAAATGGCAGCGGGGCCGTCCCACGGCTCCATTATGTTTGCGTTATATTCATAGAAAGCCTTCATCTCAGGCGATATATCTATAGCCTTTGACCATGCCTCGGGTATCATCATCAATAAAACCTGTGCCATCGGTCTTCCCTGCAGGCTTAAAAACTCCATGCAGTTATCAAATGCCGTGGAGTCTGAACCTTCTTCATCCAACACAGGGATAACAGCATCGCGAACATTTTTAAACACTCCGCCGTCATTTACCTGTTCGCGTGATCTAAACCAGTTTTTATTTCCGCGAAGAGTGTTTATCTCGCCATTGTGCGCTATAAAGCGGCAAGGCTGAGCTCTGTCCCATGACGGGAATGTATTTGTTGAAAAGCGCGAGTGAACTACGCAAATGGAAGTCTGCATGTCGGCATCGTCCAAGTCGGGGAAAAACTTTCTAAGCTGCCATGCATGAAGCATTCCCTTATATACTAGTGTTTTTGAAGAAAGTGACGAGAAATAGTAATCATCATTTCCTGCAAAACGAATCTTTTGCTCTAACATGCGGCGAAGAACATAAAGCTTATGCTCAAAACCGCCATCAACTTTGAAGTTTCCATTGCCTGTTATAAACAGCTGGTAGAATTTCGGCATGCAGTCACGAGCTGCAGGACCTGCATCAAAGTAGCTATAAGGTATATCTCTTATATGCAAAAGTTCAAAGCCCATTTTTGATATTATGGCCTTTGTCTGCTCCATAAGCTTTTCTCTGCGAGCTTCGTCTCTGGGAACAAAAAGCATCCCTACTGCATACTTGCCAAGTTCAGGAAGCTCTATATCATCTTTTTTTAATTCTTTTCTTAAGAATTTGTCAGGCATCGCCATTAATATTCCAGCGCCGTCTCCCGTATCTTCCTCAGCTCCTGTTCCGCCTCGATGAACCAAACGCTCAAGTATCGTAAGCCCGTCATCAACAATATCTCTTGAAGCTTTGCCATCCATGTGAGCAATAAAACCCATCCCACATGCGTCATGCTCATATTCGGGGCGATAAAGCCCCTGTGCTTCTGGCCATTTTTCCATTACTTCTTATACCTCCAGTACTTGTCACCAATATCTATAAAATTCTTTACCTTCTGTGTCAATTACAGTCTGCGCAACTTCGCGGATAGGGACTCCCGTGTCCATTGAAGATTTTTGCAGCGCTCTGTACGCCTCGGGCTCACTCATGTCATACTTCTCCATAAGCACAGCCTTTGCCTTTGCCACGATAGCACGCCTGTCCAAAGTCTTTTGGAGTCTGTCGCGCTCTCGAGCTACGCCATAAAGTCTTTGCCTAAACTTCATAGCCATCTCAAATGAATTTTGTAAAACCATTTTTGAGACAGGTTTAACCAAACAAGTTATATCGTAACCGTCAAATTTACTTTCTATATATACTTTCTCGTCAGCTGATGTGATAAGAAGCACACTTGCTCTGTTTTGTTGTGCTAAATCCACAGCCAAATCCAGCCCACTCATGTCCGGCAGGCTTGAACTACATAGTACTATATCAAACTTCCTTACAGAAGCAGTTCTTATCGCATTACCTCCACTGTGACAAACAGCCGTCACTCTGTGTCCCAACGAAGTTATCAGTCTTTCCACTTGTGAGCTTATTTTACCCTGACGCATCACCAGCAGTATTTCGCCGGAAACCAAGCACGCCACCCCCTTTAACCTAAAAAATGAGAAAAAAAATATTCCAATGGGCCAGCCGGGGGACTTATTCCCCCGGAAACCCTAAGTTTGTCATCAATGTTCGCTTAAATATTTATCGATTTCCCAATCATAAACCTGAGTGCGATATTCATCCCACTCTTTCATTTTTGCTTCTACATAGTCTCCCATGATGTGTTCGCCCAAAGTAGCGCGAACAAGCTCATCTTGCTGCATAAATGCAACTGCTTCGTTAAGATCTGCAGGCAAGCTTTCAATTCCGGCATCAGCACGGTCTTCACCATTCATGTGATAGATGTTGCTTTCAACTGAAGGCGGAGGCGTAAGGTCATTTTCAATGCCATCAAGCCCTGCAGCTAACATGCAAGCAAGCGAAAGATATGGATTGCAAGCCGGATCCGGATTGCGCAGTTCCACACGAGTTCCTTCATCTCTTGCCGCAGGTATGCGAATCAGTGGCGAACGGTTTTTTGTTGCCCATGCAAGATACACAGGAGCTTCATATCCAGGAACTAATCTCTTATAAGAGTTAATTATCGGATTTGTAATCGCTGCAAAGTTTTTAACATGCTTTAAAACGCCAGCTATATAGTTATAACATACTTTTGAAAGACCAAGTTTGTCAGATTCATCATAGAAAGCATTCTTGCCATCTTTTGAAAGAGACATGTTTGTATGCATTCCTGAACCGTTGATTCCAAAAATCGGCTTTGGCATAAATGTTGCATAAAGGCCATGACGCTTTGCAATGGATTTAACAACCATTTTAAATGTCATGATTTTATCAGCAGTAGTCAATGCTGAGTCATATTTAAAGTCTATCTCATGCTGACCATGTGCCACTTCGTGGTGAGACGCTTCAATTTCAAAGCCCATCTCTTCAAGAGCCAAGCACATGTCACGACGAGCATCTTCTCCCAAGTCAATTGGAGCTAAGTCAAAATATCCCGCTTTATCATGAGTGATAGTTGTTGGTTCGCCATTTTCATCCACCTGGAAAAGGAAAAACTCGCACTCAGGGCCAACGTTTAATGAATAGCCCATGTCTTCTGCTTTTTTGAGTGTTTTCTTTAATATATATCTTGGATCCCCTTCAAACGGAACACCTTCTGAAGTATAAATATCACATATAAGACGTGCAACACGTCCCACCTGAGGACGCCATGGGAAAATAGCAAAGGTGCTTGGATCCGGTTTTAAGTACATGTCGCTTTCTTCTATCCTTACAAAACCCTCAATCGATGAGCCATCAAACATGCAGCCACCATCTAGAGCTTTTCCCAGTTGTTCTATTGTAATAGCCACATTTTTCATTTTTCCAAAAACATCTGTGAACTGAAGTCTTATGAATTTTACATCATTGTCTTCCGCTAAACGGAGAACGTCTTTTTTAGTATATTTTGACATATATTCCTCCTAAATTATAAGTATATATCGTAAAGATTTATGTTGTTTTATTTGTATAGCTTTCGTCTTAGATTTGTGCAAGATGAAAAATCTTTTCCTGCACTTTTAATCTATTATATACTTTATATTTGTTTTTGCAACCTAATTTTGAAAAAACAACTTTAAATTATTGCAAATTCAAACATAATGTTAAGTTTTCATTTTGTGCAGTGTTTTAAAGCCCCAGCATACCGTTATATGCGGAAATACCGTGCTCGACAACATCCAAGCCTTCCACTTCTTCTCGCCTGTGAACACGCACCTTGATTGTGTGCTTTGCAATTTTAAAATACGCAGCAACAAGTGCCAAAGAAAATCCACCGCAAACCAGCACGCCCAATGCTTGTATTCCAAGAAGATTAAGGCCGCCGCCATATAAAAGACCACCGTCAACTGCGAAAATTCCCACAAGTAACGTTCCCATCATACCACAGAATCCATGGACAGAAATCGCACCCACCGGATCGTCTATGTAGAGCTTGCCGTCGATTGCTTCAACCACAAGCACCATAAGAATTCCACATATTACGCCAATTGCCATAGCTCCCGGTCCGCTTATGACATCACAGCCTGCGGTTACTCCCACAAGACCTGCTAAGCAGCCGTTAAGCGTCATACCTACATCTGCCTTCTTGTCTCTTGCATAAGTAAACAACATTGTTGCCAGTGCAGCTGCCGCGCCGCCCAAAATAGTGTTTACCGCAACCACACCGATAAGCTCCGGTGCCGCCGAAAGCGTCGAGCCGCAGTTAAACCCAAACCATCCAAACCACAAAAGCAGCACTCCAAGTGCGCCAAGTGGTATAGAATGTGCATGGATTGTGTTTACTTTCTTGCGTGTTGTGTACTTTCCTGCGCGTGCGCCGACTATTTTTGCCCCTGCAAGAGCTGCAAATCCGCCAACAGCGTGAACAGCCGTTGATCCCGCAAAGTCATGGAATCCCAGCCTTGAAAGCCAGCCGCCGCCCCAAATCCAATGTCCTGTAATCGGGTAGACCACAGAGCACATAAACAGGCAAAAGAAAAGATATACATTAAACTTTGTTCTCTCTGCTACAGCTCCGGATACGATTGTTGCGCATGTGGCTGCAAAAACTGCCTGGAAAAACCAAAAGACATTCATTGGCAAAACAAACTCGCCTGCCTCGTTTTTGATAAGACTTGAAACAACTCCCGAATCATTTATTCCAAATCCGCTCCAGCCCAAAATGCCCTTGCCCCAGATGTCATCACCAAACATCAACGAAAATCCAACAATATAATAGCAGATAGTTCCTATCGCTATTGTCATGAAGTTTTTCATTATAATGTTTGCTGTGTTTTTCGATTGGGTAAATCCTGCTTCAACGCATGCAAACCCGGCATGCATTAAAAACACTAGTGCCGCGGCAACTATAACCCATACGGTATTGACTGCCAATACCATTTCAGCTCCCATCTTAAATCCTCCTTTTTTTACATAAAAATAGACGCATTAATAAAAAAGACGGCATTCAGCCGTCGATTTATTAAAACGCCTTTGTTTCAAATTTATTTGATTACCGCAATTATATCAAGAGGGCTGGTATTGTGCAAGATAAAAAAATAATCCTGCAATTTTTACTCTCTTATTTAATCTGCCCTGCATTTTTTCTGTTCATTTGAATGTTGACTATTTTTTTTCATTCATTAAAATGATATACTTTAATTATCAAACTAATAAAGGTGTTTATGAGTTTTAAAAAGGCTTTCGTATTTATAGCAGGGTCAGTTATTATGACTTTTGTTTATATCATACTAAGCGAGGCATATTCGCTTAAATCTCTAGGCATAGGAATGCTGTTTGGCATAGCCTCTATGTTTGTTTGTGTGTTGTTTTTTCCAAATAGTTTTCTTGAAAGATATGATATAAAAATACCAGCTCTTTTATGGTATTTTATAAGGCTTATTATCATTATAATAATTTCAGGCATAAAATCTCTTTTTACAAGTTTCTTTGAAGATACTGCTACTTTGCTTATCGAATATAAGTCATCACTTAAAAGCGATATGCTTATAACTCTGCTTGCAAACTCCATAACTCTTACTCCCGGAACCACCACAATAGATAAACACAATAGCACATTAAAAGTTATGCGATTGTGTAAAAAAGGTGATGAGGAAAATATTGATGACATAAAAAAACTTGAAGAGCTGATTGCAAAGGCTGAAAGGAGTGCAACATGACATTTCAAACAATATTGTATGTTGTTCTTTCCGCTCTAATTATCGTTTCTCTTATTCGTCTGTTTTTAGGCCCCACAATTTGGGATAGGCTTTTGGCATTTAACGTTATCAGCTCAAAGGTGGTAATGCTGATAGTTGCAGTAGCTTTGTTTACCGAAAAGACATACATACTGGATGTCGCTTTGTCTTTTACACTCTTTTCATTCATTGCAACTGTGCTTATTGCAAGGTTTGTAAAAGAAAGGGGGGCTATATGAGTATAGTGTCTATCGTTCTTTTTTCTATATCTTTTGTCATAATGACTGCCGCTGTAATTTTGCTTTATAAATTTAATACTTTCTACGCACGCATATTGATTTCCGCAAATATCGATACTGTCGCTATGTTATTTTTTATGGTCGCTGTATTTTTCTCATCCCCCAGCATCGAATTTTTATTAAAGGCAGCCCTTGTTTTGGTGCTGGCTCTTATAACAAATCCCCTATCGTCCCACGCTACGGCGCGTTCAGCATTTGTCAGCGGCTACAGACCAAAAGAGAAATCCGGAGGCAGCCTATGACAGTGTTAAGATATATATTATATGGAATACTAATAATTTCTGCATTTATGACTGTGCAGACAAAAAGGCTTCGCCGCTCTGTAATATATCTTGGGATATTTTCGCTTATTTCCTCTCTTGCCTATCTTGTGCTGTTCGCGCCGGATGTGGCAATAGCAGAAGCTATAATAGGATGCACCATATCAGTAATATTGTTTTTAACTGCACTCAAGAGATACAAAACATTTACGATCTATTACGTTCCTGACAAGCAGGATGAGAAAGCACCAGCTTTTATAGATAAGTTTGAGCAATATCTGTATGACAACGAATTTGATCCTCAACTTATACACACTTCACTGGATGATGAGAACTTGCATGAAACAGAAAGGTTTGACGTGCTTGTGATGCGCCACGGCCAAACAATGACTCTTTACTCCAGCGCATCCAGCTATCATTCTCCGCTTATTCAAGCTTTTTTAAATGAAGGTAAATTTGAAAACGTAAATTATTTCTCTCTTTCGCCGGAGGACAGTGAATATGAAGCGTGACAATATAAGAAGAACCATACTAATGTCTTTCTGCTTTATTATTGCGGCAGGTATAATATTTTTGTTCTTTTTTTCAGGCGGCTCAGGCTTAAAGGCGGACATTGCAAAAGAAAACATTTTACAAAACCACGTGGAGCAAACAGGCGCAGACAATGCAGTCGCTGCAATATATCTAAACTATAGGCTTTGGGACACACTGTTTGAAGCACTCGTTTTGTTGGTAAGTGCAGTGGCGGTGATTATTTTTTCAAGGAGCGATGAAGATGAAGGATAATTCTCAAATAATTTTATCATCGTCAAAAATACTTATTCCGCTTTCAATCGTTTTCGGCGTATATATTATAATAAATGGCGCAAGCGGAATAGGCGGCGGCTTCCAAGGAGGCGCAGTATTGTCTGCGGCTCTTATACTCAGGTGGCTCGCAGGCGAAGGCGAAGGAAGCCATCTTAAGCTCTTGCGGCACACGGAAAAGATACTGTTTCTTCTGATTTTGCTATTCGCATCCCTTCTGCTCGGCAAACATATGCTGCACTTAACAGAACTGGGACTTGAAACCCTCTGGCTGCTTTTAATGAATGTACTTATAGGACTTAAGGTTTGTTGCGGACTATCCATAATATTTTTTAGATTCGTGTTTTTCGAGGCAAGATTATGAATTATTCAGTAGGCGAAATAACAGCGGTAATTTTATTTTTCATCGGAGTATATGGTGTGATTGCGCGCCGTAACATAATTAAAACCGTTATGTCCATTGGCATAATGGAAACAGCAATCATACTCTTTTTTGTAGCAAGCGGAGCATTCGGCGCAGAACGTGCCCCAATTACAGATGCAGGAATAGCTGCTGACCCATATCCACAAGCTCTTATGATTACAGCCATTGTAATCGGCGTGGGAGTCACGGCAGTTTCACTTACAATGTTTATAAGCCTCTATCATAGATATGGTACTACCAACTGGAAAAAAGCTCAGAAGGCGAGAAAGGAAAACTGATGTCAGCTGTCCTTTCGCAATACCTTTACATCCTTATAATGCTTCCCGTCTTTGTGGGGATACTATCATATTTGCTTCCTAAAAAGGTTGCGGTTGCTTTATGTATTTTGGCACAAGTTGTCCATCTCACTTACAGCGCTTTGCTTTTTTCCAACGCAAAACAAGCGCCACTTGAACTTGCTCTGGGTGGATGGAAAGTTCCAACCGGGATAATGCTTTATATGGATTGTCTTTCATCTGTTATGATACTCTTGGTTTCATTTTTGTTTTTCATGCTGCTGATTTTCAATATAGAAAGGCATTATGTAAACAACGTATTTTTGATGCTCTTTCTTATATTTGAAGGACTTATGGCAGCAATTTTCATTTGCGAAGATCTCTTTTCTATCTTTGTAATGGTTGAAGTCTCCACCATTGTTGTCTCATTGCTGATAATGTCTAAACGCGACTCGCGCTCCATGTATGATGGCATGATTTATCTTTTGGTAAATATATTTGCAATGACATTTTATCTTTTCGGTCTTGCACTGTTATACAAGCAAACAGGAACATTTTCACTAAAGCTATTAAAAGAATTTATGGCGGATGTCCAAAACCCCAAAGCGCTTTATCTTCCTTTTGCATTTATGCTTACGGCAGTGTGCCTTAAAGCTGCGCTTATGCCTCTTTTTTCATGGCTTCCCAAAGCACACAGCACTCCCGGTGCACCTTCTGTAGTGTCGGCTGCACTTTCGGGTCTATATGTAAAAGGCGGGGTTTATTTGTTTTTGAGGATAACTGGTGCATTTTATATAATTGATGTTTCAAGCTTCTTCTTAGTTACAGGAATTATAACAGCTTTTGTGGGTTTTGTGTTTGCCATATGTCAAAGTGATATAAAGCTAATTTTGGCCTATCACACAGTGTCACAAATCGGCCTTATAATGATAGCAATCAATATGGGAAATGTTGAAGCCCGATGGGGCGGAATATACCACATTGTAAGCCATGCAATATTTAAAACTGTGCTGTTTCTTGCCGCCGGTATGATGATAGAAGAATACAAAACTAAAAATATTTACGAAATTAAAGGCGCATTTAAGCGAATGCCGTTTGTATCCTTTGCCACAATATTTGCGATATTGGGTATCACAGGCGCTCCGTTTTTTAACGGCAGCATGTCCAAATATATGATATCTCACGGCTCTCAAAACCTTGCCATGGACATAATATTAATATTAATCTCTTTAGGTACGTTGATTTCGTTTATTAAATTTGTCAACGTCTTCCGTGGCGAAGGCGAACGAGCAAAAACCTCGCGACTCCGGACAGCTATTATACTAATTTTAGGTGTTTTGTGCCTGACTGGTGGCATTTTCGGTGAAGCTGCCATAAAAATTCTCTTTAACTATTCTGAACATGTTAACTCAGGCGAATATATGGTTAAAGCATTTATATTTTTAGCCTCCGTTATAGCGTCCTACTTCATATACTATAAACTGCTTTCAGACAAAAAAATACTAAAAAAAATCGGTGGTTTTGACTTAGGTATAAACGGAATCGCAATGTTTATAGTGATTTTTTTCGTTGCGATAACAGGATATTTATATACAATATAGTTTTCATGAATTTTATTTAGCACTAAGAAAGGTGAAATAATGCAAGAGTTTTTAACACAGTATTTATATGTTCTTATTATTCTTCCGGTATTCGTGGGAATTTTGGCATATTTCCTGCCCAAAAAAACTGCTGTTATGATTTGTATTCTTGCGCAAATCGTGCACCTGATATTCAGCTCCCTTGCGTTTTGGAATGCAAAAGGCTCAGCCTTAGTGTTGGAACTTGGTGGTTGGAGCCCTCCTGTTGGCATAACACTTATTTCAGATAACCTTTCATCCGTTATGGTTCTATTGATGTCATTTTTATTTTTAATGCTTCTGCTTTTTAACATCAATCGCCACTATGTAAACAATATATTTTTAATGCTGTTTCTCGTATTTGAAGGTTTGTTAACTGCAATATTTTTAGCAGATGATTTGTTTACCATATTTGTAATGGCAGAAGTGTCTACCATCGTTGTATCATTGCTAATAATGTCCAAGCGCGATTCGCGCTCGATGTATGATGGCATGATATATCTTCTTGTCAATATCTTTGCTATGACTTTTTATCTTTTAGGTCTGGCTCTTTTATACAAGCAGACTGGAACATTCTCACTCAGACTCTTAAAAGAGCTTATGGCAGATGTCACAAATCCCAAAGCACTATATCTGCCCTACGCACTAATGCTTACTGCAGTATGCCTTAAGGCCGCGCTTATGCCCCTTTTTTCATGGCTGCCGCGTGCACACGGAACACCAGGTGCTCCGTCCGTTGTGTCAGCTGCACTTTCCGGGCTATATGTTAAAGGCGGAATTTATCTTTTCCTTAGAGTAACAGGTGCTTTCTACATAATAGACACTTCACAGTTTTTCCTTATAACGGGGATTATTACAGCGTTTGCAGGCTTTATATTGGCAATCGCCCAATATGACATAAAGCTTATACTCGCCTATTCGACTGTTTCCCAACTTGGTTTGATTATGGTGACTTTAAACATGGGCAGTGAAGTGGCTTACTGGGGTGGCGTGTATCACATCATCAGTCACGCAATTTTTAAAACAGTCCTCTTCCTATCTGCAGGAATGATGATTGAAGAATACAAAACACGCGACATCACCGAAATGAGCGGTGCATTCAAAAGAATGCCGTGGGTTTCAGTTGCATCTATTCTTGCGATTCTCGGAATAATTGGTGCGCCACTTTTTAACGGCAGCATATCCAAATATCTAATCGCGCATGGTTCTGACAATCTATTTATGGATATTACCTTAATTATAATAAACCTCGGCACTCTTTTGGCATTTATGGACTTTGCAAAAGTGTTTAAGGGAAAAGGTACTCGCTCAAGAACTTCAAAGCTTAGACGGATAATAATATTCTCTCTAGGTTTATTGTGCCTTGTGGGTGGACTTCTAGGTGCTCAAGCTATAGAATTTCTGTTTGGATATTCAGCTAAAATCAATATAGGTGAATATGTTTTAAAAACTCTAATCTTTTTGGCTTCGCTATTTGCCGCATACTTCATATACTTTAAAGTACTAAAAGGAAGAAAAACCCTAACAGTAATAAGAGAGTTTGATATTGGTCTTAACGCAATCGCACTTTCTATAGTCATATTCTTTGCTGTGTTTACAGGATATTTATATCTTATTTAGTAAATCTGATTTTCCAAAGTGTCTAAAAATTCACGACAAGCGGCTATGCGCTTCCTTGCTACTGTGCGTGAAATGTCAAAATAGAACCAATCCGCTTTAAACAGAGCGTTTCTTTTTTCAAACAATATTGGAGCGAAATCTTTAATGCTAAGACTTCCGGACTTAAACTTTGAGTTTTCCGAAAGGTCCGCCAAAAAGTCTTCTGCAAGATGACACATGACATAACTTATAAGGTTCATTGGGCCAAGGCGAGCTAGCCTGTCCGCATCCCACAATATCTGTGCTTCAAAAAAACCTTGAGGTATGTCCATAGAGCGCCGTGTGTGCAACTCAACTGCTTGTGCGACATCCTCCACCTTATGAGCAGGAAATCCTAAAGACTCAAGATTTTCACGCGTCCATCTGCCTGCCTTGTCGGCATGCTGCGCACCATCAAACTGCGGCTGAAACCTATCGTGAATCCACACCGCCGCCATTACAACCTCTTCATCACCGCTTTCGCAATTTAAAATGTGTATGGCATCGCGCTCAACTTGTCTTATATGTTCTAATCTAAAGTTAAAAAAAGGAGAACCCATTTTATTTGGGGATGGCCAATAAGCCCTTGCGGCTTCTGTGGTGGAGCGTATTATATGACCTTTAAGTTCTAACAGCCACTGCTGTGAGCGCATCTTTCCCCCCTGAAAACAACTATATATAGATAATATATAATTATAGCATACAAAATGTGCCACTAACAAGCGTTTGTGACACAAATAATAATAAATATGAATTTTTGTTATCTTATCTTGCAATCATACTAATAACAACCGGCAAGACCGCTATAACCACCATTAAAAATCCACCGATAATAAACGGAATATAAGTCACCTTTTCCATTTTTACTGTCTCATCAACTATGTATTCTGGCTTTTTTGTCACCTTTTTCAACGCCCAGAAAAGCAGCACACATATCCCCGCGCACACCAAGGAGATAACAAAGTATAAAATCACCACAAACAGAATCCCTGCATCCGCCGCCATCATATCATATCCGCCACTCATCATGTCTTCCATACCCAAAAGCGAATATACATAGTTTGCCCCGATACCTATAAAATTATTAACAGCGTGGTATATTACAGTGGTCCACAAAGAACCTGTGATATAATAAATATATCCAAGTAGCGCACCTGCTGCGAGTGTATATGTCCAAGAATACACCTCACCATGCATTAGCATGAAAAATACAGCCGTCAGCATTATCGCCTTTGGTGCTTTGTATTTTGAGTGAAATGCGTTTTGCATTATCCCTCGAAAAACAACCTCTTCCGAAAAAGCGGGTATAATAGAAACTGCAACTATACCAACAAGAAATATCCCGAAGCTTCCTATCATAGGAATCTGCTGTGACATCATGGGAATATTTAAAGCGTTAAGCAAAAGCATCCACACAAGTCTTGAGAACACCAGTATAGGGTATGCAAATATTGCAAGCATACCACTGAGTACTCCCTGCTCTAATGATATTCTCTTTTTAAAAACATTTTTTATCGGAACTTTTTTTACAAGAAGGTATAAAAGCGGCGGTAGCCCTACAGCCACAAACTCTGCAATACCCACAAGATAATAATACTCGCCTTTTAAACGCAAATCCGCAGGAGCGAAAAATCCCATAAGGAGGTTTGCGCTTAGCAACAGAGTTACCGAAATCAAAAATACGATTCCTCCGTCTAAAATGTTTAATTTCTTTTCTTTCATATATATTCCTTAAATTTTGTAATTGATATGTTTTATTAAACTCTTATACAGTATCACAGAAAAAACAAAATATGATACTGCAGTGCCAATCGCCGCACCGTACATGCCCAAAAACGGAATAAGTGCAAGGTTTATTGCAATATTCGTTCCTAACGTCGCTATATTCAAATGCGCTTCCTGAGAAGGAAACCCACTTTGGTTTAGCGTATTTCCGAAGATTATATATTTTGAAGTTAATGTTATTGAACCCATTACAATCAAAAACGGAAAGAAAGCCGATAAAGTATCCAGCCTTCCCATAATCCAGACAACAAAAACCGCTCCGCCGGCAATTGCCACAGCACTAGCCGGAACAAGATATTTTGAATACTTCGTAAGGCTTTTTTTAAGGTTATCAAGTGCTACTATATCCTTTTTCGAAACAAAGCGGGAGATATCAGGATTGATGTTTCTTCGGACTACAACCAAAAGCTGATAGAAACCTTCGGCAAATCGAAGCATATATGAATATATGCCAGCTATTCCCTCGTTGGTTAAAATCCCAAGAATCATAACATCCATACGCGCGTTAAGCTCCAAAACAAGGTTGCCCGGCATCACTTTAAAGCCATACCTTACATGTTCCTTCATCCAATATTTATCAGCTTTCAACTCAACATAATGAGTTTTCAGCGCATAAACCACAAGTACGGCAAATAAAATAAACTCTGAAATCAGAAAACAAAGAGCTAAAAACCTTCCCTGCACTCGGACAATTACCATTATAATTATCGAAATTATTATAAACACACTTCGCAAAGACTGGAAAACCGCATACTCTTTCATCCTCGAAAGTCCGTTCAGATAATTAAGCGATACCTTATTTAACGAGAAGAAAAACAGTGCAGGAATCACATAGTAAAGATATTGTATAAGCTCTGAATGAACAAACTTTGAAACTCCATATAAGATTGCAAACGACAAAATCACACTTAGAAATGAGACTGCCGCAGTGGAAATCATTGAGCTTCCGAATATCCTTGCAACTTTATCCTTTTTTTCATGAAACTCGCTTACATATTTGAGAACCGAAAAATGTATGCCGCAAACAGACAGCTGTGCTATTGATGCATAGTAGGCAAATGCAAGATTGAATAATCCTGTAATTTCCTTGCCGTATACATATATAATAATCGAATTGTATAATATTCCGCTGACAGCCATAAATCCAAAGGCTACCATGTTCCACGAAATTCCGCCGCCAAGGCTTGTTGAGTATATCTTTTTAAGTTTATTTGTTATTTTTTTCATTCAGTCCTTTTAAAACGCCCTATTATAAAATGAAATATTTTTCCTTTTTAACATGAGTAAATTATAAGTGTGGAAGATATATCAGTCAAGAAAAGTATCTTATTCGTTCATAATTGTTTCTCTTGTATAGAAATAATTGTATGATATAATAGATAATCCTGATAAGTGGTATAATAAACATAGGAGCAAGTATGGCTAAAGGCGAAAAAACGCTTTCTTTAAACAGGAAAGCCCGGCATGAATATTTTATTGATGAGACCTTTGAAGCAGGGCTTGAGCTTAAAGGCACTGAGGTAAAATCAATGCGTCTTGGCCGCACTACCTTTAAAGACAGCTATGTATCTATTAAAGGCAATGAAGCGTTTATAGTGTCCATGCATGTAGCTCCCTATGAAAAAGGCAGTATCTTCAATGTTGATGCCGAACGTGACAGGCGTCTTCTTTTACACAAGAAGGAGATAAGGCTTTTGGAAGCTCAGGTTAAACAACAGGGAATAGCTCTTGTGCCCCTCAGGCTATATCTAAAAAACGGGCGCGTAAAGCTAGAATTTGGTATTGGGCGCGGCAAGAAATTCTATGACAAACGTGCAACCAAAGCAAAGCAAACTGCTCAGCGTCAGATAGACCGTGCGTTTGCCGATAAAAACAGATAGTATAAATCAAGTGTTTTAACCATATGATTTATGCTCGAACGATAAAGATTGCTTAGAAGTGCTGATAGGTAGAGTGGAATTTACTGAGAAAAAGGAATTTATATTATAATAAATGACTGCATTCTCAGTAAATTGCGCACTGATTGGCAGTGCCTATAAGCAGACTGAGGGGGCGTACCGGCTTTCGACGTGGCCGGAGGACCTTAGTAAGCGGGCAGTGGTTACCTGTTACCACTTTAAACCACGGGTAAAAAATTAGCTAACAACAATAAATTAGCATTAGCTGCTGCTTAATAGCAGACGGCCGTCCATCTTTTGTGAGTCTCGCATAACTTAAGAGGGCGTCAAACTATGTGAGGAACTTAGGCTTAGTACGCTTCGGACTTTGCCTAGGAATTTACGGAGCTGCGGGCTTAAAAGGTTTGCTACATCGTCCTTTTTGCCTAAAGATTTAACGACATAGCTGCGCCCGGAGAAAGCTTTGGAGTATCGGTTGCGGACAGGGGTTCGACTCCCCTCGCCTCCACCAGAGAAAACCCACTAAACAGTGGGTTTTTTGTTGTGTATGTGGGTTTGTGTTGGAGTATTGTTGGAAAGTGCAGTTTATGCCATACCACTTACTAAGCTTGTTAATGTAGCTACAGCTGCTGCAAACTCAACAGTCCCTTTTATCGCTTTTATGCCATCTAATAATGTTAACATCATTCTCTTCTTAGGATTTTTAGAAACGGATTGTTCCTTAATTACTTCCAGATTTTCCTTTATAGTTTCAACATCTTCATCACTTATATTACTTGGTATATTTTCAATAATTTTTTTAATTGCATTATTAAATTCTTTTACACTAACTCCATTAACAATTGCTGATGATGAATCTCCGCTTACAGTGGTATTACCGTCTCCTATAACTATTGTAGTATTACCCGAACTCTCTTTTACCATTTTATCTATCCTTTCAATAATTCCGTTCGTTAAGTCTTTATCAGCACTAAGGTACTCATTAATGCTAGTATTTAAATACATACTTATATTTTCTAATGATATATCTTTGCTCCTTGAAGGATCAAACATGGATGGAAGATTATTTGACACCATATATTGTGCTAAATTCAAAACTTGTTTCATTGGAATCATCTCAGTAGACTTTCCTTCATTTACCAAGACACAACAATTTATCTCTGGCTTTTGAGATGCAAAGCTTGGATAATCATTTAATACCTCAAATAGCGTAAACATCAAACTTTCTAAATATTTTCTACGTTCTTTACCATTTATTTTTAATCGAATCAAATAATCATCTTGTTCTATTAATGCAATTACACTTCCTCTTTTTGTCAATGCGCCATATCTCCACACACTATTATCTAATATCTCTTCACTTCGCCTAACTATAAATCTCGCCATAGTATCAATCGGGAAAACTAACCTGGGTCCTTCTTTACCACTTTTATTTGCAGTTACTTCTACATAAAGAGAATTGTCTATGCCGAACATTGGTAATTCACTTTTTGAAGGACAATCTTCGGGTAAACATCGCGGTACTACAATTTGATCATAATATGGCTTTTTATATGCTAGTTCGTATTTCTGCATTAGTTTATATAAAAACTCATGTGTTGATTTCGGATATACTTCTATATCGTTATTAAAAATATCATTGAAATCTTTAAAATCTACAGTTGCTAATTTATCTTTCCCTTCTTTAAGCCAATTAATAATCCTATAAATTCCACGAGTAATCCACTCTGGATTTAATATTAACAACTCACTACCTTTAATATTTGGATACCACAAACAGATTCCCAAGCAATCTAAACTCTTTAACAATAAATCTCTTTCACTTTCATCAATATCTTTTGCAATATTATCAAAATCTTTTCTGCTAATATGATTCGTGTTGTTCGCAAATATCTCTTCTAGCTTTTCTTTTATTTCAAAATAATCCGAAGGGATTTTTTTATCCCACGCTGGTCCACTTGCAATAATATCTACTAATTCCTCTCTAAAACTCTGCAAAGAATTAGTATCATCTTTGACAGAAAAATTAATAAAATCACAGTCATGCTCTTCATATTGCTCTCTAAAATAATTTTCTGCTATATCAGGTGAATGTCCATCTTGCAAGTTTACTAATATTATCACCCTCGATTTCCCACCATAATTTCTAACATGATCTAGCCAATAACCCAATCTATTTCGTCCTTCTGTTCTTCCGTCATATACTATAATATATAGGCATCTTTCTGACAGAAAGAAACGGTGAGCGGCATGTGTAATAGCATGCCCAGCAAAATCCCAAATATAAACAGTGGCATCTTTATCCTCTGGTATATTATCTTTCATTACACTTAGTTTAGTAATTGATACATCTACACCTTCTGTGCTTTCGTCTTTTGATGGCATAGGTGCATTTGGATTAACTAGTCTTCTAGCAAGCGAAGTCTTTCCAGCACCTTTTTCTCCTAAAATAATGATCCTTGCTTGATTTAAACGTTTTTCTCCCTCATTATCTAACTTCCATAACCATTGAGCTGATAACGATAAGCTTTTATCCCAAATCTCTTTAGGCACTGATATAAACTTATCCCATTCACAAACTGTGATTTCCGAAAAACCGCTCGAAACAAGATTGCTGAACCATTCACTCCAGAAAACCCCACTCATTGCGTTTAATTTGCCTAGCCAATTAAGCCATACATCGCCATACCAACTTATGTCGTTGTTTAATTCCTTTTTATCATTTGCTATAGTAACTGCATCTTGAATTAGTATTTTCAATACTTTTATTTTGCTTTTATTGTTAATGGGGAACTCATAAAATATGCTATTTTGCAGCTTCCGAAGTACAGAAAATACTTTGTTTTTATATATTTCAATGTTAACATTTTCTTCTTCTACAATACTTAATGAAATTTCTAAAGCATAACTCATAATTCTAGAAAGTATATGGGCAAGTGATAAATCATATATTGTAGGAAGAGCATAATTTTCTAATGTCTCCGCTTCTCTGCTAAAAGAATATGATATTAAATCAATTGTTTCCCTGTTTGATCCTAAATACCAATTCACAGTACAATCATTGATAGAATCAGCATCTTGACTTTTCTTAGATGTTCGCATTAACTTTTCATGCTTAGAAAACGTTTCTCTCAGCGTTTGTACAGATAGAAACATATATGTCATATACCCATCTGCTTCTGGTTCAACAAGAAATTGTGATTTGTGATATGGCAAAAATCTTATAACAGTAACCCATAAAAATTTTACTAACTTTTCTTCGTCTAAATTCTCTATACTTTTAGATAATTTTTCTTCTAAAATCATAAGCAATACCTTTCGAAAATGCCTTTTATTCTCATTCTACGTTACTTGTAATGTTAAGAGGTGTTGTTATTTAATCCCATACTTAATATTTTTATATAATAACATGCAAATTATTCAATTAATAGTGTTGGTGCAAATCTATCACATGTTTTTAATTGGCATATAATGGCTTTTTTAATGATTTTCGAAAGATAATGTACTAAGTGAATTCATCCTATTATATCTACAAGCTCAACCTAAAGGTATCTTTAATCTATCCTACTTCAAATACTTTATCAATATAATCTATATAATGATTAATGATTGCAACATTATTCCTATGGTTATTTCTTTTTTCAGAAACAATATCATTATCAAAATCAAGCACATCATAAATATCCTCTAAATCTCTCAACAGAAAGCGTAATGAAATAATATCAATAGTTTGAAATATTTTTTCAATATCCTCAAACACTTTAATATCATCTCCTTTAATGTCTTCCAGAAATGTTTCCTTTAGTGTTAAATACTCTTTCTTAAACTCTTTTATAATCTTATAGTGTCCCATATTCACATTGTTATTATTCATATTAGTTCTCCTTATTAATTATATTTGCCACAGCATCCAATGCTACTGTTTGCTTCTTGTCAAATAAGTGAGTGTAGATTTTCTTTGTAGTCGTTGGTGATGAATGTCCTAGTGCTTTGCTTATGTCATATTCAGATGCTCCGATATGGTTAGATAATGAAGCAAAAGTGTATCTTAATTCATGCAAAACAATCTTAGGTAAATTATTTCTTTCTGTAAACTGAGTAAATAATTCTGATATGTAAGGTTTCCCGTCACTCAGCCATACAAATAAACAAAAGCCGCCTTCTATAATTTGTTTTTGCCAAATTTTATAACACTTGAAGGTGTTATTCCACGATTTTCTTTGAAGACTTTGCAAAAGTAGAAAATGTTTGTAAAGCCGCAGATTTCGGCTACTTCGCTAACGTTAAATTCTCCGCTTCGCAACATGTCCTCCGCATGGTTTAAGCGTATAGAAGTCACGTATTCTTTAAATGACGATCCTGTTTCTTTTTTAAAAAAGTTTCCGAAGTACCACGGACTTAAACCTACCAAATCAGACATACTCTGAACGGTAAGCGGGTCAGCATAGTGTTCCACAACGTGGCGCATAACTTTCTTAATCCGAGTATCCACTGTGTTTGGGTCGTTGTTGTACACCATAAGCTGAAAAAAACGTTGGAGAATCATAAGCCATACAGCCCTTACTCGCATTCCATATCCCGCATCTCTTGAAAGCCACGTAGCATTCATTTCACGATATAAATCCACAATGTCAGGATATAAACCTATATGACTTACATGCGGTAAAGGCAAGTCGATGTCTTTGCCGGACATGAGGCATATCTGCCCATTGAAGCAATAGCTGTCGATAGGGTTTTCCGGAAAGCCTATCGCTGAACGCAGCGAGCCTTTTGGAATACAGATAAGGTCGCCGGGTTTTACGAGATAGCTCACAGAGTTTATGGAGTATTCTGCTTTTCCGCCTATTATGTATGTTATATCCACAAAGTCAATGGTGGACTCTTCTATACACCAGTTGGGAGTGCTTATCCTGTGTATAAAATACTCTACACCTGAAATCAGATCATCATATATTTCAAGATTCATCTTTCCGCCTCCCAAAAGTTTAACTTTTTCAAGGAATATTTGTAATAATTGCAAGCACTGTTGAACTATGTACCGTTGGCAATATATAATATAATAAATCATTTATCGGAGGAAAGTCAAAGTGAATATATCTCTGTTTTCAGGTTTTGAGAAGATAGTGCGGGAGCAAAATCTAGGAGTTTATGCTGCACATGTGTATAAAAAAGGTCAGCGGAGCGAAGAAATATTTTTCCGTGAGAACGAACGAGTGCATTTATTTTCAGGTTCAAAAGCCTTCACATCCATCTCGATTGGCATTGCCGAAGGCGAAGGGCTTTTATCACTGAACGACAGCGTTCTGTCCTATTTCCCCCAATACAAGAAATTATCATCTGCCGGAGCGGAAAAAATAACGGTTAGAGATTTGCTTCAGATGCGCGCAGGTCATGCAAATCCACTTTTTTCAACAGACCCCGACACACATGAACGCGAGCTCGACTGGGCACAGCTTTTTTTCATGAAGACTATGGACTATGACGCCGGCACACGATTTTTTTATGATAATGGATGCACCTATATGCTCTCTAGGATAATAGAGGAGATAAGTGGGTGCACATTGCGCGATTATCTTATGCCGCGACTATTTACTCCAATGGACATTTTTAACCCACAGTGGCACAGCTGCCCGCAAGGACATACATTGGGGGCTGTTGGACTCTATCTAAAATGTGAGGAATTTTCGCGTTTGGGAAGGCTACTGCTTGATAACGGAATGTGGGAAGGGCAAAGAATTGTACCCGAAAACTATATTAAGCGCGCTTGGCAGGACACGGTCGACGTATGTGGTTTTTCAGACAGTGAAAATAATCAGGGGTACGGTTATCAGCTGTGGAGGTGCACTGTTCAAGGCGCATACAGAGCTGACGGCAAACACGGGCAGTACAGCATAATTTTACCTGATAAGCAGGCTGTTGTTACTGTTACGGCACATAACGAAAACAATGCAAATGACATTTTAAGGGCTGTATGGAAAGAAATTCTCCCCGAAATATAACAAATGTGTATATATAACCTTCTTGTTTTAATTTAGATAAATATGGCGATATAATCTAAAAACACATGAAATTAGCACATATTTGCATATAAAACGATGGTTAAATTTGTGTATATTGTTATGGGATTCAGATGATTAGTTCAAAAAAAATATATGATTAAGCAAAAATACCCACAAAAAGTATAAACATTCTGTAATTTTTCTATGTATTATTATTTGTCTTAATGTTAATATCTATGCGACTGGTAAATATATAGGTCAGCGGTACACTATCTTACTATTATGTTCTTTTTTATTTAGAATTTTTATCGAACAACTCAACAAGGAAAATTATGCAAATTAATGAACGTTATAGCCAATATCTTCTTTGGCTTCAGCAAAATCAGGGTTTTTCTGTAGGAAAAGTAAAAATAAGGCTTGAAGAGCCCTTGTTTGATTTTGCTGTGCAGGAACTGAAAGCAGGGCTTGATCGCATGTACGGTGAAGATGCTGTAAGTAGCCAGGCCGGTTTTTTGATAAGGATAATAAAAGACAGCCATATACCTGCCGAAGGATACAAAATAAAAGGCAGTGACAGCGGAATAGAAATCATAGCAGCTGACAAAAACGGTGCTTTATACGGCGTGTATGAATGCCTTATGAAACTTGCCGCGGATGAAAATCCAAGAAAATACAACGTTGAAAGTTCACCTACTTTTTCTGATAGACTTATAAACCATTGGGACAATCTAGACGGTACAATTGAAAGAGGATATGCGGGAAAATCATTTTTCTTTGATAAGTGTGATTTTTCATATGATGAAAAAAGGATAAGAGACTATGCCAGAGCTTTAGCATCTATAGGCATAAACCAGATATCTATAAATAATGTAAATGTGACGCGTGAAAGCGCAAAGCTTATCACTCCGGAAATGCTTCCAAAGGTGTCGAAACTGGCAGAGATATTCAGACCGTTTGGCATTAAGATTATACTTTCAGTAGCCTTTGGCGCTCCAATAATACTGGGAGGGATTGACACAGCAGATCCTTTGGATGCACGTGTGTCCAAATGGTGGTCAGACACAATTAAAAATGTATATGAAGCTATACCTGACTTGGCTGGGTTTCTCATCAAAGCCGATTCTGAATTTCAGCACGGACCAGCTGTACATGGACGTACTCCTGCGGACGGCGCGAACGTAATATCGCGCGCATTAGCACGCTATGGAGGAACGCTGTATTGGAGATGCTTCGTGTATAACTGCAAGCAGGACTGGCGCGATACGAAAACAGATCGTCCAATGGCTGCATATGAACACTTCTTCCCGATGGATGGGGAGTTTGAGAAAAATGTGGTGCTGATGATAAAAAACGGCCCTGTAGACTTTCAGGTACGCGAGCCGAACTCACCTCTTCTAGGGGCTATGAAGCACACACGTCAGGGAATAGAACTTCAGATAACTCAAGAATACACCGGACAGCAGATAGACCTTTACTCGCTTGCTGTGCATTGGCAGGATGTATTTGATTTTCCTATAAACGAAACGCAGAAAATGCGTGACCTTGCAGGAAACAAAGTGTCTGCGATAGCGGCTGTGGTAAATGTGGGCAAAGACGAAAACTGGACTGGACACACACTGGCACAGTGCAACCTGTTCGCCTATGGACAGCTTGCATGGAACCCTTACCTATCCGCGGATGAAATAACACAAAGATGGATAAAGCTTACTTTCGGAAATAATGACAAGATAGCCGAGCCACTCACGAAGATGATGCTGGATTCACGCGGGGTTTATGAAAAATATACAGCGCCGATGGGAATAGGTTGGATGGTAAATGTATCAGATCATTATGGTCCGAGCGTTGATGGATATGAATATTCCATGTGGGGAACATACCACAGAGCGGATCACGAACAGATAGGTGTTGACCGCACAGAGCATGGCACAGGACTTTTAAAGCAATATCACCCGTATGTGGCTTCTCTGTTTGACAATCCCAACGAGTGTCCGGAAAACCTACTTTTGTTTTTTCACAGACTGCCTTACAATTATCTGCTTAAAAGCGGGAAAACTCTTTTGCAAAATATATATGATACACATTTTGAAGGTGTTGAGGATGTTGAAAGGTTTATTGAAGTGTGGGATACGCTAAAGCTGTATCTGCCGGAGAGTGCATTCGAGTGCGTTAGAGGAAGGCTTTTGCTTCAGTTAGATAACGCAAAAGAGTGGAGAGATGTAGTAAACACTTATTTTGCTAGAAAAACAGCGGTTCCCGATATGAAGGGACGCGTTATATATGGATGGGGGGAAGACAAGTGAACAAACAAGAAAGGACAGCAAAAAGATATAAGCGCATGAACTATTTAAAGAGTTCGTGGATGCTATACCTTATGCTGCTTATACCACTAGCATATTTTATATTATTTAAATATGTTCCTATGACCAATATCGTAATTGCTTTTAAAGATTACAATATGTTTAAGGGAACATGGGAATCGCCATGGGCGGGGCTTAAATGGTTTCAAAAAGCTTTTTCCTCCCGTGACTTCTATAATGCTGTACGCAATACTTTTGTGCTCAATATTTTAGACTTGCTGGTTAGCTTCCCAGCCCCGATTGTTTTGGCAATACTGCTTAACGAGCTGGCATTTAAAACTTACAAGCGCGTAACACAAACAATAGTGTATCTGCCGTATTTCCTATCATGGATTATTATCGTCAGCATGGCAAAAGAGCTTTTGGGTCCACGCACAGGCGTTATAAACATAATGCTGGGCAAGATAGGGATAGATCCAATTAACTTTCTTTTGGAAAACAACCTATGGGTGATGACATATGTCGGTCTGGGGCTTTGGAAGAATGTCGGCTGGAATACTGTTATATATCTTGCCGCGATAACAACAATAAATCCGGAGCTTTATGAAGCGGCAGAGGTGGACGGAGCTTCAAGAATGCGCAAGATATTGCATATTACGTTGCCCGGATTGAGGCCGACAATCGTAGTTCTTCTTATAATGAGTCTGGGACATATTCTAGGAAGCGAATTTGACAGGCCGTATGCTTTGGGAAATGATCTGGTGCGCTCGGTCGCTGACGTTTTAAGCACACTGGTGTACAGGGTCGGCATAAGATCGTTCCAGTTCTCATACACAGCTGCAATAGGACTGTTCCAATCCGTAGTATGCGTAATATTCCTAGTTGCGGCAAACTCGATAGCAAAGCGCTTCGGCGACCGCGGAATCTGGTAGGGGGTGCGATATGGTTAAAACGAAAAAAACAAAAATTGCTGATCTGTTCATTGCATTTATCTGCCTGATTATTATGCTGATATGCCTTTTACCGATGCTCAACATACTTGCCCGTTCTTTCAGTTCGCCGCAATCGATAATAAACAGGGAGGTAGTTTTCTGGCCAAAAGCGTTTACGTTTGAGTCTTATAAATACGTGTTCAAAGACCCTGCGTTTTCCCGCTCGATGATATGGACTGCGATACTTACCGGTATATGCACTCTCTTTTCGATGACAATGACTGTACTTTGTGCTTTTCCTTTGACATACAGGAATTTGAAAGGAAAAAAATTAATAAACACACTGATTATTATGACTATGTTTTTCAGTGCAGGAACTATACCAAACTACATACTCATGACAGACTTAAACTTAATCGACAATCCGCTGGTGCTTATCATACCCAACAGTCTTTCAGTGTTTTACATGATAATAATGCGCAGCTTCTTTTACGGAATTCCCGAAAGCCTGCGTGAGTCTGCCCAACTGGATGGCGCAAATCCGTTTGTGATTCTTACTAGGATTTACCTTCCGATGTCAACTTCCGCTCTTGCAACACTTTCACTGTTTTACGCAGTGGGAAGGTGGAACGGTTTCTCGGACGCGCTGTTATACATGACAGATGCAAAATGGGCACCGATACAGCTGAAACTATACCAAGTGGTAAACAACCTGTCTGCCATTGAAGTGGCTCAACAGGAAGGTGTGGCCTCGACCGCACCTGTAGCAGGAGAAGGAATGAAAGCCGCCGCGGTTATGTTTGCAACTTTACCTATAGTAATGATTTACCCATGGCTTCAAAAGTACTTTATTACCGGTATAACAATTGGCGCTATAAAAGGATAGACAAATTGTTCGACGGTATTATATTAGAAACTAAAAGGAGGAAATTATGAAACGCTATTTGTCACTGGCTTTGGCTTTGCTCATGATGGTTGCAATATTTGCGGCCTGCAAACCTGAGACTGACCCCGAGCCCACGAAAACTACAGCACCTGAAACGAAGACAGAAGAGAAAGCAACCGAAGCTCCAACTGACGAGGTAACAGAACCGGAAATGCCCGAATACAGCGAAATAACCGTTGAGATATTCGACCGAGGCACAGACGGCGGAAAAACCGACCCGACTAACAACTACTGGACACAGTGGATAACCGACAAAGTACTCGCAGATGAAAATATCGGTGTTACTTTCCAAGCAGTATCACGTTGGGAAGAAACAGACCAGCTTAATAACTTGATGGCTGCCTCAAGTGCACCAGATTTATGTGTAACATACAGCACAGACCTCATCTCAAACTATCGCGACTTGGGTGGACTTACAAACATAGAGCCTTATATCGACACTCTTCTTGTCGACCTTAAGGAATTCTTAGGACCAGACCTTGCAGTTCCCGGACGCGACATGATAATGCGCGACATGATACCTGAGACAGGCGAAGTGTATTCAGTGCCTGCCCGTCGTATCAATGTTGCAAGAATAAACACATTTATTCGTAAAGACTGGGTAGATGCGCTTGGCATGGACCTTCCGACTACTACTCAGGAATATTACGATGTCTTAATGGCATTCAAAGAAAAAGATCCTGGCAACGTTGGTGCAGATAAAGTGCTTGCATTCTCAATGACAGACGACGTGCGCTGGCGCGCGGGCAATCTGCTTGACTCTTTCATTGACCCGACTCTTTCTGAAAGAGACCTTTGGGTAAATACTGTCATCGATCGTTCATTCCTTGTTCCCGGATATAAAGAAGGCGTGAGATTCCTTAACAAAATGTACAATGCAGGCTTGGTAGACCCAGAATTCCCGCTTTACAATGAAGATCCACCTTGTGATAACCTCATCAAAAGCGGCGTTGTAGGCTCATTCATACACAACTGGGATCAGCCATACCGTGATTCACCAGGACTGCTTACAGATCTTCTTGCAAACGTACCTACAGCTGAAATAGTGGCTATTGACCCATTCCAGAATTCAGCCGGAGTAACAAAGAAGTTTATCTATGACTCGGCAGGAATAAGGTTTATAATACCTGTATTCAGCGAAAACGTAGAAGGCGCACTTCGCTATGTAAACTGGATGGCCAGATATGAAAACCGCAGCTATCTTCAGATTGGTGATGAAGGCGTGAACCACGAGTTGGTAAACGGCGTGCCAAAACTTATGGCAGCTGAAGGCGAGAAGATCATGAACTCAGGACAGAACTTAGACTATACTTTCCCGATTAACGGTGTGGACCTGGGAAGCGATGAGCTCAACGCAAAAGCAATAGCTAACGGATATTCCGTAGAGCCTGCGTTAGTAACAATGGCATATGACGCTGCTATGATGAATGGTGCACCGCTGCCTGTTATACCAGTTCCGCTTTCAGCGGCAGGCCCTGTATCACAGACTCTGGCAGACAAAGGCAAAACATTGATGGCTGAGTCCATTACATGCTCACCTGAAGAATTTGACGCAGTGTGGGATGCCGGCATAGAAGACTGGCTTGCCTCAGGCGCTCAGGAAGTAATAGATGAACGCGCTATGAAATATGACGAGTTCACCGGAAACTAATATAACACAATAACTATTCAAAAGGCTTTTGCGGCATTGCTGTGAAAGCCTTTTGCTTAGCTTAAAAAAGATAGGTGATCAAAATGAGAAAAGAACAGTGGGATGCACTTAGGCATCCGTTAAAACAAAAAGCAATCCCGACAGCTCTTATTGTTGACAGTCCTTGGATACCGGGTTACTGCAAAATTGACACTATAGACTATTTTACAAACCCCGAAATATGGTGGAATGCCAACATTAAAATTAAAAATGATTTTCCTGATGTTATTTTTGTTCCAGATTTTTGGGTGGAATACGGAATGGCGGCCGAGCCCTCGGGGTTCGGATGCAAGACAAGTTTTTATAAAAACACTACACCAAATGTACACCACCTCG